>OZ250147.1:0-2632251 GCA_965237555.1 Amylibacter sp.
TCAACCAGTGGAAATGGTTGGTCGCCAGATACCAGCAGAGCGGCTGAATGCACCGGACCCTCTTCACCACCTGCCGCGACACCCCCCTCGATTCCCTGCAATAGCCGTTCCGCCAGATGTGCCGTCGGGTTGGCGTTAAAAGCGTTCGAGATCGCCTTTGCAACGCCAACATTCGACAGAAGATTACCGGCCGCAATACAATCTGCATCTTCGCTGATCGCGTTTGTGCCCAGAATATGCGCGCCGGTAAAGTGAGCGGTATATCCCATTGCATCTACCGCCGTTAACTGCCGGTAATTAATATGGTCCCGATCTTTAACAACACCCGCGATAGCGGTTGCAGAATCCTGTCCCGCCTCAAGCGCATTCAGGACCAAGGTCGCCAAATGCGGGTCTGTCACATTTTGCGTGGCAACGGCACCAACACCAGCACGCACATGCGGACAGCGCGACCCGACAGAAATTGAGGACGTGGTGATTGCAACGCCAAACATGCCGGTGCGTGCACAACGTCCTGCAATGGAAAAAGTCATTTTGCAGCCCCTACTATTTTGCCAGCAACCGACTGGCGAGGTATTTTTGGAAGTCGTGAATTTCGCGTTCTAGCCAACTGAGCTGACCCGGCCGAGCAAAACTGGATCTCGACCCAGCATAGATGCCCTCAACCACGTGCCTATCTTCCGTATTGACGTGATCGAAAAAGGTGACCAGATCGCTGATCCAGGCTTCGCGCTCGTCGGTATAGCTCAAAGTTGCATCAACCTCCGGGGCTATAGCAACACCAAAGCGGACATCCACTTCGCCTACCCGCTTGGGACGCAGTGACAGGTACCACAAATGATCCGGTGCCAGAACATACATATGGGCCGGGAAGACCGTTGGCAGGACCGAAGTAGTACGCCATTCGCCGGTCAGCGCCTTATTGTCTGGATGCGCTTGCCCGTAGGTAGCAATGCCGGTTTTAACAAAGGTCTGATAGGTAAATGCGTCGCTAACTTCGTCAGGGAACTTGGTGTCATTCAATGCAAACCACGCGCCAACAGTGGCTTTGTGGGCCACCGGCAAATGATAGCCTTCCATGAAATTTTCAGTCAGCAGTTTCCAATTCGTCTGCCAAACGTGCTCTTCCTTCAAAACCGGCACGTAATTTTGCATTCGATACCGGGATACAACGTCATTAAGCGGCGCAAGTGCCTCTTTCAGGCTCTGTGCGTCCGGGTTCAGCGTCACGTATATCCAACCGTTCCAGACTTCCGTTCGAACTTCTTGCAGACAGATGTCCTTTTTATTGAACCCTTTTGATTGTTCCATGTGCCCGGCACCGATCAGTTGTCCGTTCAGATCGTAGGTCCAGGCATGATAGGGACAAACCACCCGTGATGTACGTCCAGTGCCGCTGAGCAACTGCATCATACGATGGCGGCAAACGTTGGAGTAAGTCTTCACCGCTCCGGATTTATCTCGGATACAGTAAATCGGCTGACCTGCGACACTGAATGTTAAATAGTCTCCGGTGGCTGGAATTTCTGCGGCTAAACCGGGACAAACCCAATCTTTGACGGGGCGGTAAAAAGTCGATTCCTCATGAGAGTCGGCTGGGTTATAATTGTGCATGTTTACTTTACGCGACCGACGGACCGGAGAATTGTTTGATCGCTGGTCCGATTTCGGGGACAAACGTCGGCGCCTGATGGAGCAATCCTGGGCCGGGGTTTTTCGGAACCATCTGCTTGTCGAACTTCCGGTTGACGATCTTTGCCGTCACCTTGATGAACGCATGGGCCGACCATCGAAGGATCTACACGTTGTCATCGGGGTCTTGCTTTTGCAGCAGCTGCACGATCTGAGCGATGCAGAGACCGTCGAGGCCCTGGCCTTCAATATGGCGTGGCACTATGCCTTGGACGTGCGCAGCGAAGCGGACAGCTATTTCTGTGAGAAAACCCTGCGCAACTATCGCCGTCTGTTTATCGAACAAGGTCTCGATGAATTGCTGTTCCGGTGTTTGACGGATCGGCTGGTGCAGGGGTTCTCTGTCGATACCAGCCACCAACGCATGGATTCGACGGCCCTTCGTTCGGCGATGCGGGCGCTGACACGACTTGGTATCGTTGTTGAGAGCATCTCGAAGTTTGCCCGTGAGCTTGAGCGATATCATCCCGGTCTGCACGAGCAGATCAGCAAGGAGGTGATCCGCCGCTATGTCGATCGCGAGGGTAATGGCGCGTTCGCGAATACGGCGCCGAGTGTTTCAAAACGCCGCCTCGGCGAAGCGGGTCAGGATCTCCTAGCCCTGGTGCTGCAATTCCGTGACACGGCGGCGGCAAAGCTTTCCAGTTTTGCGATCCTGGAGAGGGTTCTGCGCGATCAGTTCGAGATCGTTGATGATGAGTGTGGCGATCGTGACGCAACGCGCGCCGCGATTCGAGATCCAAAGGATGTGCCGTGCGATACCGTCGGCAATCCGGCCGACCCGGACGCGAGCTACAACGCGCACAAGGGTCAGGGATACATGGCGCAGATCGTCGAAACCTATTGTGAAGATGACAGTAACGAGGCGGTTGCCGCGACACCGGACCTCATCACCCACGTGGAGGTCCACAAGATGACGGTGCATGACGGCCATCGCTTGGCCGATGCGCTGGATGATCTGAGCGAGCGCGCGCTGACGCCGGCGGTGATGCTGGGTGATTCACATTACGGTTCCAGTGACAACATGGCTCTGACGCGCGAACAGAACATCAATCTCGCGGCGCCCGCGCGACCGCCGAAAGGCGCCGTCTCGGGACGGTTGACGTTGGAGGATTTCACTCTCAACGAAGAAGGCTTGGTCTTGCGCTGTCCCAATAACGTCGAACCGGTTTCAGCCTCGCTCGCCAAAGCCAAGCTGCAGGCCCGTTTCGACCTTTCCATCTGCCAAAAATGTCCCGATATACTGCGATGTCCCGTGCAGGCGGCCAAGCGTGACGGCCAATTTTCCCGCTTTCAATATACCCCGGACAGGGCTGCCAACCAAAAGCGCCGGCTTTATGAACAAAGCGATGCCTTCCGCGACGTCTACAGATGGCGGGCCGGCATAGAAGCGACCATGTCGCGATTAAAGTACCAGATGAACCTGGCTCACCTACGCATTCGCGGCATGCCGGCCATGCGCTACGTGGTCAATCTGCGTGCCCTCGGCCTCAATATCCAACGCTGCGCGGCAATCGCACCATAAAAAACGAAGCCAAGGAGAAGCCAAGGATAGGTAATATCAGGTTTTATCCACCAGCAACGCGGAGACAGGCAAATATTCTTCACCGAACCGCAAAGACCTGTACAAGCACGCCATCGGCCAACAACTTTTTACTGCCCCGTCAATCTTTGCGAAAAATATTTGCCTCTTCTGAGGCAGCCACTTCTTCGTTCCAATACAACTGCGGTTCAGCGCTTGTTGCTTCCTCCAATGGCCCGGAGGCAACCTTGTTCAGATGAGTCAACAATTCAGCAGCAGTCTTCATTGGACAATTCCTAGTCGGGAATGACAGCCGTAGCTTCGATTTCAACAACCCAGTCAGGTCGCGCAAACGCGGTTATAACCAGACCGGTGGAACATGGGTAAACGCCTTTGAGCCAATTTCCCATTTCCTGATAAACATCCTCCCGATATCGAATGTCCGTAAGATATACGACAATCCGACACACGTGATCCATCGCACTGCCGGACTCGTCCAACAGCATCTTGATGTTTTCCATGGCTTTGCGGGTTTGCAGCGTTGCGTCGCCAATGTGCAGGCTTTCGCGGGTGTCGAGATCCTGTGCGACCTGCCCGCGCAGAAAAACCATCGTGCCTTTGGCAACAACCGCCTGACACAAATCATTGTCCAGATTCTGTTCCGGGTAAGTTTCCTTGGTATTAAATTTGCGAATACGGTTGTGGGTCATCATGAAACTCCGGTCGGATTGGCCATCAAGGTGCAATTCTTGTTTTACTCGAATGTCTTGCCGACCTTTTGCGCATTAAACCATTGGTCCGTGGAACGGTCCCCGGGGGCACGCGTGCTTTTTGGCAGTACATTGTCAGACAGATTGGCAGCGTCTTTGACAAAATCCAGTGGCCCGTCCCAGTCAAAGTTGCGATAGACGGCTCCGAGGTGGGCAAAGGGCGGTGATTGAGCAAACAACTGGAAGGTCAACCGATGCCCTGCATAGTCCGAATTCAGCATGTCGCGTGCAAACGACAGCAATTTGCGCCGATCATCTGCCACCCATTCTTCATTGATTGTATAATACTTGTCCATCCAGGGTTTTGTATCGGGCATTTCGAACGTTGCAACATCCGGCGTTACACAAATCTGCCCACCACATAGCTCGCGCGCGATATGCATCATTTCGTGCAATTGCGAACAGGCCAACACCCGCCCCGTGTAGAGCAGAGACGGATTGGGCATCATCAGTCCGGCCGGAGATTTTTCACCAAGCGCTATCGAAGCAGTTAGATGGGCATTGATCCCTTCCCGGTATACTGCAAGTTTGGCAAGTTTTTCCTGCACTGCCTGCTGATTTTCCAAACCGGTTTGGCGGGCGTTGAACAGAGCCGCGCCAATCATCATGTCTGCCAATTTCAGGTTTCGCTGCACAAAGGCAAAGGCGGAATACCGGTGCAAAGTTGCCCGGATAAAGGTCGCTGCCTTTGTGTGGCGATAAAACAGAACGTTTTCCCAGGGGATCAGAACGTTGTCAAAAATTACGATGGTGTCTACTTCATCAAACTTGTTTGACAATGGATAATCCCTCGCCGGTGCCCGGCCAGCAAACCCGGTGCGGCAAATGAATTTTAGCCCCGGTGACCCCAGATCACAGATAAACCCAACCGCGTAATCCGACATGGCTTCGTTGCCCCAATTGGCAATCGTAGGTTTGGTGAACGCCTGATTGGCATAGGCCGCTGCGGTTTCGTATTTCGCACCCCGCACCACAATTCCGGCGTCGGTTTCCTTGACGACGTGTAGCAGCATATCCGGGTCTTGTTCATGTGGAGCCTTTGACCGGTCGCCCTTGGGGTCGGTGTTGGCCGAAACGTGGAACGGGTCGGTATTCAAAACGCTGTGGATGTGATTCTTGATATTCGTTGCAAACTGCGGGTCGATTTCTGCCAAAACATCCTGACCATCATAAAGCGACCACATTTCGCCAACTGTTTCGTCACCCACTCGGGTAACAACGCCTCCAATATCATTCATCATGAAATCAGTGGCTTTGCGTTTTGCCCACCAGTCATCCTGAGAATACGGCAACGAGCTGCCAATAGCATTGACTTCACCGTCGTCTTCGACCGTCATTATGTCCTTTGTTTCTGGATCATGTTGCATGTCAAAAATGCGTGCACGAATGTCCACCAGGGGCTTGAACATAGGATGCGTGGGCACATCTTTGACCTGTTCCCCATTTACGTACACCTCTCTGCCGTCTCTGATAGAGTCGCGGTATTGTTCGCCAGTGCGGATCATGAAAGTGCCCTTTCCAAGCATGCGATTGGGAATCGGCACTGCAAAAAATAACACTGCCGACTGGTAGTTCCATTCAGAGAAGTGCATTTTATAGATAAAGTAAAAGTCATTTTGTTAATACTTTACATAGTTAAAATCTATCTATCCGAAGAAAGCAGTAGATCCGTCCCGTTTAGGGCTGCGGGATTTCCCCAGCGATTGATTTGCACATTTCCTGAAACACCGAAAACACTTTGGTGGTCCTGACGGTAGGCATGCGTATCAGGCAAATCCCTGCGCTACGGACATTGCCAGGCAGTGGAATATGCACGATCGAGCGGCCGTCATAAGTCAGGTCCGAATGTGGTCTGGTAACCAGGATTGTATATCCAACACCCCTGCTTACCAGCCCGCGAACCACTTCGAACGACTGTGACCGATAGGTAATGTTAGGTTCCAGCGACATGTCTTTGAACAGTCCCAGAAAATAATCCCGCCCCGGCGCGGTGTCCAAGAGGACAAATGGTTCGCCTGCCACTTCGGCCAGCGAAACCTCTTTTTGACCGGCCTTTGGATGATCGGCTGGCAAAAGAAGATAGGGGTGTGTTTGCTTTAGGTGTATTTTGTTGATCCCATCAGGCAAAGCATTGTCATAGCAAATCGCCATATCAATTTCCCCTTGCGCCAGCATAAGAGGCAATTGATCTTCGGTTCCTTCAACAAATTCCAACTGAATTTTCTGATAGTCTCGCCTGGTTCTGTCGATCAATGCTGGCATAAACATTGGTGCCAGGGTCGCGTAACAGCCAATTTTCAAAGAGCCTATTGCTTCTTCGGCGGCAGAATGCGCCTGAATTTCAAAATCGTGAAACTGTGCAATCATGTCTCTGGCTTTCGGCAACAACCTCTGACCGGCCAACGTCAGCGATACACCTTGCGCGTGGTGCCGGACGAACAGCGTAACACCCAAAAGCTCTTCCATCTTAATGATCGCTGCCGATACCGACGGTTGCGAAACATTCTTCGCTGACGCCGCAGCAGCAACACTGCGCGCGCCAGCAACTGCCACAAAATACTCCAGTTGCTTGATGGTTACTTTGGACAAATGCCCGCCCTATCCAAGAGGTGTTTTGCAGAAGTCTTGCCTATTCATGGAAAATATCAGCGCGACGTTCAAGGCGCAAAAAAAAATTCCAAAATGGTCTACGGGACAAGGTTTAGAGTCGGATCGTTCAATTCCAATGGAAACCGGCGCGGTATCAGCCCTTGGTGAAACCATGTAACAAATGAGTATATTGAATAAACCGGCAGACCAGTGAGTTTGCGGATATCGGTCGCGTAAGGCACCATATTGGTGCATTCCAGAACAATCGCGCCGATGTCGTCGAAATTTGCTACCAGCTCGCGCGCCGCATCCAGCAGGTCGAGCCGACAGGCCGCGAAATCTATACTTGGCTGGTCATCAAGAATACCGTGCGTAAAAGCCCGCCCTGCGTCAGTTCCAACAATCGGTGTATCGAGCGGCGCCTTCGCTGCGGCAAGATGCGCTGCGGTAAGACTGGCGGCTGAAATGGTGATTACACCCACCCGTTTGCCCGGTGGCAAAAGTTGCTGAACCAGGGGAATTTGCATCAGCGAGGACGTGGCAACCGGCACCGGCACCGCCGCGGAAACCTGATCCTGAATAAGCGCTAGAAAACCGCAGTTTGTGGTCAGACCGTCACAGCCATGTGCAACAAGGTCTCTGGCCGCTGCGATAAATTCATCCACCAAAAGCCGGGGATCTTGTCGCACCACTTTGTCCGGCGTCGCCCCGAGCACGATGCGGTATTGCACCGGAAACGGCCAGGTGTTGGCATTGGCGATATCTCCGTAAATTCGCGGAAACTGAGTTTCCAGCATCATTACGCCGATGTTCGCCCCAAAAACCGTCTTTCCGCCAAATTCAACAGACATGTCTTTGCTCCTTATCCAATTTTGTTGGCTTAATCCGCCGGCATGTAGAGTTGGGAATAAGCGATTTGCACAGCTTCGGTTACTTCTTCCCTGTGCCGTTCAATGTGTCTTCGGATCGTGGCGATAGCTGACTTGGCATCCCGCAGTTCTACTGCTTCGATAATCAATCGGTGCTCTGACAATTTGGCTCCCTCTTCGACCATGCTTTCATGTTTGCCGCGCAGCAGCTTCATACTGACCAGTCGCACATATCTTATCCGTCCGTTGATATTTTTTAGCATGCGCATTAGTTCTGAATTGCCTGAGAGGCCAACCAATCGCAGGTGAAATTCTTCATCCATAACAAGCAGCTCAGTGATATCCTGACTGGTATCGTAGGTGGGTTCAGTTGCGTCGAAATAGTCCCGCAATTCGCGGATATCGCCATCTGCGGCACGCTCAACGGCACGGCGCACAGCTTCACATTCGACTGCCTGCCGGGCTTCGTATAGTTCCATTATTCTGCTGGGGCTCAGCGCACAGCAGAAAAACCCGCGTCCGGTGTTAAAGGTCAGAAAACTCTCCGCCGCCAAACGGTTCAATGCTTCCCGCAGCGGAGTGCGACTCGCCCCAAGGGTTGCGGATAGAACACTTTCATTGATCCGCTCCTCTGGCCTGAATTCAAAATTCTCCGCCATTTGGCGCAATTGGTCATAAATCCGGTCTACGCTGCTCTCTGTCTTAGCCATTTGTTCCTCTGACCACACCTCGAATCAAAGTGTTCTAAGGGATAAATGCATATCTTTTTTGGATTCACAAGAATTCTGTCTTCACAACTGCATACTTTTCTGTATACAAATTTGAATACACCTTTTCCACACGCTTGGATTCTACAGTCGCAGCAAGTTCCACAGATAGGTAAAGCGTTGACAAATAAACTAAATGGCGCGGAAGCGATGGTCAGAATGCTCGAATCCCATGGGGTTCAGCACATTTTTGGTCTTTGCGGCGACACAACGCTGCCGTTCTATGACGCGATGCATCGGTTGGATCACAATATCACCCATGTGCTGACCCGGGATGAGCGCAGCGCGTGTTATATGGCGGACGCCTATTCACGGGTAACGGGACGTGTTGGCGTCTGCGAAGGCCCGTCCGGCGGCGGAGCCACTTATATTTTGCCAGGGCTGATTGAAGCCAGCGAAAGCTCATATGCTGTTCTTGGCATCACCACTGATATTTCGGTGGGGTCTTACGGGAAATACCCGTTGACCGAGGTGGATCAGGAAGCGCTGATGCGCCCTTTGACCAAGTGGAATACGGTCATCAAGCAAGCGGCCCACATTCCGCGCATGGTGAGACAGGCTTTTCGAGCAATGACCACAGGCCGGTCCGGTGCCGCGCATCTCGGTCTACCATACGATATTCAATATGACCCGGTCGATCCTTCTGACATATGGTCGGACCCCAACCATAATCGTTACCCTGCCTATCCGATGGCCCCTGCCCCCGGCGTCGCCGAAGCTGCGGTTGACGTAATCCTATCGGCGAAAAAACCCCTGATTATTTGTGGCGGTGGCGTTGTTATTGCCGGTGCAATGACCGAACTCGGCAGGCTGGCGACCCGGCTGGATATCGCGGTGGCGACCTCAATTTCAGGACAAGGATCATTGGCAGAGACCAATCCGCAATGTCTTGGGGTTGTTGGTTCCAATGGCGGCACGGATCAGACCTGGGAGCTGATGGAGGCCGCCGATCTTGTAATTTTCATGGGGTGCCGGGCGGGATCGACCACAACGTCTCGCTGGGAGGCCCCTGCTAAAGGGACACGTATTGTGCATTTTGACAATGACCCCATGGTTATTGGCGCAAACTATCAGACAGAACTTGGAGTGGTGGGCGATTTGCGGCTTTCTCTCGCGCAGGTCAACGCTGTACTCGACGCACGTGAGCAAGGTGAGGATACATTTGGCGGGGCCACAGCCATTGCGGATATCAAACGCCGGAAGTTTGAAGAATTTGACCGTTACGCCCTAATTACCGATCTACCGATGCGCCCTGAAAGGGTCATTGATGCAATGATGCAAGTTCTGCCCAAAGATGCGACCGTTCTTTCCGATCCCGGAACGTCCTGCCCGTATTTCTCGGCCTATTACCAATTGCCACTGCCCGGCCGCTATTTCATCACCAATCGGGCGCACGGGGCGCTTGGCTATGCGCTTTCGGCGGCCCTCGGGGCATGGTTTGGACGACCGTCGAGCAAGGTTGTGGCGATGATGGGTGACGGATCCTTTGGTTTCACAGTTGGCGAACTGGAAACGGTCACCCGCTACAACGCTCCAATCACATATATCGTTTTTTCAAATGCAAATTTTGGCTGGATCAAAGCCAGCCAGTTCGCTGACAAAGATGCACGATACTATAATGTCGATTTCAACCGCACCGATCAAGCAGCGGTGGCGGCAGCTTACGGGGTCAAGTCCTGGCGGGTTGACAACCCTGACGATTTAGTCAGGATTTTGAAGGAAGCCATGCAACACGATGGCCCAACATTGATCGATGTCATTTGTCAGCCATTAGAAGAATCAAACGCGCCGGTACGGCGCTGGATGGGATAAGCCGCATATGCCCCAAGCCGCAAAAAACAAGATCGCTGTTGTAGGAGCCGGCATCGTCGGTGTCTCGGCAGCGATCTGGTTGCGGCGCGCAGGCAAAGATGTGACGCTGATAGACCGCAACACACCGGGCCAAGGTACATCACACGGCAACGCAGGAATTCTGGCCTCTTGCAGTGTCGCGCCGCTCACAGCGCCCGGATTGGCGCTTCAGGGGCCAAAACTGCTGCTTGACCCGAATTTTCCTTTGTTCATACGGTGGTCGTATCTACCGCGCCTGGCCCCGTGGCTTGTCCGCTATCTTAGCAACGCGAATGATGCAGACACCCGGCGCATAGCCCGAGGACTGACAAACATCGTTGCGGATTCTGTTGAGCAGCACCACGCCTTGGCGGACAACACCGCCGCAGCCGGACGGTTGGTCGAAAGCGACTACAGCTTTGCTTACTCCAACCGGAAAGCCTACGAAAATGATGCTTATGTTTGGGAATTGCGCCGTGATGCGGGATTTGCACCGATAGAAATTGAAGGTGCTGATGTACACGACTACGAGCCTGGCCTCAGCCCCAAAATCACCTTTGTAGCGGCTATGAAAAACCACGGGTTTATCCACAATCCCGGCGATTATGTCGCTGACCTGGCGCAGACCTTTGTTGAAATGGGCGGCACGTTGGTACGGGCCGATGTCAAAGGGTTTGACTTATCAGGCGGGTCTGTAAGCGCGATTGAAACTGACAATGGTCGGTTTCCCTGCGACGCCGCGGTGCTAACGACCGGCGTTTGGTCAAAGCCCCTGATGAAAAAACTGGGCATCAACGTGCCGATCGAAAGCGAACGCGGATACCACATTATTTATAAGAACCCTTCAGTAAAATTGCGCGCTCCGCTGATGATAACAGCGGGCAAATTTGTAGCTACGCCAATGCAAGACGGACTACGCTGCGCCGGCGTTGTTGAATATGGGGGGTTAGCAGCGGGCGCTTCAAAAGCACCGCTGGCCTTGATGCGTAAAAAGATACACGAAACTTTTCCCGACCTTGTTGCAGACAGCGAAATTGAATGGCTCGGCCACCGGCCCGCGCCCTCAGACAGCCTGCCGCTGGTCGGGGAAATACGCGATACTGGTGTCTACGCAGGTTTTGGACATCATCATATCGGCTTGACGGGCGGGCCGAAAACTGGACGGCTGCTGGCGGACCTTATTGACGGTAAGCTGCCCAATATCGACATGAGCCCGTATAATCCAAACAGATTTGCAAAAAAGGGCTTTAAGGCCCGCAAATTAAACCAACCAAAAGGGAGAAACTCCATGAACACGCTTGCCTTAAAACTCACCACAGCGCTAACAGCCGCGACGCTGACGGTCGCTGTTGCGCCCGCTTCAGCGGAAAAATGGGATTTGCCGATGGCTTATTCTGCTTCGAATTTTCACTCCGCAAACGGTGCTGAATTTGCCAAATGTATCACCACTGGCACCGGTGGCGACATAGAGGTTACCACCCACCCCGGAGGCTCACTATTCAAAGGTGGCGACATCAAACGTGCCGTGCAAACCGGACAGGTGCAAATTGGTGAAAGACTGTTGTCCGGCCACCAGAATGAAAACGCACTGTTTGGGTTTGATTCAGTTCCGTTCCTTGCCACCTCGTTTGATGATGCCGAAAAACTGTGGAAGGCAGGCAAACCGGCGCTTGAAAAAGCACTCGCAGATCAGAACCTCACGCTGCTTTATTCAGTGCCATGGCCACCACAGGGCCTATATTTCAAAAACGAAACCACATCAGTCGCCGAACTGGCTGGCGTGAAGTTCCGCTCCTACAATGCCGCAACCGCGCGTTTGGCCGAACTGACCGGCATGTTGCCTGTGTCAATTGAGGCCGCTGAGATCAGTCAGGCTTTTGCCACTGGTGTCGCAGATGCGATGGTGTCTTCCGGTTCCACCGGATATGACCGCAAGGTTTGGGAAAGCCTGAATTACTTCTATGAAGTGGATGCCTGGCTGCCGCGCAACTATATGTTGGTCAATTCCGAAATCTGGGGCGGTGTCAGTGACGCCAATAAAAACGTCATCAAAGGCTGCGCAGAACTTGCCGAATATTCTGGAACCTGGCGTGCCAAAGAATATACCGGCTTCACACTTCAAGGGCTGCGTGACGGCGGCATGACAGTTGGACCTGCGAGCGACACTATGACTGGTGAGCTGAAGGAAATCGGCAAAACCATGACTGCGGAATGGCTGGAGGCCACCGGTGCCGAAGGACAAGCCGTTGTCGATGCTTTCAATGCCATGAAATGATGAAAATGGCGGGTGCCGCAATATTGCGGCGCCCCCAAATGACCTGATTAACTGTTTCTACAGGGGGGAAGTGGCCATGTTTCGCAATGTTCGTCGAGTGCTCGACGGTCTTTATCTGGCGTCAGGCATCATTGCCGCACTTTGTTTGATTGCTATTCTCTTGCTGATCGTTATTCAAATGACTGCGCGCTGGACTGGAGAAGTTTTTCCCGGTGCACCTGACTATGCCGGATACGCTATGGCGGCAGCCAGTTTTCTAGCCTTCGCCAGCGCCTTGAACAAAGGCTCCCATATCCGGGTTTCGGTGCTGCTGAATGCTGTAGGCCCCAGACTGCGCCGCCTGATCGATATCTGGTGTTTCGCCATTGGCACATCGATTGCCTGGTATTTTGTGTTCCACGCCCGCAAATTTGTTTACTGGTCGTGGAAATTCAATGACATCAGCCAGGGGCAGGACAAAACCCCCCTCTGGATTCCGCAATCCCTGATGCTGATCGGTGCTGTCATTCTGGCGATAGCCCTCACGGATCATTTGCTGCACCTGATATTTCATGGAAGCAATCGAATAAAGCGCGACATCATCGACCAGAGCTTCGGGGAGTAGAACCATGGAAGACCTGTCAATCATTCTGCTTTTTCTGTTTGTTCTGTTCCTTCTTCTTGGCTCCGGCGTCTGGGTCGGTCTGGCCTTGATGGGCGTTGCCTGGGTGGGGATGGAACTGTTCACCACCCGCCCGGTCGGCGACGTTATGATGACCACAATTTGGTCTGCATCCTCTTCATGGACCCTGACCGCCCTGCCCTTGTTCATCTGGATGGGTGAAATTCTGTTTCGAACCCGACTGTCTGAAGACATGTTCAAGGGCCTCGCCCCTTGGATGGCACGCCTGCCCGGCGGTCTGGTACACACCAATATCGTCGGTTGTACCGTCTTTGCCGCTGTATCAGGTTCATCGGCAGCAACGCTGACAACCGTTGGAAAAATGTCGATCCCGGAACTGCGCAAACGCGATTATCCAGAAAACATCGTTATCGGCACCCTTGCCGGGGCTGCCACTTTGGGCCTGATGATCCCTCCTTCGCTAACGCTGATCGTCTATGGCGTCACTATTAACGAGAGCATTTCGAAGCTGTTTTTCGCAGGGATCCTGCCCGGCCTGTTACTGGCCGTCATGTTTATGACTTATGTCGCGATCATATCCCGCGTTTCGTCCGAATGGTCGCCAAAACCGGAACCCCCTATGTCGTTTATGCAAAGGGTGGCAAACTCGCGCTTTCTGATACCTGTCATTATCTTGATCATGATTGTGATCGGTTCGATGTACTTGGGCTTCGCAACAGCAACTGAGGCAGCTGCTTTCGGAGTTATCGGTTCGCTGGTACTGGCGGCCACACAAGGATCACTCACGTGGTCTACTTTCGTCGAAAGCCTGATGGGTGCAACCCGCACCTCAGCAATGATCGCGCTGATCCTGGCCGGTGCCGCTTTTCTGTCGTTGTCGATGGGCTTTACCGGACTGCCAAGCGGCCTTGCTGATCTGATCGCTCAAATGGAATTGTCGAAATTCCAGCTGCTTATGGTGCTGCTGGTATTCTACATCGTGCTTGGCATGTTTCTGGACGGGATTTCTTCAGTGGTGCTGACCATGGCCGTGGTCGAACCGATGATCCGTCAGGCAGGCATCGATCTGATCTGGTTTGGCATCTTCATCGTGGTGGTAGTCGAAATGGCACAAATCACGCCACCAATCGGGTTCAATCTGTTTGTTCTGCAGGGCATGACGCACCATGAAATGGGCTTCATCGCCCGGGCAGCATTTCCAATGTTCCTGATTATGGTGGTGATGGTATTTATTCTGATCGCATTTCCCGAAATAGCCACTTGGCTCCCGGAAAATATCCGAAAAGGGCCGGGCCGATAGCTGCACCAGGTTGAATAGTGCGATAAAAACAGCGTGTGAAGACGGGTTTCTTAGCGAGCCCGCCAATCTGGTATTCTTTGCAAAGCACATCCAACGAATGGATTTCGCTTCGTGTTGCGCTATCTCCTGTTGAATGAAAGAACGTAGACCCTAGCACTTTAATCAGTGACGCGACATTTCCCAAACAGGAACCCTTTATGGAACCCACACTTTTTTCATTCATCTGGAAATATTCGAAGCGCAATCAATTGGTCCTGCTTGCAGTAACGCTTCTGACCTTCCCGTTGCTGTTTGTCACTCTGGAGTTACCAAAGCGGATTATTAATGACGCGATCGGTAGCAGTGTGGATCGTGTCACATTCGTTGGTGTTGAGCTTAGTCAAATTCAGTTTCTGCTGGTTTTGTGTTTTGGGTTTCTTCTGGCCGTGCTGATCCATGGTATGTTGAAAATGCGCCTCAACACCATGAAAGGCGTGTTGGCCGAACGATTGCTGCGCCGATTTCGGTTTCAGTTGCTGAGCCGTATGCTCAGGTTTCCGCGCCCTTATTTCCGGAAGACCTCGCAGGGTGAACTTGTGTCGATGGTGACTTCAGAGGCGGAACCGATGGGCGGTTTGATGGGCGATGCGCTGTCGCAGCCTGTGTTTCAAGCGGGGCAGATGCTGACAATTCTCATTTTTCTTTTTGCGCAAAGTATTTGGTTCGGGCTGGCGTCGGTTGCCCTGATCCCCTTCCAGGCATGGCTGATACCAAAATTGCAGCGGCAGATTAACATGCTCAATAAAACCCGCATCCAGGAAGTCCGAAAACTGGCTGCCGATATCGGTGAAAGTGCCGCCGGAGCCAGTGATATTAGGATTAACGGTGGATTGCGGTATCGAATGGCTCTGTTTTCAGATCGCCTCGGCCGCCTGTTTGGTATCCGATTTCAAATCTACCAGAAGAAGTTTTTTATGAAGTTTATCAATAACTTCATAAATCAGCTGACGCCATTCTTTTTCTACTCTGTGGGCGGATATCTGGCTATCAGAGGGCAAATTTCGATCGGCGCTCTGGTTGCTGCACTCGCTGCTTACAAAGACCTGTCTTCGCCCTGGAAAGAATTGCTTTCGTACTACAACCGGGTGCAGGACATGTCGCTACGCTGGGAAATTGTCACGGAACGGTTTGCCCCAAAAACCCTTGTCGACGATTCCTTATTTGATGGTGAGCCAGCGGAAATACCGCATTTGAACGGTGATATTGTCTTGAAGGACGTGACAGTAAAAGACGAGGACGACCACGCGATACTAGAAGACATCAGTTTGACAATTCCAAAGGGTTCGCGGGTTGCGGTAAAGATTTCAGGCCCAACGGAAGGAACGGCAGTCGCCAATCTTCTTACCCGTGAAGTCATCTCGGCGCGTGGGAAAGTGACAATCGCTGGTCACGATCTCAACAGCCTGCATCAGTCCGTCGTGTCGGGCCGTATAGGGTATGCTCATTCTGAGCCGTACATATTCGATGGCACACTTGGCGAAAACCTGTTGATGCCCTTCAAACATCTGCCAACATTCAACTCTGATGCGAATACAATGCTGCGAGACTGGCAGGCCGAGGCCTCGCGTTCAGGCAACAGCACAGATCCTTTATCCGTCGATTGGGTCGATCCAACAATAGCTGGATTCGAAACTTCGGATGACATCCGCGAATGGTGGTTCCAGCTGGTTGAAGCCATGGGCACCGACGATTTTATGGTTCGAAGGGCGCTGCGTTCGGTGCTCGTGCCCAACACCCAGCCTGAATTAGAGCGGAAAATCATTGAACTGCGCCCTGAAATTGAACGGAGAATCACCGACGCTGGTCTTGACGATATCGTTTACCGGTATCACCCTGATCGTTTCAATCCGGTTTCACCTCTGGGCAGCAATTTGCTGTATGCACTGCCAGTCAAAATGCTCAGGCAGGAAACTCTGGCCGGAGAAAAAGGCTTTTTACGCGTCCTTCAAAGAGAGGGTATCGCGACGGAAGTGGCCGATATTGCGGCGAATGTTATCGACAGTCTGACAGCAACGTTTGGCCAGGACGGAACCGATCATCCCCTGTTTCGCATGCTGAACATGGATGAAGATCTTTATTACAGGTTGGGTATAATCTCTGCCAGGCGACGCGAGCTGGGTGACGACGGGATCGACCCGAAAGAACTGGCGCTGATGATGACAGTCCCATTCGCGTTTTCGGCAGAACAGATTGGTCCCGCATTCAAAGACAGCTTCAAGGAGCGGGTGCTGGAAATTAGGAAATCCAGCGCGGAACATATAGTTGCCGAATTTGGAGGACTGTTCATGACGCTCCAGCCCGACAAATACATTCCGATCATGACCGTGTTGGGAAATGCGATATTTGGGAGGATTTCCGGCTTGGCCGGCGCACGGGAAGAAGAAGTCGAGAATATTGTGGTTGATGTTCTGAATGAGCATGGACTTCGTCGGCAAACAGCTCAATCAGTTTACGATTTACAAACCGGATTGGGGGGGCAAACCTGCCGGCAGTCTTCAGAGAGCGTGCGGCATTCAGCCGTGCTGGCATCAAACGCCCGGACATATTGATTTTGGAAAATGCATTGGCAAGTCACAACGCGGAAAGCCGCAGCAGAACCCGGGAACGACTGAGCGCGCTGCTGCCTGATACAACAAAAATATTTATCGAGAGCCACTTCAACAACCCTGAGTCTTATGACCTTTTTGTGGAAATCGTTGATGGCCGTATAGACGGAGCTTCGCGGACCGAACCTGACGAAGGCGACACTTCAGCACGCCGCGATCTCAACTGGAAACTGCAAGCCATTGCCAAGGCAGAGTTGTTTGCAAAAATTGACCGCAAGAATCAACGGCTTTTAGCGTTCAGTGCGCAATGGTATAAGGCAAAACCTGGTCAGATAATTTTTGCCAAAGACCAGGCGCCAGACGCTGCGTATCTCTGCGTCCGCGGCAAAGCCGCGCTGTTCTGGCCGGAGCGAAATATACGCGCTGAACCCATTACGGAAATCAACCCAGGTCGATTGATCGGTGATCTGGCCGTTATCATGAATGAACCCAGAAGGCTGGACTTGGAGGCAATTGAAGAAACCATCTTTCTGCGTATTGGTGCCAGAGAATTGCGGGCAGTAATAGAAAGTGATGCCGCTGTGGCAACAAGTCTGCTGAAGTCAGTTGCCGGACACTTGTCATCGGCTGCAGATGCACTTCGGGACACTTTCGTTGAAAATGATGCACCGTAACCGCGGCAAGGGCTCATCCACCGTCAGGAATCGTTTTCGATTGGATAAAAACAGGCAAACTGGTGGTTATCCTCGCTCAGAACCGGGCGCGTTGTCCGGCACTTCTCTGTGGCTTTCCAGCAACGCGGCGCAAAAGGGCAGCCAGGGGGTGCATCCAAAGGCGAAGGTAACTCGCCCTCCAGCTTGATCCGGTCGGTCTTGCCGGTCGGATCGGTGCTCGGTGTCGCCGACAGCAAAGCCTTTGTGTAGGGATGTTTCGGAGTATTAAAGACTGCCTCTTTGCAGCCCTTTTCCACCGCGCGGCCAAGATACATCACGATCACATCGTCGGCGACATGCCGTACGACGCTCAGATCGTGGCTGATAAACAGATAGGCAAGGTCAAGCCGTTCCTGCAGGTCAACAAGCAGGTTCAGGATCGCGCTTTGGATCGAGAGATCAAGGGCCGAGACCGGCTCATCCAGCACCAGAACCTTCGGTTCCAGCATCAATGCGCGGGCGACTGCGATGCGCTGGCGCTGACCGCCGGAAAACATATGCGGGTAGCGCTCGAAATGCTCGGGACGCAGGCCGACCAGGTGCAGCATTTCGCGGGCTTTTTCCTCGCGTTCAGGCCCCGGCATGCCGGGGCTGTTGATGACCAGCGGTTCCTGTAGGATCTTGCCGATCTGATGGCGTGGGTTCAGCGATCCATAAGGGTCCTGAAACACGATCTGAACCGAGGTTCGCAAGTCCGGCCAGGCATCGCGGGTAATCGGTTTGCCATCCAGAACCAGCGTACCTTCGGTCGGCACCTCAATCATCGTGACCATCCGCGCGAGGGTGGATTTCCCGCAGCCCGATTCCCCCACCACCGCCAGCGTCTGGCCTGCGTAAAGCTCAAAATCCAGTCCGGCGACGGCCCGCAGCACCTGCGGTTTGGAAAAAATACTGCCGCCGACATCGTAATGCCGGGCAAGCCCCTTGGCCGACATCACCGGCGCGGTCACGACGCGAGCCTTTTTTCAGTGTTAATCGGATAGTGGCAGCGTGCCTGGCCCAATGCGGCGCCGAGGGGTTGCGGCGGATCGCTCGCGCACCGCGCGTCCGCAAAGCGGCAGCGGGGCGAAAACAGGCATCCGTCAGGCCGGTCGAACTGTCCAGGGACCACGCCCGGGATCGTCGGCAGATGTTTTTCGGTGGCGCGTTCGGGAAGGGCGTCAAGCAGCGCACCGGTATAGGGGTGGTGTGGCTGCTGAAATAGGGCAACGACCGGCTGCTCTTCGACTTTCTGGCCGGAATACAGCACACAGACACGCTCGGCCGTTTCTGCAACGACGCCCATATCATGGGTGATCAGCACCAGCCCCATGCCCGTCTCAACCCGCAAACTGTTCAGCAGATCGAGGATCTGCGCCTGAATGGTGACGTCCAGCGCTGTCGTCGGCTCGTCAGCGATCAGCAGTTTGGGTTTGCAGGCGATGGCCATGGCGATCATTACACGCTGGTTCATACCGCCAGACAGCTGATGCGGAAAGGCCGACAGACGTTTTTCGGGGGCCGGGATACCGACTTGCTCGAAAAGTTCGATGGCGCGGGTTTGGCAGGCCCGACGGTTCATCCCAAGATGAAATCGCAACGCCTCTTTGATCTGCCAGCCGACCGGAAAGCAGGGGTTCAGCGACGACATCGGCTCCTGAAAGATCATCGCCAGGTCCTCGCCAACGATGCGGCGACGGGCGCGCGCGCTTAGATCGCGCGGGTCCTGGCCGTCGAACAGCAACTCATCCGCAGTGACTGTGGCGGTCCAGGGCAACAACCCCATCAGCGCCAGCATGGTGACGGATTTCCCCGACCCGCTTTCGCCGACAATCGCCACCAACTCGCCGGTTTCGACGTCGAGATCAACGGCATCGACCGCCCGGAACCGCCCCGATGCGGTGGCGAAATCGACACTTAGATTGCGGATGCTGAGCAGGGCCATCGTTTCAGCTCCGCTTTAGTTTCGGGTCAAGAGCGTCACGCAATCCGTCGCCCATCAGGTTGATTGCCAGCACGGTGACCAAGATCGCCAACCCGGGCAGTGTGACGACCCACCAGGCACGCAGGATGAACTCCCGAGCCTCGGCCAGCATGGTGCCCCATTCCGGTGTCGGCGGCTGTGCGCCCATACCCAGAAAGCCAAGGGCTGCAGCATCGAGAATCGCGGTCGAAAACGACAGTGCACCCTGAACGATGATCGGGGCCAGGCAATTTGGCAGAACCGTCACGAACATCAGCCGCAAGCGCCCTGCGCCAACCACGCGGGCGGCGGTAAAATAGTCTTTTTGCCGCTCTGCCAGCACACTGGCGCGGGTTAGCCGCACGTAGTGCGGTTGCAGCACGATGGCGATGGCGATCATCGCGTTGGTCAGCGATGGCCCCAGGATGGCCACCAGAACCAGCGCCAGCAAAAGCGACGGGAAGGCCAGGACGATGTCCATGATCCGCATGATGATGGTGTCCAGCCACTTCGGCGCGAACCCTGATATCAGCCCGAGTAGGATACCGCCACTTGCCGCAATGGTCACCACCACAATGCCGACAAAAAAGGAATAGCGCGCGCCCTCGATCAGGCGCGAAGCCATGTCGCGGCCCAGCGGGTCGGTACCCAGCGGGAACGCCCAACTGCCGCCGTCCTGCCAAGCCGGTGGCTGCAGCGCGTTCTGGCGGAACTGTTCCGTCGGGTCATAAGGCGACAACAGCGGCGCGAAGGCGGCGCAAAACGCAAATGCCACGAACACCCAAAGTCCGATTACCGCTCCTCGATTTTCGCGGAAATAGTGCCAGAATTCGCGCAGGCGACCGGGGCGATCGGGCGTGGTTCTGAGCTGCAGCGTGGCGTCTGACATCTAGCGCTTCCTGATCTTGGGATTGATCACACCGTAGAGCAGATCGACGGTCAGATTGACGATCATCACCATAACCGCGATCAACAGCAGCCCACCCTGAACGACCGGATAGTCGCGGCGGAAAATACTGTCGAGCATCCATTTGCCGATGCCTGGCCAGCTGAAAATCGTCTCGGTCAGGATCGCGCCCCCAAGAAGCGTACCCACCGACAAGCCAATCACGGTGATCACCGGGATCAGCGCGTTGCGCAACGCGTGTATGCCATTGATCCGCCCCGGTGCCAGACCCTTGGCGCGAGCGGTTCGGATATAGTCTTCGCCCAGAACCTCCAGCATCGCAGACCTTGTCTGTCGCGCTATCACGGCCAGCGGGATGGTCCCCAGCACGATTGTGGGCAATACCAGGTGCCGTACAGCTGAGGTAAAGGCGCCTTTCTGCCCTGAAGCGAGGCTGTCGATCAGCATAAAGCCGGTTGGGTCGGGGAAAAAGTAGATCAGGTCAATCCGGCCCGACACCGGCGTCCATTGCAGGTTGCCGGAAAATACGATGACCAGCAGCAGTGCCCACCAAAAGATCGGCATCGAGTAGCCCACCAGCGCGCTGGACATCAGCGCCCGGTCAAAGAACTTTCCCCGGTACACGCTGGCGATCACCCCCGCCGGCAGGCCCAGCAAAACGGAGAAGATCATCGCGCAGATCGACAATTCTAGCGTTGCCGGGAAAAGCGTAAAGAATTCGTCCCAGACCGGGCGCTTGGTGACGAATGACTGACCCAGATCGCCCTGCAACACACCAGTGAAATACTCCCAGAATTGCACAATCATCGGGCGGTCAAAGCCGAACTGCTCGGTCAGTTCGGCATAGCGTTCTTCGCTTAGCCCGCGTTCACCGGCCATAACGATGATCGGATCGCCCGGCAAAACCCGGATGAACGCAAATGAGATCAGCGTGACGCCGATAAAGGTCGGAACAAATGTCAGCAGGCGCGCAGCGAAATATTTCAGCATTCGAGCACCATCAACTCGGTCGGAAAACTGGTCAGCGAGATGCAGCCATCCGCAGTGACCAGCAGATCATCCTCGATCCGAACGCCAAAATTGCCGATCTCATACAGGCCTGGCTCGTTGGTAAAAACGGCCCCCGCCGGAAGCACTGTATGATTGCCACGCATGATATAAGGCGCTTCGTGGACGTCCCGGCCAAGGCCGTGACCGGTTTTGGTGCGGATGCGGTGAGCGAAAGGCGAGGCCTCGAGCACGCCGGTCACCGCATCGTCGACCTCATGCGCGGTGACACCTGCGCGGGTCACTTCATGGCCCTTGCGGTTGGCGCGCAGGACGGTGTCATAGACTTCGCGGCCCTCGTCGGTGACATGATCCAGAAATACAGTGCGGGTGATGTCGGCGCAAAAGCCGTGTTTGCGGGCACCAAAATCCAGCAGAAGGGCGTCGCCGGCCATCACCGCGTAATCCGCGCGCGCCTTGGCATGCGGGCGGGCCGATCCGTCACCGGCGGCCACGATGGGATGAAAGGCGTGATCTTCGGCGCCTTCGGCAAACAGCGCCTGGATCAGGGCCTGTTCGATGTCTTTTTCGGTCTGGCGAAGGCGCACATCCGCCAGTGTGCGTTCCAGCGCCCGTTCAGAGATTTTTATGGCCGTTTTGAGCGCGGCAATATCGTCCGCAGTCTTGACAACGCGCAGCCCGGAAATTTCCGCCTCGCCATCAATGATCTGCAGATCGGGCTGGGCCTTTTTCAGTGCGTGATGCATGAACACCCGCATGATTTGGCCCTCGACGGCCAACGAGGCGATGCCCAGATGATCGGTAATCGCCGCGAAGGCTGCATTATAGCCGTCCTGATCGCGCCAGTCGAAAACGGCGCCTTCGAAGCCAACCAATTCCCAGCTGCGCAATTCCAGGTTCGGCACCAGTGCGGCGGGTGGTGTGGAATTGGCGGGAATGACGATCAGGAACGGGCGTTCATGGCTCATGAACGTATGGCCCAACGCGCGAGTGAAATTCGGGCCGGGAACCAGCGCCATGGCATCGACGCCCAGATCGCGCGCAATTTGAGCATGGGCGCCAAGCCGGTCGGCAAGCGTTTGCGTCATGTCAAAACTTTCGTCAAGCAGGCGGGGCGGCATCTTCAACGGCGCCCCGCCAAGTCTGGGTCTAGTTGGCAAGCCCGACTTGATTAAAGATGTGGCCGCCCAGCGGGTGCACCACATAGCCCTCAACCTCGGGACGCATCGTCATGTAGACCACCGAATGGGCAATCGTCGCCCACGGCGCCTGCTCTTTGAAGATGACCTGCGCCTTCTCGTAAAGCGGCTGCCGCTCCGCCTGGGTCGGCAGAACTTTTGCCTGCTGGATCAGGTCTTCAAACGGCTGATGGCACCATTGCGCCCGGTTCGAGTTTTCAACCCCGTCGCAGCCCAGCAACACGGCAAGGAAGTTGTCCGGATCGCCGTTGTCGCCGGTCCAGCCCAACAGGATCGCGCCGTCGCGGTCCAAGCCGCGCGAGCGCGAAAGGTACTCGCCCCACTCATAGGACACGATTTCGACCTCGACGCCGACCTTCGCAAAGTCTTCCTGCATCAGTTCGGCCATGCGCCGGGCATTGGGATTGTACGGACGCTGCACCGGCATTGCCCAGATTTTCATCTTCAGATCGGTGACACCTTCGGCCGACAGCATCGCCATCGCGGCATCGGGATCATACGCGTCGTCCTGCACGCTTTGGTTATAGGACCACATGGTCGGCGGGATCGGGTTTTTGGCGATCTGGCCAGAACCCTGGAACACCACGTCGATGATCGCCTGCTTGTCAATCGCCATGTTCAGCGCGCGCCGGACATTGGCATTGTCATAAGGAGGCATGGTGGTGTTGTACGCCAGATAGCCGACGTTCAGACCCTCCTGCTCCATCACAACGATGTCGGACGCATCCTTCATCGCCTGCACGTCGGCGGGGTTCGGATAGGCCATGACATGGCACTCGCCGGCCTGAACCTTTTGATAACGCACGCTGGCATCGGTGGTTATTGCAAAGATCAGCGCCTCGACCTTGGCGTTGTCGCCCCAATAGTCGTCATGGCGCAGATACCGGATCACCGCGTCCTTCTGATAGGCTTGAAACGAGAACGGTCCAGTACCGATCGGCGCCTGGTTGACCATTTCAGGTGTCCCTGCCGCCAGCATCGCGTCGGCGTATTCCTTGGACACGATCGAAGCGAAATCCATCGCCATATTGGCGATAATCGGTGCCTCTGGCCGGCTCAGATGAAACACCACTGTGTGATCATCGGTTTTATTGATGCTTTCAATAAGATCGGGCATCGACATACCGCCGTAGTATTCCCAGGTTCCGCCCGAAACCGTGTAATAGGGATTTGCCTCGTTGCCCTGACGGTCAAAACTGAAAATCACGTCATCGGCGTTGAAATCGCGCGACGGGGTGAAGTCTGCGTTCGAGTGGAATTTGACACCCTCGCGCAAAGCGAATGTGACGGTCTTGCCGTCGTCGGACACTTCCCAGCTTTCCGCCAGGCCCGGTATCACTTCCGTCGTTCCGACCTTGAATTCAACCAGTCGATTATAGAGCGGATGACTTGTGGCATCGAACGTAGTGCCCGATGTAAACAGCGCCGGGTCAAACCCTTCGGGCGACCCTTCCGAACAATAGACAAGCGTGTTTGCCGAGACAGCCGAGCCCATCAGGGCCGCCGCCGTGGCAAGCGTTGCCAGATTGAATGTGTATTTCATTTTTCTCTCCTGTTGATTATCATTCTGAGGTCTTTGTCACACCTGCTATTATCATTCCGCGGGCAACGAGAATCGTGCCGCCGAATCAACTACCAATTGACAAAATACTCTCCTCATCGCGGCATTAATGATATATCACTGACATATTAGCAATATCCGAGGCGAAAAAGATCGAAGTCCTGTTCCAAGAGCGCGAGAAAAACCAAGCCAAAGCGGCCTATCTGCGGCTGGAAAGAATGATCGTAACACTGGAACTTCCCCCCGGCACAGTCATTCCGGAACGGGAGCTAATCGAAAAAGTCGGGCTTGGCCGCACCCCTGTGCGAGAGGCATTACAGCGACTGTCTTGGGAAGGATTTATCGAGGTTCGCCCGCGCTCGGGATTGAAAATTGCCAATCTGCGCCCCGAAGATTTCTCGAAAGTCATGGAGCTGCGAAGCCTGCTCGAGCCGCGGGTGGCCAGCGCGGCCACACGGTTTGCAAACGACAGCCACCGCGACCGTATTGCCGACTGCCGCGCAGAGATGCGAGCCAGCGTTGCGGCTGAAGACATGTTTCAGTTTCTGGGCGCTGACAAAACTTTTGACGCGATTCTAAGCGATGCCGCTGGCAACCAGTTTCTGACCAATATCATCGGTCCTCTGCAAACCCATGCCCGCAGATTTGGGCGCCGTTTTCTGGCTCGAAAAGGCGTCTCTTGGACAGCAAACGGCCACATCGCTGTGATCGATGCATTTGTACGTGGCGACATCGAAGAAGCGGAACATGCCACGCAGCGATTGATGGCAGGAATGCTCAAACAGGCCAAAGACCTGGTGCGATAAAAGCTTTATCAACAGATTTTTTTCAGCGCCCGTGAACAAATGCAAAAGGGGACAGGCCGAGGCCCGTCCCTATCGTTTGCCCATAGTGAGTAACCCGCACCAATGACCTGCCTTACAAACTTGTTCCGGTTCTAACTGTAGTTGCCCTTGACGCGTTCTTTGGTCGGATCAAAATGCGGAAAGCGCGACACCAAAGCCTTAAGCCGTTTCTGATCACCATCCAGCCGGCCAATTTCAACTTTGGTTCCGATTTCCGCATGTGTCACGTCCAACTTGGCCAAGGCTATAACTCTGCCCAATATGGGTGACTTCATTGCTGACGTTACGGTGCCAATCTGAGGTTTTCCAACATGAACGCTATCGCCCGGTGTCGGCACAACACCGCCTTCAAGCTCCAGCCCGACCAGCTTGTTCTGCGGATTCGCCTTGCGCCGTTCCAAGGCTGCACGGCCAATAAAGTCGTCCTCTTTGGTTTTCAGCGGCACTGCAAAGCCAATACCTGCCTCCATCGGATCGGTCTGATCGTCAAATTCTGACCCCGCGAAAATCAATCCGGCTTCGATGCGCAGCATATCAAGCGCTGACAAACCCAGGGGGATCATGCCCATCGGCTCACCCACCGCCCAAATTGCATCAAAAACTTCAACAGCGTCTTTCGGGTGGCAAAACACTTCATATCCCAGTTCGCCGGAATACCCGGTGCGGCTGACCACCACCGAAGGCCCATGGAAATCGCCAATGCGACCGATGGTCAGTCGGAACCAGGGCAGCTCCTCAACCTCGGCTTGTTGCGGAGGCGTCCAGATGACTTCTTTCAGGATGTCACGCGACAGCGGCCCCTGAATGGCGATGTTGCAATGGTGATCAGTAGAACACCGCACCCATGCGTTCAGCCCGCGTTCCTCGGCTTGCTTGCGCAACCAAAGGCCGGATTGGTCATTGCCGCCAATCCAACGGAAATTGGCGTCACCCAGACGGTAAACCGTACCATCGTCAATCATACCGCCATGATCGTAGCACATCGCGGTATAAACAATGCCGCCAACCGACAGATTTTTGATGTTGCGGGTCACGCAAATCTGCATCAACTCTTCCGCGTCCGGCCCCGTCACTTCGTATTTCCGAAGCGGAGACAGGTCCATCACCACTGCCTTTTCCCGCGCGGCCCAATACTCGGCAATGGCGCCGTGATTGGTCATCGTGTTGGGCAGCCAAAAGCCGTTGTATTCCACAAAGTCGCGCGTGTGCCGCGCAAAACAATCGTGAAAACCTGAATTCCTAGTCTGTTCCAAGTCATCCCCCGGAGTTTTGCGCCAGCCTATCGAGCGTTTAAAGTCTTCGTTTTCACCGTAGAGCCGCACCTGAATATCCGTGGGGTTCCAGCCGTTGGCGGGGTCCACATCGCAAGGGCAGGCGGTCGAGACACAGACAAGATCCGTCAGCGCCTTGAGCATGACATAGTCGCCGGGACGCGAGAACGGATCATCCATGCCAATCGCATTGGTGTCATCGACCATGGTGTTGAAGAAGAAGTTGATCGCTGGCCATCCGCCGCGCGGCTGGATACCAAAACGTTCCACATCTTTGTTGATGTTGTCGGTGCAGTTTACGTGGCCGGGATACCCCAGATCTTCATAATACCGCGCAGTACAGGCCAGCCCGAATGTGTCGTGACGCAACACTGTATCCTGTACAATCTCCATCAGGGGCTCCTGATCAGAGCTGAAATACTTGCCGAATATTCCCGGTTCCGGATAAAGTGCGCCCATCAATGAACGGGTCGTTGTTGGGTCAATCTCGCGCTCTTTGCCCTTGTCCAAAGCCCGCAGGCTCAGCGCCTGAAAGTCCGAACATTCGCGGCCTTGAATATCGAGGATTTGAATGTATTGCCCGGCTTTAACTTCATATGCCCGCGCATTCCCCGGCTGGATGTTGAAATCCATCAGCGGGTCTGCCAGCGGCTCGGGTGGTAGATGCGCCACTTGCTCATTCGACGGGTTTGCGCGCCGGATATAAAGTGCAACTTCGGTCGGGGCCCATTGCTCATGTGGCTCCATTGGCTCACCCGCCGCGCAGGCAATCAACAAACCGTCGGAAGAGGCAACATAAGATTCAAAGTCTCCGGCTTTGGATCCTTCCGGGAACGCCAGTGCAGCATCCGCCTTGGCAAGATCAAACCGAGCAGCGTGCAAGGCTTTGAGCACCGTGGCCCCGGAAGGATCGCGCATCAGAGCCGATTTCAGCCCTACAGGGTCACGTCCGCCTTTGGCCCCTATCAGCGCCGCATCAGACCGGCCATCTGGCGCAAAGAACACCAGTTCCACGGGCTGCAGGCCTTCGCGGTCCTGAATGGTGATCTCGTCGCCCGCATCAATCCGCACGGCACGGCTGCCGCCGCCCGGGATCGGATAACGTTCCACGCCAGGCGGCAGGATCGGCAAACCGGGGGTGATCACCCCATTTCGTTCATAGGGTGTCGGGAAAACAGGTCTGACGTTCATTAACGTATCCCCAACGCGGCTTTGCGTTCCGCAGCCCAGGTGTTGATCAAATGGTCTACGGCGAGGCCAATAAATGCCACACACAAGCCCAACATCAGCCCGTTCCCAATGCCCTGCTTGTCCGACAGTGCTTTCAGAATGAACTGCCCAAGATCATCCGTTCCGATAAACGCGCCGATGATCACCATAAAGAGCGCGAATATGACAGTCTGGTTAACCCCCAGCATGATGTGAGGAAATGCCAGCGGCAGGTCGATCTTAACCCAGCCTTGCAACTTTGTGACACCGGACATCATGCCCGCTTCGCGGAGGTTTGGCGGCACATTTCGAATGCCTTCGATGGTGTAGCGCGTGGCAGGGATCGTGGCGTAAATAATGACCGCAAATAAGACAGATGTGTCCGTGACGCCAAACAGCATGATCACCGGGATCAGGTAGATAAACGACGGGAAAGTCTGGAATGTATCGCAAACCAACAACATAAACTTTGACGCAAATTGATATTGAGCGGATATTGATCCGACCAACAATCCAACCGTTACTGAAACGATAACCGCAAACGACGTCATATACATGGTGATCAGCGCGCGGTCCCACCATTCGGTCAGCGCGATAAACAACAAAAGGCCGCCGACAATCAGTGCGGATCTGAAGCCGCCAATCAGGTAACCAACGCCCATGGTCAACAGGAACGTCGCGCTGACCGGCATGCCTAGATAGCCGTTTTTCATTGGTTGCAGGACGTTGATGATCAGACCCCGGTTGAAACCTTGCAGGCCCGCATACCAATTTTCGACTATCCAATCGACACCACCCTGCCAAAGCCATTCGGTGGTAACGCCCTTGTTATGCGGGATCAGGTAAAAGTAGTTGATACCGCCGCCAAAGATAAACCTCCCGAGAAACGCCAGAACGACACAGGCTGCAAATACGGCCAGAAACAACATCAGGTGTTTGTTTCGCTCGGCAAAGCTGAGATCGGCAAAATAGTCTGTCTGCTTGTTCGCCCAGGCCAGGGACAATTTGTCTAGAACCAGTGCAATCAGAACGATGCAAATGCCCAATTCCAAGGCGAGACCAATTCTAAGTCCGTTCAACGCAAGCAAAAGATTAAACCCAAGCCCCTTAGCGCCAATTAACGAAGCAATGACCGCCATGGCAAGACATTGCATGATGACCTGGTTTACCCCGATCAAAATATCGCGTCGCGCGGTGGGAACCATTACGTTCAGCAGCGTTTGCCGATTGGTGCAACCGCTCATCAAGCCCGCCTCGAAAACTTCGACCGGGACTTTCTTTAGACCCAGCAGGGTCAGGCGGATCATCGGCGGAGTCGCAAAGATGACAGTGGCAATGGCACCTGCGTGGTCGCCGAGACCGAAAAATACGGTCACCGGAACCAGATAGGAAAAATGCGGCATTGTCTGAGCAATGTTGAGAAGCGGCATCAATGCTGCTTCTAACGTCCGGCTCTTGAATGAAAGTACGCCGAGCAGCAATCCAAGAAGTATTGAAATCGGTGCGGCAACCAGGACAAACGAAAGCGTTTCCATCGCCGGTTCCCACTGTCCAAACGCCGAGATATAGGTCAGGGCGAGGCCGGCCAAAAGCGCAAGCCCCCGGCCCTTCAGCGCATAACCCAAAATAACTGCACCGCTTGTTACCACGGTCCAAGGCAGCGCCGGCCAGATCGCCCAATCGTTTTCGCGGATAAACTGATATCCGGTAAACGCAGCTATTGTTTTGACCCCACCAACGAGTATTTCTCGAATGAGCTCGATCAGGAACAATATGCCTCGGGAAAATCCGCGGGTGATTTCGCGGATTAGGGCGGATTGTTCGTATTCTTCCAGATCAGCGTCCCATACCTGTACGGGCAACGCGTCGAACATCAGATATTCGGCAGAGCTGTTGATGGCACCCGGCCATGAAGCCAGCAAAGAAGGGAACCGCCATAGGATGTTCCCCTCGTTCTGCGGGACCAGAGCGACCAACAGAAAAAACGCGAGCAGCAAGATCGTGAACTGCACGAGCTTTGGATGATTTTGCAGAAACGTGGTCATGTTCATATCAACCACTCACCTCAGCGTCTTCTTTACCAAACAGAAGGTGAATCATCTTCGAGCTGGTGACGGAACCCACAACATTGTCGTCGGCATCCAGCACCCGCACCGGACGCCGTTTGGCAAGAACCGCTTCCGCCACTGTTTCAATAATTGCATCTTGCGGTATTTTCAGAGGGCTGTGGTCCTTCGTGCTGTCGAAAGGATCCATAACAGATTTGATCTTAAGCACCTTCTCGCGCGGCACTTCTTCGGTGAATTTCCGGACATACTCGGTTGCAGGATTAAGCACGATTTTGGCCGGTGTATCCAGTTGCTCGATTACACCGTCCTTCATGATGGCGATACGATCCGCTAGGCGAAGTGCTTCGGCAAAGTCGTGCGTCACAAAAAGGATCGTTTTGTGCAAAACGTCCTGCAGGCGCAGGAATTCATCTTGCATTTCTTTTCGGATTAGCGGGTCAAGCGCGGAAAACGGTTCGTCAAGAAACCAGATGTCAGGCTCTACCGCCAGGGATCGCGCAATCCCGACGCGTTGCTGCTGCCCGCCGGACAACTGCCGGGGGAAATAATTTTCGCGGCCTGTCAGGCTTGTTAGATCGACCATTTCTTTGGCCCGCGTCATGCTGTCTGCGGTGCTCATGCCTTTGACCTGCAACGGAAAAGCAATGTTTTCAAGCACGGTCTTGTGCGGCAAAAGGGCAAAGCTTTGAAACACCATGCCCATCTTGTTGCGCCGCAGCTGGATCAACTGCTTGCTGTTCATCGCCACCACATCTTCGCCGTCGATGTGAATACTACCAGCTGTGGCTTCAGTTAAACGGGAAATGCATCGCAACAAGGTAGATTTTCCTGAGCCCGATAGACCCATGATCATTAATATTTCACCCTTGTACACCTCGAATGATGCGTCATTGACACCGACGACACAGCCAGCTTCTTGAAACTTCTTTGCGTCAACATTTCCCTTGTTCTCGCGCAGCATCCTATCGGCGTTTTCGCCGAATATTTTGTAGACGGAGCGACATTTGATCACTGGTTCTTGTTTCGCGGTCTCTTTATCAAGCGGCATTTTTCATATCCCAGTCTTTGTCATTTTTCTTGGTAACATTCGACGCAATTGTGCCCGTCGTCGGTCTACCCAATACGCCACAGTTGGCGAGTTATCGTTCCTGGAGAGTATTGTGTTTTCGCCCCGCGTACTAGAATGCGCGGGACGAAAAATTATTGCTTTGTGCTTATTCCGTGAAAGGCTTCCACACATCTTCATGATCAGCCAGCCACTTGGCTGCAGCGTCCTGATGGCTCATCTTGTCGATGTCCACCAGAGCAGCCATTTGGCCGATATCTGTCGACGAAAAGGACATCTTGGCAAAAGTTGAATACGCTGCTGGATGCGTTTTCGGGAACTTGTAGTTCGCCGCTTTCTTCAGCCAGCCTTTAGGTGAACCGCACGCACCGTCACCACCGTCTGCAACTCGGCATCCATCGGTGTATGCTGGGAACTCGATGAAGGCAAAACCCTCAGCATCGGTAAAGTTCGGCGTCCAGTTAAAGGTGATAATGCCGCGGCCTTCTTTCTTGGCCGACGACAGTTCTGCCCAGATTGCATCGGCACCACCGGCAAACTTCACTACGTACATGTCGCCAAGGCCAAGTGCCTCAAGCCGTGTCGGCATCAGGTCGCCGTGCCAGCTTTGTGGTCCCTCAAGCCAGCGGCCTTTGCCATCCGAGTCTGCGGTTGCAAAGACTTCTTGGCAGTCTTTCAAGGCTTCCCAATTTGGCAAGCCCGGGCAAAGATTGTCGTCGATCACGTACTGAGGAACACCCATTTCTTCGAGAGTTGCTGCAGAGTGTGTGCCGGCGTCTATCAGACCGCCTTTGGCCATCGCAGCGAAGAACGAGGCGCCAAATGTCGACTGCCAAACCTCATGCGAGATCGTAACGTCGCCAATCCGAATGGCCTCATAGACCGCCTGGGTATCTGCCGGGACATATTCGACATTGTCGCCCAGACTTTCAAAGATGCCACCGATCACATAGGCCATAACAACCTGACTGGACCAGTTGTGCGTCGGGATGACGATCGGCTCGGCCGAATCTTCCGCTAACGCTGCAAGCGGCATGGTAGCCAGCGCCGCCGCCATCAATGTATTGGTAATCGTTTTCATACTTTTCTCCCTGTTTGTATGTAACTCAAAAGGCTTGCCGGAGAATCTCCCCGGACGTGAAGCCATTTTGACAAGGATTTGCGTTTGTTCTGCACAGAAATTTGATGGCCATTGCCCATAATTATTAGTGGCTAAACCCATTTTTTGTGTTTTAATCAACTAGATGCAGAATCGGTGAATTTCTACCGCTTACAGAAATTGCTGACCCAATTCGTATGTAGGCAACCAATTGAGACCAAAATTGCTGATCGGAAAAAACAATGTCGAAAAATGACAGAAATGTCCTTCCGCCTTTGGACTACCTGTTGGCATTTGAATCCGCAGCCATTTGCCAGAGTTTTGCCGGAGCATCGCGCGAATTGAATATCAGCGAAACCGCGATCAGCAGGAAGGTGAAACTTCTGGAATTGCATTACGACGTTGCCCTATTTTTGCGCCAGCACAGATCTATCCGGTTGACTCCACAGGGCCAGAACCTGCTGGACAGCGTTCGCCCAGCCATGCAGATGCTTCGCCACGCATCCCGTGAAATGCTGTCTGAACACCAGAAAAACATAGTGACACTGGCGGCCACCAACTCCGTTGCTTCTTTGTGGCTGATGCCTAGATTGAACAAATTTTACCGTAGTAACAAACATCTGAAAGTAGTTTTGGTGGCGTCTGATAACGATCAGGAGTGTTTGGCAGAGACCGTCGATTTGTCTATTCTCAGAGGTGATGGCTCTTGGCCTGGATACCGTTCCAAACTGCTGTTCGGCGAGACTATTTTTCCAGTGTGTTCACCAAGTTACTTTACCGCCAATCCGCAGATCAATGACATCGAAAATCTAACCAAACACGGGCTGATTGATGTCACCAATATCCACACCGAATGGATGAACTGGAAGACATGGCTGACCCAATACGACTACAATTTTGATAAATTGGATCAGTCAGTCTATTTCAACACCTACCCGCTGGCCATTCAGGCAGCTGTTGATGGTTTGGGCGTGGCGCTTGGGTGGGGCCACCTGGTGGATCATCTGATCAAATCCGGTGACTTGGTTAGGCCATTAGGCAACGCAGCAGTCAGAACAAATTATGGCTACTATTTGCTACATCCGGAAAACCGACAGTCCTTCCCGGAATGCGGCATCGTCGAAAGCTGGTTGCTACAAGCCAGCGCTTCCAGAAAAAAGCACAGCCAACCACCACAACTGAATAAGTCAGAGCTCAGGGAGAAACGGCGTTAGAGCACTAAATGTTCTAGCTTCGTGTAGAAACCGCTGTTGATTTGTCCCAGTCCGGTTCAAACCCCAAAATGACTGCATCTTCAGAAAGGTTGGGGTTGAACAGGTGGTTGTGCCACCAAGTGGACTGGTAGTATGGGTTTTTGGAAGCCAGCCGCCATACTTTGCATTGCAGATCATACTGCTGACCAAAGGCATCAAACCCAAGAACACAAGAACCGGCCCGGCGAATAGCGGCGGCTCCTTCCGACCCCTCGGGGAACACCGACGTTAGAACATCCGAAAACGTTTTGTGCTTCTGATAATAAGTTTCCGACAGCAACTCCAAAGCTTTTTCGCGCCGCTGGGCCGGGTCATAGGTACGCCTGACCATATGTTTGAATTCCGGCGTCAGACCATGCTGCGGCAATTTAGACATGACCGTGATAATGCGGCCCATTGGCTCAGTTTCACCGGCAAGCGTTACGGTTGGCGAGATGGTTTCATCTGGCCGACCGCGGTTATCACGCATACTGATTTGGCGGATACGGCACTGCCACCCGAGAAAGGCATCACGCATTGGATGTGGTTCCGGTTCTACGCCCAGGATGCTTGCGATGGCGCTCATGCTGCGTCACTTTCACTTTTCATGGTGACCAGTCGGAACGGCCGGTCATGGCTCAAGCTCGGGATACGCGCCCGCGTGGCCGCGACTGCGTTCAAATCGATCTCGGCCTGAACGACACCGGGCTTATCTCCGCCATCTGCCAGCACCTCCCCCCAAGGAGAGACTACCAGCGAATGGCCGTATGATCCGCCGCCGCCAGTTACCTGGCCAATTGCACAGGGTGCAACTACAAATGCACCGTTTTCAATGGCACGCGCCCGATTCAGCACCTGCCAATGTGCTGCGCCGGTTTTAACCGTGAACGCAGCCGGGACAATCAGGATTTCAGCGCCAGCCTGCGCCATGTCACGGTACAAGGCGGGAAACCGCAGGTCATAGCAGATTGACATGCCCACAAGCCCAAACGGTGTCGCTGCCACAACACATGTATTGCCGGGTTCGACTTTTTCGCTTTCGCGGTAAACTTCGTCTTTGGACAGTTGAATATCGAAGAGATGAATTTTGTCGTATCGGGCATGTATGTCGCCGGAGTCGTCCAGCAAAAATGACCGGTTGATGATCTTGCCGGACAGCCCCGCAACCGCGAGTGACCCGATCAGCATCCAAATTTTGTTTTCAGCTGAAAAAGCGCGCAGCCCCTGCAAAACAGGATGGTGTTCTTCGTGCGAAAAAGGGGGGGCAAAAGCCCCGTCGACCGTGGCCAGCCCCCCGCAATATTCGGGCAGCGCAAGAAACTGTGCGCCTGCGGTGACTGCTGCTTCAGCGAACTTAATCGCCTCAGCCAAAGCCTGATCGAAATCGGGCTTTGGTGAGGTTTGCAGACACGCAATTTTCAACAGTCTTTGCATATCAGAACTTCATATATGCTTTCCGCAGCAGGACCAGCGGGTGCCGGTCCGACATTTGGAACTTTAGCAGCAGTTCGCGTGCGATCATGTCCCGATCTTGTTGGTTGTCCGGAAGTTCAATCGAGTCCGGAATGGAAACCCATCCGTTGTTGTTGCGATCAAACACCGCTGGGGCGCCGTCTTCATAGCCCATGTGGATGTCTTCCAACCAGTTCAGGTCGTCCCAACCCATAGTTTCCATGTATTTCGTCAGAAACGGGGTGATCCGCTTGTAGTCAGGCACCAGGTTAACGTCGTAACGGTATCCGATGTGTTGACCAATTTCTATCTCACGCTCGGATGCCAAGCCAGCCGCGTCGCTCACGAACTGATCGACATCCGTAATTTCGGAGCCTCTGTACTGTGTACCAGCCATAATCTCTTCTCCTTACAGCTTGTGATAATCTTCGACACCAACCGTGTAGTTGGTACCGGCGAGCGGAACAGCGGCCATTGCAGACGCTTCCATCGTCAGGGCTGCCAGATCTTCCGGCTCCAGACTATGAATATTGGTTTTACCACAAGCCCGTGCAAACAACTGAGCCTCGATGGTCAGTGTGTGCAAGAAATTGTAAACCCGTTCTGCAGCGGCATCCGGGTCAAGACGTTTACGCAGTACCGGGTCTTGCGTCGCAACACCAACCGGGCAACGCCCAGTGTGGCAGTTGTAGCAATGGCCGGCAGGTGCGCCAACTTCTTCTTCGTAGTTCGCTTCGGGGATGTCTTTGTTACAATTCAACGCCATCATCGAAGAGTGACCGATCGCAATCGCGTCTGCGCCCAGGGCAATCGCTTTTGCAACATCGGCACCGTTGCGAATACCACCCGCATAGACCAGGCTGATTTCGCCGCGTTTGCCCAGATCATCAATCGCTTTACGCGCCTGACGGATCGCAGCAATACCCGGAATACCAGTGTCTTCGGTTGCGAGGTGAGGACCGGCACCAGTGGAGCCTTCCATGCCGTCAATGTAGATCGAGTCAGGATCACATTTCACAGCCATACGAACGTCGTCATAGACGCGCGCCGCACCCAGCTTCAGCTGGATTGGAATTTGCCAATCGGTTGCTTCACGAATTTCCTGAATTTTCAAGCACAGGTCGTCCGGCCCCAGCCAGTCAGGGTGACGGGCAGGCGACCGTTGGTCAATACCAGCCGGCAACGAGCGCATTTCAGCAACTTGGTCGGTCACTTTTTGACCCATCAAGTGGCCACCAAGGCCCACTTTACAGCCCTGGCCAATGAAGAATTCGCAGGCATCCGCAAGAACCAGGTGGTTCGGGTTAAAGCCATAACGCGACTGGATGCATTGGTAGAACCACTTCGAACTATAACGACGCTCGTCAGGGATCATCCCGCCTTCACCGGAACAAGTTGCTGTGCCCGCCATCGTAGCACCACGCGCCAGCGCGGTTTTGGCTTCATAAGACAGCGCCCCAAAAGACATGCCCGTAATATAAACCGGAATATCCAGTTCAAGCGGGGTTTTGGCGCGGGGGCCAATGATTGTCTTGGTTGTACATTTTTCACGGTAGCCTTCGATAATAAAGCGCGTCAGCGTACCGGGCATAAATGTCAGATCGTCCCAATGCGGGATCTTTTTGAACAAAGACATACCGCGCATACGGTAGCGGCCCAGTTCAGCCTTGATGTGGATGTCGTCGATGACGCGCGGCGGGAAGATAAAGCTATCACCCATCCGTGTGGTATCACGATCCAGCGGCTTCTTTGTTTTGATGTCACCATCAGCCATAATGAAGTTCCTTTCGGTGCCTTAGAGAATGAGTTTCTTCTCTGATGGTTCCAGATTGTCGTAGTTCCAGAGTTGGCGACCAGCGACGACTTTTGAGAATTGATCCACGCCTTTTTCCGGCATCAGACCATATTGGGTCAGCTTGCGGGTCAACCAGGCCTTGTCGAGATCCGTCAGCTCCGCAGGAACAGCATCAACGCCGTAGGACTTGATTTCGCCGCCGATGTAGATGGTGCCGTCATACATGGAGTCGCCGAGGTTTTTACCCGCATTCCCACAGACAACCATCCGACCACGCTGCATCATAAAGCCCGACAATGCGCCGGTGTCGCCACCAACGATGATCGTGCCGCCCTTTTGGTCGATCCCAGTTCGCGAGCCTACCGAGCCCATGGAAATCAGATCGCCGCCACGTATAGCCGCGCCAAAAGTAGAACCCGCGTTCTTTTTGACGACAACGGTACCGGCCAGCATGTTTTCACCACAGGACCAGCCAACACGACCGTTGATGGTCACGTTAGGACCGTCGATCAGGCCAACACCGAAGTAACCCAACGAACCTTCAAAGATCAGATTCAGTTTGGTCAGGATGCCAACACCCAGCGAGTGTTTGCCGCGTGGATTTTTGACAACGATTGTGCCGAAACCTTCAGCCATCAGTTCGCGGATGCGAACGTTGGCTTCAGTCGAGGTCAGATCGTCAACGTCCAACTCGGTACGTTTGTTGAAGTCAACAGCCGGTGCCCAAGGGTACTCGAACCGTTCTTCTTCATCGGGATTGAACTCAATGCGCATTGCCAGACCGCTCAGCTGGTCTGTCCGCATTCCAAGCGCTGTTACACGCTCTTCCTGCGTCATTGTCTTGAGTTCTGCCTCGCTTAAGCTTGCCATACGCGAACCTCCTCGTCGTAGGGGTCAGTGGTGTCGATTTCTTGGGGGAGAATGGCCCGGATTGAAACCTCTTCGGATGCCATGGCAATCAGATCGTCTGATTCGTATAGAACCAGCGGTTTTGCTGCCATTGTGTCTTTGGCCATGCCAAGGCTGTCAGCGGTCGCCACCAGGTAGGTGAACACACCGTCGATATCCTCGATCGAACTGCGTAAGCTGTCTTCCAACGAAATGCCGTTGGCTAGGTTGTCAGCCGTGTAAACCGCCAACAACTCGGAGTCGCAGTTCGACATGAACCGGTGACCTTTACGCTCCATTTCACGGCGCATGATCCAGTAGTTGGTGATCTGACCGTTGTGAACAACGGCAACATCATTGTACGGGAACGCCCAGTATGGGTGGGCTGAGCGGATATCAACATCCGATTCAGTTGCCATACGGGTGTGGCCAAGACCGTGGGTACCCTGGAAGCTTTCGAGACCATATTGCTCGGACACAACCGTCGCATCGCCGAGGTCTTTGATCAGTTCCAGACCATTGCCCAGCGACATAATCTCGACACCGTCGATGTCTTCGATGTGACGCGCCAATTTCTCCATATCGCCGGTGTGGCTGATAACGAAACGGTGGGCATAATCAGTCGAGGCTTGACGGTCTTTGATTTCAACACCGTGCTCACCCAGACGTTTTTCAACTTCTGCAAGACGCCCGGCAACAATGTCGATCATGTCATAGCCTTTGGCCATGTCTTCCTGTTCAGCTGTAATAAACCGCATGATATAATCACCCGGGTTACCTTTGCCGTACACTGCAAAGCCGGTGGAATCCGGTCCGCGGTGCTTAAGCGCTTGCAACATCGAGGTCATCTCAGACCCGACGTTGGAACTTTTGCCTTTATAGATAAGGCCTGCAATTCCGCACATAGCGATTGCTCCTCCTTAGTAAGTGGAAAATCTTGATAGTTTGGTGGGGAAGAGCCGGAACCCTTCCCCGGTTTTTACAGGTGCCTGCTAATTAGGGCAGACATTCCATATAAGTATCTTTGTCCCATTCGGTCACAGTTGCCATAAAGCGCGCATATTCGTCGCGCTTGTATTCATCGAACAGGCGGTACATTTCGCCCGGCAAGCCGCGTCGGACAACTTCGCTATCGGCCAGAAAGTCCAGCGCTTCGCCCAGCGACATCGGCAGTTTCTTGACCTGTTTGCCGGCCTTGATCGCGTCATAGATGTTGCGCTCTTCGGGCTCGCCCGGGTCCAGTTGGTTGACGATGCCGTCGTCCATTGCCGCCAGCAAGGTGGAGCCCATCAGATAGGGGTTCACCATCGAGTCGACCGAGCGGTATTCAAACCGGCCCGGTGCGGAAACCCGCAAACCGGTGGTGCGGTTCTGGAAGCCCCAGTCGGCAAAGACCGGTGCCCAGAAACCGGTGTCCCAAAGACGCCGGTACGAGTTCACCGTCGGAGACCCGATCGCGGTCAGCGCCAGCAAGTGGTGGACAACGCCGCCGATTGCCACAAGGCCTTCCTTGCCCGGCATTTGCGGATCGTCATCATCCGGCATGAAGGTATTTTCGCCACCCTTCACATACATGAAGTTTTCTTTCATGCCCGGCAGGTTGTCCGGGTCGTTGCCGCATTTGACAAACTCATCCTCGCCACCGCGCCACAGTGACATGTTGTGGTGACAGCCATTGGCCGAAACGCCTTCGAACGGTTTGGTCATGAAACTGGCGAAGATACCGAATTCACGCGCCACCTGAGCACAAATCTGACGATAATCGGTCAAACGGTCTGCATTTCTGAGCACGTCATCATACATCCAGTTCAACTCAAGCTGTCCGGGAGCATCTTCGTGGTCACCCTGGACCATGTCGAAACCCATATTGCGGCAATATTCCATGACTTTCATGTAAACCGGACGTAGGCTTTCAAACTGGTCGATGTGATAGCAGTATGGTTTGGAAAAGCCGTCGCGCGGCTTGCCGTTTTCGTCGAATTTGAGCCACATCATTTCCGGTTCGGTGCCGATACGCAGACTGCGACCGTGCTTGGCCTTGAATTCTTCGTGCATCCGGCGCAGGTTGCCGCGGCCATCGGACGTCAGGGCACCACCTGGATTTTCCTTTTCCTCGCGGTTGCGGAACAGGGTGCAATAAAAACGGCCAATACGCTTGTCCCATGGCAACTGCATGAAGGTTTCACATTCAGGAATACCAATCATTTCAGCCGATTCAGGGCCATAGCCGATGTAATTGCCGGAACGATCAGTAAACAGGTTGCAGGTCGCGCCATAGACCAGCTGAAAGCCTTTATTGGCGATGTTTTCCCAGTGGTCGGCGGGAATACCCTTTCCGAGAATTTTACCGGTAACGGACACAAACTGGAGGTAAAGATATTCAATACCCAGCTCGTCGATCATTCTGCGGACTTCTTTTACCTTTTCGGCGCGGCCGTCCGCTTCAACGAATTTTTCTAGATCTGTTGACAATTTTAGTCTCCCTAAATTTGACCTGATTTGACGTATTGAACACGATGCCGAACAGGTTATTATCGGCGTGCCCGCGGTCTCAACTCACTGTCGCTTTGATTGGCAAAGCACATTTCGATTCGCGCTCCCCACGCGATTCTCTCACTGACAGTTTCCCCAAACTGATCCAAAAAACAACCCTTTTTGTACCAATTGAAATCCAAACTTGCGTTTTTTTTAATATTGGTATAGATTTGGTCTATAAGTGAGTGGTAGATGGACGATTCTCCAAAAGTTACCCGCATGGGATCAGCGGAAATAGCGACTGATTTGCGTCAGCGGATTCACCGCGAAGAACTGCAATATTTGGAAAGGCTGCCGTCCGAGCGGGTCTTTTCACAACAATACAGCGTCTCCCGCGGAACAATCCGGGATGCCCTTATGCATCTTGAGCGCGAAGGCTTGGTCGAGATCCGGCCCGGAAGCGGTACCTATGTGGTTTACTCTGTACAAAACCAAACCATCACTGCCGTTGAAGGCGCTCGGCCGCTTGAGCTTGTCGATGCCCGTTTTGCCTTAGAGCCCCATATTTGTCGTCTCGCTGTGTTACACGCTCGAAGGCCGGATTTTGAGAAGATGGAAAGCCTTCTCAAGAAAATGGAGGCCTGTGCCAACGATCCCATCGCGTTCGGCGAAGCGGATACTGCGTTTCACGCGACATTGGCGGAATCGACCGGTAATAACTTGTTGGTCTGGCTCATAACACAGATCAATTCGGTGCGGGCGTTGGATGAATGGACCCGGATGCGGCATTTGACTCTGGAACGCTCGATAACAGACAAATACAACATCCAACACCGGCTGATCGTGGATGCCATACGGTCACGTGAACCCGAACGGGCAGCCACATTGATGAAGGATCATTTGGAAACCGCGCGCCTGTCACTTACCAGAGCCGCCGAAACCTGACATTAAGGCGTTTCACGTTTAATCTGAACCAGATTGAACGTGAAACGCCTGCATAAGCCTTTGGTGTGGCTGCTTTTCGCGCTCCATTGGTGAGTCCATCAAATCGTGAAAAGCTCTAGGTTCTTGCGGCCGTTTGCAGCCAATTAATGTAAACCCGCTCCGCCAGCGACTCAAACTTGCCCATTTGGGCAGAGCACGCATCGTCAAGCGCCTGTGCACCATCGTCACCCAACGCTTGTTTCAACGCGTTTGCGTATTCGGGAATGGCTGCCCAATTGGCGACGGTGTCAGGCTCAATTTCCAAATGAAACTGCACGGAATGCGCCCTATTCTGCCAACTGATGGCCTGAACCGCACAGTCGGGTGAGGTCGCCAGCACATTGCAGCCAGCGGGCAAAGACTTAACTTCCGCGCTGTGCCATTGAAGGCTCGGGAAAACCTCCGGCATACCATCCAAAAACACAGCGTCGGCTCCGGCCTCGGTCAGCTGCACATCCAACACGCCAATTTCAGGTGTTTCGGACGGTCCTACTGTGCCGCCAAGAACTTCCGCCAGTATCTGATGCCCAAGGCACAGGCCCAGGAAATGGGTGCCCTTTTCGACAACGGTCTCTTTGATGAAGGCTTTTTCGTCTTTCAGCCACGGATACTGATCTTCCTGCCAAACATCCATCGGCCCGCCCAATACCCATAGCGCATCGTAGCCTGCAATGGAGTCTGGCAACGCCCCGCCTTCATCCAGATGAACGGTGTCCCATTCATGTCCATCCTCAGTCAGAAAATCGCGGAACTTTCCTGCGTGTTCAACGCGGGCGTGTTGCAGGATAAGAATCTTCATTGGGGCGCTCCCGAATTTTGGGAAACTTTATGGCGACCCAACGGAATTGCAAGGCATGAAAATCGGGAATGTGCTGTCAGTCCCGCAAATCAGCAATAGCCGCGGGTAACCAATCCCAACCGGTCGCCGCTGAATCGTTGGCCACCAGATAGACGCGGCGGGTAAACTCCGGCGCTCCGCCCAACCGGAACAGCTGGCCCTGCGCAAGAAACGGCGCAGCAATCCGTTCCGGCAGATAGGCCGAGCCACCATGTTCCAGCAAATGTTTCAGGCCCCAGTCAGCCGAGCCATAACTGATGTTCGCGGTGTCGGCATCGGCATAGGCAGCAGCGTGTTGCCGGCCAAACTCATCGCCGCCTTCAACATATACATAACCAGGATCAAACCTGATCGGGCCGTTGGCTTCGGCAGAAACCAGTATCCGCACCTCGACGGGCAACGGATGCAGCGTCTGGTTGCCCCGTGCTGCTGGTTCATACGTCAGGGCTACATCCACCAACCCGCTGTTCAGCCAACCGGACAACTCAAGCTGCCCGCCCGGCCAGGCCGACAATGCAACCGAAGGCTGGGTGGCACGGATTGTTTCAAACAGCCGGTGCCCCAAATGCGGCCACAAATCATGATGACAGCCCAAGTTGCAGACTGACTCAATCCCTTTTGGCAGCGAGGTCTCCTGCCGGGCTTGCCTCCACAACTCGGTCATCACTTCCGCATAACGCTTCAACTTAAGACCCGATGCCGTCAAAGTTGCACCGGATTTCTGCCGGATCAGCAGAGTTTGACCAAGGTCTTGCTCTAATGATTTTAGCCGTGCCGTGACGGTGGATTGGGTGACGTTCAGCCGTTCTGAAGCGCGCACCAGCGATCCAGTTTCGACAATGGCCAGAAAGGTCTGCAATGCGGACAGATTCATCGATTTCCCTCAATTCACGATTCTCGATTATTATATGCTGAATAATTCGTTTTTCAACATTATCGATTGCGGGCATTGTCTCCGCTTGAACCCGTTTGATTCTGTACAGCAGGACACCTAGACAATGACTGATATCCAGACCTATAAAATGCTGATCGACGGTGATTGGGTCGATGCTGCTGATGGGGCGGTGTTTGACAGTATGAACCCGACCACGGGCAAAATCTGGAGCCGGGTGCCAGAAGCCACAGCCGCAGACGTGGACCGCGCAGTCAAAGCCGCCGACCGCGCTTTCACAATCGGGCCGTGGGCCAAGATGACCCCGTCCGAACGAGGCCGGTGTCTGCGTAATCTGGGCGACCTGCTGGCGGATAAATCTGAAGAGCTTGGCCAAATCGAAACCCGCGATACCGGCAAGATGCTGAAGGAAACCCGCTGGCAGGCAAAATACATCGCCGAGTTTTTCCACTTTTACGCCGGTGCCGCCGATAAAATCAGCGGCGAAACCCTGCCGATCGACAAACCCGATTTGTTTGTATTCACCAACCGTGAACCCTTGGGTGTGGTCGCTGCGGTTGTTCCTTGGAATTCTCAGCTGTTTCTGTCTGCGGTGAAAATCGGCCCGGCGCTGGCAGCCGGATGTACAGTGGTGTTGAAAGCCTCAGAATACTCCTCCGCTCCGATGCTGGAATTCGGCAAACTGATCGCACAGGCGGGCATTCCTGACGGCGTGGTGAATATCGTCACCGGTCACGGCGACCCTTGTGGCAAAGTGCTGACTTCCCATCCGCTGGTTGCGCGCGTCTCCTTCACCGGCGGGCCGGCTTCGGCTGCCCATGTGGTCCGGAACACCGCAGAAAACTTCGCGGAGCTGTCATTGGAACTGGGCGGGAAATCACCCTTCATCGTGTTCGATGACGCACATATCGACAGCGCCGTGAACGGCTCGGTGGCCGGGATTTTCGGCGCGACCGGTCAAAGCTGCGTTGCCGGTTCCCGTCTATACTTGCATGAAGATATTGCCGACGATTTCCTAGCCAAATTGATCGCCATTGCCAATAATATCCGCATCGGCGACCCGCTGGCGGACGAAACCGAAATGGGATCGCTGTGCACACAAGGACAGTTGGATCATATCGAGGCGCAAGTTGCACAGGCGCAATCCGAGGGTGGTATTCTACTAGCCGGCGGCCAGCGCCCGGCTGACATGGATGGTCTGTTCTACCAACCCACCATCATCGATTGCCCACGTCAGGACATGACCATCGTGGACACCGAACTGTTTGGCCCGGTTCTCAGCGTCCAGCGTTTCAAATCCGAAGATGAGGTCGTGGCGCTCGCCAATGACACCAAGCATGGTTTGGCAGCCGGCATCTTCACCCGTAACAGCGCCCGTAGTCTGCGTATGGCCAAAAAAATCCGCGCCGGGATCGTCTGGGTCAATACCTATCGGGTGATTTCTCCTGTCGCTGAATTTGGCGGCACAAAAAATTCCGGCTATGGCCGCGAAAGCGATTTTCAGGCGGTTTACGACTACACCCGGCCAAAGACCATCTGGATGAATATGTCCGATGATCCGCTGGCCAACCCGTTCCAATTGCGCTGAGGAGTCCACGTCATGAAATTTCAACTGGCAATCAATCTGGAACGGATGGACGACAGCACAAATATGGCAGAGGTGCGCCAGCACACGCTGGACATGGTGCAAATGGCCGACGAAGCCGGGTTCGAAATTGTCTGGGCCGCCGAACACCACGCGATTGAAATGACAATAGCGCCAAACCCGTTCCAACTTATGACCTGGTGGGCTGATCATACCGACAGCATCCGGCTTGGCTGTGGCGTCGTAAATGCCGCCTATTGGCACCCGATTAATCTGGCGGGAGAGGCTGCAATGCTTGACCTGCTCAGCAACGGACGGCTGGAGTTCGGCATCGGCTCGGGTGCTTATCAGCGCGAATTCGACCGGATGAAGCCCGGTTTGGCGCAACCCGACAGCTATCGTTACGTGCAGGAAATGCTGCCGTTGGTTCAGGCCCTTTGGAAAGGTGGTGTCGAACACAACGGCGAATTCTGGCAATTTCCAAAATCAACTTCCTGCCCCAAACCCTTGCAAAAAGATGTACCAATCTGGGTTGCCGCCCGCGCACCGGTCACCTTTGACTATGCGGTGGAAAACAACTGCAACATCATGTCCTGGCCGCTGACCATGCCGTTTTCCGAATTGGAAGCCTACAAGCAGCGGCTGGAGGACTCCAAAGCCAAAACCGACACCGAATTCACCGGCACCTGGGCCTGTATGCGCCACACCGCCATTTACGACAACGACGCCGACCGTCAGGCTGCGTTGGATGCCATCCGCCGGGTGCTGGCGCAATTTGGAAACCTAATGATGAAATCGGGCGATGTGGTAAACGGATTTCCAGATCGGGTTGCGCTCGACAGCCTGGAAGGCAATGCCAGGGTGGACCCGGTCATGCTTGAAGAAAATCTGATGTTCGGTTCACCGGAACAAGTGGTCGCCAAACTGAAGACATACGAAAACACCGGTGTCGATGCCTTTATTTACTACGCCAGCATGGGGCTGGGTATGGCCGAGCAGAAACGCTCAATGCAGCTGTTTATCAACGATGTCATGCCCGCATTCGCCTAATGGAACGACCCGAATTGTTCACCACACCTTTGCTTGATTTCTTTCATCGGACGCTGAACTGACACTAAGCCCGTGCGCGGCGGAATACTCACGACCTACAATTGACGGGGCGGTAAAAAGTTGTTGGCCGATGGCGTGCTTGTACAGGTCTTTGCGGTTCGGTGAAGAATATTTGCCTGTCTCCGCGTTGCTGGTGGATAAAACCTGATATTACCTATCCTTGGCTTCTCCTTGGCTTCGTTTTTTATGGTGCGATTGCCGCGCAGCGTTGGATATTGAGGCCGAGGGCACGCAGATTGACCACGTAGCGCATGGCCGGCATGCCGCGAATGCGTAGGTGAGCCAGGTTCATCTGGTACTTTAATCGCGACATGGTCGCTTCTATGCCGGCCCGCCATCTGTAGACGTCGCGGAAGGCATCGCTTTGTTCATAAAGCCGGCGCTTTTGGTTGGCAGCCCTGTCCGGGGTATATTGAAAGCGGGAAAATTGGCCGTCACGCTTGGCCGCCTGCACGGGACATCGCAGTATATCGGGACATTTTTGGCAGATGGAAAGGTCGAAACGGGCCTGCAGCTTGGCTTTGGCGAGCGAGGCTGAAACCGGTTCGACGTTATTGGGACAGCGCAAGACCAAGCCTTCTTCGTTGAGAGTGAAATCCTCCAACGTCAACCGTCCCGAGACGGCGCCTTTCGGCGGTCGCGCGGGCGCCGCGAGATTGATGTTCTGTTCGCGCGTCAGAGCCATGTTGTCACTGGAACCGTAATGTGAATCACCCAGCATCACCGCCGGCGTCAGCGCGCGCTCGCTCAGATCATCCAGCGCATCGGCCAAGCGATGGCCGTCATGCACCGTCATCTTGTGGACCTCCACGTGGGTGATGAGGTCCGGTGTCGCGGCAACCGCCTCGTTACTGTCATCTTCACAATAGGTTTCGACGATCTGCGCCATGTATCCCTGACCCTTGTGCGCGTTGTAGCTCGCGTCCGGGTCGGCCGGATTGCCGACGGTATCGCACGGCACATCCTTTGGATCTCGAATCGCGGCGCGCGTTGCGTCACGATCGCCACACTCATCATCAACGATCTCGAACTGATCGCGCAGAACCCTCTCCAGGATCGCAAAACTGGAAAGCTTTGCCGCCGCCGTGTCACGGAATTGCAGCACCAGGGCTAGGAGATCCTGACCCGCTTCGCCGAGGCGGCGTTTTGAAACACTCGGCGCCGTATTCGCGAACGCGCCATTACCCTCGCGATCGACATAGCGGCGGATCACCTCCTTGCTGATCTGCTCGTGCAGACCGGGATGATATCGCTCAAGCTCACGGGCAAACTTCGAGATGCTCTCAACAACGATACCAAGTCGTGTCAGCGCCCGCATCGCCGAACGAAGGGCCGTCGAATCCATGCGTTGGTGGCTGGTATCGACAGAGAACCCCTGCACCAGCCGATCCGTCAAACACCGGAACAGCAATTCATCGAGACCTTGTTCGATAAACAGACGGCGATAGTTGCGCAGGGTTTTCTCACAGAAATAGCTGTCCGCTTCGCTGCGCACGTCCAAGGCATAGTGCCACGCCATATTGAAGGCCAGGGCCTCGACGGTCTCTGCATCGCTCAGATCGTGCAGCTGCTGCAAAAGCAAGACCCCGATGACAACGTGTAGATCCTTCGATGGTCGGCCCATGCGTTCATCAAGGTGACGGCAAAGATCGTCAACCGGAAGTTCGACAAGCAGATGGTTCCGAAAAACCCCGGCCCAGGATTGCTCCATCAGGCGCCGACGTTTGTCCCCGAAATCGGACCAGCGATCAAACAATTCTCCGGTCCGTCGGTCGCGTAAAGTAAACATGCACAATTATAACCCAGCCGACTCTCATGAGGAATCGACTTTTTACCGCCCCGTCAAGCAAGGAGATTAATTCACCGCTGCTGGATGCAGCAACATTTGATGTGGGCGGTAATCGGTTGTTTACGGCGACGTATCACACCAAAGATCGATGGCTGCTGGATGAACACCGGACAAAGGCGGGGGATGCGATTGTACCGGGCACAGGATTTATTGAACTCGCCGCGCAGGCTCTGCAGGCAAATGGAGAGCATGACGCATTTGAAATCCGCGACCTGCTGTTTTTACGGCCTCTTCAAGTGAAAGATGGCAAGAGCCGGGAGATTCAGGTGACCCTTGCCCGCACTGACGCGGGCTATAAATTCGATACTCGCAGTGATTGCGAATTTGACGGACGCAAGGGGCATTTGCTGAATGCACAGGCCAGTCTTAACTTGGTTCCATTGCGCGCCGTAAAGCCTTTGGATCTAATGGAAATATTTTCACGTTGCGGCACTGAGCAAAGTGGTGACGGCCTAAAGTCGCCTCAAGAGGCGCATTTAATGTTCGGGTCGCGCTGGCGCGTTTTGCAGAGGCTTGCCTATGGCAACAGTGAGGGCATTGCAGAACTGGCGCTGCCCGAGGAACACCGTGGTGATATTGCTCAAGGGTTTTTGCTACACCCGGCGCTGCTGGATCTGGCCACAGGCTGGGCCATGAAGCTGATCTCAGGTTACCGACCCACACATTTGTGGGTGCCAGTATCGTATGATGTGGTGCGCGTGTTTGGGCCGTTGCCCACTAAAGTCTTCAGTTGGGTGCGAAGTGCGGCAGACAACACCTCGGAAAACTCTGTGGCCGTGTTTGATGTGACTGTTTGCGATGCCCAGGGAAATGTCTACTTGGAAATAGAAGGCTTTTCAATCAAACGTTTGGACGCCGAAGTGGATTTTGCCAAGTCACTGCCCCTGCGATCTAACGAAGTAACATTTGTTGAAGACAGCACTGGTCCGCTCACACCACTATCGACGGCCGAGCAGCGCCTGCAACATAACGTAACCCAAGGGATCAGGCCACAGGAAGGCGCCGCCGCGTTCAACAGAGCCATTGAGACTGGGTTGTCGCAAATAGTTGTTTCGTCGCTTGATCTAAAATCTCTTGAACGTCAGGCAATTGCGGCGAGTAACGAACCGCAATCCACCGGCCAGAAATTTGAGCGCCCGGAACTTGATACCGACTATACAGAACCGTCCAGTGATATAGAGCGGACTTTGGTCGGCTTTTGGTCTGAACTGTTGGGAGTTGAACGGGTCGGTGTAAACGACAGTTTCTTTGATCTAGGTGGCCATTCACTGATCGCGGTGCGGCTGTTTGCAATGGTGAAGAAAGCGTATCGGATCGAATTCCCGATATCGATTTTGTTTGAAGCACCGACAATAGCAAATTGTGCAAAATTGATTGCGGAAAAAGTTGGGCCGGTCACTCTCGAGAGCGGCGAAAAACCGGAAGCAGAGCCAACGGCAACGCACCGCTACACCCATCTGGTTGCGATGCATAATGGCGAAGGAGGTACCAGGGTCCCGTTCTTCCTCGTCGCTGGGATGTTTGGCAACGTGCTGAATTTGCGGCATCTGGCACATTTGCTGGGGGCGGACCGTCCGTTCTATGGCATGCAGGCGCGCGGACTGTTTGGAGATGCAGAGCCGCATTCGAATTTGATCGAAGCGGCGGCGGATTACATTGTTGAAATTCGCAGTGTCCAGCCGCACGGACCCTATTTGCTGGGCGGGTTTTCCGGCGGCGGTATCATTGCTTATGAGATTGCCCGCCAGCTGGAGGCGGCAGGCGACACAGTGTCGTTACTGGCAATGCTGGACACACCCTTACCACAACGGCGGCCTCTGACGCGTTTGGATCGCAGCTTGATTCACTGGCAGGAGTTGAAGAAAAACGGCATCGCGTATCCGGTGAAATGGGCCGCAAAGCGTATCAAATGGGAATTGGCCAGGCGTCGGCGTGTTGTTGAAGAACCTAACGGCGCGGCGCATGAGTTCCACGACACCGCCATCGAAGCGGCTTTTTTGCAATCCCTTGAGACTTATCAGATGAAGCCTTGGAGCGGATCGCTGGTGTTGTTACGCCCCCCCCTTGTTGGACACTGGAAGGTATCCGGTGGCCAATGGATCGACAGCCAGCGAGCTTATGTATTTGATGACAATGATTGGTCAAGTTTGGCGCCTGACATCCGCGTGTTCGAGGTGCCAGGAAACCATGACTCTATGGTGTTAGAGCCCAATGTTCGAGTTCTAGCGGCACGAATGAAGTCTTGCATTAAAGCTGCTGAAAGTAAGTTTGCGGGTGTTCAAAATTCAAAGCCCAGTAGCGCATTTGACAAAGCAGCGGAGTAAACCAAATGGCTGACCCCAAACTTTTGACAATTATCCTGAACTATCAAACGCCTGGCATGACGTTGCGGGCACTGGAAGCAGCTTTGCGAGAAATGGAAGGCATTTCGGGCGAAGTCGTTGTGGTGGACAACGACAGTCGGGATGGGTCTTTCGACACCATCTCGACTGCTATTATGGTCAATGGTTGGGTAAGCGCGCGGGTGCTTCAGGCGGGGAGCAACGGCGGGTTTGGAGCGGGCAACAATGTTGGCATCCGGGCGGGATTGGCAAACGGCAGCAAGCCAGATTACGTCTATATTCTGAATTCTGATGCATTTCCGGGTCAGGGGGCAATTGTCCGTTTGCTGGCCTATTTACAAGACAATCGAAGAGTTGGTTTTGCAGGCAGTTACATCCACGGACCAGAAGGCGAACCGCATATTACAGCCTTCCGCTTCCCGACAATCTTGAGCGAGTTTGAAAGCTCTGCGAGAATCGGGCCCATTAGCTGGTTGCTGCAAAGTTATCGGGTGCCGCTGTCGCTGCCCGATCGAACCTGCCAAGTTGATTGGTTGGCCGGTGCCAGCTTGATGATGCGCCAGAACGTATTGGATGAAGTCGGTTTGTTCGACGAACAGTTTTTTCTGTACTTTGAAGAGACCGACTTGTGTTTGCGCGCTCGGAAAGCGGGGCGGCCGACCGTGTATGTGCGCGACAGCCACGTCGCACACATCGGCTCGGTATCGACCGGAATGAAATCCTGGGATCGGATGCCTGAATACTGGTTTGATTCCCGTCTTCACTATTTGGTCAAAAATCACGGCGGGTTTTATGCCGCGCTTGCCACACTGGCCCATCTGGTCGGCGGGTCGATCTTTCGGTTGCGGTGTCGAATGCAGAAACGGATCAATCCTGATCCGCACAGATTTTTACGTGATATGGCCAGCCATGCTCTTCGAAAAGCTGCAATGTCTCTGTTCGCAGAAAGAAAGCCAGCGGCCCAAAAGGAAACCCGCATTTTGGGTCAGGAGTCAAAATGAATCAAACGCTCGATCAACCGTTTTCGTGCATAGTCATCGGCAACGAGTCGTTGTTGATTCAATGCAGCGAAGCCATGCTGCAGCGCGGCCACACGATCCGCGCAGTTGTTAGCAACAGTCAGGATATTGTTGATTGGGCGACAGGCAATAATTTGAACATAATGGCCCCCGGAGCAGATCTCGCGAACCGACTGCAAGCGATTTCGTTTGACTGGCTGTTCAGCATTGCGAATTTGTCAGTAATCCCGGCAAACGTGCTGAAGCTGGCCAGGCAGGGCGCGATCAATTTTCACGATGGACCGCTGCCCCAATACGCGGGCCTAAATACTCCGGCCTGGGCGGTTATTAACCGGGAAAAGCAGCACGGTATCACCTGGCACCTCATGGAGGCAGGTGTGGATAGGGGCGATATTCTCGAACAGCGATTGTTTGATGTGTCTGATGGCGATACTGCCCTGACTCTTAACACTAAGTGTTTTGAGGCGGCGCTGGGAAGTTTTGCACCATTGTTAGACCGTGTGGAACGGGGTGACCTGCGCGGGGTGCCGCAGAATCTTTCCGGCCGGCGGTATTTTGCAAAAGCAGACCGGCCTGCTGGCATGGGACGGTTGGATTTTTCAGGCTCTTCCGAGGCGCTGGTCGCGCTGGTCGCGGGGCTGGATCATGGCAATTATTGGAACCCGCTGTGCTGTGCGAAAATTGAGGCTGGCGGGCAATTGTTCTTGGTTGGGGAAGCTGAGGCGACAGGGTCCTCCGATGCAGCGCCGGGAACAGTTTTAGCGGTATCAAGCGATGAATTGGTTGTGGCAACGGGGTCTGCGCCGGTGATGCTCCGTGGGATAACGGATACATTCGGTCGACCCATTGCGCCGGAAATTATTGCCGTGAAAGGCGATGCACTGCAGACGATGAAGGTCGAAGATGCTGATCGGTTATCCCAACAATACGACGATTTGATTGGTTCAGAAGTTTTTTGGCGCAAGCGTTTGCAAGAAATGAAAATAGCCGGGTTGGTGCAATCTGATAAATCACCAACTCCCAGGGACTACACAAGCCAAACCATATCTTTGCCAGAAAGTTTAACCCGTGACCAACTTTTGACAACGGTGGCGGCTTGGGTGGCGCGCGTCGCCGGGAAGCTGGAATTTGATCTGGCGATGAGTTTTGAGACAGCCAACCCATTGTATTTTAGCGATTGGATTCCAGTGCGCTTTGATGCCAGAGGAACGGTGGGAGAGGGAGCCAGTTTCGCCGAAGCGTCTTCGGGTTTTGTGGAGCAACTTAAAAGAGCGCGACGGCACGGTACATTCGCACGCGATGTAGCGATGCGCGATCCAGTGGCCAATGCCGAGCTGATGCCTGATGTTGGACTGTCGGCAGATGGCCGCGCGCCGATACCAGGCACCTGCATCACCGTTTCGGTTGCGGAATCCTTGCTATATTATAAGGCAATCATAAGATTAGGGCTTGACTGGCTCTTCATTTGATTCCAAATTCCGCGCCTTATGCACCCGTGCCAGAGGAACTCAAGATGATCCGACGTTCAGTAGTCATACTTTCCGCAACCCTTTTTCTCGCTTCTTGCGCCACACCGGAGGTGGTGAACATTCGGAAGGTAGGCGATGACCAGCTCTCCTGCAATCAGATTAAAGAACAATTTCTTGAAGCCCAGGATTTTGAAAAACGCGCCGAACAGGAAAAGGGTGCTACGGGAACCAACGTTGCTGCCGGAATATTTTTCTGGCCCGCCTTGCTTGCAACCTATCAGAACATTGAAGAAGCAAAGACTGCGGCGAGGGATCGCCAGGCTCACTTGGCCGAAATCGCCGAAGAAAAAAACTGTCCCTTGTAGGATGTAGTGTCATGGATGATGGTAAGATCATTGAGGCACTTGTCGTTTTCGAGACCGAGACAGATGCAAACACTGTAGCTCTAAAGGCCCTGATCCTGTCAGTGATTGTTGTCCTCGGAACCCGCGACGATATGAGGGATATCTGCGGCCTCCTTTCCGGTGCAATTGACGCGCTCGGAAAGGAGGATCGCTCGGAAAGGCGAGACTCTTTCCAAATCTCTCTTCAGAATTTGGTAGATGAATTGGGAAGCGCTTTCTAAGCTCATTGCCATTTTCTTTCTCCTATGTGATAGCCGACGCAAGAAAGGCATCGAAGCCGTCCTTACGTTTGCGACGGTTGTACTTCCAGCACGCCTCGGCAACGTACAGAGGCACGTACCCCTTGGCGTAGTGATGGTGCTGGCCAAACCAGGCCCGTTTCAGGTGCGACCAAAATCCCTCGATGGTGTTGGTGTGTACATCACCGTCAACGTACCGTTCGCTGTGGTTGACGCTGAGCCGGGCCATAATCGCGTCAACCGCGTTGTAGGCCTTGTATTCGTCGGTTACGAGGATGGTTTCCTTCATATCGACGGTATCCTGGATGAAGCGCAGGATGCCTTTTCCGGTCAGGTCGTTGGCGACGCGGGCAACAACCCTGCCGCCACGCTGGACTGCGCCGATTACCGGCGTTTTCTTGGTGCCGCGGCCTCTCTTGGGCGGGTCGTTGTCATCGCGCTTGTTCCGGCGGGGTTTACCACCAATGTAGGTTTCGTCTACCTCAACGATATCCTTGAGAAAGTGCCGATCTTCGCTGGCCATCGCCGCCCTGATGCGCTGCTGCATATACCAACATGAGGGTTGCGTCACGTCTATATCCCGCGCCAATTGGCAACTGGACAGGCTTTTCTTGGCGTTGACCATCAAGGCGATACCCAGAAACCACTTTTGAAGAGGTATCTTGGTTTGCTGAAAGACCGTTCCTTGCAGAACATTAAAGCTGTTGCGGCAGTCATGGCAGTTCCATCGCCCTATCCGGCAACTCTCCTTCTTTCGAGCGACGCGAACCCCGCCACAGTGTGGGCAATGAGGAGCATCGCCCCACCTAAGCCCCTCCAAATGACTGATGCAGGCTTCCTGGTCGGGAAACATTTTGAAGATCGAAATCAGGTTCATCGGAAGTCCTCCTTTAAACCTAAGTATATGATTTTCCTCACTCATTTTCAAGCCCTAATCTTATGATTGCCAAAAATATTGCAAGGCGAAGTGGTAAACTGGAGGGATATAGGCGGCCCGGACGCCGAAATAAATCTCTATGTTACAGTCAATGACGAGTCATTCAGCACCGCTTTGAATTCATCCTTACTGAGACTGCCAGCCCTTGGTATTGCAAGCCGCGCCATACAAAAAAAGCGCTTATCTGAGGTTTCCGATGCAACTGCGAACGACCCTTTCGGCATAGGCCTGACCAGTTTCTCCAATATACGAAATACACATGCGCTAAGTTTGTTGGGAACTTGCGGAATCTACAACCTACCCACGGTTTTCGGTTTGAAATCAGGCGAATACCCCTTAGTTTACCCCTTGACGCTTTTTAAAGCCAAGGCAAGATTGCCGGTTGCTGCGCGTGAGTTTTTAGAATTTGCGGAGACTGAACAAGCGCAGAAGGTGATTGCCAGCTTTGGATATGTCGACATGGGCATAAGCCGTTTGCCGGTGAACCGGCAAGGAATACGGTTGGCGAATTCGTTCATGCGCGGCGGCACGGAGGTTCCGTTCAGTGACATTCAAGAAATGATGGGTTTGATCAACGGCGCCGAGCGCCTGTCGACAACATTTAGATTCAAACCCGGTTCAAAAGCGCTGGATTCTGCTTCACTAAAAAACGCGGAGCGTCTTGTTGAAGGGCTGATTTTGGGTAACTACGCTGACAAAGTGGTGCATCTCGTCGGCTTCACAGATTCTGCCGGCGGCTCGGCACAAAACAAAGTGCTGGCCAAACAGCGGGCACAGAACGTTCAAAAGGCGATCATGGCCGCTGCTCCGGACGGAAGTCTGAATGCCGTAGACTTCCAAATCTCTGGATTTGGCGAAGCTTCTCCTCTTGCATGCGAAGACAAAGAAGCGGGTAAACAAATCAATCGAAGAGTGGAAATCTGGATCAAAGACCGCTCCTGACTGTTTAGGGTAAAAACTTAAAGTAAACCCGACGATCGAAAGCTGAAATCGCGCCCTTTGCCAATAATGACATGATCATGCATGGAAATCCCGACGGCCTGCAGAGCTTTGTCTACAAGCGAAGTCATATCAATATCACTTTGCGAGGGGTCGGGATTACCTGAAGGGTGGTTGTGCACCAGAATAACCGCGCTGGCGTTCAGTTCCAGCCCGCGCTTCGCAACCTCTCTTGGATAAACGGGCACATGATCCACCGTGCCCTTTTGCTGTTCTTCGTCTGCGATCAGCACATTTTTGCGATCCAGAAACAAAATGCGAAACTGCTCCATCTCGCGATGCGCCATTGAGGTTCTGCAATAACCCAACAGGGCGCTCCAGGAAGACAGAACTTCTGTATCCAGTACTTTTACTTGCGCCAACATGTGAGCCGCAGCTTCGACAATTTTCATTTCTTGAACAACGGCACTTCCAGCGCCCTGAACTTCCTTAATCAGCTCGGGAGGAGCCGATAGGGCTCGGTTGAAATCGCCGAATCTGGCCAGCAACCTTTTGGCAAGTGGCTTGACATCACGGCGTTGAATTGCGCGAAATAGGACCAATTCCATCATTTCGTAGTCTTGCAGGGCGATCACCCCGCCACGCATGAAACGCTCCCTAAGACGCTTGCGGTGTTCTTTGGTGAAGTTCTGACTCTGCTTTTGACTGAGTCCGATATTCGGGCCCGAAAACCCAGGCAGAAGCCGTTCTTCAAATGCTTTTTGCGGGTGGGTGGGCGACATGAGCCCAGAATTGACCAAATAGGTTAACTGGTTCCTAATGAACGCTGGCGACTAACCCCACGTCGGATGGAATTTGCCTGTTGGTGAGAGGGTAAAAACCTCGCATGCGTCAGAAGTAACACCAATAGAGTGCTCAAATTGAGCAGACAGGGATTTGTCCTTTGTCACCGCTGTCCAGTCGTCCGCCAATACCTTGGTTTCCGGGCGCCCCAGATTAACCATCGGTTCAATTGTGAAAAACATTCCTTCTTCTAAAACAGCGCCGGTTCCCCATCGTCCATAATGCAGCACATTCGGCGGCGCGTGAAATACCCGGCCCAAACCGTGCCCGCAGAAATCGCGCACTACCGAACAACGGTTTTCCTCAACGTGGCGTTGGATCGCAGCGCCTATATCGCCAAATGTATTTCCTGGCTCTACCTGCTCGATTCCGACCATCAACGAGTCGTGTGTTATTTGAATCAACCGCTCTGCTTTGCGGCTCAATTTGCCCGCAACGAACATCCGCGAACAATCTCCATACCAACCATCAAGAACGCAGGTGACGTCTATATTTAATATGTCTCCATCACGCAATTTTTTGTTCGACGGGATTCCATGGCACACCACATGATTGATCGAAATGCAGGAGGATTTGGGGTAACCCTTGTACCCCAGCGTTGCGGGCTTGGCGTTGTTATCAATCATCACAGCGTGGCATAGCTGATCCAAATATTCCGTTGTAACACCTGGTTCCACGTGTTCAGCAATCATATCGAGAACGCGTGCCGCCAGATTACCGGCACGACGCATGCCTTCAAAATCTTCTGCCGAATGAATGGTAATGCCGTCTTTATTCAGCCGGGGTGGTCTGTGCGCTTCCAAAAGTGTTCTCCGTACTTCGGAATTTTCCGCCTAAATAGTCTGAAACTAATTCAAGCGCCAGTGGCCCGTTTCAATTTTGCATGCTGACAGCAACAGGAAGCCGACTTGACAAGACAACGCCTTGCTTTGATATCGCTGTGCGGTAGCACAGAACCTCTACTCCGGCTGCCACGGCCTCCACAAATGCATGCGCATAGACAGGATCAAGGTCAGGCGCCAATCGAAACCGAGCACAATCTGTCCGCTGAACCAGATAGAGCATGATCGCGCGATGGCCTTGCGCCACCATGTCGGAAAGCTCATGCAGATGTTTGGTACCACGCGTGGTCACGCAGTCAGGAAATTCGGCCCAGTCGTCAGCGCGTCGCAAGTGGACGTTCTTAACTTCCACATATGCGTCCGGCAAACCTGCGCCGGTCAGTAAGAAATCAATACGGCTTGCCTTACCGTATTTGACTTCTGGTTTGGTGTTTTCATACGCAGCAAATTCTGCGACCTTTCGATCTATCAATGCCTCACCGACGACCCGATTAGGGATTGAGGTATCAATTCCTGCAAGATGGTCACCTGGCAATTCCACCAGCTTCCAACTGAACTTGAGCTTCCGATTTGGATCACTGTTCGGTTCAAGCCAAATGCGTGCGCCAGGCTCTACAAGTCCCAACATCGCTCCTGGGTTTGCACAATGTGCGGTGACTTCCGCGCCATTATCAAGCGTGACGTCAGCGAGGAAACGTTTATATCTGCGGACTAGAGTCGCCGGAATTAACGGTGCTGCAAATTTCATGGCGCGACAGTACGGGCCCCGCAAATGAAGGACAAGGTGCATGAGCAATCCAACAGCGGCCATGCTTGTTATCGGCGATGAAATCCTGTCCGGGCGCACCCGGGATTCCAATATGTACTATCTGGCCCAAGAGTTGGACAAAGTGGGGATCGACTTGAATGAAGTAAGAGTGGTTTCAGACAATGCCGAACAAATTGCCGGTGCCGTCAATGAGCTGCGGCGCAACCATGCTCATGTGTTCACAAGCGGCGGCATTGGCCCGACACATGACGATATAACTGCAGACAGTGTTGCTGCAGCCTTTGATGTTTCAATCAACATCAATGAAGAGGCCAAGAAAATGTTGGAAGCCAATTATTCAGGTGGCGCAGCCGACTTGAACGCCTCGCGGTTACGGATGGCGCGCATTCCAGATGGTGCGACCCTGATTGACAATCCAGTTTCCCGTGCTCCGGGATTTTCACTGCAAAATGTTCACGTCATGGCAGGGGTTCCGAAGATTTTTGCTGCGATGCTGGAAGGATTGCTGGCGACACTTTCTGCCGGTAAGCCGCTATCTTCAACCACCATCAGCATTCTGATGCCAGAAGGAGAGATTGTTGGTCCTCTGGCTCTTATTGCTAACGAGTTCCCTGGCGTTTCGATCGGGTCATATCCTTTTTATTCGAACGCCGGTTTGGGCAGCAATATTGTGATCAGAGGCAGCGACGCTGATTTGGTAAAACAAGTCAGCGCGGAAGTTACGCGAGTATTTGGAGCCGCGTTAAAATGAGCCAATCTCTCCCTTCTGAGGCTGACCTTTTCCATGCCGCCGATTCCACGTGGCCACCTTTTGCTACAGTTGATCGGGGAATCTGGACTCTGCGCGAAGGCAGGGGTGCAGGCAATCGCGTTTCAGCGGCATCCTGTAATGTTGACCCAACTGCAGCCGACATCGAAATCGCAGCATCAGCCATGGTATTGATGAACCAAACACCGCTTTTTACAGTCCGCGGCAATCAGCCAGTGCTGGATGGATTATTGAGCGAGATGGGCTACCGCGTAATGGATCCAGTCGTTGTCTTGATAGCGCCGTGCAAAGAAGTTGCAGCATACGAACAGGCCAGTCTGGAAGTGATTTTCACAGATGAACCGATGCCGATACTTGCTGAAATCTGGCGCGGCGGCGGAATTCTGGAGCCACGATTGGATGTAATGCGCCGCGTGGATGGGCCAAAATCTTTCCTGTTCGGGCGAAGAAATGATCGTGCAGCCGCTGCTGGGTTTGTTGCCTGCCTCAAACCTGTGGCAGTGGTTCATGCACTGGAAGTGATGCCAATCTTTCGAAGACAAAGCGTTGCTGAGAAGGTGGTGCGGGGCGCGGCCTGGTGGGCATTGGATCACGGTGCTGATTTTATTGCTTGCCTGGTCACAAGCGAAAATGCACCTGCTGTCAATTTATACAGGAAAATGGGCATGGAAGTTGTGGCGCGCTATCACTATCGTATCAAGGCATCCAACTAACCGGAGATCCCATGTTCGAGAATTCCCCAACAGCGTTGAATTTGCAGCCCGTTGAACCTCTGCCAGAATCCATCCAGAAATATTTCGATATTTGTGAAGAAAAATTGGGATTTGTGCCAAATGTTCTGCGTGCATATGCGCATAACATCGACAAGCTGAATGCGTTTACGGCTATGTATAATGACTTAATGTTAGCCGACAGCGGGTTGTCTAAACTCGAACGTGAAATGATTGCCGTTGTCGTATCCTCGATCAACAAATGCTACTATTGCCTGGTCGCGCATGGCGCCGCTGTCCGGCAGTTATCTGGTAATCCGGAGCTGGGAGAAATGCTGGTTATGAATTATCGAGTGGCACCGCTCAATGCCCGGGAAAAAGCAATGCTGGATTTCGCGGCGCAGATAACAGAAGCCAGTCACAAAATAGAAGAGCCCGACAGGGAAGACCTGCGCCAAGTTGGATTCAGTGATGCTGATATCTGGGATATTGCAGCCGTGGCCGGGTTTTTTAACATGTCGAATAGAATATCGTCGGCTACAGACAAACGTCCAAATCAGGAATACCACAGCTCCTTCAGATGATGAGAATTACAGCTACACTTGTAACCGGGCTTTGCGCACTGGCAGCTGAAAAGTCAGCGGCGGCAGAGTTTGTTTTGCAATTGCCCCTGGGTGCAAATGCTACCTATTCCGCCATAGAAACAACGTTAGCACCATTGGTACCCATCGGTCCATTTGGGGCAGAAGGATTGCCAAAAGAACGGGCCGCGGAACACGTTCGCCGAACAGTCTGGGCGTTTGGCGGAGAACAAACGCTCGCGGAAGTTCAAAAGAACATCCTCGAACAACTGGCAGGTTCAGGATACGATGTATTGCTGTTTTGCCAAACTGACTCCTGTGGCGGATTTGACTTTCGCTTTGAGATTGATGTCGTAAGTGAGCCCGCGATGCGGGTAGACCTGCGGGACTACCGTTTCGTCAGCGCACGTCAGGCGGTATCAGAAGAGCCGGCCTATGTGACTTTTCTGCTCAGCAAATCCCCAACTTCAGTGTACGTGCAAATGACCGAATACGCACCGCTGATTTCAGCCTCTCAACCGTCGCAGGGCTTCGATCAGCAGCCCGAAACCCGCGAACCTGATGACTTAACTGAAACCGATGGGTTCAAATCTTATGTGCTCGAAGGGTTGGAATTTGAAACGGGCAGCGCACGGTTGGGTGCTGATCCCGATGGCAGTATCGCAAAGTTGGCCGATATATTGAGGCAGGATAGGACACTTAGTGTTTTGCTTGTAGGTCATTCAGATATGTCTGGCTCGCTCGACGGTAATATCGCGCTGTCAAACAAGCGCGCAAAATCTGTGATGAAGTCTCTTATTTCTGATCACGGTATTGAGCGGTTCAGACTGACTGCCAATGGCGTCGGATTTTTATCGCCTCGCGCCAGCAATGAAACTGAGTTAGGGACTAAAAGAAACCGTCGGGTCGAGGCAGTTTTTCACCGGAACTGACTACCAATTCTCCGGACCCTTGTGTTTGAAGTGCTCAACCAGAAAGTCTATAAACGCCCGCAGCTTTGGCTGGGTGTAGAGACCTGGTGGGTAAACTACATGGACACCCAGTTTCTCGATCGGCAGTTCTGGCAGAGTCAACATCAACCGACCTTCGTCAACGGCCTCATGATACAGAAAGCTCGGCAAATAGGCTATTCCCAACCCGTCTTCTGCTGCCTGCAACAATGATTGGCCATCGTTCACGGTCAGATTGCCTCCAGCGCGGATCAATCGCTTTTCACCACTGGCTGACGTCATCTTCCAGACGTTGCCCGTGGATTGATTTGAGAAATGCAGAAGTTTGTGATGCGAAAGGTCGTCAATGTTCTTGGGTTGGCCTTGTTCGCAGAAATACTTTGGCGACCCTATGACCCGCATACTGGTTTCTGCCAATTTCCGTGCACGCAACGTGCTGTCTTGCAACTCACCTATGCGAATTGCCAGATCGAACCCCTCTGACAGCAAGTCAACGTTGCGGTTGGTCAAAACCATATTGACGTTGATTTCCGGGTACCGATTCAAAAATGCTCCCAACGCACGCGAAATGTGATTTACACCAAAATCTGTTGTTGCAGAAAGTCGCAGTGAACCACGAGGGGTGGATTGCATAGAGGTGACCATGGCATCGGCTTCACAGGCATCGTCCAAAACCTGCCGCGCTTTGTCATAATAAGCTAAACCGATTTCGGTCGGACTTACGCGTCGCGTGGTCCGATTTAACAAACGGGCGCCGAGGCGTGCCTCAAGCGATGAAACGTGTTTGGAAATTGCTGATTTTGACAGGCCCAATTTACGGGCCGCATCCGTAAACCCACCCAGGTCCACTACGCTTGCAAACGCTTCCATTTCAGTTAAGCGGTCCATTTGGTATCCTCACACTCGTTAATTCAACCCCTCTTGCATGCCCGCGAAACATGTCATCAATTTGGAAACAACAGGACATTGCAGGGACAAATTCTGTTATTGTTCAACTTCCAGACACAATTTCTGTGAATGCCTAACGACTTGCTTTGCCAGTTAATCTCGTGAAAACATCTACTTATCGGATAGTTCGATGGCTGAACTAAAAACAAAGGCAAATGACGGAGATGTAGACGAGTTTTTGCGGTCAATTGAGAACCAACGCCGCCGCGATGATTCTTTTGTGGTTTTGGAAACAATGCAAAGAATCACAGGTTATCAACCGCGCATGTGGGGCGAGAGTATTGTTGGATTTGGCGCATATCATTATAAACAGCGGAGCGGTCAAGCCGGCAAGTGGCCGATGACTGGTTTCAGCCCCCGAAAAGCGGCGCTGACTGTCTATATTATGCCCGGCTTCAAGAACTACCCGAAACTTATGGATAAATTGGGCAAATACAAAAACTCTGTTTCTTGCCTTTACGTCACCCGATTACAGAATATCGATATGGCTGTGTTGGAGGAATTGATCGCAACGTCGGTGGAAGATATGAGGCGCAAGTACCGAACTGACTCATAGTATTTGCAATGGCCCTTGCTATTTCAAATTGCGCCGCGTATATCGCCACTAACAGCGGCAAGACTGGCTTCCACCCCCAGCCTTCCATCGAATTTACGACGGGCCGCGCGCCCGTTTTTTTGTGCTTGGAGCACGAATATGTCTGATCTGATCGCAAAGGCCGCGATTGATAAACGATTGGCACAACTTGTGCAGCCCGTGATCGAAGACCTCGGGTTCGAATTGGTGCGCATTCGCTTGATGTCCGGTAATAAGACAACATTGCAGATTATGGCCGAGAAGCCAGAAGGTGGAATCGAAGTCGATGATTGTGCCACGATCTCAACCCATGTTTCAGCGACTCTCGATGTTGAAGACCCCGTCGACGGCGAATATGCGCTCGAAGTATCCAGCCCGGGCATTGACCGTCCCCTGACTCGTTTGAAAGACTTTGAGATATGGGAAGGTTACGAAGCTAAGATCGAAACCTCGGAATTGATTGATGGGCAGAAACGCTTCAAAGGTGAATTGCGGGGAAAACAGGGCAACGAAGTCCTGATCGAAATACCAGAAGGCATAATCGGACTGCAATTTGACTGGCTTGAAGATGCCAAGCTGGTTCTGACCGACGCGTTGGTAGCAGAAACACTGAAGGCCCGCAAAGTTGTGGTCCTAGACGAAACCAAATTTGACGAAATTGAAGAGGACGCGACATGAGCATCACCAGTGCAAACCGGCTCGAACTGCTGCAAATCGCAGACGCAGTTGCCCGTGAAAAGCTGATTGATCCTGATCTGGTTATTCAGGCAATGGAAGAGAGCATGGCCAAGGCCGCCAAGTCTCGGTACGGCGCAGAGCTGGATATTCGTGCTTATATCGACCGTAAAACCGGCGACCTGACGATGACCCGCGTGCGCGAGATTGTTGAAGAAGTTGAAAACCACTTCACCGAAATGTCGGTTAGCGATGCTGTCGCACACAAAGAAAACCCCGAAGTTGGGGAATTCATCATCGATGAATTACCGCCGATGGATTTTGGCCGTATAGCGGCGCAATCCGCCAAGCAAGTCATCCTTCAAAAAGTACGCGAAGCGGAGCGCGAGCGCCAATACGAAGAATTCAAAGATCGCCAGGGCACAATCATCAACGGTCTGGTGAAACGGGTGGAATATGGAAATGTTATCGTTGATGTGGGTCGCGGCGAAGCTGTTCTGCGCCGGGATCAATTAATCAACCGGGAACTGTATCGTAACGGTGACCGCATTCGTGCCTACATCAAGGAGGTTCGAGCCGAGATGCGCGGGCCGCAAATCTTCCTGAGCCGAACGGCGCCGGAATTCATGGCAGAATTGTTCAAGATGGAAGTGCCAGAGATTTATGATGGCATCATCGAAATTAGGGCTGTTGCCCGCGACCCCGGTTCGCGCGCGAAAATCGGTGTAATTTCGTACGACAACTCGATTGACCCCGTGGGTGCCTGCGTCGGTATGCGTGGTTCGCGTGTACAGGCTGTCGTGAACGAATTGCAGGGTGAAAAAATTGATATCATTCCCTGGAATGAAGATACGCCGACATTCCTGGTAAACGCCCTGCAACCGGCCGAAGTGGCCAAGGTTGTTCTGGACGACGATGCTGAACGGATCGAGGTTGTTGTGCCAGATGATCAACTGTCTCTGGCAATTGGTCGTCGTGGGCAAAACGTACGCCTGGCTTCTCAACTTACGGGTCTTGATATCGACATCATGACCGAGGCAGAGGAATCCGAACGCAGACAGGCAGAATTCGAAACACGTTCCAAACTGTTTATGGAAACGATGAACGTTGATGAGGTCGTCGCCCAGCTTTTGGTATCAGAAGGCTTCGCAACGCTGGAAGAAGTTGCCTTTATCGAATTGGACGAAATTTTGTCGATCGAAGGATTTGACGAAGAAACTGCCGAGGAGTTGCAGGCCCGGGCTCGTGAATCTCTGGACGAGATCAACACGAAAGCACTTGAAGAGGCCAAATCGCTTGGTACTGAACAGAGCCTGATCGACTTTGAGGGCCTCACACCACAAATGCTGGTGGCTCTGGCAAAAGATGACGTCAAAAATCTAGAAGAGTTCGCTACCTGTGCCGATTGGGAATTGGCAGGTGGGTACACCACAGTTGATGGTGAGCGCGTAAAAGACGATGGCGTTCTTGAGACTTTTGACGTTTCGCTCGCCGAAGCCCAAGAGTTGGTGATGTCCGCGCGTTTGATGCTCGGTTGGGTCACGGAAGAAGACTTGCTGGTTAAAGAAGAACCTGACGGAGCGGACAATGAAACCACTGAGGAGGCCGAAGTCTGATGCGTCAGGCTTTGGGATATGCTCTTGGGTCGCGCTGGAAAAAAGATACAAACCGATGAAGTGGAACGCCGCTGTATTGCGACGGGACAGACGCACCCGCGTGCGAACCTCGTCAGGTTCGTACTTTCTCCGGATGGAACGGTAACACCGGACATAGCTGGGCGCCTACCGGGCCGCGGTCTGTGGGTTTCTGCGAACTCAAAATCCTTGCAGCTTGCCATCAATAAAAATGCTTTTGCTCGTGCGGCAAAATCCCAGGCAAGAATTCCTGAAAACCTGACGGGCTTGGTCGAGGAATTGCTGGTCAAGCGTATCATTGAATTGCTGTCTCTTGCCCGCAAGGGCGGTTACACAATCTGTGGTTTTGAAAAAACGAAATCGGCTCTGATGTCAGAAGGCGTCGCAGTTCTTTTACAGGCCGATGACGGGTCCGTTCCGCAAATGCGGAAATTGCGCCCACCGAGGGGCGAAAATACCCACATTTCTAGCCTAAAAGCCGCCGAATTGGGTTTGGCTTTTGGACGCGGACATGTGATACATGCGGCGCTTGCGCGGGGCGGCTTGACTGACAAGATCAGGCTCGAAGCTGCGCGGCTCTCCGGGATACGCGGCGAGCACGCCATAATTGAGGCACATACAGCCGGGCAATCCGGTGGTGAAAGGTTGAACGACGAATGAGTGACGAAAACAAAAGCGACAACAAACCCTTGGGCCTGCGCGGCGGGACCGAGACGAGTCGTGTGCGTCAAAGTTTTTCACACGGCCGAACGAAATCAGTAGTAGTAGAGAAAAAGCGCAAGCGTATCCTTGTGCCAAAATCAGGCGCGGCTGGCGGTAAAGCCGGCAGCGGAACCGGAAGCGGCCCCAGTGCTGTTGGCATTTCTGATGTGGAAATGACGCGCCGCAAAAAAGCATTGGCGGCAGCAACGGCGCAGGAATCAGAACGCCAGGAAAAAGAACAGGCGGAAACCAAGCGCCGGGACGAAGAGCGCGAAGAGCGTAAACGTGTGAAAGAGACCAAAGAACGCGAAGAGCAGGATCGTAAAGATCAATTGCTCCAAAAAGAAGAAGAATCCAAAGCATCAGTGGCGAGCAGCGACGAGACCGACACCGCTGAGAAGACTCCCGTAGAAGTTGCTGCCGATCCAGCCGCTGCGCAGGCTGCAGCAGCAAAGGCCCCTTCCGCGAAGACTGCCCCGAAGCGCGATGACAAGTCGCGCGACGATAAAAAGTCAAGTCGCGCAGGCAAATCCACCGACGATCGCCGCCGATCCGGCAAACTGACGATTAATCAGGCGCTGGCCGGTCGTGAAGGTGGCCGTCAGCGGTCTATGGCCGCAATGAAGCGCGCGCAGGAACGTGAGCGTCGGAAACTGGCAAGTGGCCAACAAGTGGATCGTGAAAAAGTAATCCGTGACGTTCAGGTCCCCGAAGCTATTACCGTGCAGGAACTTGCAAACCGTATGGCCGAACGCGTCGCTGCAGTTGTCAAAGCACTGATGACAAACGGCATTATGGCGACGCAAAATCAATCGATTGATGCGGATACTGCCGAGTTGATCATCGCCGAATTTGGCCACAATGTTGTACGCGTCTCGGACGCCGACGTTGAAGATGCCATTACAGCGGTCGAAGACAATGACGAAGATTTGCAGCCCCGTGCGCCTGTAATTACCATTATGGGTCACGTCGATCATGGCAAGACATCGGTGCTGGACGCTATCCGCAAAACCAACGTTGTTTCGGGCGAGGCCGGCGGGATCACCCAACACATCGGCGCTTACCAAATCATTACAGACGACGGTACGCTTCTGTCGTTCCTGGATACACCGGGCCACGCGGCGTTCACATCAATGCGGGCTCGTGGGGCGCAGGTGACGGACATCGTAGTTCTGGTGGTCGCTGCGGACGATTCAGTTATGCCGCAAACCATAGAAGCCATTCATCACGCGAAGGCCGCCGAAGTTCCGATGATCGTTGCGATCAATAAGATGGACAAGCCCGGCGCCGACCCAACCCGCGTCCGAACCGAATTGTTGCAACACGAAGTTATTGTTGAGGCCATGTCCGGCGAGGTTCAGGATGTGGAGATTTCTGCAATCAATGGTGAAGGTCTTGATCAGCTGCTTGAGGCGATAGGGTTACAGTCGGAAATTCTCGAACTGACGGCAAATCCTGACCGGCCGGCAGAGGGTGCAGTGATCGAAGCCAAACTTGATGTTGGGCGCGGCCCAGTCGCAACGGTTCTGGTGCAAAATGGAACGTTGCGCAAAGGCGATATCTTTGTTGTCGGCGAACAATGGGGAAAAGTTCGGGCACTGATTGATGATCAAGGTGATCGGGTTGACGAAGCCGGGCCTTCGGTTCCAGTTGAGGTCCTAGGCCTGAATGGCGCTCCGGAGGCGGGCGACGTTCTCAACGTCGTGGCAAGTGAATCTGAAGCCCGTGAAATTGCGGACTACCGCATTCAAGTTTCCAAAGACAAAAAGGCTGCCGCTGGTGCTGGTGCAACTTTGGATCAGTTGCTGGCCAAGGCCAAAGAAGACGAAAATGTTTCCGAGCTGCCGATTTTGGTGAAAGCTGATGTGCAGGGATCGGCCGAAGCTATTGTCCAGGCCATGGAAAAGGTCGGCAATGACGAAGTTCGCGTACGTGTGCTGCATTCCGGAGTTGGTGCGATCACCGAATCAGACGTGACTCTGGCCGAAGCTTCCGGTGCTCCGATTATCGGTTTCAACGTTAGGGCCAATGCACCAGCGCGAACCGGCGCGAATCAAAAGGGCGTGGAAATTCGCTATTACTCGGTCATCTACGATCTTGTGGACGATGTGAAAGCGGCGGCTTCCGGCCTGTTGTCCGCCGAGATCAAAGAGACCTTCATCGGTTATGCGACAATCAAAGAAGTCTTCAAAATCTCGGGTACCGGCAAAATCGCCGGCTGTACCGTGACCGAAGGCGTTGCCCGCCGCGATGCCGGCGTCCGCTTGTTGCGCGACGATGTTGTGATCCACGAAGGCAAACTGAAAACCCTGAAACGCTTCAAGGATGAAGTCAAAGAAGTTCAGGGTGGCCAGGAATGCGGTATGGCGTTTGAAAAATACGAAGACATCCGCGAAGGCGACGTCATCGAGATATTTGAAACTGAAGAGATCGAACGCGAGCTGGAATAAGATCAACTTCACCAGTTTTTCGAAAGGGCGCGTTCTCGCGCCCTTTTCTGTTTAGCACTAACGTTGTTAGTAAGGTTTCAAATACGATTGCGCACGAATCGGAGGAAGCATTAATGTCCGAAACAAAATATCCCGGCTGGCACGGCACCACAATTGTCGGTGTCAAAAAAGATGGCGAGGTGGTTGTCGCGGGCGATGGACAGGTCAGCCTCGGTCAAACTGTCATCAAATCCTCTGCGCGCAAGGTGCGCCGTATCTCTCCCGGCGGCCATGACGTCGTCTGCGGATTTGCGGGATCAACGGCAGACGCTTTTACTTTGCTTGAGAGGCTGGAGGCCAAACTGGAAGCGACACCGGGACAGTTGGCAAAGGCGTCGGTTGAACTGGCCAAAGATTGGCGCATGGACAAATATCTGCGCAATCTTGAAGCCATGCTGATTGTCACCGATGGCACAGACTTGTTTGTGATTACCGGTGCTGGTGATGTCCTAGAGCCGGAAAATGACATTGCTGCCATTGGCTCAGGCGGAAACTTTGCATTGGCTGCCGCCCGAGCCTTAATGGAAACCGATAAATCCGCCGAGGAGGTCGCGCGCAGGGCCTTGGAGATCGCTGCGGAGATTTGCGTTTACACAAATGGAATTATGACGGTCGAATCAATCGGGACCTGACCTAAAGTATTTCACGTTTAATCTTATCCAGATTGAACGTGAAACGCCTGTCTAAGCCTTTGGTGTGGCTGTTTTTCGTGCTCCATTGGTGAGTCCAATAAATCGTGAAAAGCTCTAAGACCAAGCCTCGATCAAGTCAATTGAGGCTGGCGACTCCCAGAGGCACGCCCGCTATTTCACACCAAATATAGACTTCATTGTATTTGGCATGGTCCCAAGGGGCAGGGATGGCATAACGTTGAGTGCCCGTCAGGTTCAGCAGGGCACCGAGCTTTGAGTCCGGGTCGTAGACTCCATCTGCACCAAGTGCCACACGCGGGTCAGGACCACCATCAAGAGAAAAGTCATCAGCCAATTCGACAAAATAGCGGCCATCTTTTTCGATTAATCTGACACCGCCAGAGGTTACGTGATTGCTCATGCCGGTGAAAGTACCAGCACTGATTTTCATAGAATCAGCCGAAGCCGGAAGGGACAAAGTGGTGGCCGCTGCAACAGCAAGTCCGGCCCCCAGAAACATACGTCGATTTGGCATTTGAAGAATCTCCAGTGAGTTTAGATTTATGATGGATAGCGGAACAGAAAATTTGCGATAGAGGGTCTCCCCATCTCGTGATGATGTGTGAATTATGTTGCAATTTTTGGCTCTCTGCTTAACTAAAACGTGATCAACAGTGATAGGAATACCGAGTGACAGACCTGACACCACGCGAGATCGTTTCAGAACTCGATCGTTTCATTATCGGCCAGAAAGACGCCAAGCGCGCAGTAGCTGTCGCGCTCCGAAATCGGTGGCGACGAAAGCAATTGCCTGACGATCTTATCGACGAGGTTTACCCCAAAAACATATTGATGATCGGTCCAACCGGTGTTGGCAAAACCGAAATATCCCGCAGACTCGCGAAACTGGCCAAGGCCCCGTTCCTCAAAGTTGAAGCAACCAAATTTACCGAAGTTGGCTACGTTGGCCGTGATGTTGAGCAGATAGTCCGGGATCTTGTGGATAGTGCAATCATCATGATCCGAGAAAATATGCGAGAGGAAGTAAAGGCCAACGCCCACGGTGCGGCTGAAGAACGTGTTTTGGATGCGCTGACAGGTGAAGATTCCCGTGCGCAAACGCGCGAAATGTTTCGCAAGAAACTCCGCGACGGCATTCTGGACGACAAAGTTATCGAACTAGAGTTGGCCGACACGTCAAACCCGATGCAAATGCTCGATATTCCAGGACAACCAGGCGCGAACATGGGCATGATGAACCTGGGGGATATTTTCGGCAAAGCATTTTCCGGCCGCACCCAACGGCGCAAGCTCACTGTCTCAGAATCCTACAAGGTTCTGATAGACGAAGAAGCCGACAAGCTGGTCGACCAAGATGTCGTTACCAAGGAGGCGGTAACTTCCGTTGAAAACAACGGCATTGTTTTTCTCGACGAAATTGACAAAGTTTGCGCAAGAGCGGATGCTCGCGGGGCTGATGTTTCGCGCGAAGGCGTGCAACGCGATCTGTTGCCTTTGATCGAAGGCACCACGGTTTCAACCAAACACGGGCCTGTCAAAACCGACCACATCTTGTTTATCGCGTCCGGCGCATTTCACACTGCCAAGCCATCTGATTTACTCCCTGAATTGCAGGGACGTCTACCGATCCGGGTTGAATTGCGTGCACTCACAGAAGAGGATTTTGTGCGAATCCTGACAGAAACCGACAATGCGTTAACCCTTCAATATACCGCTCTAATGAAAACGGAAGAAGTTATCGTTGAGTTTACTGATAACGGTATCGCCGCACTTGCCAAAATTGCCGCGGAAGTGAACCAGTCAATTGAAAACATCGGTGCAAGACGGCTTTATACCGTCATGGAACGTGTGTTTGAGGAATTGAGTTTCGCCGCGCCGGACCAACCCGGAACTGCAGTCACCGTAAACGCTGAATATGTTGAGAGTCGTCTGGGTGAATTGGCACGCAGCTCAGATGTGTCGCGCTACGTTCTTTAAGTCGTTATCCAGCGCGAAGAGCCCTTCGAAGCCTGCTTTTGAGGGCGCATGAGCATTCTCCTATTTCTGAAGCAAAACGCCCGTTGGCTTGCGGCCGGCGTTTTGTTGGCATTTATTTCGTCTTTTGGGCAGACCTTTTTCATTTCGATTTTTGCTGGCGAATTACAAAGCACGTTTGACTTGTCCCACGGCGACTGGGGCGGCATCTATTTCATTGGCACTATGAGTTCCGGACTGTTGATGATCTGGGCTGGAGGACTGGCAGATCGGTTTCGAGTACGGACAATGGCGATCGTGATGATCATTGCGCTGGGGTTTGTTTGCCTGGCCATGTCATCGGTGTCAGCCGTTTGGATGTTGCCGTTCATTATCTTTGGGTTGCGGTTTTCCGGCCAGGGCATGATCAGCCACATCGGCACGGTTGCAATGGCGCGCTGGTATGTAGCGGCCCGCGGCAAAGCGATTTCAATTGGATCGCTTGGGTTTTCGCTGGGAGAGGCTACACTCCCACTGATCTTCGTAGCGCTGCTGGTTTCGATTGATTGGCGTATGCTTTGGGTGCTTGCCGCACTGATTGCCTGTTCAACACTTCCAATATTGCTGTGGCTTCTAAAGACCGAGCGCGTTCCGTCTGCTTCATCAGCCAAGTCTGACTCTGCCGGTATGAACGACCGCCACTGGACTCGATACGAAGTGATAAGAGATTGGCGGTTTTGGGCGCTTGTCCCGGTTGCAACAGTGCCAGGAACCTTCAGCACAGCTTTGTTCTTTCAGCAATTGCATCTGGCGGAATCCAAAGGATGGACGCACGTGGAACTAGTGTCTCTTTTTCCAATTTATACATTGATAACAGTTACTTGCGGATTACTCTATGGCCTAGCGATCGACCGCTGGAGCAGTATTAGGCTTATGCCATTGTTTACTGTACCCATGGCCTTCGCATATTTGGTGCTACACTTTTCAGATTCACTCGGGCTGGCCGCGATTGGGTTTGCGCTAACCGGCATTGCTCAGGGCGGTGCGGCCACAATCAATACGGCAGTCTGGCCGGAACTTTACGGCACACGCCATGTGGGCGCGATAAAGGCACTGGCGACAGCGCTGATGGTGATAGGATCTGCAGTCGGCCCGGCGATGACGGGCTACTTCATAGATCGCGGCATCAGTTTCCCTGCTCAGATGTCGGGATATGCGGTCTATATGCTGCTTGTTTCGGGACTGACATTTTGGGCGGTATCTCGGATCAAGCCCGACCTGTCCCACCTCAACGTTTCCGCCTGAGGTAAACGTAATAAGCGCCACCGCCGCCATGGCGCCCGTGTGCCTGGGTTACCTGCAGAATCGACGAAGAAAGATCATTGCCCCTAAGCCATTCAGGAACTCCTTTTTTCAAAACCCCGAGCCTGGGGCGGCCAAACTCATCATATCCGGCCTTCTTGCCTTTCCCGGTAATTACTAAAATCAAACGGCTTCCTCGGCTATGGGCGCTCAATATGAAACTTCGCAACTGCTGACGGGCCTGCTCCGCCGTAAGCCCATGCAAATCCAAGGTCGCGTCAATCTCGATTTTCCCTTTGAGGAGTCTCTGAAAACTACGCTTATCCATGTTTGGTGAGACGTCAGCAGGTCGATCCAGAAATGACGGAAATCGGTTCTGTGAAGGTGCCATTGGCCTTGCGCGTTGCCTGACGCGAAAAGGTGTATTCGTCGGAGCCTCATGAATAGATGGAGCGGTAGTCACTTTCGCGGGTAGGACCACATCTGTCGGCTCCTTCGGCTCCAGCGCTTCAAACTGCAAAGCAACTTTTTGCCAAAGTTTTTGTTCTTCTTTGGAAAGGTGTCTTTTTTTCTACCGGTTCCCATGTTCAACCGTCTGGCAGCAGACGGCGAACGGATTCGATTGGCAGCAGCACATACAGTCTTCCCGAACTTTTGGTCCGGCCAGCTATCCTTCCAGCTGCGGCTCCAGAACCGTAGAAGATGTCCGCACGCTGAGCTCCTTTGATAGCGGAACCAACGTCTTGAGCCACCATAAGACGTTGCATAGGATCGGGCCCACGCTTGTCGATCCAAACCGGAGCACCCAAAGGAGTGTATCGCTGATCGACCGCAACAGTGCGTCCCTTTGTAACCGAAACCTGCATAGCGCCCGGCGGACCGACGTTAGTTTCCAATCCCTGTATTTCTTTAAAAAACACAAATGATGGATTGTGTTGTAGCAACGCCTGTCCGTCATCTGGGTTACTCCGGACCCAAGATTTGATCCGCTGCGCCGAGGCTGTGTTTTCCGCAAGAATCCCGCGCCGGATCATTTCTTTTCCAACCGACCGGTATTTGTGGCCATTTTTACCATCGAATCCAACACGCATAACGCCTCCGTCGCTAAGCTTCAGACGCCCCGAACCCTGAACATGCAGAAAGAAATTTTCAACAGGATCAGAGAGCCATGCCAGCTCCAATCCCCGTCCGGCCAATGCACCTGCTTCGATTTGCGCTCGGGTCTTCCACGGACGACCTGCTCGCACTTCGCGCGGGCGCTTGTAGAGTGGAAAGCGAAATTGACCGGCTTTATAGCGCGACCCGGCTATTTCTGGTTCATAATAGCCGGTGAAAAGAGTGTGATTGCCGTCTTCAATCAGAACTGGTTGAAAAACATCTCAAAAAATGATCTGGCGATTGGTTTGGCCCGAGCGAATTTGCACAGCTCGTTCCACTCCGTTTTCGGTACAAATTCGTTTCCGCGAACTTGATCACAACTTTTCAGGAATACATCCAAAGCAACGGATAGGTCATCGTCTTTCCATCCGTCTAGATCTTGAAATGAGACCGCTTTGATTGAGATATCGTTTGCCTGCGCCAAGGAACCCGCAAATATGAAAGCAGCACAAAATATCTTGGCCGCCGTATTGAACATTATTCGCTCGTCGCAACCAATTCCCAATTGGGGTCGTCACTTCCCATAATTCGGCCAAATGTCCAAACGTCTTTTTGACTCCGAATTGTGTTGGGATCGCCTTCAACAATCTCGCCCGACTGGTCTTTGACCGAGGAGGTCAGTTCGCCGATGAATTTCATCGTGATTTCAGCTTCATTGTTCGCTTTGTCGAACATCGCATCGGTAATTTTCAATTCGCTCACCCCGACAAAGGTTGCATCAACTCGGTAACCTTTGGATTGGCGGTCATCAACCACATGTGCAAAACTATCAAAAACGTCCCGAGACAAGAACTGCGCCAGCGTGTCGAGGTCATCTCCTTCAAATGCCATGAGAATCATTTCATATGCCTGTCGTGCGCCGTTTTGAAATTCAGATACTGAAAATTCAGGCTCGACGGCTTTCATGGCGGCAAATGCTTGTCCAGCACTGCTGTCTATGGCCACATGATCAGTAATGTCGGGATCCAGACCGCCTTCGATCACTTCAAAATCCCGGGCTTTTCCGTTTTTTGCGGGCGGACTTTTCTTGTCCATAGTGGGTTCAAACCCGTCGCGGGTCCCAAGGACATTGCGCAGGCGGAGCACCAAAAATAGCGCTATTGCAGCCAGAACCAGCAACTGAATGACAGCAGAGCTCATAAGGAACCTTTCAACTTTTTATCAGGACAGGTGGAACTGCCTTCTGTTTCGACATACTTAGGGCAGAGAAAGACCCAAGTCCACAAGCGCTGACTGACAGAAAGTTGAGAATCAATATGTGGTTATTCCTAATTTTTGTTCTCACTCCGATTATTGAGATTGGCCTTTTTATTCAGGTCGGTGGAATTCTGGGGTTGTGGACTACTCTGGCTATAGTTGTATTGACCGCGTTTATTGGAACAACGTTACTGCGTCGTCAGGGATTGGCCACTCTTAACCGGTTACAGAACAGCTTGTCCGAAGGGCAAAATCCCGTGGACCCAATTGCCCACGTTGCATTGATACTCGCTTCCGGTGTTCTGCTATTAACACCCGGGTTTTTTACAGACGGCGTTGGTTTTGCACTGCTGTTACCGCCGGTTCGCTCCACTTTGATCAAGTGGGGGGCGGCACGTTTGATGAAAGGCAACACTGTGGTGTTTTCGGACATGACGCCGGCCCGTAAAAACCAGGCGAGAGGCACCTCAAATGCGGTGGAAGGAGATTTTGTTGTGTTGGATGACGAGCCAGATCGTTCCGAAGAATCCGGCTCTGCCGACTGACAAGACAGATTACTGAAATGCATTGTTCTTGGTTGGCAAAGTTGTTACCAAGTTGCCGATTGATGAAACGGAGATAATACATGGCCGAAGAAAACTCTGGCACGCAGGAAGCAGCACAACCCGCTACTCCGACAATGAAAATCGTAAACCAGTACATTCGTGATCTTTCATTTGAAAACACCGCAGCACAAAAAAGCCTGGGGGGCGACATTAAGCCTGAGATCAATGTTCAGGTAAATCTGGACGCTGGGAAGAAGGGTGAAAACAACTATGAGGTTGTCCTGAAGCTCACGGTCAAAGCTACCTCAGGTGAACAAAATGTGTTTCTTTTGGAGGTGGACTACGCCGGCTTATTTACTATAGAAAACCTACCAGAAGAACAGCTTCATCCTTATCTGATGATTGAATGTCCCCGCATGATGTTTCCTTTTATTCGTCGGATTGCGCGCGACATTACAGCCGACGGTGGTTTTCCTCCGCTCAATATCGACAACATAGATTTTATGGCGCTGTACCGAAACGAATTGCAACGCCGGGCTGCGACAGCAAACTAGGCGTAATCTGTTATAATGCAGCCGCGAATTTCGTCATGGTTTGTTCCACAACGCATCTTCGCCCAAAGCGCCAACAAAATCGGCATGGGCCTCTTGCTCCGCTCCGGTAATTCGGGGCGGCAGTACTTTAGGGCGCTGAGGTACGTCCCATTTTTCCGATAATTGTTGGGCTTGTTCAACGTCCTGACTCCCAACCACGGTTAAGGTAAGGTCTGGCTGGCGTCCTCCAACAAGTTCCAGATACACCTCTGCCAATAATTCGGAATCGAGAAGGGCTCCGTGTTTCTCCCGGCCGGAATTATCGACCCCAAATCGGCGGCAGAGTGCGTCTAATGAATTTTGCGCACCTGGGAATCGTTTGCGCGCCATGTCGAGCGTATCTATCGCCTGAATTGGGGGCAATTTGGAGAATCCTATCCAATCAAGCTCGGCATTTAGAAACTTCATATCGAACGCTACATTGTGGATTATCATTTTCGACCCGGCGACAAATTCCAGAAACCCCGATGCTATGGCTTTGAATACAGGCTTGTCGGACAGAAACTCTGCGCTCAACCCATGAACGTCAAACGCACCTTGTGGCATGTCTCGTTCCGGGTTGATGTATTGGTGGTAGACCTTGCCGGTGGGCAGGTGATTTAGCAGCTCCACTGCACCGATCTCGACGATGCGATCTCCGCTGGACGGGTCCAGTCCCGTGGTTTCTGTGTCCAGAACTATTTCACGCATTTCTGACCTCGCGGCTAGTAAGTTTCTCAACCAATTCAAATACAAATTGTCTTGCAGCTTTTGGAGTCGTGGTTTCCAAAATATAGTCGGCTTTACTGCGTTTCACAGCATCCGGCATCTGCTTTTCTAACAACATTTGAAATGTTTCTTCGGTCATACCTTCGCGCGACATAACGCGACGTCTCTGCTCTGCCGGCGACGCGGATACCACTAGAACTGCGTCGCACCGACTGTCCTCACCGGTTTCATAAAGCAAAGGATGGTCAATTATTACGAGCGTTTCACCCATCCTGGCCACCGCTAAAAACTCTGTTCGATTGGCGGCTACATGTGGGTGAACCAGCGCTTCGATTTCTTTCAACAGCTTCGGGTTTTCCTTGATCGCGTGTTTCAAATAACCTCTGTTAACTTTTTGGTTTCTAACAGATTTTGGAGCCAAAGCGGCAATACCTTGTACCACCGCAGAATCGCCTTCATAGAGTTTGTGGACAACGGCATCCGCATCCCAAACCGGCACTCCCAGTTCTTTGAAAAACCCAGAAGTTGTGGATTTTCCCATCCCAATAGAGCCGGTCAGCCCAAGTATGAAAAACTGACTCGTCATGAGTTCGACAAAACAATTTCTCTGAGGTGTTTATCAACTTCTGGCATTGTTCCAAACCACTTGTGAAACCCGGGAACGGCCTGATGTAGCAGCATGCCAAGCCCATCTACTGTTTTTAGCCCGAGCTTTTCGGCGTTTTCGAGGAACCTAGTTTTGAGAGGAGTGTATACAATATCCGTAACCAATGCCGTAGATTGTGCTTTGTTGAAATTCAGATCCAGATTCTGTTGTCCGACCATACCCATCGAAGTGGTGTTTATTATTGTTACAGCTTCTGAAAGCAATTCAGTCACGTCGTTCCAATTTCGAACCTCTACACGTGTGCCAAAGTGCTTTTGCAACATTTCGGCGCGCGACTTTGTTCGATTGGCCAGGATAATCCTGGGAGTACCTTCGCTTAGCAATGATGAAATTACAGCGCGCGCAGCTCCGCCTGCCCCCAACACCAATGCCGGTCCGGCAGAGCTATCCCAGTTGAGCTCCTGCAGCTTGATGTTGTTGATGAAACCCAAGCCGTCGGTGTTATCGGCGTGAATTGTACCGTCCGGCAGGAAAGTGATTGTGTTTGCTGCTCCAATTGACCTCGCTCGATCTGTGACTGAGCTGGCCATATTCAATGCTTGTTCTTTGTATGGGATGGTAATGTTCACACCAACAAATCCCAATTTCGGCAATGACCGTAATGTTTCTTTGAAATCCTTCGATTCAACACCGATAGGTACATAGTAGCCCGAAATCTTATATTTGCTCAGCCAGTATTGATGAATTTGTGGTGATTTGCTGTGTGCAATGGGCCAACCGACTACGCCCGCCAAAGGCACTCTTTCTGAAGTCATTCTTTCAGCACTCCTCTGCTTCTCAGGAAGCCAAGAACTTCAACAAGTGGCAAGCCGAGGATTGTAAAATAGTCACCCTGAATTTTAGAAAATAATTGGACACCTTGGTTTTCTAGTTGGTAACAGCCAACCGAAGCAAGAATTTCCGGGCTGTTGCTGGAAACATAGTCATCCAAAAACTCATCTGAAAAATCCCGCATTACAAGCTGCGCACGTCCAACGTGCCGCCATACCGGTTGCCCCGCCTCGTAAATAACAACTGCCGACAGTAACTGGTGGCCATTCCCACGCAACAAACCAAGTTGCTGCTTTGCACATTCTTTGTTTTTCGGCTTGTTAAAAACATCGCCATTGCAAACGAGTATTTGGTCTGCCGCAATCACGAGCGCCTGTGTGTTCTTAAGAGCAACGCGCTGTGCCTTATAGTCCGCAAGTGTATCAGCAATATCGATTGGCTTGGCATTTTCCGCCAAGAGTGCGGCCAAGATTGCAGGTTCATCTACTCGCGGAATTATTACTGAAAAATTGATGCCTGCATTGGCCAGAAGCTGCTGCCTGATATCAGATCCAGAGGCGAGAATAATGGAAGAAGACATGAAGACTGTCATACAAATTGCTTTCAGACAAAGCCACAAGGAGTTTGGCCGAACCGACAGATAATAGCCTTACGATGTTGAGTTTGGTTGTTGAAGGAATGCGGACAGTTTGCAATGACATGTGGAAAAGCTGGCCTAAATCAATTCGCCAGGTTCGCAGTTGAACAATTGTCTAAGTCTGCGCACCTAATTCTCGAACCTTCCACAGGTGGGTTGCCTGAGTCTTTTTATTCAGGTGTGTTGAGTAGCCAGCGTCATGTTGGCTTACTCATTAGTTTTCCACACTCGTTTTCCCATAACAGTAAGAAATTAAATAAAAATATAGTTATACAGAGCCCTGACCAATATTGTTCACAGTTTGCTGAGAATGCGTATTCTTTCTAATCCTGTGGAAATTTATTTGATCCACAACAAATGGGACTCCCTACAACATAATCATCTTTTCTAAATATCATTTATTAATATAGAAACGAGCAAAGTCGGTGTGTTCTCTGTAGAACCCCGAAAGCGGCAAAGAAAAGAAATCTTAGAATGTCTGATCTGCTTTCAACGCTATACCCATGGATTAAGGCCCTTCACATTATCTCGGTAATCTCTTGGATGGCAGGGCTGCTCTACCTTCCGCGGCTGTTCGTTAATCATGTGGAGCGTGGCCCGGTTGGGTCTGATAGTTCTGAAACATTCAAAATAATGGAAACCAGGTTGCTTCAGATAATCATGAATCCGGCCATGATTGCGACGTGGGTGTTTGGTGTCCTTCTGGTTCTAACGCCAGGTATTGTGGATTGGTCTTCCGGTTATCCGTTTGTCAAAGGCGCAATGATATTGGGACTGACATGGTTTCATCTCTGGTTGGCAAAACGCCGCAAAGAATTTGAGGCAGATATGAATTCCAGATCCGCTAAAACCTATAGGGTCATGAACGAAGTGCCGACTATAATGATGGTTGTAATTGTTGTTATGATTGTTGTTCGCCCCTTCTAAACGATAAATTGACAATTCGGAATCGAGGTTTTATTGCAGGGTTAGTGGCCCGGTTTCTCCAACCGTTTATGGGCCCTCTTTCAAAGAAACAAAACAAAGTAGCGGATGTACTTCCGCGTGTCGGGTGATTTTATGGAACAAGAAAAAGTCTTTTTGTCTGAACTCAAAGCAAAGAGCCCCGCTGACCTTCTGAAAATTGCTGAAGAGTTAGAAGTCGAAAACGCATCCACTATGCGCAAAGGCGATATGATGTTTGCCATTCTCAAAGAAATGGCAGAGGAAGGCGCAGAGATTTCGGGTGACGGTGTGCTCGAACTGATGCAGGACGGATTTGGATTTCTGCGGTCACCAGAAGCGAACTATCTTCCGGGCCCGGAAGATATTTATGTAAGCCCGGAGCAAATTCGCAACCATTCTTTGCGAACGGGCGATACCGTAGAGGGTTTTATCCGATCTCCCAAAGAAAGTGAGCGTTATTTTGGTCTGACCAAAGTGACTACGATCAATTTCAGCGATCCAGAGGACGCTAAACACAAGGTCCACTTCGATAACCTGACACCGCTTTATCCGGATCAGCGGATGACGATGGAAATTCAGGATTCGACAATCAAAGATAAGTCGGCGCGGGTAATTGATTTGATTGCGCCAATTGGCAAAGGACAGCGTTCCTTGATTGTGGCGCCGCCGCGGACCGGGAAAACGGTCATTCTGCAAAATATTGCCCATTCTGTCGAACAGAACCACCCGGAATGCTATTTGATCGTTTTGTTGATCGATGAGCGCCCGGAAGAAGTAACGGACATGCAGCGATCCGTGAAAGGCGAAGTTGTATCGTCGACTTTCGATGAACCGGCGACGCGACATGTTGCAGTAGCAGAAATGGTAATCGAAAAGGCAAAACGTCTTGTAGAACACAAGCGAGACGTCGTTATCCTGCTCGACTCCATAACCAGACTGGGCCGGGCCTACAACACGGTTGTACCGTCCTCTGGTAAGGTTCTGACCGGCGGTGTGGACGCCAACGCCTTGCAACGTCCAAAGCGGTTCTTTGGGGCAGCTAGGAACATCGAAGAAGGCGGCTCTCTGACCATCGTTGCCACTGCCTTAATTGATACCGGTTCCCGGATGGACGAGGTAATCTTCGAAGAATTCAAGGGTACTGGTAACTCGGAAATCATTTTGGATCGCAAAATCGCAGACAAACGGGTTTATCCGGCAATAGATATTCTGAAGTCCGGCACCCGGAAAGAGGAATTGTTGGTGGACAAGGGCGACTTGACCAAGACATTTGTTTTGCGCCGAATCCTTAATCCAATGGGGACTACTGATGCGATTGAATTCTTGCTTGGTAAGCTGAAACAAACAAAGTCGAACTCCGACTTTTTCGATTCAATGAATACGTAATTTCACTTTAACCTTTAAAAACAACGGGTTATAAATGGGAGATACGATTTATGCAACCGCTACAGTCAAAGGGCGGTCCGGTATCGCTGTTGTGCGATTGTCTGGTCCATCTGCGTTTAGAATAGGTGGTGAAATAAGCGGCGGCCCCCTTGGTATTCGGCGCCCAAGCTTGCGAGAACTGACCAGTAGGGACAAAACAATAATTGATGAAGCTGTGGTTCTTGGATTTGCTGCGGGCGCAAGTTTTACCGGCGAAGATGTCGTCGAATTGCAATGCCACGGAAGTCCGGCAGTTATTGACGCTTTGCTTTTTGAACTGGCATCACATGCAGATGCCAGACTTGCAGAACCTGGCGAGTTTACCCGGCGCGCGCTGGAGAACGGATGCCTTGACCTTAGCCAAGTTGAAGGACTGGCCGACTTATTGGAGGCTGAAACAGAAGCTCAGAGAAAACAGGCATTCCAAATTATGCAAGGTGGATTGTCGGACAAAGTCGAGGGCTGGCGTCAGGATTTGATCAGAGCTGCAGCATTGGTGGAAGCAACAATCGATTTTGCAGACGAGGACGTTCCGGTAGATGTGTCGCCGGAGGTGTTGTCGCTGGTTTCGTCAATCAGTTCTGATCTTGATCAAGAGATCAAAGGCAGTTTCGTCGCTGAGCGGATTCGAGACGGTTTTGAAGTAGCCATCATCGGCCCTCCAAACGCAGGAAAATCAACGCTTTTAAATACCCTTGCTGGTCGTGAGGCGGCGATTACTTCTGAAATTGCTGGAACCACTCGCGACGTAATTGAAGTTAGAATGGATTTGGATGGGCTTGCAGTCACTCTTCTGGATACCGCAGGGTTGCGGGACAGCGACGACCAGATTGAAGGCTTGGGTATAGATTTGGCCAGGAGGCGGGCTAAAACGGCAGATATTCGGGTATTTCTGACCGATGGCAACAGACTTTCGGGTCTGGGACTCGAACCTGAGGCCGATGATATTGTCGTTCTTGGCAAATCTGACCTTCGTGAAGCAGCTGGTGAAGAGGATATTTCAGGTAAATCCGGATTCGGCGTTGATCGCTTAGTAGACAGAATATCACAAGTTTTGTCACAGAGGTCGGCTCTTGCGCAGAGCGCAATACGACAACGCCACCGGTTGGCGATGGAGCGCGCGGTCCAAAGCCTTGCTGCAGCGAAATTACTATTAGACAGCACCAGCACAAAGCCGGAGTTCCTTGCGATGGAGTTAAACAGTGCAACCACGGACCTCAGTTCCCTTATTGGTAAGGTTGATGTAGAAGACTTACTGGATGAAATATTCGCAAGTTTCTGCTTGGGGAAATAGGATTGTTTCACGTGAAACATACAGACTTTGATGTCGTAGTGGTTGGCGGCGGGCACGCAGGCACCGAGGCTGCTCACGCTGCATGGCGCATTGGCGTTTCAACCGCATTGATCACACACAGTTTTGATAAGATTGGGGAAATGTCCTGCAATCCGGCAATTGGCGGGTTGGGAAAAGGCCACTTGGTGCGGGAAATCGATGCACTGGATGGAGTGATGGCGCGAGTTGCAGATCAGGCCGGCATACAGTTTCGGTTGCTGAATCGGCGCAAGGGGCCTGCGGTGCAAGGTCCAAGAGCGCAGACAGATCGCAAAATTTATCGAAAATCCATGCAGGCAGAATTTGCGGATAAGCCCGGACTGAACGTGGTCGAAAGTGAAGTCATCGACTTTATCATGAAGGGCGATACTGTAGCGGGCGTGGTTTTGTTGGACGGCTCGGAGATAAGCTGTCAGGCCGTGGTCTTAACCACCGGCACTTTTTTGCGCGGTGTGATCCACATCGGAAGAGAGTCAAGGCCTGGCGGCCGGATCGGTGACCGCCCTGCGATACCTCTTGCAAAAAAAATTGATTCATTTGGTTTGCCTTTGGGGCGCTTGAAGACCGGAACTCCGCCCCGACTCGATGGGCGAACTATCAATTGGGCTGGACTGGAAATGCAACCCGGAGATGATGCCCCGACGATGTTTTCGTTCCTCTCTTCGGGGCCTCATGTACGGCAAATTTCCTGTGGTATAACCCATACAAATGCGGAAACCCATGATATTATAAAGAAAAATCTCGACAGATCTGCAATATATGGAGGCCAAATCGAGGGAATCGGGCCAAGGTACTGCCCTTCGATCGAGGATAAGGTTGTCCGGTTTTCTGATAAATCTTCACATCAGGTCTTTTTGGAACCAGAAGGGTTGTCTGACCCCACGGTCTATCCGAATGGAATATCAACATCTTTGCCGCTGGACGTACAAGAAGACTATGTGAAATCGATCGCTGGGTTGGAAGCTGTTAAGATCACCCAACCTGGCTATGCCATTGAATATGACTACGTGGACCCAAGGGCATTGAGTGCAACACTGCTGCTCAAGGATGTTCCTGGACTTTATTTGGCAGGGCAGATTAATGGCACAACTGGATACGAAGAAGCTGCGGCACAAGGGTTGATAGCGGGGCTGAACGCAGCTTTGGCGGTAAAGACGATGGCGCCTCTAATCCTCAGCCGTGCTGATGCATATATAGGCGTGATGATCGATGATCTTATCACGCGCGGTGTTGCCGAACCCTATCGGATGTTTACGTCGCGAGCTGAATACCGTCTGTCGCTGCGGGCTGATAATGCAGACCAGCGGTTGACTGCCATAGGTTCGGACATTGGCTGCGTTAGCGAGAATCGCAGGAAAAAATTCATTAAAAAGATGTCGTTGTTGGATACGGCAGTCTTCCTTGTAACGTCCAAAGCGGCGTCTCCCAACCAAGCGGAAGCAGCAGGTATTTCCGTAAACAAAGATGGCATAAAGCGTACCGGCCTGGAATTGCTGGCTTATCCTGGTGTAAAATTTGAAAATCTCATCGGCATATGGCCGGAATTGTCAAAGGTTGATAATGTAACGGCAACGCAAATTGAAAAGGACGCTGTGTACACCCATTACATCCAGCGCCAGAATTCGGAGATTGCCGCCTTGCGTCGGGATGAAAATTTAGCGATCCCATCGCAATTCGTGTTTGCCGGGATTCCCGGCCTTTCAAAGGAACTACAGCAAAAATTGACACAAGTACGACCTGAAACACTTGGGCAGGCTGGCCGGATCGATGGGATGACTCCAGCAGCTTTGGTTTTGTTGTTGGCTAAAATCAAGCTGAGCGCCGCCGCAAAGCGTGCATGAATGTGATTGATTCCAACAGTATAGCCCTCCAACAACAAGCCAATGTTTCACGTGAAACATTAGATCGGTTGATGATTTATCCTAAGCTTCTGGAAAAGTGGAACTCCAGGATCAACTTGGTGGCGCGCTCAACAATTTCCAATGCCTGGGACCGGCACTTTGTTGATTCCGCTCAGTTGTGGAGACTGCGACCCGAATTTCAAAATTGGGTGGACATCGGATCGGGAGCTGGTTTTCCTGGCTTGGTTCTGGCCATTATTGCGGCAGAGCTGGCGCCAGAAGCCAAATTTCATCTTGTGGAAAGCGATGCGCGCAAATGTGCCTTTTTGCGGACTGTAGCGCGGGAAGTCGATGTTACAGTCAATATATTCTGTTGTAGAATTGGGGATCTTGATGGAATTGTGGCTGAAGTAGTATCCGCGCGCGCACTGGCCCCGCTCATTGATCTGCTCGAGTACAGCGAAAAAATATTGAAATTTGACGGGCATTGTCTGTTTTTGAAGGGCCACAGTTGTGATATTGAGCTTACAAAGACTGCAAATAGGTGGAACTTTGAACTGGACCGCTTTCCAAGCGTTACAGACCCGCAAAGCAGCGTACTGCGTTTAAGGGGAATAGAGCGTGTTGGAATACTTTGAGGCACAAAAACAGGTCAATGTCATTTCAGTCGCCAACCAGAAGGGCGGCGTTGGTAAGACGACGACAGCAATAAATCTTGGCACTGCACTTGCCGCTGTCGGAAAAAAGGTCTTATTGATTGATTTGGACCCACAGGGCAACGCATCCACTGGGTTGGGAATTAAAGTCTCAGAACGTGAATTTACCACATATGATGTAATCGTGGACGGTATTTCGCTTAAAAAGGCCGTATTGCCAACCGCAGTTCCAAATCTGTTTCTTGCCGCTTCCACCGTCGATCTGAGTTCTGCCGATGTCGAGTTGGTTGACGATCAACGACGTGTTTTGCGGCTTCGGATGGCGATAAGTGACGCTTTGGCATCCGAGGCAGACTACGATTATATCCTCATTGATTGCCCGCCATCCCTGAATTTGCTCACATTGAACGCTCTGGCTGCAAGCAATTCTGTGATTGTCCCCCTTCAGGCAGAGTTTTTTGCATTAGAGGGTTTGTCGCAGCTAATGCTGACAATCCGTGAGGTGCGTCAGAGCCTGAACCCGGTACTCAAGATAGAAGGCATCGTCTTGACGATGTTCGACGGACGCAACAACCTTTCGCTACAAGTAGAGCGGGATGTGCGCGAAAATCTGGGTGACCTGGTGTATGAAACGATAATTCCCCGCAACGTCCGTTTAAGTGAAGCTCCGTCTTTCGGAGTTCCCGCAATTCTCTACGACCACAAAAGTCGGGGCAGCGTCGCCTATCAAAAACTAGCAGCCGAGATATTGCGGCGCGCGCAGGTTAGCCTGTCGAAAACAGCGTAACCTATTGGAAAGAAAAAGTAAATGACCATAAAAAGAGAAAAACGGGGACTCGGCAGAGGCTTATCAGCGCTGATGGCAGATATCGAACCTCAACACAGCACCACGAATTCAGACAGTTCGAATGCTGAATTTTCCGGTGAGCGTCGGGTTTCAATTACCAACGTTCATGCCAATCCAGATCAGCCGCGAAAAACGTTCGATGAAGCAGAACTACAGGGTCTGTCCCGATCTATTTCTGAAAAAGGCATTATTCAGCCTTTGATTGTCCGTCCAGTCGCAAACCGCATTGGTGAATATCAAATTGTCGCCGGTGAACGGCGTTGGCGTGCAGCACAACTCGCGCAAGTCGATGAGGTTCCGGTTTTGGTCCGTGAACTTGACGACATGGAAGTTCTGGAAATTGCGATCATCGAAAATGTTCAGCGCGCCGATCTAAATCCAGTTGATGAAGCGGCGGGCTATTTGCAACTAATGGACGGATTTGGACACACCCAGGAGAAACTGTCTTTGGCGCTTGGCAAAAGCCGGAGCCATATAGCGAACACGCTGCGTTTGCTGAACCTGCCCGAAGCCGTGCTTGATTTTCTGCGCGACGGCCAATTGACGCCCGGACATGCGAGGGCGTTGATTACAACCAATAACCCAGTGGCTCTCGCCAGGGAAGCGGTCGCCAAAGGGCTGTCGGTGCGTCAGACGGAGGCGCTTGCCAAGCGGGGCTCAAAGGAGAAGAAGAAACCGACTCAGGTAGAAAAGGACAGTGATACCAGATCGTTAGAGGCAGATTTATCCGCCAATCTCGATATGAAAGTACTGATATCGCACAAGACCGGGACCGAGGGTGGTACCGTCGCGATTCGCTATGCAACATTTGACGAACTGGATGAACTGTGCCGAATTCTGTCAGCTACCCACTCGGCCGGGTCCAAATAAACAAGGCTACACAAGCGAGCACGGCGCATTGCAGAATAAGCGCCCATGCTGCCACTCCAAGAGCTACCGACAGTCCAAATCCAGCAAGAATGCAGGCAGACGCCGCCAATTTTGCAGGTCTACGGATCGCACCTTTTTGATTCCAGTCGAGGATAGGCGGACCGAACGTCTTGTGGTTGATCAGCCAGTCATGCGCGGTTTTTGACGACCTTGCAAAACAAAAGGCGGCGAGTAGCAGAAATGGAACCGTGGGCAGCAGTGGCAAAACAATTCCAACGGCGCCAAGTGCGACGGACACCGTCCCGGCAACAAACCAAAAGCTTCGCATTGAAATCACCAACTTAGTCGCGGAGAATTTCACCCAAAAGCGTGTTCAGCACAAGGCGTCCTTTTTGGGTGGCAATCAATTTGTGGTTTGTGATTGAAAGAAAGCCTTCGTCTTGAAGTTCGCGCAACTTCACCATGTCCAGCTGACCCGGCGACATGGCCTCAATCCTCTCCAACTCGCTGCCTTCTGACAATCGCATCGACATCATAAGGTACTCGGACAACTGATGCTCCGGGGCTATTTCTTCAGTTATCTGAACAGCAGTGCCAGCACTCTCAACCCGTGAAAGCCAATCTTCAGGTGACAGCGGAGTTTCGGTTGCCAGACGCCTATTGCTGACAGTCAAACGACCGTGTGCCCCCGGGCCGATCCCGGCGTAATCACCATACCTCCAATAATTGAGGTTGTGCCGGCATTCACCGCCATCACGTGCGTGATTTGAAATTTCATAAGCTTTTAGCCCTGCTGTGCCGCAGACAACTTGAGTGGCAAGATACATATCCGACGCGAGCGTATCTGTCGGCAAGCCACGAAGCTTCCGAACCGCGTGAAGTTCGCCAAAACGCGTGCTAGCTTCGATCGTTAGTTGATAAAGCGAAAAATGATCTACGGCCATTTCAATGGCTTCTTGAAGCTCCAACTTCCACGCGTGCAATGTCTGATGCTGGCGAGCATAAATAAGGTCAAAACTGACATTATCGAATATTTTTCGCGCAATATCAAATGCTTGGCGCGCCTCCAGCGCAGTGTGCAGACGCCCCAGTGCTTTTAAGTCAGCATCGACGAGAGACTGAATTCCCATGGATATTCGATTTACACCGGCATCGGCGTAGCCTTGAAATCTGCCCGCTTCAACCGAAGTCGGGTTGGCCTCCAAGCTGATTTCAGGATCGTCGGCCAGTTTCCAGTATTTGCCAATGGCATCGATCACCGACGCAACCGTTTCGGGTTCCATCAGACTTGGCGTACCGCCACCAAAAAAAATGGTGTTGACCGTGCGGCCAGGCACGATCGCCGCTGTATTTTCAATTTCTTGTATTAGAGCGCCAACCCAACGGGCTTGGTCAACGCCGTCACGAACATGAGAATTGAAATCGCAATAGGGGCATTTCGCCTTGCAAAACGGCCAGTGGACATAAACGCCAAAGCCACTATTTTGCCAATCACTACCCACACAAACACTCAGATACAAATTTCGCAAAAGCATTTGCGCGGTGACTCATGTTGTGCTTTTTGGCCGGATCCATTTCACCAAAGGTTTCAGACTCTCCGTCAGGTACAAAAATCGGGTCAAAACCAAACCCAAGCTCTCCGCGCATTGGCCAGACAATACGGCCCTCTACAGAACCGTCGAATATTTCATCGTGTCCATTGGGCCAGGCAAGACAAAGGGTACATCGAAACCGGGCAACGCGAGGCTCAACAGCTTCGGCCTGCTCCAACAAATCCCAGACTTTTGTCATCGCCATGGGGAAGTCCCGCCCGGCTGACGTCTCCGCCCAATCAGCGGTAACTACACCAGGTTGATTGCCCAATGCCGTAACTTCGATGCCACTGTCATCTGATAGCGCCGGTAAACCGCTTGCCTTGGCAGCAAAGTGAGCCTTGATCCGGGCATTGCCGGCAAAGCTGGATGCCGTTTCTTCTGGTTCAGCCAAACCCAATTCGGCTGCGGAAGTGATCAAAATCCCATACGGCTGTAGCAGGGCGGCAATTTCGCGCAATTTCCCTTTGTTGTGAGACGCAAGCGCAATACCGGTCTCTGTTAGCTCGCGCATTTCAGGCAATCGCAACTTTTTGAGCAACAACCAGTTCAGCTACACCTATTTCAGCCAAATCCATCAAGGCGTTGAATTCGTCGCGACTAAAGGTTGCGCCTTCTGCCGAGCTTTGAATTTCGATGAGTCCGCCAGCGCCGGTCATCACAAAATTTGCATCAGTCCCGGCCTCGCTATCTTCTGCATAATCGAGGTCCAACAGTGGTTGGCCGGCGTAAATTCCGCAGCTGATCGCCACAACATGATCGGTTAGCGGATCTTCTTTAATGTCACCTGCTGCCATGAGTTTGTTCACGGCAAGACGCAAAGCGACCCAACCTCCTGTAATCGAAGCACAGCGGGTTCCCCCATCAGCTTGCAACACGTCGCAGTCTACAGTTATTTGGCGTTCGCCTAGAGCCACACGATCCACACCTGCACGTAACGACCGCCCAATCAACCGCTGGATTTCCTGCGTCCGGCCTGATTGTTTTCCAGTCGCTGCTTCTCGCCGGTTTCGGGTTGTGGTAGCACGTGGCAACATTCCATACTCTGCGGTTACCCAGCCAAGCCCACTGTTTTTTAGCCAAGGCGGGACGCGAGGCTCAACTGACGCGGTGCAGAGCACATGCGTATCTCCACACTTAATGATGCAGGACCCCTCAGCATGTTTCGTGGCATTGACTGAAATTTCAACTTGACGCAAAGCGTCCAGCGCACGGCCTGATGGGCGCATTCATTATCCTTTCATTTTTGGCGGGTGATAACGGTTTCATCAAACATTCGCAAACCCCGATTGACCCCGGCGCCACGAGTTTCTACTTATAGATCGGTTCAATAGGCGGACGAAAAAGTGAACGAGCTGTCAGCAAATCCGATTGAAGAGCTGAATAACCGAAGCCGCGAGGTCTTTCGGTTGTTGGTTGAATCATATTTGGACAGCGGAGAGCCGGTTGGATCACGTACTTTAACACGCAGTCTGACAGAACAGGTGTCTGCTGCAACTATTCGCAATGTTATGCAGGATCTGGAGTTCCTGGGCCTGTTGGACAGTCCACACGTCTCTGCAGGTCGGATTCCGACTCAACTGGGTTTGAGATTGTTTGTCGATGGTTTGCTAGAGGTAGGTGACCTGTCCAAGCATGAACGGCACAAAATGAAGTCCTCGATAGACGAGGAATCCCAAGACATTGCAGCGGCGTTGGACCGCGCCGGCCTGTTGTTGTCTGGGCTTACAAGCAGTGCCAGCGTGGTTCTGGCGCCTAAGACTGAATCGCCGATCAAACATATTGAATTCGTATCTTTGGCGCCCGACAAAGCCCTGGTTGTCTTGGTCACAGCAGACGGGCAGGTGGAAAACCGTGTTTTTACGCCGCCGGTAGGTCAAACGCCTTCGGCGATGCGAGAAGCTGCCAATTTTCTGAATACTGTGTTGGCTGGCCACACAATCGCCGATCTTCGCAAAGTTGTACAAATCGAGGTGAAGCGGCGCAGGCAGGAATTGGATGCACTGGCACAAAACCTGATTGAAGCGGGGGTGGCCGCTTGGACCGATACCGGCAGCGATCAGGAAAGATTGATCGTTCGGGGGCGTTCCAATTTGCTGGAAAACGCTACGACTCAGGAGGATCTGAACCGGATCAGAGAGCTGTTCGATGACCTGGAACGCAAACGCGATATTGCCCAGTTTCTGCATTTGGCAGAGGAAGGTGAGGGCGTGCGCATTTTTATTGGCTCGGAGAACAAACTTTTTTCACTTTCGGGTTCCTCTTTGGTGGTTTCTCCATATATGAACGCTGATCGAAAGATTGTCGGCGCAATTGGAGTTATTGGTCCGACCCGACTGAACTACGGAAGAATTGTCCCTATCGTTGACTATACGGCGCAGCTGGTAAGCCGCCTGATGTCGAACAGGAAATGAAGATGGCAGACCAAAAAGAAATGAAATCACCAGACGACTATTTTGATGACTTGGAAAACGAAGAACTTCCTGAAGTTGACCTGACGGAAGAACCCGGGGAGCTGTCTGAAACCGAAGCTTTGCAGGCTGAAATTGATAATCTGAAAGATCGCTTGATGCGTGCGCTGGCAGAAACAGAAAATTCGCGCAAACGTGGTGAGCGCGATCGCCGGGACGCAGAATCGTATGGCGGCTCCAAGTTGGCCAGGGATTTGTTATCGGTGAATGATAACATGATGCGTGCGTCAGAAACCATCACCGAGGAACAACGTGAGTCAAATAAAGCGCTGATCGACGGAATCGAATTGACTCAACGCGAACTCATTTCGACATTCGCCAAACACAAAATACTGCCCGTTGCGCCGGAAGTTGGCGACAAATTCGATCCGAAAATTCATCAGGCAATGTTTGAAGCCCCGTTTCCGGGAGTCAAAGCCGGCCATATACTGCAGGTGATGAGCGAAGGATTCATGATTTCTGACCGATTGTTGCGCCCTGCACAGGTTGGTGTTTCTTCAGGTGGGTAAACCAATAGGGATGGAGTCGTAAAATGAGCCAAGGCCAGCGTTCTATGCCGATTCTGCCGACTGGTTCAGTATCCGACTCTGTGGTGTTTTTTACCAAAGGCCTTGGTTTTGAGCTTGCGGGCATCTGGTCAGAAGACGATGGCACCGAAAGTTTTGCGATTGTTCGTTTGGATCAGGTTACACTCGGCTTAATAAATTCCGCCCGAGACGGTTCAAAGACAGATTGGTCTGCGTATGTTTACGTGTCAGACATCGCCTTATTTGCAGACCAAATTCAAGCCAATGGTGTTCGCGTTTTGCGGGGACCAGAAGACAGTTTCTACGCTTGCCGTGAAATTGAGGTCGAAGACCCGCACGGCAACCGCCTGTGTTTTGCCCAAGATCTTAAACCGGGAGCCGACGGCCCCGGCCTATGATTTCATCAGGTCCTTAAGCTCGTAAATAAGAGACAGCGCTTCTTTAGGTGACAATTCGTCTGGCAAAACCTTTTTCATAACTGATTCCACTGCCGAATCTTCTTTTGTGCGCACCGCCGGTGCTGGCTGGATTGAAAACAGTGGCAGATCATCAAAAAGCGCTCCGGCTTTGCCTCCGTCCTCCCGATCTCCTTTTTCCAACGCTTCCAAAACAACCCGGGCCCGTTCAACAACCGATTTCGGCAGGCCCGCCAATTGTGCGACCTGGACGCCATACGACCTGTCTGCTGCGCCCATCATGACCTCGTGCAAAAAGATGATTTCACCCTCCCATTCTCGAACAGCGATCGTCGCATTTGACAGATGATCAAGCTTTGCGGACAGATGCGTTAGTTCGTGATAGTGAGTCGCAAACAGCGCCCGGCATCGATTTACCTCGTGTAAATGTTCAAGAGTTGCCCAAGCAATGGACAACCCATCATATGTAGCCGTTCCCCGCCCAATTTCATCCAATATCACCAGAGCATTTTCATCCGCTTGATTAAGAATTGCCGCTGTTTCTACCATTTCGACCATGAAGGTAGAGCGACCCCGAGCCAGGTCGTCAGAAGCACCAACTCTTGAAAACAACTGTGAAACAATGCCGATGCGTGCGCTTTCCGCGGGAACAAATGAGCCCATTTGCGCAAGAACGGCGATCAAAGCATTTTGGCGCAGAAAAGTGGACTTACCGGCCATATTGGGGCCGGTTAACAACCAAAGTTGCTTTGCATCTTCGGACTCGCAGGAAAGATCGCAACTATTGGCCACAAACGAAGCATCGCTTTCGCGGTTCAAGGCAGCTTCAACTATCGCGTGACGCCCATTGACGATCTGAAACGATCTGTCTTCCGATAAAACAGGTCGTACCCAATTTTCCTGGACTGCCAGTTGCGAAAATGACGTCTGGACATCAATTTCAGCCATCTCTTGCGCAGCCGCAGATATTTGGTTTGCATTTGCAAGGATTGCAACGCGGAGTTCTTCAAAAATCTGTTTCTCGATATCCAGAGCCCTGAATCCAGAACTAAGAATCCTTTTTTCCAACTCGGATAGTTCGAGGGTTGTGAAGCGGATTGAATTGGCAGTTGTTTGTCGGTGGATAAAGGTCTCTGTCAGAGGTGCCGCCAACATTTTCTCAGCATGTCGGGCAGGAGTTTCAACAAAATATCCCAGCACATTGTTATGTTTTATCTTTAGCGAAGACACCGCCGATAGCGTGGCATATGTCCCCTGCAGCGCAGAAATGACCTGTCGGCCCTCGTTTCGCAAGGAACGTGTTTCAGCAAGCTCAGTTGAATAATCTGAAGCGATATATCCGCCGTCACGGGCCAGAGGCGGAGGTTCGCTGACAAGTGCGGATTTCAGCAATCCAACCAATTCTGAATGGCCATGTAAGTGGGTAACAGAATCTGCAAGTTGTTGGGGTTTGTCGTCGTGATGCAGCACAGCCGCCATTTGCTCGGATTGCAGTAATCCGTCCCTTACTGCGGTCAAATCACGCGGTCCGCCGCGCTCCAGCGATAGCCTCATAAGAGCCCTGTTCAAGTCGGGCGTTCGACGTAAACAGTCCTTGCAGGCATCGGAAATGGATTGATCCTCACAAAAGTATTGCACCGTATCCAGCCGCTGCCTGAGGGCGTTAATATCTGTCGATGGATTGTTGAGGCGCGTTTCCAGCATTCGGGCGCCGGCACCGGTAACAGTCCGGTCGATCACATCTAACAACGACCCTTTACGGCCGCCGCTGATCGTGCGCGTCAGCTCCAAATTTCGACGCGTTGCAGCGTCAATCCTCATTGCTTCGCGCATTTCTTCACGTATAGGCGGGCGAACGACAGGCAATTTTCCTTTTTGGGTAATGTCGAGGTATTCGACAATCGCGCCCAAAGCCGCAAGTTCGTGGCGATCAAAATTACCAAAAGCGTCCATAGATTTGACATTAAACAAACTTGACAGACGTTTTTCGGCGAACGAACTGTCAAATGCGGACCGACTAAGCTCAGTTACTGAAGCCCCACCCTCTTCCGCGCAATCTCGCAGCCATTTATCAGGGTTTTCTGCAACCAACAGCTCCTTGGGAGCCAGGCGGGCCAGAAGCGGTGAGACGGCCGCCTTTGGGCAAGGCTGCACGTAGAAGTCACCCGTTGAGATATCGACCCATGCCACCGCAGATTTTCCTCTAACCTCAGAAAACGCACTCAGGAAATTATGACGACGGGCATCAAGCAAGCTGTCTTCGGTTAGCGTTCCGGGTGTAACCAGCCGAACAACACCGCGCTTGACGACCGACTTTGCCCCCCGCTTTTTTGCGTCAACGGGATCTTCCAATTGGTCGCAAACTGCGACCCTGAACCCTTTGCGGATCAATGTGAGAAGGTAATTGTCGGAAGCATGTGCAGGCACCCCGCACATCGGAATATCTTTGCCCAAGTGCTTGCCGCGTTTGGTGAGTGCAATATCAAGCGCTTCTGCTGCCAGAACAGCATCTTCGAAAAACATCTCATAGAAATCGCCCATGCGATAAAACAACAGCGCGTCCGGATAGCCCGACTTAATTTCAAGGAATTGCGCCATCATTGGTGTGACGGTGCTGGATTCTGTTGCCAATGAATCGTCTCCCAAACGGTTTTCGAAGGAAAATATCGGAGCCGACCAGCAAGGAAAAGGCCTAATATTTATGCGTGTTGTGCAATCAGGCCGGTTGCGATATATTGAAATGGTTTAACGTTAAACTAAATCATCCAGGCCCATGACAAAGAACAATAAAATTACCGACGAAGAAGCGCTTGCGTATCATCTGGAGCCAAAACCCGGCAAGTTGGAAGTGGTTCCTACAACTGCGATGAATACGCAACGAGACCTGTCGCTGGCATATTCGCCTGGTGTGGCCGTTCCCGTAGCGGCCATCGCAGAGAATCCCGAAACTGCCTATGACTACACCACCAAGGGAAACATGGTGGCCGTGATTTCGAATGGGTCGGCGATATTGGGCCTCGGCAATCTGGGCGCACTGGCCTCCAAGCCTGTCATGGAAGGGAAATCAGTTCTATTTAAGCGATTTGCGGACGTAAATTCCATTGATTTGGAACTGGATACCCAGGACCCCAATGAATTCATTGATGCAGTAAAACTGATGGGCCCGAGTTTTGGCGGAATAAACCTCGAGGACATCAAGGCGCCCGAATGCTTCATCATCGAACAAAGACTGAAAGAATTGATGGACATCCCAGTGTTCCATGATGACCAGCATGGCACAGCGGTAATATGTTCGGCTGGCCTGATCAACGCCCTGCACATCAGCGGAAAAAAGATCGAAGACGTTAAGATTGTCCTGAATGGTGCAGGAGCTGCGGGTATTGCCTGTATCGAGTTGATCAAGGCGATGGGTGCTCGAAATGAAAACTGCTTGGTGTGCGACACGAAGGGCGTGATTTATCAAGGGCGCACTGAAGGGATGAATCAATGGAAATCTGCCCACGCGGTAGTGACAGACAAGCGTTCGCTGGAAGAAGCAATGGTTGGCGCAGACGTGTTTCTGGGCGTGAGCGTCAAGGGTGCAGTCACCCAAGACATGATTGCATCCATGGCTCCGAACCCAGTCATTTTTGCGATGGCAAACCCCGACCCGGAAATAACACCAGAAGAGGCTCGCGCCGTTAGGAGTGACGCAATTGTCGCCACAGGCAGAAGCGACTATCCAAACCAAATCAATAATGTACTCTGCTTTCCTTATTTGTTTCGGGGTGCCTTGGATATTAATGCTCGTGCAATCAATGACGAAATGAAGATCGCCTGTGCCCGCGCATTGTCCGACCTTGCCCGCCAAGACGTTCCCGACGAAGTTGCAATGGCTTATGGTAAAAAGCTGACATTTGGTCAGGACTACATCATCCCGACACCGTTCGATCCACGGTTGATTTATGTGATCCCGCCGGCGGTTGCCAAAGCAGGAATGGACACTGGTGTGGCGCGCCGACCCATCGTCGACATGGAAGGTTATGAGATAGACCTCAAATCACGTCTGGATCCCACGGCATCGGTTTTGCAGTCTCTAAATGTGAGAGCAAAAAACGCCCAGGCGCGAATGGTATTTGCCGAAGGAGACGACGAACGTGTGGTTCGAGCTGCTGTCGCGTACAGTCGGAACGGTCTTGGAACTGCGGTGGTGATCGGACGGGAACCTGAAATCAAAGAGATGCTGGAAAACGCCGGATTGGGCGATGCAATCGATGATATTGAAATTCACAATGCGTCGATGACTGACCATTTGGAGACTTACAAAGCATATCTTTATTCCCGAATTCAACGCAAAGGATTTAATCAAGAAGACTGCCATAAGCTGGCGTTACGCGACAGGCATGTATATTCTGCGTTGATGGTGGCACACGGGCATGCTGATGGGATGGTGACGGGTGCGACTCGCAAAGCCGCCAGCATTTTGGAAAAACTGAACCACGTCTATGACGCCCGGCCCGGTGACGGCGCAGTCGGCGTTACGGCTCTATTGCATCGCGGGCGCCTGTTGTTCATCGCCGATACGCTGGTTCACGAATGGCCTGAAGCCGAAGATTTGGCAGATATCGCCGAGCGCGCTGCAAATGTTGCGCGAAAAATGGGTATTGAGCCGAGAGTGGCATTTGTCAGTTTTTCCAATTTTGGATACCCGGCGTCCGAACGGGCCGAAAAAATGTCGCATGGCCCCAAAGAGCTGGACAAACGCGGTGTGGATTTTGAGTACGACGGAGAGATGACGGTTGATGTCGCTTTGGACGCTGAAACTCTGGCTAAATACCCGTTCTGCCGCTTGAGCGAGCCGGCAAATGTGTTGGTTGTACCTGCCCGCCACTCAGCTTCTATTTCGGTCAAATTGATGCAGGAAATGGCAGGTGCGACTGTTATCGGCCCAATCTTGTCCGGCATCAATGCGCCGATCAAGATGTGCGCAACCAATTCAACGGTGAATGATATTCTGAATATGGCGGTGATCGCCGCTTGCGACCTAAATTAACAGTTAGAGGTGGAAAGCCTCCGAGTTAGGTCACTTGCTAACTTTTCATTCCATCCCAGAACTGTTTGACTTTGCCAAAGAAATTACTCGCCTCTGGACTGTTGTTTTCGCCCAGATTGTCAAACTCCCGCATCAGCTCTTTTTGGCGAGATGATAAGTTTACGGGTGTTTCAACTGCGAGCTCCAAAAACAGATCGCCTACAGTACTCGACCGCAGGGCCGGCATACCTTTGTGTTTTAAACGCATCTGCTTTGCGGACTGCGAGCCGGCCGGAATTTTTACACGGCTTTTTCCGCCGTCAATCGTCGGAACTTCAATTTCCCCACCCAAAGTAGCAGCAGCCATCGAAACTGGTATGCGGCAATATAGGTTCGTGCCTTCGCGCTCAAAAATTTGGTGGTCCTTAACTTCGACAAAGATATAGAGATCTCCGGTCGGCCCGCCGAGCAGCCCGGCTTCGCCTTCGCCAGCCAATCTGATTCGGGTGCCGGTTTCAACACCGGCTGGGATGTTTACACTCAATGAACGATCGCGCTGCTGGCGACCGGAACCCGAACAATTGCCACAGGGATTGGTAATGATCTGACCGCGGCCGGAACAAGTTGGGCAGGCCCGTTCAACCGTAAAAAACCCTTGTTGTGCACGAACCTTTCCCATTCCAGAGCAGGTCGGGCAGTTTGAGGGTTCTGCACCCCCTTCGGCTCCTGAACCGTTGCAGGATTCGCAAGCTACGGAACTCGCCACTGATATAGTTTGCTGTTTGCCGGTAAAAGCTTCTTCAAGTGAGATGCTCAGGTTATATCGAAGATCGGATCCACGTGTTGCCCGCTGACTGGCCCCACGGCGACCGCCACCGGAAAAATTTCCAAACAAATCGTCAAAAACATCGGAAAATGCAGATGCAAAATCCGCTCCGCCTTGGCCAAACCCCGCACCACCGCCGGCGCCTCCCATGCCGCCTTCAAACGCGGCATGACCATACCGGTCATAGGCAGCCTTTTTGTCCTGATCCTTCAGAACATCATAAGCTTCATTTACTTCTTTAAACTGAGCTTCGGACTCGGGGTTGTCTTTGTTGCGGTCGGGGTGCAACTCCATCGCCTTTTTGCGAAAGGCTTTCTTGATTTCGCCCTCAGACGCGCCTTTGGAAATACCCAGCTGTTCGTAGTAGTCGCGCTTTGCCATATCGCCTCCGCGTTATGCGGGAACGGCCCCAAGAGGGCCATTCCAAACGTTTTTAGCTCTAGACAAGGTCTATCGGCCGTCTTTTCCGAGGTCTTCGAAATCAGCGTCTACGATATCTTCGTCAACCGGTTTCGGCTCGTCTTCGTCGGCCATACCATCCATGTCAGGCGCAGCACCCTCTTCGGCCTGCGACTTGTAGATGGCTTCACCAAGTTTCATCGCAGCTTCGGTCAGGTCCTGAGTGCGGGCTTTGATACTGCCAGCATTCTCGGTTTCCAAAGTTTCCTTGAGCGCCTTGATCGAAAGCTCGATCACTTCAACGGTTGATGGGTCGACCTTGTCGGAGTGCTCTTCCAGAGACTTTTCGGTTCCATGAATCAAACCCTCTGCCTGATTTTTGGCCTCGACCAGTTCTTTACGCTCCTTGTCCGCCTCCGCATTTTCCTCGGCGTCTTTGACCATTTGTTCGATGTCTTCATCGGACAACCCACCGGAGGCCTGAATGGTGATCTTGTGCTCTTTATTTGTGCCTTTGTCTTTGGCAGAAACCGACACGATGCCGTTGGCATCGATGTCAAAGGTCACTTCGATCTGTGGCAGGCCGCGGGGGGCGGGTGGGATATCTTCCAAATTGAATTGGCCCAGTATTTTATTGTCGGCGGCCATTTCGCGTTCACCCTGGAACACGCGGATGGTTACAGCGTTCTGGTTGTCTTCGGCCGTCGAGAATATCTGAGACTTCTTGGTCGGGATCGTCGTATTGCGTTCGATCAGACGGGTAAACACGCCACCCAAAGTTTCGATGCCCAGCGACAGCGGTGTGACGTCGAGCAAAACAACATCTTTAACATCGCCCTGCAGAACACCAGCCTGAATTGCAGCGCCCATTGCCACAACTTCGTCCGGGTTCACGCCCTTGTGCGGCTCTTTACCGAAAAATTTGGTAACCTCTTCCATTACTTTCGGCATACGCGTCATGCCGCCAACCAAAACAACCTCGTCGATTTCAGATTTAGATACACCGGCGTCTTTCAGCGCCGCTTCACAAGGTTTCAACGAACGTTTTATCAGATCAGCAACCAGACTTTCCAGCTTAGCACGGGTCAATTTCATAACCATGTGCAAAGGCTGACCAGTTTTGCCGTCCATCGAGATGAACGGCTGGTTGATCTCGGTTTGGGCAGAAGAAGACAGTTCGATTTTGGCTTTCTCTGCAGCTTCTTTCAGACGCTGCAGGGCCATTTTGTCTTTGGACAGATCGACGCCATTCTCCTTTTTGAACTCATCCGCAAGATATTGAACAATACGCATGTCAAAGTCTTCGCCACCCAGCGCAGTATCGCCGTTGGTGGATTTTACTTCAAACAAGCCATCATCGATTTCCATAATGGAAACATCGAACGTACCGCCGCCAAGGTCATAAACCGCGATTGTCTTTCCGCCGCTTTTATCGAGGCCGTAAGCTAGCGCGGCAGCCGTTGGTTCGTTGATAATACGCAATACATCCAGACCGGCGATTTTGCCGGCATCTTTGGTTGCCTGACGTTGGGCATCGTTAAAATAGGCCGGAACTGTGATAACAGCTTCGGTCACGGTTTCGCCAAGATAGCTCTCAGCGGTTTCTTTCATCTTTCCCAAAATGAAGGCAGAAATCTGACTGGGAGAATACTTCTCGCCCTTAACTTCTACCCAGGCGTCGCCATTGCCGCCGTCAACAACGCTAAAAGGCAAGTGCTTAAGGTCTTTCTTAACCATAGGATCATTCACCGAGCGGCCAATCAGGCGCTTCACTGTGAACAAAGTGTTTTCGGGGTTCGTCACCGCCTGACGTTTGGCGGATTGGCCAACCAGACGCTCGTCGTCAGTAAAGGCGACAATAGAAGGTGTTGTACGTGCGCCTTCGGCGTTTTCTACCACTTTCGGCTGCGAACCATCCATGATTGCAACACAGGAGTTTGTGGTTCCCAGGTCAATTCCAATTACTTTAGCCATCAGCTTTTCCTTTCTTTCGGCGATATTGGATTTTTGGCCCACATTCGGCGCCGTCAATCCATCCCATTTAGGCCCAGTGATGAAGGGCATATTTGCATTGCAGGTATATAGGTGCGGATTGTTCAGGCTGCAAGCACCCTTTGTTGGATTCTTTATCCGGATATTCGAGCTATTTGCAGGCTCCCAGACCATTTGGGTTTCTTGTTGTGGCAACACCTGCTCTTTTCCCTAAAATGAAGGAGCATTACCGAGTTAAAAGGAGCGATCCGGGTATGAAACCGCAGAATATCCGCGGGTTCTTGATCTATAAGAACTATCTAACAAAGACCGATCAACGGGATATACGGACAGACATTCGTCAGGTGACCAAAAAGGCACCAATGTTTTCGCTGTCGACGGCTCGGGGAAAACGTATGTCGGTTCGGATGAGTTCAGCGGGAAAGTATGGTTGGTATTCCGATCATCGTGGATACAGGTATGAGCCAAGCCATCCGGTTGGAGGCGCCTGGCCTCCGATACCCGAAAGCGTGTTGAAAGTTTGGCGATCTGTAGCGCAATCAGAACGTCTGCCTGACTGCTGTCTGGTAAATTACTATGACGAATTTGCCAGAATGGGCCTCCATCAAGACAAGGACGAAGCGGACTTCTCTTATCCGGTTGTATCTATTTCTCTCGGTGATTCTGGTCTGTTTCGGGTAGGAGGACCGGAAAGAAAGGACAGCACAGAATCACTGTGGCTGGAATCGGGAGACGTCTGCGTCATGGGTGGAAAGGCGCGGCTGTATTATCATGGAATTGACCGCATACGATTTGGCAGTTCGAAATTGTTGAAAAACGGCGGGCGCCTAAACCTGACACTGCGAGTCGTGGAATAATTCCTCTATCGACGCGATGCCCAACTTTCTGAAACATATTTGCGGGACCAATGCTCAATCATCATCCCGATCAATATCAACGCGAGCGTAACGCAGAGGGGATACATCAGCGTGGTGTACCTTGGCTCATAATTTATAAAGGCGGCACCGCGTGCCTGATCAATCGTGTGAAATAACGGATTCCATGTAAAAAATACCAATTTGCTGCTTGGCAGCATATTAGCCAAAAACATTTTGCCGCTGAATATCATGTTTGCGCGGGTATAAACGGCTTTTGCGATTTTGGCAGTTTCAGGGAGGAACGGCGCTATTGCCAGAAAAACTATCCCCACGGCCACACCGGAAGACCAAGCCAGCATGAAGCACAAAGACACTCTTCTAAGGTTGTACACGGTGAACGGATCGATCAGCACATTTGCGACGAAGGTGATGATCAACACCGCAAAAATTTGAATATAGAGCGATGACAAAGCACCGGCCATAATCATCATCAAAGTGCTGACCGGTGCATGTTTGAGCATTGGACTGGTTGAAGACCCGCCTGCAACAGCGCTCACAGCCTTGTTGTGCGTCAAATACAAGAATACGCCGGTCAAAACATAAAGGATAAAACTTCCACGAACAGCGACGCCCTTCATGTTGAGAAAAACGATCATTACGTAGAAAAAGACAACGATGATCGCGCTTTGCAACACTTCAAGCGCCAATGCTTGGAGTGCGTTACCGCGGGATTGACGTATATTTCGAACAACGCTGTGATACACCAGCGTTAAAAATTCCAACGCACCCATGAAAGTGTTTGAAAACGTAGAGTTTGCTCTCATCGTTTTTTGCCTGCTCTGTGCCTTTACGGCATTTATTCACTGCTTGCTGTTTTTTATTGATCAGACCATAAGACCTTCAATCGCATTCCGCAACAAATCGCCGTAACCGAGGCGTATTAGGGGCAAAATATATGAATAAACACATAATCTGTTCCGTCATCCGCAAGCTCGCAATTGAAGCCGGTGAGAAGATTATGGAGATTTACGCAGGCGACGATTTTGAAGTTAAATCCAAATCAGACGATAGCCCCGTAACAATTGCTGATGAAACCGCTGACGCATTGATCTCGGCTGGATTGCGAGCCGCTTTTCCGGAAGCGAACATCGTGACAGAAGAGCAGTCGGACACACACAGCTTTGAAGGCAAAACGTTCTTCATTGTAGATCCGCTGGACGGAACAAAAGAATTCATTCACCGGCGAGGCGATTTCACGGTAAACATCGCCTATGTGGAGGAGGGAATCCCAACTCTTGGTGTGGTATTTGCTCCAGCGAAAGGGCGACTGTTCATAACCGACGCTCGCGGCATGTCGTTCGAAGAACTTGGCGATCACAAATCAGACGTGCCAGGAGAAATGAGACCGATTCGAGTTTCAAAACCCGATGAGAGCGGCTTGATTGTTGTTGCCTCAAAATCGCATCTCACACTGGAAACAAAGGCTTATATCGAGAAATACACCGTAGCGGATAGCCGCAGTGCCGGATCCTCGTTGAAGTTCTGCCTGGTCGCAACGGGTGAAGCCGATCTTTACCCGCGTGTCGGACGCACAATGGAGTGGGATACAGCCGCTGGCCATGCCATTCTGTCCGGTGCCGGAGGAAGCGTAGTTCGCTTTGATAATCATGAGCCGCTCACCTATGGTAAACCGATCTTTGAAAACCCTTACTTTATCGCTTACGCTCCGGGTGTAACCTTGCAAGAGGCGTAAATGTCTACTCTCGTTGTGATTCCCGCCCGATATGCCTCGACCCGCTATCCTGGAAAACCGCTGGTTGAATTGCACGGGGCGACTGGCGTTGCCAAGAGTCTGATCCAACGCAGTTGGGAAGCTGCGACTCGTGTTAATGGCGTAGACCGGGTGGTTGTGGCGACCGATGATGATCGCATTCGAGATGCTTCCGTGAGTTTCGGTGCTGAAGTTGTCATGACTTCCAGCGCGTGCCGGAACGGGACGGAACGCTGTGCAGACGTCCTTTCGCGACTGAGCGAGCGCTATGATATTGTGGCCAATTTGCAGGGCGACGCTCCTTTAACACCACCTTGGTTTGTTGAAAAATTGGTAGAGGGATTGGAAAATGAGCCCGCGGCACATGTTGCCACTCCGATTCTGTTGTGCTCGGATGAAGCCTTGGCTAGTTTTCAACAAGACAGAAAAAACCAGCGCGTTGGCGGCACGACGGTGGTTTTCAACCGCAGCATGCGCGCTCTGTATTTTTCCAAAGAAGTCCTGCCCTACGCAGATAGCGCCGGAACCCAGGTCTATCATCACGTTGGTGTTTACGCCTACCGCCCAGCATCATTGCGTAACTACATCGAGCTGCCGGAAGGTTATTTAGAGAAGATTGAAGGGTTGGAGCAGCTGCGTTTCCTGGAAAACGGGCTGCACGTACAATGCGTTAAGGTTAAAGCCCAAAAGGGCCAAGAATTTTGGGAGCTGAACAATCCCGAAGATGTTCCCCGAATTGAGCGCATTTTGGACAAAATGGGTATCGAATGAGTTACTGCCCAAAGGTTACGCTGGTTATTGTCAGCCGAGACCGACCTGATGGGCTAAGACATCTGATTTCTGCACTACGATTTCAGTCATATTCGGCGTTCGAAGTTGTGGTTGTGTCAAACTACGATTGACTCGAATTTTTAAATGGCCTTCCCGGTGCAAGTAAAATTCGTTCAATATTCTTTGACGAACCGAATATTTCAGCTGCACGCAATCTGGGCATTCAGCACTCTGCAGGTGGATTGATTGCGTTTTGCGACGATGATGCCGTGCCGGAACCGTATTGGATTGCGCGGTTGGTTGCACCATTTGTTAATGGACGTGTGGGCAGTAGTGGAGGGTTTGTGCGCGCCCGAAATGGAATAGACTATCAGTGGACAGCTCTAAAATGCGACAAGTTCGGAGACGACCATAAGCTGGAGCTGGATTCGAACACTGAAGTGCAGGTGATCGACTATGACGGCACGTTTTATGCCAAAGTTCAGGGAACCAACTGCGCATTTCGACGCAAAGCGCTTGAGCAGGTGGATGGATTTGATGAAAACTACCGCTACTTCTTGGATGAGACAGATGTAAGCCTGTCTCTGGCGAATTCGGGTTGGTTGACGGCAATCGTCCCTTTGGCGGAAGTTCAGCACGGGTTTGAAAAAAGCGCAGAACGGACCCGTCACCGTGTACCGCACTCGCTAAAGAACATCGGCATGAGTAAGAGCCATTTTCTGCAAAAACACGCAATCGATGATGGTGAAGCTTCAATTCAGACCCTTCGACAGCAACAAAGGCAAAGATTAATCCGCCTTATGCTCGACGGCTACATTGAACCCGCTAAAGTGGTCGATCTAATGCGGACGCTGGAGGATGGGTTACGGTATAATAGCGACACAACGCGAGCGGGCAAAGTCGCTGATGCAGACGAAAAGCCACCAGTTTTTGTGCCATTTGTTGCTAAAAAATTGAATGAAACCACTTCTTTTTCTGCAGTGGCTGGAACCGCATTATCAGCGAGGAAACTGTCAGCCAAAGCACTTCAATTGGCAAATGAAGGCGCAGTTGTGACCGTTTTTCGGTTCAGTTACACCGCGCTGTTCCATCGCAGGTATTTTGACGAACGCGGGTTTTGGGTTCAAACCGGCGGCTTATTTGGCAAGTCAGAACGGGATGGGCGGGTTTTTCATTTTCAACCGCTTGCCAAACGAACATTGCGTGAAGTTGCCAAATTAGGTCCTCAACGGTCGATTAAGTCAGTACTTACCATCCGAATTTTCCGAGATTTCGTCTCATTATTGCCCAAAACGCGATGATATACACAGATTGTAAACAGGTTGCACAGTAATTGATGCAAACAAAGCGCAACTATGGCACTGTGCTTAGCGAGTACGAAGAAGGACCAGGAAGTGAAACGCAAGGTTACCAAGGCGATCTTTCCAGTTGCGGGGTTGGGAACGCGATTTCTGCCTGCAACAAAGTCCATACCCAAAGAAATTCTATGTCTCGTAGATCGACCCTTGATCCAATACGCTATTGATGAAGCTCGGGAAGCTGGGATCGAAGAGTTCATATTTGTAACCTCACGGGGCAAAGGTGCGCTGGAAGACTATTTTGACAGCGCCCCCCAGCTTGAGCAGTCACTAAAGCAGAAAAACAAGCAAGAATTACTACGTGTTTTGCGCGACTCCACGATGGACAGCGGCGAGATCGTTTATGTGCGGCAACGAGATGCGCTTGGTTTGGGGCACGCGGTCTGGTGCGCGCGCCGGCTGATAGAAGACGAACCATTTGCAGTGATATTGACAGACGATGTAATAGATTCAGACAAACCCTGTCTGAAACAGATGGTTGAGGCTCACGAACAGACGGGCGGAAATATCGTTGCAGCGATGGAAGTGCCCCCGAGCAAAGCATCCGCTTATGGTTTGTTGGATGTCAAAGAGGACATGGGCGCATTGGTTTCAGTAAAAGGCATGGTGGAAAAGCCAAAGCCGGAAGACGCCCCTTCTAACTTGGCAGTCATTGGACGATACATTTTGACTCCGAACGTGATGAAAAATTTGCGAACCCAAGAAGTTGGCGCGGGTAATGAAATCCAATTGACGGATGCTATCGCCAAAGAGATCGAAATTTCTGATGATGTCTATGGCTACCGCTTTGACGGTCAGCGCTATGATTGCGGTTCAAAAGCAGGTTTTCTGCAAGCCACTGTAGCCTTTGGTTTGGCCCGTGGCGACTTGAGCGATGAGTTTCACGAATTCCTTGTGAAGATGGTGGAGTCCCGGCGCGCAGCGCAGTAGACAACCAACCATGCACAAACCGTGCTTTCATATTTTGATTGTACGCTAAGGCTTGTCGCAGCACACAAACTCGGATTAGTATACGCGAAAGCGGTGGAAAAGCCGCTAAACCAGTCAGAGGACACGGCAGATTTTCCGAGCAGGAAGTCAGCAAAGCTAGATAGACAACCAACCGGCAAGCGAATGTCCGAAAGGCATGCGTTATTCGGAATTCACCTGAATCCAGCCAGAAGGTATGTGCTGCTGCAGGTTGAGCATGAACAAGTATTGGTAAAGTCAGGCCTGAGAATAGTTATCTCGCAAGCGAGGTGGTGGCAGAAAATGGAAATTACCAGAAACAAGACACCAAAATATTTGGTGGATATGACGCGTACTCTGTCTCGTATCGGTCGGGGTTTTGCTACTGGAATTGACAGAGTCGAGATAGAATATATCAAACACTGCGCGGAATTGAATCCAGACAATTTGTTTGTCGCAAAGATAGGGCGTGACTATGCGTTGCTTAACGCTGGCACGGCACTGGAGATTCTCGATCGAATGGAAATCAATCTGGGTTGGGGGGTGCCTGGCTTGCTTGATGTATTGAGACTCAAGTTAAATTGGGAGCAGCGCTGCGCCAGATCATTTGCCCGGCGCCGCGCAATTCGTACCGCACCACTCGGTGTGCCTTCCCGGCTCTTCAAATCAACTGACCTTTCAGAATATGAGTATTTGAACGTTGGTCACAGCAATCTGACCGACGGTTTTCTCGAAACGCTGAAAAGTTGTGGATGTAAGACGATCAGAGTTCTGATCCACGACATGATCCCGCTTGATCATCCGGAATATTCGCAGGCCCATATTCCAAGAATATTCGAAGAACGTATGAGGGCTGTGGCAACATATGCCGACCAGATCATCTGTAATTCCGAGGAAACCTGCAAACGGGCGTCGAGCTATTTCACCAGTTGGGGAGCTAAACTTGAATATGTGGTCTCGCACCTAGGGACGGAGCCGATGTCACCGACCGGAAACAGGCTTAGGCTTGCCAACAAAAAGTATTACGTTGTGCTGGGCACAATTGAACCGCGCAAAAACCACCTACTGCTGTTCCGGGTCTGGGAACGGTTGGCGTCCGATTTGGCCGAGCAGGATGTGCCCGATCTTTATGTGGTTGGACGGAGGGGCTGGAATAACAAGGAAGCTTTCCAGTTCTTGGATGAATCCGCACTGGTTGATCGTTGTATATTTGAAAAAAGCGACCTGAACGATAGTGATCTGGCCGACTTACTGGCAGGAGCCGAAGCTTTGCTGTTCCCAAGTTTTGTGGAGGGGTTTGGCCTGCCCGCTCTCGAGGCAGCTCAACTCGGTGTTCCAGTCATTTGTTCGGACCTTAGTACTTTCCGTGAAAACCTGGGCGATTATGGCTGCTATCTTGACCCACATTCACCGGAGGCATGGGAAGAAGTGATACTGAAACAACACACAACGAGCGATATGCGGCGCACAAGTGGATGGGTAGGGAAGGCCAAGTTTCGCCCGCCGACTTGGGACGCACATTTTCGCCATGTTTTTGGGTAAACTGGTTAGCAGGTACAGGCACTAAACAGCTGGAAGAGCTATGGGGCTTTGGAGCAGATACAAACTGCGGGTAGAGCGAAAACGCCGCGAGCTGAAACTTGTTGTTGATAGGACAAGTGACATCAAATCAACCGATATATTGGTTTTCTCAACAATTCGGAACGAAAACACACGGCTACCCTATTTCCTTGAATACTACCGAAAGCTGGGGACCAACCACTTCTTTTTTGTCGACAACGACTCCAGCGACGGCAGCCTGGAATATCTTTCAAATCAACTTGATGTATCTCTGTGGACTACGAAACACAGTTACAAACGCTCAAAATTCGGCACATTGCTTTTGGATTTGTATCCGAAAGGAAAAATCCACAATGCCCGATATATGATAGGGCAAGACCCAGTCGAGGCAGCGCCATACTTTGACGCCTCAAATTACTTTATTGAGCGCAACAAGAAGTACGGAAATCTCTGGATACAAGGCGGACCGCGAATGCGCGCCTTTTTTCGCGAAAGGCCCCAGTTTTCACCAGCTCTGAACAAGACACCGTTGGTCAAATGGTCGTCTGGCAATGTTTATGTAAGCTCTACGCACACGTTGTTACCGCGCGGGCTCAATCTGGTTTACGACGAGTGGGGTGGAGAAAAAGCGTGCGGTTGCCTGTTGCACACCAAATTTCTTGAAACATTTGCTGAGAAAGCCAATGAAGAAATCAAGCGCAAACAGCATTACGCCGCCAGCCGGGAATACCGCACGTATGTCAACAAATTGGAGTCAGACCTAGATCTGTGGACTCCTCAATCTACCAAATACCGACACTGGCAGCAGTTGGAGAAACTTGGATTGATGTCACGGGGAAACTGGGCGTGAGAACAACGTAATGAAGCTTGGGTTCATCATACTGGCGCATGAGAATTTCAACCGGGTATCCCAGTTGGCCCGCCACTTGTCCGATCAGGACTGCCCGGTTTGCATTCATGTTGATCGTGACTTGCCCGCACGCAAGTTCAAAGTCATTGAAAGAAACTTTTCGGACTTGGGCAATGTTATATTTTCAAAAAGGACGTCGTGTGAATGGGGCCGGTTCACAATTGTTCAGGCTACTCTGGATGCATCAGAAGAACTGCTAACCAAATTTCCGAAAGTGACCAATATCTTCCTGATCAGCGGTTCCTGTTTGCCCATTCGACCTGTGCGGCAACTCAAGAAATTTCTGGAGCGCAATGTCAATACGGATTTCATCGAATCGGTCTCCGTCAGGAATAATCTGTGGGTTAAAGGCGGTTTGAACGAAGAGCGTTTCACTCTCTACTTTCCCTTTTCATGGCGCAAACAACGTAAATTGTTCGATATATTTGTGAACGTTCAACGAAAATTAAGTGTTGAGCGCAAATTGCCTGATGGACTAGTTCCCCATATCGGTTCGCAGTGGTGGTGTTTGACAGCCCAAACATTGAAGAACATTTTGAATGACCCTCGACGGCAATACTATGACAGCTATTTCAGTTGGTCCTGGATTCCGGACGAGTCGTATTTTCAAACGCTGGCTCGTCTTCATTCGAACAAAATTGAAAGTCGGTCTCTGACTTTTTCGAAATTTGATTATCAAGGGAAACCGTTCAATTTCTACGACGATCATCTCAAATCCCTGATTCAGTCCGATTGTTTTATGACCCGAAAGGTTTGGCCTGGAGCAGACAGGCTTTATGACGTGTTGCTGGATCCTAAGCGGGCCAATCAGCCGATGACAAAATCTGATCCGCAGCAGTTTGAAAAAACGTTTGAGGCGGCGGATCGTAAACGCTGCGAAGGCGGCGAAGGCCGGTTTCATCAAGGCAGATTCCCCTACGACAGTTCGGAAAAGACCGGGGCTTCGCCAAAGCCATATACAGTATTTGTTGGGTTTAGAAATCTCTACAATTACTTTCCAAAATGGGTGGACAGCAACGCGGATGCGGTCAGCTATGGGAGCATTTTCGCACGTGGTCATGTGGGAAATCTCAAGGCCAACTTGCAATACGCCGGTAACCTGCCAGCAGAAACGAGTGTCAGAAACCGAAACCCTAAAGGCTATCTGTCAAACCTCCTCTGGATGAACAGCAACAAACATCAATGTCTGCTATATGACTTTCGGGACAATTCGAGAATACTCGAAACTTGGGCACATGATCCCAAAGCCACCGTTGTATTGATCCGGCACTCGTGGCTATTATTGCTCCTCGGTCGCAAAACAAGTTTTACCAATACACTGGCAAATGCGAAGCGGTTTCATCTGTTGGAACAGAAATTTTTGGAAGAGTTCAACGGTGCCAAAGTCTGTTCGGTGCTCAAGATTTTGGAATTAGAAACGGCGATTCAGCAACCGGCCAAAGCACTGCAAGATGCGATCCGTCATATCCCAGGATCTGGCAAACAGTATTTGAGCGAGATGCCAAACCGCAATACAATAGACGGGCTGGATGCTCTGGTCAGAAAGCTGCGCAATACCGGGTTCAATATCCGCTACGACCAAGGCCGCAATATTATGGACAAAGACTACGGAAAAGAACTTGTTGATGAAAAGTTGTACGTGGTGAATTAGATGTCAGCCAGCTACAAATATTTTGTGCTGTTGGCGAACATGCGCACCGGCTCAAATCTATTTGAACAAAATATCCGGCTCTACAGTCAATTTTCGTGCCACGGTGAATTGTTCAACCCGCATTTCATCGGATATCCGGGTGTGACGTCGCTTTATGACACCTCCATGTCAGAACGCGAAAAACAACCGGCCAAGCTGTTGAGCAAGATGGTGCAGCAGGAAAAAACCTCGATGCCGGGGTTCCGCCTGTTTGCTGATCACGACCCAAGAATTTTGGAGCACTGCCTTGCGGATCCGAGCTGCGCAAAGATTGTCCTTACCCGCAATCCACTCGATTCTTATGTGTCGTATTCCATTGCAAAGGCGACCGACCAGTGGAAATTGACGGATGTCAGTAAGCGTAAAAAGGCCAAAATTGATTTTGATATCATTGCATTTCGATCATACTTGAACCGGATTCAATCATTCCTGTCGGACATCAAGATCGGGTTGCAAAAATCCGGGCAAGCGGCGTTTCACCTGAACTATGAAGATCTGAACAATGTCGAAGTGTTCAACGGACTGTCTGCTTATCTTGGCGGAGACGAAGTCCTAAAAGAGCTAGAAGAGAAGATTGACGGGGCGGTAAAAAGTTGTTGGCCGATGGCGTGCTTGTACAGGTCTTTGCGGTTCGGTGAAGAATATTTGCCTGTCTCCGCGTTGCTGGTGGATAAAACCTGATATTACCTATCCTTGGCTTCTCCTTGGCTTCGTTTTTTATGGTGCGATTGCCGCGCAGCGTTGGATATTGAGGCCGAGGGCACGCAGATTGACCACGTAGCGCATGGCCGGCATGCCGCGAATGCGTAGGTGAGCCAGGTTCATCTGGTACTTTAATCGCGACATGGTCGCTTCTATGCCGGCCCGCCATCTGTAGACGTCGCGGAAGGCATCGCTTTGTTCATAAAGCCGGCGCTTTTGGTTGGCAGCCCTGTCCGGGGTATATTGAAAGCGGGAAAATTGGCCGTCACGCTTGGCCGCCTGCACGGGACATCGCAGTATATCGGGACATTTTTGGCAGATGGAAAGGTCGAAACGGGCCTGCAGCTTGGCTTTGGCGAGCGAGGCTGAAACCGGTTCGACGTTATTGGGACAGCGCAAGACCAAGCCTTCTTCGTTGAGAGTGAAATCCTCCAACGTCAACCGTCCCGAGACGGCGCCTTTCGGCGGTCGCGCGGGCGCCGCGAGATTGATGTTCTGTTCGCGCGTCAGAGCCATGTTGTCACTGGAACCGTAATGTGAATCACCCAGCATCACCGCCGGCGTCAGCGCGCGCTCGCTCAGATCATCCAGCGCATCGGCCAAGCGATGGCCGTCATGCACCGTCATCTTGTGGACCTCCACGTGGGTGATGAGGTCCGGTGTCGCGGCAACCGCCTCGTTACTGTCATCTTCACAATAGGTTTCGACGATCTGCGCCATGTATCCCTGACCCTTGTGCGCGTTGTAGCTCGCGTCCGGGTCGGCCGGATTGCCGACGGTATCGCACGGCACATCCTTTGGATCTCGAATCGCGGCGCGCGTTGCGTCACGATCGCCACACTCATCATCAACGATCTCGAACTGATCGCGCAGAACCCTCTCCAGGATCGCAAAACTGGAAAGCTTTGCCGCCGCCGTGTCACGGAATTGCAGCACCAGGGCTAGGAGATCCTGACCCGCTTCGCCGAGGCGGCGTTTTGAAACACTCGGCGCCGTATTCGCGAACGCGCCATTACCCTCGCGATCGACATAGCGGCGGATCACCTCCTTGCTGATCTGCTCGTGCAGACCGGGATGATATCGCTCAAGCTCACGGGCAAACTTCGAGATGCTCTCAACAACGATACCAAGTCGTGTCAGCGCCCGCATCGCCGAACGAAGGGCCGTCGAATCCATGCGTTGGTGGCTGGTATCGACAGAGAACCCCTGCACCAGCCGATCCGTCAAACACCGGAACAGCAATTCATCGAGACCTTGTTCGATAAACAGACGGCGATAGTTGCGCAGGGTTTTCTCACAGAAATAGCTGTCCGCTTCGCTGCGCACGTCCAAGGCATAGTGCCACGCCATATTGAAGGCCAGGGCCTCGACGGTCTCTGCATCGCTCAGATCGTGCAGCTGCTGCAAAAGCAAGACCCCGATGACAACGTGTAGATCCTTCGATGGTCGGCCCATGCGTTCATCAAGGTGACGGCAAAGATCGTCAACCGGAAGTTCGACAAGCAGATGGTTCCGAAAAACCCCGGCCCAGGATTGCTCCATCAGGCGCCGACGTTTGTCCCCGAAATCGGACCAGCGATCAAACAATTCTCCGGTCCGTCGGTCGCGTAAAGTAAACATGCACAATTATAACCCAGCCGACTCTCATGAGGAATCGACTTTTTACCGCCCCGTCAATCATCCAACACAGCCCGCGGAATCGCGGTGTTCAGCAATCTCGATTGCGACATGACAATGTTGCCGATGCGGGTGCGCAAGTCGGACCAGTGCTATTTGGCGGTAACTGCAGCCTTGCCAGCCGGAGATGTAGATATCTTGAACGCCTGGGTCAAACCGGCCGAAGATTACGTCCGGCCAAGTCAACGGGTTTTCCGTTCTTTTTTCCGTGCATCAAAATCCCCACATCGAATGATCCTCGGAGATTTAAATCAAAACGCCATTTTCGACGCTAATCGCCGATTGGGCCTGTTCAAAAACACCGAAAAGTTAATGCGGAATCACCGGATGCGTAGCCTGTACCACAGCGCAACTAAAGAGAAATTTGGTCACGAATCCCGCCCAACCCATTATTTGACATATGCCAAGTCCCGTCCTTACCACCTGGATTACATCTTCGTGTCAGACGGACTAACGCTGAACGGCTTTGCATTGTTCCCAGATGATCCGTGGACCGAAAAACGCCGCAGCGATCACTTGCCCTTGCGTGCAATATTGAAGCTTCCGCAATAGCCAAGCTAAGCCGGTTTCGCGATGCGTTTTAATCGGCTTGTTGTCCTTGGCAGTGTGTTTTAATTTGGCGGCATGACAACTGCCCTCATTACACATCCTGATTGTCTGAACCACATCACACCGAACGGCCATCCCGAAAGGGTCGCTCGGCTGGAAAACATTCTGCATACGCTTGGGGCAACCAAATACGATGCGCTGTTACGGGTCGAGGCTCCGCTTGGGACTGACGAACAGATCATGCGGGCGCACCCACCCGAACATATTGCTGCGATCAAAGCTGCGGCGCCAAAACACGGGTCCCATGCGCTTGATGCAGATACTCATATGTCTGACGGGTCGCTACAGGCTGCCTATCGCGCGGTGGGCGGAAACATAAAAGCAGTTGATCTGGTTTTGGGACGCGAGGTTAAAAATGCTTTTTGTGCCATGCGCCCACCCGGCCACCACGCAGAACACACAACACCGATGGGGTTCTGCCTGTTCGGCAATGTCGTAATTGCTGCTAAACATGCATTAGAGAGCCACGGACTGTCGCGTGTTGCCATCGTCGATTTCGACGTACACCACGGCAATGGCACTCAGGATTTGATCTGGAATGACGACCGGATTCTTTTTTGTTCAACACATCAGATGCCGCTCTATCCCGGATCCGGCGCAGCTCATGAAACTGGCGCGCATGGCAACGTCGTAAATGTGCCTCTGCAACCTTATTCAGATGGAGCCGAGCTTCGGTCCGCCTTCGACGAACACATCCTGCCAGCATTATCCCAGCACAAACCGGAAATGATCTTTATTTCCGCTGGATTTGATGCTCATGCTGCCGACCCCCTCGCTAACCTCGAATTTACCGAGGCCGACTTCGCCTGGGCCACCGGCACAATATGTGATTTTGCAAACCAACACTGCCAGGGCCGGGTGGTCTCGACTCTTGAGGGTGGATATGATTTGCAGGCGCTGGCGGCCTCAACTGCCGCGCATGTCAGCGTATTGATGGAGCAAGAGTGATGAGCGAGAAGCCCGTTGCAAATATGAGCTTTGAAGAAGCTATGGTCGAACTCGAACAGGTTGTCGGAAAACTCGAAAGCTCGCAAGTGGCCCTCGACGATTCCATCACCTTGTACGAGCGTGGCGCAGACTTGAAAAAACACTGCGAAAACAAATTGAAGCAAGCTGAAGAAAAAGTCGCTCAGATTACTCTTGATCCCAACGGAAAACCCGATGGTTTAAAACCGGTCGAAGGTTAAACCGTGAACCGTTTGTTTAAGGATCAATTGGCTGACACAGTTGAACGAGTCGAAACTGCTCTGGACGCGTTACTGCCGCAACCATCTGAAAGCCTCGTCGCCGAACAGATGCGGTATGCCTCGCTGAACGGGGGAAAACGACTCCGGGCCTTTTTGGTGATGCAGTCCGCAAAACTGCACGGTGTCGCAATAGAACAGGCCCTGCGAGTCGCGGCAGCAGTTGAATGTATCCACGCTTATTCATTGGTGCACGACGATTTGCCTTGTATGGACGACGATGACTTGCGGCGTGGCAAACCAACCGTGCATGTCAAATGGGATGAAGCTACCGCTGTTTTGGTTGGTGACGCCTTGCAAACCATCGCTTTTGAAATACTCGCCGGCCCAGAAACATCACAAAATTCCGAAGTGCGGTTAAGATTGATAGGATCACTTGCCCGCGCTGCTGGTTCCAGCGGCATGGTTTTGGGGCAAGCGCAGGACATCGCCGCTGAAACAGCCAGCCCTCAACTTACGTTGGATGAAATCACCAATCTGCAGGCCAACAAAACCGGTGCATTGATTTGCTGGTCGGCCGAGGCTGGGGCGGTATTGGCGGAGTCGGACACGTCCGTTTTGGCACAATACGCCGTGCTCCTCGGACTGGCATTCCAAATTCAAGATGACATTCTTGATGTCGAAGGTGACCCGGAAGCCGCAGGCAAACGCCTGCAAAAGGACGCCGCAGCTGGCAAAGCGACTTTCGTTTCGCTGCTCGGCCTTGTAAAGGCAAAATCCCGTGCCAAATCTTTGGTAGACGAGGCCTGCCGTGTGCTTTCGCCTTATGGCGCCACCGCCGACCCGCTGCGACAGGTCGCGCATTTCGTCATCGAACGAAACATGTGATACTCTAATACCGCCCAGACAGGACAGCTAAGTGATCAGTAACCGCCCCCATACGCCCCTGTTGGATCAGGTGAACTCACCCGAAGACCTCAAACGGTTTTCACATACCGAACTGTGCCAGTTGGCGGATGAATTGCGGGCTGAAACCATTTCAGCAGTTTCAGAAACCGGTGGACATTTGGGCGCTGGGCTGGGTGTTGTGGAATTGACCACAGCGATTCACGCTGTTTTCGACACACCCAAGGACAGGCTTGTTTGGGACGTTGGCCACCAAAGCTACCCACATAAAATCCTGACCGGTCGCCGCGATCGAATCCGCACTCTGCGTCAGGGCGATGGTTTGTCTGGTTTCACCAAACGTTCTGAAAGCGCCTATGATCCTTTCGGCGCCGCCCATAGCTCCACTTCGATTTCTGCCGCGCTGGGTTTTGCAGTGGCCCGTGATCTGGGTGGTGCTCCGGATCACGGATTAGGCGATGCAATCGCTGTAATCGGTGATGGCGCGATGTCGGCGGGCATGGCTTATGAAGCGATGAACAACGCTGGACACCTCGGCAAACGCCTGTTTGTGATCCTCAACGACAATGAAATGTCCATCGCTCCACCGGTTGGCGCGATGTCGTCCTACCTGTCGCGTCTTTACGCAGGTGAACCGTTCCAGGAACTGAAGGCTGCAGCAAAGAGCGCTGTATCTCTGTTGCCCGAGCCTTTCCAGGACGGTGCCAAACGGGCAAAAGATATGGTCAAACACATGACCGTCGGCGGCACCCTGTTCGAACAGCTTGGCTTTTCCTACGTTGGACCGATTGACGGCCATGATATGGAGCAGTTGCTGAATGTACTGCGCACTGTCAAACAGCGTGCCACCGGCCCGATGCTAATCCATGTGTTGACCCAAAAAGGCAAGGGCTACGCCCCGGCGGAGGACTCGGACGACAAATACCACGGCGTGTCCAGATTCGACGTGAACAGCGGCAGGCAGCACAAGGCACCATCAAACGCGCCAAGCTACACCAAAGTATTCGCCCAAAGCCTGATCAAAGAGGCCGCTAAAGACGACAAGATCGTCGCCGTCACAGCCGCCATGCCTGACGGAACGGGATTGAACCTGTTTGCGGAACGTTTCCCCAAACGTTGCTTTGACGTTGGCATCGCCGAACAGCACGGCGTCACCTTTTGCGCCGCTCTCGCCGCTGGTGGCATGAAACCATTCTGCACGATGTATTCGACGTTCCTGCAACGCGGCTATGATCAGGTGGTGCACGACGTTGCAATCCAGCGCCTGCCGGTCCGGTTCGCGATTGACCGTGCGGGGTTGGTTGGTGCCGATGGCGCTACCCATGCGGGCAGTTTTGACATCGGCTATCTGACCAGCCTGCCTGACTTTGTGGTCATGGCCGCGGCGGATGAATCCGAGCTGGTCCACATGGTCGCCACCGCCGCTGGTATCAACGACCGTCCCAGCGCATTTCGCTTCCCGCGCGGCGAAGGCATTGGAGTCGACCTGCCCGAAACCGGTACCCCAATGGAAATAGGCAAAGGCCGCATTGTCCAGCAAGGCAGTCGCGTCGCCATCCTGTCTTTCGGAGCGCGTTTGCAGGAATGCTTGAAAGCCGCAGAGACACTGGCTGCCAAAGGTATCACCCCCACCATCGCTGACGCCCGTTTCGCCAAACCGCTCGACCACGATCTGATCCGTGAGTTGGTCACAAGCCACGAGGCGTTGATCACGATCGAGGAGGGCGCAGTCGGAGGATTTGGCTCCCATGTTATGCAATTCCTAAGCGACGAGGGAGCCTTTGATCGGGGTTTGAAAATCCGTTCAATGGTGTTTCCGGACACCTTTGTAGATCACAATTCGCCTTCCAAAATGTACGAGGTTGCAGGCATGAACGCCCCTCACATCGAGGCGAAAGTGCTGGAAGTGCTGGACGTTGCGCAGATCGGCAAGGCGCGGGCCTGATCAACTGCACGACGGATATTGCTCGCTTGCCCGTATTAGAGAGAACCAGGTTCAACACAGATAGCCCCATGCGCACACCCGATCAAAAGAAAAGCACATCGCACCACCGCCGCGCTTTGTTGAAAGCGCTCTTCGCATTGCCCGGTCTGTCTCTGCTCTCCCGGCCTGCTCTGGCGGCGATTCAAACTCCCCGCGCCGCCGCGGGCCCGTATTATCCCTCACCGAAAATGCGGCTTGATGATCTGGACAATGACCTCGTCAAGATAGCTGGCTCAGTCCGGCAGGCGGGCGGCGAGATAATTCAATTGTCAGGTACCGTGCGTGACCAAAGCGGCATTCCGATGTCCGGTGCACGCGTAGAAATCTGGCAGTGTGACGTGAATGGTCGCTACCTTCACACCGGCGACAATGCCAGCGGCCAGCGCGACCCGGCATTTCAGGGATTCGGCCATGACATCACCGACGCCGACGGGCGTTACGAGTTTCGCACCATAAAACCGGTGCCCTACACGGGCCGAACACCGCATATTCACGTTAAGGTCTTCTTTGATGGCAAGAAACTGACCACCCAGTTTTACCTTAAGGACCATGCACAGAACCGCAGTGATTTCCTCTTCAACCGCATGTCCGAGGTCGAGAAATCGGCGGTGGAAATGGTGTTTTCGGACGGACCGGAACCTCTGGCCTTGGTCGATATCGTAATATAACGGAGGTCCTGACTGTGATGGCTACCTCCGTCGAAACCGCCCCACCAGCTCACTGTGCGTCGACCAACGGAACTGATCCACCACCTGCACCCAATCCAGTTGATATCCGCCGGCAATCAAAACCTCTGCATCCCGCGCAAAAGTGGCCGGATTACACGACACAAAGGCTATTTTGTCGATGCCCGTTTGTCCCAGAACTTCGACCTGCGCTTTTGCTCCGGCACGCGGTGGATCAATCACGGCCGCATCAAATCCTTTGAGTTCATCTGTAAGCAATGGGCGGCGATACAAATCCCGCGCCTCAGTTGTGACCCGCTTAAGCCTCGTCGTGCGACGCCACCCGGCATCAAGCGCGGCCAGCATATCTGCCTCTGTCTCAACCGCATGAACTTCTGCGGTCGCCGACAGCGGCAAGCTGAATGTCCCGCAGCCAGAGAACAGATCAACGATCCGTCTCGCCCCACCAGCAATTTCGGTCACGGCTTCCACCAGAGCCGCTTCACCCTCAGATGTTGCCTGCAGAAAGGACCCGGCAGGCGGCAGGACCTGTGCAAACCCAAATTGCTGATGCGGCGGCTGAATTTCCAAAACAACGTCTCCATTCCACGCCACTCTGGCAAATCGATAAGTCTGCGCTATAGCGGCAACTTCTATCAGCTGCGATGACTTCAGCGCCTTGGCATCCTGAACGTCGATGTCCAGCCCGCCAATACTGTCGGTAACCGCTATTCGGATTTCGGCGCTTCTTGAGGCTCCCAGTTTTGTCAGTTCCTTCAAACCTGCAAAGCCTGCCAGAATGCCCGGCTTCACCAGCGCACATTCATGAATTTCAATCAGAACGTCCGAGGCGCGGCCATGGAATCCGATTATTGCACTTTTCTTAGTGCGCCGCGCCGAAAACACTGCACGTCGCCTGGACTGTGGCGGGGACGTCTTAATGCTACGAAACTCTGGTTCCAATCCAAACCTTTTTAGAGTTTCACGAACAGCATTCTGCTTCCATTCCGCCAAATCCTGATCGCGCATATGCTGTGTTACGCAACCACCACAGGTTTTGAAATGGTGGCACGCCGGATTGATCCGCGCCTCCACCGGTTCAATAATTCGCGGCGATACCATCCGGTCTGCGAGGATTTCACCTTCAACGATTTCACCCGGCAAGGCAAAGGGCACAAAAACCTCCTGGCCTTCGTGGCTTGCAACACCGTCGCCCTGATGGCCCAGTCGCAAGATTGTTAGCTGAACCGTCATGACGCCCGATTACGCGTCAAGCCGTCTGGGCCGAGGCATCTAGTGTCAATGGCGCCGGCAGTTGCCCCAACATCTCTTTTGGGCAAACCTGTACAAAATTCGACAGTTCCTCATCCCAGCGCCGCAAGATCTCAGCTCCTTTGATGCTTCGGGTCTCCTCGACATGATCTTCGATCAGCGCTTTCAACTCCGCCACCCAATGATCCACAGCCACCGGCGCAGTAACCAGCGTTTCCGCATTCAGGAACCGGTCCAACTGCCGGTCTGGATCGTAAACATATGCCATCCCGCCGGTCATCCCAGCACCAAAGTTGGCGCCAACCGACCCGAGAATGACAGCCACGCCACCGGTCATATATTCACAACCATTGGTGCCGCAGCCTTCGATCACCACATGCGCACCGGAGTTGCGTACACAGAACCGCTCACCTGCACGCCCACTGGCAAACAACCGACCATCTGTTGCACCGTATAATACCGTATTACCGATGATGCTATTGTTCGCTGCCACCAGCGGGCTGCCCTGCGGCGGACGCACCACAATCGTCGCCCCAGACAGTCCTTTGCCAACATAGTCATTGGCGTCGCCCGAAACTTCCAGCTTCAACCCCGGTGCCGCAAATGCGCCCAGCGCCTGACCAGCAGACCCGGACAGTTTCACGATCAAATGATCCCGTTGAAGCGTATTCCGCATACCAAAGCGTTTTACGATATGGCTCGAAACGCGGGTGCCAATAGAACGAAGCGTATTCTGCACCGCATAGGAGAGTTGCATCTTCTCGCCGTCTTTAAAGAACGGCTCGGCATCTTTGACAATTTCAGCATCCAGCGTGTCCGGCACCGTCTGCCGTTCTTTGTCTCGGTTGTAAGTAATGGAATGCGAATTATCGACGCTGATCAGCATCGGGTTCAGGTCGAGATCATCCAGATGCGCAGAACCACGGCTGACCTGCGCCAGCATATCCGCACGCCCGATAACTTCATCCACTGACCGCGCCCCAAGAGACGCCAGAATTTCACGGACTTCCTGGGCATAGAAAGTAATCAGGTTGACCACTTTATCCGCTGAACCGGTGAATTTCTTGCGCAATTCCTCATCTTGGACGCAGACCCCAACCGGACAGGTGTTGCTCTGACACTGGCGCACCATGATACAACCCATTGAAATTAGGGCCGCAGTTCCGATACCATATTCCTCGGCCCCCAACATCGCCGCCATGACAACATCGCGCCCGGTGCGCAGCCCGCCATCTGTTCTCAATGTCACCCGCTCGCGCAAGTTGTTCATCGCCAGCACCTGATGCGATTCAGACAATCCCATTTCCCACGGCAAGCCAGCATATTTAATCGAGGTTGCAGGTGAAGCACCGGTGCCGCCATTATGCCCGGAAATCAGGATCACATCCGCCTTGGCTTTGGCGACACCAGCAGCAATCGTGCCAACCCCCGAAGACGACACCAACTTGACCGTAACTTTGCAGGTTGGGTTGATTTGTTTGAGGTCATAGATCAGCTGCGCCAGATCTTCGATCGAGTAGATATCATGATGCGGCGGCGGTGAAATCAAGGTCACGCCTTTGGTTGAATGCCGCAGCCGCGCGATTAAGTCGGTTACTTTGATCCCCGGCAATTGACCGCCTTCGCCGGGCTTGGCACCCTGCGCCACTTTGATTTCCAATTCCTCGCAATGGTTCAAATACTCTGCTGTCACGCCGAACCGTCCAGAGGCCACCTGCTTGATTTTTGCGCTTGGATTGTCCCCATTCGGCTCCGGCACAAAATGCGCCGGGTCTTCGCCGCCCTCGCCCGAATCCGATTTCGCCCCAATCCGGTTCATCGCCACATTCAGAGTTTTATGCGCCTCGGGCGACAGCGCTCCCAGCGACATTCCCGGCGTCACAAATCGTTTTCGGATCGAAGTTATACTCTCCACATCTTCCACGGGTATCGGGCGTCCCACCGGCTTGAAGTCCAGCAAATCGCGCAAGTGTATCGGCGGATTGGCCCGCATTTTCTTGGAATATTGCTTCCACAGATCAAACGAAGCCCGATCACAGGCCGCCTGCATCAAATGCATGGTCTGCGCCTGCCAGGCGTGAGTCTCGCCAGAATGCCGCTCCTTATAGATACCGCCGATCGGCAACACGTCCTGACCCAGCAACCAGCCCTGTGCATGTACCTGGGATATCTTTCGTTCAATCCCGATCAGACCGATGCCCGAAATCCGGCTGTGCATGCCGGGAAAAAACTCTGCCACCATGGCGCGGCTCAGCCCAACAGCTTCAAAATTCAGACCGCCACGATAGCTGGACACCACCGAGATGCCCATCTTAGCCATGATCTTCAGCAGACCTTGATTGATCGCTTCCTTGTACCGCGCCACAGCTTCATCAAGCGTGCAGTCCAGCAGACCGCGATCAATCCGGTCGCTCAACGAATCCTGCGCCAGATAGGCGTTCACTGTTGTTGCACCGCTGCCAACCAAAACCGCAAAGTAATGCGGGTCAATACATTCCGCCGACCGCACATTGATGGAGCAGAAAGTTCTCAGTCCGGCCCGTGTCAACCAACTGTGCACCGCAGATGTCGCCAGTATCATGGGTGTCGGCACCTGGGTTTCGCTTTGCCGCCGGTCGGTCAGGATCAGATGTCCGGCACCTGAACGCACAGCTTCTTCTGCTTCACCCCTGATCCGGTCAATGGCGTTGCGCAAACCATTTTCCGACCCGCGCTCAAAGGTACAGTCAATCACAGTCACGCCGGCGCCAAACTGGGTCATCATCGCCTCAAACCTGGCGTTTGAAACAAACGGGCTGTCCAGAACCAGAATTTCAGTCTGCTCGTTGCTTTCGTCCAGCACATTTCCCAGGTTTCCGAACCGGGTTTTCAGGCTCATCACCCGGTATTCGCGTAGACTGTCAATCGGCGGATTGGTCACCTGACTGAAATTCTGCCGGAAGAAATGGCTCAGCGGCCGGTATTTGTCAGACAACACTGCAGAGGGAGTGTCATCACCCATCGAGGTAATAGCTTCTTTGCCGTCCTCGGCCGTTGGATGCAGGATAATTTCCAGTTCCTCGATGGAATACCCCGCTGCGATCTGTCGCTTGCGCAAATCGCCACCAGTGAACAATGTCTTTTCTTTTACGTCGCTGGTCAGTTCGTTGACATCGACGATTGAACCAACCCATTCGCTAAATGGTTGGCTCGCCGCCAACTCGTCCTTAATCTCCCGGTCGCGCAACAGGCGTTTGCCCACCATGTCGACCGCCAGCATTTGGCCCGGGCCCAGCGCGCCTTTTTCAATCACCGAAAACTCGTCGGTTGGCACCATGCCCGCCTCAGACCCTGCAATCACCAACCCATCACCGGTTATGACGTACCGCATTGGCCGCAAGCCGTTGCGGTCCAATCCGGCCACAACCCAGCGGCCGTCGGTCATTGCCAGTGCTGCGGGCCCGTCCCAGGGCTCCATCACCGAGTTACAATACGAGTACATGTCTTGCCACTCTTTGGGAATTTCATCGGCAAAATTCGACCAGCTTTCGGGGATCAACATCGTCTTGGCCATCGGCGCAGTCCGGCCAGCACGCACCATCACCTCAAATACGGAATCCAGTGCCGCAGAGTCCGAAGATCCGCCTGCGATAATCGGCTTAATATCTTCAGCATAGTCGCCAAAGTTTTTCGAGGCCATCCGGATCTCGTGGCTCTTCATCCAATTGACGTTACCTTTGAGCGTATTGATCTCGCCATTATGCGCCAGCATCCGAAATGGCTGAGCCAGCCACCACTGCGGGAACGTATTGGTCGAATAGCGCTGGTGATAGATGGCAAAGGCGCTCTCAAATCGTTTGTCTTCCAGATCAGGATAAAACACCGATACTTGTTCTGCCAGCATCATGCCCTTGTAGATCACCGACCGGCAGCTCAGCGAACAGATATAAAAGTCGTTGATGTGATTGGCTGTTACCGCCTTCTCGATCCGGCGGCGGATGACATACAGCTCTCGCTCAAAAGTCTCTTCGTCGACCCCCTTGGAATTCGAGATCAAAATCTGTTCAATTTCCGGGCGGGTCGCATTGGCTTTTGATCCCAAACACGACACATCCACCGGTACATGCCGCCAGCCATAGATATAATACCCCATGCGAAGCACTTCGGTTTCGACGATGGTCCGGCAAATTTCCTGCGCTCCGAAATCAGTGCGCGGCAGGAACACCTGACCAACCGCCATCAGTTCGTTAAAGCGCGGCTCGTGGCCGGTACGCCGGATTTGGTCATAAAAGAACATCACCGGGATTTGCACATGAATGCCAGCACCGTCCCCAGTCTTGCCGTCAGCATCTACTGCGCCACGATGCCAGATTGCCCGCAATGCCATAATGCCGCTTTCGACAACGCTACGGGTTGGCTTGCCGTCAACTGCAACCACAAGGCCAACTCCGCAGGACGAATGTTCGTCGTCCTTGCGGTACATGCCGTGTTCTGCCATGTAGGCGCGTTTTGCTTCTTCTTCGGTTTTCCAAGCGGAATCGAATCCTGGCATTTCTTCTGCTCCCGTCAACTGTCGGATGGCGGGGCGAACATTGCGAACACCTCGGCTCCGGTCATCTTGTGCGTGTCACCCGCAAAGGCATAACCTTGCGGTTTTTTATCGATAAAAATTTCGCCGGTCAGATTGACACCGGACGGATCATCCAGCGTACCCAGACCGATGTGATAGGTTCCGTTTTGCGACCCTGGTGCAGTTATTCGGTAATACAAACTGCTGCCGCAGGTCGTGCAGAACCCGCGCTCGGCCCAATCTGATGACGAAAACGTGGTGATATTTTCTGCGCCTTCAAATTGGATGTTCTCAGGAGCAATCTGGACACCCAGATACACGCCACCGCTCCAGCGACGGCACATGTCGCAGTGGCAGGCACCGGTTTCCTTTGGAGGGGCATTGTCAATTGAATAGCGAACGGTGCCGCACAGGCATTTTCCGGTGGTTGTCATGGTCTCGATCCTCTTTCTGTGAAATCGCACAAATACGCGCCTTCAGAAGATACAAGGATCGTACTGACAGTTTTTGGCAGCAAGGCTGACACATTTACTTTTCCGGCAAAACAGTTTCGTGCAAATTTGCGGTATAATTGCGTACCAATTGCGTACCCAATTTCAGACACCTGATTTCTTGCTGATGAAAAGGTTAACATGCCTACTCCGCCGCTACGACTTGGCGGCTGTTCAAATATCCAAGAATGCTGTTTGCCGCGTCGATTCCGTCGCGGATCGCCCAGACAACAAGGGACGCACCGCGCACGATATCGCCCGCCGCGTAAACCCCGTCCAATGAAGTTGCCTTGGTGGTGAAATCGGCCCGGACAGTGCCCCAGCGGGTCACTTCCAGTTCGGGTATATCCCAGAGCATCGGCAGGTCTTCCGCCTCAAAGCCCAGCGCTTTGATTACCAATTCAGCATCTTCCGTATATTCCGACCCTGGAATTTCTTCCGGGCTCTGGCGACCCGAAGCATCCGGTGCACCCAACCGCATTTGTTGGACAATCACGTCGCTGACGTTTTCATTGCCGGTAAACCCCTTTGGTGCCGAAAGCCAAACAAATTCAACACCTTCCTCTTCTGCATTTGCTGTCTCGCGTTGTGATCCCGGCATATTTGTCCGATCTCGCCGGTAAAGGCATTTAACCGAGGTCGCACCTTGCCGCACAGCGGTCCGTACGCAATCCATCGCAGTATCGCCGCCGCCAATGACGACAACCCTTTTGCCGTCGGCGTTCAGGTCACCGCTTTCAATTTCCGGCACTTTATCGCCAAAATTTTGGCGGTTGGAGGCGGTCAGATAATCAATTGCTTTGACAATACCGCCCAATCCGGATCCTGGTCCAGCCAGATCGCGCGACTTGTATACACCGGTTCCGATCAGGATCGCATCATGCATTTCCCGCAACGTTTCAAAACTGATATCGTTACCTACGTCGGTGTTAAGCTCAAACACGACACCGCCGTCTTCAAGCTGCTGGTTGCGGCGCATTACCACTTCTTTTTCCAATTTGAATCCTGGAATACCGTAAGTCAGCAACCCGCCGGACCGATCATACCGATCATAAACTTTAACCTGCACGCCTTGTCTCCGCAGGACATCTGCCGCCGCCAACCCGGCGGGCCCAGCACCAATAATCCCGACGCTTTCAGTTCGTTCTGCAACCGGAGCAATTGGCTTTACCCAGCCTTTTTCCCATGCGGTATCGGTGATGTATTTCTCGATTGCACCGATGGTCACTGTGCCATGGCCTGATTTTTCAATCACGCAATTCCCCTCACACAATCGGTCCTGCGGGCAAATCCGCCCACAAATCTCGGGAAATGTGTTTGTCGCCTGCGAAATTTCGTAAGCTTCTTGCAACCGGCCTTCCGCTGTCAGCTTCAGCCAATCCGGGATGTTGTTGTGCAGCGGGCAATGGTCTTGACAAAACGGCACGCCACATTGCGAACAACGGCCAGCCTGTTCAGCAGCCTTCTCCGCTGCGTACTGTTGGTATACCTCATCGAAATCCAGGTTTCGCTGGCTCGGCACCCGCTTTTCCGGCATGTCACGGCTGACATTCACAAATTTCAACATTCTCTGCTCTGCCATAACTGACCCTGCGACTATAAATCATTGTTTCTCTACGAAACCCAACTTCTACAGCGCCGCATTCTAATAATAAAGTAAGTAATTCTGCCCTAATATTAGAAATGCGGTGGATAATTGGTGAACTGTTGGCTATGTCAGATAAATTTAGTATGTATTTATTACCTAAATCATCATTTCACATTCTCAAGCCACGCAAATAGGGTCGCAAAAACGAATCAACAGGCGCGTATGACATTCATTCACCTTTTTATTCTTGCGGTGATTCAGGGCATAACCGAGTTCTTGCCGGTTTCCAGTTCCGGGCACCTTATTTTGCTGCCGATTCTAACCCGCTTACCGGACCAGGGCCAACTGATCGATGTGTCGGTCCACGTTGGAACTCTGGGTGCGGTGATCCTGTACTTTCGGCGGGATTCCAGCAAAGCGTTCCTTGGTCTTTATCATCTGGCAACAGCGCGATTTCAGTCTGAACCGGCTCGGCTTGCCTTGCTGCTAATCGCGGCGACCTTCCCGATAGTGATCTTGGGATTGATCCTCAAATTGACTGGCCTGAGCGACCAGATGCGGTCCCTCAAAGTGATCGGCTGGACGATGCTGTTGTTTGGCCTTGTACTTTACTACGCGGATCAGAAGGGCCCTAAAAACAAGGCCCAAGAAAATTGGCATATGGCCGATGCGATCAAGCTGGGGCTTTGGCAGGCCATCGCTCTGATCCCCGGAACTTCGCGCTCCGGCGCAGTTATCACCGGTACGCGCTGGTTGGGGTACAACCGCAGCGACGGAGCACGGATTGCAATGCTGATGTCGATTCCGGCAATCATCGCGTCAGGGGTATTGCTGGGCGCAGAGGCACTGATAAACACTGATGCACAAGGTTTGCGGGACGGCGGGATTGCCGCTTTGCTGTCTTTCGTTGCAGCATTTTTGGCACTGTCGCTGATGATGTGGCTTTTGCGCAGCGTCAGTTTTACGCCTTATGTAATCTACCGAGTATTTCTCGGTATCATACTCTTGTGGATCGCGTATTCCTGAACAGAAATAGACAGGAGCATCATGCCCAAAAAAACCACGTTCTCCGGCCCACTGATAGGTCTGAAGGTTGTTGAAATCGCTGGCCTTGGACCGACGCCGTTTACGGCTATGCTCCTGGCGGATATGGGTGCAGAAGTTGTTCGAATCGAACGACCGGACGCGAAGCAGCTTATCCCGCAATCGGTAGATTTTCTGAATCGAGGAAGAGGGTTCGTTGTATTGGATCTCAAGTCTTCTGACGGGCAGAAACAGGCACAGGATTTGATTGAAAACGCCGACGTTTTGATCGAAGGAATGCGTCCGGGAGTTATGGAGCGATTGGGGCTTGGGCCGGATGAGTTCAAGTTTTCAAATCCGAAATTGGTTTACGGCCGCATGACGGGCTGGGGTCAATACGGGCCTCTTGCCCAATCCGCCGGTCATGATATCAATTACATTGCTCTGACCGGTGTGCTCCACGCCATCGGAGACTCTAACAATCCCATCCCACCTCTAAACCTGGTTGGCGATTTTGGTGGTGGAGCACTCTACCTGGCCTTCGGAATCCTATGTGCCGTGTTGGAATCACGGACTTCCGGCAAAGGTCAGGTTGTTGATGCGGCGATCACGGATGGAGCCGCGCATCTGATGACGATGATGTATTCCTTTCTGCACTCCGGAATTTGGCAAGATCGACGCGCCAGCAATTTGCTGGACGGCGCTGCACCGTTTTACACAACGTATGAATGCGCAGATGGAAATTTTGTTGCTGTGGGCGCTCTCGAGCCACAATTCTACGCAGAGTTGCTTAGCAGGCTTGGACTTTCGGACGCAGGGCTGCCACCTCAACTGTCCGTTGATGGATGGCCGCAGATCCGCAAGGCATTGTGCGAGGCTTTTTCGCAGAAATCCCGCGACGAATGGTGTGCTGAACTCGAGGGAACGGATGCCTGCGTCGCCCCGGTCCTGACGATATCTGAAGCGAAATCGCACCCGCATAATAAAGCTCGGCAAACCTTTGCGAAGGTGGATGGAATTGCCCAGCCGTCGGCCGCGCCTCGGTTTTCAAGGACTCCGGGCAAAGCACGTCCAAGTCAGGAATCCGAACCGTTGAGTATCGAAACGGTCCTGGTATATTGGCGAAATGCAAACTGAGGTTTTGGCTGTCAGTTTTTGAGATTATCAGCCGATTCGGTCAAAGCGGTATATTGGCCATACGGACGGTGGCAATAAAGATACTCGCCCAGCACGGCATCCATTGCTGTCGGTTCAATCCCCAGGTCGGCAAATCCTTTGGATCCCTCAGCCACAATGTTGTCCTGCCGCAGCTGACGAACTTGATCAGCAGTCAATATAGTGTTTGTGAACAAGCCAAAGGAAAATTTGCTGGTCAGGTCAAGCATATAGCCCAATACCATCCCCCCAAAAAAGGGCATGTTGACCACCAGTCGGCGGCGGCGGATCACTTGCAACATTCTTTGGATCATCTGTTCCAAGGTTTCCCGATCCGGTCCGCCCAGTTCGTAAACCCCTGCCACGAACTGTCCCTGCGCGGCTTTCGCCGCAGCCTTAGCCACGTCATCCACATAAACGGGTTGGAACAGGCTTTTGCCGCCAAAAAGTGGTAAAACCGGGCCAAATCCAGTCATGCCGGCAAAGCGGTTAAACAGCTTGTCTTCTTGTCCAAATACCACTGACGGGCGCAGGATTATCGCTTCGGGAAACGCCGCGATAATCTGGGCTTCGCCCTCGGCTTTGGTTCTTGCATAGTTGCTGACGGAATTCGCATCAGCGCCACTCGCCGAAATATGAACCAGTTGGCCCACACCCTCCTGCGCGGATAGCTGTGCGATCCGTCCGGCACCATCTGCATGTATTCCGGCAAACTTTTGACGGCGATCTTCCTGCAGAATCGCAACGCAGTTGATCACCGCATCAGCTCCGGCAATCGCGGCACGGGTCGAGGCCTCATCCCGGATGTTGGCCAAAATCGGTTCGACCTGACCCACCGCCCCATAGGGCCGTACAAAATGCGCTTCATTAGGGCGTCGCACGGCAACCCGTACCCGCCAGCCTTCACGCGCCATACGACGGGCGATATAGCGACCGATAAATCCTGACCCTCCAAAAATCGTAACGACCTTGGGTCCGTGTTTTGGATTGTCTGTCATTTTAACCTCCGGCCGATTGAACTGTTGTATTCACAAATAAGGCGGTGGTGAGCGACGGACAAGTACAATTCCAAACCGGCCTGCAAACAGCCGTTGACAGCCATTCAAACCGCATGTAATTCCCGCTCACGACACTGAGCCCAGGTGGCGGAATTGGTAGACGCGCTAGCTTCAGGTGCTAGTGTCTGTATGGACGTGGAGGTTCGAGTCCTCTCCTGGGCACCACCTGTTTCCCTAACACTCTGAAATGTATCAACAAACGTTTAAACGCGCTTGGAGTGTAGAACATGTCGGAGAACAAATCAGTACCGTTTAGCTTTAAAAAAGAGGGGATTTATTACTTTGTTAGACGGGTGCCTAAGGACCTGGAAGGCCTCTATCTGACGAGAAAAATCTCTTATTCCTTGCGGACAAAGTCGGTCCGAGTTGCCAGATCACGTTCCCTGCTGGAAGCAGCCAAGCTAGATGCGTACTGGTATCAGCAAAGACTAAACCAAGCCCCTGTTTGTACTCGTTATTTGTCGCAACAACATATTGCTCCCAGTGTTGGCACCAGTCTTGGGAAACAAAAACACAGAATTAGTGTCAAAGAAGCGATCTCCATATATGTCCGATTGAAGGGTAAGGGGAAATCAAAGATCGCTTTACGTGCTGTTGAACGATCAATGGGATATGTGATTGCAGCATGTGGAACAAAGTATCTGGATCAATATACCAAGGTTGACGCAATAGATTTCCGTGATGCTTTGTTAGATCGGGGGTTAACCGGCAGCAGTATTGCTCGAACCTTCGGAGCAGTCAGGTCAGTCTTCAATCTGGCAATAAGTGAGTCGGGACTGGACATTAGTAACCCATTCTCTGGTGTCTATTTTGACAGGCAAGCTGGTGTTGTTGCTCGCACCCCAATTCCCGTTGACGATATCAGACGGGTCCAACAAAAATGCAATAAAATTGATGACGATATTAGATGGCTTGTGGCGTTGATTTCAGACACAGGAATGAGACTTTCTGAGGCGGTTGGCCTTCACATGGATGATCTTATTCTAGAGGAAGAGCAGATACCGTTTGTGAGAGTCATGGAGCACCCGTGGAGGCCTTTAAAGACCAAGAATAGCGTCAGGGACATACCTCTTGTAGGTGCCGCTCTATGGGCTTCTGAGAGGCTTCTAAAGTGCCCTGTCAACGACCAATATGCCTTCCCACGGTACGTTCAAAATGGGTCTACGAATGCGAATTCTGCCAGTGCTGCTTCGAACAAATGGTTGAAAGGATTTGTACCCAAAGGCTGTTCCATGCACGGTTTTAGGCACTCACTGAGGGACAGGCTTAGAGCGGTTGAATGCCCGATTGAAATCATTGATCAGATAGGCGGTTGGTCTAAGCGTTCTATCGGTGAGGGATACGGTCTGGGGTATTCACTACCGGTGCTTTCTAAGTGGATGGATAAAGCTGTTAGCAGGTGAAAATCGTAATTCATTTCTCCTTGTTTTAATTGTTGCATTACTTTGGGTGTCTAACTCATTTCGCTTCCAACGGTAAGAAGGGTGGAAAGTGGCGGTTCGCAGCAATTGCGGAACTGGCTTCAGTTGTGTGAAAAGGCGGAAACGGGCGCTCACATATCATTTGCATTTCGCCATTCAAACCAGTTGATTTGGTCTCAGCTTTTGGTGGTAGTTTTATGCGCTTTTGTTGACTAAGGATTGAGGGAAAGTAGAGTGAGAATGCCCTATTGTGGGAACTAGGAAATTATTATGAACATTATTGTATTTGGGCTAGGTTTAACCAAAAATGATCAACCTTAACAAACATCTGGAAGAACAACTCAAAACTGTCCCGAACCTTCTTCTCCGTCAGGCGGTTATAATAAAACTTGAGGAGCAAGGAATTGAGGGCAAGCGTCTATTGGATGCTCTAACTGATCACATTTTTTCAGGAAGTGAGGAGACTTTTCACTGGGATGATGGTGGACATGATCAAACAAGGAACCTGCACATCGAATTAACCGATGAGGACACTAAAAAAATCGAAGAAGATTACAACAGGTTCATAAAGGAAAGCCTCCCCGAGATAATTAAAAACTCCTTGCAGGACGGCGCGAAGTCACTGGCCAAAGAACTCGAAAAAAGATGGCCGGAGCAGAAGGTTGAAGAGCGAAACAGTATTCGCCACTTTCGGGACCGCCTAGATCTTCGCTGGGCGAAGGGGCTGGACCCGCTGCAGATGATGCTCATTGCCTCTAGGGAAGTTGGCCAAGAGTTCGCAGAGAAGCTGGCTCGCTCGAAGGCAAAGAAGGGCATCGTAAAGCGCGAGGTCATAATGGCGCTACATATGCGCGCCTGTCAGACCACCATGGAAATTCTGACTCTGCTTGAAAATGGGCTTTCTGATGGAGCGTATGCTAGGTGGCGGACGCTCTATGAAATCTCTGTCGTCGCGTTAGTTATAGACCTATTTGGCGACGTTATTGCGGAGCGCTATCTGGCTCATGATGTGGTGAGTATGAGGGAATCTATAATCAATGAATTCAAGCACGATGAACAGAACTACGATCCAGCTACCTTGAAAGGCGAAGCCAAGGAAATCGAAGACGAATTTCAGTCTTTGGTTGAGGAGTTTGGCAAGTCTTTTGCTGGACCATACGGCTGGGTAGCACATTGTTTTGGAATGAAAAGGCCTCGCTTCCAAGACCTTGAGGAAGCAATTGACTGGAATGCGCTTCCGCCCAACTACAAATGGTCGAGTTACAAGGTGCATGCAGGAGTTGCTGGCACCGTAAGAAGTCTTGGTTCATTCGGAGGTCAACCTGTTATCCATGCGGGTGCCTCGAACGCTGGGCTGGAAACGCCTGCAATAAACACGGCATACTCGCTAATGCAGGTCACGTCCTTGGTTTTTGGGAAGTCGAATGATCTGGAAACTCAGATCAAGATGCAGTCGCTTGTTCTGCTGCGCAATAAGGTTGTCCGAGAATGTCGCAAAGCAGCTAAAAAGCTTGAATCTGACGAAATGGAAATCAGGCTTGGTCTCGCAGAACTCTAACCCAATTGCAGAATTCTCTTCTTCTTGCGGACAGGCTGTTGGTCTAAGCGTTCTATCGGTGAGGGATACGGTCTGGCGTAGTCACTACCGGTGCTTTCTAAGTGGATGGATAAAGCTGTAGTAGGTGAAAATGGATTATCCTTTCTCTTGATTTACAACGGCTACAAGACAATGGGCGTCTACGAGTCATTTAGCCAAATACCGCAAGAAGGGCAGAATGCCGAATTTTGCTCCAGGATCGCACTCAACAGGCAGGCCTTCCGAAGCGCCTTCAGTCGGCAATGAAACCGCGGTTTTGTTTCGCGTCGCAGCGATCCAGTCAAAACCCTAGCAGGCCTTTGAACGATCAATCGTTTGCTGCACAGCTGATTAGTCCAAAGCAGACGACTAACGAGACAATGGGCAGGATGGGTCACTTGTCATTATTGGCAACGGTATTCGCTGCTTACTAAATAATTTCGACGTATGATATCCGTTGTGCTCCCTCAAATTTGTTCTGCAATTCTTTATTCCAGTGCCCGAGTTCACGTAAATCCTTCACAATATTAGGCCACTCTGGGTGGTCGAAAAGAATTGTGGCAGCAGTTGCAGCATAAGTAGATTTTGGCTGGCATTCGTCTAGCAAACTGCTTAGACACGCATTCAATTTATTAAAGCGAATAACGTTTTGTTTGCCCGTATTTTTCGGATTTCGAGCGTTTTCCAGTCGCTCTATTAGACCCTCTACGTTCTTATATATTTGCTCGCCTATGCGAAATCGTGGCTTAGTATGATGAGAAAGGTCATTAAGGCTCACCACGCTAATTGTATCTTTTCCAATCCCATCCCTCCCGACAAACCGGTAATACTTGAAATCTAGATGCTCTCTGGGATCTACTTCAAATGGGTTTACAATAGGGACGGCTTGAGTGTTGTGTGTACCTTTTGAGGTGTTGCATTTCTTGCAAGATGGAACCAGATTTTTCCAGTCGACCACTTGATCCGGAAATTTGTCTTTATGACGAAAATGATCAATCTCCATATATTTGGATTCTTCGTTTAGCAAACACTCACAATAAATGCATTTCGAATGGCTCGATGCCAGAAGCTGTTTTGAAATATCAACGCGTTTCCACACAGATGTACGATCGGTCTTATACTTTTTTGTAAGGTCTCTTACTACTTGATCGGTCAGAGACAAGGGACAATCCAATTTCTTAAGCGCAATCATTCAATGGAGATCCCGATAGAGGCCAGTTGAAAGCGGATTAATTTACGTTCAGCATTTTCCAGATGTAAAACAGCAAACAGCTTTTGGGCTGCAGATTTCGCTTCTTCCAAATTCTCGGTATCAAGTGCGTCTGTGAACTTGCTGTACAGAGCATTGAAATAGCCTGATCTTGCATCCGGCATCCCCATCACGTCTTTGAGGATTTCTTCTATCGTCCAACCTAGGTAGCCCGCTTCAGATGGGAGGAGCTTCCGTCTCATAACTCCGTTTGCCATAAATTCTAGGGCAACAACTTCCTCTGGATTAGCTGTTTGGATAACATGCGGGCTATGGGTCGTGACAATGAACTGAGCTTGCGGGAAAATCTTTGTTAGGATTTCAGATATCCGGGCTTGCCATTCTGGGTGTAAGTGCAGCTCTAATTCGTCAATCAGGACTATCCCAGAAAATTTAGCGGCCGCAAGTTTGTCTTCTTTGAAACGGTGTTCGATTTCTTTGATAATACCTAAGATCAGATACAAGCAAGATTGGTAACCAGATGATAGGAACTCAAAATAGATTGTGCCGTCTGGGATGGAAACCATGATATCGTTGCTAGAAGCTTCTACATGAGAAAAAACGCATCTCGGATCGATCTTTTCAAAGGCCGATTTCGCTAACGTAAGATTTGCCATCTGAACTTTGGATAGTGCGCCTTCATGCGTAGAATATATGTCACGACTTACAAACCAGTTTTTTAGTGTATTCGATGCAACACCTTTCTTAACTTCTTCGAATGTTTTTGTCTTATGAACTTGGTCTAGGGCGATTGCATCAACTCTCTGATAAACTAGCTGTCGCCCCGTCTTGAATGATAGCACTTGATTTGAAAGTTCATGTTTTCCGTTCACCTGTTGTACGTCGCGTGGGGAAAATTTATCGATTTCAATATCTACAATCTGCTCAACCTTTTTGTTTGTGTAATTCGTTTTGATAGAACCGACATCGAAGCCAATATTCCGCCTAAGTACATCGGTATTATTTAACGCAAAGGAATGTGCCACGCATTCCAAGATCGTCGTCTTTCCAACACCGTTTGGACCGCAAATAATGTTCATGTTGCGATTAAGTTTAGTATTGAAGGAAACCACCCCCCGACACCGGTTATGGTTATCTCATTGATGAACATTTGACGATCCGATCCCTGAAAGATGTCGCCTCATGAGAGACAATTGACGGGGCGGTAAAAAGTTGTTGGCCGATGGCGTGCTTGTACAGGTCTTTGCGGTTCGGTGAAGAATATTTGCCTGTCTCCGCGTTGCTGGTGGATAAAACCTGATATTACCTATCCTTGGCTTCTCCTTGGCTTCGTTTTTTATGGTGCGATTGCCGCGCAGCGTTGGATATTGAGGCCGAGGGCACGCAGATTGACCACGTAGCGCATGGCCGGCATGCCGCGAATGCGTAGGTGAGCCAGGTTCATCTGGTACTTTAATCGCGACATGGTCGCTTCTATGCCGGCCCGCCATCTGTAGACGTCGCGGAAGGCATCGCTTTGTTCATAAAGCCGGCGCTTTTGGTTGGCAGCCCTGTCCGGGGTATATTGAAAGCGGGAAAATTGGCCGTCACGCTTGGCCGCCTGCACGGGACATCGCAGTATATCGGGACATTTTTGGCAGATGGAAAGGTCGAAACGGGCCTGCAGCTTGGCTTTGGCGAGCGAGGCTGAAACCGGTTCGACGTTATTGGGACAGCGCAAGACCAAGCCTTCTTCGTTGAGAGTGAAATCCTCCAACGTCAACCGTCCCGAGACGGCGCCTTTCGGCGGTCGCGCGGGCGCCGCGAGATTGATGTTCTGTTCGCGCGTCAGAGCCATGTTGTCACTGGAACCGTAATGTGAATCACCCAGCATCACCGCCGGCGTCAGCGCGCGCTCGCTCAGATCATCCAGCGCATCGGCCAAGCGATGGCCGTCATGCACCGTCATCTTGTGGACCTCCACGTGGGTGATGAGGTCCGGTGTCGCGGCAACCGCCTCGTTACTGTCATCTTCACAATAGGTTTCGACGATCTGCGCCATGTATCCCTGACCCTTGTGCGCGTTGTAGCTCGCGTCCGGGTCGGCCGGATTGCCGACGGTATCGCACGGCACATCCTTTGGATCTCGAATCGCGGCGCGCGTTGCGTCACGATCGCCACACTCATCATCAACGATCTCGAACTGATCGCGCAGAACCCTCTCCAGGATCGCAAAACTGGAAAGCTTTGCCGCCGCCGTGTCACGGAATTGCAGCACCAGGGCTAGGAGATCCTGACCCGCTTCGCCGAGGCGGCGTTTTGAAACACTCGGCGCCGTATTCGCGAACGCGCCATTACCCTCGCGATCGACATAGCGGCGGATCACCTCCTTGCTGATCTGCTCGTGCAGACCGGGATGATATCGCTCAAGCTCACGGGCAAACTTCGAGATGCTCTCAACAACGATACCAAGTCGTGTCAGCGCCCGCATCGCCGAACGAAGGGCCGTCGAATCCATGCGTTGGTGGCTGGTATCGACAGAGAACCCCTGCACCAGCCGATCCGTCAAACACCGGAACAGCAATTCATCGAGACCTTGTTCGATAAACAGACGGCGATAGTTGCGCAGGGTTTTCTCACAGAAATAGCTGTCCGCTTCGCTGCGCACGTCCAAGGCATAGTGCCACGCCATATTGAAGGCCAGGGCCTCGACGGTCTCTGCATCGCTCAGATCGTGCAGCTGCTGCAAAAGCAAGACCCCGATGACAACGTGTAGATCCTTCGATGGTCGGCCCATGCGTTCATCAAGGTGACGGCAAAGATCGTCAACCGGAAGTTCGACAAGCAGATGGTTCCGAAAAACCCCGGCCCAGGATTGCTCCATCAGGCGCCGACGTTTGTCCCCGAAATCGGACCAGCGATCAAACAATTCTCCGGTCCGTCGGTCGCGTAAAGTAAACATGCACAATTATAACCCAGCCGACTCTCATGAGGAATCGACTTTTTACCGCCCCGTCGACAATTGATAAAACTACGCAATTTATACATTTTTCTAGAGGTTGTCTTACTGGAGCGCAAGAGTTGTCCGAGAAGCTGCGCCCTCTTGGTTTCCACAGACTAATTGAAAGGCGGTTTAGTCCGAACTGCCACTAAGCGAGTTCGAATATTCTGCGGCGTGCATGAAGGTCAGCAATGCTCAAGCTGCAATGCAGCACTTGAAGTTGTCACTAAAGGCTGCTCTCGCCCGTTCAAAGCCACAGTTTCAAAAATGCATTGAGAGAATGAATTCGGTTTCATCTCTCGGCCAAGATGGGTTTCGAATGATCTGTTGTTTTATTGCTGGGTAGTATCAAGCAATTCAAAATCAAAAATATGTGAAATTGTAAGTGTGAATAATTGTTGCGAAGAGAGAATTCACGACATGTTCTACACTCCAAGCGCGTTTAAACGTTTGTTGATACATTTCAGAGTGTTAGGGAAACAGGTGGTGCCCAGGAGAGGTTTATGGCTCCTGTCCCATGCGCCTAACAAGCTGATTTAGTCAACAAAATAAGCATAATCGAACCTCAGATTCACAGTCAATAGAAGCGTTTTGTACTACGGCTAGTACTACGGTTGCTGTTTGGCAGGTCTTGAATTGATTAGATTCTAACTAGGGGGGCGGGGGCCACAGAACTAAGGGGGGTATTGTATACGAGCGCTTACACACACGGGGATTGAGGAGCTGTTTACCAGATTTATGGTGGTTAAAATGGTATTTAGGGACAAAAATAAATAGCCTTCTTTGTAGTACCAACTGTTGCACTGTTGCATGGAATTTGGGGAGAAGGGGGGAAGGTGGTAGGTTGTTTGGGACAATAGAATTGGGAACTTTCAATGCCCCAAAACCCGCACAGTGACACCAGGTACTTAAGCATAGAAGAGTTGGTTGGATTATGGTTTCCTGAACGTCCGGGACGACTGCCAAAATCCAATCTTACAAGAGAACTACAACTTTTCTTTCTCAATATTGCAGATGGAAGAGACTGGAAAACAGAGGGTCTCGTACAGAACCCAGACTTTGAAAACCTGCCTAAACTAACAGAAGTTTTTTCTAAAGGTCGCGTACGGGAGTTCTGTATTAAAAAACATTTACCACTTCCGCGGTTTTGGTTTCAGGATGAAGTACCGGCGATTAAACCCAGAGGGCGTCCCTCTGACATGCCTGCAATAGTGCAAGAGTTGGAACGTCGGGCAGAGGCCGGGGAACTTGAAGACACCGTAACAGACGAAGCAAGAGTTTTGGTGGAATGGGCGGTAGGTCAACGCCATAAGCGAGTACAGTTTGAAACAATCAGAAGAAATATCAGTGCTCGTTATAAAAAGCTGAAAAATCCGACCGGATAAATACCAACGGGTTTTATCACCGTTTTAATCCGCATTCGACAAGAGTATAATTCGATTGTTGGTTGGAGATTTGAAGTTACCAACCGACAAATACGATAGTCATTAAGTGATAATTTCACTTTGGTTTTATCGTCGTTTTTATCATCTCAAAAAAGTGGGATTAGATAATTAGCCGGAGCAATTCTGCTTCGAACACAACTCTCTATGAAAGGAGAAAAATTGAATACGATAGACAATTTCAAATCAAGCTTAGCTGAACACGGTTACGTTGGTGACACAGGACCAGCAGTACTCGTTTACCTTACAATCCTGTCGGCATTGCAGGAAAATCCTGTGTCGTTGCTAATCAAAGGGACTTCAGGCTGTGGTAAGTCATTCGCTCTGATGTCCGCCAAAAGGTATCTACCTGAAGATGCGTACGTTGAATTCAACGCAATGTCTGAGAAGTCTTTGGCCTACTTGGGAGAAAAGGTGGACTTGAAGCACAAATCTCTGATCATTCAGGAGGCTTCAGGAATGGCGCAAGGTCAGGGTCGATTGTTCCTTCGGCAGTTGCTTACTGAAGGTCAGATCAAGTACGCCACTGTACAAACAACAAGGGACGGATTGGAAGGTATAGAGCTTCCTATGCTCGAAGGACCTTGCGGTTTAGTTATGACGACGACTGCGAACAGTCTCCATCAAGAAGATGAAAATAGGATGATTTCTATTCAGATGAGCGAAGACCCAAGTCTGATACGAGCCAAACTATTGGCTAAAGCCAGAGATCAAATTTCGTTGCCATCAGATGAGGAATTGGAACCGTTTCACGCTAAATACTATGAGATCAAAGAATCTGGTCTTGCAGTAACAGCTCCGTTCGCTGAGCAAATCATTGAAAACTTGCCTCTCACACACCACAGGATTGTAAGAGATTTCGAGAAGATACTCTCGCTAATTAATACTGTTGCACTGTTGCACGCAAATGAGAGAGAGGGATGTTTCGGGAGCAGTTGTAGCAACTTTTGAAGACTACGACATTGTTCGTGACTTGCTGGAAGAAGCCTTAGCAGAAGGTATTGGAGCGTCAGTTTCCGATCAAATTAGGGCTCTGGTTGGGGCGGTTACTACATTGACTGACTCGGTGTGGAACACATCCGTAACTCAGAGGCAGATTGCTGAACACTTAGAAGTTGATCCTAGTGTGGTCAGTCGCAATGTCGAAAGGGCAGTTTCAGAAGACTACCTAACAAACGACAATCCCGGTCAAGGCCGAAGCGCAGCAATCCGAATTGGAGAAAGGAAAATAAGCGCGGACAAAGTACTGCCAGCGTTAACAGATGCGTAAACGTTAGGACTAGGAAACTGAGAGCCGAGGTTTCCCCCTCGGTTCTCGTTCCGGTTATTTTTCTCGAACTTTTCCCCGGCCTTACATAGCAAACGAACCGAGTTTCCAGACGAGCCACCTGCCTGTTTTTGCTTGAATATTACATGCAAGTAAGCAACATCTGCACCGCTCCGCCGCTGAGTTTGAGTTCCGATACAACAACCGCGTCGCCAACGATATTGACGAGTCGATGCGTGCAAACGCGATCCTGCGAGGCGCAGAAGGCAAGCGCCTCGCTTACCGGTGGGTTGACTCAGTCGTCGTCTGAGTTTCGCGATTTGGTCGCCCGCTTGCTGGAAGACTGGGCATCCTCAGATTGACCCTTGGATGAAGCTGAGTCATCCTTGTGAGACTTCGGCTTCATCTTCAAGAGATTTCTCACTGCGCCTTCAAATGTGATTTTTCCCATCAGTGATATACCCCTCGACGCCCTAAAGCTTGTGTTGCGATCCTATTGATTGCGCTGGTTTGATCACCGTCGTAGATAGGTACAGCATCCAACCTGTTATGTGCTCTGACCCTCGTCTTCTTGGAAATGCTGTTCTCGCGCTCCAGCAAGGCGACTACGCTGCCCGGCGCGCTTGTTCTGTCTACATCCGCCTTGAGCAACATGGCTTCCAAAGCACGGTGATCTGTCTGCACTAAGAAAAGCGCCACTGGTTCTCGGCTCGTAGTGCGGATGACCAGATCGGGCTCCCAATCCGAAAGTGTGTCCGACAGGGTGCCGCCCTCTTGGACTTCGGCCTCATTAGCTACGCGCTCCAGAAGTCGAGTTGTTGCGTCGTTCTTAAACGTACTCGCAGCTTTTTCTTGCGCCATCATCGCCAGATCGCTCACTCGTAATAACAGTGAGATGAAACGGATTGCTGCTCCGGGCACATCGGACATGACTAGCGGCTCAGAAACAATCTCCATCGTGTCTTCATCAAATGAAGCGCGGTATTCCGACAGTATATCCTCAAAGGCCTGTCGGCGAGTTTCGTTTTCCAGATCCGCTCCAGCCGAGGTGAGTGCCGGAACGATCAAACCAGAGTCCTCCAGCCTGTAACGGCCATCCTCTAGTGGGCCGATGACGTAAAGCCCTATCGGATCACCATCAATACTTGCGACAGTCGTACTAAGAGCAAGGCCCGCGCTCACCTCGCGCACCGAGACCGTGTCGCAGAAGGCTTTGCAGATATCATCCTTCATATCATCGAATCCTCGGTTCGCAGGCGAAATACGTCAGCCACAATGGTCATTGCTTTTCTATTTGCATCATCCGATGAGCTTGCGGAAAGCCCAAAATTTTCATGACCTCCGCAATCGTGTCTTTTCACCCACGGTCCGCAGCGAACACCCGATGGAACGCTTTCTAATTCGTCACTAGCGTAGTGGATATGCCACCCGCCATGCGTGCCGTGAAACTCCAATCGAGCGACGATTTTTGTATCTTCACTGTCGTCGGTGACACCCAATAGCGCCGAGAATTGTTCCTTGTCTGTTCTATAGGCGACAAGAAGCCTGTATTGGTAGTCCCCTGCGTCAAAAGTGACCACGCGCCAAGTGTATGCCGATCCTAGACGATAGAATCTGCGCCTTGCCCGCGATAAAGGAAATGCTGTACGAGTCATGGACCCAGACCCCCATGAACCCCATCTAATATTTGATTTATTTGCTCGCCTTAAATCCCAAACATTCATTTGAAAATCCGCTCTGACACTTTCAGAAACGTAAACGCCAATAGGCTGTCTGGCAATCCGCTTTCTTATGTATAAAATCGTCTATTTTTTGGCCTGTACCCGCCTGAGACTTTGATCTACCACCTTCCCCCCTTCTCCCCAAATTCCATGCAACAGTGCAACAGTTGGTACTACAAAGAAGGCTATTTATTTTTGTCCCTAAATACCATTTTAACCACCATAAATCTGGTAAACAGCTCCTCAATCCCCGTGTGTGTAAGCGCTCGTATACAATACCCCCCTTAGTTCTGTGGGCCCCGCCCCCCTAGTTAGAATCTAATCAATTCAAGACCTGCCAAACAGCAACCGTAGTACTAGCCGTAGTACAAAACGCTTCTATTGACTGTGAATCTGAGGTTCGATTATGCTTATTTTGTTGACTAAATCAGCTTGTTAGGCGCATGGGACAGGAGCCATAAACCTCTCCTGGGCACCATATGATCTCTTATTATACTGTTTTATATTAAGTTTTTTGTGTTTTCGTTTTTTATACACCCTTTTAGATACCCTCCAAATCAATTCACTGTAGTGTGTCCAGTGTCGTCCGTGAGTAAGAAGCCCGATCTGAAACAAAAGCGAAATAGCCCCTCAAGGGTTATGAACGTCCAACCAGGTCTTGCCGACTTTGAAAGCATTGATCATCTTTAGATAGCTCGGATCACGATTGAGTGCGTAAGCCTCCTGTTCTGTTGTGATAGCAGCTTGGAAATCTCCAGTCTCAGCGTAAACACAGGCCAACGTATCCAGAAAACTGTGGGAACTACTTAGTGCACAAGCTGCTTCTGCCGCAGCTTGTGCTTCCGCGGAGGATACGATGTTTTGAACTAATCGCTCTGAAACATATTGCCAGGCAAGATTATTACGGGCGGACGGTGACTTGGGATACTTAGGAATCGCAGCTCGGTATTCCGCTATCGCTTCTGGTAACCGTTTTTGTCGCTGGAACGTCAGGCCCCTCACAAAACCAAAAATACCCAAGTGTGTTATCTGCGTTCATATCGGCGAGATAGACGCCACTGTTAATTTCAGTGGAGTCAACGCCATAACGCGCAGCGTAGGTGCCGTCACTGAACTTGTCGAAACCGTAATTGGTATCCCAATTGATGTGGACTCCGCTCGGCAAGCGCCAGCGAACAAAATTGTGTCGGGGTACTTCCACCATTTGCAGAGGAATACCGATAACCTCGCCGGCGGACAAATAGAGCAATGCTCCAATATCACAATCGACATGAGAAAAGTCCTCGTCAAGATTAGCGAGCAAATGCGGATCACGTAAGGCATTTTCAGGGGTGCCGATTAGGTTCTGATCAAGTGGCTTTCGAAACAGCCCATCGCTGAAACTGTGAACCAAATAGTAGGGAATAGAACATACGAAGTTCGCAATACCGATAACACTTTCAATTTTTGTCAGTGCGACGCGGGCCTCGTCGACAGTCCGGCAATTAGAGTCAATTTGGGCAGCTTTAACTGCGTCAATGACATCATCGGGCCGACGAAATATCGAGTCAGGAAATTGCTCGGCTCTTTTGTCTTGGTCGAGAACCTCGTGTCCGATGGTTGCGTATTTCGCTGTGTATGCTGCCGGATCCCCTGCACGTTCCCAAGTTGGTTCACGTTCTATAATTCTTGATGGCAAATACAGCATTTCATTCTCCGCAATAAATTGTTCAAAAATATCCTGAATGTAGGATACCCGATAGAGGAGTGATTTAGAAGGGCGCATCAGACATCAGGATATGGGATTTAGAAATAGGAGTTTGAGCAATACAATGATGCGTGAGGGGTATTTCGGTGGATGGCCACTATATCTCACTCAACGGAATTCTGTGCGCCAGCGAATTTGAATTCAATGTAAAGTTTATAGATTCAGATTCACCTCTAAAATGGTTTGTTGCAGAAGCGTTGTCGCCATCCAATAATCGGAAAATTGCTGAAACAGAGCCAGTCATCCGTGCTTGAAAAATTCGCAATTTTTCGCCGACTATTCCGAAAATTTAGGCGCTTAGACGCTGGAAAAGAGGGCTGCGCGGCTTTCACTTGTACGTCTTGTTTGGGCAGGCAAATACAAAAAGGTGACGCTTGTGCCAATTTTTTGCTGCATTTCGCCGATAAGGCAGATGCGTACCGAAAGGAAAATAGATGCCAAGAGAGTATTCAGGCGATGCGCGTATCGATGGGCTTTTAAGCTCATATACGACCCCTTCCCCCATTATTTCCTGGCAATCTGAAGATGAATTGGGAACACCCGTTAGCCTCGACTTCAGCTTTCTGTCATCCGGCACAAACGGGGTATCCGGCTTTGCGGCTATGAACACAAATCTTCAGGCTGCCGTAAACACGGCACTTACGCATTTTGAAAGCGTGGCGAACGTTACATTCAATCAAGTCGGTGCCGGCGCTGGCGAAATGAATTTTGGCACGGCCAATTTTGGTGGTAGTTCCTCAGGTTTTGTAGCCGGAGTGGCCTATACGAGCTGGAATGTCAGTAGCACGCACTCTTCTTATACAAATGCAAATGTCTATCTGACCAACGCAAGTTTTGCCAATTATTCTTCTGCTGATACCGGCAGTTCCGCCTATACCACATTATTGCATGAAATCGGGCACGGTCTTGGGCTGGATCATTCCTTTTCGGGTGTGACAGTCCCTGCAGGTACAGACAGCGACCAATATACCATCATGTCATATACCGATTTCTTCCCAAATGGTGTCAACCCAACTTCGCTGATGTTGTATGACATTATGGCAATACAATATTTGTACGGCGCAAATACCAGCTACAACGCCAATGATACTCTTATCGACTTAGCTGTTTTTCTGGGTAACGGTCCTGCCGTTTTGTGGGACGGTGGTGGGAATGACACGATTTCTCTGGCCAGCTTGGCGTTTGGATTGACCTTTGACCTGACCGAAGGTGTCTTTAATACAGTAAACAATACATTCGACTTTGTGATTGCGTATGGTGCCGCAATAGAAAACGTCATTGGTTCTGGCTTTGCGGACACGCTTGTTGGAACAGTCGGCAAGGACACGTTGTTTGGTGGCGATGGCAATGACAAGCTGTTTGGCGGAAACAGCAATGACACAATGGTCGGTGGCGCTGGTGACGACAAGTTGTTCGGTGGTGCCGGTACGAACACTGCAGACTATTCCGACGATACTTTGGGTATCACTGTCACCACCAGTTCAGCCACGGGCACCGGTATTGGTACAGACACACTAAACAAGATTTCCAAGGTTTTAGGCGGTTCCGGAGATGACAACATTACCGGCGGTGGCGCTGCAAATGTCATTTACGGCAATGACGGCGACGACACGTTCTTCGGCGGCGGTGGCAATGACAAGCTGTTTGGCGGGTCAGGTGCTGATACCTTCTTCGGCGGTACCGGCAACGACAAAATGTTCGGCGGCGCCGGCAGAGACACGGCTGATTATTCCGATGACACCTTGGGCATCACCGCAACGGCAAAACAAGTCACGGGTGCAGGCGTTGGGACCGACAAACTGAACAAGATCGAGAATGTCACGGGCGGCTCGGGTAACGACATGATCACGGGCGGCAGTGCGGCGAACATTTTGACCGGCAACGCCGGCGACGATACGCTGAATGGCGGCAATGGCAACGACACGCTGTTTGGCGGCACCGGGGCGGATCGCATCAACGGCGGCAAGGCCAACGACCAGCTGTTCGGCGGTGGCGCGGACGGTGCGGCAGACGTGTTTATCTTTGGAGACGGCTTTGGAGACGACACAATCGGGGACTGGGAAGACGGCTTTGACCTGATCGATTTCACCACCCATTCGGTCATAAACGACATCAGCGATCTGAACATCGATCAATCCTCGGGCGTCAACACGGAAATAACTTTCGGCGCGCACAGCATTACAATTGAGGGCTTTGTCGGGACAATCGATGCGAATGATTTCGTATTTTAGAATATACGATCTCGATCAGGCGTAGTCCCAAATATTATAGGTGGTGTCTTGCCAAAGTGTGGTGTGACACTTAGCCGACATGCCCCAAACTATTCAATGATGACGGCCCAATCAGAGCCTTCATTTGGTTTCGCCTACTACTCGCAATAACCAACTCCCTTGGAAATGACCCGATATCAAACCACTTGAAATAGGTGCCATCGCCAGCGGCCTTGTCTCCACAGATTATCGGGCTGTTATGCCTGTGGATCAGCGCTGATCTAAACGCATCCAGGTCCTAGCAACCACCACAGCGTGAAGCCGTTACAGGCCTCGTTGGAGTGGTCGTAGAACATCCAGTCGCCTTTGCCCTCAACTATCTTGGCAAGCTCTGTCTTGGCTCCTGAGGCCACTCTGGCGCGTATGGTGAACTGGTATGGGAAACCCCGGTGGGCAATGCCGTACCTGCGCACTCTGGAGGCCACACGCTTGTCTGTGGCGTTCAGCATCATCAGGTCGGTGGCTTCGTGCTGGTCTACATGGGCAGGAGCATCACTGAGAAGATACCCGCCGACAATCCGCCGTATCTCCGGCAGGAACTGATCCGACCAATTGCGTTGTTCGGCGTAGTCGCGCAATCATATGTCTCGTTTCGAAATGCCCTTCCCGTAGCGGTTGAGGTTGCCCGGTTCTAATTGTTTCGCGCAGCCTTTAGGCTCTTGTGAACTTCCTGACCTTCTCGTCGGACACGGATGCAATGCCAAGAAACCATCTATGTGTTGCCTCAACGTCCAGATTGGCAAGGGTAACAGCTTCCGCGAAATCCTTGCTTGAGAACAAGTGAATCCATTTTTCCATTTCTTTGCGATATTGGGTGGGCAGCATCTGTTATCTTACATCCTTATTGTTTTGATTTGCCAGTCGTGGGCGCGAACGGGGTAATTTTCCAGATTGTTCAGTCCGATTGCGGGAGCAGAGAATTCGCGCAGAAGTTTTTCGCGGATGGCGCGTTTAAAATCGTGATAACTGTTTGCAGACAGGACGAAATTTCCTGGTCCGATTGCAACGTGCTTACGGTACCAATCGGTGAGATCGTCATTGTCGGTTGTGATCGCTAGACCATTGACGGTCACTTTGCTGTTCTTTGCCATGTTGCGCGCCTGGGGCAGAATTATCGCACCCTCGTTCCAGGGCGGTGTTTCGATGCCATCGCCTGATATATCGACTATGCGCCGGTGTGCGTTGATGCCGTTGCTTTCTATCATACCGAGGGCAAAGGCAAGGCCGTCACCCAGACCGGTGCCGCCGCCGCCAATGGCCGTCACGCCAGCGGTTGTTTCGCGAAAGGTCTCGACCACGCTTGCGAATGCCTCCGCCGTTTGACTTGACTCCAATATGTGCCAATCGGTGGGGAATTTGGCAAATGCTGCATCCGACCAGATGAGCATAGACACGGCAATTTTTTGATTGGGGCCCTGAATGATGGCGCGCTGTACTGTCTTGTCGCGGAATGCGGCTGCAATACCGCCGAGTTGCAGTTGCAGTTCGGTTTTGTCAACGCTGCCCGATGCATCTACGGCCAGCACAATTTCCAAATCAACTTCGGCGGCTTCGCCCGTTGTGCTTGCAATGAACAACCAGCTTAGCAGAAAAGCCGCAAACAATCTGGCCAGGAATGCTGGGCTGTATCTTTCACTAGTTTGCATCTTGTGGAACACCGGTAGGCAACATATCCAGCAACTTTAACCCGATATTGAATCTACGGCAATAAAGCCGCGCTGCAAGTTCCTCAACGGATGCCTGTGGAAAGCGGTCTCCGGTCATTCACCCATTCCTCTAATCTGAACATCCAAGTCCTCACACCGGCGTAGCACCATCACAGACAGGTCCAGGGACGTCAGTTGGTCGGTATGGGCGTCTTGAGCCTTGGTCACCAAGTCCCGGAGGTTTTCACATGGCAAGTTCAGAATCTGGCTTTCGGCGTCTGAATACGCTTTGTGCAGGTCGTCTGCGAATTCATCTTCTAACTTGCTTTCGAGTTCGAGAAGTTCCTGCCCCTCTAAACCGCTATCTGCCATTTTCTGGCGCAGACCAGCGAAGGCTGCTTTTCGTTCGGTGTCCGCTTCCTGACATTGTTCGTAAGCCTACTTGACAGGCGTGTTCCATTGCTGCGCGGTTTCCATCCGGTCCCTTGCGCTGCTGGCAATGTGATATGCCGCGCGTGCCGCCCCAATGCTTCCGTTTAAACCGGGAAAGGCTTCGGCTTCCCGAAGCAGGTCCTCAATGGCATTTGCCAGCCCACTGAGTATGCACAAATCGATTATCGTTTTATCTTCGGCGGTTCGGTTGGGCCCATGATCGTTGTTTTTTTCAGAAAGTTCGGCAGGACTCCTCTAACCAATTGGGAGTGCACCCGTGCAGCCGTCACTTGCCAAATTTCAAAATCAAAAATGTGGTGGCGAGATCTGAAGGTAATGCAGTCGAAATCAAAAGCACCAAACCGTCTGAAATCAGAGCCGATGGGTACGTGAGCGCACTTTGTCAAAGAGACGACACTTCGATTGATAGAGCTTAACTCTTGATGAGCGCAATGGTTCGTTGGCGCTGGTAGGACTCAGATTAGGCTGGTTAACTTGGCCATCTCAAACATTCCTGACACTGGAACCGTTGGGCACAAATGCTGCATAGGCATCGAATTCATTGACATTTAGTGGACGGCTAGGGAACCTGGTAAGATCTTAAAATTATTACTAAATACCAGGAAGGAGAGGATTCGAACTCTCCTGACCATTTTTCCCGAACATAGCTGCACATAACGCCCCAAAAACATCGATTGAATCGATCTTTTCTGCGAATGATCCAAAACATAGCAGAACACTCAATACCCCCAATAAACATCGCAATTGGGGGTATCGCTGGGGGTTGCGCCCCGCTTGTTTGAAGTCGATACCTCCAATGCCGCTTTCGAACTTGAAAATCAGGAAAGCAAAGAATCGTGACAAGCTGTCTGACAGTGGTGGTTTGTTCTCATCTCGCATCCCCTCGAGGATTACGATGAGCTAAAATCTATCGCTTAGCAAAACAACCTAATCTGTCTCAAATGCCGTGATGGGTTACACTTACAATAACGACCGATCCAACATGGGCATTGTCGGGATCAGCTCTGCCATGAAGCTGAAAATGGTCGCGTAGTTCTACAGGCGGACCCCACCAAAAATGGGGGGATTACCCCAGCCCTGCTGCTTGTCAGACAATGCTGTTGAAGAGCCGACTACGACTTTCCAGAGTTTTTGAATTTGTGCAGCATCGGGCGGTCAAGGTTAACAAATGGTTCGCGTGCGCCTCTGCAGTTCATGGTTTCCCCGGACAGCGCGTATCTGCTAGATATACTGCATGCTCGACGTCGCCAAAAACCTGCCCGACGATCCTTCGGAACTGAGGCGCCTGGTGACGCTGCTCGCAAGGGAGCTGAGGAACTGCGGCCTGAAGATCGCCGTGGCGGCGCTCGAAAAGGTTGAGCCATCCACACCTGAAGCCACGGCGCCAGAGGAAAACGCCAAACCGCGCCGCAAGCCGTTGCCCGATCGTTTCGTTCGCCATGAGACGGTGATCGCCTCCGAAGATGCCTGCGCCGAGTGTGGTGGTAATCTGAAGACGCTGAGTGAGGATATCACCGAAGAGTTGGAATACATCCGGAGCGGGTTTGTCGTGAACCGGTTTGTCCGTCCCCGCATGGCTTGTTCCTGCCGCGCCAGGAAATTTGCCAACTGGCCCAGTCTGCCAAGCCGAGTTCGCTGAAAGGTACGTCGACCAAATCATGCAAAACGATGCTGCTGAAGTTCTCATCCGAAAGGTGGCGAAAGGCGACGAAACTGCGTTCAAGGCACTTTATGTGATGTTTGAGCAACCAATTTACCGGTTTATTCGACTAAAATTGAACGATCCGACCGAGGCGTCCGACATACTACATGAGGTGTTTTTGGAGATATGGCGGAATGCCGACAGGTTTGCCGGGCGTGCCTCCGTGAAAACTTGGCTATTCGGGATTGCCTATCGAAGAGCAATCGACCTGTACAGAAAGGGGTCGAGAATGATCGTGACAGATCAACTGGAAAGATTCGAGGACAGGAGTCCAACCGCCGAACAGCAACTCTTGGCTGTCGAACACAGCGCGCATATTCGCGATTGCCTTAAAACGCTTAAGCCCGAGCACCGAAGCGCGGTGGAACTGGCATTCTTTGAAGACATGAGTTACCGAGAAATCGCCGAAGTCGCCGGCGTACCCGAAGGTACGGCAAAAACCCGCGTCTTCCACGCAAAAAAGCTGCTCTTGCACTGTCTCAAGCGCCGCATAAAACCCGGAGAGCTGTGATGTCGATCGCAGAAGAACAAAGAATTGAGATTCAGAAACTGCTTCCATTCTGGCTGAATGGAACGCTTTCCGAGGACGAATATGAACTGGTCGCGGCAGCACTTGCATCCGACGCCGATTTGAAGAGAGAAGTTGAGCAACTCGAAAGTATCCGGAGTGTGATCCACTCCGAAGTCATCGAACGGTCGCCCGGCGAGATGGGGTTGGCGCGGCTTCGCCGTGACATCAACTCTTATCGGCGCGGTGCCGCGGCGCCGCTACCGGCAAGGTCACGATACGGTGTTCTAGCGGCGTCAGTGGTGTTGGCATTAGTCGGTGGTTTCGCTTTGTTCATGTCCCAAAATCGTGAGCCGATCTATTTGCAGGCGTCTGGCGGTGATCCGGCCGCAGCCCTAACGGTTGAATTTCGATCCGAGGCAACTGTAGATCAAATTTCCGACCTTCTGCTGGAACACGATTTGATCATTGTCGATGGGCCCTCGGCACTGCGGCTGTTCAGGTTGGGTGTGCGAAACGAAGACGAATTGGAGCGCATTGCCGCGGACCTGCGCGCACGGGTTGGCATAATCGAATTCATCGAGGAAGCTAATTAGAATAAAATGTTGTAATATCAGGAGTAGGCGATCTGCGAACCGATTGTCAGGTCTAACTCTTCGGTTAGGTGCGACTTGCTAATAGGGGGAGTGCTGGTTCAATATCGAAATGAAACCAATGCATGGGACTGTAATGCGGGTAAATCTCGATCGTTCAATTTTCCGCGCCGCCGCGGCGGTCGCACTCAGCGCGTTCATTTTGCTGATTTCCGGGGCTGTTCGCGCGGCACCACCGGGCGAAACTCCTTTTGGCGTGTACGATCCGCATGGAGATTTTATCGGTGACGGCGACGTGCAGATCGAGCATCTGTTTTTGCCTTGGGAAGATGTGTATCTCCCCAGTTTGCTCGATGCCGATCAATACGCCTTCGCCCGAAATCGCGAAGTTCTGGTCACGATCGAACCCTGGACCTGGAGCCGGGATGCGCGCAACACGCCCGAAATCTTAATTAGCGGAATCAGTACCGGCGCCTATGACGGAAACATGCGCGCTATCTGTGAAATCCTGGCAGATTTCAAAAGCCCTGTAACGGTGAGATGGGCTCAGGAAATGGACGATGACAGTGGTCAGTTTATCTGGGCAAACTGGGAACCCTCGACCTATATCAACGCCTATCGCAGGATGATTGATGTCTGCCGCACCGCCGCGCCGGATGCGCTGATCATGTGGTCACCTCTGGGCAGAGAAAATATGGCGGATTATTATCCTGGTGACAATTATGTCGACGTTGTCGGGTTGTCAGTATTTGGGCTTCAGTCCTGGGAGGAAGAATTTCTCGGACGAGCGCAGTCATTCGAAGACATCTTTGCACCGCGATATGAAATGGCAGTTCAATTCGGAAAACCTGTCGTCGTCGCGGAACTGGGTTATTCAGGAGATCCGAATTACGTGGGCCAGTGGAACGATGAGGTTCGCAATAATTCCGAAAAATTTTCAGACTTGGCCGGGGTTATCTACTTTGACCAAATTGAGGTCCATCCGTGGCCAAATGGCTATGGACTTCCAGATTGGCGGTTTGCGGCGTCAGGTTTCGTTGGCGGAGCCGCAAATGATGCAGAGGCGACAACTGGTGCACCCGCGCCCAGCGGCCGGCCGGAATACCTGGTTGTTGGCGAAGAGGGAGCAATCACACAGGCGGCGGCAGCATTGCAAGACGCGGGCGCAGCAATTTTACGCCGACAGAGTTTGGCGGCGCTCGGCGTTCAGATTCTGCTTACTGATCTGAATAACCTCCTCTCGTTAAACGAAGTTCGCAAGCTTTTTGCGCAGGCAAATATCCCCGTCATCGTCGACCTGAACTCAAACTATGATCTCGCCGCACCCAAAGATTACGCCCACCGGCTGATCGGCTTCGAACCAGGAGCGTCTTGCCCCTTGCAGCGTCCGGTGGATGTCGGGTTGATTGACGGTCCGATTGATTTGGCCAATCCGGCACTCAACAATGTATCGATCACAACCAACTCGGTTCTCGGCGAGTTGGCGCAGCCCGGATCGACAGATCATGCCACTGCGATTGTTTCGTTGATCGCCGCTACCGGGGATTACGGCGTAGTGCGGGGCATCGCACCTGGGTCCCAGATTTTTTCGGTGGTTGCATTTGAGTCGTCGAGCGGACGCGATTTCGCCCGGCTCGAGAACGTCGCAAAGGGTCTCGACTGGTTGGTCGGGCGTGAAGTGCCCGTCGTCAATCTTTCGTTGGAAGGCCCCTTCAACCGCTCGCTGGAGCGGATTATCGAACTTGTTGCTTCACATGGCGCCGTTTTGGTGGCTGCTGTCGGTAATGCCGGCGAGGCAAATGTCGCCTATCCAGCGGCAGACCCCAATGTGATCGCAATAACCGCAATTGATGCCGCGAAACGCCCGTACCGGCGCGCCAGTTTCGGCCCCGAAGTGGAGTTTGCTGCGCCGGGTGTCGATATGGTGGCGGCGCAAAAAGGCGGCACCGCAGTTGTTTCGGGGACATCCTACGCTGCTGCGATAGCGACGTCTCTGATTGCCCAGGAGGCTCAGTTCGAAGCAATCACCACCCCCGGTGTTCGGGATGTTTTTCGCCTGCGCTCCGAGGACCTCGGTGTCGCTGGCCGCGACCCGATCTTTGGTTGGGGACTGATCAAAATTTCCGGCTGCTGACTTTTTTTGAACTCTGCGCCACTTCCCACGAATAAACCTTCACGAGTGTAAAGAAGTAGTGGGTAATATCGTACGGGTGAGTGACGAAGTAAAATGCGTTAACGGTGCCTAGAGGCAGTACATTTTCTGCCCGTCAATCGTCTGCTCGATGAATGCCTTTCTGTCGCCAAGTGTGTTTTTGCGTAGTTGAGTTGAGTAATGGTGCCAGAGGGCAGTGCGGTCAGCGTCACTGTTTGTCTGTCGGCACCAGCTGGCGCTGGCCGTATTTGAAAGGTTTAACTGCAATTTAGTACGGCCGCCGCGTCGTGGATTCTGATTTCAATCCCGGAAGTAATAGGCGGAAGCGTAACGAACGCGATGAATATGGAAATGGCTCACTCGTTATACTTGGTATCGAGTTCAAATCTTCAGAGTTGGAGTGAATCATGCTCAAGACATTAAACGCACAATCAGAAGGTGCCGAAGACGCGGCTCCTTTGCGTTATAACGTCGTCGAATTGATCGCCGACTGGTGTGAAGGTCTGCAAGGCGGATTGCCGATCCGCCACAGCTTACGGCATTTTATGTACCATCTGGGCGCGGAAGCCGCGATGGTCGTCAAGGTTCTGCATGAAGGAAACAGACCGACACGGTTTTTGTCTGTTGATTCAAGAGTCAACGACCCTTATGTGCCAAAACTTAAGCGATCCTACTCGTCCTGCGTGCTGCGGAATTATCTGACCAAAGCGACCAGGTCCAGCCTGTGGCTGTCCTCAGAAATCGACAATGCAACAAATTCCACCACCGATCCGTCGCTAATCGAGTGGCAGGCCGTCAGATCACTGAACGAACTGGCAGTGATCGTCTTGTCAAATGACAGTCAAAAGAGCGAGTTTCTGGAGCTTCACTTCCACGATATTGTAACGCCTAGGCTTCATCAGACACTAGATGCCCTGCTGCCGACTATGTGTCGCGCCTGGTCTGACCGGGCCACGGGCGTTTTCTCTGCCGCCTTGCTCGACAAGCAGAGGGCTTATAGTCAGAAAGACCGGATGCAGTCGATCTTGAGCTTCAAGAACCCTGCCAGTTTAAGTCGCGCGGAATTCAGGGTCTGTATGTTACTCAGCCGTGGTGCCTCGATCGAAGCAGTCGCATCGGAATTGTCGATTGCCATGTCTACAGTGCGGTCCCATCTCGGGAGCATCTATTCCAAAACGGACACATCGGGTCACGCCGAACTTGTTTATTTGTTACTGGTAACCCAGTCCCGTGACTCGTCCCTGTCAGGCATGACGGCCTAGTCCCGGCGTTTCACATTGAAAGGGAAGTCATGGGACACGTTCTCGCACACATATTCGACTGTTGGCTCAGTATTATTGGGCCCAGATGAGAGTTTCTCATATGTTATTATTGTCTAGTCATGGATATATGCGGCTTTATTAGGCTTTCACTGGTGCATCGGACTCTCGTTCAACCGCCAAGCGTCGAAATAAGTTGCCGTGCGCTACGCATATCCATTGTCTCACCACCCTCTATAATTCCACTATAAAGTGGACGTAACATGTCCAGCGCTTGCTGGCCTTCAGCACGCTCATTCATCAGAATACCAAGAGATGTAGCCGCCCGCAGTTCCCAAAACTTGGATACTTGTTGCTTGGCCATCAACATTGCAGATCGGAACTGTTCTTCAGCAACCTTGGTCTGCGATGCGTCAATGTCTAACATGAGTTGGCCGCGTAGTCTTTTCAGCTCCGGCAACCAAAGATTTTCACCTGACTGCTCGACTGTTGATAAAGCTTCATCCAAGACGGCCAATGCCTTGGTGTGATCTCCCCTGCGCTGAAACTGATGCGATTGAAGAGCCAACCACCAAGGTCTTGCAATTTCCGCTCCGGCTCCACGCCACCCATCCATGCCCTGTTGTGTAAGCGCAATACCTTCGTCAATTTGACCATTTTCAGAAAGGGCCCAGCCCTTCATAATAAACGCTTCAACCAGCCGGGCGGGGATACCAACTTCCTCGCAAACAATGATCGTTTTGTCGGCATACTCCAGCGTGCGTTCAACATCGCCGGCCATCGAATACAGCAGTGAAGCGTGCACCAACCCGCTTGCCAGACTAAGAGGGTGGCCCAATTCCTCCGCAAGCCGGTTTGCTTCACCGTATCGACGATCAGCTTCGTCCGAACGGCCATCCAGCCAGACCGCCCAAGAGCCGAAATCGGCACACCAAAGCCCCACATCCTGGCCGAAAAGCGCAACAAGATCCCCGTGGGTGGCCTTATCATAAGCCCGCCAACTTGCCTCAGAAAATTCGATTCCCAACTGGGTTTGTCCTTTGAAGATGCTGGCTGTTGTTGCAGCCGCCAAGGCCGCGGTCATTTCATGGGCAATGCCGGTTTCCTTGGCCTGATCGATTGCCTCGATATAGACTTCGGTGGCTTTAGCATGATTGACTCGCATCAAGTGATAAGCCCACACGCCGAACATAGCAGGGCTTTTGTACGGTGTGTCACCTACCCGCTTTGCTAAAGAGAGTGCGTTTTCATAATTCTCTCCCAGCTCAAGTGAAGCGTAGCCACGGGCCGTAAACTGCGCCACTCCCAGCATAGCGCGCAACAACAATTCTTGTTCGTCGCGCTCCGCGCTTTCTGGCAGCGCCAACAAACAATTCAATCCGTTTGCAAGGTGATTGATAGCCTCTTCATTCGCCGATTTGGAAATTGCAACCAAACCTGCCGACAACCAGTGGGGAACGGCTTCTTCTCCCAATCCTGCCGCAGTAAGATGCTGAGCGGCTAATTCCGGCTGAAGTTCAATCTGAGTAGAAAACTGTTCTACTAAAACCTTTGCAATATTCGCATGCACCTGCTGGCGACGGCTTCTTAACAGGCTGTTGTAAGCTGCGTCTTGAACAAGTGCATGTTTGAATGTGTAGATCGATTCCGGCGGCGTTCCACGCGCGACAATAAGCTCATTGAATACCAAATCTTCCAGCGACTTTTGCAGGTCTCTGCTGGTTAGTGGCGATACGCAAGAGAGAAGTTCGAAGGTGAACTCTCGGCCTATACAGGCAGCAGTCTGCGCTACATCTTTAAGAGGACTGAGGCGATCAAGTCTAGCCATCAATGAATCCTGCAGCGATGATGGGATAGCAAATGGTGGCAAGGGGCCATCGAGTATGTATGCACCCTCTTTTTCCAACAGAAAACCAGCGTCAAGCACAGTTCTGGTCAGTTCCTCGACAAAAAGCGGGACGCCATCAGTCTTTGCAAGGATTTGTTCGACGATTAGATCCGGTAACTTCTTCCCACCGGTTAGACCGTTGATGATGGAAGTGCTATGCCGCCGTGGCAGTCGGTTCAAATTGTACTGAGTGACGTGGCCTATATTCTGCCATGGGGATTGAAACTCTGGCCGATGCGTTACAATCAAAAGCACCGGCAAATCATCAATTCGCTGGATCAGAGCAGTCAACATTTCCACAGAAGTGGCGTCACACCAGTGGGTGTCTTCAAACAAGATAAGTAATGGTGACTGAGCCGATAGACTCGCAATGAAGTCAACAAAGGCGGCAATAGTCTGTTCTCGTTGCTTGAGCGGTTCTAGACCGATCGCGGGATAACGATCCACTGGAAGTGATAACATCGCAGCAAAGAAAGCCGCAACAGACGTAAAATCGTCGAATACTGTCTTGAGCAGCGCGACTAGTTTACCCAGCTTTGTCGTTTCATCGTCGCCGCGGGCAAATTCCGCAGCGCGCTCCAGAAAGTTTATTGCTGGATGAAATGCCGTGCTTGCAAAGTAAGGCGAGCATTGAAATTGAAGGGTTTTATGTGCCTGTCCGTCGATTTTGTTGACCAGGGTTGCACTGATCTGGCTCTTTCCGATACCAGGTTCGCCGGACAAAATGAAAACCTGCCCTTCGCCATCCACAGATTGGCCCCACCGGTCCATTAGCAAAGAGATTTCGGCTTCGCGTCCGATCAGCGGTGTTGAACCGGCTGAATGGTTGGCATCGGCTAATTTAACGGCTTCGTTTTCGCCCAGTATCGCATAAGCATCGACCGGCCTTGCAATCCCCTTAAGGTCCTGTTTGCCAATATGTTTGACATTTAGTGACTGGCTCAACAAATTTCGTGTGGTGTCAGAAACAACAATTTGACCAGTTTCAGCTATGTTTTGCAGCCGTGCTGCAAGATTAGGAGTTTCTCCAACGACTGCTTCATCCTGTGCAACACCCTCGCCGATCACATCACCAACAACAACAAGACCGGTCGCGATACCTATTCGCGCTTGCAATTTCTGGCCATTAGGCGCTGTTGCAAACTCAAGATTGGAGATGACATCCAACGCGGCACGCGCCGCGCGTTCGGCATCGTCTTCATGAGCTTGAGGCCATCCGAAAAAGCACATGACACCATCACCCAAGTATTGGAAAATGTGACCTTCCATCGCTTTAACCGGGCGTGTCACACACTCCTGGTAAAGCGTGATCGCTTCGCGCAAGTCTTCTGGATCCAGACTACTTGCCAACTCTGTGGAACCGACAAGATCTGCAAACATAACGGTCAGTTGACGCCGTTCGGCGGACCCAGAATGAATCTGTGGTTTGGTATCAGAGGTTATTTTAGCTGAATCTCTCGAACTGATGGCCGGTTCGACTGTGCTGTCTGAAATGTCAGACTGCTGAACGGCATTGGCAGCAGCTGCTCGAATTATACTTTTGCGATGTCCCATTGCTGAGACACCCAATTCTTTCAAATCCCCGTCGGTTAGTTCCGGCAAATCCTCTAATGCAATTTGATTGTCTTCAAACGCGTCGACATGTTCATCCATGTCCAAAGCTAGTAGCCATTTCCCAACTTCTGTTGCCACAGTCGACTGCCTATTCCGTAAGGATTTTTTAGGAACTCCGGCAATTACCCACCGCGTTAGCTTAACGTACTGTCAAATGGTGCATTTGACTACCAGTTACTTTGTAACGGCACAGGGGCCAAATTAGGCGAGAAAGGCAAGCTGAAAGATCAATCCGGGTATTACTGCAGCAGAAAACGCAGGGTTTATCCGCGACGCAATCATCTTACATCCAGAAATTCTGCGCCGCACATAGAGATCCGCTTGGAAAGACTTCGAAACAGCAGGGCAAACCGAGGGTGAAGGTCAGCTTTGGGCCGGCTGTGACGCTTCCGGGTGGCGAAAATTTGGGCGGCTCGCCGCACTGCAAAAGTCGGTTAGGAGCCCAAAATTACCACGACCGGTTTGGTTGGATGCGGACGCTATGCACAAAAAGCAGAACCCAAGTGACCGGAAACGGCTCTTTCCGGCCGTTCGCAATAATCCACGTTGCTTCACTGCAGAGCCGGGCAAAGTTATCCAGAAACTGATTTACCATACAGTTTAATGGTTTACGCCTGGCATTCCAGCTATCACGCTATTTGCCAGTTCCGGGGTGGCGGTAGTCACCGGCTGTTGCCTGATAGCGGGTGAGCTCGCGCGGCTAAAGTCGTCAAGACCACGGTGTCTTGGGTTTGGGGACTAAAACGTTGTTCAAATATATGGCATCAACCTTTTCGTTAAAAAAGCACAGACAGTCTTTGATCTTATATGTTTCTGGTAGGGGATCAGTATAACTCCAGACGCTGTTTCGCAAATACGTGTCGCCGACTTTTATGGACCAGTATGCTGAGGCGATCCCCTTGTACGGACAGCGCGTCTGCAAATCACTTGGTTCAAGGAACTCCAAAGCTACATCGTCTTTGGGGATATAGTAGCGGGTTGGAAAACCAGTTTCGAAAAGGAATACGGATCGGCGCGTATCTGCTACGGATTTCCCGCCTGCAACGACGCGTATATGGCGTGAGCTTTTCAGAATATCAATGCGATGATACGGATCTTTTAGGTGGACAAAGACTTCTTCATCTTCTTCAAACCATGCATCCATTTTTCCCCATTCAAATACCAGGTAATCCTTGAGAGCTTGCCATCCTTCAGCGGGATCATCTAAATTCCAAGCTGCATTGTCTGAATTTTTTTCACCAATTTTAATGTTCCAATACGTCGCGGTGCCTTGTGGTGGAATAGTCACCGAATTCTGGGTACTCTCCATTAAATCCAGCCGAACATCTTTCTTTGGAAAACAATATACTGGCAGTCTTTTCGCCCGACGCAATATCAGTGCCGCGGTGGTGTCAGCAATAGTTTCTCCATCAAATTCGGTTCGTATCCATTTCGAACATTCTTCGATTTCGGGGATCGAAAGATGGCTGATAGCGATGGTGTCGCTGGAAAGTGGCGAAATTGAGCTGCCCGCCGGTTTTTGATTTTTCATCCGAATCCTCCCGTTTGAGTCAGCGCAAATAAATACGTAGACGATTCTGGCGCGCCCGTCCGATGCCCCACATTCCTGGACATCAGGTATTCTGCCTGTATACGACTAATTCCGTCCGCGTCCAATTTTGACAGCTGGGCCAAAGCACCAATTGACGATATTGACCTAGATGGCTGCTTTGTCCGCAGAGCGGTCATTCTGAGTAAGAAAATGCTGCGGTGTTCTCCTAGGTCTGCTTTCGGGCAGCTGCGACGCAGCAACTGGCATGTGCTCGAACGACAGCTTTGAGCCGAAACCGATAATTGCTCGACGGCTTGTCGGCGGCAGCTTCGTCCCCAGAGCAGACTATTGGCTTATTACACCATCCCATGAGTGATCTAGCTTTCTACGCAGCTTTAGCCGAATTCTGCAATGTCAGTTCTCGGTAAATAGTTCCGACGCACAATGCTGAGGTCGATACCATTACTGGTGCACTCAAGTGCACCGATTATCCACGCTTTCTGAGTGCTCAGTCGGTGGCGGCCAAAACCACCGGTGCACCAAGGATAGGATACGGGGGTTTATCAGGTTTTCCAGCTGGATAGGCTCGTAGAGATAAAAACAGGCCCACACGGTTTTTGTGTCCACTTCTCTGTCCACCTTTCGCCCTGGGATATTGTGAACCACATTGAAACATGATGGAATAGCTATGGGGGTAAAGTATTTCCTTTTTCTGCAAGAGTGGGATATCTTGGGGTATCTTGGTGCAGGGTTTGAAGCCTCTCCTGCAACTTTTTTTTGAAGTTGAATTTGCCGGCTCAATTCAATACTCAAACGCGCGCTGCTAAATTTCCGGACCGTCCGGACCTTGCAATGCCGAGGCCAAATCCCTTTCAGCTTTCTCCAGATCCTCAGGTATCGGCAAACCCAGGGACTTCAATTCTGCAAGTTGTTCCCGAAGCGTTTCCTGCAATTGATGATAATCTTCCGGTTTGCCGGTCATCTCTTCCAGCAACAAATAAATCGAAGCTTTCAGGCTTTCAAATGGCATTGTTCAGTCTTTCGAATTGCAAAATTGTCGCACCAAGGTGCGTTTGACGAAGTGTTGGGCTATTCGCATAAGATGCCCTCGCCAGAAGATTAACAATAACTTAGCTGCCTTCTGCAGCGGAATGAAGCGGAAATTGGTAGTTGCAACCACTATAGCACCGCACCCTATCTCCAATTTTCAGCGTCGCTGAGATTTAGGCAATAATTATGCACACAAACTCGCCTTCACCGATTGTCGGTTGTACGGACGGCAAACCTTCCTCTTGGATCCTGTAAACTGTCCGGATTTCCCGACACGTTGTGTGGCCAATTCTTTACGCCGCTCCATTTCTTTGGAAAAGTTGACGATGTAATGCTCTTTCAACTGCGGTGATTTCTGCATATTGTCCCGAAACATCGTGCCGTTTGGCGCTGCACTGCTATTCAGAGACCCGTATGACAAACTACCTACACCCAGGCGATTTGCCAGATGATCTTGATCTTGGCCCGATTGTGGCCATCGACAGCGAAACCATGGGGCTAATCCCACAGAGGGATCGCCTGTGTGTTGTTCAGTTGTCGTCCGGTGACGGAAATGCACATTTGGTGCAAATTGCACAGGATCAGTGCGAGGCGCCAAATTTATGCCGGTTGCTGGCGAATCCGAAGCAGTTGAAGTTGTTTCATTTTGGCCGCTTTGATATCGCCGTCTTGGATAATCGATTTGGCATAAAGACCGCGCCGGTCTATTGCACCAAAATCGCGTCAAAGTTGGTGCGGACCTATACTGACCGGCATGGGTTGAAACACCTGCTGAGCGAATTGTTGGGCGTCGATATTTCCAAGCAACAGCAAAGTTCAGATTGGGGCGCGGTTAATCTGACAAAAGCGCAACTGGACTATGCGGCGTCCGATGTTCTGTATTTACACCGTTTGAAAGAAGAACTGGACGCACGGCTTGACCGGGAAGGGAGGCGAGAGCTGGCTCAAGCTTGTTTTGACTTTCTGCCAAGCCGAGCGGCACTTGATCTGGCGGGTTGGCTCGATACCGATATTTTTGCACACTGAATTTTGCTATGGATCAAAACGACCAGACTCAGGGAAAGATACCTAAGCCAGACGGGTATTCAAAGATGGTTCGGGTGTTTCGCATCGCTTTTCCATTGATTGCTTTATTGCTGCTCGCGTCTATTTTTCTGTTCTCCAATTCCAAAATCATCCGAGAGGGTTTGATAATACCTGATGCCGAATTGGCTGAACTGGCGATCGGTCAAAAAATTACCAATCCGCATTTTTCCGGCGTTACCAAAGCAGGAGACGCATTTTCCATATCGGCTGAATGGGCTTTACCGGATGCTCCAAGGCCGGATATTATCGACTTGCACTTACCAGTGACAACAATCGATTTTCAGAATGGGCGAAGTTTAAGATCGCAATCTGCAACTGGACATCTTGATTTAAACAGCAACGAAGCCACTCTGGCAGGGGGCGTTTCTTTGCTGACATCTGACGGATATGATGCGCGCAGTGAAGAGTTGTTGTTGAATTTCGAGACGGGAAATGTTGTCAGCCCGGGTCCTGTGACAGCTATTGGTCCCCTTGGTTCTATTGAGGCAGGCGCGATGACACTGACACAAAATCTTGACCAGAATCTCGCGGGTGGCAAGGGCGTTCTTTTGTTTAAAAAGGGAGTCAAACTGGTATACATACCCGAAGCGAATTGAAGTGATGTACCCATGCCTACAATGAAAATAGTCTTGATAGCTCTCAGCCTTGCTTTGGCTCTGACTCCGGTTTCCTTGAGTATTGCTCAGGAAGCCACGATTTCTCTCACCGCTACAACCTTTAACAGCTCGCTACCGGTCGAGGTGACTTCGGACGTCCTGAGCGTGACCCAAGAATCGAACACTGCGATATTTAGCGGCAACGCAATGGCCATTCAGGGTGATCTGAGACTGGCTGCTGAACAGATCCTGGTTAAATACGATCAGGATGAGGGAACTATTGAGTTTATCGAAGCGACCCAAAACGTAGTATTTACCAACGGCGCAGAGGTGGCTGAAGCGAACAAAGGCGTGTATCGGTTGGGTTCCGGTGCCGTGGTACTGACCGGCAGCGTCTTGCTTTTGCAGGGGCAGAACACCATTTCTGGTGACGCTTTAACCTTGAACCTAAACACCAATCAGGGGTCAATGCGGGGCAATGTTAAAACAATTTTTGTACCAAAGACCGATCAATGAGTTTTACAAATAGCACTGACGTGCCCGGCCCTGTCGGCTTGTCGGTTATTGGCTTGAATAAATCGTTTAAGCGACGGACCATTTTAACAGATGTAAATCTGGCTTTGAACCGGGGTGAAGTTGTTGCTTTGCTTGGGCCAAACGGAGCCGGAAAAACAACCTGTTTTTATTCGATTGCCGGGTTGATCGCTCCAGACGCCGGGTCGGTAACTATTGACGGGCGGGACGTAACTTTCTTGCCGATGTACAGACGTGCACGTATGGGCCTTGGTTACCTGCCACAAGAAGCCAGTATATTTAGAGGCATGAATGTTGCGCAAAATATCGGGTCGGTCGTTGAACTGTGGGAAGGAGACGCTGCACACTGCGAGCAGCGTACACAGCAATTGATGGCCGAATTTTCGATTACGCACCTGCACGATACTCCGGCGGTTGCTTTGTCTGGTGGTGAAAGACGGCGAGTGGAAATTGCGCGGTGTCTTGCGAGCAACCCAAACTATGTATTGCTCGACGAACCATTTGCCGGAGTGGACCCAATAGCTGTCGGCGACATCAGAACATTGGTCGCTCAACTCAAAGATCGCGATATCGGAGTGCTGATCACTGATCACAATGTGCGAGAGACGCTGGAAATTGTTGACCGTGCCTATATCTTATATGGTGGGAGCGTCTTAATGAGCGGTTCGCCAGCAGAAGTTGTCGACAGTAAGGACGTGCGGCGGGTTTACTTGGGTGACGAGTTCCGGATCTGATCCATAAATGGATCAACTTTTGCACAGGACATCTTCATGGACCTGAAACCCTCACTTTCGATAACGCAAAGGCAGAAGCTGGCGATTACTGCTCAGATGCAGCAATCGGTGGCCATTTTGGGCATGTCGAATGCGCAATTGTTGGAATTTCTGCGCGTGGAGCAGTCCGAGAACCCAGTTCTCGAACTGTCCGATCAATTTGGCAGTGTGCCGACGGGCTCCATCCAAGTCTCACCGGACAAGTTGATTAGCGACACTGTAGCTGCACAGGAGACCTTGATATCCGGCCTTATTCGCCAGCTTAATAACTCAACCGTGACACCTTCAGAACAACGAGCTGCTGAGGTTTTGATTGGCAACCTAAACAACAAAGGTCATCTCGACGAAACGCTTGAATTGATAGCGAAAACCTCCGGAATTACGCTGTCATTGATAAATCGCGCCTTACAAATTGTTCAGGGGTTTGAACCCGCGGGTGTGGGAGCGCGAAACCTCGTGGAGTGTATTGAGCTTCAACTGAAAGGCAGAGATCTGTGGTCGGAGGATTATGCTTTGTTGCTGAACAGCTTGACACAGCAGCCGGTGGATTTTTCAACACTGGCGGCCAATCTCGGGCTGCCTGAAGAAACAGTTGACTTAATGCTGAATGTGATCCGCAATACTCCGTTCGACATGTCCGATATCGTGAATTCGCCTTATTCCGAGGTTGCTGTACCCGATATTTTGTTTTCCACCAACAAAGATGGCGAAGTCTCGGTTGTACTTAACGAATATGCGTTTCCGAGGATAAGGGCTGATAGCGCCTACTTCGACGGTTCGCTTGGAAGTTCAGAACTGGTCAAATCCTATTTTGAAAACCATTACCGGCGCATTCATTGGCTAGAGCGCGCCTTAGAAAAGAGGGCTAGCACGATACTGCGTATCGCGATTGCCATCGGTGAAATCCAATATGAATTTTTGCACCACGGCCCAATCGCATTGAAGCCGCTAACCATGAAACAGGTCGCTGAATCTGTCAAAGTTCACGAATCAACCGTTAGCAGGGCTGTTTCAGGAAAGTCTTTCCATTGCGACGTGGGCACATTTCCAATGCGGTTCCTGTTCTCCAATACCCTAATCGGAGGCAGCTACGGCCCGATATCCGCAACAGTGATTCGCACAAAAATCCGCAATTTTGTCGAAAATGAAACCGCTGCAAATGTCCTCTCCGACGCCAATATAACCGATTTACTAGCGCAAGAGGGCATTACAGTTGCCAGAAGGACCGTAGCGAAATATCGTGGGTGTATGAACGTCCCTACATCTTCGATCAGACGGATTCAGAAACGCAACAAACAGTGGTCCTGAACCCAAAGCCTTGTGTCTGTTGCCCATGTGGCAGGTTGCGTTCGTGCCAGTGACTATGACTATGACTATGACTATGACTATGACTATGACTATGACTATTAGCTGAGGCGCTCGGCTCAATAAAAATAAGGAGAATCAATGCGGTATCAAATAAGCGGGAAGCAAATTGATGTTGGTCAGTCGTTGCAAGAACATGTAAAATACGGGCTGAGTTCAATCGTTGAAAAATACGCTGAAAGGCCAACAGAAGCGGCAATCACGTTTTCCAAAGACAGGCATGAATTTGTGTGCGAATCGTCTGTCCATTTATCTACCGGATTGACTGTAAACGCCAAAGCAAAAGCATCAGATGTATATGGTTCCTTTGATACTTGCGCCGAGCGTATGGAAAAACAATTGCGTCGATACAAGCGTCGGTTGAAAGACCACCACAATGATCGACGGACACCTGTTGAATCTATCGGCGCCCCATCGTATATCCTCGCGAGAGGAGAAGATCACGAAGAGTCGGCAGAGCCCGATTCACTCCAGCCAATAATTGTTGCTGAAATGCAAACCGATATTAAGTCGCTTTCTGTTGGTGAAGCGGTGATGCAGATGGAATTGGCCGATGAGAGCGTGCTAGTTTTTCAAAACGAGGGGCGAAAGCGCCTGAACGTGGTCTACAAAAGAGCAGACGGCAATATTGGTTGGATTGATCCTGAACCAGCCGACTAGCGAAGCAAACAGGAACAGGCTTATACCAGTGATGGAAATAGCTCAAATATTGGACGTTAATGCGGTCCGTTTTACTTCGGGTGTATCCAGCAAGAAAAAGTTGCTGCAAGACATATCGGAACATGCGGATTCGGTGTATGGATTGGATGCTCACGCAGTATTTGCTGCGCTGCAGAACCGCGAAAATCTTGGCACGACAGGGGTCGGCCGGGGAGTCGCGATACCGCATGCACGTTTCGAGTCTGTGTCTTCAATCGTTGGCCTGTTTACGCGGCTTGAAAAACCTGTGAACTTTGAATCACTTGACAAACAGCCCGTCGATTTGATTTTCACGCTGTTGGCTCCCGAGGCCGACAATCCTGAGCACCTGAAAGCGCTGGCATTGGTGTCGCGCACTTTGCGTCAAGAGGAAGTCTGCGCAAAACTGAGAGCGAACAGTCAACCACCCACTCTGTTTTCAATTCTGATGGAATACACTACATCAAAAGCCGCCTAGAGCGTTTCAGTAACTGGAGACGTTGTGTATCTGATTTCGCTCGTGATTCAAACCAACCAGAAACGCTCCAGTAAGCCGGTTACTTGGTGGCCCAGTCAGAAAACCCAAACAACTGGTAATCACGAGCATAGACAGCCTTCGCAATCTTTTCGACGTCCGGAGTGTACACTTCCGACAAAGTAAAGCAGTGATCTGGTTCTTCTGATTCCGGCAGTGGAATTGGACTAAGCCCAAGCTTTGCTTCAATCACACCTAGTTCCGTGGCTAGTTTTTCTTTGCGGATAATAATATCGGGGAACGCGAGGCGCCCGTACCCCTGTAAAATCGAGTTTTGTGATGCCCAGGACTGATCAATCCTCGACCTTGTCTGCCCCTGCAGGTTACCTTTCAGAAACCGCAAAAACTGGGCAAAAGCTTTGCTCTGGCGAGTAATTGTGTATCCGGAATTTTCCAGGACGTTTCGATTGGGAGATTTGGTCAGCTTTTTGTCCGGTAGATCAAGGCCATAATGGTTTTCCAAAGTCGTTCTTATCCATGGAAACAAGTCTTCTCCCGAACAAAAGATATGTCGGTAGAAAGCTGTATATGCACGCTCCACAGGGTGAGACAAGATCGTCACGATTAGCCGAGTTTGATGGTTACTCAGCCACTGTCCCAGCTGTTTTTGGGTCATTTCTTGTACCACGTCGGCGGAACCAGAAAGATTGGCTTCATGCGCCCGCAACCATTGAGTAACTTGCGGAAAATCTTTTTTATGCATCGGCATGACCAAAATCGGCACAGAGTTGCCAGCTTTGAAGTTTCTTGAACCGGGTTTGCGCACCGGTTCCAAAACCGGAACTTCGTGTGTTCCGAACATATCCAGCGAACGAACCTGCGCGACCATGTCTTGAAAATTGGTGACTTTTTCCTGGAGGCTTTCCGGGTTCTGGCGAACAATCTTCGACGGGGCGGTAAAAAGTCGATTCCTCATGAGAGTCGGCTGGGTTATAATTGTGCATGTTTACTTTACGCGACCGACGGACCGGAGAATTGTTTGATCGCTGGTCCGATTTCGGGGACAAACGTCGGCGCCTGATGGAGCAATCCTGGGCCGGGGTTTTTCGGAACCATCTGCTTGTCGAACTTCCGGTTGACGATCTTTGCCGTCACCTTGATGAACGCATGGGCCGACCATCGAAGGATCTACACGTTGTCATCGGGGTCTTGCTTTTGCAGCAGCTGCACGATCTGAGCGATGCAGAGACCGTCGAGGCCCTGGCCTTCAATATGGCGTGGCACTATGCCTTGGACGTGCGCAGCGAAGCGGACAGCTATTTCTGTGAGAAAACCCTGCGCAACTATCGCCGTCTGTTTATCGAACAAGGTCTCGATGAATTGCTGTTCCGGTGTTTGACGGATCGGCTGGTGCAGGGGTTCTCTGTCGATACCAGCCACCAACGCATGGATTCGACGGCCCTTCGTTCGGCGATGCGGGCGCTGACACGACTTGGTATCGTTGTTGAGAGCATCTCGAAGTTTGCCCGTGAGCTTGAGCGATATCATCCCGGTCTGCACGAGCAGATCAGCAAGGAGGTGATCCGCCGCTATGTCGATCGCGAGGGTAATGGCGCGTTCGCGAATACGGCGCCGAGTGTTTCAAAACGCCGCCTCGGCGAAGCGGGTCAGGATCTCCTAGCCCTGGTGCTGCAATTCCGTGACACGGCGGCGGCAAAGCTTTCCAGTTTTGCGATCCTGGAGAGGGTTCTGCGCGATCAGTTCGAGATCGTTGATGATGAGTGTGGCGATCGTGACGCAACGCGCGCCGCGATTCGAGATCCAAAGGATGTGCCGTGCGATACCGTCGGCAATCCGGCCGACCCGGACGCGAGCTACAACGCGCACAAGGGTCAGGGATACATGGCGCAGATCGTCGAAACCTATTGTGAAGATGACAGTAACGAGGCGGTTGCCGCGACACCGGACCTCATCACCCACGTGGAGGTCCACAAGATGACGGTGCATGACGGCCATCGCTTGGCCGATGCGCTGGATGATCTGAGCGAGCGCGCGCTGACGCCGGCGGTGATGCTGGGTGATTCACATTACGGTTCCAGTGACAACATGGCTCTGACGCGCGAACAGAACATCAATCTCGCGGCGCCCGCGCGACCGCCGAAAGGCGCCGTCTCGGGACGGTTGACGTTGGAGGATTTCACTCTCAACGAAGAAGGCTTGGTCTTGCGCTGTCCCAATAACGTCGAACCGGTTTCAGCCTCGCTCGCCAAAGCCAAGCTGCAGGCCCGTTTCGACCTTTCCATCTGCCAAAAATGTCCCGATATACTGCGATGTCCCGTGCAGGCGGCCAAGCGTGACGGCCAATTTTCCCGCTTTCAATATACCCCGGACAGGGCTGCCAACCAAAAGCGCCGGCTTTATGAACAAAGCGATGCCTTCCGCGACGTCTACAGATGGCGGGCCGGCATAGAAGCGACCATGTCGCGATTAAAGTACCAGATGAACCTGGCTCACCTACGCATTCGCGGCATGCCGGCCATGCGCTACGTGGTCAATCTGCGTGCCCTCGGCCTCAATATCCAACGCTGCGCGGCAATCGCACCATAAAAAACGAAGCCAAGGAGAAGCCAAGGATAGGTAATATCAGGTTTTATCCACCAGCAACGCGGAGACAGGCAAATATTCTTCACCGAACCGCAAAGACCTGTACAAGCACGCCATCGGCCAACAACTTTTTACCGCCCCGTCGAGAATTACGAACCCCCCTGGAGAAAGGGGTTATTTCGGAAGCGGACATTCTTGGTGATTTTTACCAGATGGTAGAAGGCAGTCAGGGCCGGCAATTAGATTCTGATATCACGTTGTTCAAGAATGGTGGCGGGGCGCATCTGGACCTGATGACGGCGAAGTATATTCTAGAAATGTGGCGACAAAATCAGGAACTCAACGGCAATCCATGACGTTTGGCCCGCAATATATATTCGCTGCTGTGATCGTGCTTTGCGTGATCGCCTGGTTCTTTCGCAGACCTCTGACACCACGTGTCCGTCAGGCGGCACCCGGAGAATTTGCCCGCATTTCAAATGGCGTCGTGCATTACCAATGGCACGGCAATCCAACTGGTCCGGTGCTTGTGATGGTTCATGGCCTTACAACGCCCAGTTTCGTTTGGCGGGACATGTTGCCTCTGCTCGTCGATGCGGGTTACCGGATATTGACCTTTGACCATTTTGGACGCGGGTTTTCAGACCGCCCCCAAGCGGCGCACACCACGGAGTTCTACAATCAGGAAATTGACGAACTGCTTGAGGCGGTGAAAATCTATCGCCCGTTTCATTTGCTCGGGTATTCGATGGGCGGCGGTATTGTCAGCAGTTACGCAGCTCAACACAGGGACAAGGTGCAGAAGCTTGTATTGCTTGCGCCAACCGGGTTTCGCACCGATTTGGGCGGGTTTATCCATTGGGCAGCATCCTGGCCCGTGATTGGCGATCTGGCGATGTATTTGATGGGGGGGCTGGTTATTCGACAAGGAGCGAAGGCGACAGCCCGGCTCGAAGGCGTAGACCACGACATGATTGCTCTGCAATGCCGCGAAACGCGATATGGCGGGTTTTTGGGAGCAGTGCTCAGCAGTGTTCGAAATGTAACTCAACTGGATATGTCTCAGGCGCACCGCGTATTGGCCGACCGGGACTTGCCCGTATTGGCAGTTTTCGGTGAAAAAGACCGCACAATCCCTATTTCTGGCGCAATGTCGCTGCGAACCCTGAACAGAAAATCACAGATCGTTGAATTGCCCGGTGTCGGGCATGGGATGGCGTTTACACATGCTGATCAAGTGGCCGCGAAAGTGGTTTCGTTTCTGAGCGGCGACGCTTAGATTCCAAATGGAGTCAGACTGGGCTGGCTTCAACCGTTTCGGCTTCGTCAATCTCTGATTCCACCTGAGATCCCGCGTCCAACATCCCATCCATCAATGGCAACATTGACGTTGCCGCCCCAAGATCATCGCTGTGCGGCGGTGTTTTCCAGTCCATCGTATCGAATCCAGCGCAGTTATCGCATTTCGGTGCCCACTGCGCATGAATCTTGTTGCATGAAGAACATATCCATTGTGGCCCGCGCGAAGCGCTGAGCGCCTTAGCAAGCCAGCCGCGAACAATTTTTTCCTCGGCCCCTTCGCCACGGGCGATCGCCGCCATGATTGCAAGCGAACGAGCAGTCGGTTCTTTATCCGCCAGGTTTCCAATGGCACGGCGTGCTCCGGGAAATTCCTCAGCTGCAAGCATCAATTCGGCCTGCAGCATTTTTGATTCAGCGTGATCGGGGCGCAGTTTGAGCACCGCAGCGAAACGCTTCAAGCGGGCAACAGGGGTTTCTTCCGGCTCAATTTCGGCAAAAGCCGCCGCAAGGTCTGGATGTGGGTTTCCGGTCCAGGCCTTTTTTACGATTTTGACAGCATCGCGTTTGTTGTTGTCGAGCGTTTGCATCTCTGCGGCGAGCACCGCCGCAGGTATCAGATCGGCAGACAACTTGTTGGCCTGCAGCGCCGCTTCTTTGCCAGTGGTGATTTCACCGGAATCCAGCAGACGGCGGGCGTCTGCCAGCGACAGAACAGCATCCCTGCGACGGCCTACGTCTCGGGGCAAAATACTGGCGCGGACCTTGGCCTCAATGGTTTTACGCGCACCGGACCATTCTTCCTTGTCTGTCTGCAGAGAAAACAGGGTCTCTAATGTAGGGTCGTGCTGGGGCCGCAAGGCAAAGGCTTTTTCGGCCAGTTTCAAAGCGGTATCGGTGTCGCCTTCGGCCAGTTTCTGTTTCATGATACCTTGCACGCCGACAAAGCGGGTCCGGTCATTTTGCAACAGATTCTTGTAGTATTTCAGCGCCCGTTTTGTGTCCCCGTTCATTTCGGCCGCCTGAGCGTTGATCAAATGAGTCAACTCCGGGCGCTCAAGATAGCGTTCCGCTTTGGCGGCCTTGGCTACGGCAATTTTTCCTTCGCCAGCGGCAAGGGCCACCATGCCATCGGCTAATGCATCAAATCCGCGCCGCTCTCGGTTGCGCATGAAATACCGTGTAATCGCGGTTTCGTCGCCATTGAAAAAGTGGAACACTGCCATCAGAAGTCCGAGCAGCTTGAATACAAGCCAACAGCCAACCAGCAGCAAGACCAGTCCGATCAGGGCAACCAACGGTTCGAACGTGTATTCTGTGCCGCCAAAAGACAAGCGGACTTCGCCACCAGTTTCGATCAGGAATGATGCGCCAAAAGCGGCAGCGGTTATGATGCCGACAAACAAAAAGATGCGAATAAGAGACCAGAGCATGAATTCTACCTCCTAATTCACGGCGCTGAGTGTGTTAGACAATTGAGCCAGCGCTGTTTGAGCGCTAGCGAGGCGCGTGAGTGCCGACAACCATTCAGACATCTCTGTTTTAGGCGGTTCAGCGAGGGCATCTGATTCACTGAGGGCCGCGACCAGGTTGCCGCGAATAAGCTCGTCTTCGACCCGCGAGAGGATGGCATCAGTGCTGTCACCTTCGCGTCGTTCAAGCGAGCGGGTGCCTACTTGAGTTTTCAGGAACGCACCAAATTTGCCGGCAATACCATCTCCTGCAGAGGCTTGGGTGTCGGCCCGCAACGCCGCGTGAGCTACTTCCGAAAATTGACCTCTTAATGTGGACCAAGACGCAGTTCCCGTTGGAGCAATTTCTGACAGTTCGGCCGGAGGTTCGATTGCGGCTATTTTGGCCAAACCATCCAAGGCAGACTGGAACGAGCTGCCAGAATCAAGTGCTGACGCGATGTCGGTGATCAACTTCTTGGTGGCCGTAGAAGCAACCTTTGCCGATGCTTCGTCTTCCGCTTCTCGAATGCGGCGGGTCGAGGCCGCTGCAACCTCGTCTATTTTTTGGCTGAGCGTGCCGTTTTTAGCGGCCAAATCGTCGACCTGTGCTTTCAGCCCGTCTATCACCGCTTGATAGCCGGCCAATTTGGCTGCAGCTTCTTCACTGAGCGCCGCACCGTTTTCAGTGATTTGCAAAGACAACCGTTCTCCGACAGTTGCCAGTTCAGCAGTAACGCCCTCCATACGGGTTTCGATTTGCGCCAGACGCGCCTCTATGTCCTGACTGTCTGTGGCACCAATCTGGTCTTTCAGCGCTTCAAGTGTAGGTGACAGTTTTGCTGCATAGGCGGCAATTGACGCATCAATAGCATCCTGCGAAACACCATCTGCCGGGCGCGACTCCAAATTGCCTAGTCGAACTTCCAAATCCGCGCGCAACGCATCTATTTCTGCTTTTGCTTCGGATTGCCCTGGCATCAGGAATTCTGCCACAGGAGCGAGACCTTTTGGCAGCATGGGTGCGAGTTTGGGTGCACCCCAAAGAGCTATTACGCATCCGACAGCGATCAGGAACAGACCGCGCAACACACGGGCAGACAGTGACGGGCCGTGCTCCTCATGCTCTTCATGAGCCGAATGGACTTCTGTTTTTTCCTGCGCAGCGTGTCCCGAGTGTGCTGAAGCATCTTCAATGGCAGCATCTTTTTCGTCGGGCGTTTCAGTCGGTTTCTCCGGAACATCGACTTTCGCAGCTTCGTCATCTGACACAGGTTTCACCGCGGTTTTGTCAGCACCAGCGTCTTTGGCTTTCGGTTTCTTGTCTTTTTTTTTGTCTGACACGGGGCTTTGTCATCCTGTCTGAAGGGCGTCGCAGTAAAATATAGGAAAGGATTCCCTAGCTTGAAAGGTTAGGGCGACAGACCGGTCGCCTCAAGGCTATACGCGTATTTAACGCCAATTTAGATCAATCGCAGCAGCGCAGTGATCATCTCAGCCCTGTCGGGGCGCTCGGCCAGCAAAACTGCACTGTTGGGTAACGCTGCCAGGATTGCTGCGATTTCGCTGCTGATGCAAACCAAGGAAATGTTTAAAACTGGTATATTTTCAACCTCTTGCGAAATTGCTTTCGCGCCTCGCATGGAAAACACTGGTGCCATCACGGGTGTTGTCATCAGCACAGTATGTGCTACATCGTTCAACGCAAGAGGGATTTGGCGATAAAGCACCAGGCGATCAGCGTTCACGCCCTGGGAAGCTAGCGAACCGGCCAAATCAAATGAGATTTCTTTACCCCCCACATGCAGAATTCGACCTGCTTTGACCTGATGTTGGGCTAAAGCGAGTTGCAGCAGGTCCGTCGCAGTGCCATCTGCGCTGGTTGCTTCGAATCCCGCCGAACGCGCCGAATTTGTGGTTGTTGCACCAACGCACAGGGCTGGAATGCCGCGCTCTTCAACGCGATTGGCCAATTGTTCGACACCGTTTGCCGAAGTGAACAGCAGGTGAGAAACTCCTGTCAGATCGATTTCAGCGTCAAGCGGCACTATTTTCGTCAACGGGCTGTAAACGGTTTCGATAGAGCGTCCGGCGCGCCTTTCTAAAGCCCTAACAAATTCCCGCGCTTGCGTTTCTGGACGGGTGATCAACAGAGTGGGTCGGTTCGACAAAGTCAGGATACCATTGCTTGGGTTGTGCGCAGATGCTACCTGCGAGAGCCAGACAACCACGAAGGCGAACGCTTGGCAATGACGCAGACTCTTACCGTTTTGGGGCTGGAAAGCAGTTGCGACGATACCGCAGCTGCCGTTGTTCGACAGGCCGATATGTCCTCGCCGGAAATCTTATCTTCTTTCGTTTGGGGGCAATCGGACCTGCATGCCGATTTCGGAGGAGTAGTGCCGGAAATCGCCGCACGGGCGCATGCTGAGCGGTTGGACTATTGCGTCGAAAATGCCTTACAAACAGCAGAGCTGGAACTGAGCGCAATCGATGCGATTGCAGTGACGTCCGGGCCGGGATTAGTCGGCGGTGTTCTGAGCGGTGTGATGTGCGCGAAGGGATTGGCGGTTGGATCCGGCAAGCCATTGATCGGCGTTAACCATCTGGCTGGGCACGCTCTGACGCCAAGAATGACCGACGCAATTGAATACCCTTATCTGATGCTGCTCGTATCCGGCGGTCACTGCCAATTTTTGGGTGTCTATTCCGAGGACGAGTTCAAAAGGCTGGGAGGCACGATTGACGATGCGCCGGGCGAGGCATTTGACAAAACAGCCAAACTGCTTGGGCTGGGATATCCCGGAGGCCCACTTGTTGAGCAAGAGGCTGCAAACGGCGACAAAAATAGATTTGATTTTCCCCGCCCTTTGCTGAATCGGCCGGGACAAGACATGTCATTTTCCGGGCTTAAGACCGCTTTGCGGCGAGCGCGGGATACCATCATTGCTGAAAAGGCCGGTTTGTCTCGTAAAGATCGCGCTGACCTTTGTGCCGGATTTCAATTGGCAGTGGTGGATACACTGGGCGAAAAAACCCGGCGTGCTTGCAACGTTTTTCAAACCGAAGTCATGGTGTCCCACCCAGTTTTGGCCGTCGCCGGAGGTGTCGCTGCAAATACGGCGGTGCGTGAACGTTTGAAACGGGTTGCCGGCGCTGCTGGATTTGAATTTCTTGCGCCACCGTTGAAATATTGCACCGACAACGCGGCAATGATTGCCTGGGCAGGACTTGAAAGATTCCGGAGCGGCTACACCGATGACCTAACCCTTTCAGCCCGTCCCAGATGGCCGCTGGATCAACAAGCTGCCCCAATGCTGGGCTTCGGTAAAAAAGGAGCCAAAGCATGAGCCGGATAGGAGTTGTCGGTGCGGGAGCGTTTGGTACAGCGCTGGGCTGTGCGCTGGCCCGTGCAGGGCATAATGTCGCGCTTTGGGGACGAGATACGGCGCAGATTGCTCAGATCCAAGAAACCCGACAAAATGGGAAATACTTACCGGGTTTAAAATTGCCGGATCAATTAACTGCTACGTCGAGACTGCCCGATCTAAAGGACATTTCTGCGTTGTTGATGGTAATCCCCTCGCAGAAAATGCGCGGTTTTTTGCAGCAAAACAATTTGGCGTTTCTTACTTGCCCGGTCATTCTGTGTGCCAAAGGTGTTGAAGGTGGCACCGGAATGCTGCAAAGCCAGATCGTCTCGGATATGCTGCCGAATGTGCCTCTTGCAGCAATTTCCGGCCCCGGATTTGCAACGGAGATTACAGCCGGAAAACCAACGGCGCTGTCATTGGCCTGTGAGGACGCCTCCGTCGGCCGCCGGTTGCAAGAAGAGTTGTCGACAGCATTTCTGAGACTCTATTTGGCAAGTGATTTGACCGGTGTACAACTGGGTGGTGCGCTAAAGAACGTCTATGCAATTGCCTGCGGTATTGTTGTTGGAGCCAGCCTGGGTGAAAGTGCCAGAGCAGCCCTGATGACCCGCGGCTTCGCTGAAATGTCGCGTCTGGCCAATAAAATGGGTGCACAGCCAGAGACGTTGGCAGGTTTGTCCGGACTCGGTGATTTGGCTTTAACCTGTACGTCTATTCAATCGCGAAATTTTGCATTCGGTGAAACTCTCGGACGAACGGGTGCCTTTGGTTCTGGAAAAACCGTCGAAGGTATCGCCACCGCAAAAGCCACAATCGAACTGGCACGGCGGCAGGAAATTGACATGCCGATAGCAAAAGTTGTGGCTGATGTATTGGAAAAACATCTGACGATTGCCGAAGCTCTGGATACACTTATGTCAAGACCCCTGAAAATGGAGGTATAACGATGGTTTATTGGTTGTTTAAGTCAGAGCCCAACACATGGGGTTGGGATGATCAGGTTGCCAAAGGCGACGATGGCGAAGAATGGGACGGCGTGAGAAATTACCAAGCCCGTAACCATATGCGGACCATGCAAATAGGTGATCAGGGGTTTTTCTATCACTCGATGAAACAGAAATCCGTGGTCGGGATTGTCGAGGTTTGCGCGCTTTGCCACTCGGACAGCACAACAGATGATCCGCGTTGGGAATGCGTCGACATCAAGGCGGTAAAGGATGTACCAAATCCTGTCACGCTGGAAATGGTCAAGACGGACCCCCGGTTGTCAGAGATGGTTTTGGTGAAGAACTCGCGATTATCAGTGCAACCGGTAACCGAAGAGGAATGGCGCATTGTTTGTGAGTTGGGTGGCGTGACTTAATACGATAGTTTTGTCGACCAAGCCATTTGGTTAGTCAACCTAGAACCTTTGGTTCTCGTAGAAGCCAGTAATCTCACAATATTGCTCAATACACTTGTTTTTTAAAAGCAGGGCCGATTAACTGCTTAAATCTGTTTGCGTTTTATTGGATTCACCAATGAAACGCCTACCGCGCGACATCAGTGATTTAGATCGGCGATTTGCATCCTCTGTTTCGGATTAACGCAAAACGCTCTAGGTATGTCAGTGGGTATGCGGAAGTGGACTATCCGGCCGTGCAAGGCGGTCTGGAGACCGGGGGGGACATGAGCCTAGAAAAGCGGCCGCTATTGCAAGTACGAGACTTGTCGATCGCTTTTGGCAGCGGCCCTCCTGTTGTCAGTGGAATCAATTTCGAAGTGGCACATGGTGAAACGATTGCGCTTGTTGGGGAATCTGGTTCCGGCAAAACTGTTACGTGCCGTGCGATATTGCGCATTCTGCCTGCAGCAGCCCGAATTCATTCAGGTACGGTGCATCTGAACAGCAAATCAGGGCAGTCCGAGATGATTGGAATGCGCGAGCGAGACCTGCGAGACATTCGCGGCGACCGCATTTCTATGATTTTTCAGGAACCGATGCATTCGCTGTCGCCTTTGCACCGGATAGGAGCCCAAGTCAGCGAAGTCTTACAATTGCACCGTGGACACAAAAAGGGCAGTGCCAAAAAGTTGGTTCTGGAGAAATTTGAACGGGTCGGTTTCCCTGACCCGGAACTGGTGTTCGGCTCGTATCCGTTCGAATTGTCCGGTGGGATGCGTCAGCGGGCAATGATTGCGATGGCGATGATTGCGAAACCTGACCTGCTGATCGCCGACGAACCGACCACTGCGCTGGATGTGACGACTCAAGCCCAGATTTTGAGTCTCATCAATGATTTGCAGGCCGAAACCAGTATGGCCGTCATTCTGGTAACTCACGATCTGGGCGTAGTGGCGAATACCGCTGATCGAGTTGTAGTAATGCGCAAAGGCCGAATCATGGAATCCGGTTCGGTTACCGAGATACTGGACGACCCCGCACACGCGTACACGCAGAAACTTATAGAGGCGGCGCCAGCGATCCCACACAAAGCTGAACCGTCTTCTGCGCGAATAACAGAAGACCCCATACTACAGTTGGAGAACATCGGTAAATCATTTGATCTGCGTGGTGGCTCACTTTTTCAGAAGGGCGCAATCATTCACGCTGTGCGCGGCGTAGATTTGACTGTGGAGCGCGGCAAAACCTTTGCTGTCGTCGGTGAAAGCGGGTCGGGCAAATCGACATGTGCAAAAATTGCACTCGGCGCCACAGCACCAAACGCAGGCGGGTCTGTTCGGTTTTGGTCTGACAAGGGCAGCCCACCGATTGAAGTTCAAAACCTCGGTCCTGCGGCCAAACGCATGTTTCAGCGGCAGGCTCAGATGGTGTTTCAAGACCCTTACGGCTCTCTGAGCCCGCGGATGCAAGTGATCGATATCCTGACCGAACCGCTGGAAATCCACGAGATTGGAACAAAGGCTGAGCGCAAAGATCGGGCGGTAGAGCTGTTGGAACAAGTCGATCTTGACCCAACGATGTTGCGTCGGTTCCCTCATGCCTTTTCGGGCGGGCAAAGGCAGCGCCTATCGATTGCCCGGGCCCTGGCGTTAAATCCAAAACTGCTGGTGTGCGACGAACCCACATCGGCATTGGATCTGTCCGTTCAAATGCAGGTTCTGGATTTGTTAGAAGAAATCCGTGAAGAATTGGGGTTGTCCTATCTGTTCATTTCACATGATCTGGCGGTGGTTTCGCAAATCGCAGACGAAGTGGCTGTTATGCGGAGGGGGCAAATTGTTGAACAGGCCGCGCCCGATGTTTTGTTCACTGCACCAAAGCATCCCTATACCAAGGCTTTAATAACCGCTTGTCTCGAACCATCGGTACAACAGCGAATTGATCTGGAAGCTGTGGCTTTGGGTGCCGGTGATCCGAGCACCTGGCCAGAACAGTTCGCGTTCCACGGAACAGAAGTGCCTCCGCTGATAGAAACCGAACCCGGTCACCTTGTGCGAGTTTCGTCATGAAGCTGGTAATTCAAATGATCGGCGCGATGCTGGTGTTGATCTTGCCAATTTTCGGACTCGCTTCCGAATTGCCCGAACTGAAGGAATCTGAGTTCTGGGTGGATTCAGTTGAACACGGTGTTATGCCACCGATCGCTGATCGTCTGCCGGAAAATCCAATTGTCGTTGATTTGGCGGCTAAGGGCCGGTTGTTTGGCAAGCAAGGCGGCACGCTGCGCACGATGATTACTCGATCCAAGGATATCCGGCAGATGGTCGTTTATGGCTACGCCCGCCTGCTGGGTTACGACGCCACTTACCAATTGCGTCCGGACATTCTGGAGTCGGTGCATGTGGCGGAGGGAAGAATTTTCACGCTGAAATTGCGCAAGGGACACAGATGGTCGGATGGGAAACCCTTCACCAGCGCGGATTTCAAATATTGGTGGGTTAACGTCGCCAATCACTCGGAACTTGCGCCGTCAGGACCGCCTGCGTTTTTGCGGTTGGATGGTGAAATGCCGCGGGTTTTTTTCCCTGACGAAACTACCATTGTTTATATCTGGGCGAAGCCCAATCCCGGATTTCTACCGCAACTGGCGCAAGCGCGCCCGCCATTCATCTATCGTCCTGCCCACTATTTGAAGCAATTTCACATCGATTTTGCAGACCCCGATGAGCTGGCGAAAGAAGTAGCCAAGAAAAAGGTACGCAGTTGGGCAGCGCTGCATAACAAGCGCGACAACATGTATAAATTCGACAATCATCAGCTGCCGACTTTGCAGCCGTGGATTGTTGCTGACACCGGCAAAGAAAGCCGCCGTCAATTTGTGCGCAATCCGTTTTATCACCGGATCGATAGCAATGGGGTGCAGTTGCCGTATATCGACACGGTTGAAATGAGCATTGTCGGAGCTGGTCTGGTGGCAGCGAAAACCAACGCCGGTGAGTCGGATTTGCAGGCTCGAGGATTAAATTTCAAAGACGTCCCGATCCTGAAGAAAGGCGAATCTGAAGGCGAGAATTACAAGGTTTACCTTTGGCCCAACGGCACGTCCTCTCAGATCGCTATTTATCCAAACCTCAATCACGCCGATCCAAGTTGGCGCAAGTTGTTAAGAGATGTAAGGTTTCGCCGCGCACTGTCGCTTGGCATTGATCGACGCATGATCAACAGGGCTCTGTATTTTGGATTGGCAGCAGAGGGTAATATGACGGCACTGCCGCCAAGCCCCTTCTTCTCCGAAGAAAATCGCAGCAGTTGGGCAGTGTACGATCCAAAGATGGCAAACCAAATCTTGGATGAAATGGGATTTGCGGAGCGGCGAAGTGACGGGCTACGGGTGATGCCAAATGGCAAGCCCATGAGGATCGTCGTGGAAACCGCAGGAGAGCGAGAAGAGGTTGGCAACGCACTGCAAATTACCGCGGATACATGGCGTGACATCGGCATTGGCCTGATTGTGCGCCCACTCGACCGCGATATATTGCGCCAGCATGTATTTTCCGGGCAGACGATGGCGGCGGTTTGGTATGGTTGGGACAATGGCATCCCGACAGCGCGGACGTCTCCTGAATATCTGGCACCCAGGGCGCAGGAGTTTTTCAGCTGGCCGAAGTGGGGACAATTTTACCAGACAAACGGAGACGCTGGCGAAGAAATCGACATGGCTAAGCCACGCAGATTAATGCAGTTGGCAGCGGACTGGGACGCGGCAACGGACGATGTTGTACGCGCGGGCATTTGGCGTGAAATGCTGAAAATCCATGCGGAAGAAATGTACGGCATTGGGATATTGGCTGAAGCTCCGCAGCCGGTTGTGGTATCAAACCGGCTAAGAAATGTGCCGGAAAAAGCGCTCTGGGCCTGGGACCCCGGTGCCCATTTCGGGATCCATCGACCGGATGAGTTTTTCTTTGCAGAAACGGAAGCTAATTGATGGAGATTCTCCGCTACGCAGTCTTCCGGTTTATCACCATGCTGGCAACGCTGCTGGTTGTCTCGGCGCTTGTGTTCTTCATTATGAACCTTCCGCCGGGTGATTATCTGAGCAATCTGATAGCAGAATTGCGATCCACCGGGCAGGAGTCCGGCGTCGCTAAAGTTGAATTTTTGCGCCACGAATATGCGCTGGACCGGCCTTTGTGGGAGCAATATTTGATTTGGATAGGTTTCTGGCCGGGGCCGCATGGTTTTTCGGGGGTTGTTCAGGGGGATTTTGGCTGGTCGTTTGAATTCGATAAACCAGTGTCTGACATCGTCGGTGGAGCACTGTGGCTGACCGTTCTGGTGAACCTTGCAGCGGTGTTGTTCGTTTACATGGTTGCGCTGCCTTTGGGTGTTTTGGCAGCGGCGCGTTCGAAAACCTGGATAGATTATACATCCGCGCTGGTTGGTTATCTTGGGCTGGCGACGCCCAACTTTCTGCTGGCGCTGATGATGTTCTATTATGGTCACAAGTATTTTAACCTGCCGATAGGCGGGCTGATGGCCCCTGAATTTGAAGGCGAGCCGATGTCGGCCGCCAAAGTGAAATCGGTGTTGATACATCTGATCATCCCGACCTTTGTGATCGGCACCGCTGGCGCCGCGGCGATGATGCAGCGACTGCGCGCGAATTTGCTCGACGAACTGAGCAAACCCTATGTTGAAACAGCTCGTGCCAAAGGTGTGCCGCCGGTCCGCGCCATTCTGAAATACCCTTTGCGGGTGGCCTTCAATCCGTTTGTTGCGGATATTGGCAATCTGATACCGTCGCTGATCTCAGGATCTGTTTTGGTGTCCGTTGTTCTTGGGTTGCAAACCATTGGACCAGCACTTCTGACGGCGCTCAAATCTCAAGACCAGTTTTTGGCAGGGTTTATTTTGCTGTTTGTCGCTGGACTGACCCTGATCGGAACGATGGTTTCCGATGTGTTGTTGATGCTGCTTGATCCGCGAATTCGGTACGGGGGGCGCAACCGATGACCGTGTTGCCGGGCGGACGCTATGTCGATGACGCTCCCTATGATCCAAAAGCGGACAGGGAGGCGCCCGAACGCCCAGACCTGGACGCGCCTAACTGGTTACTGATCTGGCGTAAATTTCGGCGGCACAAGTTGGGCTTGATCTCCGGCATTTTTCTGGCTTTTTCGTACCTGATGTTGCCGTTCTGGGGGTTTGTTGCTCCGTATACGCCAAATGAACGCAATGCCGACCACCTCTATGGCCCGCCGCAAATGGTTAGGCTGTTCCACGATGGCCGCTTTATCGGCCCCTACGTTTATCCGATGACTGCGGAAGCCGATCTTGAGCAATTTCGCTGGGTCTATACCTCTGACTACGAAAATCCGGCGCGTTTGTCTTTCTTTTGCAAAGGCGGTGAACATCGGTTTCTCGGGCTACTCCCTACCAAACGGCATCTGTTTTGCGCGCCGGAAGGTGCAACAGTATTTATATTGGGAGCTGACCGGCTGGGCAGGGACGTTTATTCCCGTATTTTATACGGTGCGCAGTTATCCCTGACTGTCGGGCTGATCGGAATTACAGTTTCGTTTGTTTTGGGTATCAGTATCGGCGGTATTGCCGGGTATTTCGGAGGCGCGATCGATTGGTTTGTTCAGCGGGTGATCGAAATTCTTCGATCCCTTCCCGAACTGCCGCTTTGGCTGGCTTTGTCCGCCGCAGTGCCGTCACATTGGAGCCCGGTCGCGGTGTTCTTTATTATTTCGATTATACTGGGCCTGCTGGACTGGCCCGGATTGGCGCGGGCGGTTCGATCAAAATTCCTGTCATTAAGGGAAGAGGAATTCGTCCGCGCGGCGGAAATGATGGGGGCAAAGCCTTCGCGGATTATTCACAAACACTTGCTGCCGAATTTTGCGAGCCACCTGATTGCAAGCGCGATGCTGTCGATCCCCGCGATGATTCTTGGGGAAACAGCGCTGTCGTTTTTGGGATTGGGATTGCGTGCACCAGCAGTCAGCTGGGGTGTCATGCTGAACGATGCGCAGAATCTCGCTTCCATCGAGATATACCCTTGGACAGCGATTCCAATGTTACCGGTTATCCTTGTGGTTTTAGCCTTCAATTTCCTTGGCGACGCTATGCGCGATTCACTTGATCCTTATGCATCGCACTAAGATACTGATGAATTATCTGTCGTCATCGCCGCCTTCGGCCAGATCTTCTTCGTCCTGATCTTCCATTGCCAGCACTGCAGAGCCAAGCGCCTCTTTCTGTTTCAAAGTCAGGTCATCGACATTGCTGTCCGCCAGCCGCACCGTAACTTCGCGGTGGGCAAACTTGATGCCTTCGCGGGCAAACAGATCACGGATTTCCTGATAGACACGTTTTCGCAGCACCCACTGATCGCCGGGTTTAGTCATGAATTTCACTCGGATGATCATGGCGGAATCCTGCATTTCGATCACACCCTGCGATTTCAAAGGCTGAAGGAACTGCGGACCTACCACCTCGTCTGCGAGCAAGTCCTGTCCCAGTTTTTTGACCAGTTTCCGTACTTTCTCGACATCAGTGTCATAGGTCACCCGCATTTTCAGCTTCATCATCACCCAGTCCCGGGAAAAGTTGGTCAAAAACTGAATTTCGCCAAACGGCACAGTGTGCAAGGGCCCAAGATGATGCCGCAGCTGGAATGATCTGACGGAGATTTTTTCAACGGTCCCTTTGACAGTTCCAATGTCTATGTATTCGCCTTTGCGAAAAGCGTCGTCGAACAGGAAAAACCCGCCGGAAAAGATATCGCGCACCAACGCCTGCGCGCCGAACCCAATGGCCAGACCAACGACCCCAGCACCGGCGAAAAGCGGCGCAACATTGATGCCAAGTTCAGTCAGTGCGATCAAAGCAATTGCCACGATAATGACGATCAGCAGGAAGTTTCGGAACAACGGCAGCAGCGTGGCTAGTCTCGACGCGCCTCCTGCTCCACCTTCGTCTCCGGGTGCGGTTTCAACTTCGTTGCCTCCTTCTTCGTCTATTTTTTGGTCAATCCAAATCCGCACAACATGATAAACAACGTAGCCAATGAACAGGATCGCAACCAGATCGTAACTGCGCTCCACCGCTGGGCTTGCCATCATATCGATGTCTATCTGCCAGATTTCGGTGAGCGCCCAAGTGCCTGCGACAAGGGCAACGATGTTGGCCAGCCGCCGTGACAAATCTTCAAATGTACGCATCTGATGCGAACGGATTGGAGACCGGAGAGTCGTTGCCTTCGAATCGGATGCGTCGGCATCATCGTCGTATTCGCTGGCTTCGCTTTCCGCAGCCTGCGCATTCCAAGCTTCAATCATCCTGCGGCGTTGGAAAAAACGTTCAATCACGTATCCGACAAGACTGTAAACCAAAATAATCGTTAGAAGAATCATGTAGAACCCGGAAATTAGCTCGGTACCAAGCTCCTGTACTTCGATCAGGCGATATGTCATCTCGGACCAGGCAACGAAAAAGTAGATAATTACCGCAGGCGCCCATGCGCGAGAAAAAAATCGCGCGGGAACCGACGCTTCATCAAAAGGCACACCGTTTAGAATAGCACCGGAGATCGCACGGTGATTGAATAGAACCATCGCAACGTTCAACAGCACGACCCAAAAAGTTAGGAACGATGTCATTAACGAATGGACATTATACGCCAGCCCCAACTCTTCCATCCAAGCATTGAAATTTACCGTGATGATCGCGATGCTGGCGACTGTCAGCAGCCAATAAAATAGTTTGCGTGCGTCGCGATCTGAAAAATGAGGGATGCGATACTGCTCCAGGTACGGAGACAAAACCATGCGCCACAGAAACACCACGCCACGGGAGGTGAAATACGTCAGGTACAGATAGGCGACTGTTATCTGGACGATTTCGCCTTCTTCTTTTCCTCTTTTCTCGGCTTCGCCAAAAATTGCGAGCCCCATCCCATAGGAAATCAGTACAACGAGTGTCAGCCCCAAGACTGCAAGCAACGTGCGCAGCAATAAAATGGGCAGTTTTTGGGTGTAGCCTATAGGGTTTTCAATTTGCAAACCAATGAACCACTTTCCCAGCAGCCGTTTGCCAAATGTTTCGCGAACAATCAGCTCGGATAAAATCAACAGCACAAGAGTCCAAGCAACCATGACAAAAAAGTGGGAATAATGACCAGTCGGGCTTTTGCTGTTCAAAAGCGTAACAATTTCCTGCAATGAATTTGGCGCATTTTCCAAACGTTTGCGAAGCGTTGTTCGGAACGCATCTGCTCGTATCTGCGATTTCATCAGGATCGAACCCTGATAGCCGTCGTCGAGTGCCTTGTCGGAAGAAAGCTCTTCTGCACCGCCAATGACGATTACCTGCAGTCCAGACTCGGTGGCAGAACGGACAATTTCTTCCATTGTGCTGCTTGGATCTTGCGCGGCAACTGGGAGCGCGAGAAAAAGTGTCGTCAGAAGCGTCACAAATATTTTCAAACTTCGCGCTGCAAACATGAATGCCCTCTTAGCGGTTAGACAACAAGGCCAGCGGTGCCAACAGTGGCACATCTGACGTGTTGGTTCATTTCTCAGATATTTTAAGTTCCATTGAAAGTAACGGAGCGTCAAGAGAATGTGACTGGTCGCGAAAAGACAGCAAGCAATGGGTCTATTATATTCACTGCAGCGGATATTCCATTGGGGACGATTACGCCTTGTCCTTAGCGTTCCCTATTATACACCAGCAAACGGCTGAATCTTTGAGGAAAATTGTACCGGCCGCGGGTTTTAATACATGGTGGAAGTTACAAAAACTCCCTATTATGCTGCGGTTAGAGTCGCGAAACATGGATGAACGGAAACATAGGGGCTGATGAGTGATGCGTTCTGATCATTCCATAAGTGGCATTTCCGGCGCGCGTGCGCCCCGCGTGCTGCTCTACAGCCACGACACGTTTGGTCTGGGACACTTGCGTCGTTCGCGAACCATCGCTGGCGCGCTAACGAAAGCAGATACCAGACTGTCGGCTTTGATCCTGACCGGCTCGCCGGTCGCCGGCCGGTTTACTTTTCCGGAGCGTGTTGATCATATTCGGCTGCCTGGTGTTACTAAAATGACCGACGGTTCTTATGTGTCCGAGGCGTTGGGCCTCGATATTGATGAGACGACGTCGTTACGCGAAGGTCTCATTCGAACAGCCGTCGAAAGATTCGAACCTGATCTCGTGATCGTCGATAAAGAGCCGACTGGTTTTCGCGGCGAGCTGTTACCCACACTACAATGGCTCAAAGACAATGCGCGCACCAAAGTTGTTTTGGGGTTGCGCGATGTTCTGGACGAAAAAGAAGCGCTGGCTGAAGAATGGGATCGCAAGGACGCGATTTCGGCGATGGCCAGTTATTACGATAAAATTTGGGTTTACGGCCTGAAATCGATTTACAACCCTTTGTCCGGATTGACATACCCGGCATCAGTTGATGCCCGTATGCATTGGACCGGATATCTGAGACGCGAGACCTGGGACGAAGTTGCAGCTGAGGATGAGCCTTACATTTTGGTTACACCCGGCGGTGGCGGCGATGGCGAACTGTTGGTTGATCAGGTTTTGAAGGCATATGAAGCCGATGCGGCCCTGTCGCCCAAGGCGCATATTATCTATGGCCCGTTTTTATCAGGTCAGACAAGGATTGAGTTCGAAACCCGTGTCGCCAAGCTTAACGGCCGCGTTGTATCTCTTGGATTTGAATCCAGAATGGAAAGTTTAATGGCAGGTGCCCAAGGCGTCATCGCAATGGGTGGCTACAACACTTTTTGCGAAATTCTGTCTTTCGACAAACCGGCAATCATTCTGCCTCGCAAAAAGCCGCGTCTGGAACAGTATATCCGCGCGGCGCGTGCAGAAGAATTAAACCTCGTCAGGATGCTCGATCCAGATCGGGATGGGACTTCGCCAACGGTGATGATTGATGCAATTCGTGGTTTGTCCTCGCAAAAACCACCTTCAACTGGGCAATTCCCGGACCTGCTGACCGGCCTGGATTTTATTGTAGACCAAGTGGAATCGCTGCTGCAGCCCGAAGTGGTTCAGGCCACCGCATGACCAAAAATGCACCTGCGTTGGCAGTTGTGGTCAAAGGCTGGCCACGATTGTCCGAGACGTTTATCGCGCAAGAATTGGCAGCGCTTGAGAAAAGCGGGCAGCAATTCGACATTTGGTCGTTGCGTTTTCCTACTGATAAAAAACGCCATCCTTTGCATGACCAGATTAAGGCAAAGGTCCGCTATTTGCCCGAGTACCTTCATCAAGAACCGCTGCGGGTTTTTTCCGCGTGGCGATCCTGCCGCAAGCAACCGGGGTATATGCAAGCCCGGCAAATCTGGTGGCGAGATTTTCTGCGTGATAAATCCCGTAACCGCATCCGCCGGTTTGGGCAGGCTTGCGTTATGGCAAATGAGTTACCCCAAGGCACAATGGGATTATACGCCCACTTCTTACACACGCCTTCCTCAGTGGCACGCTATGCAGCCATAATGCGGGGGGTGCCATGGGGATTTTCCGCCCATGCCAAAGATATTTGGACGTCGCCCGAGTGGGAAATCCGTGAGAAGCTGTCTACGGATTCAGCAGGGGCCGCGTTTGGCGTAACTTGCACTGCTTTTGGAGCCGCGCATTTGCGCGATTTGGCGGCTGAACCGGATCGGGTGGAACTGCTGTACCATGGGCTGGACCTCAGCCGTTTTCCTGCGCCGCCGCCGCGTGACTTTTCCGTTGACGGAACAATTCGTCTGCTTTCTGTAGGGAGGCTGGTCGAAAAGAAAGGGTTCGACAAGTTGATCGAAGCGTTGGCTCTATTGCCAAAAGACCTCGACTGGCAATGGACTCATATTGGCGGCGGTCCACTAAAAGAGAAATTACAGCAAAGCGCTGAACAAAATGAACTGATTGATCGTATTGATTGGCGCGGCGCCTGTGACCAGCCGGAAGTTATCGACGCGATGCGAGACAATGATCTGTTCGTATTGCCTTCTCGTGTTGCAACGGACGGTGATCGGGATGGTTTGCCAAATGTGTTGATGGAGGCTGCGTCGCAATTGCTGCCAATTCTATCAACTCCGGTATCCGCAATACCGGAGTTCATCACCAGTGGAGAACATGGATTGCTGGTTGATGATGATCCCGCTGCTTTGTCTTCGGCAATAGCGTCGCTCGCCCGTGACCCGGAGCAACGGGCCGGCATGGCTCAGGCAGCCCTGCAACGGTTGCAAAGGGATTTTGGTGTGGAGCGCGGCATTCATCTGTTGCGGACTAGGCTGGATGCGATTGCTGGCGGCGGATGAAATGGCGCTTCAGCACATCGCATTTTACGCACCGCTCAAATCGCCAAATCATCCTGTTCCGTCAGGCGACCGCACAATGGCACAGGGAATTGTGGCCGCATTGCAAGACATTTCGCCCGAGACTACCGTAGAGTTGGTGTCAGAGCTGCGGAGTTGGGATGGCAAGGGCGATCCTAAGTCTCAGGAAGAAATAGCAGCGGGTGCGCAAACAGAAATCGCGCGAATCTCGACGGATGGAAATGCGCGCAAATGGCAAGTTTGGGTGACCTACCACAACTACTACAAAGCGCCGGATTTGATTGGCCCTGAAGTGAGCCGGAGACTCGGCATTCCTTATGTGATTGTTGAAGCCAGTCGTTCGCGCAAACGACTGCGAGGACCGTGGGCCAATTTTGCCGATATTGCGGAACAGGCATGTGACACGGCAGATTGTATCTTTTATATGACTGAGCGGGATCGACCGGGTCTGGAACAAGGAAGACCAAAAGGACAAGTACTGTACAAGTTGCGCCCCTTTCTAAACCGGTCAGATTTGCCATCGATCGCAGCCGGGCTGACAGGGGAACCTGTCTTATTGGCCGTCGGCATGTTGCGGCGAGGCGACAAATGTGAATCCTACCGCCAACTGGCCAATGCACTGGCATTGGTAACCACACCCAAATGGACACTGCGCATTATCGGTGATGGCCCTGCAGCGCCCGATATAAAATCACTATTTTCCGACTTTGGGCCACAGGCCGAGTTTCTTGGTTTGTTGAAACCGGCAGAGGTTATGAAGCAAATGGCACAGGCAGATGTTTTTGTTTGGCCGGGCGTAAACGAGGCGTTTGGAATGGTCTATCTGGAAGCGCAGGCAGTTGGGTTGGTTGTCGTGGCAGAAAATCGTCTCGGTGTCAGGGATGTGGTCGGCCCGACCGGGCTGCTGGTTGAGCCCGATGATGCCCCAGCTTTTGCGGCTGCCATTGACATGGTTCTAACTTCCCGTGAAAGGCCAGATGTGGTGCGGCAGACAACTCGGGACTACATTAGTCGAAATCATTTGCGGCCTGCAGCAACTGCACTATTTGCAATAGAACTGAACCGCCTACTAAAGGGAACTGCATGACCAAACTTGCATTGATCCGGCACGGCCATACGGACTGGAACCGGCAGGGTCGGATACAGGGACGGTCTGATATCCCACTAGATGTGGAAGCCGCCGAAGCTCTTGCGGTTCTGACTTTGCCACCGGATTGGCTGAACGCGAAGCTATGTTCCAGCCCGTTGAAAAGAGCTGTGCAGACCGCCCAATTGATCGCAGATCGCGCACCAGTCGCAGAGGCCGCGTTAACCGAAATGGACTGGGGAGACTGGGAAGGTAAAAAGGGTATTGAATTAAGATCGGACCCGCAATCGGGATTTCGAGATCTTGAATATTGGGGTTGGGATTATCGCCCTCCACAGGGAGAAAGCCCGGCAGATGTACGAAACCGGCTGCGGCCCTGGCTTGGCACTCTGTCTGGGGATACCGTTGCTGTCTGCCATATTGGTATTATGCGGGTTCTTCTGGCAATGGCGCATGGGTGGAATTTTGATGGAGACGCGCCGTTTCGGGTAAAACGCAACCGGTTGTTTGTTATTGAGATATCTGAAGGCAATCTCACACCCCTGCCAGAACCCCAGCGGCTGGTCACCCGGTAATGCGCGTCTTGATCTTTGTCACCCACTTACTGGGCACCGGCCACCTGAGGCGGGCGCTAACGTTGGGACATGCTTTTTGTGACCGTGGCCACCAAGTAAATTTAGTCTCGGGAGGCGCTCCGGTGACTAACCTGAATGCCAAGGGAGTAACGTTACTTCAGCTGCCACCGGTGAAGTCCGACGGGGTTAATTTCGTCAGATTGCTGGATACGGAAAATCAGGAAGTGGATGAAAAATATTTGGCAGATCGCCGAAATCAAGCTTGTTCTATGTTGCTGAAATTGCGCCCGGACGTTCTTGTTACCGAGCTATACCCTTTCGGCCGCCGTGTGTTGAAAACCGAGTTTTTGGCCTTGCTGGAAGCGGCTGATAAGTTGGCTGTAAAGCCCGTTATTCTGGCATCAATTCGAGACATACTCGCACCGCCTTCGAAGCCGGAAAAAGCCGAGGAGACAGCAGCCATTGTGTCGCGCTTTTACGACGCTGTTTTGGTGCATTCCGATCCCAGCAGCACGCCGTTGGATGTAAGCTGGCCTGTCACGCCATCATTGGCTGCAAAGCTGGCCTACACCGGTTATGTCGCTCCCGCTGCACCTGCCGCGCATCCGCAAGAAATTGGAACTGGTGAAATTTTGGTGACAGCCGGCGGAGGCGACGTAGGTATGCAATTGTTTGAGGTCGCGGTGGCGGCGTCAAAGCTAGACGCGAAACGTCAGTGGCGCGTTTTGGTCGGCGGGTCCGCTGCTTCGGCTGGTATCGACCGCTTGATAATGCTGGCTGGGAACTCCGGAACGATTATCGAACCAGTCAGGCAGGATTTTCGCCAGATGCTGAATCACGCAGCTGCGTCGGTCAGTATGTGCGGGTACAACACCGCGCTGGATTTGTTGCAAACCGGGACGCCGGGTGTTTTTGTACCTTTTGATTTGGGTGGCGAGGTGGAACAAACTCTGCGCGCCCGCAGCTTGTCGCAACGCTCAGGTCTTACCATGATTACCAACGCTGACCTGACGCCGGATCGATTGTTGGTGGCAATAGATCAGATAACAACGCAGAGTGGAGGAAAGCCCCAACAAACCGGTTTTGACGGCGGCAATGAATCCGTGCGAATTGCTGAAAGATTGTTGGAGGCGAGATGACAGGCTTTGATTGGCAACCGCTGAAAACGGAACTTGAAATTTGGAGCGCCAATAATTTGGTGCTGCCAATCTGGTGGCGAGATGACGATGCTGTTGCACCTACGCCGCAGTTGGATCGGTTGCAGAAGCTGTCGCAGAAAACCGGCATGCCTGTGCATCTTGCCGTGATCCCAGCCGGGGCAACGCAGGCTTTGGCGGAATATCTAGAAATTGCACCCGAATTCCTTCCAGTGATCCACGGATTTGCGCACTTGAACCATGCCCCTGAACTCGATAAAAAGTCTGAGTTTGGAGCTCAGCGGAATGTCGAACTCGCCCGGGCAGATATCCTTGCCGGAATGTCCAGTTTGCGCAGCCTTTTTGGTTCCAGACTGGTGCCGATGTTTGTCCCGCCTTGGAACAGGATCTCGCCAAGCCTCTTCCCAGAGTTGGTGCAGGCCGGGTTCCACGCGATTTCAACCTTTGCGCCTCGCAGTTGTCGCTATGCCGTTGGCAACCTCGAACAAATCAATACACATTTAGACCCCATAAATTGGCACGGCGCCAGATCGCTTCACGAACCCGATATGCTGATTTCGCAAGCCGTCGCAATATTGCGTAACCGCCGGTCCGAGCAGCAGGATGCCGACGAACCGCTCGGCATTTTGACCCACCATCTGGTTCATGACTCTGCAATCTGGAATTTCACCGAAGGCCTGATTGAAACTCTATTGGATGGGCCAACCCGGATTTGGACCTCCCAAGAAATATCTCAAGGATCAAACACATGAGCAGATTGGACAGTATGCTGCGCCGCTTTACCGCGCAGCGGGACGGATTGAATTGGGCTGCTGAAGAAATCATCGAGCTAAACGGGGATGCTTTGGATATGGGGCTGGGCAATGGCCGGACTTACGATCACATGCGCGAAATTTTAACGGGTCGGCGCATCTGGGTGATGGACCGCGTGTTGCAATGTCACCACAGTTGTGTGCCACCGAAAGCGGATTTCCTGCAGGGCGAAGCGGAAGACAGCCTGAAAAAGCTCGCCGGTCTGGGAGTTATAATCGTTTTGGCACATTACGATTTTGGTTTCGGAGTGAAAGAAAAGGATGTGGCCGAAGCCGCGAAACTCAGCCCGCTGATTGCAATTGTTATGGCAAAAGGCGGAATGATTGTTTCCGGTCAGCCTCTGGCAGGATTTGAAGCAGTAAGAGGTCCCGAACATATCGCCTCCGATCGATATTACTTCTATCGGACGTAACACTCGGGCCTATCGACCGACGCTGACATAGCGTATTCCCGCTTCTTCAACCTCCTGCGGATCATAGATATTGCGCAGGTCAGCCATGCGCGGGTCTTTCATCGAGACGGCAATTCGTGGCAAATCCAGAGCCCGGAATTCATTCCATTCAGTCAGGATCACGACAGCTTCCGCCCCTTCGGTGGCTGAATAAACGTCGTCTTGCCAGACGACCCCCGGCAACAGCTCTTCACCTTCCTCGCGACCTTGCGGGTCAACAACATGAACTTCCGCCCCGGCGCCCACCAGCGCCGGTACAATGGTAAGGGACGGGCTGTTTCGCATATCATCTGTGTTGGGTTTGAAAGTCACGCCCAACACGGCGATTTTTTTGCCATTCACCTTGTCGTCACAAAGTTCCATAACTTTGTCGATCATCCGGCGCTTCTGGGTTTCGTTGATGTTAATCACCGACTCAACAATCTGTATTGGGCTGGCATATTCCTGCCCGATGCGAGCGAGTGCCTTGGTGTCTTTGGGAAAACACGACCCGCCGTATCCTGGCCCGGCATGCAAAAACTTGTTACCGATCCGGTTGTCCATACCCATGCCTTTGGACACCGATTTAATATTTGCTCCTACTTTCTCGCACAGGCTGGCGATTTCGTTGATGAAGGTGATTTTGGTCGCCAGAAACGCGTTCGAGGCGTATTTTATCATCTCTGCGCTTTCCAGATCGGTGTAGATGATTGGCGCTTCGCGTAACGCCAAAGGCCGGTAAACCCGGGCCATAACTTCCTCGGCGCGGTCGCTTTCAACCCCGACAACAACACGATCCGGGCGCATGAAATCTTCGATCGCCGCACCTTCCCGCAGAAACTCCGGGTTTGAAGCCACATCGAAATCCGCTTCTGTGTTTTCTTCGGCGATAATCCGGGCAATCTCGCGGTTTGTCCCAACCGGAACTGTCGATTTGGTAACCACAACTGTATAGCCCGTCAGGGCGTGCGCAATTTCTTTGGCAGCGTCAAATACATATGTAAGATCTGCGTGACCGTCGCCACGTCGGGTCGGCGTTCCCACGCCAATGAATACTGCGTCGGCATGGGCAACCGCCCCTGCAAGGTCCAGCGTAAAACTCAAACGTCCAGCCGCCGCATTCTTATTCAACAACGTCTTTAAACCCGGCTCAAAAATAGGAACTTCCCCATCTAGAAGCTTCGCAATTTTCTCCGGTTTTTTGTCTACGCAAACGACGTCATGGCCGAAATCAGAAAAACACACACCCGACACGAGGCCAACGTAGCCGGTTCCGATCATTGTTAGCTGCATCTCGGTTAGCCTCTGAATTAATTTGGTTATGGCCCGATCGATACAATTCGTAACGGGATTGAAGTTCTTTGGCCATAGTCGGCAATCATAACCGGCACAGACGCAATAGCTGCTGCTGCCAGATATCACCAAACTTTAACTTTGCGCTTTAGACCGCGACTGATATCTAAACTGCGACTAACGAATAACAAGGGAAACGCCTGTGTTCATTACAGAACTTGGACTGATCGACTGGCTTGGCGTCGTAGGATCATTCATGATCGCAGGGGCCTATTTCGGTGTGTCAGGAGGATACCTGAATGGTGAGCGACCTCCGTTTCAGTTGTTCAATTTGATTGGTGCAGTGTTGATTCTGTTTTCATTGTGGTTCAGGCCCAACGCGGGCGCGATTATGATTGAAGTTCTTTGGGTGACAATTGCAATCTATTGGCTCGCAAAACACTTTCTCAAACACCGCTAACTACTCTAGAATAAACAAGTATTTGGGACCGGTTCCATGCACAGAATCGTGCGGGATAATTGCGACCTGTTTAACTGTACCTGGAATTTGCACAGCTGAGAGTGAGCGGGTGAATGGCTGTTCGTTCACATGTGGATGGGCGAGGATGCGGTAACCGAGTTCTTTTCCTTTTTCTGTGAAAACTCCCCATCCATCGGCATAATGATCCCAGCCGGTGTCCGCATGGCGCAGGGTCACGTCAAATCGCCAGCCCGACGCAGTATGAACGGCTTTCACCCCCTCAACTTGAGGGGAATCGGCCTCTGCATTCCCACCAGTAATAGCCAATACCGCAGCAATTATGTATCGTTTCATGGATAAATTACTCCGTTCCTCCCGATCATAACAAAAATAGCTGCGCCAGCCATTCCCCTTTGTGCGGAAAGGTTCTAAGGCAGCGCTGTCCAACCGTTAACTTAGGAGACCAAGACATGGGCTACCGTGTTGTTGTCGTTGGCGCCACCGGCAGTGTGGGCCGCGAAATGCTGAACATTCTGGCTGAACGCCAGTTTCCCGTAGACGAAATTGCGGCACTTGCATCACGCAAGAGTCAGGGTACAGAATGCAGCTTTGGCGACAAGACATTGAAGACCGGGGATTTGGACACCTTCGATTTCGCGGGTTGGGATATGGCTCTGTTTGCAATTGGCGGAGAAGCAACAAAACAATACGCTCCACGTGCCGCCAAAGCAGGCTGCGTCGTGATCGACAACTCGTCGCTTTATCGCTACGACCCGAACGTACCGTTGATCGTTCCTGAATGTAATCCTGACGCGATCATGGATTATTCCAAGAAGAACATCATCGCAAACCCGAACTGTTCGACAGCGCAAATGGTTGTCGCGCTGAAACCGCTGCATGACCGGGCAACAATTAGACGGGTCGTTGTTTCGACTTACCAGTCCGTTTCCGGCGCTGGCAAGGCAGGCATGGACGAGCTGTGGCTGCAAACCAAAGGCATGTACGTGCCGGGTCAGGAATATTCGGCCAACAAGTTCACCAAAGACATCGCCTTCAATGTGATCCCGCATATCGACGTGTTCATGGAAGACGGACAGACCAAAGAAGAATGGAAAATGGTTGCCGAAACGAAAAAAATCATCGACACCAAAATCAAAGTCACCGCAACTTGTGTGCGTGTGCCTGTAATGGTCGGCCATTCCGAAGCCGTGAACATCGAGTTTGAAGAGTTCCTGGATGAAGAAGAAGCCCGCGAAATCCTGCGCGAGGCTCCCGGCATCATGGTCATCGACAAGCGCGAAGACGGGGGATACGTTACGCCAAAGGAATGCGTTGGCGAATTCGCTACTTTCGTCAGCCGTATCCGTCAGGACAGCACCATCGACAACGGTATTAACCTGTGGTGCGTGTCGGACAACCTTCGCAAGGGGGCAGCACTGAACGCCATTCAGATCGCGGAGCTTCTAGATCGGCGAGTCTTGCAAAAGGCCTAGGAACTGGCGTTCGAATTCCAGTAACCTAAACCGGCACAAATCCGTTTTGTGCCGGATCAAATTCTTCCAGCCCGCCATTTCGGATGTCCATCCAGACGCCGTGCAAGCTCAAGTCGCCGGAGTCGACTCTCTCGCTGACGAATGGAAAAGTCATCAGGTTTTCGAGCGACACAAGAATTGCCTCGCGTTCCAGCATGTTGATCTGTTCTTTGTCGCTGCCACCTTTACCTGCAACACGTTCGTAACCGGGGCGCAAAATATCCATCCAACGGCCGACAAAACTTGTATCTTTCTCCAGCTCAGGCGCATGACCTGAGCACATGGCATGGCATCCGGTGACCCCACCACACTGAGAGTGCCCCATGACGATAACCCGCATCACGCGCAGTTTAGCAACAGCGTACTCAACAGCCGCGGATGTGCCATGGTGATCCCCGTCGGGAGAGTAGGGCGGCACCAGATTTGCGATATTTCGATGAATAAAAAACTCGCCAGTATCCGCTCCGAAAATGGATGTCGCGTGAACCCGGCTGTCGCAACATGATATGATCATAGCAGTTGGACTTTGCCCTTCATCCGCAAGTTTGGCGAACAGAGCCTTGTCGTCGTCAAAATCTGTAGCCCGCCAACCACGATACCGTTTGGCCAGAGATCTTGGGAGTGGCCTGGAATATTGCATGCGTTTCCTGTCGATATTCAACTGATTTCGCTTCTTTTCGACAATTTAAGCGTAAAATTCAAGCGGCAGCGGACGTTGCCGTTACGAAAAATTCAATGACAGACAATAAGTTCGTAGCCGGGAACAGAGGTAACAGGTGGGTTGTTTATGCAAAACAACGTCATATCCTTGGCACTGAATGAAGCGCCACTCGTGCGTTGTGATGCAATCAGAGTGTTGCAGGACTCTTTGGGTGTCGAAACCAGCCGTGATGTTGTTGAACGTGCTGTATTTGAAATTTCCGACAGGTTGTGCCGACTGGAACTGGCGCTCTTTGACAGCAATCACAAGGAGGTGGAAAAATTGTCCAGCTCTCTTGTCGGAATGAGCACACAAATTGGACTGGTGGTCTTCGCTGACGTAGCTGCCGGATTGGCGCTGTCCATAAGGGCGGAGGATTTTATTGCGTCTGCCGCATTGGCCACCCGACTGCTGCGGTTAGGAGAAACTTCGTTGTTCTGCGCTGTGGAACTGGCAGACTTGTCTGGATGAGACTTGCAGCAGGTTACGGATTAGCTAAGGATGAGAAAACCGTTCGGAGCAGTCGATGCCAACAAAGTTTGCCGACCCGTCAGACCATGTTATTCCAGTTGATATCGTTTCACAGGACAGGCTGAACGCGTATCTGAAGGCAGCGGGCGACGAAGCCCGGAACTGGCTGTCGGCAAATGACTTTGAGGCAAAGCTAGGGCAAAAAGTTCTGATTGCGAATACCGACGGAACGTTGTCCCGTGTGGTTGCCGGTTGGGGTGACCCCAAGTCTCGAAAACGTGGCCGCTTGTTTATGGCAGCCATCGCCAAATCGCTGCCCGAAGGGGTTTATCACTTTGCGTCTGGCCTAACCGATTCTGAAACTGCTGAAGCTGCGTTGGCCTGGCTGTTGGCAGGATATTCCTTTGATCGTTACAAGCAAAAACAGAGTCCAAAAGCTCAGCTGCAAGCTCCGGCCGAAATCGATGTGTCCCGATTGGAAGCCATAGCCGCCGGGGATTTTCTGACCCGGGACCTAATCAATACACCAGCTTCCGATTTGGGGCCGGACGGGTTGGAAAACGCTTTCACTGCATTGGCAAACAGTCATGGCGCAAAATCCAACTGCATTCGCGGCGATGCTTTGCTCCAGCAAAACCTGCCGATGATCCACGCGGTTGGCCGCGCTTCGGATCAGGAACCCAGATTGCTCGACATGAATTGGGGTGAAGCGGAGAACCACACGGTGACTTTGGTTGGCAAGGGTGTTTGCTTCGATACCGGAGGGTTGAACATCAAACCCGGCAGCTCGATGAGGTTGATGAAAAAGGATATGGGTGGGGCCGCTACGGTGCTTGGTCTCGCGCATATGATTATGGCCTTAAACTTGCCAGTGCGACTGCGCGTTTTGGTACCCGCTGTCGAAAACTCAATCTCTGCCGGAGCATACAGGCCTCAGGATATTTTGACGTCGCGCAAGGGCCTGACGGTTGAAATCAACAACACGGACGCCGAGGGGCGATTGGTGCTGGCGGACACACTGGCATTGGCTGACGAGGAGTCGCCTGACTTGTTGATCTGCAACGCAACTCTGACCGGGGCGGCCCGGGTCGCGATGGGTCCGGACGTATCACCGTTTTTTACCAACGACGACAGGCTGGCACGTGATATATCCACATCTGCTGATCGGGTCAGCGATCCGGTTTGGCGGATGCCGTTCTGGAATCCCTATGAGTCAATGATCGAACCGGATGTTGCAGACTTGGATAATGCGCCAAAAGGCGGTTTGGGCGGGGCAATAACTGCGGCCTTGTTTCTGCGCCGGTTTGTTGAGAATACCAATAGTTTTGTTCACTTTGATTTATACGGCTGGACACCTGTTGCCAAACCCGGCCGCACGCTAGGCGGCGCCTGCCAGTCCGCTAGAACCATGCTAGGCGTTATCGAAAAAAGGTGCGCCAATTGATCGACCGGCGACTATACCCCTGCAACGGCCGCGTCGCCCATAAGTCCCTGGCAGAAGTGGAGGATGATGTTATTTTGACCGATGGAGTGCTGAAATCGATCACGGTTCCAGTAGCGGACTTGCTTGGCAATATCGGTGGCGCATTAGAGCGCCAATTGCTGTTTGGCGACGGATTCTTGGTGTTGGAAGAAGATACCTCGAGCGGATACGCTTTTGGCCAGGCTTCAGGCGGCGCCTATGTTGGCTATGTTCGCTGCGACAATCTCGAAATCTGTTCAACAGCGACGCATCGGGTCTCTACTTTGGGAGCCCATGTTTATGGTGTTGCTGACATCAAATCCACGCCGCTCATGCATCTGCCATTTACCGCATTTGTCGCGGCTGATTATGACGCCGGGAATTTCCTGCAACTAAAGCCAAGCGGTTACGTTGCAAAACAGCAGGTCGTCCCTCTGAAACAAGTTGACCGAGATCCTGCTGCAACTGCTGAACGATTGCTGGGCACACCGTACTTGTGGGGCGGCGATAGCAATTTTGGCCTGGATTGTTCCGGCCTTATACATATCTGCCTGCGCGCGGCCGGACGGGACTGCCCGCGGGACAGCGATTTGCAGGCGATGCATTTGGGCAAAGTTCTTGATGCTGAAAAGTTGTCGCAACGCGGCGATTTGATTTTTTGGGATGGCCACGTCGGAATGATGCTGGATGGTGATAATGTCATCCACGCCAATGCACATCTCATGGCGGTTACATCAGAAAATTTGGGCACTGTTTGCGAGCGGATTCAGGATGCCGAAGGAGGGCCAATCCTTTGCCGTCGCCGTCTTTAGATTACTGATCGGATCAATTTACGCTCAAGTACCCGTAAAACGGCTTTTAGGTCATGGCCGCGCCTTAGCACCCTGCCGTCCATTCCAACCACCGCGTAGGTGCCTTGCCGCGTTGCCAGACCAGGGCATTTTTCGATCCGATACAGCGGATGTTCTGCCGTGCGCCGGAAAACCGAAAAAACCGCCATTTCGCGCAACGCCGAAATACCATAGTCGCGCCATTCTCCGGCCGCGACCATACGCCCGTAAAGCGACATAATCAGGCCGAGTTCCGCCCGGTGAAAATTCACAGCCTCTGGAAGAGATTTATGAGAGTTCAGATCATAGACGCTATGAATTGTCATGGGCACAGTCTGAATTCGACGGCCTGCAAAGGCAAGCACTTTCCATCTAGAGCAATTCATGCCTTGTTGGAATCTTCGCTGAAGCGAGAAACGCAGTGACACCGGATACTTAAAGCGGCATCTCAAGTTTAATCTGGTTCAGATCAAGCCTGAAACGTTTTAACTGTTTCCTCTGGCGAAATAGTCACCAAATGGCCTTATTTGGCGCACAGAATCGTCCCAAAACTGGGTGATATATTACGTACGCGTAAGTGAGTAGCGAGTGCGACACCCCGAACACTCTTTACCTTTCGGTAGAGGTTTACGGGGTGTCAGCACGCAAATAAACGCCTCAAACGCTCAATCGGCGGCCATCTGGCCGCCTTTTTCTTTGGGTCAATTCAACTCCGAAAATCCTTACATTTCGCCGTTAAATTGCCTCAAACGCTCCATGCATTCGCCCGTTTCCGCCGACATTACTGACATTGTAGCTGCAATTTGGCTTCCCCCGGTACTGCGCAATCAACAGCCCCCACCCATCCGCGCAGTGCCGGGGAACTTTTATTTGAAAAATTCGAATTGACCTGCCGAGGACCAATGGTGTCTGCTGGCTGCAAATATTATCTATACGAGAAAACGCATGCGCGACTTTCAACTTCCCGGCCGGTCCAGCGTTTATGCGAGTAACGGCATGTGCGCCACGTCTTCACCGCTCGCCGCAAAAGTAGCGGTGCAGATATTGGAGGCTGGCGGAAACGCGGTAGACGCAGCAATTGCTGCCGCGGTGTTGCTCGGGATTTGTGAGCCACAGATGACCGGGATTGGCGGTGACTGCTTTGTACTGCTCAAGCCTCCCGGTAGTGATGACGTTATTGCCTTGAACGGATCAGGTCGAGCTCCGGCAGCACTGCAATCTCAATTGCTACGTGACTCCGGGCATCAAGTGATGCCAAACGACACTGCAGACGCAGTAACCGTTCCCGGCGCTATCGATGCGTTTTGCCGATTGTCTGATGATTATGGCAAGTTGGGTTTGAAAGCTTCGCTTGCGCCTGCAATCCACTACGCTCGTGCGGGTGTGCCTGTCGGGCCCCGCACTTGTATCGACTGGCACGTGGCAGCAGGAAATCTGCAAGGAGTGGCGCGAGATTACTATTTGCTGAATGGTGACGCCCCCGCTCCAGGGCAAGTATTCCGTGCTCCAAAACAGGCTGAAGTTTTGGAGAAGGTGGCGCTCAATGGACGGAACGGGTTTTATTGCGGCGACGTTGCAGATGATATGGTCAACTCGCTGACGACCCTCGGCGGCGTCCACACGCTAGATGATTTTGCTGCGGCTGGCTGCGACTATACCACGCCAATTTCGGGTGAATACAAAGGTCTGGAATTGCTAGAGCACCCGCCCAACGGACAGGGTGCAACAGCTATCCTGATGAACAATATCTTGAAGCAATTCGACTTGTCCTCGCTTGACCCCATGGGCGCGCAGCGGGCTCATCTGGAGGCAGAGGCGGCCAAGCTGGCATATGACGCGCGGAACAGGTTTATCGCCGATGCGGGATCGGTGCTGCGCCTGGATCACATGCTGGCAAACGACACAGCGGAAGGTTTGGCTGCGCTGATTGATCCGGAAAAGGTAATGACTGCGCCAGCGCAAGCGTCAGAATCTGTACATAAAGAGACTGTATATCTAACGGTAGTTGACAAGGACCTGATGGCGGTGTCGATGATTTACTCCGTCTTTCGCAGCTTTGGATCTGGCCTGGCTTCGTCGAAATTTGGGATCAACTTTCATAACCGCGGTGCTGGGTTTTCGCTGACCGAGGGCCACCCAAACGAAGCGGGTGGCGGCAAGCGACCGATGCATACGATCATTCCGGCAATGCTGCGCAAATCTGGCCGGGTTATCATGCCATTCGGTGTGATGGGAGGTCATTATCAGGCGAACGGCCACGCCAGATTTGTTACCAATCTGGTCGACTACGACATGGAACCGCAAGCGGCGATAGACGCAGCGCGTAGCTTTTCCGATTCTGGCATCATGAACGTGGAACGGGGATACAGCGATCAGGTTCGGCAAGATCTGGTCGATTTGGGCCACGATGTTTCGATCCCGGACTCACCGATCGGCGGCGCGCAAGCTATCCTAATAGATTATGAAAACGGCGTGCTGCAGGGCGCGTCGGACCCACGCAAAGACGGATGTGCCTTAGGATATTAGAGCCAGATTAGCTCAGTTCATCTGAACATCCAGCTGGTAGTGGCCGTTGTCATGCGCCCCGAACATGGCGATCACTTCCGGATGGTCAACCGGCACGCCGGTCTTGTCGCATTCCAAATTTTGCTCAGAAACGTAAGCCACGTAATAAGATGAGTCATTTTCGGCCAGCAAATGATAGAACGGTTGTTCGCGGCGCGGACGGGCATCTTCCGGGATTGACTCCCACCATTCTTCGCTGTTCGAAAAGGTCGGATCGACATCAAATATTACCCCGCGGAAAGGGTGCTTCCGGTGCCGAACCACCTGGCCGATGGTAAATTTTGCTTCTGCTTTCAGCATGGAATCAACGAATCCCCAAAAGACGTTAAGCGCCTGCCTTACGATTACATTGACATTTTGTCCATAATTGAGGGATTGATTGCAAGAAATTTTCAGGAAACAGTGCGTGGCGGTTTTCTTTACAGTTTTACAAATTGTTGCCCCGGTATTCCTGTTGGCGCTGATCGGATTTGTCTGGGTTAAGCTGGGTTACGAATACCGAATGCAGTTCGTAACCCGACTTGCGATGACACTTTCAATACCGTGTTTGATCTTTGTTTCCCTCATGAAAACCGAAATCGAGCAAAGTGCCTTGATTGCCACTTTTTGGGCAAGTTGTTCCGCGTATATCACTATAACAATTGTCTTTTACGCAATCGTGAGGATCGCCAGGCTGGATCTGAAAACATATCTTGCTCCTTTGATTTTCGGCAATACGGGCAACCTCGGTCTGCCACTCGCTTTGTTTGCTTTTGGCGAAACTGGTCTAGGGTATGCGGTGGTCACCCTGGCTGTGATGATGGTGTATTCATTCTCCTTTGGAGTGTGGGTTGTCGCTGGTGGCGGGTCACCGCTCAAAATCCTGAAGGAGCCTGCGGTAGGCGCGACGTTTGCGGGCGCGTTGTTCATGTATATGGGTTGGCGAACACCCATCTGGGCGACAAATACACTGGAATTGATTGGTCAAATGGCGATTCCAATCATGTTGATCACACTGGGAGTTGCACTGGCCCGACTGACTCCTGGCCGGTTGGGGCGACCAACGATTCTTTCGATTGTCAAAGCAGCAATCTGTCTGACAATCGCCTGGGCTGTCGGCACTGCTTTTGAGTTGGAGCCTGTGGCGCTGGCAGTCTTGGTTTTGCAAATATCCACACCGGTTGCGGTTACCTCCTACCTGCTGGCTGAAAAATACGGCGCTGATGCGGAGCAGGTGGCGGGTTTGGTTGTTGTGTCGACTTTGCTGTCAATAATCACCTTGCCGCTCACTTTAGCGTTTGTCGTCTAGTTTTCATGCTTAAAGCGCTTTGTTTTCGCGTTCATTTACTGTAAATTACCGGCAAAACCAGCACCAGACTGGAACCCGAGGCAGTATGAAACGCAGTACAATCCTAATAATGGTGTTATTCCTGACTGCGTGTTCTGGCAGCAGGCAGAGCCCTCCGTCGAACCTCAACAACGCCTGCGCGATGAAATCAGCCCGTTCTGGCTGGTTCAAAGACTTGCGAAAAGTCGAACGCAAATGGGGAATACCGGATCATGTAATCCTGGCAACCATCTATCAGGAAAGCAAATTCGTTTCCAAGGCACGCACACCGCTGAAATTTGCGCTTGGCGTTATACCGATGGGCCGCCGGTCGTCGGCCTTTGGCTATGCGCAAGCTCTTGACGGCACCTGGGATTGGTACGAGCGAGATACCAGACGGCGATCTGCGCGGCGCGACAGATTTGACGACGCTGTGGATTTCATGGGTTGGTATATGAATGAATCGCACAAACGCAACGGCATTGCAAAAGGCGACGCTTACAATCAATACCTCGCCTATCACCAGGGGCATACAGGATACGCCCGCGGCAGCTATCGTGGCAAAGAGTGGCTGATTGAAGTGGCCAACAAAGTACAAGCACGATCGAACATGTATCAGGCTCAACTCGCCACTTGCCGGCGCCGACGTTGATGACAGGTGTTTCTGTCTAACGCTGTACGTCGTTATTCTTGACCAGTTGTTTAATGTCAAACAGGCGCGCCGGAATCCGTCCGGCCCGGTCCAATTTTCCCAGAATAACAGTCGTTTGACGGCCGCTTTCGTCTGTTACAATCCACTGCCGGAGTTCGGTCGGACTGTCAGTAAACACCAGCTTAACGTTGCCGAGATTTGGGTGTTCCGGATCCTGTGCGGTAATAATTGTCGCGGTACCGTCATGACTGTGGCCGGTAACCATCCCGGATCGGTTCAGATTCACCTTCTCCTGCAAAATAATATGCAGTGGCGTGCGCCGAAGCGGATATTGCTGTGGCCCAGCATTTGATTTTTTGTCAAAGATTGCAAGTTGTCCCTGCCCTGCAACCACCAGCGGCGCATCGCGGCCGGCGTATTCAAACCGCATACGTCCCGGACGTTTTAAATAGAATGTACCCTTGGAAAGGCTGCCATCCGGATTTATTTGTGTGAACGCTCCTTTCGCATCAAGCAGGCTGTTCAGGTAGCCTGAGATTTCTTCCAAGGACAAAGGTTTGGTTTGTGCAATAGCGGCAGGAGCAAGCCCTGTGGCCAGTAGCACAGAGAGGAGAGTTCGTCTGTTCATCCATCTAACATAGTTTTAGGTGCAGCCATTCAAAACCCCGGCTTGATGTTTGTTGGCAAATTTCTGCTGGATTGGCGGAATATTGCCCTATCTTTCCGGCACCAGAATATCCCGTTTGCCGACGTGGTTGGCTTGGCTGACCACACTTTCTTCTTCCATCTGCTCAACCAGCTTTGCCGCCTTATTATACCCAATGGACAGTTTGCGTTGAATATAGGAAGTCGAGCATTTGCGATCACGCACGACGATGGCAACGGCTTGGTCGTAGAGCGCGTCTTCTCCATTTGTGTTGCCACCGAGGCCAAGGACCATGTCGATATCACTGCTTTTGTCGTCAGAAGATCCCTCGGATACGTCATTCACATACACTGGCGGGCCATAAGCCTTCAGTGCGTTAACGACTTCTTCAACTTCTTCATCACTGGCAAACGGCGCGTGGATCCGGGTGATTTTCCCTCCGCCCGCCATATACAGCATGTCACCCATACCCAACAATTGTTCCGCACCCATTTCACCCAGGATCGTGCGGCTGTCGACTTTTGACGTGACCTGAAAGGAAATTCGTGTCGGGAAATTGGCTTTGATCGTACCGGTAATGACATCAACCGATGGCCGCTGCGTCGCCATGATCAAATGGATACCCGATGCCCGCGCCATTTGTGCAAGGCGCTGAATACAGGCTTCGATCTCTTTGCCTGCAACCATCATCAGGTCTGCCATCTCGTCGACAATAACGACGATGTAGGGCATTTTTTCAGGTTTGAACGTTTCGGTCTCAAACACCGGATCGCCGGTTTCGTCATCAAAACCTGTCTGAACGGTACGCTCAAAGTCCTCGCCCTTTTTCAGCGCCTCCGTGACCCGAGCGTTATGGCCACCGATATTTCGAACGCCCATCTTCGACATCTTGCGATAGCGCTCTTCCATTTCACCGACGACCCATTTCAGCGCCACAACCGCCTTTTTCGGGTCTGTCACAACGGGTGAAAGCAAGTGGGGAATACCATCATAGACGCTTAGTTCCAGCATTTTGGGGTCGATCATGATCAATCGGCATTCTTCAGGGCTGAGCTTGTACAACAACGAAAGGATCATCGTGTTGATCGCCACCGACTTACCCGATCCGGTTGTCCCGGCAATCAGCAAATGGGGCATCTTCGCAAGGTTGGCCACCACAGCGCCGCCGCCGATATCTTTTCCAAGCGCCAGTGGCAGAGTTTGCTGGCCATCACCGTAGTCTCTGGTCGACAGAATTTCGCGCAACAAGACGGTTTCTCGGTTTTCGTTCGGCAACTCGATCCCGATCACACTGCGACCGGGAACCGTGGACACGCGGGCTGACAAGGCGGACATGGACCGAGCAATATCGTCGGCCAGCCCAATTACACGGCTGGCCTTCAGCCCCGGAACGGGCTCTAGCTCATACATGGTCACTACTGGGCCTGGGCGAACAGAAACGATATCTCCTTTGACACCATAATCGTCCAAAACACTTTCCAGCATCCGGGCGTTTTCTGCCAGTGCTTCGTCGCTCAAATGGTGCCGCACAATGTTTGTCGGATTTGCCAATAAGCTCAGTGGTGGAGTTTCGAAAGTCCGGTTATTTTTATCCTTGAACAGGCTCGGTTGTGCTTCGGCTTTCGCCTTTGCGCTTTGCCGAAGGGCTTTTCTGCGCCTGCGTTGCACGACCCTCTTGGGGTCAGCCGCCGGTGCCGAGTCTGGCTTGCTCCGCACGCTCGCGAAGCTGGGCTCGACATTCGGCTCCTCCAGCACATCTTCGTTCAGCTCAGGTTGCAAATCCCGACGGGCGCCTCCCAACCGCGGCGCCGGGTTGTCTTCCTGGTCTGCCGTTTCGCGAAAAATATTGTCTGCTATCACCGGCTCTTCAGTTCGGGGGCTGGCCCGCAGGGTTCGGGCCCGCAGTACCTTACTTTTGATTGCATCATTGATCCGGGCGCGAACGCGGTCTTCCTCTGGAAGCTCTGACAACAGAACTGGATCTGTTAGGTCAACATCTTCCCGTTCCAGCGCCTCTGGTTCAGATCGATCAGTAGCACGGCGCAGTCGCGGTAGCGCGAACAATGGTTTTTTGACCGTTGGTTCTTCCAGTTCTTCTTCGGCTTCATCGAACTCCGGCTCATATGCGCGCACTACATCTACAGCGTCCAGCTCTTCTCGGGCTTGTTTCCGAGTTTCAAACTTGGACTTTGCAGCTACCGCCCCGCTTGCGACAAAACGCAGAACAAATCTGATCAAACCAAACAAACTGGCGTAAGTCAGTATGATCGCGATCAACGCGTATCGGTTTATCAACGCCAGCTCTAAACGCGTGAAGCCCAGCGCAAAGAGGCCTGATATCAAAAATAGCGCAGCCAAAACCAACGTTATTACCATCAGGCTCGGCCCTGTAGACAATGGCACCAGATCCAACAGTACACCCAAAGCCGCATCGCCCGACAGACCACCAAGCCCAAACCCGTGTTGCCAGCTTTGCAAAGGGACGTGACATGCCAGAAATACGGTGCTGACAGCAGCGAAAATCGGCAAAACAATGGCGCGGTTGAACATGCGTTCGTCGCCTAAATGCAGTACAAAACGTACGCCCCATACCGATAGCACCAGCGGAAAACACCAGGACGCCCAACCGATCGTCAACATCAAACGGCTGGCAACTGCGGCCCCAAACCCGCCCAAAACGTTTTGTGCAGGTTCTGAAGTCGCGCTTAGCCAACTAGGGTCTTCAGGCGAATAACTCCACAAAAGGGCCGTAAAAATCACCGCCAACCCGATCAGCCCAAACCCAATCAGCTCCGCACCGCGCTTTTGGATCGCTTCCTGCATTTTGGTATCCAGGAGGGGATCACGGGTTCTGGTCTGATACGCCATATTTATTACCTCAATACAGATGGTTGCGGATTTTTTTTAATCCAGCCGTCATTTCTAGTTTTGGAGCCACCATGGCCACACGGACAAAGTTATGGCCGGGATTCTGACCGTCTACAGTACGGCTCAAATAGGTCCCGGGAAGGATTCTGATACCCTCTTCTTGCCAAAGCGTTAACGCCGCTTGCTCGCCGTCGTTAACGGGAAGCCAGAGGAAAAAACCCGCCTGAGGGTTGTTGTAGCCCGCAACTCCGTCGAAAACGGCATCGGCTGCTTCGTATTTTTCAACATACTGGGCTCGATTCCGCTTTACGTGGGTCTCATCCGCCCAAACCGCTGCCGCGACGCGTTGCAGAGGTAGGGATAACGGTGCGCCAGCGTATGCGCGGAGTTTTTTCAACGCTGCAATTGTCTCCGAGCCGCCTGCGGCAAAGCCAGAACGAAGGCCCGGCAAGTTGGAACGCTTCGAAAGTGAATGAAATATCAACACGCGGTCGGGATCCGCACCCAGGTCTCGTGCAACCTGTAATGCCCCGGCAGGTTTATCACCCCGGTAGAGTTCAGAATAACACTCGTCTGCGAAAACCCTGAAATCATGCTTTTCGGCCAAACCTATCAATTCAGTCCAGTATTGTGAGCCAGCAACACCCCCTTGCGGGTTAGACGGAGAACACAAATAGACAATTGCTGTTCGGTCTAGAACGTCGTTAGGGACCGCTGAAAAATCGGGTAGAAATCCAGTTTCTTGCAGCGCTGGAACGAAAACGGGCTCTGCATTTACCGCCGCTGCAGCGACTGCGTAAACTTGATAGAACGGATTGGGTATCAACACGACCGGCCGCTGCCCGTTTTTCCGCTCCGGACAGAGTGCGATACAGGCGTTAAACAGCCCTTCTCGCGTACCGTTGAGCGCAAATGCTTGCGTATGCGGATCTATTTTTACGTCATAGCGACGATCTATCCATGCTGAAATCGCACTCAGCAGCTCCGGCGAACCCTCGTTTGGTGGGTATTTCGCAAATTCATGGGTGTGTTTGACAAGAATTTCTGAAACGAAATCTGGAAATGCATGTTTAGGCTCGCCAATAGACATGTGCAGCACTTCGCCGCCGGCTGGATGGTGATCCAGCAAAGCACGAAGACGCGGGAACGCGTATTCTGGCAGGTTCGAAAACCGCTCTGGAAACTGCATTATCTGCCTCTGATCCGGGGTCTTTTGCCCCTGTTTCCGGTAGTTTACCCAATATCAGAGGTCGGTCCAAACCCTTTCCCATATACTGATCCGAATTGTGGCTTTTTTGTCCTGCGTTCGTCTGGTCTACAAGATAGAGGCGACAGCGGCTCCCAGTCGCAACATCTTGCGTTCAGTTAACGGTGCACCCAGCATCATCAATCCGCACGACGGGCGGTCGGTAGGCAGGCTTAATCCGCACAAACCCATGAGATTTCCTATGCGCGTGTTTCTCAGAGCCAGCAAATTTGCGTGAACATAGTAATCGCTGTCCGTTTCCAGACGTTGTTTGTTGGGCGGAAGTATGGGAGACGTAGGGATAAGCACCGCATCATACGGTGCTGTATTTACGTAATATTCTTGCCTGAGTTGCAGCATGCGCTGCCAGCCTCGAATGTACTCTACACCAGTGTATTCCTTGCCCGCACAAAATCTTTCGAGAATTTCAGGGAACATCAATTCCGGCCGTGCCTCTATTTCTGTTTGCCAAGTGGCATAGGCTTCGGTGGAAAACAAACAGCCTGAAAGCGGCAGAACTTCCGATACACTCGGAATTTGGATTTCGGAAACAGTTGCGCCAGCAGCACTAATGGCTGCCAGCGCAGCCTCGAATGCCAATGCCGGTGCTTCTTCCAAATCGTCGAGCGCATCATTTTTGCACACAGCAAAACTACGGCCCTTCAATTCCGCGCCCGTCAGGTCGGTTGCCGCTTCACCCTGCAACACTGCGAATAACTGCGCAGCATCTTCGACTGTTCGACACAGCGGACCCACCGTATCGAATGAAGCACAAAGCGGAACCACACCTTTCAGCGAAACCAGGCCTGATGTGGTTTTCAGCCCTACAAGATCATTCCAGGCAGAAGGTATACGCACCGAACCGCCAGTATCCGACCCGACCCCCGCTGCCGCGAGATCAAAAGCTACCGACGCAGCAGCACCGGAAGAGGAACCGCCGGAAACTACCAAATGGTCATTCACACAGGGAGGGGATTCGGTCACCGGATTAAGCCCGAGACCTGAAAAGGCCAGTTCTGACGTGTGGGTTTTCCCAAGGCAAACCAGACCGGCGGCTGTGGCGTTTTGCAAGACTTGTGCATCCTGCGTCGGAATCCGGTTTTTCAGTAATGCGGACCCGGCTTCTGTTGCCGTTCCGGCAGTGTCAAACAGGTCTTTCCAGGAAACGGGGGCACCATCCAACAAACTTAGACGAAGCCCGGTTTTGGCTCTGATCGAGGCCGCCCGGGCCTCTGACATTGCCCTTTCTTTGGTCGGCCGAGCGTAAATTCGGTTTGAATATTCATGCGCGGCAATGGCATCAAAATAGCATTCCGCTAGGTCAACGGGATCTATCGCACCTTTGCCAATCCCGCGTCCCATATCACTGGCGGATTGCTTCAACCAATCTTGAGACATTTCAAATTCCTTTGCTCATCCCGCAAACCGTAGCGGCGGTTTGGCCGATGGACAATCCCGTGGATTGGTTCATATATCGACTATGGCAATCGACACTGAAATACTGATTGTGGGCGGTGGTTTAAATGGAACCGCTTTGGCGTTGGCGTTAGCCAGTACCGGCAAAGCCGTAATGTTGGCAGACCGGCTGCCGGTGGATGTGCGAAAAGACCCAGCCTTTGACGGACGCGGGTACTCCTTGGCGCTTGCCTCTGTGCGGATGCTGACTGCGCTTGGTATCTGGGACAGCGTCTCGCAGTACTCTCAGCCGATTCTCGACATAAGGGTCAGCGACGGTCGTGCCGGAGAAGGTGCTGCTCCCTGGCACTTGCATTTTGATCACTCCGAAATCGAAGAAGGCCCGATGGGCTATATGATCGAAGACCGCTACTTACGGAAAGCTTTGTTGGAAGCACTTGCAGAGTCACCAAATGTTAAGCTTCTGACTGAGGTAGAAGTCACCGACCACAGAATTGAAGCAGGTCAAACGCAGGCGACCTTGGCGTCGGGTAAAAACGTCACCTCGCATTTGATCGTCGGTTGCGACGGGCGGCGCAGCCTGGTAGCACACCGGGCAGGAATTTTGCGAACTGGGTGGGACTACCGCCAAACTTCGCTGGTTTGCGCGATTGAGCACGCGTTGCCGCATAATGGATGTGCGCATCAGTTCTTCATGCCCGCGGGGCCACTGGCAATCCTGCCTCTGCCGGGCAACAAATCTTCCATAGTCTGGACCGAAGCTACAGAAAGAGCCCAGGAAATCAACGAACTGAGTGATGCCGAATACCTTGATTGCCTGCGCCCCTGCTTCGGCGATTTTCGGGGCGAAATTAGGCTGGCGGGAGGGCGTTTCAGTTACCCACTCGGCCTGTCTTTGGCGCAGAGTTTTGTTTCAGACAGGTTAGCCCTTGTTGGGGATGCGGCGCATGGCCTGCATCCGATCGCTGGGCAGGGCCTGAATATGGGGTTGCGAGATATTGCGGCGCTGACTGAAGTATTAGCTGATGCCACCCGCCGTGGTGAAGACATTGGAGCGCTGAACGTACTGGAACGTTATCAACAGTGGCGCCGGTTTGACACAGCAGCCATGGCCGTGGCGACCGATAGCATTAACAGTTTGTTTTCCAATGATAATCCTATAGTGCGCCTGGCCCGGGATATTGGACTCGGCTCGGTGAATGCGCTGCCCGCTGCACGGCGCGGATTGATCCGGCAGGCGGCAGGTCTGTCAGGTGACCTGCCGAAGCTGATGCAGGGCCGTCAGATTTAGCCTGGGGTTATTCAATCTGGGAAATTCAATTCAAATGCCAATTTTCCTGCTTCACTGAATGAAACCACCCGGGTATCCACTTCGCGCCTTGCCCATTTCAAGTTGTAGAATTGATTCAGCAACGCTGTGCCCAATGCCCCGGCGAGGTGATTGCGGCGGACACTCCAATCCAGGCAGGATCGGCACAAGGGACGGCGGGCAGTTTGCAGTGATTCAACGGATATGCCGAGCTTTTCTACAAATTCATGCCCCTCTTCTGTGAGCATTACCTCTTCTTCTTCCAGCAATACCAGGCCTCGGTTTTTTAGGCTGTCGAACATGCGCACACCCATTTCTCCAGCCAAATGATTATAACAGACGCGTGCCTGCCTAAGTGCCGGGTCTTTCGGTCCGGTCCGCACACGTGTATGACCTCGGCTTGCGGCAAACTGCATCAGGTTTTCCAATACGCTACCGACATCTTCCCCAGACAGCGAATAATATTTGTGCCGCCCCTGTTTGCGTGGCGTTACAAGGCCTCCTCCTTCCAGTTTTGAAAGGTGCGAGCTGGTGGTCTGAGGAGTAACCCCGGCCTGCAGGGCGAGTTCAGTTGCCGTCAACGCCTGACCGGCCATCAGTGCGGTCAGAATATTCGCGCGCGCAGGGTCCCCGATCAAAGCGGCGATTTGAGCGATATCCGGCCCTTCTTTCATACTTCGACGGTAATCGAAGCATAAGAGGAAATCAAGTTATTATTCTATAGGGAAGCATGAGGAGACCACCATGATTACCTGTTTTATCCGCTATGAAATAGATCCGTACAAAAAGCCAGCGTTTGAGCGTTATGCACAGAACTGGGGTCAGGCAATCCCACGGTGCGGTGCTGACCTGATTGGGTATTTCGCACCTCATGAAGGATCCGCCACCACAGCTTACGGAGTATACAATATACCGAACCTCGCAGAATATGAGGCCTACAGGGCGCGGCTGACCGCCGATCCGCTTGGCCAGGAAAACTACAAGTTTGCCCAGGCTGAACGCTTCATTTTGAAAGAAGATAGGGTATTCTTAAAATTGGTATCAGCGCCGCATCACAAAGGATAACCCCATGCATGTCGTCATTTTTGAGTTGACCGCCAAGGCAGGCTATCAACAAACCTATCTGGACACCGCAGCAGAATTGTTGCCGATATTGCAGAACATTGACGGTTTTATTTCAATCGAACGGTTCGAGAGCCTGGTCGAACCAGGGAAAATTCTGTCGTTGTCGTTCTGGCGAGACGAAGCTGCGGTGAAGAATTGGCGCAATGTACCGACGCACCGTGCTGCCCAACGGGCCGGGCGACAGGAATTGTTTGAAAATTACCGCCTGTCCGTGGCGAAAGTCGACCGACAATACGGCCTAAATGATCGTGCGGCGGCTCCAGAAGACAGCATCGGGCTTCACGGATAATTCAGTTCAGTCCAACTGGCGTGCTTCGTCGATCAACATAACAGGAATGCCATTTCTAATCGGAAAGGCAAGTTTGGCGCCTTTTGACACCAGTTCCTGCCGCTCCGGGTCATAGCTGAGCGGGCCTCTGGAGACCGGGCAGATCAGCGCTTCCAGCATTTTGCTTTCGGCTTCTGTCTCTTGATCCGTCATTGCATCAGTTCCCCTTCAGAGCCGCTGCGAAGGGAGAATTCCATGAGAGTTACAAGGGTTTCTCGTCGATTTTGCAGAGTCGGCGCTTCCAACAAAGCTTGTTTTTCCTCGGCCCCGAAAGGGCAAAGCATTGAGAGCGAATTGATCAGCAATTCCTCATCCGCTTCTTTTAAACTGCCCCAATCCGTCGACATTTGCGTGGCTTCAAAATATCTGGATAAGATTTGCAAAAACTTTGGCCGGTTGAAACTCTCGTCAATTTCGGCCCGGCCGAGGTCGCGTTGAAAGCTGTCCCAATCAACATCTCCCCGTACATAGGGTGAAAATCCGGAATTCTGTGCAATGAGTCGGAAGCGGCTTATGCCAGACAAAGTAATCATATAGCGACCATCTTCAGACTCGGAGAACGAGGTCACGCGCCCGGCACAGCCGATCTGGTGAAGGGACGGGCTGCCGACACCAGGAGGTATATCGCGCGGTTGAACCATGCCTATGATCCTGTGATCCGTTTTCAAAACATCGTCCAGCATCGCAAGATAACGGGGCTCAAAAATGTTTAGCGGCAGTCTCGATCTCGGCAGCAGCAGCACACCAGTCAACGGGAAAACAGGAATCGTCTGAGGCAGGTTGGACAGCGTGAACATCTGCTTCATTTAGACCCCCGGCGGCATCAGGCAAATATCATGGAGGATAGTTTGCGTCTGCCGGTTTGGACAAGGGGGTCTTTTGGACCAAGGCTTTCGAATATCTTGAACAACTGCTGTTTGGCTGCGAAATCGTTCCAGTCCCGATCGCGGCGAAACAGCTCCAACAATTCATCTATTGCTGCCTCGGTTTTTCCGTCCGCGGCCAGGGCCAGCCCCAAATCCAACCGCGCCTGATGGTCATTCGCGTCGGCTTCTAATTTGGAGCGCAGCTCGGCCGTTTCTTCCGCGTCAACAGCGCTGGCTGCCAGCTCAAGCTGGGCCTTTACCGACAGTATTGCGGGATCGTTGGCAATCTCTGTTGGTGCAGAGTCCAGCAGAGCGAGGGCCTTGTCGTCTTCACCCAAAGCAATATGAGATTTCGCCAGCCCGGCAAGAGCAGCGGCATTGGCCGGGTTTTCGCCGAGAATTGCAGCAAAAGTTTGAGCCGCATCCACTGCCGCTCCCTGTTCCAGCATTTCTTCCGCAGCGGACACTGCGTCCTCCAATCCGGAATCTTCACCGCCGCCCAAAGCTGCTATTTTTTCGACGAACGCTTTGATTTCAGATGGTGGTAGTGCGCCTTGAAATCCATCAACCGGCTGACCGTTCGAAAACGCAAATACCGCCGGGATCGACTGCACACGCATTTGGCCGGCTAAAGCCTGATTCTCGTCAACATTGATTTTGACCATGCGAACCTTGCCACCGGCTTTGGTCACTGCAGCTTCCAATGCTGGCCCAAGGGTTTTGCAGGGCCCACACCAAGGTGCCCAGAAATCAACAATAACTGGCGTGGTCTGCGACGCGTCAACCACGTCTGCCATAAACGTGGCTTCAGCACTGTCTTTTATCAGATCACCTGCGGGCGCAGCACCCTGTCCAAGTTCGAGCATCGCTATTTCCTCTTGTTTGAGGGTGATGTAGCGCTTGGGTTTAAAGCTCGCAAGCGGAAGTTGTAGCTAATTCCGGCCGGGCTACACATCAAAACTGGCAAACAGCGGTGCGTGATCGGACGGCTTTTCCCAACCCCGTGCCGTTCTGAATACGCGGCTGGAATGCGCTGATCCACTAATATCCGGAGTCGCCCAAATATGATCGAGCCTTCGTCCCTTATCCGCCAAATCCCAATCGCGTGCCCTGTATGACCACCAAGTGTACAGTTTACCTTCCGAGATATCTTGCCGCGTAATGTCCACCCAATCGCCAGCTGACTGGGTTTTTTTGAGATGCTCGACTTCTATCGGTGTGTGTGAGACAACTTTCAGCAGCTTTTTGTGATCCCAAACATCGTCTTCACGCGGTGCAATGTTCAGATCGCCCACCAATATCGACTTGCTCGGCTTATGTTCCGCAAACCAGTCCCGCATTTCGGTCAGGAAATCGAGCTTGTGGCCGAATTTTTCGTTCACTTCACGATCGGCCACGTCACCCCCTGCCGGTACGTAGAAATTATGCACCGTCAGCCCGTTTGACAGCCTGCCGGCCACATGCCGGGCATCGCCCTTGTCACAAAAGTCCCGATGGCCTGCATCCTCCATTGGAATGCGCGACAGGATTGCAACACCGTTGTAGCCTTTTTGCCCTCGTGCGGCCATGTATTCATATCCAAGCGCGGCGAAGTTTTTGGTAGGTATTTTGTCTACAGGTGACTTGCATTCTTGCAGACACAACACGTCAGGCTGCTCTTCTTCGAGCAGTTTCAGCACGATCGGTTCGCGCAGCCGAACCGAATTAATATTCCAGGTGCAAATTGTGATGGGCATGGGGATCTCCTTGTGCCAGCATTTGTACCTCTTGGCGCCGAAGCCTCAAGTAGGAACTGAACAATGTTGTCGACTTTTTGCGTCATGCAACTTGCGGGTTTCTCACTTGATTGCAAATTGCGATTGCTCTGGCCAGACCGCGGTATTAATGACTCTATCTCCGGTAAAATCGATCACAAGTATCGAATATTCCATTGTAGGTGGTTGTCCACACGATCAATACTCCATTAGGGTGACTTTCATCATCTTAGTTCGGCCCGAACCGGACAAGTCTTCGAGTTGGTTTGAAATGTCTCTGGTAACGACGAACAAGAATTTCCGCTTACTTTTCTCTGCAAGCGCCGTCAGCAACCTGGGTGATGGCATCTCGGCGTTGGCCTTTCCTTGGCTGGCCACCTTAATCACGCGTGATCCTATCTTGATTGCGACAGTGGCTGCCGCCGGGCGTTTGCCATGGCTTTTGTTTTCAATCCCCGCGGGCGTGCTAACGGACCGCACCAACCGGCGCCGGTTGATGGTCCAAGCAGATTTGTTTCGAATGATAATGACGTTTGCTGTTGTTACTTTGATCCTAAACGCGCCAGATTTGCCGCTGGTGGATCACACCAATGCCTCAGCGATGATCATCGCGCTGTCTTTTGCCGCATTTCTGCTAGGTGCCGCCGAAGTGTTGCGGGACAATGCTGCACAAACTGCTCTGCCATCTATTGTCGCCGACGATGACCTTGAACAGGCCAATGGGCAATTGTGGAGCGTCGAACAGATCATGGGATCATTTGTCGGCCCGCCTTTGGCCGGATTTTTGATTGCCCTTTCAGTCCCGGTTCCGTTTTTCTTTGATGCTATTACTTTTGGGTTTGCTGCAATGTTTGTTTGGCTGATTGCAATGCCCAGCGCATCACCTTTGGGCCTGCCAACAGGGTTCTGGCTTCAGTTGCGTGAAGGTATGCGTTGGATATGGAACCACAAGCTAATTCTCCGCCTGGCATTGTTGCTGGGCTGGCTTAATCTGATCAGTATGATGGCTGTTACATTGCTGGTTCTCTTTTCGCAGGAAATCTTACACCTTTCGGCAGTTGGGCACGGTTTGTTGTTAACCGCAGGTGCAGCAGGCGGTGTGGCTGGCGGTCTGGTTGGCCCAGCAATTGTCCGCTATTTGGGAAGCCAAGGTGCACTGCGGTTCGCCTTGCTGTTGTTTCCGTTTCCATATCTTGCGATTTACGTGGCCGACAATGTTGCTTTTATTGCCTGCGCATTGTTTTTTCAGATGTTTGCGGCATTGCTCTGGAACATTGTCACAGTGTCTCTACGTCAGCGAACGATACCCGAAAATATCCTTGGCCGGGTTAACAGCATCTATCGGTTTTTTGGCTGGGGTCTGATGCCCATTGGAGCACTCATCGGCGGTATTTTGGTTACTTTGACAGAGCCCACGATGGGTCGCGAAGCCGCATTGCGGTTTCCGTATCTAATTGCTGCATTGTCCGGCGGATTGACATTTTTCTATGGGTTCTTTGCACTTCAAATCCCTGCACAAAAAATAGGCCCGCCAAAATGACGGGCCAGTTCAGGGAGAGTTTGTGTTGCGCTACGCGACCAATCGATAGCCTCCTGATTCTGTCACCAACAAACGGGCATTGCTGGGATCAGGCTCGATTTTTTGACGTAAGCGGTAAATATGTGTCTCTAACGTGTGCGTAGTAACGCCAGCGTTGTAGCCCCAGACTTCGTGCAGCAGAACGTCGCGGGCAACAACTCCGTCCTGAGCACGATACAGAAACTTCAAAATATTTGTCTCTTTTTCGGTCAGCCGGATTTTCTTTTCTAGTTCGTCGATTAGCATTTTTGCCGCCGGTTTGAATGTATAAGGTCCAAGCGTGAATACAGCATCTTCTGATTGTTCATGCTGTCGAAGCTGCGCCCGGATGCGAGCCAGCAGAACCGGGAATTTGAACGGCTTGGAAACGTAATCATTGGCCCCGGCATCCAGCCCCAGAATCGTGTCCGCATCGGTGTCATGCGCTGTCAGCATCACGATCGGGCATTTCACCCCCTGCTTGCGCATCAACCGGCATAGCTCACGCCCATCCATGTCCGGCAGTCCAACGTCGAGGATAACCAGATCATAAAGCGCCTCTTTTGCTTTTTCTAATCCGCCAGCGCCGTCTTCCGCTTCAAAGACATCAAACTCCTCGGTCAACAGCAATTGATCAGCCAATGCCTCACGCAAGTCGCCGTCGTCATCCACCATCAGGATCTTTTTCACATTGCTCATGGGTCATGCTCCACATTCCGTTGACGGTAAATCTGTGCCTTTTTACTGTTTTCGGCAATCCTGCTCACACTCTCGTGTCGATATTCCGTGAAATGTTTCATAATAATATGAGAGCAGATATAGATACGCGGCGAATTGTTACAAAGAACCGGGGTCGAATGGCGATTTCCTTAAGCACTGACGAACAGATTGCGCGGATGCGCGGTGACCTTCGAATGGGGGTGCCGGTGGCAATTGGCGACGATGGGCAGTGGTGGCTCGCCTCGGCGGTGGAAACCCTGACGGCAGAACGGCTGACAGAATTCTGCGGATTGGGTTGCGGTTTGCAGGTGGCGGTTACAAATTGGCGGGCTGAAACACTGGCTGCGCCTGCGTACGATGGTGATCTTGTACGCATCGCTGTGCCCTCAGATGCGGGAGTGAATTGGCTGCACGCTATGGCAGATCCGTCGTTGGATATGCAAATACCAATGAAAGGGCCGTTTGCCTATCTGCGGAACGGCTCTGCAGATGTCCACCGGGCAGCGATCCAACTGTGCAAAAAGGCCGGACTTCTGCCAAGTGCGCTTTTGGCACCGATCGAGAATACTGCTGAAACTGAGGGTCTCAGCCAAATCGAACTATCGGTCCTGCAGCAAATCACTGAAAGTCGCAGCCCTCTTGAGCGAATATCTTGCGCCCGCGTCCCGCTGGAAGTGAAGGAAGACAGCCGCGTTCACGTGTTCCGCCGCAAAGACGGTGGAGAAGAGCATTACGCCATAGAATTCGGCCGCCCGCGCCGCTCAGCGCCTGTACTTTCACGGCTGCATTCCGCCTGCTTTACCGGAGATTTGATCGGCTCGCTGAAATGCGACTGCGGCCCTCAGCTTCGCGCGGCCATGGCCCAAATCTCTGAGGAAGGCGCGGGCGTTCTCCTTTATCTGAATCAAGAGGGGCGCGGCATTGGCTTGGCCAATAAGATGCGAGCCTACGCCCTTCAGGATCAGGGCTTTGATACAGTCGAAGCCAATCATCGATTGGGATTTGAAGATGACGAGCGCGATTTCATGCTGGGTGCAGAAATTCTTCGTTCCATGGGGTTCAATGCTGTTCGGCTGATGACCAACAACCCGCGCAAGGTGGAGACCATGAAACACGCCGGGTTCGAGGTGGCCGAAAGGGTGCCGTTGAAAGTCGGTGAAAACCCACATAACGCTGCTTATCTGGCGACCAAGGCGAAAAAGAGCGGGCATCTGCTGTGAATCCGCGGTTTGATGATCTGGTGGTCACTCATTGGGGTGCACGGTTTCAAGGTCGCTGCTTTCCCTGTTCAATTGGTCGCGGCGGAATAGGCATTAAGGGTGGCGAAGGCGACGGCATTACTCCGGCTGGTTGCTTCCATCTTGTTGGAAGTGGATTTCGGTCTGACAGATTGCAATTTCACAGCTCGAAATTCATTGCTCGACCGATAGCGCTGAACGATATCTGGTCCGACGATCCAAATGACCCTGACTACAATCACGGACTCCGGTCCATTAGCCATCCGTTTAGTTTTGAGGCCTTGCGCCGTCCGGACCCACTGTATGACGCTTTTGGCGTCTTGGATTACAACTGGCCAAACGCGATCCCGGGTAAAGGCAGCGCCATCTTTCTGCATGTCTGGCGCAAACCCAGGCACCGCACAGAGGGCTGTGTTGCTTTTGCTCAAAATGATTTGCTGAACATCTTTACCCGCTGGACCGTTAGATCCCGCGTCATCATCCGCGGTTAAGTTCATTCATTTACTACTCTAGGATAAATGCCCCGCCAGAAGCCCCAGACGCCCTCGTACTTTCATTCCACAACCTCTGTCTCCGGCGTCTGTTGATCCCAGTGCAGCGCCAGTGGATGCGGCCGCTATCGCAGCGCCAACTACTCCGGTGAAGTTCGAAGTTATGCAAAGTTCCGCTCAAGCAATGGAGGCATTATGTTGCTGGTTTATTCCATTTTTTTATCTGATAGATTCAATGCGCCGCGCGCGGGTATACTTGAGCGGAAAAAGAAACAGGTGTGCGTTACTGATAATCCAGCGTTCGTATTTGCTTCTCGGTGCATTTTCCGTACCGTAAACATGCCTGCAACAATTCGATTGTTTGGTGGGACGGATTAGGGAAATACCCGCCTGGACATGGAGGGATTTCCAAAACCGGCCCGGTCTTGCGGGATTTCAGAAAAACAACAGAATTGACGTTCGGCTTCGGAAAATTACCGCACCAGGACGCGATACAAGTAGAGGTCAAAATGATACGGGTCGTTGTAACTGGACCCAAGCCGCTCAGACCGAAAAGCCGCCCCGTAAAATCCGCCCTTATTGCTCTCATTTGGCCTGGGATGTACTTCCCAGGCGACTGTAGGTTGCTAACCGATCCGACGGCCATTCGATAGCGATCTTCACTTTCCTGATACCAGTTGAAGCTCCTTGCCAGATTAGGGCGGATACAGCTCAGCGATTGTGCCTGCGTCGCCAAACAAACAAAGCCAACCAACATTGTGACAAGTTGTTTCAATCAACCTTCTCCACAAACTCCCGAATCACGCGCGCATAGGTATCCCTTTTGAAAGGCACTATTTTTTCAAGCAGATCTTCAGGCTCCAACCAGCACCAGCGGCTGAATTCTGGATGCTTCGTTTCAATGTTGATCTCGCTGTCATCGCCAACAAAACGCATCAGAATCCAAAGCTGCTTTTGGCCGCGAAACCGTCCTTTCCAAAGCTTCGGAACCAGATGGTGAGGTAAATCATAGGGAATCCAGTCTGCTGTTTCAGCAATTACCTCGACAGCGCGCGCGCGTATGCCGGTTTCTTCTTCCAGTTCGCGCAAAGCGGCAGACTTCGGCTCTTCGCCTTTCTCGATGCCGCCCTGCGGCATCTGCCAAGCATCATAATTGCTATCGAGCCGTTGCCCCGCAAACACGCCACCCGCGCTGTTGAACAGCATAATGCCAACGCAGGGCCGATACGGCAAAGCAATGATATCTTCCGGTTTCATCGTGTTGCGGCCCTATGGGTTGCAGAAGAATTTCCGCGGCCGTTGCAATTGATCAGTTGGCCCGATCCAAAACGGATAGACCCTTCAGCACATCCAACGCATAGGCCAGTTGTGAATCTTCGTCGCGCAGTTTGGCTGCCTCTTCCTGTTCGATGCGTTCTTCTTCCAACAGCTTTCTTTCATCTTCGGTCAGACTGTCATTGCTCAGCGAACCACGCAAATCAGATTCAAACCGCTGGTTTTGGCGGCCATCGGCTTCGGCTTCACCTTCCGCAGCGGCTTTTTGTGGCCGTTGTTCGACCAGAATATCCGGGGAAACGCCCAATGCTTGTATCGAACGCCCCGACGGGGTGTAGTACCGCGCCGTAGTCAGGCGCATCGCGCCATCACCTTGCAGCGGCATGATCGTTTGAACCGACCCTTTGCCAAAACTGCGGGTGCCAATAATCACAGCGCGGCGATGGTCCTGCAGCGCACCGGCAACAATCTCGGACGCAGAAGCCGATCCGCCATTGATCAGCACAACAACCGGCTTGCCACTTGCCAGATCACCCGGTGTCGCATTGATCCTGTCGCTGTCTTCGCTATTTCGACCGCGGGTCGAAACAATCTCGCCTTTTTCCAGAAATGCGTCAGAAACCAGAATTGCCTGATTCAGCAAGCCGCCAGGATTGTTTCGCAAGTCAACAACAAAGCCATTGATCTGTTCGATACCGCCCGCTTCTTCGACCGTCTTTCTTAGCTCAGTTTCAAGGTTGGAATAGGTCTGGTCAGTAAACGAAGTGATCCGCAAAACCACGGAGTCACCCTCTATTCTTGCCCGTGTTGCTTTGATTTTAATGGTGTCGCGCACAATGGTAATGTCAAATGGCTCATCCGCTCCTTCGCGTACAACGGTAATCACGATTTCCGATCCGATTGGCCCACGCATCAGATCAACAGCGTCGTCCAGCGTCATACCAAGCGTCGATTCGCCGTCCACTTTGGTGATGAAATCGCCAGCTTCGACACCCGCCTCATCAGCAGGGGTATCGTCAATGGGCGACACAACTTTGACAAATCCGTTTTCCTGCGTCACCTCGATCCCAAGGCCGCCAAATTCTCCACGGGTCTGAACCTGCATGGTGTCGAAATCTTCCGGCGGCAAATAGCTGGAATGCGGATCAAGCGACGTCAGCATGCCGTTTATAGCGCTACGGATCAGCTCCTGCTCGTCCACTTCTTCCACGTAGGCAGACCGAATACGTTCGAAAATATCCCCAAACAAATCCAACTGCTCATATGTTGACGTCGTCCGTGCTGCCTCTTGTGCGATAAGCGGACCAGTCAGTTGCGTCGTCAGCAACACACCTGCCATTGTCCCGCCGATTGCGGCTACTACGAGTTTTTTCATGCAAACATTCCTAACTGTCGCTGAATGCGAACCAATCCTCTGGATTAATTGGTTCGCCATCCTCTCTGAGCTCTATATAGAGCGTTTCCTGCGCAATTGCGCCACCACCTTCTGACGCTTCGATCAAAAATTCTTGTGCACCCATATGTCTTCCACCCAGCAGTCCCACCGGCTCACCGGAACCAACAATTTGACCAAGCTCCACATAAACCTGATCTAAACCGGCAAAAATCAGCAAAAAATCGGTGTCCGGCTCCAGAATAACCACGTTCCCATAGTCCAGAAACGGCCCGGCGTAGCGGATCGTGGCGGGCGACGGGGCCGCAACCAGAGAAAGCGGTCGTGCGGTCAGCAAAATGCCTGGGCGTTCCAGTCCGGCGGCGTCGGTTTCTTTGAACCGGCGCAATACTGTTCCCGACACCGGCAGAGGTAATTCGCCCTTTGCATCCGCAAATGGCATTTCCTGCTGACCTTCGGATTCCTCAGCCAAGGCTTCAATGCTTTGCGCAAAAACCGCCAGCGAAGTGCTGTTTTCGGCCAATATCTGTGTGCGAACCGGATCGTCAGCCAACCGCCTCGGCAAATCTGTTCTGTCACTGATCGCCTGAGATAGAGCGACTCTGGCCTCCTGCACCCCGGCCAGTCCCAATCGCAAGTCTTCTTCTGCATTGATCTGCAAGTCTTTCAGTGCGTTCAACTCTTCCAATTGCGCGCGCAGTTCTTCTGCTTGTTGCTGTAGGGACGGTGTTATCTCCGACATGATCATCCCCGAGCGCGCAGTACCAACCGCACCGGTTGGGTGGATCAACAGCATCGGCGTCGCCACCCGTTCCAAGGTCTGTAAAACACCCAACAAATGGCTGAGTTGATCGCGGCGATTGTCAAATTCCAAATGCAGCACACGCTCGCGGATAGTCGCCGAACGGAGACCGTCGCGCATTGCTGCGAGCCCTGATTCGTAAGCCCTGATCGTTTGAGTTAGCGCCTCCACCCTGTCTTGGGCACTGTCCGCGTCCCTTAGGGTTTCCGCTGCGCCGCGCAGTGCATCTGCGGCTATCTGGGCCTCTATAATCGGATCCAAACCTGCGTTTGTCAGTGCTGGGGAAAGCACCAACCCGGCAATCAATCCCAGAATCGTTTTACTTGCGCTCATCTCACAATCAGACTTTTGCCAGTCATTTCCGCCGGCTGCTCCAAATCCAACAGCTCCAACACTGTCAGTGCAATATCTGCCAGTCGCCCTCCGTCGCGCAACTTTGCGTCTTTTGGGCCGTTAATCAAGGCAACTGGCACCGGGTTAGTGGTATGGGCGGTATGCGGCTCGCCGGTCTCCGGATCGACCATGGTTTCGCAGTTGCCGTGGTCGGCGGTAACAATCATAGCGCCGTCAGCTTTTTGCAGGGCATCAACCACCTTGCCGAGCCCTTCATCCACTTTTGCACAGGCCAGTTTTGCAGCCGCAAGATCCCCGGTGTGCCCCACCATGTCCGGATTGGCATAATTGACAATGATCAGGTCGAACTCATCGCTGTCAATGGCGGCAACCAGGTGTCTGGTGACTTCATCTGCCGACATTTCCGGCTGCAAATCATACGTGGCCACATTCGGACTGGGTGCCAGATAACGGGTTTCGTTCTGCGCGGGTTCTTCCTGTCCCCCATTCAGGAAAAACGTCACATGGGAATATTTCTCGGTCTCTGCAATCCGAAATTGCTTCAGTCCTTTCTTGGAAACCCACTCGCCCAATGTGTTGACGATTTTGTCGTCGGGAAAAATGCAATCCATATAGGAATTGTGACGGCGGGAGTATTCTGCAAATCCGCTTAGGATCGCAAATTTTGGCCGTCGGCCCGTATCAAATGCGCTAAAGTCCGGATCGCCGAAGGCCGCCAGAATTTCTCGTGCCCGGTCTGCTCTGAAATTCAAGCACAGGATTCCGTCACCATCTGCCATACCCGAAAAGTTTCCCAATACCCGTGGCTTGATGAACTCGTCGGTGACTCCTTTGCCATAGGCCGCGTCGATCGCTTCAGATGCGGTATCTGCTGTGTATCCTCTACCATGCGCAAGCGCTTCATAAGCCAGAGCAACACGTTCCCAGCGATTATCCCGATCCATCGTATAATAACGACCCGATACTGTTGCGATTGTTGCACCGGTTGGCAGAGCATCGCGCAAGTCTTCCAGATAAGATTTGGCCGATACCTGCGCCACATCGCGGCCATCTGTAAATGCGTGAATCGCTACCTTAATTCCCTGTGCTGTGAGCGCCTTGGCTGCGGCAATCATATGCTCGATATGCGAATGAACACCACCGTCAGACAGAATACCCAGCAAATGGGCCACCCCTCCGCTGGATTTCAGTTTCTCGGCGAACCGCTTTATACCGGGCAATGTTGCGAAAGCGCCGGATTCAATCGCGCGATCGATATGGCGCAAATCCATTTCAACCACCCGTCCGGCACCGATAATTGTGTGCCCGACTTCAGAATTACCCATCTGACCTTCTGGCAACCCGACATCATGCCCATGGGTAATCAAAGTCGAGTTCGGGCAAGTCTCAATCATATGGTCATACGCTGGCGTTTCCGCCTGTAAAACCGCATTTCCTTCGATTTCCGAACGCAAACCCCAGCCATCCAGAATACACAGAACAACAGGTTTCGGGGCGGCCATTTTGGAAATCTCTCTGTGCTATTGTGCTCTAACTAGGCACATAATCATTTGCGTAAAAAAGGGCAACAGCCTGCCCCGTTAAACCCGGTGATACGGGCTTCCTGCAAGGATCGATGCAGCGCGGTAAAGTTGTTCGCACAGCATCACGCGGGCCAACATATGGGGCCAGACCATTTTACCGTATGACAGGGTAAAATCGGCTTCTGCTCTTAACGTCGGATCCAGCCCGTCGGCACCGCCAATCAATATTGCCAGACCCTGATGACCTGCGTCGCGCCAGCTGCACAGCTTGTCTGCAAACTCTGGCGACGCAAGAACCTGACCGCGCTCATCCATCGCAGCGATCAAAGAACTTTTCGGTATCACGCGGCGCAACAGGTTCGCTTCAGCCGCAATTCCGCCACCCTTTTTTTCTTCAACTTCAATGATTTGCGCTGGCCCCAATCCCAGATTGCGACCGGTCCGGTTGAACCTGTCCAAATAATCAGCGATCAATTCTTGCTCTGGGCTGCGCCGCAGCTTGCCAACAACACACAGATGCAGGCGCATCCGATGTCAGCCCCGTGCTTCAGCCAACGGCAGCCACAATTTCTCCAGCTGATAGAATTCGCGGACTTCAGGGCGGAACACATGCACAATCACATCACCGCAATCGATCAACACCCAATCGCCGGTATCTTTACCTTCCAGCCTGCTCAATATGCCCAGGCCCTGTTTCGCACGATCCGTCAATTTCTCGGACATCGCAATCACCTGCCGGGATGACCGGCCGGAGGCGACAACCATATAGTCTGCCACAGAAGACCGGCCCCTGAGATCAAGGGTGACGATATCTTCGGCTTTATCGTTCTGTAATGAGTTCAAAACCAGATCGAGCAAAGACATGCTCGGGATATTGGCATCTGGTGTGGCCTTGGCGGCCTCAACACGTTCGCTCAGAACCGTGTCCTCCTGAAAAGGCGCCGCACATTGGGCGCTGAGATAGGGAAAGCGTAACAGAGCGGAGGCTGGATGGGCAAGAGGGCACTTCTACCTTCAGTGCTGCGAAACCAATCCCGCCGCGCGAGCTTGGAGGGAGGCTAAACCCGCACCAGCTTCTCATAATCCTCGGATATCTGGCGCGCCAGCGCCCCAACTTCAAAGTTGTAGTCGCCAATTTGCCCGACCGGTGTCACCTCGGCAGCTGTCCCGGTCAGCCAGCATTGCTCGAAGCCTTCCAGCTCTTCCGGCATGATGTGGCGTTCGTTCACTTCGACCTGCATCCCTTGCAGACGTTCGATTACTGTCTGCCGCGTCAAGCCGTTCAGAAAACAATCGGGCTTTGGTGTATGCACAACACCGTCTTTGACAAAGAACATGTTTGCGCCGGTCGCCTCGGCCACATAGCCGCGATAGTCAAACATCATTGCATCCGAACAACCTTTGGCCTCCGCCGCGTGCTTGGACATGGTACAGATCATATACAACCCGGCAGCCTTGGCTTCGCAGGGAATAGTTTCCGGCGAAGGACGTTTCCACTTGGAAATGTCCAGTTTGGCCCCCTTCATCTTGGCGTCCCCGTAATAGGCTCCCCATTCCCAGGTGCAAACCGCCATCCGCACCGGATTACGCTCGGATGCAACACCCATGTCTTCACCGGCGCCGCGCCAGGCAACCACTCGAACATAAGCGTCGGAAAAGCCATTCGCCTGAAGCACCGCAATTTTAGCGGCTTCGATCTCATCGACGGTATATGGGATTGGCATATCGATCAGCGCACCTGATCGGATTAACCGTTCAGAGTGTTGGCGGCTTTTGAATATCTTGCCATTGTAAGCCCGCTCGCCCTCAAAAACCGAAGACGCATAGTGCATGGCGTGGGTCAGGATATGAACGTTTGCATCACGCCACGGTAGCATTTTGCCGTCCATCCAAATGAATCCGTCGCGGTCATCGTATGCACCAACCATTGTTAACGTCCTCTTCCCGAGCTAGAAGGCAATATTTACGAATATTGCGCAAATCAAGGCAAAAAAGACATGATATTACGCCGATCTGCGATTTTGCTAGCATTTGATTCTTGGAAAGTCAACAAGACTGACATAAATTGAAAGCGACGCTTCGAATTTGTGATTAGGACGAAATATTACGATGCAGGACCGCCCCGCACCTACCGGTGAGAACCTCTTGTTTTTAACCGACGATCAGCTGTTGCAAGGGATCGAGTTGATGTTTTTCGCCTATCGGGGATTCACCTCTGACCCTGACAAAATTCTCGAGAATTACACTTACGGACGGGCGCACCACAGGGCGATTCATTTCATCCACCGGAGGCCTGGCACCACGGTAAACAACCTGTTGGACATCCTCGGTGTGACCAAACAATCGCTGAACCGGGTCCTGCGGCAGTTGGTTGATGATGGTCTGGTCGAAAGTCGGGTTGGCGAGCATGACCGCCGTGAACGGCATCTTTACTTAACCGAGTCCGGAGTGAAGCTGGAATCCGATCTATCTGAAACTCAGCGCAAACGTATGCGGTCTGCCTACAAAACCGCCGGTCCGGACGCAGTTCAGGGGTTTCGGCAGGTCATGGAACATATTATGGACCCTAATATGCGACGCCACGTCAAAAAACTGACGAAGGATTAGGTGGTTATGACCGCGCAATTATCAGACGCCCATATTCTGATCGTGGATGACGACGAACGCATCCGCGTCTTGTTGCAGAAATTCCTCAGCCGAAACGGTTATTGGGTCACTGCTGCCAGAGGCGCAGCGCACGCCCGACGGCTGTTGGAAGGACTTGATTTCGATCTGATCGTCCTCGACGTTATGATGCCCGGAGAGGACGGCATAACGCTGACCCGCGCATTGCGCGAAACCAGAACAACACCAATTCTGCTGCTGACCGCAAAGGGCGAATCCAGCGAACGGATCATGGGATTGGAAGCGGGTGCCGACGATTACCTGTCAAAACCCTTCGAACCGAAAGAACTGGTCTTGCGGATCAACGCGATCCTCCGCCGGGTGCCCAAAGAGCCGCCAGTCGACGAACCGCCAAAAACCCTGCAACTGGGCGACGTCCGCTATGACGTTACCCGCGGCGAAATGTGGAGCGGAACCGATCTGGTACGTCTGACAGCCACCGAAAGCGCTCTGATGCGAATCTTCTCGGCCCAACCCCACAAACCCGTGAGCCGGGCCAAATTGGTTGCCGATCTTGGCCGCAATGACGGCAAGGCACAGGAACGGGCGGTTGATGTTCAGATTACCCGATTGCGCCGCAAAATCGAGAATGATCCCAAAGCTCCGCGGTATCTTCAGACCGTGCGAGGCTCGGGGTATATGTTGGCGCCCGATTGACCTTTAGCGTCGCAACATGGAATTGCGCCGATGGGTTTGCCCGAAAAATTGATTTTCTAAGCGAACTGAATGCTGATTTCATTACAATACAGGAGGTTCGCTCAAAAGCCTTCGAACAAGCCGCCAAACTCTATCGCCACGCATATTGCTAACCATCGACGGGGCGGTAAAAAGTTGTTGGCCGATGGCGTGCTTGTACAGGTCTTTGCGGTTCGGTGAAGAATATTTGCCTGTCTCCGCGTTGCTGGTGGATAAAACCTGATATTACCTATCCTTGGCTTCTCCTTGGCTTCGTTTTTTATGGTGCGATTGCCGCGCAGCGTTGGATATTGAGGCCGAGGGCACGCAGATTGACCACGTAGCGCATGGCCGGCATGCCGCGAATGCGTAGGTGAGCCAGGTTCATCTGGTACTTTAATCGCGACATGGTCGCTTCTATGCCGGCCCGCCATCTGTAGACGTCGCGGAAGGCATCGCTTTGTTCATAAAGCCGGCGCTTTTGGTTGGCAGCCCTGTCCGGGGTATATTGAAAGCGGGAAAATTGGCCGTCACGCTTGGCCGCCTGCACGGGACATCGCAGTATATCGGGACATTTTTGGCAGATGGAAAGGTCGAAACGGGCCTGCAGCTTGGCTTTGGCGAGCGAGGCTGAAACCGGTTCGACGTTATTGGGACAGCGCAAGACCAAGCCTTCTTCGTTGAGAGTGAAATCCTCCAACGTCAACCGTCCCGAGACGGCGCCTTTCGGCGGTCGCGCGGGCGCCGCGAGATTGATGTTCTGTTCGCGCGTCAGAGCCATGTTGTCACTGGAACCGTAATGTGAATCACCCAGCATCACCGCCGGCGTCAGCGCGCGCTCGCTCAGATCATCCAGCGCATCGGCCAAGCGATGGCCGTCATGCACCGTCATCTTGTGGACCTCCACGTGGGTGATGAGGTCCGGTGTCGCGGCAACCGCCTCGTTACTGTCATCTTCACAATAGGTTTCGACGATCTGCGCCATGTATCCCTGACCCTTGTGCGCGTTGTAGCTCGCGTCCGGGTCGGCCGGATTGCCGACGGTATCGCACGGCACATCCTTTGGATCTCGAATCGCGGCGCGCGTTGCGTCACGATCGCCACACTCATCATCAACGATCTCGAACTGATCGCGCAGAACCCTCTCCAGGATCGCAAAACTGGAAAGCTTTGCCGCCGCCGTGTCACGGAATTGCAGCACCAGGGCTAGGAGATCCTGACCCGCTTCGCCGAGGCGGCGTTTTGAAACACTCGGCGCCGTATTCGCGAACGCGCCATTACCCTCGCGATCGACATAGCGGCGGATCACCTCCTTGCTGATCTGCTCGTGCAGACCGGGATGATATCGCTCAAGCTCACGGGCAAACTTCGAGATGCTCTCAACAACGATACCAAGTCGTGTCAGCGCCCGCATCGCCGAACGAAGGGCCGTCGAATCCATGCGTTGGTGGCTGGTATCGACAGAGAACCCCTGCACCAGCCGATCCGTCAAACACCGGAACAGCAATTCATCGAGACCTTGTTCGATAAACAGACGGCGATAGTTGCGCAGGGTTTTCTCACAGAAATAGCTGTCCGCTTCGCTGCGCACGTCCAAGGCATAGTGCCACGCCATATTGAAGGCCAGGGCCTCGACGGTCTCTGCATCGCTCAGATCGTGCAGCTGCTGCAAAAGCAAGACCCCGATGACAACGTGTAGATCCTTCGATGGTCGGCCCATGCGTTCATCAAGGTGACGGCAAAGATCGTCAACCGGAAGTTCGACAAGCAGATGGTTCCGAAAAACCCCGGCCCAGGATTGCTCCATCAGGCGCCGACGTTTGTCCCCGAAATCGGACCAGCGATCAAACAATTCTCCGGTCCGTCGGTCGCGTAAAGTAAACATGCACAATTATAACCCAGCCGACTCTCATGAGGAATCGACTTTTTACCGCCCCGTCAATTCTCCAATATGACCCACAGTAGTTTCGCGGCTATCCACAAATATTCGGGCGCGCGTCAATGCCGTGTCATCGGCTTCACGCATATCGGGACGATAAGCACCGATCAGGTCCACATGTTGCCCATCATGTAACCATTCTCCGCGAAGGATCGGTTCGGTGGTCATTGTGGCACAACAGATTATATCAGCAAGCTTCACGGCAGCGACCAGATCATCGACAGCGGCAATGTCGTGTTCCGTTCGAAGGTTCATCGCCATATTTCGTGCCTTTTCAGCGGACCGATTCCATACCGAAAACTGCAGCCCGTCAAAGGCCGATGAGTAGGCTGAAACCAAAGAAGTGGAAACGTTGCCCGCACCAATTATCAACACCCTGCGGGCGTCTTTGCGGGCCAATAATTTGGCACCCAACAAGCTGTCACCGGCTGTTTTCCATTTGGTGACAAGGTGGAAATCTATAACCGCTTCGAGTTCCGCTGTTTCGTCTGAAAAAACCATGACCCCGCCGTGGATCATCGGCAGGCCCTTGGCCACATTTCCCGGCACAATGGTAGCGCTTTTGACCGCTGCGCCCAGACCGTCTATCCAGGCAGCTCGGGACAACAGAGTGTCATCATCCCGATAGACAAAACCGTCGGCAATGCTCGCGGTTGGCAACTTGTGCCCTGCGGCAATGGCATCAGTGACACCCTGCCAGGAAAGGCGGCTGTCCATTTCGCCAAAACCAATAAACGGAATTGTCATTTACGCCTCCAGCCCAGCTTCTTCTTTGGTCAACAGTTGTTCCTCAACCAGCCGCTGCGCCCAACCAGTTGAGCCGTCAAACAAATGTCCACCCCAGCCGCGCGACTTTGCTGCGTCAATATTCTCTTGCCGATCGTCGACAAACAATAGGCTTGTGGGAGCGAATGGGCAGGCAGCTTCGACCATTTCATAAATACGAATATCGGGCTTGATAACACCCATGTGTCCCGAAATATATTTCTGATCGAATTCACCTAGAAACGGATACTTTGTTTGCGCATATACAAAACTCTCGATGCCAAAATTTGACAACGCCAAAACCGGAATGCCTTTCGACCGAAGTTGCCGCAACAAAACGACCGACTCGTCTATTGCAGGCGAAGCCATTTCTATCCACCGGTCGTGCCAGAGTCGAATGTAGGTTTCGAATTCTGGGTATCTGGCTGCGGTATTGTAAATCGTTTCTTTCCACGGCCCGCCCCTGTCGACCACATCGTTCATTCCGTGTAAGTCAACGGTTTCGAACAGCCTCATGCGAGTCTCAACATCTGGCAACACTTCGTCATAAAACCGTTCAGGGTCCCAAGTGATCAGCACATTGCCAATGTCAAAAACAACAGCCTCAACCGACACCATCAGGCCACCTCGCGCTGGGCGAACCGAACCTCACGCTCAAGCGCATCCAAAAAGCGGGACCGGTCAGCTTTGGTAAACGGTCGACCTCCACCTTGGCGAAAGGGGTCAGCGGCGCGAAGATCAGCCATCAAGTCGCGTGTGGCCAATTGATTGCCAATGTTGGCCACAGTCAAAGCCTCGCCATTGTGGCGCAACACCCGCGATCCGGTGGCAACGCATTTGGCTGCCAACGGGATGTCGTCGGTGACAACAACGTCGCCACGCGTCGCGCGATCTGCGATCCACATATCAGCAACATCCGGACCATCATCCACCACCACGGTTTCCACCAGCGGATTGGGGCTCGGCCTGATCCCTCCGTTTGAAACCACATAAACAGTCAACTGGTGCCGCTCGGCGACGCTCATGGTCTCATTGCGAACCGGACATGCATCTGCGTCTATGAATATGCGTGTCACTATTTCTTTTCCGGCTTCTTAAGATCCACTTTGAACGCGTCCGGGATCGGCATCCGGTTGAAAGCGTCCAGACCGGCGATTTTATAGGCCTCTGCAAGGGTCGGATAGTTAAATGTGTTTTCCACGAAATAGTCGACCGTTCCTTTCAAATTAAGAACAGCCTGCGCGATGTGGATCAGCTCGGTCGCGCCTTCGCCGACGATCTGCACACCCAACAGCCGGCGCGTCTTCAGCGACACCAGCATTTTCAGCATGCCGTTCTTAATACCCATGATTTGACCACGCGATGTTTCGCTGAATCGCGCGATACCGACTTCATAGGGGATACCGCGCTCCTGGGTTTCTTCTTCAGACATGCCGCAAGTCGACATTTCGGGCACCGAATAGATGCCGTAGGGAAACCAGGGGGACTGAGGCAAGGTCGGTGTTTTTAGGGCGTGGCAGGCTGCCATCCGACCCTGCAATAGCGATGTCGAGGCCAGCGACGGGAACCCAATTACGTCCCCAGCGGCGTATATATGAGGCACTGAGGTTTGATAGGTTGTCGTATCGACCTGCAACCTTTTGCGGTGGTCAGTCGTCAGGCCAGCCGCATCCAGCCCAAGGGCATCCGTCGCCCCCAATCTCCCGGCTGCAAACAGCAGCATTTCGGCGCGGACATGCCGCCCGTTGTCCATGGATATCTCGACAAAACTATCTGTGTCTTCGACCTTGTTGATCTTCGACCCAAGCCTCAGATCAACACCCATTTCCCGGATTTGTTGAGTGAACTCCGCAATCAGCGTCTGGTCGATGAAATCAAGGAAGCTGCTGCGTGGTTCAACCAGCGTGACCCGCACATCCAGCGTCGCCAAAATGGGGGCATATTCAACTCCGATAACACCCGCACCAACAACAATCATGCTGCGCGGAATCGACGGTATTTCAAGAATATCGTCGCTATCGAAAATGGAGGTCCCGTTGAAGGGTATATAGCCTGGGTGAAACGGCCGTGTTCCGGTTGCGATCAGAAATGCTGCTGAGGTGACAGAGGTGGTTTTGCCTTTCGCACCGCTCACTTCTATCACAAATTCTGAAACGAACCGCGCTTCCCCGCACAGAGTCTCCACCCGGTTGCGCGCAAACTGATGTTCCAACACATCAACCTCATGGTTAAGTGTCATGTGTAGCCGCGCTTTCAGATCCTCTGCGTTTATTTCCTCCTTCACCCGATATGACCGACCATAAAAACTGCGCTCGCGCCAACCGGACAGGTTAAGAGCCGTTTCCCGCAGTGTTTTGGATGGGATAGTTCCGGTGTGAATTGATACGCCGCCGACCCGCAAGTTACGCTCCACAACCAGGACTTTTCTGTTGAGCTTTGCCGCTTGAATGGCTGCGGATTTTCCGGCGGGTCCACTGCCGATTACGACCAGACCGTATTGAGCCATAGTCTAGCCCCCGTACAATGCGTCTGCGTGAAAACCGATGTGATCTTCCATAAAGCTGGCCACAAAGAAATAGCTGTGATCATACCCGGCCTGCATCCGCAGTGTCGCTGGTTGCCGCCGCGCCGCAATCGCTTGCGCCAGCGCTTCGGGTTTCAGCAAGTCCAAAAACTGGTCCGATGCCCCCTGATCCACCAATACATGTCCGTGAAACCCTTTCTCGCGCATCATCACAGTGCTGTCATGCGCCTGCCAGAGCGTTTCTTCGTCGCCCAAATAGGCGGAAAGTTGTTTGCGACCCCAATCCGAACTGCTTGGATTCGCGATAGGGGCAAACGCCGAAACAGTCTTATATTGGTCAGGCAAATTCATCGCGATTGTCAGCGCTCCATGTCCGCCCATGGAATGTCCTGTGATGCCCTGCGCGTCTTCAATCAGAGGAAATTCCCGCATCACCATTTCCGGCATTTCCGCAGTCACATAATCCCACATCTGGAAATGCGGCTTCCAGGGTTGCTGCGTGGCATTCAGATAAAATCCAGCCCCTTTACCCAGATCATACGCCTCGTCGTCAGCGACATCGTCACCTCGCGGTGATGTGTCGGGAAAAATCAACGCGATCCCTTGCTCAGCCGCCCAGCCTTGAGCCCCGGTCTTGGTCATGGCATTTTCGTGGGTGCAGGTGAGGCCGGACAGATACCAGAGAACCGGAACTTTCTGAGTTTTTGCCAAGCCAGGTAAGAACATTCCAAAAGTCATTTCGCAGTTACAAGTCTGGGACATGTGGCTGTAAACACCTTGTACCCCGTCAAAGCAGGTATTTTCAGAAACGGTCTTCATCGTGCACCCATATCCATTTTCGATTTTATCCCTAGCTCAGTTGAGTGAAGCCAGCAACGATGCTGTAAGCAAGCGGGCGATAATATTCCTTACAGTTGAATTTTGCAGTATGGTTGCATGGTCAGCTCACTGGCGGCAGACAAAATAGTGGGGCGGAAATGGCGAAATCGGAAGAAATAGTCGCAAAAGTTGCTGCGAAACTTGCTGGCAAGAAGGCAAAGGTCAAGACATTGAAAAAGGAGCCGGAGAACACGAGTTCGAAAAAGCTGCCGAAACCCCTTCAGAAAGCTCTGGAGGTACAATTTAGCACAAAGCTGGATAAGGTTAGGGTGCACACCGGCGGCAATGCCAAAGACGTTGCCAAATCACTAAACGCAAAAGCGTTTACATTGGGCTTCGATCTGTATTTTGCCAAACCGGGCGACGCCAGAAACGAAGAAATGCTGGCCCACGAGCTTTGCCATGTCATTCAACAACAAAATGGCCGGGTGAAGCCCGCCAAAAATGGCAAGGCGCTGGTGTCAAAATAGGCCGAAAGTTCAGGCCAGGTGTTTGTACATAACCGGGAATCAACAAAGCCCTGTGTAGGGTGCTTGAAGGCCAACCGAGGCGTGCCAACCGTTTCAAAACCGAAAGTTGACGGGGCGGTAAAAAGTTGTTGGCCGATGGCGTGCTTGTACAGGTCTTTGCGGTTCGGTGAAGAATATTTGCCTGTCTCCGCGTTGCTGGTGGATAAAACCTGATATTACCTATCCTTGGCTTCTCCTTGGCTTCGTTTTTTATGGTGCGATTGCCGCGCAGCGTTGGATATTGAGGCCGAGGGCACGCAGATTGACCACGTAGCGCATGGCCGGCATGCCGCGAATGCGTAGGTGAGCCAGGTTCATCTGGTACTTTAATCGCGACATGGTCGCTTCTATGCCGGCCCGCCATCTGTAGACGTCGCGGAAGGCATCGCTTTGTTCATAAAGCCGGCGCTTTTGGTTGGCAGCCCTGTCCGGGGTATATTGAAAGCGGGAAAATTGGCCGTCACGCTTGGCCGCCTGCACGGGACATCGCAGTATATCGGGACATTTTTGGCAGATGGAAAGGTCGAAACGGGCCTGCAGCTTGGCTTTGGCGAGCGAGGCTGAAACCGGTTCGACGTTATTGGGACAGCGCAAGACCAAGCCTTCTTCGTTGAGAGTGAAATCCTCCAACGTCAACCGTCCCGAGACGGCGCCTTTCGGCGGTCGCGCGGGCGCCGCGAGATTGATGTTCTGTTCGCGCGTCAGAGCCATGTTGTCACTGGAACCGTAATGTGAATCACCCAGCATCACCGCCGGCGTCAGCGCGCGCTCGCTCAGATCATCCAGCGCATCGGCCAAGCGATGGCCGTCATGCACCGTCATCTTGTGGACCTCCACGTGGGTGATGAGGTCCGGTGTCGCGGCAACCGCCTCGTTACTGTCATCTTCACAATAGGTTTCGACGATCTGCGCCATGTATCCCTGACCCTTGTGCGCGTTGTAGCTCGCGTCCGGGTCGGCCGGATTGCCGACGGTATCGCACGGCACATCCTTTGGATCTCGAATCGCGGCGCGCGTTGCGTCACGATCGCCACACTCATCATCAACGATCTCGAACTGATCGCGCAGAACCCTCTCCAGGATCGCAAAACTGGAAAGCTTTGCCGCCGCCGTGTCACGGAATTGCAGCACCAGGGCTAGGAGATCCTGACCCGCTTCGCCGAGGCGGCGTTTTGAAACACTCGGCGCCGTATTCGCGAACGCGCCATTACCCTCGCGATCGACATAGCGGCGGATCACCTCCTTGCTGATCTGCTCGTGCAGACCGGGATGATATCGCTCAAGCTCACGGGCAAACTTCGAGATGCTCTCAACAACGATACCAAGTCGTGTCAGCGCCCGCATCGCCGAACGAAGGGCCGTCGAATCCATGCGTTGGTGGCTGGTATCGACAGAGAACCCCTGCACCAGCCGATCCGTCAAACACCGGAACAGCAATTCATCGAGACCTTGTTCGATAAACAGACGGCGATAGTTGCGCAGGGTTTTCTCACAGAAATAGCTGTCCGCTTCGCTGCGCACGTCCAAGGCATAGTGCCACGCCATATTGAAGGCCAGGGCCTCGACGGTCTCTGCATCGCTCAGATCGTGCAGCTGCTGCAAAAGCAAGACCCCGATGACAACGTGTAGATCCTTCGATGGTCGGCCCATGCGTTCATCAAGGTGACGGCAAAGATCGTCAACCGGAAGTTCGACAAGCAGATGGTTCCGAAAAACCCCGGCCCAGGATTGCTCCATCAGGCGCCGACGTTTGTCCCCGAAATCGGACCAGCGATCAAACAATTCTCCGGTCCGTCGGTCGCGTAAAGTAAACATGCACAATTATAACCCAGCCGACTCTCATGAGGAATCGACTTTTTACCGCCCCGTCGAAAGACTGCTATAACTCAATCGCACGAGAGTTTGTGGCCACAACAAAATTGAACTGCATCGCCCGAAAGCCTTGTTCTGTCACACAGTCCCACGCATGTTCCAGCGTTTTACGCGCCAGCCCTTTGCCTCTTGCTGCCGGGTCGGTTGCGAATCCACAGTTGCATATATGGTCACCGCCGCCGCCCTGATTAGGGCAGATGAAATAGGTGCCAGGGGTAACACCGTCCTCTTAATCCACAAATTTTTGATGGGCGCCGCCAGTCCAGTATTCAAGGGTGTCCCGTTCGCAAACATCTAACGCAACAGTAGACGTGTCACCAGCCCGGAAAATCGGTCGCAGAATTGACCAAACCGCCGTTTGATCAATTGGCTTGTATGGTCGGATTGTTATCATGCCGGTTGGACGGGCCGAAGATAAGCCCGCGCAAACCTCGTTAATATTCCACAACCGCCCGGATGCTTTCACCCGCGTGCATCAGGTCGAAACCTTCGTTGATCTGATCAAGGCTCAATTTGTGAGTGATCATCGGATCGATCTCGATCTTGCCATCCATATACCAGTCGACGATTTTCGGTACGTCCGTCCGGCCCCGCGCACCGCCAAAGGCCGTACCGCGCCAACTGCGGCCCGTGACCAATTGGAAAGGCCGTGTGGAAATTTCAGCGCCCGCAGGTGCCACACCGATAATAATACTTTCGCCCCAGCCTTTATGTGCAGACTCAAGAGCAGTGCGCATCACACCGACATTGCCGGTTGCATCAAAGGTGTAATCCGCACCTCCGCCGGTCAGTTCAACCAGATGGGCAACCAGGTCACCTTCGACGTCAGTCGGGTTCACAAAGTCAGTCATGCCAAAATGCTTGGCCATTTCAAACTTGCCTGGATTCAGATCAACGCCGACAATCTGATCCGCACCGGCCAGTCGCAGGCCTTGCACTACATTCAGCCCAATACCGCCAAGCCCGAACACGATGCCGGTAGACCCAATCTCGACCTTGGCCGTGTTGATTACTGCGCCAATCCCGGTAGTAACGCCGCAGCCGATGTAACAAATTTTGTCAAACGGCGCGTCTTTGCGGACTTTGGCCAGTGCGATTTCCGGCAATACTGTGTGATTGGCAAAGGTCGAACACCCCATATAATGTAGGATCTGCGTCCCGTCTGACATCGAAAACCGTGAAGTCCCATCCGGCATCAATCCCTGACCCTGTGTTGCGCGGATCGACTGGCACAGATTGGTTTTCGGGTTCAGACAGTAATCACACTCGCGGCATTCCGGAGTGTAAAGTGGAATCACATGATCGCCCGGTTTCAGGTCTTTCACTCCCGGTCCACATTCCAGCACAACTCCTGCGCCCTCGTGCCCTAGAATTGCGGGGAATATACCCTCGGGATCCGCTCCTGAGCGGGTGAACTCATCCGTATGACACAATCCTGTTGCTTTGATTTCAACCAGAACTTCCCCTTCACGCGGGCCGTCGAGATTCACTTCCATAACTTCAAGCGGTTTGCCGGCTTCCAGAGCGACAGCAGCGCGGGTTTTCATAATGAGACTCCCTCTTGGTACAGAATTGTTTTTCAGACAGTGCAAAATCCCAGCTTGCTTTTCAAACAGGAACTCGATTTTTTGGTAATTATTCCATTGTGGAAGCGCGCAGGTATCCACTTGTTAAGACTTTTGTCAAAAACTCCTGAACTATGGGCGGCTCTCGAACAAATCATTTAAAAATATGGCAATCATAAGATTAGGGCTTGAAAATGAGTGAGGAAAATCATATACTTAGGTTTAAAGGAGGACTTCCGATGAACCTGATTTCGATCTTCAAAATGTTTCCCGACCAGGAAGCCTGCATCAGTCATTTGGAGGGGCTTAGGTGGGGCGATGCTCCTCATTGCCCACACTGTGGCGGGGTTCGCGTCGCTCGAAAGAAGGAGAGTTGCCGGATAGGGCGATGGAACTGCCATGACTGCCGCAACAGCTTTAATGTTCTGCAAGGAACGGTCTTTCAGCAAACCAAGATACCTCTTCAAAAGTGGTTTCTGGGTATCGCCTTGATGGTCAACGCCAAGAAAAGCCTGTCCAGTTGCCAATTGGCGCGGGATATAGACGTGACGCAACCCTCATGTTGGTATATGCAGCAGCGCATCAGGGCGGCGATGGCCAGCGAAGATCGGCACTTTCTCAAGGATATCGTTGAGGTAGACGAAACCTACATTGGTGGTAAACCCCGCCGGAACAAGCGCGATGACAACGACCCGCCCAAGAGAGGCCGCGGCACCAAGAAAACGCCGGTAATCGGCGCAGTCCAGCGTGGCGGCAGGGTTGTTGCCCGCGTCGCCAACGACCTGACCGGAAAAGGCATCCTGCGCTTCATCCAGGATACCGTCGATATGAAGGAAACCATCCTCGTAACCGACGAATACAAGGCCTACAACGCGGTTGACGCGATTATGGCCCGGCTCAGCGTCAACCACAGCGAACGGTACGTTGACGGTGATGTACACACCAACACCATCGAGGGATTTTGGTCGCACCTGAAACGGGCCTGGTTTGGCCAGCACCATCACTACGCCAAGGGGTACGTGCCTCTGTACGTTGCCGAGGCGTGCTGGAAGTACAACCGTCGCAAACGTAAGGACGGCTTCGATGCCTTTCTTGCGTCGGCTATCACATAGGAGAAAGAAAATGGCAATGAGCTTAGAAAGCGCTTCCCAATTCATCTACCAAATTCTGAAGAGAGATTTGGAAAGAGTCTCGCCTTTCCGAGCGATCCTCCTTTCCGAGCGCGTCAATTGCACCGGAAAGGAGGCCGCAGATATCCCTCATATCGTCGCGGGTTCCGAGGACAACAATCACTGACAGGATCAGGGCCTTTAGAGCTACAGTGTTTGCATCTGTCTCGGTCTCGAAAACGACAAGTGCCTCAATGATCTTACCATCATCCATGACACTACATCCTACAAGGGACAGTTTTTTTCTTCGGCGATTTCGGCCAAGTGAGCCTGGCGATCCCTCGCCGCAGTCTTTGCTTCTTCAATGTTCTGATAGGTTGCAAGCAAGGCGGGCCAGAAAAATATTCCGGCAGCAACGTTGGTTCCCGTAGCACCCTTTTCCTGTTCGGCGCGTTTTTCAAAATCCTGGGCTTCAAGAAATTGTTCTTTAATCTGATTGCAGGAGAGCTGGTCATCGCCTACCTTCCGAATGTTCACCACCTCCGGTGTGGCGCAAGAAGCGAGAAAAAGGGTTGCGGAAAGTATGACTACTGAACGTCGGATCATCTTGAGTTCCTCTGGCACGGGTGCATAAGGCGCGGAATTTGGAATCAAATGAAGAGCCAGTCAAGCCCTAATCTTATGATTGCCAAAAATATTGATATTAGTTCTTTTTTCGGCCTTATCTGCGACCGGTACTCAAGCCGGTGCTTCACAAAAATGGACAGACCTTAAGAAATCGACACTTGTTTGGGGCAGCTTTTTGGCCCCGTCGTCGGTCAGGTCCGAAGACAACGACAACGCTAAATTCGAACTCTACGCCAAGTCTTCAGTTGATGTGCTGACCTTTGGAGACAAATCGTCGTTGTCTGCATATGTGATTTTTGCCGCACTGCGCGACAGCCAGAAACTGGACTACAACAGCAAAGTGAAAGCCGGTATCGGCGTCGAACTCAAACACCGGCTGTCAAAGGCGGTGCGCCTGTCGTTCGGTGCGAAATGGGACAACGAGTACCGGATATATTCCGGCACAACCTATAGCGCACCTGTCGCCACCGCTGATCTGTCTATCTACAAATCTTGGAGGCCGGACTGGTTGCGCAATGGGCCCGCCAGCGACGCTAAACTGGTGCTAAGTGGCTGGGCCAATATCCGATTTCCTGCAGCGCTTGAACCTTCGGAGCGAGACAATGTCCTGGCGCAAGGCGTCTTTAAACTTGGTATGATTTTTCCGCTCGCCAAAACCGGGCTGAAGATAGCGCCGTTTGCTTCAATCGGGGTCAAGGCGGATAGCAAAGGCAGGGCCTTCAACAACAAAATTGAACCCGCAGTCGGATTGGATCTGAAAATTCCGATTGGTCGGCGGGGAGAGTTGGTGGCTGGGATCAAAATAACGCAACAAACCCGATTTCATTCCGGGCAAACCCAGGTCGGAACAATAGGGTTTCTTTCGTGGTACAAAAACTTCTGATGGTGTCTCGTAAACCATTTTACACAACATATGGACAAAATGCGTGACGATCAGCCTTGCGTGCTTTAGGATTCCCGAAAGGTTGCTAGAGCGCTATGCGTTTGATCTGAAGCAGATTAAACACATAGCGCCGGTTAAAACCTTGGATGTCGCTGCGCAATGCTCTCCATTGGTGATTCCAATAAAGCGCATTACGCTCTAGGGGACAATCGGTGGCGGAGCTAACCAACAAACACTTTGATGTCATTGTTATCGGAGGCGGCATCAAAGGCAGCGCAATTGCCCGGGATGCCGTAGGCCGCGGCCTGAAGGTATTGCTGTGCGAACAGGATGATTTGGGCAGCAGCTGCATCAAAGCTTTGGCAAAGCTTGGTTTGACCGGTTTTCGCAAATCAAACGATTTTGATAAAACGGAGGCTGGGAAGGCAGGCGCTGAATGTGAAATAATGCGTAGGGTAACGCCGCATCTGTGGCGTCCGTCAGATGAAGCAGCCTGCGGTGTTTATGCGGGTCGAAGTGCGCTGTGGGGTCGCATTCGTCGGAGATTTCCAAGAGCACAACATCCAGCCCGGAACATCCAGCCCGCTTTCAACGACCACCGATATGTGATGTTGTGCGCTCGCGACGCCGCAGATCGAGGAGCCTGCGTGCTGCCCAGAACCAAAATTCTGAGTGCCGCACGTATTGATGGTAACTGGTCAGTCGAAATACGCATGGCTGGCGACAGCAAGACCAATACCTTGACCTCCAAGATATTGGTGGATACCGCAGGTACGCTTGATACATCCTCAGAAACACAACAAATGGTTGCTGGATTTGGAAACCGGCGGGATTGGTTTTGCGCTGCCGTGGCGATTGTCGAGGACAATCAGGCAGATCAGAAAGATGTATATGATGAACAATCCTCGGGCGAAAAATTCTTTTCAATACCTTTTGACAAAGGTTTCCGGCTGCTGGGGTTAATAGCACCCCGGGGTTTGACGCGATGGCGAGGCGGCAACCCAGATGCCCTGGACGCTTTAATGACATCGAACAGCAATTTGGCAGGCATTAATCAGCAAGATCGTGACGTTCTTTGGTTTGGCCGAACTGAATTCACAACACCGACGGGCGCCACGTCAATGAGTGGAGCAAAATTCGGCGACTACGCGATCGAAATCAAAACCGACGGCGGTTCCTTGCCCGTTCTTCGGGTCAATGGTGGTTCAGTGCCGGTGGCTCGAAAACTGGCAGAAGAAGTGGTCGCCGAAATGACGGATTATGCCAATATGATTGGCAAGCGATGGACCCGTACGACACCACTGCCGGGTGGAGATTTCCAAATCGATATCCGCGACGCTCTGCTCCAAAAACTACAGTCGGATTTCCCGTTTCTGGACGCCAAACAATCTGTCAGACTTTTCGAAAGCTACGGTACGGACGCGGCGCGTATTCTCGCCGAAGTTTCTTCTGAAAAGAACCTCGGCAGGGATTTTGGCGCAGGCTTGTTCGAGCCGGAAGTGCGCTGGCTGCTAAACAAGGAATGGGCGAAAACGGCGGAAGACATCATTTGGCGCCGGACTTTGCTTGGATTGCAGATGGTACCGAGCCAGATTGTTGCCCTTCAAAACTGGATCGATACGCGTTGACACAAATCTCCGCAGAATATGCCACCTGTCACTTGAATCCAGACCTGTCGCCCTTGGAGCTGATGCCGTGGATCTAAGACACCAGCATCGACCACACTCGTTGAAGATTTGACCCCTCTGACAAAGCTGAATCACTTGCGACGGATCAGCCCACAGGGAACTTTGGTCAATGACCTAACCCCGCTGCGGCGCAGCGGAAAATAAACTGGCTGGATGTTTCGGACAGTTTGGTTTCGGACATCTCGGTGGTGAAAGGCTTCGCCATGATCCACGAATTGTCACTTGCGGGTACGATTGTCGAAGACATATCGTCGTTGTAATCTCTTTCGGTCATGAAAATCCTGCATCTGGATGCTACGTTAGTCACCGACTTGTCACCACTCTCCGAACTTGACCGGCTAGTTGAGCTGAATTTGGGCCTGACCGCGGTCGAAGATGTGGCCCCGCCGTCAAGTCTGGAAAACCAGAGGTTCTTTGATCTCAGTGCAACCAATGTCCACAACGTAAGTCCGTTGAGCACCCTCAAGAAATTGCGTGAAATACGCTTGCAGGGCTCAGGGGGTTGCAGACGTCAGCAGTTTGAAGGCGTTGATAAAAAGAGGTTTAAAAATAAGGCTTTAGATCAGTTCTAATCTAATCCAGAAACGCGCAGAGATACCCATCATGCGCCCAGCCCTCGACCCGCAGACTCTTGTAGTTTTGCGAGGTTCCGTTTTTTGAATGGGTTCTGTATGCGTCGGTCACACGAACCCAGGAACTTTGTCGATACCGGGTATCGACTTCAATAATTGCCAGTCTGTTAAGTTTCCTGCGCGATGCATAGTGTGACCCTGGTCCGGCACGGACAGTCAGGAAACCGTCAGGGCCGTTCACATTACAAACCATTGCATAGCTGGCGCCCTGCAGGTTGTAGGGCCAATCCACCTCCCGCGCCAATCCGGTCAACGCAACAGTGCCATAGACCGCCTGCTCAGCCGTCGCGGGGACAATCGGTAGAATAAAAACCAAAACTGTCAGCAGTTTGCGCATGTTAAGAGCATAGATGTATTACCCAGGTCGTGCTAGCCGTAGTCGCGCGCGCCGAAAATCGCAGAGCCAATACGCACGTGGGTGGCGCCCAAAGCAACCGCCCGCTCAAAATCGCTGCTCATCCCCATCGACAGGCCGAGCAGCCCGTTCCGTTCTGCAATCTTGCGCAGCAAGGCGAAATGCAGGCTGGGTTCCTCGTCGACTGGTGGAATAACCATCAAGCCCGAGATATTCAGATCCAATTCTCGACATTCTTTAACAAAGGTATCCGAATCGGTTGGCAAAACGCCGGCTTTTTGCGGCTCTTCACCGGTGTTGATCTGAATGAACAGCTCTGGAGCTGTCCCGCGCTGCTGAATTTGGTCCGCCAGCTTGCGGGCCAGTTTGGGGCGATCTATCGAATGTATCGCATCAAACAGTTCAACAGCCGCTTTGGCCTTGTTGGTTTGCAACGGGCCGATCAAATGAACTTCTGCATCAGGAAATTCTTCGCGAAAGCCGGGCCACTTGCTTTGTGCTTCCTGCACCTTGTTTTCGCCAAACAACTGGTGCCCCTGTTTTAACACTGTTCGCACCCGTTCATCAGGCTGCACTTTGGAAACCGCAATCAACTTGGTGCTGCCAGGTGGCCGGTTGGCCAACTCTTCCGCCTTTCGGATACGATTGGTGATTTCTTCTAAGGACATGGTTCTTGTTAGCCGGTTTGGTAAAAATTCGTAAAGCACAAAAAGAAAGAGCAGGCCGAAGCCTGCTCTTCCAGAAAGATAGTACGTTTCTTCTGAATTAGAAGGAGAAACGAATACCCATGTCAGCCATTGTGTCACCAGCGAAGTTGTGGGAAACACCGCCAGCCAGTGTTGCGCCACCCAGCGAGTGGGTGAAGCCAAGGCCGTAACCAGTTTCGCTTGTGGAGCCAGCTGGGAAGTCAAATGCACCGGCAACGTCGACTTGAGTTCTGGCAATGAATGCAACGACAGTAGTGTCGCCGAAGTCATAAGAACCGTTCAGAACAGCTTTGTTACCAACGCCGGTCATGTCGGAATACTGCAGGCCAACGCCGAATTCACCGATGGAACCAGCAGCAGAGACCGACCAAATGTCAGCGCCTGAGCCAGCAACGTCTTTGCCGTAACCAGCAGCAACGTTCCAGTCGCCGAAGTTGTAGCCAACAGCGAGCGCGTCTTCAGAGCCGTTGTTCAGGTGATCACCTGTAGAGTCAGTCGACAGGGAGATGCCCAAGCCGCCAACATTGAAGTCCAGACGAACAACATCACCACCTGCGTTCCCTGAAGAGGAGTACGTGTTCAGAGCAAAGGTGTTTGAACCTATGTTGAACGATACGTTTTCCCACTGCAGACCGGTTAGACCGATTGAGCCTTGGAGATAACCCAGACGGGTTACCAGAGCGCCAGATGTGTTACCAACGGTTACACGCCATGTGTCGTTGCCGACATAAACGTTACCCGAAGAAACGTCACCCATGGAGTCGTTTTCGTTCGAACGCAGACGGATGCGACCGCCAAATTCCAGGCCACCGTCGGTGGAACCGGAACCATCTAAGTTGATAGAAATGCGTTTCTCGACTTTGACGGTTTGAGCAAGTGTGCTGTTGTTGTCGTAAACCAGGCCGATACGCGCGCTACCACCCACATTTACATCTGCGGCAGACATGCCAGCAGTTGCAACAAGAGCGGAAGTTGCAAAGAGAACTTTTTTCATAAGTTTTCCCTCGTTAGATTGAAAGGTGCACCTCGATCCGAGGTATCCGGAAAGAGTGGTGGCACATTCCCTTTACTGAAGTCGATAATCAAGCGGATGTGCGGGGTGTGGAATGATAAGCTGATAATTGATGTATTGATGTCACAGTGTAATAACAGCCCCGGTTTAATATTGCCTTGTCGATCAACATCGCAAAAGGTACATGATTGCAAGAGCAGGGTAATTGTTGGGGCGGAGCGCAATGTTCAAATCGCTTGTCAGGGGACTAATTTTCATGGTGCTGAGCATAGGCTTAGCTTCCTGTGGCGGATTCGGCGGCAGCATTGGCGGAGGCGGCTCTGGCAGAAGCAGTTCAGGCCTCCTTGGTGGCGGCAACGCACAGAAAACAAAACCAACAGGCGATCCCGAAAAACATCCACTCGACGGCCAGCTGCAAGTTGCTTTGGGCGAGGGATCACAAGAAAATCGAAATACAATCTGGGACCTGTTTGTCTCGCCGGATCAAAACACCAACGTCCGGGTTAACAAATACCTCTGGAATGCGTCGCTGGAAACACTGAATTTTCTGCCCGTCGAATCCGCTGATCCGTTTACCGGCATTCTGGTGATGGGCTGGGGTCGTGCACCAGGATCCAGCCGTCAATACCGAGCAACCGTTTTGTTGCAGGATCCGGCTTTGGATGCCCGTTCACTGAAACTGTCGATTCAAACCCGCGGCGGAGCCGCCAGTGCAGAAACCGTACGCCGGATCGAAGATGCGATTCTGACCCGTGCGAGGCAGTTGCGGATCAGGGACAACAATCTATAACGCCCACCATAGGGCCCGTTGAAATGACCAGAGCGCCGGGCAGACAGTCCGGCGTTTTGCTGTGTAAGGAAGAATGAATGTCGCGGTATAACTCACGCGTAGTCGAGCCTAAATGGCAACAGGCTTGGGAAACGGCTCAAGCCTTCAAGGCTGAACGGAATGAGTCGCGCGAAAAATACTACGTGCTGGAGATGTTTCCTTATCCATCCGGTCGCATCCACATGGGCCACGTGCGCAATTATACTATGGGTGACGTGGTCGCCCGGTACAAATCCGCCAAAGGTTTCAACGTATTACACCCCATGGGGTGGGACGCGTTCGGAATGCCGGCTGAAAACGCCGCGATGGAAAAAAAGGTACATCCCGGGGACTGGACCTATCAGAATATTGCTGACATGCGGACCCAGATGAAGCCGCTGGGCCTGTCGATTGACTGGTCCCGCGAATTGGCGACCTGCGATCCGGAATATTACGGCCAACAACAGGCCATGTTCGTCGACATGATGGAAAAGGGTCTGGTCTACCGCAAAGAAGCGGTGGTGAACTGGGATCCTGTTGACATGACGGTTCTGGCCAACGAGCAGGTCGAAAACGGGCGCGGTTGGCGGTCTGGTGCTTTGGTCGAGCGCAAGGAACTGACTCAGTGGTTTTTCAAGATTTCGGATTTCTCAGAGGAATTGCTGGATGCTATCGACAGTTTGGACAATTGGCCGGACAAAGTGCGATTGATGCAAAAAAACTGGATTGGCAAGAGTCAGGGTCTGCAATTTGACTTCACAACTCTGGGCGCGCCGGAAGGCCATGGCACTCTGGAAGTCTATACCACTCGGTCGGACACATTGTTTGGTGCCAGCTTTGCCGCGGTCTCCTGTGATCACCCTTTGGCCAAGGCACTAGAATCAAACCCGGAGATAGCAGCGTTTAATGCCGAGTGCCGACAGATGGGCACCACCGAAGAAGCCTTGGAAAAGGTTGAGAAGACGGGCATCGATACTGGCATTCGCGTGGTTCACCCGTTTGACCCCGGTTGGGAAATGCCTGTTTTTATCGCCAACTTTATCCTGATGGGTTACGGCACCGGTGCGATTTTTGGTTGCCCTGCCCATGATCAGCGTGACCTCGATTTTGCCCGGAATTACGGTTTGGTCGTGACCCCGGTTGTTTGTCCCGAAGATCAGGACCCCGATCAATTCACCGTTGGTGACGAAGCCTATATCGGACCGGGGCGGATCATCAACTCACGGTTCCTCGACGGGATGACAGTTGAAGATGCCAAATCCGAAGTAAACCAGCGAATCGAATCCAAGGGATCGGGTGTTGCGAAAACCAACTACCGCCTGCGCGATTGGGGCGTTTCCCGGCAGCGGTACTGGGGGTGTCCGATTCCTGTGGTGCATTGCCCGGATTGCGGTGTTGTTGCAGAGAAAAAAGAAAACTTGCCGATCGAGCTTCCCAAAGACGTGACTTTTGACCGTCCGGGCAATCCGCTAGACTGGCACGAAACCTGGCGCGAAGTGCCCTGTCCAAAATGCGGTGCTGCGGCGCAGCGTGAAACCGATACCATGGATACATTTGTTGACAGCAGCTGGTATTTCGCCCGCTTCACGGCCCCGCGTGCGAAAACACCGACAGTGGCCAGCGACGTCGATTACTGGATGAACGTCGACCAGTATATTGGTGGGGTGGAACACGCAATTCTGCATCTGCTCTACTCCCGGTTCTTTGCTCGCGCTATGAACCTGACCGGAAATCTGCCTGATCGGGCAATTGAACCGTTTAACGCATTGTTTACCCAGGGTATGGTGTGCCACGAAACCTATCAGAGCCCGGATGGAAAATGGTTGACCCCGGAACAGATAAGATCCGTGGAAGGTGGCTACGAAACCCTCGACGGGCAGCCGGTTACGATTGGTCCGTCGATCAAAATGTCGAAATCCAAAAAGAATGTGGTCGATCCCGAGGATATTATTGATCAATACGGGGCGGACACAGCCCGTTGGTTTGTGATGTCTGACAGCCCGCCCGAACGTGATGTGGAATGGACGGCGGCGGGTGCTGACGCGGCCTGGAAACATTTGCAGCGGATTTGGCGTTTGACAGACGAAATTCTCGAAGCCGCTGACGGCGGGGATCTTGCAGAATCCGCTGCGTTGGAGCGCGCAACGCACCGGGCAATTGATGAAGTGACCAAAGGCATCGAGGGATTTGCATTCAACAAATCCGTGGCTAGGCTGTATGAATTCACCAACACCCTCGCCAAATCCAGGGCAGACAATAAAACCAAAGCGGCGGCGATGAAAACCATGGCTCAATTGATGCAGCCGATGACGCCGCATTTGGCAGAAGAAGTCTGGTGCGCAATGGGCGGTGACGGTCTGGTCACGCAGGCGAATTGGCCGGTGGCCGATCCCGCAATGCTGGTTGACGACACGGTAACCTTGCCAATCCAGATCAACGGCAAACGCCGCGATGAAATTGTGGTTTCCAAGACCCTGCCCAAGGAAGAAGTTGAAAAACTGGTTCTGGAAAACAAGACTGTCATTAAGGTGCTGGCTGGGGCCGCTCCGAAAAAACTGATCGTTGTTCCGGGACGGATCGTGAATGTCGTTGTTTAGCCGCCGAGGTCTCCTTGCATTAACGGGCGCTGGCCTGCTCAGCGCTTGCGGGTTCACTCCGGTTTACAAATCCGGTTCCGCAGCGAACGACCTGCGCGGAAAAATTTCGATTGATCTGGTTCTTGGACGTAACGGTTTTGAATTGCGCGAGCGGTTGGAAGAGCGTCTCGGCCATGCCGGGTCCGATGCTCCGTACGTGCTGACCTTTGTCCTAAAGGTCGCACAAACAGGGCTGGCTGTTACTGCGGACGAAGGCACCACCCGGTTTAATTTCACCGGAGTTGCCAGTTTTACGATCCGGCGCAGCGGCAGCGGCGAAATCGTTTTTGAGGATCAGGTGAAAAACTTCACCGCCTTTAGCTCGACCGCAGCTACCTATCCGACGCGCATCGCGGAACTCGACGCAAATGTGCGGCTGGCGCAAGCCCTGGCGGAACAAATGGCCGCCCGCATAGCCATCACTTCGGGGAGCTGGCACAAGTGAAACTCGGTGGCGGGCAAGCGGCAGCTTTTCTGATCAAACCCGACCCTGCCAAAGCCGGTCTGCTGCTGTACGGTGCCGACGTCATGCGGGTGTCACTGAAACGACAGCAAGTCATCAAGGCAATGGTAGGTGAAACTGCCGGAGAAGAAATGCGCCTGACCCGGATTGCTGCGGCGGATCTGCGCAAAGAGCCAGCTTTGGTGCTTGATGGCTTGAAGGCCCGCGGATTTTTCCCCGGCCCGCGAGTGGTTTTCGTTGAAGACGCTGGCGATGGTTTGGCACAGGTTTTACAAACGGCACTGGATGATTGGGCAGATGGCGATGCTGCACTGGTAGTGACAGCCGGATCGCTGAATGCACGGTCGAAGTTGCGTAAGCTGTTTGAAAGCGGTTCCGCGATGGTCTCGATCGGCATTTACAATGATCCGCCCGGACGCGATGAAATTGAACGCAATCTGAAAAAGGCAGGCCTCAACACCGTAAGCCCACCGGGAATGGAGGCGCTGACGGCATTGGCCCGTGAAATTGATCCCGGAGAATTTCAGCAGACGCTGAACAAACTCAGCCTGTATAAATGGGGCGATGACGAACCAGTCGGAGTCGATGACATTCAGGCCTGTATACCAGCCACGACCGATGCCGCGCTGGATGACGCGATCAATATCATTGCCGAAGGGCGCACCGCGGAAGTTGCCCCGACTTTGAAACGACTGGCTGGGCAGGGGGTGACTCCAACCAGCCTGTGTATCGGCGCAACCCGGCATTTTCGGACATTACACAGCGCGGGCAGTCATCCCCAGGGACCGGACACTGGTTTGTCTCGTGCACGACCTCCGGTGTTCGGCCCGCGCAAAGACCGAATGGTCCGACAGGCCCGAAACTGGGGCTCGTTTCGGCTGGAAAAAGCGCTGACGGTTTTGATGGATACTGATTTGGCGCTAAGATCATCGCAACTGGCGCCGGATAGGGCTCTGTTGGAACGGGCTTTTATCAGGATATCCATGATGCGCCCGAAATAGGAGGTTTACGAAATGTATACGCTGATTGGGTTTCCCCGGACGCGAACCTTTCGGGTGATCTGGGCGTTGGAGGAAATGGGGCTGGAGTACGAACACAATCCGGCGCGACCCCGAAGCGATGAAGCCACGCAATTAAACCCTACCGGCAAAGTCCCGGCACTGATCGACGGTGGCGTGCCGATTATCGATAGCGTGGCGATCATTCAATATCTGGCAGACAAACACGGGCAAATGACATTTGCGGCCGGAACGATCGAACGCGCGCAGCAGGACAGTTTCACCCAGTTTATTGTCGACGAACTTGATGCTCCTTTGTGGTGTGCAGCGCGCAACAGTTTCATTCTGCCCGAAGAAAAACGGGTGCCGGAGAACAAACAGACATTAAAATGGGAGTTTGCCCGGTCAATCAAATTTCTGGAAGAGCGGATGGGGAGCAACGAGTTTCTGATGGGCCACACATTTACGGTTCCAGATATCATCCTGACCCATTGTGGCGAATGGGCGCGGACCGCGGACTTTGACGTCGGTGACGGTCCGGTCAGTGATTATATTCACCGGATGATCAAGCGTCCGGCATATCTGCGGGCAGATGCGATACGGGCTGCTTGAAAAAGTTCCGCGCGCGGAACATTTGTTGTTTGTTAACAATAAGTTAACGGCGCCATCTGTTGAATTCAATGGTTTAGAGGAATCGGCTTAAACCTGATTGCGCAAATATTCCACAGCAGCGAGCCCTGCAGAACGTCCGGTTGCAAGGCATCCAGTCAACAGATACCCGCCTGTCGGCGCTTCCCAGTCCAGCATTTCGCCTGCGCAAAATGTGCCGGGTTTCACCTTGAGCATGAAGTCATCGGTGAGGGCATTTTGGGTGACGCCGCCTGCGACGGATATGGCCTTGTCGAGCGGGGCTACGCCCGTGTAGGGCACCGGCAGCGATTTCAAATGACCTGCCAGAGCGCCGCGCGGTTGTGGTGGTTTGGCAAATTCCTGCAGTAGAGCGATTTTGACGGGGCTCAGTTTCAAGGCTTTGCGCAGCGCGTTGGACAGCGTGTTTTTGGATGGCACCCTGGCCAGTCTTTCGTCGATCTGATCGCGGGAAAGGTTGGGGAGAAGGTCCAGTGTCAGCGGTATTCCCTGTCGAAAATCGCGGCTGAAACTGTAGATGCCAGACCCTTCCAGCCCGGATTTGCTGACAACAAATTCACCGGGCCTTGTTTCCTCGTCGCAAGTGAGAATAACGTTCTTGACCGGGTCACCATAAAATCGGGCCATGTAGCTGGACCAGTCCAGAATGATGCCCATGTTGGACGGTTGAAATGGCGCGAGGATTACGCCCTGCGAATTCAGGATATCGGCCCAATCACCGTCGGACCCGAGACGTGCCCAGCTTGCGCCACCGAGAGCGAGAACTGTAACGCGGGCTAAAATTGATTGTGCGCCGCCGGGAGTGTCGAACGCGCAAGCTTCGCTCTGCCAGCCGGTCCAGCGCCATCGGGGTGCAAATTTCACACCCTTGCCGTTCAATCTTTGCAACCAGCTACGCAGCAGCGGCGACGCTTTCATTGTCTTGGGGAACACCCGTCCCGAACTGCCGGTAAATACGACCTGTCCCAGTTCTTCGACCCAACGACAAACAGAGGTATTGTTGTATGCGGAGAAACTCGCGGTCAACCAATCTTCGGCCTCGCCGTAAGCGCTCAGAAAATTTGCAAACGGTTCGTCTTTGGTCAGATTCAAACCGGACTTTCCCGCCATCAATAACTTGCACCCGACCGTAGGTTTTGCTTCGGCCACCAATACCGAATGCCCGCCGTCTGCCAGCATTTCAGCAGCCATCAACCCAGCCGGACCCGCGCCGATTACCAAAGCATCGGTCATGCGCCGGGCAGACCTTCACCCTGTTTGATATGCAGCACACGTTGTGGGAACAAGATTTCAATTCCTGCATCTTGCAGCGCATTCCAGATCAGAAACAGCACGTCGGAGGTGTATTTGTTCTTGCCGTCGTCCAGTTCCACATAGCCCATCAGATTGTTCAGCATTGGATTGTCAAATTCCATTTCGCGACCTTGTCTCGACTAAGGCCTTAATCTTGCTCTCTTGTTTCCTGTAACAGGAAAAGGACAACGCTGACTATGGGTGTCATAATTGACGGACCGATCGTTGACTGGGATGAAGCCCACGGGCGTGGGTGATCAATCCCGCCCGGTAATGCGTTTAATCGCTTCTGGGTCGTCGAAATATGCCGCTTGGTAACAATCTGACAGTGTATCCGCGTCCAATTCCCGGCTGAACAATTTATTAATGGCGGCAACTTGCTGCGGTTTGGCGGCAAGCGCGTCTGATGCGAGTTCAGCGATGCTGTCTTGGAAATCCGTCAAAGGCAGAACGCGGTCAACCAGTCCAAAATCCAACGCTTCGCCTGACGTCAGTTTTTGCCCTGCCATCAGGATCAGTTTGGCCCGCGCACTGCCGATCAGATCAGACAAGCGCCAGACATCTGCCGGTTGCGGCAGGAAACCACGTTTCAAAACCGGATAAAAAAATTGAGCCTGCGGCGTGCAGATGCGCATATCGCAAGCCAGCGCCGGGGCAAAACCGCCACCGGCGACGGTTCCGTTCAGAGCGGCAATGGTCAGGCAGGGCAAATCGGCAATTGCGTTTGACATGTCTAACCATGCGGAATCACGGGTGAAAGCGAACATGTCGTCCGCGTCACCCAAATCTGCACCGGCACAAAAGGCGCGCTTCCCCGCTCCGGTCAAGACGAATGCCCGTAAGTCAGGGTCGGCGTGGGCTTGTTCTGCGGCAGCCTTTAACTCGCGGAGCATTTGCAGGTTCAGCGCGTTCGCCTTGTCCGGCCGATTCAAAGTAACCGCCCAAAGCCCGTTTTCAGATGTTACGTCGATCAAAGCAGCCCAACTTTCTGGCGGATGTCGGGTTCGCGCAGCGAAACAACACTGCCGCGCCAGCTATCCGCTTCAGCATCGCACATCCAGACCAGGGTCTTTGCAACCCATTCCGGCGAAACATGGTCTTCCCAATTGATTTGGCTGACGGGATTGATACCGCTATCGCGGATTGACACCTGCATATCTGTCGCAACTGTGCCCGGTGACAGAACCAGCGCCCGAATGCCATTTTCGGCTTCCTCGGCATGCAACACACGGTTTAGGTGATGAACCGCCGCTTTAGATGCGCAATAGTGGCTCCAGCCCTCCAGTGCGGAAGTTGCCGCACCAGAGCCTATGGTCAGGATTGTGCCGCCACCTGCGGTTTTCATCGCTGGCAGCGCGGCGCGAATGCCATGAAAGGCACCTTTGAGGTTGATGTCGATCACTTGATTCCACGCCTCGACTGTTGCGTTTTCCAAGCGCTCCACCGGTTCGATAATGCCTGCGTTGTTGATCAAGATATCAAGGCTGCCGAATTCCTGAACAGCGTGTTCCACTGCTGCCTGCACCTGAACAAAGTTGGCGACGTCGACCGCTGTGTGTGATGCGGTACCGCCAGCCGCGCGAATTTCCTCGGCAATTTGAGAGATGTGTCCCTCGCTGCGAGCGCTAAGCAGCACCTTGGCGCCAACGGCTGCAAACTCGCGCGCGGATGCGGCGCCGATGCCACGGCTTGCGCCGGTTATCAGCACCGATTTCCCAACTAGATTGCTCATTGTAACACCGTTCAATCTGGAATGATCCGATAGCCCGCGCCATCGCGTTCCAGCACGCCCATCGACGGTCGCAGGATATGGCCACCAGAGAAGTTCAACCGATCCGTTGCCACCATATCCAGCGTCCGTTTTCGGGTGGCGCGGGCGGTGTCGGGGTCAACGTCAAACAGCACCGCTATTTCAGGGTTGGCCAGTTGCAGGCTTTGCGCATGAACGATGTCGCCGACATGGGCAAAACTGTCAGACCCGTCGTCGACGCGGAACCCAAAATGGCCGGGTGTGTGGCCCGGCAAAGGGATGGCTGTGACACCCGAGATGATGCCAACTTCGCCGCTGATCAATTCCAGCCGATCACCGTATGCCGCCAATACCACAGCTGCGAGCTGTTGCCATTGTGACAGGGTTTCATCGGTGAACTGGCTGGCGTCGGACCAGAAGGCATGGTCGGCTTCGGACACCGAGACCTGGGCGTTTGGAAAGACGGCCTGTCCCTCCGGTGTGATAGTCCCGACGATGTGGTCGGGATGCAGATGGGTTAAGAAAAGATGAGTAACATCTTCCGGGGCAGTTTCTGCTTCTGCCAGCGCCTCGTGCAGGAAACCGCATGTATCTCCGAACAGGTCCCGGGGTCCCGCATCCACCAGAAGGGTCTGATCGCCGGTTTTCACCAAAAAAGCGTTGAAGTTGGTTTCGATGGCTGACTTGCCATCCTTTTTGAGCAGGGTGGCTATTTCTTCGGGTGTTGCGCTTGGGAACAACTCATTGCCGAATTCAGTGGCACCATCGGTGAGCGAGACTATTTCTATTTCACCGGCAGAAGTTTTGGTAATGCGTGACATCCTGTTCCTCCAAATCGCACTTACTTAGTTTAAACTTATTGTGCCGAGTTCCAAGGGCCACAGGCAAGTTGTCCATCTCAAGCACCCAAGGCACAGCCTTCCACCGTTACTCGGTGCATGTAACGCCGGTGCCCCTGATAGTCGTTGATCGCTTTATGCCAAGTCGCGCGATTGTCCCACATGGTTATGTCGCCGTCACGCCAGGTCACGCGGCAGTGGAAATCGGCGTTTTTGCAATGGGTGTAGAGCAATTGCAGAATCGCGTCGCTTTCGGCCGCGGAAAGACCGTCGATATGGGTGGTGAAATTGGGATTTACATAGAGCGCCATGCGGCCGGACAACGGATGTGTGATGACAACGGGGTGAAGGGCGTCCTGCGTTGCTTTGTCGGCGTTTTGCAGGCGGCCGGTTTTATATTGTTCATGGTCAGTCTGGCTGGCGCCGAAGGCGTGGCGCGAGGAATGCCAGGCTTTAAAGCCACCCAATATTTCTTTGAAAGATTCCGACAGCGCGTCAAAAGCGGCGTACATGGAGCTGAAACATGTGTCGCCGCCATAGGGTGGCATTTCGATGGCGTGCAGGATCGAGCACATTGCCGGAACGGTGTCGTATGAGTGATCGGTGTGCCAGTCGGCATCGGAACGGATATCTGCGCCAAGGCTACCAGTGAGGGGGTTGATTTCCATTTTGTCCTCTTACTGTTTCGGAAAATAGTCCTCGCACACCCCTTCACGATACACATCCGCCGTGCAGCAGTGCAGCCCGCCGCCAAAGGCATAGGCGTCGCGCAGTTCTACCGGGATAACCTCCATGCCAAGTTTGTCCATCTGCTCCATCTGGTAAACCTCGGAGGCTTCGACACAGACAGTTTTCGGGTCGAGAACGAGGACGTTCATCGACAGCCAAGTGGACGAGTAACACAGGGGTGGCGGCGAATTGTGGGCAGGTTGTGCCGCGTCGACGATTTCCCAGCCGTTTCGGTTGAACATGTCACGCTGGTCATCGGGCAGGCGGCGTTGCGGGTTGTTCACGATCAGGCCGGGGCGCAGCGGCGTGAAAGTGGCGTCGATGTGGATTGGGTAAGGATCGCCGGGGAAGTTGACCGCATGAACCCGGTGATCCGGAAAGTGTCGCCGGATCCATTCGATGCCTTTGAGATTGGTGGTGAAGCCGTGTTGGACCACGAGGTCTTTGCCGAATCGCAGTACATCTGCGGCGTCAAACAGCGGTTCTTCTTCGGTGGTGACGAAAAATTTTTCAGCTGCCCATTTCAGGCGTTTTTCCACGCCGATTTTTTCGGAGGGGTAGTCGGGGTGGTAATCCGCATCTGTCAGGCGTGGTTTCGGGGCAGCTTCGTGGCGGAAGTTCACGTCCTCTTCCCAGTACTGCTGCATCAACGGTCGGTAGCACAGGTATTCGAACCAGCGGCAGCGATAGGACATGGTTGCCTCAAGGATTTCGGAGCCGATGGTTGACGGGGCGGTAAAAAGTCGATTCCTCATGAGAGTCGGCTGGGTTATAATTGTGCATGTTTACTTTACGCGACCGACGGACCGGAGAATTGTTTGATCGCTGGTCCGATTTCGGGGACAAACGTCGGCGCCTGATGGAGCAATCCTGGGCCGGGGTTTTTCGGAACCATCTGCTTGTCGAACTTCCGGTTGACGATCTTTGCCGTCACCTTGATGAACGCATGGGCCGACCATCGAAGGATCTACACGTTGTCATCGGGGTCTTGCTTTTGCAGCAGCTGCACGATCTGAGCGATGCAGAGACCGTCGAGGCCCTGGCCTTCAATATGGCGTGGCACTATGCCTTGGACGTGCGCAGCGAAGCGGACAGCTATTTCTGTGAGAAAACCCTGCGCAACTATCGCCGTCTGTTTATCGAACAAGGTCTCGATGAATTGCTGTTCCGGTGTTTGACGGATCGGCTGGTGCAGGGGTTCTCTGTCGATACCAGCCACCAACGCATGGATTCGACGGCCCTTCGTTCGGCGATGCGGGCGCTGACACGACTTGGTATCGTTGTTGAGAGCATCTCGAAGTTTGCCCGTGAGCTTGAGCGATATCATCCCGGTCTGCACGAGCAGATCAGCAAGGAGGTGATCCGCCGCTATGTCGATCGCGAGGGTAATGGCGCGTTCGCGAATACGGCGCCGAGTGTTTCAAAACGCCGCCTCGGCGAAGCGGGTCAGGATCTCCTAGCCCTGGTGCTGCAATTCCGTGACACGGCGGCGGCAAAGCTTTCCAGTTTTGCGATCCTGGAGAGGGTTCTGCGCGATCAGTTCGAGATCGTTGATGATGAGTGTGGCGATCGTGACGCAACGCGCGCCGCGATTCGAGATCCAAAGGATGTGCCGTGCGATACCGTCGGCAATCCGGCCGACCCGGACGCGAGCTACAACGCGCACAAGGGTCAGGGATACATGGCGCAGATCGTCGAAACCTATTGTGAAGATGACAGTAACGAGGCGGTTGCCGCGACACCGGACCTCATCACCCACGTGGAGGTCCACAAGATGACGGTGCATGACGGCCATCGCTTGGCCGATGCGCTGGATGATCTGAGCGAGCGCGCGCTGACGCCGGCGGTGATGCTGGGTGATTCACATTACGGTTCCAGTGACAACATGGCTCTGACGCGCGAACAGAACATCAATCTCGCGGCGCCCGCGCGACCGCCGAAAGGCGCCGTCTCGGGACGGTTGACGTTGGAGGATTTCACTCTCAACGAAGAAGGCTTGGTCTTGCGCTGTCCCAATAACGTCGAACCGGTTTCAGCCTCGCTCGCCAAAGCCAAGCTGCAGGCCCGTTTCGACCTTTCCATCTGCCAAAAATGTCCCGATATACTGCGATGTCCCGTGCAGGCGGCCAAGCGTGACGGCCAATTTTCCCGCTTTCAATATACCCCGGACAGGGCTGCCAACCAAAAGCGCCGGCTTTATGAACAAAGCGATGCCTTCCGCGACGTCTACAGATGGCGGGCCGGCATAGAAGCGACCATGTCGCGATTAAAGTACCAGATGAACCTGGCTCACCTACGCATTCGCGGCATGCCGGCCATGCGCTACGTGGTCAATCTGCGTGCCCTCGGCCTCAATATCCAACGCTGCGCGGCAATCGCACCATAAAAAACGAAGCCAAGGAGAAGCCAAGGATAGGTAATATCAGGTTTTATCCACCAGCAACGCGGAGACAGGCAAATATTCTTCACCGAACCGCAAAGACCTGTACAAGCACGCCATCGGCCAACAACTTTTTACCGCCCCGTTAAGTTATGGCGTTGCGGGCGATCCCTAAAGAAGATATCCGAATTCCATTCGCGCCAGGATCGCGGCAGAAGCCATTTGCATTGCGCAACGCAAAATGGTTCTGAAATGGAAGGGCTGCTCCCATGGAAATAAAGGCATTTGGTGTTGAACTCTGGATGAACGAATTCGAGAACCATTGCCAATACAATCTTGCCGAAACCTGCGTAGAATCCTTGACGATAGAAGAGCTGGTCAAACTTTCGGGTAAAAACGATACAGTTTTGGCCGATCTTTTACCGATGAAAATGACCTATGGCGCGATTGAGGGGTCAGATCGGCTGCGCGACAATATCTGTAATTTATACAGTTCGCAGATACGCGAAAACATCCTTGTTACGCACGGGGCAATCGGTGCGAATGCGTTAATTTACCAAGCCCTGGTGTCTCGGGGAGATCACGTGATTTCGGTGATGCCGACGTATCAGCAGCATTATTCGATCCCAGAGAGTATTGGCGCGGAGGTCGAGATACTTCGTTTGCGGCCGGAAAATGGCTTCTTGCCTGATCTCAAGGAACTTGCCGCAATGATCAAGGCAAACACCAAACTGATTGCGATAAATAATCCCAACAATCCAACCGGAGCGCTAATGGAAGGCGAAATGTTGAGCCAGGTTGCCCAAATTGCGAAATCCTGCGGCGCTTACATTCTGTGCGACGAAGTTTACCGCGGCACAAACCAAACTGGCGATGGGTTTTGTCCAGCAATTGCTGACGTATATGAAAAAGGCATCAGCACTGCCGGCATGTCCAAAGCGTTCTCACTCGCCGGACTCCGATTGGGGTGGATCGCCGGTCCGGTTGATGTCATTCGAGCTGTTTCAGTTCATCGCGACTATAACACGATAAGCGTTGGTATGATTGATGACTATTTTTCCTGTATCGCGTTGGAAAGTAAAAGTAAAATACTTGATCGTAGCAAGAGTATTACACGAGGAAACCTGCAGATACTGGATAATTGGGTAGCACAGGAACCATCAATTTCTTATGTGAAGCCACAATCCGGCACGACGGCTTTGCTGAAGTATGATTTTGACATCCCTTCGCGGGATTTCTGCGTTCAATTATTGGAAAAGACCGGTGTAATGCTAACTCCCGGGTCCGTCATGGACATGGAAGGCTGGTTGCGTATTGGGTATGCCAACAATCCAGCCATATTGCGCGTGGGCTTGGCGAAAATCAGCGAGTTTGTCTCTCTTTTGCGCGAATAGCTATAGAAACCATTTAGCGTCTTGTTTAGCGTGCCATCGAAACGACTCTCGCCGCGCCCTGGATTGCTTTGGAAAAATACTCCGTATTTCGAACCAGACACAGCGACTTGTGACCAGATAGCAGATAGGAAAACTCAATGAGATACGTGAAACCTGACAGCCTGCAATCAGCGTCTGTTCTGTTACACGAGGAATCAGGCATATCCCGCATTTTGGCGGGTGGCACGGATGTGTTGGTCCAGCTGAAATCGGAAGTTGTGGAACCTGACTTGATTGTAGACGTAAAGCATCTTGATGGGATGGGTGAAATTATCGCCGAAAATGGTGGTTATCGCATCGGTGCTGCCGTTTCGGGTGCGGAAATGGGCGAACATCAAGGCCTATGCGCCATGTGGCCAGGTGTTGTGGAGGGGATGGAACTGATCGGATCAACGCAGGTTCAGGGGCGCGCTACGCTGGCTGGCAATCTTTGTAATGGTTCTCCAGCTGCGGATGGCGTGCCAGCCATGATCGCAGCCAACGCTGTGGCGCGCATTCATGGCCCCAATGGCCTACGTGAATGCCCGGTTCAAGATATTCCCGTTGGGCCGGGTAAAACGTCGCTTGCAAAGGGCGAGATTATTGCGTCGATTTTTCTGCCGGCCAGGACAGCAAATGCATCGGATGCCTATCTGCGGTTCATACCGCGCACTGAAATGGACATAGCAGTGTCTTCCGCGGGCGTAAGCCTTGAATTGGACACCGATGGCAAATGCACATCAGCCCGCGTCACTCTTGGTGCGGTGGCACCAACCGTTCTGTTGGTCGAGGCGGCAGGCGCGGCCCTCGTGGGTTCAAGATTGGAAGAGTCAGCTATAGCGGTGATGGTTGAGGCTGCGGAAGCCGCTTGCAAGCCAATTGACGACAAGCGCGGTACCATCGAATTCCGCATCAAAACAGCGGGTGTTCTAGCCAAACGGGCTGCCCTGATTGCCTATTCTCGCGCCGGAGGCCAAAAATGAAGAACTTCCATATTTCCACAACCATCAATGGTGATAGCGCCGAATTCATTTGCGCTCCTGATGAGACACTATTGGATGCGCTGCGCAACCGTTTGGGAATGACCGGGGCCAAGGAAGGCTGCGGCACCGGCGATTGTGGAGCTTGCAGCATCACACTGAACGGACGGCTGGTGTGTTCCTGTCTGGTCCTTGGCGCTGAGGCCGAGGGGGCAGAAATCGAAACCATCGAAGGCATGGCAAATGGTGACGATCTGCATCCGTTGCAAAAAATCTTTATCGATCAGGCGGCATTGCAATGCGGAATCTGCACTCCCGGCATTCTTGTTGCAGCCAATGCTTTGTTGGAAAAGAACCCGGACCCAAGCGACACCGAAATCCGGTACTGGCTGGCAGGAAACCTGTGCCGTTGCACGGGCTACGACAAGATTGTCAAAGCGGTTCAGGTTGCAGCGGCGGAAATGAGGAGCATCTGACATGGCCTTTGATACGAATATCAAACGTGAATTCAAAGTTGTCGGCACCCGGGTGAACCGTCCGGACGGAGTCGACAAAGTGACCGGCAAGGCCATGTACGGTGCCGATTTCACCGCGCCGGGAATGCTGATTGGGCGCATTTTACGCAGTCCGCACGCACATGCCCGGATTCTGTCGATTGATACGTCGGCTGCTGAGACGCTGGAAGGGGTGAAAGCAGTGATTACCTCTGCTGATCTGGCAACGCCAGAAGACGAATATTTCGCAGATATTCGGGACAATTGTCTGGCGCGCGAAAAAGCTCTTTACGACGGCCATGCCGTTGCTGCGGTGGCAGCCACAGACCCGTCAATTGCAAAACAGGCGCTCAGATTGATCGACGTCAAATACGAAGTGCTGCCACATGTGACGGACGTGGACGAGGCGATGAAACCGGGCGCGCCTGTTGTCCAGGACGGCCGAGTGGATGAAAGCGTCCCGGCAGGCTTGTCGCAGAATGTCACCACGCATTTTGAGTTTGGTCACGGCGATCTTGATGCTGGTTTTGCCAATGCCGACCAAATTGTTGAGCGCAGTTTCAAAACCGCGGCGACCCATCAGGGGTACATCGAGCCACATGCCTGCCTGGCATCGTTGGGTGCAGATGGGCGCGGCGAATTGTGGTGCTGCACACAGGGGCAATTCCTTGTGCGAACCACATGCGCTGAAATTTTAGGAATTGAAGCCAGCCAACTACGTGTGACCGCCTCGGAAATCGGCGGCGGCTTTGGAGGTAAGACAACCGTGTTCATCGAACCGGTTGCGCTGGCGCTATCCCGCGCATCCGGTAAGCCGGTCAAGGTCGTGATGAGCCGTGAAGAGGTATTTCGTGCAACTGGGCCAACAGTCTCATCGTCCATTGACGTCAAGATCGGTATGACCAGTGATGGTCGGATCACAGCCGGGCGGGCAACGCTGCGGTATCAGGGCGGTGCGTTTCCGAATGGAACGGTGCAATTTGGTGCGCAGTCTGCCTTTGCTGCCTATGATCTGGAGGCCGTACAAACCCTCGGCTGGAGCGTAATGACGAACCGCCCCAAAGAAGCCGCCTATCGCGCACCCGGTGCACCGATGGCAATATATGCGGTGGAATCCGTGGTTGATGAGCTGTGCCAGAACCTTGGTCTCGATCCTCTGGACACACGCCTGAAAAACGCAGCTCGCAAGGGCACTTTGTCGTCTTACGGACCGACGTTCAGTGATATCGGGCTGGTTGCTACTCTGGAAGCAGCGAAAACCCACCCGCATTACACCGCATCGCTTGGCCCCAATCAGGGCCGTGGTCTGTCCTGCGGGTTTTGGTTCAATTTTGGCGGCAACACATGTGTGTCATTGAACCTGAATTCTGACGGAACTGTCGGCGTCGTTGAAGGCAATCCGGACATCGGCGGATCGCGGGCGTCTATTTCAATGATGGCGGCAGAAGAATTGGGGATACCCTATGAAAAAGTCCGCACCGTAATCACCGACACAAATTCGCTGGGGTATAACGATGTCACCGACGGCAGTCGCGTGACCTTTGCTGTTGGGCTTGCGACCATCAAAGCTGCCCGTGCGGCGATCAGGGAAATGTGTTCGCGCGCCGCAAAAATCTGGGGCATCGACGAAGAGGCGGTGATTTGGGAAGACGGTTGTGCCAAACCGGCGGGGGCCAATGCGGGAGAATACGAACCGATGACGCTGGCTGAAATTGCAGCGATGGCTGAAAATACGGGCGGTCCGATTGCCGGGCATCACGAAACCAATGCGGATGGCGCTGGCGTAAGCTTTGGCGTTCATCTGGTTGACATAGAGGTGGACCCGGAAACCGGCGCCACCAAAGTGTTGCGATACACTGTTTTTCAAGACGCGGGAAAAGCGGTCCACCCTGATTATGTCGAGGGTCAAATGCAAGGCGGGGCGGTTCAGGGTATCGGGTGGGCGCTGAACGAGGAATACATTTATGGCGAAGATGGCAGGTTGCAAAATCCTGGCTTTTTGGACTACCGCGTCCCGGTTGCGTCTGATTTGCCGCCGATTGACACGGTGATTTTGGAAATCCCCAATCCCGGGCATCCTTACGGTGTGCGAGGAGTGGGTGAGACACCGATTGTGCCGCCACTTGCGGCAATTTCCAATGCAGTTTCACGCGCAACCGGCGTGCGGATGACCGAACTGCCGATGTCGCCACCCAAACTGTTGAAAGCCATGTCGGAGCGTTGAGCAGTGGTAAAAGTCAAGCTTTGGGGTTCTCTGCGAAGTCTGGCGGACGGACGAGAGATTGTTGAGGTAGAAGCAAAAAACTTCAAACAGCTGCTCGACCAACTGGAACTGATTTGCCCCGAATTGAAACCGCAAATCAAGCGGGGTGTATCGGTCGCGCTTGATGGTGTGATATATCGGGATGCGTGGTTTACACCAATTACGGACGACAATGAAATTGTCTTGCTGCCGTATATGGTGGGTGGCTGAATTGCGGGATTGGTCTCTAATAGTCGGCCGTAACTTCGTAGAGAACTGGTTCAAAACTTTTACAAAGCTCGCTGAACTTACGGTTAAAAACACGCATTTCAGCAGACCGCAAAACCGCCTGAAAATCTTCGCGTGTCTCCCACTGCGAGTAGTTTGCAATACGCGTTTGAGCATCATTAACGTGGATGGCGGCGTTCACGAATCCAGTTTGGTGTTGAATGTAACTGTCAAAGGCGCCTTTCAATTCATCCACCAGGTCCAGAAATGTGCCGGGAGTCACTTCATAGGTGGTAATGACAGTTTGATAGGTTTTGCCCTGGGAAATTTGTACCAAGATTATGTTGCTCCTGTCAGGTAGCGGTCGATTGCCGCAAATAAATCTAAGCCGCGTAACCACTGTTATAGGTGTTTGATGCTAACATCAAAACCGTTTGAGTCGTGTCTTAGTTACGCCGGAAAACGAAATTTAACCGGCTGCCTGACGTGAATTGCGATTCCGTCATGCCAAGGTTTTTGCCAGCCGAGCGTGTATTTTGGTGTCGGCTTTGGGTTAATGCAGCGCTTCTACCCGTTGACCCGCATGGTCAAAAGCAAAGCTGTTGCTGTCTTCGAAATCAAAGCGAAGATCAGCGCCGACTGTAACATCGTGTTGACCAAACAGGCGGACAGTTATTGCATTGTCTGCGGCGGTGTTGATAAGAACATTTGTATCACCTCCCAGACGCTCGACATGCGTAACTTTTCCGTGGACCCGGCCGCTGTCAGAAATAGTGAGATGCTCAGGGCGGACGCCGACGGTATTCTCACCTTTCCATCCGATTGATTCAGATGGGAAGAAATTCATCGACGGTGAGCCGAGGAATCCGGCAACAAACTGGTTGGCTGGATTGTTGTAGAGCTCCATTGGGCTGCCGACCTGTTCCACCGTGCCATCGCGTAAAACGACTATCTTGTCAGCCAGTGTCATTGCTTCAGTTTGGTCGTGAGTCACATAGACCATGCTGGCATCCAGCGCTCTGTGCAGGTTTGCGATTTCGACGCGCGTGTTCATGCGCAGCGCGGCATCAAGATTGGACAAGGGCTCGTCAAATAAGAAAAGCTGGGGTTCCCGGACAATCGCTCTGCCGATCGCCACGCGCTGGCGTTGACCGCCGGACAACTCGGATGGGCGACGGTCGAGATAGGCATCAAGGTCCAGCATGCGGCTGGCCTTGGTTACACGGGCGGCAATCTCTTCTTTGGATTGTTTTTCCTGCTTCAAAGCAAGTGACATATTGCCCTGAACCGTCAGATGCGGATAAAGCGCATAAGACTGAAATACCATTGCGATGCCGCGCTTGGCGGGCGGTACTTCGTTGACCACGGAACCGCCAATATCCACAGTGCCTGATGTGGTATCTTCCAGCCCCGCAATAACGCGCAACAGCGTGGATTTTCCACAGCCCGACGGGCCTACAAAAACAACAAATTCGCCGTCCTCTACGGTCAGGTCGATGTTTTTCAACACTTCTACTTTGCCAAAGGATTTGCAGACGTTTTTTAGAACCAGGGCGGTCATGATTGGGCTCCCAATAGATCAATTGCTTGGCCGGTGCGAATACTCTGATCTGCCATTAAACAGATGCGCAGTGATTGCACTGCGTCGGACATGTGGCGGGTTAGGTCTATGTCATTAATGATGGCGTTCAGCACATAAGCCTGTTCGGAGTCACAGAGTTGCTGGTGCCCCGGTTCATCATCCAACACGACGATCTTGTCAGGTCCAGAAACTGGGTGAATACGCAACGCTCCGACGCGGGTGTGACTGTCAATATCGTCTGAGCTTGTTGAGTTATCTGAAACGATTGAAACAGCGCCGTTTGGGGAAACGATATCCTTAACAAAATGCGCAGTTTCTGACATCATCGGGCCCCAACCTGCCTCGTACCATCCGATTGAACCGTCTTCAAAAACCACCTGGAACTGTCCATAATTGTACATGTCCAGGGCAATTTCGTCTGACATCCGCAACCCCATTCCATGTACGCGCACGGGCTTGGAATCAGTGATTTGGCACATGATATCCACGTAATGCACACCGCAGTCGACGATTGGCGAAGTGGTTTGCATAAGCGCCTTGTGGGTATCCCATGTCGGTCCGCTGGATTGCTGATTCAGGTTCAGACGGAAAACATAAGGACCACCCAGACTGCGTGCCTCGGCAACCAGTCTTTGCCAACTGGGATGGTGCCGCAAGATGTAGCCAACAACCAGTTTACGCCTGGCTTCTGTTGCCTTGGCCACAACACGCTCTGCATCTTCTACGGTTGTTGCCAGTGGTTTTTCGATAAAGACGTGCGCTCCGGCGTCCATTGCCTTGATTGCGTACTCCGCGTGGCTGTCAGAGTAGGTAGCGACACAAACGAGATCCGGGTCTAACTGCGCTAGCGCCGCCCCGAAGTCTGTGAAAAGCGGATAGGTTTGCAACTCTTCCGGCAGGTCAACCGGCGAGCGGTTTACAAGTCCAACAATCTCAGCTTTCTGCAATCCATGGTAAGCAAGCGCATGGCTGCGCCCCATATTACCCAGCCCAGCAACCAAGACACGGATCATTTCACTGCCCCGGACGTGATGCCACGGATCAACTGTCGGGAGAAAATGACGTAAAGTACCATCACCGGCAGAATGGCCATCGACAGTGCCGACAAGACAGCGTTCCAGTCGGTAACAAACTGACCGATGAAGACTTGTGAGCCGAGCGTCAGGGTCTTGGTTTCCTCCGCCGGGGCCAAAATCAGCGGGAACCAGAGGTCGTTCCAGATCGGGATCATGTTGAACACCGCAACCGTTGCCATCGCCGGGCGCACCAGCGGTAAGACCAGTCGAAAGAAAATGGTGTATTCGTTCAATCCGTCGATACGTCCCGCATTTTTCAGGTCGTCAGACACTTGTTTCATGAATTCACTGAGGATGAATATTGCGAGGGGTAGACCTTGCGCGGTATAGACCAGGATCAGAGCCATAAGGGTATTCACAAGGCCAGATGAGACCATGAGTTCGAGAATTGCGACGGTGCCGATCCGGATCGGAATCATGATCCCAAGCGCCAGATACAGTCCCATCAGCGTATTGCCCTTGAACCGGTACTCGGCCAGCGCAAACGCCGCCATGGCGCCGAAAAGCAAAATCAGAAACAGCGAAACAACAGTAACGATCATCGAGTTTTGGAAATACAGAAAGAAGTCACCCTGTTTTAAAACAGTCTGATAGCCGATCAGGCTGAAACTGTCGGCGTTCGGCAGCGCCAATGGCTCGCGAAATATTGCCTTGCGGGCTTTGAAGCTGTTGATAACAATTACAAATACCGGGAAAAGGGCGATGATCGTGTACAGCAACAGGATTCCGTGAGCGGCGAAGATATTAGCGGGATTTCTGCGTGCTTTGTTCATGACCATCCCCTAGAACTGATACCGACGCATCCGGGTTTGAATGCCAAACAGGTACAGGCAAACTCCGATCAGAATGATGCCGAACATGGCGGTAGCGATCGCCGATCCCATGTGTGGATCACCCAGTTGCAACTGAAAGCCAAAGAACGTTCGGTACATGAACGTTCCAAGAATATCGGTTGAAAAATTGGGCCCGGCCAAGGCTCCCTGAGCCGCGTAGATCAGGTCAAAGGCGTTAAAATTACCGACAAATGTCAGGATCGAAATAATGCCGATCGATGGCAGGATCAGCGGGAGTTTGATTTTCCAAAATGCGGAAACACCGGTAATGCCGTCGCATTCGCCAGCCTCCAGTATCTCGTCGGGTATCGAGAGCAGGGCCGCGTAGATCAGCATCATGGGAATGCCGATGAATTGCCAGACAGACACCAGCGCAAGCGTGGTCAGCGCGTATTCTTCCTTGCCTAGCCAAGGTGCGTAAAGACTTTTTAACCCAATCAAATCCAACATCGAGGGTGCAATGCCCCAGATCGGCGACAGGATCAGTTTCCAGGCAAACCCGATGATCACAAACGACAGAATCGTCGGAATAAAAATCGCGGTTCGATACAGATGAGCAAAGCGCAGTTTGGGATGAGATAGAATGGCAGCCAGCAAGATTCCAATCGGGTTCTGTACAACCATATGGACAATGAAGAACCAGAAATTATTTCCAAGGGCATTCCAAAAACTTTCGGACCAGCGTGGGTCACCGAACAGTGTATAGAAATTCTGCAGCCCTACGAAAACCCGGTCCTGTTCAATTTCTGTATAGAGTGCCAGCCGCAGGGTGTTGAACAGAGGAAAGATCATTATCGCGGTGTAGACCAAAACCGCAGGTGCCAGGAATACAACTATATGCCAACGAACGCGCGATGAACGGTTGGATGTGGACACGACTTTCTCCTGCTGGGGTATTTTGGAGTTGCCCCGGGCAGGTTGACTGCCCGGGGCTGTTGTTGAGATCAATCTATTGCTGCGGGGCGTACCAGCTAGCCAGACCTTCTTGCAGGCGTCTGCCGGCGTCTTCAGGGCTTTCAGTGCCTTTGATGGCATTGACCGATGCGTTCCAGGTATCGTTCTCTAGGTTTGGTGTACCACGCGACAAAATCTGATATGTCGAGCGGATTGAGGAATTGCATTTGCCGCGCCAGGACACAAATTCCTGCGCTAACGGGTCGTCCATCGCCACGTCATGGTTTGACAATGAAAAGAAACCCGGCAGTGCGTTTGCATAAAGCGCAGCAAATTCTTCCGAGCCCACCCAGTCCAGAAACGTCATGGCGGCTTCCGCGTTCGGCGAAGCTGCATTCAGTCCGATTGCGATGTCGGTATGATCCGAAATATAGCAATCGTCACCGGCATTCTGGACAGGCGGATTAAATGCGCCCATTTCAAAATCAACCAATGAGTTGAAGCCCGAAATCTCCCAGGAACCGGCCGGGTATACTGCCGCTCGGCCCAAAGTGAAGATGTTCTGGCTGTCTGGATAAGTCTGCGCCTCGTATCCGTCACCCAGATAGGCACCCCATTTGGCCAGTTGACGGTACGGCGCAACCCATGCTTCGTCCGTGAGTTTTTGGTCACCCGCGATTAAGGCCAGGCGGCCTTCTTCACCTTTCCAGTAGTTCGGGCCGATGTTGTTATAGCCCATAGTTGCTGCTTCCCACTGGTCGTTGGTGCCCATCGCCATTGGGATGTAGTTGCCGTCTGCCTTGATCTTGTCGAGGGCAGCGAAGAATTCAGCTTCGGTTCCAGGAACTTCGACACCAACTTCGGAAAAGGCGTCTTTGTTGTAGATAAAGCCATGAATCACAGAGGCCATCGGCACGCAGAACTGAGCCGAAGCGTCATCGGTGCTCCACCCAGATTTGGCGACACTGGAAAAATTGGCCATGCCGTCCAGACTGGATATGTCAACCAGATGGCCCGCCTCGTAGAGCGCCAGCGAAGCGTCAAACGGGCGGCAGGTAATCAGGTCGCCGGCCGAACCTGCGTCAAGCTTGGAGTTCAGAACGGCGTTGTACTCAGCCGGTGCTGATGGCGTGAATTTTACTTTGGTGCCGGCGTGACTTGCTTCAAACGCTGGAATGATTTTTTCTTGCCATATCTTGAGATCGTCATTACGCCAGCTCTCGATTGTCAATGTGGTATCCTGTGCGACTGCGGCAGTCCCCAGAACAGTGGTCGCGAGCACGAGGCTCCCGAATTTTAATACAGACATTTTGTCCTCCCTTGAGTTTACATTCGTCTTGGCTGCAACAGCCATTTTCAAAGACGCGCCAGCGCGGCACGTAGATGACCTTTGGTATCGTTCAGCAGAGCTTCTGCCTTGGCAGTGCTTTCAACGCCTGAGGCAAGTAGCGCTGCAGTTTTTACTGAGCCGCCTGAAGCTTTTAGGTATTGGGCTGCTTCCACTTCGGATGTGTTTGCAATCGCGCTGACCATTCCGATCGCGCGCCCAATGAGTTTGTCATTGTCAGCTATCAGATTGACCATCATTCCGTCGTGCACGTGGCCCAACTCGATGCCCATCAAAGTGGACATGATATTAAGTGTAACTTTTTGGGCCGTGCCGGCGCCCAATCGCGTTGAGCCGGCGATAATTTCAGGGGGTGTCGGCAGGCAGATCGCAATATCTGAATGCGAAAACAGGGCGGCACAGGAGTTATTCGCAATGCCAATCACCTTCGCACCTTTTGAGCGTCCGATTCTCGCAACTGTCAACGCAAATGGTGTGGAGCCACTGGCACTGATTGCGATCACCAGGTCCCCCTCTGCGATGGAATCTGCCGCTTTTTCGGCAGCTTGCGTGTCATCTTCTGATTGCCCCGGCATTTCAGAACCAGACGGCATCCCACCTGCCATAATTATGCGAACCTGTGATGTAGGTAGTCCAAAAGTGCCGCGAAGTTCCAACGCGTCAGCCATGGCCATCAAACCGGAAGAGCCCGCAGCGACATAAATCAGCTTGTGGTTGCTCCGAACCGCGTGCGCCATAAGAGCCGAACCCTGCGATATTTCAGGAATAGCTTTCGCCACAACGTTCAACGCGGCTCTTTGTCCGGCGTGCAAGAGGGCCGCTAGGTCGTCGCTGTTTCGGGTGTCAAGACCCGCCGCATCGTCTTGCATTGTTTCGGTCACCGGCAACGCCATGTGATTCCCCCAAAGTTTCGTCTATAATACCTTTTGTCTAGAGATTCGCAAAAATAGCGCATAATCGAGGTGATATCGCCAATAATTGACTAATTTCCTCTTCCAAACCCACTAAAGGTATTATATAGGTATTATATGTTCGAAACGACTCAAAACGGCCTGGTAGCAGTAGATGGTGGCGGAACGTTTTGTCGCGTGGCTTTGAAATGGCGCGGGCAATTGAGCGAAGTCAAAACTGGAAGCGCGAACGTTACAACTGATCGACAAGCTGCGATTGTAACCATCCGCAAGGCTCTAAAAGAAGTTTCCTCCAAGGCTGGCCTGACAGCTCAAGAATTACAGAAGTGTCCGGCATATTTGGGGCTTGCAGGCGTTCTGGACGAGGCTGATGCCCAGAGCATCGTGAGCCAACTGCCATTTGAACTCTCGCGCATTGAAGATGACCGCCCTGCGGCCGTTGTCGGTGCACTGGGAGATAGCAACGGTATCGTTGCAGGCATCGGCACGGGGACTTTTCTGGCGAAGAAATCTGACGCCGGGATGCGGCTGGTCGGCGGTTGGGGGTACAGGTTGGCCGACGAAGCGTCGGGTGCTTGGTTGGGCCGTAAACTTTTGAATTCTATTTTGCAAGCCTTTAATGGCCTTCGCGCAGCGACGCCATTAACAAATGATGTGTTTGCACAGTTTCAAAATTCCGCTTCTAGAATTGTCACGTTCAGTTTCCAAGCCAAGCCAACGGAATTTGCCAAATTTGCGCCTCAAGTCGTTGAGGCTGCAAAACAGGATGATCCGGTTGGTCTGGAAATAATGGCTTTGGGGGCGGCTTATCTTGAGCGGACAATTACCGCTTTAAGCTGGACACCAGACGAGCCTATTTGCCTGATCGGGGGTGTTGCGCAACACTATCGGTCTTACCTTCCAAGCGGAATGAGACAGTCTCTGGTAGATCCCAAAGGAACTGCTTTGGATGGAGCGCTTCAATTGGCGGCCTCGTTAGCTGATCACCAAATTCGGCGGCAGCCATGAAAGTAGCTGATTTTCTGCGCCCGGAACATTGGATGGGCGAAGACGCGGGGCCGCGCTACCTGCAATTGCGGCGCCGGATCGAGGATGGTATCGAACAAGGGCTATTGGAGCCAAAAACCCCGCTGCCGCCGGAACGAGAAATCGCCATCCTGACAGAGCTGTCGCGCGTTACGGTACGAAAAGCCATTCAAGAGTTGGTTGACAAGGGAACGGTGGTGCAAAAACAGGGCTCCGGATCCTTTGTTGCCGACAAATCCCCGCGCGTCGAACAGTCATTATCTCGGCTGACTTCTTTTACCGAAGATATGGCCCGGCGCGGAATGTCATCGACCTCTACGTGGTTGGAGAAGGGAGTCTTTATGCCGTCTCCCGAAGAAGTCTTTGCACTCGCGCTGTCGTCGAGCGATTCAGTGGCCCGTATCTCCCGGCTCAGGCTTGCGGGAGATCGTCCCATGGCGTTGGAGCGGGCTTCTTTGCCGCTGGATATATTGCCAAATCCGATGCTCGTGACCAAGTCGCTTTATGAAGTTTTAGAACAGGATGGAAATCGACCTGTCCGGGCATTGCAGAAAATCTCGGCAATAAATCTGAATGACGAAGACGCAGATTTACTGAGCGTTGCTCAGGGTGCTGCCGGGCTTCGTATCGAACGAACTTCATACTTACATGGAGGCAGGGTGGCAGAGTTCACCCGATCCATTTACCGCGGAGATGCCTATGATTTTGTGGCAGAACTTCGTCTAGCCAATCAGTAGGATAAAATGCCAGCATCCTCCAGCCAAATGCGCCGTGAAATTCTTGAGATTCCGTCTGCTGTTGATCGTCTTTTGACCCATGGATCTGCGGAAGTGCTGGAAGCAGCCGCGGCTGTGCGTGAGATCGATCCGCAGTTCGCGATCACGGTTGCACGGGGATCCTCTGATCATGTTTGTACATTTCTGAAATACGCCAGTGAATTGTTGATGGGTGTTCCGGTCGCGCCCGTTGGCCCATCTGTGGCTTCTATTTACAGCGCAAGATTGAACCTGCAGAACAGTCTTTGCATATCGGTTTCACAATCCGGCAAAAGCCCGGATATTGTGGAAATGGCACGTTCGGCCCGTAACTGTGGCGCATTGTCGGTGGCGATTACAAACGACATATCATCACCCTTGGCACTAGCATCTTCTCACACGCTGAATCTTTATGCGGGCCCGGAAAAAAGTGTGGCAGCGACAAAAACGTTTGTTACATCTGCAGTCGCTGGCTTGCTTTTGTTGGCTGAATGGAGTGGCGATGCAGACCTGCGTTCTGCTCTGCATAACCTCCCTGAGTCATTGGAAAATGCTGCAAAAATTGACTGGCCAGAAGTGCGCTCAGCAATTCATGACAAAAATTCCCTGTTCACTTTGGGGCGCGGTCCGGCGTCTGCGATTTCAAATGAAGCCGCATTGAAGTTTAAAGAAACCTGCCAGATTCACGCCGAAAGTTATTCTTCGGCTGAAGTGTTGCACGGGCCGGTTTCAATTGTTGGTCAGGGGTTCCCAGTGCTTGGATTTGCTGCTGCCGACGCTGCCGAAAATGCAGTTGTTAGCGTTGCGGACCAGATCGCACAAAAAGGTGCTCAGGTATTTGTCACGTCAGGTCAGGTGAAATCTGCGACTGGAATCGAGCATGTCAGAACGAAACATGCGCTCACAGACCCGCTGAGCCTGATCGTGTCTTTTTATGCAATGGTCGAACAAGTGGCGGTGGGTATTGGCGTCAACCCTGACGCACCCAGACACCTGAGGAAAGTCACGGAAACTGTATGAACTCTAGCCTGACAGCCTATAAAGGGGCGTCAATTTTTGATGGCCAGGAATTGCTGGATCAGCACGCTTTGTTGGTGGCAGGTGATCAGATCCAGGGTATCGTGCGAGTGAAGGACGTGCCAACCGATGCTATTCCCATTATGCTGGAAGGTGGAACACTCGCACCGGGTTATGTCGATTTGCAGGTTAACGGCGGCGGTGGTGTCATGTTCAATGACGACCAATCTGTGGAAACACTTCGCCGTATCGCAAGCGCACATGCCACGCTTGGCGCGACCTCAATCCTGCCAACCCTGATTACCGACATCCGTGAATGCACGATCGCCGCAATCGATGCGGTGGATCGGGCTGTCGCGGCGGGTATTTCTGGAATTACCGGTTTGCATCTGGAGGGTCCACATCTAGCCCCTAGCCGCAAAGGGGCTCATGATGCGAATCTAATCCGTCCTATGGATGAGCAAGACCTGGAAATACTTCTTGACGCGGCGACCCGGCTGCCAACGCTGATGCTGACAATCGCGCCGGAAGGCGTTACGCGCCAACAAGTGAATGCCTTGTCTGGTGCGGGCGTCATCGTATCCTTGGGGCATACGGATGCTGATTTTCAAACCTGCTCCGATTTTGCAGAGGCCGGCGCGACCTGTGTGACACATCTGTTTAACGCGATGAGTCAACTTGAAAACCGGGAACCCGGAGTTGTTGGAGCCGCCTTATCATTGCCTGGCCTTTCTGCCGGACTGATTGCTGACGGAATCCACGTACACCCGAAAATGATCTCTTTGGCACTCAAAGCCAAAACCGGACCCGGGGATATTTTCCTCGTCAGTGACTCGATGGCGGCTGCCGGGTCTGACATCAAACACTTCAATCTTAATGGGCGACGTATTATCCGCGAAAATGGGCGGCTAACCCTGCAAAATGGTACTCTTGCTGGGGCTGACCTTGATCTGACAACGGCCATCCGCGTTCTGGTGAATCATACGTCTTGCGATCTAATTGACGCGATCAGGATGGCTACTTCGGTACCGGCAAAAGTAATCGGCCGCTCTCAATCAATAGGACGATTGGCGCGGAATTATCGAGCGGATTTTATCCACATCACTGCTGGCGCAGAACTAACCGGTGTTTGGCAGGGCGGGGCTGCGATAGACTGTTGACCGTTCTACTGCTGTTTACAGATTTGGATTGCGATTTTTTTCGATAACACCGGTTAGATTTTCACCCTTTTGGTTTAACGCCAATGCAGCCATATTCACTGTATGTTGAAGAATTTTTTTACAACACTCAGAAATGCAGATTGCAGATGGGCGGTTTTACCGAAGCTTGAAGCAAAAAACTGTCAGTGGATGTTGGCTTGCCTTTTGGTGGGTACTATTTCGTGCGAGCTGGCGCAGGCAGAAGACAAAGTCGACGTTCGCAGTTATATTTTTGGAAACAGTCTGATCAATCACCTGACTGACAGCAGTGAAACAACCGTCCCGTATTGGCTGCATCATTTAGCGCACAAAGCAGGCCACAGCTATGCGATGGATGGGCAATGGGGTTTTCTGCGCAATTTTGCCGAAGAACTGCCGCCAAAACCCAACTGGTCTTTTGATGGGGTGCGGAATGTATGGGTGCCTGAGCGACAATCTTTTAGAGCGGCAGCATTTAATTCTGTTCTTATCAACCCAGCCAATTTCCTCCAATACCAACCACCAACCGTGCCCTACGAAGGAAGTAACTCCACAGACCAGACACCTGTGGGTGCAACTTTGGCTGTGTTCGACTGGGTGGCGATGCAGACTCCGGACACTGCCTTTTTTGTATATGAAGGCTGGGCGGAAATGGCCGGATTTGGCAATAGTTTCCCACCAAATGCAAAAGCACTCGAAAATTATCACGCATACAACGGTAGTGAATATCACACATGGTACCAAGCTTATCTGGCTGCTCTGCAGACTGCGCGTCCGGAAATGGATATTAGGCTCATTTCGGTGGCAAAGGTTCTGTCCGGACTGCTGACAGAAACGCAATTGTCGAAGATTCCAGTAACCGAATTATATTCAGACGACGCTCCTCACGGAACAGCAACCCTGTATTTTTTGGCTAGTCTGATAACTTATCAGGCTTTGTTTGACGAAGATGCTCCGTTGAATTTCGAAATTCCGACGACTGTACATTCATTGGTACGAGAGAATTATTCGCTTGTTGTAGGGTATATCGCCTCAGCTGATAACCTTAAAAAGGCAGCGCGTGAGCAGGTGACAAACATCCAATTCACCGCGGCGGCGGCTCCCGATAATCCGCCGCTTGCCATGGGGCTGAACGGGATTGCTGACTGGTCTGTCCAGCAACCTTTCGTCGACATCATGAAGACGTCCCGCTCGTGGGTAGGTCATCTGCCCGGGCAATGGGGTGGCTGGGATTACAACGACCTGAAGAAAGGCGGGTACCTGGACGAAAATGGCTGGCCCACGTCAATCCCGGATGAGCTGACCCACATCGAGACGTTTGTTTTAACCGATCAGCCAGAAGAATCTGCTCTTCTCGCGGGGCGATATCGGCTGAGCTATAAAGGTGAGGGGACGATCCGGTTGGGTGGCAGGGCCCGCAGACCACGATACCGCGACGGCGAAATTTGGTTCAGCTATACACCGGGTGAAGATCTGGTTGGGATTTCTATCAAAGCGACCGATCCGCGAGGAACCGGCAATTACATCCGAGATATTTCGATTGTTCGCGAAGACCAGATTGAGCTGTTCGAAGTTGGCGTGGTGTTTAATCCCCATTGGACACGTTTGATCAAGGATTTGCGCAGCGTTCGGTTTATGGACTGGATGTTCACCAACGGGTCCGAAGTGACGAGCTGGGACCAGCGCCCAAGAAATTCTGATTACTCCTACTCGCGCGTCGGAGTGCCGGTTGAACTGATGGTGCAGTTGGCAAACGAGTTGGGCATAGATCCTTGGTTCAACATGCCGCATCTGGCTGACAATGAATTTAGCCGCGAATTTGCAACCTATGTGCAACAGCACCTCGACCCCCGTTGAAATCTTATGTGGAATATTCGAACGAAATGTGGAATTTCACCTTTCCGCAAGCTCACTGGGCCGGACAGCAAGCTGCGGCTCGATGGGGCGGTGCAGCAGAGCAGGATGGATGGATGCAGTTCGCCGGGATGCGGGCGGCAGAGGTGGCGCGGATATGGGGCGAGGTTTTTGTCGACGATGCAGAGGAACGTCTGGTTCGGGTGATCGCAACGCATACTGATTGGCCGGGGTTGGAGGAACCGTTGTTGCAGGCACCGCTCTGGCAGGCAGAAAATGGAGGTGTGGCTCCGGCTTCCTATTTCGATGCCTACGCGGTGTCTGGGTATTTTGGGTTTGAATTGGGATCGGAACCAAAAGTGCGTAATGTTCTGAACTGGATTAAAGAAAGCACCGACTTAGCAGCGGCGGATGCGACTGCGAAGGGTTGGTCAGGCCCGCGGCACAGGGAATATGTGTCTAAACACAGGTTTAGTCTGGCGGTCGCGCCCGCCGCGCAGGAAATATTTGAAGGGTCATTAAACAGTTTGTTGACCGAGACTTATCCCTATCAAGCAGAAGTGGCGGCAAAATACGGGCTCGATCTGATTATGTATGAAGGAGGCACTCATGTGGTTGGTATCGGCGAATATTCCAACAATGAGACACTGGCAGAGTTCTTTAACTATTTCAATTACACCCCTGAAATGGCGCAGTTATATCAGAATTTATTGACAGGCTGGCGGGGTACCGGCGGCACCCTGTTCAACGCCTTCGTCGATGTTGCAGTACCTAGCCAATACGGCAGCTGGGGTGCCTTACGGCATTTGGATGATAGCAACCCACGCTGGGATGTGCTGGCAGGGTTCAACGCAACAACGCCAGCGTGGTGGGAGAATCGTGCCGTAGGTACGTTTGACGAAGGGGTTTTGGTTCGAGGAGGGCCAGAAGGTGAGACTCTTACCGGAACGCGAGAAGAGGACATTTTGCTGGGGCGTAATGGCGATGATATTTTAGTTGGTTTGGGCGGCGCAGACATATTGCATGGCGGAGCTGGTATTGACCAGGCAGTTCTGCCCGGATTGGTTGAAGACTACCGGTTTGGGGCAATTGGAGACGTACTGCTTGCGACCGGACCACTCGGAACAACCAGATTGTTTGGTATCGAAACCTTGAGTTTTTCGGGCCAGTCAAGTGTGACGCATTCAGTTATAGATTTTTGATATTTCCCGAATTAGAACCTGGGCACCCAAAGCAGAACGGAATTTGCCAACAATCCGCGCACGCCCGGCGTTACTCAATGCCATTGCCAGGTCCGGGTTGCGGATCAACGCTTCAACAGCATCTGCTAATATTTCCGGACTCTTTGGCTCGACAAGAATACCGTCGTCACCATTGTTTATCAGTTCATCAACGCCGCCGGCGTTTGTTCCAATGGTTGGCACCTCGCAGGCCATTGCTTCCATATAAGCAACGCCGAGCGGTTCGTGCCAACTGGCCAGCACAAAGATATGTGCATCCAGAAGTTTTTGACGCACTGTGTTAGCATCTATTGCTCCTAGCAACTTTATATTGTTGTTCAGGCCAAGGTCTTGCAGATGGGCTCGCAGTGTCTGGTGATACCCTTGGCCGCCGTCATCATCCTCCCCTGCGATTTCAAGATGCACTTGGTTGCCGCGATCAATTAAAATACGAACCGCCTGCATCAAATCCTGATGTCCTTTGACCACATTTAACCGTCCGCAGGAAAATAACCGGATGGTTTCGCCAACTGCCGGCGGCGAGTAAGGGTCGCTGCGCTGTAATGCTTCGGTATCCACACCCATTGGTTGGACAATCAGCCGGTCAGGCAAATCACTTTTGAGGATCTTCCGCGTTTCTGTCAGGAGTTTTTCGGTGATAATGGTGGCGAAGCTTGCATGTCGCCATTTTAAGGATTGGCCGCTTCCATAATCTGACAACGGTCCGTGCAATGTTATCGAATAAGTTGGGCCGCCCATCAAGCGAGCAATTGCCGCAATAAGGGCAGCACGCCCGCAAGAATGCACGTGCACATGGGTGATGCCCTTTGTGTTGCATTCTTGAACCAGGCGCCGCGCGGCAGGAGCGCAGATGAGGATGTCTTTGATCAAGGATTTTCCGGTTTTCCGGTACTCCTTTGCCAGTTCACGGTAAGGCAATCCACGGAAACAGTTGATCAGGTCACCCATCCGGAGCCGCCCCAGGTATGTGGTTTTATCGATCGCCTGATCCGACCAGTCGTGGGAAATCAAGGCGGTTGGCGGCAAGCGCGTGCTGAAAATTGTTATGTCTACACCGAGCTTTTCCATCTCCTGCAACTCACGCCAAAAGAAAATATGAGTTTGGCCGGGAAACTGGGGAACAAGATCTCCGATTTTAAGCTGTTCATTCACGGAGGAAATCTCGTTATATGACCTGATGGCACTCTGACTTGCAGGTGCCGGGTCGTTTGACAAGGGAAAAGCCACGCTGATGTTGAGCGTCCTGATACCAGCGAACAACGAAGCTGATCGGATTGGAGCCTGCCTGCAGGCGGTATTGGATTCGGTTTTTACCGAGCACAAGAAACAACCGGAAATCATTGTTGTCGCTAATGGGTGCAATGACAATACGGCAATGGTTGCAAATGATTACACGACGGCGGCAACCGCAGCAGGGTGGCGTTTGAGGGTACTTGACTTGCAGCAGGGTGGGAAGCTGAGTGCGTTGAACGCAGGTGATGCCGCGGCATCTTACGGCAACCGTATTTATCTGGACGCGGATGTGATTGTCAGCCCTTTACTTGTCGATCAATTGCAAGATGTCCTGACACAAAAGGCCGCAATTTACGCCAGTGGGGCGGTTGAAATCTCACCTAGCAAGACGTGGGTCAGCCGCGCTTATCGACGTATTTATCGACGTGTTCCATTTATCGCTGAAGGCGTTCCAGGTTGCGGTATTTTTGCGGTTAATGCGGCCGGCCGGGGTCGCTGGGACAAGTTTCCAAATATCATTTCAGATGACACCTTTGTACGCTTGCACTTTGTGCCTGACGAACGGATCGGGGTTCCGGCTCCATATCAGTGGCCTATTGTCGAAGGGTTCGCCAATTTGGTACGGGTGCGCCGACGTCAGGATGCTGGGGTCAACGAAATAGCCGCCAAATACCCGCAACTTCTGCGAAATGACGACAAAGCGCCCTTTGGGCTGACTAAAAAATTCAGGTTGGCGATGAGTGACCCAGCGGGATTCGCGGTTTATGCGCTGGTCGCGATTGTGGTTCGATTGGGTGGAAGTCGGGCCTCCGAAAACTGGAGCAGAGGTCGGTGAATGTGATCGTAAAATACCTCAGCGGTGAAGGCTTGCGTGCCCGAGCTATGCGAGGATCGGCCTGGACAGTACTGGGTTATGGCACGTCACAGGTTTTGCGGCTCGCATCGAACCTGATCCTGACCCGGCTGATGTTTCCTGAAGCCTTTGGCATGATGGCTCTAGTGATTGTTTTCATGCAGGGGTTAGCAAATTTCTCCGATATGGGTATCGGGCCGTCGATCATGCAAAGCAAACGCGGTGACGACCGGGATTTTCTAAACACCGCATGGTCGATTCAAGTGATCCGTGGGGTCGTTCTGTGGATTGGCTCCTGCGCAATTGCTATTCCTGTGGCTCGGTTTTATGGCGAGCCGCAACTGGCACAACTGATACCTGTGGCCGGTCTGGGGTTGATCATAGCGGGGTTCAACCCAACACGACTGGAAACTGGCCACCGCCATATGTTGTTGGGTCGGATCAGCGTGATCCAGATTGCAACGCAAATCGTAGGGATCATCAGCGCCATAGTATTTGCGCTGTTGACGCATTCAGTGTGGGCTTTTGTTATAAGTGGCCTACTCAGTGTATTTGTTCAGTTGCTGATGTTAAACCGATTTCTGCCAGGAGAGCGCAATCGATTTTGCTGGGAAAAACCGGCGTTGTTTGAATTGCTTCACTTTGGCAAATGGATTTTCCTGAGCACGGTATGCGGATTTCTGGTGTCTCAAGGCGATAAGCTGGTGCTCGGAAAATACCTGACGTTGGAAATGTTGGGCATTTACAACATAGGTTATTTTCTGGCCAGCTTTCCGCTGTTGTTGAGCCTCACGGTGATCCACAGAATTCTGATCCCGCTGTATCGTGAGCGCCCCCCATCGGAATCATCCGAAAATTACCGCACGCTGCGAGTGATGCGGTTTGGAGTGACAGCAACCATTTTATCGCTGGTAATGTTCTTTGCGTTTTTTGGAGTTGGTCTGGTCGATTTGATGTATGACCCGCGCTATCAGATTGCCGGTGCAATTGTCGTTCTTACGGCTGTTATGCAAATCCCGACGGTGATTGTGCTGACGTATGATCAAGCGGCTTTGGCATCTGGAGACTCACGTCGTTTTTTCGTCCTTTCCGCAGCTAAGGCTTTGGTGATGATTTGTGCGTTGATTATCGGTGTTCAGACGGCCGGGCTGTTTGGTGCATTGGTCAGTCAGGGGATCGCAATGACTCTTGTATATCCTGTGGTCGTATGGTTGGCGCGGCGGCAAGGTGCTTGGGACCCTTTGCATGATGCGATTTTTGCGTTTGTTGGGCTTTCCCTCGGCGCAATTGCAATTTGGCTGAAATTTGACGCCGTTTTAGGCCTGGCAAACCTCGGAATTTCATAGGAATTGCCAGTTTCACGGTAATTTTCGCGCATAGGCAGCGAATTTGCCATAATTTGGCCCGTTATTTTTGATTAGGTGAGCGTGAAAAGCCGCACCTTAGCCAGAGGATGCGCCTGTAAATCGTGTTAAGAGTATGAGTTTTGATTGATGGTTGACGGGGCGGTAAAAAGTCGATTCCTCATGAGAGTCGGCTGGGTTATAATTGTGCATGTTTACTTTACGCGACCGACGGACCGGAGAATTGTTTGATCGCTGGTCCGATTTCGGGGACAAACGTCGGCGCCTGATGGAGCAATCCTGGGCCGGGGTTTTTCGGAACCATCTGCTTGTCGAACTTCCGGTTGACGATCTTTGCCGTCACCTTGATGAACGCATGGGCCGACCATCGAAGGATCTACACGTTGTCATCGGGGTCTTGCTTTTGCAGCAGCTGCACGATCTGAGCGATGCAGAGACCGTCGAGGCCCTGGCCTTCAATATGGCGTGGCACTATGCCTTGGACGTGCGCAGCGAAGCGGACAGCTATTTCTGTGAGAAAACCCTGCGCAACTATCGCCGTCTGTTTATCGAACAAGGTCTCGATGAATTGCTGTTCCGGTGTTTGACGGATCGGCTGGTGCAGGGGTTCTCTGTCGATACCAGCCACCAACGCATGGATTCGACGGCCCTTCGTTCGGCGATGCGGGCGCTGACACGACTTGGTATCGTTGTTGAGAGCATCTCGAAGTTTGCCCGTGAGCTTGAGCGATATCATCCCGGTCTGCACGAGCAGATCAGCAAGGAGGTGATCCGCCGCTATGTCGATCGCGAGGGTAATGGCGCGTTCGCGAATACGGCGCCGAGTGTTTCAAAACGCCGCCTCGGCGAAGCGGGTCAGGATCTCCTAGCCCTGGTGCTGCAATTCCGTGACACGGCGGCGGCAAAGCTTTCCAGTTTTGCGATCCTGGAGAGGGTTCTGCGCGATCAGTTCGAGATCGTTGATGATGAGTGTGGCGATCGTGACGCAACGCGCGCCGCGATTCGAGATCCAAAGGATGTGCCGTGCGATACCGTCGGCAATCCGGCCGACCCGGACGCGAGCTACAACGCGCACAAGGGTCAGGGATACATGGCGCAGATCGTCGAAACCTATTGTGAAGATGACAGTAACGAGGCGGTTGCCGCGACACCGGACCTCATCACCCACGTGGAGGTCCACAAGATGACGGTGCATGACGGCCATCGCTTGGCCGATGCGCTGGATGATCTGAGCGAGCGCGCGCTGACGCCGGCGGTGATGCTGGGTGATTCACATTACGGTTCCAGTGACAACATGGCTCTGACGCGCGAACAGAACATCAATCTCGCGGCGCCCGCGCGACCGCCGAAAGGCGCCGTCTCGGGACGGTTGACGTTGGAGGATTTCACTCTCAACGAAGAAGGCTTGGTCTTGCGCTGTCCCAATAACGTCGAACCGGTTTCAGCCTCGCTCGCCAAAGCCAAGCTGCAGGCCCGTTTCGACCTTTCCATCTGCCAAAAATGTCCCGATATACTGCGATGTCCCGTGCAGGCGGCCAAGCGTGACGGCCAATTTTCCCGCTTTCAATATACCCCGGACAGGGCTGCCAACCAAAAGCGCCGGCTTTATGAACAAAGCGATGCCTTCCGCGACGTCTACAGATGGCGGGCCGGCATAGAAGCGACCATGTCGCGATTAAAGTACCAGATGAACCTGGCTCACCTACGCATTCGCGGCATGCCGGCCATGCGCTACGTGGTCAATCTGCGTGCCCTCGGCCTCAATATCCAACGCTGCGCGGCAATCGCACCATAAAAAACGAAGCCAAGGAGAAGCCAAGGATAGGTAATATCAGGTTTTATCCACCAGCAACGCGGAGACAGGCAAATATTCTTCACCGAACCGCAAAGACCTGTACAAGCACGCCATCGGCCAACAACTTTTTACCGCCCCGTCGATGGTTAGCAATACATCGCGTGGCGGCATGCAGCCGAACTGGCTGTCGGTGTGGAAATCCGGGGTGGTTGCCGGCAGGTTGAAATCAGTAGGAGTCGGGCGGTCGACTCGGAGACCGCGTTTGCTGAGAAGGTCTGCAAAATTGTCCAGCAGCTCATTGGCCCGGTCGATGGATTCCTGTGGGCGCCGGCCCCATTGGCCGCGCATGTCGCTGTCTTCGGGAACCTTGGCATCCAGCGCCGGTTCTTCGGGTGGAATATGGGAATCATCGGCACGGCCGACAATGACGTGGCGCAGCGGGTCCCACTCGTTCCAGCTATTCACTTGTGTTTTTCCCGCCGACCAGCCCATTTGTTTTTCCCTGCAGTGAAATTCGTCACTGTTAGAAATAGCAGGCAAAGCCAAATTGCAACGGGATTCGATTTATGCAAAGCTGATCGCCTCAGACCAGTGCGGGACTCGCCCGCCGAACGCTGCAAAAACAACAACATTACTCAATAGGGGAGCCTTATGAACGTTATCTCCAGACCGCTGCTTGCAAGTGCTGCTGTATTCCTGTCGTCCAGCCTGCCAATATACGCGCAATCGCTGGCTCAATCCGTCATCGAAGAGTATTTCGCCGAGGCCGCGCAGAGCGGTTTGACAGTTCAGACCGGCGGCAAAACAATTTCGGGTAATACCGTAGAATGGAAAGACGTCGTATTTTTGCTGCCAGAGGATGAAGGCAGCTTCGGAATGGCATTTATCCGCGCTGAAGAAATTGGCGGCGACAAGGTCTCGGTGACCTACCCGGAGGAAGTCTCCTTCAACATAGAACCGGTAGACGGTGAACCGCCGCTTAACCTGCTAATGAATATGGTAGGTGTGGAGCATATTATTTCCGGAACCGCCGAAGAAAGGCGCCACGATTATTCTGCGGATAGCCTCAATATTCACACGGCGGGCGAAGGCAATCCTCTTGACATGAATCTGACCCTGTCGGGCGTGGTATCGTCGCAGGTGAATACAGGTTCGGATATTCGGCATTACGCAGCGGATATCGTCGCCAACAGTCTGTCACTAACCTACAGCGTCAATGAAGATGACGTGAACATGGCATCGGAATCTTCCTATTCGGATTTCAGGGCGAAACTGGATATGGATTTGGTGTCCGAGGAAAATGTTGAGGAATTGCTGAACGGCAAGCGTAATTTTTCGCTGACCTATTCTATGGGCGCAGGCAAATCCACAACCGATATCAAGCAGCCGGATTTCTCCGGAACTTTTGCGATTACCGGTAAAGACGGCAACGGAGCAGTGTCTATTCAGGACGGTATTTTCGCAATGAAAGGTGCAGCAAATTCCGCCAACTATGTTCTAACTTTTGCTGAAATGCCTTTACCACCATTTGAAGCGAGTTTCGATTCGGTATCCGTCAATGTCTCGATGCCAACGAAAAAGACTGCCGAGGTATTGCCCGCCAATCTGAAATTCAGCTTTGACGGTATCAAAGCGTCAGACACGCTTTGGGGGATGATTGACCCAACCGGTTCGTAGCCGCGTGACAAGGCCAATCTAAACATCGACTTAACGGCAAATCTGAAATGGCTGGTGGATTTGATGAAAGTCGAAGAAGCGGAAGACATGCCTGTCGAAGTGCAAGACGTCAGCATCAATGACTTCACTTTGGAAATTGCGGGCGCGCGATTGAATGGCTCAGGCGCGGCAACGCTCGACAATTCCAAGATGCCTCCAGAGCCGGTTGGTGAAGTGAATTTCGATCTCAAAGGTGGCATTGGCCTGTTGGATAAATTAATGGCGTTGGGTTTGGTCCCTCAGGAACAGGGCCAGATGGTTAAAATGATGTCCGGTATGTTCACTTTGCCAGGGGGCAACGGAGAGGATCACCTGACTTCGAAGATCGAGATGAAAGAAGGCGGTGCTATTCTGGCGAACGGTCAACAGATTAAATAATTCCCTATATCAGAATGATATCCGGCGACGCGACCCGTCGCCGGTGTCGCGCTGTTGTGAGCCAAGGGAAATGGGCTTAAGAATGGCACGGAACGCGCAAGTTTGGCGGTTCGACAAAAGGTTTTACCCATAATGACCCGCACGCTGGCGCAATTGTCGGAACAAGCCCTTGCCGCCGCGCTGAACGCTGGTGCCGATTCAGCGGACTGTTTGGTTGTCAGCGGTACATCTGTATCAATCGAAGCGCGCGCTGGCGCGCTGGAGCACGCCGAACGTTCGGAAGGGGTTGATTTGGGATTGCGGGTCTTTGTTGGCCAGCGACAGGCCTGTGTCTCTGTATCCGACACCAGTACTGCCACAATACAACATATGGCACAGCGATCTGTCGCCATGGCAAAAGTAGCCCCAGAAGATCCGACGTGCGGATTGGCAGAGCCGGACCAATTGATTGAAAAATGGGATGCGGGGAGATTGGATCTGGTGGATTCCGATCCACGTCCGTCTCCGAAAGATTTGGAGGTTCTGGCGCTTGAAGCGGAAGCATCGGCGCTATCAGTTAAGGGTGTATCGCAGGTTCAAGTTGCGGGGGCGGGTTATTCTGACACCGAGATTTTTCTGGCCGCTACCAATGGATTTCGCGGTGGATATCGAAGGAGCGGGTTTTCTGTGTCCTGTGTGGCGATATCTGGTGACGGTTTGAGTATGGAGCGCGATTATTATGGTGAGTCCCGGTCTCATCTGGCGGAAGTTCCAGAGGCTGGGGAAATCGGACGGCTTGCCGGGGATCGCGCGGTCGCGCGGGCTGGGGCTACGCGACCTCCAACCGGGACCTATCCTGTGTTGTTTGACGAAAGAATTTCTTCTTCTTTGATGGGGCATCTGTTGAGCGCAATCAACGGCAGTGCAATTGTTCGCGGGGCGAGCTGGTTAAAAGATGATTTGGGAAATGAAGTACTGCCAAAAGGATTGTCGCTGACGGAAAACCCTCACCGTCCCCGCATTGCTGGGTCGAGACCGTTTGATGGTGAAGGGTTGCCGGTGAAATCACGGCAAGTGGTTGAGAATGGTGTGCTGCAAAACTGGACTTTGGATTTGGCGACGGCCCGGAAATTGGGTATGCGCAGCACCGGCAACGCAAGTCGCGGTGTTTCTGCGCCGCCGACACCGTCGGTTGGAAATCTGGAGTTGACCCAAAGCGGGCAGAGCCGGAGCGAGCTGATTGCCGAAATGGGTACCGGACTGATTGTCACGTCGCTTATCGGGTCGACAATCAATCCAAATACTGGAGACTATTCCCGAGGAGCAACGGGATTGTGGGTTGAAAACGGCGAGATAACCGGCCCGGTCAACGGCTGCACGGTGGCAGGGAATTTGCGGCAAATGTTGATGACGCTAATACCAGCGAATGATGCCAGACATCATTTGTCGCGGGTTGTTCCAAGTCTGCTGGTAGAGGGATTGACCATTGCCGGTGTCTGATCTCAAATTGCTGACCAACGCTGCGGAAGCTGCCGGTAAGATTGCCATGAAGCATTTTCGCAAAGACCCCGATTCATGGGACAAAGGTGGTGGGCAAGGGCCTGTTTCCGAAGCTGATCTGGAAATTGACCGGATGCTGCAAAGCGAATTGCTGGCAGAGCGCCCAAATTTTGGCTGGCTGTCCGAAGAAACCGAAGACAACACCGACCGGCTGAGCGCAGACCGTGTTTTTATCATTGACCCGATTGACGGAACCCGGGCGTTTATCGCCGGGCACGAAAATTTTTCACATTCTTTTGCTGTCGCGACGAAGGGCGAGATTACAGCTGGCGTGGTGTATCTGCCTGCCAAAGGAATGATGTTTTCTGCTGAGGCCGGCAAAGGGGCCTTTTTGAATGGCAACCCGATCCGCAACAGTGGCCGGGAAAATCTCGAAGGCGCTCGCATTCTGGCGGCAGGGTCGCAGTTCAAAGCGGAGCTGTGGAATGGCAAGCCGCCACCGGTGGAGAGACACTTCCGGTCGTCACTTGCGTATCGGCTGTGTCTGGTTGCTCAGGGCCGTTTCGATGGGATGGTGACCTTCCGCCCAGCCTGGGAATGGGACGTGGCAGCCGGCGACTTGATCTGCAGAGAAGCCGGTGCGCAAACCGGAACACCGCAGGGTGATGTGCCATACTACAATTCCGAAACTCCCCGCTTGCCGGGGTTATTTTCTGCAGCACCGAGCATTTTCAGGGGGCTGTTGGACCGCCTGTAAGCAGATTGCGCTTTGCTTTGGAAGAACTTACCCTTAGCGGACCTTGAGCGGAAAGCGGCGGACAAATTGAGTTGCCGGATTGAGTGCCCACCATGACCCAGAAATCGCCCGAGCAGAATTCTCTTGGTCTGTCGGTGTATTTGGGCATGGCCAAATACACCGAACCACTGGCAGATCGCAGACTTCAAAAAGGGGTTTCGACGGGCGAAGAAGATCCTGAACGGATTGATGAACGGCATGGGCAGTCCAACATCGAACGGAAAGACGGGCAGCTGATTTGGCTGCATGCCGGAGATCTGGGGCAGTCGTTTTCAATGATTGAACTGATTGGCCGGATTGCAGCGATCTTACCATCCGCCCATTTTTTACTAACCACTACGGATCGGATTCGTGAAAGAGCAATGGCTGCGCGACTGACTGCCGATACGGTGCATCAATATGTGCCTTATGACAGCCCCAAGGCGGTCGAAGCTTTTTTAAGCCACTGGAAACCGGATGTTTGTCTTTGGGGAGAAAACCGGTTGATGCCGGTTCTAATAAAAGAAACGGCGCTGGCTGACGTCCCGCTTGTTTTTTTGAACGCGCGTTTAACGCCACAGACTATAAAAAGGATGCGTTGGTTGCCGGGAGTTGCAGCACCTGTGCTCAACAGTTTTGACGAAATACTATCTATCGACTCTGACGCCGCAGAATATTTTTGCAAGCTTGGAGCCGAACCTGAAAAAATCACGGTCACCGGAGTATTATCGGAAGGCTCAATTGCGCTGCCACACGACGAATCCGAGCGGGCGCGGATATCAAGGCAGCTGTACGGCCGACCGGTGTGGTTGGCGGCGCATGTGCATCCGGATGAAGAATCCATTGTGGTGCAGGCTCATAAAGCGACGTCACGAGTTACCCACCGTCTGTTGACCATCCTGTCGCCGGAAAGTTCAAGTCAATTACAGGCATTGGAGCAGGTGCTAAAGAACAGCAACTTGAACATAGCCCGGCGGTCGCAACCCGAAAGTCTGACGCCGCTAACCGATGTGCTGCTGGGCGATGTACCGGGTGAATTGGGACTTTGGTACAGAATCGCCTCCGTTTCATTTATTGGCGGATCTCTTTGTGATGCGGGTGGGCAAAACCCGTTTGAACCGGCGGCACTTGGGTCGGCAATTATTCATGGACCAAACGTCGAGAATTTTGCTGACAGTTACTTGCGGTTGGCGAGAGCCGGAGCTGCGGTCGAGGTTAGCTCGCCGAGTTCTCTTGCAGAGGCGATCAGCGAACTGATGCCACCTGATAAAGCCGCCGAAATGGCGCATTCGGCCTGGCTGGCTTGCTCGGAGGGTGCAGAAGTTACCGACCGAATAATGAATTCCGTATTGAGTCGTCTTCGACCCCCAGAGGAAGGTGCATGAAACAACCGCAGTTCTGGTTCCGGTCACCGGATCACACTGGAATCTTGCCAAAACTGCTTGCGCCGTTGGCAGGGGTTTGGCGCATTGTTGTACAACGAAGGTGGAAATCTGGAGCGCATACGAAACTGCCGGTCCCGGTGATCTGTGTTGGCAATATTAATATGGGCGGGACTGGAAAAACACCCACCGTCATTGCAATTGTGGAACAGCTGGAAAAGCTCAAGAAATCAGCCCACGTCGTCAGCAGGGGTTATGGTGGCAAGCTGGCAGGGCCGGTGCGGGTTGATCTGCGGAATCACAAAGCGGAAGAAACCGGAGATGAGCCTCTGCTGCTGGCGGCATTTGCGCCTTGCTGGGTGGCCTCGGACCGTCTGGAAGGTGCAAAGGCCGCAATCGCAGCAGGGGCTGACGTGGTGGTGCTCGACGACGGGATGCAGAACCCGGCGCTTGCCAAAGATCTCACAATTATGGTGGTGGATGCCGAGATAGGCTATGGTAATGGCCGTATTTTTCCAGCCGGTCCGTTGCGCCAAAGCGTGGAAGAAGGCCTGGAACGTTCGGATATGATTTTGGTAATCGGACGGCCGGAAGCGCAGACGTCGTTTCTAGAAAATTGGCCGGACGTGCAAAGCACTCCTTTGGTTTCTGCCGTGTTGCAGCCTTTGAATACGGGTATGGATTGGCAAGGGCTGAAGGCGGTGGCGTTTGCCGGGATTGGCAGGCCCGCGAAATTTTTCAAGACACTCAGAATGGTGGGGGCAGAACCTGTCGCATGCCATTCGTTTGCCGATCACCAGAAGATGCCGCTGGCGGTGCTGAAGCGGATGGAGAGTGAAGCCCGGCAATTGGGCGCACAACTGGTCACGACTGAGAAAGACGCCGTACGTCTGCCAGCCTCTTTCCAGCAAAAGGTGCTGACATTGCCGGTTCGGTTGGAGCTTGAAGATCCTGCTCTTTTGGATGAAACCTTGCAGACATTATTCGACTAAAGCGTTTCGCGTTCAATTTGGCTCAAATTGGATGGGAGACGCCGCTCCCAGTATTATGCGACGCTGCCTTTCGTACCAGATTTGTGACTCAAATCCGGCCCGAAAAGCTCTAGGACTGCTTGCCCAATACGTCGTCCGTATCAGCCCCTAGTTTTGGCGAGGGCCTGTCCATCCGTAAAACAGCTCCGGAAAACCGCATCGGCGAGCGTACCGACGGGATGCCATCCAGTTCAAGTTTCAAACCACGGTGGATTACTTGCGGGTCCTCAAAGACCTCCGCAAGATCATTAATCGGTCCCGCTGGAACCCCGTGATCTTCACACTCCGATAAAAGGTCAGCCTTAATGAGTTTGGCTGTTTCCGCTTGCAGAATTTCAATCAGAACCTGGCGGTTTACTACCCGGTCTGAATTGGTTGCAAAACGCGCGTCCACAGGTAGTTCCGGTAAATTCAGCAATCCGCAGAACCGTCCAAATTGCCGGTCATTGCCTACTGCAATGATGACATGCCCGTCAGCAGCCATCAGAACTTGATAGGGAACAATATTGGGATGCGCATTGCCTTGCCGCACCGGCGCATAACCGGTGGTCAAATAGTTCAATGCCTGATTGGCGGTGACCGCAGTGGCCACGTCGAGCAGCGACATATCAATATGCTGGCCCTCGCCGGTCCGTTCGCGCTGGGCAAGGGCTGCCTGAATTGCAATCACACTGTAAAGTCCAGTGAAAATGTCGGTGATCGCTACGCCGGATTTCTGTGGTTCGCCATCTGGTTCACCGGTTATCGACATCAGCCCGCTCATGCCTTGCAGCAGGAAATCATACCCGGCTCTGGCGGCATAGGGCCCGGTTTGTCCAAAGCCGGTTATGGAACAATACACCAGCGCTGGGTTGATCTTACGCAGGTTTTCAAAGTCCAGCCCGTATTTAGCCAGCCCTCCCAATTTGAAGTTCTCGATCAGCACGTCGGCGTCAGCAATCAGGGACTTCAGGGCGGCCTGTCCTTCGTCGGTTCGAAAATCGATGACAACCGACTTTTTTCCCCGATTGCAGGCGTGGAAATATGCTGCGGAAGTATCGCCGTCGCGCTCGACAAATGGCGGACCCCATTTCCGGGTATCATCACCTTCCGGGCTTTCGATTTTGATGACTTCAGCGCCAAGGTCGGCGAATGTCTGACCCGCCCATGGGCCGGCCAGAATGCGCGCAAGTTCGATAACCTTAATGCCCTCAAGCGGTGCAGAACCCATTTTATTCTTCCAACTGAGCGTCCAGCAATTCCTTCATATCCGCATAGGACATGTTTTTGTGGGTCGTGCCGCCAATCACAAAAGAAGGCGTGGATTCGATGCCGTCCGCGTCGGAATTCTTCTGGAACTCGGCAACCAATGCTTTCGCAGTGTCGCTGTTTTGCAAACAGGCATCCATCTGTTCGTCAGTCATACCAGCAATCAGCCCAAGCTTTTTCATACCTGCAACAATTGTGGTCGGTTCCTCACCGCCTTGCGCCCATTCACGCTGGCGTTTGTACAGCAGGTCAGTCATTCCAAAGTATTTGTCCGGCCCGGCGCAGCGGGCCAGCATCCCTGCCCAAAGGCCAAAACGATCAAAATAGACTTCGCGGTAAACAAATTTCACCTTGCCGGTGTCGATGTAGTCTTCTTTCAGTTTTGGAAAAACATTTTCATGGAAGCTGGCGCAATGCGGGCAGGTAAAGGAAGCGTATTCGATCATGATCACCGGAGCGTCGTCGGCTCCGAGGCTCATTTCAGCAATTCCCGTTTCGGAAACCACCACTGTGGTCTCCTGAGCGTTGCTGGAGGGTGCAGCAAAAAGGGAAAGCGCCAGAGTTGATGACATGCCGGTAAGAAATTGACTGCGGGTAAGGTTCATTTTGCTCGGCCTTATCTAGTTTTCGGTTTTGTTATAATATTCTCGCCAAGATTGGCGAGAGCTTTGCGCAGACTCTCATCCGCCACATCTGAAACGGTTGTTTCGAGCCTTTGGCGGTCGTGCTGAGTCAACGGTGTTTTTTCAGGTTTGTGGACGAACGGTTGCCCAGCGTCTGCAAAACCCGCTTGCGATGTCTGCGTGATGTAAATGCGGCTGATTGCAGAATAGCCATAGCAGGCGTTCACCCGCTCGATGATTTGGGGCAGCTGCATTTGCAACATGGGAGCATTTGCCCCGGTGCAATATACGGTCAGCGACGCGCCAATGCCCTGGCGGTTATAACTGACTTTGACAGGTTCAGCAATTTTCGCTGTGGCTTCACCCACAATTTCTGTCCAATGGGTCAGCAGGCGAGTTTCGGCAAAGCCGCGTTTCTCGGAGGCTTTGCGGATTTGCTTGCTTAGAATGCCGCCGGTCTGCACGAATCCCCGTTTCATCCGCCGGGGCGGTGAATGCGAGGGATTGTTTGGGGTTGATGCACGACGCATGGCTGTCCATTTGCTGATGACGCGTTATCTTACGAATGAGCAGCGCGGATGCTAGCGCATAAACGATATTGGAGTGATAAAACTTGCGTGACCTGCAGATGACTATGTCGGCAGAGCTGCTTGACTGGTACGATTCCCATGCGCGAGAAATGCCATGGCGCGTATCGCCTGCAGCGCGCAAGGCAGGGCAACTGCCGGACCCATATCATGTTTGGCTGTCAGAGATAATGCTGCAGCAAACCACCGTATCTGCTGTAAAATCCTATTTTGAGAAATTCATAGAGCGGTGGCCGCGGAATCAGGATTTAGCTGCGGCAGTCGATGCAGATGTAATGGCTGCTTGGGCGGGTCTCGGATACTATGCCAGAGCCAGAAATTTATTGAAATGTGCCCGTATCGTTACCGGGGAATTTGCGGGTGTTTTTCCAAGGTCTGAACCGGATCTGCTGAAATTGCCGGGAATCGGACCATACACCGCGGCAGCAATTGCTGCGATAGCCTTTGACCAACCCGCAACGGTGCTTGATGGGAATGTCGAGCGCGTGATGGCCCGTTTACATTTGGTGGAAACCCCGTTACCGGCGGCAAAACAGGAGCTTCGCGCGCTGGCGCAAGACAAAACCGATGCTGGGCGACCGGGTGACTATGCGCAAGCGGTAATGGATTTGGGGGCAACAATCTGTACGCCTCGCAATCCGTCCTGCGGTATTTGCCCCTGGGCAACACATTGCGGGGCGCGGGCGAAAGGATCTGCGCTGCAATATCCCCACAAAGTTCCGAAAGTCGCCAAACCAACCAGAGTGGGCGTGGCGTATGTGCTGATCCGAGAAGACGGTGCAGTTTTACTGGAACGAAGACCCGGAAGGGGATTGTTGGGCGGAATGCTGAGCTGGCCGGGCAGTGAATGGGCTGAAGAGCAATCACCGTGCGAAAAGCCGATGATGACTGAGTGGCAGGAATTGCCCGGTGAAGTTCGCCACACATTCACGCATTTCCACCTGCGTCTAACAGTATTAGTGGGGACGGCCAAAATCGGCGATCCTCCGTTAAAGGGTGAGTTTGTCACGGCAGGGATATTTGACCCAACGGCCCTGCCAACGGTCATGCGAAAAGTCTGGAACTTTGCGAAATAGCTGCGCCCAAACGGCGAATTCATGAAAACTTGTTTGCTTAACTCCTTCGTGGCAAACTGTGCAAAAAATCGGAGGCCAAAATGGCCGGGCAGAGCATTCGAACCAATTTTCTGGCGGCATTCCCGTTTTGGGTGTCCCTATCTTTTATTCCGATTCTGGCTTTTGCCGGATGGCAGGGTGGCTGGTGGCTGGCTTTGCCGCCGGTGTTTGCTTGGTACATCACCGCCATTCTGGACTATGTCGGTGGCCTGAGCGAAGACAATCCAGATCCGGACGCGCCTTCTGATCTGTTTTGGTATCAGCTGATAACCATCCTGTGGGTGCCTATCCAGATTTGCCTGATTTTCGGGGCTCTTGCGTATGTGAGTCGGACAGATCGGCTCGACAGCGTTGAGTCCGTGATATTCATGGCTACTGTGGGGATTGCATCAGGTTCCATCGGCATTGTTTACGCGCATGAATTGATGCACCAAAAGCCAAAATGGGAGCGGTTGTTAGGCGATGCGCTGATGACGATGACACTGTACGGACATTTTAGGTCCGAACATCTGTTGGTGCATCACCGCTATGTCGGGACGCCCCGTGATCCGGTGACCGCGCGGTATAATGAAGGCTTTTACAGGTTCTTCCCGCGTGTATTGATTTCTAGCCTGAAGTCTTCATTTCGCGCTGAACAGGCCATGCTGGCGCGTAAGAAGCTGTTGTGGTGGCACAGCAGCAATCCGTTTTGGCGCTATGCGGCCTGGCAGATTGGCTGGCTGGTGCTGGCGTTCATTGTTGGCGGAGTTGCTGGTGCAGGTTTATTCTGTGTGCAGGCATTTACCGCCGTTTGGCAGCTGGAACTGGTAAATTATGTGGAGCATTACGGGCTGACACGGCGACATCTTGGGGGTGGCAAATACGAGCATGTGCAGCCGCGGCATTCGTGGAATGCGTCGCACCGGATCACCAATTATTTCCTGATCAATCTGCAACGGCACTCAGACCATCATTACAAACCGGATCGGCGGTTCCCACTGTTGCAAACTTATGCCGAAGATGCTGCGCCGCAATTGCCGTTTGGCTATCCGATCATGACTATGCTGGCGATGGTTCCGCCAATGTGGCGGCGTTATATGAATCCAAAAGTGCGGGCGTGGCGGCGAACTTATTACTCGGATATCGACGACTGGCACGATTATGACAAAGCGTTGAATCAAGCGCCTGGGTGAAAAAAGGCCCCGCCACGAGGGCGGGGCTAGTCAGGCTTTGTGCCTAAATGGGCGGAAACCCCAGGCACAGGCGGTAATTCTGTTGTGAGTCAGCTGGCCATTTCCGAGCGGATTTGCTGCCGGAGCAGATCGATTGGGATGGTTTTGCCTTCTTTGCGAAAACCCCAATAGGTCCAGCCGTTGCAGCTGGGTGCGCCTTCCAATGCAGCACCAACTTGGTGGATCGAGCCGCGCGTGTCATGCGCGATCAAGGTCCCGTCAGCGCGGATTTTGGCTGCTCCCCGACCGTTCAATGCGTAGAGTTTTTCACCCGGTGACAACATGCCCCGTTCCACCAATTGGCCAAACGGAACCCGTGGTTCGGCGCGTTTCGACGTGCTGACTTCCAGCGACTGGCGATCGAACTTACGGATGTTGCTGAGTCGCTTTGCGGCAACTTCGCGGTAGGCTGCTTCGCGCTCGATGCCGATGAAGTCGCGGCCAAGTTTTTTGGCAACCGCGCCGGTGGTACCGGTTCCAAAGAAAGGATCAAGTACAACGTCGCCGACATTGGTTGAGCCCACCAGCACCCGATGCAGCAATGACTCTGGTTTTTGCGTCGGATGGGCCTTATGACCCTCGTTGTCTTTCAGCCGCTCGTGCCCGTTACATATGGGCAACAGCCAGTCGGACCGCATCTGCACCCCGTCATTCAATGCTTTGAGCGCTTCGTAGTTAAATGTCGGTTTGGATTTCTCCGACTTGGACGCCCAAATCATCGTTTCATGCGCGTTGGTCAACCGCATGCCGCGAAAATTCGGCATTGGGTTGGTCTTGCGCCAGATCACATCGTTCATCACCCAATACCCGGCGTCCTGCAAACAGGCGCCAAGCCGGAAAATGTTGTGATATGAACCGATTACCCAAATCGCGCCATCTGGTTTCAGTATTCGGCGCGCGGCCTTGAGCCAAGCCTGACTGAATTCATCATAAATTTTAAAGCTTTCGAATTGATCCCAATGGTCAGTCACTGCATTGACCTTGGAGTTATCCGGTCGGTGCAATTCACCCTTTAACTGCAGATTATAGGGTGGGTCCGCAAAAATCAGATCGACAGAATTTTCGGACAGAGAATTCATCGTCTCCACACAATCGCCAGACAAAATCTGATTTAGCGGCAGGTCTTTCCTGCCGGCGGGTCTTTTGGTCTTGGTCATTAATTGCCTCGTCTTATGCGCTTTTCGCGTCGTTGTGCTCAGGATGAGTCAAAGCGGATTCGAGGTCAATTTCTTTTTGAATCAATCACTTAAATTAATTGCTTCACACAAGATGTTGTGGATCGGTTTAAATGATCGCCTATGATGTGGGGTTACCCCTAATCTGCTCAATGCGATCTGATGCTGTTTTGTCCCATATCCGGCGTTGGTCTCCCAGCCATAGCCCGGGTACTGTTGCGAAAGCGCAACCATCAACGCATCGCGGGTTACTTTTGCAACAATTGAAGCCGCTGCGATGGACAGACATCTTGCGTCACCTTTGACAAGTGTCTGGGCGGGGCAAGGAAGCCTGTCAGGTGTTCTGTTTCCATCAATCAGAGCAAAGTCCGGTAGAATTTTCAAATTGGACAAAGCCAACCGCATCGCAAGAAGCGAAGCTTGAAGAATATTAATCTGATCAATCTGTTCAACGGAAACGTGGGCTACTCCGACATCGGCCGCGTCCAAAATTGGTTGGAACAAGGATTCCCTTTGGCGGGCGGTCAGTTTTTTGGAATCCCGCAAGCCATCAGGAATGTTGGTAGGATCAAGGACAACTGCACATGCCGTAACAGGCCCTGCCCAGGGGCCACGGCCAACCTCGTCGATACCGGCAATGCGTTGAATTGCCGGATGAGATCGGTTGATATTGAGTTCGATATTCGGGTCGAGCATAGGCAGTATCTGCCTGTTACGTTCGCCGAAGGCAATCAAATCACACCATGACTGCCACAAAAAAGGAGGCGACCCACAAGCCGCCCCGCTGCACGATAAGCTCTACGCGTTTACCGGTAGTGATAAATGGTCCTGACCGAATGGTGATTACGCAAACATTTTTTGACATAGTAAGTCACCCAGCCGTCTCGGGTCCAGCGCTTGCGCAGGCACTGTTTCGGCTTGTGGTTTCGCCTTACTTGGACGGTTTTGAGAACCGCCGCGTGATTGTTGTGGCTACCGTGGTGAACATGTGTCCCACGATGACCGTGGGTGTGGCGCAATCTTTGGTGCCGGTGGCGATCATGATCAAAATCATTGGGCGTGACAGCCCGCTGTCGTCGTTGCTTGCGATTGTTGTGGGCCACGATGCCACCAATGATGGCGACTGTGACAGCACCGGCAAGAAACTTGTCGAAGTCGCTGTCGGCTTTTGCAGGAGAGATGACGACCGGTGTTACGGCGATGGCCAAAGCAGTCAGGTTGGTGATGGCAACGAAGCGAAACATTTGAAGTCCTTTCGGGTCTGTTAGCTGTTATTTACAAAGCGCTGAAACGGGTGATTCCGGTGTTGCGCTACGTTCTGAAATCATTTGAGTGCAATGTTTAATGTCAGGCAATAACGGGCCGCGGTTATCGAATATCTGCCAATTTCATACGTTTTGATATTGAATAACAGCGCTGCCAACGGCACATAATCCTGTATGAAACACCTATCAAAACTGATGATCGTAACAGCGATCGCTGTCGCTGTCGCGGCACCAACAGCCACCTCGGCAGCCGGAAACTGTTTTGTGGACTACAAAGCAAAAAGGGCAGCGTCGAGCGGAATGCAACTTCATTATGGAGTGATGCGATTGTCCGGCGCGGCCTGTTCAAACAGACGTGTCTTGGAAAAAGCAGTGGCAGCGCGTATTTCCGGGGATAGTTGGGTTTTGTTGACTATAGTCTCGAAATTTGACAAATCCGGCTTGAAGCAAAGGCGCCGCAATGCAGGACAATATTTCCTCAGGTACTAAATCTAAAAGCTGGTTCAAACCAGTGAAGCCGAGGTCGGTGGTTATATCGGGTTCGGTTTTGGTGCTTCTGCTGCTGTTGGTCACCGCGATTGTTTTGTTTACAACTTTACCGGACGCGAATGTTTTTAACGACCGGGTCGAGCGTATATTTGTAGAGAATGACGCACTGACCACAGGCGAGCAGGTCAAACTGCTGGAAATTCTGGCTCAGTCCGGCACGGTTTTTTCGGATGTTTTGCAGGGCTATCGATATATCATTTGGCAATCATAAGATTAGGGCTTGACTGGCTCTTCATTTGATTCCAAATTCCGCGCCTTATGCACCCGTGCCAGAGGAACTCAAGATGATCCGACGTTCAGTAGTCATACTTTCCGCAACCCTTTTTCTCGCTTCTTGCGCCACACCGGAGGTGGTGAACATTCGGAAGGTAGGCGATGACCAGCTCTCCTGCAATCAGATTAAAGAACAATTTCTTGAAGCCCAGGATTTTGAAAAACGCGCCGAACAGGAAAAGGGTGCTACGGGAACCAACGTTGCTGCCGGAATATTTTTCTGGCCCGCCTTGCTTGCAACCTATCAGAACATTGAAGAAGCAAAGACTGCGGCGAGGGATCGCCAGGCTCACTTGGCCGAAATCGCCGAAGAAAAAAACTGTCCCTTGTAGGATGTAGTGTCATGGATGATGGTAAGATCATTGAGGCACTTGTCGTTTTCGAGACCGAGACAGATGCAAACACTGTAGCTCTAAAGGCCCTGATCCTGTCAGTGATTGTTGTCCTCGGAACCCGCGACGATATGAGGGATATCTGCGGCCTCCTTTCCGGTGCAATTGACGCGCTCGGAAAGGAGGATCGCTCGGAAAGGCGAGACTCTTTCCAAATCTCTCTTCAGAATTTGGTAGATGAATTGGGAAGCGCTTTCTAAGCTCATTGCCATTTTCTTTCTCCTATGTGATAGCCGACGCAAGAAAGGCATCGAAGCCGTCCTTACGTTTGCGACGGTTGTACTTCCAGCACGCCTCGGCAACGTACAGAGGCACGTACCCCTTGGCGTAGTGATGGTGCTGGCCAAACCAGGCCCGTTTCAGGTGCGACCAAAATCCCTCGATGGTGTTGGTGTGTACATCACCGTCAACGTACCGTTCGCTGTGGTTGACGCTGAGCCGGGCCATAATCGCGTCAACCGCGTTGTAGGCCTTGTATTCGTCGGTTACGAGGATGGTTTCCTTCATATCGACGGTATCCTGGATGAAGCGCAGGATGCCTTTTCCGGTCAGGTCGTTGGCGACGCGGGCAACAACCCTGCCGCCACGCTGGACTGCGCCGATTACCGGCGTTTTCTTGGTGCCGCGGCCTCTCTTGGGCGGGTCGTTGTCATCGCGCTTGTTCCGGCGGGGTTTACCACCAATGTAGGTTTCGTCTACCTCAACGATATCCTTGAGAAAGTGCCGATCTTCGCTGGCCATCGCCGCCCTGATGCGCTGCTGCATATACCAACATGAGGGTTGCGTCACGTCTATATCCCGCGCCAATTGGCAACTGGACAGGCTTTTCTTGGCGTTGACCATCAAGGCGATACCCAGAAACCACTTTTGAAGAGGTATCTTGGTTTGCTGAAAGACCGTTCCTTGCAGAACATTAAAGCTGTTGCGGCAGTCATGGCAGTTCCATCGCCCTATCCGGCAACTCTCCTTCTTTCGAGCGACGCGAACCCCGCCACAGTGTGGGCAATGAGGAGCATCGCCCCACCTAAGCCCCTCCAAATGACTGATGCAGGCTTCCTGGTCGGGAAACATTTTGAAGATCGAAATCAGGTTCATCGGAAGTCCTCCTTTAAACCTAAGTATATGATTTTCCTCACTCATTTTCAAGCCCTAATCTTATGATTGCCTATCATTTTTGTGTTGTTGGTGCTGGCATCTGCATTGCTTCTGTCGGCCCTTTATTTTTTAGTCACCAACTACGGTCTGTCGCGGCGTATCAGCGAAATTGAACAACATGGCATCCACATCACCAGTTTGATTATCAGCCGGGGTGAACAAGTGGTGCATATCAACAATATGGAATTCGAGCTGACCGAGAGCATTTGTGAGACCCTGTCTGTGCTTTGTGAGGCGCGGCTGGACGATGAGGTGATCTCCGGCAGCGATCTGGAGGCGGTGATAACCGGCAAGCGATCAGTTGATTGTGACGAAGCAGCTGGCGCAACCCGCGTCAAACGTTTGCGCGACCAGTTGGGCAACCAGATCGTGTCGCAACTGCTGATCAAAAATATCAGTCGCAAGGGCTATATGCTGGCGATCGACAAAGATGTTATCCGGATGCTGTGACGATTGGCGACCCCGGCAGGATTCGAACCTGCAACCTGCCCCTTAGGAGGGGGCTGCTCTATCCAGTTGAGCCACGGGGTCATATGCGCCAAAAGCCACATTCTGGAATTGGACACAAGCCTTGTGCTGCAGACCACGAATTCTTATTGCGGGTCTAAGGGAGCCAATATTGCTGGACATTCAAAGATCACTGCAGAGCGAATTGGAAACAACCAATCTGGTGCCAGCGGGAGCTGCCTGGGAGATGATGACCGGGGGCCGGTCCAATATGGTCTGGAAAGTGGGGCAGGATTTTGTGTGCAAACTGTTTTTGCATCGGGACAATCCGCTGTTTGCAAATTCCGCTTCTGATGAACTTCTTTGTTTGACGGCGTTAAAGGGCGAGGCAATTGCGCCCGAGCCGGTCGGATTGTGTCGGACTTCTTTTGGGGAGGCGGTTCTTTATCGGCACATCAGGGGGCACATATGGCGCGACGATATAGCGGCGGTGGCGCAATTGTTGGGGCGGTTGCACAAATTTCCGGCTCCTGATGGATTGCGCCGTGGCGACATGGGCTGGCCGCAGATTGCCGCGCGCGGAGCCGACATTTTATCACTGCTAAAGCCAGCCGCTGCGGATGAGTTGCGGCGGAATAGGCCGAAGCAAACAAACGTGCCGGATTGCGGGTTTTGTTTTATTCACGGTGATGTGGTGGCCGCCAATATTATCGTTTCACAAGACGGGTTGCGGTTGATCGACTGGCAGTCTCCGGCGCTCGGCGATCCGGTTTCCGACTTGTTCTGTTTTTTGTCACCAGCGATGCAGATCGCTTACGGTGTGGGCCCGCTGAACAAACAGGATTCCGATACATTTCTGGCGACTTACCCAGACCGAGTTGCGGTTTCCCGGCTGCTGGCACTGTTGCCTGTCCTTCATTGGCGGATGGCAGCCTATTGCGCGTGGCGGGTAGAGCAAGGGGATGACGTTTATCGTGCAGCTCAAGATGCCGAGTTGGCGGCCCTAAATCAAATGATAAACCAACAACCCTAGCCCAGCAATCACCGCGCCGGAAACGAACCAGAGTGTCGACAGCCAATACGATCGCTTGGCGGGTTTGGGCAAAGACGCCGCGTTCCGCAAAAGAGTATTTTCCACAAGTGACGGCAACTGCGGGCCAAACCGCGCCAGCACCAATGCGGTTCGCTTCAGGTCCCGCAACATCGCGCGCGGGCCAAGATTGTCGGAGATATATTGCTCAACCACCGGTTTGGCGACGGCCCAGATATCCAGCGCCGGGTCTAATGTGCGGCCAACGCCTTCGACCACGACCATCGTGCGTTGCAGAAGAATCAGTTCGGTGCGGGTTTCCATGCCGAACCGCTCGGTTACTTCAAACAGATGCGCCAACAGTCGGGCCATGGAAATCTGCGCGGCGGTTTGCCCGAATATCGGTTCCCCCACTGACCGCAGCGCCTGCGCAAAGGCATCGACATCCTGATCGGCAGGAACATAACCAGCTTCGAAATGCACCTCGGCGACGCGGCGGTAATCTTTGCGGATGAACCCGATCAGGATTTCGGCGTAGACCCGGCGGGTATATTCGTCGATCCGCCCCATGATGCCGAAATCCAGCGCAATAAGATCGCCGTTCGCCGCGACTTTCAGGTTACCCTGATGCATGTCCGCATGGAAAAAGCCGTCACGCAGCGCATGTCGCAGGAACATCTGGACGATTCTGGCCGCCATTCCAACCATATCATGCCCGGCGGTGCGGATTGCCTCGACATCGCCCATTGGGATACCTTCGGCCCATTCCAACGTGAGCACCGTTTTGTTGGATTTGGTCCAAACCACCGCTGGCACGGCGAAACCTTCATCATCGGCTGTCTTGGCCCGAAACTCATCCGCTGCTGAAGCTTCTAACCGGAGATCCAGTTCCCTGTGAACCACTGTTTCAAAATGCTCGATAACATCATGCGGGCGTAAACGGCGCGAAGACGGGGATAACAATTCGATCATGCTGGCCGAGAAATAGAACGCGTCGATGTCTTTCTGAAATGCGCGAGCGATGTTGGGGCGCAGAATTTTGACCGCAACTTCACGGCCATCGCTTCGCAGATTTGCTTTGTGAACTTGAGCGATTGAAGCGGCTGCAACCGGTTCGCTGAACTCGACAAACAGATCGTCGACCGATGCGCCAAGATCGTGTTTGATCTCGGATTTCGCTTGCACCATGGAAAACTCAGGCAGCTTATCCTGAAGGATCTTCAATTCCTGTGCCAGATCCGGCCCGACAACATCCGGTCGGGTCGAGAGCAACTGGCCAAATTTGATATATGCCGGCCCCAATGCAGTGATCGCTCTCAACATTGGTGGCTGCGAGGGATCGCCTTTCAAGCCCAGCCATTTGAAAGGCCAACCGAGGATTCGGGCGGCCAGCCGTATACCTGGCGGTGCGTCGACAGCCTCCAAAGCCAGACGCATGGCGCCGGTGCGTTCAAAGGTGGCACCAGTCCGGATCAGACGCCAGATGTTATGGGGTCCACGCATTTTTAGATTTTCCAGCCCGAATGCAGCGCCGCGACGCCCATTGTCAGATTGCGGTATTTTGCATTTTCAAACCCGGCCTCACAGATCATACGCAGGAAAGTTTCCTGATCCGGAAATTTTCGAATGCTTTCGACCAGGTATTGATAGCTGTCGGCGTCATTGGCGATCAGCTTGCCCAGCGGTGGGATGATGTTGAACGAGTAACGGTCATAGGCCCATTGCAGCGCCGGGATGGCGATTTGGCTGAACTCGAGTACCATCAGACGCCCACCCGGGCGCAAAACGCGAAAGGCTTCTTTCAAAGCGTCCTGCGGGCAGGTGACGTTCCGAATGCCGAACGATATTGTATAGACGTCAAAGCTATTATCAGGGAACGGCAACGCCATTGCATCACCACAAATCCAATCGAGCCGGGAGGCCAAATCTTCGGCCTCGGCCCTTTGCCGACCCGCGTCGAGCATCCCCTGGGTCATGTCAAAGACAGTGGCATGGGCCTCGGGCGCGCGTTTCAGAAATCGGAAGGAAATGTCGCCGGTGCCACCCGCCACATCCAGCAGATTCTGCCCTTTGCGCGGTGCCAGCCAATCCATCATCGCGTCTTTCCACAGACGGTGAATGCCGAGCGACATCGCATCGTTCATCACGTCGTATTTCGAGGCGACGTTGCTGAACACCCCATGCACCATGCCCGCCTTGGCGTCTTCGTCGACGGTCTGGAAGCCGAAGTGGGTGGTGCGGTTTGATTCGGGCATTTGTTCGCTCTCGTGATCTTGCAGCTTTGCTTTATATAGAGTGTTTTAGCGGATAGAAATGCGTCACCTGAGCGTAGGTTAGAAACGATGCCTGAACTCCCCGAAGTTGAAACCGTCCGGCGTGGGTTGGAGCCCGTAATGGTTGAGCGGGTTATTGCCAGGGCTGACGTGCGCCGCCCCGATCTGCGCTGGCCGTTTCCTGAGTGTATGGTGGAACGGCTGACTGGCGCTCGGGTGCAGCGCCTTCGGCGGCGGTCGAAATACATCCTGTGTGATCTGGACACGGGTGAATCTTTGCTGATCCATCTTGGCATGTCCGGGCGTATGATGATTTCACGACCCACGGGAGCACGTGGCGAAATACTTGGCGACTTTCATCATTTGCATCCAGCTCCAGAAAAACATGATCACGTAATTCTGGATATGCAGGATGGCATCCGCATCACCTTTAACGACGTGCGCCGGTTTGGAGTGATGGATTTGGCCCCAACGGATCAGATTGATCAGCACAAACTGCTGGCATCACTTGGCCCCGAACCATTGGGCAACGCGTTCGATGAGGCCTATTTGGCCAAAAAACTCAACGGCAGAATCACCCCGATTAAATCTGCGTTGCTTGATCAACGCATCGTCGCAGGTTTGGGCAATATCTATGTCTGCGAGACCTTGTTTCGAACCGGAATTTCGCCACTGCAAAAGGCAGGCAAACTGTCGGTGAAACGGGTCTCGTCGCTGGTGCCCGCGATTCGCCAGGTTTTGGGCGAAGCCATCGAATCGGGCGGATCAACGTTGAGGGATTACCGGCAGACAGACGGAGAACTTGGATATTTTCAGCACAGCTTTGCCGTGTACGGTCGAGAAGGTGAATCCTGCCACACGCCTGACTGTGCAGGAAAAATTCGGCGAATCGTGCAATCAGGGCGCTCATCTTTTTATTGTGCAACCTGTCAGAGATAGCTTGAAACCAGCCCCAGAGGTGATAATCCTTCGAGACTTGGAAACAGCGAATGAGGCCTTTCATGGGCTACGAGACACTTATCGTTGAAGTCGAAGACCACGTAGGTTTGATTCAGCTGAACCGGCCAGATGCGTTGAATGCTCTGAATCAACAATTACTGTGCGAGTTGAGCGACGCGCTTGACGCCATGCAGCAGAATGACAAAGTCCGCTGCATCATTTTGACCGGCAGCGAAAAGGCCTTCGCGGCGGGTGCTGACATAAAGGAAATGGCCGACAAATCTTTTGTCGATATGTTCAGCAGCAACTATTTCACCCATGAGACCGAATCCATTTTGCGCTGCCGCAAGCCCATCGTTGCGGCTGTTTCCGGTTACTGTTTGGGTGGCGGTTGTGAACTGGCAATGATGTGTGACTTCATTCTGTGTTCCGACACGGCAAAATTTGGCCAGCCGGAGATCAATCTGGGTGTGGTTGCGGGAATAGGCGGCACCCAACGTCTGACGCGGTTTGTCGGCAAATCCAAATCCATGGAAATGCATCTGACTGGCCGATTTATGGACGCGGAAGAAGCTGAACGGTCCGGTCTTGTCAGCCGTGTGCTGCCGGTCAAGAAATTGATGGAAGAGACTATGGCAACTGCCGCCAAGATTGCCGAAAAATCTGCCCTGGCGACGATGGCAGTGAAAGAGGCCGTAGACCGGTCCTACGAAACCACTTTACGCGAAGGCGTGTTGTTTGAACGGCGCCTGTTCCACTCGCTTTTTGCGACCGAGGACCAATCTGAAGGCATGGCTGCTTTCACTGAAAAACGGGCCCCGCAATTCCGCGGCAAATAAGCGACACATTTCGGGCTTCCGACACTTGACTGATACCCGATCCGGGCCTAGAAGCACGCTTCATCTTTCGAATCCCGTAAGATCAGGAATTACAGCATGGCCAACTCGCCACAGGCAAAGAAACGTGCGCGTCAAACTGAGCGCCGCACCGAAGTAAACAAAACGCGCCGGTCGCGTATCCGGTCCTTCATTCGCAAAGTCGAAGAAGCGATCACTGGCGGCGATAAATCTGTTGCCGCTGCTGCGTTGAAAGACGCTCAGCCGGAAATGATGCGTGGCGTAACCAAGGGCGTTCTGCACAAGAACACTGCCAGCCGTAAAATCTCGCGCCTTTCGGCACGGGTTAAGGCGATGGGCTCCTAATACAGTTTACGTAATATTGAGTTACGGAAGCGAGGCCAGGTTTGGCCTCGTTTTTTTTGCGACTAATTGTGATGTTCTGTTTTTGGTCGCCTTGTTCGACTCAGTTGAAATTACTAGGACTGTCTGGTCGCTTTGGTACTCTGCCACCAAAGCCAATCTAAAGACCAAATACAGCAAAACCCGCCTTATTGTGAGGCTCGGTTACGCGTGTCTGACAGAAAAATTCCAAATATTACAATGTGTTGCCTAAAATAGGATTCGCCAAATTAATTGCGAGTCAACAGCGAAGATTTCTTGAAACGGTGCCATACCATTTGTTAGTTTGTTCAAGTGAATCAGTTCGTGTCGCTAAAGAGGAAATAGCTTTTATGGAAAACGCGGTCTCAGAGGTTTCTCCTGACATCGCGTGGGACAGGCTAAATTCAACTGCCGACACTATCTTGGTTGACGTCCGAACAAAGGCAGAATGGGCCTTTGTCGGTGTGCCGGATCTCGGTCCTTTGGGGAAAAATCCAGTTCTGCTCGAATGGATGTCTTTTCCCGGTATGCCGCGGAACGAAGAATTTGCAGATGATCTGCTTGGGCATTTCGAAGGTGCTGCACCTTCGGCGATATATTTTGTCTGTCGCTCAGGCCAACGATCTATGCAAGCGGCGCAATCAATTGCCTTGGCTTTTGCTGCAAAAGGCCAGTCGGTGGAATGCGTAAATGTGGCTGAGGGGTTCGAAGGCGATTTGGACTCCGCAGGCCATAGGGGAAATATTAACGGCTGGAAGGCGCGTGGCTTGTCGTGGCGCCAGTCATAACAGTTAGAGTTCGGGACGAAAATGACAACAGACTGCTGGGGAAGTGTGTGCAATGGATTACGGAATGACGTTGGGAAAGATGCTTTTAAGAATTGGATAGAGCCGCTTAAGTTTCTTGGCTTCGATGAAGGGGTGGCCCGGTTCGCCGCGCCGACTGGATTTATAGGCAACTGGGTGTCGCGTAACTACAGCGACAAAATTAGGATGCTATTTGCCGCTGAAGGTCGGGAAGTGGAGCGTCTTGAATTCCAAACTGAACGTGTCCAGCAAAAGACCAAGTCGACCGCAACTGGGCGTAAACCGACGATTCAAAAGGCTACCGGAAACTCAGAACTGCCCGGAGCGCCGCTTGATGCTCGATTTACCTTCGAAAGTTTTGTTGTGGGCAAGCCAAATGAACTAGCTCATGCCGCCGCAAGACGGGTTGCGGAGGGTGGGGCGGTAACCTTCAACCCCCTATTCCTTTACGGTGGTGTCGGATTGGGCAAAACTCATTTGATGCACGCGATTGCTCACGAATCGCAACAGCGCAATCCAGACGCGAAGATTCTTTACTTATCTGCTGAACAGTTCATGTACCGCTTCGTTCAAGCGCTCCGGTTCAAGGATACGATGAGCTTTAAAGAACTGTTCCGTTCAGTTGATCTGCTGATGGTGGATGATGTGCAGTTTATCGCCGGCAAAGACAGTACACAGGACGAATTTTTCCACACGTTCAATGCTTTGGTGGATCAGAACAAGCAAATCGTTATTTCCGCAGATCGCGCACCTGGGGAAATTGATGGACTGGAGGAGCGTATCAAGTCCCGCTTGCAGTGGGGATTGGTTGTCGACTTGCATCCCACAGATTACGAATTGCGGCTGGGAATTCTGCAAAGCAAGGTCGAAGCCCAAGCTGTACATTACCCGGAAGTGGTTATTTCTGACGGCGTGTTGGAATTCCTGGCGCACAGGATTTCGACAAATGTGCGGGTATTGGAAGGCGCTCTGACCCGGCTGTTCGCTTTTGCCTCGCTGGTTGGGCGTGAGGTGACTTTGGAAGTGATACAGGAATGTCTGGCTGATGTCCTCCGTGCGTCGGACCGCAAAGTTACAATTGACGAAATTATTCGCAAAGTTGCCGACCACTATAATATCCGCCTGACGGATATCTTGAGCCCGCGCCGCGCCCGTTCTATCGCCCGTCCGCGTCAGGTGGCAATGTTTTTGGCCAAAAGGCTGACGTCGAAGTCACTGCCTGAAATAGGCCGACGGTTTGGCGGGCGTGACCACACAACGGTGATCCACGCTGTTAAGAAAATCGAAGAGCTGCGCTCAATCGATAACCAGATTGCCGAAGACGTGGAGTTGTTGCGGCGGATGTTGGAAGCATAGCTTCGGTCCGCATCGAAATCAAAAGAGGGTCTGATTTTCGGGCCCTTTTCTTTTGGTTCTAGTGCTGGCCTTCTTGACCCCGTAGGCAATCCAATGGATTGTGCGATAGCTATTGATTTTGAGGTCAATCCGCGTAGGGTCGTGCACCCACACAATTGGACCGGGCAAGGGACGAAAACATGAAAGTCAGCATCGAGCGCAGCGCATTGCTCAAGGCAATGTCACAAGCCCAGTCGGTTGTGGAACGCCGAAACACAATCCCGATCCTTGCAAATGTTCTGATTGAGGCTGAAGGCAGCACCGTAAGTCTGCGCACAACGGATCTTGATATTGAAGTGGTCGACAAATTCACGGCAATGGTCGAACGTTCAGGGTCCACAACGGTTGGTGCGCATACCTTGCATGAAATCGTCCGCAAACTTCCAGACGGCGCTATGGTTGAATTGTCCGACGACGGTTCTTCTGGTCGGTTGGAAGTAAACGCCGGCAGATCTAATTTCTCGTTGGCGACGCTGCCAAAAGAGGATTTTCCGGTGATGGCGTCGTCTGAATATTCCTGCAATTTTGCTGCCACCGCCTCGGTATTGCGACGGCTGTTCGACAAGTCGAAATTTGCAATTTCAACCGAGGAAACCCGGTACTATCTGAACGGCGTTTATATGCACAGTTCGGAGCGCGATGGTGCCAAGGTTCTGCGTTGTGTGGCAACGGACGGCCATCGGCTGGCCAGGATCGATGCGGATTTGCCTGATGGTGCTGACGATCTTCCAGGCGTTATTGTGCCGCGCAAAACTGTCGGCGAATTGCGCAAACTTCTGGAAGATGATGAGGCCAGTATCGCGGTGTCTGTATCAGAAACCAAAATACGATTTGCAACGCCAGAAATAACACTCACGTCCAAAGTCATCGACGGCTCGTTCCCTGACTATACCCGGGTGATCCCCGCCAGCAATACCCGACGTCTGGAAGTTGATGCGGCTGAGTTTGCGCAGGCAGTAGACCGGGTGTCTACTGTATCGTCGGAACGATCCCGTGCAGTGAAGCTGGCGCTTGACGAGGACCGGTTGGTCCTGTCTGTCAATGCGCCCGACTGCGGTGCGGCCGAGGAAGAACTGTCTGTTGCTTATGGCGATGAGCGGTTGGAAATAGGCTTTAACGCCAAGTATTTACTTGAAATAGCCGGTCAGGTGGATCGAGAAAACGCGGTGTTCATGTTCAATTCATCGGGGGACCCAACCCTGATGCGCGAAGGCAATGATGAGACCGCTGTGTACGTCGTGATGCCGATGCGGGTGTAGCTTGGCAACCCTTGCGGTTAACAGCTTAACGCTTTCACATTTTCGGTCCCACAAATATGCCCGTCTGGAAACCGACGGACGGTCCATTGCGTTGTTCGGCCCAAACGGGGCTGGCAAAACCAATGTTCTTGAGGCGATCTCGCTCTTGTCCCCGGGTCGCGGTTTGCGCGGCGCGAAAGCAGAAGAAATGGCACGCAGCCCGGAACAACTCGGCTGGAAAGTTTCGGCTGAATTGGAGAGCCTGGGTCAGATTCATGAGATTGAAACGGCTTGGACAGAGAATGCGTCCCGCAGTGTTTTGATTGATGATAAACCCGCACCGCAGCTAGCGCTGGGCAGAGTGGCGCGAATTGTCTGGCTGGTGCCGGTTATGGACAGGCTTTGGGTCGAAGGCGCAGAAGGGCGGCGGCGGTTCCTGGATCGCCTGTCGATGAGCTTTGAGCCGCGTCACGCAGAGGTCAGCCTGGCCTACGACAAAGCTATGCGCGAACGCAACCGGATGCTGAAAAATCAGGTGCGTGATCCGGGATGGTATGGCGCTGTTGAAGCGCAGATGGCAGAGACAGGGGCTCAAATTCATTCCAACCGGCAACAGACTCTGATGCTACTTGCGTCGGCGCAGAGACAAGCGGAAACAGCGTTTCCCACTGCTGGGCTGGAGTTGACCCACGCAGATGGCATCAAGGCTCCCGAAGACGCAGCGGCGCTGCAAACAGCACTAGCCGAAAACCGTCCTAGAGACATACTGGCAGGCCGCACCCTTATTGGACCGCATCGTGCTGATCTGGAAGCGACTTATCAAACCAAAGGGATCCACGCCCGCAAATGTTCCACGGGTGAGCAAAAGGCGCTGCTGGTCTCGCTGATCCTCGCCAACGGGCGAGCTTTGGCGGCTGAATTTGGCGCACCGCCGGTCCTGTTATTGGACGAGGTAGCGGCCCATCTCGACGTGGACCGGCGCGCAGCACTCTATGATGAAATCCTTGCCTTGGGCGCCCAGGCCTGGATGACCGGTACAGGTGCCGAACTGTTTGAGGGCGTCGCCGACAAAGCGATGATGCTTGAAGTCCGCGAGGAAAACGGGCTTTCTGTGATAAATCCGAAATAGAGTATCACCATGAATACACAACGTATTACCATGGTCACCCTAGCGGTGACCGACCTGCAAACCTCGCGTGATTTCTATGCGGCTTTGGGGTGGAACGAAGCTGCGGGCAGCTCTGAAGATATCGCATTCTTTCAGCTACATGGGCAGTTCATGGCACTTTACCCGCGGGACGCTATGGCCAAGGATATCGGACAGGCTGTCCCAGCCAATGCAACGGGTGCGGTAACCCTGGCCACGAATTACCCCGATACAGAATCTGTCGACCGCGCGTACCAGTTGGCGTTGGATGCCGGTGCCGTGGCTGTCAGCCGCCCGGCGAAGGTGTTCTGGGGTGGTTATTCCGGAACACTGACAGATCCCGACGGGCACCTGTGGGAATATGCGTATAATCCGTTCTGGGAATTGGATTCTGATGGCACGCTGAAGGGTGACCCGTGAGCATAACGTTGCTGGAACTGCTGCTGTATTCCGGCGCTCTGTTCATCTTGTTTCTTACCCCTGGTCCAGTCTGGGTTGCTTTGATCGCAAGGGCGATATCGGGCGGGTTTCGCGGCGCGTGGCCATTGGCGTTGGGTGTGGTCATCGGCGACGGGATCTGGCCCTTGGTCGCCGTTTTTGGGGTCAGCTATCTGGTTTCTCTTTATGTAGACTTCATGGTGATCCTGCGTTTCGGCGGGGCTCTTATGTTCCTGATCATGGGTGGGATGTTGGTGCGGTATCCCAATAAATCCATGTCTGCAGACAGCCGGTTAACGGCTCCGGGAATGTGGGCCGGATTTGTGGCCGGCGTTCTGGTCATTATGAGCAATCCAAAAGCGATTTTGTTTTACATGGGAGTCTTGCCCAGCTTTTTTGACTTCCGGACCATCACGACAGTCGACATCGGTTTGATCTGTGTGGCTTCGATGCTTGTCCCGCTGCTGGGCAACCTGTGTCTGGCGCTGATGCTGGATCGGGTGCGGTTGCTGTTACGCTCCGGAACTGCCATCCGGCGGATCAATATCGGTGCCGGAATTGCGCTGATATGTGTTGGCTTTATCATTGCCCTCACCTGACACAAAATCTTGTGCCATTGACGTGACAATCACTACTTAAACCGGTATATTTTGCGCAAATGAACTGGGGTTACAGTGATGTCTGAAGAGCAGCAGAATCCGGAAGAATATGGCGCGGATTCGATTAAAGTTCTCAAAGGGTTAGAGGCTGTCCGCAAACGGCCCGGCATGTATATCGGTGATACCGACGATGGCTGCGGTTTGCACCATATGGTGTATGAGGTTGTCGATAATGGAATTGACGAAGCGCTGGCCAAACATGCGGACTTTGTTTCGGTCACGATTCATGCCGATGAAAGTGTTTCTGTGCGCGACAACGGGCGCGGGATTCCAGTCGGGATTCACGAAGAAGAAGGTGTGTCCGCTGCCGAAGTGATCATGACTCAATTGCACGCGGGCGGTAAGTTTGATTCCAACTCCTACAAGGTGTCGGGTGGTCTGCACGGCGTGGGCGTGTCGGTTGTAAACGCATTGTCCGACTGGCTGGAACTGCGCATCTGGCGCGACGGCAAGGAGCATACCGCGCGATTCGAACACGGCGAAACGGCGGAGCATTTGAAAGTAGTCGGCGAAGCCGGTGGCGAGGCCGGCACTGAAGTGCGCTTTATGGCTTCGCTGGATACATTCTCGGACCGCGAATATTCCTTCAAAACGCTGGAGAACCGCCTGCGCGAGCTGGCATTCCTGAATTCAGGTGTGCGCATCATCTTGCGCGATGAGCGCCCTGCTGAGCCGCTTGAGGCCGAGATGGCCTATGAAGGCGGCGTCAAGGAATTTGTGCGCTTTCTCGACCGGCACAAGACCCCGCTGATCGAGGAACCGATCTATGTGGTGGGCGAGAAGGACGACATAGGCGTTGAAGTGGCGATGTGGTGGAACGACAGCTATCATGAAACGGTGCTGCCTTTTACCAACAACATACCGCAACGCGACGGAGGCTCTCATATGGCGGGGTTTCGCGGCGCGTTGACCCGGACGATCAACAATTATGCAGCCAGCAGCGGAATCGCCAAGAAAGAAAAAGTGTCTTTCTCCGGTGACGATGCCCGCGAAGGCCTGACGTGTGTCTTGTCGATCAAGGCTCCCGATCCGAAATTTTCCAGCCAAACCAAAGACAAATTGGTGTCTTCAGAAGTGCGTCCGGCAGTTGAAAGCCTGATGAACGAAAAGCTGTCAGAGTGGTTTGAGGAAAACCCCGCACAAGCCCGCGTAATCGTTGGCAAGATTGTCGAGGCTGCACTGGCACGTGAAGCGGCCCGCAAAGCCCGCGAACTGACTCGCCGCAAAACCGCGTTCGGCGGTACCTCATTGCCTGGAAAACTGGCTGATTGCCAGGAGCGTGACCCCTCAAAATCTGAACTATTCCTCGTGGAAGGGGACTCTGCCGGTGGTTCGGCCAAGCAAGGACGGTCGCGAGAAAATCAGGCTGTTCTGCCGCTGCGTGGCAAAATTCTGAACATCGAGCGGGCGCGTTTCGATAAAATGCTGACTTCCGAGCAGATAACAAATCTGATTACTGCGCTGGGTACAGGAATAGGGCGCGATGAGTTCAACATCGAAAAGCTGAGATACCACAAAGTTATCATCATGACGGACGCCGATGTCGACGGGGCGCACATCCGGACGCTGCTGCTGACATTTTTCTTCAGGCAAATGCCGGATTTGATTGATGGCGGTTATCTCTACATCGCGCAACCGCCGTTGTATAAGGTCGCGCGCGGCAAGTCTGAAGTCTATTTGAAGGACCAGGTGGCGCTTGAAGATTTCCTGATCCAACAAGGCACAGATGGGGCGGGTTTAACGCTCGGCGATGGCTCAGTAATCGCAGGTGCAGACTTGTCACGGGTGGTCGAGGAGGCGCGTCAGACGCGCAAAATTCTAAACGCGTTTCCAACTCATTACAGCTCGCATATCCTAGAGCAGGCGGCCATCGCAGGAGCATTGGTTCCTGGGCGAGTCGATGATGATCCGCAGGGTATTGCAGACGTAGTTGCGGCGCGGCTGGACACTGTGGCTGATGAATATGAACGTGGCTGGATGGGTCGCCCAACCCAGGATGCGGGGCTGAGGTTTTCGCGCCAGATCAGAGGTGTGGAAGAGGTCCGTATTTTGGATGGCGGCTGTTTGCGATCAGGAGAAGCCCGCAAATTGGCGCAGATGACCAAAGCATTGCAAGAAGTCTACAGTCAACCAGCAACTTTCACTCATAAGGACAAAACAACGCCGATATTTGCCCCGTCGGATTTGTTGGAAGTCGTTCTTACTGATGGTGAAAAAGGTTTGTCATTACAACGCTATAAAGGTTTGGGCGAGATGAACCCGAGTCAGTTGTGGGAAACCACACTAGACCCTGAGGCCCGGACCCTTCTGCAGGTCAAAGTCGAAGATTTGGGGGAAGCGGACGACCTGTTTACAAAGCTGATGGGCGACGTCGTGGAACCGCGCCGCGAGTTTATTCAACAGAATGCACTGAATGTAGAGAATCTGGATTTCTGATGCGGCGCTCCCGGATCAGGGTAAATATTCCGGTTGCAAGAATGATTAAGATCCCGAAGCTGGTCCATCCATCCGGGATCTCACCAAAAACAAACCAGCCAAGGGCAATTGCCCAGAGGACGGAGGTGTATCTGAACGGGGTAACCGTCGCTACTTCGCCTATGCGCATAGCGGCAATCGAAAAGTAATATCCCAACAGAACAAAAACGGCTGCTACCGCCAAAAAAGCAAGAGTGGCCGATGGCACGTGGGTCCAGCTGCCCAGGGTCGCCAGCGCCAGCCCGGATACTACGGTAATTGTGACCGAGGTAATGAAGGCCACGAACAGCGAAGAGACCGAAGGCGAAAATCGGCGTACAATCAGGTCGCGGACTGTTACGAAAAACACAGTACCAAGACCAAGCAGTGCGAAAAGATTAAAACCTCCGACGCCAGGTCGGATAATGATCATAACGCCACAAAATCCGATCAGGATCGCCAGTCCCCGACGCCAACCCAGCGGTTCGCCCAAGAACACTGCGGCTGCCAGAGCAAGGGTCAAAGGTAGAGATTGTATGACAGCTGTTATGTTGGCAATTGGCATGTTGAATAGGGCTACTAAAAAACAGAAAGTGGCGCCAACTTCCGCCAGCGTTCTGAGACCGATCCGGCGGGCGTTTTCTTTGTCAGGCAAGTCCCGGAATGCGCCAAATCGCCAGGCAAACAGGCCAATCATTGCAGTCGCAAACAGGCCGCGTGTAAAAATCGATTGCAAAACACCCAAATCGGCACCGGCATATTTGATAATCGCATCATTCAGAGTGAATGCAGCCATTGAACAGGCCATGAAAATAGCACCCTGAAGGTTTTCCGATAGTCTCATATTGATGTCCTGCGAGCCGGACGCAACGCCCGGCTGGGTGACGCTAGCCGCGAACAGGAGACTTTGGAAGTGGTAAATTGCGCTTGACCGATACGTATATTAACAATAATGTTAATTAACGACAAGACAAACTAGGTTTTACGATGCAACTTCACAACACATTCTCGGCCTTGGGCGATGCTACCCGCTTTGCAATTGTTGAGCGGTTGTTAAACGACGGTGAGCTGAGCGCCGGTGATTTACAGGGCTCTGCAGAAATTTCAGCGCCCGCGATTTCGCGCCACCTGAAAGTATTGCGAACTGCTGGGGTGATTGACCAGCGTGTAGACAAGCAACGGCGGATGTATTCGGTGCGGCCGGTGGCCGTTCAAGCGATCAATGCCTGGGTGATCAATCATCGGGTATTTTGGGAAACAAGCCTCGACCGTTTGGAACGGGCTCTGATGCAGGAGAAATACCGTAAATGAGTGAATTAACGATCAGCCGTAGTTTTAGTGTCGATCCGGAAACGGTTTTTGCTTTTGTGACGCAGACTGAACACCTGCTAAAATGGTGGGGACCGGAAACCATGGAAATACCGGATCATGTGATTGATTTTACGCAAACAGGGGATTGGCATTCGGTAATGAAAAGCCCGGAGGGCAACCAGTTTAAGGTCAGTGGCGAAGTGGTCAACGTGGACCCGCCGAAATCTGTTGAATTCACTTGGGGATGGCACGATGACAGTGATGCCCGCGGCCACGAGAGCAGGGTACGGTTCGAAGTAAAACCGGATGGCAGCGGTGGTTCTGTCTTTATTTTAACCCATAGCGCGCTTGCGGACGATGAAAGCCGCGACAATCACAATATGGGATGGACGTCATCGCTGCGTAAGCTTGAGACGATGGCAAAGTAATTTAACTGAAGGAGAAAACTATGGCTAACTACTTATTTGCGTATCACGGCGGCCAAATGCCGGAATCAGAAGAAGAAGGCGCCAAGGTTATGGCAGCTTGGCAAGCCTGGTTTGGTACGCTTGGCGCAGCAGTTGTCGACGGTGGAGCACCGTTGGGAATTTCTAAAACCGTAAGTACCGGATCGGTTGGTGATGGCGGCGGGTCCAACCCTTGTTCCGGTTATTCGGTCGTGACAGCGGACAGTATTGACGCTGCAGTCGAAATGGCCAAAGGCTGTCCGATACTGGAGCATGGCACCGTCGAAGTGGCCGAATGTATGGCGATGTAAGCTGCGTGCTTCATTTGCCTTTCCACACCGGATTACGGCCTTCAGCGAAAGCTTTGGCGCCCTCTAGCTGATCTTCAGACGCATAGAGGGCGTCCACCGACCGCAAATGCCGCCCGGTAATCCGGCTCATCGCATCCTGAAATTTTGAATCTTCGGCATCGCGCACAATTTCTTTGATCGCTGCATAGACCAGCGGCGGGCCGCTTTCTAACAGCCGCGCCAGTTCCCAGGTTTTATCCATCAGGTCGGCTGCCGGATGGATTTGATTCACGAATCCCCACCGATGGGCCTCTTCAACATCCAGCCAGCGCCCGGTCAGAAGCATTTCCATCGCAATGTGATAGGGAATGCGTTTCGGCATTTTGACCGAAGCAGCGTCGGCCACAGTTCCTGAGCGAATTTCCGGCAGGGCAAAGCTGGCGTGTTCAGCCGCCAGAACGATATCTGCGGAAAGCGCAAGCTCCAGCCCACCGCCACAGCAGATGCCGTTTACAGCCGCAACAACCGGCTTGTTCATGTCGCGCAGTTCCTGAAGGCCGCCAAAGCCGCCAACACCGTAATCTGCATCCACCTCGTCGCCATCCGCCGCAGCCTTCAGATCCCAACCGGGGCAAAAAAATTTCTCGCCGCCGCCGGTGATTATGGCGACCCGCAGCGTCGGATCATCCCGGAAATCGGCAAAAACGTCGCCCATGATCCGGCTGGTTGCCAAATCAATCGCGTTGGCCTTGGGCCGGTCTAATGTGACTTGCAGAATGCCGCCTTCGCGGTGGGTTTTGATCGGGTTGGTCATAGCTCGGCGTCCTTGATTGCGAATGGGTCATTATCAGGATCGGTGTTCCGATCTGCTTCAATTCTTGTCTCTCCGCAGCAGTGCGTCTGCCGCGAATACACCGTCCTGCGTACAAATAAGCGGGTTGATTTCAATTTCCTCCAACCCTTTTGAGTTGGCAAGCACATAGTTCTGGAGCGCCTTTGCAGCCGCAACAATGGTGTCAAAATCAGCTGGAGCATTCCCTCGATAGCCCTTCAGCAGTTTGAAAATTCGCAAAGACTGAATTGCTTCAGTGATATCCCGATCATGCGCCGGGATCAGCAGGTTCTTTCTATCTGACAACAGCTCGGTCAGGGTTCCACCGGCTGCTAGCGTTAAAACGAAACCATGCGCCGGGTCCTTAACAACACCAAGCAAGAGCTCTGCAACTGTGCCTGTAATCATTTCTTCGACCAAAAAACGATCAGTTTGCATCGCGTTGGCTGCGATTTCAACTTCTGATGCGCTGGTCAAGTTCAATACTACGGCGCCGTGCTCCGTCTTATGAGCAATACCCTCGCCTTTCAGCACCACCGGAAATCCGATCTTTTCCGCCCGCGCCGCGATTTCAGTGGACGACGACGCACGTTCTGACATGGGAATTTGTAACCCGAATTTCTGCAATTCCGCCTTAGCCTCGGCTTCAGATAGTGTACTTGCCACAACGTCTGGACCTGGCAGCAGAACCGGCTCCTTCAAACCAGCTCCGCCTCTTCCCAACCAAGCAGCAGCTTCGGTGGCAGCAAAGGCTTCGGCCAAGCCGTGCATGGGAACAACGCCGTTGGCAGCCAAACGGAGACCAATTCCTTCCGGCAGGTTTTCGGGCAAAGTAGCAACTATGGCAACATTGCCGCCACTGGCAGCCTTCGCTTCAATTGCTGCCGTTATTGCGCAATCCCAGTCTCCGTCGTCGCAGCGGTCCGTGCGTGGAAAATCCACCACCAAGAGCGTCAACGCCAAAGACGGGTCCATCATTGCCGACCACGCCTTGGTCATTGCCGGCGCGTCGCGCCAGATATACGTGTGGTAATCCAACGGATTGGCCAGCGCCACCATTGGCCCGAGCGCCGTGCGTAGGTTGTTTTTCTGGGTTTGGTTCAGGGGCGGAAACATCAGATCGCGTCCAATCGCTGTATCTGCCGCAAGGCTGGCTTCGCCCCCGGAACAACTGATCGAAGCGATCCGGTTTGAACGCAGCGGGCCGGTCATATGCAACAGTTTCAAAGTTTCCAGGAATTCCGTCAGGCTGTTCAGACGCGGAATATTCAACCGGTCCAGCAGCGCCTGCGCCCCCGCATCACCACCGGCCAGCGAGGCTGTGTGAGAAACAGCGGCGGCGCGGGCCTGTTCCGACCTGCCGATTTTCAGCGCGACGACGGGTTTGTTGTGTTGCGCTGCCGTGGCCGCCAACGCCTCAAACGCTCGGATGTCGCCGATGCCCTCGATATGCAGACCAAGTGCGGTGATGCGGGGATCAGCCAGCAGTGCAGCGCCGATTTCAGCCATCCCGGTTTGCGCCTGATTCCCGGCACAGGCCAATGTCGCAATCGGCAGGGCACGTTGTTGCATGGTGATGTTGATCGACATATTCGAAGACTGGGTGATGATCGCCACACCGCTCTCCACCGGTTTTCCACCGTGTTGATCGGGCCAGAGCACAGCGGCGTCGAGGTAATTGATGAAGCCATAGCAGTTAGGGCCGAGTATTGGCATGTTGCCTGCTGCAGTTACTAATTGATCTTGAAGATCGGCCCCGGAATCATCTTCTTCCTTGGTTTCCAAAAAGCCGGAAGCAAAACAAACCGCTCCACCAGCTTTAGCGGTGGAAAGTGTGTGCACCACTTCGATAGTGGCGTGGCGGTTAACGCCGATAAAGCTGGCGTCGGGCGGAGCCGGGAGATCGTCAACGCTACGAAATGCAAGCAGCCCGGCGACGGTTTCGGCTTTCGGGTGGACTGGCCAGACACCGCCTTTGAATCCCATCTTCTGACATTGTTCAATTACCGAGACACACCATGCGCCTCCGCCTATCACGGCGATGGACTTGGGTGAGAATAATCGTGAAAAGTCACGCATTGCCTTGCTCAAGCGCCCAATTCCCGCAGCAATTCCCGGCTGATGATATGGCGTTGGATTTCGCTTGTCCCGTCCCAGATGCGCTCGACCCGCGCGTCGCGCCAAAAACGCTCCAGCGGATAGTCGTCCATCAGCCCCATGCCTCCGTGGATTTGAATCGCAGCGTCAGTGACGCGGGACAGCATTTCGCTGGCGTAGAGCTTGGCGGATGCGATTTCGCGGTTTGACGGCAAGCTTTTGTCGAGTCGGTCCGCCGCTGCAAGTGTCAGCAAATCAGCTGCATCAATCTCGGTAATCATGTCAGCGATCTGAAAACTGATGCCCTGAAACTTGCCAATCGGTTGGCCAAATTGCTCACGTTGGGCGGCGTAGTCGAGGGCGTAGTCGAATACGCGGCGCGCACGGCCAACAGACATGGTGGCAACCGTGATACGAGTGGCGTAGAGCCATTCGTTCATCACCGCAAAACCGCCATCGACCGCGCCCAGAACCTGCGCATCCGGCAGACGGCAGTCGTCAAACTCGAGGATCATGTTTTTGTATCCCCGGTGCGAAACGGATTTGTAACCATCGCGAATTGTGAACCCGGGCGTGCCACGATCCACCAGGAAGGTGGTGATGCGTTTTTTCGGACCTTTAGGGGTCTGATCCTCGCCTGTAGCAACAAAGACGATGATGAAATCCGCATGGTCGGCACCTGAAATAAAATGTTTGGTGCCATTCACCACCCAGTCACCACCATCTCGCACCGCAGAGCATTTCATGCCCCGTATATCGGATCCGGCTCCCGGTTCAGTCATTGCCAGCGCGTCCATGCGTTCGCCGCGCATTGCTGGCACCAGGTAACGGTCCCGCTGTTCCGGGTTGCATGCCATGAGTATGTTTTGCGGTCGCCCGAAAAAGTGGTTCAGCGCCATCGACCCACGCCCAAGTTCGCGCTCAACCAGTGCAAACTCAACGTGGTTCAGGCCCGCCCCACCGACCTCTTCGGGAAAATTGCAGCCATAAAATCCAAGGTCGAGGCATTTGCGTTTGATCTCGTCTGCGATTTCCTGTGGCACTTCGCCGGTGCGCTCAACGAGTTCTTCATGCGGGTAAATCTCGTTTTCCACAAAGGACCGCACCGTCGCGGCGATCATTTCCTGTTCTTCGGTCAAGCCGTATTGCATGATTGATTTCCTTGGGAGGTATGCCGTTTATTCTGCATACATCTGCTTTTTACGTCTGCGGGTTTCGTCGGTGGATTCGCTTGAACCATCGTGGAATGTGCCAAACCAGCGATCCCAAGGCATTTCCTGATTGCCGTAGTTGCACTCGTAATACCGGTGGTGCAGTTGGTGATAGAATGTACCCAAGGCGAGGCTGCGCTTGTCTTTGATCAACAGGTTTTCATAGCCGGTGTGGGTCATGGCGGCACCCGGTCCTTGATAGATAACATGAAATATCAGGTGGATCGGATGCGAGGCGACAACCCAGTGGATGCATAGGGTTGTGAGATAGATAAAATGCTCAATCGGGTGCATGGAAAAGCCTGACCAGGGTCCAATGCTGACGTTGCGGTGATGCAGAGAATGGACCGGTTTGTAAAGGAACGGCATGTGCAAGAACCGGTGCACCCAATAGAAGTGAAATGCCGACCATATTGGCAGTAAAATCAGCGCGAGTATGAACCAGACCGGATTTTCAGCCAATGTGATTGTTGGCGCATACCCATTGGCCATCAACCACATCGTAACGACCTGAAATGCCGTCAGCTGGCTAACGCCGCTGGTCAGTGACCAGAACATGTTATCGCGCACCTGGTTGGAAAAACTGAATAGCGAGTTGCTGACTGCCTGTTTGCGACGATCAAATTTCAGCCGCAGACCCTGCCCGCCGCGCATATAGAAATACCAATGAAGACCGCCGGAGACGGCAATCAAAAGCCCCATATTCACCGCCCAAGTCTGAACAATCCACCCAAAAGCAAAGCTCCGCGCCTGTTCCAGCGACGGGTACAGGAAAAACCAGGTCGCAACCGCCAAAAGCACCATCAACACGCGCTCGCTGAGCGTCAGCCAGTTCCGCAAAAACCAGCGGCCAGCAAATCCGGGACTCGGTGGCCAGTTGAAAATCGACGGGTCGGCCAGGGGCAAATCCGGGTGGTAGTTCCACTCACGTGATTGATTTTCGTTCATAGCGGCGGCCTGCTGGTTTGGCGATTTCGGGTCCGGGTTAGCTGGCGTAGCCGGAGCCTTCTTCGTCAAGAATTGTCTTCAGTTCAGACAAGTGACGTTCGCCCTGTTCCGGATATTCTTCCAGTTCGCGAGCTGTTTTCTCCGCGATCTCATCAGAAAGAACCCTGAGCGGCTGCCCGGTTTGCAGAGCGCGAATATAAGTTTCAGCAGCGCGTTCGAAATAATACAGGCGGTTAAAGGTCTCGGCCACGGTGTTTCCGATGATCATCACTCCGTGGTTGCCCATGATCATGACCTTTTTCTTTGGATCATCGAACAACTGGGCACAGCGTTCACCTTCTTCCTCGAATGCCAACCCGCCGTAGTTCTCATCGATGACGTAACGGTTGAAAAACGCGGCACAGTTTTGATCGACGGGTGGTAGGCGGCTGTCTGCCAGAGTTGCGAGTACAGTTGCGTGGATCGAATGCACATGCATCGCGCAGCGCGCATGCGGACAATTTCTATGCAATCCACCGTGCAGTCCCCAGGCCGTCGGGTCCGGCGCATTTGGGCCCGATAATGTGTCAGGATCGTTTGCGTCGATCAACAGCATGTCGCTGGCTTTGATCCGGGAGAAATGCATTTGATTTGGATTGATCAGGAATCGGGTGCCGTCTTCGTTCACCGCAAACGAAAAGTGATTGGCCACCGCTTCGTGAAAATTCAGCCGTGCCGTCCAGCGGAACGCAGCGGCCAGATCGACCCGCTCCTGCCAGTGCTGCATGTTGGTGCCGAGTTTTGCGACAAGTGTTGATGCGGTCATTTGATTAGCCTCCCCGGATTTGGCGGCAGAATAATCCGGAGAGGTTTGACTTTACCAACGAATAATTACTAGGCATGGCATAAGTAACACTAATGGGTCGCTAATGGGATGATAAAATGACGCAAATGGACCTGCCCCCACTGAACTGGTTACGGGCCTTCGAGGCCGCAAGCCGCCAGCTGTCTTTTACCGGCGCGGCGGCTGAACTTGGCATGACCCAGTCTGCCGTCAGTCAGCAGATAAAAAACCTTGAGGGGTTTTTGGGCAAGCCGCTATTTTATCGCCGAACGCGGGTGTTGGAAATTACCGAAGCCGGGCGCGGGTATCTTCCAGTGGTGCAAACGGCGTTTGCGGGTTTAAGTGTCGGTACACGCAACCTGCGCGGTCATAACCGAGAGCAGGTATTGCAGGTGCAATCAAATTTGTCGTTTGCTGTATTCTGGCTAACACCCCGCCTTCCGGACCTGTTTGCGCGATATCCCTGGTTGCGGGTCAACATTTCAACGGCGCTTTGGGATCCTGAAAAAACCGCAGCTTCGGCCGACGTTGAAATCCGCTTTGGCTTGCCGCTTGCCGAGGGGGTGCCAGCACATAAATTGGTTGAGGATGAGTATTTTCCAATTGCGGCACCCGGGTTTGAAATTGACGAGCGTGATTTCGCGGCGAATACATTGTTTGACTGCGCCGGGCTGACCTGCAATTGGGACACGTGGCTGACATCGCGCGGATTGCCGCTGCCGCAAGGACGTGGAGTGACCTATGCCAGCACCTATGCTTTGTCGCTGTCTGCTGCGCAGTCTGGTGCTGGGCTGGCGTTGGCACATCACACAATTGCACAACGGCTGTTGGAACAGGGGATCATCAAGCGGATTTCTGAGCACAGTCTGTCAATGCAAGAAAGCTACTATCTGATCGCGCCAGAGCAACGCCCGATGTCCGCTGCCCAAACCGCATTTTGTGACTGGCTGTTGGAGCAGTTCAAATGAAAATGCCGGGCCACAACAGCCCGGCATATATAAAGCCTGCATTTAAATTGGCTCTCTGTCAGCCGATCGTAAACTCCGGGTAAGCCTCCATCCCCAGTTCGGCCATATCCAATCCGTTGATTTCTTCCTCTTCGCTGACACGGATGCCCAGGGTGTATTTCAGAACCAACCAGACAACGGCAGATGTCACAATGACAAAAAAACCGACGATAAGAATGCCATAAAGCTGATCCACCAGTTTTGCGCCGTCATTGGTGAAAACCACCGCGATGGTGCCCCAGATACCGGCGAACAGGTGCACCGGGATAGCGCCGACAACATCGTCGATCTTGAAACGGTCAAGCATCGGCACCGCAAACACCACCAAAGCGCCGCCAACCGCACCGATCAGCGAGGCTTGGCCGAGCGACGGAGTCAGAGGTTCAGCTGTGATCGCGACCAGCCCGGCCAACGCGCCGTTCAGGATCATGGTCAGATCAGGCTTCTTGAAAACCAACTGGGTCAGGATCAGGGCGGCAATGGAACCCGCCGCTGCTGCTGTGTTTGTGTTGGCGAAGATGCGCGAGATATCGGCGACGTCACCAACCGAGCCCATGGCCAATTGAGACCCGCCGTTAAAGCCAAACCAACCGAGCCACAGAATAAACGTCCCCAAGGTGGCCAGCGGCAGGTTGGAACCCATGAACGGATGCACCCGGCCACTTTTGTATTTGCCAATACGTGGGCCAAGAATGATTACCCCTGTCAGCGCCGCCCAACCGCCTACAGAGTGGACAACCGTTGATCCGGCGAAATCCTGAAAATTGGCTTCTGCCAGGAATCCGCCACCCCATTTCCACGAAGCCTGAACCGGATAGATCAGCGCTGTCAGGATGATGGTGAAAATCAGGAATGGCCACAGTTTGATACGCTCGGCCACGGCTCCCGAAACGATCGACGAGGTGGCTGCGCAGAACATCAGCTGAAAGAAAAAGTCCGAGCCAACAGAGGCGTAAGACAGATCAGTAGCATCGACAGCGACGCCCACCGGTTCCAACACTGCAGGGGTAAATGCGCCCAGTATGCCGGCGACCGTCCAGCCGTCGCCTGGATACATCAAGTTATAGCCGATCAGATAATAGAAGATGCAAGCCAGCCCAAACAGTCCCATATTTTTGGTGAGTTGCATGGTTACGTTTTTGGAGCGCACCAAACCGGCCTCAAGCATGGCGAAACCCGCAGCCATCCAGAACACCAGAAACCCGCCGACCAGAAACAAAAACGTTGTCAATATATAACTGACCTCGGTTGGGACTGCAGTGGTGGTTTCTTGCGCTAATGTTGCCACAGGCAGGATTGTGGCGATGGCGGCGAGGCTTGCTAGCTTCAGTTTCAGTGGCATTTCATTTCCTCTTTCTCAATATCTAAAGGGCGTCGTCGCCCGTCTCACCGGTGCGTACCCGCACGGCCTGTTCGACGTTCATTACAAAAATCTTGCCGTCGCCGATCTTGCCGGTTTTGGCCGTGGCTTCGATGGTCGAAACGACGCTGTCCACAGTGTCGTCAGGCACAACCAGATCAAGCCTGACTTTTGGCACAAAATTCACGGCGTATTCCGCGCCGCGATAGATTTCAGTATGGCCAGATTGAGCCCCGTAACCTTTGATTTCGGTCACCATCATGCCTTTGACGCCTGCATCGGACAGCGCTTCGCGGACTTCTTCCAACTTGAATGGCTTGATGGTTGCAGTGATGAGTTTCATGTGTTCCTCTCATTCGTCAGGCGCGTGGAGCCCTGTGGATTTGCGCCAGAAAGACGAGAGGAGCGGCAGGTATCAAGGTTGCTGACGGGTGAGAACATCCAGAATCAGCAACTTTGCCTAATATTTATACAGCTAGTGGTTTATGGCTATTATTTAGGCAGTATTTTGATTGGCGAAGAAATGCCAAGGCCCCTCTACAAATCGGATTAAAGTGACTATCTTACCCGCAAGAACAACAATACGTCAGAGCAGTCATGGCTAACAAAGGTAGCAAGCGACCTCTTCTCGCTGCACCCAAGCGTAGTTTTCCCAAAAAAAGGGCGTCCGCGAAAGCGGGTATCGCCAGCGGCCTAGCTGCGCGCATGTCACCCAAAACCGCAAGAAAGAAAGCCCCACCCAAAAGGCGCAAGAGAACGACCAAGCGCAAGGCTGCCCGCGGAAACTGGTTGGTTCGAGGTGTTCGCTGGCTGTTCCGAGGCATTTTTCGAATGATCTGGTGGGTCAGCTTTCGGATTGCGATAATCTTGCTTTTGGTGATTGGCGTCTCAACTGGATATTATTACAGCCAACTGCCTGCAGCAGCTGACCTGATGGATGATCGCCAGCGCGGTTCGGTCACAATGCTGGATTACAACGGCAAAGTGTTTGCCTGGCGCGGCGATCAGTTTGGGGGACTCGTCAACAGCAAAACCGTTGCTCCACATTTGCGCGAGGCGGTTGTGGCGACCGAAGACAAACGGTTCTATCGCCATCTGGGCATATCTCCGCGCGGCATCATCGGCGCCATTCGCATCAATATGCGCGCAGGACGGCACCCGCTAAAGGGAAATGGCGGCTCCACCATTACCCAACAGGTGGCCAAACGCGTGTATTTTTCCGACATGGGCTCGATTGAACGTAAGATCAAAGAAGTTCCAATGTCCTTTGCGATGGAGCTAAAATACACCAAAGACGAAATCCTGACGATCTATATGAACCGCGCCTATCTGGGTGCAGGCAGTCACGGATTTGAAGCCGCCGGCCAGCGTTATTTCAGTAAATCGTCGACATCCGTTAGCGTGTCAGAAGCAGCGATGCTGGCTGGGCTGTTGAAAGCACCGTCATCTAATGCACCGACGCGAAATATCGGACGCGCACAAGGCCGGGCCAATCTGATTATCGGCCTGATGCAGGATCAGGGCTATCTGACCAAAAGCGAAGCGGATAACGCCCGCAACAACCCAGCGCAGCTATCCGCAGTCGCGGCGGCGCGGTCGGGCGGCTATTTCGCTGATTGGATCATGGAGGCCGGGCCCGACTTTATTCTGAAGGAGACCACCGAGGACATCGTGATCCGCACAACCTTTGACCGGCGCATTCAACAAGCGGCAGAAGAGGCGCTGACGCATATTTTTGACACCAAAGTCAGCAAATCATCAAATGCCCAGGCCGCGATTGTGGTTTTGTCAAAAGACGGGGCGGTGCGAGCCATCGTCGGCGGACGCAAATCCGGAATCGCCGGTGACTTCAACAGGGCAACACAGGCGTTGAGACAGACCGGCTCATCATTCAAACCGTTTGTCTATGCCGCAGCGCTGGAACAGGGGTATCGTTTTGACTCAATCATCGAAGACGCACCGCTGACGCTGAATATTCCGGGCTCAGGAAACTGGTCGCCGAAGAATTATACCGGCAAGTTTCTGGGGGAAATTACGCTAACAGAAGCTTTGGCCAAATCAATCAACACTGCCGCTGTACGGGTATCAGAGGCGGTGGGACGTGAAAAAATTCGCGCACTTGCTCAGGATTTTGGCATCCACAGCAAATTGGCCGACGGGCCCGCCTTGGCCTTGGGTGCATCTGAATCGACTTTGCTGGAAATGACTGGCGCCTATGCTGGCATCATGAATTCCGGGCGCTCTGCTTTGCCGTACGGAGTGATGGAACTGACTATACAAGGCGACAGTTCGCCGTTGATATCCAATGCTGGCGGAACCGGTCGCCGGGTGATCAATGACAACGCAGCCGGTCAATTGATTTATATGATGAATCAGGTGGTCGAAACCGGCAGTGGCCGTCGTGCTCGGCTGGACGGACGTCCGGCGGCAGGTAAAACCGGAACAACGCAGGGTGCCAGAGATGCTTGGTTCATCGGCTTTACTGGGGATTATGTGGCCGGTGTTTGGATGGGCTACGACGACAACACCAAATTGAAAGGTGTAACCGGTGGTGGATTGCCGGCCGAAATCTGGCGCGAAGCCATGCTGCGGGTGCATGGAGACATGCCAGCTACACCATTGTCCATGTATACACCACCGCCTTTGGTGGTCGAAGAACTGGATGGGTTGTTTGGCAACAATAACCGCCGCAACGGCCCGTTCCGGCAAGCGCGCGACCAGATAGAACGAGATCTCAAGCAGCTGGACCGGGAAGCAGAAAACGTGCTTGGCAAGGTTCTGGAGGGGATTTTCGGCAAACGGAAAAGAAAGCAGTGATCAACCGACCTTGCGTCAACCGGCCTTTTTCAGATGCGAAATCAGTTTGTTCAGATCACCGCCGCGCCGATCCAGCATATTGCCAATTTCCTGACGCTCCAACGTCAACATGCTGATGCCTTCAATGATCAGATCAAACATCTTGCGCTTGCCGCTGGCGTCACTCACTTGCCACTCCACAATGAACGGAGGATTGCCGACAAAGGTAACGTTGGTGGTCACCAAATAGCCGCGTTTGGTTTTGCGGGCGCGGGTCACATTAATGGTGGCGCCGATAAACTCGCGGAATCGCTTGCCGTATTTGCGTGCTACATAGCCCTGAAAGGCCGAGGTGTAAGACCGCATTTGCGCCGCCGATGCGGTTCGGCGGGCGACACCCAGTGAACTGCGGGCAATGATCGGCACGTCGGCATACCTGACAAATATCTTTTCGAAATCCCGGTACATCGCTTTTTCGGATTTGCCCGAGTTAATCACATCGAATATTTCACTCGACAGTAGCGAAATCAAATCCTCGGCTTCCACTTTGGTCAAAGCAAAAGCTGATGTCGATAAAAATGGGACTGCGGCAGCGGCAGCCAGCGATAACAACGCGGCGCGGCGAGCAGCGATAAAGTTATTCCGCATAGGGGTCCTCAAGGTCCTCAAGGTTCACACCGCGATTGAGTTTGAAGCGGCGGTTCTGCAAATATATCGTCCTTTGGGTAATATAGGAATCCTCTGAATCATACAAAATTCCGTTGATCACATCGGCGTATTGGTGCCTATCTCCGACTTTGTCGACAACATACAGCGGAATCGTCACCTTACTGCTGCCTTTTGGCAAAACACTGTTCAGAGGATCGAGGAAAAAGTCTACGACCAGACCATAAGCCGCCCGCTCGGTGCTGGGACCAAAGGCTGGAAGTTCCACATATTGGCCCTCGGGAAAGCCAAGCACATACAAAGTTTCACCAAAGTCGGTTTCTATGTCTTCCATGCCAGCAGCGGTGGCGAAATCATAAAGACCGCCGAGCCCAAACACCGTGTTGACCGCAAAGCGAATCGTGTTGACCACCGCAGCCTCAATGTTGAGCTGCAACAGACTGTTGGCGACTTCGCCAGGGATCGCGATATGTTCAGCCAGATTGCTGATAGCGCTGTCGGCACTTGGCGGCACAACGGTCCCATAGGCCCGTGCGACCGGGCTCACGAGGTGTTTGTCGAGACCCTTGTTGAAATTATGAACTTTGCGGTTTGTGGATTCGTTTGGGTCGTGCATTTGCCCGGGCTCACCAACGGAACAGGCCGCGAAAGAAAGGCCTAATAAAACCAGTCCGGCAGCTTTCCAAAAGGGAACAAAGTTAAAGCTTCGCATATTGTTTCTAACAAATCAGGCAACATGATGAGTGAGTCGCGTTTTTACTGCCTTACGCGTATCACGCAAGAAGATCGATTCAACTAGGCCAATTTTCACTGATTTGTGGTTTTTTACCAACAGGGGGTTTAGGTATTTTTGTGGATGCCACTTAAAAAATTTCCTTCGCCAGACAGTTCATGCAAATTGCCACAGGTGAATAAGAAATAGTTCAAAGCAGTTCGGATTGAAGATGGCGGCACAAACATATTACCCCACTGGGCTGCAGGAATTGCGCAGCGTGCGCAACAAGAGCACCGGACTGTTCTTATCCGTTGGATTCTTTAGCATTTTTGTGAATTTGCTGATGCTTACAGGCCCGATATTCATGTTGCAAATATATGATCGGGTTCTTGGCAGCCGTTCCGAAGCCACTCTGATGGCATTGTTTGTATTGGTTGCAGTTCTCTACGCACTGTTTGGAGTGCTTGAATGGTCGCGAGGGCGGGTTCTAGCACGAGCCGGGGCGAGGTTTCAGACTGATCTTGATGAGCGGGTTTTCAAAGCGGTGTTACGTGCACCGATGCCCAAAGGTAAACAGGACAAAGTACAGAACGGTCTCCAGGATCTGGAGTCGGTTCAAAACTTGGTGTCTTCACCTGCCTTGTTTGCAATCTGCGATATGCCGTGGACGCCAGTGTTTGCCCTAGGCATTTTTCTGTTTCACCCATGGCTGGGGTATTTAGCGCTGTTCGGCGGAGTTTCGCTGATATTGGTTACTCTGCTCAACCAGAAAGTTTCCAAGCGGCGGGTACTCGATTCGCATATGCATAGCGCAGTTGCAAATGCGTTCGCCAACTCAGTGCGCGACGACAGCGAATTGGTGCAAGGTCTTGGGATGCGCTCGGCAGTGTTGAACCGCTGGCAGAAAACCCGCAATGACAGCCTTCAAACCTCCATTTCTTCCAGTGACCTAACCGGGATATTTGGCTCGTTCACTAAAGCATTTCGTCTGTTCCTGCAGTCCGCAATGTTGGCTTTGGGCGCTTATCTGGTGCTGCAAAATGAGCTGACGCCCGGAGCGATGATTGCCGGATCGATTTTGATGGGACGCGCCCTTGCCCCGATAGAGTTGGCAATTGGGCAGTGGCCGATGGTGCAAAGGGCGTCGCAAGGTTGGTATAATCTGTCCAAACTGTTGGAACACATACCACCGGATCAGGAAAAAACACCATTACCGCGCCCGACAGCTCGGTTGGAAGCGCAAAATCTGACGGCCGTTCCGCCCGGGGAAGTACAAGCCTGTTTGAAAATGATAAATTTCAGGGTCGAGCCGGGCACTGCGCTAGGAGTAATCGGCCCAAGTGCTGCCGGCAAATCGTCATTGGCGCGCCTCATCACCGGCATCTGGAAACCTGCGTCCGGGAAAATCAGACTGGATGGCGCGTCGCTCGACAATTACGACCCGGACGTCTTCGGCGGATATATTGGGTATTTGCCCCAGAATGTGACTTTGTTTGATGCAACAATCTCCGAAAACATCGCCCGTATGTCCGAGCAACCCGACGCTGCCAAAGTGGTTGACGCCGCCAAAAAGGCAGGAGCTCATGAGATGATTTTGCAGCAACCCGACGGTTATGACACTGTCATCAACAATTCCGGTGGACGTCTTTCGGGTGGGCAAAGGCAACGGTTGGGTTTGGCGCGGGCTTTGTACGGCGATCCGGTTATTTTGGTTTTGGACGAACCCAATTCCAACCTCGATTCCGTTGGATCAGACGCGTTGAATGATTCTATCCGCCGAATGAAAGCACAGGGCAATGCAGTCATCATAATGGCTCATAGGCCGGCGGCGATTGCGGAATGCGATAACCTGTTGGTGCTGGAACACGGTATTTGCAAAGCCTATGGCCCGAGGGACTCGGTGCTCAAGGAACAGGTTCAGAATGTGGCGCAAATCACCGATGCGCTGAACAAAGGTCGAGCGCGATGAATACGCAATCGAATATCCCGGTTAGGAAATGGTCGGCAGCGCTGCCGCTGTGGATCGGCATGCTGGGGGTTGCTGTATTATTCGCCGTGCTGGGTGTGTGGGGTAATTACGCTACGATATCAGGTGCGGTGATTTCCAGCGGAATGATTCAGGTTGAGAGCTTTCGGCAAGTCGTTCAGCACCCGCAGGGCGGTGTCGTGGGAGATATTTCGATCAAAGAAGGAGATTTTGTCAAAGCCGGTCAAGTGCTGATCCGTTTTGATGACACCCTGGTACAATCTGAACGGGCCATTGTGTCGGCACAACTGGAAGAGATCCGCGCAAGGCAAGCGCGGTTGATTGCCGAACGGGACGACGCTGAGCATGTTATTTTTGACGGCACAATGCTGGAAAAAGCCGGGCGCGAAGAGGAAATCCGGGAATTTCTGGAAGGGCAACAAAGCCTGTTCAAAGCTCGCAAAGAATCGATGGAAAATGAAGTTGAACAGCTGACGCAGCGCAAAGGTCAGATCAACATCCAGATTGGCGGCGCCGAGGTTCAAAAGGCTTCGCTTCTTAGGCAGATATCGCTGATCGAGCAGGAACTGGCCGACCAGCAAATATTACTGGACAAAGGACTGGCGCAGGCCACCAGGGTTTTGTCGCTTCAGCGCGAGGAGGCGCGATTGCAAGGAACCATCGGAGAGTTGGAAGCCGGGATCGCCGGCGGCGCAGCGCGGATTATCGAAACCGACATCCAGATATTGCAGCTGAAGAGTCGCCGTCGGGAAGAAGCCATTACCACGCTCAGAGATTTGGGGTTTTCCGAGATTGAGCTGGCACAACGCCTGATATCGCTGGATGAAACCCTGTCGCGGATGGATATCCGGGCACCGATGTCCGGCATTGTGCACGGGCTGACGGTGCACGCGCTTCGGTCAGTTGTGCGTCCGGCTGATGCGATCTTATATGTAGTGCCCTCAGACAGCCCGCTGATCATCACCAGCCGGATCGAGGCTATTCATGTGGATCAAGTGCATGTGGGTCAGGACGCGGCGCTGCGGTTTTCAACCTTTGACCAGCGCACGACACCAGAAATATTCGGCAAGATAACCAAACTGTCGGCCGACGTGTTTCAGGATGAAGTGACCGGAATTTCCTATTATTCAGCTGAAATCCTGCCCAACGACGGAGAAATCGAGCGGTTGGGTGAGGTCGAACTGCTGCCCGGAATGCCCGTCGAGGCGTTTATCAAAACCACCGATCGCACGCCGCTGAGCTATTTGACCAAATCGTTTATGGATTATTTCAATCGTGCTTTCAGGGAAAGCTAGAGAACCAAACGATAGATCTGATCCAGATTAAGCAAAACAGCACTCTAGCGTCTTGGCTCTATTTCAGACTTGCGGCTTTTGCTGCAAAGGTTAGCGTGCCGTCAAACAAGCAAAGTGGAGGACTGTTATGGCTGGTAAATACGAATCGCGTCTTGCGGAACTGGGTGAAACCTTGCCGGACGCTCCGGCTCCCGCGGCGAATTACGTGCCGTTTGTAATTTCGGGCGATCTGGTTTTCATCTCAGGTCAGATTTCCAAGGATGCTAGCGGGCTGATTTGCGGCAAGCTGGGTGACACCATGAATGTGGCAGAGGGGCAGGCGGCAGCCAAAGTTTGCGCACTTAACCTGATGGCGCAACTGAAAGAAGCTTGCGGTGGTGATTTGGACCGTTTGGTACGGGTGGTCAAACTGGGCGGATTTGTGAATTGCACGCAAGATTTCACCGACCAACCGACCGTTGTGAACGGCGCGTCCGATTTTATCGGCGAGGTGTTTGGCGACATCGGAGCGCATGCCCGCGCCGCGGTTGGTGCTCCGTCGCTGCCTTTGGGTGTGGCTGTTGAAATCGATGGCATTTTCCAAATTTCCTGATGCTGCCACCTGAGTTTCTGAACCGCCCTTTCGCGCATCGTACACTGCATGACGCCAGCGATCACCGACCGCAAAATTCTCTGGCCGGGGCGCGGGCCGCTATTGCGGCCGGTTATGGTATTGAGGTGGACTTACAACTGTCCAAAGACGGGCTACCCATAGTGTTTCACGATTATTCTTTGGAGCGGTTTACCCAGGAAACCGGGGCTGTGGCGCAGCAGACCGCGCAAGAATTGGCGGCAATTGTCTTGAGGCATGGCAGTGCAGGCATCCCAACGTTTGCTGCGCTTTTGGCTCTTGTCGCAGGGCGGGTGCCAATGCTGGTGGAATTGAAAGATCAGGATGGCGCATTGGGGCCAAACACGGATGCTCTGGAAAAGTCGGTTAGTGATTTGGCCCGGGGCTACGCTGGTCCGTTGGCGTTGATGTCCTTCAACCCTCACTCCATGGCAAAATGCGCCACTTACGCACCCGACGTGCCACGGGGCTTGGTGACAGAAACCTTCACCCGTGCCAAATGGGAGCTGGTGCCGGAGCGCCGCTTGAACGAGCTGAATACGATACCTGACTACGACCGGGTTGGTGCCAGTTTCATCTCGCACCGCTGGACCGATTTGCAAACGCCGCCTGTTGCGGCCGTGAAGGCAAAGGGTGGCAAAGTGTTTTGCTGGACCGTGAAGTCGGAAAAAGAAGAACAACAAGCCCGGCAGGTGGCAGATAATATCACTTTTGAACAGTACCTTGCATTTGTTCGGCGATGACCACCCAGCCCGACATCGAGGTTTCAGTGATCAGCTCACTGGCGGATATTGCAGCCGAGGAATGGGATACCTGTACCTGCCACGAAGGCAAGACCGGACGACCCGAAGATCCCTTTACGACCCATCGTTTTTTAAAGGCGTTGGAGGATAGTGGTTCGATCGGGGGCAACTCTGGCTGGCAGCCGCGTCATATTTTGGCGCGGCGTGATGATGCGTTGATCGGTGTGATGCCATGCTATGCTAAAGCCCATTCGCAAGGCGAATATATATTTGATCACAACTGGGCCCACGCTTACGAAAACGCCGGAGGACGGTATTATCCAAAGCTGCAGGTTGCTGTGCCGTTTACCCCAGCGACGGGCCGCCGGTTTCTGACCAGGCCGGGCCATCACGATATTGCTGCTTCAGCGCTGGTTCAGGGCGCTGTGCAACTGGCTGTGCAAAACGAAGTGTCGTCACTGCACGTCACCTTTTGCACCGAAGCCGAGGCAATCGCCGGTGAAGCCATGGGTTTGCTGCATCGCACGGGCCAGCAATTCCATTGGTACAACCACGATTACGCAGATTTCGATTCCTTTCTGGCACAGCTGTCGTCGCGCAAACGCAAAACCATCCGCAAGGAGCGTCGCCAAGCACAGGCTTTTGGCGGCGAAATTCGTCTGCTGACCGGAAGCCAGATCACCGAAGCACATTGGAATGCATTTTGGCGCTTCTATCAGGACACCGGAATGCGCAATTGGGGTTCGCCCTATTTGACACGGCAGTTTTTTGAAATCGCCCAGGACAAACTGCGCGACGATATTCTTCTGGTGATGTGCGAGAGACAAGGGCAATGGGTGGCCGGAGCCCTGAATTTCATCGGGCGAGATACGCTATACGGTCGCTATTGGGGTTGCATCGAAGACCATCCGTTCCTGCATTTCGAAGTGTGTTATTATCAGGCCATCGACTATGCGATCTCTCATGGGCTTGTCCGGGTCGAAGCCGGAGCCCAAGGGCCGCACAAATTGGCACGCGGGTATCTGCCCGCGGCGATCCATTCGCTGCATTGGATTGCTGACCCCGGCTTTCGGAATGCGATTTCGCAGTATTTGGATGCCGAGCGGACGGCAGTGGATGAAGACATCGAAATAATGACCAGCTATGGGCCATTCAAAACAATTACAGGAGAAAATGATGGCTGAAAAACTGAATGAATCGGAACGGGCTGCGGATTTGGCACCGCTATTGGAAAGTGGTTGGGCACTGATCGAGGGGCGCGACGCGATAATCAGGAAATTCCAGTTCAAAAATTTCATTGATGCGTTCGGATTTATGACCCGCGCTGCGATCTGGGCAGAGAAATGGAACCATCATCCGGAGTGGTCGAATGTCTACAACCGGGTTGAGGTGACCCTGACAACACATGACGCCGACGGGTTATCGGCTCTGGACGTGAAGCTGGCGAAAAAGATGGATCTGCTAGCCGGGTAGATTGACTAGATCTGTGCAAGTAGGGTTTCGCCGGCTGTCGTTTCACAAACGCCGCGTTTTTCTTCGGTGTTGATCAGTATGACAATACCGTTTTCAACCACCATGGAATAACGGATCGAGCGGCCAATCAGACCTACCGGCGCGGCGGAAAAGTCCATACCAATAGCTCGTGTATATGCGCCGTCCGCGTCGGCCAAAACTTCGATTCCCGCAGCGATCGCACCGGTCTGCCTGCCCCAAAGGTCCATCACAAAAGCGTCGTTCACTGAAATACAGACGATGGCTTTGACACCTTTGGCGCGGATTGCATCTGCGGTGCGTACAAAACTTGGCATATGGGCGGAATGACAAGTTGGAGTAAAGGCTCCGGGTACTGCAAAAATCACTATTTTGCTGTCTGCGCAGAGCGTGTTCAGATCAACGGTTTCCGGCCCGCTTGCCCCCATTTTGATGAGTTTCGCCTCTGGCAATTCGTCGCCAACCGCAATAGCCATTGAATATCCGCCCCGATTTGGTTTTAGGTCGCGGTAGGTATAGGTCGTTGTTTAGGAAGAGACCACAATCGCATATAGTTTTGGGAGAAAAAAATGGTCCATGTGATCGTTGTCGGGGCCGGACAGGCAGGCAGTTCGTTGGTGGCGAAGCTGCGCAATTCAGGGTTTGAAGGCGAAGTAACGCTAATAGGCGCTGAACCCACACCTCCTTACCAGCGCCCGCCGCTGTCCAAGAAATACCTGTTGGGCGAGATGGCGTTGGACCGTCTGCTGCTGCGACCGAAATCGTTTTATTCTGAAAACAATATCGAGCTATGTTTGGGAGAAACCGTTGGCGCGGTAGATGCGGGCGCAAAAACGATAACCTGCGGCAGCCGCACCCTGACATATGATCATCTGGTCTTTGCCACCGGCTCTGATCCGCGTCGTCTGCCAGCCTCCATCGGCGGCGATCTCGACGGCGTCTATGTGGTTCGCGGCTTACAGGACGTGGATGCAATGACCCCGGAATTTGTGCAGGAACGGCATGTCCTGATCATCGGCGGAGGATACATCGGCCTGGAAGCAGCGGCGGTTGCTGCATCCAAAGGCTTGAAAGTTACCCTGGTGGAAATGGCCGAACGAATTCTGCAACGTGTTGCCTGCCGGGAAACGTCAGACTACTTTCGCAAGCTTCACCAGTCGCATGGCGTGGAAATTCTTGAAGGGGTGGGACTGAACAAACTGACCGGCGAAGGCCGTGTCACCGGCGCAGTGTTGAGTGACGGGCGCGAACTTGCCATTGATTTCGCAGTGGTTGGTGTTGGCATCACGCCCACTTGCGCGTTGGCGGAAACTGCGGGTGCAGAAATTGACAATGGCATCAAAACAGACGTTTTGGGGCGAACATCGGTGTCGGGCATCTGGGCTGCCGGAGACTGCACCTCATTCCCCTATCGCGGCGGACGCATTCGTCTGGAAAGCGTTCCTAACGCAATTGATCAGGCGGAACTGGTCGCCGAAAATATCATGGGCGCTGAAAAGAACTATGTGGCCAAACCGTGGTTCTGGTCTGATCAATTCGACGTCAAGCTGCAAATTGCTGGCCTGAACAGCGGCTATGACGAGGTTATCACCCGGCAGGGAGACAAAGAAGGGTCGGTGGCATTCTGGTATTTCAAGGGAGACGAACTGCTGGCGGTGGACGCAGCCAATGAACCGCGCAGTTATATGATCGGCAAGCGCCTGATCGAGGCGGGAAAGTCACCAGACAAAGCGGCGCTGGCCAACCCCGATACCGACCTAAAATCTCTGCTGCAATGAGGATCATTGCCGGACTGTTCAAGGGTACAGCGCTGGCGTCTGTTGGCAAAGGCGACGCCGGTGCGCATCTGCGCCCGACCACGGATCGCGTACGGGAGAGCATTTTTAATTTGCTGGTCAATGGAGGGTACGGTGACCCGATATCAAACGCGCGGGTTCTGGACCTGTTTGCTGGCACCGGTGCATTGGGTTTCGAGGCCCTGTCGCGCGGCGCAACCTTTGCACTGTTTGTCGACGATGGAGTGAAATCGAGGGCTTTGATCCGCCAAAACATAGATATTTTGCGGCTTATCGGCAAAACCAAACTGTACCGCCGCGACGCAACCCGGCTCGGTCCAGCCAAAGAGGCTGCGTTTGATCTTGTGTTTCTGGACCCGCCCTATGGCAAGGCGCTGGGGCAAAAGGCGCTTAATTCAGCATTGCAGGGCAGCTGGCTGGCCGCCGAAACGCTGATCGTTTGGGAAGAAAACGCTGAACAAACACCGCCCGACGGCTTCACACTGCTGGACGCCAGACGCTATGGCGACACTTGGGTACATATTCTGAAATTGGCCTGATAGACTGTGGCAGCAATCAGTTCGGAGTAATCTGTTGGCAAATCTGGTCAGATATCTTGGCCTCTATTGGCGTGGGCACGCTCCGTTTTGGACCGTCTTTTTTGTGCTGCTGTTTGCTGGAGGATCACTCGTGGCCGGGTTGAGCGTTTTTGGCAGCCAATGGCTTCTGGTCAATCTTGGCGTCTGGGGATGCCTGATGCTTTATCTCATGGTCGGAGCTCTCCGCACAGCCAACCACATGATGAAATCGGGAAGCGGACCGCAAGCGGTTTGGGTGATCTACTGCGGAGTTCCGGTGCTGTTGTTGCTGACAGCAATGCGGGTGATCAGCCTGATTTTACCCGAATCTGACGTTCTGTTGCCCATTGATACCCGCTTGCCAAAAGTTGTTGTTTTGAACGGGCAAATCGAAATTACCGGTGCAATCGATTATCGCACGTTCACCGAGCTTGACGCGGTTCTAAAACAGGATCCTAGACCGTCGACAATTCTGCTGAACAGCGATGGTGGCAATGTAATCGCGGGGCGGTCCATCGGCTTGCTAATCGAACGGTCAGGCTTGGATACCTTAGTGGAAATAAATTGTTTTTCGGCCTGTACTTTGGCCTTTGCCGGAGGTCATAACCGGCGTTTGCTTGATGCCGGCCGCCTTGGGTTTCACGGCTACCAGTTTGATCATGGAGATAGAGTGCAAACGCTCGAAGTATCAGAAATTGAGGCCAAAGACCGGGTCTATTTACAGCGTCGAGGTGTGTCTGTCGAATTTCTGGATCGAGTTTACCAAACCGAGCCGGAAGATATCTGGATTCCGTCCCGGGTAGAGTTGATAGCAGCTGGGGTGATTACCGAGTAATCGAATCCGGTCGGCCATACCCGCCCGCGGTTGGCGTGGTCACAATCACAGCCTGATTCGCGGCCACCCTGGTTTGATCACAGCCCTGCAATTTTTCAATCGTTCCATCCACACGCCTTACTTCGGTTTTACCAACCGATCCGCCGCCGCCGCCGGCCAGCCCGCGCCTGATACCCTATGGCCAGTGCATCCCTGAATCCTCTGGTGGTCACAAAACTTGTCGCGTCACCTTTGCGTTCCAGCAAAGCGTTTGTGGCAACAGTTGTACCCATTTTCACGGTGGCGATTTGCTCTGCCGGTATTGCGTCGCTATCCGCAACGCCCAGAATTTCCCTGATGCCTTGTATGGCGGCGTCTGGATAGGCTTCCGGGTTTTCCGACAACAGCTTGTGAATTATAATTCGCCCATCGGGTTTTCGCGCCACCAGGTCGGTGAAAGTTCCGCCGCGGTCAATCCAGAAATCCCATTTGCGGGTGAGCATTATATTATTGCCTTGTATTTGATTTGCTAAATACTCACGGTCGATATTCCGCAAGCAATAGCACGAAAGTAGCAAAATACCGGCGATGCACAACGGCGTGCGCTGCAGATCTGCCAGAGGCATTTGAACTCCGCTGGCAGCCCGTGTAATGAAGCAACATTGCAGGTCGCAATTCAGGGGACGAAACAGCCGTGGCGGTTGATCTTACGACGCTCATCAGGGATACCAAAGCACGCTGGATGCTGTTGCTGGACAGTTTTTTGTCAGCCTTTGCTATCTATATTTCAATCGTGCTGCGACGCGGGTCGTGGTGGCCTGCTGACACCATGGAACAAGCTTATCCCTATTTGCTGCTTGCTCCGGCCTTGGCCTTTGTCCTGTCCATACGGTTGCGCATCCCGTGGATTATGCTTCGGACATTCGGCGTCGAGTCCTTGCAGAATCTGGGCATGCTTGCTGGTAGCGTGGCCGCGTGCCTTGTGTTCCTTCGCTTCGGATTTCAGATGCCCCTGCCGCGGTCTGTTCCGGCAATTTTCTTTGTTGTTTATCTGGTGTCAATTGTTGGCCTGCGTCTGGTGATCCTGCAATTCGTACGCCGCGAGTGGTCGCGCAAAGGAGCAACGGAAAATGTACTGATCTACGGCGCCGGTTCTGCAGGTCGCCAGTTGCAAGCTGGTTTGCAAGGCTCGCAGAGGTTTTTTCCGGTCGCCTTTGTCGATAATAACCCAGGCTTGAAACGCGTTTCGGTTGGTGGTCTCAGGGTTTATACCTCCGGGCAGATGAAAGACATTGTCCGAAATCTCGGCGTCAAGAAAATCATCATGGCGATGCCGACAATCACCCCGGAGCGGCAACGCCATATTCTCAATCAAATCGCTGGTCTGCCCTGTGAAATTCTGACCCTGCCGTCTTTGGAAAAACTGCTGACCGGGCGCATATTGAAAGATCAGTTGCGCCCAGTGGAGCCGAACGACCTGTTGGGCCGCCAATCGGTGCAGCTGGATTTGCCGGAACTCAAAGAAGTCTACCGCGGCAAATCCGTTTTGGTGACCGGCGCTGGCGGGTCGATCGGTTCCGAACTGTGTCGGCAAATCCTACATGCAGAACCGTCAAAAATAGTGATGTTGGAACAGGGAGAATTTGCGCTCTATTCCATCGAAATGGAATTGCAAAACCTCGATGCAGCCAAACCTGAATTGATTGCCGTCCTCGGATCCGTGTGTGATGCCGCGTTGGTTGCTGAAATCCTGAACAAACACGCCATCGAAATCGTCCTGCATGCCGCTGCTTACAAACATGTTCCTATGGTGGAAAAGAACGTGGTTGAGGGTGTCAAAAATAACGTGATTGGTACAAAAACCGTTGCCGAACAGGCGCTGAAGGCCGGTGTATTGAGGTTTATTCTCATCAGTACCGACAAAGCAGTGCGGCCTACCAACGTCATGGGTGCGTCAAAACGGTTTGCTGAACTGGTGGTTCAGGACATGCAGTCGAAAAGCAACAGCACGATCTTTGCAATGGTTCGGTTTGGCAATGTTCTGGGGTCCTCGGGTTCGGTTATTCCCTTGTTTCAAAAACAGATATCGCTCGGCGGCCCGGTGACGGTCACCCATGAAGAGGTCACGCGTTATTTCATGACAATCCCGGAAGCCTCGCAACTGGTGCTGTTGGCAGGAAGTTTCGCTGCGGGCGGAGAAGTCTTCGTGCTGGACATGGGAGTGTCCGTGAAGATCGTCGATCTGGCGCGAAATCTGATCCAGATTTCGGGGCACAACGTAAAAGATGCCAAAAATCCCGACGGCGACATCGCCATCGAAATGACCGGTCTGCGCCCGGGTGAAAAACTGTACGAAGAATTGTTGATCGGTGACAATATCATCGGCACGCCGCATCCAAAGATCATGACGGCCGTAGAAAACCAGCATTCACCGGATGAGGCCGACGCCTATCTGCAACGGCTTGAAGACGCGCTGACAGCCAACAACGGCAGTGGGGTTGTTGACCTGCTAAAAGCCGCTGTCGAAGGTTACGACGGACGTTAGGCGGTGTCCGCTGCAATCAATTGCTTATAAAGCTCTTGCAGTTTGCGTGTTACCGGACCCGCGCCTGACCCAGATCCAATGGGTTTCCCGTCAATGTCCGCAACCGGTGTTTGTGCTCCAAAGGTGCCGGTCAGGAATGCTTCGTCGGCCCCATAGGCCTGGACCAGCGAAAAATTTCGCTCGAATACCGGAATGACATTGGCCCGGCAAAGGTCGATGATCTTTTGCCGGGTCACACCGTTCATGCAGTAGTCTCCGGTCGACGTCCAAACCGCACCTTTACGCACAATGAATAAGTTGCAGGCGTTGGTGGTGTTCACAAATCCATGCGGATCGAGCATCAGGCCTTCGTCCGCACCGGCCTGTTCGGCCTGCAGGCAGGCGATCACACAATTCAGTTTGGAATGCGAATTGTACTTGGCGTCCTGGGACATCGGCAAGCCGCGTATCTGTGGCACGGTGGCCAGCCGTATACCGCGTTTCTGCAAATTGTCGGCGGGTTTGGAATGCTCGGCAATAATCACTATTGTTGGGCCGGAGCGGGACAGGGACGGGTGTTGAAACGGCTTTTCCTTTGTTCCGCGCGTCACCATCAGTCGGCAATGAGCATCCGACGTCATTCCATTAGCCGCCGCAGTTTGATTCACAGCATCCAGCAATTGCTCCCGGTTCATCCCTATGTCCAGCGAGATGGCTTTGCAGCTGTCAAATAGCCGGTCCATGTGATCGTCAATAAAGGCCCATTTGCCGTTGTAGAGCCGCAGGCCTTCCCACATCCCGTCGCCGAGCATAAAGCCGGAGTCATAAACCGAGACTGCGGCCTTGTCGCGGTGGACTAGCGCCCCGTTCACATAGATTAACAAGTCGCGGTTGCGCGGGTCGTCAACAGCGTCATGCGTGGTGGTGGTTTCAGGCGGCATCATTGATCCAGTGCATCATTTGATAAACGTTTACTCAGTTTATCGTGTGCAATGTCAAGTTGTTACGTTTGGTGGTTGAGCAAATGTCGCCCAGTCTACAGTGAAGCTTGAGCCCGGGTGCGCAGATTGCTGAAACATTACCGTTTAAGAATTGGGCAGGAATGTGGCGAACTTATTCTCAACGCGAAACATAGCGTTGACGGCCGCAGCATTGATTTGGCCACAGGCAAACTCGCGCGATTGTCCGGTTCTAAGTTTTAATCTTTAATAACAATATGTTAATTCTGAATTCTGCCCTGATTGTTCATGGTTTGCATCCTCCGAATTGTGCATAATCTGCGCGGGGTTGTTTCCAAATCGTGTACCTAATGCCCAATTTTTGCCCTGCGATGCTTGCATATTGGGACGTGAGTAATTGGAAGAATTTTTGGGCCATTGGCGTGACCTGATCCCAAACCAAAACGCCACAGTTAAGGGGTGATACGAAATGCCTACACTTAAGAAGAAACTGCTAACCGGTAGATTTGGCCGCGACGAGCGTGGTTCAATCCTGGTTTTCGTATTGGTGATATTCACAGCCATGTTTCTGGTTGGAGGCACGGCGATTGATCTGTCGCGCCATGAAACCCTGCGTTCGACCATGCAGTACAATCTGGACCGCGCCGTTCTGGCGGCGGCCTCTCTTAAGCAGACGCAGGACCCAGAAGTTGTGGTCAACGACTATATGGACAAAGTCATAACGATTTCAGAATTTACGGTTGTTGTAACCTCTGAAATCGGAATCAACAGCCGGTCCGTTTCTGCAACGGCCTCAGCCAATCTGGACACATGGTTCCTGAGCATGGCTGGCATTGACGAGATGCCGATCGTGGCACGAAGCGCTGCGGCGGAAGAAATTCCCAATCTGGAAATTTCTATCGTTCTGGACGTATCGGGTTCCATGGGCAACAACAGCAAGCTGGTGAATCTGAAAGTTGCAGCCAAGGATTTTGTAACCACGATGCTGAACGGCGCGGAAGATGACACCGTGGCAATCTCTATCGTGCCTTTCAACAGCAGCACAGCACCGTCTGAAACGATCTTTGAAGCTCTTAACGTATCTGTTGATCACACCTATTCGACGTGCCTTGATTTCACCGACTCCGATTTCGCCAGTGTGGCGATTGATCCGACAGTGCTTCAGACTCAACAGGTGTACACGTCTCTTTATGGCAGTAGCTTTGGTGAATTCAGCACCAGCCGCAAAAGCTGCTTTAACGACGATTATTTCGAGATTATGCCGTACTCGGATAACGAAACGGCATTGCATACAAAAATCGATTCGTTTGTTGCAGAGGGCTACACAGCCGGCCATCAGGGTATCAAATGGGGTATGGCCCTGCTTGATCCTGCGTTTCAGTCGGTTACGGATGCCCTGATAACGGCAGCTGAAGTTGATGCAGGTTTTGCCGGAGTTCCGGTTGCCTACACCGAAAATGAAACACTGAAAGTCATCATCATGATGGGCGACGGTGCGAACACCTACGAATATCGTTTGGGCAGCTCATATTCCGGCGCGAACTCGGATTTGTTTGAAGTCGTCTTTGAAGAAGAAACCTTCGATTACGCCTACCACAAATTCAGGACCTGGAAAACTTCAACCGATCCAAGCAAATGTAGCAACAGTAGGTGGGTTTGTGTCTACACATACGAAACCGCGACCAAATTTTATCTGCATCGGTCGTCTGACAACCGATACGTTGATACCGAAAATACAAGCTCGTCGATGAGCCAGACCGACTTTAACAATTTGCCCACCACCTTGATCGGATGGCAGAGCACAACCCAACTGAGCTGGGGAGTTGCCTGGGGTATGATGTCGACTGAATTCTATGACGATGTGGTTGGCGGCAGCGGCTCTTCGGATGACTACCTCTACGACACCGGACGCGGCGGCAGCGAAGAGGATGTCGTTATGGCGGCTGCCTGTTCTGCAGCGGCAAACGCCGGGATTGTTGTGTACACAATCGGTTTTGAAACCAGCGCATCGACGTCTGAAAAACTTGAAGACTGTGCCAGCACTCCAAGCCACTATTACGATGCCGAAGGTATCGAGATATCGTCTGTGTTTGCCGCAATTGCTGCGTCGATCCAGAAACTCAAGTTGACACAATAAGGGTGGGTCATGCGTAATTTGTTCAAGAAACTTGTGAATTTCCGCAAAGATGAGCGCGGATATTCGACAGCCGAGTTTGTCATTGTTGCCGTCACGTTTCTGAGTGGTTTTTTCTGGGTCTTTGAAACCGGCCTGATCATGACCAAGCAGATGATGCTGGAACGCGCAGTGGACATGACTGTCCGGGATCTGCGCTTGAATTCAAACCCGCTTTATACGCATGACTACATCAAAGATCAGATTTGTGACTATGCTTTGGTCCTTAGCGACTGCAGCGAAAATCTGTTGCTGGAGCTTGAAGTTGTGGACCTGGCAGCAGGGTTCTCACAAACCCCGAAATGTATCGACAAGGAAAATGAAATCACCCCGGTGACAACCTGGGAGCCCGGGCAACGCAGCGAAGTTGTGTACATGCGTGCCTGTGTGATTATTGATCCGCTGATGCCCAACGGCATCGCATTGTTTCCCGGCACCAGCGAGTCCGGTATTCCACTTTTCGCAGATTCTGCCTTTGTAAACGAGCCGGAGTAGATTCATGTTACAGACATTCAAAAACCTACAGGCCAAGTTTGGCCGCGATAATGAAGGTGCAACAACCGTCGAGTTTATGATCGCGATGCCACTGATCATCTTTTGGATGGCCGGCAGCTTCACGATCTTTGACGCCTACGCCGAATCCACCAGAGCAATGAAGGCAACATATACCGTTGCCGATATCCTGTCGCGTCAGCTGGAAGTGGATGATGATTATATCGATGACATGAACCAGCTGTTTGCCAACTTCATGGGCGAAAGCACAAACGATGTTTGGGTTCGTGTCAGCAGCATCGAAAAAATTGATGACGATCTGACCATCGACTGGTCTACCGCAACCGGTTTGCACAATCCGCTGCAACTGGTATCCGAGATCCCGGATGAGCTGATCCCGAATATTATCAACGACGAAAGCGTCATTCTGGTCGAGTCTTACACGTCCTTCATACCGTTTCTGGACTACATCGGAATCGAAGCACGCACTTATTCAAACATTGTTGTGGTCAGCCCGCGGTTTTCATCGCAATTGGCGAACACCAGTTCCTGAACCGCGATTGAGCGCCGTCAACTTCGACGGCAAGGAAACAATCGGAGCCGCCGGAACATTATTCCGGCGGTTTTGCCATTCGTATTCCGAAAAGTTTATATCGAAAAACCGCTCGTTCTTTTGATGGGACCCTGCGAAACTGCGCGGGAATCAAAGGGACGTTTCGCATGCGCTACTCTGCGTTAAAAATTCTCAAAGAAGGTTTGACCGGCAACAAAGGCTGGAAACCTGTATGGCGCGAGCCGGAACCGAAATCGTCATACGATGTGATCATCGTTGGTGCTGGCGGTCACGGACTGGCAACCGCCTACTATTTAGCCAAGGAGTTTGGCGTCACCAACGTTGCCGTACTGGAAAAAGGTTGGCTCGGATCGGGCAACATCGGGCGGAACACAACAATTATTCGCTCCAACTACATGCTGCCGGAAAACAACCCGTTCTACGAAATGGCGATGAAGCTCTGGGAAGATCTCGAGCGGGACACCAACTACAACTCGATGTTCTCGCAACGCGGCATTCTGAACCTGTGCCATTCCGATCCGCAGCGCGATGCCATGGCGCGGCGCGGCAATGCGATGATCCTCAGTGGTGCCGATGCCGAACTGCTGAACCGCGAACAGGTGCGCGAACTCTGCCCCTTCCTGTCGTTCGACAACGAGCGTTTCCCGATCACCGGCGGCCTGTTGCAACGCCGCGGCGGGACAGCACGGCACGATGCGGTGGCCTGGGGCTACGCCCGCGGCGCGGACATGCGCGGCGTCGATATTATTCAAAACTGCGAAGTCACAGGCTTTCAGATCGAAAACGGCGTCTGCTCCGGAGTCGAAACTTCAAAAGGTCCAATCAAAGCCAACAAGGTTGGCGTTTGCGTCGCTGGTTCCTCCAGCCGGGTGATGGCCAAGGCGGGCATGCGCCTGCCAATCGAAAGCCACGTTTTGCAGGCCTTTGTCTCCGAAGGCCTGAAACCAACCATTCCGGGTGTCATCACATTTGGTGCCGGCCACCTCTACATCAGCCAGTCCGACAAAGGCGGCTTGGTGTTCGGCGGCGATATCGACAAATACAACTCCTATGCGCAGCGCGGCAACCTGCCGGTGATCGAACATATCGCCGAGGATATGCGGGCGATGATCCCCGCCCTTGGTCGGGTGCGCCTGTTGCGGATGTGGGGCGGGTTGATGGACATGTCGATGGATGGCTCGCCGTTTATCGACAAGACCCATATTGACGGGCTCTATTTCAACGGTGGCTGGTGCTACGGCGGTTTCAAAGCTACGCCGTCCAGTGGCTGGTGCTACGCACACCTGCTGGCCAAAGACGAAAGCCACGAAATGGCCAAAGGCTTCCGCCTCGACCGGTTCATCAGCGGCAATATGGTTGACGAAAAGGGCCAGGGCCCGCAACCGAACCTGCATTAGGAGAGCCAAACATGATCATCAATCATCCCCTGCTTGGCCCGCGCGACTCTGGCGAGTTTTATCACATGGGTGACGCGGTCCTGATGGACCGCCCGGACCCGGAAGCCGAAAATGCCGCCGAGCAATTCTACGAATACGCCTATCTGCGTGACAATCCCGCAGGCGAATACCGCGAGCTTTGGTATCACGAACAAGGCGACCGCAGCTGGCTGCTGGTTACACGGGACACTTTGAACCACGAAATCTCGTCCGTTGAACTGGCTCGGGACGTGGCGCGGGCACGGGGGCGCTCCAAATGATCAACAGACTCGATGGCGGCCTGATTGACCGCTCCAAACCGCTGAGCTTTACTTTTAACGGTAAGAAAATGTACGGGTTTCAGGGCGACACACTTGCTTCCGGCCTGATTGCAAATGGCCAGAAAATCGTTGGCCGCTCGTTCAAATACCACCGCCCGCGTGGGGTTTTCACCGCTGGGTCCGAGGAGCCAAATGCGTTGGTACAACTGCGCTCAGGCGCCCATCAGGAACCCAACACCCGCGCCACCGTAACCGAGTTGTTCGACGGCCTGACCGCCACCAGCCAGAACCACCGGGGCAGTCTCGAAAACGACATCATGGGCGGCATCGACCTGCTGTCACCGTTCCTGAGCGCCGGGTTCTACTACAAAACCTTCATGTGGCCGAAAGCATTCTGGGAAAAAGTCTACGAACCGTTTATCCGCGCCAGCGCCGGCCTTGGTCGCCTGTCGATGCAGGCGGACCCTGACATTTATGACAAAGGCCATGCCCACTGTGACGTGCTGGTTATCGGTTCCGGTCCTGCTGGGCTGACGGCTGCTCTCTCCGCTGGCAAGTCGGGCGCTGAAGTCATATTCGCCGACGAAGACGCCCTCATGGGCGGTCGCCTTAATGCCGAAACCTTTGAGGTCGGTGGTCAGTCGGGTTCCGACTGGGCCGCGGCCGCGGTTGCCGAATTGTCTTCCATGGACAACGTCCGGGTCATGAACCGCACCACGGTATATGGCTGTTACGATCACGGCATTTACGGTGCGCTGGAACGCAAAACTGATCACCAGATCAGCTCGGGCGGCAAACCGCGCCAGGTCGCCTGGAAAATCTACTCCAAACGCGCCATCCTTTGCGCCGGAGCCACTGAACGCTCCATCGCATTCGGGAACAACGACCGTCCCGGTGTGATGCTGGCCGGGTCGGTCCGCGCCTATGCCAACCGCTGGGCAGTGTCTCCGGGTCGGAATATCGCGGTTCTGACCAACAACGACGATGGCTGGCGCACTGCCGCTGATCTGCACTCCAAGGGCATCAACCTGGCGGCTGTGATCGACACCCGCGATACAACGCCGCTTGGCAGCTTTGCCGGTGCTTCGATTGTCACCGGTGCCGCAGTACAGGACACCAAAGGCCGAAAGGGCCTGCAAAGCATCGCTCTGACCAACGGCCAGACCATTCAGGCCGATTGTCTGGCTGTGGCCGGCGGTTGGAACCCCAACGTGCATCTGACCTGCCACCAACGGGGCCGCCCGACGTGGAACGAAGACCTTTCAGCATTTGTTCCGGGTGGTGTCCTGCCGCCGGGCATGACCGTCGCCGGGTCTGCCAACGGCACTTACGGACTTGCCGCCTGTCTGGCCGAAGGTCGGGCTGCAGCCAATGCCGCGGTCAAAGACCTTGGATTCACAGCCTCGCGGGCGCAGGCCCCGAAGGCCGAAGACGAAGCCAGTGGTATTTCCGCATTTTGGCAGGTCCCGGCCGGCAAGTCGCGGTGCTGGATCGATCTGCAAAACGACGTCACCTCCAAAGACGTCAACCTGGCCAGCACTGAAGGGTTCCGCTCTGTCGAGCACCTCAAACGCTACACCACACTCGGCATGGCAACCGATCAGGGCAAAACCGCCAACGTTCTCGGGCTCGCAGTTCTGGCCGAGGCCAACGGCTCTACAATCCCGGAAACCGGCACCACCATTTTCCGCCCGCCTTACACACCTGTTGCAATGGGTGCGCTTGGTGGCCGGGCCGTCGGCAAGGACTTCCGTCCACACCGTCTGACCCCCTCGCACAAATGGGCCGAAGAAAACGGCGCACAGTTTGTCGAGGCCGGCATGTGGCTTCGCGGGCAATGGTACGCCAAACCCGGCGAGCGGGGCTGGCGCGACAGCGTTGACCGTGAAGTCATCGCAACTCGCGGCTCTGTCGGCATCTGTGATGTGACCACCCTCGGCAAGATCGACATTCAGGGCAAAGACGCCGCCGCATTCCTGAACAAAGTCTACGCCAACGCCTTTGGCAAACTGGCAGTCGGCAAAGTCCGTTACGGCCTGATGCTGCGCGAAGACGGTATCGTGATGGACGACGGCACCACCGCCTGCCTGGCTGAAAATCACTATGTAATGACCACGACCACCGCCAACGCTGGCCCGGTGTTCCGCCACATGGATTTCTGCCGTCAGGTTCTGTGGCCCGATTTGGATGTACATATCATTTCCGTCACCGACGGTTGGGCACAGTTCGCCGTTGCCGGGCCCAATGCCCGCAAAGTCCTGAGAAAGGTTGTGGACGAACAGCACGACATCTCGAATGAAAGTTTCCCCTTCATGGCTTGCCGCGAGATCAGCGTTTGCGGCGGTGTCCTATCGCGCCTGTTCCGGATCTCCTTCTCCGGCGAAATGGCCTACGAGATTGCAGTTCCCTCACAGTACGGCGACGACATGATCCGCGCGCTGATTGCTGCAGGGGAAGAATTCGACGTGGTCGCCTATGGAACAGAAGCCCTGGGTGTCATGCGCATCGAAAAAGGCCACGCAGCAGGCAACGAATTGACCGGTCAGACCTCTGCGCTCAACCTCGGGCTTGGCGGTATGGTGTCGAAAAACAAGGACTGCATTGGCAAAACCCTGTCCAAACGACCGAACATGAATCGCGACGATGTCTGGGCTTTGGTCGGCTTGCAACCTGTAGACAAATCGATCCCGCTGAACGCCGGAGCGCATTTCCTTGAAATTGGCGCCGAGCCGAATATGACCAACGATCTGGGCTGGATGACCTCCGTCGCTTATTCCCCTTCGCTCGGCCATTCCATCGGGCTTGGTTTTGTCAAAGCGGGCAGCAACCGCAAAGGCGACGTGATCCGCGCCTGGGATGCGATGCGCAAGAAAGACGTCGAAGTCGAAATTGTTTCGGCCCACTTTATTGATCCGGAAGGGGAGCGTCTCCGTGCCTGATTTTACTCTCACAGCAAAACCTGCACTCGGTGGGTTTGATCATGATTTCGACGGCACTTCGTTGAAAGAAAATGTCGGTCTGGCGATTGTGTCGGTTGCCATCCCACTTGGTGGTGACGATGCCGTGGCCAAAGCCCTGAAGTCGGCTTATAGCGCGGAGCTGCCGGTTGTCGGCAACTCGGGCCTGTCCAAAGACGGCTCAGCCCGGATCATCCGCAATGCCACCGATCAGTTGTTTGTCCTGTTCGATCACAACACACCTGACGCTGCGCAGGTTGTTGGTAAAGCGCTGAAGAACAGCGGCTATTACGTCGACCAGACCCACAATTGGGTTGGTCTGACTTTGGACGGCCCGCTCAGCCGCGCCGCGCTGGAACGCATCTGCGCAATGAACCTGCACAAAAACGCGTTTCCGCTGCACAAGGCAGAACGCACAGTGATGGAACACATGGGTGCGATTGTGGCCCGCACCGGCGAGGACGCATTTTTGCTGTTGTCGGCGAGTTCGTCTGCCGTCTCGTTCCTGCATGCTGTCGAAACCTCTATAAAATTCGTTTCTTAACATGTTCGCGCCGCTTACCTCGGCGTCTGACACTGAAATGCGGGCCGCCAAACGGTCTGGCTGGCTATGGCGAGATATCAAATGGGAGCGTTTGTCAGAGCAGGCCAACGCCGCCTATCTGGACGGCGACACCAAACAGGCCGCCAGCAAATTCCGGCGCGCCTATTTGCTGGCGCGTCTGGGGTTTGACAAGACAGACCCGCGCTTTGCAACCAGCCTGGCGAACGCCGGATTTGCGGATCGGTTGTCCGGCAAAAATGGTATGGCCATCAAAAAGCTGGGCATGGCACGTGCTTTGTGGGCCGACGTTCCCAACAGCCTGAACAAAATCAAAATCAGTCCAAGGGCGCGATCATCGCTGTTCCATTTGCGCATGGAGGCCCGCCACTGGGACACCTATTGCGACAATACCCGGTTGCGTTTGGGAAAATTCATCGCGGAATCCGATCAGGCACTTGACGCATTGTCCGCTGGGGAAGAACCTAATCACCGGCTTTACGGTCGCTGGAAAGGCGAGAAACCAAACGTCTTTGACGACACACGAAAGTATCTGGGCGCGGCTTTGCTGCTGGCTGGGGAAAAATAAAGCCGGGCATGATCCGGTCATTGAAAAACTAAGGGAGAAGACTATGACGAGACAGGTTTCAGAACTGGAAAGCGAGCACCGAAAATTAGGCGCCAATCTCGACGATTGGAACGATATGGACGTGGCCTGGAGCTATGCCAGCAACGCCGAAGACGAGCATGACGCGGTGCGCGAGGCAGCAGGCCTGTTTGACGTCACCGCGCTGAAAAAAGTCTGGATCGAAGGGCCGGATGCGCTGGCCGCGATCCAGCGCATAGCAACCCGCGACATGAGCAAAATATATCAGGGCAAGTCGGCATATAATCCGGTTCTGACCGAACACGGCACAACCTCGGACGACAACATCATCTTTCATGTGGATGATAACAAATACCTTTACGTCCACGGCACCGGGAACAGCTGGGCGCAGCTGCAGATCGCCAAGCATGGGTTGAACGTGGATGTGCGCAAAGATCAGGAAACCCACGATATTTCACTTCAGGGTCAAAAGTCAGTTGGCATTCTGAACGCCAATTGCGACGTCGATCTGGAGCCGATGGCCTATTTTCACCAGGTCCATTGCAATCTGTTTGGTCGCAAGGCGCTGGTGTCACGAACGGGCTATTCCGGCGAACGCGGCTATGAGATTTTTGTTGGCGCGGACGATGCAGTGCACGTCTGGCAGGCAATTCTAGAAGCGGGCCAAAACGAAGGCGTCATGCCCTGTTCGTTCGACTGCCTTGATAAGATCCGCATTGAAGCGGCGCTGCTGTTTTACCCCTACGACATGCACGAGAAAGTCACCCCCTGGGAACTGGGTCTGAACTGGTCGATTTCGCGCAAGAAAGGCGAGTTCATGGGCAGCAAAGGTCTGTTTGCTGCCGAGGGCAAGGAGAAAATCCGCTTTGGCGGTGTGTCAAACTCGGAAACAACCGAATTGCTGGACGCCGAAGGCACCCTGCAATTGAACGGCGAGGACGTTGGTGTGATCACCAGCCCTGGCTATTCCCACCGCTTGGGCAAATCGCTGGGCCTGTGCCACATCCGTCCCCACATCGCTGCCGGGACCGTTTTGCAGAATGTTGGCGCTGGCGGTTCGACCGATGTTGTCGTCGAAAACGTTCCGTTCGATGATCCGAACAAAAACCGGACTCATTCCTGACAGCAGTCGGCCTACCGGGCAACGTTGCGCGGTAGGCCTCGTTATCCCCTTCAGCTGCAAATACCTCTGGTCCGTGCGCCTGACCACGGCAGTATAGGGTCCGATTGTGCTGCGATATTGGCATCATTTTGCAACGGCAGAACCTCGTCCAAAAGACCCCTCAGCCGGGCAGTTCGCGCGCCTTTGGGATCAAGTGTCCGGCAGCAAACATACTCCTCGACGATCGCCGCCTGCTGTTCGTCAGTGAATTCCAAAAACCCCTGCGGCACTTTTAGATCGAACAGGTAAGGATCGGCTCCCGGCTTGTGTTCAGACGCCGCCCTCAGCGGGTGATAACCGGTAAGATCGCGGTTCTGCCATTGCCAGACATGGGTCAGCTCATGCGCCAGCAACATGGCTTGGGCCAGTGGAATTTTTGCTGGGTATCCGTCCAAATAATCCTGCGAATAGAAGTATCTATTCACAAAGACTGTGTTGAACAGAACGATGGCCGCCGTGCCGGTGGTGACCGTATCGGATTTGGGCGGCGGCCAGATCCGCTCGCGGCAGGCGACCCGTGGTCGTGCCGGACGGGTCGAGGTGACGTTGCCGACCAGCGCGCCATCGACCACGCGAACGCGTTTGGTGTTGATCTGGTCGCCATGGATGCTCTGACTGAACGCCTTTTCGGCTGGTGTCAGCGGACGACCACAGCCGGTTGAGAGGAAAACAAGAACCCACAAGGCAACAAACACACGCAAAGTCATGTGGCGACGATAGCAAAAATTGCGCGCCGGCAAACCTGTTTTCCGCGTGGCTTGCAATAACCTTAAAAGAACGCCTGCAGCCCGGTCTGTGCCCGCCCAAGGATCAGAGCATGAACGTCATGCGCGCCCTCATAGGTATTCACCGTTTCCAGATTGACCATATGGCGCATCACGTTGAATTCGTCCGAGATGCCGTTGCCACCGTGCATGTCCCGTGCCATGCGTGCAATATCCAGCGCCTTGCCGCAGTTGTTGCGTTTGATCAGGCTGATCATTTCAGGGGCAACGTTGCCCGCGTCGAACAGTTGTCCGACCCGGAGTGCGGCTTGCAGACCTAATGTGATTTCGGTCTGCATATCGGCCAGCTTTTTCTGATATAACTGATTGTTGGCCAGGGGGCGCCCAAACTGCTTGCGATCCAGCCCATATTGACGGGCATCGTGCCAGCAGCATTCGGCGGCGCCCATCGACCCCCAGGCAATGCCATACCGCGCGCGGTTCAGACATCCGAACGGGCCGGACAAACCCTCTGCATTTGGCAACAGCGCGTCTTCACCAACATCGACATTGTCCATGAAGATTTCGCCGGTGATTGAGGCCCGCAGCGAAAGTTTGCCCTCAATTTTTGGCGCGGATAAACCGGCCATGCCTTTTTCCAGAACAAACCCGCGAATTTTGCCACCGTGGGCTTCGGACTTGGCCCAGATCACAAATACATCCGCGATTGGCGCGTTGGAAATCCACGTTTTCGACCCGACAAGGCGATAGCCGGTATCGGTTTTGATGGCGCGGGTTTTCATCGCTCCGGGGTCTGATCCGGCATCCGGTTCGGTCAGACCGAAACAGCCAATATATTCACCCGATATCAATTTCGGCAGAAATTTCTGCCGCTGTTCTTCGCTTCCGTAAGCAAGGATCGGATAGATCACCAGCGAGGATTGCACCGACATCATCGAGCGATAACCGGAATCCACCCGCTCAACTTCACGCGCAACCAACCCATAGGAAACATAAGATGCACCAACCCCGCCGTTTTCTTCCGGAACGGTTATGCCCAGCAGCCCCAACTCACCCATTTCGCGGAAAATGGCTGGGTCGGTCGATTCACTTCGGTAAGCGTCGCGCACCCGCGGTTGCAGTTTTTCCTGAGCATATGCGCGGGCGGTGTCGCGGATCATCCGCTCTTCTTCGCCCAATTGCTGTTCCAGCAGGAACGGATCATCCCAATTGAAAGCGGTTTTGTCTTTTGCAGCGGCCATGAATAGTACCCTTTTTTCCATTAGTCCCCTGATACGGCCAACTGGAAGGTAAGACAATCGAAGCTGTGTTGAATTTCAGAATGTTTTATCCGGTTGCTGATTGCGCCGCAGATGGGTTGCAGTTGTCATCATGCAGCAACTCTTTTAGTGAGACTGGATAATATCCGGCAACCGGTACAACGGGAATTTTCAAGGCGTGGCAAAGATACCAGAGATTATCGACCCGGATGCCACCTACCGCGATGCGATGGCAACGATCAACGAGTCGGCTTTTAAGATCGGGATCATTGTTGACGATCAAGGTGTTATCAACCGCACAGTATCGGATGGCGACATCCGCCGCGCTTTGCTGCAAGGCGCGCAACTGAATGATGCAGTGGCGACGCTGCCACAAAAACCACCGGTCAGTTTCCCAGACGGAACGTCAGACGAAGTGTTGTTTGCCGCGATGCGGGAACATGGCATTCAGGCGGTTGTGCTGACCGACACCGCCAATCGCCCGCTGCGCCTGAAGGGCCGCAGGTCGTTCGAGCCGGGCATCCTGTTGTCGCCGCCCCATATGGGTCAGGAAGAAACCCATTTCGTGCAAAAGGCGTTCGATGAAAACTGGGTTGCGCCTGCCGGCCCCAACTTGAACGCCTTCGAGGCCAAATTGGCGGATGTATCGGAGCGCAGCCAGGCGCTGGCCCTCAGTTCCGGCACCGCCGCGCTGCATCTGGCGCTGCGGGTGTTGAACGTTCGCGCGACTGATCGGGTTTATGTGTCCGACCTGACCTTTGTCGCCTCGTTGAACGCCATTCTTTATGAAGGCGCAGAGCCGGTGTTGATTGACAGCGAACCGGGCAGTTGGAACATGTCACCGCAGGCGCTGCAACGGCGGCTGGAGAAAGACAGCGCCGCCGGAGCCTTGCCAGCAGCGATCATCGTTGTGCATCTCTACGGTCAGTCCGCGGATATGGACCCCATCATGGCCCTTGCTATTCACCACAATGTTCCGGTGATCGAGGATGCGGCGGAAAGCCTCGGTGCCAGTTATAATGGCAAACCCAGCGGTGCGCATGGAGTTCTGTCAGCCTACAGCTTCAACGGTAACAAGATTATTACCACCTCTGGCGGCGGCGCGTTGGTGTCTGACTGGCCTGATCTGATTGACCGAGCCCGCAAGCTGTCCACGCAGGGGCGGGATGCGGGCGAACATTATCAGCACTCCGAAGTCGCCTACAATTACCGGATGTCCAATATTCTCGCCGGAATAGGGCTGGCGCAATTGGATTTATTGCCGTCACGGGTCGCCGCCCGGCGTCGGGTGTTTGAGCGCTATCGGTCGGCGTTGTCAGACATACCCGGCATCGCATTCCAGGGTGAAGCTCCCAACGGCAAGGGGTCGCGCTGGCTGACGGTTTTGCAATTCGACCCGAACCAGATCGACCGGCACCCCTATCAGTTCCTGCGCAAATTACAGGCTGAGGGAATTGATTGCCGCCCAGCTTGGAAGCCGATGCATATGCAGCCGCTGTGCCACGGTATGCAGATGGAACCACACACGGACACGCAGATCGTGTCTTCGGCCCTGTTTCTGACATCGCTTTGTCTGCCGTCGGGCAGCGCGATGAGTGAATCCGAACAGGACCGCGTGTCCGACGGAATCCGCAAAATCGCGCTGAGCAGACAGGATTGATTGGCAAAATGTGCGGAATTTTCGGGACCTTCAATTTCAACTTTCACCCGGTGGACCCGGCGGTGATAAGTGTTATGTCAGACCGCTTGCGTCATCGCGGGCCGGATGCCGATGGCGCATTTCAATCCGACCGCGCGGTTTTGGGCAATCGGCGCCTGTCGATCATCGACCCGACAACCGCCAGCGACCAACTGCTGTATTCCGACAACAGCCAAGTGGTGCTGGTCCAGAACGGCGAGATATACAACTACGTGGAGCTGCGCGAGGAACTGCGCCGGTTGGGGGCCCGGTTTGACACAACCGGCGATACCGAAGTCCTGCTGCGGGCTTTTGAATACTGGGGACCGTCGTTTGTTACCCACTTAAACGGCATGTTTGCAATCGCGATTTACGACGCCGAAAACACGCGCCTGCTGCTGTTTCGAGATCGGCTGGGTGTCAAACCGCTGTACCTTGCCGGAGGCCCCAACGAGGGCAGGCTGTGGTTTGCTTCGGAAATCAAATCCATTCTTGGCAATGGCCAGACCTACCAACCCAATATTGAAGCCATCGCAAAATATTTCGCGCTGAACTACATCCCGCAACCCGACACCGCGTTTAAAGGAATCACGCATCTAGAACCCGGCCATTGGGCGGAGGTCACGCCAGACGGCATCCGGATCAATTGTTACTGGGATTTGAACGCGGTTCGCCCGGACCCGGACCTGTCTCAAGCCGATTGTCAGGCTGGGATAATTCGGCTGCTGGATGATGCTACCCGCATCCGTATGCGGTCAGACACGCCGTTTGGCGCCTTTTTGTCCGGCGGGTTGGACTCCAGTTCGGTTGTGGGTTTCATGAGCCAGCACGCCAAAGACCCATTGCACACGTTCAGCATCGGATTTGACGACCCCCGGTTTGACGAGACCGAATTCGCGCGGATGGCGGCAAACCGCTTTGGCACGCTGCATGTCACCCAAACTGCGGACCACGACGTTGCGGCGATGTGGCCAAGATTTATCTGGCACTGTGACCAGCCTCACGGTGACGTATCTTTCATGCCGCTGGATATGGTGTCAAACCTCGCCGCACGCGATGTCAAAATGGTGCTGACCGGCGACGGCGGTGATGAACTGTTCGCGGGCTATGAAAAATACCTCAACACATTCCCCGGTGGGCGCAGTGATAACCTAAAGGACGGTTGGCAGGAACAGGCGGTGCGCCGCGCTGGTCTGTTGCTCGACGACCAGCCCGGGCAATTGCTGACCGGCGCTCTACGCGAGGCGTTCTTTGACAGTGACCCGTATCTATCCCTGTCCGATAAAATTCGCTCTGCCGGACACCAGGATCCAATCAATCAATTGCTGCTGGCGGAAACCACCAGCCTGCTGCCGGGGAACAATCTGGTCAAACCGGACAGGATGGCGATGGCCAATTCGCTGGAAGTACGCTCGCCTTATCTGGACTACCGCATGGTGGAATTTGCCTTCACTATTCCGGGGCATCTGAAACTGTCTGACGGCGAGACCAAGGCGATCCTGAAGAAAGCTGTGCAGCCACTGCTGGGTGATCAGCTAACCTACCGCAAAAAACAAATGTTCACGGTGCCGGTTGGGGAATGGTTCCGGCAAGCGCTGGCGGGATATTGCCGCGAATTGCTGCTGGACGGGCGGTTGGATTCCCGCGACCTGTTCAATACATCGGAAATCAGCGCCTTGGTCGAGGCGCATATCTCAGGGACCGCCAATCATACCCGTCAGCTCCGCGCCCTGATCTCATTGGAAATCTGGTTCCGCCTGTTTGTTGACGAAGATCCGGAATGGATTGCCAAAGCCCAGCAAAGCGAATTGAAATGACCGACGCGGGGCAGAGGATGAAATTCCTGATGATTGTTGACGATCCGGGCATCGCAGCATTTGTTGCACAGCACGGCGTCGACCGGTTGTTTGTCGATCTGGAAGTGCACGGCAAGGCGGCGCGTCAGGGGCATTTGTCGACCTGGATCAGCCGCCAGACCGCCGCTGACGTGACAAAAATTCGCGAGGCTGCACCGGATACCCACCTGCTGGTCCGGGTCAATCCGCTGCATGAGGGCAGCCGCGTTGAAATCGACGATGCCATCGTGCGCGGGGCAGATAGCGTCATGCTGCCGATGTTTCGAGCAATGGAAGAAGTCGCGCGATTTCTGGACCTTGTGGCTGGCCGCTGTTTGGCCATTCCGCTGGTCGAAACCGTTACGGCGCTGAAAGCACTGCCAAAGATTGTTGAACACTGCGGTCTGCAGGAAGCCTACATCGGCCTGAATGACCTGCACCTCGACCTTGGGCTGGATTTCATGTTCGAACCGTTTTCGAATGGTCTGTTGGAAGATCCCTGTGCAGCGATGCGCGAGGCCGGCGTTAACTTTGGCATCGGCGGTCTGGCGCGGGACGGGGAGGGCATCGTCAGCCCCAGGTATTTGCTAGGCGAACACGTCAGATTAGGCTCTACTCAGGCAATCCTGTCACGAACTTTTCACCGCGGGGCAACCTCGGTTGTTGCCATGCGGGCAGAAATGGATTTTGCAGAGGAGGTGGCAAAGCTTGCTGGACTCTACCGAGATTTCAGAGCTGCTGATAGCGAAGTCTTGGAGTCCAACCGCATCAAAACAGCCGATAAAATCAGTGATGTAGTCACTCTGATCAAGTCAAAGAAACGCTAATCTACGCCACACCGCTCTGCAGCAGTTGCATCAGTGTCACCAGACCGACCGGTTTGCCATCGTCAATGACAAACGCTGCGGATATCTTGTTTTGCTGCAATACATTCAGCGCCCGCGCGCACAGGCGCTGTGGCTCCAGAGAAATGGAGCTCTCGGTCATGATGCTGTCGGCAAAAGTTTCCAGCATCGCCAGTTTCATCGAGCCGGTGGAATTGGCTTCCAGATAGCGGCGGATGTCGCCGTCGGTGATTACACCGGCCAACTCACCACTTGCACCCTGCACACCCACAATGCCTAGCGTTTTTTCTGAAATCTCGCCGACCACCTGCATGATCGGCGTATCAACTGAAACCAGCGGCAGCTGTTCGCCGCTGTACATGATATCCGACACCGGTGTCAGAGCCGCGCCGAGTTTACCGCCGGGATGGAAATCCCGGAAACTCTCTTCGGTAAAACCCTTCATTTTCAACAGAGTGATCGCAAGCGCGTCACCGAGCGCGAGTTGCAACAGAGTGGATGTGGTGGGCGCCAGATTATGCGGGCAGGCTTCCTGCACCAGAGGCAGAACCAGCGCCACATCGGCCTTTTTCGCCAATGTGCTGCTCGCTTTGCCGGTAATCGCGATGGTTGGCACATCAAAACGGCGCGAGTAGGTCAGGATATCAGATAATTCTCGGGTTTCGCCGGACCAGCTCAGCATCAGCACCACATCGTCGGACTGGATCATGCCCAGATCGCCGTGGCTGGCTTCTGCCGGATGTACAAAAAACGCCGGAGTGCCGGTAGAAGCAAAGGTTGCCGCCAACTTGCGCCCGATCAGCCCGCTTTTACCCACGCCGGCGACAATCAGGCGGCCCTTCATCTGGTCAATCAGTTCCAACGCCGCTTTAAGTGCTTGCGTCATATGCGAATCTTGCAACGCCTCCTGCAAAGCACTCAAACCCAATGCGTTTACCGCGATGACTTCGCGAACCGATGCTGCTTTGTCCACCATGTCACGCACTCTCTTTAGGTTGGCTTGAAAGTTCCCTATTGGAACTAAACCAAAATCTCAATGGAGGAAGGTGAAAACGTAAAACAGTTCACCCAATCAGTAGCTGTTGGTCTTGGTCAGAACCACGCCATCCAGCGGCAGGTTCAGGATCAGATCACACAATCGCTGTGCTGTTTGTCCATCGCCATACAAGTTGGAAAACCGCCCCTTCTGGTGCAGCGCCATTTCAAATCCTTCGGCCAGCGCCGCCGCCGTCATCTCCGGGCAATCGACAACGTTGTCGTTCCGTAACCGGCCATGTTGGCGGCTTCCGATGTTCAGACACGGAACGCCGAAACTCGCGGATTCAATGATGCCGGATGAACTGTTGCCGACGATCAGGTCAACATTGGCGAGACATTGCAGGTAAATATCCCGCTCCAGATGGTCAAGAACGGCAAATTTTCCCTGACCCGGCAATACATCCAGACACGCATCAATTTCCGCTCCACCTGCGTCGGAATTCGGCCGCATGATCAATCCGCCGCAGTTGAGGTCTTGCAGCATCGCAACCAGCATTTCCACTTGGTTGGCGGCACGGCCAGCCTCCTGAACCACCGGATGAAAAACCACAAGAACTGTATGATCGGCGGGTTGCAACCCGAACCGATCTGCGATCCACCCAGCCCTGCGTTCCACATTTTCAGTAATGCCAACAAGGCCAGGCGCCCCTATTTCCCAAACGTAGTCTGGGTTTTCACCCATTGAAATCAAGCGGTTGCTAGCATCCTGATTGGCTGTGAAATGAAAATGGCTCAGCTTCGAGATTGCATGGCGAAAACTCTCGTCCAGCGTTCCGGACAACTCACCGCCGTGGATGTGTCCCACGTGAATACCCAGATGAACTGCGGCTAGGGCGCCGGCCAGCATTTCACCCCTGTCTCCCAGAACCAGCACCAGATCAGGCCGCTTCTCCTGCCAAAAGGCCACAAACCCTTGCAATTCATCGGCAAGCGCCAGCGCCATTTCCGCGCCACCATCACCGCTCAAAGCCACAGAAATCTCGTGCAGAACCGGAAGGCCTGTGGCCCGTATTTCAGTCACCGTTTGCCCATAGTGCTTCAGCAGATGCTGGCCGGTCACAACAATCCCCAAATCGATCCGGGGCTCTGCCGCCATAACCTGCAAAGTTTTTTGCATCAGGCCAAAATCGGCACGGCTGCCGGTGACATAATGAACCTTCATGTTTCCGGCACCCGCAGTCCCTGCCCAACAATCGCTTCCGCCAGCGCGAAATCCTCGGCATCGTCAATATCAATGCTGTCGATTGTGGACATTTTGTAACCGACCGTATCGGGCCGGTAAAAAATCGGATCTCGGCGGAATACCTCCGTTTCCTGCAAATACAGCGCCCCGTTGGGCCGTACTATGCTGGGTTGGTTCTGCCGCCGTGAAACGATGGCGCGAGGCAGGGCCGGGGTCAATGTTCCGTCATCGGCATATAGAAACGCCCAGCTCAGGGGCTTGTCGTCCGTCACGCTCACAACCGATGAACCGTGCTTGTTCATCAGCGACACTGCCGCCTTAATATGGCCCGAACTTCGAAATGGCGATGTCGGTTGCAGCAGGGCAAACCAATCGTCGGTAAAGTCAAACACATCCAGCGTATGGACGACCACCTGTAACGTTGTTGCTGCGTCGCTCGCCAGTTCTGCGGGCCGCAAAAACGGCACGTTGGCTCCCACGGTTTTTGCCACTTCCGCGATGCGCTTGTCATCTGTGGCTACGACCACATCTGAAAAAACGCCGGATTTCAAAGCCGCAAACACCGTCCAGGCAATCAGCGGATATTCACCCAGTTTGCGGGTGTTTTTACCCGGAAGCCCCTTTGACCCACTCCGGGCGGGAATGATTGCGATTGCCATGAATGAACTCGCGATTTCTACCCGTTCTTAATAACAATAGGGCGTGGCGAAGCAAATGCTTACGCTTACACCGACAGGAACCCATTCAGGAACGCCGGCCCGGTATTCGACGACCGTTCCGGATAGAATTGCACGCCATAGATATTGTCCCGATCGATGGCTGCGGTCACCGCGCCGGTGCCGACAGATACAATGGCGAGAATATCCTGAGCATTCGAAGCTTGTACAGCGTAACTGTGAACGAAATAGAAAGCGGATCCCGGTCTAGTTCCGGAAAAAGCCGTATCTCCCCAATCCCCACCGGCACCAGGTGCAAAAGGCGTGTTACAGCCAATGACAGGTACCCGCAGGGGACTGCCATCTTCATCGGCCAAGGCGATCTTTTCAACCGTGCCCTCGAAAAACCCCAGCCCATCGTGTTCGCCGAACTCCAGCCCCTTTTCCATCAGCAATTGCATGCCGACGCAATTCCCCAAAAAAGGGCGTTCGGATTCGATAAAGCCGCGCTCCACCTCGTCAAGGCGCAGCTCACGCAGCCGGTGCGCTGCGTTGCCAAAGGCCCCGACACCGGGCAGGACAACCCGGTCAGCCGCCATTATCCGATCGCGTTCGCTCGAAATCTCAAGGGTCACACCGCATTCTTGCAACGCTTACGCCACTGAAAAAACATTGCCAACACCATAATCAACAATGCGCAAGTATTTGATTTCATGGGCGGTTCCAATGCGAATAGGCCTTCCGACGCGCCGCGCCGGTACGCCGTCATAAGTTCCGGCGGTTTTGATGTCTTGCGTTGCAACCGCACTGGCGCCAACTACAACATCCGCCGCAATCGCGATGCCGGGAATAACCGTAGTAATTGCCCCGAGTCCGGTCCGCATGCCGATTGAACAATCCCAGCAACCACGCTTCTAGGGGAAATATGCGCGAAATCGCCGATGGCGCAGTCGTGCTCGATGATTGCGCAGTTGTTGACGATGACACCGGCCCCCAGCCGCGCGCCTTCGTTCACGATAGCCCCCGCCAGAACAATTGTACCTGGCCCCGGTGAGCTCGTGTAATACCGGTCCGGTTCCACAACCAGTGATGCCAATTCCATTCTATGATCATCGGCCTTTTGCTGCACTACTCGGCGGGTGACATTGTCGCCATAGAGACAGTAATTGCGTCTCGGCGAATTTGGTCCAACTGATTGTATTTGACCTTAAGTTCCGCCAGGATTTCACCAACCGCCACGTGCTGATCCGCAATACAAATCGGCCCGGGCCAAATACTGAGCACCTGCGCGGCGACAACGCGGCCGTGCCCTCCGGCCCCGAACAGGCACAGCGATTTTAGTTTACCGGACATGATCGACCCTCAGCATTTCATCGGCTTCCACAGAGCACCGCAACGCCAGTCCGACAAATTGGTCAATACGATCCGGCGAAATTCCATTTCCGGGACGTTTTGCAGTCAGATCGGCCTCTGCCAACACGTGACCGGCGCCAAAACCATGCCGATACACGAGGCTCTTGCGTGCAACCTCGCGCACGTTTTCTTCTGAGGCCAAAGGCTGCTTTTTCCCATCCCCCAGCCCGATTTCGACTTGACGCAACACCCGAACCATCTGCGCAAAAGCGTCAGGCTCCATCGATGCCATATGGTCCGGCCCGTCCATGTTTTGGTCCAACGTGAAATGTTTTTCCAGCACCGCCATGCCGAGCGCCCGCGCCGCCAGCGCTGCATAGGGTCCCTCAGTATGGTCCGAAAACCCTGCAGGACATTCAAACAGGCTGGACATCGCTGGAATCGACCGCAGGTTTTGGTCCTCGATCCTTGCTGGATAATTGCTGACACATTGCAGCACGACAATCTGGTCACAACCCCCACGCTTCAACAAGTCATGCGCCGCGGTAATTTCCAATACTGTCCCCATTCCCGTCGACAACAACACCGGCAATTCACATTGCGCTGCCTGCCGCAACAGGCTGAAATTGTTCAACTCGCCCGACGGCCATTTCAGGCACACCGGCCCCAGCGAAACAACATCATGCAAACTCTGGGAGTCAAAGGCAGTCGATATGAAATCAATGCCAACCTCGTCACAATGCGCTTTTAATTCAGCAAAGGCGCTCAGCGGTAGTTCCAGTTTGCGCAGCATATCGTCTTGACTGCCTGCTCCGGTTTTCGCTGCCTGATACGCCGCTTTTTTGGTACCGCGGCGTATCAGATCGTTGGTGCGAAAAGTCTGGAATTTTACCGCATCGGCCCCCGCAGATTTTGCGGCGTCAACCATCCGATGCGCCAGATCAACATCACCGTTATGATTGACGCCAATTTCAGCGATCACATAGCAAGGGTCGTCGGCTGAAATGCGCCGCCCGCCCAGATGGATGCTGTGTGCCGATGCCATAGTTGGTTCAATCCCCGCCAGTGTGTTGTATCTTATTTCAATTCACAGGCCGGACAAAACAGCTTTTATCCGCCAAATTTGGGCGCAAGTCCCTCAGCTCCAGCTTTTTCCAATGCAGCGCTTGCGGGGTCGCTGTCACCGAAGCCTGTATCTTGTCGGTCAGTTCGGACAAATGGTCGGTGGTTCCCAATCCACCACCGGCCACTACTGGACTCGATACCAGATCGCTGACCGCCCTGACCAGATCAATATCATACCCGCGCTCGAGACCTTCATGGTCAATCACCGTCAGCACAATTTCGCCCGCACCCCGGCGCTCCACTTACCGCGCCCAGTCCAGCACATCCAGCCCGGTGTGGTTGCAGCCATGGTCGGTCATCGCCTGCCAGCGATCACCCTTTCGAATAGCTTCGATAGAAATGATTGTCGCCTGCGCCCCGAACCGGTCAGAAATCGCAGTGATCAGCTCCGTGTTCAGCGCAACTTTACCCGCCCCACGCGCCAACAACGCACTGACATCCTCCACCGAACGTATCCCGCCGCCAACCGTCATCAGGATAAACACATTGCCCGCCACTTTTTCAACGATGTCATGTGGGTTGTTGCGGTTGTACAGGCTGGCCACAACGTCCATAAACAGTGGTTCATCAGCGCCGATTTTGGAATAGGATTCGGCGTATTCCGCCGGGTCGCCAACTTTGCGCCAGCCTTCCATCTGCACGCCTTTGATCAGCCCGTTCATTTTGACGTCCAGCCGGGCTATCAGCCTGATGTTGCGCATCGCCGGGCTCACATTTCCGGGGTCAGGCGGTGGCGCAGCGACCATGCACCATCGTTGCATTGCCACAAATGCGGCGAACAGAACTTGTTGGTCAGCGCTTCGAAATAGTCACGGGTCATTACGGGGTGTTCGAACATTTGATGCGCTTGCGGGAAACTTTTCACGTCAATCGAAAGATAGCGGAAAATCTCCTCCGCCCAGCGTTCTGGAAATTCGCTGTCATAACGATCAATCAACGCAACCGCCTCTTCCGCTCCAGATCGCCGGACCGCACCTCCTGGCTGGCGTCATAGGTGGCGCGGGCGATACCGAATTTGATATAGGTGGTGTAATAATGGAAATCGTCGATTTTATCGTCGATGGAATTATATTTTGAATAGGTCCCGGCGGTGCGTTCCGGCGAGGCCTTAAAGCCGCCATTTTCCACCGCAAAATAGTGGGCACTTTGCGGATGCCATTTGAGGTAATAGCCTAGGTAATGCACCTCGGCGCCCATCTCTTTCAACGGGGCCACATCAGACGGCAAATAAGGCGATAATTCGGCCTGGGTCATGCCAAAATTTGCCTTCAGGCTTGCCACACTTTCGCCGCCAAAATACATATTTTCGTCGCCACTGGACGCGAAAAAATCATACGACCGGTGGGCAGCGGAGCTATCCTCAATCGGGTTGCCGTATTCTGCCTCGTTTTCGCCGTAGAAAACCAGAGGTATCTGAAATCGCTGCGCCATCTTTGGGGCAAAACATTTCTGACCGATGATAAATGGCTGAAACGCATGGAACAGGTTTTCCACCGCCAAACGGGTCAGCAGGCGTTTGCTGCGCCCCGAAGCCGTCATCAGGTAATTATCCATGCCGAATGAATCCAAGCGTCAAAATTAAGGCGACCCCAGTCGGTATAGATATTCGGCGCTCATATGACCGTCAGCGGGCTCATGCCGTATTTGTATTTCAGCATCCAGGATTGGTAAAAACTGTCTTTACCACCGGACCCGGGCACCAGACAATCATAAGACCCGTTTTGACTGCGAAACCGGTCACACAGTTCAACCAGTTTGCGCGCGCGCTCTTCCTAGTCAATCTCCGCGTCTTTGCAATCGGCAGTCCGGCAGGCGTCACACACTTCGTCGTCATCAAGATGAATGGTCTCTTTGCGGCTGTTTTCGGTTTGTTGAAACTCAACCGCCGAATTTGGCCGCTGGTTCGACACCCAGCAATTCGCACAGAATGCGACTTTGGCAGGCAACCCGTATTTGCGCGGTGGATTGTTGACGCCGGGCGCGAATTTCGCCAGATCTATGTCCAGCTCCAGGGCATTTTTCTTTATGCTCATGGCGCGGTGTCTTTCTTGCGTTGTTCGATCTGTAGTATTCACATTAACCACATTCTTCAAACGGTCATATGCCCGGATAAGCGGATAAAATCATACGCTGTATTCACCTCTCAGGGTTATTGTCGTCGGATTTTTAGGATGTATGATCAGCGCCAGCCAGATGCCAAGATGAAACGACCGCAAGTGACTGATCCCAGACAAAAATCAATCCTGTTTACCACGGTTCTAGTCAGCGCCGCGTTGTTGATCGGGCGAATTTCCGGCTTTATCCGGGAAACCATTTTGGCGGCGCGATTCGGGGTTACTGCCGACGCTGACATTGCAATCCTTTTGCTGACCTTGCCGGACTTTCTGGTTGGGCTGTTGCTGTCCGGTGGGTTGAGCGCCGCCTTGCTGCCCGCGATGAAAAAACTGCCCGCCGCTGAACGTGTGGTGTTTTTTCAAAAATCCGCCCTGTTCGCATTTGCCATTTTTGCAGCCTTTGCAGCAGGGCTGGCCTTGTGGCCAGACATCCCCTTCCGCCTGCTTGCCCCGGGCCTGCCAGCCGAAGCAGCAAATACCTACGCCGTACATTTGGCTGTATCAGCAGTGGCGATCCCTTTCGCTGCCGTCAGCGGCGTGTCGGTCAGCTATCTCAACACCCAGGGCAAATTCTTTGTTGCCGGTCTCGGCACCTTGGTTTTCAACCTCGTCCTCTGCATATACCTTCTGGCATTCTTCAACTCATCTGCCGCGCTTTTCGGTTTTGCATTTGCTATCGTTGCCGCGGCCCTGGCCCGCTGGGGCTCTCAAATTGCCCAAATGCGTCATGCCTTCCGTGCGGTGGTAACAGAGCAACCGGTCCGCCTGCGCCCAGTCTATCGCGGCTTTCTGAACGGATTAATTGCCTATTCCATCATATTTGGCGTGCCCTACCTGTTTCGCTCGGTTTTCGGTTCAGCGGGTGAAGGCAATTTGGCGGTGTTCAATTTTGCCCTGAAGCTGTTCGAACTGCCGTCGGTCCTGTTGATCGCGCCGCTGGTTACGGTCATGCTGCCCCGCCTGTCGAGCCTCGCCGCTGAAGGTGGTGTCGAATTTCGGGAAACCTTGTCCGCAGGCCTTTACGCGGCGACTTCGCTGGCGATCATTGCTCTGGCATATGGTTTGGTTTTCGGCGATGCGGCGGCGCAGGTCATATTTACCCGCGGTGAAATGCAGTCAGAAGATGTCGACCGGGTTGCGGAAATCGCAAAGGTCATGTTTGTCTCCCTGCCGTTTCTGGCAATCTCACAACTGACCGCAACGGCGTTAAATGCACAGGCCAAAACCCAACTGGTTTTGCGCAACGCCTTGATTGCGCTGGTCTTTGTGGTCGTCGCGTTGCTGGCCCTGCCTGCAGATATTTCCAACGCACTAGTGATCTGGGTTTTGGTTGGCTTTCATGCCGCCCTTGCGGTTTTGAACCTGATGAGTGTTGTTCGGGTGGCGGAGCTGAGCATCTCCCCGCTGCTTTGGTCGGTTGCAAAAACCTCGACTCCGGTGGTGCTTCTCGCTCTGATCTTCTGGGTGACATTAAACAGATACGCGCCTGAGTCAGGCAATCTGACCATCGTTGCTCTCAGCGTCCCTTGTGGTGTCCTGATGCTGATGCTGAATTGGCGCGCGCTGAAAACACTCCGGCGGATTCGCAATGTTTAGAGTAAAAGGTCAGGCGTTCAACCGGACCCGCCGATCATTCGCGATCAAAGCTTCAACAAACTGCTTCTCCGCGCCGAAATCATGTGGCACCTGATCGGCCCTGCGACGACCCGACAGCGACAGGCTGGCAAAGAAGTCGAACCCGAACAGCTCGATTCGCGCCGCATCGGACCGCGCAACCAGATCAATTAACATCACTCCGGTGGTCGGCGGAGCCGCCAGCACATCCCGCATCCTGTCCCACTCCGACACCGGATGCAGGTAAAAGCCTGAACGCTTGGCAAACCGTCGCAGCATCCGCTTGCGCTTTTTGGCCATCCACAGCAACCGGTTCGGAGAACGTTCGTCAATGATGGCCTCAGCAACGGGCATCGCCAGCGCCAGCCAATCGGTTTTGCTGCCGTGCGATTCGGCTGACGGCAAAGGTGCGGCATGCATCCGGATCACCAGATCGCCCTGATCAATCGCCGCGCCATGGGATTTTTCCTGCAGGCTGCGGGCGTTGCCGACGATACTGACGGATTTCCCTTCGAGGTCCCGCAGCAGCGCGCTTTGACCACAGGAAAACGACTGCAAATACGGCTCGCCGCGCATCCATTTCCGGGCCGTGAATACAGCCGTGTCAATCATCTGCATCCGGCCCCCTTTCCAACCCAAGCGGTTGGATCATCCGCGCAAACAATTCCTGTGCATCCTCGCCCACACGCAGTGCATTCCGGGCATTTGCAATGACTTCCGCGCGGGTTGCTTGATCCATCAATCCCTGAATTGCCGCCGCCAGTTCAGTTGGCTCAGCCACCATCCGGCACCCCTGCGCATCCTGCAACTTTGTATACTCATCAACAAAATTTGCCACATGCGACCCGGTGACGATCGCCGAATCAAACTGGATCGGCTCATAGGGGGTGTGCCCGCCCTTCGAGACCAGCGACCCCCCGACGAAGGTGATCGCCGCAAGGGAATATAACAGCGGCATGTCTCCCAGACTGTCGGCCAAGTAGACTTCGGTTCGACCATCAGGAGCCTGCCCTTTTGAGCGTACCGCGGAATTCAACCCGTGCATGGCCACCAGCTTTTCAACTTCTGGCCCGCGGTTTGGATGGCGCGGCGCAAGGATCAGTTTCAGCGCCGGGTCGGTTGTGCGCAGCTCGACAAAAGCCGCCAGAACCGCCGCTTCTTCGCCCTTGTGCGTCGAGGCCGCCAATACCGTTTTGTCGTGGGTGAACACAGTTTGTAGTTTTGCCAACTCTCGCTCTGGCACCTCGGCATCAACCAACGATTTGAGATTGCGCGTTGCAACAACCCGATCCGCCTCAATGCCGAGTGCCTGCAGCCTTTGAACTGTTGTGGTGTTTTGGCAAAAGAACTCTTTCACTCCGGCGAGCATAATTTCTGCAACACCGCTTCTCTTCCAGTCCCGGAAGCTGCCGTCAGACAAGCGGGTGTTGATGAATACCGTCGGCACCCGCAAATCCGCCAACATCGTCAGTCGATTGGGCCAAAGTTCTCCTTCCACGTTGATGAACGCCACAGGTCTCCAGCGTCGCAGAAACCGCCTGACACTCCCGGATGTATCCAACGGTGCGGCCTGCAGTAACAAATCGAGATCAACCCATTCCGACGCAAGTTTCAGCGCGTTCGGGTTATTTGTGGTGACTAGTATTTTGTGGTCCGGGCGGTTTATCACAAGAAACCGCAAAAACACTTTGACCGATTTCAACTCGCCTACACTCGCCGCATGCAGCCAGATCACGGGGTGATTACCGGCTCGCGCCGTGGCAAAGCCTAACCTGTTTTTAACATGCGCAGCCGTATCCTTATGGGTCAACACCCGCAATCCCAGATAGACAATCGCTACAGGCGTAACGACAACCGAAACCACACGATAAAATTTTAAACGATCCCACTGACCCCAACGAAATTTCATACCGTTCCGATCCCACGATTTGGTGCAGCAATAAAGCTCATCGCTGTTTCCAGCGCCGGTGCAGCCAATACCATTGGCCGGGGATCGCATGGATCCGCCGCGCCAGCCTGTTGTTGAATTCAGTCATCATTTCTGGTGCCGTTGAATGCGGAATTTCGTCTTCGAATTCGATGCTGATATCCGTGCCGTTTTCCAGCCGTGTGCCGAAGGCGGGCACCAGCGGCAAGTTGTATTTCAACGCCAGTTCCGCCGGGGCCACAGTGGTTTCCGCCAAATGGCCGAGAAACGGTATTTCTTCTCCGGGGCTGTAAAACTGATCCGGCAATATCGCAAAAAACCCGCCTTTGCGGATGTGGCGCACCATTTCTTTGGTTCCCGACATGCCTTTGGGCAGGATCGGCGCGCCGCCATGCAAAATGCCTTTCAGAAAATGCCTCTCGTACCAGATGTTATTGTTGGGCCTGTAGACCGCGCCGGTTTCCATTCCGCGCGCCTTCAAAACATGGCGGATCGCCTCCCACTGGCCGAAATGTGCTGACACAACCAACGCGCCTTTGCCTTGTTGTCGCGCGTCCTCCAGTGCGGTCAAACCGGGGCCGGTGACCTGAAACCGATCCAGCAGATCGCAAAATTCCGCATTGTGCAGGATTTCCGAAAGCGTCCTCCCCATATTCCAGCCGACTTGTGCTGCAATCAAACCGCGCTCGGCCCGCGGCATATCGGGGTAAACCTTGGTCAGCCCCTCTTCGATCCGATTGCGGAACGGTGGCAGATAGCGGGCGCCAAATGCCAGAATGCGCCCCGCCAGCCTGCCGCGCATATCAAACGGCAGCATCCGCCCCAACCCCAGCACAGCCGCGATTGGCAGGTATTGCAGAAAGTGAATTGCCATTTTTGATTTGGATTGCTTCATTATTGCCCGATCCGCCTGCTCGCGGTTTTAGAATATGACTCCGGTCTTTGGAACCGCTGATTTATTTGTCCTTTCTAACCCAATCCACGGGTTGTTAACCTCTTTGCAACATGACAAGATTTATTAAACAAGAGCAGTTTAATAAAAGCCAACATATGTCTGAACCCCTTGATCTGTTATCCCAGGTCTTCGGCTTCTCGGCCTTTCGTGACGGGCAGGAAGAGGTTGTCGAGGCTGTAATCCGCGGCCAGAACGTCCTTGCGATCATGCCCACCGGCGGCGGCAAATCTCTGTGTTTTCAACTCCCTGCGCTTTTTCTGGATGGCGTGACGGTGGTGATATCACCACTGATTGCCCTGATGCGAGATCAGGTGCGGGCGTTACAGGAAGCGGGAGTGCAGGCGGGAGCCTTGACGTCTGGCAACACCGAAGAAGAAACCGAAACGGTGTTTCAGGCGCTGGAGGAGGGCCGCCTGAAACTGCTCTATATTGCACCCGAACGATTGGCCAGACCCGGCACCTCGCTCCTGCTGCGCAAGATAAACACCAGATTGATTGCCGTGGACGAAGCCCATTGCGCCAGCCAGTGGGGCCATGATTTTCGCCCCGATTACCTGCGGATCGGGACATTGCGCCGTGAATTGAATGTACCGCTGGCCGCCTTCACCGCTACGGCTGACGCAGAAACCCGCATTGAAATCGTTGAGCGGCTGTTCGGCGAAGCGCCGCCGGAGATTTTCCTGCGCGGATTTGACCGTCCCAATCTGCATCTGGCGTTTCAACCCAAGAACAGCCCACGTCAGCAGCTTTTGAAATTTGTCCAAGCCCGCAAAGGCCAGTCAGGGATTGTCTATTGCTCGTCGCGCAACAAAACCGAAACTCTGGCACAGGCGCTGCGCGATGCAGGTCACAGCGCAGTCTCCTACCACGCCGGGATGGACGGCGGGGACCGGCGCAGTGCCGAAGCCAGGTTTCAGCGCGAAGACGGGTTGATTGTTTGCGCCACCGTGGCCTTTGGTATGGGCATCGACAAACCTGATATCCGCTGGGTAGCCCATGCCGATCTGCCAAAATCAATGGAATCTTATTATCAGGAAATCGGCCGCGCCGGACGCGACGGAGCCCCTGCCGACACGCTCACACTGTACGGCGCCGATGATATACGGTTGCGGCGGGCGCAGATCGACGAAGGTCTGGCACCACCGGAACGCAAAGAAGCCGATCATGCACGGCTGAATGCCCTGCTGGGTCTGGCCGAGGCGCGGCGCTGCCGCCGCCGGGTGCTGTTGCGCTATTTCGACGACGATGTGGACCATTGTGACAATTGCGATCTCTGCACCAATCCGCCAGAGCTGTTCGACGGCACAGAGGCGGTGCGCAAAGCCTTGTCCGCAATCCTGCGCACCGGGGAATATTTCGGCGCAGGCCACCTGATCGACATCCTGCTCGGCAAACAAACCGATAAAATCCGCGCCCGCGGCCATGATCAATTGCCGACGTTTGGAATCGGCACGGAATATGACCAACGCCAATGGCAGGCGATTTTCCGGCAAATGATGGGCTATGATCTGATCCGCCCGGACGTGGACCGTTACGGTGCCTTCCGGATGACCGCGGCGGCCCGTCCCATTTTGCGCAACGAGGCAACAATTGAACTGCGCAAGGATACGATCATCAAAGGCAGTTCGCGGCGATCCCGGGTCAAGGCGCTCGTTGCAGAGGAGGATGAAGCACTGCTGTCCGCCCTCAAAGCCAAGCGGCGGGCGCTGGCCGACGCAATCCAAGCCCCTGCGTATGTGGTTTTCCCCGACAGCACGCTGATTGCCATGGCGTCCACCCGACCGGCAAACCTTGACGCTTTTGCAGAATTGCCCGGCGTTGGTGCGGTGAAACTCAAACGCTACGGCAAAGCTTTTCTTGAGGTGATCAACGGCACCGCCGAGGACATGCACCCGGCTCGGTGCAAACTGGCGGGCAAGGCGTCCGGCGGGCTCTATGACCGGCTGGTCGAAGTGCAACTGGAACTGGTGCACGGCGAAACCGGTGCCGACAAATACATGAGCTGCACCAACAGCACTCTGGCCAAAATCGCAGAAACCCGCCCCAGCGATTTACAGGCCTTGGAGCAGGTGCAGGGCATGGGTCCGCTAAAATCCCAACGCTTCGGCGCGGCTTTCCTGAGCGTCCTCACCGTCGAATAACACTTGGCAACCATGCCAGTTGTGCTATCTGCAATGTTAAAATTTACACGCTTTGGGAGATTCAAATGTTGGCCGTCATTTCTCCGGCAAAAAAGCTGAATTTCGAACCCGCGCCGGCGGGTGTTTCAACAACAATGCCAGACTTCCAGCTGGACGCAAACCGGCTGGTCAGGATAGCCAAAAAACTCAGCGTCAGTGATCTGCAGCGCCTGATGAGCATCAGCGAAGATCTGGCCAAGCTGAACAAGGACAGGTTCAAGGCCTATTCAAAACTGTCCGACGAACGCAATTCAAAACAGGCCATGCTGGCCTTCGCCGGGGACACCTACCTGGGTTTGCAAGCGGACACCTTTGACGCCAACGACCACGACTATGCGCAGCGGCAATTGCGCATTCTGTCCGGCCTATATGGTCTGCTCAGACCGCTGGATATGATCCAGCCCTACCGGCTCGAAATGGGCAGCCGTCTGGCGAATAAATCAGGCCCGTCGCTCTACGCCTATTGGGGAACCACACTGGCAAAAGCCCTCGACAAAGCCTCGGGCGGCGAACCGGTCATCAATCTGGCATCTTCCGAATATTTCAAAGCCGCCAATCAACCGAAAATGAAGTCTTTGGTTGTCACGGCATCGTTCAAGGAAGAGCGCAACGGTGAGTTGAAAATGATCGGATTTTTGGCCAAGAAAGCCCGCGGCGCAATGGCGCGGTTTATGGTGCAGAATCGGATTGAATCGGTTGACGGGTTGAAAGATTTTGACTTCGAGGGCTATGGTTACCGCGCCGAATTGTCAGATGAAACCGAACTGGTTTTTACACGCAAAACTGCCTGATTTGACGAAGTTTTAGCGCCGAACGTCGGCGCAGGGTTTGAACAGGGCACAACGCCTGATGTTCCGACGTAAAATGGCGCTGCTGGACCAACACAGGTTTCACCCGCAAGTGGCGCTGACCCGAATTCACAGCAACTGTTGCGCGTATCCGCCTACCTTCGTGTCAATAATGGCACAAATCTCGGAATTTGGCGTTGTTTACAGGAGGATAGGGCCGCGAAAAGGACACAATTGAGCAAAATTTAAACCACAATGATCTCGTCTAATTGCCACAAATAACCAGGGCAGTTGGACGAGTATATGGCTGATTTCGCAGTCAATGTGTATGATTTTGACCCCTATTTTACGTTTTCCCAAACGGTTGGGGGATCGGTGGTCTATAGCGGGCCGGCGAATTCCTCTGGCACGGCCACAATCACCGATAATGGCGTTGGTATTGCGGGACTGAGCCTGGAAGACAACACGGCCGGCGAGACTGCAACTGGCGTTGTAACCATAGGTGGCAATACCTCAACCGGGGTCGACGTTAGCGCCGAAGAATCCTGGACCCTGCTCGACACCACTACCGGTGAAACTTTCCAGATAGTGACCTTTCACGTGGAATCCGGCCCCGCAGCGGGGTATTACACGCTGACAGAATATCCTCTTGTTCCCGGCCACACCTACCAGACCGTTACGTTTGACACTGACCCTGATGCGGATGCCGGGGACGCGGTATTTTCTTACGCCGATTACATCACCGACATTCCGGACGGAACCGTAAGCGGTACGGACGGCGATGATGTGATTGACGACACCTACACCGGCGATCCGCAAGGCGAGATGGTTGATAACAACGACAGCATCACCGATCCGGCGGTTGACTTGTCGTTCAACTGGGATGCCACCGGCGCAGACGAAGCGGATATTTCCGGCGGTGTCAGTCAGGATACCGGCGGCATACTCGTTGACGTTTCATTTGTTGATGATGGCAATGCCAACGAGTTCTCCATCGAATCCAGCACCACCCAATACGTAGGTCCGGGCGAAACATTCAACAGCACCTCGGCCCTGCAACTCGGCGGGTCAGGGGGGGTTGGCGACACCTCGACAACAACCATAGATTTCTCTGCGGTCGGGGGGTCGGGATACCGTGAAGAAGTGGAAAATGTTGAATTCCGCATCAACGATATCGATTCAGGCAGTTGGCAAGACATCATCACGATCCGCGCCTATGACGCGGACGGGAACCTCCTGACTGTTGATTTTACAATTTCCGGAAATGATACGGTCACCGGCGATACCATTACCGGAGGTCCGGGCAACGACCAGCCCGACGAAGCTGCAGGCTCGGTGCATATTTTTATTGCAGGTCCGGTGTCTTATATCGAGATAGACTATGACAACGGCGGCACTGGTGGCCAGATACTGTATCTCACTGACTTGCTGTTTCAGGCCGTTCCCTACGGTGCAAACGAAGACATTGTAGATGCCGGCGCCGGGGATGACTCGATCGACTCCGGGATCGAAAGCGATACTGTTTACGGCGGCACCGGCGACGACACCATCAACGCCAGCGAAGGTGACGACACGCTGTATGGCGGCGATGATGCCGATACATTTGTGCTTGAAGACGGCTTTGGCGACGATCTCGTCTATGGTGGCGAAGGCGGCACCGATGATGACACAATTGATGCATCGGCTCTGACAAGCGGCGTTACCGTTAATTTTACCGGCGACGAAGCTGGGACAATCGACGATGGAACGGGAACCGCAACGTTCTCGGGAATTGAAAATCTGATCCTGACGGATCAGAATGACACCGTTGACGGTTCCGCAGCAAGTGTCGGTATCTGTATAGTAGCCGGTGCGGGCGACGACAGTATTATCGGCAGTGCAGGCGACGACAAGATTTTTGGTGGCGCAGGGGCCGACACCATCGACGGCGGGCTGGGCAATGATACGCTCGACGGCGGTGACGATGCCGATACGTTCGTTTTAAATGACGGCTTTGGCGATGACACAATAATCGGCGGCGAAGGCGGCACGGACAACGACAGGATCGACGCCATCGCGCTGACCAACGGCGTAGACGTTGTGTTCACCGGCGACGAAGCCGGAACCATCACCGAAGGAACCGATACAACTACATTTTCGGAGATCGAGGAATTCGGGCTGACCGATGTCGCGGACACGTTCGACGGGTCTGCCGCCACAACCGGTATTACCGTGGATGCAGGTGGCGGGGATGACAGCATTCTTGGTGGCAGCGGTGACGATGTTATCATCGGCGCCGCCGGTGCGGACACCTTGTCAGGCGGTGACGGCGATGACTCCATAACCGGATCGGCTGGTGACGACACGGTCTTCGGCGGCATCGGCAATGATACACTGTTGGGTGGCGACGACGATGATACCGTTTACGGCGGCGCCGGATCAGACCGGATATTTGGTGGCGCCGGTGACGATACACTGACAGGTGGCGATGACAGAGACCGCATTGTCGGCGGTGCTGGTGACGATACCATTTCGGTTGGCATCGGCGATGGTGCTCGGGGTGGCGATGGCGATGATTACTTTACCATAGACGGCAGCCAGACCGGCACTGGCAACATCGCAATCGTCGGCGGCGAGGGTGGCGAGACGGCTGGCGATACGCTCGACTTCAACGGCTTGTTGGATTGGGGTTCGCTGGTCATCACAAATCCCGACGATGACGCAGGTGGTCTCAGCGGCACCGCGCTGTTGCAAGACGGCACACTGGTTACTTTCTCGGAAATCGAAATCATCATCTGCTTCGCGCGCGGCACCGGCATCCTCACCGGACTGGGCGAGCGCCCGATTGAAACGCTTCATGCGGGCGACCAGATCGTCACCTATGACAACGGCTTGCAGCAAATCCGTTGGATCGGATCGCGCCGGGTCCGTGCAACTGGCAATCTGGCACCGATTGTGATCCGCAAAGACGTTCTGGGCAACAAGCGGGATCTGGTTGTCTCGCCGCAGCACCGGATGTTGCTCTGCGGGCCGCAGGCTGAATTGCTGTTCGGTGAGCCGGAAATCCTTATTCCGGCCAAACATCTATTGAATTGGGACGGGGTTTACCGCGCCGAAGGCGGCGAGGTGGAATATTTCCATATGCTGTTTGACAAACATGAGGTGGTCTATGCCGAGGGCGCCCTGTCCGAAAGTTTTCACCCCGGCGATCAGGCGATGGACGCGGTGACCGAAGAGGCCCGCGAAGAAATCCTGATGCTGTTCCCGGAACTGGCCAACTCAACCGCCACTTATGGCGCCGCTGCCCGCCCCAGCCTCCGCGCCTATGAAGCAGATGTGCTGTGCCGGGCGTTGATGCCGGCCATTACAGAGGCCAATATCATTCCCGATTATGTGCCAATGATGCGCGGACGGGTGGCGTAAAACCACATGTCATCCCCACGAAAGTGGGGGCCTCATTTGAACGCCCGCAACGCAGTGAGAGGTCCCCGTTTTCCTAGGGATGACAAACGCAAATATCGTTCACCCGTGCCTTTAACCTTTGCCGCCACACAAACTGCCATCGGTTTTCCACACACGGCATTTTAAGCGCCTCACCCAAATGTAAACTCCGACTGCGCCCTCTTGAACTCGCGCCCCAAACCCCGTATCACCCCCCTGTTCGAACAACAGGAGCCACCATGGCACGTACTAATCCATTGCAGTTCATGCAGCAGGTCCGCGGAGAGGTCTCCAAAGTCGTCTGGCCGTCGCGCCGCGAGACGGTGATCACCACGGTGATGGTATTTGTCATGGCCGCGATTTTTGCGATCTTCTTTTTTGGCGTTGACCAGATTGTGAAGCTGTTGCTTGAGACAATTCTGAGCCTAGCCTCTTGAATTGAAAGTGTTTCAGAAGTAAACGCTGCCAATCCCCACTGAAATGGCGCACAGCGATTCGGCATGTGCGCCCTTTTGTTGTCGGAACAAGGTGCGATAAGTATCTGAAATTGAATAATATTAGGCAGCAATTGCTGCCATGACTGAGGTGTCGGGTTAAATGGCGTTACGTTGGTATTCGGTGAGCGTGCTCTCGAACTTCGAGAAGAAAATTGCCGAAGCAATAAAAGAGTCTGTCGCCCAGAAAGGTCTTGAGGACGAAATCGTCGAGGTTTTAGTCCCCACCGAAGAGGTGATCGAGATCCGCCGTGGTAAGAAAGTACCGACTGAGCGCCGCTTTATGCCGGGCTATGTTCTGGTGCGCATGGAGATGTCCGAAAAGGGCTATCACCTGATCAATAATATCAACCGGGTCACCGGTTTTCTGGGCCAACCCGGCAGACCAAGTCCAATGCGCGACCGCGAAGTTGCCGCGATCCTGAATCAGGTCGAAGAGGGCGCCGAAAGCCCGCGCACTCTGATCTCGTTCGATATCGGCGAAAACGTGAATGTCACCGACGGTCCGTTCGAAGGGTTCGCCGGCATGGTCGAAGAGGTGGACGAAGAAAACGCCCGCCTAAAAGTGACCGTTTCGATTTTTGGTCGGGCCACACCGGTCGAACTGGAATACACCCAGGTCTCAAAACAGACCTGAGTGTTGAATACGTGGGAGGAAAGGTCAACGCGTTGATCTGACCGCACCACGCCAACAAGGCCAGAAGGGCGCGCGCCGATGGTAGGAAAAGGAGAGCCAAATGGCTAAAAAAGTCGCTGGCAAGATGAAACTGCAAGTCAAAGCAGGTCAAGCCAACCCGTCCCCGCCTGTTGGCCCAGCATTGGGTCAACGCGGAATCAACATCATGGAATTCTGCAAGGCGTTCAACGCCAAAACGCAGGAACTTGAGCCGGGCGCACCTTGCCCGACCGTGATTACATACTATGTTGATAAATCTTTCACCATGGACATCAAAACCCCGCCTGCGTCCTACTTTCTGCGCAAGGCGGCCAAACTGGAATCCGGCGCCAGTCTGCCGGGCCGTGAAACAGTTGGGACGGTTTCCTCCAAACAAGTGAAAGAAATCGCCGAAGCGAAGATGAAAGATCTGAATGCTAACGATATCGAAGGCGCGATGAAAATCATTCTGGGTTCTGCCCGGTCTATGGGCATTGAGGTGAAGTAATGGCTAAGCTTGGAAAAAGAACAACCGCTGCCCGCGCCGCGTTTGCCGGTCAGGTCAACGTGTCGGTCGAAGACGCCGTCTCGCTGGTAAAAACCAATGCTAAAGCGAAATTTGACGAAACCGTCGAAATCGCCATGTGCCTGGGTGTTGACCCGCGCCACGCAGACCAGATGGTTCGCGGTGTTGTCACCCTGCCAAACGGCACAGGTAAATCGGTTCGCGTGGCTGTGTTTGCCCGTGGCCCGAAAGCCGAAGAAGCGCAAGCTGCCGGTGCGGATATCGTTGGCGCTGAAGACCTGATGGAAATCGTGCAAGGCGGCAAGATCGAGTTTGATCGCTGCATTGCAACCCCGGACATGATGCCGGTTGTTGGTCGTCTGGGCAAAGTACTGGGCCCACGCAACCTGATGCCAAACCCTAAAGTTGGCACGGTGACTATGGACGTCAAAGCGGCTGTTGAAGCGGCCAAAGGCGGCGAAGTCCAGTTCAAGGTTGAAAAAGCCGGCGTGATCCACGCTGGTGTCGGCAAAGCCTCGTTTGACGAGGCCAAGCTGGTTGAGAACGTGAAGGCATTTGTGTCTGCGGTTCAGAAAGCCAAACCTTCCGGTGCCAAAGGTGCATACATGAAAAAGATCGCCCTCAGCTCAACCATGGGCCCGGGTGTCTCGGTCGACATCGGCAACGCGGTGGCCGAATAAGAATTCCACCGGTCCTGTTTGCAGGACCGGTTGATAGGGTGGCGCAGGCCGTCCGCAACTGTCCAAGACGGTGGGTGCCGCGAAACGGCTTAATCTCCTGCCTGAGACGGGGAACGAACAGATTTAGCACGCGGTCATCCGGCCTCGGGCGATTTGGGAGGGAACCGTAAAAGGACCCTAAGATGCCGGCAAAGCCTCGGTGGCGCTGGTGAAAACGAGCCGGAGGGCGCAAGCCGTCCATAAACTGGAGCAATACTGTGGATAGAGCCCAAAAAGAAAGAGTGGTCGAAGAACTCGGTCAGATCTTTACGGACTCTGGTGTAGTGGTCGTATCCCATTACGTCGGTCTTACAGTTGCAGAGATGCAGGATTATCGGGGTCGCATGCGCGAACTCGGCGGATCCGTGCGCGTCGCCAAAAACAAGCTCGCCAAAATCGCTCTGGAAGGCACCCCATGCGCAGGCATCGGGGACTTGCTGACAGGGATGACTGTATTTGCCTATTCCGAAGATCCGGTTTCTGCGGCGAAAGCCACTGAAGCCTTTGCCAAGGACAACGCCAAGCTGGTGGTTCTCGGCGGTTCGATGGGTGAAATCCTTCTAGACTCAGCTGGTGTGAAAGCCGTTGCTGCGCTGCCGTCGCGTGAGGAGCTTATTGCTTCGATCGTTGGCTGTATCGGGGCACCTGCCGCGAACATTGCTGGTGCGATTGGCGCGCCTGCCTCAAACATCGCCGGAATTCTTTCGACGATCGAAGAACGGGCAGAGGCTGCGTAACTGAACTGCAAATGTGAGATCGGCTGATGGCTAAGAAAACCACACCGGAAAACACAACAAACTGAACGGAATATATCAAATGGCTGATATCAAAAAACTTGCTGAAAGCATCGTAGGTCTGACCCTGCTGGAAGCACAAGAACTGAAGACTCTCCTCAAAGACGAGTATGGCATCGAGCCTGCTGCTGGTGGCGCGGTCATGGTTGCCGGTCCGGCTGACGCTGGCGAAGCTGCAGAAGAAAAAGACGAATTCGACGTCATCCTGAAAGCAGTGGGCGACAAGAAAATCAACGTCATCAAAGAAGTCCGCGCCATCACCGGCCTGGGCCTCAAAGAAGCCAAAGACCTGGTCGAAGCCGGCGGCAAAGCTGTCAAAGAAGGCGCGTCCAAAGCTGAAGCTGAAGAGCTCAAAGCCAAGCTGGAAGCAGCTGGCGCAGAGGTCGAACTTAAGTAATCCAGTCCGGGCTGTCCCGCCCGGATAGGACATAATTTTGGCTGGATCCGCGGATAATGCGGGTCCAGCCGACTGCGTCTTTCCAGACGCCTTTTGACAAGGGCTTCTTGAAAGACGTGGGAACGGTTCGGGTGTGGGAGTTTGGGAACTCTCGCAAGAATGGAACCACCCTCGTTATGTGGCCAAACGCGACCGGTGCCCAACGGTTGCACGAGGTGAACATTAAAAAGGTGAATACGAGCATGGCTCAGACGCATTCAGGTCAAAAGCGCATCCGTAAATATTATGGCAAAATCCGCGAAGTGCTGGATATGCCTAACTTGATCGAAGTTCAGAAAAGTTCCTATGATCTGTTCCTGCGCTCCGGCGAAGCAGAAACCCATACCGACGGTAACGGCATTCAAGGTGTTTTCCAATCAGTATTCCCAATCAAGGACTTTAACGAAACCAGCGTGCTGGAATTCGTGAAATACGATCTGGAACGCCCAAAATACGACGTCGAGGAATGTCAGCAACGCGACATGACCTATTCGGCTCCGCTGAAGGTGACTCTGCGTCTGATCGTGTTTGATATCGACGAAGATACCGGCGCCCGGTCGGTCAAGGACATCAAAGAGCAAGACGTGTTCATGGGTGACATGCCCCTGATGACCCACAACGGTACGTTTGTTGTGAACGGCACCGAGCGGGTGATCGTTTCCCAGATGCACCGCTCGCCCGGTGTGTTTTTTGATCACGACAAAGGCAAAACCCACTCATCCGGCAAATTGCTGTTCGCCAGCCGCATCATCCCTTACCGCGGCTCCTGGCTCGACTTTGAGTTTGACGCCAAAGACATCGTCTACGCCCGCATCGACCGACGCCGCAAACTGCCGGTGACCACGCTGCTTTATGCGCTGGGTCTCGATCAGGAAGCGATTTGCGATGCGTATTACGACACCGTGGACTTTCGTCTGATCAAAAAGAAGAACGGTTGGGCAACCAAGTTCTTCCCGGACCGGATTCGCGGCACCAAACCGACGTATGACATCATCAACGCCAAATCCGGCGAAGTGATTGCCGAAGCCGGTAAGAAAATTACACCGCGAACTGTCAAAAAGCTGAAAGACGACGGCAAAGTCAAAGAAGTGCTGGTGCCGTTCGAACATATTGCCGGCCGATTTGCATCCAGAGATATCATCAATGAAAAGACCGGTGAAATCTGGGTCGAAGCCGGTGACGAGCTGACAATCGAATACAACAAAGAAGGCGAAATCAGCGGCGGCACGGTTGAATTGTTGCTGGAGAACGGCGTCAAGGAAATCCCGACGCTCGACATCGACAACATCAACGTCGGCCCTTACATCCGCAACACCATGGCCGTGGACAAGAACCTTGGCCGCGACACTGCGCTGATGGATATCTACCGGGTGATGCGACCGGGTGAACCGCCAACCGTTGAGGCAGCCTCGGCGCTGTTTGACACGCTGTTCTTTGACTCGGAACGCTATGACTTGTCTGCCGTTGGCCGCGTGAAAATGAACATGCGTCTGCAACTGGATGCCGAAGACACCCAGCGCACCCTGCGCAAGGAAGACATCGTTGCGGTGATCAAGGCGCTGGCGGATTTGCGTGACGGCAAAGGCGATGTTGACGACATTGACCACTTGGGCAACCGCCGCGTGCGGTCAGTCGGCGAGTTGATGGAAAACCAGTACCGTGTAGGCCTGTTGCGCATGGAACGCGCGATCAAGGAACGCATGTCGTCTGTCGAAATAGACACCATCACGCCGCAAGACCTGATCAACGCGAAACCGGCAGCGGCAGCGGTGCGTGAATTCTTTGGCTCGAGCCAGCTGTCGCAATTCATGGACCAGACCAACCCGCTGTCTGAAGTGACCCACAAACGTCGCCTATCGGCGCTTGGGCCGGGTGGTCTGACTCGCGAACGCGCCGGTTTTGAAGTCCGCGACGTGCATCCGACCCACTATGGCCGGATGTGTCCGATCGAAACGCCGGAAGGCCCAAACATCGGTCTGATCAACTCGCTGGCGTCATTTGCCCGGGTGAACAAATACGGCTTCATTGAAACCCCGTACCGCAAGGTGACCGACAGCACTGTAACCGATGAGGTTCAGTACATGTCCGCCACCGAAGAGATGCGCTACACAGTTGCGCAGGCAAACGCGCATCTCGATGAGAACGGCAAATTTATCAACGATCTTGCGTCTTCACGTCGAGCTGGTGAATACCAGCTGACTGCTCCGGAAAACATCGATTACATCGACGTGTCGCCGAAACAGTTGGTGTCCGTGGCCGCATCGCTGATCCCGTTCCTTGAAAACGACGACGCCAACCGGGCGTTGATGGGATCGAACATGCAGCGTCAGGCTGTGCCATTGGTGAAAGCCGAGGCACCGTTTGTCGGCACCGGGATCGAAGAAATTGTGGCCCGGGATTCCGGCGCTGCGATCACCGCGAAACGTGGCGGGATCATCGACCAGGTCGACGCCATGCGCATTGTTGTCCGCGCGACAGAAGATCTGGAACCGGGCGATCCAGGCGTGGACATTTACCGTTTGCGCAAGTTCCAGCGTTCGAACCAGAACACCTGTATCAACCAACGCCCGCTGGTAAAAGTGGGCGACCTTGTCACCAAAGGTGAGGTTGTTGCGGACGGTCCTTCGACCGATCTGGGTGAACTGGCGCTGGGAAAAAATATCCTCGTCGCGTTTATGCCTTGGAATGGCTACAACTATGAGGATTCGATCCTGATTTCCGAGCGGATCGTGAAAGACGACGTCTTCACATCGATCCATATCGAGGAATTCGAGGTCGCGGCTCGCGATACCAAACTGGGCCCGGAAGAGATCACCCGCGATATTCCAAACGTCGGAGAAGAAGCGCTGCGCAACCTCGATGAGGCCGGCATCGTGTATATCGGTGCGGAAGTTGGCCCGGCCGATATTCTGGTCGGGAAGATCACGCCAAAAGGCGAAAGCCCGATGACGCCGGAAGAAAAACTTCTGCGTGCCATCTTTGGCGAGAAAGCGTCTGATGTGCGGGACACATCCCTGCGCCTGCCGCCGGGGGATTACGGAACCGTTGTTGAAGTTCGCGTGTTCAACCGCCACGGTGTGGAAAAAGACGAACGTGCTTTGCAGATCGAACGCGAAGAGGTTGAGCGCCTGTCGCGCGACCGAGATGATGAAATGGCCATTCTGGATCGCAATATTTATGCGCGTCTGAAAGGCATGATTGAAGGCAAGAAAGCTGTCAAGGGGCCGAAGGGTGTCAAAGCCGGTTCAGTGATTGACGACTATTTGTTGGAAAGCCTGTCTCGCGGTCAATGGTGGCAGCTGGCCATCTCCGATGACAAGATTTCTGCTGAAGTCGAAGCCCTGAACGGCCAATACGAACTGCAGAAAAACGTTCTGGAAGCCCGGTTCGAAGACAAGGTGGAAAAAGTCCGCCGTGGCGACGACTTGCCGCCGGGTGTAATGAAGATGGTCAAAGTGTTCATCGCGGTGAAGCGCAAGCTGCAACCTGGTGACAAAATGGCCGGTCGTCACGGCAACAAAGGTGTGATCTCCAAAGTTGTGCCGCAGGAAGACATGCCGTTCCTGGCTGACGGGACACCGGTTGATTTCTGTCTCAATCCGCTGGGTGTGCCATCGCGTATGAACGTTGGTCAGATCCTTGAAACCCACATGGGCTGGGCTGCACGCGGACTGGGCGAAAGCATCGGCGAAGCGCTGAAGGAATACCGCCGATCCGGTGACATGACCCCTGTGCAGGACGCCATGCGCATTGCTTACGGCGATGTGGTTTATGAATCTGCGCTGACCGAAATGTCCAAGGATCAGTTCCTTGAGGCGGCAGGCAATGTCACCTCCGGCGTACCGATTGCGACCCCGGTTTTTGACGGCGCAAAAGAAGCCGACGTCAATGAGGCATTGGTTCGTGCGGGCTTTGAATCTTCCGGTCAGTCCGTCGTGTTTGACGGCCGCACCGGCGAACAATTTGCCCGTGAAGTGACGGTGGGAGTGAAATACCTGCTGAAACTGCATCACCTGGTTGACGATAAGATTCACGCCCGCTCGACCGGCCCGTACTCGCTTGTTACCCAGCAGCCGCTGGGTGGTAAGGCGCAGTTTGGTGGACAGCGCTTTGGGGAAATGGAGGTCTGGGCGCTGGAAGCCTACGGCGCCGCTTACACCCTGCAGGAGATGCTGACTGTGAAATCGGACGCCGTGGCAGGCCGGACCAAGGTCTATGAAGCCATCGTCAAAGGCGAGGATAACTTCGAAGCCGGCGTGCCGGAATCGTTCAACGTACTTGTGAAAGAAATCCGCTCGCTCGGCCTGAATGTCGAGCTGCTGGACGCGGAAACGGAGTAGGGCGTTCGCGCCTTACTCCAAAGGAAATCGAGATTAGGATCAAAAAATGAACCAAGAAATCACGAACAACCCGTTTAACCCGGTCCAGCCGCCGAAAACGTTTGACGAAATCAAAATCTCTCTAGCCTCGCCCGAGCGGATTTTGAGCTGGTCATACGGTGAGATCAAGAAGCCGGAAACCATCAACTACCGCACGTTCAAGCCAGAGCGTGACGGCCTGTTCTGCGCCCGTATCTTTGGCCCGATCAAAGATTACGAATGTCTGTGCGGCAAATACAAGCGGATGAAATACCGCGGCGTCACATGTGAGAAATGTGGTGTCGAGGTTACGCTGCAAAAAGTCCGCCGCGAGCGTATGGGCCACATCGAACTGGCCGCACCCGTTGCGCATATCTGGTTCCTGAAATCGCTGCCATCCCGCATCGGCCTGATGCTGGACATGACATTGCGTGAGCTGGAGCGGGTGCTCTATTTTGAACAATATGTGGTGATCGAGCCGGGTCTGACCGACCTGAACTACGGCCAGATGATGAACGAAGAAGAGTTTATGGACGCGCAAGACGTCTATGGCGAAGACGCGTTCAATGCCGGCATCGGTGCTGAAGCTATTCGCGAGATGCTCAGCAATATCGATCTGGAAGCAGAAGCCGAGCAACTGCGTGCTGATCTGGCCGAAGCAACCGGTGAACTGAAACCCAAGAAGATCATCAAACGTCTGAAAGTGGTTGAAAACTTCCTGGAATCCGGCAACCGCCCGGAATGGATGATCCTGACCGTTGTGCCTGTGATTCCGCCAGAGCTGCGCCCGCTGGTGCCGCTGGATGGCGGTCGTTTTGCGACATCTGATCTGAACGATCTGTATCGTCGTGTCATCAATCGCAACAACCGCCTGAAACGCCTGATCGAACTGCGCGCACCCGATATCATTGTGCGCAACGAAAAGCGGATACTGCAGGAATCGGTGGACGCGCTGTTTGACAACGGTCGTCGTGGTCGTGTGATCACAGGGGCCAACAAACGCCCGCTGAAATCGCTGTCCGACATGCTGAAAGGCAAGCAGGGCCGGTTCCGTCAGAACCTTCTGGGGAAACGGGTCGACTTCTCGGGCCGGTCGGTGATTGTGACCGGGCCGGAATTGAAGCTGCATCAATGTGGCCTGCCCAAGAAAATGGCATTGGAGCTGTTTAAACCGTTTATTTACAGCCGCCTGGAGGCCAAAGGCCTGTCGTCTACTGTGAAACAAGCCAAGAAAATTGTCGAAAAAGAACGCCCCGAAGTCTGGGATATTCTCGACGAGGTGATCCGCGAGCACCCGGTCCTGCTGAACCGTGCGCCGACGCTGCACCGTCTGGGCATTCAGGCGTTTGAGCCGGTTCTGATCGAAGGCAAAGCCATTCAGCTGCACCCGCTTGTCTGTTCCGCGTTCAATGCTGACTTTGACGGCGACCAAATGGCGGTTCACGTTCCTCTGAGCCTCGAAGCTCAGCTGGAATCCCGTGTTCTGATGATGTCGACAAACAACGTTCTGTCGCCAGCCAACGGTAAGCCGATCATCGTACCCTCACAGGACATGATCCTCGGCCTCTACTACATCTCTATGGAGCGCGAGGGAATGATAGGCCAAGGAATGGTCTTTTCGTCGCCGCAAGAAGTAGAGCACGCGCTGGACATGGGACTGGTGCATCTGCACTCCAAAATCGTCTGCCGTATGGAGCAGGTGGATGACGAGGGCAACAGCATCAATGTGCGGTTTGACTCCACTCCGGGTCGGGTGCGTCTGGGCGCGAAACTGCCTTTGAATAACAAGACGCCGTTTGACATCGTCAACCGCCTGTTGCGCAAAAAAGAGGTGGGCGAGGTCATCGACATCGTTTACCGGTATTGCGGCCAAAAAGAGTCGGTTATTTTCTGCGACCAGATCATGACCCTCGGATTCCGTGAAGCGTTCAAAGCCGGTATTTCCTTTGGCAAGGATGACATGGTCATTCCCGACACCAAATGGTCAATCGTGAACGATACCCGCGAGCAGGTGAAGGAATTCGAACAACAATATCTCGACGGTCTGATCACTCAGGGCGAGAAATACAACAAAGTTGTCGACAGTTGGTCGAAATGTTCCGATGCGGTTGCGGATGCGATGATGGGCGAAATCTCGTCGATGAAGGTGGATGATGACGGTGCCGAAATGGAGCCGAACTCGGTTTACATGATGGCGCATTCCGGTGCCCGTGGTTCGCCGGCGCAGATGAAACAGCTAGGCGGGATGCGCGGTCTGATGGCCAAGCCGAACGGCGAGATCATCGAAACGCCGATCATTTCGAATTTCAAAGAAGGCCTGACGGTTTTGGAGTATTTCAACTCCACCCACGGCGCCCGCAAAGGTCTGGCGGATACGGCACTGAAAACCGCCAACTCCGGTTACTTGACCCGGCGTCTGGTTGATGTGGCGCAGGATTGTATTGTGCGTGAGATCGATTGTGGCACAGAGCGCGGCATCACCGCCAAGGCCGCCGTCAACGATGGCGAAATTGTTGCCAGCCTGTCTGAACGCCTACTGGGCCGTGTGACCAACGAAGATGTTTTGCATCCGGCAACCGGCGACGTTATCTGCCGCCGGGGTGAGTTGATCGACGAACGTATGGCTGACACCATTGACACTGCCGATGTTGCCTCCGTCCAAATTCGGTCGCCCCTGACTTGCGAGGCCGACGACGGCATCTGTGCGACCTGTTACGGCCGCGATCTGGCCCGTGGGACACAGGTGAATCCGGGAGAGGCCGTCGGCATTATCGCTGCGCAGTCAATCGGTGAGCCGGGCACCCAGCTGACCATGCGGACCTTCCACATCGGCGGCATTGCCCAAGGTGGCCAGCAGTCGTTCCAGGAAGCGTCGCAGGACGGCAAGGTCGAATTGCGCAACCAGGTTGTTCTGAAAAACCGGGATGGCGAGATGATCGTCATGAACCGGAATACGGAAATGGCGGTTATCGACGAAAACGGTATTGAGCGTGCAAACCACAAACTGGGTTACGGGACCAAGTTGATTGTCAAGAGCGGGACCAAGGTTTCGCGCGGCGACAAGCTGTTCGAATGGGATCCGTATACGCTGCCGATCATCGCCGATAAAGCCGGTGTAGCCAAGTGTGTTGATCTTGTTTCGGGCATTTCGGTCCGGGACGTCACCGACGATGCCACCGGTATCAGCCAGAAAATTGTGTCCGATTGGCGCTCTGCGCCGAAAGGCAACGAGCTGAAACCGGAAATCATCATCGTCGACAAAAACGGTGAACCGGTGCGCAACGATGCCGGCAACCCGGTTGCCTATGCCATGTCGGTGGAGGCAATTCTGTCGGTCGAAGACGGTCAGGATGTCAAAGCCGGTGACGTTATCGCGCGGATTCCGCGCGAAGGTGCCAAAACCAAGGACATCACCGGTGGTCTGCCGCGGGTGGCGGAATTGTTTGAAGCCCGACGTCCGAAAGACCACGCGATCATTGCCGAAATTGATGGCTACGTGCGCTTTGGCCGCGACTATAAAAACAAGCGTCGCATCGCCATCGAGCCAGCGGATGAGAGCCTGGAAAACGTCGAGTACATGGTTCCGAAGGGCAAGCACATCCCGGTCCAGGAGGGCGATTTCATCCAGAAAGGTGAATACCTGATGGATGGCAACCCGGCGCCGCATGATATCCTGCACATCTTGGGTATCGAAGCGCTTGCCGACTATATGATCGACGAGGTTCAGGCGGTCTATCGTCTGCAGGGCGTGAAGATTAACGATAAACATATCGAAGTGATCGTGCGCCAGATGCTGCAGAAATGGGAAATCTTCCATTCCGGTGGCACCACTTTGCTGAAGGGTGAGCAGGTCGATAAGGCTGAGTTCGACGAGGTCAATGACAAGGCCGCCGCGGAAGGTCGCGATCCGGCCAAAGGCGCACCGATCCTGCTGGGCATCACCAAGGCCTCGCTGCAGACCCGGTCGTTCATCTCGGCGGCGTCGTTCCAGGAAACCACCAGGGTTCTGACCGAAGCTTCGGTGCAGGGCAAACGCGACAAGCTGATCGGTCTGAAGGAAAACGTCATCGTCGGCCGCCTAATCCCGGCGGGCACCGGTGGTGCAACCCATCAGATCAAGAAGATCGCATTCGACCGCGATGCGCTGGTGATCGAGGAGAAACGCGCAGCAGCGGAAGCTGCCGCGGCGTTGCTGGCGCCGGTCGGCGACGACAACATGGCCGGTCTCGACCCGCTGGGTGACGTCGATGTTGGCGATGTCATGGGTGAAGACCTGACGGTTGATCTGGGCGCCGGTGGCGACGGGACTGAACAGCCGGTTTAACGGTTGTTGCGTTACAATTGAAACTGAAAACCCGGCCACTGAGCCGGGTTTTTTGCTTATAAAACAGGCTTAAACCCAAAAGATTAGGAAGTTATAGCGAAGTATACTGAAAAACGGTATATATCGCTATACATTGGTATAGGTAGGCGATGGACCCCTTTAGAAACCCATTCTCACCCGGGGCGGGAAGCCGACCACCGGAATTGGCAGGGCGCGATGAACTTCTTGAGGTGGCACGGATTTCCGCTGGCCGGGCGATCCTTGGGCGGCACTCCAGATCCCTGATGCTGTTAGGGCTTCGCGGAACTGGCAAAACCGTTTTGCTTAATGAAATTCAGAAAATCGGACGGGACGCGGGGCATCTGACCTCGAAAATAGAAGCACCTGAAGGTGACAGACTTGCCCGAATGCTGATGCCCGAAATGCGTAAAGTGATGCGCAGCCTGTCCACGGTGGAAGCAGCAAGGCAAACGGCGAACCGTGGTCTGCGCGGTCTGCGCGGATTTGCTGCCATTTTTAACATAGAAGTTGCAGGCATTGGTATCGGCGTAGAGCAGGAGCCCGGACTCGCGGACAGCGGCGATATTCAGTTCGATCTCCCCGATCTCTTCCAAGCTATCGGAGAGGCGGCCAAAGATGCTGGAAACGGGTGGCTCCTGCTAATAGACGAGGTTCAATACCTGACTAAAGAGGACCTATCAGCCCTGATCGTATCGATGCACCGAATGTCACAAGAAGGTCTGCCGGTGCTTTTTATCGGAGCAGGATTGCCCCAGGTGGCAAAGCTCGCAGGAGACGCAAAGTCATATGCCGAGCGCCTTTTTGCCTATCCCGAAGTCGGAGCGCTTGATCCCGAAGCGGCTGCCCTAGCCGTCGCAAAGCCGATTGAAGACGAAGGCGCTACGATCGATCCGGCAGCTCTGGAATTAATCGTTGGGCGTACACTGGGCTATCCGTTTTTCCTGCAGGAGTGGGCGTCGCTGGCATGGGATCAGGCAGAAGACAGCAGGATTGAGTTGGCCGATGCAGATGAATCATATTTAACGGCGATAGCGTCTCTCGATGCGGGGTTTTTCAAAGTGCGTATTGACCGACTTACAAGAACAGAAATCAGCTTTGTCAAAGCAATGTCTGAGCTCGGCGACGGACCTTACGCGATGGCGTCGATTGCGGCACATATGGACAGGACCCAAACCTCGCTTGGGCCGGCACGAGCAAATGTCATTAGGAAGGGAATGATCTATAGTACTGATCACGGTTTTCTGGATTTTACAGTACCCCTGTTCGCTGAATTTATGAGACGACAGAGCAGTTAGCCGCTTTTAAACCAAAAATTCAGGAGCGACGCACTGTAGATATGGCCTGAAACCCGATCTTCAGAGGAAACCCCTAACCTGTTGACACCCCACCCGACTCCCCTTATACGCGCGTTCACATGAGAAAGGCCTTTCCGGGTTTTTCTAGCTAAGCCACAAATTGGCGGTCATGATCCGGGCCCTTCGCCTCGATCCTCTGGAATTTAACCGCGGTGATCCATCCTCTCAGAGCGGGTCGCCGTGTTCGCGGTGTTTGATCGACAGATCTTACACCTTTTCGAGTTTGAAACAGGTAGAACGGGGAATCCGAATGCCAACGATACAACAGCTGATCCGCAAGCCGCGCCAGCCGAAAGTTAAACGCTCCAAGTCGCTGCACCTGCAGTCTTGTCCGCAAAAACGTGGCGTCTGTACCCGCGTTTACACAACTACACCGAAGAAACCGAACTCGGCCATGCGGAAAGTTGCCAAGGTGCGCCTGACCAATGGTTTTGAGGTGATTTCCTACATCCCCGGTGAGAGCCACAACCTGCAAGAACACTCGGTTGTTCTGATCCGTGGCGGCCGGGTGAAAGACCTTCCGGGTGTCCGTTACCACATTCTGCGTGGTGTGCTGGATACCCAGGGGGTCAAAGACCGTAAACAACGCCGTTCGAAATACGGCGCCAAGAAACCGAAATAAGGAGAGCTCCCTATGTCTCGTCGCCATAGTGCTGAAAAACGTGAAGTTCTGCCTGACGCAAAGTTCGGTGACCGCGTTCTGACCAAATTTATGAACAACTTGATGCTGGACGGCAAAAAATCCGTCGCCGAACGCATCGTTTACGGTGCGCTGGAGCGTGTCGAAAACAAAACCAAACGTGCGCCGGTGGAAGTGTTCCACGAAGCGCTCGACAACATCAAACCGGCTGTTGAGGTTCGCTCGCGCCGGGTTGGCGGTGCCACCTATCAAGTGCCTGTCGAAGTACGCATTGAGCGCCGTGAAGCGCTTGCCATCCGCTGGTTGATCAAAGCCTCGCGTTCGCGCAATGAAAACACCATGGAAGAGCGTCTGGCCTCTGAACTGATGGACGCCGTGAATTCCCGTGGTTCCGCTGTGAAGAAACGTGAAGACACCCACAAGATGGCCGAAGCCAACAAAGCTTTCAGCCACTACCGCTGGTAAGACCGAGAAAGAGACCGAGCAGATGGCACGTGAATATACCCTCGACCATTACCGGAACTTCGGGATCATGGCGCATATCGATGCAGGTAAAACCACCTGTTCCGAGCGCATCCTGTATTACACCGGGAAATCCCACAACATCGGCGAAGTACACGATGGTGCGGCAACTATGGACTGGATGGAGCAGGAGCAGGAGCGTGGCATTACCATCACCTCGGCTGCGACTACCACTTTCTGGGAACGCACGGAAGACGGCACAACCAAAGACTCTAAAAAATATCGTTTAAACATTATCGATACACCGGGCCACGTTGACTTTACCATCGAGGTGGAGCGGTCTCTGGCGGTCCTTGATGGCGCGGTTGCATTGCTTGACGCCAACGCCGGTGTCGAGCCGCAGACTGAAACGGTTTGGCGTCAGGCAGACCGGTACAAGGTGCCGCGCATCGTTTTTGTCAACAAAATGGACAAAATTGGCGCCGATTTCTTCAATTGTGTTCGCATGATCAAATCCCGTGTCGGTGGTAACCCGTTGCCCATCCAATTGCCTATCGGTGCTGAAACCGAACACGAGGGACTGATCGACCTGATCACCATGAAAGAATGGGTTTGGGTTGGCGAGGATCTCGGTGCGACCTGGGAACTGCGTGATATCCGCGATTCACTGCGCGACAAAGCCGAGGAAATGCGCGGCGAGATGATCGAAATGGCCGTCGAAATGGACGACGATGTCATGGAAGCCTATCTTGATGGCACCGAGCCTGATGTGGCCACCCTGCGGTCCCTGATCCGCAAGGGCACCATTGCGATGTCATTCGTGCCTGTTCTCAGTGGTTCCGCTTTCAAAAACAAAGGAGTTCAGCCGCTGCTGAACGCCGTGATCGACTTTTTACCGAGCCCGCTGGACGTGGTTGACTACATGGGTTTCAAACCCGGCGACGAAACCGAGACCCGCGACGTTGCCCGCCGTGCTGATGACGACATGGCTTTTTCCGGTCTGGCGTTCAAAATTATGAACGACCCGTTTGTCGGCACTTTAACCTTCACGCGGATCTATTCGGGAACCTTGTCCAAAGGCGACAACATGCTCAACTCCACCAAGGAGAAGAAAGAGCGTGTGGGCCGGATGATGATGATGCACTCAAACGACCGGGAAGAAATCACCGAAGCTTTTGCAGGCGACATCATCGCGCTGGCCGGTCTGAAGCAGACGACAACCGGCGATACTCTGTGTTCCCCACAGGAACCGGTGGTTCTGGAAACAATGACATTCCCCGATCCGGTGATCGAGATTGCGGTCGAGCCGAAAACCAAAGCCGACCAGGAAAAAATGTCTCAGGGGCTGGGCCGTCTGGCTGCGGAAGACCCGTCTTTCCGGGTGGAAACTGATCTGGAATCCGGTCAGACGATCATGAAAGGCATGGGCGAGCTGCATCTGGACATTCTGGTGGATCGTCTGAAGCGTGAATTCAAAGTCGAAGCCAACATTGGTGCACCGCAGGTTGCCTATCGTGAAACGATCTCGCATGAGGCTGAAATCACCTACACCCACAAGAAACAGTCGGGTGGGTCCGGTCAGTATGCCGAAGTGAAAATGCTCATCATGCCAACGGAGCCCGGCGAAGGGTTCTCGTTCGAGAGCAAAGTTGTTGGCGGTAACATTCCAAAGGAATACATCCCTGGTGTTGAAAAAGGCATTACATCAGTGATGGACAGCGGCCCGTTGGCTGGCTTCCCGGTGATCGACTTCAAAGTTGAGCTGCTTGACGGCAAGTACCACGATGTTGACTCCAGCGTTATGGCGTTTGAAATCGCCGGTCGCATGGCGATGCGCGAAGGCATGAAAAAGGCCGGCGCAAAAATGTTGGAACCGATCATGAAAGTCGAAGTTGTTACCCCGGAAGACTATACCGGCGGTATCATCGGCGATCTGACATCCCGTCGTGGGCAGGTTGTTGGTCAGGACACGCGCGGCAACGCAATTGCGATTGATGCGAATGTGCCTCTGGCGAATATGTTTGGCTACATCAATACCCTTCGCTCCATGTCGTCCGGGCGTGCGAACTTCACCATGCAGTTCTCACACTATGACGGCGTACCGAGCAATATCTCTGAAGAAATCCAGGCAAAATTCGCCTGATCTGAAACCAACAGGTCAGGCACTGCCGACCGAATAAAAACCTAGGAGGCCCTCGTTATGGCAAAACAAAAGTTTGAACGCTCCAAACCACACTGCAACATCGGCACAATCGGCCACGTTGACCACGGTAAAACCACGCTGACAGCGGCGATAACAAAGCAGTTTGGCGAATTTGTTGATTATGACCAAATCGACGGCGCGCCGGAAGAGAAAGCTCGCGGTATCACAATTTCGACGGCCCACGTTGAATATGAAACCGACGCGCGCCACTATGCCCACGTCGATTGCCCGGGCCACGCCGATTATGTGAAAAACATGATCACCGGCGCGGCGCAAATGGACGGCGCGATCCTGGTGGTCAGTGCTGCCGACGGTCCGATGCCGCAGACCCGCGAGCACATCCTGTTAGGCCGTCAGGTTGGCATCCCTTCGATGGTTGTTTTCATGAACAAGGTCGATCAGGTCGACGATGACGAGCTGTTGGAACTGGTCGAAATGGAAATCCGCGAGCTGCTCAGCGTTTACGACTATCCAGGCGACGATATTCCGATTGTCATGGGCTCGGCTCTGGCTGCTCTAGAAGAACGCGACGACGCAATTGGCAAAGAAAAGATCGCCGAGTTGATGGCCGCTGTGGATGCTGCCATCCCACAGCCCGAGCGTGCAATTGACCAGCCGTTCCTGATGCCGATCGAGGACGTGTTCTCGATTTCCGGCCGCGGCACGGTTGTCACCGGTCGAATCGAGCGTGGCGTGATCAACGTCGGCGACGAAATCGAAATCGTCGGTATCAAAGACACTAGGAAAACCACCTGTACCGGCGTCGAAATGTTCCGCAAACTGCTGGACCGTGGCGAAGCTGGCGACAATGTCGGTGTACTGCTGCGCGGTGTGGATCGTGATGGTGTTGAGCGTGGCCAAGTGCTGTGTAAACCAAAATCGGTGCTGCCACACACCAAATTCGAGGCTGAAGTTTACATTCTGACCAAAGCCGAAGGCGGCCGTCACACGCCGTTCTTTGCCAACTACCGTCCTCAGTTCTATTTCCGGACCACTGATGTGACCGGCACAGTTGAACTGCCATCGGGCACCGAAATGGTGATGCCGGGCGACAATCTGAAGTTCAACGTAGAACTGATCGCACCAATCGCCATGGAAGAAAAACTGCGCTTTGCGATCCGCGAAGGCGGCCGGACCGTTGGATCCGGTGTTGTTTCCAAGATCGTCGAGTAAAGAAAACCGGTTCGAAGTGGTTCGGGCAGAACAGCCTGGCCCACCTCTCAACTTTGAAAGGCATTAGAGATGCAAAGCCAGAACATTCGTATTCGGCTAAAAGCTTTCGATTACCGCGTGCTGGATGCCAGCACCGCGGAAATCGTGAACACAGCCAAGCGGACAGGGGCCACCGTACGCGGCCCGATCCCGCTGCCGAACCACATCGAAAAATACACGGTTCTGCGTGGTCCCCACGTGAACAAAAAGTCCCGTGAACAGTTCGAAATCCGGACGCACAAACGTCTGTTAGATATCGTTGACCCGACTCCACAAACAGTAGACGCGCTGATGAAGCTCGATCTGGCTGCCGGTGTGGATGTCGAGATCAAGCTTTAAGGGGGCTCGGAACAGATGCGCTCTGGAGTAATTGCAAAAAAACTGGGCATGACCCGGTTGTTCATGGATGACGGCAAACAGATCCCTGTTACCGTTCTGCAAATGGACAACCTGCAGGTTGTGGCGCAGCGCACAGCGGACAAAGACGGTTATACCGCTGTTCAGCTGGGTGCGGGTGCAGCAAAGGCAAAACGCACGACGGCAGCGATGCGCGGTCACTTTGCCACTGCAAAAGTTGAACCGAAACGGAAAATCGCTGAATTTCGTGTATCCCCTGAAAACCTTATCGAAGTAGGCGAGGAAATCATCGCTGATCACTATTTCGAAGGCCAGTATGTTGATGTGTCCGGCACTTCGATCGGTAAAGGTTTTGCCGGTGCGATGAAACGCTGGAACTTTAAAGGTCTGCGGGCTTCGCACGGTGTTTCGATTTCGCACCGTTCGCACGGTTCTACGGGCCAGTGTCAGGAGCCGGGCAAGGTTTTCAAAGGTAAGAAAATGGCCGGTCACATGGGTGCTGCTCGTGTTACCACACAAAACCTGCAAGTTGTGAGAACCGACATCGACCGTGGTTTGATCATGATCAAAGGCGCTGTACCGGGGTCCAAAGGTGGTTGGGTCACAATCAAGGATGCGGTGAAGAAGCCGTTCCCTGAAAATGCCATTCTACCTGCCGCGTTGCGCTCTGCCGCTGCTGCTGCCGCTACTGCCGCTGAAGAAGCCGCCGCTGCTGCTGCTGCCGAGGAAGAAGCGGCTGCAAAGGTTGCAGCTGAAGCTGCTGCAGAAGCTGAGGAAGCGGCGCTGAAAGCTGCCGACGCCGATATTGCTGCGGACAAAACCAATGCATCGGCTGAGAAGAAGGAAGGCGAAGAATGAAACTCGACGTGATCAAACTGAACGCCAAAAAGGCGGGCTCGGTCGACCTCGACGAGTCCATCTTTGGGCTGGAGCCGCGTGCCGACATTCTGCACCGGGTTGTGCGGTATCAGCTGGCAAAACGTCAGGCTGGGACTCACAAAGTGAAAACCCGGTCGGAAGTGAACTATTCCACCAAGAAGATTTACCGCCAAAAAGGCACCGGTGGCGCACGTCACGGCGCCCGTTCGGCGCCGATCTTCCGCGGTAGTGGTGTTTACAAAGGCCCGACACCGCGCAGCCACGCGCACGACCTGACCAAGAAGTTCCGCAAACTCGGCCTGAAACACGCCCTGTCTGCAAAAGTCGCTGCTGGTGAATTGGTTGTGCTCGACAACGCTGATCTGGGTACCGCCAAAACCAAGGACCTGGCGAAAGCCGTAAAAAACCTCGGTTGGAAACGTGCTCTGGTGATCGACGGTGTTGAAGTGAACGAAAACTTCGCGCTGGCGGCCCGCAACATCGAAGGCGTGAATGTTCTGCCATCCATGGGTGCGAATGTTTACGACATTCTGAAAAGCGACACTTTGGTTCTGACCAAAGCCGGCGCTGAAGCACTGGAGGCTCGACTGAAATGAGCACGAAAGCAGAACTATACGATGTGATCCGCAAGCCGGTCATCACCGAGAAAGCGACCATGGCGTCTGAAGCGAATGCGGTTGTTTTCGAAGTGGCAATCGGCGCCAACAAACCGCAGATCAAAGAAGCAGTGGAAGCCCTGTTCTCTGTCAAAGTGAAGGCTGTGAACACAACCATCACCAAGGGCAAGATCAAACGGTTCCGTGGCAAGCTGGGAACACGCAAAGACATCAAGAAAGCTTACGTCACCCTGGAAGAGGGTAACACGATTGATGTGTCCACAGGACTCTGATAGTAAGCCACGAATCGCGGCTCCGGGAACGGGGCCGCGTTAGTTTTTTTCAAAAGCGGACCAAAGGGTTTTCACAGAAAACCCCGCCGGAACGCCCAACATCCAAGCGGACCTACGGGGCCGTAAACCTGACGGTAAGACCGTCACAGCAAACGGAAGACAGCAAGAATGGCACTTAAGTCGTATAAACCAACGACGCCGGGCCAGCGCGGGCTGGTACTGATCGACCGTTCGGAGCTTTGGAAAGGCCGCCCGGTCAAATCCCTAACAGAGGGTTTGGCCAAAAATGGCGGACGGAACAACACCGGACGGATTACGATGCGTCGCAAAGGCGGTGGGGCAAAACGTCTGTATCGTATTGTGGATTTTAAACGTAGCAAACTGGACGTTGCAGCAACCGTCGAGCGGATCGAATACGACCCGAACCGGACTGCATTCATCGCCCTTGTCAAATACGAAGACGGCCAGCAGGCCTATATCCTGGCACCACAGCGTCTGGCTGTTGGCGACAAGGTTATTTCCTCTGAAAAAGCCGACATCAAGCCGGGCAACGCCATGCCGTTCACCGGTATGCCGATTGGCACAATCATCCACAACATTGAGCTGAAACCGGGCAAAGGTGGGCAGATCGCACGCGCTGCCGGGACCTACGCTCAGTTTGTTGGCCGTGATGGCTCTTACGCTCAGATCCGCCTGTCCTCCGGCGAACTGCGGCTGGTGCGCCAGGAATGTATGGCCACCGTTGGCGCCGTGTCCAACCCGGACAACTCGAACCAGAATTTCGGTAAGGCCGGCCGCAACCGTCACAAGGGCATCCGCCCGTCTGTGCGCGGTGTTGTCATGAACCCGGTCGATCACCCGCACGGCGGTGGTGAAGGCCGGACCTCTGGTGGCCGTCACCCGGTATCACCATGGGGCAAACCAACCAAGGGTGCCCGCACCCGTTCCAACAAAACGACTGACAAATTCATTGTCCGGTCGCGCCATGCCAAGAAGAAGGGTCGTTAACCGATGTCTCGTTCAGTCTGGAAAGGCCCATTCGTCGACGCATATGTTCTCAAGAAAGCTGAGAAAGCGCGCGAATCCGGTCGCAATGAAGTTATTAAAATCTGGTCCCGTCGTTCGACGATCCTACCACAGTTTGTTGGTCTGACTTTTGGCGTTTACAACGGCAAAAAACACATTCCGGTAAACGTGTCCGAGGAAATGATCGGTCAGAAGTTTGGCGAATACAGCCCGACCCGTACCTATTACGGTCACGCGGCTGATAAAAAAGCGAAACGGAAATAAGTCATGGGTAAGTCACCAAATCCACGCCGCGTAGCCGAGAACGAAGCATTTGCCGTTTCTCGTATGTTGAAAACCAGCCCGCAGAAACTGAACCTTGTTGCGCAACTGATCCGCAACAAGCCGGTTGATAAGGCGCTGGCCGATCTGACGTTTTCCAAAAAGCGGATCGCCGACGACGTTAAGAAAACCCTGCAGTCCGCAATTGCGAACGCTGAAAACAACCACGGGCTGGATGTGGACGAACTGATCGTGGCCGAGGCCTATGTGGGCAAAAACCTGACCATGAAACGTGGTCGTCCTCGTGCGCGGGGCCGGTTCGGCAAGATCCTGAAGCCATTTGCTCAGGTCACAATTCTAGTGCGTCAGAAAGAGGAGCAAGCATAATGGGTCAGAAGATCAATCCAATCGGCCTGCGCCTGCAAATCAACCGCACCTGGGACAGCCGCTGGTACGCCAATCGCAAAGACTATGGCGGGCTGCTGCATGAAGACCTGAAAATCCGGGACTTCATCAAGAAAGAATGTGTTCAGGCCGGCGTGTCCCGCGTGATCATCGAACGTCCGCACAAGAAATGTCGCGTGACCATTCATTCGGCGCGTCCGGGTGTGATCATCGGCAAAAAAGGCGCGGACATCGAGACGCTGCGCAAGAAAGTGGCAAACCTGACCGACAGCGAATTGCACCTCAACATCGTCGAGGTCCGCAAGCCGGAAATGGACGCGCAGTTGGTTGCCGAAAGCGTTGGCCAGCAATTGGAGCGCCGGGTGTCTTTCCGTCGCGCCATGAAGCGTGCGGTACAGAACGCCATGCGCATGGGTGCTCTGGGTATCCGGATCAACTGTGCTGGCCGTCTCGGTGGTGCAGAGATCGCCCGGACCGAATGGTATCGTGAGGGTCGAGTGCCGTTGCACACGCTGCGCGCCGACATCGACTATGCGCGTGCGGAGGCTCTGACTGCCTATGGGATCATCGGTATCAAAGTCTGGATCTTCAAAGGTGAGATCATGGAACATGATCCCGCAGCTCGTGATCGCCGTGTTCAGGAAATGCAAGAAGGTGGCGGTCCCCGCCCACCGCGTCGCTAGGGAGAAGATAGATGCTATCACCAAAGCGTACAAAATTCCGCAAGCAGTTCAAGGGCCGCATCCGCGGCGAAGCCAAAGGTGGTTCGGACCTGAATTTCGGGTCTTACGGTCTGAAAGCAACCCAACCTGAGCGCGTCACCGCGCGTCAGATCGAAGCTGCGCGTCGCGCCATGACCCGGCACATGAAACGGCAAGGCCGGGTGTGGATCCGAATTTTCCCCGACGTGCCTGTGACCAAGAAACCAACCGAGGTTCGGATGGGTAAAGGTAAAGGTTCCGTGGAATTCTGGGCGGCCAAGGTTAAACCGGGCCGGATCATGTTCGAGATCGACGGTGTAACGGATGCGGTTGCCCGTGAGGCACTCAGACTGGCAGCGATGAAGCTGCCGGTAAAGTCAAGGATCGTTCAGCGGGAAGATTGGTAAGGCCGGTCGTCGTCTGACGGATTGAAATTTTGATACCCCTGACCGGAAGGTTGGGGGTTTTCTTTTGATTGGATGACAGCTTTGAGCCCAAAGCGGACATTAAAATTCAACTAGTAAGCGACTGGTAGGGCGGGAAGCGGACTTTCGCAGTGGTCGCATTAATGGCAGCCAACAGTTGATAAGCAGACATTGCACCGAACCCAAAATCTCAGATTTGATTATGCAGCGAACCAACCAAAGCTGTCGTTCGAATTAGTGGCCGACGTTGTGTCTTTGGGTCAATAGGTCTCGGGTTCGAACCCAGACTGGCTCACCATTTTATTATTTACTATCAACGATTAATATAAATCTAGCAAAGTAGAAACCTGATCCGATTTTTACTGGAAGCACTGTGGAAGCAAGCGAATGTAGCTTTGCGAGTTGCCAAAAAGCACAGTAAGGGCATCACACTGCCTCTGGTAAAAGGCCGTTTCAATCAATCGCAAAGGTACTTGTAAAAAGGAGGTGCAGTTTTTCCACGTATCCCGCTTTCCCATTTCTAAAGAGATCAAATGATCACCAAGCAGTCTGAAAGCTGCTCAATTGTTGCGTTTTCTATTGTCAGTATCTCACTTCCACCAAAATCAAACGCTACAATGGACCCAGTTTGGTGAAGAAACTATCTGCTAGCTTTTGGGCCTACGCCTGATCAGTATCAAATTACCTAAAACACGAAGTCGTTTGCATCAATGGTTCCGACAAAGCCATCAAGCGTGATGCTGTCTGTGCCGAAAGAAATCACCGTGTAAACACCAGAGGATTGATCGATGGTCAGATCGCCGATGTCGTTCACGACGGTATGGGTGGTGAAATCCATCAGGTCAAATGTGTCTTCCCAGTCCCAGATCGTGTCGTCGCTAAAGCCGTCGCCAAAGATGAATGCGTCTGCTGCCCCGTCCACGCCGCCACCAAACAGGTGGTCTCTACCGTTGCCGCCGTTGATGCGATCCGCCCCGGTGCCACCCATCAACGTGTCCGCTCCGTCGCCGCCATTCAGTGTGTCGTCACCGCCGCCGCCGATCAATTTATTCGCGACACCGCCGCCGGTGAGGTTGTCGTTGCCCGAACCGCCTGTGATGTTCTCGATCTTGGCCAACTTGTCGGTGCCTACACCAGCCCCCGTGACCTGTTTAGCCGTTGCGGTTATGCCCAGCGTGTCGTCGGAATAATCGGCCGTGTCCGACCCCGTGCCGCCGATCATAACATCGTTGCCGGTCCCGCCGATCAGCGTGTCAGCGCCGTCGCCACCGAACAGTTTGTCATTGCCGCCGCTACCGTCCAGCGTGTCATCGCCGTCGTTGCCGAAGAGTTGGTTTTTGGCGTTGCCGCCTGTAATGGTATCGTTTCCCGAACCGCCCAGAATCTTTTCGATCTTGTTCAGCGTGTCGGTCCCGACATCGGCGCCAGTGACCGACGAGGCGGTCGCGGTGATCGCAGCCACGCTATCGGAATAGTCCGCCGTATCCGAACCGATACCGCCGTACAGATTGTCGTTGCCGCTGCCCCAACCGGCTCCCTCGATGGTAAATTCTTCAATGCATGGCATAGGTTCTGCGTCCTTTTCAAAACGATACCACTCGATACCGTCAGATGCCGAGTTTTCCAATAAATAGAACAATACAATGCGAATAGCTTTGCTGCGTGGGCAGGGCCATGAATCCCTCAAGCAAAAAATTTAACCCCGCTTCTGCCGCGCTGCATTGTCCATGCTTGGCGACTCCATCGACCCGACCGTGCTTTATTACGCTCTAGGCGGATGAATCCTGGGCTGGTTCAGAGGTGCCAAATTTGACCAGGTTTTGCCGTCGGGCGATGCTCAGTGAGCGTTTCGTCCTCTTCCGGGGAATTTCTTCTGACGGCGCCGTTTCAACTGCAGGAATCAAATCCAACTCAATGACAAATGTGGTGCCGTCGCCCACCTTGCTTGAGTAGTCGATGGTTCCGCCGTGGCCTTTCAATATCTGTTTGGTAATGCTCATGCCAAGTCCGGTTCCGCCGAATTTTCGATTGTCAGAACTGTCTACCTGCGTGAACGGCCCAAAGACGATGTCTTTTGAGTTCTCCGGAATTCCGACGCCGTTATCCCTGATCGAAATGCGCGCTTTCTCCTCCTGTTTTTCAAGCATGACGTCAACGACCCCGCCACTTTCGGAAAACTTGATCGCGTTTGACAGGACATTGCCCATGACCTGCATCAAACGATCAGGATCGCCATTCACAAACATCGGAGCATCGGTCCCAAACACCCTGATGGACACACTGCGGTGCACACCAAAGGCGCGATTCACCTCCACCGCTTCGCGCACAAATTGTTCCAGATCGATTTTCGAAAACCTCAGCACCATCCGTCCGGCCTTCAGTTTCTGGAAATCCAGAAGATCATCAATCAGGATCGCCAGACGATTGCTGTTTTTTTGCGCGATTTCGGCGGCGGTTCCGAGATGGTCGGGGAGATCACCCAATTTCCCGCTGTTTATCAGATCGAGGGACCCTTTGATTGACGTCAGCGGCGTGCGCAGTTCGTGACTCACAACCGACACAAACTCGGAATGCACTTTGTAAGCTTTGGCAGCCCGGTCGCGCTCAATACGCAGTTCCTCAAATTGAATCAGCCCGGTTTGGTAGCTTCGAAGAAAACTTCGGGAACACTCGATTACAAAATAGAGCACAAAGAGAACAACGCCAAGCTGCGCCCACAAATCCGATTCCAGAGGCGGGCGCACGATCCACAGATCGTAAACCGGAATGAACACAAAGACGGCTGAGTAAATGGCCATTCGGGTAACCAACACCCGCGGAACTTGGCAATTGTTCATCGTTGCATAAAGCGCCGCTGCAAACAGAAAAAACAGTGGCCCCAAATGCAATGACGGACCTTCCGCCAAAGCAACCAATATGATGTACTGGACAATGGATATCGAACTTAACACCGAACTGATCGTCAGCAGGCTCAAAAGCTGATCGGCTTTAGCACCGCGCTGACCGTCCCATTTCAAAACGCGTTTTGCGACGCGGTAATCGAAAAACTCGGAGAGCTGGCAAATGCCGTAGCAAATGACCGCAATATTGATGTTCACATAGTAAGCCGCAAGAATGGTGGCGCCGAAAAAGGTCGCCTGGCGTTGCCAAAAAAGCCCGAGGCTTGCTTTGGCAAACTCCTTCAATTGACTTTCGATTTGAATCATCTTGCGGTCCAGTCGTCGATCAATTCCCTCTTCGGTCAAAAGCGCGCTGGAACTGCAACACTCCTATTGCAAAAAGGCCCCTTAGCTCTGACCAGAAAGGACAAAAGCAATATTAAACGAATACACCCGTTGGCACGGACTTGGCTGGAGTCTGACCGCCGCAACGCTAGGTGTGTCTGCTGGCAGTAAGAATACAACTAATAGGCATAATTATTGCGAAATGGCGGCAAAATAGTGTTTCTGCCCGCGGGTATATTAGGTCTGACGAAGGCCGTTGGTTCCGCGAACGGTAATGAGCGCCTGCGGAAGGTGATGAGGAGCTTAGAGTGCATCCCTATTCTCATAGCTTGATTGGCGGTAATTGTTTGGCATGTCCATCTGCGTCGATCTTCATTTCAGCCCTGGAATTGAGGGGCGCTTAACCCGCGCTCGCCATGCTGGGGTCTCTGGTCTATGACTCACCTATGCCCCGGATAGATTCCCTCTTCGTCACCCGCCTGTACCGCGCTGCCTTGTCTGAACTCGGCGCGCCGATCGACCCGACAGAACTCGAAACCACCTGCCTGTCGATCGCCGAGGATGACGAAGCTGGGCAGGACTGGTGCGAAGCGAATGATTACCCCGGCTACACCAGCTATGCCTCACTCGACGATCTGGCCTGGCGGTTTTCGATCTTCAAGGACCTGGTCAAGGTGCTCGATAAACATGCGTCGGTGTTTGCGCAAGATTTGGAGTTTGATCTCGACGGCAAGCAGATCAAGATTGACTCTATGTGGATCAACATCCTGCCCACGGGCGGGGTGCATACGTCGCATATCCATCCCCATAGCGTGATCAGCGGCACCACCTATGTAACGATGCCCGAAGGCGCGAGCGCCATCAAATTCGAAGACCCGCGGTTGGCAATGATGATGGCCGCGCCAGGGCGTAAAACCGAGGCGCGGGTGGAGCTGCGCGGCTTCACTTATGTAGCGCCGGAGGTTGGGGATGTCCTGCTGTGGGAAAGCTGGCTGCGCCACGAGGTGCCGCTGAACATGTCGGATGAGGAACGGATCAGCGTGAGTTTTAATTACGCGCTGATGGAGAAACCATAAGCGCGGATGTGATGGAAGCGATGGAAACCTTCCTTGTTTTACTACCTTGCTGAACACCGGGTGAACACGGCTTCGTCCGCCAGACGCATCGCCTCAGGCCCGACGCCGTCGCATACTCGATCCTCCATCTTATCGAGCATTTCCAGTCTCAATTGGCGCCCTCCACATTTCCAAATAAGTACAATCTACAAATTATCCGGCAATCCCAGACAAATTGCCGGATGGGCGACGGAATACCCGCTGCTTGGACGTACAAGGACATTAAGGCGCTTCACGTTTAATTTGATCCAGATTGAACTTGAAACGCCGGTCTCAGTATCTGGTGTCGCAGCGTTTCATGCTTCATTGGCGAGTCCAATTAAACGTGAAAAGCTCTAGATAGCGGAGTGATTCAAATCAATTTAGCCAACTGGAGGCTTTGAGCAGATGTTCAGTTACTCAAATCGAAGTGCAGAGTCTGATTTCGGATCGGTCGAAGTTGGGGCGTCACAATGAATTCGCTGGCCGATCCCAAAGTCACTGAAGTCCTAGGCCGCCTACACACCGAAGCGGATGCGCAAATGCCAGAACTGCGCGACAAGGTACAGGGCCTTCGACGAGGCAGAGACATGCCCGATGATTGGGCCGAGCAACTGCGCGATTTTCACCTGGCGGTTGGCCCTGAGCAGGGCCGTTTCTTTTACCAGACGGTTCGCGCTGCGCGCGCAAAACGGGTCGTCGAGTTTGGCACATCCTTTGGTATATCAGCGATTTATCTGGCTGCGGGTCTACGCGACAACGGTGGCGGCATGCTGATCGGATCCGAACTGGTGGAAGACAAGGCTGTATCAGCCCGGAGGAACATTGCGGCTGCAGGGCTTGCCAAATATGCAGATATCCGTTCTGGGGATGCCCTGAACTCACTTCTTGATCCCGGCGGCCTTGTTGATGTCGTATTACTCGATGGCGGTCCCTCTAATTACAGGGAAATTATCCAACTTCTTGTTCCTCACTTGCGTGATGGTGCGGTTGTTCTCGCCGACAACATCGAAGAAGGCAACATAGACGATCAGCCGTATGCCAAGTGGGTGCGAGACCCCGCCAATGGATTTGTGTCATCGTCAATCATGATGAAAAACGGCACAGAGTTTTCTGTGTGGGTGGGTTCAGCGCCGTGATTCTCAACCAATTTTCAAACTGATCATAGGAAAGAAATGAAATGGTCCAGAAATTACCAGCGGCAGGGTATTCGCGAACTTCAATAATCATTCACTGGGTTGCAGCGATTGTCGTGGTCGTATTGTTCTTGACCCATGAGGGTGATCGCAACAGTACAGCTTATGTCATTCACATCAGTGGCGGGGCGATCGTCGGAGTGTTTCTAATATGGCGGGTGTGGCGCCGCATTACACGCGGAACAGCAGCCAAACCGGATCAGCATTACATTTTTAACGTCGCTTCAAAAATTGTTATCTGGGGATTTCTCGCTGCGATACTCATAGTCGTGGTTTCGGGATACCTGCTTCCCTGGTCGCTGGGTCAACCTCTGGATATTTTCGGTTTGATTAGCATCCCTTCGCCAATCGGACCAAGCCCCGGGTTTCATGAATTTCTCGAAGAAGCCCATGAAATTTCTGGGGTGATATTTGTGCCGTTGCTCATTCTCCACGTTCTGGGAACAGCAAAGCATGCGTTCATCGACAAAGATGGCGTTGCAAATCGGATGTTTAAATCTGTATCCGGTGGCAGATGATTGCCGATGTGCAGAAAATATTGTGGGTCAGAATCTGTTAACGCAGTCTGCACAAACGATGATCCCTTTTTCCGTGAAACGAACTGAAGCAGATCGCGACAGACCGCCATCGAGTTACTATTTCCCCAGGATGCATCGCCCACCAGGTCGGGCGATATTCTAGTTATTAGCAAGCAAAGTGTTTGGTTTGTGCGCTGCACACGCCGTTTGTTTGAAATGTCGGAGCGGTGCGTGATATCTCGCACTCTACCGCTTGCTATGGCGGCACCAACCGGTATTTTGTTTCAAAATAAATCGAATTTCAGGAGCTCATTACGTATCGACAATATATATTGTCCTTGTCCAAATTCATTGCCTTTACAATTTTCGTGTCAACGGCAGCGCAGGCGCAGGAGACTTCTAAGGAACTCGCGGTCAAAGCATCGGACGAACTTAGGCTTCTCACCTCCTTCCAGACATTAGAGCGAGCGACCAGCCAAATGGACCATTTTTTAACCTACGGAATAGTTTCGTCGACTGGTGGTTGGGGTGTACTGGAATTTGTCGATACAACAGATTACAAAAACGCGCATGTGATCCGCAGCACCGCAAAAGATCTGCAGGTTGAAACAGCGCGCGCCATGGCAGCGATCGAACGCAGCAAAACCGCAACGCAGGAAGACAAGGATAAAGCACACGCGGCGACTGCGGCCATCGCGGACTTATACGAACTCGCAGATGAAATATCAGATGCTCTGAATGCCGAGGCTTTTGAAGCGGCTAGGATGCTGTACCGCGAAAAGGGGCAAAAGGCATATTCGGCGGCCATCATTGCTTCGCAAAGTTCGATTTCATTGCTGCAGAAACGGCTCAGCAAAACAATATTAAAAATTCGGGTTGCAAAATAGGATGTGAGTCCGGAGGAAACAGAGAATGAAATCCCCTATCTTTCCCCCTTGCCACCTCCCCCAACATCCCCTATACGGCCCCATCGCATCCACTCCACTGGAATCAGGGTGACGCTTCGCGCGGCCTGCCAGTGATGTTGAAAGGAAGATGGCTATGGACGCCAATGAACTTCGGGGCAAATCCCCGGACCAGCTGCGTGAAGAGCTGGCCAACCTGAAAAAAGAGAGCTTTAACCTGCGTTTTCAGGCTGCCACCAACCAGTTGGAAAACACCTCGCGCGTGAAAGCCGTCCGCCGTGACGCGGCGCGTGTGAAAACCATTCTGAACCAAAAAGCTGCTGAAGCAGCGGCCGAATAAGGAAGCTTAACTATGCCAAAGCGTATTCTTTCGGGCACTGTGACAGGCGACCAGAATGAACAGACCATAACAGTGTCTGTTCAGCGTCGGTTTCAGCACCCGGTTCTGAAGAAAACCATCCGTAAGTCCAAAAAATACCGGGCTCACGATGCGCAAAACCAATTCAAGATCGGTGACCAGGTCCGCATTCAGGAATGTGCGCCGATTTCGAAGACCAAACGCTGGGAAGTTCTGACCGACGCAAGCTAACGCGGTCTATTCCAGTTTAATCGAAACCGTGGGGCCTACTGCATGCGTCCCCACAGGTCGGGAGAAACATCATGATCCAGATGCAGACCAACCTGGATGTTGCTGACAACAGCGGCGCCCGCCGCGTTCAGTGCATCAAGGTTCTGGGCGGTTCCAAACGGAAGTACGCTTCTGTCGGCGATGTCATCGTCGTCTCTGTGAAGGAAGCCATTCCGCGCGGTCAGGTGAAAAAAGGCGACGTTCGCAAGGCCGTTGTTGTGCGCACCGCCAAAGAAATCCGTCGCGATGACGGCACCGCCATCCGGTTTGACCGAAACGCTGCTGTTATCCTCAGCAACACAGGTGAGCCGGTCGGGACCCGTATCTTCGGCCCGGTGGTTCGGGAGCTTCGTGCCAAAAAATTCATGAAGATCATCTCGCTTGCTCCGGAGGTGCTGTAAAATGGCTGCAAAACTCCGCAAAGGTGACAAGGTCGTCGTGCTGGCCGGCAAAGACAAGGGTCGTGAAGGCGAAATTTCGTCTGTGAACCCGTCCGCCGGCAAGGCTGTCGTGGCTGGGATCAATACTGCGATCCGCCATACCAAACAAACCCAGTCATCCCAGGGCGGGCGTGTCCCGACCGAGATGCCGATCCAACTCAGCAATCTGGCTTTGGTTGATCCGAAAGAAGGCGGCGCAACCCGCGTTGGTTTCAAAATGGTCGACGACAAGAAAGTCCGTTTCGCCAAGAAATCGGGAGAAGTGATCGATGGCTGATTATACTCCACGTCTGAAAGCGCAATACCGCGAATCCATTCGTCCTGCGCTGAAAGAAGAGTTCGGTTACAAAAACGAAATGCAGATCCCCAAGCTCAAAAAAATCGTACTGAACATGGGTGTCGGTGAAGCTGTAGACGACTCCAAGAAAATCCGCTCCGCTGTTGCAGACATGGCTGCTATTGCCGGTCAACAACCAGTGATCACCAAGGCGAAGAAATCCATCGCGAACTTCCGCGTGCGCGAAGGCATGCCTCTGGGAGTGAAAGTCACGCTGCGCGGCGATCAGATGTTTGAATTTCTGGACCGGCTGGTGACCATCGCATTGCCGCGGGTTCGTGACTTTCGAGGATTGTCCGCCAAGAGTTTTGACGGTCGTGGCAACTTTGCCTTGGGCCTGAAAGAGCACATCGTCTTCCCGGAAATCGACTACGACAAAGTAGACGTTATGTGGGGTATGGACATCGCAATCTGCACGGATGCGCAATCCGATGCAGAAGCGAAAAGCTTGTTGAAGCACTTTAACGTGCCGATCAACAGCTGATCGCGGAAGGAGATTAAATCATGGCAAAAGCTGCAATGGTCCAACGCGAAATCAAGCGTCAAGCACTGGTAGAGAAATATGCTGCCAAACGTGCTGCGCTGAAAGAAATCGCGTCTAACCGGGACCTTCCAATGGAAGAGCGTTTCAAGGCTCGCCTCAAATTGGCGAAACTTCCACGCAATTCTTCCGCGACCCGTCTGCACAACCGGTGCGAAGTGACAGGCCGTCCGAAGTCCTATTATCGTAAACTGAGAATGTCCCGAATCGCGTTGCGCCAATTGGCGTCAGACGGCCAGATTCCGGGCATGGTCAAATCAAGCTGGTAAGGGAGAGATACTCATGAACGATCCTCTCGGTGATATGCTCACACGGATCCGCAACGCACAATTGCGCGGCAAATCCACAGTGAAAACACCAGCGTCGAAACTGCGTGGTTGGGTGCTCGATGTTCTTGCGAACGAAGGCTATATCCGCGGTTACGAACCATCAACCGGCACTGACGGCCATCCGGAGTTGGAGATTTCTCTGAAATACTTCGACGGTGTGGGCGTGATCAAAGAGCTGAAACGGGTTTCGACTCCGGGTCGTCGGGTTTACTCCGGCGTCAAGGACATCCCGTCGGTTCGTCAAGGTCTCGGTGTCGCAATCGTCTCGACACCTCAGGGTGTGATGTCAGATGCACAAGCGCGTGCTGCCAATATTGGCGGTGAAGTGCTGTGCACAATCTTCTAAGGGGTCTGTTATGTCTCGTATTGGCAAAAGACCGGTCGAGCTGCCAGGCGGTGTTTCGGCATCCGTTTCCGGCCAGACCGTAGAAGTGAAAGGTCCAAAAGGGGTTCGCTCCTTCACGGCGTCTGACGATGTGTCGCTGTCTGTCGAAGACAATGTGGTCACTGTAATGCCGCGCGGCATGTCCAAACGTGCGCGTCAGCAGTGGGGCATGTCCCGCACACAGATCGCAAATCTTGTGACCGGCGTGACAGAAGGTTTCAAAAAAGAACTGGCAATCAGCGGTGTTGGTTACCGGGCCCTGATGCAGGGCAACACTTTGAAGCTGACCCTCGGCCTGAGCCACGACGTGAACTTCGTCGTGCCGGAAGGAGTGACCGTTACCGCACCCAAGCCGACCTCGATCATCATCGAAGGGATTGACCAGCAACTCGTTGGTCAGGTTGCAGCAAACATTCGTGCCTGGCGCAAACCGGAGCCTTACAAAGGTAAAGGCATCAAATACGTCGACGAGTATATCTTCCGCAAAGAAGGTAAGAAGAAATAAGGAGCGCATAACATGGCTATCAGTAAGAGAACTCTGTTCCTTAAGCGCCGTATGCGCAACCGGAACAAACTGCGGAATGTGGCGGCCGGCCGGCCCCGCCTGAGCGTCCACCGCTCGTCGAAAAACATTTCGGTCCAATTGATCGACGATGTGAACGGCGTGACACTTGCATCGGCTTCCTCTTTGGAAAAAGACCTGGGCGTGGTGGGTAAGAACAACGTTGAAGCTTCTGCCAAAGTGGGTGCAGCGATTGCTGAACGTGCGAAAAAAGCCGGTGTTGAAACCTGCTATTTTGATCGCGGCGGCTTTCTGTTCCACGGCAAAGTCAAGGCGCTTGCAGATGCAGCCCGCGAGGGTGGTCTGAAGTTTTAAAAACTGCAGGTGGGCGCTTTGCCCACCTCGATGATCCGGGAGGCCCCTGAGCCTCACTTGGATTGAGAAAATGGGTTACGGCCCGAAATTTAGGAGGCCTTGAATGGCTAGACAAGATAACCGCCGGGGTCGTGATCGCGACGAAAATCCGGAATTTGCAGATCGTCTGGTTGCGATCAACCGGGTGTCCAAAACGGTCAAGGGCGGCAAACGCTTTGGCTTTGCGGCGCTGGTTGTTGTGGGCGACCAGAAAGGCCGCGTCGGGTTTGGCAAAGGCAAAGCCAAGGAGGTGCCAGAGGCGATCCGCAAGGCAACCGAGGCTGCGAAACGCAAAATGATCCGCGTACCGCTGCGCGAAGGCCGCACTTTGCACCACGATATCGAAGGCCGTCACGGCGCCGGTAAGGTGGTGATGCGGACAGCCCCGCAGGGGACGGGTATCATCGCCGGTGGTCCGATGCGTGCCGTGTTTGAAATGCTCGGAGTGCAGGACGTGGTTTCCAAATCGCTTGGTTCGGCGAACCCCTACAACATGATCCGTGCGACGATGGATGGTCTGACCAAAGAAGCCTCTCCGCGCAACGTCGCTCAGCGGCGTGGCAAGAAGGTTTCAGACATCCTGCCAAAAACCGATGCACTTGTGGAAGTTCCGGCTGAAGCAGACACTGCAGAAGCAGCGGAGGCTTGAGCACAATGGCGAAAACCATCGTAGTCAAACAGATCGGTTCGCCGATCCGCCGCCCTGCCAAACAGCGCCTGACGCTGATCGGGCTGGGCCTGAACAAGATGCACAAGACGCGGGAATTGGAAGATACACCGAGTATTCGGGGTATGGTCGCCAAGATCTCTCATCTGGTGGAGATCGTGGAGGAGAAGGGCTGAACCTTCAAAGCGGGCCAAAGTCCACCTAGTCAGAGATTGCAAGCGCTCCGCGGGAAACCTCGGAGCGTCTTATTTTAGAGCGTCTTCCATAGTTCTTAGCTCCTGCCGCCACCAATAGACCGCTTCGCGGAAAAGCTGCATTTTCTCTTCAACTATTGGCTCGATCTCATATTCGTCTGGCTCTAAGTAAGGTGAGGTTGTGAAACCAAATTCAAATTCCTTCAGGATGTTGTTGCGTTCTTTTTGAATGAAATCCCAGAACACCCAATTAGCCGTTTTGTCGTTTGTCCAGAATTGCCACTGATTTGTTACTACTTCACGATGTCTGGAAGACTTGTTCTTGTCGACATTTTGCAAGACATGCCCAGTCGCACGAAGAAGCGACAAGCCACCCACCCACGGTACTATCCAACCGTTCCATCTTGGTTCAGTGTCAGAGTTTTGGAGGTTAAATAGAATTCCGACACAGAGCGAATAAGGTTCCCAGGCTCTAAGTGTTTTTTCCCCTGAAGAAGCAACAAAAATGTCACCGGTAATGAAACTCTGCTTATCCATGCCACTGTATTACAGCGTTGAGGCGAATTGAAAAAGCCCGTGCCCTCGCACGGGCAGCGCTCGGACCTCGGGGAGGGCGCTTCTCGCCCACCCCGAGGTCCGAGCGCTGCCCTATTGTTGATACTCTCAGTTTGGAAGAAAAATTGCCGTTGGGCTTGGTACTGCCCCAGCTGATCAGGACTCCAGCGGCAGGCCAATCACGATCAGCACCGCGTATTCTTTTTTCCGGCATCCAGAAACCGGCGGCGGGCTGTCACCCGGGCCAAGCGGGAACACAGATTGGTTGGCATTTTCCGGTGTGCAGGTGCCGGTGTCGCCTTCCGGGGTGTAGCGGGCGGAGCGGCAGGGGCCGTGGGTGACATCACGAATTTGGGCGTTGTCGCCGAGCGACCAGCTTTGGCGGCCATCTGCGTCGGGTTCATCGACCAAGAGGACAGTCGTGATTTCGCGGCCGCCAGTGACAAGATATTGGCCAGCAGGCATGGGGAATTCGGGCGCTTTCATGATCAGGCCGTTTTCCTCCAGCCACCAATCGTCGATGTCAAAACGCCAGCCCGCGGGGGCGATGCCGCCAGCTTTGCGCAACACCTGATAAAGGCGGAGCCAAACGCCGATCGGGCCGGGGTCTTCGCGCCAGAGCCCCCAGGTTTCGGCCCCGGTTCCAGCTTTGGCGTTTTCGGGAGCAAGTGCGGCGATGTACTGCAGCGGCACGCGTTTGAATTTTAGAGCGGCGGTGGTGGGTGTGGTGCGTAGCGTGAAAAGAGCGGCGCTGGCCATAGCCAGCCATGCGCGGCGGGTGAGCGTTTGCTTCAGAATAGGCAGGGTCATGGTGCGATGCCTTTTGCGTGGATGGGTAAAAGAATAGCGCGTGTTGGCGAAAATGAAAGAGACATGCGAAGACGCGAGGAAGACAGCACCGCCACCCCGCGCAACCTCTCTCGGCTGGCAGGGTGTTCCATATCGGCTGTCTGTAGATAAAAAGGCGAGCCCGCCATTGCGGTTGTATTGCCGAACAGGGGTGTAAGCCCTGCACCTTGTCGATCCTGGTGTCTCGGCGGTTCCGATCGGGGTGTTTTCCCAGTACCTCAGAACCGTCAACCACGTTATTTAGCGCTGGCAGAGGGTATACCGAAAGCGGATTAGGATGCGGTTACACCAGAGTACGGTGCCCATCGCAAACCCTCTTGAAAGCGGCCCCAACCCGGCGTATACGCCCCCGGTGGCCTTTCGCGGCCACAGAATCAAACGCAATGCCGTGTTTGCCCCTTTCGTCGCAATCGGGGGGTAGTTCCGGCCAAAGGAGAATGCGACATGAAACTGAATCAACTTTCAGACAATCCGGGTGCCACCAAAAAACGCAAGCGCGTTGGCCGTGGTCCGGGGTCAGGCACCGGTAAAACGGCTGGCCGTGGTATCAAAGGTCAGAAGTCCCGCTCGGGTGTGGCCATCAAAGGCTACGAAGGTGGTCAAATGCCTCTGTACCAACGCCTGCCGAAACGCGGTTTCAACAACATCAATTCTAAACGCCACGCTGTTGTGAACCTGGGCTTGCTGCAAAAATTCATCGACGAGAAGAAAATCGACGTCAAAAAGCCGATCACCGAAGAGGTTCTTGTTGCCTCCGGTCTGGTGCGTCGTGTCTGGGACGGCGTGCGCATGCTTGCCAAAGGTGAACTGACAGCCAAGGTTGACCTATCGGTCACCGGTGCGTCGAAGTCGGCAGTGGCTGCGGTTGAAAAGGCCGGCGGTAAACTGACGGTCACAACTGCGCCAAAAGCTGAAGAAGTAAGCGAATAAGCCTTGTGAGCGGCGCAGCAGCCGCTTACATACATTGCGATAGTTTTCTAAAGCGGTTCACGTTTAATCTGAGCCAGATTGAACTTGAACCGCAGGTTGCAGTATCGTGTGTGGTTGCGTTTTACGCTTCGTTGGTGAAACCAACAAATCATAAAACGCTCTGGCGCCGCAGGACCGTTGTTGAGAACAGTCCGGCGGCGTTTTGATATGAAAGGGAATTTCAATGGCATCTGCTGCTGAACAAATGGCCTCGAACCTGAGTTGGGGAACCTTCGGCAAAGCCAAGGAACTGCAATCACGGATCCTGTTTGCGGTAGCTCTGCTGATCGTTTACCGGATGGGGACTTTCATCCCGGTGCCCGGCATTGATTCAGGAGCGCTCAGAGAGTTTGTCGAAGGCGCTCAGCAAGGTGTTGGCGGTATTCTGAACATGTTCTCGGGTGGCGCGATTGGCCGGATGGCTATTTTTGCGCTGGGGATCATGCCTTATATTTCGGCTTCGATCATCGTGCAGCTGATGACCGCGATGGTTCCGCAACTGGAACAACTGAAGAAAGAGGGCGAACAAGGCCGCAAGAAGATCAACCAATACACCCGCTACGGAACGGTATTGCTGGCTTTCTTCCAGTCCTATGGATTGTCCAAAGGGCTAGAAGCCGGCGATCTTGTGACAAACCCCGGCTTCCTGAGCTTCCAACTGCCCGCCATTGTCACGCTGGTCGGCGGCACCATGTTCCTGATGTGGCTGGGTGAGCAGATCACCGCGCGCGGCATCGGCAACGGTATTTCGCTGATCATTTTCGTTGGCATCATCGCGGAACTGCCTGCCGCTTTGGCGCAGTTTTTCTCGCAAGGGCGCTCCGGCGTGCTGTCTCCGGCGGTAATCGTCGGAGTACTGCTGATGGTTGTCGCGGTGATCGCCTTCATCGTTTTCATGGAACGGGCGCTGCGAAAACTGCATATCCAGTATCCCAAAAGGCAGGTTGGCATGAAGGTTTATGGCGGCGAAAGCTCGCACCTGCCGATTAAACTGAACCCCGCCGGTGTGATACCACCGATCTTTGCATCGGCCCTGTTGCTGCTGCCGACGACAATCAGCACGTTTTCCGGCACCCAGACCTCACCGATCATGAACACCATTCTGGCCTATTTCGGCCCCGGACAACCGCTGTATCTGTTGTTCTTTGTCGGCATGATCGTGTTCTTCAGCTATTTCTACACCGCCAATGTGTCGTTCAAAACCGATGACGTGGCGGACAATCTGAAAAAGCAGAACGGCTTTGTTCCTGGCATCCGTCCGGGCAAGAAAACCGAAGAATACCTCGACTATGTTGTGGCGCGTACTCTAGTGCTGGGCTCGGCTTACCTTGCGGCGGTTTGTCTCTTACCGGAGATTTTGCGTTCACAACTGGCCATTCCGTTCTATTTTGGCGGCACATCGCTGTTGATCGTGGTTTCGGTGACCATGGACACGATCACGCAAGTTCAGTCGCATCTGCTGGCGCACCAGTATGAAAGCCTGATCGAGAAGTCGAAGCTGCGCGGCAAAAGCCGCTCGAAAGCAAACACAAAGGGACGCCGATGAACATCATTCTGCTTGGCCCGCCAGGTGCCGGAAAAGGAACACAAGCGCGGTTTCTGGTAGACGAGCGCGATATGGTGCAACTGAGCACCGGCGACATGCTGCGGGCGGCGCGGACGTCGGGCACTGAAATGGGTAACCTGGTGGCAGGCGTGATGGACCGGGGCGAGTTGGTCACCGACGAGATTGTCATCGGGCTGATCGAAGAGCAACTAACAACCACCAGCGCACCCGGCGGATTTATCTTTGACGGATTTCCCCGGACACTGGCGCAGGCCGACGCGCTGACTGCGCTGATGGACCGCCTTGGCAAGATGCTGAATACCGTGGTTGAAATGCGGGTCGACGATGCGGCCTTGGTCGAACGGATCACCGGCCGCTATACCTGCGGCAACTGTGGTGAGGGATATCACGATACCATGAAAGTTCCAGCCAAGGACGGTGTCTGCGACAACTGTGGCAGTTCCGACTTCAAACGTCGGGCTGACGACAATGCAGAATCGCTGAACACTCGGTTGATGGCCTATTACAAAGAGACCTCGCCGCTGATCGGATACTACTATGCCAAAGGCAAGTTGCAGGCGGTGGATGGTTTGGCCGCGATTGATGAAGTGAAAGCGTCAATTGGCGAAGCACTGGGGCAGTTTTCCCTGGCCTGATTTAGGGTCAATTTGAACTGCTTTGCGCTCGTTTACGTGAAGCACTTGACCTTTGTCCGATCTGCGCGTATGGCAACCCTTCCTTAAGGAATCGGCCGGTTTTCTACAAAATTACCTGATTCGAATCACCCCTGACAGGACAAGCGGCCCAGCGCCAAGACGGTGTTGGGCTTTCGTTGTGAAAAAAGGTTCCGGGATCACGGAACCGCAACCAAAGGACAAATGACTTGGCACGTATTGCTGGCGTTAACTTGCCGACCCACAAACGGGTCCCAATCGCCCTCACTTACATCCACGGAATCGGTCACACTTCAGCGGCGAGTATCTGCGAAGGCACCGGTATCGACACCTCCCGCCGTATCAATGAACTGTCGGATGCCGAAGTTCTGAAAGTGCGCGAATTCATCGACGCTAATTTTGAAGTCGAAGGCGACCGCCGCCGCGAAGTTTCCATGAACATCAAACGTCTGATGGATCTCGGTTGCTATCGCGGCCTGCGGCACCGTCGCGGCCTGCCCGTACGCGGCCAGCGTACCCACACAAATGCCCGCACCCGCAAAGGCCCAGCCCGCGCGATCGCAGGCAAGAAGAAGTAGGGGGACAGATCAATGGCACGCGAAAAAATTCGTACCAAGAAAAAAGAGCGCAAGAACATCAGCACCGGTGTTGCGCATGTGAACTCCAGTTTCAACAACACCAAGATTCTGATTGCAGACGCCCAGGGCAATGCAATCGCCTGGTCGTCGGCTGGCACCATGGGGTTCAAAGGTTCGCGCAAATCCACACCTTACGCGGCGCAAATGGCTGCAGAGGATGCTGGTAAAAAGGCGCAGGAACACGGCGTAAAAACACTGGAAGTTGAAGTTCAGGGCCCCGGTTCGGGTCGTGAATCTGCCCTTCGTGCGCTGGCTGCTGTTGGGTTTAACATCACATCCATCCGTGATGTGACCCCGATTGCACACAACGGCTGCCGCCCGCCAAAGCGCCGCCGCGTATAATTTTATCGGGTTGGTCCAACCGGACCAGCTCATCTTTTTTGAAGATTACCTCGGGCGTTCCCGACCACCCGGATCCGGTCGGCGAACAAGAATGGAGGCACCATGATCCACAAGAATTGGCAAGAACTAATCCGCCCAACACAGTTGGAAATCAAACCAGGCAACGACCCGCTGCGCCAGGCAACCTGCATCGGCGAGCCGCTGGAGCGCGGCTTTGGCCTGACTCTCGGCAATGCGCTGCGCCGCGTGCTGCTGTCGTCCCTTCAGGGTGCTGCGATTACTTCGGTTCAGATCGACAATGTTCTGCACGAGTTTTCATCCGTTGCGGGTGTGCGTGAAGACGTCACCGACATCGTTCTGAACCTCAAAGGTGTGGCAGTGGCCATGGAAGTAGAAGGCACCAAGCGTGTGTCGATTGCTGCCAAAGGTCCCGGTGTTGTGACGGCCGGCGACATTTCCGAAACCGCCGACATTGAAATCCTGAACAAAGACCATGTGATCTGTCACCTCGACGACGGCGCTTCGCTATTCATGGAAATGACTGTGGAAACCGGCAAAGGCTACGTTGCTGCAGATAAAAATCGCCCGGAAGATGCGCCCATTGGATTGATCCCGATCGACGCGCTGTTTTCGCCGGTGGTCAAAGTGTCTTACGATGTTCAGCCGACCCGCGAAGGGCAGGTTCTGGATTATGACAAACTGACGTTGAAACTGGAAACCGATGGATCGGTTACACCTGAAGATGCGGTGGCTTATGCCGCCCGTATTTTGCAAGATCAGTTGTCGGTGTTTGTGAACTTCGACGAACCGGAAAGCGCGTCGCGTCAGGAAGAAGACGACGATCTGGAATTCAACCCGCTGCTGCTAAAGAAAGTGGACGAGTTGGAACTGTCGGTTCGCTCGGCAAACTGCCTGAAAAACGACAACATTGTTTACATCGGCGATCTGATCCAGAAAACCGAAGCCGAGATGCTGCGCACGCCAAACTTTGGCCGGAAATCTTTGAACGAGATCAAAGAAGTCCTGACCGGCATGGGCCTGCATCTGGGTATGGATATTGTGGATTGGCCACCGGACAATATCGAAGATCTGGCCAAGAAATACGAAGACCAGTTCTAAGAGTCCGGGGTGCGGTTTAATCCGCACCCCATCAAATGCCCGGACTGCCGGGGAACACTGTTGGATTTTTGATCCTCAAAATTCCAACTAGAGCAACAATGCTCCAAGGAGTGCGGGACCCAACGCAGGCCCGCCAGACAAAGTATAAAGAGAAGGAAAAAAGAAAATGCGCCACGCACGCGGATACCGCCGCCTGAACCGGACACATGAGCACCGCAAAGCTCTGTTTTCCAACATGGCCGGCTCGCTCATCGAACATGAGCAAATCAAAACCACTTTGCCTAAGGCAAAAGAACTTCAGCCGGTCGTTGAAAAACTGATCACGCTGGCCAAACGCGGCGATTTGCACGCCCGCCGTCAAGCCGCGTCCAAGCTGAAAGAAGATCAATACGTCAGCAAATTGTCCGACGTTCTGGGCCCACGCTACAAAGACCGTCAAGGTGGCTACATCCGGGTGATGAAAGCCGGCTTCCGCTATGGCGATATGGCACCGATGGCGATCATTGAATTTGTGGATCGTGACGTGGATGCCAAAGGCGCAGCCGACAAAGCGCGCGATGTAGCTCACGACGCAGCAGAAGAATAAACAGACTGCCGCTTTCGGGACAGTAAACCTGCAGGTTCGCCCTGCGGGTTTTTTACGTTTGGCGACCGGAAATGGCCCGGTCGCCGCGCAGCCAGTGCCGGGCGTCGGGATAGTCAAAAGCCAAAGATATCAGATCAATCACCAGCAGCGCCGCGATAAAATAGTAATGTAGCGGGGTCAATTCGGCACCGATCAGCATCAGCGCCAGTACAAACACCAAAGGTGTCCAGAGCGCCAGATGCGGGAAGGCCATCGCCTTTGAAAACCCACGTTCCCAAAGCATCAGAAACAGATTCGGCACCATTCCACCAATTGCCAGACCTGCGACAATGGCGCCGCCGGGCTCGGCCAGGAATGCCAAGGCCAGCATGTTCGCCGGGAACAGAATGAACATGGCCCAGATTTGAACCCAGGCAGGCATAGCACGAAAGCTGTTCCAAATATCCACGATCATTTTGTCAGCCGTTCCTGTTCGATTTGAGTGCTGTTTAGCAATACACCGAAATTGTTGCCCGGTGTTCGGAATCACAATGCAGAGCGAATTTTCTATGTTAGATGAGAGCATGGCTGACCTCTTTGATAAAATTCCGGCTCCTGAACCCGGAACTGCGCGTCCTGCACCGCTCGCAGACCAGCTGCGCCCGCGCCGGTTCAACGAAGTTATCGGCCAACAGCACTTACTCGGCGAAGAGGGTGCGCTGCGGGTGATGCTCGAAAACGACAATCTTTCGTCAATCATATTCTGGGGCCCGCCTGGGGTCGGAAAAACGACTCTGGCCAAGTTGCTGGCCGACGAGTCGCATATGGAATTCGTTCAGATCAGCGCGATATTTTCGGGTGTGCCGGAACTGCATAAGATATTTGAGGCAGCGAAACTGCGACGTACAACCGGGCGCGGGACGTTGCTGTTTGTCGATGAGATTCACCGGTTCAACAAAGCCCAGCAAGACGGGTTTCTGCCGCATATGGAAGATGGCACCATCGTTCTGGTTGGCGCCACGACGGAAAACCCGTCGTTTGAACTTAATGCCGCATTGATGTCACGGGCCCAAGTGATGGTGTTGGAACGTCTGACGCCTGCCGATCTGGAGTTGATTGTTCAACGGGCCGAACAGGTGTTGCAAATACCGCTGCCGCTGACGGCGGATGCTCGCGAAGCGGTGCTGGAAATGGCGGATGGTGACGGTCGGGCGCTGCTGAACAATTTGGAGCAATGTTTCTCGTGGAAAGCAAAATCGCCGGTGGCGCGGGAAGAATTATCAAAACGCCTATCAAAGCGGGCACCAAAATATGACAAATCAGGCGATGAGCATTACAATCTGATCTCGGCCTTGCACAAATCCGTACGCGGGTCAGACCCGGATGCTGCAGTTTATTGGCTCTGCCGGATGCTGGATGGTGGCGAGGATCCCCGTTATCTGGCGCGTCGGGTGACCAGAATGGCGGTTGAAGATATTGGGTTGGCGGATCCACAGGCGCAGGAAATTTGTCTGCAGGCCTGGCAAACCTACGAACGGCTGGGCAGCCCGGAGGGCGAGCTGGCCCTGGCGCAGGCGGTGATCTACCTGGCGCTCGCTCCCAAATCAAATGCGTCATATGTGGCGTTCAAGGAAGGTCAGAAACATGCCCGGATGACGGGATCAGAGCCGCCGCCAAAACATATCTTGAATGCGCCGACAAAATTGATGAAAGATCAGGGGTACGGTGAAGGCTATCAATACGACCACGACGTCAAAGACGGATTTTCCGGGCAAAGTTATTTTCCGGATTCAATTACCAGAGGTGTGTATTACGTACCGGTAGATCGTGGATTTGAACGGGAATTGAAGAAAAGATTGGAGTTTTTCTCAAGAAAACGAAGTAAAAACCAGTGATTATGGAAAATCTGCTTTTTTTGCAGATTGCAAAATAGACAGAGTGTTTCGAGAGTTTCCAATAGCTTAGAGCGTTTCACGTTTCATTGGAGCAATAAAATAACGCGAAACGCTTAAGAGACGGAAGACCAACATGCAGGGTCCCACGATCCTACAGATTTATTTCACTTGCAGATTGTCGTCTGAAGAAACCGAAAAACAAGCGGAGTCAGAGCAAAGGCACATTTGGGTGGACTGCAAGAGAAAAGGCATCAACGGCTTTTTCCTGGCTTTTGGCGAAACTTACGTCGGGTTGTTTGAAGGCGCGGAAAGATCGGTTATTTCGCAAATCGAATCTCTGATCCGGCGAAACCGTGTTGCACAGGTGACCGTATTGCGCGAGCAGTTGGTCGTCGCACCGCTGTGGACCGAATGGTACAGTGATGGTGAAAATTTACTGGGATTGGATGCGAAACATTACGCGAAGGTACCGGGGCTTGCACAATTCGTTGCCAATACGATAAACGCTCGCAAAGACGATTAATCGGGCGCATGCCCCCTAACTCGGAACAACGGATGTCGGTAGTTATTCAAATTGCCTTGGGCGGTGCCTTGGGCGCAGTCATGCGGCATCTGGTGGTGCTTGGCAGCTTGCGGGCACTGGGGCCGTCGTTTCCCGCCGGAATCATGGTGGTCAATATTTTTGGGTCATTTGCGATGGGTCTAGCATCAGTCTATCTGTTCCACCGCCTCGGTGACCCGAAATATGCGCCGTTTGTGTTGACCGGAATATTGGGCGGCTTCACAACGTTTTCCGCCTTTTCCTTGGATGCGTTGTCCCTGTTTGAAAAAGGCCGCTTGGCCGCTGCTTCATTTTATGTTGCCGGTACTGTTGGGCTGTCGATCGCCGCACTGTTGGCGGGTGTTCTGGTGATGCGGTCGGTCCTGGCATGAGCGGCGTACAACATATCGAGGTTGCCGAAGGCGCAGCCGAGCAGCGGCTGGACCGATGGCTGAAACGGATGTTTCCGCAGGTCTCGCAGGGGCGGATCGAGAAGATGTGCCGCAAGGGTGACCTGCGCGTTGACAAAGGGCGGGTCAAGGCCTCGACCCGCTTGCAGGTCGGGCAGGTTGTACGCGTCCCACCGCTGCCCGATGCGGACAGCCGGGCTGAGAAAAAGACGGTAGTTCTGGTGTCTGACGCTGATGCCGAAATGATCCGGTCTTGTGTGATCTACCGCGACGACGACGTGATTGTGCTGAACAAACTGCCCGGTTTGCCGGTGCAGGGCGGGTCCGGGCATTTGCGTCATGTGGATGGCATGGCCGAAGCCCTGAAATTTGGCAACGATGCGAAACCGAAACTGGTGCATCGTTTGGACAAAGACACCAGTGGCGTCTTTGTAATGGCGCGCAATGGTCGCGCGGCGGCCGGTTTGGCCAAGTCGTTTCAATCCCGTGCGACGCGCAAGATTTATTGGGCTTTGGTTGCCGGTTGCCCGCAACCCCGGCTTGGGACAGTCTCCTATGGCCTGCTTAAAGAATCCGGCCACGGGCCATACGGCGCAGGTGAAAAAATGATCTGTATTCACCCAAGGGACGTCGAAGATACGTATGGTGCCAAACGCGCAACCAGCGATTATGCGGTGATCGAAGCGGTTGGAAAACGTGCCGCCTGGCTGGCGCTGGTGCCGATCACCGGGCGCACCCACCAGTTGCGAGCCCATATGGCCGAGATCGGGCATCCTGTTATCGGCGACGGAAAATACGGCACCAACAGCCAGGTCAATGAGGGCGACGGTTGGGGTGCGCAATTGGGCGGTAGTGTCAGCCGCAAAATGCATCTGCACGCGCGTTCCCTGACGATTGAGCACCCAGTCAGCAAAGCCAGACTGCATTTCACGGCACCTTTGCCGGAACACATGGCACATACCTGGGATTTTCTTGGCTTTAATACAAGGGAAGCACCGGCCGATCCCTTTGAGAACGCGCAATGAACGATACGCTAGAGCTGGTCGTTTTTGACATGGACGGTACGCTGATCGACAGTGCCGACTTTATCAAACGCGCAATGGCTTTTGCCTGCGAAAAGACAGGCCTTCCGATCCCGCCTGCCGAAGACATACTGTCTATTATCGGGCTGTCTTTGCCAGAGGCGGTGGCAAAGCTGATGCCCGAACTGGCAGCTGATGACGTGGCGTCGACGGTGCAACTTTACAAGAACCGTTTTTTTGAATTACGCCAGCAGCAGGGTGGAGAAAGCGCAGTTGCGCTTTATGACGGCGCGTTGCAAGCATTGCAGGTTTTGCACCGGCAGAAAAACATGTTGTTGGGACTGGCAACCGGCAAAGCGAGGCGCGGTGTCGACCATGCCTTTGAAACCCACGGTATAGGAGAGTATTTTCTGACCGTGCAAACTGCGGATAATCACCCTTCCAAGCCGCATCCTTCGATGCTGGAGCAAACCTTGCGCGACACTGGCGCGGAGGCACGTCAATCCGTAATGATCGGCGACACGTCATACGATATGGATATGGGACGCGCTGCCGGTTTTAAAACCATTGGCGTAACCTGGGGATACCATGCTCGGGAGGTATTGGAATCATCGGGCGCTGATCTTCTGATCGATGATTTTGGACAATTACCGGACGCTTTGCATCAGCTTTGGGGGACGCCATGAATCCGTTTGTTAAAAAGCGGTTTTGGACTTCCGCGGATGTCGTCGACGTGGCCGGCGGTTTTGGTGTTTCGCTGGATTCGCGACCTTTGCAAACCCCTGCAAAAGCGCCATTGGTAGTGCCGGTCCGCGATGTTGCGGCGCTGATCGCGACCGAATGGGCGGACGTGGTCGAACAAGTTGACCCAACAAAAATGCCGGTCACACGCTGGGCAAATGCCGCCATCGACAAAGTCGCAGATCAACAGGCGGATGTGGTCGAGATGCTGGCGAGTTATGGCGCAAGTGATCTTTTGTGCTATCGGGCTGCGGGACCAAAAACGCTGTCGGACCGGCAGACAGAATTCTGGGACCCGGTTCTGGAATGGGCAAAGAACCGCTTCGATGCGCCGTTAAAGTCGACAATTGGCGTCATTCCGATCACTCAACCGAATCGTTCAACAGCTAACTTAATGGCCAAACTACAGAGTTTTGACGCTTATGAATTGGCGGCAGTCCATGATCTAGTCACGATATCGGGTTCACTGGTGCTTGCTTTGGCGATATCGGAAAAAAAATATTCAGCTGAAGATGCCTGGTTTTTTTCGCGTATTGACGAGAATTGGCAGAAAGAGCAATGGGGCGAAGACGAGGCGGCCACGGCCACTGCCGAGGCGAAGCGGATCAGTTTCTTGTTTGCCGACAGGATGCTGCAATTGTTGCGCTAACAAGGCATAAAACACAGTCTTGGGTCATAAGTGCTGAAATTAAAGATCCCCACACAATTGGTTACTTAAGGTCAACGTGCAATGGCGACGGCCGTCGCCCAGCAGCATAAGTAAATCATTCTTACCTAATTTTGGGCAATTGCAATCCGAGCCCCGATGCGGAGAGCCCTTTGGGATTTCTCCTATAATACCCTTGACCTAAACCCCTATTAACGCCCACAATCGGCCACGCTTTCAGGGGAGTCCCTTGGGAGTAAAAAATCGCTGGCCGAACAGGCCAGACCACCGCCTTGGATAAAGGCGGCTCATCAGGAAGAGGTAAAAATGAAAAAATCAACATTCTTCGGCACGATTGCTGCTGCCACTGTGGCTGCCGGCTTTGCTGCTGCCGGAACTCTCGACGACGTGAAAGCCAAAGGCTTTGTCCAGTGCGGTGTTTCCACCGGCCTGGTCGGCTTTGCTGCTGCTGACGCAAATGGCAACTGGGACGGCTTTGACGTTTCTATTTGTCGCGCTGTGGCTGCTGCAGTACTTGGTGATCCGCAAGCAGTTAAATTCACACCGACAACCGGTAAAACACGCTTTACGGCGCTGGCATCGGGTGAAGTTGACTTGCTCGCACGGAACACAACCTGGACATTCTCTCGTGACGTTGACCTGAAGTTCACATTTGTTGGCGTGAACTACTATGACGGTCAGGGTTTCATGGTTCCCACCGCTCTGGGTGTTTCTTCAGCAAAAGAGCTGGACGGCGCGACTGTTTGTATCCAAACCGGTACAACAACCGAGCTGAACCTTGCGGACTATTTCCGTTCAAACGGCATTTCTTACGAGCCGGTTCCGATCGAAACAAACGCAGAAGCTCAGCAACAATATCTGGCCGGCGCTTGTGATGTTTACACCACAGACGCATCTGGTCTTGCTGCGACCCGCGCAACATTTGAAACACCTGGCGAACACGTTCTGCTGCCGGAAATCATCTCCAAAGAGCCACTCGGCCCACTTGTTCGCCACGGCGACAACCAATGGGGTGATGTTGTACGCTGGACTTTGAATGCTCTGGTTACTGCTGAGGAACTGGGTGTGACATCCGCGAACATCGAAAAATCAGCGATGGAAGCCGGCGATAACCCAGAGATCAATCGTCTGTTGGGTACTGAAGGCAGCCTCGGCGAAATGCTTGGCTTGTCGGCTGACTGGGGCAGGAACGCGATTGCCGCAGGCGGCAACTATGGTGAAATCTTTGAGCGAAACATTGGTGAAAATACACCGATTGGCCTGTCACGCGGTCTGAACGCGCAGTGGACTGAAGGTGGTTTGATCTACTCGCCTCCGTTCCGCTAAGAACGACAAAGGGCGCGGCTTCGGCTGCGCCCTTTCACTTTGTTTGACTTCTAAAATACCAAAGACGCAATCGATAAGCGGCGCAAAGACGCGGTATGGGATGTTGCGTTCGGAAACCAAAGAACAGGGAGCGTAGCAGATGTCTGCAATAACCGATCCTCCGAAGGACGGCTTCAACCTTGGCATGCTAATCTACGACACGCGGTATCGTTCAATGACGATACAGGTGGTGGCGCTGATTTTGTTCCTGCTGGGTGTGGGATGGCTGATGAACAACGCGGCAACCAATCTGGCCGCACTTGGCAAACCGCTTGGGTTCAAGTTTTTAAGTGATCCTGCCGGCTATGACATTAATCAACGGCTGATTGAATATAACAGCCAAATGAGCCATGGACGCGCTGCAATCGTTGGATTGCTCAACACGCTGTTGGTGGCTGTGCTGGGGTGTGCAATAGCAACGGTATTAGGCGTGTTTATTGGTGTGTTGCGGCTGTCCAACAACTGGATCGTTGCACGGATCATGACATTTTACATTGAAGCATTTCGCAACGTGCCGGTTCTGTTGTGGATCGTTCTGACGATGGCGATTTTCATCGAAACGTTTCCGCAACCGAAAGAATTTCGCGGTGCCGATGCAACTGCGTCGATGTATCTCGGTGATTCAATAGCCCTGACCAACCGCGGTTTCTATATCCCGAAGCCGGAGTTTTTCTCGGGCTCGATGATTGTGATTCTGGTCTTTTTTGCGTCCATTGTCGGCATCTGGTTCTTTGGCCGCTGGTCGACTAAGCGTCAGGAGGAAACCGGACAAATCCTGCCAAACTTATGGATTAAACTAGGCATCTTGGTAATCCCGACTCTGTTGATTTACTTCATTTTGGGGCGTCCGATTGGACTGGAACTTCCGGAACTGAAAGGCTTCAACTTTAAGGGCGGCATTTACATGCGGAATTCGCTGATTGCCCTCACTCTGGCGCTGTCCATGTATACAGCGGCCTTCATTGCCGAAAATGTGCGCGCCGGAATTATGGCGGTCTCCACAGGTCAGTCAGAGGCAGCGTTTGCGCTGGGCTTGCGGCCAAGCCGGACAATGAACCTTGTTATCTTACCGCAGGCCCTGCGGGTGATTATCCCGCCGCTGATTTCCCAATATTTGAATGTAACCAAAAATTCGTCACTGGCGATTGCGGTTGGGTATATGGATATCACCGGCACACTGGGCGGCATCACGCTAAACCAGTCCGGGCGGGAAATGGAAAGCCTGCTGATCCTGATGGCGATTTATCTGACGATCAGCCTGACAATCTCGACCTTGATGAACTGGTACAATGAATCAGTCAAACTGAAGGAGCGGTGATATGACAGATATAGCTTATGTCCGCAAAGAAATGATTGCTGAGCAGAACCCGCCGCTGGCAGAGACTGGAATGATAAAATGGGCAAGGGAAAATCTCTTTTCCTCGTTCTTCAATTCGGTCCTCACAATTCTGGCGCTATATTTCCTGTTCACTGTTCTGAGAGAAGCACTGCCTTGGATGTTCAATTCATCCTGGACAGCGGGATCGTTGAGAGAATGCCGCGAAGTGATTACGGCATCTTTTAACACCGGTGGGAACGAAGGAGCATGCTGGGCTGTGATCCAGGAACGGTTCCTGCAACTGATGTACGGCTTTTACCCCAGCGAGTTTTACTGGCGGCCAAATCTGGCATTCGTGCTTTTGCTGATTGCTTTGGCGCCGGTGCTGTTTGCGAAAGTGCCACGGAAAATGCTTTGGTTCTCGGCGGCGTATCCGTTCTTTATGCCCTGGCTGATGTGGGGCGGAAACGTATGGGTTCCGATCCTGATCCTTGCCGGTATTGTCCTGGCTTTCCTGCTTTATAGCGGATTGGCTCGGGTGATTGGCAGTCTGACTGCCATGATCGTTGGCGCCTTGTTCGTGATCCTTTGGTTGCTGTTCGCTGTTTCCGCCATCAATCAGAGCCTGAACGTCATGTTTGCGAATCGGAACATCGACAGTGTCCACGCTGAACTCATAGTTCAATCCGAAGTGCTTACTACAGACATCGCCGAGCTCGAAACGGTCATGGAGGTGCTTCAGGTTAGCTTGTCCGATGGAGAGGAACGGCTCGAACACCTTTTGACCTTGGCTCAGAACCCATGGGCTTTGAAATCTGAGAAACAGGATTATGTGGATCTGATCACCACGACCGTTTACCCTCTGCGAAGCCAGGTGGCCGGTATGTCAGGCGTTCTTAGCAGGAGTAAGCTGCGACTGACAGCAAACAAATCGTTTGTCAGCTCCATAGACGAACTCCCGGGGCAGTTAGCAGAGCTTCCCGGATTAAGAGAACAGGCTGCAAGTCTGAGGGACGCTCTGCCTGCAAGCGTCAGCAACGTGTATACTCTGGAATCAGTGGAAAATGACGTTTCTGCTGAAGACAGAAACTTGTTACGCAAAGCAGTGGATGCTGAAAACGACATTCTTACCGAAGAGAGTTCGATATCCCAAACCCAAGCAAAAATTGGGCTTGTCGGTTTAACTCCTGTTGAATCGGCCAAGTTCGGTGGCTTTATGCTCTCGGTTATCATCGGGGTTACAGGCATTGCTCTGTCATTGCCAATTGGCATTCTGCTGGCGCTTGGGCGTCAGTCTGATCTGATGATCGTCAAATTCATCTGCGTCGGTTTCATCGAGGCCATGCGGGGCGTGCCGCTGATCACCCTGTTGTTTGTGGCGTCAACGCTGCTGAACTATTTCCTGCCGCCTGGCACCAATTTCGATCTGATCTTGCGAGTTGTGATCATGGTGACACTGTTTGCTTCGGCCTATATGGCCGAGGTGATACGCGGTGGTCTGGCAGCCTTGCCGACCGGTCAATACGAAGCGGCTGATGCCTTGGGTCTGGATTATTGGAAAGCAACGCGGCTGATCACTATGCCGCAGGCGCTGAAAATCTCGATCCCCGGGATCGTCAGCACCTTTATCGGGCTGTTCAAGGATACCACGCTGGTTTCGATCATTGGTATTCTTGATCCGATTGGCCTGACCAACACCATTCGCGCAGACGCAAACTGGAACGGGATTGTGTGGGAACTTTATGGCTTTATCGCCTTCATGTTCTTCATCTTCTGTTTCGCAATGTCCCGGTATTCCATGTACCTTGAGCGCAAGCTTGCGACCGGACACTAATCCCGCAGCGTTACGCGCTTTATTGGAAACACCAATGAAGCGCATAACGCGGCAACATCAAAGGTTTAAACCGGCGCTTTGAATTCAGTCTGTTTCAAATCAAACGCAAAGCGCACTAGGAGTAAAAAATAATGGCTCAACCGCACGAAGAAATTGAACTCGACGTCGACCGCTCGCACTTACATGTGTCGGACGAGGTCGCCATCCAAATCTCCGCGATGAACAAGTGGTATGGTGCTTTCCATGTGCTCAAGGATATCGACATGACGGTATACCGGGGCGAGCGAATTGTGGTATGCGGGCCGTCTGGATCGGGAAAATCGACGCTGATCCGTTGTATCAACGCGCTGGAAGAACACCAGAAGGGTCAGATTATCGTGGACGGGACCGAACTGTCTTCGGACCTGAAAAACATCGACAAGATCCGGTCCGAAGTCGGCATGTGTTTCCAGCACTTCAACCTGTTCCCGCATCTTTCTGTACTGGACAACCTGACACTTGCTCCGATCTGGGTGCGCAAAACGCCCAAGGAGGAAGCCGAAGAAACCGCGATGCATTTCCTTCACAAAGTCAAAATCCCGGAACAGGCCAGTAAATTCCCAGGCCAGTTGTCCGGCGGTCAGCAACAGCGTGTGGCGATTGCGCGCAGCCTGTGTATGCGCCCGCGTATCATGCTGTTTGACGAACCGACCTCGGCACTGGACCCTGAGATGATCAAAGAGGTTCTGGATACCATGGTGGAACTGGCGGAAGAAGGCATGACCATGATCTGCGTGACCCACGAGATGGGTTTTGCCCGCCAAGTGGCGAACCGGGTGATCTTCATGGATCAGGGCCAGATTGTTGAGCAAAATGAGCCCGAAGAGTTCTTCAACAATCCGCAATCAGACCGGACCAAGCTGTTCCTCAGCCAGATTCTGGGGCACTAGGCGCTACACCAGTATTCTCGGGGGCCTGCATTTGCGGGCCCCTTTTCGTTTGGACAGTGGTGGATTGTGTCAACACTGTTCAAATTTTGCACCGAAGTCAGCTATTCACAGTTCCTGTTCTTGTAAATTCGAACTAATTGGCTAATCTGACGACTTCTAATTGCTTGCCTGCCAAATCACTGGAAACACTATGCGGTTTTTCAAATGCTTTCTGTCTGCCCTTGTCCTTGTTGCGGGGATGAATTCGTCTGCGCTTGCGCAAGTTGCCTTGCCGGATGGATTGCAGTTTTCGATCCCTTACTTTGCCCGCAACAACATGGCGCCGCCGGGACGTCTGGACAATGACATCATGCAGTTTTCGGCGGCTTATACTTATTTGCCTGGTCGCTTTGGATCGAGCCCGTTCGGGTTGCGTGCGGAAGTTGGATTTGGGGCGCTGGAAGGTATTGATAATCCGTTGATAACAGCTAATGCGCTGGTGTTCCGGCAAAATGACCGCAGCCGCTATGGTGTTGGACTGGGCTATGAATGGCTGCACAGCGACGGCAGTGGCGGGCAACTGGCGCTGACCGGCGAATGGTTTCTGCGCAACTGGACCCTGTCCAGCATGATTGGTTATCAGGCGGTTGAAAGCGGCGGGTTATATGGTGGCACCAAAAACAATGCACCTTTTGCCCGTGCTGACGTGCGTTGGTATCCGCGTGATTGGGTATCCGGCAGCCTGGGTGTGACTTATGAAGAGAGCGATGCGCTGGTCAATGTCGGCATTGAAGTCTGGCCGCGCGGCAGCAATGTCAGCGGGTTTCTGGAGTTTGTTTTTGCACCTGAGAGTTTTCGGGGAGAACCAGATTACAATTCGCTGACCATGGGCGTGAAATTCTCGAACCCGTTTGGCTCTCTGAAAGCACGAGACCGCAAATATGCCACCTATGCATTCCACAGACCGGTTCACATGCGATAATGCACGGTGTCAGGTCAGTTGTTTTGGCCTGATAAATTGAACGAACCGCCCCGCGTTTTGCCGGACCTCTGACCAGCGCTTGATGTCGAGCTCGATGCGCGCGATGGCGGCTGTCGGAAACTTTTGAAAGGCTCGGGTGCAGCTCGGAGGCGCCGGCGGTTTGGCGAGGATTTCGGTCGCGACACTCAAAGTTGGCTCATGGTTCACGATCATCAACGAATCTACGGCCGAGTCGGTTTGCCTGATTTTCGAAATCAGCGCATCGGCTCCAATCATGTACAGGTTTTCATCGGGTGTCGCTGTAACATCTGCTGCCAGTTTTGATTGCACGTGATCCCAGGTTTGCACCACCCTGGTTGCCGAGGACATTAGCACAGTGTCAGGTGCAAGTTTCTGGGCCAGCAGCCATTCACCCATACGAACAGCAGCCCGCTGACCCCGACGGGCCAGGGGCCGGTCGTGATCGTCCAGAAAGGGGTTTTCCCAGTCTGACTTACCGTGGCGCATCAGCAGAAGCGTTTTCATCGCGTTAACGGTGAAAATACTGCATGTGATGCGCCGATTGCGCGTCGGTGCGGCCTGACCCGTCGCTGACAGGACAGGCTCTGCGGGCTGCGCATCCCCTGGACAGGCAATCCTGCCCCGACTCGGAATTCAGGTAAACATGGCAGGCATCAACGTCATAGCCCGCGCTGCTGAGTGCGTCGACTGGACAGGCCGTCAGGCACGGTTTGTCCGGACAGATTTCGCAAGGAGAATTGGCAGGGACGTTTGGCAGTTCCAGTTGCTCCTGAAACGCCAACGCACCGCGAAATGAGACGAACAGGCCAGCGGTGTCGTGCACCAGCATGCCCACTGGCGAAGACCAGCAACGCTTGGTTTTCAAAGCCCAACTCAGAAACGGCACATAGGGTGGTCCTCCGAACGGCAAAAAAGGAACAGCACCAAGATCAGATGCAAGAGCTGAAACGATCCGTTCAGACCAGCGATCCACCGGATCTGCTACTTTGCCCAGCCACTCGGAGCTCTGTGTAAAGACCGGCCAGTAACGCGACGACGGGCCCAGCATCAACAGCGTTTTGCTTGCCTCGGGAACTCCATCATCCGGCCCGGTATGGAATCCGCCGTAGATCGACAAGCCTTGGGTTTCGGCAGCGTTGGAAACCAGCGTGTAGTTCATTTTTTCCGAAATGGCAGCATCAGGCTCCACCTCAGTCTGGCGGGCGCGTCATCCTGCCACTCCAACCCAACCGTCATAGTTTCATGGCCGCCTTCCGGCTGGTCAGTGTAGGTGCCAAACAGCCGGTCCCAAAAGGACACCGAAAACCCGTAATTGCTATCGTGTTCACGTTGGATTTTTGAATGGTGAACCCTGTGCATATCAGGTGTGACCAGTATCAGACGCACCAAACGGTCGACGCTCACGGGCAGGTTCAGATTAGCGTGGTTGAACATGGCGCAGCCGTTCAGCAGAATCTCGAACAGGATAACCGCGAGTGCAGAAGGACCAAGGGCGTATACCGCCCCTATTTTGACCAACATCGACAGGCCGATTTCGATGGGGTGAAAACGGATGGCGGTGGTCACGTCCATATCGCGGTCCGCGTGATGCACCCGGTGCAAGCGCCACAGGATCGGGATTTTATGGGTAATCACATGCTGGCCCCAAATCAGAAAATCGAGGATCGCGACAGCAAGCAGGACTTCCAGCCAGGACGCCAAGCCGAGTTGGTTGAACAGCCCCCAACCCCGGTTGCCCGCATCAATGGCGGTGCCAACTGCCAGCAAGGGCAGCGCAAGAGCCATCAGACGCAATAGGGCGGTGTCCAGCACCACAAGCCCCCAGTTGGTGATCCAGCGGTTCTGTCGGCTCTGGCGGCGTTCTCTGCGCGGCAGAAAGCCCTCGGCCACGGCCAACAGGAGAAACAGGCCCAGAAAAATTGACAGGCGGATGGTGGCTTCGTTTTCCAATGGGTCTCCGATTTGATTTAGGCGCGGATCATAGTGCCGGCGCCAAAGGTGGTGAACAGCTCCAGCAAACATGCGTTTTCCTGCCGCCCGTCCATAATTACAACTGCGCGAACCCCGCTGCGGACCGCATCGAGCGCGGTCTGGGTTTTCGGGATCATGCCGCCGGCGATCACACCTTCTGCGGACAGTTGTTCAACCTGTGCCGCTGTAAGGTCGGTTATGACATCACCTGCAGAGTCCTTGACGCCTTCAACATCGGTCAGCAACAACAACCGGTCGGCATTCAGCGCGGCTGCGATGGCACCGGCTACCGTGTCGCCGTTGACGTTATAGGTTTCACCATTCGGGCCAGCGCCCAACGGTGCGATGACGGGGATGAAACCGCCGTCAAACAAGGTCTTGATCACCCGCGGATTCACGGTTTGCGGATCGCCGACCATCCCGAGATCGCCCTCGGCTTTGGTGCAGGTTACAAGGTCTGCGTCTTTGCCGGAAATCCCCACTGCCCGACCACCCTGTTGGTTGATCGCCTGGACAATGGTCTTGTTGACCTTGCCGGATAAAACCATTTCGACAACTTCGACGGTATCGGCATCGCTGATCCGTTTCCCATTCCGAAACTCGGATTTGATGCCAAGCTTTTCGAGCATCTGATTGATCATCGGCCCGCCGCCATGCACGATCACCGGATTCAGGTTGCACTGGCGCATCATCACGATATCGCGGGCGAAGCTTTCCATAGCTTCCGGGCTCGACATGGCGTGTCCGCCGAGCTTGATCACCACGATGGACCCGTCGTGCCGCCGGATAAAAGGCAGTGCTTCGCTCAGCACTTTGGCTGTGGTTCGGCTGTCGCGTTGCATGGCTTGGGACTTCTCCACGGGTCGTGTAGGCTCCGATTGGCGTTGCCCCTGATTAGCGGTTTGCGGAGCATGCGCCAAGAGGGTAGATTTTTCGGGCGGAAACAGGAGATTGAACATGTCCGACGGGCCACAGAACGAGACCATGCTGCTGACCGGAGCCAGCCGCGGGATCGGCCATGCGACAGTGAAGAAATTCAGCGCCGAAGGCTGGCGGGTGCTGACCTGTTCGCGACAGCCGTTTTCCGACAAATGCCCGTGGCCCGGAGGGGAAGACAATCATTTTCAGGTGGATTTATCGGATCCGCACAGCACCATTGAAGCGGTTGACCGGGTGCGCAGGTGGTTGCCGGGGGGCAGGCTGGAAGCGCTTGTAAACAATGCTGGAATATCCCCAAAGGGGTCGGGAGGGGCGCGGTTGAATACCTTTGACACCGACCTGCGAGACTGGGGGCATGTGTTCCATGTGAACTTTTTTGCTTCAGTTGTGTTGGCGCGTGGGCTGAAAGACGAGTTGGCCGCCGCCAGGGGTTCGGTGGTCAATGTCACGTCGATTGCTGGATCTCGCGTGCATCCCTTTGCCGGGGCCGCCTATGCCACGTCAAAAGCCGCGCTGGCAGCGTTGACCCGCGAAATGGCGCATGATTTCGGACCGCTTGGCGTGCGGGTTAACGCAATCGCACCAGGGGAGGTGGAAACCAGCATTCTGAGCCCTGGTACCGAGAAGATCGTCGAAAGCCTGCCGATGCAGCGTTTGGGTCAGCCGGAGGAAGTGGCGGATGTGATCTATTTCCTGTGTTCGGAGGCCAGTTCCTATGTCTCGGGGACGGAGATCGAAGTGAACGGAGCGCAGCATGTGTGAGGGGGTAACGGGGAAATAGAGTGTGCGATTTGTGGTTCGCAATAGAAGTGCGGTTGCCAAGCAAATGAATTGCTCGGGCTTTGACGGGAATTGTTAGGGAAAGGGTAATCTTGGGCGAAGACTTGGGTTTGCAATTGGCCTGCAATCTTCATTTCCAATTGCTATGATGATGTCTGGAATGAGCCCAAAGCAGACCAATATTGAACCGACGATGATTTCCGCTATGCGCCAATAGGGTATGCTCCGAAACGGTTGGCTCGACTTTGTTTTTCGGTTCCAATAGAATTTTCCCACGAATTTCGACATCTTGAACATCAAAGCGAGGCTCTATCATGAACAGCAGCGCCAAAGAAAAATACTTGAAAATCGCGCTTGTCGCATTTGGTGCCATCTTCATATTGGTCTATCCACTCAGCTTAATATGGCCATCTGGTTGGGTTTGGCATGGCGGACAAGGCGTATATTATCTGCAGATGATTTGCGTTGTTTATGCGGTATTGGGTGTCTTTTTGATCGTTGCAGCGAAAAATCCCTCTGCCCATCGCAGCCTTATATCGTTCACAGTCTGGTCCAGCCTTGCGCATGCTGCGCTGATGGTTGTGCAGATGATTGATGATGGCCATGAAGCTGGTCACCTGGTTGGGGATATTCCAGCATTGTTTATCGTTGCTGGCGTTCTTTGGTACCTTTCATCCGGATTAGAATCAGACAGCTCTCCTGCTTAAGCCATTTGCGACGTCCGCTTTTGGGTCCAAGCGGTCTGCGACCTAGACCGAATAGATGTTGGCTCCGTCCCGCGGCCGTCATCCAATCCCAACACGCAATGGTCAGCCCGTGGCGGGTGTTGAGGAGCACGTGTATCGTGTTTGAGCAGTGTTAAGCGGGCCAATAGAGTTTCGCGTGCAATCCCTCCTACTCGCAGCGCCCAATCAAGTTCCTGATTTTCCCCGGCAATGTCGCGTTTGTGTTGGGTGTGTGGACCTGGAAAACCCGCCTTTTGTCCAATAGGTTCCAATCTTCCGGCGAAACCGGCAGGGCAAAGGTCGCAAGTGAATTCGGGTTGCCGTAAAGGGTGACCAGCATAGGGCCTACGTACGATGTTATCCCGCCCAAATCCCCGACGATTACGGGCGAGTCGATCGAAATATAGTCGCCCGTATGGTCTGTACGAACGACGTGGACAGTGCCAATGGTGCCGGTGATTGCGCTGCCGTCGTCGGCTTCGATCCGCATGGTGCCGTTGGTAAAATACGAATATGCTTCGGAGCCCTGTTGCATCTGCTCGGAGCTGGTGAATTCGATGGTGCCTTTCATGGTATTGCCAGCATCAATCGAGCCGTGGGCGATGTTCGCGGTGACGTCAAAGCGCAGATTGCATTGTGTTTCCGCACCTGCCGGCAGGGCAAATCCTAGCGCAAGGACCAAGGCCAACAATTTTTGCATAGTCTAATTCCCTTTGATTTTACCGGGCACCGGTTGCCCGAGAGTGCTTAAAATCAGGATGGTTAGAGCAAACCGCCGGCAGTCGTATTGCACTGGGCTGCTATTATGTATCCAGTATAGCCATACTGGATACAATATTGCTGTACTGTCAACCTAATAGCGTGATTGTGATGCGGAGGTGAAATCACTGATCCGCTTGTTTTATGTCTTCATAATCAACGAATTTATAACTGGTAGAAACTCCTGCGGTCAGGCAATCCCCGCCACGATCGCCCGCAATGTCTCCAGCCCGTCGCCTTTGGCCGATGATGTCGGAACGATCTCTGGAAACGCAGCAGGATGCCGGGCGATATCCTGTATGGTTTTCTCCGTCACTTTTGCCAGGTCACCGGCCTTCAGCTTGTCGCATTTGGTCATCACCACCTGAAAGGTGACAGCAGCGTGGTCGAGCAGGTCCATGATTTCCTGATCCACGGATTTGGGGCCGTGACGGGCATCGATCAGCAGGAACACCCGGCGCAGCGACGGGCGGCCTGACAGGTAATTCTTCAGCAGGCGCTGCCATTTTTGGACAACCGGCACCGGAGCGTTGGCAAAGCCATAGCCCGGGACGTCGACAAGGTAATGCTCCGCACCCATGGTGAAAAAGTTGATCTCTTGCGTGCGGCCCGGGGTATTTGAAGTGCGCGCCAGCGCCTTGCGGCCAGTGAGCGCGTTGATCAGCGAGGACTTGCCAACGTTCGAACGCCCCGCAAAACAGATTTCCAGCCGGTCGGCGGGGGGAAGGCCATCCATGGCGACCACACCTTTCAAGAAGTCGGTGTTGCCAGCGAACAGCAGGCGGCCGTGTTCAGCGGCTTGGGTGTCAGGGCTTTCAGCGATTGAAAATATTCCGGCCATCAGAGGACGACCATTTCGCTGTTTACTGCCAACAGGCCACCGACGGTCACCTCGGCGTAAACCCCGAAATTCTGATGGCCCCAGCCTTCGCGCAGCAGAGCCAGAGTGTCGAGGTCGCGCACTCCGGTGTCCGGGTTGGCGGTGGTGGCCGCGCAACGTTCGATTGGTTCGCGGACATAAAGTTCGGCGTCGCCAATGCGAATGGTATTGCCAACCAGATCGAATTCCGCCCAGGGGTCCAGCCCGCTCACCCAGATGTTGCCGCGAAACCGCAGTGGCGAAATATCCTGTCCGGCCCGGTCACTGAGTGCATCGAGCGAGGCATGGGAGTTGATCGAGATCGACGGGAAGTCCGAATCCGTCATACCGCGCCCTGGTGCGCTGACGATGCGGGCTGAGGCGGCGCGACCGCCGGGCATAATTGGTTTGGTCCAGGCGATCAGCGCGGCTGCGTCGTCCGGGTTGCCGGGATTTATCGACAGCGGTTGCAGGCGCGGGTGGGTCAGACGGATAGTGCCGGATGTTTCGTTCACCTGCGCTGTGATTGCCATCAGTTCCGGCGCTTTTGAGCCACGCGAAAAATTGGCGCAGGGCACCCATTCGGGCGCGTCGTCATTGAATTTTGCCGCCTCATGCGCAACCGCCCAGACCCGGTCCCACGGCATGGTTTTACCGGCTTCGAGCGTAACGGATTGCACAGCTTCGCGCCCGTGACCCTTGATCGGGTGACGGTAGAGCCCGGCGACGGCAATGGTCATTTGTCCGATGCCTTGATCCGTTTGAAGCTTGACATGATATTGCCAAAGACATCGGGCTTTACACCTTGCGACCGCATGATCAGGTATTGCTGGGTGAAGGTGATGGTGTTGTTTGCAACCCAGTAAATCACCAGCCCCGAGGCAAAACGGCCTAACATGAACATGAAGACCCAGGGCATCCAGGCAAAAATCATCGCCTGTGTCGCGTCGGTCGGGGCCGGGTTCAGCTTCTGCTGCATCCACATCGTGACGCCCATCAAGATCGGGAACACCCCGATCGAGAAGATGGCGAGGAAGTTCTCCGGTCCGGGTGTTGAGTATGGCAGCAAACCAAACAAATTCAGGAATGAACTGGGGTCTGGTGCTGACAGGTCTTTGATCCAGCCGAAAAACGACGCGTGGCGCAGTTCGATGGTGACAAAGATAACCTTGTAAAGCGAGAAGAAGATCGGGATCTGCAACAGGATCGGCAGGCAGCCCGCGGCCGGATTTACCTTTTTCTCTTTGTACAGTTTCATCATCTCCTGCTGCATCTTTTGCTTGTCGTCGCCGACCCGCTCTTTCATCTTTTCGATTTCCGGCTGCAGCTCTTTCATCCGTGCCATCGAGACGTAAGATTTATAGGCCAGGGGGAACAGCACCGCCTTGATCACCAGGGTTAGCCCGATGATCGACCAACCCATGTTGCCGATGATGCCGTTCAGCCAGTGCAGGATTTGGAAGATCGGTTTGGTGAGGAAAAAGAACCAGCCCCAGTCGATGGAATCGACAAATTGCAGAACTTGCTGATTTTCTTCGTAGTTGCGGATTGTGTCCCATTCTTTGGCGCCGGCAAAAAGCGAGGTGGTTATATCTGCGGATTGACCGGCGGCAACGGTCATGGTCGGAAGCCGCATGTCGGTTTGGTAAGTATCGTTGGATCCGGTGTATTTCGAGACTGAGGTAAACGACTGTCCTGAAGCCGGGATCAGCGTTGTCATCCAGTACTTGTCAGTGAAACCGATCCAGCCATCGGTTTCGACTTTGATCTTTTCTATGTTGGCGCGTTCGATTTCTGAAAGCGCCTGATCCGGCATATCGTCATAGTCGATTTCTTGAATTTCGCCGTCCGACGCCCGCACCACGCCTTCGTGCAGGATATAGAAGCCAATGACTTCAGGTTCTCCCTGCCGCGCCACGATACCATAAGGCGCCATGCGGATATCTGCGCCGCTCGTGTTTTCGACCGATTGGGTGATTGTGAACATGTAGTTGGCATCAATCGATATGAGGCGGCGGAAAGTCAGGCCTTTGCCGTTGTCCCATTTCAGCGTTACCGGCGTTGTTTCGGTCAGCGTTACACCCGTTTCAAGTTGCCAGGGGGTGCTGGCTCCGGGAACGTCTTCAAACTCCAGACCGCCTGCCGGAGCCCAGCCATAAAGCGCGTAATAGGCTTCGGGCCCGCCCGCAGGAGACAATAGGGTCACTTTGTCTGAAGTGTCGTTCAGCCGAACATTATAGTCGGTCAGCTTCAGATCGTCGATGCGTCCGCCAATCAACGACAGAGATCCAGCCAGCCGGTTGGTTTTAATCTGCACACGCTGTGTTTTTCCCAAGGCTGCCGTGCGCGTTTCCTGCGGTGTCGCTGCAATCGACGGTGCCGCTGCAACTTCTCCCTCCGCAACTGGCGTATCAGCCACATCGCCATTGCTCTGCGATGCGGTCGGCTGGGCTGTCTGATCCACCGGAGGCAGTTCTTCCGGCGGGAAGAAAAACAGCCAGCCCAGAATAACAAGAAAGCTGAGCGCAGTTGCAAGAATGAGGTTCTTTGTCTGGTCGTCCATCATTGGCCCTGAAGGTATGGGAAGTCTGAGAGGGTTCAATAGAAGCGAGGCGGAAAGGTCAAGGGATTCTGGGGGAAATACGCTCTTGGCCGCGCGATTTGGCCGGTGAAACCGTGGGTACAGTCAGTGCGCGCGAGTCCTCGGTGATCTCCGGACGTAACAGCGTCGAATGGACAGGTGGAATGTGTGCTGCTAGTTGATGGGCAAGAGGGGCACTTAATGAAACGGTTTGACCTTGGCACGCACACGCGGCTGATCACAACGGATTCGTCAGACGCTCAGGTATATTTCAATCTTGGCCTGAACTGGTGTTATGGGTTCAACCACGAAGAAGGGGTCAAATGTTATCGCCGCGCGCTGGAATTCGATCCAGATTGCGCCATGGCCTATTGGGGCATCGCCTACGGATCAGGGCCGTTTTACAACTTGCCCTGGCGGCATCTGAGCCAAGAAGAAGCTGCCGAAACCACAGCGATCTGTCACTGCAATATTCAAAAGGCGAAGACACTGTTGGCGGGTTGTTCAGAACCCGAAGCCGCGCTGATTGAGGCCCTGTCGCACCGGTTTCAGAAACCCTGCGCCGTTACCGGTGAAGAGTTCGATCAGTGGGATGATGACTATGGCGACGCGATGCGGCGGGTCTATCAAGCGCATCCGGATGATTTTGATGTAATGGCGCTGTTTGCCGAGGCGTTGATGACACGCACACCGTGGAAGTTGTGGAATGTCAAAACCGGCGCTCCGGCAGTGGGCGCGGATACGGTGGAGGTGTTGAAGGTTTGCGAGCGGGCGATTGCACTGGCGGATAAACGAGGATTGCAGCAACATCCGGCGATATTACATCTGCATATTCACGCAACCGAGATGTCAAACGTACCCGAAAGCGCCATGCGTTCAGCCGATATTCTTGGCACGCTGTGCCCGGATGCGGGTCATATCAATCACATGCCCGGCCACACTTATGTTTTGTGCGGTGAATACGAAAAAGCGAAATCCGCCAGCGAAAAGGCGATCCAGGCGGACGACCTTTATGTCGACTACGCCGGGGCTTTCAACTTCTATACCACCGCGCGGTGCCATGATTTTCACCTGATGATGTATACCTGTATGTTCCTTGGGCAGTTTAAACCGGCACTTGCGGCCGCAGAGAGGATCAGCGCAACTCTGACAAAGGAAGTTCTGAGCGTCAAAGGTCGTCCGCAATTGGCCAACACCATGGAGGGGTATTACTCCATGAAAATGCACTTGCTGGTGCGGTTTGGCCGCTGGAGGGACATTGTTGAGGCGCCGATGCCCGAGTGTCCCGAGTTATATTGTGTTTCAACCGCAATGCACCATTACGCCAAGGGGGTGGCATATGCTGCGCTGAAAGACTGTGATGCTGCGGAAGATCAGCGCAAGTTGTTTCAAGCAGCGCTGGCCCGGATTCCTGCCAGCCGGACGTTTTTTAACAATGCTGCCGTGGATACCCTGGCCGTTGGCGAGAAAATGCTGGATGGCGAGTTGGCGTATCATCAGGGCAGATACGAAGAAGCCTTCGATCACCTGCGCGAAAGCGTGCGGCGGGATGACAATCTTGAATACACCGAACCCTGGGCCTGGATGCATCCGCCCAGACATGCGCTGGCGGCGTTGCTGATCGAACAGGGGCAATACGGCGAGGCTGAGGAGCTATACCGCGCCGATCTGGGGCTGAGCGACAAATTGCAACGCTGTGCCCAGCATCCCGGGAATGTCTGGGCGTTGCATGGGTTGGTTGAATGCCTACGGCAGCGAAATGCGGATGCGGAACTGCCAGGTTTTGAGGCAATGCTGCAAGCGGCAATGGAAAAAACCGACGTTCCGATTACGTCCTCCTGCTTGTGCAGGTCAGATGTTGTGCCCATGCCCTGTTGCCCGGGTGGCCGGACGGCATGACCAAAATCATCCTGTTCAACAAACCTCACGGCGTGTTGTCGCAATTTACCAATACGGGGTCGGCTGCGCAGACCCTTTCGAACTTCATTGATGTTCCGGGGGTTTATGCGGCTGGGCGGCTCGACAAAGACAGTGAAGGGCTGTTGGTTTTGACCGATGACGGAAAGTTGCAGCACAGGATCAGTGATCCGAGGCATATGACCTCGAAAACCTATTGGGTGCAGGTGGAAGGGGTGCCGACCGAGACCCAATTGCAGACATTGCGCGGCGGTGTGGTGTTGAAAGATGGGATGACCGCGGCGGCCAGAGTTGGTTTGATTGATGCGCCCGGTCAGTTGTGGCCGCGCGACCCGCCGGTGCGCTATCGTAAAACCGTGCCCGACAGCTGGCTCGATATCACGATTTCAGCAGGCCGCAATCGGCAGGTGCGGCGAATGACGGCGGCGATCGGGCATCCAACGCTGCGTTTGATCCGGTATCGGGTTGGAAACTGGACGCTGGACGGCCTGGAAAACGGGACTTGGCGGGTGGTCTGATCTGAGAGGCTGGTACCGCAGCGCCGTGAGGACCACATGCAGTCTTTCACGGCGTAAGCGGCGGCGATGAGGCAAAGAACTGCCAAATGACGTCAATGGTGGGAAATCCAACATTCAATCTGCTGGGCCAGTTGTGGCCGAAACCGTTTATCCGGTAGAGCCGCACCCGATGACCGTTTTGCGAATTGGCGTAAGCGAAGATGTCCGTCTGCGGCTGGGTTTCGGCGGAGTCAACAGTTTCGGCCTGAATATGCTGCACCCAGTAATTCACCACTTCGGGTACTGATCCGCCACCGCCCCAACCTTCATTGCCGACAGGAAGACCATTGTACGGGACAATCCGGTCGCCGGTCCCGTGGATATGCAGAACAGAGGTTGGACGGTCGGGCACACAGTTTTCCGGTCGTACCGCCCCATGGTGCCGGCAACATTGGCAAAAGCCGCAAACTGTCCTGTGGCTCGGCAGGCCAGCGCGTAGGTCATAAACCCGCCATTCGACATGCCAAATACGAAAGTGCGGGCTGGATCCAATCGCCAGGATTGCTGAACCTCGGTAACCAATGCGGTCAGAAATCCCAGATCATCCACGTCAGAAAAATCAAACCCGGCGTTCCAGTGGGATCTGTACCGCCCCTCTGCCGGCAAACCCTCCGGATAGAGCGCGGCGAACCCCTCGCGGTCCGCAAGGTGATTCAATGCCGTCACGGACCGGAATTGTTTGGCGTTGCCGTTCAACCAATGCAACGCGACGACGAGCGGGGCATTTTGTGGAAGGTTGTCGGGAATGTGCAGGTAATATTGCCGCTCGGTGCCGTTGTGATCAAAGGTCAAGGGTTGAGCGGCAAGACTTGTTGCGGCGAGGCAGAAGAGAATTAAGAAACGAAACATGAGCGAAAGTACCATGCGCGGTGGATGTCTTGCAAATATTGCCAGCTTCACTGCGCAGGCAACTGCCCTATTGGATAGGTGAACTCACTCACCATCCCGGCCGGACGTCCGCTCCTGCCCCGCAAAATCAAACAACTCGCTGTCAAGCAGGTGACTGGGCCTTGCGTTCATCAGGCTGCGGAACATGACCTGACGGCGGCCGGGGTTGCTCTTCTCCCAGCCATCGAGCATCGCTTTGACCTGCTGGCGTTGCAGACCATCTTGCGAGCCACACAGGTCACAGGGGATGATTGGGTAGTTCATCGCGCGGCTGAATTTTTCGCAATCTTTCTCGGCGACGAATGAGAGGGGGCGATAGACAAACAAATCGCCTTCTTCGTTCACCAGCTTCGGCGGCATGGTGGCCAGACGACCGCCGTGGAACAGGTTCATCATGAAGGTTTCCAGGATGTCGTCGCGGTGGTGGCCGAGGACCACTGCCGAACAGCCTTCCTCGCGGGCGATGCGATAGAGGTTGCCACGGCGCAGGCGCGAACACATGGCGCAATAAGTGCGGCCTGCGGGAACTTTGGATGTCACGATCGAGTAGGTGTCTTGATACTCGATCCGGTGCGGGACGCCCATTTTATTGAGAAATTCCGGCAGGACTGTTGCCGGGAAGTTCGGCTGCCCCTGATCGAGATTGCAGGCGAGGATTTCCACCGGCAGCATCCCGCGCCACTGCAATTCGTGCAGCGCGGCCAGAAGGGTGTAACTGTCTTTGCCGCCGGACAGGCAGACCAGCCAGCGTGCGCCGCGTTCGATCATGCCGTATTGCTCTACCGCTTCGCGGGTTTGGCGAATGACGCGTTTGCGCAGCTTTTTGAACTCAGTGGTCGAAGGTGCGCCGTGGAACAGGGGGTGGATATCGGTGGGGGTGTCGAGCATGGGGTGCAGATACAGGAATCGGTGCTTTGGGTGCAAGTAAATAGAACCGACAGGGCAGCGCCCAGACCCGGGGTGGGCGAGAAGCGCCCGCCCATGGGGCGGGTCGGGCGCTGCCCGGACCACAAGTGGTCCGGACGTTTATCAGTTATGGCTTAAGTAGCGACGATATTATACTCCGGGCCGTATGGGAATTTGGTGATGTTCTCAGCACCCTCATCCTCCACAACCAGAATGTCGTGCTCGCGGTACCCTCCGGCTCCGGGCATGCCTTCCGGAATTGTCAGCATCGGCTCCATCGAGATGACGTGGCTTGACTCCAGCACTGTGTCGATGTCTTCACGCAGTTCCAGGCCAGCTTCGCGACCATAGTAGTGCGACAGCACACCGAAAGAGTGGCCGTAGCCGAATGAGCGGTATTGCAGCAGGTTGCGCTCGGCGAAGAACTCGTTGATTTCAGAGCAGATGTCCGAACAGCTGGCACCGGGTTTGATCAGGCTCAGGCCCAGCTCATGCGCCCCAACGTTGGCTTCCCAGATTTTCAGCGAGGCGGCATCCGGCTCGCCGATGAACAGGGTGCGTTCCAGCGCGGTGTAATAGGCCGAAATCATCGGGAAGGTGTTCAGCGACAGGATGTCCCCGGTTTGCAATGCACGGGTGGTGACCGGGTTATGGGCACCATCGGTGTTCAGACCGGATTGAAACCAGACCCAGGTGTCGCGGATTTCGCTGTCTGGAAAAGCGCGGGCAATTTCCAGTTCCATGGCATTGCGGCCGGCCATGGCCACGTCGATTTCGCGGGCACCGACACTGATGGCTTCCTGGATTGCGTATCCGCCGAGATCGGCAACACGGGCACCTTCTTTGATCAGGGCGATTTCAGCGGGTGATTTGACCATGCGCTGGGCCATTGAAGCAGGCGCGATATCGGTCAGAACCTCGGGCTCGATGAATTCTTTCAGCGTGGTCTGACCGGCCAGCGTCAGGTGATCGCCTTCGATGCCGATCCGCCGTGCGTTGCCGGCGCATTCCCTGACGGCTCGCCAATAGTTGTTGCGCTTCCAGTCGGTGTAAACCAGGTTGTCACAGGCCGAGCGACGGGCCGGTTGGCCGCCGTCGATGTTGGCCGAAACCGTGGTGGCACGGTCGTGGGTGACGACGCAGGCGTAGGGGCGGCCAAAGGCACAGTGCAAAAAGCCGGAGTAATAGGCGATGCCGTGCATTGAGGTCAGGACAACGGCTTCAAGGTCCTGTTCGGCCATAATGACGCGCAGCCCGGCGAAGCGGCTGTCATATTCGGACTGAGAGAACGGAAGCGGCGCTTTTCCACCGTTGGCGAAGGTAAAAAATTCCGGGCGGTTCAGTGTTGTGTGATGGTTCATGATGAGCCTCCTGCACAGGAGGGTGCTTCGGCCTCCTGCAAACAGCCCTGGCGTTCAGGACTGGTTAAGAGCGCATAAGCGGGGCGACGCCATCGCCCTGTCGCCCGCATATCAGAAATACCCAACCAGTCAATTATTTTCTCTTAACGCAGACCTGAAATCATTCAATACTGGGCGCATACCTTTTCAACTGGAGATTTGCGATGACAGATTTTGTAATGTGCGTGCGCCGGATCAGAGACGGCAAATTTGACCCCGAACCGAGCGACCCCGGCCTGGCCCGTTTTCTGGAGGTTCCCGACAGCGCCTCTGATATCGCGCCGGATCAGGAAAACACAGCCAAGAAAGCCTGGACGCGAAAGGTTCTGGCCGAGGCGGAAAGCCACCATTCGGACCATTCCGGCAATCCCTGTGGCGATATCCTGATGTATGTGCACGGATTCAACACTGAAACCGGCGAGGTGTTGAAACGCCATCGCAAGATCAAGAAACACCTGGCAGCGGCGGGGTTCAAGGGAGCCGTGGTCAGCTTTGACTGGCCCAGCGACAACAAGGCGGTGAATTATCTGGAGGACCGCTGGGACGCCAAGAAATCAGCGTTGAAACTGGTGGAACAGGGCATTCGCCGATTTGCCGAATACCAGCAGGACGGTTGCGAGATCAACGTACATGTGCTGGCTCATTTGATGGGGGCTTTTGTGACGCGCGAAGCTTTTGACGATTCCGATGATGTGGCCAAGATCGCCTCGGTGAGTTGGTCGGCCAGTCAGGTGATGTTGATAGCAGGCGATATTTCCGCCGGGTCGATGGCCGCGGACAAGGCCAAGACCAGCTCGCTATATCGCCATACTGTGCGGTTGACGAATTACTTCAACCCCTACGATGATGTGCTGAAGCTGTCGAATGTTAAACGGGTCGGAGTTTCGCCGCGGGTTGGGCGGATCGGGATGCCGGGAGACGTGCCGCAAAAGGCGGTGAACGTGAACTGCGGTGCGTATTACAAAGAACACAAAAGCAGATTCAAGAATGTCAAATATGCCGGACACAACTGGTATTTCGAGGACCCGAAATTCTTTGAGGATGTGTTTCATACCATCAAGGGCGATGTGGACCGGCACCTGATCCCGACGCGCAGCAAGGGCGACGATGGCGGCCTGCAACTGGGCGATGGCGATGGTGGCGGGTCCGGGTCAGGCGGGCGTCGCGGGCGGCTGCCGCAGATCGGGCGGTAGGGCTGCATCTGCCGCAAATTCGACGCTGCTAGAGAGTTTCGAGTTTTACTTGGCTCACAAGTGAAACGCGAAACTGCCACGTTATTCGTCTCATGGACCGGCGATTTCTACATCAACTTGTCTCAAGCTAATGTAGAAACGCTTTACGACGCGCGTTGCAGCACAAATTGATCGTTTTTGACGAGGCGGCGAGTGAACTCCTGCAATGCGGTTCCGCCATCGGCAAACGGACGGGCAGGCGCAAACGGCGCTGTTCCGTTCAGCACCTGCGGAAAGATGACGGCGATTTCGTCCATCGCCTCAACCCCCAGCGATTTGATCGCCTCCGGGCCTGCGTAAAAGCTTTCTGTCAGCGCGCCATTGCTGACTAATATCTGATGATCGTGCAACAGGATGTGAAAATAGGTCACATCACCGGGATACTCGACCAGTGAAATGCCCGGCAAGTCGGTGAGTTTCTTGGCCGGAACCAGCATTTCGCGATTTTGCATGACCCGTTCCGCCACTTTTGTATCCACAAATACCCGATGCTGCGGGGATACAATGAGATCCCTATCAGGTTGGTTGGGGCCAAGTGCACCTGTGCAAATGCGCACGGGCCGCAAATTGGGGAACTGGGCGAAGTCCTGCGGTCCGAGGCTCCGTGATCCGGTCCAGACAACGGCTTGGTACGCATTGTCCAGAGTCTTCATCCGGTCACCTTTGGTGATGGTTTCCACCGGGACAGGGCCGTTTTCGGTTTCAATCAGCGTACCGTCGGTAAAACACGCCACTCCGGTAATTGTGATGGTGACAACCTGGGTATCGGATTGGCCTTGGCCTATGAAGAGTGTATCCAGCATAAATACAGTAAATGTATCGTCCAGCGTTTCACCCTCATCCAGCGCGTCCACCACCGGATGGGTGTCATCCAGATCATAGCTCCAGGTGCCGGTCGAGGCATCAATGGTGACGGTTCCGTAAAGCGCGGTGATGGTGATCGACCAGGTGTCGTCGGTATTCCCTGTCAAGAAGCCGATATCATCCAGATCGCCGGTGATGATGTCGCCGCTGTCCTCTTCCACCGCGCCGGTGATATCGCCGCCTATGGTTGGGGTGCCCATCCGTTATGCCTCGTTCAACAGCTTGGCGAATTGACCGACTCCGTAGGAACGTATGGCAACCGGGTCGTCCGGCTTTGGCCGGCTCCATTCGACGATCCGGCGGCGGGTGCCGGTCCGGTTGTGCCACACAGTCCGGACCCGCGTTTCTTTCGGGTTGCGGGTCAACTGCGGTACGATCTGGTCGATCTGGCCAAAGGGGGCAACGAAATCGATCAGCCATTTCGAGGTGCCGCTGTTCCACTGATGTGGTTCAATCGGCAGATGATCCACGGCAAAACCATGCTCGTCTTCGGGGCTCATTCCAGCCCATGTGATGAACGCCCGGGGAAATCCGTTGGACCGGAATATCTTGTATTGGTTCAGGCGCAACGGCGGTTCAAGCTGGGCTGTCATCGACGCCAGGCTGCGGTCCCGGTTGAATTTCGACAGAGATGACAAATAGTACATCGCGCCGAAATCAGCCAGCACCTCCTGCTCCAGATCAAACCAGTCAAGCGGAAAGGGCGGAGCGTCGGGATTGGTGTCAAATCCCGGGTTTCTGAGGGATGCGAAATTTCGCATCGTTTTGTTGAAGAACTTCTGTTCTGCCGGTTCCATTCCGTGCGCCTCTGCTCAATAGAGACAGGGATACGCTCAACTGTTGGGAAATATTTTGAACCTGGCTTCGGTGAAAGTCACACAACAGGTCCGAACCCGACTACTCTTGAAGGTCTGTCTCAAAAATGCGTCTGTTCCGACGCTTTGGGCGGTACTGTAGACCATTACAGTGATTTTGGCACCCGTTTTTCTACTTTTGGTGGCAGCTAAGAATGGATTCCAGTGATAATCAATCGGGCACGTTGTCCACGCCAGACCCACCCCAGGGGTGGCACTTCGCAATGCGCCGTGCAGCCAGCCAGCCGCCTCTGATGCCTCCGTGTTTCTCCAATGCCTCCAAAGCATAAGCCGAACAGGTCGGTTGGTAACGACAGCCGTGGCCAACCCAGGGGCTGAATGTCAGACGGTAAGCGCGGACAGGAAGGGCGAAGAGGAAGGCGAGGGGGGTCATTCGCCCGATCCTATCCCATGCACTTTGCGCAGGGCATACCGCAGATCATCCAGCATCTGTTCGAAACCCCGTGTCGCGGTGACGTCTGCCCGGCCGATCAACACATAATCCCACCCCGGCTGCCCATGCTCCGGCAGAACCAATCGTGCGACTTCGCGCAATCGGCGTTTGGCGCGGTTGCGGGCGACGGCGTTGCCGACTTTTTTGGAACAGGTGAAACCAACTCGAATTGCATCACCGTCATCGTTGCGCTGTTGGGCTTGCAGCAGAAACCCCTTGGTGCCGCGCCGTAAACCCCGATTAAGTGCCACAAAGTCCGACCGCTTGCGCAATATCTCCAGACAAACGGAAACCGCCGGGGGCGGATCACCGGCGCCCTGTTGGGAACCTTGTGTCGCCTCCGGCGGTTTCATATATTGCAGACCTTTCGGTCAGGCGTGCCTTATGCGGACAGGCTCTTGCGGCCGTGTACGCGGCGGCGGTTCAGGATCTTGCGGCCGGCTTTGGTCGCCATGCGCGCGCGGAAACCGTGGCGGTTTTTGCGAACACGATTGCTCGGCTGGAATGTACGTTTCATAACGATCTCCTGATCGGATGGCCCCAATCCCGGATGGATTCGAAAACCGGTTGTCTCGAGAGCTGTTCTTTAGGGGCAGTTTGCGGCTAAGTCAATTCGCAAACCCGAGGTTTTCATGCAACATTCGCTGATTTCTTGGGCCTGCTGCGCCTCGGATTGAAACAATGGCTCGCAACTGGTCAACGGCGCGTGAATGGGGTTTCCTTTGCATACATAAATGGCGCAGATACAGTCAGATGTAAAAGCCAGAAGGCTGGAAGGACACATTGATGAACGGAAATTCGGGCGGCCAGACGATAAGCCTGCGTAAACTGTTGCCGCTGATGATCATTCTGTTCGTCGCCGTAGTCGGGTTTTTTGGCCTGCGCGAAGTGTTCAGCTTTGACGCGCTGCGCGACAACCGCGAGATGTTGATTGGCTGGCGGGACGGCAATTATTTGTTGGCGGCGCTGACCTATGTCGCGGTCTATATTGCCGTGGTGGCCTTCAGCTTGCCCGGCGCTGCGATCATGACGCTGACCGGGGGGTTTCTGTTCGGGATTATTGCCGGCGCGCTATTTTCGGTGGTGGCGGCGACCATGGGCGCGATTGCGATTTTTCTGGCGGCGAAAACCGGTCTTGGCGACGTGCTGCACGACAAAATGCAGGCGAAGGCGAGCAAAAGCGGCCTGCTGACCAAAATGGAAGCGGGTCTGCATGAAAACGAAGTCAGTTATCTGTTGCTGATGCGGCTGGTGCCGGTGATTCCGTTTTTTGTCGCCAATCTGGCCCCCGCTTTTCTGGGAGTGAAATGGCGAAATTTTGTCTGGACAACGTTTTTTGGCATCATGCCGGGTGGCGTGGTGTACAGCTCGGTTGGGGCTGGATTGGGCGACGTATTTGCGGCGGGCGAGATGCCAAATCTTAGAATAATTTTCGAGCCGCATGTTTTGGGACCGATTATCGGGCTTTGTGCCCTGGCGGCGCTGCCGATTGTGATCAAAGCTTTCAAGAAGAGCAGGGGAGCATTCTGATGGGCAAACGCATCGAGACTGATCTATGCATCATTGGTGCCGGGTCGGGCGGGTTGTCGCTGGCTGCCGGGGCGGTTCAGATGGGGGCTGATGTTGTGCTGCTGGAAGGCCACAAGATGGGCGGGGATTGTCTGAATTATGGCTGTGTTCCGTCGAAAGCGCTGATTGCCGCAGGCAGACATGCCCATGCGATGACAACAGGCGCGCCATTTGGCGTGGCGCCGGTCCAGCCGCAGGTGGATTATGCCGCCGCCAAGGATCATGTGCACAGGGTAATTGCCAGTATCGAACCGCATGACAGCGTGGAGCGGTTTGAAAACCTTGGGGTGAATGTGATCACGGAATTCGGATCATTTATCTCGCCAACCGAAGTTCAGGCCGGTGATGCGGTAATCGCGGCGCGGCGGTTTGTCATTGCCACCGGGTCGCGGCCGTTTGTGCCGCCGATTCCGGGCCTCGAAAGTGTTCCGCATTACACCAATGAAGATATCTTCGATCTGCGCGAACGCCCCGAGCATCTGATTGTCATCGGCGGCGGGCCGATTGGCATGGAGTTGGCGCAGGCACATGTGCGACTGGGCAGCAAGGTCACAGTGCTGGAGGGGCTAACCGCATTGGGCAAAGACGACCCGGAATTGGCGGCAATCGCGCTGGAGCGGATTCGCGGTGAGGGGGTTGAGGTTGTCGAGGGAGCGATGGCCGAAGAGGTGACCGGCGGGGAAGGTTCTGTTGAAGTCCGCACAAACGACGGAACAATCTACACAGGCAGCCATCTGCTGATCGCGGTCGGTCGGCTGCCAAATACCGAAAAGTTGAATTTGTCGGCTGCCGGGATCGAACCGGCACGCGGCGGCATAAAGGTGGATGTGCAGCTGAAAACCACGAATAAACGTGTCTACGCGATGGGCGATGTCGTCGGCGGACTGCAATTCACCCATACTGCCGCCTATCATTCAGGCGTGATCATCAAATCCGCCTTATTCGGGCTGCCGTCAAAAACCTCAACAGCGCATATTCCCTGGGCAACCTACACCGACCCGGAAATCGCGCAGGTCGGACTGACCGAAACCCAGGCGCGGGAAAAACACGGTGATCGGCTGGAAGTGGTTCGCTTTGATTATTCTGAGAACGACCGGGCACGGGCGGAATTGGCGACCACCGGGCTGGTTAAAGTGATGATTGTCAAAGGGCGCCCGGTGGGGGCTTCCATTGTGGGTGTGCAGGCGGGTGAGTTAATTCAGACCTGGGCCCTGATGATTGCCAACAAGCTGAAAATCGGGGCCGTGGCGGCAATGGTGTCGCCCTATCCAACGCTCGGCGAAATCAACAAACGGGCGGCGGGGCAATATTACGTCCCGCGCTTGTTTGAAAGCAATTTTGTGAAGAAGTGGGTCGGGATTGTGCAGAAATTCAGATGAACTAGGCAAAGCGGTGCGTTGCTGATGAATAAATTGCCAACTTGCCGTGTTTACAAGGGATTACTAGATTAACCTGACAACCGGTAGGGGTAGGCATGTTCTTAAAATCACTATCAGGGCGATTCCTGCTGCTGACGATCATTTTCGTCATGCTGGCAGAGGTTCTGATATTTGTGCCTTCAGTTGCGCGGTTTCGAGAGGATTATTTGCAAGAGCGACTGGAGCGCAGTCAGATCGCGTCGCTGGCTTTGCTGGCGACTATCAACGATATGGTTGAGCCTGAACTGGAAGCCGAACTGTTGGAGAACGCCGGGGTTCTGAACATCGTTCTGCGCCGGGACGAAATGCGCGAGTTGATCTTGTCGATGCCGATGCCAGCCACAGTGGACAGGGATTATGACCTGCGTGGCGCCAGCGCCTGGACGCTGATCCATGATGTTTTTGAAACCATGATGGGTGACGGCGGGCGGGTGATCCGGGTGATCGGAGCACCGGTCAAAGGTGCCGGGCTGCTGATTGAGGTGGCGATGGATGAACGGCCCTTGCGGGCGGCCATCATTGACTATGGACTGCGCATCCTGACGCTTTCGGCGGCGATCTCGATATTCTCAGCGATGCTGTTGTTTATTGCGGTGCGGTTGTTCGTTGTGCGGCCGATCAATGGGCTGGTTGGGAAAATCAAAGCCTATGGCGATTCACCGGAAGATGCGAGACGGATTATTCAACCCCAGGCCGGGGTGACAGAGCTGTTTGAAGCGGAAACCGCGTTGCAGTCCATGCAGACTCAGTTGAGCCAGTCGTTGCGGCAAAAAAAACGGCTGGCAGCGTTAGGGTCAGCGGTGTCCAAGATCAGCCACGACCTGCGCAATATCCTGACGACAGCACAGTTATTGGCCGACCGGATGGAAGTCAGCGATGACCCGCGGGTGCAGAAATCCGCACCCAAGCTGGTGAACTCTATCACCCGTGCTGTGAACCTGTGCGAGAGCACTTTGGGATACGGCAAAGCTGAGGAGGCAACGCCGGTAATCACCAAGTTTTCTATGAAACATCTGCTGAATGATATTGTGGAAAGCGAACTGCTGGCTGTTGGCGATGCACCGATTTCGATCATTTCGGAAGTGCAGGGTGATATTCAGTTGGAGGCGGATCAGGAACAAATCTACCGGGTGATGTCCAACCTGGTGCGCAACGCGCGGCAGGTTTTGGAAAGCCGGTCAGAAGGTGGCAAGGTTCGGCTGACTGGCTCGCAGGAACCGGAACGCTGGCTGATGACAGTGCGCGACGACGGGCCAGGTCTGCCGCCCAAGGCGCTGGACAATCTGTTTAAACCGTTTCAGGGTTCCGTCCGCAAGGGTGGCTCTGGGTTAGGGCTGGCGATTGCTGCAGAGCTGGTGAACGGGCACGGCGGCAAGCTGGAGGTCCTGGAATCGACACCCGAAGGCACGGTGTTTCAAGTGTGTTTGCCGCGTTGAAGCTGGACTTCAACACTTGTCTGCAACTACCTGGTAAGTGTTACGACCGCGACCTTACCAACCCAACGATATCATAAGTCTGCGCAAGGATCGGCTCGGCGATTTCTGCTGCGCGGTCTGCGCCATCACCCAATATCTTGTCTATCTCGGTCACATCGGCCATTAGGCGGGACATTTCTGTGGTGATCGGTGACAGGTGCGCCACCGCCAGATCGGCCAGCGCCGGTTTGAACTGACCGAACTGTTGACCGGCGACTTCGGTAATCACATGCTCCGGCGTTTTGCCGTCCAACGCAGCGTAGATATTGATCAGGTTGCGGGCCTCGGGTCGACCGTTCAATGCCTCCAGGGTGTCAGGCAGCGGTTCCGGGTCGGTTCGGGCTTTTCGGATTTTCTTAGCGATGGTGTCGGCGTCGTCGGTCAAGTTGATCCGGCTGAGGTCTGATGGATCGGATTTCGACATTTTCTTGGTGCCGTCACGGAGGGACATGACACGGGTGCCTGCGCCGTCGATGATCGGTTCCGGTTCCGGGAAAAAATCAACATTGAAATCGTGGTTGAATTTGTTGGCGACGTCACGCGTCAGTTCGACGTGCTGTTTCTGATCTTCGCCGACCGGAACATGAGTGGCGTGGTAAACCAGAATATCCGCGGCCATCAGCGACGGGTAGGCGTACAAGCCGAGGCTGGATTTTTCAGCGTTATTGCCTGCCTTGTCTTTGAACTGTGTCATGCGGTTCATCCAACCCAGGCGGGCAACGCAGCTGAACGTCCAGCCGAGTTCAGCGTGGGCCGAAACCTGACTTTGGTTGAACAGAATGGATTTGGCCGGATCGAGGCCGCAGGCGATATAGGCAGCGGCCAATTCGCGGGTATTGCGGCGCAGAGTATCCGGGTCCTGCCAGACTGTGATGGCGTGCAGATCGACCATGCAATAAATGGTCTGAATGCCGGAGTTCTGCATCTCGACGAAGCGTTTCACCGCGCCGAGGTAATTGCCCAGCGTCAGATTTCCCGACGGTTGGATGCCAGAAAATACGCGTGGTGTGTGATTGGTTTCGCCCATTGCGCAAAACTCCGTCTGGATCGTCTCGCGCCTTATCGCTATATGGGGCGCAGACGTCAATAAGGGCTTGAAAATGTACGACCCCGATGCCAATGCGCCACCGATAAATCCGCTGCCGTGGGTGGTGGTTTTGCTGGCTGTGGTGATGGGGTCCGCGGAGATCGTGTTTCAGCTCGGCGAAGCCGGGATTATCGGCGGGCCGCGGGCGATTGGCTGGCGCGGATCGATGGCGGATATGTTTGCGTTCAGCACCAATGTGCTTGACTGGATGTGGATCAACGGGCGCTATCCACCGGAACATTTGATGCGGTTTGTAACCTATCTGTTTGTGCATGTCAGTTTTGGGCATTCACTGTTCGCCGTTGTATTGTTGCTGGCGCTCGGGAAATACGTCGGTGAACAAGTGTCGGCGCTGTCGCTGCTGATAATTTTCTTTGGCAGCGCGGTTTTTGCCGCGATTGTGTTTGCGCTGTTCTGGGGGCGGGGAAACGCGCTGCTGGGCGGCTATTCCGCGGTCTATGGATTGATCGGCGCTTACAGTTGGATTTTGATTGGGCGCTACCGGGACGCAGGCGACAATATCCTGAAAGCTTTTCGTTTGATCGCCGCGCTGATGGTTATTCAACTTGTGTACGGGCTGATATTTGGAGGCAAGGACTGGGTGGCTGATATTGCCGGGTTTGTTGGCGGGTTTTGTATTTGCGTAGTTTTACGGCCGGAGAACCGGCGCGGGCTTTGGCATATTCTGCATCGGATGCGGGATCGGTAAGGTGGCTTATCCCTTGCGGTGGGTAACTGTTTTCAGCCCTTCGCGGGTAATAGCACCAAGAGCCAGTGCAGCGATGAAATATGTCACAATTCCGGTGCCGATAAGGGCTGCCAGCGCCGCATAACGCCAGCCGGGCGTGGTCAGCAGATCGGCTTCCAAAACCGACAGGCCATAGACGGCTGCCGCCATCACGGCGGTCGCGGCGAGAATACGCGGGAAGCTGCGTTTGATTTGGTCATCAAACCGGGCTGCCAATCCCATTTTGCGAGTTCCGTGCAATAGCAGCAGCACCAGCGCGATCGACGACAATGTGGTTCCGATGGCGGCGGCGAGGTAGCCGATGTAATACGACAAGCCAATCGCCAGAACTGCGTTCAGCACCATGCTGATCAATGCATAGTAAAACGGGGTGCGGGTGTCCGAGCGGGCGAAATACAGCGGCTGCAGCACTTTTTGCATCACGAATGCGGGCAGTCCGACCCCATAGATGGCAACAGCAGCGGCTGTGGCCGCACTGTCGGCGGCGGTGAAATTACCCCGTTGAAACAACACTGAAATCAGCGGGTCGGGGATCACCATCAGCGCTGCCGCACAGGGCAGGGTCAAGACCAGAGCGAACTCGGTGGCACGGTTGAAAGCGTCGCGGCCCCCAGCTTCGTCCGCCGCACGTAGGCGGCGTGACAGGTCGGGTAGTAAAACGATCCCAATGGCGATACCAACCACGCCGAGTGGCAATTGATAAAGTCGGTCGGCGTAATAGAGCCAGGACACCGCACCGTCGAAATAACTGGCGACCTGACGCCCGACCAGCAGGTTGATCTGCATGACTCCTGCGGCCATTGCAGCGGGCAGGGCGATAACAGCCAGTCGTTTCAGATCATCCGACATGCGCGGGCGCTGAATAATCAGGCGAAAGCCGATATTGGCGGCGGCTTTCCAGACCAGAAAGAACTGGCCAATCCCGGCAGCGATCACCCCCCAGGACAACGATGTGCCGAAATCGAGGTCGAGATAATAGGCCAAAGACATGGTGGCGATCAGGATCAGGTTGAGCAGCACGGGCGCAGCGGCGGCGGCGGCGAAGCGCCCAGAGGCATTCAGGACGCCGCTGAGGAGGGCGGCGAGCGAAATCAGCAGAACATAGGGAAAACAGATGCGCCCATAAAACACCGCCAGATCAAACCGTTCATCACTGGCAAAGCCACTGGCCATTGCCAGAACCAGAAACGGCATTGCGAGTTGCGCAATTAGTGTGAGCAACACCAAAATCGAGGCGAGACCGGCGAAAGCTTCCCGCGCAAAGCCATGCGGGTCGTCACCAGCTTCCAGTTTCTTAGCAAACATCGGCACAAAAGCCATGTTGAACGCGCCTTCGGCGAAAAAGCGGCGGAACATGTTGGGCAGGGAAAACGCCAGTAGAAATGCATCAGCGACCGGGCCCGCGCCCAGCAATGCGCCAATCATCAGGTCCCGTACCAGCCCCGCCACCCGGCTGAGCATGGTCCAGCCGCCAACGGTAAAAACCGACGACAAAAACCGAATTTGACCTGTCACGACATTGCCCCGGCCACGCCGCGTTCAATCGCGTCGCGTAGCAATGCTTCAATTTTCTTCTGTTTGCTCTCAGAGTGGAGTTTCAACCCGATCATGTCTTTGACATAAAACACATCCACTGCCTGTTCGCCATAGGTGGCGATAACAGCTGAGAAGATATAAATATTGGCGTTTCTCAGGGCTTTGGTCAGATCAAACAGCAGTGCGGGACGGTCGCGGGTGTCGACTTCGATAATCGTGTAGATATCCGAACCGGTGTTGTCGAATGTAATTTCTGTCGGCACGATGAAATCGCGTTCACGTTTTTTGAATTTGTCACGGGCTTTCAAGGCTTCCCGCGCCACGACATCACCGCTCAGTGTTTTCTTGATCATGCTGCGCAGTCGGGTCAGCTTCGATTTTTCGTAGAGATTCCCGTCGGCGTCCAGAATCCAGAACACCGCCGTGGCATAGCCGTCAGAGCTGGTGTAGGTTCGTGCATCGACCACATTGGCTCCGACCAGCGCCAAAGCGCCCGCCAGACGGGAAAAAATGCCGGGGTGATCCTGGAGCACAAAACAGGCTCGGGTTGCGTCCCGGTCACTGTCCGGTTCTATGTCCATGGCTATTTCGGATGTGGTTGCCGTGCGCATCAGCGTTGCGAAAATTTGCTGGGTTTGGGTGTTCAGTCCTTGCCAATACGGCCCGTAGTGGCGGGATTCTTCTGCTTCGAACTCTTCATCGCTCCATTCCGGCAAAGCTCTGCGCAGCTTGGCGACGGCTTCTGACCTATTGTTCAATTCGCCGATCCGTTCGACGCCTTCCTGCAGGGCTATACGTGCCATCCGGTGCAAATCGCGCAGCAATTGGGCTTTCCAGTTGTTCCAGGTGCCCGGGCCGACGCCGCGTATATCGCAAACTGTTAGAACCGTCAGGAGGTTCAGCCGGGCTGTGGTTTTCAGAGTTTTGGCAAAGTCGCGCACAGTGACCGGGTCGGACAAATCGCGTTTTTGCGCCACGTCCGACATCAACAGGTGGTTGCGGATCAGCCAGACAACGGTATCAACCTCCTTTTCGGACAATCCCAGTTGCAGCGCAATTTCTGCCCCGAGCCGCGCGCCGGCAACAGAATGGTCTTCAGGAAGGCCCTTGCCGATGTCATGCAAGAGCAAAGCGACATAGAGGACCTTGCGATTCACACCGGTTTCCAGAATGCCCGAGGCAACCGGCAGGTCTTCTTTCAACGCACCGCGTTCGATCATGGCCAGTGTCGAGATGCACTGAATGGTGTGTTCGTCGACCGTGTAATGGTGGTACATGTTGAACTGCATCAGCGCCACGATGCGCTGAAATTCCGGGATGAATGCACCCAGAACTCCAAGTTCGTTCATCCGCCGCAACGCCCGTTCCGGATTGCCGTAGTCCAGCAGCAGAGATAGGAAAATGCGTTGTGCCTCGGGGTTGGCGCGCAATTCGTCGTCGATCAGATGCAGGCTGACGGCGATCAGGCGCATGGCGTCCGGGTGGATCAGGATTTCGGATTTCAAGCCCTCTTCGAATATCCGCAGAAAATTCAGCGGGTCTCCGAGAAATTTGACGTCATTTGCAATCGCCAGCCGCCCGTGCACGATTTTATACCCTTCCGGGGCTTCAAGTTCGCTGCGCCGCCAGGGCATCGCCTGCAACAAGCGGCTGCCGAACGAAGGCTGCTGTTTGACATGGCGAGCTTCCAGCGCGGTCAGAAAGATTCGCGTCAGGTCGCCCACATGGGTGGCGTGGCGGAAATAATCCTGCATAAACGCCTCGACCGCGCGCAGTCCGCCCTGATCCTGGTAGCCCAAGGCTGCGGCTATTGTGACCTGACTGTCGAACGTCAGTTGCTCTGATGCGCGTTTGACCGCCAGATGTAAGTGGCAGCGTACAGTCCACAGAAAATGCTCAGCCTTGGCAAAGCGTTCGTATTCCACTTGGGTGAAATACCCCTGAGCAATCATTTCGCGCGGCAGTTTGGCACCGCTGAGATATTTGGTAATCCAGAACAGAGTTTGCAGATCGCGCAAGCCGCCTTTGCCCTCTTTCACATTGGGCTCCAGCATGAACCGTTGCTGACCCTGTTTGCGGTGACGACCTTCGCGCTCTTCCAGTTTCTGGGCGACAAAATCCGGGCCGGTGCTTTTGAACAGATTTTTCCAAAGTTTGGCTTCCAACTGCTCGGAGAGGGCCTCGTCCCCTCCAAGATAGCGGCTTTCCAGCAGGGATGTACGGATTATCAGATCGTCTTTGCCCAAACGCAGGCAATCGTCGATTGTGCGGGTCGCGTGGCCGATCTTCAGGCGGATGTCCCAAAGAATGTAGAGCATCGATTCCACAACGCTTTCAGTCCAAGGGGACAGTTTATACGGCGACAAAAATAACAGATCCACATCAGAAAACGGTGCCATTTCACCGCGACCATAACCGCCAACAGCCAGCACAGTGATGCGTTCCGCATTCGTGGGACTGGCCAACGGATGCAGGTATTCAGTTGCTGAATGCAGGGCTGCGATCACCAGGCAGTCGGTCAGATAAGTGTAGGCGCGGATCACTTGCTCGGTCGCAAAGGGTGTTGCCTGATAGCGGTTTCGGATCAGTTTGCGTCCGGCCTCATTGGCAGCGCTCAGTTCTTTGGCAATCGCCCTGCGCAGCTGGTTTTTGTCGGCAGTGTGACGGGCCAGCCTGTCCAGTTCTGCGTATACCGCGCCGGGATCAAATACCTCTCCCGGCGCACAGAGCGATGCGCCGATGCCGTTGTTCCATTTTTCGCCGGATGCGGGCTTAAGAACCGGCGCCACCAAAGCCTCGTGGAGCTGATTCAATGACGACAACCTGGCCTTCTTGCAATTTCGCAATGGCCAGGCCGCGCTGATTGGTTCCGTCCGTCAACAGCCGGAATATGCCGTTAGCGCCGCTGAATCCGGCTGGCCGGGTCAGTTTCAGGCGTGTCAGAGCATCACTTTCTCCGGACCGCAGCAGCGTGCCTACAACTTTAATCCCGTCATAGGCTTTGCCTGCAAGAATATGCGGATTGTTGCCGTTGGCTGCCGCATAACGACCCCGAAAGGCCGCCTGGGCCCCGGTGTCCGGCATGGCGAATATGCTGCCTTGCAGGCCGGGATTGGTGCGGACCTGTTCCGAGGTTTGATCCCAGCGGGTTAATCCAATTATTTGCACTGATTGTCCGGTGATGCCGTTTTCCGGCAACAGCTGCGCAAAGACCGGAAGAGCACCAGCGCTGTCGGCATCCAGAACCAGAGCGTTTGCGCCGGAGCTGCGGATCAGGGATTTGGCTCCGGACACGGTATTGATCACGCTTTGGGTGTTCAATTCATAGCGGGTGGCACCAGTATAGGTCGCGCCGCTGCGTGCTGCCGCCGTCTGGACGGCGGCTATGGCGATATCACCGGCTGCATCCGAACGCACGATTGCACCGATATTGCGGTTCCCCTGACGCGCTGAATAGGCCACCAGCCGATTGGCTGTGTTCTGGAATGTGTCGCCGAGAATAAACACATTTGCGCCGGCTATCTGTGGGTTGTTTGAAAAACTGAGCACGTTGATACCGCGGCCGGCGACCGCTGCGCCGGCGCTGTTGGCCGCTTCAGCAAACAGCGGCCCGACTAGGATTTTGGCACCGTCTGACGCAGCCTGCCGGGCCGCAACTGAAGCCTGAGCCGCGTTGCCGCCGGTGGCGTAGACTTTGAGGTCAATCTTGACATCTTCCATCTCGGACACCGCCAGACGGGCTGCCCGTACCAGACTGTCCGCCAGGGCCTCCTGCTGTTCATTGCCGCTGCCAGAGGGCACCAGCAATCCAACAACAACCGGTTTGTCGGTGTTAACGCGCGGTCCCTGAGAGGCCCCAGTATTGATACAGGCAGAAAGGGCAAACGCGGCGGCGATCAGACCGGCCACCATTGCGAAAAACTGTGTTACTCGGCGCGAAACGGCCATTACCCCCTCCCAAATCAAACTGGTCAATAGAGCCCGTGAGCATTTCGCATGTGATCAGATTCAGATCACATGCGAAACGCCGGTCTCAACCTTTTATGTCGCTGCGTGTCGCGCTTCATTGGTGTTTCCCATAAGGCGTGACACGCTTTATATATGCAAAAAGTTAGGTCTTGGTCGACCTGAAATCAACGGGATAGAAACAAATACAGGAAATTAAGCGAATGAGCGCTGCAGGTTTGACCCCAGGTTTGTATCTGGTTGCGACCCCAATCGGCACCGCCAGAGACATCACCCTGCGTGCGCTTGATATCCTTGCAAGCGCTGATGTGCTGGCCGCTGAGGATACCAGAAACACCCGCAGGCTGCTGGATATCCACAGCATCGCTCTGGGTGACCGCCGCTTGTTATCCTACCACGACCACAACGGCAATCGTCAGCGCCCGGTAATATTGGAGGCATTGCGGGCAGGCAAATCGGTGGGTTTTGTGTCTGACGCCGGAACTCCGTTGCTGGCTGATCCGGGGTATGGACTGTCCTGCGCGGTGATTGCGGAAGGCCTGCCGGTGTGGTCAGCACCCGGCCCGTCGGCTTTGCTGGCGGCGCTTTGTGTTGCCGGTCAACCGACTGATCGGTTTCTATTTGCCGGGTTTGCGCCCAATAAAACAACGGCGCGAAAGAAGTTTTTCGCGGAACTGGCACCCGTGACCGTGACGCTGGTCTTTTATGAAAGTCCCAAACGCATTCATGGTTCATTAACTGATATGGTACATGCTTTCGGAGAAGATAGGCGGGTGTCTGTATGTCGGGAGCTTACCAAAAAATTCGAAACGGTGTATCGCGGTACTTTGGCGGATGTGGCAGCGGAATTTGCTGATATAAACTCACCAAAAGGGGAAATTGTTGTTGTTCTGGGCCCGCCCACGGTCAGTGCTCCTGCGGCGGAGGACATCGACCGCGCTTTGCGGTATGCGCTGGCCACGATGCGGGTAAAAGATGCGGCAAATACAGTGTCGGTGCAATTTGGAATCGCGCGAAAGCTTGCCTATCAGCGGGCGCTCGAACTGAAAGAAACCTTGTGAATATAGCATTTGAAATTTGAACGGACAGGACCGAAGGGACAGCAACCGCCTGGCTAGAGCAACGGAGCCTGTGGGAGAGATACTTTAGAGCCTGTGGGAGAGATACTTTAAAAATGAGCGGTAAGACATCATATCTTAAAGGCGTCGCAGCCGAAGCGGCTGTTGCCCGAGCGTATCAGGACAGCGGTTTTGAAGTTGTCGCCAAGCGCTGGAAAACCCGAGATGGCGAGGTTGATCTGGTGGCCCGGCATCAGGAGAAATATTACTTTGTCGAAGTGAAGTGCGGCCGCACAATTGAACGCGCTGCGGAACGTATAACGCTGCGCCAACAGGAACGCATTCAGCGGGCCGCTTTGGGATATCTGGCGGACCAGGCCAAAACAATTGCCGTGGACTGCCGGTTTGACGCAGCTATGGTCGATGCAACGGGCCGGGTCAGGGTTCTGCCCGGCGCGTTCATGGGCGCGTGACCGCCAGGCAAGAGCGGAATAACTGCGATGTCAAATAAAGCTGAAGCATTGTAAGCCATTGCAACCCCGTTGCCTCTGCGCCATGTATCGGACTGGTGTTAGATACAAAGGCCGGCGTGATGACCTTGAAAGTTGCAATCCAGATGGATCCTATCGACGGGATCGACATCCATGCGGACAGTTCGTTCCGAATTGCGGAAGAAGCGCAGGCGCGCGGGTATCAGCTGTTTTATTACACGCCGGACAGATTGGCGTATCAGGCCGGGCGTATCACCGCGCGGGGTTGGCCGCTGCAGGTGCGCCGGGAGGTTGGCAACCATTTTACGCTGGGTTCGGAGAGCGAAGTTGATTTGGCGGATTGGGATGTGGTTTGGCTGCGCCAGGACCCACCGTTTGACATGGGCTACATCACCACCACCCATTTGCTGGAAATGCTGCATCCCGGAACATTGGTGGTGAATGACCCGGAATGGGTGCGCAATTATCCGGAAAAGCTGCTGGTGCTGCAGTTCCTTGATCTGACTCCTCCGACCACGGTGGCGCGGGATCTGGAAACCCTCAAAGCGTTCAAAGACATACACGGCGATATCATATTGAAACCGCTGTACGGCAACGGCGGCGCCGGAGTGTTCAGGCTGGGCCCAGAAGACCGCAATCTGAATTCGTTGCACGAACTGTTTACCAGCATCAACCGCGAGCCGCTGATTGCGCAAAAATTTCTGCCGGATGTGGCGAACGGCGACAAGCGGATCATATTGGTGGACGGTGAGCCCGTCGGGGCAATCAACCGGGTGCCTGCCAAAGGCGAGATACGGTCCAATATGCACATCGGGGGGCGGCCGGAGAAAGTGGCGCTGGATGATCGTGATCGGGAGATTTGCGCCGCCATTGGGCCGTTGTTGCGCGAAAAGGGGCAGATTTTTGTCGGCATCGACGTGATTGGCGGCAATCTGACCGAGATCAATGTGACCTCGCCGACCGGCATTCAGGAGCTGGAGCGGTTTGACGGAATCAATGTGGCAGCGATGCTCTGGGACGCGATTGAGCGCAGGACTTCAGACTGATGTCCTTGCGGCTGTTGGTTCTGAGTTTTTTCACCCGGCTGGTTGTGAAACGCTGGCTGGGGTTGGTCACCGAGGTTCCCAAGCTGCGAAAAAGCTTTGCTCGGCACGCCGAACGGACCCATTGGTCGCCGCCGCTGTCGGACTATCGAAACGGGATGCTGAAGGGTGCGAGCGCTGATGTTCCGGTGAAATGGGTGGCGCGCGGTGCGCGCCGAAGTGACGACATTTTGTTTTATGTTCACGGCGGTGGCTTTGTATCCGGCAGCCCCGACACCCACAAACATATGGTCGCGTATATTTGCGGTGAACTGGGCCTGGAGGCGGTTATGCCGCGCTACCGATTGGCGCCTGAACACCCATTCCCTGCGGGGTTTGACGACGTCGTGGCCTGTTATCAGGCGCTGGTGATGTCGGGGCGTGACCCGCGGCGTATTATACTGGGCGGCGACAGTGCGGGTGGCGGGTTGGTGTTATCGCTGCTGGCTTATATTTCGGCGAATAACCTACCGCTGCCAATGTGTGCGTTTGCAATGTGTCCGGCGGTGGATTTCACCGGGTCGGGTGGCAGCCGGGTTCAGAATGCAAAGTCTGATGTGGTGTTTAACCCACGCCGGTTTAGCGAGTTGCGCGAGATGTATTTGGGTGATCAGGATCCGAAACAGCCCTATGCGTCGCCACTGTTTGCAAGATTCAAGACCTGCCCGCCGGTGCTGATGCAAGTTGCGGACGGGGAAATCCTGCGTGACGATACATTGATGATGCAAAACCATCTGCTGGAGCAGGGGGCTGAGGTGCTGGTGCGCAGTTGGTCGAATGCGTTTCATGTCTGGCATCTGATGCTCGGATTTCTGCCTGAAGCGCAGGACGCGCTGGATGATATTGTGCGGTTTATATCGGCACATCAGGTTGCGGCGGAGACCAGCCTGTAACTGACTGCTTCGGCGACATGGGGTTTGCGGACCTGATCGACACCGTCGAGATCGGCAATCGTGCGGGCGACCCGCAATACCCGATGATAGCCACGCGCGGAGAGGCGGAATTTTTCAGCAACTTTGGTTAGCAAGTCTGCGCCTTCTTTGTCTGGTTTGGCTATCTCTTCCAGCAATGTTCCCTCGGCATCGGCGTTCAAGCGTACACCTTCGACGGCGCTGAAGCGGTCGCGCTGGCGTTGCCAGGCACCGATTACCCGCCCAGCAATAATTCCGCTGGATTCACCACCATCAGGCAGCGTCAAATCATCAATCGAAACCGGTGGCACTTCGACCCTGAGATCAAAACGGTCCATCAGCGGGCCGGAGATTTTACCCAGATAATCCTGGCCGCAGACCGGTACCCGGGCGCAGGCCCGGCTTGGGTCTGACAGGAAGCCGCAGCGGCACGGATTGGCAGCGCTGACCAGCATGAAGCGGCAGGGGTATTTGACGTGGGCATTGGCGCGGGCAACCATGACGCTGCCGGTTTCAACAGGCTGGCGTAAGGTTTCCAGTACCTGCCGCGAGAATTCCGGCAATTCGTCAAGGAACAGGACGCCATTGTGGGCGAGGGATACTTCGCCGGGTTTTGCGCTGCGCCCGCCACCGACGATAGCCGCCATTGAAGCAGTGTGATGCGGGTCGCGGTAAGGGCGGGTTTTGGAGATACCGCCTGCGGTCAGCAATCCGGCGAGGGAGTGGATCATTGAAGTTTCCAGCGCTTCATCTGCTTCGAGCGGCGGCAGCAGGCCGGGTAAACGCGCGGCCATCATGGACTTGCCGGAACCGGGTTCGCCGACCATAAACAGGTGGTGACGCCCGGCGGCAGCGATTTCCAGCGCCCGTTTGGCGCGTTCCTGGCCCTTGACGTCGGCCAGGTCTTTGGTGTCGCCGTCTTTTGCCACCTCGCCGGGTTTGGCCGGCGGAATCACCGATTTGCCTGTGAAATGGTTCAGGGTTTCGAGCAATGTGGCGGGCGCGATGACCTCGACAGCGCCGACCCAGGCGGCCTCGGCGCCGCAATCTTTCGGACAGACCAGATTGCAGGAGGCGGCGGCAGCGGCGAGGGCGGCGGGCAGGGCGCCGATGACCGGGATCAGCTTGCCGTCGAGCGACAGTTCGCCGAGTGCGACGAGCCGTTCCACCTCGTCTTTGGGCAAGACTTCCATGGCAGCGAGCAGAGCCAGCGCGATCGGCAGGTCGAAATGTGAACCCTCTTTGGGCAAGTCAGCTGGGGACATGTTCACGGTGATGCGTTTGGAAGGCAGCGCCAAAGCCAGTGCATTCAAGGCAGCGCGCACCCGTTCCTTGGCTTCGCTGACCGCTTTGTCAGGCAGGCCGACCACCTGAAACGTGGGCAGGCCCGGGCTGAGGGAGCATTGCACTTCAACCAGCCGGGCGTCGACGCCCTGAAAGGCAACAGTATAGGCACGCGCAACCATTCCGACTCCCAGAGCGTTTCATGCTTCGTTCGATAGAAGGAAGGATGAAACGCAGCTACATCTCAGTTACTAGCCAGCGTTTCGTGTTCAATCCAGATTGGATCGAACACGAAACGCCTAGGTAAGAATGGTTAACGATACGGTGGTCGTGGTTTATTTTTGGTAAATGGCGGTGAATTCCGGCCAGATCTCGGCATCTGCCACCGTCCGGTCGCGGCAGTACGGGTTGCAAAATCCGAACACACGCCCGTCGAGTTCGAGGTAATCCGTTACCGGGTCACCGGAATAAGGGCAATGGGTGTTTTCTGAGGGGCCGTTGTCGACAGGCGTTGCGGGGAGTGGTATCGGGCCGGGCCATTCGCCCTCTGCCAGGTCTTTGTCATATCCAGGCTGAATGTAATTCTGCGCCAGTCCCATGGCGCGCCACTGGCGGAATTTCAGGTCTGCCAGATGTGCATCGATATAAGACTGGGCAATCTCTCCGCGCGGGAAGTTATAGGTGGCAAAGCGGGTGACCGCAGGGGCGAAAAATACATCTGCTATGGAGTATTCGCCAAACAGCCAGGGGCCTTCGCCGCCGAAGTCGCGCCGCGCCGTAATCCACAGCAATTCCATGTGCTCGATATCTGCCAGTACCGCGTTTGACGGTTGGTGGTTCAAGTAATGGCGGCGTAAGTTGGCAGTGCATTCGTTGCGCATGTCGGTAAAGCCGGAGTGCATTTCGGCCACCAGCGACCTGGCAAGCGCGCGCGCCTTTGGGTCGGCGGGCCACATTTGTTTGTCGGGGTTCTGCTCGGCCAGAGTTTCGGCCATCGCCAGAGAATCGGTTACCACGGTTCCATCGAATTTCATCGCTGGGACCAGTCGGGCCGGTTTGAATTCGGCTAGCTTGGTGTGAAAACCTTCCGAATACATCCGCACGTTGTGGGTTTTGACCGGGATGTCGAATTTGGCGAACAACAGCCAGCCGCGCAACGACCAGCTGGAGTAGGTTTTGTCACCGATGATGAGTTCGTATTTCATAGGGCAACTATGTCTTGGCTCGAAGTGAATTTGAAATGTTATATTGTGATGAAGGCGTTCAAGGTTTGTGATTGACCCCGAGCACGCGCCACGCGTCACCCATGTGTTCAAGCCCGGTGACCGACAGGTTGTCTATCTTAAACGATATCGCCGATTTCGGGTCCATTCCCGTGATTCGCTGCAATTGGGTCAGGATTACGCCAAAATGGGCGACGACGATGACATCGCTGCCCTGGTGGGCTTCTGCCAGACGATCGACCGCCTTGGAAACTCGATCTGCCGCCTGATGCCAGCTTTCGCCGTTCGGCGGGGCAATATGACCTGGATTGGACCAGTATTCGTGGGCCAATTCAGCGTCCAGTGCCTCGGCTTCTGAATAAGTCAGGTCTTCCCAGTCGCCGAAGTGGATTTCGCGCAATTCGGGAGCATGGGGCAGGCGTTCACGCCGGTCGGTGATGGCGTCTGCGGTGGCAATGCTGCGCAGCAGATCAGAAGACACCACAACAGCGTCAGCCGGCAGATGGCTGTTCAATCGCTGAATCGCTGCAGTATCTGACAGATCGGCGGGCACATCGGTCCAGCCGACCAATCCGTTGCGGTGCGTCGGGCCGTGGCGCACCCACCAGAAGCGGGTCATGTGCGCACCTTGGGCAGGTTTCCCTTTAAAATCTGCGGAATGCCGGCAGTGACAAGCACCACAAAACCCGCTTGCGCTGCCATCTGTTGGTTCAACCGGCCCTGAGCTTCGCGGAATCGGCGGCCCAATGCGGAGTCCGGGACAATTCCGAGGCCAACTTCGTCGGACACACACACCACAGGCCCGCCAAATTCAGCGCAGGCGGCGATCAGGGCGGTTCCGGAGTCCGTGACGCAACGTCCTTTCAGCAGCAGGTTAGACAGCCATAGCGTCAGGCAATCGACCAGTATCACATTGCCTTTTGGTTGTTTTGCGATTGCTTCACAAAGGTCCAGCGGGGCCTCGGTCGTTGCCCAGTCTGGGCCTCTATCCTGTTGATGTTTAATAATTTTATCCCGCATTTCATCATCAAACGCTTGCGCAGTTGCGATATAGCTGCGGGGCAGGTCGGACCACCGCACCAGCCTTTCGGAGAAGCGTGATTTTCCCGATGCTGCGCCACCCAGAACCAAAGAAAGCTGCGGAAATTTCACGGCCTGCACACATCCTTTTGATCCACCGACGGAGTTCATCCGTAGTAACGTTAAAGAAAGACTAAGACCAGTCACTCTATATTCTGACATAGGAGGAAAAAAGATGCCTCTGGACGACGTCACAACACATGATTTCCGGCAACAGGCGATGTCTGCTGAATTGCTGGATGCAGAAACTGAAACCAAACTGGCCCGCGCCTGGCGCGATGACCGGGACGAACAGGCGCTTCACCGGTTGGTGACGGCCTACATGCGGCTCGGGATTTCCATGGCGTCGAAGTTCCGGCGCTATGGTGCGCCGATGTCCGATCTTATTCAAGAGGCCGGTGTCGGCCTGATGAAAGCAGCGGATAAATTCGATCCGGAACGCGGTGTACGGTTTTCGACCTATGCGCAATGGTGGATCAAAGCCGCCATTCAGGACTATGTCATGCGCAACTGGTCGATGGTGCGCACCGGGTCAACAAGCAGCCAGAAGTCGCTGTTCTTCAACCTCAAGCGGGTGCAAGCAACATTGGAGCGGGAAGCCGCGAAGGTGGGAGAGACCCTCGACAAACATCAGCTGAACGAAAAAATCGCGCATGAAATTGGCGTGCCGATGCGGGATGTTCAGATGATGCAAGGCCGTCTTGCCGGGGCCGACTTTTCGCTGAATGCGCAGCAGTCGAGCGAAGATGAAGGCCGTGAATGGCAGGATACCCTTGCGGATGACAGTCCGCAAGCTGAAGAGGTGGTGACCCGGAATACCGACCTGTCCACCCTGCGCGGATGGCTGGACGAGGCGATGGACGGTTTAAGCGACCGGGAGAAATATATCCTGTCGCAGCGGCTGTTGATCGAAGACACCCGCACACTTGGCAGTATCGGCGATGAGCTGGGGCTGTCAAAAGAACGGATTCGTCAGGTTGAGGCGGCGGCACTGACCAAGCTGAAAAAGTTGCTGGAAAAGAACACCGGCAAATCGGCTGAAAAGATGGCCGCGACGGTTTAAGCCTCTTGCTATCGGCGAAAGTAATTTTCGCGATAAAGAAACGATAAGGCGGGCCCCGATTGAATTATCGCGGTCCGCCTTTGCTTGCCTCCGGGTGCTGTGCTGGCTACATCTGTCAGGATGTAAAGGAAAAGGCGGGCGTAATGCTTCACGGACGGCGCATTCTTCTGGTTATCGGTGGCGGGATCGCGGCCTATAAATCGTTGGATTTGATCCGACGGTTGCAAGACCGTGGCGCGGAAGTGGTGCCGGTAATGACACGAGCGGCCGAAGAATTTGTGACGCCGCTGTCAGTGTCAGCGCTGGCCGGGCAAAAGGTTTACCGCCATTTGTTTGATTTGACCGATGAGGCCGAGATGGGGCACATCCAGTTGTCCCGCGCTGCCGATCTGATTGTGGTTGCGCCTGCGACAGCGGATCTGATGGCCAAGATGGTGCAGGGGATTGCCGACAATCTGGCGACGACGCTTTTGATGGCCACTGACAAACGCGTGCTGATTGCGCCGGCAATGAATGTGCGCATGTGGGAGCATGCGGCGACGCAGCGGAATTTGCGTGTCTTAACGGATGATGGCGTGCTGGTTGTTGGCCCGAACGAAGGTGACATGGCCTGTGGTGAATACGGGCCAGGGCGGATGGCCGAGGTGCCGGAGATTGTTGCTGCGGTTGAAAACGCCCTGTTGAACGGGCCTCTGAAGGGCAAACATGTGATTGTGACCTCCGGCCCGACTCACGAGCCGATTGACCCGGTGCGCTACATCGCCAACCGCTCGAGCGGTACGCAGGGGGCGGCGATTGCCAACGAATTAGCGGCGCTGGGTGCGCGGGTGACCTTTGTAACTGGGCCGGTCAACACTGAAATGCCCGGCGGATGTGACATTCAGCAGGTCGAGACTGCCGCTGAGATGCTTGGAGCGGTGGAAACCGCCCTACCCGCGGATGTTGCAGTGTTTGCAGCAGCAGTGGCGGATTGGCGGGTGGCACAACAATCGGACAGCAAGATCAAGAAGGATGGCAAGGGCGGCTTGCCGGTTCTGGAATTCGCTGAAAACCGCGACATTTTGGCGACCGTATCCCAGAACAAGAAACTGCGTCCGGCGTTGGTTGTTGGATTTGCTGCCGAAACTGACGATGTAATCGCCAACGCGACCGCAAAACGCCTGCGCAAAGGTTGTGACTGGATTGTCGCCAACGATGTGTCGCCGGAAACCGGGATCATGGGCGGGACTGAAAACGCTGTGACTCTGATCAGCGAAAACGCTGCGGATGTCTGGCCGCGTATGGCCAAAGGTGAAGTTGCCCGCAAACTGGCTGAGCGGATCGCAGAGGCGCTTGCGGATGGCTGATCTGACAGTGAAGGTGGCCTTTATGGACGGTGCGGATCAGGGGATTCCATTGCCTGCGTATGAAACAGCCGGGGCGGCGGGAATGGACCTGCGTTCCAACCTGCCAGAGTCATGCCGTGAAGTGGGTATATCGCTTGAGGCAGGCGCACGCGCGTTGGTTCCGACCGGATTGTCACTTGAAATCCCATACGGGTTTGAGGCGCAAATCAGGCCGCGATCCGGTCTGGCATTGAAACATGGAATCAGTTTGGCAAACACGCCGGGAACCATCGACAGCGACTATCGCGGGCCGTTGGGCGTGATCCTGATCAATCATGGATCTGAAGCGTTTCACATTGCCCACGGTGACCGCATTGCCCAAGTAATTTTTGCGCCAGTGGTCCAGGTTGAATGGCAGCAGGCTGAGGCTTTGTCGGACAGTGACAGGGGTGCAGGTGGTTTTGGGTCAACCGGGCAGGGCTGATGGTATTTACTCTGATCCTGATCGGACTTGCGGTGCTGGCCGCACGGCTCTTGGGTGCTTCAATATCGGCGCAGATTGCGATTGTGGGAATCGGGTTGGTGTTTGTGCTGCTGGTGCAGGCGACACTACCTGCGGAGAACACTCTGCGGATTGCGACGGGTGGGTCGTTGGTAAACTGGCTGATCTTATTGGGTGTGGCTGCTTTGGGAATGGCTTACATTGCGCTGCTGAACCGGCTGAAATCTCGCGCCGTTGCGAGGCGAAGTCCCGCTCGCTCAGCAGAAATGCGTGACGTCGAATTGGAGCGCTACGCGCGTCATATCGTGCTGCGGGAAATCGGCGGGGCCGGGCAGCAGAAGCTACGCAAGGCGCGGGTGCTGGTGGTTGGGGCCGGTGGGCTCGGGTCTCCGGCGCTGATGTATCTGGCGGCGGCGGGGATTGGCACCATCGGCGTGATAGACGACGATGTGGTCAGCCTGTCAAACCTGCAGCGGCAGGTGCTGTTCAAAGATGATGATATCGACATCCCCAAGGTGTTTGCAGCGCAAAAAAACCTGAATGCCCTGAACCCGCATGTGAATATCCTGCCGTATAATCGCAAGCTGTCTGCTGATATTGCCGAGGATTTGGTGGCCGAATTTGATCTGGTGCTTGATGGCACGGATACGTTTGCCGCTCGTGCAACGGTTAACACCGCTTGTGTGGCAACGAAAACACCGCTGATATCAGGGGCAATCAGCCAGTGGGAAGGGCAGGTGACTTTGTTTAACCCGGCAAAGGAAACTCCCTGCTATGCCTGTCTGTTTCCAGACGAACCGGCTGACGGTCTTGCGCCGAGCTGCGCCGAGGCTGGAGTTGTTGGCGCTTTGCCGGGCGTTGTCGGTTCGATGATGGCTGCAGAAGCAATCAAGCTGATCACGGGTGCTGGGCAAACGCTCGCTGGCGAAATGCTTATTTATGACGCACTGTATGGCGAGAGTCGCAAAATCAGAATTACTAAACGCGCGGATTGCGCAGTTTGCGGTGTCATATGACACACGTGACCGCGGCGGAGCTGGATGCTGCATTACCACAAATTCTGGAAGCCCCCGGCGAAGCATTGATTGATATCCTATGCCGGCGCCCGGATTTTTCGCAGCGGGAATTCCTTGACAGCTTGCGCTTGACGATTGCGGGCGGGATCGAAAACGAACGGTGGCTGAAGCATCCCTGGCTGACCTTGCCGGATGGCAGTCCGGATCCGCGTATTCAAGTCAGTATCCTGTCCAAACGTGTGTTGGATATGTGCTGGCGGGACAGGGAAAACGTGATCTATCCCGGTGACACGATGATCGCAGATATGAATTTGGGCGAAGAGAACCTGCCGGTGGGCCAACACCTGCGGGCGGGAACCGCGGTTCTGGAAGTCTCAGATCGGTTCAACAATGCCTGCGCCAAATGGAAAAAGCGCCACGGTCGCGAGAGTTATGACTGGATCAACCGGCCGCACTATCGGCATCATCGCTTGCGCGGAGTGTTGTGCAAGATTGTGCAGGACGGGGTCGTCAGCCAAGGTGATCGGCTGATCAAAATTTGAGGCATCGGGTGAATTCAAGAAATCCCTTGCCAAGTAATTAACGTTATTGTTAAATTAATGTAATCCAAATTTATCATAGACCTTGAAAGGGTGAAAATGGCGGAAATTTTGACAGGTGTTAACTGGCTAGCGGTCATTGTCGGCGCGGTCGTGACGTTTATCCTCGGATGGCTTTGGTATTCTCCTATGGTGTTCGGCAAAAAGTGGGCTGAAGGTGTTGGCGTTGATTTGGGCGCTGCCAGCGAAATGCCGACGGGCGCGATGGGGGCTCAGGCAGTTGGGCTTTTGCTGATGAGCTGGTTTGTGGGTGTTACCGCCGCCAACAATGCTCTGTTGACGGTAATTCTGGGGACCGTGGCGTTTACGGTAATGGCTTATGCAGCCGGAATGTTTGGCAGAAAGTCGGGATTTGCGCGGAATGTTGATGCCGGTTAGTGGATAGCCGCGCTGGTGGTCATGGTTGTTTGCCAGGGTATTTTCTGACGCTCACAACATGCTTGGCACCACCTGATCCGGTGGTCGGTGGCCGTCGTCGAACACCTTGATGTTCAGGATCACTTTCTCGCCCATCTCGCTGCGGGCTTCCTGCGTGGCGGAGGCCATATGCGGCAACAGAACCACGTTGTCGAGCGCGCGCAGGCGCGGGTTGATCTGGTTGCCATGTTCGAAAACATCGAGGCCGGCACCGGCCAGTTCGCCGGCACGCAACAGGCGCGTCAGCGCATTTTCGTCAACCACTTCGCCGCGCGACGTGTTGATCACAAAGGCCGTGGGTTTCAGCAGTTTTAGGCGGCGGGCATTCAGCAGGTGAAATGTGCTGGGAGTATAGGGACAATTGACCGAAACCACGTCCACGCGAGACAGCATCTGATCTAGACTTGCCCAATAGGTCGCCTGCAATTCCACTTCTGTATCCGGATGAACCCGCTTGCGGTTGTGGTAATGCACCTGCATGCCAAATGCATTGGCACGCCGGGCGACGGCCGATCCAACCTGACCCATGCCCAGAATTCCCAGCCGTTTGCCGCCGAGCCGTTGGCCGAGAAATGCCGATGGTGACCAGCCGCTCCATTCTTCGCGCTGCATGTGGCGAGATCCTTCGCGCACCCGCCGCATGGCTGCCAGCATCAGCGCCATGGTCATGTCGGCGGTGTCATCAGACAGCACATCAGGCGTGTTTGATACAAGAATGCCGCGCTGCCGGGCAGTGGCCACATCAATGTGATCCACTCCCGCACCATAGTTTGCAATCAACCGCATGTTTTCACCGGCCTGCGCCAGCATACCGGCGTCGATGGTGTCAGTGAGGGTCGGAACCAACACATCCGCTGTGCGCAGAGCTTCGGTCAGTTGATCACGCGTCATTGGCGTGTCGTCTTCGTTTAACCGCACTTCGAACAATTCGTTCAGTCGTGTTTCCACTGCTTCGGGTAACCGTCGCGTAACAACAACACTTAGTCTTCTTCCCGCCATTGGTTTCGAACCGCCTCTGGATTTGTTCACCCCATTCTGACAAAAATTCGGCAAGAGGGGCAAGCTGAAAGACCCTTTATGTGACGAATTGATGTATCATGGTGAAAATCGAGCAGGTCTGGCAGATGCGGGCGATTGGAATTTCCATAATTTTGGCGATGGCTGCTGCGTCGGGCACTTCCCTTGCCGGGCAGCGCGGACCGGTGACCAACCTGCCGATGCCGCGGTTTGTTTCGATGAAAGCGGATGAGGGAAATGTCCGGCGCGGGCCGAGCCTGACACACCGGGTTGATTGGGTGTTTCGCCACGAAAACCTGCCTTTGCAAGTGACAGCGGAATACGGCCATTGGCGACGGGTTCAGGACAGCGACAGACAGGGCGGCTGGATGCATTACTCGCTGCTGTCAGGCGTGCGGACCGTTGTTGTTCAAGAGCAGCAGGTCACGTTGCGACTGAAACCGTCAGAGACGGCAGCCGCCAACGCCTACGCGGATCGCGGGGTGATTGCCCGACTTGGAGACTGCGATCCGGATTGGTGCGAAGTCATGGTTTCGGGGCACAGGGGGTGGGTAGAGAAAGCCAACCTTTGGGGCGTGGCCCGCTCTGAAATCAGGGAATAGAGCCGGTCCTCCGCAGCTAGCTCAAAAGCACCAGCAAAATGCCCAATGCAGCCGGGACAGCCTGAACAAATAGTATCCGTCCAGAAGTTGTTGCCGCACCGTATACACCCGCTGCAAGGACAAACAGCAAAAAGCACAAGGCAATGCGCGGTTGCCAGATTTCATCTCTGATCAACAGGGACCAGATCAGACCGGCGGCCAGAAATCCGTTGTACAGCCCCTGATTGGCCGCCAGCGCTTTGGTCGGCTCAAACAGGTTGCGGGGAAATTGTTTGAACACTTTTGGTCCTTTGGTGGTCCATGCAAACATTTCGAACCAGGCAATGTAGATGTGGAGAACCGCAACCGCGGCAACGATAACGTAGCTAAATACTGACATGGTCTGAATTCCTTTTTGGTTAATCAGACAAGAGTGGCATGGTTGATATCCCGCTGTCAAACTTGTGGCCAAGTCATAGTTTCCGGAACGTCAGATAATGCGGTGTGCGGCCTTCGCGCAGGGCTTTTTGTTCGTAGCGGGTTGAGGGCCAATCGGGCCAGGGATTGTGCCAGTCCCCCGGCCGCTCGTCCAGCCATTCGAAATCATTTCGCGCTGTCATTTGCTCCAGTGTCTGGCGCACGTAATCCTCGATATCTGTCGCCAAGCGAAAGATTGCGCCGGGTTTCAGGCAGCGGGCCATTGGATCGAGGTGTTCGGGGGTCACAAACCGCCGCCGGTGGTGGCGTTTTTTCGGCCATGGATCGGGGTAGAGCAGAAAGGCCCGGTCTATCGAAGCCACCGGCAGCACATCCATCATATCGCGGGCATCGCCGGGATGGACGCTGATGTTGGAGACGCGCGCCTTGCGGATTTTGCCCAGCAATGTGGCGACGCCGTTGATATAGGGTTCGCAACCGATGATATGAACATCCGGGTTCGCAACGGCCTGATGCACCAAATGCTCGCCGCCGCCGAAACCGACTTCGAGCCAGACCGGACGGTTGCTGGACAGGGCATTCAATTCGAGCGATTTGCGATCAGGGTTTTCTTGCCAGGTCACTCCGGCGGGTGCCAGCCCCTCAAGGTCTTCGGCCAGATAACGCTTGTGGCTTTCGTGCAGAGCCTTGCCCTTGATCCGGCCGTAGAAGTTGCGCCACGGGGCGCCGGACACGTGTTTGTCTCTCATGGGAGGGCTATAGCTTAGGAGATTGGGTGCGTCTATCAGGATTGGGCGTTGAGGAGTGAAGCCCGCCTCTACTAATTCCAAATTATACCGCGCGCTTCAACGCCTCGATCAGATCCGTCTTTTCCCAGCTAAATCCGCCATCGTCCGTGGGTGGTCTGCCAAAATGGCCATAAGCGGCGGTGCGGGCGTAGATTGGCCGGGTCAATTGTAGGTGGTCTTTGATACCGGTCGGAGTCAGGTCGATCACGCTGCCAACGGCTTTTTCGATTTCGGCCTCTGACGCTATTCCTGTTCCATGAGTGTCGCAATATATCGACAGCGGTTGGGCGACGCCGATGGCGTAGCTGAGCTGGATCGTGCAGCGTTTGGCCATGCCAGCCGCGACGACGTTTTTCGCCAGATAGCGGGCAGCATAAGCGGCGGAACGATCGACTTTAGTGGGGTCTTTGCCGGAAAATGCGCCACCACCATGCGGGGCAGCTCCGCCATATGTATCAACGATAATTTTGCGGCCTGTAAGGCCCGCGTCGCCATCGGGGCCGCCGATGACAAATTTGCCGGTCGGGTTGACGTGCCACTCGGTTTTGTTGGTCAGCCAGCCGTCCGGCAAACTGTCCCGGATGTAAGGGGTGACAACCGCACGCACGTCCTCTGACGTCATGGATTCATCGAGATGCTGGGTAGAAAGCACAACGGATGTGATTTCAACCGGTTTGCCATCTTCGTAGCGTACCGAAAGCTGCGATTTTGCGTCCGGCCCTAAGGTCGGGATGTCCCCGTTTTTTCGAGCATCGGCCAGATTGCGCAAAATGGCGTGGGCGTATTGGATCGGAGCGGGCATCAGTTCGGGGGTTTCATCCACGGCATAGCCGAACATGATGCCCTGATCGCCGGCGCCGGCGTTATCAACTCCCTGGGCGATATGGACGGATTGGGGGTGCAGATAATTCTGAACTTCCATCGTCTTCCAGTGAAAACCGTTTTGCTCGTAACCGATGTCCCGAACGCACTGTCGCGCAATACCTTCAATCCGACCCATAAAATCATCGAGTTTGGCGCGGCTCGACAGCCCGACTTCGCCCCCGATAACTACGCGGTTAGTTGTGGCAAATGTTTCACAGGCCACGCGCGCCATTTCTTCCTCGGTCAGGAGGGCGTCCAGGATCGAATCCGAAATCTGATCGCAGACCTTATCCGGGTGGCCCTCAGAGACGGACTCGGACGTAAACAAGTAATTTTGTCGGGACATTAAGGTGCTCCAGTAGAAAAAATTGCCACGTCAGGAAGCCGTTGTGACATTCATCCGGAAACCAGTAGAAGTCTGCGCAGAAAGGGTCAATAGCTATTTGTGCAGCGGTTCTTTTCGTCCGGCTCCGCGACTTTCCAGTGCTGCGGCGCTAGCCAGCATTGCTGCAACAACCAACCAAATCGCTTCGCCCCATTTTACATAGATTGTGGGCGACAGCGCAGCTGGCAGCCGTGCGTCCAGATAACCGGATTGATTCAGCGATATATGGCCCACAATCACCCCGTAAGGATCGATCATTGCTGAAATGCCGGTGTTGGCCGACCTTGCCACAGGCAGGCCCTGCTCGATGGCGCGGGCGCGGATTTGCTGCAGGTGTTGGAACGGGCCTGACGCGTTGCCGAACCAGGCGTCATTGGTCTGGTGCAAGAGCCATCCGGGGCGGCCGGCGTCAGCTTGTGCAAGTCCAGGGAAAATCGCCTCGTAGCAGATCAGTGGCAGGAAATCCGGAAGGCCGCTGCCTTGGATGATCCGAACGCCCTCGCCGGCAGAAAATCCTCCGCCATCTTCTGCTGCCAATCCGCGCAGGCCGAAGCGGGAGAGGATGGAGGCAAAGGGGATATATTCGCCGAAGGGAACAAGGTGGTGTTTGTCGTAAACCGATAGAATGCCGCCCGCCTGATCTAGATAGACCATCGAATTGTAGATACGGTTGTCTTCGCGTCGCCGGATGCCTGCCAATACTTGCGCGTCAGGCCCCGCCGCGTCGGCGACCGCCTGCAGCGCGCTTGTGTTGTTGCCAAGCAAGAACGGGATCGACGTCTCAGGCCAGATCACCACGGTGGGCCGGCGCGCTGAAGCAGCTTTGGTTTGGTCCAGCATCCGATTAAAAAACACCGGCACCATCTCGGGTTTCCATTTCAGATGCTGAGGAGCGTTGGGTTGGATCAGACGGACTATTGGCGTGTCGTCGGCATAGCTTGTGGTGTCTGGCAAGCGTTGTGTGCTCGCAACCCACAGAAGCGCAGTCAGAACCACACTGTACGCCATACCGATCAGCAGCGTTTGCGAAGCAACCAGTGGCAGGAAACCGATCAGCAGGGTTAGGAGTCCGAGCCCGTGAGGGCCGACGTATGCCAGGAGCTGGAACAAAGGCGTTTCTGACCAGACATAACCCAATAGCCCCCAGGGAAAGCCGGTAAATATATGGCCGCGGATGAATTCAAATGCCGTCCAGCTGACTGCGAGTGCTACCAGGCGAAAAACCGGACGCCCGGTTGCAAACGCTGACACCAGGAAACCGCCGCCCCAGAACAGTGCCATCCCGCCGGCGGTGAATAGCAACGCGAAAGGGGCCATCCAGCCGTGGACTTCCGGTTCAACGAAAAACGGCTCAACGATCCAGAAAAGGCTGGTTGCAAAATACCCGACACCTGCCCCCCAACCGGTCAGAAAAGCGCCGCTCCAGGATTGATGGTTCAGGGCCAGCCAGCCAAGGGCGGGCAGGGCGAATAGCAAACCATAGGGCAGGGATAACGGAGCCTGCCCCAAAGCCAGAACAACGCCGCATAAAACCGACAATCCCGAAAGCCGCCAGCCTGTTGCCAGATATCTGACGACTTTTGAGTCCATACCTTAAGGGCCTAAGCGGCGCAGGAGCTGCGGCATACCCGCAGGCGTTTGATTCGGCGCGGGTCTGCGTCGACAATTTCAAATTCAAATCCACTCGGGTGCGGAATGATCTCTCCTTTGGCGGGAACCCGGCCTGTCATCATGAAGACAACGCCGCCCAATGTATCAATCTCTTCGTCATCGGCATCATCCAGCAACCTGGTTCCAAGAACCTCTTCGAATTCTTCCAGCGGAGCGCGGGCCTGAACCAGAAAGACGCCTGGTTTTTCCTCAATCCACTGATCCTCTTCTTTGGTGTCGTGCTCGTCTACGATCTCACCGACAACCTGTTCAACCAGATCTTCAATTGTCAGCAAACCGTCAACGCCGCCGTATTCGTCGATGACCAGCGCCATGTGAGTCCGCTCCGCCTGCATCTTTTGCAGCAACACCCCGATCGCCATTGATGGCGGGGCAAATAGCAACGGGCGCAACATCCGTTTCAGGTTGAACTTGGCCTTTGTCCCGTTGAAGCCATACTTCAGTGCGACGTCCTTCAGGTGGACCAACCCTAGGGGACTGTCCAAACCATCGCTGTATACCGGCAAGCGGCTGTATGCGCTGTCCCGGAAAACCTTGATCAGTCCGGTCAAGTCGATGTCCAGAGCAACGGCGGTGATACCGGCGCGTGGCACGGCAACATCCTCTACACGCAGAGTGTAGAGGTTGCGCAAATCGCCGGTTGGCAGTTTCGCTGTCTCAAGCTGAATTTCGGTTGGGGTGTGATCCTGGGCTTTTTGCCTGGCAAAAAGCCTGGTAAAAAATCCCTGTGTCTGATCATCGTCTTCGCCGTGCGCGCTTTGCGCTGCGATAGAGGATCCGTCGATAGTGTCGCCCATGGCTCCTGTCCAGAATTGACGCGAATTTGCGCCGCCTCCTAATATGGGTCTTCTATACCCATGCTGGCAAGTAATTTTGTCTCAATTCCTTCCATCCGTGCTGCATCTGTATCGGTTTGATGGTCGAATCCCAGCAAATGAAGACAGGAATGGATTAAAAGATGGCAAACATGATGATTGAGTGGGATTCCTGCATCGGCCGCTTCCCTCGCACAGGTGTTAAAGGAAATTGCTATGTCGCCAAGCGCCGAGTCCGGGAATGTGCCGGAAAGGTGTGGCGCGACCGGGTCGGCACCCGCGTGTTCAGGGCTTAAGTCAAACGTTGGCCAAGACAACACATTGGTTGGTTGGCCTTTGCCGCGGAATTCGGCGTTCAGTTCTGAAATTTTGGCGTCGTCGCAAGCCAGAACGCCAATTTCGAATACACCCGCCTTCAGTCCCCGCTCGGCAAAGACGGCTGCAAAACTTTGATTTGCCAAGGAAGCTAAATCGACGTCCTCCCAGCGGCGATCCTCGATCAGCAACTCTATGGTGTCAGCCATTGGATTTGGCGTGTCTGTCGTAGGCATTGATGATGCGGGCGACCATAGGATGACGGACAATATCTTCGGCTTTGAATTCAGTAAATCCGGTGCCTTTGACTCCCCGCAACACTTTGGCGGCTTCTACCAGTCCGGACGCCACGCCACGCGGCAGGTCGATCTGGCTGGTGTCACCGGTTATCGCCATATGTGAGCCTTCGCCCATGCGCGTGAGGAACATTTTCATCTGCATGGTTGTCGAGTTTTGCGCCTCGTCCAGCACGATAAACGCATTCGACAGTGTGCGACCGCGCATAAACGCCAGGGGCGCAATTTCAATGCGTTTGTCCTCGATCAGTTTGGCGACCTGCTTGGCCGGCATGAAATCATTCAGTGCGTCGTATAACGGCTGCATATAGGGATCGACTTTGTCTTTCATATCACCAGGCAGAAACCCCAGACGTTCCCCCGCTTCGACTGCCGGACGCGACAGAATGATGCTGTCGACATGACCTTCGATAAACAACGAGACGGCTGCAGCTACAGCTAAATAAGTCTTGCCGGTGCCCGCTGGACCCAGCCCAAAAACCAGTTCGTTTTTGAACAGACTTTCGACGTATTTTTTTTGCTTGATAGTTCGCGGTTCGACGGTCTTTTTGCGGGTGCGGATTTCATAATTCCCGCCGTTGAACATCTCCATCTGGTCGCCGCTGCGCGACCCTGTGTTTTGTGCCGAACGGCCCATGCGAATGGCGGCATCCACATCGCCGGGTTCCACCTCTTTGCCCTGTTCCAGTCGGGTATAAAGACTTTTGAGCGCTTCGGCGGCTCTTTCACATCCGTCTTGGTCGCCCACCAAAGCCAATTCGTTGCCGCGTCGCAAAAGCTGAATGCCCAGTGCGGATTCTATGTGGGTCAGGTTGCGGTCAAATTCGCCACACAAGTCGATCAGCAACCGATTGTCCGGAAAATTCAAGGTAAGTTCTGGTGCGGCCTCGGGGCCGGGCGGGGTGTGCCGGGCGGTTGTCGCCAAAGAAAGCTCCTGATTCAATAGAGTATAGGGTTATGGTGCAAAAAGTATGGACCCGCTGCAAGGTAAATTTGGCTCAATTCTGCGTTAACGGATAATATAATGCGGCCTGGCAACCGCATCAGATGTTGCAGATTCGAGTGGGGTTTCATTTAGAACAGGTCAGATTTTTTCTTGAAATCCCCAACCGCTGTATTCGGCTCAGCAACTCCGGAGCATACCGGTTTGCCGTGTTTGTCCAACCTTTGCGACAAATACCCTTCAACACCGTCGTCAATGATCCAATGGTCACATCCGTTCGGGTCCACCCATATTCCGGCGCTCAGTTCGCTGATGCTGTGGCTGTCAATGCCGAAATCTACTGTTTTATCGCTTGAGTCACCACAAGCGGCCAAAGCAAGAACCGTAAACAGTGGAGAGGAAATTTCCATACGGGTCATTGTTTTTCGCCTCTCACTTCACGCAGGTGATTTCGACACGGCGGTTTCTGGCTTTGCCCCCGCTGGTTCGGTTTGAAGCAATCGGTACCCGTTCGCCGTACCAGCGGGTCTGGGTTCTGGCCCCGACGCTGTGGGCAACTTTGGCGACGGATTTTGCTCTGCGCTGAGACAAGGCCATGTTGTAAGCATCGCCGGCGTTGCTGTCGGTGTGTCCGTCAATTATGAAGGAAGTAACATTTGCTTCGCGGAAAAATTTCCGCAGTTTCGCACGCCCCAAAGCGCTTACGCGGTGTGTGCCGGCTGCAAACAACTGATCGGTATTTACCACCGCGCAAGGGTTATGGCGGCGACAGACGGGTATGCCCTCGCGGGTGACATGGGGTGTCATATAGCCTTCAAGCCCGTCGTCCATGACCCAGTGTTCACAACCGTCGGGGTCAACCCAGATGCCCGGCACGTATTTTTCGGATTTTTGAGTGGATTTGTTTGCGACGACGGTCGCGCCAGCAATTGCCGATCCGCTGTTCCAGAAACATCCGACCAGAATGGCGAATATTGCTAAAGATCGGCTAAACACTGGTGTACCCTTTCACTGCCCTCATTATCCAATACAGTCTGCTCCTCTGGCGGGCGCATTGAAGCCGTATCCACAATCAGGGTAACAAATTCCTACAATTTGTGAAGCAGAATTATCATCCTACCACATCTTGAATGCTCGCTGTATGTGGTGGGAATTGATTAATCGAAGCCGATAAAGGAGATTTGGCAGGTTTTCAAACGCTCTTGCCAGCCAGAGAGTTCTTTTCGGAATACAAGATATTGGCCTGCACGATGCTGCCGATAAGATGCTTTGGTGCGTCCATATGCACGGCCTGCAGGAATTCAGATTTCCCAACCAACTGCCCGTCCAGACGCCCGGGCTTTTCTAGCAGCACTGTCAGGGTTTTCCCAACCATCGACTGTTGAAAATCCATCTGGTGTTCGGCCAGCAGAGCCTGAAGCCGGGCCAAACGGACGACTTTCTCGGCTTCGTCCACATGCGTCCGGTCGGCTGCGGGTGTTCCGGGACGAGGCGAATATTTGAAAGAATAGGCCTGCGCGTAGCGTACTTGGCGGCAAAGCCGCAGGGTCGCCTGGAAATCCTCTTCGGTTTCACCGGGAAATCCGACGATGAAATCACCTGACAGTGCAATGTCCGGCCGCACAACGCGAATGCGTTCAATCAGGCGCAGATAGTCATCGACAGTGTGTTTGCGGTTCATCGCTTTCAGGATTTTATCTGATCCAGCCTGTACCGGCAAATGTAGGTAGGGCATCAGCTTGTCGGTATCGCCATGTGCTGCGATCAGATCGTCATCCATGTCGTTTGGGTGCGAGGTGGTAAATCGGATGCGCTTCAGTTCATCAATTTCCGCCAGCTTGCGGATCAACCGTGCCAGACCCCATTCCTGACCGCGGTGTTTCCCGTGGTACGCATTCACATTCTGACCCAGCAGGTTGATTTCAACGACACCGCGATCCACCAGATCCTGCGCTTCCTGGAGGATTTGTTCTACCGGCCGTGAAACTTCGACCCCGCGTGTGTAGGGCACAACGCAAAACGCGCAGAATTTGTCGCAGCCTTCCTGGACCGTCAGAAAAGCGCTTGGCGCCCGCCGGGCCTTTGGTCCACGCGGCAGGTGATCAAATTTGTCTTCTGCGGGGAACTCCGTGTCCACCGGCTTGCCACCCTGCGTAACCTGGCCTTCCATCTCTGGTAGACGGTGGTACGCCTGTGGCCCGACAACAAGATCAACCATCGGCTGACGGCGCATGATCTCTCGCCCTTCGGCCTGTGCAACACAACCGGCGACACCAATTTTAAGGTCGGGATTTGCGGCCTTCAGCGGTTTGTAGCGGCCCAATTCGGAGTAGATTTTTTCGGCGGCTTTTTCCCGGATATGACAGGTATTCAGCAGGATCATATCGGCGTCATCAGGCGTGTCGGTTGGAACATACCCTTTGGTTCCCAGTGCAGTTGTCATCCGCTCCGAGTCATACACATTCATCTGGCAGCCGTAGGTTTTGACGAAAAGTTTTTTCTGCTGGGGCATCGTATCACCGCTGTAGTGCCGGCACAGGTCGGCAACTTTTGCCCGCGTCTACACTTTTGCTCGATGCACTGCAATGCGGGTGTTGAATTCGAACCCGGCGGTCTATTTCCGCGATTTGCCCAATCCGCTGGCGCGGGCGAGTTCCTGCCGCCGTATGGCATAATTCGGAGCGACCATCGGATAATCCGTCGGCAATTCCCATTTTGCCCGGTAATCTTCGGGCGACATGTCGTACTGGGCTTTCAGGTGCTTCTTCAGCATTTTAAATTTTTTGCCATCTTCCAGACAAACAATATGATCCGGCGTTACGGAGTCTTCAATCGGAACCGCGGGAGTTTTGTTTCCGATTCTGCGCGAACTGGTCCAATAAAGGTCGGTCATTTTTCGGTGGACGACGTCGATAACCCCCTCGACCTGTTCCAATGGAACTGAGTTGTTGCCCAGAAATGAAGACACAATCTCGGACGTACACCGCATTATCTGATCTTTTTCATGCGTTGACTTATCAACCATGGCTTTCCCCTTCGCCAGCTAGGTTGTATTCCCCTTTTTTGCAGCCCTTTTCGGGCCGCCGTGAAGTCCAACTAATCACTGAAATTGTGATTACAAGTTATGCGCGAGGAAACAAGGTTTACGTCGGAGCACGGCAATTATTCTGCCAGACAGCGAAAACACCTTGAAAATAGGAGACCGGCATTTAATACCGGAGGATAACAACGTCCGCTTATTCTTAATCAGACGGTCATGAAAAGGGTCCAATTTACAGTTGGAAGATGCGCAAAACCAAGAAGTAGTAGTTCCGGTGCCGGCCCCATCGCTTGAAGCTTTTCTGAATCCCCAAGCGAGTGCCGAATTACCTGTTGGCCCGGTTGCGTTGATTTTTGCCGAAGACGAAATCGGAACCAGTTCGTGCATTCGGCATCATGCTCGGCTCGGTTTTAAAAACATCCTGTTGCTGGGTAGCGAAGACCTGAGTTTGCCGGAAGATTGCCGCGCGCTGTGTCATCAGGTTATTTGCGAATTGCCCGTTGAAGAAGCCGTCAATCTGACCATTGAAACCTATGTGGGCCGCTGGATTTATTACTGCTATAACGCTGAATTCTTGCATTTTCCATTTTGCGAGGACCGCAGCATCGAAGAGCTGATTGCCTTTGTTCAGGAAGAGCGTCGGCAATCGGCCTTCACCTATGTGATCGATCTCTATGCAGCTGATTTGGAGGCAAATCCATTTGGTTATTCGCTCGAATCGGCGCATTTGGACGTTTCAGGTTACTATGCTCTAAAACGCTCGCGTGACGGTGAATTCAAAGATCGGCAATTGGATGTTTTCGGCGGTCTGAAATGGCGCTTTGAAGAGCATTTGCCGGAGCTCAAACGACGTATCGACCGGGTGTGTTTGTTCGAAGCCCAAAAAGGTCTGCGTATGGACTCGGATTTGTTGTTCAATATCGATGAATACAACACTTTTGAATGTCCGTGGCACAACAGCACCACAGTAGCGGTCTGCTCGTTCCGGACTGCAAAATATTTAAAATCTAATCCCGGTTCTACATTTGAGATTGAAACGTTCAAATGGGCCAAGTCGGAAAAATTCCACTGGAACTCCAGACAGCTTATGGATTTGGGATTGATGGAGCCGGGGCAGTGGCTTTGAATGCGGCGTACTCGCTCGGGTCCTGACCCTAGAGAGTTTCGGGTTTTACTTGACTCACAAGTGAAACCCGAAACTGCCACGTCGTCAGCATTATGGACCGGCGATTTCTACATCAACTTGTCTCAAGTTAATGCAGAAACGCTTTAATCCTGATTGAGGCGAATCACGATATCGACGCGCGAGATTGATGTGCCTTCCGGAACAACCGGTGTCTTGGCAAAAGTAACAGCGTCTTTGGGTGCGTCTGTTACCCGACCGTTGGCTTCCCAATAGTAATGCGGGTGTGGATCAATGCGAGTGTCGAAATAGGATTTGTTGCCATCCATTGTTATTTCCCGAAGGAGCCCGGCATCGCAAAAAGCCCGCAGCGTGTTGTAAACCGTTGCCAGCGACACTGAATCTCCATGCTCTGACGCCGCCGCAAAAAGGCTCTCTGCAGTCACATGGCGGTCTTTGCCATCTCCCACCAGCAATTCCGCCAAAGCCATGCGCTGCCGTGTCGGGCGCACATCCGCGCTTTGCAACCATTTGACGCCGAGAGACTGTCGGGGACGGGGCATAACCACCTCTGGTTCGAATTTTGCCGTTTGAACCGGAATATGAGCTTAAAACGCGGAGATTTCAAACCAAATCACTGTCAATGGGTTCCCCAGAGCTGTGTTTGTTGTGCTATTGCCAGCCGTTGGGCGCAAATGCTAGGCATTCTGCAACAATATGAAAGTCCAACAGGAGACAGGCGCCCTATGTCAGAAAGACCAACAAGCATCGACTACGAGGGCCTGCTGCAATGCGCCCGCGGCGAAATGTTTGGACCCGGCAACCCGCAGTTGCCGGAACCGCCGATGCTGATGATGGACCGGATTACTGATATCAGTGACGACGGCGGTGAATTTGATAAAGGCCATGTCGTGGCCGAATTTGATATCAAGCCCGATCTCTGGTTCTTTGGATGTCATTTTCCGGGTAATCCGATCATGCCGGGGTGCCTTGGGCTTGATGGTCTGTGGCAACTGACCGGCTTCAATCTCGGATGGCGCGGGATGCAGGGCCAAGGCATGGCGCTGGGTGTCGGTGAAGTTAAATTGATGGGCATGGTCAAGCCGAACCGCAGAATGATCACTTATCACGTGGATTTCACTCGGGTTATTGATAGAAAAATTAAGATCGGGGTCGCCAACGGCCGTGTCGAGACAGACGGCGAAGTGATCTATCAGGTCAAAGATATGAAAGTAGGCTTAGCCGCTGCGGCCAGCTGATTTCAAATACCTTTCTTAAAGGAGAGCGCCTATGCGTCGTGTTGTTGTCACTGGTTTGGGGATTGTGTCCTCGATCGGGAATAATGCCGAGGAAGTTCTGGCCTCGCTCAAAGCAGGCAAATCCGGCATCACGGCCAGTGAAGAGATGATGCAGCATGGATTCCGGTCTCAGGTCGCTGGTGCGATTGATCTGGATATCACCGAACATGTCGAGAAACGCACCTTGCGGTTTATGGGGCCGGGCGCGGCTTACGCCCATATTGCGATGGCACAGGCGATTGCTGATTCCGGCCTTGAAGAGAGCGATATCGTAAACGAACGCACTGGATTGGTAGCGGGTTCCGGCGGGCCATCAACGTCATCCATGTTAATTGCCCATCAAACCGTTTTGCAAAAGGGGTCGCCGAAACGGATCGGCCCATTTGCAGTGCCCAAATGCATGTCGTCTACGATCTCGGCTAACCTGTCTACGGCCTATAAGATCAAAGGTGTCAACTATTCGATCACCTCTGCCTGTTCCACTTCGCTGCATTGTATCGGCAACGCGGTGGATCAGATTGCAATGGGCCGCCAGGACTTGATGTTTGCCGGTGGCGGCGAGGAATTGGACTGGACGCTGTCCTGCCTGTTTGACGCTATGGGTGCGATGTCGTCGAAATACAACGACACGCCCGCACTCGCGTCCCGCGCATTCGACGCAGACCGGGACGGTTTTGTGATTGCCGGCGGCGGTGGCATCGTTGTTTTGGAGGAACTGGAACACGCTAAAGCCAGGAGCGCAAAGATTTACGCCGAAGTGACCGGTTTTGCAGCCACTTCGGATGGTCACGACATGGTCGCGCCTTCAGGCGAAGGTGGTGAACGGGCCATGCGTTTGGCACTGCAATCGATACCCGAGGGGCGCAAGGTGAGTTATATCAACGCCCACGGCACATCGACCCCGGTCGGCGATGTCGGGGAAGTTGAAGCGGTGCGCAGAGTTTTTGGCACCGGCAACACGCCGCTGATCAGTTCGACCAAATCAATGACCGGCCACAGTCAGGGTGCGACCGGGGCGCAGGAAGCTATCTTTTGCCTGCTGATGCTGGACAGCGACTTTATCACCCCGTCGATCAACGTCCAAAACCTCGACCCCGGTATCAATCCGGGCGAAATTGCGACCGAGTTGGTGGAAAATGCCAGACTTGATACAGTGATGACAAACAGCTTTGGGTTTGGCGGCACCAATGGGTCGATGTTGTTAAGCAAATTCCAAAGTTAGAAAATTTGAGGGATATTTCATGAGCGGATTGTTAAATGGCAAACGCGGGCTGGTAATGGGAGTCGCCAACGAACGGTCCATCGCCTGGGGCATTGCCAGCGCGATGGCAGCGCAGGGCGCGGAATTGGCGTTTACATATCAGGGGGAAAACCTTGAAAAACGGGTGCGACCGTTGGCGGAAAGCGTTGGGTCTTCACTGGTTTTATCAGCGGATGTTTTGGATGAAAACTCGCTGGACGAACTGTTTGCTTCCATCAAAGACACATGGGGCAGTTTTGATTTCCTGGTCCACGCCATAGCCTATTCTGACAAAGAAGAGCTGACCGGGCGGTTTATCAACACCACGCGTCAGAACTTCAAAAACAGCCTTGATATTTCGTGTTTCAGCCTGATCGACCTGTCCAAACGTGCGGCGCCCTTGATGAAAGATGGCGGCACAATTCTGACTCTGACATTTCAGGGGTCGCAGAAGGTCATGCCGAATTACAATGTCATGGGCGTGGCCAAAGCTGCGCTGGAATGTTCGGTGCGCTATCTAGCCAATGACATGGGGCCGGATGGAATTCGCGTGAATGCGATCAGTCCGGGGCCGATGCGAACCCTCGCAGGTGCAGCCATCGGCGGCGCTCGCAAAACGTTTCGCGCTACCGAGGCCAACGCACCGCTTAGGTCCAATGCGACGCTGGAAGCTGTTGGTGGCACAGCAGTGTATCTGGCGTCCGATATGGGGGCTTGTACAACAGGTGAGATTATCTGTGTGGACGGCGGCTATCACGTGATTGGCATGGCGCAACCGGAAAACCTTTAGAACGCGTTAAACTCGACAACAGGCATTTTGAACTAAATGGATTTACTTTCAGCCGCTGGCCTCAGCATCCTGAGATATTTTGTATTGCGCGATGGGTGGCGAGCCCGGGGCTAGTCCGTTTGGTGTTGTTTGCCCATTTGAGCACTGCAGACGCCTTTCATTTAGCAGAATGGGGTGTTGTTGTGCAGCTCCTATAAACCGTCGACGACCGGCTTGCTCTGCCGCTCAAATTTGCCGTTTAACGCGGTGGCGTGACGTGTCACAGTGCGGACAAGGAGAGCTGCATTATGCCTATCACCACCTGCGTATTTGACGCCTATGGAACCCTGTTTGACGTGGCCGCTGCCGCGCGCACCGCGGCGACAGAACCGGGGCGGGAAGCTTTGGCTGAAAAATGGCAGGAACTTGGACAGGTTTGGCGCCTAAAGCAGTTGCAGTACACCTGGCTGCGCGCAGTGGCCAACGCGCACACTGATTTCTGGGAGGTGACACAAAACGGACTGGATTATGCACTGGAAGCAACCGGGCTGGAAGGTGACGCAGAACTGCGCGAGCGGCTGTTGGCGCTGTATTGGGAGTTGGAAGCCTATCCGGAAGTCCCGGCCATGCTTGCGGCATTGAAGACTGCCGGAATGAACACGGCGATCCTGTCAAACGGTTCCCCTGATATGCTGAACGGCGCGGTACAATCGGCCGGTATTGGCGACATGCTGGACGATGTTTTGAGTGTGGAAGATGTGAACGTTTTTAAGCCGCACAGGTCGGTTTATGATATGGTTGGGAAGCGGTTCAGCTGTGAACTGGAACAGGTTTTGTTCGTGTCATCAAATGGTTGGGACGCAGCAAGTGCTGCCGGTTACGGATTTTACACAGTTTGGGTCAACCGCGCCAGCGAACCGATGGACCGACTGCCGTGGACGCCGCAAGAAACGCAGGCAGATTTGACCAGCATTCCAGAAATTGCCGGCCGCTGGTGATGCGTTCGTTCCAAACATCGGACGGACTGAGACTGGCCTATCAGGATGAAGGTGAAGGCTTACCGGTACTATGTTTGGCTGGATTGACCCGCAACGGACGTGATTTTGACTTTGTCGCGCCACATCTGAAACATGTGCGGATGATCCGGCTGGACAGTCGCGGTCGCGGCAGGTCGGATCATGATCCTGATCCGCGCAATTACCAAGTTGCTGTTGAAGCACGAGACGCTGTGGAATTGCTGGATCATCTAAGGTTGGAAGAGACCGCGATCATCGGCACCTCTCGCGGCGGATTCCTGGCAATGACGATATCGGCCTTGGCCAAGGAACGACTGCTTGGGGTGTTTCTCAATGATATCGGGCCGGAACTGAAAGCCGAGGGATTGGCACAGATCGAGAAATATATCGGGCGCAGGCCGCGGTACCAAACCATAGCCGAAGCTGCCGCCGACCGCCCGCGTACAGTACCTGATTTCCTTGGCGTTCCCGCAACCAGGTGGCGCGAGGAAGCCGAGCGTTTGTGGGTTGAAAAGCCGGACGGTCTTGATCTGAACTACGACCCGAAATTGCGTGACGGAACAGTCGAAACGCTTGCGGTGCCGCAACCGAACTTGTGGCCGCTGTTTGATTGTCTGGCGGATTTGCCACTTGCACTGGTACGAGGGGGAAACTCCAACTTGCTGTCAAAAAAATGTGCAGTCAAAATGCGGGAGCGCAGGCCGGATATGATATTTCAAGAGGTCGCGGGCCGCGGGCATGTTCCATTTCTGGATGAGCCGGAAAGTCTGGCGGCTCTCACGGCCTGGTTGGAGACAGTGAAATGACCGATATTTCCATGGTTGAGGCCGCCGCCAAACGGTTGGCAGGAAAATCCCGGCTGACGCCGCTGTTGTCATCGCCGTTTCTCGACAAAATCGCGCGGCGGCGGTTGTTCGTGAAAGCGGAATGTTTGCAACACACGGGCTCTTTCAAATTTCGCGGTGCATGGTCGGCGATTTCTGCATTACCGAAAGCGGATCGCGCCAAGGGTGTGATTGCCTTTTCATCCGGCAACCACGCGCAGGGAGTTGTGGTCAGCGAAGAGGAATGCCTGCATGCGATGGTGCTGGCGTATGAGCGGCTGAAAATCGTGTTGGAGCCCGGCGGCGGCGTGGCGCTAGCTGCGGCTTTGTTTCATGGGGACAAGATTAAATCCGAAGATGTGATCGTTGTGGCCTCGGGCGGAAATGTGGATAAACCGGTTTTTAAACAGGCACTTGAGCGGTTTGGAGGGACAGAATGACGGAGTTTACGATCGCCAGCTTCAATGTCAAAAACCTAATCGGTGCCGATCAGGAATACTACCGTTTTGAAAGCTACACACCGGAAGAACACGCCTGGAAAGAAGATTGGCTGGCAGATCAGTTGCTGACCATGAACGCGGATATCGTGGGGTTTCAGGAAATCTTTGAACGGCCCACCTTGTATCAGGTTGTGGCCGAGGCGAACGCGCGGGGCGCGGCGTCGAACGAGGATGTTATCCCGGATAAATCAAAGCGTTATCATCGCAAGGCAATTTTTAAAAAGCTGTTGTACGAGGTCTATGGCGAAGGGTCGTTGTTCTTTGCGCCGAACCTGTTTGACGGAGAGCCGGGGCAGCGCAGGCCGGGGTTGGCGATTCTGTCACGCTTCGGGTTTGCAGATGAGCCGGAGGTGTTGCAGGAATTACCGGAGCCGTTGACGATCAAATTTCCAGAACTGGGAGGTGGCGCCGCGGGCAGCTATACCCTGACACGGCTGTCGCGCCCGGTAATCAAGGCCCGGATACCGGTTGGAAATCAGGTCGTTACGGTGTTCAACTGCCACCTCAAGTCCAAGCTGGGCGAATATGTAAAACCCAAAGGCGATGCCTTTGCGCCGGAAGCGGACTTGACGGCTTATGATCCGGTTGGCAGGGCCATGGGAGAGTTGCGCTCGATGCTGCGCCGTACAGCGGAAGCGATGGTGCTGCGGAGGATGATTGTCGAGGAATTACATGCCGGTAACCCGGTGTTTGTGCTGGGGGATTTCAATGACGGCGATCACGCAGTTTCATCTGCTGTGGTCACCGGAGAGCGACCGTTCAAGAACTATTCCTGGATGCGGCGGCACAATGCGAAAAAGCGCAATGACCGGTATTCGGACGAGGAAAACCTGCAGATCCGCGAGAGCATCGAATCCATGGGCCTAGTCAGCGCAGAAAAACTGTTTGTTCGCAAGAGCTTGCGGGATATGGTCTATACTTCTGCCTTTGGCGGAGTGTATGAAAGCATCGATCAAATACTCCTGTCGAGGCATTTTCATCCCGATAACGCGCAAGCCATTGGTACGATGGAGTATTTCAGCGTTTTTAACGACCATCTGACCGATGGGTCGCACCCGGAGGCGCCGTATAACAAGCTGGCGTCAGATCACGGGCAAATCATGGCGCATATGCGGCTGTTTTAGCGCGTTAATGTTTGGGCTAGCGGGCGCGAATTGCGAGTCTGATTTTAGGGGTGCAATTGGTACGCAATGGGTGTGCAAACGTGCGGGGTTTGTGATGTGGGGGAGGGTTAAGGTTTGGGTGGATGACAAGGCCGGGGAGGTGTTAACCCAAGCGGTCGCTCTTCATTCGCCCAGCGCCGCCAAAGCCGCAGCCACCCAATCGCGGGTGGTTTTGCAGTTTCGGTAGTGGTATGACATGTGCTCGGGGTCAAATACCGTGAGCGCTTGGTCGAGGTGATTGAGCGCAAGAGTCAGGTCCGTTTTGGAGTCTTCGGTGATGTTGGAGAGTTGGGCCTGGGCTGTGTAGACTAGCCCGATATTCCCATGCGTCTTTGCCCAATCAAATGGCATCGCGTCCTTTGTGTGGACCTCCAGCGCCGCCTCATAGGCGGTGACCGAGCGGGAGAGCAGGTTTTTGCCAGCCTCGCCTGCGCTGCGGATGCCTTGTTCTTGCAAAGCGTTACCGAGGTTGTTCTGTGTCATCGCCCAATCCACCGGCGTCGTGTCTTTGGTGTGCACCTGAAGCGCGGCTTCATAAGCGGTGACGGCACGGGCAAGCACGGTATTGCCAACCTCGCTTTCACTGCGAATGCCTTGGTTTGCCAAGGCGTTGCCAAGGTTGTTCTGCGTCATGGCCCAATCTACCGGTGCATTGCCTTTTGTGCGGGCCTCCAGCACGGCCTCATAAGCGGCGATGGCGCGGTTGAGCAGGGCACTGCCAACCTCGCCTTCGCTGCGAATGCCTTGTTCTTGCAGGGCGAGGCCGAGGTTGTTTTGGTATGCGGCACAAGCATTTGTTGCTTTGGCTTTAATTGCGCAGGCTATCGCAGCCTCGCCCAACATGATTGCATGGGTCAGATAGGGGCCGCTGTATTTCAGGCCCTCGTCGTAGATTTTGATGCAGCTCTGCCCTCGCACTTTTCCTGCCCTTTCCAGATCAAATGCATCAAAGCACTTCGCCGCCGCCTCGAACCGGTCATAGGCTTTGTCCGCATCACCTTTCAGCAAGGCCGCTTCTTGTCTTATCCAGGACGTGGCTCTTGTGCGATACGGGGGCCGTTGCCCGTCAGGTTATTTATGACGTGCAGTGGCGGGGGTCGGATCGGTTCCCTCTTGGTCGTGATGGACCGTTGAGGAGTATGGTCGCCCCCGTCTTTTTCTCTAACCTGAACGGATACATGGGCTTTGGGCTCGCATGACAAGACGAGGTAGATAGAAGACAATGCAACATACAATAGGCATCGACATCTCCAAAGGCACTTTAGATTGCTTTGAGTTGTCCAGCTCTAAACATTACCAATATCCCAATGATGATCTGGGGCAAAAAAACTTAATCAAATGGATCAAGAAACGGGATACAGTTCTTGTGGTTTTTGAAGCAACGGGTGCTTACCACCGCAGCCTTGAAGCCACATTGGCAAGACACAAACACCCCTTTGCAAAGGTAAATCCACGGCAGGCCAGGCGATTTGCGGAAGCGACTGGGAGGCTTGCTAAAACAGATCGTGTCGATGCTGCAATGCTTGCAAAAATGGGTTCTATTCTGGATTTGCCCGCACAAGAGCCCAAATCTGAAAACATCAATATTCTCAGAGAGTTACTAACGGCACGACGCGCACTCATAAAAGACAATGCCGCAGCAAAAACACGTGCGCAAACAACGGTACATGCAGTGCTCAAAATACAAATTAGGGCTCGCCAGAAACAGATAACCTTGCAGGTAAAGAAAATCGACAAAATCATTGCCGAAATGATTGATGTAAACGAAGGCCTGTCACGAAAGTTTGAAATTCTAATAAGCATTCCTGGTATTGGCCAAGCAACGGCATTCTCTATGCTCATTGAAATGCCTGAACTGGGAACAATGACAGGAAAGCAAGCTGCTAGCTTAGCAGGTCTCGCGCCAATTTCTCGCCAATCAGGCAAGTGGCAGGGCAAAGAACGTATTCAAGGTGGAAGGGCGTCAGATTTGCTGTGCCCCAAATGTCTTCGACCAATTGCACTTGAGTTAGGCCCTGCGCGATTCGCTTCGCTTTGATCAGAGCGCCAAGGTTATGTCCAAAGGTTTGGGGCATTCCGCAATTATTCCGCAATTCATCCGCAAGCGGGACGGGATTTCGTCCGGTCAATTTGCTGTTTGATCAAGGCACTTCGAAGGAACTGTAACCAAGACCCCGGGGTTTTCAACCTAAGAAGGAAGAAAACCATGAAACATCAAATCGCTTACGCGCTGTTGGCGTGTCTGTATTGCGGGCCTCTGTTGGGGTTGGAGAAGGAGCTTGTGTCAGCCGGGCTGGCGCTGGCCTATGCCTGGCTGGTGACGCAGGTTTAGCAGGTAGGGGTGGATTGGGAATGGTCAGCTGCCCTTCGGCGCAGCACAATGCCAGTTCACTTTTCCAACTCCCACGAACCGCGCCAGCCTGTTGATCTCTGCCTCCAGCTTGCCGGACCGCTGTGCTGTCCATTTCACACCCGGTTCAGCCCAGAGGTTCAGGACATTCAAAACGCCCTTGGTACGGTCTGCTTTTACCTCAACCCGGCCAACAAATCTGTCGCCTTCGAGCACGGGGTAAACATAGTACCCCCACAACCTTTTGGCTGCCGGGACAAACATTTCGACGCGATAGTCAAATCCAAACAAGCGTTTCAGTCGGGCGCGATCGCGGATCACCGGATCGAAGGGATTTAGGATCCGCAGGCGCGATGTCGGGGCTGCAATCGAGCTTAACCGGGATTCAATGTCCATGGGTGCAAAAGCGCTGGTCCATGATCCATCGGCGGCCTGCAATTCTACGGGAACCAATGCCGATTTCGCGCGATGAGACCAGTTTTTTACTTCACTTGGACTTGCGGCGGCCCAGAACTTCTGAATTTCACCCAGCGTTCCAAATCCAACCCGGTCAAGGGCTGCTGCGCAGAGCCAGTCAATCTGGGCCTCGTCATCGTGGACCTGATTGCGCACATCATCAGGGAAGACCCGTTCCGCCAAATTGTAGAACTTGGTGAAATTCACCCGGTAGCAGGTGGCGAGCTCGCCCGCATACCACATGTAATCCAGTGCCAGTTTATGCGGCGGTCTGGCCCACATTTCTTTGACCCCGGCGACCTTGGTATCAAATGCATGGGTAGACAAAGCACCTTCATTGGCAATGCGGGATTTGATCTGGTCCCGACCGGCGGCGTCCAACATAGCTTTGTACCAGCCGGATCGTTCTAACTCTTCTTTCTTGCGGCGGAATTGCCGCCGCCACATCGGCAAGAATTCCATCGGAATCACCGAGGCGTCATGCGTGAAATGCTCGAACAGTTTGCGTTCATCCGCCATCAGCCGGTTCAGCATCGGCTCGCGGTAGTGCTGATTGCGGCTCCAGATTATGTGGTGATGTGCCCGGGCCACCACTCGAATGGTATCCAGTTGAACAAACCCAAGCTGCCGGATGATCGACATAACGTCCAGCGGTCCGGTTGGCGGTGTTGCCAGGCCCTGGGCCGCCAGCCAAATTTTGCGGGCGTCGCGATTGTTGATTTTCAGGGGCAATGGCCTGCTTCTACATAATGTTCGATTTGACATGTCTATACTGATTTCAAAAAGCAAGCGGCGCAATCAAAAGCAGCGGATTTGCACATCGTTTTTGTTCGGTCGAGCGGGATTCCGCAAAACTGGTGCAAGGCTTCCGGTCATGTGGTTGCATTCGCGCCTTTGCCTCCACATATTCAATGCAGCCGCCGCCGGGTAGCGGCATTTTCAGGGGAGAATAATGATGTCACTTATCAAACTTTTGGCTCAGGCGCAGGGCGGTCAGGGACTTTCGCAACTGGCCAGCCAATTCGGGCTCGACGAAAGCAAAGCTGGTGAATTGTCTGGGCTGTTGGCGCCTGCCATAGGTTCCGCCGCGAAAGAGAAGGCTGCGAGCGGTGGCCTTGGCGACGTGCTGGGCGCCTTGAAAGGCGAAGGTCAGGCCGGCATGTTTGACGATGCGACACAGGCGGCCGCCCCGCAAGGTCAGGCGCAAGGCATGGCGTTTCTGGAACAGCTGATGGGCGGCAAACAAGGTGCGGAAGGGTTGGCTGGAGAAGCCGCCAGTCGAACCGGAGTCGATATCGGAACAATCATGAAATTTTTGCCCGCGATGGCGGCGATGCTGCAGGGTGGCATGCAGAAAAACATGCCGGACAGTTCGATAGATGCGATGATGGGAGGCGAATCCTCTGGCGATTCCGGCGGAGGGCTGGGCGGACTTGTTGGCGGCCTGATGGGCGGTGGCAGTAAATCCGCGGGCGGTCTCGGTGCCTTGACGCAGATGTTGGATGCTGATGGCGACGGATCACCACTGGATGATATTCTGGGCAAATTCATGAAATAGATTACGGGTCGTGGTGGCGGGCGATTGCGGTTCTCTGGGTCCCGTGATTAAGTCCGCCCATGGCTTATGATTTCCTGATTATCGGTGGCGGGATCGCCGGTGTGTCGGCTGCCGCAGAGTTGTCGTCTCTCGGGTCGGTATGTGTGTTGGAGGCCGAAGACGCGCTGGGCTTTCACGCCACCGGCCGCTCGGCTGCCATGTTCATCAAAGACTACGGCAATGACGTGGTGCGGGCGCTGAATTATGCAAGCGCAGAGCACCATACATCAGCAAACGGCGGGGTATTGTCACACCGCGGTTTGATGACTTTGGCGCGGGCAGAAGAGTCTGAACAATTTGCCATCGACAACCGGTATTTGGAGATGGAAGAAATTTCTGTGGCGGATGGTCAGGCGATATTTCCCATTCTCAACCCCGATACAGTGAAGCAAGTCAGCTACCGGGCGGAAGCACCGGACCTGGATACCAATTTGTTGTTGCAGAACTTCCTGAAAGTGGCACGGGAAAATGGCACCGAAGTGGTTTCCAAGGCGCGGGTGCAGAGCATGGCGCACGACGGCAAGTGGGTTGTTCGGACATGCATGGCGGAATTCGAAGCCAAAGTGCTGGTAAATGCCGCTGGAGCCTGGGTCGATGACGTGGCGACTCTGGCTGGTGTGGCGCCGTTGGGTTTTCAGCCATACCGACGGTCAATGGCACGGGTTCCGGCTCCGGGCGGGCACAATGTCAGCGACTGGCCGATGACTCATGGTGTTGCGGACAGCTGGTATGCAAAACCGGACGCTGGGGCATGGCTCATTTCGCCATCAGAAGAGGACCCGATGCAGCCGCATGATGCCTGGGCAGATGATATGGTGCTGGCCGAAGGCATCGCGCGCTATCAGGAGATGGTAACGGAAGAGGTCACCCGGCTGGAAACCAGTTGGGCGGGATTACGGACCTTTGCGCCGGACCGGTCGCTGGTTGTTGGGTTCGACCCGGTTGTTGCGGATTTCTTCTGGCTCGGAGGACAGGGCGGATATGGATTTCAGACAGCGCCGGCCGTGAGCGTATTGGTTGGGGAACTGGTCGGCGGCAATTCTACCTCGCTGGATGCGGGAGTTGTTGCGGCGCTCGATCCCGGGCGGTTTTAGGTCCGGTCCTGATGGAAAACACGGCACAGACCCCGATAACGATCAACACGCCAGTCCGGTTCAGGGACGCGTTGCCGGAAGCGGTGGATGTTGCCATCATCGGAGGTGGTGTGATCGGCGTATTTACAGCACTTTATCTGGCGCGCGCGGGCAAATCGGTTTTGGTTTGCGAGAAGGGCCGGGTTGCGGGGGAGCAATCGTCGCGCAACTGGGGTTGGATACGGCAGCAGGGGCGGGATTCGGCGGAGTTGCCGGTCATGATGCAGTCGCTGGGATTGTGGCACGAGGTGGATGCCGAGACCAAGGGGCGGACCGGTTTTGTTGTAGGGGGAACCAGCTATCTGGCCAGCTCCGAGGCTGAGATGGCGCGGCTGGAAAAGTGGCTGCCAGTTGCCAAAGAACACGGATTGCTTACTGAAACGATCGGTAAATCCACAGTTGAAGACCAGTTTTCCGGCATTTCATCCAGGCGCTGGCTGAGTGGTGTGCGAACACCTAGCGATGCGCGGGGCGAACCCTGGCAGGCGGTTCCAGCGGTGGCGGCATTGGCGCAGGACGACGGTGCGTTGATCCGCGAGGATTGCGCGGTCCGGCAGTTGGATGTGGCGGCGGGTCAGGTTGTCGGGCTTGTCACCGAACATGGCGCGGTGAAATGTGAACAAGCGGTGCTGGCAGGCGGGGCCTGGTCTTCACTATTTGCGCGGGCGCATGGGGTTGTGCTGCCGCAACTGTCGGTTCATCTGACCGTGGCCCGGACGGCACCGTTGCCACAGTTTTTCAACGGAGCGGCGGCTGATGAGCATCTGGCCATTCGCCGGCGGGTGGATGGCGGCTACACGCTGGCTAAATCTGAGGGTCGTCGTTTTTATCTCGGGCCGGATGCGTTTCGGCATTTTCGCAAGTATGTGCCTTTGATGATCGACAGCTTTCGTGATACTGAATTTGGCCTTGCTTCACCGTCTGGTTATCCGGACGCATGGGGGACGCCGCGAAAGTTGTCAGGGCACGGAGAGTCGCCGTTTGAACGGGTCCGAGTATTGGAACCGGTGCCAAACCCGCGCCATGTAGCGCAGATGCAGAGGGATTTCGCCGAGCGGTTTCCAAGTATTGGCAGGCCGGAGGTGCTGAATTCCTGGGCCGGGATGATCGATACGATGCCCGACGTGGTGCCGGTGGTGGACCGGGTGCCGCATCTGTCGGGGTTGATCGTGGCCACAGGTATGAGCGGGCATGGATTTGGGATCGGGCCGGGGTTTGGGCGTGTGGTGGCGCGGATGGCAACCGGGCGGGCGGCGGAACACGACCTGAGCCGGTTCCGGTTCGGGCGGTTTACGGATGGCAGCAGGATGCGGTTGGGTGCGACGATTTAGACTAGCCAAGTTGTTTTTCACAGGATTAATGTGAAAGTCGAATCGGTTAAATATAATATGAATTGTTCTCTCTTTAAATTTGACGACTACATATAGTGGTCGAACAAATTAATTTCACTTCCAATTTTGACAGATGAATAACTCTACAACCTTGTAAATAAAGAGATATTCCCGATTACTAACAATTTACCCGCAGAGATTTCTAGATTGAAACGTACATTGGAACAATATATTTTTAAAATAGATGTGAACGTGGCTATGGGTCAGCTAATGAAAGACAAGCAGAACGATAACAGCGAAATCCAATTTAGCGCAAGCTTTAGAAGTCTTGCGCTGATTTTAGTCTGCATATTTGTGGCGTTGGGTTTAGTGAATGCCGATCAACTGATAAGCATAGTCTCCAATTAGACTGATCGATTTTCTCGCCGAACCATTGCACAAAAAATGCGCTACCCATCCACCCGGATATTCGCATTGCTCGGATCATACGGGCTGTCTTCAACAATCTCCGCATCCCACAACTCATTCAGCATTCGCACTTTCAGTTTCTGCCCGACGTTGGCCAGTTCGAGCGGCACATAGCCCATACCAATCTGCTTTTCGAAATGCACCGAATAACCGCCGGAAGTCAGGCGTCCGACTTTGGCGCCGTCGTGATAGACTGCCTCGCGCCCCCACGGGTCCGCGTCCGACGGGCCGTCGATCAGCATGGTGACGCATTTGGAGCGGATGCCTGTGGCCGACATAGCGTCTTTGCCGTGGAAGTTTTTGGAATTATCGATGAAGCGCGGCAGGTCAGCTTCGACCGGGGTTGCATCGCGGCCCAGCTCGGTGCCAAACGCACGATATGATTTTTCCTGCCGCAGCCAGTTCTGCGCCCGGGCTCCAACCAGTTTTAACCCGTGCTCCTTGCCCGCTTCCATGATCAAGTCAAACAGATAGTTCTGCATCTCGATCGGGTGGTGCAATTCCCAACCCAGTTCGCCGGTATAGGCGACCCTGATTGCGATGGCTGGGCACATGCCGAGTTCGATGGGTTTGGCCGACAGCCAAGGGAAGCGTTTGTTGGACAGCGCGGTGGCCGGGTCTGCGTCTTTGATAATCTTGCCCAACACGTCGCGGGATTTTGGTCCGGCAATGGCGAAAACGCCCATCTGGGTGGTGACATTCTGGATTTCGATATAGCCGAATTCTTCCATTTTATCTTCGGCGGCTTTGCGCAGGAAGTCGGCGTCATAGTCGGTCCAGGCCCCAGCGGAAACCAGATAATATTCGCTCTCTGACTTGCGCACGATGGTGTATTCGGTGCGGGTTGTGCCGTGTGACGTCAGAGCATAGGTCAAGTTGATGCGGCCGATTTTAGGCAATTTGTTACAGGTGAACCAGTCGAGGAACTGGGTTGCTCCGGGTCCTTTAACCATATGTTTGGTAAAGGCGGTGGCGTCCACCAAGCCAACACCTTCGCGGATGGCTTTGGCTTCTTCTACCGCGTATTGCCACCAGCCGCCGCGCCGGAAAGATCGCGAGTCATGGTCAAAATTATCCGGCGCATCCAGCGGCCCGAAATAATTAGGGCGTTCCCATCCGTTCACAAAACCAAACTGGGCGCCGTGGGTCGCCATCCGGTCGTAGCAAGGTGCGGTGCGCAGCGGGCGACAGGCCGGGCGTTCTTCGTCCGGGTGGTGCAGCACGTAAACGTGGTCGTAACATTCCTCGTTTTTGCGGGCGGCGAATTCGGTGGTCATCCAGCTGGAATAGCGTTTCGGATCAAGGCTGGCCATGTCGATCTCGGCCTCGCCGTCGACCATCATCTGCGCCATGTAATAGCCGGTGCCGCCCGCAGCGGTGATGCCGAAGCTGAACCCTTCGGCCAACCACATGTTGCGCAGTCCTGGTGCCGGCCCAACCAGCGGATTACCGTCCGGGGTGTAGCATATCGGGCCGTTGAAATCGTCCTTCAGGCCGCTCTCTTCGCAAGATGGCATCCGGTGGATCATCGCCATGTATTGATCTTCAATGCGCTCTAGATCGAGAGGGAACAGGTCGGCCCGGAAACTGTCCGGCACGCCGTGTTCAAAACAGGCCGGCGCATGTTTTTCATAGACTCCAAGGATCCAGCCACCGCGTTCTTCGCGTACGTAAGATTGTGCGTCGGCGTCGCGGATCACCGGGTGTTCGGCGTTGCCTTCGGCGCGATAGGCTTGTAGAGCCGGATCAACGTCGGTGACGATAAACTGATGTTCAACCGGGACCGCCGGAATCTTGATCCCGAGCAGTTTCGCAGTGCGCTGCGCATGATTGCCGGTGGCGGTCACCACATGTTCGGCGTGGATTTCAAAGGTTTCTTCTCCGGGAACTAGATTGCCACCTTTTTCGACCATGACACTGCCGCGAACGATCCAGTCGGAACCGGTCCACTCATAGCTGTCGACTTGGCGTTTGCGGATAATCTCAACCCCGCGCTGGCGCGCGCCTTTGGCCATCGCCATGGTTACATCGGCGGGGTTAATATAGCCGTCCGTCGGGTGATACAGGGCACCCTTCAGATCTTCGGTGTTGATTAGTGGCCAGCGGGATTTGATTTCGTCGGGGGTCAGAAATTCAAACGGTACGCCTACGGATTCTGCGGTGGTTGCATAAAGACGATATTCGTCCATACGCTCTTCAGTTTGTGCCATGCGCAGGTTGCCAACCACGGAAAATCCGGCATTCAAACCGGTCTCTTCTTCCAGCGACTTGTAAAATTTCACCGAGTAATCATGGATATGCGTGGTTGCATAAGACATGTTGAACAACGGCAGCAGACCGGCCGCGTGCCAGGTGGAGCCCGACGTCAGCTCGTCGCGCTCCAGCAGAACAACATCGTCCCAACCGGCCTTGGCAAGGTGATAGGCAATCGACGCGCCAACGGCACCACCGCCAACGACACAGGCTTTTACATGGGTTTTCATCTGAAGGCTCCGCAATACAGTTGCGCTGTTATCGCAAATTCAGCAAATCGCGGGAAGGCCATGGCGACGGAATGTTTTTTGATTCCGACGTAATTGGATCGTTTCTGCTCAGTGAAGTTGTGTTCGGGAGCGCTTTGGGAGGCCTGAATTCTGAAGCTGCTGACAGAGAGACATTGCAGATGTGATCCTGAGTCGGCGCGCGTGAATTGCCAATACGCATGGGATGGAGTTGCGCACCGCTCATAAATCGTTGGATGCGGCCAGCACACACCCTTGATTGGTAACCGGCCAAACCCTAACGTCTGTGTAAATCAGCATGCAAACTGAGAATTATTTCTATGAAATGGCGGCAATGATCGTGAAGTTACGGAGAGTAAACTGTCGCAGAGCCGGGTATCGGTGCTGTAGAAAATCTTGCAAAAACACCAACCTTTGTCTTGCTTTGGATTGTGCCCATGACTGGTGAAAAAGACATTGAACGGATCACGGCTCTTGAGATTTGGAAAGGCGAGGTCGAAGTCAGCCCGCTGGTTGGTGGAATAACCAATCTGAACTATCTGGTGACTGATGCCGGAGCCCGATACGTGGTGCGGCTGGGGACAGATATCGTAGAACACCATGTCATGCGCTTCAACGAACTGGCAGCCGGGCGCGCCGCTCACGAAGCGGGCTTGTCTCCGGCAATAGTCCATGCCGAACCTGGTGTGACCGTTATCGAATATATCGAAAGTAAAACGCTGACCGAAGACGATATTCGCGCTCCGGGTATGCTGGAGAAAATTGTTCCGCTGGTCCGCGCGTGCCACGACCAGATTCCCAATTTTCTACATGGCCCTGCGCTGATTTTTTGGGTGTTCCACGTTATTCGTGATTATGCGTCAATGCTGGAGAACACAGACAGTTCCCATTGCGGCCATCTGCCGGAGTTTCGCAGGATTTCCGACAGTCTGGAATCTACCGCCGGCCCGTTTGACATCGTGTTTGGGCACAATGATTTGTTGTCGGCCAATTTTCTGGATGACGGAAAACGATTGTGGCTGATTGATTGGGATTATGCCGGGTTCAATACACCGCTGTTTGATCTTGGCGGGCTCGCGTCCAACAACGGGCTGAGCGAGGCACAAGAAGTACTTCTTCTCGAACTCTACTTTGACGCCCCGGTTGCTGGCGATCTGATGCGCCGCTATCAGGCCATGAAATGCGCATCTCTGCTGCGAGAAACAATGTGGAGTATGGTGTCTGAACAAACATCTGCCCTGGATGTTGATTTTGCGGCCTACACGGCAGAAAATCTTGGCCGCTTTCAGAGCGCTTACGAATATTTCCGGCAAACCTAGGGTTAACTTTATGAAAACTCTCCCTGAAAGCTCAAAGGTTATTGTCATTGGCGGGGGTATCGTAGGCTGTTCGACGGCGTATCATTTGGCCAAATTGGGGGTGGAATGTACGCTGCTGGAGCGTAAAAAGCTAACTTCCGGAACCACATTCCACGCAGCAGGACTGGTTGGGCAGCTGCGCAGCAACGCCAATATTACCCAACTGCTCGGTTACTCCGTTGAACTCTACAATAAGATCGAGGCTGAAACCGGTCTTGGGACAGGCTGGAAAATGAATGGTGGGCTGCGGCTGGCCTGCAATCAGGACCGCTGGACCGAGGTTCGGAGGCAGGCAACCACTGCCCGTTCCTTTGGTCTGGAGATGGAATTATTGACGCCGCAAGAGGCGTTGACGCTTTGGCCCCTGATGAATATCGACGATTTGGTTGGCGCAGCGTTTATGCCAACCGATGGCCAAGCCAACCCATCCGATATCACGCTGGCGCTGGCCAAAGGTGCACGCATGGGCGGGGCTCAGATATTCGAGGACACTCCGGTCAGGGATATTGAAATTGCCAAAGGTGTGATCCAGGCGGTGATCACGGACCGCGGAAGAATTGACTGTGAGAGCGTCGTCTTGTGTGCGGGACAGTGGAGCCGAAGTTTTGCAGCCCGGTTCGGAGCGAACGTGCCGCTGGTGTCAATGCAGCATCAGTACATGGTTACTGAACCTATCGAAGGCGTGCCCAACAATCTACCGACACTGCGGGACCCGGATCGATTGACATATTACAAGGAAGAGGTCGGTGGGCTGGTTATGGGGGGATACGAACCCAATCCGATTCCTTGGGCGATCGATGGGGTGCCCGAAGGGTTCCATTATGCATTGTTGGATTCAAATTTTGATCATTTTGAGCAGATCATGGAATTGTCACTGGGTCGGGTTCCGGCGCTCGAAACCGCCGGTATCAAAGTTCTGACCAACGGACCGGAGAGCTTTACACCAGACGGCAACTTTATCATCGGTGAAGCACCGGAACAAAAGAACTTCTTTGTTGGGGCAGGATTCAATGCCTTTGGCATTGCTGCTGGCGGTGGGGCCGGTATGGCCTTGGCTGAATGGGTCAAGAATGGTGAACCGCCATTTGACCTGTGGTCTGCTGATATTCGCCGCTTCGGTCGCCCCCATTTTGATACAGATTGGGTGCGCACCCGTACGGTCGAAGCCTATGGCAAGCACTACACAATGGATTGGCCGCACGAAGAATACACCAGCGGGCGGCCCTGTCGCAAATCACCGCTGTACAACGTTCTCGCGGATCAGGGGGCTTGTTTTGGCGAAAAGCTGGGCTGGGAGCGCCCGAACTGGTTTGCCGATACCTCCTTTGGCGAAATCCCCCAGGATAATTACGGGTTTGACCGTCAGAACTGGTTCAATGCCGTTGGCCGCGAGCATATGGCCGTGCGCAATGCAGCGGTATTGATAGACCAAAGCTCTTTCGCAAAATTTTCCCTGAAAGGGCCCGATGCGCTGGCGGCGTTGGATTGGATAGCGGCCAATAATGTTAACAAGCCGGTGGGCGCGTTGGTATACACCCAGATGCTGAATGATCGCGGCGGCATCGAATGCGACCTTACTGTCGCGCGGGTTGCCGAGGATGAGTTTTACATCGTCACCGGAACAGGGTTCGCGACCCATGACTTTGACTGGATTTCGCGCAATATTCCGGCGGGTATGAACTGTCAGTTGTTTGATATTACCTCTGCAAATGCGGTGCTGTCATTGATGGGACCCGCAGCACGGAATATTCTGCAACAAATCACCCAATCAGACGTGTCCAATGGTTCATTTCCTTTTGGAACGACGCAAATGATCGGCATCGCGGGCTGCCCGGTACGCGCCATGCGGGTGACCTATGTCGGCGAGTTGGGCTGGGAGCTGCATTTCCCGGTCGAGTCTGCCACTGCAGTTTATGCCGCATTGATGGCGGCGGGAGAGGAACACGGTCTGGTCAACGCGGGATATCGGGCAATTGAATCCTGCCGGTTGGAAAAAGGTTATCGCGCCTGGGGGTCTGAACTGGGACCCGATCACACGCCGCTTGAAGCCGGGCTGGAGTGGGCTGTTAAGTTAAAAAAAATACACCGTTCAAAGGCCGTGAAGCGCTGGATCGACAAAAACTGTCCGGGGTTAACAAAATGTTGGCTTGCTTTACGGTCGATGATCCCAACGTCGTGCTGTTGGGGCGGGAAACAATTTATCGGAACGGAGATCACGCGGGCTGGCTGGCAAGCGGAGGCTATGGATATGCAGTCGGAAAATCCATCGGTTATGGCTATGTGCGCAACGCTGATGGTGTCGACCCGCACTATATCGCAAGTGGCGAATATGAACTCGAGGTGGCAACCGAGAGGGTGTCTTGTAAGATCGAAATGCAGCCGCTCTACGACGCGAAATCTGACCGTGTGAAAAGCTAGAGCGGGTTTTGGACAAAAGCGCTGATCCTACGACTCCGGCGGTTCAGGCGGCGCCGGCCCCCAATCAGAACGGTAGGCGCTCCCGGCCCGACGATGACCCCGCCGTGCCCAGCAAGGTCTGTCAGCCGTGCTGCGGGCATGCCCATGATCAGCACCACCGGTGATCCGGTTGCGATCGTACCAGGGCTTCCGGCAGAGAAGTTCATGTCGCTGATGCGTGCTGCGGGAAGACCGCAGATCAGAACCGTTGGTGCACAGGGCGGAAGTATCGGCGCGCCGACGTGGGGCACACGACATTGTCCGTTAATCTTGCCGCCGGTAGTCTCATTTCCTTCGGTCATCCGCCGATCGCTAATGATCGCACGGACCCCGTCGCCAGAGTAGCAGAAGTCGTCCTTTCGAACGACAAAGCTAAATGTGGCCATCTCTACCAACAAGTGGTGTTAACGCAGAATGCCGTGGTTTTAACCAGCAATAGCAGCGGTGGGCAAACTTACATTTGCTCTCCAGTCAGGTTTGGTAAAAAATCAAAATTCTACAGGCGGTAACTTCGCCTGAAGCCCGTAAAAAAGCAAAGTTGCAGGCCATTTTAAAAAGAAGCAGCTAGGCATTCGCTGCGGCCTTAAGGAGCGCAGATCGTTTGCCTACGCTACGTCACAATTGCAATGCGGAAACAACAAAGGGATGCGCCAGCCCTGCCAGGCTGATCGAGATTCCCATGGGGAATTTTGCATTTGCCTGGAGCGACACCCAATTGCTTTGACGTGCACCCGGGGCTGTTCGGAGGGTCACGATCAAGCCGATCCCAACCAAAAGCGATATTGAAAACACGAACGCGAATAACGTGAGTGTGTGGCTTGGAATAAACAACATTAAAGCCGCCAGCATTTTAATGTCTCCGCCGCCAAACATACGCAGCGAAAAGGCAATAAACCCAATTACCAAGGTGGCCAGGCTGAGTGCAACTCGCAAGCCCAGTTCCTGAAACGGGATAAAATAAGCCGTGGCAATGAAAACAATTATCGCCAAAACACTGAGTACATTGGGAATTCTCATATAGCGAAAATCACAGAACCCGACCGCCAACAAAATTGGAGACATCAATATCAGCGGTATCAGACTCATGGCTTGTTCTTTCTTTCGCAGGCCAATTATTCTTTACGCCGAAAGCGCTGTAATGGGCGCGTCCTGCGGTGGTGATGTCAAGAGCCGAAAGACCAGCTCGGCGTGGCCCGATGTCCCGGTTTTCGAATAAATGTTCCGAAGGTGTGAACGCATGGTGGACATGGCAATGCCAAGCTCACTGGCCACGGCCTCAAGCGAGACGCCGCGGCTCAACAGCATACAGACTCTGAATTCCGACCGGCTCAACAGTGCCGGATTGTTGAAGCTCAAAATCGGCAGACGAATCTTACTGCAGCGAGGGCCGTATTGTTTGTCGAGTAAAGCAGCCGAGAACACACCGGCCGCCCGATTTGACCAGGCTCGGCACATCGTCGGTGTAAGTGATTTCAGCGATTCATAGAGTTTCGGAGTAACGGGATCATGTAGGTGCAATTCCAGAAATTCACTTTTATGTTCGTCATTGGACAGAACGATCACCGCTAGTTCACCGAATGAACGGGTAGCTTGCCATTCGATCAAAGAGGGATCGCCTGACGGGTTCGCAATGTTATCGATACGTGAAGACAGCCACAGACCCGAACTGCGGGCTTTGGTCAGGTATTCCTGCAACACACAGGAAGCGTAAGAACGCCTCAGGTTCGATATCAACGGATCGCTGTCTCTTAAATCGACTTCTAGAAATTTGGTGGGAAGGTGATCCTCATGCAGGACTCTTACGACCATTCCGGCTTCTGCTCCCACATCGGCCAGAAAGTTCCGCAGGCTGTGTCTGATCGACAAACCACCCTGAAGACCCTCGCACCAGTCTGCGATCAGTTCGACGATATTGTAATGCGAAAACCCAGCGGCTTTGGCGCCACCGTTTCGCCCGTCAGCACTTGTTACCAATTTACTTCCCCCGCATTTTCACCCAAATGAAACACGATCTGCAAAGCCCGCCAGGGATCCTAAATACTCAATTCATTACCCCACTCGTTACTGCGTACTCTTGATTCTCCCATCTCTCTAAATAGACACCTCACAATATCTGATTTTCAAAAAAAGTCAAATATTTCAAATACAAAGCCCCCTCTCGGACAAGTTGTAACAATATTGGCAGTCCTCTGATGCCAGGTCGTCAGTTGCTCTCAATCCTTGCTACAACTATCGGTTGCCGACCCCAATAATTCGGCATTTCGCGCTCAACCGGAAAAGAACCGGATATATCGAATGACAACCGGCCCAACAGTCAACATCAGAAGGGCTGGAAGCATTAACGTCGCCATCACAGCCGACATTTGTACCGGCAATCTGTTCGCTTTTTCCTGCGCCCGCAGTTCCCGGTATTTTCTCATTTCCTCCGCATAAGTTGTAAGCGCTTCGGATATCGGCGTGCCAAACTGCATAGATTGAAGAACAACGTTTGAAAAAGATGAGATTTCTTCAACGCCCGTTCTTACCGCCATATCCGTCAGCGCTTTGTCTCTTTCCCTCCCGGCGAGAACTTCCCGTTGCGCTGTAAGGAACTCATAAGCGATGTCAGGGCTCACCGAAGCCAGTTCATTGCCCACCCGCGTCATTGCAGCGTCAAATCCTAAGCCCGCTTCCGCAGAAATCTGAATAAGGTCCAGCGCATTAGGAAAACCTTCTTCTATTCTGCGCTTGCGTTCTTTTACCTTGCGTCGCAACCAGATAGTCGGCCCGAAAAACCCGACGCCCATCACAACTGTTAAAATCTGGAGAATCTGCAACTGACTGAGGTCGGCGATATTTTTGCTTATTATTTCGGGCAGAGTTACCGTTGCGCTTTTGCTCAGAATGATCAGCGCAATCAAGATTGCGGGCAAAACAAACGCCAACAGAACCCGGATCAGATAAAAGTTTCTTACCGCGTTCTGGCCCGCAATGCCGGATTGAGCCAGTTGCAATTGAATTCTTGTCCGGTCTTTTTGATCTTTGGGCATAAATGATTTCATCAGACCGGACGGATCGGTATTAGCCATGCGAAGCAGATCATTATCAGCGCGCCGGGGTCTCTGGTTCAATGCTACCGAGGCCATCCTCCGGGCTGCCGGGATTTTGCCGGCGACAGCGCTTGCAATGCCAAAATACGTGAGCAAGGCGCCTAAAACGATGCCAATTATCAGCGTAGTTTCCAGAGATATTCCAATCTGGATCGATAGAGACTGAAGTGTTTGCAACATAAGCATTAACCTCCGTTAAATCCTAAACCTGACCAGTTTCTGCAAAATCACAATATTGGCGACCACGAGGAACGCGATTGTTGCGGCCATCGGAAGATACAGCGGATCATCGCTGACATCGGCGTAAAACCCCGGTGCGGTAATTGACGTAAATCCGAAAATTATGAAAGGCAGCACTGACAAAAATGCTGCAGAGGCACGCCCCTCTGACGAAATTGCCATAATTCTGCGCCGCATCGAAATTCGGTTCCGAATTACCGTTGAAAGGACCGTCAAAACACGCGCCAGGTCGCCACCGGTTCCGTGTTGGATACCCACACTCACGGCAAGGTATCGCATGTCCTCAAGGTCAACTCTTTCCGCAAGATCGTAAATGGCGTCGACCAGTTCGTCGCCATAACTAATTTGGTCATACATAACGCCGAATTCAGTTCCGATTGGGTCCGGCATCTCTCTGGCCACGGATTCAATGCTGATATTCAACGGATGTCCGACTTTCAGTCCCCGAGACATCAGTTCCAAGGTATCTGGCAATTGCTGGACCAATTTTTCCATTCGCTTTTTGCGCGCCGAAAAGATCAGCAGCAAAGGCAGGCCGATGCATAAAGCAACGGCGATTGCCAGCGCATAACTCGCCTGGGTAAATTGCGCCAAAACCGCAAAGGCCAGCGCTGCAAGCACCAGACAGCACAAAACAACGGTTCCCGGTTTTATGAACATTCCGGCCTGCCGCATTACCAAAGGCAAGTCGCCGATAATTGGCAATCTGGACAAAATGCCCCGCTTCTCAGGCGACTTAAGCAACGACAGAACGTCTTTGGTGGTGGCACCTTTTGCAATCATCTGCATCCGGCGGCTTTTGGCAGCGCTTTGGTTTTCGCTGCGCGAAAACAGTTGCACGATACCGGAAAATGTCAGGAGCACGCCAACAAAAATAAGCGTGTACAATATGTACTCAATCTCCAGGTTTTCAAACCGGATCATCGCGACGACCCCTCGTTGACAAAGGTGGACGCGCTCAGTTCTATGCCAGACGAAACCAGCGCATCCGCGCATTTTGGGCGGATGCCGGTGGCGACAAACTCGCCGATTATACTGCCGTCTTCGGCTCTGCCCGTCTGACGAAACACGAAAATATCCTGCATCGTTACAACGCTTCCCTCCATACCGGTAATTTCCGAGATGTTCATCACACGGCGTTTGCCGTCGCGCAGGCGGGCAAGCTGTACGACAATCTGGATGCCCGATGCGATTTGCGAACGGATCGCGGTCATCGGAAAATCGACACCCATCATCGTCACCATCTGTTCAAGCCGTCCCAACGCATCGCGCGACGAATTGGCATGAACTGTTGTCATCGAACCGTCGTGGCCGGTATTCATTGCCTGCAGCATGTCAAAAGTTTCAGCCCCGCGAACCTCACCGACGATAATTCGATCCGGACGCATGCGTAACGCATTTCGCACCAAATCCCGCTGGGTGACTGCGCCGGTGCCGGTCGGGCTGGGCGGTCGCGTTTCAAGCCGGACAACATGTTCCTGTTGCAGCTGGAGTTCTGCGGCGTCTTCGATAGTTACAATTCTGGCGCCTGGTTCGATGTAGGAAGACAAGGCATTCAACATCGTTGTTTTGCCGGATCCGGTGCCGCCGGAAATCAAGATATTTAACTGCGCATCGACCAAGGCTTTAAGTAATTCGGCCGCCGAATGCGTCAGCGCATTATTGGCAACCAGCTTTTCCATTGTGAGCGGCTGGCGCGAAAACTTACGAATTGAGACCGACGGGCCATCAATCGCGCAAGGCCGGATGATCGCATTGACCCGGCTGCCGTCATCAAGCCGCGCGTCAACCCAAGGCTGCGATTCATCGACACGCCGTCCGATTCGCGACACAATTTTGTCGATTATTCTCAGAAGATGGCGTTCGTCCCGAAAACGGGTTTTGCTTTTCTCAAGGACGCCAAAGCGTTCAACGTAAACGTTTTCATGCGAGTTAACCAGGATATCGTTCACCGATGGATCCGCCAGCAGCGGCTCCAGCGGCCCAAGGCCCAGAACTTCATCCATAAGTTCTTCTACGATTTTCTTGAAAGCATCCGACCGCATCGGCTTTTGTTTTTCAGCTAATACTTCCGAAGCAAGATTTGCAACTTCCCGGCGCAGTTCTTCCGGTTGGACTTTGTCAATTGCTGCAAGGTTTAATCGGTCCAGCAAAACGTCGTGAAGCTCGCTTTTGAGCTCAAGATGAGCGATCAGTTTCTTGTCCATTTGGGACATGGGATCAGGTTCTGAATCAGGCAACGCTGATTTGGTCTCTAACGAGATCACATTGGCGTCTTTTTGGGTGCCTCTTTTGGCAAATTGTCCAAACATTTCAAAACCTCACTATGCAGTTTCGGTGTCGTATTCAGTCACGGGAAACGTAATAAGCGTGTCTTTGGCCAGTTTCTTGAAGGCTCTGGCCAACTTGGATCGGGGATTGGCGAAGGAAACCGGTTTTCCGCGATCCACCGCGGCCTGCGCGGCTTTCGGATCATGTGGTAACCAATGTTCGAAACCTCGTTCCAGCACTTTGGCAGCTTCTTTGTGATGCTGCGCTGCGAGGATCGGTCGGCTTTCGTGATTGACCAGCATCCGGATCGGTAGCGCCAGGTGATCCTCGCTGAAAAAATCTATCAAACGTCTGGATTGCCGAATTGCTGGCACCGACGTGCTGGTGACCAGATAAAGTGTGTCCGCCCGCTCAAGAATTGGCGATATCCAAGTCACCAAAGCTCGGGGCATATCCAGTACAACAAAGTCGAACTCAGCGCGCAAAGTGTCCAAAATGCTGGCCACTTGATGGTTTTTTAAAGCATCGATCGGCGCGAATTTTGATGGCGCCGTAAGAACCGACAGACCGCTTGGCAATGTCACCATGGCCTGTTTCAAAAACACCTGATCGGGTGTGCTGCCATCCAGTGCAAGCTGCAACATGCTGTCTTGTTCTTTGACGTCCAGAAAACTGCCGACAGTGCCGAACTGAAAGTCGAAATCAACCAGCGCAACCCGGTGCTCGGCCACTTTGTTCATGAAACCTTTGGCGTTCAACAATTGGTCCGCCAAGTTTACAGCCACAGTGGTCGAACCGATTCCACCGCAGGCCTGTGCCACCGCAATTATCTTGCCCGAATGCTCAACCGCGGAATTGGAACTTTGCTGAGAGGCCTGCTTTTGTTGGGTCAGTTTGGTTATCCGCTCAACCAATTCGGCATCAGAAATTGGATACGGCAAGACTTCATCCGCGCCGGCCTTGTTCAGTTCGCGTGCTTCCGCAAGCGAGATGTTGTTGTCTGTCAACGCGATAAAGGTGGTGTCTTTCTTGTGGCCTTTCGCCAACTCACGAATTGCTTTGATGTCATTCTTGTTGTTTGCGTCGGTTTTGAAAATGACAACATCATGTTTACAGGCCAGCTCGATGGCTTGTCCGTTCAACGCGGTTAGGGTGTTGCTTTCGGTTTCAACTTTGAAATCAGACTGCAAAGACAAGGATGAACTGATGCGTTTCGACACCTCAGCTTCCTGAGTAATTACAAGAATATTTTTCACTTTGCTGTTCATTTCTGAACTCCACAGTATTGAAAACCAATAGTCACTCGCACCCGCATCTAGCCGTTCTCCCTCAATGCATTGTTGCTACGGATTCGAACTTGAACGGTTCTGTCAGTCAGTCGACTTCGATTTCTTGAATCTCGACTCCGCGCCGTACGATAATGACCGCTTTATTTGGCTGCTCCGGGTTCAGGGACTTCTCGCGCAACAGGTCACTCAGGCGGATGGAATCCAGCGGTTCATCGAGGGCACCATCAAGGGTTCTCAACGTCAAACTCAGCGTGCCAGCTTTTTGAGCCAGTGCCAGTTGCTGGCCTTGATGAGGAGACACTTCAACCGTGACGGTTCTGGCTATTTCCGGCGTGTCGGAATGTTCGTTTGAATCCTGATCAACACCGATCACGCGGATATTCTGCATGATGGTAACCGCTCGCATGTCGTTGTTTCGCCCTTGGGTCAAAACAATATCGACAGTGTCACCGGGTGTAACAAACCCGCCGACCGCAGTTTCGGCGTCAACTTTGATAGCCATTGCACGAGTATTCTCGCCCAAAGTCTGGACGATGGTCACTTTCTCGCCAAATTTTGAAACCTTGGCGTGCAACAACAACTCACCCTGTGACAAGGCCCGTTTGGTCCGGCGCGGTTCCTGACCAGCGTCGGGGACTAGCATTCTGTAATCTGTGAATACGCCTTTTGGCACCGCGTTCCGGGGCCAGGCTATTGTTGTCAACATATGGGCTTCGATTGCTTTGCCAAACGGGATGTCTCGCCCGGCGACAATGACATTCACCAGTTCGGAACGCTCTTCTTTGGATGCAGACGCGGTATTGATACTGAGAAATTCCCGCGCCGCTATGACCGACCCGCCCGCGACGGCAATACCGAGCAGCGCCACAATGAATGATCTGATACGCATGATGTTTCTCCTCATCTGTGCCAGTCGAATCAAAGGTCCGGAGTGGCAAGCAGCAAAACTGGTGTCTTTTTTTGCGCCTCACCCAGGCACAAAGTTTATCGAACGACGGTCAAGAGCCTGGCATTGAATCGCTGGCAGCGCCCAATGAATTGTCTATATCGCCGGCCAGTGCGGTCAGTGCGGCAGCACCGACCAAAATCGCAAGGGCAAGGGCAACGCCATATTCAACCAGCGTCACACCCAGCTGACAGCGACGAAAATCGGCCAATTTATTTATGAACTTATTGAACATTTTGATTTTCCAGACTGTCGCTACAACGGCTAAAATATTTGCTTCAGGCGATGTATCGAATGCAATTTCGGGTGCTTCCCGCCACAATTCCAGTTTGTTACTGTGGCGGGAGCATGTTCTGAGGTGCTAATCCAAAGGCGGAAAGCCTGAGATATTAGCTGCCACCCGGCATTTCGTCGCCAGCAAGGCCCAGTGCCACCCCGATATCACCGGCCAGCAATGTCAGCGCGCCTGCGCCCACCGCAACAGCCAGTGCAACAGCAACACCGTACTCAACCAAGGTCACCCCTTCGTCGCAGTGACGAAAGCGAATCCATTCTTTCAAAAGTGCATCACGCATAGTGAAACTCCTACATAGTCGTTAAAATCAACCTGCGCATACAGACGCAGCTCGCTCTCCCAGCCGAAAATATTCGCAATCGGCCACGATCAACGGTAGCGACTCAAAATGGACCGCGCATCGTCGCGATGGGTGAAGAATGCAACTGAAAATTGAATTGCTGGGCGAAATAGGGCGAAAAACGGGCAAAATTGTGGCAAGATCGCCGTATTTTCCTGACCGCCTCAATTGGCAATTTGCCGATTCGCTAAGTCTGATGGATACGGCGCCAAGGTTTCCAACGGCTTGACCAGAATATAAGCAGCGGCGCAGAAAATGCCCGGAAAAGCGAGAAATCTCCACCGCCTATCTAGGACGTGACGAACCAAGCGCCTTTGGTTCCAATAATCTCCACCGACGCACATTTTGCAATTCACACAACCATCGGACTGCTGAAGTGCGCAAGTGTGCGGCTGCCATTGCCTTTTAGTTGTTCCTTTGTAGCCACATTCTCGTCAAGTTCCGCTCCTAGCGTCGCGCAAAAAATGCGAGGATGCTATGATCAGGAAACTTGTCTTTTTTGTGGGACTGTTGCTGATGTCGCATCCGGCCATTGCACAGAAAGCTGGCGTCGGTGCATGGGAAAACCCTCGATATACTACGCTCGAATGGATTGAACGCACGCCGGCGCTTGGCTGGTATTACAATTGGCGGCCAGACCAGATCAGGCACAAGAAAAGTTATGTGCGTTCTGTGGAATTTGTGCCAATGATCCACGGTGCCTATGACGTAAACAAGAAGATCAAATCAAAACTGCGCGTCACGACACTTTTGGGATTCAATGAGCCCGACGGCAACGGTGGTAGCCACCAGAGCAGTCTCTCGGTGAAAAAAGCCGCTGCGCTTTGGCCAAAGCTAGAGGCGCGGGGTTTGCGACTTGGTAGTCCGGCAACCACGCGGGGCGGCACACTTGGTCGGAATTCGTGGCAGCGGAAGTTCATGGATCAAGTGGAAGCAAAAGGCCTGCGCGTGGATTTCATGGCGGTGCATTACTACTCGAAAGATGGAAACGTTGCCGAGTTCAAGAAATGGTTGAAAGCTGTTCACGCAGAATACAACAGGCCGATCTGGGTAACTGAGTTTGCCATGATTGACTGGAACAGGCCGGGCGCCGTTACCCACGAACAGAATGCGGAGTTTGCAAAGTCCGCAATTCTGATGATGGAGAAACTGTCTTTTGTTGAGCGGCACGCTTGGTTTGCAGCCAACCCATACGATTGGAACGGTCGAATTCCTGAGGTAAATCTTGTTGACAACAATCTTAGACCCACGCCGGTTGGTCGGGCCTTCACGCGTGTTCTGAGTTCCGTTGGTTCAAAGCGGGTGGCAAGCCTCGATCAGTGATGATTGCCGTCGGTGCGGTCAAAACTTTCAAAGAAATGAGTCAATCTCAGCTAGAACATTCAAAGCTGTCGATTGCCCAACAATGTGAACACACCAAGAAACGTCGCGCACTGTAAGAACTGCTGCGCAACTAGCCGGATCAGACACCTTCGTGGGGGTTAATCTAGGACACTGCCAAGATAGGCTCGCGACCCGGAATATTTGCTAGAAGCATTTATCACATCAATCTAAAACTTCCGGCTCGCGGGTTCCATATTTTCAAACATAGCAATCAAGGTCAAAGCACAGCACTGTATTGAGCACTTCTGGGACGACCAGCTGATGCTACCGCACAAAGCACCTGGATTTTTTGCCGAACCCGGCGGGTGAACATATGTAAACAGGCTTGCCCGCTCGCCTGGTGGATTTACTCGTCAAAATCAACGTTGGCTTGGAAGTGAGTGCGGCGTCTCTCGATACCGTTGCAGATTGTGACACCGCGGGCGTTGTTGCCAAAACGACCGCTGCAACGGTCGCGCCGGTAATGCCAAGTGTAAGATGCCTTGATGGTACCAGCGCACGCTGGATTCCCGTCCTTTTTACGAACATTTTAAACTCCTGCCTCATAGCGACCCAATTATTGCGGTACCTGCGCGATTTGAACGCTTATCTTGTACCGAGGGTCCGTTTAACCACCGTCCGTTTAGGGACAGTTAAATTGTCATACAAGGGCCAATCATTCTTGGCCAATTTATTTGTTGGGGAATGCGCAAAGCCGGTTTGAACCGTGGAGTTTGGGCAACTGTACATTGTACAGTCGGACCGCCAATAACAATGATAATTCAAAGGATTAAAAGGAAAAATACCAAATACCCATTTCAGCGGATTCCGGCCAGTTCTGGGGATTATCACCTGATCGAGGCGATAATCCCCAGAAAACAAACAATTAGTCAGGCCGTCTGGGTGTCCGACGGCAATTCTTGGCAGTATAGGCAAATTATTGCCAACGCCTGTGCCGTCAGTTCAATACACGATGGACCACTTGCCAATCGGGAAGCCCGTAGCCGTTGGGCCAGGGATACACTTCTTTCTGGTTGAAATAGTATACTCCCTTCAGTTCTGGAAATTCCGGGTAATCTTGCCGGACAGAATTTTCCCATTTTTCGACGTAAGCTGCATCTCCGACATAGCCAAGTTCAGCCACAACGATGGGTTTTCCGAACTGCAAAGCGCGGTTGTAGCGTGGTTCCAGAATTTCTTTGAATGACAGTTCGCCGCCCTGAAATTCTTTTTCCCACGGCTGCAGGCCAAAGACGGATAGGCCAATTATGTCCGCATAGTCGTCTCCAGGATAGTACTCGGCCATCGACTCGTACCCCAAAGGAGACCACATTACCTGCACATTCGGCGCAGAAGCACGGCAGACGTCAATTACCCGACGATAGGCGTCGATGTAGATAGCCGGTTCCCAATTCGCCCAAATGAACTGACCGCTGTCATCATCCATTTCTTGCGCCCAACGTACTGTCACCGGACTTTTGAAATTCGCGAGGATATCACAGATGACACGCATGTTTTGGTCATACGTGCCCGAGCGGATCCCCTGGATCAGGTTCTGCGGCGTGTTGCGCGCATCGCGGCTCCATGTCCAGGGCTCGATTGTCACCAAAACATCGCGATTGCGTTCAAGTGCATAGACGTCCGCATCTGCCAGGCTTTCAAGAAAAACGTCCTGCCAGGGCAGGAAAAGGTGTTCGACCGCAACCTGATTGTCGTCTGTGAAATGCCCGTTCGGGTCATACGTTCCAAAGGGCAGGTCGCCGGGAGGCGCTGCCAGGGCAGCAGAGCCAAAGAAAAGAGCGGTAAACATGCTTAGCTTCCCAACCATCACCCTTTGCAACGTGCGCACCGGCTTAACTTTGTTACGTCTCATTTTGTCCTCCACGCTTCGAGCGGTTGCTCTTTAGTTGAATAGATTAGGTTTCAGTCGAAACAGCGTTTTTCCTTGCTCTTGTCCTGCGCCCGAAATATAAAACTTTACTTCGGTAATCTGATAGGGCTCCAGACCCACTGTCAGGGCATGCACACTTTGCAATCCACGCATCCAGAACGAGCCGGCAACAAGCAGCACCAGAGTGGTGGCGACTGCGTATTGAAAGCTCAGCTGTAAGAAATACGACCGCAAGGAAATTGCATTCTCCCGGTGATGGTGGAAAATTACCACGGCGACAATACTGGTGTAGATTGTCGCATTAATCAGCGCCAATATGTAAAATCCGGCTGCTTCGGTAATCCTGTCACAAAAAATGACCGGCAAAACGGATACAACGGCCAAGGCGGCATACGGAAACAGGACGCGAAGCGGCAGCGGCGGCATCGCCTGCGCGCCTTTGGGCGTGATCCGAAAGTCAACAAACGTGCCTGTCAGTTTGTCCCGGACGGCGACAGTACAGCCCCAGAGCACCCAGGGCCACTGCATGAACAGGAACAGGATTTTCTCCCAGCTGAATATCCCCGCACCTACCGGCCGGAACAGATTGTCGCGCCTTACCTGGAGTACAATCAGCGTCAGAATAATTGCCGTAGGCGCGATATGGGCGACAAAGGCCGGATAGGTCACGTCCGCAAAGCGCGCGTCGAAGACAAGCGCGATGATCGGCAGGATTATCATGATCAAGTTCATGATCGAAAAAATCGGGTACCATAGCTGAGCGAAAAGGAACTGGAACTTCAATCGCGGTGGCAAGGTTGGCAGGTAACGCCCGGTATGGCTCAGCAGAAGAGTCAGTAGGCTGCGAGACCATTGGAATTCCTGCGTCGCCATATCCATGACGCTGGCCGGACCGGCTCCAAAAGCGATGGCATCTATGGCATGAACGCCTCGCCAGCCTCCGGCGTTCATCAGCAAAGAAGTCGAATGGTCTTCGGCCAGTTCCGGTCCCAAGCCACCAACTTCCTTCAGAGCCGAAGTTCGCACTGCGTAATGCGAGCCAATGCACATCGGTGCCCATCGTGCGCTAAAGCCGGCCTGAAACACGCCATGGAACATGGCCTCGGTATATAGACGTGTACGTGCAGCCCAACTCTTGTCGGCGTTCAAAGAACAGATGCTCGGTGCGCTTACATAACCGATTTTAGGATTGGCGAATGGCTTGAGCATTTCACGCAGATATCCCGGCTGCGGAATGTGATCAGCGTCAAGCTGCGAAACAAAATCGTAGTATTCATAGCCATAGTGATCATAGAAAAACGCCAGATTTCCCTCTTTGCAACGGGTCCGGCGTGGCCATACGTCGCGGTGATAGTCAGGTCGGTTCTTGCGCGTGGATATTCTAACCCCGTGAATTTCGCACCATGCGATGGTTTCCGGTTGCGGGTCTTCGTCGGCAAGCCAAGTATCATGTGGCACATCCTGCGCCAGCATTGCCTCCAGTGTATTGCGCAACAAACTGAATGGCTCAGAAGGCGTTTTTGTCACGATCATCGCTACTCGCGCGTCCATCAGGGGTTCATCTCTGGCAACGGGTCGCTTGGCTTTCAGGAAAAACGTGAAGAAGTAGAAAACAAGAAAGATGAGCCAGAAGAAGACCAGGGTCACCATCCAATAAAGCAAAGGATTGATGATATGGGCCGGATTCAGCCACCAAACCCAGAAATAGAGGTTGGCAAGCGTCGCAATAGCAACGCCGATACCGTATTTGAAACGCAACCGCCCTTGCAGCACCGGGACCAGATACTGATCGCGGTTTTCAGCGGCATCAGTGCCAGCTCTATGCGCAAATTTTGTCACGAGTGGACACTCCGAAGCTGGGACCTGCATCACGCACGATGGTTTCGAGCGCTGAGTATTTTGTGACGAATCCGAGGACACGTTCGGCAATTCGCGGGTCGGCGAACAGGACGGGCGGGTCCCCGACACGGCGTTCCCGATATTTTACCGGCAGCTTGCAACTGGTGACGCTCTCAATTGCATTGATCACCTCGAAAATTGAATGGCCCTTGCCGCTGCCCAGATTGACGGCAACGCTTGTTCCCCCGTTGTGCATGTAGCGCAACGCTTTTACATGCCCCTGCGCCAAATCCACCACATGGATATAATCGCGAATGCAGCTGCCATCGAGCGTCTCATAATCATTGCCAAAAATACTGAGGTGGGGAATTCTGCCGCTGGTTGCCATCAGCGCCAGGGGTATCAGGTGGGTTTCGGGATCATGGTTCTCGACCAGTTCACCAGCTGGGTCTGCCCCGCAAGCGTTGAAATAGCGCAAGATTACGTGACGCAGCCCGTAGGCTGCCTCGTAATCCCTTAGCATTTCTTCACAGATCAGCTTTGTACGGCCATAGGGGTTTATCGGGTTCTGCGGGCATTCCTCCGAAATCGGCAGGACTTCGGGGATGCCGTATGTCGCGCAACTGCTGGAGAAGATCAGTTCACCAACGCCTGTCGCGCGGCATGCTTCTAACAATGACAGCATTCCGCCTACGTTGTTGTCATAGTAAAGCGCGGGGTTTTCGATAGACTCCCCGACATAGGCGGATGCGGCAAAGTGAACGACGGTGTTGATCCCGTGCGACTTGATCACATCCCTGACAGCCCCTCCATTGCGCAGATCACATTGCGCGAGCGGCCCCCACTTCACCGCGTTTTTGTTTCCTGTGGAAAGATTGTCCAGTGTAATCGGCAAATAACCGGCGGCTGCCAGACTCTTGCAGGTGTGGCTGCCGATAAATCCGGCACCACCGGTGACCAGTATGGGGGTGCCTGCCGTCATGATGTGCCGGCGGCACCGCGCATCGACTGGCGTTTCAACTCGGCCATGAAGTAGGGGATCGTTTTCTTCAACCCCTCGCTCAACGACACCACGGGTACCCAATCCAATGTCTTTTTGGCCGCCGAAATGTCTGGTCGGCGCTGTTTTGGGTCATCGACCGGCAGTTCTTTGTAGACAATTTTCGATGGCGAACCGGTTTCCTTCAGAACCAATTCCGCCAGTTCGTGCACCGCGAATTCCATTGGATTGCCGATATTTATTGGATTGACCACATCATTTGGCAGCGCCATCAGCTTCTCTATCCCGTCGAGAAGGTCATCGACATAACAAAAAGAACGGGTCTGCTCGCCATTGCCGTAAATCGTCAGCGGCTGAGCTTGGATTGCCTGAACCACAAAGTTGGAAACCACACGACCGTCGCCTGGGTCCATATTTGGCCCGTAGGTGTTGAATATTCGTGCCACTCGGGTCGATATTCCGTAGCGTCTGGAGTAATCGTAGAACAAGGTTTCAGCAGCACGCTTGCCTTCGTCATAGCAAGACCGTGGTCCACAGGTCTTCACATTTCCGTTGTAACCTTCCGGCTGCGGACTGATCGTCGGATCTCCGTAAACCTCGGAGGTCGAAACTTGAAACACTCTCGCTTTCTTGCTGCGCGCAAGTTCCAGCGCATGCATTGCGCCAAATACGCTGGTCTTGAAGGTATGAATTGGATCGGCTTGATATTTTGACGGCGACGCCGCACTGGCCATGTTGTAGATTTCATGTACCCGTCCAGATACGGTGTAGGGACTAACAACATCATGCTCGATGAAACTGAACCGTTTGCTTGTCAGCAAAGGCGCAATGTTCTCCATCCGTCCGGTTAATAGGCTGTCAATGCAAATTACCCGGTGACCTTTGGCTAGCTTTCTCTCGCAAAGCTGAGAGCCTAAAAATCCGGCTCCACCGGTAATTACAATAGATTTTCGTATTCTTCTGCGGCCAATTGGTAATTCAAAGATCTGACGATCTGTTTCCCCACGCGATACCATTTACTCAACTCCCAAAGTTAACTGCACCTTGAAAGTATCTGGAACGATTAGACGACTTTACCGCGTACTGACACTGCCGCTAGCAGTACCCTGGTACCAAGCCGCCTGTTTTATTTCCCCAGATTGCAGGCTTTTCGCTCTGCAATTTTCCTCGCGGTGCTTATACAAGCACTGCTCTCCTCGCGGAGAAATATACATTTTTTCACAATAAAGTCAAATTGTTGCCATAATTCCGTAAATCCTCAGATCGAGATTATAACCTTACTTGAGGTCAAGCACGGCTGCTAATTGAGACCTGAACGGGTTTCCCTTAATTTCGCATCAACTTCCGCGAGCAGGCCAAAGCTGCTGTGCTCACTCTCTCACAATATAGAATGTGATCTGTTTCGGCACAGATTTCCTGTGGCGCTAGTGGGTCCACCTTTTGTGCGTATGTTGACTTCAACCGTTCGACCATCGGCACTAATCAGTGTCAAAATTGCTGACGCAATCTTCGTTTCCACAGGGTCATCAATCAGCCATATCTCCAAATTACCAACATTTTTCGAGTAAAACGCAACGCACTCAGCAACGGTGAAGTCGAATAATGAAACGAAGGACACGACCCGCTAATCAATCGCTCCCACTCATTCAGAACATAGTTGTTGAATTTCGATAAAATGTATTGCTTTTAGCGATGTCGTGCTTGCGGAGGTTTAGAAATTGCAAAATACTCGTGTTTTGCCTTCAGTCTGGTATGGTTATTGCGAGTTTGGTAAATGAGTAGGTGCTGATGCTACGTGATCAGAAGGCAACGCCTGACATCATAACCACACGGGTCGTCTTAAACAGGCAGCATATCCGCCTGATAATTGGCGCATTGCTTGTTGTCTCACTTCTGCTGGCTCTTGGCACCTGGATGGTCGGCAGGTATTGGCAGCGCTACAGGCTGCCTTGGGATGAGTGGCCGGTATTTTACAAACTGCTGATGCAGACCAATCTTGTGCGCGAAAACGACGTTGCGGTCTGGTTTTCATCGATGCTGCTGCTTTTGATTGCGCTGACCTGCATGCTGTGCTTCGCTGCAGAACCTCGTGGCCAGGATAAATCCTGGTTGCGCTTCGGATGGGCTATATCAGCGTTGATGTTCGCGGGTCTATCGCTCGATGAGATGGGCTCGCTGCACGAAAAGATCGCGATCTGGAATAAATCAATGAGCTGGTTTGTTCTGCTCGTGCCATTTGTTATAATGATACCAATTTACATGCTCTTTTTTGGCTGGATACAGATCCGCCGCAGTCGCGCTGGGTTCGTGTACACATTGCTTGGAGTATTGTGCTTCTCGACAGTCCCACTATTCGAATTTTTTGAACGCAATTCTCTTTCTGCGACCGGCCAACAGTTGCGGAACTCTCATTTGTTCTGGCAAACAATGGAAGAAGGGACCGAGCTTCTCGGGATGATGGCATTTCTGACAGCAACGTTATGTTTTGCCACGGCCATTGTCCGAATGCCGGACAACAGCCCTAAAGAGACCAGCGCAGTTGTCCGAGTTGAACTAAGCCGACGTCGCTTCCTTGGCATAACGACATTATTGACGCTTTCTGGTTTCACCGGAGTGTTCGTTTCAAAAGCATATATTCCAATAATCAATGTGGCCGGTGTAAACGGAATCCCCGAGAACTGGTTTCCAAGTGCGCTGATATTCTGTGCAGCAGTGATGCTAATCCAAATGTCCGGTACTGGAACAGCTCGAATTGCGCGTCGTTCGTTGGTTGTTGCCGCGATTCTCGTTTCGATTTACATAGGCAGCAATCTTCAGGATTTCTTTTATCCCGGCCAAAACGTCGTACTCAAGCGCGTGTTCATTGCAATGTTATTCGTGCCAGCATTACTGTCTGCAATCACGGAATCCGGGCGCATGACGAAATGCGTTGGCATCTTGGCAGCGTCGGCGCTTCCCGCCACCATATTGGCGGGGCCTGGTATTTTTACCGCACCGGTCGGTGTAGCTGCTGCAGCGATCTTAATGGGATTCACCGGATATTTGCTTTCATTTCCTGATCGCAAATCTGCGCAGTAGACTGTCGTCTGTCAACAATGAATGAACGTGTTTCGGGTGGCGTTGATGTCGCGCTGTGTTACTAATTCCTCGTCTTTGCTGGTCAATTCGGTCCAATTGACAACTTAGCTCGGTTCACTTTCGCACAAATCTGCAGGCGGGAAGGTTTCCCCGGTCGTCAGGTCCCATTTCTCATCGTAGAGAGCATCCATCATAGCGCGTTCGGATCTCAGGATTTCGCGGCGTTCCAAATCGTACCGGCGTTGTATTGCCTTGGTGCCACGAAAGCGTTTTGAGCTGATTCTTAGACGGGAGACACCGGCCGCGAGCCAGCCCAATCAGTTTCCGACAGGCTGTAGCCACAGTCAACCATCAGTGTCAACGCGCTAAAAGTTCACCGATCACGTCCGGATGCATGATGGTATCGCCGCACCTCGAGGTGTTGCCGAGCGTTTGGCATTCCAGCCAAATGGAGCGCAGCGTTGAACGCGTGGCAAGCCCATTGAGCGTTCCTGAGTAGATGCCGTTGCGCTTCATCTCACTCTGCAGCAGATACATGGCGAAGTTGGGATTGGCCGCATATAATTCTTTTCCGAACGACAACGATTTCAGCTCTGGATGGGCGTAGAAATCCGCTGCGACTGATTTATACTCCGATATGGTTTTCACTTCGGTCGCATCGATGGACATCGAGAGCTGCGCAACCTCCTTTGGCGAGAGAAGCCCAGAGAAACGGTCGAGATAGGCTCTAGCTCGCACCGGGTCTTTGCGGACGTTCAGATTGTTGCCGCTCCGAACGAGGCCGATCAAGAATTTTACCGCCTCCTTGTTGTCAGCCTTCGCCGCCTGTTCAAGACCTTCTATCGCCTCAGGACCGCTAGCGCGCATGCTGATGCCCCATATCTTGCGTTTGGCCTCTAGCACCGCAATTCTATCCTCGCCAGCGTCCCGCGCCATTTCGGCAAATCCGTCGAACTTGGCACGCGATCCCGCGCCCAGATAGCCATACATCGCCCCTTTAGCGAGCGTGGTCCAGGCCGAACCGCGGCCCAGTTCCCCAGCGCGGCGCAAATAGCCTTCCGCCAAAGCAGGGTCTTTTTTGCTCCACATAAGTTTCCTTCCAAACCGCTCCAGCCCTTTGCCGTTGCCGGACGCCGCTGCCTCTTCAATCAACATCAATGCGCGGGGTTGGTCTCTATTAAGCGAGGTCCCGTCGAGGAGTAGCGAACCTAGCGCAACTTTCGCCTTGGCATCCCCAGCGGCCACGGCCTTTTCCAACATCGGCAGACCTAATTCGACGTTCTGATCAAACATCGAACCCCGCACCAGTTGCTCGCCCAGAACGCGCTGCGCCTTTGTGCTACCGTTGCTGACAGCTTGATCCAACAGAGCCCGGGCACGCACCGGATCTGCCTCCCCGTACAGGCCCCAAAGCAAGGCAACCCCTAATGTGGTCTGCGCTTGCGGGTTACCAGCGGCGGCAGCTTCTTCTAACAGTTGTTGGCCCTTTTCGTGATCCGCTGGCAGGTAATAGCCTTCGAGCAAGGCCTTCCCTAGACTTGCCTTCGCCGCGATATTTCCGCTCGTTGAAGCTTGTTCCAAAAGGCGAAAGCCAGAATTCTTGTCCCTTTCGAGGCCCTCGTTACCAAATAGAAGCGCCTCGCCAAGTTTCCGCTGCGCCTCCGAATCACCAGATTCGGCAGCAACTTGAAGGGCGCTAAGGTCGAAATCCTGAGCTTGCGCTGCCGGTGTAATGGCAACCGAAATCAGAAGAGCGCCCAGAATGGCGCGGGTGAAAATCGTCAAAAATGTCATCGCTACTTTCCCCATATCTGCTCTGCCGAGGCAGGCATTATCGTCCGCTTCCCAAGATTTGTGCGGACCCACCAATTAGGGCCGGAGAGTTGAATTGAGTCAAGTCGCGCCAATCCGGGGCAGGTTTATGGTGCAGGCAACCTCTCCATCTCACCTCTTCGTTCAACGTAATTTACGACGTGTTGTAAGGAACGTGATAGCCAGCTTTCAGGCATTCTTCGCGATGCTGCGGCAATCACATCGAATGACCACTTTCCGACCAATACCACCATTAATTATGCCGGAAACAATGCGAGGTTTGCGAATTTCTGATTGGCTCAAATTACAAAAATAAGTGTCATTCTGAATCCAACCCCTTCATCAGCTCCCCCTGGCGCCGCTCGGAAACAGGCGGATAAGCCGATACCGTCGTCGCAGAATTCTCATGCCCCAGGTTCTGCGACCAAGCTTTCTGCACGTCCAGTGGCAATTTCCGTTCAGTCATTTCCTGGCCAATTGTTTTGCATGAATTGCAGAACGGCTTCCAAGCCAAACGGGTAATCAAAGACTGGGTCGGATTTTACAACACAGAACCGCCACACACCGCCTTTGAAAGGCAAACCCCGGACAACGCATACTTTGGGGCTATACAAATGAACCAAGCAACATGAAACTTAACCAAGATACACCTTAGCTGAGCCGCGAAACTGTCTGAAAAAGCCGGGCCACGTCAAGGTGAGTATCGGAATCGAACCGGTACACGCTGACTTGCATTTAGTGCTCGATTCTCATTACCAACATTCGCTTAGCAAAGAGATGGCGGAGACTAAAATGAGACTAAAACGCTACAAGTGAGCAGCGTTTCTAGCTTAAGTCAGTGAATTTATTGGCGGACCGAAGAGCAATCGAATGTTTTATTTAAATAGCTGATAATGTGGAGTAAATAGGAATTCGTTTTTAATGTACCACGTAATATACCACGCCTTGGCAATTTCCGAGACAATATTTGCAGCCGGTCCATTCCTGTTAGCGCCAGTTCCATGGGCAATTCCTGTCGGTTGAATACATCAGCATGCTGTGATGCAGCTTCTCGAATGCTGCCATACGGACATCTTGCAGAAATTTAAGCTTCTGAATGACCGTTCTGCGGACATAGCGCGCCTTCGCCGCTGCCGTGCCAATGTCCGCTTTTGGATTGGTGGGCCAAAGCACATGACCACATATCGTTAATTTACTGCTACGTGAATTATCAGGAACTGTCTGGCGGCTCGCCATCAGATTCGGTTGCTCCAATGCTCGCGACAATAGCCATCACAAGGTCTTCGGGAACTTCCTCAAGTACCGGCGACGCGACTAAAGACAATCCTTGTTTGGCGGCTTCCATACTCGCCTCATAGGCCGCGAGATACTCACGACATTCCCGACAAATGCTCAGATGGATTTCGAAGACTCTTCGCTCATGTGTTGTCAGCCCGCCGTCGAGATAATCGATTATGAACTCCTCGAATTGCCGGCATGTAATCATCATCGGCATACGAAACATCAAGCCTTGCATTCGGCGTTTCATTGATCCCAGGGTCATAAGCTGAACCTCCCTTCGCGCATCTGCGGTTCGAGCAATGTCTTAAGCGCCGCCCGCGCTCGATGAAGCCGTACTTTAACATTTGCCTCGGAAATCCCAAGGGTTTCTGCGACTTCAGCTGTTGTTCGTTCTTCAATATCTCTCAGTAGCAACACCACCCGATAGGCATCCGGAAGCTTGCCGATTGCCGCCATCACAAACTGCCGGGTTTGGTCGTTAATCAGCAGTTCTTCGGGGTTTGGCACTTTTGTCCAAGACGTTTCCAACCTGCACTGCCAGCGGTCAAACTCGGGTAGAAATTGGTCGATCGAGTTATTCTCCTTCAAGGATTTTCGTTTGCGCAAGATCATTAGGGCTTCGTTTACGACGATGCGACGCATCCACGCTTGGATACGCACCTGTCCCTTAAATTGATCCGATTTCGCAAAAATCTTGGCAAAAGCGTTCTGCACCGCGTCCTCTGCCAGCGCAAATTCACGCAAGTAGTGGACCGCGACTTGCAACATCCAGCGGATATTTGCACGCACGAAGGTTGCCGTCGCCTCTTTGTTTGAGGCGTCCGGCACATTGTTTAAATTATTCTGATCCGGTTTGTCTTCGCCCATTTCAGCTCCCGCGTAGCCCGGTCGCGGGTACGTCACATGTTGCTCGTAACATCACGCACTTGGACCAACCTGTCAAACTGATGGTTATGGGCGCTGCGGTAGTGTTGCGCCATCTTCTCATAACGACGTCGCGACTTTGATTCCGTCGAAAAGCAGTCGGATGAATCAATCCCTGAACCGCAGGAAAAGGACCAGCTACCACCGTATGGATTAGAAGAAAAAGTTAATCCCGCTGTAACCATCCAATGTGCCCCGACATCTACCCTGAACAGCGACTGAACCAGCATACAAAAACTTTGGAGGAACAATGGCGTTTTCACTTTGGCACGAGAAGAAAAAAAATGGACCGCTTTATGCGCTATTTCTTAACTGCACACTCAAAAGCGGACCCGATGTGTCGAACACGGAGGCGCTCTGCAATTTATTAGTTGAGCGACTGAAGGTTCACGAGCCGGATATTGAGACCGAAATCGTGCGGGTCGCCGATTACAATGTGCTGCCCGGCATTGGAAATGATGAAGGCGAAGGTGATGAATGGCCGCAGATCCTTGAAAAGGTCAAACGATGCAACATCTTCGTCCCGGCGATGCCAATCTGGATGGGTGTACGCTCGTCCATCATGCAGCGCGTTATTGAGCGCTTGGATGGTACCACCAAGACGGTGATGTGCGAAAAAACCGGGCAGTTCCCGCTTTATGGTTCGGTATGTGGCTGCGTCGTAACGGGCAACGAAGATGGCAGCCACGATTGTGTGGCCAACACATTCGCAAACCTGCTGCATTTCGGCGTAACAGTACCTCCCAATACCGATCTCTACTGGGTTGGCGACGCGGGCCCGGGTGCCAGCTATATCGAAGCTGGCGGAGCGCTATCACCCTATGTGCGTCGCAATGCGGAACTGACCGCAATCAATTTGCTGCGCATGGCAAAAGTGCTGAGGGAAAACCCTTATGACATCAATATCGCCCAGCACAACGCCAAGATGATGGAGCGCAACAAGGTCAAGATGCAGGCGATGCAACAAGCTGTCACATTTATGCGCGAGAACATGCCCGACTGATCGGAGCCGCGCCGCCCAGTGTCGGGCGGCGTCCCCCCTCAATGGAGATTTTTATGGATTTGAAAGCCCTAACCGAAGGTCTCGGTGTGGCGGATGCCGTCGATGCAATGATGATGACCCACCCGCATCGCGCCCATATTATCGACCTCATCAGCCCTGATCCGTCGCGGGTGCTGATCGGACCCGCCGTAACCATTGGGTTTCTGCCAGTCCGCAAAGATTTCATGGACCCTGACAAGCATTCGCTCGTCCCGGCAATCTATCGTGCGGTTCAGGACCGTGACCCGAAAGGTGCGGTGTTGGTTATGGCCTCGAACGGGCACAGCAAAACCTCGCTTGGTGGCGGAACGAAACTTAGCCGCGTGGAAAATCTCGGCATGGCGGGCATTCTCGCCGATGGGTACATCCGCGATTTCGAAGAGATCAATAGCTATGATTTTGCCGCTTATTGCAGTGGAGAGGCTGTGCGGGCGGGCGGCAATGAGGTGCAGCCCTATCTGTCGAATGTGTCGGTTTCGATCGGCGGTGTCACGGTGGTTCCTGGCGATGTGATCTTTGCCAAAGGCAATGCTGCGGTCGTCGTGCCGGGTGGGGAGGCTGAGATGATCCTCAAGAAAGCGCGCATGATCATGGAAAAGATGGATGCCGCCAAAGAGGCCGGTAAATTCGAGGATCCATCACAAGTTCTGTCCAAAGGGGATGACGCAATATGAGTATGCCGCAAAATACAAGCGAACAGATTGTCGCCGCGCTTGCAGCTGAGGGAGTCGAGTATGTTTTCGGTATTCCGGGCGATGAAAACTTACACTTCATGGAAGCGCTGCGCAAAGACGGGCGGATTAAGTTTGTGCTGTTTCGCCATGAACAGGCGGCGGGATTTGCCGCCGCGGCCTATGGACGGCTGACCGGAAAGCTTGCCGTCGTAATGGCAACGCTCGGTGCTGGCGCGATGAACCTGACGACGGCTGTGGCGCACGCCTATCTGGCGGCGATGCCGATGCTTGTACTGACCGGACAAAAGGCGGTGCGCGACAATAAGATGGGCCAGTATCAGCTGGTTGATGTTGTTGATGTTATGCGTCCGATCACTAAATTTGCCGCCAAAATTCCGTCAGGACCTATGGCCGGGTCGATCCTGCGGCAGGCAATGATGTCGGCTCTTGATGGACGTCAGGGACCGGCGCATCTGGAATTGCCAGAGGACGTCGCGCGCGAAACAGAGCTTGGCCCGCTGGTGCCCTGCCGCCATGGAGATATGCCTGTTGCAACTGACGCCAGCGTCGCAACGGCGGCTGAACTAATTGCCAACGCGAAGCGTCCTTTGATCATGGTCGGAGGTGGAACACGCGCCAATCGGCCCGAAGTGGCCGGAGCAGTCCGCACGCTGATCGAGAAAACCCAAATCCCGTTCATCTCGACGATGATGGGCAAAGGCGTCGCCGATGAAGATAACCCCCTCTACCTCGGCTGCACGATCATGCCGGGGGACTATCCCAATTGCGCCGTCCAATCGGCAGATCTGATCCTGAATATTGGCCATGATACGATGGAAAAACCGACCTTCTTCATGAATCCCGATGACGGGCGCACGGTAATCCATCTCAATCCGTTCTCAGCACAGGGCGACAACGCCTATTTCCCGCAGGCGCAGATTGTGGGCGAGATGGCCGACTCCCTGACCCGACTAGCCGCCGCAATCACCCCGGGTGACTGGGATCACGCGGGTTTCTTGCGGGTTGGTCAGGCGATGCAGGCAAGCATTACGCGCGCGTCTCAGGATACTTCCTTTCCGGCGAAGCAAGGCCATCTGATCGCGACGCTACGCGATTTCATGGAGGATGAAGATATCCTGTCGCTCGACAACGGCATCCACATGATGTGGGCGACTCGCAATTTCAACGCACGCGGCCCAAACACGATGCTGATCGATCACGCTCTTGGCTCGATGGGGATCAGCCTGCCAGCCGCAATTGCGGCCAAGCTTGTTCATCCCGAACGAAAAGTGGTGGTGGTCACCGGCGATGGCGGCTTTGCAATGAACAGCCAGGAAATCGAAACTGCTGTCCGGTTGGGCATCAACCTGATCGTCGTGATCTTCAACGATGGCGGCTTAGGCATGATTGCGATGAAGCAGATGGCCGAGGGCTACGAGAAATTCGGGGTTGGGTTTAACAATCCGGACTTTGTGCAATTGGCCCAAAGCTACGGCGCAACCGGTCACAGGTTGGATGATCCTTCACAGTTCCGGGCCACCCTCGATCAGGCCGCAGCCAGTGGTGGAGTGCATATTATTGATGCCCCGGTAGATCCGATGCAAAACATGGCCCTAATGAAAGAAATGAAGATGGTGGATTGCAAGGCCATTTTTTCGGAGGCCTAAAGTGGAATTTCCTGAAGGTTTCCTGCATGCGATGGAGTTCCTCACATTAGTTGTGGATGGCGTTGGCTTCGCCATCCTCGCTATTACCGTGATAAAATTCGTGATCCGGTACGTTGCATTCGAATTGCAACGAATCCGAGGGCGCGACTGCGCCAAGATATTTCAAGACATCCGGGTCGAGTTTCTGAGCCATGTCATCCTTGCGATCGATTTTATGGTGGTGTCGGACGTGATCCATACGGGCCTCGTGAACACAAGGGATAGTCTGATTACCCTAGGAATTTTTGTCCTGATCCGATCGATTTTGGCGTTTTTCCTTGGCCTTGATCTGAAAGACGCACGCGAGGAAAACATCACAGAGGAACCTACAAATTAATTGGACGCAGAAAAAGGATCGTACTTGCAAAGCCAACAAAACCGGAGGCGCCGACGTCAGACACTAATGTACAGACATAACTAAATCGACTGATTTACACCACTTGCCCGATCAAAAAAATGGAAAGATTATGGTAAACAGCATCAAAATTTCAATCCTCTCGTGCCTTGCCCTATTTTGCTCCGGTTTTTTAGTGATTGCACAGGAAAGTTTGCCGATGGACATTCCATCGGAGACTGGTGTTTCTGGTACGTTCGCCATTTCGAATGACAATGTTATAAGCTTCAATCTGACCGATCCGTCACCGGAGATTGAAGAGCCTGCCGTTGAGGAGCCTATAATTGCACGGGCGAACAACGCAATTCGGCAATTCCAAAATGAAGCAGCGAGCTTTTTGAACAAGGTTCCGCAGATGCGTAGTGAAATTGGCTATATTGTTCGGGCGAACGCGCCAGATGGAACAATTGGCTTTTTTATCAAATACTTTTTTTACTATGCTTTGTGTTTTGCGGTGGGCGGTGCTGTTAACCATTTCGGTTATCAAAAATATCTCGTTATTCCACGCTTTACCAAAAAGCTGGAAGAGAATCCAAGTGGCTATAGCGACAAGATTCCAGTGCTCGTCCAACGGTTCCTTTTCGGTTTAGGTGGCGCTCTGCTTGCTGCAACCGTCGGGTATGTGCTTGCTTCCTTTGTTTTAGGAACACCCGCAAACAAAGCAGTTGAAATTACTTCCAATTACATAGTGGCTTCGTTTGTAATAATCAGCGTGGTTGTACAGCTGTGGCGTATGGTGTTTGCACCGTATCTGCCAAATTACCGGATCCCCAAATTTCATCCGGACGATCCAGAACTGTGTTCAGTTGCTGCCAAGAAGATGTTTTATTGGTTGACCACTGGCGTCATACTAAGTCTTGGTGTCTTCCTGTTTTCAAACTGGTTGGAAGAACTTGGTGTCTCACGCACTATGTCCGGCCTTTTGCTGCAGTATCTTTCAATTGGTATTGTTGGGTTCAACATCGCGCTTATTATTACGAACAGCAGGATCGTTACTGGGGCCATTTTACAGGCGAAACCTCGGTCTGATGTAAGTTGGACGACGCGACAGTTGGTCAATAACTGGGTTGCGTTTGCAATTATTTACTCAATTCTTGCTTGGCTTGTAATGGGTTATCGCTTGGTGGTGGGGCTGCCCAACGACGTACCACTAATTCCATCTGCCTTCGCGATATTGCTTATTGTGCTCGTCGTCTATGGACTCGTTTCTTATGTCATTGAAGTTTTTTTCAACAGACGAAGGGAACACCAGCAAAGATCCATTGAAGAAATGCGCGCTGAAATAATACACCAGAGCCGTATGGAAAACTTGCTTGACGGAGAGCCAGACGAAGAAATCACAACGCAAGAAATAGAAGAGAAAATAATTTCTCAGAATTCAATGGAATCGTTTGAAGATTTGGCTCAGCGAATCGCTGCCATCTTAGCCTTCTCAAGTGGTATTTATGCGCTGTTTAAAGTCTGGCGGCTTGACTCGATTTTCGCTGGGAAGTCGGTTTTTGGGATCGGATACGATGTAATGGTCATTCTGTTTCTTGGCTATATCGGGTACCATTTTGTGCGCATTTGGATTGATACTAAGATACACGCAGAAGTTGGCGATAAAGTCGCACCAGTCCCTGGCGACGAAGGGGGCGCTGGTGGTGCTAGTCGACTAGCAACTTTACTGCCGTTATTTCGAAATTTCCTATTGGCCCTGATTTCGGTTACGTCGATCCTCATTGCGCTTACGGAAATGGGCTTTAACGTAGCGCCGCTCTTTGCGGGTGCTGGCGTTGTGGGACTGGCCATTGGCTTTGGTTCGCAAACATTGGTGAGGGACATTTTTTCAGGAGCTTTCTTCCTTGTTGATGATGCTTTTCGCAAGGGCGAATATATTGACATTGGACATGTACGAGGCACTGTTGAAGGCGTGTCAGTGCGGTCGTTCCAACTTCGGCATCACCTCGGACCTTTGCACACTGTTCCTTTTGGCGAAATACAGTTCCTTACCAACTTTTCGCGAGATTGGGTGATGATGAAGTTACCATTGCGAGTGACCTACAACACCGATGTCGAGAAAGTACGCAAACTGATCAAAAAGTTGGGCCAAGAGCTTCTCGAAGATCCCGTTATTGGTGGTCAGTTCCTTCAACCTCTTAAGTCGCAGGGCGTGATCAAAATGGAAGACTCTGCAATGATAATCAGGGTAAAATTTATGACCAAACCCGGGGACCAGTGGGTCATTCGTAAACGCGTCTATCAAGACATTCGTGATCTGTTTGAGAAGGAAGACATCCATTTCGCACATCGCGAAGTTACGGTCAGAGTTGCAGATGGAAGTGCAGCGGCGCTGACAGAACGAGAAAAACAAACGTTGGGAGCCGCAGCGTTGGCATCAGATGCAAGCAAGGACCCTTCTGATGTCAAAACGGACGATCGTTAGAGTGCTTTTGTAGATATGTTGTTACGCGCGGGACATTTCCTTTATCCGTGACTCTGCATGGCGGCCATAACTGATGTACCGCTTGGGTTGACTGGACCATGTATTCGCAAGTGGTCATTGCATCCGTTGTAACGAACAGAAGCAAAGTCCGCAAAGAAGGACGTGCGCGAGGAGGATATCAGTGAGGAACCTGCAAATGATCGAACGTAGTAAGACGAATGATCGCATGAGCCAGATCGTGCGACATGCCGGGCTGGTTTACTTGTCGGGCCAGGTCCCGTCGGACACAAGTGATGACATCGGGGCACAGACAACATCGGTTTTGAGCAAAATTGAAGGGCTCCTAAAAGAAACCGGAACCTCGACTTCAAATGTCGTCTCGGCCAATATCTATTTGTCAGACATGTCAGATTTCGCAGGTATGAATGCAGTTTGGGATACGTGGTTCCCGCCGTGTGCAGCACCTGCAAGAACCTGTGTAGAAGCGAAACTGGCGCGCCCTGAGGTCCGTGTAGAGATTACCGTAATTGCCGCAGAACAAATTACTGAGGACTAGGACACTATGAACGATGCATTGAAAGACCAACTTGCCGATCTCTTGCGGTTCACCGCACAAAACCATCACCGGGCCTTTATCGAGACGGACGGAGAGGATGCAGATTGGGCGATCTGGTATGCTGAAAATATGCATAATCGTGTCACCGGTCAGTTTGGGTTCACTGTGTCTAAGGCCGAGCTCGTTGAATGCCTGCTCAAAGCCGATCTGGAACATCGCGCCCGTGCTCCGGAAAGCGATTGGCCCGTTTTCTATGCCGGGATGTTTCTGGAACATCTCGCGCCGTCGTCAGGTGGGGCTGACAAACTGTCGCTTTATTATTTCGATGGCTGCCCGTTTTGCATGATGGTGCTGCGGGTGATCGACGGGTTGGATGTGGAGATTGAACTGCGCAACATCTTTGCAGACACTCAACACCGGGACGATCTGGTCACCGAGCGTGGTCGCGCCACGGTCCCCGTTCTGCTGATCGAGAGCGCTGACGGAACAGCGCGCTGGATGCCAGAGAGCCGCGATATCGCTCGTTTCCTGCAGTCAACGTATGGATAAATTAATGGACAAGCGCGGTCATGACCTGCTGAACGATCCTCTGAGAAACAAGGGCACAGCGTTTACGTGGGAAGAACGAGACGCCTTTGGATTGAGTGGGCTCTTGCCACACCGTGTAGAAACGCTGGATCAGCAACTTGAGCGAGTTTTGTCGAATTGTAGAAGGAAGCCCAGCGATCTAGAGCGCTACATCTTCCTGATGTCCTTGCAAGACCAGAACGAAACGCTGTTTTTCCGCACGGTTCTTAGCGATTTGCAAGGCTATATGCCGATCATTTATACGCCCACGGTGGGCGAGGCTGCGCTGCAATATGGGGCGATCTTTCGAAACCCCCGCGGACTCTATGTAACTGCCCATGACCGAGGCCGCGTCCGCGAAGTTCTGAGTAATTGGACCGGCGATACGCCACGAGTCATCGTTGCGACAGATGGCGGGCGCATTCTGGGTCTTGGTGATTTGGGGGCCAACGGCATGTCGATATCCGTTGGCAAGCTGGCGCTTTATACCGCTGCCGGGGGCATCCACCCAGGCAGCACGCTTCCCATTGTGATTGATGTTGGCACAAATACCGAGCGGCTCTTGTCCAGCCCGCACTATCTGGGCCTGCGCCAAAAGCGAATTGAAGGCGATGCCTATCAGGAACTGATGGACGAATTCGTAGAGGCCGTGGGCGAGGTTTTTCCTGACGCAATGCTCCAGTTTGAGGATTTCGCGACCGAAAATGCAATTGCGCACTTGGCGCGCTACCGTGACCGGATCTCGACCTTTAACGACGATATCCAGGGCACCGCAGCAGTGACGCTTGCGGGTATTTTGGCGGCACTACGCATCACTGGCGGCGCGCTGGCCGATCAGAAGATTCTGTTCGTTGGCGCTGGTTCTGCCAATATTGGCATCGGCGAGTTGTTGGCGAGCGCTATTGCCGAGACAGGTCTGTCGCTGGATGCGGCCCGCGAACGTCTTTGGTTCATGGACAGCAAAGGGCTGATCGTCAAAGGGCGCGACAGCGTTCGGTCCTATGCCGCGCCTTACGCACATGCCCATGCTCCTGTTGGGAGTATCGCGGCTGCGATCGAAGCGCTTCAGCCGACCATCCTGATTGGGGCAACCGGACGTCCTGGGATCTTTGAACAGCCGGTGGTAGAGGCGATGACCGCAGCGAATACGCATCCTGTCATCTTTGCGTTGTCGAATCCTACGTCGCGGTCTGAGGCCACAGCGGATGAAGTGTATCGCTGGTCGCGGGGTCAAGCGGTTTTTGCAAGTGGCAGCCCATTTGATTCCGTGACAATTGATGGCAAAACCCACGTGCCAGGACAATCGAACAATGTCTATATTTTCCCAGGTATGGGGCTGGGTGTGACGACCTGCAAAATCACGCGCGTCACCGATGCGATGTTCCGTGTCGCCGCTTTGGCAGTAGCATCTGGCGTGTCCCAGCGCGCACTGAACGAAGGTCGCATTTTTCCCGCTCTGGATGATATCCGAACAGTCTCGCTCGACATTGCCATTGCTATTGCCGAGATTGCATTCGCCGAAGGTCTCGCAGGGATCAGCCGCCCGGATGACTTGGAGGATTTCATTGCCGAACGGATGTATGCGCCGGACTACCAAGTCTCTCAACCTGTGGAATAGAAGATGAACATCCCTGAACTCCAACGAGAGAGCATCCCGGAATTAACCACAGATCAGATGATCGAAGTCGACCGCGCGATGATCGAGGATTATGGCATAGAGCTTATCCAGATGATGGAGAATGCCGGTCGGGCATTGGCGATATTGGCCCGAGACCAGTTCCTGGGTGGGGTGGGCAAAGACAAGCAGGTCACCGTCCTGGCGGGGCGTGGTGGCAATGGTGGCGGTGCTCTGGTGGCAGCGCGCCGTCTGGCAACATGGGGTCTTGATGTCCAGGTCAGTCTTACGAGAGAACCCGACACATACACCGGCGTACCAGGGCATCAACTTGCGATACTGCGGGCGATGGGTGTCAGGCTGCAAGCGTCTCTACCCAAGACATCGGTTTCGGATGTCGTTCTGGACGGGATCATTGGCTACAGCCTGAATGGCGCCCCGACAGGCAGGTCCGCGGAATTGATCCGTTGGGCCAACGCGCAATCCGCGCCGATCCTGTCATTGGACGTGCCATCGGGTCTCGATGCGACCAGCACCACCGCGTATGACCCCAGCGTCCGGGCAACCGCATCACTAACGCTCGCACTTCCCAAAGCCGGGCTCAACCACCCGCAGGTCGGAAGCCTTTATCTGGCGGATATCAGCGTACCACCGGACCTTTACGCGCGATTCCTCGGGCTAAATGTGGGTCCGATATTTTCCGGCGGCGATATCCTAAGGCTCAATTGACCTTAAAGCCTCGTCGACCGCTGCCGCACCGGCTGCGCGATGCAGATCGCCCGAGAAGATTTCATTCAACCGGGCCTTTGACAAAATTGCGCTAATCGCAGGCTCTTGCAGCAACGCGTTTTCAAATGAAAGGTCACCCATGGCCCTGTCCACCGCGGCTTCGACCAGATCATGTGCCCGTTGTCGCCCGATCTCTGGGGCCAGCGCCATCATCATGGCCTCGGCATAGACAAATCCCCCAGATAGCCCGATGTTGGCCCTCATTCTTGCTTTGTCCACCTCAAGACCTCGCGTCAACTCGACCATGTTAGCTAAAGCCGCGAGCGATTGGGTGCAGGCCTCTGGCACCAGCGTCCATTCGGATTGCCAACTCCCGGTTCCGCGCTCATGATCCTGGATCATTGCTTCAAGCATCATTGGCACAATCCCGCGAACCTGTCGCGCCGCCACTAGGATTTGCTGAGACAACACTGGGTTACGCTTGTGTGGCATGGTCGAGCTGATGCCACGTCCCTTGACCGAAGGCTCGCGGACTTCTGCTACCTCGGTTTGGGCCATGAAAACGATATCGGTTGCAATCTTGGCCAGTGTCCCTGTGAGCAGGCCAAGGAAATTGGAAAATTCAACCAGCGCGTCGCGATGACTGTGCCAGGCAAATCCCGGATCCGCCAGCCCCAAATGTGCCGCCAGCCCGGCCCGGATCGCCGCGCCATGCGGATGCACAGCAACCATGGTTCCGACCGCGCCGCCGAATTGAACCTGCAAAAGCCGGGGGGCCAGATCGCTTAATCGCTGTTTGTGTCGCACCAATACCTTTGCCCAACCCGCGACTTTATATCCAAACGTCACCGGAACCGCTTGTTGCAACTGGCTGCGTCCAGACATCAACGTGTCGTCATGCGCCACCGCCAATTGGATCAACGCCTCGATACCCTCGTCGAGCTGGGCATCGATCAGCGCAGTGACTTTTTGCAGAACCATAATCAACCCGGTGTCCATGATATCCTGAGTCGTCGCGCCCCAATGTGCGAATTGGCCGTGACCCTCCGGGACAAGTTCAGTGATCTGACGCACCAATCCAACGATCGGAAAACCCACTATCTTAAAATCAAACTGTAGCCGTGCCATGTCAAAATTCTCGATCTTGGCGTGTTTAGCGATCGCTTCAGCAGAGACTTTGGGGATGAGTCCCAGCTCCGCCTGAACCTGAGCCAGCGTCACTTCGACTGCGAGATAAGTCTGGTAGTCGGGCGCCTCGCCAAACAAATTTTCAGTTCCAACAGTTGAACCGGTTCTCGAATTCTCCATGTTTCTGCTCCAGGTTATGAATTCTATCCATCCGTGTACTGATGCATGGAACTTGCCAAGGGTTTCACTTAGGGCCAAATTTTGTACAACTATATAGGCACGACAGGTCATATTGATTGTATCGCGTGCCTCAGAAACTCACATTTGGCGCAAAAACAAAAGCCGTGAACAGTACAGGCAGCTGGATAAATCTGGATAGCGGACATTCGCCGCATCACGGAAGAATGACTATTTGGGCTCCGAACGGACATCTGACGGATTCACTCAGGAACAGACGCTGGTTTTGACTCTGAATGTCAGCTCAGCGGGACCAAGCTGCCTTCGTGAAAATTCAATTCAATGTCGGCTTTGGGTTCTACCCGAGAACTTTCCTGCGCGATTGAGACGCCGTGACTCCAAACTGCTTCTTGTAGGCCCGCGAAAAGCTCTCGGGGTTGTCAAAACCGCACAGGGTGCCAATTTCGTTGATGCGATAACTCGAATTCTGCAAGAGGTTCTTCGCCTGCGATAGGCGAAGATAGCGGTAGTATTCCGATGGGGTCTGCTTCAGATGCCGCTTGAATAGCCGCGCCAGCGTCCATTCCGGGAGTACGAGCTTTTCAGCGATAATGCCAATGCCCAGCGGATCCTGAAGATGCGCCAACATCAAGTCTACGGCCCGCCCGAGATTGCGGTCTTGGCGCATGAGCGATGTCCGTGCCAGCATCCTTTGCTGCGGCCCAGTGTATTCCGTCGGACGGTATGTAAGGATTTCGGCAACGCGCAGGGACAGATCGCGGTTGTTGAACCGCTCGATCAGGCCAAGCGTCATATCGAACGTCGCAACACCACCTGCGCTGGAACAGCGGTTGTGCGATAGGTCGAACATCCGGTCTATGAACATCTGGTCGGCGTAGCTCTCACGGTATCCGCGCAATGCTTCAAAATGGACCGCAGCCGGCCTTGCGGTCAAAAGCCCGGCTTCGGCAAAGATCATCGCGCCTGTATCGACGCATCCCATCAGCGTTCCGGCTCTAGCCTTGGCCCTCAGCCACCCCAATAACGGTTTTGCCAATGCCCTCTCTGGGGCGTAGGACGACACGAGAATGACAACCTCGCAAGATGCGTTGTCCAGCGGTTCCGTTTGCACTTCGAAGCCGCTTGAACTGCAAACCGCCCCCCCCGTCGCGGACAGAACCCGCCAGTTCCATGAACGTTCCGCAAGTTCCCTGTTCGCGACCCGCAGTGGTTCGGTCACCAGGGTTAGTGAAAGGATCGGGAAATTCTCGGTCAGAACTATATCGACTAGGGGCATGGCAGCAGCTCGCTTTGCTGTTTGATGTTAAGAATTTGCAGATTTGCATCAATAACTTTTTTCTCTTTGGGAATATATTACCAGCCGGAAGTCTGAAATATGGAAGAATTATCCAATTCACCCGGTTTCGATTTTTGGACCGTCTCGCTGGCGGCATCTGCTCTCTGAAAGAGCGTCATGAAAAAGGAATTCGTCATGTCTGCAACCCCTCTCAAAACTTTGCCGGACTGCTCCCGCGCTGAATGGCAGGCCCGTGTTGAACTGGCTGCCCTGTTTCGCATTGGTGCGCATTACGGCATGTCGGATCTTGTCAATGGAGCGATTTGTGCCCGTGTGCCAGACCAGCCGGATCACTACCTGGTGCACCCCTATGGCATGTTCTGGGAGGAAGCGCGTGCTTCGGACATGGTGAAGATCGACGCAAGCGGTCAGCCTGTGGCAGCCGATGCCCCTTGGCTGAACGACGGCGTGCGGAACCTGTGCCAGTGGATATTGGGCTCCCGGCCCGACGCGAACTTCTTTGTGCATGGCCATGAGGAAGAGGTGATGGCCGTCGGTTCGATCGAAGACGGCCTGCTGCCCCTGAACCAACCTGCAGTCTATCTGGGGAACATCACAGGCTACATCGAATACGAATTCGAAGAAGACGAGGCCTTTGGCAATCACTTCGTCAAGCAACTGGGGGCAAACCAGATACTGATCAGCCGAAATCATGGTTATTATGCCTTGGGCGAGACGGCAGCGGCTGCGTTCTTCCGCGCCTATTTTCTGCGCCAGACCTGCTCCACTCAGATCAAGACACTGTCCATGGGGCGCGAGCTGCGCCCGATCGACCCGCAGAAAGTGGCGCGTTATCAGGACCAAATGGCGGCATCAGAACACTACAACTACAACGGCAAAACTGAATGGCCGGGCCTGATCCGAATGCTCGACAAGCGCGGGGCAGATTACGCGACCTAGAAGCCGGGCACCCTGAACAGGAAGCGGTTAGATTTCGTCAGAGTTTGGCCGCTGCCCTTAACTACAGACATTCGCCGCGACGCAACAAATTACGAACTATGGGCTCGAACCGGGCTTCCGCCGCGCACTTTGCCGGTGTGATACCACCACTTGGCGACGACTGGTTGGCGATACGGAGGAGCGTGGCGGATCGGAGGATCTGTCATGCAAACACCAAACTTACCGGCCATTCGCCTTAGACGTCACGCTTGGAATAAGGGACGCATCGTTGGGCAAAAACGTCCCCTGCTGCCAAAGCACGTATAGGCAATTCGCGCCCGGCTCGAAATCGCTGAAAACACCCGCGACTTGGCTTTGTTCAACATGGCCGTGGACAGCAAGATCATAGGTTGTGACCTCGTCCGAATGAAAGTCGCTGAGCAGTCTTTCGGCCAGCCCGTGCATTCACAACATACGCCGGATATCACGCTCTTAGCTTATTGCTAGATAAAGGGATGCTATCTCAATGAGTTGAGACCAAACATGTTGCCCTCAGTGTCCTGACACAGTGCTACCCATCCAAATTCTCCGATTGAAAACTTTGGTCTAACGACTTTACCTCCTGCGTCGGCAACGCGTGCTTCCTCCACCGCACAGTCTTCTGCAGAAAAATACACGGTGGTACCTCCTACTCCGGGGGCGGCATGTTCTGACTTTGTTAAAGCGCCGGCTGCGCCGTAAGTGCTCATGTCAGCAGGAAAACTCATCATGTGTGTTTCACCTGTTGGATCGCCCATTGGCTCGAGCTTGCGGCCTAGAACAGCTTCGTAAAATGCAACTGCCCGATCCAGTTCGTTTACATAGATGTCAAACCACCCAACTGCGTTCATTTTGGTCATATTCAACTCCTATTTGTTGTCGATCATGCCAATCACCTAACAAGTCGCAGTTGGTGTGTATTGTATATATCAGACATCAAACTTGCGAGAATATCTCCCCGGAGTGTAGCCTGTGGCTTTGCGGAACGAGTGAATGAAATGTGACTGGTCGGCGTAAGACAGTGAAGGATCGCCGTTCAAAGCCTGTTGTAGGCGCAGCACCTTGAGAAAATCGTGCGGAGCAAATCCCGTCGTTCGTTTGAGAGTTCGTTGTAGCTGACGTGGAGACAAATCTGAAGCCGCTGCCATATCTGAAACCGAATAGATCTCGTCAAGATGCTGAAATATCTTTTCAGTGACAGGGTTCGCTATGACCAGCTTACCATCAATCAGCCTTTCCACGAGCTCTGACAAAACCAACTGCTTCGCGGCAAAGTCTCGTTTGGAAAGGTCGTGATTTATGTCGATCAGTGGTAGGTCGCCTGAGTATGGATTATCCACCATTCCGTAAGCAATCTGCTCGCGGTCACTTTGCCAAACGCCGGGCAGAAACCGAATGTTGATATAGTGAAACGCCTTGCCCAAATTAAGTTCTTCGGAGGAGGCTCGCAGTTTGGTAACCCCGGCGATTTTTGTATCCAATTGGTCAAAGACGATGTAGGTGCATGCATCTGGCAATGCATGAAATCGATAGTCATCTGACAGCGTACTTTCGGTTTTAAGTTCTAAAAATCGATGTACTATTCCACGCAAATGACTTGGTGGCTCTACCTCGACAAACTGCACTGATTGTACTGTTTTCTCTTTGCTGTTTCCTTTTGGATTGTACATGTTTGCTGTGCTTCTCATATTCAGTTATTTTCTGCCAGTAACACGTTTTAACAGCACAATATGGAATGGCAAAACTTCTTGAGTTCCGTCGCGTTTTGACCGCCTCCCGCGATAGCTGCCATTCGCGGCGTTGCAGAGTTTCATTAAAAAAGGGCTCACAGCGGCGGCTCGCTACACCATGGCATCCGCAGAATGTTGATTCTTCCATTACGGCCGTTACCGGCCGTTCAGTGGCGGTTAGGCGCTGCAACGCAGCTTCCCCAAGGCAGACATTCGCTGCACCTGCAGCTAATAAGCTTAATCGGACGTCACGTTGCGGACAAAACGGCCAAACATTCTCAATGACTGCTGCTGGCGCATCGCGACAAGTGAGTTGCGAATGAATCGCAGATATCGACCGTTCGCTGCGTTTTACCCGAACGCCACCAACGCTGACAGCCCTGCGATACAAAAGGATTTTCACTGGTGCCGATGGTCCTGGTGCGCGCATTTCTGTCCGTCGTCAGGGTTTTTGCACCGAAGGCGGCCTGAACTAAGAGAGGGTTCAGCTCATCTGGTTGGATTGATTATGCGGCGTGTTGCCTGTGATACAAGCGGCGCGCTTCGAGCGTCTTTCGTTTGATCCTTTCCCTTTGTTTTAGAATGGCTTTGTCGCGTCCGAAGTAGACGTCGGCGGGTGTGACGTTGTTCAGGCTTGTCTGACATCAGCACGTATGGGCAATCCGAGTTCGACTTGAGATTTCCAAAATCACACGTGATCTGGCTCTGTTCAACATGGCGGTGGATAGAAAACTTCGGGGATGCGACTTAGTAAGGATGAAGGTTGCCGACGTATTCGTAGCAGGACAAATGAAAGAACGGGCTTCTGTTATGCAAAGTTAAACCCAAAAGCCGGTACGTTTTGAAATTACCGAAGGTACGAGAAAATCGATATCGTGCTGGCTCAAAGACCCGATGATGGTCGGATCGGAATTTCTTTGGCCAGGCCGCTTTCACGATAGGTTTCATATCTCGACCAGGCAGTACGCGCGACTGGTTCGCGATTGGGTTAAGTCGATTGATTTAGAGCCGAGTGCTTATGGAACGCATTCAATGCGGCGAACCAAAGTTTCACAGATTTACAAGAAAACTGGAAACTTAAGAGCAGTGCAACTCCTCCTTGGACACACAAAGATGGACAGCACCGTCCCATATCTTGGCGTTGAACTCGAAGATGCGTTGGCAATTTCCGAAGCTGTGGAAATCTAAATTCGATGGGCCGCTGTGACTGGCGGCCCTTAGCTGCCGCGCGCGCTGACAGATTGCCGCAGTGCAGCTTCGCCAAAGCGGTCGTTGAAGGGTTCGACGGCATCTTCGGGGCACTTAGCAGCTCCAATGCGGACTGAGCGGTGCTCACCCACCCAGCTCCAGATCATATTTTACGGTCTTGAACGGCACGCCATCAGGATCAACATCGGTATCGAGTTCACGGGCGTAGCGATGGCCTTCGTACACCGCGGCGGCGATTGTGGCAGGGCCATAGCAGTCACCGACGCGGCGTACAGACTTGATACCAGCGGAGTCCAGTTTGTCTGGATCTTTCATCAACTCGCGATAAAGCGTGTCGTTGGGCAGGCGCATGGTTACTGGCACCAGAGAACCTGAGCGGTTCACGCTTTCGCCAGTAACGAGGTTCAGCAATTCGACGGCTCCCGCACCAAGCGCCACCACACTGTGGCGTGCCAGAATTTCTACGCCAAGTCCGACAAGCCGCTTCTCGATATGTTCCTGTTCCAGCGTGTATTCGGTCCAACTGCTCACGCACAGCCCCGGTGTTGCCAGCGTGACCTGATAACCCTCACCCGCCAGCAGGTCGACCATCATACTGCCCATGTAGTAGTGGTCGTCATCAAACACCACGACTGGACCCATATGCGGGCGCTTGCCGTCCATGATGTCGTCAGGGCTAAGGGCATGCGGAAATTCAGCCTTCGGAATGGGCGCGTGGACATTCCGTCCGACACCGTCGCGCCGCCAGGTGGCGCCAGTGGCCAGTGCCACATGATCCGCGCCAAACTCCAGCACCTGTTCCGCACTAAGCGCGCTGTTAAGGTAGAGATCAACATTAATCATGGGCGCGATCTGGCCCAACCGATAGTCGCGCACCCGCGCCCAAGCACTGAGGTTGGGCAACGCACTTTCACGGCTGACCCGACCGCCAGCCTGCGTATCGGCTTCAGCCAGCGTGACTTGATAGCCGCGCTTGCCCAGCGCATGCGCGGCTTCCAGCCCGGCGGGACCGGCACCAACCACCAGCACGTGAGAGTCTGACTCTTTCGGTTTGATCTGTTCAGGATGCCAACCCTTGCGCCATTCCTCACCCATGGTCGGGTTTTGGGTGCAACGTATTGGGGCGGAAACATTGTTCCATGCCGCGCAAATGTTGCAGCCTATGCATTCGCGTATGTCCTCAACACGGCCTTCCTCGATTTTTTTCGGCAGGAACGGATCGGCGATGGACGGTCGCGCCGCGCCAATCATGTCGACTATTCCGCGCCTGATGGCCGAAACCATAGTGTCGGGCGAAGTATAGCGACCCACCGTGGCGACTGGCTTGCTGCTGACCTGTTTGACGAAAGCGATATAGTCTTCCTGATAGCCTTCGGGCGCAAAGCGCGAAGTCATGGAATCGTTAGACCAGTCGGCGACATTGACGTCCCACATGTCGGGCAATTCGGCCATCATCTCGATCGCATCGCGTCCTTCATTTTCCCATTCCAACCCGTCAGGACCCATCATTTCGTCAACCGCAAAGCGCGCAACCACGCCCATTGTGTCACCCACGGCATCAAGCGTGTCTTCCAGCAGTTCCCGATACAGTCGCAAACGGTTTTCCAGACTGCCACCATATTCGTCGCTGCGCTGGTTGTGACGGCGTGACAGGAAATGCGATGGCATTGTTCCGTCGTGCCCGGCGTAGACCACGACGATGTCAAAACCAGCTTTGCGCGCGCGTAAAGCAGCGTTGCGGTGCCAACGGCGATAGGCCCGGACATCGCTCAAATCCATAGCGCGCGCCTGTACCGGATGATCGCGCCATGTAACCGGACGGTGCATTGGGCCGATGGGAACCTCGCGGCTGTAGATGTTGCCGGTGTCTTGACCATTATGGACCAACTCAACAGCGGCCAGACTGCCATGTTTGTGGACCGCATTAACCATGCCTGCCAGATAAGGGACATCCATATCCCCCCATAGGCGGGTCTCGGTGTAGGGCTGAACGTCGCCGGTGGGGTGAAAGTCGCACTGTTCGGTTGCGACAATGCCCCAGCCGCCCTCGGCCTTCATACCGCGCATGGCGATCATGCTGTCCGGAAACACGCGGCCCATTCCATTACAGTGAGGCGCTTGATAGAACCGGTTGGGCGCAGTAACCGGGCCGATTTGGATCGGCTCAAACAGGATGTCAAAGCGTGGATCACGAGGCATCGATTAATTCCTTCAAGGCTGTTTTCGTGCTAACTCGGCAATCGCACAAGGGCACTATATGTAGTTTAAAACAAATGCCAATTGGCGTGGCTTCACACGTGGAAGAACTGAATTTCGTGGCAATGCTTTTCCCTTACCTCTCGAAACAAAAGGTTCGTGCATGACTTGAAACGCCCCCACGCCGCTAGCTTGCCATTACTGATCGTCCGAAACAGGGTTGTATTCCATGTCGGCAACGAACGCTTCATCAACCGTAACCCCCAACCCGGGTTCAAGCGACAACGGCATACAGCCGTCGTCGTCCAATTGGCAGGGGAAGTTCGAAAATGAATTGGAACCTGTTACAAAACGAGGAAAATATTCTACCAGTCTAAAATTTGGAATGACGGCGGCTGTATGCATGGCGGCGGCGAGACCGATGGTCATGGTATTGTTGTTGTGAACGGAAACGGTGACGGAAAATGCATTGGCCATGGCCGCGATTTCCGCTGTGCCCAGAATACCACAAAGCGTTATGTCAGGGTTCAGGGTATCGGCTGCCTTATGTTCAAGAAGGCGCCGGAAATCCTGTTTCAGATACAATGTCTCGCCAGATATTATTGGCAGATTTGACTGGGTCCGGATTCTTGCAAGCGCCTCCACATCAGTTGCATCAGCAGGATCCTCGAACCATGAAACCTCTTGGGTGTGGAGCACATCAATAATCTGAGGCAACTCATCGTTGTTCATCCGGTACCACATATCAACAAAAACTGACACATCAGGACCCACTGCATCGCGAACGGCCTGGAGACAAGACCTGCCGTCATCCACGGTATTGCCATACAAAAAGGGATAGACTTTAACGGCTTTGAAACCTTGTTTTACTTGCTCTGCAGCGAATGTCGCTAGCTCATCTGGCGATCGCGAGACGTCACTCCAGCAATTCGCGTAAACACTGATACGATCGTGACAAGGACCACCCAGCAATCGATGCACCGGCGAGTTCAGAGCTTTACCAACGATATCCCACAGCGCAATCTCAATTCCGGCCGCTGCCGCTGAGGATTCACGGCCGTCACAGGAACCGATGTTGCTGTCCAACGCCGTCGTCATGAAGCGTTTAATGCAAAACGGATCCATGCCATCCAGGGTGGGGGACAGTTTGTGAACGGCCGATGCAATTGCATGTTCACGTTCGTGAAACGTATAGGCCTGTCCCCAGCCCGCGACACCTGCATCGGTTTCTAGCTTGACCACTACCCAGGCGTTACCCGGACCCCACGATGTCACAGATAAATCGGATGGCACGATGTATGTTCTGACAGCCGTTATTTTCATATGATTGAATATAGCCTCACTCGCCACCCTTGGCAGCACAACAACAGAATAATTCAATGATTTGTCATTAAAGGTCGCGATCAATAGCATCATCAGCGGAACCTAACAATGTCTGCAGGTGGCACAGATTGCTCATCTAACCGATGTTGCAAACTGAATAGGCGCTCGGAAATCCGAGGGCAGCTTCGTCTGCACCTCGGTCGTACGTGCAGCGCGCAGCAAAGGTTCGCAAACCGCCCTGTGCCGCCATTTATGTTACTAGGAACTCCGAAAAGCGTGCGAATACAAGAATGGTATGGCCCAAATAGTCATTCTGACCACATTCCTTTAATCAACTCTCCCCGCAGTCTCTCGGACACCGGCATACAAGCCGACACTGTCGTCGTAAAATTCTCATATCACAGGTTCTGCGACCAGGCTTTTTGCACGTCGAGCGGCAGATTCTGATCATTCAATTCTTGGCCAATTGTTTTACGGAAGCTGTGTGGCGCGTACTCCGGTAGTTGAACCATTGCGAAGGCGTTGCGGATGATGGCGTTTATCTTGGCGGTGTTCGCGTAGGGTTGGCGTGACAAGGTGTTAAACGCAAATTTACCAGCGACCAGACGCCGCTCTGGTTTCGGGAACAGCGCATCTTCCGGGCCAAAGTGTTTTTCGTTTTTTAGGAAGTGGACCCAGTCCTTGAAACACTCAAGATATTCGAGATCAAAAGGGAAAAACCAAGTCTTGAACGTCTTGCTGTTCTTGGTGTTGACCTCGCGCTCATCTTGGAAAACGTAGCCGTCTACTAGGTTGACGTACTTAAGCCTAAAGGATGCAACAGCACCAACCCGCGCACCGGTCAGCATGAAAAAGTCAAAGAGGGCTTTGTCGCGCATTTTCAGTTCTATGCGGTTCGGCATGGCCTGGAAGGCATGGAAAGCCGATATCGATGATGGGAACGGCACCGGGCGCTGAGCATGGGCAGCACGGGCATCGTTTCGGTTGTTGTTGAAATATTTGGTGTCCGAATAACTTAGCACGCGCCTAAATCCCTGTTGACCTGCCAACCAATGAAAGAAGGCTTTGACCAGACGCAATGTTGCGTCGATTGTGGTCACGCTCAGAGGTTTGCCAGTGCTCTGGTTCCGCGTCTTTCTTAGGTGCTCTTAAATTGGACAGCCTGCTTGATTTGGAACATCTTGAACGGCTTGTATTTAGTGCTTTCTTCGAACTTCGCCAGCGCCGCCGTGACCTTGTCGAGTGTCTTCTCGTCCTGACCTTGGGCGTCCTTGAGATAGGCTCGATACCACTTCTTTACCCGCTCGTTTTCAGCGTTGTATTTGTGCATGTCTGCGTGTCCTTTTCGAGTGTATCATTTAGAAAGCGTCTGACAGGTTCCCTTAGTCTTGCGCACTGGCCCTGTTCGCTATGTCGAAAATTGTCGACAAACAGGTCAACTGATCCGCGCTGACATTACGGTTGCAGGGGCACTCACAGACACCGCACAAGGCCATCAGACGGCCACCAGAGGCGTAGGTCGGAACATAGTCAGCCATCAGCCGAACGGCTCTTGTGGCTTGTGACAACGCAAACAATAGAACTCGTGCGGAGCCATCGGTTGTTTTGCCTTTGCTTGCCGCTGACCCAGATAATCCAGAGCCCGCCCGCCAAGGATCAAAATTGGACGATTGGTATCAAGTACGCTCATCCCATCCCTGATCCAACGGCGATTGGTTACTTCGGTGACGTTTGCCACCTCCGCCAGTTCTCCCACCGTGTAGGATAGGTTTTTCTTGATCCGGCCCAAGGTGACGCGCTTGGCCATTACGCGTCTTCGCCACCGCCAGTTTCCACTTTATTGGTTTGCATCCACGCATTGAAGTCCGCGCCATGGTAGATGATTTTCGTCCCAGCTTGAAATACGGCGGCCCGATTTTCCGGTGTCGCCATTGAGCGAGTTTCTCACGGTCACCGATTAACTCGAGCTCTGGATCGCCCAGAACGTAGTTTCTGTTTTGCTCGAATATATCCGTCATCAGTCATTCCTGTATGAGCACTTTCAGTTGTGACTGATACATTTCGGTTTGGAATGTTTTTTCTAGTCCCCGATTTGAATTTCGGGCACTTGAAGTCTTTGATTATATTTCGAAAAATACTTATTCGCTTTCGTTTATGTAGGGGATTTTTTGCCCTCTTGGGCATTTCGTAGCTCAAAGCGAAACGAATTTCCTCGGCAAGCTCTACCGTCGTTTACGACTCGAATCCTTCTTTCCTGCTGATGTGTAAGGCTACGCCAAGATGGACGACGCCTTTGTATTCTTTCCAGTTGCGACGAAGCGTATCCGTATCGCGGCCTCCTCGGATATTCAATTTACGATGGCAGTGAGAAGTATCCTCAATAATCCCAGTTCTTGAAAAGACACCGCGATTGGTTCCCTCGCGGATCGAGCACCACGCTTTGGCCCCGATTTCTTCTGCAGTTTGCAACCGCTTGTTGTTGCTTTGGTTGAATTCGTTGCGCGCATTTTGGAAGTTCAAAACTCCACGTGCTATTTCTCCCTGTTGATCCGTAAGTATCCGCCCCATATCGGGGTCAACTGCGATCACCCCGGTCGCCCAAAAGACACTTTTGGTCATGCTTTCTGTTTTCCACATCGATAACAGCGCTTGCAAACCATCCAATGCCTCAAACCGTTTCTCGGAACCTTGCGGACGGCAGGCAATACGATAGAGAGGCAGTGTGTCCGTTAAAGGGTGATCAAGTTGCACGGTCAACATGAATTGGCACCACCTTTCCGTCTTCCCCACCCAAAAACCCTGCCCAGCGCTCCATCAACACCCGCCGTCGGTCAAGCAAATCTGAGCGTGCATAGGCCCGCTCCACATCGGTCCCAACTTTGTGCGCCAAACTCATTTCGGCAACTTCGCGCGGCGCATTTACAACCTCTGCAGCCCAATCCCTAAATGTCGAGCGGAACCCATGAACCGTGACGTCTTCCACACCCATCCGCCGCAATAGCATCAGCATCGCCATGTTTGACAGAGGCCTGTGGCGTTTCTGGCCCTCAAACACGAAGTCGGACTCTATGGCCCTTAGAGGCTCTAGAATGGCTAGCATTTCGTCTGTAAGCGGCACACGATGCTCTTCGCTCGTAACCCATAGACGCGCCTCAAAATCCACCTCTGGCCATTGCATCCCCAGAACTTCGCCGGTTCTCGATCCGGTCAGGCAGGTAAACATCAAGGCCTTTGCAGCCATCGCCTCGCGGGTTTTCAAATCGGCATAGAATGCAGGCACGTCCTGCCATACCATGGCCTTGTGGTGTTTCACCTTGGCCGTGACCTTGGGCAAAACCTTCGCGTCCTTGATTTCGGCTATCGGGTTTTCGCCAGACCGAAAGCCTTTGGACTTCGCCACATCCAGAACCGTCTTGATCCGTTGGGCCAGCCGTTTGGCGGTTTCATGTTTTTCGGTCCAGATCGGCGACAAGCACATCAACGCTTCTGGCTGGCCGATGGCATTCACCGGCATCCGCCCGATTTTTGGAAAGGCATAGTCGCGCAAGGTATTGATCCACTGCTGCCCGTGCTTGGGATTGCTCCAAGTTGGAAGACGCTCGATATGCACCTGTTGCGCGATTTCCTCGAAGGTTGGGATTTCCTGTTTGGCGTTATAGCGGGGGTTCAACCCCTGTTTTGCCATACGTCGATATTCCAGTGCCCGTTCCCGCGCTTGGGGCAGCGCAACCACATCAGCGCCACCCAAGCCAAAGTCTGTCCGCAGTGGCCCGCCCTTACGGTTCTTCTGACCTTTGACCACGACCCGCACAATCCATCGCCGTGCGCCAGAGGGGTCAACAACCAGATAAAGTCCGTTTCCATCCCCGTGCCGCCCTGGCCCGAGATTCTCCACCAGCCTCTTCGTCAACTTGCCATTCAGATAAGCCATACCAAAAATACCACATTCCATACCACGCAGGGAAAGAATACAGACATTACTGAACAAAGGCGCATGAAAAGATGAAGGGCGAGTATATCCAATATTCTAGGACGTTAACGCATACCAATCGTATTCGTTGAAAGTGTAAGATAAGGTGAAATGGCGGACCGAGGAGGATTCGAACCCCCGACCCCCTGATTCGTAGTCAGGTACTCTATCCAGCTGAGCTATCGGTCCGTGCTGCTGGGATTTACTCTCGGTTTTCGGTGATTGCAAGGGGCAAATTGACGGTCGAGACTTGCGCCCGCTAGCGTTTGGATTCCATGAGCCGTGGACCTTTGTGTGGGGCGATGAGTGCATCGTTAACACGTACAAGGAAAGTCGTGCCTAATAGCATCAACTCAAAGCTGCAAAACCGTTAACCTTTTAATAAAGTTAAGAAAAAATTTACCACGATTGAATACCCCATTCGGATTGGACCAACGCCTGCAACAGGTATTGCGGCCAGAGGAAATAAATTCGAAGGGGTCATATGGCGCGAACGGCAATGATTTCGGCTTCAAAACTGCATTTTCCTTTGATGGTCTGGGCGGCGGTTTTTGCCTGTGCGGGATCTGCGTGGGCTATACCGTCGCCGGAGCTGGTGATCGGTTCGGTATCTTCTTTGTCACAACTGTTTGCGTTGGGCGCCGCAATGCTGGGTGGCGGGGCTGTACTGGCCGGAGTCAGAACCAAACAACGTGCGGCAACTGCGCGGCGGCACAAACAGGTGCAATGGGCGGCGCTGGCGTTGTTTTTGGCCTGCCTGCTGTCAGTTTTTGCAAATTTCTGGCAGCACCACAGAGCGCAAAACACCCGCTTGGCGCGTTTACAGGCAACCCTGTCCCGACCGGCGCAGTTTGATGGCACTAAAATTCGGGATGCCAACTTGAAGGAGGCCAGTTTTGCCGCTCAATCTGAAAACCCGTTGGCGATGACGACGCAAGCGGCTGCTGCAGTGCTTGAAAAGCTCCGAACAGGGCAGAGTTCTGCGGTGCTGCTAGACGTGCGCGAACGGGCTGAAAACCAGATGGGTACGCTGCCAATGTCCCGCCACGTCAGGTTTCCGGATCTACAGAGCACACCAATCGATACGACAGGGAAAATGTTGGTGTTATTCTGTCATAACGGCAACCGCAGTTCTGAAACCTGCGCAAAACTCGCCGCCCAAGGCGTTGAGTGCCGGTTCATTGCCGGTGGGATTGAAAAATGGATTGTTGAGGGAAGAGTGTTTACCGATGAATCGGTGCGCGGCTTATCGGATTTGCGGGCCATTCCGGACTATCAGAGCCGCGACGTATTGCTGGACACAGATCAGGTGAAAAATCTGGTGGAACGGGACGATATTCAGTTTGTGGATGTGCGTTATCCGGGAGATTTTGAAAACCAGCATCTACCCGGTGCCATCAATATTCCGCTCCGCGCTTTGCCGACGACCAACCTGAACCAGGCGATTTCTAAATTGCCGAAAAAGCCGATCATTGCAGCATGTTATGACCGGCGCAGCTGTTTCATGTCGCAGGTCCTGGGATTGGAATTGGCGGCCAAAGGGTATGATTTTCGCGGTCGATATACCGTGCCCTGGGAATATTTCATTCCGAAAACTCCCAAGCCACATATTGCCAACTGGCTGGCAGAAAGTCAGAAAACCACCTGGCAAAAGGCGGTGGATGGGCTGGCGGTTGGGCTGAACTGGATGGCACAGCGCAGCCATATACTGCTTGCCGTATTCGCCCTGGCTGCGGGTTCACGACTGCTAATCCTGCCGATAGCGCTCAAGGCGGAACGCGATCAGATCACCATGGCTGCGGTAATGCCAGAGATGATGGCACTAAAAACCGGATTGAAAGATGATCCGGTGCGTTTGACCCGGGCGATCAGAGGATTTTACCGACGGCACGGTCTGACGCCGATGCGCAATCTGCTGGCGCTGGCTTTCCTGCCGTTGATGATGCTTGGGTTGGCGGCCGTTCAACAGGTGGCTGCTGATCTTGCCGGCGGATTCTTGTTGTTCAATTCCCTGGCTTTGCCGGATCCGGTCTTTTTGCTGCCCATCGTCTTTACCCTGCTCGGCGGAGCATATCTTCACCTGGCACTTGCGTCGACACGCCGGCAGGTATTGCTGTGCTGGATCATCGGCGCACCGGTGCTGTTTGGGTTGGTCTTCCGGCTGTCGGCGCTTGGTAATTTCTATCTCTGTATGGCGCTGGGACTGCTGTTGTTGCAGCGCGGTTATGTGAGCGGATCAGCGTCGCGCGTTGCACGGTGGCTACACGAAGCCGTTTTGGGACTCAAGATAAAATATCTGTGGCGCGGAATCATACCCTTAACCGCGACATCCCATCTCGCCGGCTGCGGTAACAAGGTGTCGCGGCTGTCGGAATTGTTGGCGAGGGGGATCGATGTGCCCGACGGTGTGGTTTTAAGCGATGAGTTTTTGCGGCGTTTTGGCGCTGCTGATCAGCAACTGCGGATGCGGATGCTGGCGCAGATCTGGCGCATGGTCGGCGCCGGCCCGGTGGCTGTCCGCAGTTCTGCGGCGGCGGAAGACGGTGAAAACCAGAGCTTTGCCGGTGTTTTTGAAAGTCTGCTGTCGGTCGAGCGGGAGGGGTTGGGACAGGCAATCACCCAGGTCACGGCCTCGTTCGGTGCAGAACGGGTAAAAAGTTATGCCGGAACGGGTTCCGGGCCATTCAACATCCTGATCCAGCAGATGGTTGATGCCGACTACGCCGGGGTGATGTTTACCCGTGACCCGCAAGCCGCCGGAATGATGGTCATGGAGTACGTATCCGGCACCGCTGATGATCTGGTTTCGGGCAGAGTAACGCCAAATACGCAGCGTTTCGGGCGCAGTACCGGCGCATTGGAAGATGGCTGTGATTGTCCGGTTGATGTGCAGGCTTTGCGCGAGATCGGCGTCCGGGCTGAACAGATATTTGGCGGCCCGCAAGATATCGAATGGGCCGGCTCGGCAGGCCGGATAAGGCTGGTTCAGAGCCGGGATATCACAGCCTCCGATGCCGCCAGTACACAGGAACAGTTGCTGCAGAGGGAATGGCTTCGGTTGACGAACCGGTTTGGCTTGGTTGAAGGCCAAACGTCGGTGCTGGAAATGGACGAGATGTCAGAGGTTTTGCCGCGGCCGACACCTTTATCCCTGTCCTATATGCAGCAAATATGGGCCCCCGGAGGCAGTGTGGATCTGGCCTGCCGTCGTCTTGGATTACGCTATGCCGCAACAGAAGAGGCGCCATCGCATCTGACCACGGTATTTGGCCGGCTGTATTCTGATGTTGCAACCAAGGCCCGCAATGCGGTGGTGCTGAACGCCGCTGCGGTAAAACGGTTGGAAGGCGCTGGTGAGGCTGTGGAACAGGATTTCCGCCTTGAATTTTTGCCGGAGTTTCAACGGAAAATCCAATATTGGGAAGCGCTGGATTTTGACCGGTTGGACAGGGCCGCCTTGCAAGCCCAATTGGCGGAATTGCACTTTGAATTCCTGCACTGGACTCATGTTGAGATTGAAATGATCAACATTGCGGCCAGCTATTTTGTTGATCAGGCGCGCACCGCCTGCGAAGCGCATGATTTGTCTGCTCAGGACATGCTAGGCGGCGCAACGTCGTTTAGTGTGAGCGGTCTTTTGCAACAGGCAAGACGGAAACCGGACGATGAACGCCGGTTCTGGCTCCACCGGCAAATGGGCCACCGGTCGGTGTTTGACTACGAATTGGCCGAGCCGCGTTACAGCGAGATGCCCGAGGTTTTAGACATGCTGTTGCGACCGAGCATCGTGATGGATGACTCGCCACGCAAATTACCACTAAGACCAGGTTTAAGTGCAGAACTGCAGAGAAATCTGGAAACTGCCCGCCGCTATCAGTCGCTGAAAGAAGAGGCCAAACACCACGCCCTGCGCCATCTGGGTGTGATCCGCACTGCCGTGCTGGCCTATGGTCGATTGCTTGGGCTCGATGGGCTGGTCTTTTACCTGAGTTTTGCCGAGCTGTTTACTGCCGCCGCAGACGTTACCACCCAAAAACAAACAGCGCAGGAACGCCGTGACCTTGCCAAGTTGCATGGCACCGTACCGCCGCTACCTGCGCGGTTGACGGCGTGGGATCTGGAACTTGCCAGCAGCCCGATGGCGCTGCAGGCGGGTCAGACCCGGGTTGAATCAGGGCGCTGGGTTTCCGGGTCCGGTCCGGTCTGCGGCCGTGCCTATGTTGTGTCCGCGTGCGACATAGGCAAGGGAGAGGAACTGACCGGGTTTCAGCGCGGTGATGTCCTGATCTGTGAAATGGTGCATCCCGCATGGTTGCCGCATGTCCTGCAGGCGTCAGCAGTGGTGAGCGAAGTCGGCGGATGGCTCAGCCACATGGCCATTGTGGCCCGTGAAAACGGCATTCCGATGCTGGTGGGTGCCAGCGGGGTGCAAAAGCCTGGAAACAGGGTCTGTTGTTTGCGTCGATGCGGAAGGGCGCATGCGCGCTGACGTGGATGCCGCTCCGACCTATATCGCACATATTGCAGAATAGCGGATCAGGTTTCGTCCAAATGATCCCGAACATCCAGATGCTGGGCAATGCCGCCCACGGTCTGCATCCAGCGGTCCACCAGATGCGGCGTATCCGGCACTGCGGACACGCCGGCGCCTATCTCTCCATTGCAAACAGCTTCGACGGCCAATGACACCGGAACCGACACCAGCCTGGCCATGGCAGTGAACGCGTCGTCACCCCAGGCATCCATTGCATAGGTTTTGTGATAAACGGTGTCTCCGTCGCGTTCTGCCTGCAACGCCACACATAGAACCACCCGGTCCAGCTCGCCGTCGTTATAAGGGTTTTCAGCCCAGAACTGATCCGACATTTCTTTCAACCTTGCTTCGCCTGTGGCGCCTTCCAGTGTCTCGATTTCCGTAAACACATCTGCCCAGGCGTCGGCCCAGCCGTTCAGCCGCAGCGTGCCGCGCACAAAACGTTTGACTGGCCAGTCGGGATCGAAGTTGTAGCCCTGCATAAACGGTAACGAGTCACGGTTAGGATAAACCTCGAAACTCTCCGCTGTTTGCAAAGGTGCGGTATAGCTGGAGATCGCATCCCAGGGTCGCGCCACGTTCAACTCTTCAAAGTTGTCGATGGATTTTGAAGGTGAGCGCAATGCTTTTAATACACCCAGTGGTGACCAGCTGAATTTGTAGCGAAAAGGGTTAGATGTTTTCGGAATGCCGCCGCAATAAGAGATAAATGACAACGCGTTTGCCGGGTCGAACGCGTTTGAAGCTCGATAATCCGCAACCAGCCAATGCGCCATCGCATGATCGATGCCGGGATCGAGCCCAACTTCATTGACCAATGCAACACCGACCGCGTTGGCCCTGCTGTCCAACGCCCGCATTTCCGGAGAAATGTAGGACGAAGAGACAAAATTTGCACCTTTTTCGATGCATAGTTCAGCCAGGGGCACATGCCAGTCACCGGGCAACATCGAAACCGTAATGTCACCTGGTTTCAGCGCCTCTGAAATGGCGTCCATCGAGAAGGCGCGGATATTCTCGGTGAGATCGCCAACTGCTTCAATTGCTTTCTCAACCGTCCGGTTCCAGACAACCACGTCATGGCCGTTGTTGATCAGCTGGCGAATGCCAGGAACTGCGCTGAGGCCGGTTCCGATCCAGTGAATTTGGGTCATTAGATGCTCCTTCATACTTTGACAGCGTGTTCGTCAAACACGGCTTTTGCACGTCCCCAAACGCCGCTACTCAGATCATCAAGCGTCAGCAAGGCAGGCAACAGCTGGGCCGCATAATCTTCGCTGGCCTCAACCGGCAGCATCGAGGGCAGGTTGTCGATTGCCATTACATCCAGCGGCGGATTGCCTTCGGTAGCACGGACCACCGGATCAGAGAATGTGGTGGAATGATTATAAATTGGCACCGGGTTGTAATCGCTGTTTGGATCGCAAGCCACGTCGGCAACAACGGTCAACCTGCGCGGTGCCTGCAACGCCGAATTCGGAACGAAAACTGGCACGCCGGGTTGTGCAAGAATACAGTTCACAAACAATGTATGGTCTAAGATTTCGGGAAAGGGTCCGCCGTTAGCGGTTTCTGCCATGTCCCATTTGGTGACCTGCAGGCCCAGCGTTTCCAGGCAGTCACATGCGCCTGTCCCGACCCGTCCCAGGGCGCCAATCACGATGGCATTTGGCCGGATCGCACCATTGGCAAGACCGGCAGACAGATCGCTGCGCAAATCTTCTACCAATGCATCGCGTCCCGGATAAACACCAACTGAAGCCGGGCCGGGCAGGTCACCCGCCTGTTGCGCAGCCCAGACCTTTAGGCCAACCGCAGCTCCGGCAAATCCAGCCCAATAGCCAAACGCGGCCACACGCCGTCCGTTTTCCTCGGTCAGATACTCCAGATCATATAAGGTTCCTCCGCCGGCATTAAACCGTCGTAGCAGTGCGGGGCCGTCTGATTGGCCCTTGAACGCATGACCAAACATGATGTGCCGGTGTGGCAAAGGCGTGTCCACTGCGGGCAGTTCTTTCAAGCCAAAAATGATGGCATCAGCCGGGGCCTGCGGCCAGGAATTTTCTTCTGCGATAGAACATCCGGTGGCCGCATATCCGTCAATTCCGATAGCACGGCAGGCGGACTGTTCGACAGTCACTTGCATCCCTGCATCCATCAATTTGCGCACTCCGTCTGGCGTTACACCAACCCGTTGTTCATTGTGGCGTTGTTCAGCACGGACCCAGATATGAGGCATCAATTGTCACTCTGATTGTTTGGCAGATTTCTGACGCAATTCTTCAGCAAAGGCCAGAACGATTCTGTTTCCCTACATGGCCAAAGTCGCACGCGCCGACCCGCGATTTGCGGCCTACTTTATACCCAATCGGGAATAGAACTCTATGCCTGGGCGTTATTAAACATGCATATGTCGCTTAACATGTTTGCAGCGCAGACAGCCTGTGGTCTAAGCTTGTCGCAAGCCCGGACCTTTGGGAGGCCACACTATGTCTGACACCATCAAATTCACCCTGGACGGGCGGGACGTTACCGCAAGCGCCGGTGAAACTATCTGGGAGGTGGCCAAACGCGAAGGAACGACGATCCCGCATCTGTGTCACTCGGGAGAAAAAGGTTACCGGTCCGATGGCAACTGCCGTGCCTGTATGGTTGAGATAGATGGCGAGCGGGTGCTGGCGGCCTCCTGCATCCGCACCCCAAGTGACGGCATGGTGGTGAAATCCGAATCCGCGCGCGCGCAATCCGCCCGCAAAATGGTGATGGAATTGCTGGTTGCCGACCAACCAGCACAGGACGTTGCCCACGATAAATCCTCACATCTGTGGGACATGGCCGATATGCAGGGCGTCGCTACCAGCCGGTTTCCAGCACAGGAAGCCGAACGCGTGCCACTGCTCGATGACAGCCACGTCGCAATGCGGGTCAATTTGGACGCCTGTATTTCCTGCAACCTGTGTGTCCGGGCTTGCCGCGAAGTGCAGGTCAATGACGTGATTGGCATGGCCGGACGTGGCCAAAACAGCAAAATTGTCTTCGATATGGATGACCCGATGGGCAACAGCACTTGTGTGGCCTGTGGCGAATGCGTTCAGGCCTGCCCAACCGGTGCCTTGATGCCTGCCAAAGGCGTCGATGCCGCACAGATCGGCGACAGCCAGGATTACGACCGCGAAGTAAAGTCGGTCTGTCCGTTCTGCGGAGTTGGATGTCAGGTCAGTATGAAGATCAAAGATGACAAGGTTGCCTGGGTGGATGGAATCGACGGCCCTGCCAATGAAAACCGTCTCTGTGTGAAAGGGCGTTTTGGCTTTGATTACATTGACCACCGGCACCGGCTGACCAAACCGCTGATCCGGCGTGACGACGCGCCAGCCAAAGGGCTGAACGTCGAACCGGACAACCTGATGACCCATTTTCGCGAAGCTTCTTGGGAAGAGGCAATGACGGCCGCAGCAAGTGGTCTGGCCAAACTGCGCGACGAAAAAGGCGGCAAATCAGTGTCCGGCTTCGGCTCGGCCAAATGCACCAACGAAGAAGCTTATCTGTTCCAGAAGCTGATCCGTCAGGGATTTGGCCACAACAACGTCGATCACTGCACCCGCCTTTGCCATGCGTCCTCGGTTGCCGCGCTGATAGAGAATGTTGGTTCGGCAGCGGTGACCGCCACCTTTAACGAGGTCGAAAATTCGGATGTGGTGATTGCCATCGGCTGTAACCCGATCGAAAACCACCCGGTTGCGGCGACCTATTTCAAACAGTTCACCAAACGCGGTGGCAAGCTGATCGTGATCGACCCGCGCGGTGTCGGCCTTGGGCGCTATGCCACCCACCGGCTGAAATTCCGTCCGGGTACAGATGTAGCGTTGCTGAATGCGATCATGCACACCATTGTCGAAGAAAACCTCTACGACAAACAGTATATCGAGGCTTATACCGAAAACTGGGAAGCACAAAAGCTGCACCTCAAAGACTTCTCGCCAGAAAAAATGTCTGAGATTTGTGGCATTGATGCCGAGGAAATCAAAGAAGTCGCGCGGCTGTTTGCCAACGCCAATGCGGCGATGATTTTCTGGGGCATGGGGATTTCACAGCACATACATGGCACCGACAACTCGCGATGTCTGATTTCGCTGGCGCTGATGACAGGGCAGATTGGCCGCCCCGGTGCCGGTCTGCACCCGCTGCGCGGTCAGAACAACGTGCAAGGGGCCTCTGATGCGGGCCTGATCCCAATGTTCCTGCCGGATTATCAGACAGTTACCGATGATGGTGTACGTTCCGCGTTTAACGAAATCTGGCAATCAGATGTGGATTTTGGCGCAGAGAAGGGCCTGACTGTGGTGGAAATCATGGATGCGGTGCACGCTGGCGACATTCGCGGCATGTATATTCTCGGCGAAAACCCGGCGATGTCAGACCCGGACGTTGAACACGCCCGCGATGCGCTGGCAGCGCTCGATCATCTGGTGGTGCAGGACATTTTCCTGACCGAAACCGCCAATTACGCCGATGTGATCCTGCCCGCCACAGCATTTGCCGAAAAAACCGGCACCGTGACCAACACCAACCGTCAGGTTCAGATGGGGCGTCCAGCAGTCTCGCCCCCGGGTGAAGCACGAGAAGATTGGGTGATTACAACCGATTTGGCGCAGCGTCTGGGGCTGGATTGGACCTACACCCACCCAAGCCAGATATTTGCCGAGATGAAGAAAGGCATGAATTCGCTCGACAACATCACGTGGGAGCGCCTAGAAAATGAAGCGGTGACCTATCCGTCGTTATCGCCCACCGACCCCGGTCAGGCAATCGTATTTGGCGATGGATTTCCGCGCCCCCAAGGCCGCGCGAAGTTCACACCGGCCAGCATCGTGGCTCCAGACGACACACCGGATGCAGAATACCCGATGATCCTGACCACCGGTCGGCAACTGGAACATTGGCACACCGGTTCGATGACCCGCCGTGCCACTGTCCTTGATGCTGTGGAACCGGAAGCCAACTGTTCGCTGCACCCCAAAACATTGCGGGCTTTGGGTGTAGAACCGGGTGGCATGCTGCGCCTGACAACCAAGCGCGGCTCAATCGTCACTATGGCAAGAGCCGACCGCGCTGTGGCGGAAGATATGGTGTTTGTCCCCTTCGCCTATGTCGAGGCTGCAGCGAATATCCTGACCAACGCGGCGCTTGACCCGGTGGGCAAAATTCCTGAGTATAAGTTTTCGGCGGTAAAAGTTGAGAAAGCCGAAGGCCAGATCGCAGCGGAATAGTTGTGTTAAACCAACTGTCGAACCTCGGCTATGACATTCAGGTCACCAATCATGCTCTGGCTGTTCTGTCGGCCGATTTCCCACAGCCAATGCAAGAATTACAGGCGGCATTAACCGATTTCGTGATCCCGGTCGAAGACCTGATTGCCAGCGGCGGCGGCGAGGCAGTATCGACCCAGCGTCTGCGCAACCGGTTGAACGATTTGGCTTGGCCCAAACATAACTTCGAGTTTCGAACGATTGTGGACGGCACGGAATTGCAATCAATCTCGCATGAGATCGACCACGTGCGTCGCAGTCCTGCAGGAACAATTGCATTAGAGATAGAATGGAACAACAAGGACCCGTTTTTTGATCGGGATTTAGAGAACTTTCAGCGTCTGCATTCACAGTCTGTTATCAGCCTTGGCGTCATTGTTACACGCGGGGCATCTCTACAGGGCAACCTTGTCACGTTAGTGCAAGACTGCCTTACAAAGCACAATATTGAATGCGAAGATGACTTGTCGGTGTTCGAAATGAAAGACCGTACTGCCCGCCAACGCCGTATCGTGCAATCCCGGATGGAACGCGAACACGTGTCATATGCACAAGCCTTTGCCAAAGCCTTTGTCGCTGATAAATTCGGAACGGCAACGACCCATTGGGAAAAACTTACCGAACGGGTGGCGCGTGGTGTTGGCAACCCATGCCCGTTGCTATTAGTTGGCATTCCTGACAGATCTATTGCTGTCTGATTATTCGGCGGCAACACCGGAATTATAAGTGTAGGTGTCCCAATCGGGTTTGTAATCCGCGCTTGCCTGATTACCCCAAACAGTCCAGCCTTCGCGTACCCCACGGCCAAATAGTTCCAAAAACGGGCCGGGGCTGCAGCTTTCAATTATATCGTACTGTTCGTCAGGCTTACGAGAATGTTCCCGTTTTCGGGTGCCAAACAGGTTGACCTGCCGCCGACCAGCCTGCAACGTTCGGGCGTTTTTACCCCGCACGCCAAACAGAATAATCTCTGTCACATTGCGGAAATAGAAACCCACACCGCGTCCGTCCGATCCACCGTCTTTGCGGATTTTATGCCAGATGATGTTCGACTTGTACTCAAACCCCCAAGCAGACAAAACCCGCAATCCGTCTGGAAGCAGTGCGTTTGGCACCCAAAGATAACAATGCGCAGTGTTCATCAGGTGATCGGCAACCGGCAAGTCGCAAATTGCGTCCATATCCAGTGTAGGATACCGCGCTAAACGCTTGTGTTCCGGAGCAACTTTGCCGGTCCGGTTCGTGAACCGCCACGGCGGGTCAGCCATCACCGTTGCAAAGCGGGAATCGTCTAAAAACTTGGCTAGGTCTTGTGAGGCAGGGTTTTCCATATCCAATATATTGAGGTTTTTGATCCGATATAGCAAGCTGGAACTTAAGGTGAACACGCGAGAATTAAGAATTGATAAACTGCGAACTGAATTCTAATATTACGACTTGGATTTCGACATTACTTTCGTATCTTTGTACTGTTCACAAGATTTCTACTTTGCTAAATTATTGCCGCATTGCGAAGAGGAGCAGGCAGTTATGATAACCTACACACTCGACTTCCTCAAAACCGTTCAGGCCAAACACGGTACCTTTTACATTCCACCCAACGACATCTATGTCGGCCGGTCGCTGGAACTTTATGGTGAATGGTGTGAATCCGAAGTGTCTCTTTTTGACCAGGTGTTGGGTGCCGGCGCCACAGTGGTTGAAGCCGGGGCCAATATCGGCTCCCATACGCTTGCATTATCCCGAATTGTTGGCCCGCAGGGACGGGTCTTTGCAATTGAAATGCAGCCGTTTATAGCCCAAGTTCTCAGCGCTAATGTCATCTGCAACGGCGCTTGCAACGTGCAGGTTTCGATGGCGGGTGTCTCAGATGTCGAAGATTTGCTTCAAATGCCGACGATCAACTATCAAACCGATTATAACTTTGGCGGAATTTCGGTGGATTTTCTGAAAACCGTAACCAAGCGAACAGACTGCCAGTCTGTACCGATCATGCCACTGGACACTCTGATAGACATCCAGCGGCTGGACCTTCTGAAACTGGATGTGGAACATCTGGAACTAAAGGCGCTAAAGGGTGCGTCAGGGCTGATCAAGAAATTCAACCCGGTTATCTATCTTGAAAACGACGATCCCTCTGAAACCGATGCGATTCTGAATCTGCTGCATGGCTTGGGGTATAAAGCATATTGGCATGTCTCGCCGCTGTTCAATCCGCGCAACCATGCCGGCAACGATTCTAACGTGTTTGACGAACTGGTTTGCGTAAACATGTTGTGTACACCGCCAAACAAGACCGTGGTGGATATGGTGCCCGCTGTCGATGCTGGCAGCCACCCTAAATCCATGCATCAGCCAAGCACATAAGACAGTGACTGAAACCGTTGGCGCAACTTCGCCACGTCCGGGGCCAGGTTTTCCGGCTTGTCAGAAAACAACGCTTGGGCCACCAGTTTGGCAAGCTCAGGCACGGTTTCCGGCGTCATACCAAAGCGAACTATTTCCGGCGTGCCGAAGCGCAAGCCGTTCAGGTCACCGGCCACTTCTGCGATCGGCAATCCGATTCCACAGGTCAGAAATCCGGCTTTGCGCAGGGCTTTCGCGGCTGTCTGCCCGCCACCAAAACGCGCGGCTTCGATGGCAAACTGGTGCGATTGCGTAAATCCTGACCCGGCAGCAAACACCGGGACACCCGCCGCATCCAGGGAAGCGGCAAAGGACTGGGCAGTATCTACCATCATCTGCGCATAGGCAGAACCGTATTCACGCCAGTCCAGCATTGTTACCGCCAGTGCCGCCGATTTTGCCGCATCGAAATTGGCCGTCATGCCAGGGAAAGCGATGGCGTCCAACTGCTCCGCCAGTTCTGCGTCATTGGTCACGATCAATCCACCAGCCGGACCACCCAGCGATTTGTAGGTGCTCATGGTCATCAGATGCGCACCCGCGGCGAGAGGATCCGGCCAGACACCGCCGGCAATAATTCCACACTGATGTGCGGCGTCGAACAACACCTTCGCGCCCACATCGTCAGCGATAGCCCTTATTTCCGCAATGGGATGGGGAAACAGATTCATGCTGCAGCCAATGGTAATCAGCTTTGGGCTGACCCGTTTGGCTAGTTTCTTCAAACCATCAACATCCACTGTATACCCGTCTGCATCCACCGGCGCGTGGTGGATGTTCAACCCATAAAGACCGGCGCACCCGGCTATATGATGTGTCACATGTCCACCGATACTGGCAGGCGGCGCGATAATGGCATCACCGGGCTTGCACGACGCTATGAAGGCGTAAAGGTTGGCAATCGCACCGGACGGCACCCTGATTTCGGCGAAATTAGCGCGGAACACCTCGGCACATAGTTCGGCGCAGATCACCTCGATCTCTTCAATTGCTTCAAGACCCATTTCGTATTTGTCGCCGGGATAGCCAAGCGAAGGCCGTTCGCCGATGCCGCTGGACAGAAACTCTGCGGCACGCGGGTTGATGACATTGGTTGCTGGATTGAGGTTGAAACACTGCTGTTCGTGTATCGTCTTGTTTTGTGCCGCCAGCGCGTGCAGCCGGGCTGTTGTAGCGTTGCTGTTTCGCCCCGCGGTTTCTCCTGCGATGCGTTGGATCAGCGCTTCACTTGCTCGGGGCACCCAAGGGCGTGTTTTCAGTGCAGTCATGAGTGGCCTCCTGTGATCCTTTCGGCAACCAAACCAGAATAATCGCGTGACAGCAAATCAGTATTTCTGTATTCTACGCCTAGAAAATCTGAGGTAACGATGCCCGTTGCACCTCCCCGACCCAAAGGTCCACCTCTTAACGCACTGCGAGCGTTCGAAGCGGCAGCGCGACTGGGCGGCTTCAAACAAGCTGCGGCTGAGCTTTGTGTCACCCCGGGTGCGGTGGCACAGCACGTGAAATTTCTGGAAAATTGGTGCGGCGGGTCTCTATTTGACCGCCTTGCAACGGGTGTACAACTGACAGCGCTGGGCCGTTCGGTATTGCCGGAATTTGTGGTGGCATTTGACGCGTTGAGCGCGGCGACGCAGGTATTGAGAGTAAATGCGGCACCTAACCGCGTGAATATTGCAGCACTGCCCAGTCTCGCACAACTCTGGCTGGCACCGCTTCTGCCGCAAATCAGGCAGGTCATGCCAGATATCAGCATTTCCGTAACCGCCATGGAATCGCCGCCGAACATGGGTCGGGAACCCTTTGACCTGGCACTTTTTTTCGAGACGACGCCACGCGACGGCGCGACGCTGCAACTCGGGCCCGATACCCTCGTTCCGGTGTGTTCACCCCCTTACGCCCGACAGATATCGGATATCCGGGATCTCATTCGTATACCGTGCTTGTCAGACCAGATGTGGCCCGACGATTGGCGGCTCTGGCTGGATCGAGCCAGCCCGGACGAATCTGTTGCGGTTACCGGCCCAAGCTATTCCCTGTATGCTTTGGCGCTTCAGGAAGCCCAAAACGGGGCCGGTGTGCTGATCGGTCATAGAAGTTTGGTGCAACCTGCGCTGGACAGCGGTGCGCTGGTTGTTCCGTTCGATCAAGAAGTTGACGTGGAGCAGTATTTGACGATGGCCGCGCGTCAGGATGCGCCAAAAGACTCAGCGTCTCATGCGATCGTCGCACGCCTGAAGCAGCTTTTGGGCAATGGCCGAACACGTTTTAATCCCAGTCCACAGCCCCCAGAAAAATATACCCTGCGCCATAGATAGTTTTGATAAGGCGCGGGTTTTTCGGATCCTCACGCAGTTTGGTGCGCAGACGCGAAACCCGTACATCCATCGCCCGGTCAAAGCTTTCGCCTGCCATACCGCCCAATGTTTCCTGCATATAGTCGCGGGTAATCAAACGGTTCGGGGCATTCAGGAACAGCTTGAGCACTTCGCCTTCCGCCTGTGAAAGAGGCACCACATCATCATCCTCTGCCCGCAACAGAAACTGATCAAAATCCGCTGTCCAACCAGCAAATTTCGCCACGCTGGCTTTTTGATCTGGCTCAGCTTTGCCTCGCCGCAGCAAAGCCCGGGCACGGGCGACTACCTCCGCCGGATCAAACGGTTTGATGATATAATCATCCGCTCCCAACTCTAACCCGGTAATGCGGTCCTGCACCTGCGAGCGTCCCGAAATTATGATAATCGCCGCCCCACGTTCCAACGCCAACCGATGCACCAGCGTTAAGCCGTCTTTGTCCGGCAGGCCAAGATCAACGAGGCAGATATCAGGCGATATTTTCGCCAAAGCAGCTTCAAATTCAGTCGCCCGCCCGAAACTTGCAGTCCGGAATCCGGCGTCTTCCAGCGCGTCCGCCAGCATCAACCGGATTTGTGGTTCGTCATCGAGGATCGTGACCAGTGGTTTGGTCATGTCGCATCCACCCCAAAAACCGCGCGCAGCTGGGCGTCGGAAAACGGTTTTGGCAGCAGCGCAAAATCTCGTTCCGCCAATTGCCTTACCGGATCAGAGGGTGGCAGCCCGGTCATCATGATCACCGGAACAGCCAGCCCGTCACTTTTCATCACATCCACCATTTCCAATCCGGTCATCCGGCCTTTGAGCATAATATCCGACAGCACGTGGGTGACGCCCGGCACCTGCGCCAATGCCAAAGCTTCCTCTGCGCTGTCCGCCTCCAACACCGTATGGCCGATATCGCGCAGCATGGCGCGGACCGATGTGCGGATTTCTTCGGTGTCCTCCACCAACAAAACCATACCCGCCTCGATGTGACCGCCCGCGATCCTTAACGGCAACTGCACCGTAACTTGTGCGCCGGATTTCTGCCGGTTGGCTATCCTGATCCGACCACCGGACAATTGGGCGAAGTCGTAGATCATCGTCAGCCCCAACCCGGATCCTTCGCCGGCTTTGGTGGTAAAAAACGGGTCCAGCCCCCGTTCCAGCGCATTGTCAGTAAACCCCGGACCGGAATCGCAGACCTGAAATTCCAACCATGTTGTTCCATGGATACGGGCGGTCACGTCGATCTCGCCGTTGCCTTCCATCGCATCTCGCGCGTTCAGGATCATGTTGATCAGTGCGTCCTGCATAAATCCGTGATCTAGCAGAACCTGGTCCAACACGTCCTCATTGCGAAACCGCAAAGCAACCGTTTTGGGCACAGCGGCTTTGGCAAGGGCTTCAACGTCCCCAAATAGAACATCCACCGACACCGCGCTGTTGCTCAGCTCCCGCCGCCCGGAAATATCCGACAATCGATCCAGCAATGCGCCGCCCCGCAAAGCTGCCGCCTTGGTGGTGTTGATGACTTGGCGGGCCTCGACCGGCAGGCCCGGTATGCGTTCCATCTGCCCCTGAAGCCCCAGAATGATCGTTAAAAGATTGGAAAAATCATGCGCCAGTCCGCTAGCCAATTGAGCGGCCAATTCACGCTTGCGGGTCTGCATCAGCACCGCCCGGGCCTGTGCCTCTTGTGTAATATCCATTGACAGGATGTAGGCACCCATAACCTCACCTTCCGGACCAATGTCTGGCGTAAACGCCGCTCGAACTCGCCGAGCACCTTTGCCAAGGTCAAACTCAAACACGCTACCGGTTCCGACAAAAGCCTGTTCCAGATAAGGTTTGATTTTGCTGTAAGCTTCATCGCCAAGCGCTTCAAGCGCCGTCAGACCCAGTATATCGCTCGGTCGTTCAGTAATAACTTCACGCAGGCGTCGGTTTGAATAGGTATACACTTCGTTTCGGTCCACATGCGCAATATGTGCCGGTGTCATTTCCGTGGTCATTCGAGTGCGGGCTTCCGATTCCACTAGATGCCGCTTGGTTTCCACCAATGCACCGACGGTTGACGCCAGTTGCCGGTTAGTCTGGGCCAACTCATCAGAGCGCGACACCAGTTGATCCGACAGTTTTGCCGAATGCGAATTTAACATTTCTTCGTGTCGTTTAATATCGGTGATGTCGGTATAAACCGTTACCCAGCCGCCCTGCTGCAACGGACTGCCTTCCACCGAAATCCAACTGCCATTCGAACGCTGGCGTTCTACGTAGTGGGGTTCAAAGGCCAGAGCTTGATCTACTTTTTCAGTGACAAATGCTTCGACGTCCGCCACCTCACCGTAGTCACCTCTCAACGTAAGAAAGCGGATGGTTTCAGAAAAAGATGCGCCAGACGTCACCAGGGCTTCCGGCAGGGCGAACATTTCCTGAAACCGACTGTTGCTCACAGCCAGTTTCAAATCGCTGTCATAGATCGACAGCGCCTGTTGGATCAGATTCAAACCTGACCGCATCATTTCCTGATCCGAATTTTTTTGCACTGCCATGTCATTTGCTAACACTCGGATACGCGCTTTGACCAGAGCAGGAGCAAGGCTGTTACAATTCGATACATTCCTGAAAAATTTCAGAAAAAATTGACGGTAAAGTTGAATCACGCATTATTGGCGCAGGGAATCACCGATTCCCGTTAAGTCGGCGCCATGACCGGCGAATTGGGAGGACTATAAGTTGACAACGGTCTCCGCGCTTGACGGCGCATTGGACTCATTTCCAAAACTGCTGGTGCGCAATGCAACCAAATTTGGAAACCGCCCTGCATACCGGGAAAAAGAACTTGGCATTTGGCAAAGCTGGAGCTGGGCCGAAGCTCGCGAAGAAGTTGAAGCGCTGGCACTGGGTTTTCTCGATCTTGGCATGGCCAAAGGCGACCATGTGGCCATTGCTGGTCGTAACCGCCCGTGTTTCTATTGGGCGATGTTGGCGGCGCAATATGTTGGCGCGGTGCCGGTGCCAGTTTATCAGGACGCTGTAGCCGATGAAATGGCTTATGTTCTCGATCATTGCTCAGCCAAGTTCGCGGTTGTACAGGATCAGGAGCAGGTAGATAAAATCCTCGAAGTTCAGGAGGGGTTGCCCGGTTTAGAACAGGTGATCTATGTCGATCGCCGAGGCATGCGGAAATACGACCACACCACGCTGCACGCTTATGACTCCGTGCAGGACGCCGGGCGGGTCAAGCGTGAAGAATTCCAGCCCGAGCTCGAACGCCGCTATGCCGCTGCAAAGCCCGAAGATACCTGCGTGATGCTCTATACATCCGGTACCACCGGTCGTCCTAAAGGTGTGGTTATGTCGAGCTATAACATGCTGAAGACCGCCAAGAATTCCGCGGATTTTGATGGGCTGACGGAACAGGATTCGATCCTCGCCTATCTGCCGATGGCTTGGGTCGGCGATTTCATCTTTTCAATGGCGCAAGCCTGCTGGACCGGCTTTACCGTGAATTGCCCCGAAAGCGTCGAGACAATGCAACATGATCTTCGCGAAATCGGCCCGAGCTATTTCTTTGCCCCGCCGCGATTTTTTGAAGGTTTGCTGACTTCGGTGATGATCCGCATGGAAGATGCCGGCAATTTCAAGCGCAAGATGTTCCACAAATACATGGACCACGCCAAACACGTGGGTCCTGCGCTTCTGGATGGCAAAACGGTGTCTTTTGGCGACAGGCTGAAATACCAGATTGGCAAGGTGCTGGTATACGGGCCGCTACTGAACACACTTGGCCTGTCCAAGATGCGGGTCGGGTATACAGCGGGCGAGGCGATCGGGCCGGAGATATTCGAATTTTACCGCTCGCTGGGCATCAACCTCAAACAGCTTTACGGCCAGACCGAGGCTTGTGTCTACATCACGCAACAGCCGGACGGTGAAGTGCGGGCCGACACCGTAGGTGTGCCGAGCCCGGATGTTGAAGTGCGGATCGCGGACAACGGCGAAGTGTTCTACCGCTCGCCAGGGGTTTTCCAGAGCTACTACAAAAACCCTGAGAGCACCGCGGACACCAAAGACGCCGAAGGCTGGGTCGCAACTGGCGACGCCGGATTCTTTGATCCCGGCTGTGGTCATCTGCGGATCATTGATCGGGCCAAAGACGTCGGCAAAATGGTCGACGGGTCAATGTTCGCGCCGAAATATGTCGAGAACAAACTCAAGTTTTTCCCCAACATTCTGGAAGCTGTGGTTTTTGGCAACGGCAACGACCGTTGTGTTGCATTCATCAACATCGACCTGACCGCCGTTGGCAATTGGGCCGAACGTAACAACATCGCCTATGCTTCGTATCAGGAACTGGCGGGCCATCCACAAGTGCTTGATACAATTCAAAAGCATGTGGAAGACGTGAACGCATCCGTGGCGCAGGATGATATGCTGTCTGGCTGTCAAATCCATCGCTTTCTGGTGTTGCACAAGGAACTGGATGCGGATGACGGCGAACTGACCCGCACCCGCAAGGTCCGCCGCAAGATCATTGAAGAGAAATTTGATGTCCTGCTTGCCGCACTTTACGATGAGTCCAAAGACGTATTTGTCGAAACCGAAGTGACCTACGAAGATGGCCGCAAAGGCTCGATATCCGCCACACTGGAAATCCGGGATGCCGCAGTACAAAGCCGAAATATCCGGGAGGCTGCATGAACGCTGTCGAAACATTCACCACGCCGGATGGCCGCACCATCGGCGGCCCGGTTATGGAAATGCGCAACATCACCCTGCGGTTTGGCGGCGTCGTGGCGATCAAGGACATCTCGTTCGATATACGGATGGGCGAAATCCGCGCCATCATCGGCCCGAACGGAGCCGGTAAATCTTCGATGCTGAATGTGATCAACGGATTTTACCAACCGCAGGAAGGCGAGGTTTTCTTTCACGGCAAAAAACGCGGTCCGATGCGCCCGTATCAAATCGCACACCAGGGCATCGCCCGGACCTTTCAGAACATTGCCCTGTTCAAAGGCATGTCGACGCTCGACAACATTATGACCGGGCGTCTGACACATATGAAAACCGGCATTTTGCAGCACATTCTGTGGAAAGGCCCGGCCGAAGCCGAAGAAGTGGAAAACCGCGAAAAAGTCGAGCGCATCATCGACTTTCTGGAAATCCAGACGATCCGCAAAACCCCCGTTGGCCGTTTGCCTTACGGTTTGCAGAAACGCGTCGAACTGGGCCGGGCGTTGGCCGCCGAACCCAGCCTGTTGCTGCTCGACGAACCTATGGCCGGGATGAACGTCGAAGAAAAAGAGGACATGTCCCGCTTCATCCTCGACATGAACGACGAATTCGGTACCACTATCGCGCTGATCGAACACGACATGGGCGTGGTGATGGATATCGCCGACCGCGTGGTGGTGATGGATTATGGTCGCAAGATCGGCGACGGCACGCCTGACGAGGTGCGCTCAAATCAGGCGGTGATAGATGCTTATCTGGGGGTGGAGCATGATTGATTTTTGCAGAAAATCGTCCCAGACCCGATGCGGGATACTGCACCGGTTTGCCCCACCAATGATAGACGTAGCGGCCACCAGACCCCACAACAAGTGCGGGGCGACAGGCCTCTTGAAAGGAGCCAGCCGTGTCCGCTAACTTCTACTTCGGCGTCGAAGTTTTCCTCAACGGCCTGATGGCAGGCGTGATGTATTCCCTCGTCGCGCTCGGCTTCGTGCTGATCTTCAAGGCGTCGGGCATCTTCAACTATTCTCAGGGCGTCATGGCGCTGTTTGCCGCCCTGACGCTGGTGGGCTTCCAGAACGGCCAAGTCCCCTTCGCCCACCTGATCAACGCCATATTCGGCACCGAGATCGGCCATTTTAACTGGCAGATGCCGACCCTTTTGGCAATCGCTTTTACCCTCGGGGTGATGATCCTGTTCGCCTGGCTGGTGGAGAAACTGGTGCTGAAACACCTGGTCAACCAGGAGCCTATCATCCTGTTCATGGCCACCATAGGCCTCGCCTATTTCATGGAAGGCTTCGGCGATCTGATGTGGGGCTCTGACATCAAGAAGCTCGATGTCGGCATCCCGCAGGGCGGCAACCTGTGGATCGAGGAAAGCACCGCTTTTCTTGGGGGCGAGGGATTCTATGGCTTCTATCTCGACACACTTGATATTTACGCCAGCGTGATCGCCGCGCTGCTGGTGATCAGCCTTGTGCTGTTTTCGCAATACACCAAAACTGGCCGCGCCCTGCGCGCTGTGGCCGACGACCACCAGGCAGCCCTGTCCGTCGGCATTTCTCTGCGCACTATCTGGGTGATCGTGTGGTCCATCGCCGGGTTTGTGGCGCTGGTCGCCGGCATCATGTGGGGCACCAAATCCGGCGTGCAGTTCTCGCTCTCGCTGATAGCTCTCAAGGCGCTCCCTGTGCTGATGCTCGGCGGTTTCACCTCTATCCCCGGCGCGATCATCGGCGGCCTGATTATCGGCGTGGGCGAGAAAATGTTCGAATTTCTGATCGGCGCGCCGTTTCTGGGCGGCGCCACCGAAAACTGGTTCGCCTATATGCTGGCGCTGTTGTTCCTCGTGTTCAGACCGCAAGGTCTGTTCGGCGAGAAGATTATCGAGAGGGTGTAGAAATGCTCTATCGCGAAGCAGGTGTGTTCAAGACCACATATTCCTCTGACCAACAGACTTTCCCGATCCCGTTCGACAAGGCCGGGTATTTCATCACGCTAGCTGTGGCTTTTGGTGTAGTCCCCTTTCTGATTAACGATTACTGGGCAAGCGCCGTGCTGCTGCCGTTCCTGATCTACGCCATCGCCGCCATCGGTCTGAACATCCTGACCGGTTATTGCGGGCAGGTGTCGCTTGGTTCTGGCGGGTTCATGGCGGTTGGCGCTTATGCAGCTTACAAGCTGATGACCAGCTTTCCCGATCTCAACATTGCCATCGTCATAGTTCTGGCGGGCTTCGTAACCGCGTTTGTGGGTCTCCTTTTTGGCCTTCCATCCCTGCGGATCAAAGGCTTCTATCTCGCCGTTGCAACGCTTGCCGCACAGTTTTTTCTCGTCTGGCTGTTCAACAAAGTCCCTTGGTTCTACAACAATTCAGCATCCGGCCAGATCAACGCACCCGAGCGGACCATTCTCGGGTACATCGTGACCGGCCCAAACTCTTCACCCGTGGTTGTTTACCTGTTCTGTTTGTCCTTTGTTGTGGTTTTGGCTTGGGTTGCCCGCAACCTGACCCGCAGCAATACAGGTCGCAAATGGATGGCGATCCGCGACATGGACATCGCCGCCGAAATCATTGGGGTGAACCCGCTTAAGGCCAAACTGTCGGCCTTCGCGGTCAGTTCGTTTTACATCGGCGTTTCCGGCGCTTTGCTGTTTACTGTCTATCTGGGCGCGGTGGAGGTTGGTGAAGTCTTCGGCATCTCCAAATCCTTTCTTGTTCTGTTCATGATCATCATCGGTGGTCTTGGCTCCATTTTTGGCTCCTTTGCCGGTGCCGCATTCATGATCCTGATGCCGGTCCTGCTGAAAAATGTGCTTGTGGGTCAGCTTGGCTGGGCCACAGATATCGCCGCCCATTTCGAACTGTTGATTGTTGGGGGGTTGATCATCTTCTTCTTGATCGTCGAGCCTCATGGGCTGGCCGCGCTCTGGCGCATTGCCAAGGAAAAACTACGCCTCTGGCCGTTCCCGCACTAGGGGATGGCTTATCAAGATTGCCGGGAAACCGGTGAAACGAAAGTCAGAAATGTTAGGGAGGAAAATAACATGAAACTGACCAAACTTGCAGTGATTACCGCTGCTGCGCTCACTGCCGCAGCACCTGCGATGGCCGAGCTTGTTCTGCCATGGCTGAGCTATCGTACTGGGCCGTATGCCGTTGGTGGCATTCCATTGTCCGATGGATATGCCGATTTTTTCACGCTGCTGAACGAGCGTGATGGCGGCATCAACGGTGTTCCCGTGCGTCTGACCAACTGCGAAACCGCTTATAACACCGAAAAAGGTGTAGAGTGCTACGAGTCCACCAAAGGCGAAGGCGCACTGGTTTACCAACCGCTGTCTACCGGCATCACCTATCAGCTGATCCCAAAAGGCACAGTTGACGATATCCCGGTCCACTCGATGGGGTATGGCCGGACTTCTGCCGCGAACGGCAAGATATTCAGCCATGCGTTCAACTATCCAACGAATTATTGGCAAGCGGCTTCGGTTGCGGTGAATTATCTGCTGAACGAAAACAGCAGCGATCTCAGCGGCAAAACAATCGCGCTGGTCTACCACAATTCGGGCTACGGCAAAGAACCGATCCGCACGCTGGAAGCACTGTCAGAAAAACACGGATATAATCTGACCCTGATCCCGGTGGATCACCCGGGCCAGGAACAAAAGTCGCAATGGCTGCAAATCCGTCGCGAAAACCCGGACTATGTTCTGATGTGGGGCTGGGGTGTGATGAACCAGGTCGCGATTCAGGAAGCTGCCAATATCCGTTATCCGATGGAAAACTTCATCGGTGTGTGGTGGTCCGGCGCAGAAGCTGACGTGGGCCCGGCCGGTGACGGTGCAAACGGCTACAAAGCGTTGGCGATGAACGGCGTTGGTTCCGATTATCCGATCTTTGACGACATCCAGAAATACGTTGTTGATGCTGGCAAAGCTGCTGGAGCGGGCGACCAGATCGGTACCGTTCTGTACAACCGTATGATCTATGCCGGTTTCCTTGCCTCAGAAGCCATCAAAACTGCGATGGAAATCCACGGAACCAAAGACATCACAGCCGGCATGATGCGAGACGGTATGGAAGCACTGGTTATCACCGAAGAGAAAATGGCAGCCGCCGGCTTGCCCGGTTTTGGCCAGGAATTCTCCGTGTCCTGTGAAAACCACGGTGGACCCGGACTGGGTGCCGTTCAGCAATGGGATGCGACGGCCAAGAAATGGAGCCTGATCACCGAGTTCATGGAACCAGATTCCGAACTGATCAATGCACTGATCTTGGAAGACTCGATGGCCTACGCCAAAGAGAACGACATCAAAGAACGTTGCAATTGATCCGTTGCCATTAATCCATCCCTTGGCCTGTTACGGGCCAAGGGAATCAGACAAACTGACAACCGGATTTGTTACACCGGTTTTTGAGAGATTTTGACAGATGCTCGACACCACAAAATCCGACGAAAAACTTCTCGAAGTGAACAACATCGAGGTGATCTACAATCACGTAATCCTTGTGCTGAAAGGTGTCAGCTTGTCGGTCCCCAAAGGCGGAATCACTGCGCTCTTGGGTGGCAACGGGGCCGGTAAGACCACGACGTTAAAGGCAATTTCCAACTTGTTGCATTCCGAGCGCGGCGAAGTGACCAAAGGCACGATCCACTATCGCGGCGACGAAATCGCCGAGCTGAGCCCTGCCGAACTAGTCCGCCGTGGCGTGATTCAGGTCATGGAAGGCCGTCATTGTTTCGAACATCTGACAGTTGAAGAGAACTTGTTAACAGGTTCTTACACGCGGCGCGCAGGGCGCTCGGAAATCGCGCAAGACCTGGAAATGGTGTACGAATATTTTCCCGGTTTGCGCGAGCGACGCCGTTTGCAAGCCGGATACACATCCGGCGGCGAGCAACAAATGATCGCCCTCGGACGCGCCCTGATGTCGCGTCCGGAAACTGTGTTGCTGGACGAGCCGTCGATGGGACTGGCCCCGCAACTGGTCGAAGAGATATTTGAAATCGTCAAGTCACTGAACGAAAAGGAAAATGTCTCTTTCCTGCTGGCAGAACAAAACACAAATGTTGCCCTGCGGTTCGCCCATTACGGCTACATCCTCGAAAGTGGCCGGGTCGTGATGGATGGTCCGGCAGCCGATTTGCGCGAAAACCCGGATGTGAAAGAATTCTATCTCGGAATGTCAGACGAGGGGCGCAAATCCTTCCGCGACGTGCGGTCTTACCGCCGCCGCAAACGCTGGCTGAGCTGATGTCCGATGAGCGGATCGCTTGTAGGACGCCCAACCCGGACCAGCCCGGGATAACACGGATACCTGCCCGGAAGTTCATTACCTTGCGGCAGGCCATCCTGAAAGATCTGACCCCCGGAAGCATCGCGTTTTCGGAGCCGACGGACCGCGTTCGCGCGCGTCTGAACGAAGAGGAATTATCCGCAATGGGTTCACTAGGCTGGCACGTCACCACAGTCAAACTGGAGCTGGAAGTGCGCGGAGAAAACGCCCACCTGCCGGGTGTCGCGCCGCAGATGTTGTCCATTGGAACAAGGGCTTAAGGCTGTGTCAGGATTCACGTTTTATCTCGACAATCCGCTCCAGCGCTTCGTCGCGGGTGTTCTCATTATGGAGAATGTGAATTGTATGCAATTGCATACCGTCCAACTGCGTAGTTGTGCCGCAGAACATCAAACACCCGCCAAAGAGGTTTTTCATGACAACTCATTTTGACAAATTGGAGACCCGTACAGCTGATGAGCGGGCTGCGGCTCTGGCCACAGCCTTGCCCCGGCAAATATCGCGTGTACAGCAAAAAAACTGCGTGTTGCGCGGCCTAGATGCCGAGGCAATCACGACCGTTGATGCATTGGCCGACTTGCCAGTACTTCGAAAATCAGAGATCGGCACAGCCCAGTCAGACTTCCCTCCGTTCGGCGGCTTGACCACCGCCGCCGTTTCCGGATTCAGCCATGTTTTCCAATCTCCAGGGCCAATTTACGAACCCGGTAACATAAGCCGAGATTGGTGGCGGATGGGCCGGTTTCTAAGTGCTTGCGGCATTGGCGCCGATGATATCGTCCAGAACTGCTTCTCTTATCATCTCGTCCCGGCAGGAATGATTTTTGAAAATGGCGCTCAAGCGGTTGGCGCGACGGTATTTCCTGCCGGAACCGGCCAAACGGAATTACAGGCCCGAGCGGCGGCAGATATTGGGGTAACGGCCTATGCGGGTACACCCGACTATCTGAAAATTATCCTTGATAAAGCCGAAGAGCTGGGCCTCGATTTGTCGCGCGTTACAAAAGCTGCAGTCGGCGGTGGCGCCCTGTTCCAAAGCTTGCGCCAAGAATATGCGGATCGTGGCATCCGATGCCTACAATGTTATGCCACCGCCGATTTGGGCAACATTGCCTATGAAAGCCCGGCCATGGAAGGGTTGATTGTCGACGAAGGTGTGATTGTCGAGATCGTCACCCCGGGCGCTGGCATTCCGGTTGCTGATGGGGAAGTTGGCGAAGTTGTTGTCACCACGCTTAATCCCGATTACCCGTTGATCCGCTTTGCCACCGGCGATTTGTCGGCGGTGATGCGCGGTCAGAGCCCCTGCGGCCGCTCCAACACGCGGATTCGGGGCTGGATGGGTCGCGCGGATCAGACTGCAAAAATCAAAGGCATGTTTGTGCGCCCGGAACAAGTTGCCGCATTTGTTGCCCGTCACCCCGAAATCAACAAAGCGCGCGTCATTGCAACCCGGAAAAACGAAATCGATGTGATGACAGTGGAAGTGGAATCTGATGGAGCCGACAAAACTGAGTTGGAAGGGTCTGTGCGCGAAATCTTGAAGTTGAAAGGCAAAGTAATTCTGTCTACCCTAGGGTCGCTGCCAAACGACGGTAAGGTCATAGATGACCGGCGCAGCTACGATTAGAGTCCGGGGCTCTAACAGGAGGCTAAATGGGAAATCGGAATTTGGCGTTCGGCGCGGTGACAGTTTTGGGTCTGTTGGCGAATGCCGCCGCCGCTATGGATATCGCCCTGGTTATCGGGAATGATACCTATCGTAACTTTGGCGATGTCGGAGGCGCAACGGCAGTTCTGGATACTGTCCCAGATTTTGAAGCAGCCGGTTATCAGGTAATCCAAACCGCAAATGCTACCGAAGCGGGATTGCAGGAAGCCATTGCTGAATTCGAAACAGCGCTAACAGAAGCTGACCGGGCGATAGTGGTATTGTCCGGCGGTTTTTTGCACGCCGGAAACGTCACTTGGTTTGCGCCGACGGATCTGCGGTCCCCGTCGCTGTCCGCTGTCGGGTTTGAAGGCTTGCCTGTGGCAGCAGTGCTCAGTTACTTGCGCCGGAAACCCGGCGGCGCGGCACTGTTTCTGGCATCGGATCAGATCGAAGGACCGGACGGTTTGGTGGTCAAAGGTATCGGTAAAATTGATGTACCCCAGGGGGTGCTCCTGGTGCAGGGCAAACCTCAGGATGTGGCCAATACACTGCGCAGGAATTTTCTTGTTGAGGGCATGTCCATTGCGGTTGCGGTTTCCCAGGCTGGCGAAACTGTGCAAGCTTCGGGTTATATTTCACGGCTGTCGACCTTGTCTGCCAGTGACGCACCGACCGCTGGCCCTTCGGCAGTCGAGACTGCAATACTGGCCGAGCAAGCCTATTGGCAGGTGGTTTCCGACTTGAATACAAAACAGGCGTTTCAGGCGTATTTGGACCGCTATCCCGACGGCGAATTCGCGGCGGGCGCGATTGCCCGGATACAGGCAATTGATGAAGCGACGCCAAAAGTCACCCCAGAACAACAAGTCGAAATCGATTTAAACCTGACCCGCAGCGATCGCCGCCGGGTACAGGAACAGTTGTCGCTGCTGGGGTTTGATACCAAAGGGATTGATGGGTTGTTTGGTCCTGCAACCCGCAGCGCGCTGACCCGCTGGCAATCCCAAAACGGCGATGCTGCGAGCGGATATCTAACGCCAAAGTTGATGCAAAAGTTGCGCAATCAAGCCGAAAAACGCGCCAAGCAACTGGCCGAAGAGGCCCGTAAGAAACGCGCCGCAAGAGATGCCGCTGACGCGTCTTTCTGGGCTGTAACCGGTGCCAAGGGCAACGAGGCCGATTTACTGGCATATCTGAAAAAATATCCTGACGGGCTTTATACCGGTGCGGCTCGTAAGCGGTTGCGCGAAATCGAGGCGGAAAAACGGAAAAGCACTTTGGAGGCTGAAACCACAGTGTGGGATAATGCCGTGGCAGCCAACCGGATCAAAGACTATCGGGCCTATCTGGTTGCCTACCCGCGGGGCGCCTTTGTTGAGGCGGCCAAAGCCCGCATAGACGATATTCAGCGGAAACGGAAAAACTTCGAAGCGGTTGAAGCAGCCAAAGCCGAAGAAGCCAATCTGCCGATGAGTCCGTCAATGCGGGTGTTGCTGGAAAAGAAGCTGAAAAAGCTGGAGCTTGGGCCAGGCAAAATCGACGGCGAGTTTGACAAAGCCACCAGAAAAGCGGTGCGAAAATACCAAAAATCCCGCGGGCTGGTGGTCACTGGCTATTTGACCCGCCAGACCGTTGTGCGGCTTATGTCAGAGTGATTTAAACGCCGATCGGTTTGTTGGCAGCCATTATGTACCGCCAAAAACAAAAAAGCCGCGGTCATTGCCGCGGCCCTCTCAACTTTTGGTCAACTTAACCCTGACGCGCTTTGAACCGGCGTTGGGTTTTGTTGATCACGTATACGCGGCCCTTGCGGCGCACAATCCGACAGTCACGGTGGCGCGCCTTGAGCGAGCGAAGCGAGTTCTTGACCTTCATGGTCCTTCTCCTTTTTTCGCGGCGCGGCAGGTGTTGCGCCATCATTGTTTCACTGGGCCCATTCCGGTGGAATGGTGGGCGTAACTGGGATTGAACCAGTGACCCCTTCGATGTCAACGAAGTGCTCTCCCGCTGAGCTATACGCCCGAATCCAAAAGCAACTGCCAAAAGACAGAAATTCGTGTCCGCGCTCTATAGAAGGAGTCGTGAACGGGTTCAAGAGGTTTTCCAAATCAATAACCTGTTCTATATTGTTGTTCGGAGGAATAACGAGTCGATGACGCCGAAAGAATATTATCTGTATTTACCCGACACAATTTCGACTGGCGTTGTCTTTGGTTCTCCGCACAGTGGTAGGGATTACCCCGCTGATTTTCTTCAAGATTCTCAACTGACGATGGCGCAAATTCGAAGCTCCGAAGACGCCTTTGTGGATGAGCTGTTTTCCGGTGCCACAGTATTTGGTGCCCCTGTTTTGGCGGCGTCCGCACCAAGGGCCTATGTCGACCTGAACCGGGGTGCGGATGAACTGGATCCGGCAGTTGTTGAAGGTATCAGATTGGTTGGCAACAACCCCCGGGTATCGTCCGGCCTTGGAGTTATTCCACGCGTCGTGGCCGAGGGCCAGATGATCCAAAGTGGCAAGATCAGCATGTTTGACGCGCATGAACGGATGCAGCGGTTTTATCGCCCCTACCACGCGCAGCTCAAAGAACTGCTGGATACCACGCTCAGTGCTTTCGGTCAGGTGCTGCTGATTGATTGCCACTCGATGCCTCACGAAGCTCTGAACCACGCCTCCGGTGTATTCGGACAAACGCCGGAAGTGATATTGGGTGATCGGTTCGGTTCTTCCTGTGACCCAAATATTGTCGATCAAATCGAGATGTTCTTTGCCAGCGCCGGGTTCCGGGTTGCGCGCAATTCCCCCTTCGCCGGGGCTCATATTTCGCAGACTTACGGGCGTCCAAGCTCAAACCGCTTTGCTTTGCAGGTCGAGATTGATCGCAGCCTCTATATGGATGAGGCTACCGTGACCAAATCGGATAATTTCACACGGCTACAGGCGCGTCTGACCGATGTTATCCGGCAAATTTGTGATCTTGCGCGCTGGCCGATGCAATTGGCCGCTGAGTAAGGTCTGCGACCTAGCGCAGGGCCCGTCCTTTCAGGATTGCATCCTTGCCAAATCTCTCTCTGATTTCATCTGTTGCGCGTTCGGCTTTGGCGCGTTTTGCGTCGTCCAGCTCCAGAAGGTCCATAAACTGATCTGCGCCTTCCGGAGCCTCCAGATGGCTGATACCCACCCCGATCAGCCTGAACGGCGCTTTGTCCATAACTGCTTGCAACAAGGGTCGGGCGGTGTGGTAAATGCGATCTGCTATCTGGGTGGGCTCTTTCAGACTGATGCGTCGGGTCAGGGACTTGTGGTTGGCCCGTTTGACCTTCAGCGTCACCACACGCCCCGCCCAGTTCTTCACCTTGGCCCGGTCCGAGACCTGTTCCGCCAACCGCCAGAGATACCCGTCCAGAACATCCAGATTGTCGATATCTTCGAAAAAGGTTGTTTCCTTTGAGATGCTTTTCACATGCTCACGCGCCGAAATATTGCGTCTGTCCTGACCCCGGCTTAGAAACCACAAGCGATCCCCCATCGAACCATAACGGTCAGCCAGCTGTTTGCGTTCCCAGCGACGTAGATCGGCGAATGTGCGGATGCCGTCGCGCTCCAGCTTGGATTGCATCACTGCACCAACGCCCCAGATTTTCTTGACCGACAGATCAGACAGATACAGTTCTGTTTCGGCCTTGCCAATTACCGAAAACCCGCGCGGTTTGTCGAGGTCAGAAGCCAGTTTGGCCAAGAACTTGTTGTGCGAAAGTCCGATAGACCCACTGACCCCCAGTTCGTCCTGCATTTGCTTTACTAATTTTGCCATCATCACCGCCGGTGGAGCGCTATGCAACTTTTCAGTGCCAGACAAGTCCATAAACGCCTCGTCCAGCGACAGCGGTTCAACCACCGGCGTTAGGTCTTGCATCATTTTGCGGATACTGGCCGAAACCTCGACATAGACTGACATGCGCGGCTTGACGACCACCGCGTCCGGACACAGCTTCAGTGCCTGAAACATCGGCATAGCCGAATGCACGCCCTTGATCCGGGCAATGTAACAAGCGGTTGAAACCACGCCCCTTTTACCACCGCCTATAATCACCGGTCTGTCGCGGATATCCGGGTTGTCACGCTTTTCTACCGAGGCGTAAAACGCATCACAATCCATATGCGCAATAGACAGCTCATTCAGTTCTGCATGCGCTAAAACCCGTGGCGACCCGCAGTCCGGGCAGCGCGACGAGGATTGGAAACGGTACAGGCAATCGCGACAAAATGCAGGTATCAGCATGGCGCCAGTATTTCAGGAAAACGAAGCTGGCGCCAGCCAGACTAAACCGGCGACATACTCTAGTTGGTCGGGAGCATATCTTTGTATGGGCTGCCCATCGCCTGTTGCACGATCAATCGCGGACAGGTCTTTCTGCCGATGCTGTTGATAATGATATACCAGACAACTTCGCCAGGGCGACCTGCGCGGGAATATTCGCAACCTGAGGGGTGTACCCACCATTGATTGGCATACTCCATGGGCGGCAAATGCTGTATGGAGCCGCCCCTGCCGGCGTTACCGTAGTTCAGCTTGCCTGCGGTTGCTGTGCTATATCCCAACACCATGGCTATCACGACACCTGTTGCGATTGAATTGAAAAGTCCCATCCCGATCTCCTCTGAAGATTGAGGAGAGGTTGAGGGAAAGTTTTTACAGTTCGGTTAAAGATAAAAACTGATCTTTTAAGGTTTGCTTCGAATTGCTTGCCGTTAGACCGCAGACAACTCTCGCAGGATATCCATCGCCGCCTTTCGTGGGTTTTCAGCCAGAATAATCGGCCGGCCAACAACGATATGGTCCGCGCCGCCGGTGATGGCTGATGCGGGGGTGGCGATGCGTTTTTGGTCGCCCATTGCCGCTCCTGTGGGGCGCACGCCCGGAGTGACAATCAGCTTGCCCTTGGCTTCGGGAAGGGCGCGGATCAGGGCGGCCTCCTGCGGCGAAGCGATAACACCGTCGGCCCCGGCATTCAGGGCGCGGCGGGCGCGTTCGATCACCAGATTCTGGAGATCCCCGGACTGAATCAGGCAGGCGTCCAGGTCGCTGCGATCAAACGAGGTCAATATGGTGACGGCAAGGATTTTGAGGCGGCTGTCACCGCGCCCGGCCACAGCCGCTTTCACCACTGGCGGATCGCCATGAACTGTAAGAAAATCAAGATCATACTGCGCAACTCCAGCCACAGCGTGCTGTACGGTTGCGCCGATATCAAAGAATTTCATATCCAGAAATATACGCTTGCCATGCTCCTGTTTCAGCTCGTTCGCCAGCGCCAGGCCGCCACCTGTCAGCATTCCCAGTCCGATTTTGTAGAACGAAACCGCATCCCCCAGAGTCTCGGCGATTTTCATGCCGTCAATGATGTTGGGAACGTCAAGAGCAACAATCAGGCGGTCGTCGGCTTGGGTCATTTATCGGCTCCGGCTTTGGCGTCAAATCGTCTTCGGTTATGGAACCTCCAAAGTCAAGATTGTCGCCGTAAACCGTTCGTCGGACATGCCAATGCGCGGGCCTGGTAACAGGAACGCAAGTGGCGCAAAATAGGAGTGCAAACGCGATTTTGAAATCGTTGCTTCATCGTCGCGTCCAACCTTTTCAGGTGGTTTTTGAGCCGCGGCATCTTTCTGCGACAGTTTTAAAAGAACCAGCAAAATGACAGGCAGCACCAGCTCTATCGCTATTGGCGCGTAAAACTGTGGCAGCGCACCATAGTCAGTAGAGGCAAAAAGACGCGCCAGACCCCCCCAGAAATATTGCTTCCAGACCGATCTGGATCAGGTCCGGTTTTTTCTCGATCAGGACAGAACCAACAAGCAGACCCAGCCCAATAATCATCCACACACCGGCCAGAAACCGAAAGTCATTGTCAAGCACGGCCAGAACCTGAGGATCGCCCAATCCGGTTACAGTTTCCCCTAGTTTTTCACTCGCGCCGTCCCAAATCATCTTGCCCCCAGATGCGAGTGCGATCACACCAAAGATACCCGCGCCGATGCGCACAATCGTCTGTTTGATATTTGCCATGGTCTTATTCCCTTAATCTTTGGTTCAGATAGGATGTTCAGAGATATGGACGCGCGCGACGTTAAACGAAATGCGACCGCGTAGCAGCAGCGCAAATTCCAGGGGATCAATATAACTCCAAGCGATATTACGTTCGATTATTTCGCCGCCCGTGCTGAGCAGATCGAAATACGAGGCATCACCCTTAAGTGGGCAATGAGTCGTCTTCGAGTTGATTTTCAGCAACGGCGTTGCGTCTTTGATCGGCAAGTAGAGCAGGGGGGCAAACACAGTATCTGCCACTTCGGTCACCCGCAACGGGTGATCCGTTTCGGCAAGAATTGTATCACCTATTCCCACGGTAACCCGGCGCGCGAATTCGTCTGCCCATATGAAATGTCGGGCATTCGCCGGGTCGGCAATGACGGGCCCCGGAATGATGTACATATGAGGCATCATGCTTTGGTGGAGCCTTTGCCCGAAAACAGGACTTGAGCCGTATCGCGAATGTCGAAAACCAGTGAAATGATCATTACCAGCGACGCTGCGGTGAGCCAAAGAATATACGGCTGAGAAAAGTCGGCACCGCCGGCAAATTCAGCGCGGTATATATACACCAGGAGCGGAATCCACAGCGGGAGATGAACCGAGCCGAGGACATAAATATTCCGGGTCTTCCGGAAAAGCACATAGGCGAGAGCGAGCGATCCGATGGCCGAAAAAAATACCCACATCGCCACGGTGTGGCTGAACATGAAAACCACAGAGGCCAGCATGACCACAGACATTACATTAATCCAAATAAACACCGGGGTACTTACCTGTGCCTGAACCTCTTCCATCATCTTTTTCATTTCTTCCCTCCTTTTTGGGGGCACGGCAGCACGACCAGGGCAATGCAAGGTCGTGAGCAGATTTATCAAACCCGTGTTAGCCAATCGGCCAGGCCCTTGCCGATTTCATCGGGATACTCTTCCTGCAGGAAGTGGCTGCCAGCACCGAGAAATATGGTTTCAATATTTTGAAGCGACCCTTGCAACATCTCTGCAAGTTGCATCGGGATGATTGCGCCCGGATCGACGTGGAACATCAGCTTGGGGAATGTTGTTGTCGGCAACCAATCACTGTTGGCTTTGACCACTTCGTAGACATCCGCAGGTTCACCAGCGATAGGTATCTCGCGCGGCCAGTCTAATAGAATCTGGCGGCTTTCCGGTGTTGGGTAATAGCGGTTGTATTCTGCCATAATCTCATCGGACAGCGGGCCATTTGGGCTGCCGTGCTTCATGAACTGATCAAGGAACACATTCTGGTTGAGAATCATCTCTTCACCGACACCCGGTGTATTGATATTCCTCAAAAACTCTTCGAACGGCCCCAGTTGCGCATAGCTTGCAATCGGCATAAACGGCGGCGTCATGGCCTCCATAAAACAGATCGCCGAAACCCGCTCGGGCCGCGTCCGTGCATAATGCCAGCCAAGCGCCGACCCCCAGTCGTGGATCACCAAGACCGCATCGCGGATATCGAGTGCGTCCAGAAGCCCGTGTAGATGGGCAGCGCTTTCAGTGTATGTATCGGTCAGCGCCGGTTTGGCACTGTCGCCCATCCCGATCAAGTCGGGCGCGATGGCGCGGTGTGTGTCGCTCACATAAGGTATGATATTACGCCACAGGTAGGACGATGAGGGGTTGCCGTGCAGGAACACAACCGGCCGGCCGCTGCCTTGATCCACATAGGCTATGTCATTTCCCAGAATAGTGCGGGTCGATTTCGCCATCGGTTCATCTGACAACGCGACCGCCGAAAATGGTGCTGTCGCCAATGCCGCTGCCGCTGCTGTTGTTTGAAAGAAAGTCCTGCGTCGCATGTGAGCCTCCGTTGGTTCAGTTGCAACCAAAATATGTATTGAAATTAAACCGGCAAATACCTCAAATAGAACGCAGTGGGTTAAAAAGCGACCACGTAAACTTGTCTGGGAGTCATAAGTGCGATGATGAATGCAATGGACTGGCAACAAATGCCCTATTTTCTGGCTGTTGCCCGGACCGGCAGCCTCAGGTCTGCCGCAGAACAGTTGAACGCCACACATGGCACGGTTAACCGGCACATCAAAGCGCTGGAGACGGTTTACGGAGTGCAGCTGTTCAACCGCACCCGATCCGGGCTTGAGCTGACGGATGCCGGGCGTTCCTTGCTGCCAATGGCAGAAGAAGCGGAGGTTGTTTTCCTTGGCGCCCGGAGGCGATTGCAGGGGCTGGACCGGCAGGAAACAGGAGTCATCCGGTTCTCGCTTACCGGAACAATGGCCTATGACATTGTTTCGCCAATCCTGACGAAGTTCTTTGTGGAATACCCGGGCATTGATCTTGAAATCAGCGTCAGCGACCGCTTTGAAGATATCACCCGATTTGAAACTGACGTGTCTCTGCGGTTTGCCGATGAGGTCAGGGACGACGTTATCGCCAAAAAACTCGATCCGATGGCTTTAACGACTTACGCCAGTCGCAGTTATCTGGAACGCCAGTTGCCAAAGGCTGGCCCAAAAGGCGAAGGTCTTCACTGGATTGGCTGGGACACATCAGAGCACCAACAGGCATGGGTGGAACAAACTGCGTTTCCCAAGGCAGAAGTGCGCCATGCCACGGTAGATCATATTTTGCAGCTTAGTCTGGCGCGGCGCGGATTCGGCATGGTCAATACATCAGTCTACTTTGAAACCCTTTACCCGGAATTGGCGCGTGTGCCGGGGTCGGTGTTGAAATTCGACCGATCGCTGTGGCTGCTGCTGCATTCGGAGTTGCGGCGGACAACACGCGTTCGCCGTTTTGTGGATTTCATGGTTGCAGAGCTCAAAGCGATCAAACCACTGTTGCAAGGAGAGTTGTTTTGATTTTTCGCTATGAATCTCAGTCTGCGATCGCTAGGCGTTTCTGATTCAGGTTGAAGCAGAAATACTCTAACCAACGTCCCGCATCCGATCCATCACCTCGCGGATTTCCGCCAGCATCGGTTGGGCCATTTCGAAGACTTCAACCCCTGTCTGTTCCAGTACCCGCATCATCTCCGGCATCAGCTCGCCGAGCTTCTGGCGGTGAAACGCTGCACCCTCTGCTGTGACCTGCACAATCTTCGAGCGTTTGTCCTCCGGGTTTGGCTCAACTGCGATCAGCCCGCGTTTTTCCAGTACAGCGATCATATGGGTCATCGAGGTTTTCGGCACCTGAAACGCATTGGCCAGTTGCATCGGGGTTTCGCCGTCCGGCCTGCGCGACAGATGGCCGAGCAGGCCGAAATGGGTGGTTGTCATGGTGCCGGGCAACCGCGCCTCGATCATGGTGCGGTTGAGCTGGTAGAGGATGCCGACTTCGGTGAAAAACCGGTACAGCATTTGGGCAGCGTCTTTATCCATTCAGCAAGCGGGTCTCCAGCGGCCAGCGCGGGGATTTGGCCACTTCCGGCCCATATCCCAGGCGCCCGAGCATTTGCACTGTTTCACCGGGCTGCGCAAGCAGGGTGTGGGCATTGGCGTAGTGATCCGCCATCTCTGGATATTCCTGCAGCGCCTGACTGACCGGGTGTAGCGACAAGCCCAGTTCGGTGGTTTTCAGGTTCAGCCGTAGCCAGCGTCGGCCGCTGTTAACCTGTTCGGTGCGGGTGTTCGATGGGCTGGTCAGGACAACGAAGGCAGGGGTGGACATCAGCATGCCCTTGTAGTCTTTCAGGAAGCTCTGGAACCCAGCCGAGGCAGTGTCCAGCATCGCGTCTTTGCTGACGAGGCCAGAGCGATACAGCGCCTCGATCACCGGACCCTGCATGTTCAGCCCGTCGGGATTGCGGTTTATTTCAGCCTTGCCGATCCGCATCAAATCAGCGCTTTCGGTCATGGTCCGGTTGGTGTGGGTTTCAATTTTAAAAGCGTCCCAGGTCAGTGTGTGCAGCTGGTCAACCTGCGGTTTGTCAGTGATGACCATAGCAAAATCTGACAGCTTTGCCGCGACTTCAGCTGACAGCGGTTGGTCAACAAACGGCTCGCGGCAGGTGCGGCGATGTTGGATTTGGACAGCCAGCAGGTCAGGTGAGCTGCCTTTTTGAAAAACAGCTTTGGCCACGGGGCCGGCGTCGCCTTCAGGGAACAGGGTTGTTTCAACCGCGTAACCGTCAGCGGAGGCCGCAATCACCATCAGTTCAACAAAACAGCCAAGACCGATGAACAATTGGCGGTGAAAGGGATCGGTTTCCGGCAAATCGCGGGTTTCGTCACGGTGCAGGATCACGGTGTCCTCGCCAACCAATTCCACCAGCCAGGGCTGACGGTTGTGCGGATTGGGTGCCAGCAAAGCATGGGCAAGGGCGCGTTTGCGCGGTTCTGTATATGTGCTGGCGTTCTCCCAAGGTGCAAGCGCTGTTTTAGGGGTGCGGGTCACGGCAAACCCAGTTGAACCGGCTGCTGCGATGACGGTGCCGCCGCCGATAAGTTTGAGGAATTTTCTGCGGGTGGTCATGGCGAATCTCCATTAGTACGATATCGTACAAAGTCAAGACGCGACTGTGGAGTTGTTGTGTTTTGGCGCAGGCGGGTTTTAGATGCGCTATGGAACTCACAGAAATACTGGCGCGCTTTGACGGTAAAACCACCACCGAGTTAAAAGAGGCTCTGCCGCTGGCCGCTCAATCGGATCAGGCGGACGCTTTGCTCCGGGCTTGCTGGTCGGAAAACCCGCGCGTTGCAGTTGCCGCCAGCTGGGTGGTCAAGGCGTTGATAGAAAGCGGACGGGCAGGGTATCTAGACATGCCAGCGGTGTTCGAAGTTCTGGAAACGGCGGACCATTGGGAGACACAGCTTCACCTGTTGCAGATCGTGCAACATGCGCCGGAAGCCGCTGTCGACCGGGTGGCTGCGGTGCGGCGGCGGCTGGCGGCGCAAAAAACGTTTGTGCGGGTCTGGGCGCTGGATGCATTTGTCCGCATTGCAGGTGTGCGGGGCGAATTGCGCGAAGAAGCGCGGGCGCTGGTCGAGGCAGGAATGCAGGACAAGGCCGCCTCGATGCGGGCGCGGTGCCGGAATTTGCAGTCGTTGGTTTAGACGTCAACCGGGCGGATACAGACGCCTCATGTCCGGGCCTTCCGTCAGATACATATGCACCCAGATATAGCAGTGCTGGAACAGCGCCACGATCAGCGCGTTCCATGACCCAAACAACAGGGCAATGCCCCAGAGGCCCAGAAACACAATCCCATACATGCCGTTCGAGGTGAACCGGAACATGCCTTGTTTGACCATCGGCATGGCAATCACCTCGTTGCGGAAATGATCTGCGCCGAGCGCCCGGGAAATTGTGAAATACTTGAAGACGGAATGCATCGTTACCACCGCAAGAACAACGAACACTGCACCCACAATCATTTCCGCACCACGCCAACCGGTGATCCGGTTGGGATCGAGCCAGCCGACCGCAATGATGGTCAATGGCCGGACAGCGAGCAGGGGTAAAAAGATTGCACCCCAGACCTTCATATCATTGGCCCGGAACAGCTTAGTCATCATCCCAGTGTAAAGCTGCAGACGAAAAACAATAGCCACGATAACCTGATGAATCACCGCCAGATAAATCGACACCATCGCCCAGTCTTTTGAATCCCAGCCCAGAAAGGTCGGGTCCGAAAAACTCGGCATCAACAAAGAATGCGCCCCAAATACCATCAGAATTATCAGGCCAAGGTGCAGCAACTGCCCTTCAAAGATATCTCTGCCACTACATTCCGCGCGGATTTTTTCGAGCGTAACCATTGGGGTTCTCCGGTTCGTTTCACTCACTTTATTGCCTAATCCAGCCCACCCTACCACGTCATTGCCCGACTTGCTTGCCCTTGCGAAGGCTGGGGTTCGGATCATCTGGAAATGAGAGCAGATCACCTGCATAAAGCGCCTGGTGACGTCGTGATAGAATGCAACTTCCCACCCCTTGCACCGCCCTCTGCCGCGTCCTATCTTAATCGTAAGGCTTGCACCCCGACGTGCCTATGCAGGGCGTCACATTCCATCGCAAGTGCTTAACAAAGGAGAAGACCCATGAACTTGGAGAAGTTCACAGAACGGTCTCGCGGTATGATTCAGGCCGCCCAGACCATCGCCATGCGCGAAGATCACCAGCGATTTGCCCCCGAACATCTGTTGAAAGCCCTCATCGATGATGAAGAGGGGCTGGCCGCCAATCTGATCAAGGCTTCCGGCGGGAATCCTGTTCTGGTGTTGCAGGATGTTGACGCGGTTCTGGCGAAAATATCGAAAGTTTCGGGCGACGCCGGGCAGATTTACATGGATGGGCAGACCGCCAAGATTTTTGCTGAGGCCGAGAAGCTGGCGAAAAAAGCCGGTGACAGCTTCGTGCCAGTCGCGCGTATGCTGACGGCGCTGTGTATTGTGAAATCCGCTGCACAGAAAATCCTGAAAGATGCAGGGGTTTCGGCACAAAACCTGAATGCCGCAATCAATGACATCCGCAAGGGTCGCACCGCCGACAGCGCCAGCGCGGAAGGCAATTATGACGCGCTGAAGAAATACGCCCGCGACCTGACCGAGGCCGCTGCGGATGGAAAAATTGACCCGATCATCGGTCGCGACGAGGAAATCCGCCGCACCATGCAGGTGCTGAGCCGCCGGACCAAGAACAACCCGGTCTTGATCGGTGAACCGGGGGTGGGCAAAACTGCGATTGCCGAAGGTCTTGCGCTGCGCATCGTCAATGGCGACGTTCCTGAAAGTCTGGAGAACAAAAAGCTGATGGCGCTCGACATGGGTGCCCTGATTGCTGGTGCCAAATACCGGGGTGAATTTGAAGAACGGCTGAAAGGCGTGCTGACCGAAGTGACAGAAGCCGCCGGCGAAATCATCTTGTTCATTGACGAGATGCACACGCTGGTTGGGGCCGGTAAATCCGAAGGCTCAATGGATGCCAGTAACCTGTTGAAACCGGCTCTTGCCCGCGGTGAGCTGCATTGTGTTGGCGCAACAACGCTCGATGAATACCGCAAGCATGTCGAAAAAGATGCGGCTCTGGCGCGGCGGTTCCAACCCGTGCTGGTTGCCGAACCGACGGTTGAAGATACGATTTCGATCCTGCGCGGCATCAAAGAAAAATATGAGCTGCACCACGGCATCCGGATAACTGACAGCGCCTTGGTGTCAGCGGCAACCCTGTCGCACCGCTATATCTCGGACCGCTTCCTGCCGGACAAAGCCATCGACCTGATGGATGAAGCCGCCAGCCGGTTGCGCATGGAAGTGGATAGTAAACCTGAAGAACTCGACGCCATCGACCGCGAATTGTTGCAAAAACAGATCGAAGCCGAGGCGTTGAAACTGGAATCCGATGACGCCTCCAAAGACCGGCTGGCAACGCTGGAAAAAGAGCTGTCGGATCTGCAGGAGCAATCCAGCGAGATGACCGCGAAATGGCAGTCTGAGCGAGACAAGCTGGCCAACGCGCGGGACATCAAAGAAGAGCTGGACCAGTCCCGAGCCGAGTTTGATATCGCCTCGCGCGAAGGCAATCTGCAACGCGCAGGTGAACTGCGATTTTCGGTGATCCCTGGTCTCGAAAAACGGCTGAAAGAGGCTGAGAAAGCCGGAGAAGATGTGATGGTCGAAGAAGCTGTCAAACCCGAGCATATCGCCTCGGTCGTAGAACGCTGGACCGGAATCCCGGTCGACAAAATGCTGGAAGGTGAGCGTGACAAACTGCTGCGCATGGAAGCGGAGATCGGCAAACGCGTGATCGGCCAGGTTGATGCTGTCACGGCTGTGTCCAACGCCGTGCGCCGATCCCGGGCAGGATTGAGCGACCCCAACCGGCCACAAGGCTCGTTCCTGTTTCTCGGGCCAACCGGTGTGGGCAAAACCGAGCTGACCAAAGCACTGGCCGAGTTCCTGTTTGACGATGACACCGCAATGGTGCGGGTCGACATGTCGGAATATATGGAGAAACACGCAGTATCCCGACTCATCGGTGCTCCGCCCGGTTACGTGGGCTATGACGAAGGTGGAACACTGACAGAAGCCGTGCGCCGCCGCCCGTATCAGGTGGTGTTATTCGACGAGGTCGAAAAGGCGCATCCGGATGTGTTCAATGTGCTGTTGCAGGTTTTGGATGACGGTGTTCTGACCGACGGACAGGGCCGGACTGTGGATTTCAAGCAGACACTGATCATCCTGACATCAAACCTCGGATCGCAGGCGCTGAGTCAACTGCCCGCGGGCGCGGACAGCGACGCTGCAAAGGTGGACGTAATGCAGGCCGTGCAGGCGCATTTCCGGCCGGAATTCCTGAACCGTCTCGATGAAATTGTGCTGTTCGACCGGTTGAGCCGGACCAATATGGATGGCATCGTGGATATCCAGCTGGCGATTCTGGGCAACCGCCTCGCTGCACGCAAGATCACGCTTGATATCGACGAGGCCGCACAAACCTGGCTGGCGGATCAGGGCTATGATCCGGTCTATGGCGCAAGACCCCTGAAACGGGTGATCCAAAAAGCATTGCAGGATCCGCTTGCAGAATTGCTGTTGAGCGGAGATGTTTTGGATGGTGCAACCGTGGATGTGTCTGCCGATGCTGGTGGTTTGCTGATCGACGGCAAGGGCAAAGCGCTGAAAGTGCCGGTTGAAGCGACGGTTCATTGATAAACCGCCCTGTCCTCATTTGACCGGGGAAAGGGCACCCAAAGGTCACTTGATGCGCTGGATCATCCGCTTAGTCTTGTTATTGACCGTCCGGCTGGCGCTATTTTTCTGGCCGCTGACACTGGCCGGACTGGCCTATCTCTACGTCTATCATTTTAACGGCTGGCCAAACTAAGGCGTGTCACGTTGCTTTCAAAGAAGCGTTATCCCACCACAAGTTTGTTGTTTTCCCAAAGCCTCTCACTACCCTGACCGAATCCCAACTTCAGGAGGCCGGGTATGTTTTTGATGAATTTCGTTGCCGACGCGCTTTTCTTGCTGGCAGTCGCATTTGTTTGCGCGGTTGGATTGGGGTTTCTGGCTGTTGTGGTGATGTTTGTCATCGACCGCACCCAGACCGGCGATGCAGTGCGGCGCAACTATCCGGTGATTGGCCGCTTCCGGCGAATTTTCACCGAATTGGGCGAGTTTTTCAGGCAGTATTTCTTTGCCATGGACCGCGAGGAGCTGCCGTTTAACCGCGCCCAGCGGGATTGGGTGAAGCGGGCGATTGGCGGCAAAGGTAACACCATTGCTTTTGGTTCGACGCGGAACTTGTCACTTCCCGGTACACCGATTTTTGTTAACGCGGCATTCCCGCCGCTGGATGAACAGGCGTCGATGACCGAGGCGCTGCGCATCGGCCCCTATTGCAAAAACCCCTACGACGCACCGTCTCTGTTCAACATTTCCGGCATGAGCTTTGGGGCCTTGTCACGACCGGCGGTGCAGGCTCTGAGCAAGGGGGCAGCCAAGGCCGGGGTCTGGATGAACACCGGCGAGGGCGGGTTGTCGCCATATCATCTGGAAGGCGGCTGCGACATTGTGTTTCAGATCGGCACCGCCAAATACGGGGTGCGCAATCTGGAGGGCGGCCTGTCCGACGACAAATTGCGTGAAGTTGCAGCACATGAACAGGTACGGATGTTCGAATTGAAACTGGCGCAAGGGGCCAAACCGGGCAAAGGCGGCATCCTGCCAGCAGGCAAAGTCACTGCCGAGATCGCCAAAATCCGTGGCATACCGGAGGGCGAAGCCTCGATTTCACCAAACCGCCATCCGGAGGTATCTAACGTTGTCGAACTGCTCGACTTTCTGAACCATATCCGTGATGTGACTGGCAAACCGGTCGGTTTTAAAACCGTGGTCAGCGAATTGGGTCCGTTGCGTGAGTTCCTCGAAGAGGTCAGGAAACGCGGCATCAAATCTGCACCTGACTTCATAACCGTGGATTCGGGTGACGGTGGCACCGGCGCTGCGCCGATGCCACTGATGGACCTCGTCGGCTTGACCATCCGCGAGAGCCTGCCGATGGTGTCCGACCTGCTGCACGAAACCGAGTTGCGCGACCGCATCAAGATCGTCGCCAGCGGCAAACTGATCAACCCGGGTGACGTTGCATGGGCCATCGCGGCAGGGGCGGATTTCGTCACCAACGCCCGGGGATTCATGTTCTCGCTGGGCTGTATTCAAGCGCTCAAGTGCAACAAAAATACTTGCCCGACAGGGGTTACCACGCATAATCCCCGATTCCAGAAAGGCCTGGTGCCGCAGGTGAAATACGAAAAAGTGGCGCACTACGCCAAAAACATCGTCAAAGAGGTTGAAACCATCGCGCACTCAGTCGGTGTCAGCGAGCCCCGCCAGATCGGGCGTCGGCACGTGCGGATTGTGCAAGAAAACGGCCGTTCGATAAGTATGGACCAGATGCTTCCAAGACCGGCGGTGGCAGCGGAATAGGAGGTTACAAAACATCCGGAGTAAAGGCGTGGGGCAGCAAGTCAGCAATCGAATAGATTTGATGCTCGCCGTCCCGATTGCAGCAGATCACCTGCAAATCCCGACTGAATTCGATAATAGTCTGGCGGCAAATACCGCAGGGTGTGATGGCGTTTTCAGTCGTCGCAATCACGCAGATCGCGTCAAAGTCGCTCCGTCCCATTGCCACCGCTGCACTGATCGCGGTGCGTTCAGCGCAAACAGTGCCGCCAAAACTGGCGTTTTCCACGTTACAGCCGGTGACAATCTGCCCGTCACTCAACAACAGAGCTGCACCGACCGGAAACTCGGAATAGGGCGCGTGGGCATTTTGCATCGCAGCCTTGGCGGCAATTATCAATCGGTCAATTGTCTCTGCATCCATAACGGCCCCTATTTTTCATAAGGCACGCCTATGGAACCCGGCGGGGTCGGGCGACCGATGAAGCCCGCCAGCAACAACACCGTCACGATGTACGGCAAGGCCAGCATCAATTCGCTGGGGATTTCGCCGATCACCGGCAGATCCACACCCTGCAACCGTGGCGTGGCGGCCTCCAGGAACCCGAACAACAGACAGGCCCAAAAGGCGCGGATCGGTTTCCAGTTGCCAAAGATCACTGCGGCCAACGCGATATAGCCTTTGCCTGCCGACATCTCGCGCACAAAATTCGCCCCGTGCGAAATCGACAGATAAGCCCCGGCGATCCCGCAGAACATGCCACCAACCAACAGCGCACGATACCGCAGCCAGGCCACCGACACGCCGGCACTGTCCACAGCCTCGGGCACTTCGCCAACCGCCCGCAGGCGCAGGCCAAAACGCGAACGATACAGAATGAATGTCGACAGCGGTACCGCCAGCAGAGCGGCATAGGTCAACAGGCTGTGCCCGGATATAAACTCGCGGTAGATGGTGCCAAAGATCGGGATGTTGTCAAACGCATCGGTAAACAGCCATTCAACCGGTTTGAACCGCCCCTGATCGAACAGCACCGGCGTCTGCCCGCCCTGTTTGAACAATGCAATTCCAAGGATCACCGTTAGTCCCGAGGCGAGGATATTGATTGCCACACCGCTGACCACCTGATCGCCGCGATGGGTGATACAGGCAAAGCCGTGGATCATCGACATAAACATGGACGCGCAGATCGCCGCCAGTAGCCCCAGCCAGGCTGAACCGGTCAGCGCCGCAACCGTGCCGGCCACAAACGCACCGGTCAGCAGTTTGCCTTCCAGCGAAATATCAACGATGCCGGAGCGCTCTGAAAATATACCCGCCATCGCGCACAAAAGCAGCGGCGTTGCCAATCGCAGCGTCGCATCAAACGTGAGCAGAAGCTGTAACAGGAAATCAGACATTCACAGCCTCACGCCGCGGCAGCACCCGCGCAAGGAACCGCGCCAGAGGCGGATTGAACATATAGGCCAGCGCACCGGAAAACAGAATGATCATGCCCTGCACCAGCAACACCATTTCACGGGTGATCGATTTGAATTCAAAATCCAGTTCCGCGCCGCCCTGGTACAAAGCGCCAAACAGCAACGCGGCCATAAAAATGCCAACCGGATGATTGCGGCCCATCAGCGCCACAGCGATGCCGGTAAACCCGTATCCAGCCGTGAAATTCAACACCAGACGGTGATTGACGCCCAAAACCTCATTGGTGGCCAGCAGCCCGGCAAACCCGCCGGAAATCGCCAGCGTGATAATCACGATCCGTGGCACGTTAATACCAGCATATTTCGCAGCTTCCTGATTTTTACCCACGGCGCGGATTTCAAACCCCAGCCGGGTTTTCCAGATCAGGACGTAAAAAACGCCCATCGCCAGCAGCGCGATCACGAACGACAGGTTCAGCGGGGTCTGGGCAATCGTCATCCCAAACAAAGCGAACACCTCCTGCATCGAAGGCAGCGCGGAACTCACCGCCAACAAATCGGATTGTGGGGATTGCTGGCCTTGCTGCATCATCGGCCCGGCCAGCAGCCAGACCATCAAAGACGCCGCGAGAAAGTTGAACATGATCGTGGTGATCACGATATGGCTGCCGCGCATGGCCTGCAGGTAACCCGGTACAAACGCCCAGAGTGCGCCAAAAGCAGCGGCCGCAGCCACGCAAATCGGGATGGCGATGAGTGCAGGCAGAAACGGCGCAAACAAAAATCCCGCGATGGCCGCTCCCAGGCCACCGACATAGGCCTGACCTTCGCCGCCGATATTGAACATTTGCGCATGAAACGCGGTGGCCACAGCCAATCCCGTGAACAAAAAATTTGTTGTGTAATACAGCGTGTATCCCAGGCTTTCTGGATAGAAAAACGCGCCGTTGATCATCACTTTCAGCGCTACAAATGGATTTTCACCTATCGCCGCAACGATCAGACCGCAGACCACGAAGGCACAGACCAGATTGATTGCCGGCAACAGGAATAAATCGGCCCAGCGGGGCAGCGGCGGCGTGGCGCTCATGCGGCTTCTCCTTTGGTCAGCCCGGCCATCATCAGACCAAGAGTATTTACATCGGCCTCGGCGGCGCTCACTGTTCCAACCTTTCGGCCATCGTTCATCACCATGATCCGGTCCGACAGCCCCATAACCTCGTCCAGTTCGACCGAGACCAGCAGAATTGCACAGCCCGCATCCCGTAAGGCGATCAGTTGCTTGTGGATGAATTCAATAGCGCCCACATCGACACCGCGCGTTGGCTGACCGACGATCAAAACCTGAGGATGTTCATACATTTCGCGCGCAATGACGATTTTCTGCTGATTGCCGCCGGAAAAATTCTTGCCGTACAGCCCCGGTCGTGCCGGTCTGACGTCATATTCATCCATCCGGCCCTGACAGTGATCCAGCACCGCACCCGCGTCAAACAGAATACCCGAGCCCGTCCGCTTGTCCTGATGATATCCCAGGATCATGTTCTCCCGCGCCTCAAAGTCCAGGATCAATCCATGAACATGCCGGTCCTCTGGAATATGGCCAACACCCAGTTGGCGCAGCGCTCTGGGGTCCATCGGTGTATCTTTGGTTACGGTTGTTCCAAGCACGTCAAACGAGCCGCCACTGGGTTGGCGCATCCCCGCCAGCACCTCCATCAATGGCGTTTGACCGTTACCGGAAACCCCGGCGATGCCGAAGATTTCGCCGCCGCGCACTTCAAAGCTGATGTCATCCAGAACTTTGTGGCCGCGCGAAGAATAAGCCTCCAGATTGCGCACCGACAGCAGAATTTCCGTTGGTTTAGCCTCGCCCTTGTCCACGCTTAGCAAGACCTTACGGCCAACCATCAGCTCAGCCAGTTCCTGTGGATTGGTATCGGCCGTGCGTCGGTGGCCGACCATCTGACCCGCCCGCATGATCGACACATTGTCAGTGATCTCCATGATCTCGGCCAGCTTGTGGGTGATCAGCAAAACCGACACTCCGTCGTCGCGCAACACCTTCAGAATCTCAAACAGCTGTTGGCTTTCCTGGGGCGTCAATACTCCGGTAGGCTCGTCCAAAATCAGGATTTCCGCGCCGCCTTTCAGCGCTTTGATAATTTCGACTCGCTGCCGCATTCCCACGTTCAGATCGCTGATCAGCGCGTGCGGATCAACGGTCATTCCGTAGTGGTCGCTCAGCTCTCGCAATTTGGCCAGCGTAACCTCGCGGCCCTCTTTCAACGTCAAACCACCCTCGGTTCCCAGCATCACGTTTTCCAGAACCGAAAACGTCGGGACCAGCATGAAATGCTGATGCACCATGCCGATGCCCTGTTCGATCGCATCCGCACTTGAATGGATATCCGCTTCATGGCCGTTCACAAACATCTGCCCGCGATCGGCCCGGTGCATGCCGTACAGCACGTTCATCAAGGTGGATTTGCCGGCACCATTCTCGCCAATAATGCCGTGAATCGTGCCTTTTTCGATCTGCAAATCCACGTCGCGATTGGCGTGAACCAGACCAAATGATTTCGAAATATTGCGCAGTTCCAGCGCTAAACGAGCGGCATTGCCGCCGCTCGTCTGAGTATTATCGTCCATCATGAGTATCAGCCTTCAGGATCAGTTCGGGCAGGTGTTGTCGGACCTGTAGTCGTGCACCATGATCTCGCCGGCTTTGATTTTTTCCGATGCCGCGTCAATTGCTGCCTTCATCTCGTCAGAGATCAGTGCCGCATTGTGTTCGTCCAGCGCCCATCCAACGCCGCCCTCGGCCAGACCAAGGTTGCGCAAACCGGTTTCAAACTCGCCGGACATGGCGTCTTTCATGGTCTGATAGGCCGCCACGTCAACGCGCTTCAACATCGATGTCAGAACAGAGCCTGATGCCAAGTGGTTCTGGTTGCTGTCAACGCCAATTGAGAGCTTGCCGGCATCTGCCGCGGCGCGGATCACACCCATACCGGTGCCGCCAGCGGCCTGATATACCACGTCTGCACCGCGATCGATCTGGCCCTGCGCCAGCTCAGCGCCTTTCGCCGGGTCGTTCCACGCAGCAGGCGTCGTGCCGGTCATGTTGGCCAGAACTTCTGCATCCGGGTTGGCCATAGCTACGCCCTGCTTATAGCCACACTCAAAGGCGCGGATTAATGGAATGTCCATACCTCCGACAAACCCGACCTTGCCGGTTTTTGATGCCATCGCGGCGGCTACGCCGACCAAATACGACCCCTCATGTTCCTTGAAGGCGTATTGGCGCAGGTTGGGCTTGTCCAGCCAGCTGACGTCGATGATCGAGAACATCACGTCGGGGTTTTCCCCGGCGACCTTGTCGATCGCATCAGCCTGGCCGAATCCCACGCCCAGAACCACGGTCGCACCGCGCTGAATCATCCGCGACATTGCCTGTTCACGCTGCGCTTCATTGGTGACTTCAAACTCCATCACTTCAATGCCGGTCTCATCGGTGAACTTCTTGATGCCGTTATAAACACCTTCGTTGAAGGATTTGTCGAATTTACCGCCCATGTCATAGATCACGGCAGGTTTGAATTCCGCTGCCATGGATATGCTTGCCACAGCGGCAAAGGCACCGGCCAAAAGCGGCGTGAATAGATGTTTCATTTTTTTCTCCTTGTTGCAGGCACCTTGCAGGCACCTTTGTTTTCAGCGCCTTTACAGGTGCCCTTATCGTTGGCACCACAGCGGTGCCATTGTTGCGGTGCAGATTACCTCTGCCCGATTTCTTTCAGTCGCTCCTCCAGAAACTCGCCCGCCGTCTGGTGATCCAGCACCACTTCGGGGCGCGGGTGCATGAACAGCGGCAGTGAATACCGGGATTTGTTTTCCTTGACTGGTGGATTAATCACACGATGCACGGTCGAAGGATAGTACCCCCGACTGGCCTGTTCCAACATATCCCCCGCATTGACGTTGATGCACCCCGTTCCACAGGGAATATCATGCCAGTTGCCGTTCACGTCCTGCGCCTGCAATCCGGGTTCTGAGCCGGTGACCAGCAACGTGATCAGGTTGATATCGCCATGCGCAGCAGCCCGAACTTCACCTTGCTCCACATCTTCGGGCAGGGGCGGATAATGCAGCACCCGCAGAAGGTTCTGATCTGACCCATCGACCATTTTCTGAAACGGCTCGTTCAGCTTGTCAGTCACATCGGATGGGGTCGCTTGATCAAGCCAGCCCAGCAACGTGCTCCCCATTTCAACCATTCGGGTGTTGAAATTACGGGTGGCAGCCTCGACCGAAGCGGGAATCTCGCGGTTCTGATAAACGTGATAAAATTCTTTCAGATCTTTCTGTGCGGCACCTTTGGCGTTTTCGGACTTATAGCCAAAATAACCGGATGGGTCACCCGTCGGGGTCTCATCATTCTGTTTCCCGTCATCTGCAAAATAGCCCTTCCAGGCGCCATACATCGCCTCAATTTCGTCCATGCCGATGTCATGATCTTTGATCACCGCAAACCCGGTTTCTCGCAGAGATTTGGAAAATTTTTCGGCGGCGTCAGGCTCACTTGGGCTGATAGCGAGTACGCTGAATTCAGTCATGGGAAGTCTCCTTCAAAAACCGGTTTCAATTGTGGAAAGAAACAATTCTTTCACACGTTCAGCATCCACACCCATACATACTTTGACGGGTCTTCTGGCAGCTTGCGCGGAACGGACAGTCTGTCCAACGCGAGTTCCGTCAACGATAACCTCCAGAGCGTGGGTTTCAATGGTAAAAAGTTGTGGATGTGTGATGGCGATTACTGCGGTTGGGTCGTGCATCTGGCAGCCCGGCACACCATACTGTTTTTCATAGAAGCGCAAATAGAACTGAACCACCTTGTTCAGAAACCCGCCAAGCACCGGCGTATTGGCGGCAATTCGGGCAAAATCCCCGGTTTTGCAGAGCACCTGATTGGTCACATCCAACCCGACCATGGTGATATCCCAATCCGCTGCAAACACCGCATCCGCCGCATGTGGATCATTCCAGATATTGGCCTCGGCGTATTCCGTAACATTCCCCCGCTCCAATCCACCGCCCATGATGACTACCGACTTCACCTTGCTGGCAATTGATGGGTCCATATCAAGTGCCTGCGCGATATTGGTCAGAGGCCCAATCGGGCACAATACTATCTCTCCGGGGTTTTCACAGATCATCCGGCAGATAAACTCGGACCCGGACTCCGCGACCGCGGCACCTTTGGGCGTTATCGGCGCCACATCACCAAAGCCTTCATTGCCGTGCACATGGTCTGACACTTGATTGGGATTTTGCACCACAGGTTGACCGGCACCCTTGGCAACCGGAATATCCTGCCGCGCCATTTCCACCAACACCAGCGCATTGCGGGTGGCAACTTCCACCGTCACATTGCCAAACACCGTTGTTAGACCCACCACATTCAGATCGGGATGCAAACAAGCAAAAAAGATCGCCATGGCGTCGTCAATTCCAGGATCGGTATCTATGATGATTTTTTGCACGGTCATGTCAGCCGTTCCTTCAGAAATTTTACCACAGCGCCGCTTGCCGGAATGGCGTTAGCGGCCCCCGACTGCGTCACCTGAAGCGCACTGGCCGCTGCCGCGAATTCCAATGCGTTAACCGCATCAGTCCCGGCGTCAAGTTTCGCCAAAAAATACCCCAGAAACGTGTCCCCGGCACCAGTGGTGTCAACGGCCTCAACCGCAAACGCCGGTTGATGGGCTGTTACTGCACCAGTGCGTAAATCCGCCCCGTGCCGCCCCTTGGTGATCACCAGCATCGGCACGTCTATCGCGTCAACCCCACAGCCCAGCGCCGCGGCCAGTTCCGCCGCCTCAGCCTCATTCACCACCAACAATTCAATAAGCGGCAACAGGGGCAGCGTTGCCAGTGGCGAAAATGGCGCGGCGCTATATGCGATCCTGAGCCCCTGCGTCTTTGCGGAACTTGCAATTTTGGTGGTCAGGTTGGTCTCGTTCTGGAACAAAACCCAATGGTCCTCGCCATCAAGGTCGGCAAACGCACCCACCACCATGTCATCACTCAGGCACAGGTTCGCACCACCAAAAATTACGATTTCGTTTTCCCCGTTGCGATCCACAAAGATGATGGCGTGCCCGGTGGACTCGGCAACGGCTCGAATGTGATGGGTTTTCAGACCCGCACTTTCGATCTGCTCAATGATCCATGCGTCGCCCGCTCCAACACAACCGACGTGCCGCAAATTACCGCCAGCCCGCGCTATCGCTACCGATTGGTTCAACCCCTTGCCGCCAAGGAATTTCTCATGCTTCAGCGCGGCCAGCGTTTCACCTGCCTCGGGCATGTGATCTACTTGGTAAACAAGGTCAGTGTTGATGGAGCCGAAGTTGATAATCATCCTGCCACTAATCACCAATCATTCGCTGGAATCAGGAAACAAGGTCCAAGCCTAGGAAGAATCCGCGTCGGTGACAACTGGTTTTTTGACTATTTGGTCAACTTATTACTTGGACGTGCGATATCTTGTGACGAAATTCCGTAACAACTGTTCCGGTACATGCACGTCTTCGGATTGACAGATGGCAATCAGCCGCTCCGCGTCTTCAGGCGCAAAATAGCCTTTGTCTTTGTAAATCCCGATGCGCAGTTCAAACCCGTCGCCATCCGCTTCCGGGTGAAACTGAGTGGCATAGACGTTTTCGCCGAACCGGATCATCTGAAACGGGCAGGTGGGCGACGACAGCAGATGTGTGCAGCCCTCCGGTAAATGCTGCACCGCTTCCTTGTGCCCAACAAATGCCCTGAACCGCTGTGGCTGGCCTGCCAGAAGCGGGTCACCCACCGCTCCTGCCGTCTGGCTGCAGTCCACCGCCCCGATTTCTTCGCTATAGCGCTCTTTGCTCACTACTGCACCCAGATGATGCGCCAGAATGCCGATGCCGTAACAACAGCCCAGAAAAGGGATGTCCTTTGCGGTGATCTCCGGCATCAGCCCCAGAACCGAGGTTTCAATCTGCCGCTCAACCGCCGACTTCTTATCATCCGGATCGCTGATACACCCTGGTCCGCCGCCGATAATCACGCCGGAATAATCGGCCAGACTGATCCCTTCAGGTATCGGTTGAAGGTCCAGCCGGATCCGGTGCGCGTCTGCTTCGGTCAATCCACCTTTCTCTAAAATCGCCCGATACTCATCGTCGGACGCTTCGGTCTCTGGGCGCAGTTGCAGGATCAGGAAAGGTTTCATGTCGGTTCAGCAGCCATTTGCAGTCCGGCGGATATTTACAGAGGCTTGCCGCCCGCTGCAATCACTCTTAGAGCGTTTTGCAACTGATCAGTTTCAGATCAATTGCGAAACGCCGGTCCCAATTATCGCTGTTGCTGCGTGTCGCGTTTCTTTGGCGCTTTTAAAATCGTGCGACACGCTCTAAATAGCGGCCATGCGACACCTAATCACCCGTTTCAGCTCCCGCCCTTCCGTATCCGTCGTCCGCCTGTCGGGCGTCATCGCCTCCGGCGGGCGTTTTGGCGGCAGCGCTCTGAACGATGCGGCCCTCGCGCCGATCCTGGAACGCGCCTTTCGGCGTGGCAAACCCAACGCTGTGGCTCTGGTGATCAATTCACCGGGTGGCTCGCCAGTCCAGTCCTCGCTGATCGGCGCCCGCATTCGCCGTCTGGCTGCAGAAACGGACACCAGAGTTTTCGCCTTTTGTGAAGACGTTGCCGCGTCCGGCGGTTACTGGCTGGCAAGTGCTGCTGATCAAATCTACATCGACGCCAGTTCGATTGTCGGCTCCATCGGCGTGATCTCGGCGTCTTTCGGTTTTCAGGATCTGCTGGAAAAGCAAGGCATCGAGCGCCGCGTTCACACCGCTGGCGAAGACAAAAGCATGCTCGACCCGTTCCGCCCGGAACGCGACACTGACATCGAACGCCTGAAGGCGCTGCAAATGACCATCCACCAAAACTTCATCGATCAAGTAAAAACCAGCCGTGGGGCGAAACTTGCGGATCAGGATCTGTTCAGCGGGGAAATCTGGGTCGGCCAAACCGCGGTAGATCTCGGACTGGCCGACGGCCTCGGCCATTTAGTGCCCAAGATGAAAGAGATTTACGGCGATAAAGTGCGCCTGACGGTGCAGGGCCAGCGTAAATCCCTGTTCCAACGACTCGGCGTTGGTGCCGCAGCAGATGTGATCGGCGGGCTGGAAGATCGGGCTGTCTGGTCCAGATACGGACTGTAGACGATGAGCAAAGTTGTCATATTTTTCCTGATCTTCATTCTGGTGATGGGCATGATCGGCAAATTGCGACTGCCCAAACTGCCCTCGATTCGCGGCCGAAAAAAAGTGCAGGCGTCAAAAAAATGCCCGAAATGCGGGCGCCACAACTTGACTGGCAAAGACTGTGATTGTGGCAAATGACAAGGATCAAACCAATATGACGTTCTCAGCCGCCCTCGTTACCGGTGGTGCCCGTCGTCTGGGCCGCGCTATGGCACTGGCTCTGGCAGAACGTGGCGTTGATGTTGCGGTGCATTACGTCGGTGCCTCGGACGAAGCTGATGAAACCGTCGCCGACATTCAGGCCCTGGGCCGTAAAGCCGTGGCGCTACACGCCGATCTCCTGATCGAGTCAGAAATGGAAGCGCTGTTGCCAAACGCTGTTTCAGCCCTCGGAAAACCGCTTGATGTGCTGATCAACAATGCTTCGATATTCGAATATGACACGTTGCAAACCGCGACCCGCGACAGTTGGGACCGGCATATGGAATCCAACTTGCGGGCGCCCTTTGTCCTGACCCAGAAATTTGCCGCTCAAGTACCCGATACCGGCACCGACGCAGCAAGCGAATCGATCGCCACCGGATGCGTCATCAATATTGTCGACCAGCGCGTGCGCAAGCTGACGCCGGAATTCATGTCCTACACGCTGGCCAAGATGGGCCTCTGGGCCTTTACCCAAACCGCTGCGCGCGCCTTGGCACCCCGCATCAGAGTCAACGCCATTGGTCCCGGCCCGACAATGCAGGGCGCCCGGCAAAGTGCAAAACACTTCAACGACCAGCGCGCGGCGACCATTCTGCGGCGCGGATCAAATCCGGCTGATATTGTCACTGCGATGAACTACTTGCTCGACAGCCCGGCCACCACCGGCCAGTTGCTGTGCGTCGATGCGGGCCAGCATCTGGCCTGGCAAACCCCGGATGTTCTGGGCGTGGAATAACGCCCTCCATCAAGGGCCGGTACGCTGATCTCCGCTCAAATTGGTCGTAACTGCAATTCCAGTTGTTATTTCAAACCGTCAATTTGCTGCCATATATTGTGCAAATTGCGTAGGAGACGCATTTAGAATTGCACAAGGGGATGTTTCGATGGGCTGTTCATTCGCGCTTACTCAACGTCACGTTGTTCACCTTCAACCGAGATGTCACAAAGGCGTTATCTTTTCTTTAATGATTTCAGGAATTTGGCTCAGGCGAAAGTATTTATCGTTTAAAAACAATGACGTGATTTACTGCCTAAAAAATAGGCAAATAGATGAAGCCAGCCGATTCAAAGGAAAAAACCCAAATGAAACGAGGTTATCCGCAGAGTTATCCACAGTTTGCGTGGAAACAATTTAGCTTGTCATAACGCGATAGACAGTGCAGCAGCACAGAGAATCAGGCAAACAGAGAATATGGCGTACAACCGACAAATTGGAGGTCTTTCCGAGGAAGGGCAATCCGAAGCCCGCAATGACGGGCCGACCGGATACAAAGTTATTCAGTCCTATCTGAAAACTTTGGACGGCAGCCCCGGCGTGTATCGTATGCTCGATACACGCGGTGAGGTGCTGTATGTCGGCAAAGCCCGCAACCTGAAAAAGCGGGTGTCATCCTACGCCAAAGCCGCCGGTCATTCGGCGCGGATCGGCCGGATGATCAGCGCCACCGCCTCGATGATGTTCCTGACAACACGCACGGAAACCGAGGCTTTGTTGCTGGAACAAAACTTGATCAAGCAACTGAAACCACGCTACAATGTGCTGCTGCGCGACGACAAAAGTTTTCCCAACATCCTCGTCACCCAGGCTCACGATTTCCCGCAGATCAAAAAACACCGGGGCCGCAAGGCCGAAAAGGGCGATTACTACGGTCCATTTGCTTCAGCCGGATCGGTCAACCGCACACTGAACCAGCTGCAACGCATTTTCCGGCTGCGCAACTGCACAGACGCGATGTTCGCTAGCCGCACCCGGCCGTGCCTGCAATACCAGATCGCCCGCTGCTCCGCCCCCTGTGTCGGCCATATCTCGAAGCAGGATTACGCGGCGCTGGTGGGCGACGCCAGCCGCTTTCTTACCGGACAATCCACCAAAGTTCAGGAAACCCTCGCTGCCCAAATGGCGCAAGCCAGCGCCGCACAGGAATTCGAACGCGCGGCGGCCCTGCGCGACCGTATCCGCGCCCTGACGCAGGTCCAATCTAGTCAGGGTATAAATCCGCAGAGCGTGGCCGAAGCCGATGTCGTCTCTCTGCATATGGCTGGCGGACAAGCTTGTGTGCAGGTGTTTTTCATCCGCGCCAACCAGAACTGGGGCAACCGTGCTTATTTCCCGCGCACCGGGGCCGGTGCCGGGGCTGCGGAAGTGCTGGAAGGTTTCCTTGGCCAATTCTACGACAACAAAACCCCACCGCGCCAAATTCTACTGTCGAATGACATCGAAAACCGCGATTTGATGCAAGAGGCACTGACCAGCAAGCTGGAGCGTAAGGTCCAAATTCTGGTCCCGCAGCGCGGCGAAAAAATGGAGCTGGTCGCCAACGCCACGCGCAACGCCCGCGAATCCCTCGCCCGCCGTATGGCCGAAAGCGCAACCCAGGCCAAACTGCTGCAGGGGCTGGCCGAAGCCTTTGATCTGGAAGCCCCGCCGGATCGGATCGAAGTCTACGACAACTCTCACATCCAGGGCACAAATGCGGTCGGCGCGATGATTGTCGCCGGGCCGGATGGTTTTCTGAAATCCTCTTACCGCAAGTTCAACATCAAATCCGAAGACCTGACACCCGGCGATGATTTCGGCATGATGAAAGAGGTGCTAAACCGCCGCCTGAAACGCCTGCTCAAGGAAGACCCGGATCGCAGCAGCGAGAACTGGCCTTCTCTGTTGCTGATCGACGGCGGCGCCGGGCAGGTCTCTGCTGTGCGCGCAATCATGGATGATCTCGGCATCACCGACATCCCATTTATCGGTGTGGCGAAAGGCACCGACCGTGACGCCGGCAAAGAAGAATTCCACCGCCCCGGCCAGCGCCCCTTTGCCCTGCAGTTCAACGATCCGGTGCTGTATTTCGTGCAACGCCTGCGCGACGAAGCGCACCGGTTTGCCATCGGCACCCACCGCGCCAAACGCGCCAAGTCAGCCTTTGCCTCGCCGTTGGATGAGGTCGCAGGTGTCGGCGCCAGCCGCAAACGCGCCCTGTTGACCCATTTCGGCTCCGCCAAGGCGGTCAGCCGCGCCGGTTTGCCTGACCTGAAGGCCGTCGACGGAATTTCCGACGCGCTCGCACAGACGATCTATGACCATTTCCACGCCAAAGGTTGAACAGAGCACTTTTCCTACGACAAAAATGGCCTTAGACAAGCAGAACGCGGGACTCCCCGCAAACAAAAGGTGAGAACCGGAATGCGTTGGACACTCCCCAACACCCTGACAGTCATGCGCCTGATTGCGGCTCCCGGCGTTGCTGTCATGTTTCTGTATTTCACCCGTCCCTGGGCCGACTGGTTTGCGCTCTTGCTGTTTGTTTCCGCCGCAGTCACCGATTTTTTTGACGGCTATCTCGCCCGCAAATGGAAACAAGAGAGCAACTTTGGCCGTATGCTCGACCCCATTGCCGACAAAGCGATGGTGGTGATTGCACTGCTGGTGATCACCGGATTTTCCGGCATGAACCCCTGGATATTGCTGCCCGCAACCTTGATCCTGTTCCGCGAGGTTTTTGTCTCCGGCCTGCGCGAATTCCTTGGCGAAAACGCCTCAAAGCTCCAAGTCACAAACCTCGCCAAATGGAAAACCACCGCGCAGATGGTGGCGCTCTCAGTGCTGTTTTCGGAAGGCATATTTGAACACCATTACGTCATGCGCAGTTATGGAATGTCGCCCGATATCGTCAATGGTATTTTCGACGGTCAGATAGAAGATGTTTACCACCTGAAAATGCTTTGGAACGGCATTCAGGCCAGTTGGTATTCCGGCGTTGCGCTGCTCTGGGTGGCCGGGGTTCTGACCATCGTCACCGGGCTGGACTATTTTTACAAAGCCCTGCCGTTTCTGCGGGACAAACACTGATGCAGATACAGGTTGTCTATTTTGCCTGGGTACGCGAACGCATCGGATTGCCAAAAGAGACGGTGGAAACAGATGCCGCCAACGTTGCCGATCTGATCGCCGAATTGCGCAGCCGCGAAGATCGTTACACGCTGGCTTTCGCCGATATGTCGGTGGTTCGGGTGGCCGTTGATCAGGAATTGGCTGACCTCGATGCGCCACTAACCGGCGCCCGCGAAGTGGCCTTTTTTCCACCAATGACAGGGGGTTAACCGTTGGTAGCCCGTGTCCAATCTGAAGATTTTGATCCCGGCACCGAGTTGGCAGCGCTAACCCGCAATCGCCACGATATCGGCGCAATCGTCAGCTTCACCGGCATTGTTCGCGACCAAACCGGCGATTTGCTGGCGCTGGAACTGGAACATTATCCGACAATGACACAAGCGGCTCTGGCGGAGATCGAACAACAGGCGCAATCGCGCTGGTCCCTGAACGCCAGCCTGATCATCCACCGGTACGGCAGGCTCAAACCCGGGGCGCAAATCATGATGGTCGCCACCGCCGCGGCGCATCGTGCCGCGGCATTCGAGGCTGCGGAATTCCTGATGGATTACCTAAAATCCCGCGCCCCATTCTGGAAAAAAGAACACCGCAAGGACGGCAGCAGCGACTGGGTTGATGCACGGGAAGACGATAGTACTGCGCTGTCACGCTGGTCGGATGGTGCGCTCGAATGAAACCGTCTCAACGTCCAGCCGCTTGTGAACCGTGCATTCATCGCCAGTTCTTTGCCCATGTCGGCTCAAGTGAGCTGCTGCTGCACTGACCTCTTGGCTGTGGTACAGTGCGGCACAGTAATGGGGTTTTGCCGCATGAGAGACCTTGCGATACTCACATTCGTAACCCTTGATGGCGTTATGCAAGCACCTGCTGAAGCTTCCGAAGACGAGTCGGGAGATTTTCAACATGGCGGGTGGGCACGACCTTACTGGGACGCGGTTATGGCCCAGGTTGGCAAGGAGGCAATGGCAGCATCTTACGACTTGCTGCTGGGCCGAACAACGTATGAAATATTCGAGGGCGCACACGCCTTAAGAGATGCAGACGCTCCCGAGAGCCAAATGGATGGGGCAAAGAAATACGTCGTAACGTCGTCGAACAAGTCATTGAATTGGAAAAATTCGTTCAGAATATCCGGCGACATCCCGCGAGAGATTACCAAACTGAAAACAAGCGCCGGTCCGCTCTTGCAGGTTCATGGCAGCTGGCAACTCATCCAATTGTTGCTGGCCCACAATCTCATCGATGAATTCCGCCTTTGGACTTTCCCAATTCTATTGGGCTCGGGAAAACGACTGTTTGCGCAAAACACTCCGGACAGAAACCTGCGTCTCGTTAAAACCGAAGCAACCGGCAATGGCGTAATTATGGGTGTGTACAGGCAAAAGATGCTTGTGAAGTAACCGCCACATGACAATTTCGCAACTTCCGGGCAACGCAGCCAGTCTGCGTCTACGCCGACTCTTTCTCTGCCGTGCCCTCGACGTGCATATCCAGCCGCCCCTGCAGTTCACCGGCTTCGCGCCGCGCTGCGCCCAGCCCTTCCATCGCGGCGGCCAGTTCCGCCTCGGTCTGGGTCAGCTTGTTGGTCAGTTCCCATTCGCGCTGCTGCAGATAAGTCATGGCCTGATCACGGGCCTCTTCGGCCTCGTGCAGCCGGTTCGCCAGATCGTCGATCTCAGACACATTCACTGAATTCACACTGTTCAGCTTGCCATAGGCCCAGCGCAGGATCCATCCGGCCAGAAAGGCCAGAATGAAGGCTACGGCGATTACAACAACCAGTTCAGTTCTGTCCATCGGTCTTGTCCTCTGTCTCTATCAACCGGAATGCAATGCGCCGGTTTTGGGCGCGGCCTTCTTCGGTTTCGTTATCGGCGATGGGTTTTTCCTCACCATATCCTGTTGCAACCAGACCGGAAATCAAAATCCGCCGGCTCAGCAGGGCGCTCAGCACCGCCTCGGCTCGGGCCTGGCTGAGGTTTTTGTTCAATTCCTCGCTGCCCTGGCTGTCGGTATGCCCCTCAATTTCAAACTGCGTATCCGGGCAGTCCTTGATTATTTCTGCTATGGCGTCCAGCACTCCCTGGCTCGCCGCCTCAATTTTTGTCGACGACGGGGCAAAGACTATCTGCTGTTGCGTTAACACAGCGCTAATTTCCTGTTCGCAATCTGGCCCGCTGGGCGCATCAAATTGCCGGTCCAGCGTCTCATCATACCGCACGTCGATGCTGTAATTTCCTTTTCCACCGATCCGCACCGAAAACAGCCGTGAAATCTCTCCGGCAATCTCCGGGGCAGTGCTAACCCCTCTGATCACCACCAGATCAGGCTGCACCGTAACACTGCCGTGGTGCAGTTCTGCAAGCCCTTCGAGCCCTGCCAGCACCCGGGTTGGCCAGCCGTCCGGCAGCGCTTTGTCGATGCGGGTCTGGTTGTGCACCGCCTGGCGCCCGAAAAGCGCGGCCGAGAAAATGCTGATGCTATCCTTGCTGGTTTCATTCTGAACCCGCCCGCGCAACTGCACCAGACCTTCTGGGCTGCGGGTGGCGACAAATTCGGGTGGCTCGGTCCGGGCTATGTTGCCGTCCAGCAGAATTTTCGGCGGTAAAATCGCATGCAAGGAAAACAAGTCCGGCAGTGCGTTTTCCAATGTACCAATCACTGCGTCAAATTCCGACTGTGCGGTTGTGTCCAGCGCGATTAGGGCGATGTCACTGTCGGTAAAGGTTAGCGATCCGCCGCCCAATTGGCGCAGCGCATCAATGCCCATAACAACCGCATCGGCCCAATCCGTGGTCGGCACGCCGAGGCCGACCTGGCAGGACGCTTTGTCCGTCAGCCCGGCTTTTGTTGCAGCGCGCAGAATGCGGTCTCGGGTATCTCGGGTGTCTGCGGAACAGGCCGACAGCTTGGCCTCCCCGTCCAGCAGGCTCATGCGCATTTGAAACGGAGCGATCACCGGTCGTGGTGCCGAGATATCCATCACCAGTCTGGTTTCTTCCGGTTTTGTCGTGGCCAACATCTGCTCCAGCCGTTTTTGCTCCTCCAGCGATTGGGTGACAGCGATCACCTGCACCAAATCCGGTGTTATGCTGATCTTGGACAGCGGCAGTTGCGCTAGGGTGTCGAGTCCGAACCTAAGGTTCCTGACCCAGCCGTCCGGGATTTGGTGCGCTGCAGTTTCCAGCATATCTGTGACGCTGCCTTCGCCGACGATTTTCTGCGCTCGTCGCAGAATGGCGTCGCGGCTCTGTTTTTCCGGGATCAGGCCAATCAGCGATATCCGGTCAACATTGCGCAGCACTTCCAGTGAAAACCGCGGCGGTACGATATAACTGTATTGTAGCACGGTGGTCAGATCGGTAATCCGCCCGGCGTCGATAACTTCACCCATGATCTCGATGGCGCGAAACCGGCTGGCTTCGTCCGGGGCCAGCCCGGTCAGGTTTATGATCAACCCGTCGGGCCGGATCGTGGCCCAACCCTGACCTGCGGCCAGCAGGGCAGTTTCCACCTGATGTGTCGTTTGACGCTCCACATAATCAACCGCGCGATGGGCGACGAAAATCGAGGAAGCCACAACCAGAATGAGGCAGATGGCAGAAAAAAGAAGAGCAGTTCGGTGCATTCAGAATCCCGGTGTTCAGCGGTTGCCGCGCGGCTGGGTTTAGTCGATCTGTCTTGGCCATACAAGCAGGGTCGCCGGTCTTAAATCAGCAACGCGAGTGTCCAGGCAGCGACGATGATCAGCCCCGCATCACGGTTTGAGCGGAACAATTGCAGACACGTTCCGGCATCGTCAATATCCAGCCGCCGCAATTGCCAGGTCAGATGCCAGCCAAAGACCCAAATACCACCTAAAACAATCGTCAACGTCAGCGGAGACAAGGTCACAAGAAACCCGCCAGCTGGTGCAATGACAGCCACCAGCATCAGCGACAGACTGATGATCTGAAAGGACAATAACCAGCGCGGTGTGTTTTCGGCAAAAAGCCGCGCAGTGGATTTCACTCCGATCAGCGCGTCGTCGTCCCTGTCTTGATGCGCATAGATCGTGTCATAAAACAGTGTCCAGCTGATTCCCCCGAGATACAAAAGGATCGGCGGCAGTGACAACGATCCGGCGTGCGCTGCCCAGCCCACCAGTGCACCCCAGTTGAAGGCGATGCCCAGAAACACCTGCGGCCACCAGGTAAACCGTTTGGCAAACGGGTAGACGGCAACCGGCAACAAAGCGGCGATCGCCAGCAGGATAGCAAAGCTGTTGAAGGTCAGCAGCACCGCAAACGCGATCCCCATTTGCACCACCATCCAGATCAGCGCTTGTTTGGCTGTCACCTGACCTGATGGCAAAGGCCGGGATCGGGTGCGTTCCACCTGCGCATCTATTTCCTGGTCAGTAATGTCGTTCCACGTACAGCCTGCGCCCCGCATCAGGAAGGCGCCGATGGTGCAGGCGACCGCGATCCACAGGTCGTAAGGCGTAACCCCGGAACCGTCCGCCAGTATTGCCAACAACAGCCCCCACCAGCAGGGGATCAGCAACAGCCAAGTGCCAATCGGCCGGTCGGCGCGGGACAGCCGCAGATAGGGTCGTGACCAGGCCGGGAAATAGCGGTCCACCCAGTTCAGATTGGGCGCATCCGCAACCTGTCCGTCGTCGGTCGGGTCTGGCCTCTGATGGTCTTCGGTCATAAGGTGCGCCCATGGGTAAGCTGGCAAAAATCAGGCTCTATGTAGACGCGCCTTTGGGGGTAGGGCAATCAGTATTGCTGACTCAGCCACAGGCCCATTACCTGTTTGGCGTAATGCGTCAGGCGGCGGGGGGGCAGGTGGCCCTGTTCAATGGTTCGGACGGCGAATGGCAGGCCGAGGTTACCGAGGTCGGCAAGCGCAAAAGTGTGCTGACCTGCAAGACGCAAAGCCAGCCGCAACTGAACCCGCCCGATCTGTGGTTGCTGTTCGCGCCGATCAAAAAAGCCCGCACCGATTTTATCGTCGAAAAAGCAGCCGAAATGGGGGCTGCGCGGATTTGCCCGGTGCAGACCGATTTCACCAATTCAGAACGCATCCGCCAAGACCGCCTGCAAGCCCATGCGGTGGAGGCGACGGAACAATGCGGCGGAACCTTTGTGCCACCGGTTGTGGCGTCGCAAAAGCTGGAACAGGTGCTGGCGGGCTGGCCCGAAGACCGCCGCCTGCTGTTTTGTGACGAAACCACTGCGGGTCAGGCGGTCGCCGACCTCTCAGGCGCAGAACGCGGTAAATGGGCGATCCTGATCGGACCGGAGGGCGGGTTTTCAGACAAGGAAATCAAACGTTTACGAGGCATGGAATACGTCACCTCCATCAGCCTCGGCCCCAGAGTGCTGCGCGCCGACACCGCCGCCGTTGCTGCGCTGACGCTTTGGCAAAACGCGCTCGGGGATTGGCGATGAGCGATCCGGTCATCCGCCTGCACCTGTTTTTTGCCAGCGACTGCTCCAAAGCCGTGATCCTGCGCCAAGGTCCCTCAAAAGTGTTTCGCATGATCCATTGGGATCTGGCCGACGACACATTTCTGGATGGCCAATGGTTGAAACACAAGGTTTACGAGGAACGCTGCGCGCTTTCACCCGACGGCGAACATTTCATCTTTTTCGCGCTCGACGGACGCTGGAAGTCCGAAGCCAAAGGCAGCTACACGGCAATCAGCCGCCCACCCTATTTCACTGCTCTGGCCTTGTTTCCGCAAGGTGATACCTGGGGCGGAGGCGGCAGGTTTATCGATTCTCAACATTATTACATCTACAGCTCGTCCAGCGACCTTATCGGCCGCGATGAAGGATTGGCCCGTGTTTTCAAAGGCGAACCGTCAAAGGGTTGCACCTCTGGATTGCGTGTGGCTGACGGATCCCCGGCATCGTTCGAAAAACCCACACTTGACCTGATCCTCGGGAAGATCGACCCGCCCCGGTCCCAACCGATGGACAGATATGACACCCAGGGCGGCAGTCTCTACCGGCGCAGCGGTGGCGAAATGGAACTGATCCGGGACTTTACCGAAATGACATTCGAGAATATCCGGGCGCCATACGATTGGCGCGAATATGACAGTGCTGGGAAAACAGTGTCTGAACCCGCCGACTGGCATCCTCTTGACACGGAGGGGAAATGACCTTCATCCGCCCCGAGGTCCGCGCCATTCTCTGGCGATGGCGCGAGGTTGCCCTCACCGGTCTCGCCACCCTCTGGGGCATCCGCATCCTGGGGCGCGGCATTGATCAATCCAGCGTCACCATGACCGTCGCCGGCCTCGGCATTGCGGCTGTCGCGGCCATCCTGCTGTTCCTCGCCATCCTGCGGGTGCGGTTCCACCGCTCGGCAAGCGCGGCAGGGGTGGTTGAAGTCACCGAGCGGCAGGTCGGTTACTTGGGTCCGGAAATCGGCTCCTATGTGTCGCTCGACGACCTGACCCGGCTGGAAATTGTCACCAACGACCGCGGACCTACCGAAGACGATGTATTCTGGATTCTGACCCACCGCGCCGGACCACCGCTGTTGATCCCGGCCTCGGCGGAAGGCACTGACCAGCTGTTCGACGCTTTCGCAGCGTTGCCGGGAATCCGGTTTGAAGAGGCAATCAAGGCGATGGGGTCGACGGAAAAAGCGCGATTTTTGATTTGGGAAGGGTGAGCCATTCAGCAGCCATGTTTCGTTTCAATCTACCGCACGATCCGGTAGCGGGCGGATAAACTTCAACTCCTGCACATCCGCACCCCATTGGTCGCCCCGATAGGATTCGGCCAAAACAAACCCCTGCCGCTCATAAAGCACCCGTGCAGCATCCAGCCCCTGCAATGTCCACAAATGTATCTCCCGAAAGCGGTTCCGGTCGCAGAAGTACAGCGCCTGTTCCAGCAGGTCCCGGCCAACCCCGCTACCACGAAAATTCGCGTCAACAACAAACCAGCGCAGATGCGCCAACTCGTTGCCAAGGTCCTGCCCGTCAATCGATATGCTCCCGACAATCCTGCCGCTTGCTTCGGCCCGCCATATTTGATTCTGCTCCGCGTCAATTCTGGTGATGAACTCGGCAAGATCGGTGGCAATCCGGGTCTCAAACGCCGGACCGAAGTGAAACTGCCGGTCGATGCGTGTTGCCAGCATCGCAACCACTGCGCCGATGGTCCCGGTGGTGTATCCTGAACAAATTGTTGTCTGCTCCGACCGCATTGATTGATCCTTGCCGCCGGCTGAGGCGCGCAATACCCGGGCATAATCCTGCAAACCCTGCAACACGCGCAGCTGAGCCGGATCATCTAGCCGTGCGAGCGCAGAGGAAACCTGACCCTCGGCGAAGGCATTGATATCGTGGAGAGTTGCCGCCCCTTTATATGTGAGCTGCAAACATTTGACCCGCGCGTCTTCGCCCGATGCCTCTTCTCGGATTTCCCCTTGCAGCGCAAGTGATTTAATCAGCCTGCTCACCGTCGATTTCTCCAGCCGCAATATCTGGCACAATTCTTTGGACGAAATCACCTGCGCTGTTCCGATTTCGATGATCGCATGCACGGCAGAGGGCGACAGCTTGGTTCTGGCAACGGTCTTTTGCAAAAACCCCAATTCCCGGATCAACTCCCGCGAGGCTGCCCGGATGTCGGACACTCGCATATCCATGTGTTTGGTCATAGATTGGCCTATTTAGTTGTATCATACAACTATACCGTAAAGTCCTCAGCCGGACAAGTGCCGTGCTTCCACATCCCGCCTACGGTATCGTTTCGCCACTGTTGATCCGGGCCTCGGCGGAGGGAACCGACCAGTTGTTCGACGCTGTTGCAGCTTTGCCCGGGAGAATTTCGAAGAGGCGATCAAGGCGATACAGAACGCTGGGTACTGAATTGGGAAAGGCGCGGAAACACTGCGCAAAAAGTTGATGACATCCCGGCTTTTTTCATCTACCGATTCTTATGGTAAGTGCTGCTTTTGCTCGGGAAATTCCCATGACCAAAATACCGCCTTTCTCGTTGCCAGGGCGCTTCTGGCGCGGCAACCTGCACACCCATTCAACGCTTTCAGACGGCGGGTTGTCACCAGAGCAGGTTACCGATGTCTACAAGAACGCCGGTTATGATTTCATCACCCTCTCTGATCATTTTGTGGCTCGGTTCAACTGGCCGGTTGCGGACACGATCCCTCTGAGAACAAATCGTTTCACCACCATTCTTGGCGCGGAATTGCACACTCCCAAAACGACGGTCGGTGATCTATGGCACATTCTGGCAACTGGCCTGCCGCCAGATTTTGCCGCCTGCGGCAAAGATGAGTCCGGTCCGGAATTGGCCCGCAGGGCAGCTGCGGCAGGTGCTTTTGTCAGCATCGCGCACCCGTCGTGGTCGCAACTTACCATCGCTGACGGCCACAGCATTGACGCGGCGCACGCGGTTGAAATCTACAATCACGGCTGCGCGGTCGCGACCGACCGCGGCGAAGGATGGTATTTGTTGGATCAGATGTTGAACGATGGCAAGCGGTTGAGCGCAATTGCAACCGATGATGCTCATTTCCTTAATCATGATCGGGACGCGTTTGGCGGCTGGGTACAGGTGAGGGCGGAGAGCCTTGAGCCGGATGTTCTACTGGCTGCCCTCAAAGCCGGCAGTTTTTACGCGAGCCAGGGCCCGGAAATTCATTCAGTGTCGATTTCCGACAATCAAGTGCGAGTCGAATGCTCGCCGGTTGATACGGTTTGTATCGTCGGCGGCACCTCCAGAGCGACGGCACAAACCGGGCGGTCCATAACCAGCGCTAACCTTGATCTTGCAGATCTCGAGACCGGTCTTTTTGTCCCCGATCCAAGCCCGTGGCTGCGGATCACGGTAACAGATGCCTTGGGCAAAAGGGCTTGGACCAACCCAATCTGGCGCGATGAACTTTAGCAGCCGTGACTTTGGCATTATTCGTGTCCGGTCCTGGCAGGACCAAGCATGAATACCCGAGCGTTATAACTGCGCCCACTTCCCCGCTTGACACCCCCACCCCCCTCCGTCACTCGTTAGCCAACAACGAAATCGCGGAGCACCCTCCATGTCCATCCCTCAATCCGGCGGCGGCCCGATCGAACACCACGATCAGCTGGCGCATTACCTGGCTGACGGTTGCAAACCCGCCGATGACTGGCGTATCGGCACCGAACACGAGAAATTCGGTTATTGCAAAGACAGCCTGCTGCCGCTGCCCTATGATGGCGAACGCTCAATCAAAGCGATGCTGGAAGGGTTGCGTGACAGTTTCGACTGGGTCCCGGTCGAAGAGGCAGGCAAAATCATCGGACTGGAAAAAGACGGGGCCAATGTCAGCCTTGAACCAGGCGGACAGTTGGAATTGTCCGGTGCCCCGCTCGAAACCATCCACGAGACTTGCGACGAAGTGAATGTGCATCTGGAAGAAGTGCAGCACGTTGCAGATAAAATAGGTGCCAGGTTCATCGGTCTTGGCGCGGCACCGATCTGGACTCACGACCAGATGCACATGATGCCCAAGGGCCGCTACCGGCTGATGACCGATTACATGGGTCGCGTCGGCACCCATGGCACTCAGATGATGTACCGCACCTGCACCGTGCAGGTGAACCTCGATTTCGGCTCCGAGGCCGACATGGTGCAGAAATTCCGTGTAGCGCTCGCACTGCAACCTGTGGCCACCGCGCTGTTCGCCAACTCGCCGTTTTTTGAGGGCAAACCGAATGGTCACAAAAGCTGGCGTTCGCGGGTTTGGCGCGATCTTGACGCTGACCGCACCGGTATGTTGCCGTTTGTGTTTGAAGACGGCATGGGGTTTGAGCGTTACGTGCAATACGCGCTCGATGTGCCGATGTATTTTGTCTACCGTGACGGGGTTTATCTTGACGCGCTGGGACAGTCGTTCCGCGATTTCCTGAAAGGTGAATTGCCAGCCTTGCCCGGTGAATTGCCGACCCTCAGCGATTGGGCCGACCACCTGACCACCATTTTCCCCGAAGCTCGGATCAAGAAATTCATCGAAATGCGCGGCGCTGACGGCGGCCCCTGGCGGCGTATTTGCGCATTGCCTGCCTTCTGGGTCGGGTTGATGTACAACCAGAGTGCTTTGGATGCCGCCTGGGACCTGTGCAAGGGCTGGGACGCGGAAAAACGCGAAGCATTGCGCGTTGCGGCGTCCGTCGATGGCGTCGGCGCGAAAGTTGGCAACACCTCGATGCTGGAGCTTGTCGGTGAGGTTGTGAAGATTTCACAGGCCGGCCTGGCGGCCCGCGGAAAAGCCGGCGCAGGGGGTCTGGTGCCCGACGAAACTCATTTCCTGAATGCCGTGGAAGAAGTGGTGTCGACCGGCATGTCCCCGGCCTGTGAGCTGCTGGACAAATACCACGGCGATTGGGGTGGCGATTTATCCCGGATCTACGGCGAGTACAGCTACTGAAACGTTTCTACACTAACTTGAAACAAGTTGATGTAGAAATCGCTGGTCTATGATGTTGATAACGTGGCAGTTTCGAGTTTCAATTGTGATGCGAGTAAAACTCGAAACTCTCTAAGGATGGCGTTTGGAATCGCCCTCTGAATGATGGGTGATCCGCCCGTCGATCCTGTTTCAACAACAAAAAAGGCCGGGTCGCTTTGCCCGACCTTAGTTTATGGGTGGGTTGAATTAAAGCGTTTCGCGTTCAATTTTGCTCAAATTGGACGGGAGACGCCGCTCCCAGTATTATGCGACGCTGCCTTTCGTACCAGATTTGTGACTCAAATCCGGCCCGAAAAGCTCTAGCCGACGGGATCTGCGCCAAACCGGTTCTCGCCATCGCTGCCTTTGATGATGAACCAATACAGCAGAAGCAGGATACCGATACCTGTGAGGGCAATCAGATACCACCAGCCGGAGTGTTCGGTGTCATGCAACCGGCGCACGGCCACGAAAAGACTTGGCAGCAGTGTGGCCAGTGAGAATAGCGGGCTCAGCAAGCCAATTTCGCCCATCCCCATCACGCTATCAATTATCGACAACACGACGCTGACAATAACAACGAACAGAACCCAGTACCAATATTCAGACCTTGATGCCCGGCCGTTCCAATTCACATAATTGGCAAAGCCGGATTTAATTGCTGACGAAATGTCCATATTTAGTCCCCCATATGAATTGTGTGCCCAAATCTTGTGGCAAAATGTTGGCTTTGGCAAGAATTTATAGCAGAAATTGGCACGTAAATCAGCGCAATTCTCATGTAAATCACTCACCAGCTCCAATTTTCGGCTCCTGACCGCTCAGGATACGTTGGATGTTACTCCGGTGTTTTATCCAGACCAGCACTGCCAGAACAACGCACAAAGCAACCGCAGTTTGCGCCCCAAGCAGTCCCAGCCAGACCGGTGCCGAAGCAGCGCTAACCAGCGCTGCAAGTGATGAAATCCGCCCGATTACGGCGGCGGCAAGCCATGTCAGACAAACGGCCAGGCCGGCGAAAAAATTCAGTGCCAACAGGATGCCGAGGAATGTGGCCACCCCCTTACCTCCGTTGAAGCGTAACCAGATCGGGTAGAGGTGTCCAAGGAACGCACACAAGCCCGCAACCTGCGCCGCAGTGTTGCCGCAGAGATACTGCGCCACCAACACAGCAACACCTCCTTTGCCCGCGTCACAGATCAACGTCAGAAAAGCAGCCGGTTTGTTGCCGGTGCGCAAAACATTGGTCGCCCCGATGTTGCCCGACCCGATGTCGCGCAGATTGCCCAGACCCATGACTTTGGCGATCACCATGCCAAAAGGGATCGAACCCAACAGATAAGCAGCGATAGCAACCAGGCCCAGTGTCGGCAAAGCCAGTTCGAATGGAGGGAGCATGTGACGTCGTTCCTGGATTCCACGCAGTCCCGGACCCGATCCGAAACTTCTTGCAGCAAAGTGCTAGTAACTAAAAGACCACGGATCAAGCCTGAGCTGCGTAAGTTTTGAAAATCTCGATGGATGGACAGATCAGAGACCGCGGACTACGGTCAATAATATCTTGCTTGCTTACAAAGGATTTTCACAGTGCCGACACCCGAAGCTTTTCAGAAAATGGCCGACGGATATGCCGCTGCTTGGAGTTCACAAAACCCCGAAGCCGTCGCGTCATTCTACGCGGTTGACGGCCAAATCTGCATCAATCGCGGCGATGTTCTCAAAGGTCGTGATGCAATTGTCGAAATGGCTGCGGGTTTCTATGCCGAGTTTCCCGACCTCATCGTACACTGCGACAGCGTCCGGCTGGGCGGGGATCACGCGATCTTTGTCTGGACGCTTGAGGGCCATCATTCCGAAACCAAGAACTTCGTAAAGGTTGGCGGCTGGGAGGAGTGGGACCTGACAGAGGACCTGAAAGTACAGGCTTCTCTGGGATGGTTTGATGCTGCAGAATACGACCGGCAGGTTGCCGAGGGTCATTGATGGACGACCGGAATTACCAGATCGCAGGTTTGGCCGGATTCATTTTGGCCGGCGCGATATTTGTTGCGGTTGGCGTCCGATTCGGCGATTGGCTTACAATTGCCGGAAGCCTGGTCTGGATCGTGTCCTGTCTGATTTGGATGATTCCGTTGGTGAAATCCAAATAGGAACCAGCTCACAGGCAACGCCGACGCCGCGTTCTGCGCCCAACCTAAAGGATGGATGTTCTCTAGCCACTTTAAAGATCATCCCCCTCAATTGCCCCGTGAGACGATCCAGCAAATTGGGGCGCCCGGTCTGCCAACTCAGTAAAATCAGCTTTCCCCGCCACAAAAATATGCGCGATGTTTTTCAGTCCGCTGGGTTGATCGAGCGAACCGGCCAGGATGCCCATGCCGGGCTGGGTATCGGACTCCCAGAACAGGCTGGATCCACATTCGCTGCAAAACCCGCGCCGGGCCCGGTCGGAACTGGCGTACCATTTCAAACCGCGGCCTTCGGTGACGGTGATGTCAGTCTTCGCTGCTTTGGAGTGTGCCCCGCTGGCCCCGTGCAGTTTCTGGCACATGCTGCAATGGCAGGTCACCACATTCCGCAGCGGGCCGTTCACGTCATAGCGGACAGCCCCGCAGAGACAGCCGCCGCTGTGTTGCATTTGATCATTAGTCATCTCGGGAAGGGTAGTTGATTGTGGCGGTAGGCGGTAGCCCCGGCAAAATTATACCCGGTTAAAAACCTCTTCACCGCCGACAAAGGTCCGCAGCACCACGCCCTGCATCCGTTGTTCGTCAAACGGGGTATTTTTGCATTTCGAGCGCAGCTTGTAACGGTCGAGCACAAACGGTTTGTCCGGATCAAACAATACCAGATCGGCGGGGGCTCCGACGGCCAGTCGCCCGGCGTCCAGCCCCAGCAATTTGGCCGGGTTTAACGACAGGGCTTTCCACAGGGTCGGCAGGTCCAGGATTTCCGCGTGCACCAGCCGCATTGCCGCCGGTAACAGGGTTTCCAGACCAACCGCGCCGCTGGCCGCCTCTTCAAACGGCAGGCGTTTGCTTTCCTCGTCCTGCGGCGTGTGCATCGAGGAAATGATGTCGATCAGGCCAAAGGCGACAGCCTCGGCGATTGCGATCCGGTCGGTCTCGCTTCTCAGCGGCGGCTTGACTTTGAAGAAGGTGCGGTAGCCGTCAATGTCCATCTCATTCAGCGTCAGGTGGTGGATCGATGCCCCGGCCGTCACCCGCAAGCCCGCCGCCTTGGCCCGTTCCAGCGCAGGCAGGGCGCATGCGGTGCTGATCTGGTCGATGTGATAGCGGGCGCCGGTCATCTCAACCAGCGCCAGATCACGCTGCAACTGAATGCGTTCAGCCATCGGCGAAACCGCAGGCAAGCCGAGTTTTGTGGCAAACGCGCCAGAGGTGGCGCAGGCGCCGTTCGAAAGCGTCGGTTCCTGCACATGGCCGATCACCAGCGCATCCAGACCCGCCGCATAGGTCAGGCAGCGGCCAAAAATCTTGTTGTCACGGATCACCGCATCGGCGTCCGAAAACGCCACCGCGCCAGCGTCCTGCAAAAACCCGATCTCGGCCATTTCCCGGCCGGCGCGGTCCTTGGTCAGCGCCGCCATTGGCAACACGTTGACGCAAGCGTCCTCGACCGCGCGGCGGTGGGCGAATTCAAGGGTTTCCGGGGTGTCGATGGCAGGCGCGGTGTCCGGGCGGATCACCATGGTTGTGACTCCACCCGCCGCCGCTGCATCGCCTGCGGTGCGGAAACTTTCCTTGTGCCTCTCGCCCGGCTCGCAGACCTTGACCCCAATGTCGATGATGCCGGGGGCGAGACATTTCCCGCCGCAATCCAGAATGTTCCGCGCGCGGAACATATCTGGTTTTTCAACAGGTTGCGTTATGATTTCGGTAATCATCCCGTCCGAAACCTTAATCGCGCCAAGGGTGTCAGTGCCGGTTTCCGGGTCAATCAGACGGGCGTTGTTGAGAAATGTGGTCACAACTCTTGATCCGGATCAATATTACGATTCAATTGTGTGATATACGGTCTGAAGATCGAGTGGAAAAGTCCGGCAGTCTCAACAATCCAGCAGTGTTGCCGAACCCAATCAGCTTGGTCGAACGGATCAGAGTCGGGCAAAATCAGGCAAATTCGACTGTCCCGCCCGCCGGGCAATTCTTGCCAGTCGAGCGACTGTTGAATTTTTGCTTCTATTTCTGCCTTTTGGGCGAACAATTGTGCGAAAAACCCCTTTGCCCATTTTCCCGTAAGGTAAATCTCCACGCGGGCCCATTTTTCGCGACTGTTGATAACCAAGGCGAGCGCCACGCCGGTTTTACCAATTCCGTGCCACAGCCAAGATTGAGCTGGAGGAGTGACTGGGTTCAGTGGTCCACTTGTTTCTCCAATCAACGCTTCGACCGCGCTCCAATAATCTTTTTGCATCTTGCGGGTAGGCGTAAGGTCCGCCTCCAGAATTGCCTTCTTCGCGTTCGATGTATTGCGTGACCAATCGTTTGGTTTGCTGACGACATTGAAATTGGGTGCTGCGAGACTGTCGCCGATGCGCCAAAGTTCAACTTCCAGACCGAAAAACCGTACACCGGTGTCAGTTATTTCGTTCAACCAGTCCAATGCAGCGCGGTGTTCTTCTGCAATTCGCGCGGAAATCCAGACAATAGTTACTGCGTCCAGTCCGGCGGCGTAAGTAATCAGTTGGCCAAGATGGCTGTGGTCTGTGCGTTCAAGTTGGTTTTCAATTAACACCCACTGGTCTGCGGTTGTGTCTTTGCACAGAATGTCTGCGCGGAATGCGCCGACATTTTGCTCTACAGCTTCGAGCTCCAAATCAACACCAAGTGTATTCCCAAGCAGAGCCAAATTTTCTTCTCTTGCCAACCAAGGCGTGAAATCTTGCGCCTCGGTTGGCCATTGGTTGCGAAGGTCCACTATTTCAAGTTTGCCCAAATTACTCAAACCATCACCCCGTCCACCTCAGCTTTTGCGCGCCGGCCAGCCACCAGCATTTCCATCGCCGCCATCCTGACCGCGACGCCCATCTCTACCTGCTCCTGTATCACTGAGCGGGTGATGTCATCGGCGATCTCGCTGTCGATCTCCACGCCGCGGTTCATCGGCCCCGGATGCATCACAATCGCGTCCGGTTTGGCTTTGGCCAGTTTCACGGCATTCAGCCCCCAGCGGTGGAAATACTCCCGCTCAGAGGGGATAAACGCCCCGTCCATCCGTTCCCGTTGCAACCGCAGCATCATCACCACATCGACATCGCGCAGCCCTTCGGCCATATCCTCGAACACCTCGACCCCGAACTGGTCGATCCCGGCGGGCAACAGCGTTTTTGGCGCGATCAGCCGGATGCGGTTTTCCATTTTGTTGAGCAGCAGGATGTTGGACCGGGCCACCCGGGAATGGGCGATGTCACCGCAAATCGCCACGTTCAGCCGGTGCAGCCGGCCTTTGGCGCGGCGGATGGTCAGGGCGTCGAGCAGCGCCTGCGTCGGGTGTTCGTGCCGCCCGTCACCGGCGTTCAGAACCGCGCAGTTCACCTTTTGTGACAGCAGATCAACCGCACCGGAGCGGGGATGCCGCACCACCAGCAAATCGGGGTTCATCGCGTTCAGAGTCAGCGCCGTGTCAACCAGGGTCTCACCTTTTTTGATCGAACTCGCCCCCATCGCCATGTTCATCACATCCGCCCCGAGCCGCTTGCCGGCAATCTCGAAACTCGCCTGGGTGCGGGTGGAGTTTTCAAAGAACATGTTGATCTGGGTTAGACCGGCCAGTGCATCGGAATGTTTCTGCGGTTGCCGGTTCAGGGTGACGTATTGGTCGGCCAGATCAAGAATGGAAATGATGTCATCGCGGGAGAGGTGCTCGATCCCGAGAAGATGGCGTGCAGAAAATTCCATGGCAGGCCTCGTTCTTGACTGGGGCGGGTTATAGGCAGTGACAGGGGATCGGGCAAGGGGCCTTGTTGGATGCGACACAGGCGATCTTGTACCCGTTGAGTGCGGGCACGGCTTCTTGTACGATAAGAACCTGATCCGAGCTGTCTCGGTGAATTTATTGGATTTCTTTCAACCAGCGAATTGGATAAAAAAATGCCAAATTTTACTCTGCCAAATGGAACAGCGATTTTGATCGATGCGACTAAAATCGTGCGTTGTCGGTCTTGTTTTGAAGGGGAAATCGATGAACATCCCGAACATATCGGCACTGCATTGTTTAAGCCGAAACGAATGGTCATGGAACCGTGCGAGGAAGTCGGCCCGGCGCTGCAAGCAACAGTTTCGTCTTTCACCTCGCTGACCGGACTTAGCGATCGGCGCCTGTGGTTTGACGCAAACAAAGCCGCTGATGCGCAAACTCCCCGGCCAAGCGAGTCCGGCAGCGGGGTATTGGCAATCATACCGGTTGGCGGTATTCGAATGCGGGTAATGGAATCCGTTGCGGATGCGCAAGCGGTAATTGGCGCAGCCCGGACCTGAAACCGGCTTGCAGATCACCTATTTACCTCGTTACCTGCCGCTTTTAGTCTATCTCCGAATTTGGGGCTTACCGCATGACACCTGACCTCGACCACAATACCGCCCTCGCCGCTCTTGACTGGCAAATCGAACTTGGCGCGGATGAATGTATCGGCGAGGTGCCGGTGAACCGGTATGAGCTGCCGGAAGCCACACCAAAAGCGCCGGTGATCAAGACCGGGCCAACGTCCAACATCGCACCGATCGGCGACATTCCGGTCATGCCGATATCGCAGGACAGCGCTGCTGATATCGCCCGGATCATGGCCGGGCGCTGTGATACGCTGGCCGCTCTGCGCGACACCATGGCGGTGTTTGACCACTGCGCTCTGAAAAAAGGCGCCCGCAATCTGGTGTTTTCCGACGGCAATCCCGAGGCGCGGGTGATGGTGATTGGCGAGGCCCCGGCGCGCGACGAAGACCAGCAGGGCAAACCCTTTGTCGGCCGCGCCGGGCAATTGCTGGACAAGATGTTTGCCGCCATTGATATGGCGCGGACCGGCGCGGGAGACGCGGCGCTCTATATCACCAATGTGATGCCCTGGCGGCCGCCGCAGAACCGTGATCCGGAGCCGGAAGAAATCGCCATGATGCTGCCGTTTCTGGAGCGTCACATCGCACTGGCACAGCCTGACGTTCTGGTGCTGATGGGCAATACCGCCTGCAAAGCGGTGCTCGGGCGGGTCGGCATCACCCGGATGCGCGGCACCTGGGTCGAGGCGTTTGGCAAGCCGGTCCTGCCGATGTTCCATCCCGCTGCGCTACTGCGTGACGGGTTGAAAAAACGCGATGCCTGGGAGGATTTGCTGGCGCTGAAGGCGAGGTTGAGGGCGTGAAAATACTGGCGTTCTCCGACCTGCACGGATCGCGGAGGCAGGCGGCCGAATTGGTGGCGGCCAGCGCCACAGCCGATCTGGTGATCTGTGCCGGGGATTTCTGCAATATGCGGCAGGGTCTGCCAGAGGCGATGGACTTGCTGGCCGGGATCACGGTTCCGATGATTGCAGTGCCGGGGAATGCAGAGAGTGCGGACGAACTGCGGGAAGCTGCGTTGCCGGGAATGACCGTTTTGCATGGTCAGGGCGTCGAAATTGAGGGTCAGCGGATATTTGGCATCGGCTACGGCATCCCGCCAACACCGTTTGGCAGCTGGTCGTGTGATTTGTCCGAGGCCTTTGCACAAGACATGCTGACCGCCTGCGATGCGGCGGATATCCCGATCTCCCATTCGCCGCCCAAGGGCGTGGCGGATGTCACGTCTCACGGGCTTTCCGTTGGTTCCGTTGCCGTGCGCGATGCCATCGAGCGGCTGCAGCCCAAGCTGGTGTTCTGCGGCCATATCCACGACAGTTGGGGACAGACGGGGGTGATCCGTGCGAGCAAAGTGATTAATCTGGGGCCACGGGCAAATTGGTTTGAAGTTTGATGGCCCTTGAGAATGCAGACATTCATTTTGTGAGTTATGCAGGGCAGCAAGCGACCCAGGAATGGGGTTTGTGGAAGTTTGGGAGTATGATTTGTGATCTCTAGGGAATTCATCCCCATCCGCATCGCCGTGCTGACGGTTTCGGACAGCCGCACACCGGCCGATGACAAATCCGGCACCGTATTGGTTGACCGTTTGCAGGCTGCTGGCCACATTCTGGCCGACCGCAAAATCCTCCCCGATGAGCGTATCCGGATTGCCGATCAATTGCGGGATTGGTGTGCGGACAAAGCGATTGATGTCGTCATTTCCACCGGCGGCACCGGTTTGACCGGGCGCGATGTGACAGTAGAAGCGCACCGGGACGTCTATGAAAAGGAAATCGACGCCTTCAGCACCTATTTCACCATGATATCGGCTGAGAAAATCGGCACTTCGGCGGTGCAGTCCCGTGCCTGCGGTGGCGTCGCCAACGGCACTTATCTGTTTGCACTGCCCGGAAGCCCCGGTGCCTGCAAAGACGGCTGGGACGCCATATTGGAGCCGCAGCTCGATTACCGCCATATGCCCTGCAATTTTGTTGAGATCATGCCGCGGCTGGATGAGCACGAGCGCCGCAAATGAACCGGGCCGGATTTCACACTCTGGGAAACTGGGCCGAGGTCGGCTCAGAAATGGCAGTGATCCTGGCCACTGATCCGCTGGGCCGGGTGATGCTGCAATTGCGCGATGATTTTGAAAGTGTCGCGATGGCCGGCCACTGGGGGCTGTTTGGCGGTCATCTGGACTCCGGCGAAGCGCTGGCAGATGCGGTGGCGCGGGAGTTTGGTGAAGAAACCGGGCTCGACTTCCCGTTGAACGCTTTTGAGCCTTATGTGCGGCTGGTTTCCTCGAACGGGCACCGGCATTATGTCTACCGGCTGACGGTGCCGGTGTCAGCGGCGCAAGTGTCCTTACAAGAGGGCGCCGGGTTTGCATTTGTCCATTCCGGACAGTTGGATAGCCTGAAAATCCTCCCCGCCGCGCGGGTGGTTCTGGATCACTTCTTTGCAACCATTGGCAAAGCCAACTAAACCAATTTGGCTTTTGCCGACGGAATGCTAAGTTTCAACTCGTAATAGGATGGGGAGCAAGCGCCCGGATTCTGCTCGCCGCAAAGGACACTGTATGAGATTTATGGCGCGAGGATTGTTTGGCCTGTGTCTGCTGACACTGACGCTGGGGCTGCTGGCCCTGGCGGGGCAAATGATGCTGCAGGCGGTGCAGGAACGCAATGCCGGAGACGCACAGCCGCGAGTGGCGCAGGAGCGGGTTTTTGCGGTGGAGGTTCTGCCTGTGGTGCTGGTTGACCACGCGCCGATGATATCCACCTTTGGTGAAGTTGTCAGCGGCCAGACTCTCGAATTGCGGGCTGCGGCCGGCGGCGCGCTGGTGCAGATGTCACTGAATTTCCGCGAAGGCGGCGAAGTTTCCAAAGGCGAGTTGCTGTTTCAGACCGACCCGTCAAATGCCAGGTCGAAACTGCTGCTGGTCGAGACCGAGTTGGCCGAAGCGCGATCAGATCTGATTGACGCCCGCGCCGATTTTTCCTTGGCCGAGGAAGAAGTGCGGGCCGCCGCCAACCAGTTACGCTTACGTCAACAGGCGCTGGACCGGCAGAAAACGCTGATTGAACGCGGTGTTGGCACTGACGCGGCGCGGGAAACGGCGGAACTGTCGGCCTCAAGTGCAGAGCAGGCGGTACTGGCCAAGCGCCTGTCGCTGTCGCAATCCAAAAGCCGTATTGCCCGGTCAGAAATCGCTGTTTCGCGAAAACAGATCAGTTTTGACGAAGCGCGGCGGATATTTGACGATACCACGGTTCATGCCGAATTTGACGGTGTTTTGAGCGGTGTTTCGGCGGTACTTGGCGGTTTGGTGAATGCCAATGAAAAACTCGGCGATTTGATTGATCCCGATGCGCTGGAAGTGGCGTTTCGAGTGTCAAATGTAGAGTTCGGCGCGTTGGCGAGTGCGCAGGGCAGGTGGCAATCAGCCACCGTACGGGTGCGGTTTTCGGGCGTTGCCGGGTCGATTACCGGTAAAATTGACCGGGTCAGCGCCGCTGTCGGAGAAGGACAGACCGGGCGCGAATTGTTTGCAAATCTGGACCAGGAGGCGGCGAACACGCTGCGCCCCGGCGATTTTGTCACCGTCGAGGTTCAGGAACCGTTGTTGTACCGGGTGGCGATAATCCCCGCCAAATCAGCCTCTGCAAGCGGCGAGGTTCTGGTGATCGGCGGGGAAAACCGGCTGGAGGCGGCGCGGGTGGAGATTCTGCGCAAACAGGGGAATTATCTTGTGGTCCGGGCTGACGATCTGGCAGGCCGCAAGCTGGTTCTGGCGCGGGCGCCGCAACTGGGATCCGGTATCCGGGTAGAGCCGCGCGCGCCGGGCGGCGGGGTATTGCAAAAATCCGAGGCTGAGGAAACCGTTGAAGTGTCCGACGACCTGCGCCAGCAGATGATTGCCTTTGTCGAGGCCAACAAACGCATGCCGACAAATCGCAAAAAAGAACTGCTGGAGCGTTTACAGCAGGAGAAATTGCCAAAGGCGATGGTGGATCGGTTGACCACCCGCATGGGCGGCTAGGGCGATGGTGATCCGCCAGCTCCCTCCGTCTGCCGGCGGCGTGTTAAGCTACTTCACGCGCCACAAGACCGCTGCCAATCTGTTGCTGGTGCTGATGCTGGTGCTGGGGCTGGCGTCAACTACCCAAATCCGCTCGCAGTTTTTTCCCGACGTGGTGATTGACACGGTCACCGTCAGAGTCACTTGGGAGGGCGCCGGGCCGGAGGATGTCGATAATGCCATCGTCGCCTTGCTGGAGCCGTCTTTGCTGTCGCTGGAAGGGGTGGCCAGCAGCAGTTCGCGGGCGGTAGAGGGTCGCGCAACGATCATACTGGAATTTGTGCCCGACTGGGATATGGCGCGGGCTGCCGATGATGTGAAAGTTGCCGTTGATGCGGTCACGGATCTGCCGGAAAACGCCGATGAACCGACGGTGCGGCGTGGTGCCTGGCGCGACCGGGTGACCGATGTGGTGATATCCGGGCCGGTGTCGCCGGAACAGTTGGGACGGTTTGCCGACGAGTTGGTGGCGCGGTTGTTCCGCGCCGGGATCACCCGGACCACGGTGCGCGGGGTTTCAGCACCTGAAATCATTGTTTCAGCACCGGAGATTTCGTTGATCCGCAATGATGTCGCCCTGCGCGAAATTGCCGATGTGATTGCCGAAGAGGCTGAGGCTGATCCGGCGGGTGACGTGGCGGGTGGCTCGGCACGGGTGCGCACGGGGGTCGAAAAACGCAACGCCAAGGAGGTGGAGCAGATCGTTGTGCGCTCCAATGCCGACGGGTCAAAGCTGCGAGTCGGAGATGTGGCGAATGTGACCGTCAGCGGCGCTGCCAGCAACCGGATTTATTACGTCGGCGAAAACCCGGCGGTGTCGATCCGTGTCGACCGCGCCGATCAAGGCGACGCGATCAAAATGCAGCGCGTTGTGCAGGCGGTTGCAGATGAAATGCAACTGAGCCTGCCTGAAGGCGTGACCATCGAGTTGATCCGAACCCGGGCACAGGCCATCGCCGACCGTTTGAACATATTGCTGGAAAACGGTCTGCTGGGGCTGGGATTGGTGCTGCTGCTGTTGTTCCTGTTCCTGAATGCGCGGACCGCGTTTTGGGTGGCTGCGGGGATTCCGGTGGCGATGTTTGCAGCGGTCGGGCTGATGTATTTGTTTGGCCTGACGATCAATATGGTATCGCTGTTTGGCCTGATCATCACCCTTGGTATCGTGGTGGACGACGCCATCGTGGTTGGCGAACACGCCGATTTTCGTGCACGGCGGCTGGGCGAGGACGCGGTTTCGGCCTCTGAAAACGCCGCCCGGCGCATGGCCCCGCCGGTGTTTGCCGCCACCGTCACCACGGTGATCGCGTTCTTTGGTTTGGTGGCCGTGGGCGGTCGATTTGGCAGTCTGATAGCTGATATTCCGTTTACGGTGATTGTGGTTCTGATGGCCTCGCTGGTGGAATGTTTCATCATCCTGCCCCACCACATGAGCCACGCGCTGGCGGCGATCAATCAACGGCATTGGTATGATCTGCCGAGCCACTATTTCAACATCGGGTTCAGCTGGTTCCGGCGGCAGGTATTCCGGCGCTTCATCGGCTACGTGCTGGTGTTCCGCTATCCGGTGCTGGCGGCAGTTTGCCTGGTACTGGCAACGCAAGCGGCGCTGTTTGTCAGCGGCGACGTCCGATGGCGGTTTTTCAATGCGCCGGAGCGGTCTTCGATTTCGGGTAACATCGCCATGCTGTCGGGAGCCAGCCGTGCCGATACCATCGAGATGGTGCGCGAATTGCAACGGGCCGTCACGGACACCGCGCAGAGCTATGAAGACAAACACGGTGTTAACCCGGTGACTTATGTGCTGGCCGAGGTTGGCGGCAGCACCGGTCGCGGAATTTCCGGTTCGGACACCAAAGACAAAGACTTGTTGGGGTCGATTGCGATTGAGTTGATCGACGCTGACACGCGGCCTTATTCCGCTTTTGCGCTGCTGGGGGACATCCAGGCAGCCGTGCGCAAACACCCGCAACTGGAAACCGTCACCTTCCGGCGCTGGCATTCCGGCCCTGGCGGTGACACGCTGGATGTGCAAATATCGGGGGCCGAGGCGCAGGTTTTGAAGGCATCGGCGGAGGCGCTGAAAACAGCGGTCGGGCAATACCCAGAAGTGTCTGGTGTGGAAGACAACCTTGCCTATGATAAAGAGGAACTGGTGCTGGAACTGACCGCCCAGGGTCAGGCGCTGGGCTTTACCATCGACGGCATCGGGCGCGAGTTGCGCAGCCGGTTGAACGGCATCGAGGCCGCTTCGTTCCCCGATGGTGCCCGAACCGCCAAAATCACCGTGCGGCTGCCGGAAGTCGAGTTGACGCCGGACTTTCTGGACCGCACTCGGTTGCGCACCGCTGCCGGCGCTTATGTGCCACTGTCGGATATCGTGACGGTCACAACCCGGCTGGGGTTCTCGACGGTGCTGCGGGAAAACGGCATCCGGTTGATTTCAGTCAACGGCGAGATCAGCCAGGACGATCCGGCGCGGGCGCAATTCATCGAACAGGAGCTGCGCGACACCACCATGCCGCGCATTGCGGCTGATTTTGGCATCGAATGGCGCATGTCCGGGCTGGCGGAACAGGAGAACGCCTTTCTGCAGGACGCGGCGCTTGGATTCATGCTGTGTATGCTGGGCATTTACCTGACCCTGACCTGGATTTTCGCCAGTTGGACCCGCCCGGTTGTGGTGATGGCGGTGATCCCTTTCGGGTTGATTGGCACCATCTACGGCCATTGGATGTGGGAAGTGCCGCTGTCGATGTTCTCGGTTGTCGGCCTGATCGGCATGAGCGGTATTATCATAAACGATTCCATTGTACTGGTGACAACTGTCGATGAATACGCCGAAAACCGCGGGTTGGTTCCGGCAATTGTCGACGCCTGCTGTGACCGGTTACGACCGGTGGTGCTGACCACGCTGACCACGGTTCTGGGCTTGTTGCCGTTGCTGTTTGAGGGTTCGAGGCAAGCGCTGTTCCTAAAGCCGACAGTGATCACGCTGTGTTACGGGCTGGGTTTTGGCCTGATCCTTGTGCTGCTGGTGGTGCCGTCGTTGCTGTTGGTGCAGAAAGACGTGGCCAAGCTGATCGCAGCCTACCGACGCGGGCTGATCGGGCGGCATATGGTGTTGGGGCACCGGTTGGTGTTTGTCCTAGCAACACTGGCCAGTGCCGGGTTGCTGGCGCTAACTGTGGGATATCTGGTGGTAGTAGGACGGCTGGCGCCGTGGGTTGAAGCTCTGTTCGGCACGGAGCGGACGGCGGCGCTGCCCCCGGCCCTGGCGGCGATGGCGTTGCTGTTGGTTGGGGTGGTGGTGATTGCTGCGCTTGCGCTGTCAGTTGCCGCGGTTTTGAAACGGCGGGGAATGATTACGTAGAATTCGCTGCCCATTTAGCAGTCATCCCGACGAAAGCGAGGTCCTTCGGCTGTGTGGTACGAGTTCGATGCAGTTCCCTTCTTTCACGGGGATGGCAGTTGCCAGATACGAATCTTTCACCCAAAATACCCGCATGAACGCTGCTCAGCTCAAAACCCCGGTGGGAATCTTAGGTCTGGTTGAAGTTAACGACCGGATCACCCAGCTGGTCTGGCAAGGCCGGAACAGCGGTGTGCGGACTTTGGTCCTGAAGAAAGGTGTCGAGCAATTAGAAGCCTATTTTGCCGGTGCCCTGGATGAGTTTGATCTGCCTTTGGCCCCCGCCGGCACCCCGTTTCAACAGCAGGTCTATGATGCCATGCTGGCGATCCCGAAAGGCGAGACCCGGACTTACGGGCAGATCGCGGAGGCTTTAGATGTTCCGGCGCATCCGGTTGGGCAGGCCTGTGGGTCTAACCCGATTCCGATTATCATTCCCTGCCACAGGGTGGTTGGTGCGGATGGGCTCGGAGGATTTTCCGGTGCTGGTGGCGTCGAGATGAAAATTCAACTACTCAAACACGAACAGGCCTATTCCCTGCTGATCTGACGCAAAGTGAAACCCTCCGATGACTGTATTTGTGTTTGTCGCAGTCCTGTTTGCGGCGCTGCTTCATGCCAGTTGGAATGCAATCATCAAGTTCGGGGACGACAAGTTTCAGGGCATGGTGTTGCTGTCGGTTGGCCACGCGCTGATCAGTCTGGTTCTGATCGCGATCTCGCCGTATCCGGCCAAAGAGGTTTGGCCCTGGCTCGGCGCATCGGCGCTGTTTCATTTCGGTTACAAGGCGTTTCTGGCCGCCGCTTACACGCGCGGAGATCTCAGTCGGGTTTATCCGATCGCTCGCGGGTCGGCACCGATGATGGTGCTGGTGGTCGGGTATTTCGCCCTGCAGGACAACGTGACCGGATTGCAGATGCTGGGCATCGTCACCATGGGTCTCGGCATTTTCCTGATGGCGCGCGGGGTGTTCATCCACGGCGAGTCGCTGCAATTGCTGCCGTTTGCCTTGTTGTCGGCGGTTGGCACGGCAGGATATTCGCTGCTTGACGGCATCGGCGCGCGGGTTGCAGGGGACGCCACCATGTTCACTGCATGGATGTCATTGATCGACTCGGTCCTGTTTCTGGTCTGGGGATTTAATCGCAGAGGCTTGGCTGTTTTGCCTGCTAGCGCGCAGCTCTGGGGGCTTGGATTGCTGGCCGGGGCGGTTTCCTTTGGGGCTTATTGGATTGTGGTCTGGTCGATGACTGTGGCACCGATTGCGCTGGTCACCGCCCTGCGCGAATCTTCAGTGATGTTTGCAGTTCTGATCGGGGTGCTGTTTTTCAAGGAGCGGGCAGATATCGGCAAGCTGATCGCCGCCGGAGTCATCGTTTCTGGGATTATACTGATACGGATTTAGCGCGACGTTCCGGAATGATCTGCTGTATGATCCCGACAAACAGCAGGTAAATGCTGGCTGCAGACAGGCAGACTGTCACAATCGGTCCGGGCTGGAAATCAGCCCAGGCGGCCATCCCGGCCAGAATCGTCCACAGGACCGCGAGCGGCAGGCTGAGTTTGCGCCAGCGCACCGTGCGCACCGGATGAATGAATTTCAGCGGCGCAAACATGGCCCCGGCGCAGGCGATGACAATCACCAGAATGATCCAGAAATTGGGCTCCACCGCAAACATCACCAGAATCACCATATTCCAGCATCCGGGAAAGCCAGCAAAGCTCTTGTCCTTGGTTTTCATCCGTGTGTCAGCAAAATACACCGCACTGGCAAAGGTGATCACCAGAATACAAACCCAGCCGGTCCAGTCCGGCAGTAAGCCGCTTTTGAACAAGGCGAAAGCCGGGACAAAAACATAGGTCAGGTAATCGACGATCAGGTCCATCAGCACCCCATCATATTCGGGTGCGTTTTTGTTGACGTCGTATTTTCGCGCCAGCGGCCCGTCGACACCGTCGACGACAAAGGCCACCACCAGCCAGACAAACATCAGGCTCCATTTGGCATCGACCGCAGCCAGCATCGCCAGCATGGCAAAGATTGCACCGGTTGCGGTCAGATAGTGAACCGAGAGGGCTTTGATGCGGATGGACATCCGACCCTCATAAACGAAAATGCCATGAATGCGAGAGGTTATGAGAGTTTTAGAAGTAGTGCCTGTGGTGGCATCGGATTATCCGGCGGAATCTGGGGCGCTGCATCTTCCGGTCGAATGCCCGGTTCGAGGCCATACAGTCCGATGCTGCGCCCTGCGCGAACGGCAGGAATCTGGGGAAAACAGAACGCTCTGTCACCATTTACGGCCGTCTCGGTAACCTAGAGAGCGAAATTGCACCGCCAGAAACACCACGTCGGTTCGTCCGTATTGTTCCCAGCGACGCGGAGGAGGCGAAGGCCCTGGCGAAATCGGCTCATTCGGCGATGACCCATTGGGTTCGGGTCACAGCTAGCATGAGTTTGGGCACGTACAATGTCTATGAAGCTATCAGGTCCAAGGTTAGTACGTTTTTGTCATTAGATCTTCGTGTTTATCCCTTTTCTTCCTGGTTCCAGATGTACGTTTGTATCAGCCGGTCGTCAGTCCGTTGCCGAGGTAGTTTTAGGGTTGGTATTTAAGCTTGAAACCGCAGATCTTATCGGCACCTGCCACCGCATTTTGATATACTTGGTCAAAGCTTTCGGCGGTGATGTCATAGGGTTTTTCCGTCATGGAGGTTGTCATGGTTTCGGTATCGCCCTTTTTGCAGGAGCATTGGTAGGCCTGTTTTTGGTTGTCAAATTGGCAATCAAGCTCCCAAGTTTGATTATCGCTACATTTGGAAAGTGAAATCCTGTAATTGTTCAGCATGGCCTCCGTGCAAACGACTTCTCCTGTGCCTTCTGCTTGGAGGGATCCAACAAATGACCCGCTAAACAAAAAAACGAATAAAACTAAGTTCGAAAGATTCAAAATGTTTTTCATAATTCCACCTAGGCCAAAAGATTGGTCTTCCCTTATTAAGTAATGGACTCACGGATGAAATGTTACTCCAGAAGGACGAAAAGTCAATTAGTGGAGCGACGCCAATGCTTGCTTCCCGCGCTTAACAGCGGCGAGAACGCCGTCGGGGTCGGCGGTCCATACGAAAGGTTTCGGGTTTAGGTTGGTTTCCGCGACGGATCGATTGATTGCGGCCTGCAGATCGACGAGCGAATGAAAGACTCCGAGCATGAACGATCGCGAAGGGGTATTGTGGAACTTGGCCGACATAGCCTCAAAGTCGGCAATCGCGGCCGAACCGGACGTTCGGTTTTCAATGGCCGATGACGGGTTTGTCCGCAGAGCAGACATTGACTATCCGCGTTGTGGTGCAGTCGCAGCGAATGGCCGCTCTGAGCCCTCGAAGATTGGCGTGTCGCGTTCAGTCCGCCACCTCGCGCGGATCATAGTTTCCAAATGACCAAATGTGGCCTTCGGGGTCTGCAACAGTGAAGCTGGAACCGCCGTAGGGCTGTTCAGCCAGCGGCATCAGAATATTGGCGCTGGCTTCGGTCACGCGGGAATAACGCGCTTTGAGCTCTTCATGGCTGCCAACAACCGCGTAGATGGTTGTCGTCTCACGGCCGCCGATTTCTTGCGGATCGGCCATGTAGCGGTCGAATTCACTCGCGGCGCTGCCGGGCCCAAACATCATTATTCCGGACCCGAGTTTGACCTGCGCGTGCTGTATCTTGCCGTCTTCTGCGCGATAGACCGCATGTTCATCAAGTCCCAGAACATCAGTGATGAAGGCGAGTGCGGCGTTGCAGTCGCGATATCTGGTGGCAGGGATTAGCATTGGTTGGCCCTCCTACCCAGACAGTGTCGAGGAATGGTCCTTGAGGCAAGGCACAAACTGTCGAGCAACCGACGACGTCCTTATCGTTGAGTGTCCGCTCTGTCCCGCAGAGCAGGCATTGGAAGCCCATCTTTTGGTGCACTTGCAGCGAACGGCAGCTTCGTCCGCAAAGCGGACAACGATCATTTCTCTATCACCTGAGACTGCAGCACTCCGCTGCCAATTGCAGTGTTAGTTGCAAGTTTTGAAAGTCCTGAAACCGAGCCCTATCCGCCCTTCGGGTGCGCTTTCTTGTACACCTCCATCAGCCGGGCCTGATCAAGTGCGGTATAGGACTGAGTGGTAGACAGCGAGGCGTGGCCCAGCAGTTCCTGAATGGTACGCAGATCACCGCCCGCCTCCAGCAGATGGGTGGCGAAGGAATGGCGCATGGCGTGCGGGGTGGCGGTGGCGGGCAGGCCAAGCTGCATCCTCGAGCGTTCCATCGCTTTCTGGATCAGGCGCGGGTTCAGCTGTTTGCCGCGCTTGCCAAGAAACAGGGGTGTTTCGGGCTGCATCGCAAACGGGCAGAGGTCCAGATACGTCGTAACAGCGTCCCGCGCAACGGGCAAAACCGGCACGATCCGGTCTTTGCCGCCTTTGCCGCGAATGCGCAGGACATCAGGCAAAGGAGTGTCAGAGAACCGGAGCGCCAAGGCTTCGGATATTCGCAATCCGCATCCGTAGAGCAAGGTCACTACGGCGGTATCCCGCGCCCCGATCCAGCCGTCCTGCGATTGCAGTTCAACGGTGTTGATCAGGGCTTTCGCATCGGATACCGCAACGGGCCGGGGCAACTGCGCTTTGAACTTTGGCGACCTAGTGGCGAGCACGGCGGTGACTTCGACGCCCTCGACTTCGCCCAACCAGCGGTAAAAACTCTTCACCGCCGACAGCTCCCGTGCCAGCGAACGCGCGCCGATCCCGCGCCGCCGTTCCTGCGCCATCCAGGCCCGCATGTCGGTGATTTTCACCTGTGACAGGGCAGATTTGCCGAGGTTTTCGCCATAGTGCTTGGTCAGAAACCCGAGAAACCCGGTCACATCGCGCTGATAGGCGACAATTGTTTTTTCTGCCCCACCCCGCAAAGCGGATTGGGTCTGTAACCAGCGCTCCAGCAAATCATTTGCGCCGGATGCCGCCTGCATCAACGTAGCCAGCGGCGCAATACGCGTTCAAAGGCGCTGGCGAAAAACACCAGCAGGTCCGCCCCTTTTTGTGGCGTAAACTGGTCGGTGTGATCGGCCCCCAGCACCAACATTGCGGGCAGGTTTCCGGTGCCAAGGTCAAGTTTCAGCATGGCCTCTGAATTCACTTCCTCACCCAGCACACCAAAAACATGCGGGTTCGGCGATTGGACGTGGCGCAACGTGACCGGCCGCACCACCATCTTGCGGCCGCGGGTGATATAATTCTGCACTCCGCCAGGGGCAAAAAAAGTCACACCTTTGCCGAATTCGCGTTGCAAATCCGGGGTCAGACCAGCTTCAACCGCCGGACTTTCCAAGCAGAGTTTGGCAATTCTGACGTTCAGGATTTCCGCCAGCTGGCTTTCCAACAGGCTCAGAAAATCGGCAAAGGTCGGCGGCTCGAGAATCGCCAGCACGGCGCGGTGCATCTGGTTGGTGCTCGCCAGATTATCGTAGGCGGCGGCAATAACATGACGGTGGGTGTCCTCCAGCCGGTCCAGCCGGCCCTCCAGACGTTCCAGCGCGATCGACCGCAAATCGACGACATTGGCGCCGCGGGTTTCGCCGTCGGCAGCGATCAATGCGCGCATCACGTCGCGGTCTTCCAATACGGCGTTGGGGTCCGATAGAATCTGCTCTCGTACCGCGTCTTGCGGTTTTGCCTGTTCGCTCATTTCACACCCCTCAAAGTGCTACAGGATCTGTTGCCCTGTTTTCGCCCAGTCTTTCAAAAACGCATCCAGTCCTTTGTCGGTCAGCGCATGCTTGGCAAGGTTTTTCAGCACGGCTGGCGGCGCGGTGATCACGTCTGCACCGATCTTAGCACAGTCCGAAACGTGATTCACCGTTCTTATGCTGGCGGCCAGAATTTCGGTTTTGAAGTTGTAATTGTCATAGATGATGCGGATATCTTCGATAACCTCCAGCCCGTCCAGGTTGATGTCATCGAGCCGTCCGATGAACGGCGAAATGAAAGTCGCCCCGGCCTTCGCAGCCAGCAACGCTTGATTGGCCGAGAAGCAGAGGGTGACGTTGACCATATTGCCTTCGTCAGACAGCACTTTGCAGGCTTTGAGCCCATCCCATGTCAACGGCACTTTGACGGCGATATTGTCAGCAATCTTGGCCAGCTTGCGGCCCTCGGCGATCATCGCGTCGGCTTTTAGCGCCACAACTTCGGCGCTGACCGGGCCGTCGATCATGTCGCAGATTTCTTTAGTCACTTCCAGAATGTCGCGCCCTGATTTCAGGATCAGGGAGGGGTTAGTGGTCACCCCGTTGACAAAGCCGAGATCGTTCAACTCGGCAATGGCGTCTACATCTGCGGTATCGACAAAGAATTTCATGGGTGTGTCCTGATCCTGCTGGTTTCTTGGTTTGCCAATGGGCATAGTTCAGAAAGCGTTTAACGCAATGAACTTAAGAATAGAAGACCGCAATCGTGCCGAAGTCTCTGCAATCCCATTTTGAAACCGACGAACTGGTTGCGGTTCTGACCACGCAGCCGCTGGATCGGTTGCTAGATTACAAAGCACCGGGAGGCGGGGTGTTTCTGGGGGCGTTTGTTGAGGTGCCGCTGGGGCCGCGCAAGGTGATCGGGGTGGTGTGGGGGCCGGGGCAAGGTGGATTTGATCCGAAGAAAATCCGGCGCATTTTAAGTGTGATTGACGTGCCGCCGATGCGCGAGGAGATGCAGGCGTTTCTGACGAGAGTCGGAGACTACACGCTGACGCCGATGAACGCGATGCTGCGGCTGGCCACCCGCGCGCCTGGGCTAACGGATACGCCGGGAATGCGGCGGGTCTACGGGCTCGGTGATGCAGAACCGGACCGGATGACCAAAGCCCGCGAACGGGTGATTGCAGTGCTGGAAGAACACGGCGGCATGCGGTTCACCGCGTCGGAACTGTCGCAACTGGCCGGGGTGAGCTCTTCAGTGGTGAAAGGTTTGGTGAAACAGGGGGTGGTGCTGGAGTTCGAGACCCCGCGCGATGTGGCCTATCCATCGCTGGACGCACAGATGCCTGGAAAAGCGCTGACGGAAGAACAGGCGCGGGTTGCGGAGGCTCTCCGCAAAAAAGTGCAGGCGCGCACCTACAGCACAACCCTGATCAAAGGCGTAACCGGGTCGGGCAAAACCGAAGTCTATCTGGAAGCGGTGGCCGAATGTCTGAAACAAGGGCGGCAGGCGCTGGTGCTGTTGCCGGAAATTGCCCTTACGGTCGAGTTCCTTGACCGAGTGCAAAATCGGTTCGGGGCCCGGCCTGCCGAGTGGCATTCCGGTGTGACCATGACCGAACGCCGCCGATGCTGGCGCATGGTGGCAGAGGGCAAGGCACAACTGGTGGTGGGCGCGCGCTCGGCGCTGTATCTGCCGTTTCAGCATCTTGGGCTGGTGGTCGTGGATGAGGAGCACGACAGTTCCTACAAGCAAGAAGACGGGGTGTTGTATAACGCTCGGGATATGGCGGTGTTGCGAGCGTCGATTTGCGGCGGGTCGGTGGTGCTCGCCTCGGCGACGCCGTCACTGGAGAGCTGGGCCAACGCGGATGCGGGGAAATATCAGCGGTTTGATCTGGAACAGCGGTTTGGCATGGCGGAACTGCCGGATATGGCGGCGATTGATCTGCGTGAGGACGCGCTGGAGACGGGCCGCTGGATATCGCCGCGGCTGGCAAAAGAAGTGCAGGACCGGCTGGACCGGGGTGAACAATCATTGCTGTTTCTGAATAGGCGGGGCTATGCGCCGCTGACCATCTGCCGGGCTTGCGGGCATCAGATCGGCTGTGATCACTGTGACGCGCGCATGGTGGAACACCGGTTTCAGGCGCGGCTGATGTGCCATCAGTGCGGCAACACAAAGCCGCTGCCGGTGGCCTGCCCGAACTGCGAGGTTGAGGGGCGGTTGGCAGCGGTTGGGCCGGGGGTGGAGCGGCTGGCTGAAGAAACCGAGGCCCGGTTTCCCGATGCCCGGATTGCGGTGCTGTCGTCGGATATGTCGATGACGGCGCGAGCATTGAAAGAGCGGATCACCGCAATTGCTGGCGGGGAAGCTGACATCATTATCGGCACGCAACTTGTGGCCAAGGGCCATAACTTTCCGCTGCTGACATGCGTCGGGGTGATCGATGCTGATCTGGGGTTGCAGGGTGGTGATCTGCGGGCCGCGGAGCGAACGTTTCAACTGATCCGGCAAGTGGCGGGCCGGGCCGGACGGGCGGATAAAACCGGCGTGGCTTATGTGCAGACGCACCAGCCGGACCACCCGGTGATCCAGGCAATTCTGTCCGGCGAGGAAGAGGATTTCTGGAAAGCGGAGGCGGCGCAGAGACTGGCGGCGGGGGTTCCGCCCTATGGCCGGCTGGCGGGAATTGTAGTGTCCGGGCCGGACCTGAACGTGGTGTTTGATGTGGCCAACTACATGGTGCGCAACGCGGAGCCGTTGCGGCGGATCGGGGCCGATGTGTTTGGCCCGGCCTCCGCCCCGATTGCGCGTATACGTGGGCGGCATCGGGTGCGGATATTGGTGAAAGCAGCAAAGGGGGCTGCAATCCAGCCGGTGCTGGCGGAATGGCGTGCGGCTGTGAAACTGCCGACGAACATGCGCGTCAGCATCGATATTGATCCGCAGACGTTTTACTGAGAGTCTGATGTCAGAAGTTATAATAAGAAGGGCCGCGTCAAGCGATACGAAGGGCCTGATTGCCTGCATTGACCTGGCCTATGCGGAGCATCGTGATATGCTCGCTGGCTTTCCGAATGTTTCGCAGGGCGTTGCCGAAGACATTGCGGACCACACAGTTTTTGTCGCAGAAATAAATAGTCGCATCGCGGGTGGACTCATACTTCAAATCAACGAAGACGTTGGACTTTTGGCCAATGTCGCCGTCAGACCTGACGTCCGGGGCAAAGGCGTTGGGTCGGCATTGATTGAGACCGCTGAAGATTATTTCCGAAGCAAAAATATGCGGCTTATGAAACTGACGACGCATAAGGAAATGCCGCAAAATGTTGACCTGTATCAGCGGCTGGGCTGGAAGGTATCAGGCGAGGCCGGAAACAAAGTGTATATGGAAAAACCACTATAGTTGATGGCCCCCTCCCGAGGTCTGGGCGCTGCCCTGTCGTTGCTTGTACAAATGAGGACAGCCCAAACGCCCCGCGGCTGGTTCATTCCGATGCAGGGTGCCTGGGTTTTTGTCGTGTCGTTCATAAGAAAGGCGGGCCCGCCGGTGCGGTTGATTGCCGAACAGGGAGTTAACCCTGCACCTTGTCGATCTGGGTGATGGCGGTTCCGAAAGCAACTTTGCTGTGCTGCCGGGAACCTGTAACCACTTTTGAGCTCGGGAGAAGTTATATGTATCAGAGATTAGGATGGCGTTACACAGCAGGGCGCCGGACACCTGAATGACGCAACACAATGCTGGTAAATCGGCGCATCCGAGGCTAGAAGCCCAGCGAACAACCAAGCCAGGGCCGAACAATGACCACCCGCATCCAACCGCAACCCGGTATCATGGACATCGAACTTTACGTGGGCGGCAAAGGTCATGTGGAGGGCGTATCCAATACGGTCAAGCTGAGTTCCAATGAAAACCCGCACGGTCCCTGCGAAGCGGCGAAACAGGCGTTTCGGGCCGAAGCGGGAAATATCCATGTTTATCCGTCGTCAGATCACACGGACCTGCGCGAGGCGATTGCTCAGGTGCACGGTGTTGATGCGGATCGAATCATTTGCGGCAACGGCTCGGACGAAATCATTGCGTTTCTGACCCAAGCCTACGCGGGGCCGGGGGACGAGGTTTTGTTCACCGAACACGGGTTTTCCATGTACCGCAACTGTGCGCAGGGGGCCGGGGCGACGCCGGTAGAGGCGCCGGAAACCAATCGCACGACGGATGTGGATGCGCTGCTGGCCGCGACCAATGAGCGGACGAAGATTGTGTTTGTGGCCAATCCGAACAACCCAACCGGCACGATGATTTCTGAAGACGATGTGACGCGGTTGGCGGAGGGCCTGCCGGCGCAAACGGTGCTGGTGCTGGATGGCGCTTATGCGGAGTTCACCGAAGGGTTTGATGGCCATACGGCGCTGGTTGAGGATCGGAAAAACGTGTTCATGACCCGCACGTTTTCGAAAATTTACGGGCTGGGCGGTTTGCGGATCGGCTGGGGGTACGGCCCGGTAGAGATCATCAATACACTGCACCGGCTGCGCGGGCCTTTCAACGTCAATGCCGGGGCTTTGGCGGCGGCACGGGAAGCAGTGCTGGACACGGAATACACTGATAAATGCCGGGCGGAAAATGCCAAATGGCGGGATTGGCTGGCGGACGCTCTGGACGAAATTGGCATCCTGTCGGACCCGTCTTACGGCAATTTCATCCTCGCCCGGCTTGGTTCGGAAGCTGAAGCGGATGCGGCGAATGACTGCCTGATGCAAAACGGACTGATTGTCAGACAGGTAAAAGGGTATAAACTGCCGCAAAGCCTGAGGATTACAATCGGCAAAGGGGCCGATTGCAAACGGGTGGCCGCGGTGTTGCGGCAGTTCAAAGAGGGCGCGGAGCAGTGACGCAACTCTATGATAAAATTGCGCTGATCGGTCTGGGCCTGATCGCCGGGTCGATTGGCTATGCTGCCAAACGTGGCGGTCTGGCACGGGAAGTCGTGGGCCACGCGCAATCTGCCAAGTCCCGCGCCGCGGCATTGGAACTTGGGTTTTGTGATGCAGTTTTTGAGACAGCAGCAGAGACTGTGGCGAATGCAGATCTGGTGATCCTCTGCGTTCCGGTTGGGGTTATGGCGGAGATAGCACAGCAAATTGCGCCGAATTTGCAACCGGGTGCGACGGTTTCTGATGTGGGGTCAGTCAAACAGGCGGTGATTGAAGCAGTCCAGCCGCATCTGCCTGAAAACACACATTTTATTCCGGCGCACCCGCTGGCTGGCACGGAACATTCCGGCCCCGAAGCGGGCTTTGCCGAGCTGTTCGAAAACCGCTATTGCATCCTGACGCCGCTGGCGGGTTCTGACCAGGCTGCCGCGCAAAAGCTGGAAGCTTTCTGGCAGGCCATGGGTGCGAATGTGGAACATATGGATGCAGAACACCACGATCTGGTGCTGGCGGTTACGTCCCATGCGCCACACCTGATTGCCTATACGATGGTGGGTGTCGCGGATGATCTGCAGCGGATCACCAACAAGGAAGTGGTGAATTTTTCGGCAGCAGGTTTCCGTGATTTCACCCGGATCGCCGCGTCCGACCCAACCATGTGGCGCGACGTCTTTCTGAACAACAAAGCTGCGACGCTGGAAATTCTGGGACGGTTCACAGAGGAACTGTTTGACCTGCAACGGGCGATCCGGCGCGGCGACGGGGACCAGTTGTTTGATCATTTCACCCGCACCCGGGCGATCCGGCGCGGAATTATCGAAGCCGGACAAGACACAGAAGCTGCCGATTTTGGCCGTGGGCCAAAGAAGGACAGCTGATGCGCGCGGGGTTACGATACGTCCTGATCGTCGCAGCGCTGTCGGTTGCCGCATTTGAAGTGGCCGCCTCTGCGCCATCCATATCCCTCAGACCGCTGGCTCGCCCGATTGAAATTGTGATCGACCAGTCCGCCGAATTCGCACCCTATACATCACTGCGACCCAAAGCCCGGAGCGGTGTGCAGCACAGAGCAGCTGCAACCGTTGCAGACACAGCCGTGATCCAGCAATCCATCACCGAAGACATTATTCTGCGCGATACCACCAGATCACGCGCTATCACGGTCGCTTCACAAACGCCGGTATTGCTGTTCAGCCCGTTTGCCGTAGGCCGGTCACTGCTGCCCAAAAAACGGCCCAATAATTTGCAAGTCGCCAGCGCGGAGCCGGACCGAAAGATCAAGATCAGGACGAAGAAATACAAGAAAAAGGGGTCGGTGTGCGGTGTGCGCGGTATTCGGGGACGCAAAGCTTCGCGAGTAAAAGGTAAAATCAGGGGCTGCGGGATATCCAACCCGGTGAAAGTAACCGAAATTGATGGCGTCAAACTGACCCGCGAAGCACTGATCGGCTGTGATGCCGCCAAATCGCTGTATGGCTGGGTGCATCGTTCAGCCAAACCAAAGCTTGGGCGCAAAGGCGGCGGGCTGGCAAAAATTCAGGTGATTGCAAGTTATTCATGCCGGACCCGCAACAGCCGCAAAGGCGCGAAGCTGTCAGAACACGCCAAAGGCAATGCTGTGGATATCGCCGGATTTGTTCTAAAAGACGGGACGACGATCAGTGTTAAGCGTGACTGGCGATCAGGGTCCAAAGGCCGGACGCTCAAGAAGTTGCACAAATCGGCCTGTGGGCCGTTTGGTACCGTTTTGGGGCCGAATTCCGACCGGCATCACAGGGATCACTTTCATTTCGATGTCGCCAGACACCGCGGCGGCGCCTACTGCCGATAGAGTTCTCTATCTTACACCAGCCGAAACGTTCGGTTAACCAAACCTCAAGTATCGTTCCTTCACCGCGACGCCTTCGCGGTGAAGGGAGGTGAGGAATGTGACAAAAAATAATTATCAATAATGGATGATCTTATTCGCAGCGGCAACACTGTCAATTGCGGTCGTCCGGCTCTTTACCGGCCTATAGGCCGACAAAGAGTGACCCCTCCAAGCCACAACTTGGCGGGGTCGATTTAGAAGGTGAGTCATGTGAAAATAATTATCAATCGTCAGTGTTTATCACAAACCCTAATATTTCGCGAACTTTACGAGGCTAATGGTTAACGCCGCCTCACAGTTTTTTCAGCAACCCAGTCGTCGGCCAGGCATCTGCTGGCAGTCCCAGCCGCAGTTGTTCCTTTTGCACCGCTGCGCGTGTTTTGGCACCGAGTATTCCGTCGACTTTGCCCACGTCATGGCCGTGGCTTTTCAGTTTTTTCTGCAGGCTTTTCATCTGTCCGTCCGACAGAGCCGGGTCCGGGTTCCCGGGATTGAATCTTGGTGCGCCGTCCAGCCTGGTGGCGAAATAGGCGGCGGTGGTGACGTAGACAAAAGATTTGTTCCACCGGAAATAGACCTTGAAATTCGGCATGGCCAAAAAGGCAGGCCCCTTGCGTCCCTCAGGCAGCAGTAACGAGGCTTGCAAGCCGGATGCGGGCAATTTGCCGCCGCGAGCTTTGACTCCTGCTGCGGCCCATCTGCCGACCGTCATAGTTTTGTCGAGCCCGGTTTTGGCCCAGTCGAGGTTTTTCGGCACGTTTACCTCAACCAGCCAAGGCTCATTTTTGCGCCAGCCGAATTCCTGCAACAACCTGGCACCTGTCATCAATGCATCCGGGGCGCTGGATTTCAGCCGGACCTTGCCATCGCCATCGCCGTCAACGCCGCGGTGCAGGATGTCCTCGGGCAGCATTTGCACCATGCCGATTTCACCCGCCCAGGCACCGGTGGTTTTTGTCGGGCTGAAATCGCCGCGTTCCCAGAGCGCAAGAGCGGCAAAAATCTGTGGCCGGAACAGGCCGGGCCTGCGGCAATCATGGGACAAGGTGATCAGTGCGTTCAGCGTGTTGAAACTGCCCTGAAACGCGCCGTAGTCGGTTTCCAAGGCCCAGAATGCCAGCATCACAGCTGGATCAACGCCATAGGTTTTCTGAACCCGGCTGAAAGTCTTGGCATGTTTTTTGCGGTTGTTGCGCCCGTGATCCATCCGGTTCTGGCTGATCACCCGTTTGGCAAACTGGCTGAATGTCAGTTTGAACACGCCCTGGGAGCGGTCAGCTTTTAGCACTTTTGGGTCAATCGCGGCAGACCTGAGGAATTTATCAACGGAAGCCCGCGTGTGGCCCTTTGCGACCGCCTCTTTCTTGACGCCGTTCAGAAAGCTGGAAAAACTGCCTCCGCAAGGGTTTTTGCTATGGCGCTGCTGGCGGTCAGCATTGATATGACGGCAACCGCCAGAAATGTTTTGATGGTCTTCATTGTGTCCCCTTCAGGATGGCGCCTGGTGCCGCAACTGCCAGACACAGGACCACATTGCGCGGTGGTCCTGCAAGGGGTTTTCATAACCGCATCGTGATTGGCAATTGAACACCTCCATCGCCCAAAATGCCGTCAGCGACAGGATTGGAATCATCATGTTATTCACACGCAGGGCGGCCTTGGCCAGTGCGGCAGCGACATTAACCACCAGCCCGTTGGCAGCGCAATCCGACGGAACACCGAATTTGACGGACGCGCTGTGGGCGACCATGTTTGGCGACCGCGAGGAATTTGATTGGGGAATGTCCGTTATCGCGCAGTATGAAAGCGCCGATCTGGTGCCGTCTGTCATTTTGGCACAACGGTTTTCGCGTTATAGACCAGCCTGGTTTGAGCCGGAGTTGCGGCGGCTCTCGGGCAATGAATCCGCGCGCGGCTGGTTTGAGTGGATGCTCTGGCAGGAAGACAATGATCAATTCGCGCGACATCCCGGGTACGCGGACTTAAAGCGCCGGGCGTTTCTGCAGATTGACCCGAACTTCGCCGATTTTCTGAAACCGGAGTATCTGGCAGTGGACCGGATGAAAATCCGGCTCGAGGAAATAACCTGGGGCGGGGTGCGCAAAGACGGCATTCCATCGCTGGATAATCCCGAACTGATTGCTGCATCTGAGGCGACGTATCTTAAGTCCGATGATCTGGTGTTCGGCGTGTCCATCAACGGTGATGCGCGGGCCTATCCGCTGCGCATCATGGGATGGCATGAAATGTTCAACGATGTGATTGGCGGCGTGCCCCTGGCGCTGGCGTACTGCACGCTGTGCGGGTCGGGCATCCTGTTCGAAACGCAGGTCGCGGGCCGCGGTAAGCCGTTGGTATTCGGGTCATCTGGGTTTCTCTACCGGTCCAACAAACTGATGTTTGACCGGTAGACGCACAGTCTTTGGAACCAGTTCACCGGAGAACCGGTGGCTGGACCATTGGTAGACAGCGGAATGGTGCTCAAACAGCGCCCGGTAGTGATTGCGCCGTGGCAGGAATGGCTTCACGATAATCCACAAACGCAGGTGTTGTCGCTTAACACCGGTCATCGGCGAAACTATGGTTCCGGAGTGGTTTATCAGGATTATTTTGCCAGCGCCGATCTGATGTTTCCAACGCAGGTGGATCAGGACCTGTTGAAGCAAAAGGACTATGTCTTTGGTGTCCGTCAGTTTGGCGCAGCGAAGGCCTGGCCCCTGACGGCGTTCAAAGGCGGGCAGGTGATCAATGATACGATGGGTGGGCGAAATCTGGTGTTGATCGGTGATCTGGATGGGCGCACAGTGCGGGCTTTTGAGCGGCGAGACCATGAATTTACCGGTGAGACGGATGGCATCACTGACGTAGCCGGGGCTGTTTGGTCGGCGTCCGAAGAAGCGCTAACTTCGCCGACCGGAGAAACCCTGCCTCGGGTCGCGGGCCATATCGCCTATTGGTTTGCCTGGAGCGGTTATCTGGGTGAAACGGCGGAGCTGTATCAGCCCTAAAACGAAAAGGCGCGGCGCAATTGCGTTGCGCCGCCCCGTTGTCTGAACAGGTTGTCTTAGCCTTCCATTCCGGTGACATGTTTGACTTCGATGAAGTCTTCCAGTCCCCAAATGCCACCCTCACGGCCGTTGCCGGACTGTTTGTAGCCGCCAAACGGGGCCGCGCGGGCCTCGCTCTTGCCGTTGATACGCACCATGCCTGAGCGCAATTGGCGGGCAACGCGGGCCCCTTTGGCGGGGTCCTGAGTTTGAACATAATTGGTCAGGCCGTACACCGTGTCGTTGGCGATCTGCACAGCCTCTTCTTCGGATTCAAACGGGATCATCGACAGCACAGGGCCGAATACTTCTTCGCGGGCGATTGTCATGTCGTTGTTTACATCTGCGAACACGGTTGGGCGGATGTAGAACCCCCGGTTCAGACCTTCGGGCCGGCCGGTACCACCGGCAACCAGACGTGCGCCTTCGTTGATGCCAACCTCGATCAGGTCCTGGATTTTGTCGAACTGCAGCTTGTTGACAACCGGCCCGACGTGGCGCCCGTTTTCACGCGGGTCGCCGACTTTGGTTGCCTCGGCGGTTGCGGCGGCGATGTCCACCGCCTGATCGTAGAAAGAGCGCTCAACCAGCATCCGGGTTGGCGCGTTACACGACTGGCCGGTATTGTTGAAACAATGCAACGCGCCGCGTTTTACGGCTTTCTCATCGGCATCGGCAAAGACGATATTCGCCCCTTTGCCGCCCAGTTCTAGCGTCACGCGTTTGATGGTTTCAGCGGCAGCTTTAGTGATCAAGCGGCCTGCGCGGGTAGACCCGGTGAACGATATCATATCGATATCCGGGTGCGATGACATCTGGCTGCCAACGCCGGGGCCGTCGCCGTTTAGCATATTGAACACCCCTTTCGGGAAGCCCGCCGCATCGACGATTTCAGAAAACACGATAGACGACAGCGGGGATTCCTCAGAAGGTTTCAGCACGACAGTACAGCCGACAGCAAGGGCGGGAACCACTTTCAAAGTCACTTGATTCATTGGCCAGTTCCAGGGTGTGATCAGGCCGCAAACGCCGATCGGTTCGCGGATGATCCGCTCGTGTGGCGAGTCGGCCCAGGGCGAAGACTCGGCTTCGAACCCTTCAAAGGCGTTGATGAACCCCTGAATATGGCCGGAGCCTGCACCGGTTTGTGCGGTCCGGGCCAGATCAATCGGCGCGCCCATTTCCATCGAGATGGCTTCGGCCATATCGTCGTTGCGTTTCTTGTATTCGGACAACAGCGATTTGAGCAGGTCCAGTCGATCCGTCTTGGATGTCATTGCCCAGGGTTCGAACGCCGCTTTTGCTGCGGCTACAGCCGCATCTGTGTCCGCCTGGCCGCCGAGAGAAATCACCGCGCAAACCTCTTCGGTTGCGGGGTTGATGACGTCACAATCGTTTGCCTGTGCCGGGGCTACCCATGTGCCATTGATGTAGAAGTCGCGTTTTTCCAACATCGAAATGCCTCCTGATAAGTGTGCTTGATTCGGCGGCGACACTGGCACCGCGGTTGTGCTAAGGCAACAGGGATTCCGACCGCGACACAAAATTTGATCAAATTAACAGGCATGGAAAATGACAGAGACTGAAATCCTGATCGCGATTGCGGTTTTTCTGGTCGCAGGCATGGCCAAAGGCCTGATCGGGATCGGTTTGCCAACCATCACGATTTCACTGCTGATTCAGATTATGGATCCGCGGCAGGCCATCGTGCTGACGCTTGCGCCGGTGTTTTTTGCCAATCTGTGGCAATGCTACCGGGTTGGGATGGTGATGCCGACGATCCGGCGCTACGCGCTGTTTCTGGGCTGTCTGTTTGTGGTCATGTTGATCACTGCGCGTCTGTCTTTTGGGCTGTCCTCGCGCAATCTGACATTTGTCATTGGGGCTGTGGTGGTTTGCTTCACGCTGGTTCAACTGTTTCTCAAACCGCCACCGTTGGAGGACAAATATGACCGGATCGCCCAGTTCGGTGCCGGATCCATTGCTGGAGTATTGGGCGGGTTGACCGCGCTTTGGGGTCCGGCGGTGCTGATGTATCTGATTGCCAGACGGACCCCGAAAGACGAGTTTGTCAGTGCGACAGGGGTGATGCTGGTTTGTGGTTTTACCCCGCTGTTCTACAGCTATTGGTCCGCCGGTCTGCTCAGTTTCAGCACCGGTTGGGTTTCAGTTACCTTGGTGATTCCCACTGTTCTGGGTTTTGCGGTTGGCGAACATTTTCGCAGCCGGTTGAACCCCGAGGGGTTTCAGCGGGCGGTTCTGCTGATGTTCCTGCTGCTGGGTCTGAACATCCTGCGCCGGGCGATCTGGGGCGGCTGAGTCCCCTTGCGAATCCCGGGCAGAAGGTAGAGAATTTTGCCAAGCAACAAAAAATCAACAATTGGAGAAAGCCATGTCTTTGCGCATCAACGATACCGCCCCGGATTTTACCGCCGACACCACAGAAGGCGAAATCAGTTTTCACGACTGGATCGGTGATGGCTATGCGGTGATGTTTTCACACCCCAAGGATTTCACCCCGGTTTGCACCACCGGATTGGGGGTCATGGCTGGAATGGCTGGTGAATTTGCCAAGCGGAATGCCAAGATCATCGGGATTTCGGTGGACCCGGTTGCGGATCACCACCGCTGGAAGGCCGATATCGAAACGGTGTCCGGTAATTCCGTCAGCTATCCGATGATCGGTGATCCGGAGCTGAAGGTGGCCAAAGTTTATGACATGCTGCCGGCATCAGCCGGTGACAATTCAGAAGGCCGCACACCTGCGGATAACGCCACCGTGCGGTCGGTTTTCATTGTTGGACCGGACAAGAAAATCAAACTGTCGCTGACTTATCCGATGACCACCGGGCGGAATTTCGACGAACTGCTGCGGGCGCTGGATTCAATTCAGCTGACCGCCAACCATCAGGTGGCAACACCTGCAAACTGGCAGCACGGTGAGGATGTGATCATCACAGCCGCAGTGTCGAACGAAGACGCGGTGGAGCGGTTTGGTGAGTTTGAGACCGTGTTGCCGTATCTGCGGAAAACCAAACAGCCAGGCTAGGTCGGCTGCCGTCAACATTTGCCCCGCGTGGTATCAGCGCGGGGTTTTCTATTTCTTTGGCCGATCGACGCTATGCCTTGATCGCAGCGATCACGCATACCTCAACCAGAATGGCTTCGGTCGCCATATTCGCCTCGACACAGGCACGGGCGGGTTTACCGTGGTCGGCGATCCAGGCGTCCCAGATTTCGTTCATCTGGGCGAATTCGGCGATGTCTTTGACGTAGATTGTGGTGGAGAGAATGTGATCCTTGTCGCTGCCGGCCTCGGTAAGAATGGCTTCGACTTTGGCCAGACAGTCGGCGGTCTGGGCTTTGATATCTGCGCTGGTATCATCGGCTACCTGACCGGCCAGATAAACGGTGTTGCTGTGGACGACGAGTTGGCTCATGCGGTGCGAAGAGTGGCTGCGGGTGATGGTCATGGGAAGGGCTCCGGGTTGGTTGGTGGATAGTTTTGCGGAATGGGTAACGGAGTGAATGGATTGTGTCTAGGCGCCAGAATTCGCAGCTGCGTGCGGCGCCCTATTTATGAAGAAATCACAGCACGGCTGCGCAGGAAGACTTTCCCCTGAATCGCGCAACCTCTCCCCTGTTCCCGGGGGGGGGAGTCGGGTAGCGGCTATGGCTGGGGTAGATTTCTGGCATTTCTCCTCAGTAAAAAGGCCCCGCAAAAGCGAGGCCATTCTGTTTCTGTAAGAGGTCTCGGATCGGGTCTTTCGCGCATTTCAATTGCAATGCCAACAGGGTTTTGCAAGCAAAACCCCAGAAGCCGGGAAAGCGATGGGCTGTTTATCCGGCCAGTTCTTCGCCGCTCTCCTGATCGACAACCTTCATCGACAACCGCACTTTGCCGCGGTCGTCAAAACCCATCAGTTTGACCTTCACCGACTGGCCCTCGGACACAACGTCTTTGGGATGGCTCACACGTTCGGCCGCCATTTGCGACACATGCACCAGACCGTCGCGTTTTCCGAAGAAATTCACGAACGCGCCGAAATCCATGACTTTCACAACCGTGCCAGTGTAGATCGTGCCGACCTCAGGCTCCGCTGCGATCGACATGATCATTTCGCGGGCCTTTTCGATCTGCTCGCCGTTTGAAGACGCGATCTTGATCACACCGTCGTCGTTGATGTCGACTTTGGCGCCCGACACTTCAACGATTTCACGGATCACTTTGCCGCCGGACCCAATCACTTCGCGGATTTTATCCGGGTTGATGGTGATGGTTTCGATGCGCGGCGCATGTTCAGAGAACGACCCGGCTTCGGTCAGCGCCTTGGCCATTTCGCCAAGGATATGCAGACGGCCGTCTTTGGCCTGAGCCAGCGCTTTTTCCATGATCTCGGTGGTGATGCCGGCAACTTTGATGTCCATCTGCAAAGATGTGATGCCGTTTTCGGTGCCCGCCACCTTGAAGTCCATGTCGCCGAGGTGATCTTCGTCGCCCAGGATGTCGGTCAGGATCGCATATTTTCCGCTGTCCTCAAGGATCAGACCCATTGCAACACCGGCAACCGGCGCACGCAGTGGAACTCCAGCATCCATCATTGACAGGGAGCCGCCACAAACGGAAGCCATCGAAGACGAGCCGTTGGACTCGGTGATCTCAGAGACAAGCCGGATGGTGTAGGGGAAGTCGGTCGCCGCTGGCAGAACCGCCTGCAGCGCACGCCAAGCGAGTTTGCCGTGACCGATTTCACGACGACCCGGTCCAAAACTGCGACCACATTCACCAACCGAGTAGGGAGGGAAGTTGTAGTGCAGATAGAAGTTGGAGCGGAACATGCCTTGTAGACTGTCGATCATCTGCTCGTCATCGCCGGTGCCCAGCGTGGTGACAACCAAACCTTGCGTTTCGCCGCGTGTGAACAGAGCGGAACCGTGGGTGCGTGGCAGCAGGCCGGTTTCGGACACAATCGGGCGCACGGTTGACAGGTCACGACCGTCAATCCGCTTGCCGGTTTTGACGATATCGCCGCGTACAACGGAGCTTTCCAGTTTTTTCAGAGCAGTGCCGAGGTCGCCATCTTCCAGTTCTTCTTCGGAAAGACCTTCCTTGATCGCCGCACGCGCAGCGGAAATCGCAGCGGTGCGTTCCTGCTTGTCGGTGTTGCCGAATGCGGCGCGCATGTCTTTTTCACCCAGTTTGGTGACTTTCTTCAGCAGATCGGAATAATCCGGTGCCTGGAAATCATACGGTTCTTTGGCGGCGGCTTCTGCCATGTCGATGATCAGGTTGATCACCGGCTGGATGCTTTCGTGGGCGAAGTTCACGGCGCCGAGCATTTCTGCTTCGCTGAGTTCGTAAGCTTCGGATTCCACCATCATCACGGCGTCCTGTGTACCGGCGACAACCAGATCGAGGCGTTGCTCAGGGTTGTTGCGCAGCTCGTGCATATCGTCGACAGACGGGTTCAGCACGTATTCGCCATCCACAAAACCAACCCGGCAACCGCCGATTGGGCCCATGAAGGGTGCGCCGGACAGTGTCAGGGCAGCGGAGGCTGCAATCATCGCAACCATATCCGGATCGTTTACCAGATCGTGGCTCAGCACGGTAAGCGTCACTTGGGTTTCGTGTTTGAAACCAGGCACAAACAGCGGACGGATCGGACGGTCGATCAGACGCGAGGTCAGGGTTTCTTTTTCGGTTGGGCGTGCTTCACGTTTGAAAAACCCGCCGGGAATTTTACCCGCAGCGTAGTATTTTTCCTGATAGTTTACGGTCAGCGGGAAGAAATCCAGCCCAACTTTTTCTTTCTTCTCGAACACAACCGCGGCCAGAACCGATGTTTCACCCAGAGTGGCGATCACGGTGGCGTCGGCTTGCCGAGCAATTTTTCCTGTTTCCAGGGTGAGCGTGTCTCCGCCCCATTCGATTGATTTTTTGACTTCGTCAAACATGTATCATCCTATCGTAAACGGCCCGCATCCGTTGATGCAGCGCCGCAGGACCCAATTTCATATCGTTAAGGCTGGATCAGAGGGTCAGGCAGATCAGCCAACGGACAAATCCTGAATTTTCGAAGGGTTTCAGGCCCCTAGAGCGTTATGAGGTTTGTTGATATTACCAACGAAGCGCATAACGCAGCCACTTCGAAGGTTCGGGTCGGCGCCATAATTCCGATCTGTTTCAGATCGCAATTAAGACGTTTAAGGAATCCAAAACGCGCCCCAGGTATTCAGGGCGCGTTTGGAAATTTTAGCGGCGAATTTTGAGGCGCTTAATCAGAGACTGATAACGCTCTTCGTCTTTCACTTTGGTGTAGTCCAGCAGCTTGCGGCGCAGAGCGACCATTTTCAGAAGACCACGGCGGGAATGATTATCCTTTTTGTGGGTTTTGAAATGCTCGGTCAGGGTTGCAATGCGGGAGGTCAGAACTGCCACTTGCACTTCGGGCGAACCAGTGTCGCCTTTTTTGGTGGCATATTCCTTAATCAGCTGTTCTTTCAGCTCTGGTGTGATCGACATCGGGGTCTCCTTTAAAGTTGAGAGTGGATGGCGCAGGCCGGGATGTCGTCCAGCAAGGCCCGTGGAGTTTCTGCGGATTGAGTCACAGATTGGGGGTCTGTAGTCGAGAATTGGCGAGAAGGGAAGGGGGTAGGTGATTAAGCGCGTTTTGCGCGGCGCAATCCGATCATATTTGAGACAAAAAGCGCACCAATTACGATGCCCCCGCCGATCAGCGCCCATTTGCCTGGGTGTTCGGCCAGAACATACCAGACCAGCAGCGGTGCGAGGACGGCTTCCAGCAACAGTAGGAGTGAGACTTCCGGTGCAGTGATATAGCGCGGACCGAGGGCCAACAGACTGGTGCCCAATGGGATGAACGCGACCCCTAGGATGATCATATAGATCCATTCCACGCCGATCAGACTGTAGGGGCTGGCAAGCGGCAGCGAGATCACAGCTGTCGCGAGATAACCAATGGCGATTGCCGGAACCATCGAGATCTGGCGGGCGGCGCGGGCGGTTGTAAAAGTACAGGCGAGCGCGGCGGCTGCGGCGAGGGCGAGCGCATCCCCAAAAAAGGAGGCATGTTCGTTTTCTGACGATCCGAACGTGATGACGCCAATGCCAAACAACGCGGCGGCAGTGGTCCAGATCATCCGGCTGGAGAATCTTTCACCAAGGAAATACCAGCTTGTCAGGGCAGCAAATACCGGTGAGGTGGAAGCAATGAACAATGCGTTGGCCACGGAGGTGTTGCGCAAGGCTGCCATAAAGCAAAATGTGCCGACCGCCATGAAGAAGGCGTAGAGCAGGCCAGGGCGGCCTAATCCACGAAAGGTCGCGGGAACGTTGCGACCGTAGAAGCAGCAAACGCCGACAAAAATGACAATCCCGGCCAACAGCGAACGCCAGAATATGAAAGTCAGGATGTCGGCCTGGATCAAGCGGATGAACAGGCTGTCCGGGATGACCAGCAGAACCGCGAACGTGGTAATCAGCAAACCTTTGGTTTGGTCGGTCATATGTCCCCTTTCGTCGGGGGATAGGGGAGCATCAGCTTTAGGATGTCACGTCATATTTTCGAGTGACCGCAAAAATGTTCCGCGCTCGCATCTTTAGTTGTTTGTTAACAAATGGTTAAGGCAAGTTCGGGGAAGTTGCACTTAAGTCCATATCTCCGGCTGCACGTTATACCCAATGTACAGCGGGTGTTTCGGGTGGCCGGCTTTGGACAGGCCGAGGTGGAAGAGTGGTTTGGGCTGGGCGCGCAGTAGATCGGTTACTGCAGGTCCACGATTCATATGCTCACCATGTGTGCCCCAAGCGCAAATTATCTGATCGGCCCAGTCGCAGGATTGTTGGATGGCGGTGTCGTTCGCAGGGCCAACTGGATCACCTTGCGCCCGCATATGGCGCGGGTTGGTGGCGCGGTAGGCGAAGATGTTGCAGACTCGGAATGCGCCGAAACCCAGCGAACGGGCGCGGCGTTCACAACGTTCGACCGTGGGATCGTTCTGGATCTCGGTCGCTGTCGACGGGTTGAGCATCACAAACAGCGCTTTGCCACCCGCCGGGTCCCAAATTCGGGTCAATTCGTAACGATACTGTTCACAGTCAGAATACAACGCAACCGAAGCGGCGTCGCCTTTGGAATGCGCCCGCTCAATCATTTTCAGGAGCCACAAACACCCGGGTCGGATGTAACTCGCCGGATTTGTAAACCCCGATCGCGACAGGATCGCCGTTGCACGACACCCAGGCCTGGTCGCCGTATTCCGCGTCTGAGGTGACCACTTTTCCAGGGTTACCGTTGCGCAACCGCGCAGCCGCTTCAGGGCGGCAGGTGAGTTCCGGCATGTCTGTCAGCCCGGTTTCTATCGGCAGCAGAAGGGCGTCCAATTCGGGCGATTTTGCGAGGTCGTCGATCAACGCCAGGGTCACCCCGTCTTCGGCTTCAAATGGGCCGGACCAGAGGCGGCGCAAATGGTGCACATGACCATAGCACCCGAGAGTCGCACCCAGATCGCGGGCGATGGACCGGACATAACCGCCTTTGCCGCAGACCATTTCCAACTCGACATGATCGTCGTTCGGACGGGATATCATTTTCAGGTCTTCCACCCAAAGCAGACGAGCGGCCAGTTCAAGGTCTTCTCCTTCGCGGGCCAGTTTATAGGCGCGCTGGCCGTCGATTTTCACAGCGGAGAATTTTGGTGGAACCTGCATAACGTCGCCAATGAATTCCGGCAGCGACGCGGCGATATCTTCGTCCGAAGGGCGCAAATCACTTTTTGCGATCACTTCACCTTCGGCATCATCGGTGTTTGTCGCCTGACCCAATCGAACGGTAAAGCGGTAGGCTTTCAGCGCATCGGTGATATAGGGGACGGTCTTGGTGGCCTCGCCGAGGGCAACAGCGAGCACGCCGGTTGCACCAGGATCAAGCGTTCCTGCATGGCCGGCCTTTTTGGCATCAAAGGCCCATTTCACCTTGTTGACCACTGCGGTCGAAGTGATCCCCGCTGGTTTATCCACCACCAGCCAGCCATCTACGCGGCGTTTATTTTTCCCCCGGGCCATCGTTTGTTACTGATCCTGTTTTTTGGCCCAGAAATTCCGAACCTCTTTCCACATCAAATAGTCTGTCCGGTAAATACCATTGATTTTTAACCGCAATTCCTGATCGAGAATATCGTCGTTCGCAACCGGTTTGCTGGAGGCATTTCTGGAGGTTACGGTTTGCATGGCGCGGTCTATGTTCGGCACAATATCACCAAGAACCTGGGGCAATTGCCAATCCAGCCCTTCCAGATGCAGCGTGTTGAAATCGTAATCCCGCACCTGACTCATCCGGACCTTCTGTGGTTTCCAGTGCCAGTTAATGTCCCGGTAGGATTTGGATTCGAGCTGGTTGCCGATAAAATCCAGCGCGTTGTGACAGTTGTTGCGATGCACGGCCAAATCCTGACCGGCGTCAGGATTGACCCCGGCGGAATGGATGAAAGTCTGCGCGATCTTCTGATATCTGCCGCCGCGACGGCCAATGATCTTGTCGAAATAGAGCGACAGGAAGCGCTGAGCCGGATGGCGGATGACAACAAACTTGTGCCGGTTCGCGCGAACATCCGCGTCCGACAATTCAAAAGCGCGCAAGCCCGCCAGATCATCCGTGCTGATCTTGTCACCCGCCGGGTGCAATTCACCGTGTTCCAGGTACCAGATCAGATTGCGCAGGTAAGTGCAGCCGCATTTCGTGATCTGTTGGTACAATAGCGGATAGTGCGAAGTCGTCATCAGATGCGACCCGATGTTTTGCGCCGAGCGCACCTCGGTGTCTTTTAGGGTATTTATGTCCGAAGAAATCAACGTGGAGTCCCTTCGTCAATCATTCCGCATCGGGGTCGTCTGACGAAATATCGCGGCGCACGTTGTCCTGGGACAGCAGGCGCCGGGTTTCATCCATCTGATCAAAGGTCTGATCGTAGACAAATTTCAGATCGGGCGAGTATTTCAGCGACATTGATTTGTTGATGGCGCGGCGCAATTCGGATTTGTTGCGGTTCAGCGCGTCAATCACCACTGCTGAATTTTGGCCGCCCAGCGGCAACACAAAAACATGCGCCAGACGCAGGTCCGGGCTGGTGCGCACTTCGCCCACAGTCACCGAGACATGTGCCAGGTCGGGGTCGTGGATATCGCCGCGTGACAGAACTTCAGCCAGCGCGCGGCGGATCAACTCGCCAACCCGCAACTGCCGCTGCGTCGGACCGTTGGCATTTTCAAAATTTCGTTTGGCCATCATGAACCCCTTCGCGGCCCGTTTATGCCACAAGTGTGGCAGCATCAACCAGCCTTTGCCATTCGTCACAAGCCGCGCTAGAGCGTTATGCGGTTTAATGGAATCACCAATGAATCGTATAACGAAGCGACACCAGTTACTTTAACCGGCGCTTTGCGTACAATCTGTTTCAGATTAAACGCAAAGCGCTCAAAAGGCTGGGGAGACTTAAAGCGGAGAGTGTATCATGTCCAATCTGCCAGCCATAGCGATTGTCGGAGCATCAGGGCGAATGGGCCAGATGTTGATCCGCGAGGTTTTGGGCAGCGACAAGGCAATTCTGGCCGGGGTGACCGAACGCGAAGGACATGATTGGATAGGCGCGGATATCGGTGCAGCAATGGGCGGCGCCGAAATCGGGATCACGGTTTCAGACGACCCGCTGGACGTTTTTGCCCGGTCTCAGGCAGTGATTGATTTTACAGCACCTGATGCGACGGTGGCACATGCGGCTCTGGCGGCGCAGGCCCGCGCCGTGCATGTGATCGGGACAACCGGGCTGGCGGACAAGCAGCTTGCCAAAATTTCTGCCGCCGCGCGTCACGCAACGATTGTGCGGGCGGGCAACATGAGCCTTGGTGTGAACCTGCTGGTGCAGTTGACGCGACAGGTCGCGACGGCGCTGGATGAGGATTTTGACATTGAAGTGGTCGAGGCGCACCACCGGTATAAAGTTGATGCGCCCTCCGGAACCGCCTTGATGCTGGGCGAAGCGGCGGCCGAAGGCAGAGGTGTTGTCTTGAACGACGCTGCGGACAGGGGGCGCGACGGGATTACAGGCGCGCGAGAACGCGGCGCGATCGGCTTCCACGCCATTCGCGGCGGCGATGTGGTTGGCGAACATGACGTGGTGTTCGCAGCAGATGGCGAACGTATTGTGCTGCGCCATCTGGCGACAGACCGGCGGGTGTTTTCGCGCGGAGCTTTGAAAGCGGCACTTTGGGGTCAGGGCAAAGGTCCCGGCGAATATTCGATGCTGGATGTGCTGGGGCTGGTTTAATTCTTTGCGTTTGTGACCTTGCCCGAATTCGCCTTCCAATAATCGGCGATGAATTTGTCCACCACATCCGCAATTGCATCCAACTCATTGCGGTTTGGATCGTCGGCTGAATAGCCACCTGATGTCCCCCAGGTCCCGGCCCTGAGTTTCACGGTATGATTGCGGGTCAAAAGCATGGTCTGCGAAAGGCTGGCGAAAATGCTGAACCAGCAACCAGTTTCCGGATTTGTATTGGAAAAATAGATGTTTAATTGCGGTTGCCCCGGTGTGTGCGGCATTTGTTCTTTGGTCAGCACCTGAATGCCCGACTGCCGGAATTTCTGTTCCATCATGGCCTGAACCTGATCACCAAACGGGCCTTCGTAGTTGGCAGGTGCTTTCAGATTACGCACAGAGAAATGGACGCCTGGCAGATTGCGCAGCGCTTCTTTCTTGTCGGAAACTTCCCAGCTTTCGGGGTTAAACCCCAAAACAGTCGCGGCATTGACGTTTTGGCAGACCAGTGGTGTCGCCGGATGTTCCACGGGTTGGCCGCGCCGCGCCGCCAGCGTGTCGATGGCCCCAACCATGGCGCGGGCGCGTTCGGTGGCCGTTTGTTCGACCAAGCGCGTGATATACGTGCTGACTGGTGCGCAATGGTTCCTTTTCCGGCATAATTCCGGGTTGCGGGCCAAACTTTCCCAGGTGAACCAGATGCGGTTGGTTTCCTGCTGTGCAAAGACGGGCACCGTAACCGAACCTGCAACAACAGCCCAAGCGGTCAGGCTTTTCCAAAATGACATCGTCAAGCTCCGGCAATTTGACCGTAAGCTAGCGCCGTCGTCTTGCGAATTTGTGAATCTGTCCGGAAAGCACTTTTGGCATTCATTCACATTTTCCTAAAAATCCGAGACAATGCCCTTTTTTTCCCAGTCGCCAAAGCGGGTCGGTTCCGGTCCGTCACGGCCGCCGAGTTCCAGCGGCAGCTCCTTTTTGTCAGCTTTTTTGCGCCGGTCTTCGGCCTCTGCCAAGGCCTGTTTCGCGGCATTCGATATTTTTTGGTTTTTGATGCTCTTGGTCATTTTGGTCTCGGCGTTCGGTCTGTAATAAAAGCCGGAAGTAACCAAAACGCAAGCAGCAAGCATTGCGCAGTGGTAATGCCTCCCGGAATCGTGCAATTACCGCGAAACCCAAGGCGGAGAGTCAAATTGAGCACGGAAAAATCAGGCATCCCGGCCCGGCGCGGTTTCGTTGCTGCAATCCGTGGTGATGGAGCGGTTGATGCTGTCAGAATCCGTCGACCATCCGGAAGGCCCTTTGGCCAAGCTTTCACCTGCGGAACGGGCGCGGGCGCAGTCTTTGGCGACGTTGGTTTTAAGAAACGTCAGCAGACTTGACGCGGTTCTGGACGAGTTTTTGCGTAAGTCACCGCCCCTAAAGGCCCGCAACGCGTTGCGGGTCTGTGCGGCGGAAATTCTGCTGGATGACATACCGGCCCATGCGGCGGTCAACGCGGCTGTGCAAATCTTGAGGGCCAGTCAAAAAACCACGCATCTGTCGGGCATGGTCAATGCTGTCGGGCGCAAATTGGCCGCGGAAGGTGCGCCGCTGTTGGAAGTGCAGCCGCATTCCAAGCTGCCCAAATCCTGGCGTGGTTCGGTAAAAAAATCTTTTGGTGAAGAGGCGACGCACGCCATCGAAGCTGCACATATGCAGCGCCCGCCGGTTGATCTGACCCTGCGCACACCTTCAAATGCAGAGCGTTGGGCGCAGGTTTTACAGGCTGAAGTTCTGCCAACCGGCAGCCTGCGGTTGGCGCGACCGGGGCAGATATCCGCCCTGCCTGGATATGAAGAAGGCGCGTGGTGGGTGCAGGATGCGGCGGCGGCATTGCCCGCCCGGCTATTTGGAAATTTAGAGGGTCAGCGGGTGCTTGATCTGTGCGCGGCACCGGGTGGCAAAACCATGCAATTGGCCGCTTCTGCCGCCGATGTTGTTGCGTTGGATGTGTCCCAGGGCAGGTTGGAGCGGGTCAAGGAAAACCTGGACAGGACGCGGCTGAAAGCCGAAATCGTGGCGGCGGATGCGCTGGACTGGCGGCCTGAGCAACCTTTTGACGCAATCCTGCTGGACGCGCCCTGTTCGTCCACCGGAACCATTCGGCGGCACCCGGACCTGCCACATGTGCGCCCTGAAATGGATTTGAAACCGCTGTTAAAGTTGCAGCAAGATCTCCTGCGCAAAGCCTTTGGCTGGCTCAAACCCGGCGGACGGATAATGTACAGCACCTGTTCGTTGATCCCGGCGGAAGGTGAGCGGCAGATTGAGACGTTTCTGGCGGAGATGCAGAAAGCGCACACTGTTGAATTTCAGCCCGAAACGTTTGGGTGTGAACCAGACTGGCAACAGTTGCCCGGTTCGATGAGACTGCGGCCCGACTACTGGCCCGAACGGGGCGGGATGGATGGATTCTATATGGCGTTGTTGAAGCGCCAGGTCTAACTAGGTCGTATCCCGGCTTGATGGATTTACCAATGAGCCGAGATACGCAGCGACATTGGAATCTTAAACCGGCGTTTCTGGTTTATTCTGAATTCGAATAATCCAGAAACGCTCTAATCTCTGATGACAGCAAGAAGCAGCGCCAGTATGATCGCCGCCTATTCGAGCGCTTCATCAAAAAGCCGAGGCATGCAGAAGTTCATCTGGACATCATACGCGGCGTTGATCCGGTTGCGGCAATCCTTGCACCGCCTGCGGGACCGTATTGCGTTGCAGACTGCCAAGCTTGCGCGACCGGCTGTCGCCTTTGTCTCTCAGCCGGAACCGCGGTCATATGGCACCGCCGTGCGCGGCCTGCAGTTGATGTCAGGCAATTTTCAGATTGCAGGCGAGGTCGTGCCGTTGGCGGGATCTTCAGTTTGGGACTTGCCGCAAGACGACGCGGAATTCGCAGAGACACTGCAGGGTTTTGTCTGGCTGGACGATCTGGCAGCCTGTGATGACATGACCGCCCGCGCCAGGGCGCAGGAATGGTTGATTGATTGGATCGGCAGGCACCGTTGGCAAAATGGGCCGACATGGCGAGCGGATGTTACCGGACGCCGGGTTGTGCATTGGATCAACCATGCAATCCTGTTGCTGCATCAATTGCCCGCTGCGCATTCCCGAGCTTATTTCAAAAGTCTGGGCCATCAGGCGCAATATCTGTCGAAGCGCTGGAAATCCATGCGCTCAGGTCTGCCGCGGTTCGAGGCGCTGACCGGATTGGTTTATTGCGGGTTGGCACTGGAAGGCAAAGCCCATTTATTGGCCCCGGCTATCAAGGCGCTGGGTGTTGAATGCAAGCGTGAAATCGGTGCTGACGGTGGTATCGCCAGTCGCAATCCCGAAGAGCTGATGGAGATATTCACCCTGATGTCCTGGGTATCGCAAGCGGCAACTGCGGCGGTTGTGAAGGTTGATCCGGAAATCCTCAGAGCGTTGGAACGGATGGCTCCGACCCTGCGGGCATTGCGCCTGGGCGACGGCGGGTTGGTGCGCTTTCACGGGGGTGGTGCCGGACAGGCCGAAAGGCTGGATCAAGCGCTGGCGGACGCCGGAATACGCCTGCCCGCGCGGCCAGAAGGTGCGATGGGGTATACCCGACTGGTTTCCGGCACGACGCAACTGGTGATGGATACCGCGCCGCTGCCACCGGTCAGAGCTGCCGAACAGGCCCACGCCGGGACTCTGGCATTTGAAATGTCGTCCGGGCAATTGCCGGTATTCGTCAATATGGGGCGGTCTTACGGCTATTCCGATGCGGTGCGCGAAGCTTGCCGCGCCACACCCGCCCATAACACGGTTTGCCTGAACAAAACCTCGTCGGCGCGGTTTGCGGCCGAAGGATTCGTTGGCCATACTTTTGGTCGCAAGCTGGTGCATGCCCCCAAACTTGTGACCGTGCTGACCGACGAAAACGAAATCGGCAAAGCCGTGCGCACCACGCACGATGGGTATGTTCGCGGGTACGGGCTGACTCATTTTCGGCAAATCTCGATTCTGCAAGGCGGGGCCGAGGTTCAGGGCGAAGACAATATGAAGGCGGAAACGTCGTTTGATCGGGCGCAGTTCATCAAGATGGCAACCGGCAAAAAGCGGCATATTGTGCCCTTCGACATCCATTTTCACCTGCATCCCGACGTGTCCCCGGTTCTGGACATGAACGGTACTGCGGTATCACTGACATTACGCAATGGCGAAATCTGGGTGTTTCGCGCCAATGTCGGAGTATTGGCGCTGCGCCGCTCGGCCTATATGGAGCGAGGCAGGCTGCGGCCACGCGCGACAAAACAGATCGTGGTATCTTGGCGGGCAGTGAATTATGAGGGCCTGGTTAACTGGTCACTGACTCGCCATCACACATAATCAAGGATCAAATTCCCTATGCCGCAAGACCACGTCGTCATCCGCCGCGCCCTGCTTTCTGTGTCTGATAAATCCGGGTTGACCGACTTGGCTTCTGCCTTGAACGACCGGGGTGTCGAACTGCTGTCGACTGGTGGCACCGCCAAGGCGATCCGCGAGGCCGGGTTGCCGGTGCGCGATGTGTCGGATGTGACGCAATTTCCCGAAATGATGGATGGCCGGGTGAAAACCCTGCATCCGGCGGTGCATGGCGGCCTGCTGGCGCTGCGCGACAATGACGATCATGTGGCGTCGATGGCTGAATATGGGATCGGTGCGATCGACCTGCTGGTGGTGAACCTGTATCCGTTTGAAGAAACCGTCGCCAAAGGCGCGGCTTATGACGACTGTATTGAAAATATAGACATCGGCGGCCCGGCGATGATCCGGGCAGCAGCCAAAAACCACGGATTTGTGTCAGTGGTGGTGGATGTGGAAGATTACGGACGGTTGCTTGGACAACTCGCCGAAAATGACGGTGCGACGACATTGGCCTTCCGTCAGGACCTGGCGCAAGTTGCCTATGCCCGCACCGGTGCCTATGACGCCGCTGTGTCCACCTGGATGGCCGCTGCGATCGGTGCCGTAACGCCGCGGTACAAAGCGATCGCAGGCAGCCTGGCCCAAACCCTGCGTTATGGTGAAAATCCGCATCAATCCGCCAGTTTTTATACGGACGGTTCCAGCCGACCGGGTGTTGCCACCGCAAGGCAGTTACAGGGCAAAGACCTCAGCTATAACAATATCAACGACACTGATGCCGCCTTTGAACTGGTGGCCGAGTTTGATCCCGCTGACGGACCCGCCTGCGCCATCATCAAACACGCCAACCCCTGCGGGGTTGCGCGCGGCACAACTTTGGAAGCGGCGTATCAATCCGCTTTTGATTGTGACAGGACATCTGCTTTTGGTGGCGTCATAGCGCTGAATCAAACTCTGGACGCTGCAACGGCGGAGCAGATTTGCCAGATATTCACCGAGGTGGTGATTGCGCCGGATGTGACGGATGAAGCCAAAGCGGTATTTGCGGCAAAGAAAAACCTGCGCTTGCTGACCACCGGCGGTTTGCCGGATGTGAAAACGCCGGGGCAGGTTTGGAAACAGGTCGCGGGCGGGTATTTGATTCAGGACCGAGACAACGGGACGGTCAGCCGTGAAGACCTGACCGTTGTGACCAAACGGGCGCCGACTGCGCAGGAATACGCCGATATGATGCTGGCGTGGAAAATCGCCAAACACATCAAATCAAACGCCATTGTCTATGTCAAAGACGGCGCAACCGTGGGAGTCGGTGCCGGGCAGATGAGCCGGGTAGACAGCACCCGCATTGCAGCGCGAAAGTCACGGGATATGGCTGATGTATTGGGTTTGGTGGAACCGTTGACCAACGGATCAGTGGTTGCCTCGGACGCATTTTTACCGTTTTCCGATGGGCTGATCACGGCGGCGGAGGCTGGTGCGACCGCGCTGATCCAGCCAGGTGGATCGATGCGGGATGACGACGTTATCAAAGCGGCTGATGATCAAGGTCTGGCGATGGTCTTTACAGGAATGCGGCATTTCCGCCATTAAGGTCGAAAACGGGGTGCATCGGCAAATGAAACGAATTCTGACGCTGTCATTGCTGATCTTTGCGGTTGATCAAGCCAGCAAATGGATTGTTGTGCAGTATTTCGACCTGCAAATGCGCCTGGCCATTAATGTGTTTCCGCCGTTCCTCAACCTGCGCATGGCCTGGAATGAGGGCATCAACTTTGGCATGTTGTCGAGCCTTGGATCGGATTTCATGCGCTGGACTTTGGTTGTTATCGCATTGGTGGTGTCGGCCTGTGTGCTGTGGTGGGGGCGGAATTTTACCGGCTGGTTCGGGGCGCTGCTTGTGGGCTGTATCATCGGCGGCGCGCTGGGCAACACAGTTGACCGGATCATTTATGGTGCGGTTGCGGATTTTCTGAATATGTCCTGCTGTGGGTTCAACAATCCGTATTCGTTTAACGTCGCCGATATCACCATCTTCATTGGTGCGGTGGGTCTGGTGTTGTTTTCTGACAGACTGAGCAGAAGGGCGTGACGTATGCCGAAAACTAGGATAAACCAGCCTCAAGCAAGACTGATAAAGGCAAGGGCAGGAATGAAGACCAGGGGTGTGAAGCTGGGGTTGACGCTGGCGGCCATGGCCATATTGGCGGGCTGTGACACCTCCAGCGGTATCGGCAAGCTGTTTGCGTCCAACGCTGGCGGCAATGGGCCGGACGAATTTGCGATATTGCCAACCAAACCCTTGGAATTACCCGAAGATTTGACCGTATTGCCGGAACCAAACCTTGGCGGTGTAAATTTGGTTGATCCGCAGCCGGAACATGACGCGGTGGCGGCACTTGGCGGACGTCCGGAACGGTTGGACAGTCAGAAAACACTGGGCGGCGAAGGCCCGCTGCTGGCATCGGCAACGCGTTTTGGAATCGGTGCCGGCATCCGCGAAGTTCTGGCCCGCGAGGACGAGCAGTTTCGGCAGGAAAACAAGGCGAAGTTGTTTGAGCGCTGGTTCAATACCAACATCTATTTCAGCCGTTATCAAGCCCAAACTTTGAATGCCTATGAAGAGTTGAAGCGTATGCGCCGGATTGGTGCGCGGACGCCAACCGTTCCGCCGCCTGCCGAAGAATAACCGAAGATATTAACGGCCACCGGTCAAGAGCCGACACCCAACTGACATCACAAAGCCGTAGGCTGCTGTTGAAAACCGGCTGTAACCGATTACTGTCCACAAAGTAGCAAAACTCACAGGAATACGCATGATTGTTAAGGCCGTTTCTGCATTCCTTCTAGTCGCCTTCGCCGCCGTTGGTGCGTTGGCACAGACAGGCAAAGTCAGCAGCTTCAATCTGGACAACGGATTGCAGGTTGTTGTGATCGAAGACCATAGGGCGCCGGTGGTCACCAATATGGTTTGGTACAAAGTGGGGTCGGCGGATGAACCGCCCGGAAAATCCGGCATCGCGCATTTTTTGGAACATTTGATGTTCAAGGGAACCAAAACTCTGAAACCCGGGGATTTTTCGGATATCGTCACGGAAAACGGCGGCGTCGATAACGCTTTTACCTCGTTTGATTACACCGGCTATTTCCAGCGCGTTGCGGTGGACCGTCTGCCGCTGATGATGCAGCTTGAGGCGGACCGGATGCGCAATCTGGTGCTGACCGACAAAGAGGTGGTCCCGGAGCGCAATGTGATCCTGGAGGAACGCAACAGCCGGGTTGAAAACGATCCCGGCAGCATATTCCGCGAGCAGCGCCGGGCGGCGATGTTCATGAACCACCCCTACAGCCATCCGGTGATCGGCTGGCGGCATGAAATTGCGCAGTTGTCGCTGCAGGATGCGTTGGATTTTTATGAAACCTACTATGCGCCGAACAACGCGATTGTTATTGTCGCCGGTGACGTTACGCCGGATCAGGTGCGTGATCTGGCCGAGGAACATTTTGGCGGGCTTAAACCATCCGACAACATCCCACCGCGGGTGCGCCCGCAAGAACCGCCACACCTGTCTCCGGTGCGGTTGAGCTATTCTGATCCCCGGGTCCGGCGACCGGCATTCATGCGCAATTATCAGGCCCCGAACCGCAAGGCCGGAGACCAGAAGGAAGCGGCGGCGTTGACCTTGCTTGGCCAGTTGCTGGGCGGGTCGGGAATTTCGTCGGTTATGGGTAAGGAATTGCAATTGAATAGAAAAGTTGCGATTTACACGTCCGCGTGGCACAGCGCGTTGTCCTTTGACCCTGAAATATTCGGCGTTTACGCGATGCCGGCACCTGGCGTCAGCTTGCAAGAACTTGAGGCGGCGGTTGACGAAGTTCTGGCAGGATTTCTGGCCGACGGAATAGATGCGGACCACCTGCAACGGCTGAAAATCCAGGTGGCAGCGGAACAGATTTATTCGCAAGACAACCAAAGCCAGATCGCGCGCAGATATGGACAGGCTTTAACGTCCGGCCTGAGCATTGAAGACGTGCAAGCCTGGCCCGATGTACTGCAATCTGTCACCGAGGCGGATATCATGGCGGCTGCGGCCAAAGTTCTGAACCTCGATCGATCGGTGACCGGCTGGCAAATGCCGCCAAATTCGGAGATATCCCAATGATCCGGGTTCTTTCATTGGTCGTTATAGCGCTGTTCGCTAGCCTGCCGGCGAGCGCACAGATCCGCATTCAGGAAGTGGTTTCCCCCGGCGGGATCAAGGCCTGGCTGGTTGAAGAACATGCAATACCATTCATTGCCCTGCAAATTGGGTTTCGGGGCGGATCGGCTTTGGACCTGTCCGAAAAACTTGGTGCAACCAGCCTGATGATGGGACTGCTGGAAGAAGGCACCGGCGACATGGATGCGGCGGCATTTCTGAAAGCATCCGAAACGCTGGCTTCGGATTTTTCGTTTGAGGCCCGACGCGATTCAACAGTGGTATCCGCCCGGGTTCTGACTTCCAATGCGACAGAGGCTCTTGCGCTGTTGAAACAGGCGATTATCAGCCCTGCATTCAACCCGGCGGCTGTGGAGCGGGTTCGGGGGCAGGTTTTATCCGGTCTGGAGTCGGAAAAGTCGGACCCGGATACTATTGCCAATCACACCATGAACCGGATTGCGTTTGGCGATCACCCTTACAGCCGCCCAATGGATGGCACCATAAAAACAGTATCCGCTCTGACGGCTGATGACATCCGGGCCGCGCATTTGGCAGCGCTGTCGCGCGACCATCTGGTAGTCGGAGTGGTGGGTGATGTCACCGCCGAGGAACTCGGCCCCATGCTCGACAATTTGCTCGGTGATCTGCCGACAACAGGTGCGCAACTGCCGGAAAAAATCGAATTTGACGCTCCGGGGGGCACTGCGGTCGTCGAATTTGATACGCCGCAATCGGTGGCAATCTGGTCCCAGAAAGGTATTGACCGGGACGATCCCGATTTTATGGCCGCCTTTGTGATGATGCATATTCTCGGCGGCGGCGGTTTTGGCTCGCGGCTGACCGAGGAAGTGCGCGAAAAACGCGGGCTGACGTATGGGGTTTATGCATATCTGGCGCCGCTGGACCACTCCAACTACGTCGGCGGAGGAGTGTCGTCGGCGAATGACAGCATTGCTGAGGCGATTCAAGTGGTGCGGGCGGAATGGGCTGGAATGGCGGCCGACGGGGTGACCGCAGAGGAATTGGAAACGGCGCAGAAGTATCTGACAGGCTCTTATCCGCTGCGCTTTGACAGCAATGCCAAAATTGCCCGTGCTCTGGTCGGAATGCAGTTGGATTTCCTGCCCATCGACTATGTAAACACCCGCAACGACCGGGTGAATGCGCTGACGCTGCAGCATGTTTCGCGCATGGCGAATACGCTGCTTGATCCCGAAGCGCTGCAATTTGTTGTGGTTGGCAAACCTCAGGGGATTGAGGCGACAGAATAGCGGAATTGGTTGTGATCAAGCCGCCGCTGGCCATAGGCGAATCGCAACCAGTCATGCTATTTGTTGTGGTATGAGTGCTGCCACCCCCAACATAAAGCTGAAAGACCACGCGAACCGGCGCCAAATCCGGCTGCTGGATGACGCTGCGGCCAATCGAATTGCGGCGGGCGAAGTGGTTGAGCGGCCAGCCTCTGCGATCAAGGAACTTATTGAAAACGCGATAGATGCCGAGGCCCGGAGGATCGACATTGCCTACGCTGACGGTGGTAAAACCCTGATCCGCGTGACCGACGATGGGATCGGGATACCGGCGGACCAACTGGAATTGGCGCTGTGCCGTCATGCAACGTCCAAGATTGATGGCTCGGACCTGCTGAACATCCATACTTTCGGGTTTCGTGGCGAAGCGCTGCCGTCGATGGGCGCCGTTGGTCGTTTGACCGTTACATCGCGGGCCGAAGGATCCGACAGCGCGGCGTTGATTGCGGTTAACGGTGGGCAGCTTCAGCCGGTCAAGCCAGCAGCCTTGTCGAAAGGAACGGTGGTTGAACTGCGCAATCTGTTTCACGCCACGCCTGCTCGGTTGAAGTTCCTGCGGACGGATCGGTCCGAAGCGCAGGCCATCGCTGATGTGGTAAAGCGGCTGGCAATGTCGGAGCCGCAGATTGGTGTGACGCTTCGCGATCTGTCCGGCGGTGATGAAGGCCGTGTGATTTTCCGGGCCGATCCGCAAACCGGTGATTTGTTTGACGCTCTGCATGCGCGGCTGGCCAAAATTCTGGGTCCGGATTTCTCGGCAAACGCGCTGAAAATAGATGCCGAGCGTGACGGCGTGGGCATTACCGGCTATGCCTCTCTGCCGACCTATTCGCGCGGGTCGTCGGTGGCGCAATACATGTTTGTGAACGGGCGACCGGTGAAGGACAAGCTGTTCATCGGTGCGATCCGGGGCGCCTATTCCGACTTTCTGCACCGATCCCGGCACCCGGCGCTGGCGCTGTTTCTGGAGTGCGACCCGACGCTGGTAGATGTCAACGTTCACCCGGCTAAATCCGAAGTCCGGTTCCGCGACCCCGGGCTGGTGCGCGGCTTGATTGTTTCGGCATTGCGCCACGCTTTGGCTGACGCGGGACACCGGGCCTCGACCACGGTTGCCGACGCTACGTTGGGGGCATTCCGACCTGCAGACCAGTCCGCAGTACCGGTTTATCAGATGGAACACCGGCCAGGGCGTGTGTCCCTCCAGTCAGCCTATGAGGCGCAGCAGCCGGGGTTCAGTGAGACATCCGAGACTTATTCGGGGCGGGTTGAATCCGTCGAGCGAATTTCCGACTCCGGCCCATCCGCACAGGACCAACCGTTGGGTGCGGCACGTGCGCAACTGCATGAAAACTACATTGTTGCGCAAACGCCGGATGGTATGGTGATCGTGGATCAGCATGCGGCGCATGAGCGGTTGGTCTATGAAAACCTGAAACGCCAGATGGCCGAGAATGGCGTAGCGTCGCAGGCGCTGTTGATCCCGGAAATTGTTGATCTGCCGCATGAGCAACACGCACAGATTATTACCGCAGCGCCGGAGTTGGCGAAATTCGGCTTGATACTGGAAGATTTTGGCGGATCTGCCATCTGCATCCGGGAAACCCCCGCAATATTGGGCGAAGTGAATGCCGGTGCAATGATCTGCGATATTTGTGACGAACTCGCTGATCTGGATCAGACTCAGACAGTTCAGGACCGCATCGAGGCGATCCTCAGCCGGGTTGCCTGTCACGGGTCGATCCGGTCGGGCCGGATGATGCGCGGCGAAGAAATGAACGCGCTGTTACGCGAGATGGAAGCGACGCCGCATTCCGGCCAGTGCAATCACGGGCGACCGACCTATGTGGAATTGAAACTGAGCGATATCGAGAGGCTGTTTGCGCGTAGATGATAGAAGTTGGAGAGACCACATTGAATTTGAATGATCCGCTGACGCTGGTGCTTCTGGCTGGGGCGGTGGTGCTGGCCTTGCTGATCCTGATGGTGTTTCTGGCGCTTCTGGCTGCAGGTCGTACGGCCAAGGCAACTGAGCCACTGGCCAGCCAGATATCCCAATTGGGCGATGGTTTGCGGGTGTTAAACGAAAGTCAGCACGTGCTGAAAGGTGGACTCGATACCGTGTCCGCCAATCAGAACCAAACAACCCATGCGGTGGAAACCCGGCTGGCGCATGTGCAGCAACAGATGAATGACAAGCTACATGAGAACGCCATGAAATCGACGCGCGCCATGGTGGATCTGCAGGAGCGGATGAAAGACACGCTGCAAGGGTCGTCCGAAAAAACCACCCAGTCGCTGGCCCAGTTGCAGGAACGTCTGGCCACCATCGACAAGGCACAAACCAACATAGAAAAACTGTCCGGCGACGTGTTGTCGTTGCAGGACATCCTGTCAAACAAACAAACGCGCGGGGCGTTTGGTGAAATCCAATTGAACGACATCGTGCGCAAGGCGATGCCACCGGATGCCTTTACCTTTCAGGCCACGCTTTCGAACAACAAACGCGCCGATTGCCTGATCCATCTGCCCAACCCGCCGGGGCCGATCGTGATCGACAGCAAGTTTCCGCTGGAAGCCTACGAGGCGATCCGCGGAGCAAATACGCCCGCACAGGCCCAGGAAGCGGTGCGTTTAATGCGGGCTGCGGTTCGACTGCACATCAAGGCGATTTCCGAGAAATACATTATCGACGGCGAAACCGCCGACGGGGCGCTGATGTTCCTGCCTTCAGAGGCGGTATATGCCGAATTGCACGCAAATTTCGGTGAAGTTGTGCGCGAAGGATTTGACGCTAGGGTCTGGATTGTTTCGCCGACCACCTGCATGGCGACGCTGAACACCATGCGGGCGGTGCTGAAAGACGCGCGGATGAAGGAGCAGGCCGGGGCGCTCCGCAGGGAATTGGGGCTGCTGTACAAAGATGTGGAGCGGCTCGACACCCGGGTCGGCAATCTGGACAAACATTTCAGTCAGGCGGCCAAAGATATTGAAGATATCAAGATATCTGCGAGCAAAGCCGGAAACCGCGCCCGGCGCTTGGATTCGTTTGATTTCGAGACGTTGGAGGGCGATAGCCCGGCAGATGTGGTGCGCCTGGAACCTAAAGCACATTTCACTCAGTCTGAGACAGATTGAGTGAAAATGCCGGGTGCAGGCCTTTGACCACATTGCGTTTATCATGAATCCTGTGATGCAGAATTCGTGAAAAACGCTCTAAATCCTGACAAATGGCTGCATCATCCTGGGCAGCCACCCTTTGAACCGAAGCGGCGCGTCGGTGGCCGTCAGGCAGATACAATCCTCGCCGGATTCGGCCACCGGCTCATGCTGAGTATCCTCGTTCGCAATTTCGATATCGCCGCGGGCAAAGCGGTCGTCGGCATTGGCATAAGCCCCTTGTAGAACAAGTGTCAGTTCGGTGCCGCGATGGCCGTGGTCCGGCACTGCCTGTCCGGCGGGGATGTAAAGCAACCGGGCGGTGGCCTTTTTCTCGGTGAGCAGGATCGCCTGCTGCACGCCTTTGCCGATGGATTTCCAATGCACAGTTTCCGCCCCGCCGCCAACATAGTTTTGCAGGGGTTGGGGAAAAATACCGGTACAAAGGTCATGACCTTCGCTGGCAACCGAACCGCATTTGATCTGTTCCATCGTCTTGTCCAGCGCGTCACGGTCCATGGCCGCTTTTTCGCAGCGGTTAAGCACACAGCCGCCCAGAGATTCGTAACAACACAGCATGGCGCGGCTTTCGTCTGACATCGACAAATGTGTCGCCACGACAAGGTCAAAGGCCTCCGGCAAAACGCCTGCCGCGTATCCCATCAATAGCTGTTCATTCAGGTTGTGTGTTATCGTCATGATATCCGTCAACTCATTGCGTGGCGCAGGCGGTCCAGTGCCAGCCTGATCCGGGATTTAATGGTGCCGATTGGCAGGCCGGTCTCGACCGCCAATTCGGAATGTGTCAGATCGCCGTAATATGCGCGTTTTACGATCTCGCGCTGTTTGGACGGCAGGGCTTCAAGGGCTTCGGCCAGCCGTTCTGTATCCTGCTGCAGCGCCAGGGCGTCCGCGGCTTCCGGCAAAGGTTCCGGGCCCCAGGGCAGGTCTTCGGGTTCTGGCCGGTTCGCGCGTCGCAAGGCATCAATCCGTTTGTTGCGGGCAATGGTGTAAATCCAGGTGGCTGCTGACGCACGGCTCGGATCGTACAGATGTGCCTTGTGCCACACCGTTGTCATGACCTCCTGCGTGTATTCTTCAGCCGACGCGGCCTGCGCCCCCGCTTTCATCAGAAAACCCTTAATTCGAGGGGCAAAATGATTGAACAGACTGGCAAATGCATCTTCGTCGCGGTCATCCCGCACCCGCAAAATGAGATCGGACCAATTTGGATCAGGGGGGTGGTGGACGGTCAAACTGCTGCTTTCATCCCTGTGATGATAGGGTCTGTCACGACGAGCATAACGCCGCTGGCAAGGGAAAGCATCCGGTTTTTCCGGCAGGGCGGTGGTGCATAACATGCTTGGGGTACGTGGCACAGGCACAGGTGGATCAATAATTTCCGGCGATCCTCCGAATTGGATCGGGCGGCGTGGGAATACGTGTATTACTCCGTCATAAGCACCCCAACCGGGCGCTTTTCAACACTTACATTTTCTGCGGTTCAACCGGCGTCGGGAGACGTTCCGGGGTTTTTGTGCACGGTTGTACCCACACCTTTGGCTGGGGCCGTCCGGTCACGATCGTCCTGCACCGTCGAACTTCCTTGCGAAGCAGCCTCAATCTCAGCGGTTCGATAGTCGGGCTGCCATTTGGCCAAATGGCTCAGCAATTTCGCTTTGACGATGGGTTTGGACAGGTAATCATTCATACCGGCCTTAAGGCACAGTTCGCGATCGCCTTTCATCGCATTGGCGGTCAACGCGATGATCGAGCAGCCCGGCAGGTTCAGCTCCGCTTCGATCAGGCGGATTTCACGCGATGCTTGCAACCCGTCCATAACCGGCATCGACATATCCATCAGGATGACATCGGGCCGGAACGACATAAACAGTTCCTTGGCTTCCGCGCCATTGTTCGCAATCCTGAGGTCCAGCCTGGAGTTTTTTAACATGGTTTTGACCACCAACTGATTGGTTTTATTGTCTTCTGCCACCAACAGTTTCAGGCCCGGATTGATGTCGACCGACGGGGCATCTTTCGCCGGTGGAGATTCTTGTGGTGTGTCAGAGGGCTGTTTCTCGATCTGCAAAGCGGTGGCGATGGCGGATTTCAGTACAACCGAGCGGGCTGGCTTCATCAGGACTTCCGAAAAACCGAATTCTTTCTGTGCTTTGATATCGGCGCTCTGTTCGACAGACGACAACAAGATCATTGGCACAGAGTCGAATTTGGCCTCACTGCGCAGCGACCGCGCCAACGCCAGCCCGTCAACTTCTGGCATCTGATAGTCCAGAATCAGCAGATCAAACTGTGCCGCATCAGGTTGTTGGGAGCCGAGAACCTCCAATGCCTCTGCAGCGGAACTGGCCGTCACACAACTTGCATGCCAATTACGCAAATGTTCGGACAGGATAGTTCTGTTAATCGCCAAATCGTCGACAACAAGGATGCGCTTTCCGGATAAATCAGCTTCAAAATCGAACTCGGTCTCAACCAGATTGTCGGTTTTTGTCAGGGACAGGCTGATGGTGAATTTTGAACCGACGTTCATTTCGGACTCGACACTGATACGCCCGCCCATCATCCGGATCAGACGGGTGGAAATCGCCAGCCCCAGTCCGGTCCCCTCGAATTTGCGGTTGGCGGCGCCATCAACCTGCTCAAACTCGTCAAAAATTGACTTGAGATCACCGCGCGGGATGCCGACACCAGTGTCAGAAATCGAAATTTCCAGGTGGCAGATGTTTCCTTCAACTCGTCCGGCGGCGTTTACGATGACTTGCCCATCATGGGTGAACTTTATGGCGTTGCCGATAATGTTGGTTACAACCTGCCGCACCCGCCCGGCATCGGCCTCAAACGCGGTGGGCAACACCGGGTCGTACCGTAGGCTGACTTCGACGTTGTTTTGTGCCGCTTTGGAGGCCATCAGCGTAACAATGTCTTCCAAAGCCCGGTGTAGATTGAACGGTTCCGGCTCGAGCGTCATTTTACCAGCTTCGATTTTGGAAAAATCCAGAATGTCGTTGATAATGGTCAAAAGCGCGGTGCCGGATTTGACGATGGTGTCAGAATACAGCCGCTGGTCGCGGTCAAGCTTGGTTTCCAGCATCAGCTCCGCCATGCCGATCACACCGTTCATCGGCGTGCGGATTTCGTGACTCATGTTGGCCAGAAACTCCGATTTTGACTTGCTGGCTGCGTCGGAATTTTCGCGGGCAATTTTCAGGGCTTCTTCGCGCTGGTCACGTTCCGTCAGGACACGATCCAGTGTGTTTACCGAGGCGGCCAACGACAAAAACTCGGCAGACGCCAGTTTTGGGAGATCAAGATCACTCCACCGTTTGCCAGCCAAAGTCGCGGCCATGCGCCCATGCACAACGTCCAGCGGGCGCAAGACCAATCTGAACGTGAGAAACAGATAAAGTGCTGTCAGAATGGCCAAAGCGCAGGCAGCATAGAGCCTTGCCTGAAACACGCTGTTTTGGATCTGCTGTTCTTCTTCAACCCGGGACCAAAGGACCGAAATGCTGCCAAAGACTTCGCCATCGAGTTCAACCGCCTGAGTAAATTTGGAAAGCTCGGTTTTGCCGGCAGAAGGTGTTTCAGGATAGCGGGCGATGACCTTGTCCGCTGCATTCATTACCGAAATACCGATTAAAGCCGGAATTCGCACCACTGCCTCCCGCAGGGCGGTTTCGATTACTGGCACGTCGCGGATGATGATCGCCTCCAGCATCAAGCCGTTCAACAATGAAATTGTCAGATTGGCGCGTTCTTTCAGCACCCTTTGCAGGCGGTTGGATTCAAAATACCGAACCGCCTCGCCAGCCAGCAGACCAACACCGGCAACCGCAAGAAACATGGAAATAGCGATTTGAGCGGAGAGGCGCATCACGATTACTTTCATCAGGGCGCTCGATTGAGCAGCCTTATCCGCCGAATTCGAGGCTCCGGATCATCGCCTCGCGAATGGGGCTGTAATCGTCGTCGGTACCTGCAAGAAAGCCGGATTTGCTGATTGTCTGCAAAATACTGACATCTGTGGTTTCCAAAAACACCGTTTGCATTGCGTTGAATATCTCCGGGTCCAGGCCAGCGCGGGCCAGCCAAGGTTTGGTAACATTGTCAAAACTGGTCAACACGCGCAGAGGCACATTTTTTGCCACCAGCTTTTTATAGGTGCTGGATTTCAGCGCCCCGGCGTCAAATTCGCCATTTCCAACCGCTGCGCCAACCCGGTCGTGCCGCCCGAGATAGGCGTGGCGTTGCAGGTTTTCTGCGGTGATGCCGGCCGCCAGCAATTCGCTTTGCGCCAGAAAACGCCCGATGGTGGAGAGCTTGTCACCAAAAGCAAAGCTGCCGTTTTCCAAATCGGCTAAGTTGGTGATTTCGCTGTCCAGATGCACAGCGATTATGCCTTTGAATGTTTTTTTGCCCTTTTTTGACTCCATCGCAATGATGTCGATGCCGTTGTTGCGGCTTTTGGCGGTGACATAAGATGCCGGTCCGAAGCGGGCGAAATCCACCCGCCCGGCGACCAGATCGTCAATTCCGGCATTATAATTGCTGGCGATCTGCATCGATATCGTCACCTGTTCGCCTAGCCGCGCAGACATGGCGTCCGCCAGATAGCTGAGGTAGGGCCGGTACTTGCGAACTGTTTCTGTAGGTTTATCCGCGGCGTAAGTACCGAAGACGAGTTCGATATCTGCCTGCGCTGGTGCCGGTGTCAGACTGAGGGGCAATGCAACAATGGCTGCAATCACTGCACCGGACAACAGCTGCCTGAACTGACGCAGGAGGGTACGATCGGCTGTCAATGGGTCGGCGAGTGACATGGCGCTCTCTTTTCAAATTGGACATGGGTTGGACCGGCAGCGGCTGCACGGTCGGGCTCGATTGATCGATAATTTGAAGAAGAACGGTTAATATTCAGCAAACCGCAAAGCGGCCCGCTTCGCAAATTGATTAAAATTCAATGCAAACGCGGCGCGGTTACTGGGCGACGCCCTGTTTTGCGGAAATCTCGAACGCCGCTGCCATCAGCGCGCGCGTATAGTCAGTTTTCGGAGACTCAAACACCCGTTCGCCGAGGCCGGATTCCACAATATCACCCTGCCGCATCACCAGCACCTGATGGCTCAGCGCACGGACAACGGCCAAATCGTGGCTGATAAACAAATAAGCCAGTTTGTATTTCTCTTGCAGGTCGCGCAGCAGGTTCACGATCTGCACCTGCACGGTCATGTCCAGCGCCGATGTCGGTTCGTCGAGCACTACCAGCTTGGGCTTCAGAATCATCGCCCGGGCTATCGCGATCCGCTGGCGCTGGCCGCCGGAAAACTCATGCGGATAGCGATCCATCGAAGCCGGGTCGAGGCCGACTTCGCGCATGATATCGATCACCATCTGGCGTTTGTCCTTGCCCGGTTCCAGACCGTGAACTCCCAGCCCTTCCGCCACGATCTGTTCCAGCGTCATCCGTGGGCTGAGCGAACCGTAGGGATCCTGAAACACCATCTGCATATCGCGGCGCAGCGGTTGCAGGGCTTTGTTGCGTAACCCCTGCACGTCATTCCCAAGAAAAACCACCGGACCTTTGGAAGAGATCAGGCGCATGACTCCGAGCGCCAGCGTGGTTTTGCCCGACCCGCTCTCGCCGACGATGCCGAGGGTCTCGCCTTCACGCACCGAGAACGTTGCCGCGTTGACGGCCTTAATGTGATCAACCGTCCTGCGCATCAGTCCGCGTTTGATCGGGAACCAGATTTGCAGGTCTTTGGTTGACAGGATTTCTTTAGCCCCGTCAGGCACCGGCCCCGGTTTCCCCTTTGGCTCTGCCGCCAGCAAGATTTGGGTGTAACTGTGTTTCGGGTTGTCAAAAATCTCTTTTGTTGGGCCGGCCTCGACGATTTTGCCGTGCTGCATGACGCAAACATGGTCGGCGATTTTGCGGACGATTTTCAGGTCATGAGTGATGAACAGCATTCCCATGCCTTCGACTTTCTGGATATCGGCCAACAGGTTCAGTATCTGCGCCTGAATGGTTACATCCAGCGCTGTGGTTGGTTCGTCGGCGATCAGCAGGTCCGGGCCGTTTGCCAGTGCCATGGCGATCATCACCCGTTGCCGCTGCCCGCCTGACAGCTGGTGCGGATAGTCGTGCAGCCGTTTTTCCGGGTCGCGCAGGCTGACTTTGTTCAGTAAGTCCAGAATGCGTTCATCCGCTGCTTTGCCGGTCAATCCCTGATGCAGTGCCAGACTTTCCGCCAATTGCCGGTCGATGGTATGCAGCGGGTTCAGCGAGGTCATCGGCTCCTGAAAAATGAAGCTGATGTCATTGCCGCGCACGTCACGCAAGGTAGCATCATCGGCGTCGATCATCTCGCGCCCGCGGTATTTTACGCTGCCGGTTACGCTGGCGCTTTCCGGCAGCAGTTTAACACTGGACAACGCGGTTACCGATTTGCCGGAGCCACTCTCACCCACAAGCGCCACAGTTTCGCCCGCCCTGATCTCAAAGCTGACCTGATCCACCGCCGGGGCGTCGTCGTTGAAAGCAACCGAAAGGTTTTCAAATCTGAGGATCACGTCGCTCATTTGAAGGTCTTCCTTGGGTCAAAGGCATCGCGCACACCCTCAAAGACAAACACCAGCAGCGACAGCATGATGGTGATGGTAAAGAATGCAGAAAACGCCAGCCACGGGGCTTGCAGGTTGTTTTTGGCCTGTAACGCCAGTTCGCCAAGTGAGGGGTAGGACGGCGGCAGTCCGTAGCCGAGGAAATCGAGGCTCGTCAGGGTGCCGATTGCACCGGTTACGATGAAGGGCAAGAACGTCAGTGTCGCCACCATTGCATTCGGCAACAAGTGGCGGAACATGATTTTCCAGTCCGGCACACCCATCGCACGGGCGGCGCGGACGTATTCAAAGTTTCGCGCCCGCAGGAATTCCGCGCGCACCAACCCTACTAAAGCGGTCCAGCTAAATAAGATGATCAGACAAGTCAGGATCGTAAAATTCATTGGAATAATTGCCGCGAGTATGATGATGACATAGAGTACCGGAGTGCTTGACCAAATTTCCACCAAGCGCTGAAAGAAAAGGTCAACCAAACCGCCGAAGTAGCCCATTGCAGCGCCTGCAGCTACTCCAATGACGGATGATATTCCAACTACGATCAGGGCAAAAACAGTGGATATCCGGAAACCATATATTATTCGTGCGACCACATCGCGGGTTTGATCGTCTGTACCGAGCCAATGGGTTGAATTTGGGGCAGAGGGCGCGGTCTGCACATCATAATTCACCGTGTTGTAGCTGAATCTGACCGGTGGCCACAGCAGCCAGCCTTTTTCGATTGCCTCGCCGGAGATCACGCCATCAGCCGCATCGGCGTAGACTGCTTCGGGGTTATCGAAACAGACTTCCAAGCCACCGGACCGGATCAGGCACTGAACTTCGGGCTCGAGATATTCCGCCTCGGTTTCAAACTCGCCGCCGAATTCTACTTCGGTGTAGAACTTAAACGCGGGGGCGTAGAGATCGCCGCGATAGGACACCAACAGCGGTTTGTCGTTTGCCACCAGTTCGGCGAATAAGCAGACGAAAAACAGAATTCCGAAAATCCTGAGCGACCAGACCGCGCGTCGGTTGGCGCGAAAATTTTGCAACCGGCGTTGCGCGATGGCGGATTTGAACAGTCGCAACTTCATGTGTTGCGGCTCTCGAAATCGATGCGCGGGTCAATCCAGACATACATCAGATCAGATATCAGCCCGACTATCAGACCCATAAGGCCGAAAATATAAAGCGTGGCAAAAACAACTGGGTAGTCACGATTGACGATAGACTCGAAGCCCAGGCGACCCAACCCATCAAGTGAAAAGACTACTTCTATTATGAGGGACGAACCAAAAAACACACCAATAAATGCACCGGGGAATCCTGCGATGATAATCAGCATCGCGTTGCGGAAAATGTGTCCGTAAAACACGCGCCTTTCTGCCAGTCCCTTGGCCCGCGCTGTGGTGACATACTGTTTGTTGATTTCGTCCAGAAACGAGTTTTTCGTCAGCAGAGTGTTTGTTGCAAAGACCCCGATCGTGGCGGCAGTCACCGGCAGCACGATGTGCCAGAGATAATCTTTGACCTGACCAAACAGGCTCAAATCGCCAAAATCCTCAGAGGTAAGACCTCGGAGCGGGAATAGTTTCCAAAATGATCCGCCCGCAAACAGAACCAGCAACAATATCGCAAACAAGAATCCGGGCACGGCATAGGCGGCGATAATGATCCCTGACGACCAAGTATCAAACCGCGACCCGTCTTTCACTGCCTTGCGGATGCCGAGCGGGATCGACACCAGATAGGCCAGCAGGGTCGACCACAGCCCCAGCGTTATTGATACCGGCATTTTTTCCAGCACCAGGTCGATCACTGCGATCGACCGGAAATAACTCTCGCCGAAATCAAACCGCAGGTAATTGCCCATCATCAGGAAAAACCGCTCCAGCGGCGGTTTGTCGAAGCCGAATTGTTTTTCCAGATCCTTGATGAAATCCTCCGGCAATCCGCGCGCGCCCTGGTAGGTTTCATTGCCGCTGGATTGGCCGCCGACTTCGTTGCCGCCGCCGCCGATCCGGTCGGTGGCGCTGCTCTCTTCGTCCAGTTGTGCAAGGATTTGCTCAATCGGACCGCCGGGAACGAATTGAATCAGGGTAAAGTTGATGATCATGATCCCGATCAAGGTCGGGATCATCAAGAGCAACCTCCGGAGTATATATGCGCCCATGGATTAAAACGCGCCTGCTGCTTTGAGCTTTTCTGCTTTTTCGGCGTTGTACCACCAAAAGTCCATTTCGCCCATGGAATACGGCGGCAATTCTTCCGGGCGTTCGAAAAAATCGAGATAGGCCACGTTATGCGCGGCCTTGTACCACTGCGGCACCCAGATGTGCATGGCCCGCAAAGACCGGTCAAGCGCATGTACGGCGGTGTTCAAGTCCGCACGGGTTTCCGCCTTTTCAATGATATCCAGCAACGCGTCAATGGCCGGGTTGTTCACACCGCTCAGATTGCTTGCACCGGGCTTGTCGACCACTTCGCTGCCGAAAATACTGCGCAGCCCGATCCCAGGCGTCAATGACATGACAAAACGCTGCACCACGATGTCATAATCATAGTTCTTCTGCCGCTCGTTCGCCTGTGCCGGGTCGACGTTTTTAAGCTCGGCATCAACACCCAGTCGCTTCAGGTTTTCAATGTAGGGGTTGATGATGCGCTCAAACGCCGGGCCGTCGTTCAGGAACTCGACCTTCAGCACTTCACCCGCCGCGTTGGTCCGCAGGCCGTCGACAATGGACCATCCTGCGGCATCCAACAGTGTGCCAGCTTTGCGCACGGCACTGCGGTCCAGTTGCCTTGGCTTTGAAATGTCAGGAGTAAAAACCGGATTTGAAAATACAGATGCCGGCAAATGCGCGCGCAGCGGCTCCAGGATAACAAGCTCGTCTTCATTGGGCATACCGTCTGCTTGCAGGTTCGAGTTTTCCCAGAAACTGTCGGTGCGGGTATAGAGGTCATAAAACAGCGTCTTGTTTGACCATTCAAAATTGAACATCAATCCTATGGCTTCGCGCACCCGCGGGTCTTTGAATTTGTCGCGCCGCATGTTCAGCCAGAATCCCTGGGTGCCGGAGGGGTTGCCGTCCGGCAGGGTATGTTTCACCACCCAGCCTTTTTCAAGGGACGGGAAATTATATGACGTCGCCCAGAGCTTCGATAAATATTCCTCCCGGAAATTATAAGCACCGCCTTTGAAACCTTCGAAGGCTGCAGTGTAATCGGCGTAATATTCGAATGTGATTTTGTCGAAATTCTCTCGCCCGACTTTGACCGCCAGAGCATCGCCCCAATAGTCATCGCGCCGCCGGTAAGATACGGTTTTTCCCGGCTCAACTTTGTCCAATACATACCGACCGGAGCCCAGTGGCGCTTCAAGCGTGCTCTCGGCGAAATCTCGGTCCGTGTAATAGGCTTTCGAAAATATCGGCAGCCCCGCGGCGGCCATCGGCAATCCTCGGGTATTTGAGCCGTCATGGAAAGTGAATTTTACCCGTGTTGGACTGAGTGCCTCGACTGTTTTGAAATCCTTAAACGTAATTTTAAAGCTTGGGCGGCCCTTATCGAGCAGGATGTTAAACGAAAACACCACGTCTTCCGCCATCACCGGGCTGCCATCTGAAAACCGCGCTTCGGGTCGCAAATTGAATATCGCCCAACTGCGGTCCTCGGGGTATTCGATGCTTTCCGCCAACAGCCCATACATGCTGTCAGGCTCGTCGGCGCTGCCGGTCATCAGGCTCTCGAAAAATATCGAGGACAGAGTCGCCGCCTGACCTTTGAGGATATAGGGTGTCAGGCTGTCAAACGTGCCAAACGCCCAGGTGGAAAACGTACCCCCCTTCGGTGCGTCCGGGTTTACATATTCAAAATACTGAAATTCAGGGCCGTATTTCAAATCGCCAAAAGTCGAAATACCATGCGATTTGATGATCTTTTGCTCGGCGTGGATCTGTATGGCAGTGACAAGCCAGGCAACTGCCAGCAACGACGCCCACAGAAACAGGCGCAGGTACTGTTGACCGCTGACTGGTTGACTGATCACCGCGCTTTTTACCCGTTGCCGACCCATGATCGTTCACCTCGCTGAATGTTGCGCGCCGGAGAGGCACATGTCCACGATATTTAGGTAAAATGGTTACTACGTAAACAGCAAGACGCGTTTATGTGAGGTTTTGTTATGGGGTCGGCCAAGGAAAAGGCCGCCCAACGGAACGGCCTTTGAATTTTGTACTGGTTGCACCGCCTATTTGATTGTCTGCAAATACCCGATCAGATTGGCGCGGTCGGTCGCCTTTTTCAAACCGGCAAAGGTCATTTTTGTACCCTTGGCATAAGCCGCCGGTTTGGCGAGGAATGCGTCCAGTGCTGTTGTATCCCAGTTGCCTTCAAGACCGGTCAGGGCACCGGAATACTTAAACCCACCGACCGACGCGACAGCGCGGTCAACCACGGCAAACAGATGCGGGCCTGTACCTTTCCCACCTACTTCCAGCTTGTGGCAGGCCTTGCATTTGGAAAAGATTTTCTTGCCTTTACCGATATCGGCCGCGGCCAGTAGTTCTTCGAGTCCCGGGCCTTCCTCCTCGCCGCCAGCTTCTTCGGCGTGGGCCACTTCAATCGGGTAACCGGACACGCCGTCACCCTCACCATGACCGCCGCCGCCAGTGTGATACAAAGATTCGGCCCCCCAGCTGAAAAAAAGAAGAACCAGCAGGGCACCGCACACGCCGCCCATGATTTTTGTCGCTTCCATTGTATCCATGGCTGTTCTCACTTTAGCTCGCGGACGAGGCTGTCCCGGATTGATTATTTCGACTCTTTCTAGCGCCTTCCCCTTGGTGGTTGCAAGGTGTAGAACCGCGACGAAACGCCCAAGCAGTCAGGAATTTTGATGGCGCAATCACCAAAGAAGATCGCATTTCAGGGAATGCTGGGGGCCTATTCGCATCAGGCCTGTTTGGAAGTCTATCCCGAGGCACAGGCGATTCCCTGCAATACTTTTGAAGGAGCTGTTGCAACCGTCAAACGCGGCGATGCGGATTTGGCGATGCTGCCGGTGGAAAACTCCACCTATGGCCGGGTCGCGGACATTCATCACCTGTTGCCCGAAACCGGCCTGCATATCATTGGTGAGCATTTTGTGAGGGTGCATATCAACCTGCTGGGTGTGCCGGGAGCCACAATGGAAGAAGTGACCTCGGCCATGAGCCACACGGTTTTGCTGGGGCAATGCCGCAAGTTTTTGCGCACGCATAATTTGAAATCGGTCACCGGTGCGGATACGGCGGGGTCGGCGCAGGTTGTGGCGGCGAATGCCAATCCGGCGCAAGCGGCGCTGGCGTCGGAACTCGCTTCTGAGACCTATGGGTTGGAGATTCTGGCCCGCCATATTGAAGACTACGACAATAACACCACCCGGTTTCTGGTGATGTCGCCCGAGCAGATTCAGGCGCGGCAGTCGGACAGGGAACTGATCACGACGTTTGTTTTCCGGGTCCGCAACATCCCGGCGGCGCTCTACAAAGCCATGGGCGGATTTGCGACAAACGGCGTGAACATGGTCAAGCTGGAAAGTTATATGATCGACGGCTCGTTTACCGCGACGCAGTTTTACGCTGACGTGGTGGGTCACCCTGAAGACCCGCCGTTGCGCAGGGCGCTGGAGGAACTGGATTACTTCACTTCGAAGGTGGAGGTATTGGGTGTGTACGAGGCGGATCTGTCGCGGGGGTAGGCGTGCTGGACTGGCTGCTATGCGGACAAAGCCGCGCCGTTCACCGCGAGAGCGTGGATGTCTGCTTCCGTCGCATTGCACCTGCTGCGATCAAGCTCGTAGTGGTCAAAGAAATGTTTTGGCAAGTTCTTCTGCTTGCACACGCAAATCCTCCGACGACATCCCAGTGCGGGCACGCACTGCGAGCGAAAACAAGAGGCTGGCCAGCAACATGTTATTGGCCCGAGGCGAACGCTCTAACATCAAGGCATCGTCACTGTACGTTCTCGTGATAACCTCCTCCAAGGTGTCCTCGAGCTTTTCAATGAAAGACGCCAATGTATTCCTCACTTGCCCTGGCTGCGCGCATGCAGGCAATGCGGTGCCGATCAAAAGGCAACCTTGCGAAAGCGCATCCTCCTTGGCGTAGAGATCAGCAGCACCGTGCAAAAATGACTTTACCCCATCCTGTAAGCTATCCTTGCCCTCAAACTGTGCCTTACAGAATGCGACCGCTTGGTCAGCATAACTTTCCAGAACCCGCTCGAAGAGAGCTGTCTTATCGCCAAACGTGTTGTAGAGGCTGGGTTTTGAGAGCCCCACCTCCTTGGCTAACCGCTCATAGCTGACGGCTTCAAACCCTTGTTCCAGAAATACGCCAGCAGCGTGCGCGATCACCGCTTGCTCATCAAAGGTTCGGGGTCTGCCGCGCGAAACCTTAGTATTTTTATTCGGCAACGTACAAAATCCTTGATTGGCTCTAGTTCATTAATGTACGCATTCGTACAAAATAATCAACTGAAAGAGATAAGCCATGTTTGGACGTAAATCAAAGCTCGCATTAGTGGGAGCCGCGATCATTGCGATTGCAGCGGCAAACCTGTCGATTTTTCAGACACCCATTAAAGCTTGGGTCTTCGCACGCGCAATGCCTCAGACCTATTTCTCTCACTTTAGCACGATCAAGCCCGCGATCTATCGGGTGTCCGGCTCCGTCTATGCGTTCGAACATGGTTTTGCTCGGTCTTTGGTCTTGCGCACTCCGGATGGCTTGGCGGTTTTCGACACATTTTCAATCAAGCATGCGGAGGAGATGAAAGAAGCCATCGAACACGAGTTTCCCGGCGAGGAGATCAAATGGGTTTTTCATTCCCACAATCACTTTGATCATATTCGCGGCTCAGACGTGTTTGAAGGTGCAGAAGTCATCGGGCATGAAGACATCAACCAGCTCATCGCCGACTGGCCTAATGCTGCACAATCCATTGCTCTTACAACCCAATCTCTATCAGGTGATCAAACCATCACACTCGGAGGCGTGGATATAGAGGCGCTTTATATGCCCTTTTCACATTCGCACACGCTTTATGCGTTCCGCATCCCATCCGAAGACGTGGTTTTTGCCGCTGACATGATGTTCGTCGAAACGGTGCCACCGTTTGGGTTTCCCGATTTTTACTATCCTGGATACGTCAGAGCGCTTGATCGCATCATCGAACTTGATGCAGCACACTATGTCCCAAGCCACGGATGGCGCGGGGGTCGCGATGATCTGATCGCCTTCCGCGATATGACGGTTGGCTTTCACGAACTGGTCGAGGCAGAGCTTCTGGTGCGCATCGACCGCGCAGAGGAGGATGCAACCATCGGAGAAATCCTGCGCGTGGCCTACCCTGCGCTTAAGGAAAAATATGGCGATGGGCATGGGTTTGAAGAAATGTTTGTTGCCAAGTTCGGCCGCCACCTCGGCGGAGCATTCCTCGGATACTGACACTCAATGGAGGCTGCCGAATGGATTGGCCGCTTCATTAAAGCAACACGATAAATGGCGAGGCAACCCATGGAAGAACAACACATCATCACTATCCCAATTTTGCCAATGGGCATGATAAATGCATTTCTAGTTGCAAGTTCTGATGGTTACATTCTAGTCGATTCCGGTGTGCCAAATTCAGAAGGTAAAATCGGCAAAGTGCTCAAACGGCGCGGGCTGACATTTCGCGACATCAAGCTGATTGTCGTCACTCACGCCCATGGCGACCACGCGGGCAGCGCCCGGAAGTTGCAAGAACTTTGCCAAGCGCCGGTTCTCGCACACGAGGCCGACTTGCCATACTATCAGGGCGAGAAAGAGATGCATTATTGCCCGACCGGGCGTTTTGGACAGCTGCTCCTGAAAACCGGCGTGCCAAAGCAACCGTATCACTGGTTCACACCGGATATTCTGTTAAAAGGTGAAGAGGTCCTAGACTTGGCGCAGTATGGCGTGAACGGGACTGTTTTTACGACGCCCGGTCATACGGCTGGATCGATCTCCGTCACGCTCAGCAATAAAAATGTACTGGCAGGCGATCTGGTGTCTGCTGGTATCTTGCTTGGTGGTATTGCTTGGAAAAACCGTGCAAAACTTCCGCCGTTTAATGACAGCTCAGTGGAAACAGCCAAGGAACTGTCGAAGCTGCTAGATGCTGGGATAGAGACGTTTTTCCTTGGTCACGGCGGACCTGTGTCCTCCAAGGAAGTGAAACGCTACACAAGCGACATTTTGCACGCCTAGAATTCTTGAGTAGTGACTGGTGTGAAGAGCCGCTTTGCGCACTCTCGAGTCATCAATACACGCCGCAGTATCCGACAGTTTTGGCTCCTAACCGCCGTTCGCTTCACAATTGCCGATTGACAGCAATGCGGGATAAAGCGCCCGTTCGCTGCACATTTACCAGTAACTGCTTGCTGCACATTGCGCCCGTCGCGAAATACTTGTGCGGTGGAAAGCGGATCGTTGTTGTAAACAGACTGAATGTTGAACGCTCTCTTGAGTGCGCTTGATTAACTCAGTTGCAACGGCACCGAAAGATAGACGCCAAACTCTTCACCTACATCGCAGCTGACACGCGCGTGGACCTTGCCCTGGCGGTCGAGAAAACGCTGCTGATCTTCTACGGGGAAAATACCCTCATGCCAGATGCCTGGGTGGATATAGAGCCCTTTTGAGCCATCGGCCCAGAACGCCACAACCTTCTCTGGTTTCAGATCGTCGCCGGGCAGCGTAACCGGAACGACAAAAGGTTTCTTATCGATCGGAAAAAACAGCTGACCGCCATCCGGGTGGTAATTCATGTGCCACAAAAGCACCTTGGTACGCGGTTCGGTCTGGGTCTCTGATGATGCGGTCTGGGGGTCGGATGACCAGCCCAGAACATAATTACCGTTGACCGCTTCGTTCTCGCCGTAAAGGACGTCACCCTTCCAGTCACACCGGAAGGTTCCTTCAACATACCCGGCTTCGTCGCCCGTGCCTGCATCAATCTGACGCCACCCCTGAGCGGGCCATTGAACGATTTCGATATCGAATGTGCGAGGGTCCTCGACCAGGCATCCGTAATCTTTCACGCTTTCATTAGTGGCCACGATTAACGGAACTTCAAAGAATTTCCGAGACGGTTTTTCGGAAGGGTCAAACATATACTGAGGCGCCTTGGCATCCATCTCTAAATTCCTTTCTGAAGGCAGCGTTGCGGGTCAGAAAAACACTTGACAGGTTATTTGTCCAATTTATAATTTTTAAGAAAGTATAAAAACCATTACGATGACTTTCGCTCAACTCAAGGCATTCCACGCGGTTGCCACTGAAGGTTCGATCCAAAAAGCTGCAGAGCGGCTTTTTATCACTCAACCAGCCGTATCCATCCAGCTCAAAGCAATCGAACAACACCGTCAGATTAGTCTGTTTCGCAGGAATGGGCATGCACTCAAACTTACCGCAAGTGGGCAGGCCCTTTTTGAGGCGACGAGCCGGCTGTTTCGGGCGCAAAGGGATGCCAACGATATTTTGACATCCGGGCCCAAAGGGGTGTCCGGCACTTTGGTACTGGGAGCCGATGGTCCGCATGTTGCACTCGACTTAGTCTCTAAGTTTCGGGTGGATAATCCCAATATTAAAGTTGAGATGATGTTGGCCAATGCCGACACGACCTGGGATAATTTGATAAATCTGCGTGTGGATGCAGCAATCATGGCCGGGTCGCCCGACGATCCCAGGGTCGAAAAATGCGATATCTGCCGTCAAAACATGGTGGCGCTGCTTCGAAATGATCATGAATTGGCTGGAGAACGCGAAGTCAGTATGGAAACTCTGGCAGGCCATGATCTGATTTTTCGGGAAAGTGGTTCAAGCACGCAGCAGAAAGTTAATGCTGCTTTTCAGTCTCTTGGATTGCGCGTGCAGGCCAAATTGGAAATTGGAAGTCGAGAAGGTGTGACCGAGGCGGTCAAGCGCGGCATGGGGCTAGGGTTTGTTTATGAGAATGAATCACCCTCTGATGATCGGCTGGCACATATTCCCATCACAGATATGAAAGCAGCCAATACGGATCGGTTGCTGTGTATGAAGGCCCAGCTAACCAATACCTTTGTCAAATCCCTGTTTCGTATAGCCGAACTCTATTGAGTCGAAGTGAATGACGTCTCGTACTTTTTGGAAGACCTCGATCTGTGATCGAATAATCTCTCTCAGCACTCCCCAAACTCACCCCCGCCGTTCTCGCTGGTAATTCCCTTCAATATAGTTCGCAAATTCCCACAGCCGGTGGTTGTACTTGCGGTTCAGACGGGTTCTGGCCAGTCGCGCCGATTGCATCACCAGCCGTGCCGAAAGGTTCAGCGGAGTAATGTCCATGGCCATTTTGATGCGGGTTTGCCTTCGGGTCAGGGCCAGCGCCTGCATCCGAATATCGGCATCAACGCCTGGTGACCGACACTGGAATTTCAACGATTTTGGCGGTCTGTAGCCGGTTAATTCAATGTCGACATCGCGGACTTTGCCGCGCAGTTCGCCGATGAAATTCCAAATCATGCCGGCACCGGTTTGGGTCAAGGAATCGCGGCGTTCCACCTGCGCTCCGACGCGCATGGCATAAGCCTCAAATGCGTCAAAATCGGACAACTGCGCGAAGACGAAATCAAGCGGCGCGTTGATATCCTGCACACTGGTGAACTGCATCTGCTGCCTCTGCTGCTGGCCGAATCGATTTCCCGTTAAACTAGTGTGTCTGCCAGCCAGTTGTGAATTAAAAAATGCGCTATCGAGCCTTTGCGGGCCGGTTTGAGGGTGGAATTCTCGTTAACCGATGCGGCGACAACCTCTTCGCGCGTGAACCAGCGGGCGTCTTCGATTTCTGTCGGGTCAATCGTGATGTCCGTATTCAATGCGTCAGCAGCACATCCGATCATCAGGGACGATGGAAACGGCCAGGGCTGGCTGGCCAGATAGTCGACCTGACCGAGCCGGATGCCCGATTCTTCAAACACTTCGCGCCGCGCCGCGGCTTCCATGGTTTCACCCGGTTCCATAAAACCTGCGAGCAGGGAATACATGCCCTCCGGCCAGTTTGGGGACCGGCCCATCAGGACGGAATTTCCCTGTGTAGCCAACACGATAACCACTGGATCAGTGCGCGGAAAATGGCTGGCGCTGCAGTCTGCGCAGTCTCGTTGCCAGCCCGACTTTGCAACCACCGAAACAGCGCCGCATTTGCTGCAGAAACCATGGTTTTTGTGCCATTCAAACAGGCTTCGCCCGCTGGCGGCAAGCTCGGCGTCGCGCGGTGTGAGTTTGGCCATGATTCCGCGCAACTCGGTGAAAACCTGAGCCTCCGAAAATCCGGGATAATGGTTTTGGCTGGGGTCAAAAAACTGCGCCATGGCTTCCGGATCAGCGTCCGGGGCCCGCCAGGCGGAAACATTATGTGCAAACACCGGGATGTTGGCGTCGAGGCCTAGGAAAATGGCAGCTTCTGTTGCTTCTGACAGCAGCGGATGGTCAGACGGCAGGCGGATCAACGCGCTGGTTTCAAAGTCAAAAAGTGGTTTTCCGTGCCAGAATGCGATGGCCTGCCCGTCGGTTTGCAAAGCGGCGATTTTGTCGGCTTCACCACGCAATTCCGCGGCACGGTTCAGCCCGGAGCCACCGAATGTTACTGTCTCTGCGTTTCTCATATGCCTGCACTCCGTCGTCTTGTGGGAGTACTGACACGCAGGCTGCGGGGTTGCAATCGCCACCTTGCCGAAGCCGGCCAAAGCGCCTATATACGGCGGCGAGAGGTTGGCGCGGGCAAACGCCTCGCCAACCCGGTCAGATCCGGAAGGAAGCAGCCGCAACGAGCCCCGTTTGGGTCGCTGTCCAGCCTCTCACTTTCCCAACAATTGTGTCATTCGGATGCCTGCGCACCATGTCGGTGTTTGGTATTCTGCGCCTACATAACGTGTATGGAAAGGGTATGACCGCAGGAGGTAAAAACAGCGCTGCAATGGACGAGAATAACACAACCGCAGTGGCTTTGCCAAAATAGTGAGTTTTCACAGTAGGTACCTTGTCATGGTTTTGGCGGTATGTGGCGCAGACACCGACGATCGTCATGCCAAAAACAGGTCATTTTCTTGCGGATTGAAAGCTAAAAAATGGAGGTAGCACCGACCACACCGGATCTGGTGGGATAGGCAGGTGATGACAAAGACACTCGGTCCGGTGGTCGCTCAAATTGAAGACGCATCAACAACTGGGATCAAGTGCACAGGCGACCAGCGCGTCGTGGGTCGCATTGCCGAACTCCCCGTCGATTGCTCCCGAGTAATGCCCTTCCTGTTTCAAGTATTCCTGCCAGCTTTTCACTTCTGCACTGCCGCCAGCGCGCATTGCGGCCTCCCAGTCGCCGACTGCATTGTCGTAATTTCCAAGCGATTCATGGGCGTTGCCACGGTTGTTGAAGGCGGTGACATAATCCGGGCTTAGTTGGATGGCCCGGTCATAGTCTTCAATAGCCCGGGCGATCTGGTCCATTTTCTTGTAGGCGTTGCCACGGTTGTTGAACACTTCGGCATAGTCCGGTCTGATTTGCAGGGCCCGGTCATAGTCCTGAATGGCGCGGTCGTATTGCCCGAGTTGTTTGTAGGCGATGCCGTGGTTGTTATAGGCGGTGGCATAATCCGGATCCAGTTGCAGGGCCTGACCGAAGTCTTCGATGGCGCGGTCGTAATCGCCCAGCCGCCGGTAGGCATTGCCCCGATTGTTGAAGGCATAGGTATAGTTCGGGTCCAATTGCAGCGCCGTGTTATAGTCTTCGATGGCGCGTTCGTACTGACCCTTGATTTTATAAACGATGCCCCGGCTATTGTAGGATTCAGAGTCGTCCGGATCCAGCCGAATTGCCTGGTCGAGGTCTTCTATCGCGCGGTCGTATTCACCCAGTTCTTTGTAAGCGTTTCCGCGGTTGTAGTAGGGGTATTGGTAATCCGGTTTCAGGCGAATAGCCTGATTATAGTCTTCGACTGCACGGGTATATTGACCCAGATTGTCATAGGCGCTGCCGCGACTGTTGAAAAAGCTGGGATCATTGGGGTCTATTCGGATAGCCCGGTCATAGTCCTCGATCGCGCGATAGCGCTGGCCGAGGTTTTCATAGGCGTCGGCGCGAGCGCTGTAGGCTTCGGCGTCATTCGGGTCCAGCCGCAAAGACTGATCATAATCCTCGATAGCACGGGAATACTCGCGGCGTTTCAGATAAGTGTTGCCGCGGTTGTAAAAAGCGAAGGCATAGTCCGGGTCGAGTTGCAGAGCCTGATCATAGTCCTGGATCGCGCGACTGTAATCGCCGAGGTTTTTATAGCCGTTGCCGCGATTGTTGTACGCCCAGGCCAAATCTTTACCCGTCCAGTCGCCGGACCGGATTGCGGCAGTACAACTGCCTATTTTCAGGTCAGGATCGGATGCGCTCACGCAGTCTTCGGTGTAATCGGCGTGCGCCGACCCTGTGAGCAGACAAAGCGCTGCGGCCATCGATAGTAGTTTGCGGATCATGTTCACCTCCCGTTAACCCCTTTCAACAGGGTATCAGACTTTGATCTGTCTTGAAACGGCCCGGTTTCGAAGTTGATGTGGTCAAACGCCTCGCCCGCCTGATTATTCCGAATAAGCCGCCTTCCTTTCCTCTGCTGTCAGCAGCGCAGGTTTGGATATCGGCAATCGTGTTTCAGAATCAAATAGCGGCGAGGCGCGAAAGCTGCCCGACAACCGCGACACCAGGCTCAGCTTCAGAAACCGGGCGACGATGCGGCTCATCGCCAAACGGCCTCGGGGGTCACGCCTCTGTTCTTCGTTAAGGTCGCCATCATTTGTATGGAGCAGGACCGGGCCAAAGTCTGCGTTGGTTCCAAGGATATTGCCGGCCATGAAGCTCAGAAACGGCGGGAACGGCTTTTTCATTGAGTTACAAATTGGCGTATCGCAGCAGGACGCGTACCAGCGCAACGGTCCTTTTGGTGTCAATCGCAACGCCCGCAGATGCTCTTTGCCGATCTGGATTTCAAAATTCTTCGGGTTCACTTGCAACAGATCGGTGCCGCCGAGCTCGTTGACCAAACTGTCGGTTTTCCCCAAATGCCGGACGAAGGCCTGGCAGTGTTTGCAAAAGCACATCAGATGTGTCGTGGTTTTCGGGGTGGTGTTTTTTAACACCCCCCGGAAGGCCCCGCAGGAGCAGGAAACATTCAGGTTTTTGCTCATGTAATGGCCACTCCAAAGTTAAAGTGGGTCATTTATCCGTGACGCTTCAAGTTTACTATCGCTTACATCAACGGCAACCTATTTCTGTTGGTGCTAACCAGTTGCAGTTTCAGTTTCCGTTCGGACCAGTTTCCATCGCCCAATCCATTTGCGGGCCAGTCTCCACTGCGCCGGGTCTGACAGCGCGCAGGCGCTTCAGGGCTGCATCAGGTGCTTCCCCCATTTCCACCATCAGCCGCAGCGCCGCTATCCCGGATCGCCCGTGCCCACCCCAGCAATGCGCCAGAACGCGGCCACCTGTTGCCAGAATATCGCGGGCTTTTTGCGATGCTGTCGACCAATTGTCAGCCGTTTCCCCGATCGGTTCTCTGAAATCCACAATCGGCAGATGTAGCCAGCCGATCCCGGCTTCGTGCAGGCGGATCGGCAGATCGGTGGCCCCGGCGGCGCGCAGTTCCGCGTCGGTGGTCATGGTCAGCACCAGCGCCGGGTTCCAGCTTAGGATGGTTGCCAGATCAGCGTCAAAGTTGCCTCCCGCGCCGGGCATCGGGCTGATCGCCACTGCACCGCTGGCCAACTCTACTGGATATACCCGAAATTCCGCCATATTCGATCCCTTTGAATTGCCCAGACCCAACCGGCCCTGTAGTGTCTTTGTTGACGCTTCGAATCCTATCGCAAGAAAGCCCGTAATGTCAGACGAATCTTCGCCCGCCGGATATAAGGTTCTTGCACGAAAGTACCGCCCGGCGACGTTTGAAGACCTGATCGGGCAGGAAGCGATGGTGCGGACGCTGAAAAACGCTTTTGCGTCGGATCGGATTGCCCATGCGTTTGTTCTGACCGGCATTCGCGGCACCGGCAAAACCACCACGGCGCGGATCATTGCCAAGGGGATGAATTGTGTCGGGCCGGACGGGAACGGCGGGCCAACGACCGATCCTTGCGGGGTTTGCGACCAATGCACTTCGATCGCCGAAGGGCGGCATGTGGATGTGATGGAGATGGACGCGGCCAGCCGGACCGGTGTGGGCGACATCCGCGAGATTATCGAAAGCGTGCATTACCGCGCGGCCTCGGCCCGCTACAAGATTTACGTGATCGACGAGGTTCACATGCTGTCGACCAGCGCGTTTAATGCACTGTTGAAGACACTGGAAGAGCCGCCCGAACATGTGAAATTCATCTTTGCCACAACCGAAATCCGAAAAATTCCGGTCACCGTACTGTCGCGCTGCCAGCGGTTTGATCTGCGGCGGATCGAACCGGAGGTGATGATCGCGCATTTGGAGAAAATTGCGACGCTGGAGAATGCTGAGGTTGCGGCGGATGCGTTGGCGTTGATTACCCGTGCCGCCGAGGGGTCAGTGCGGGACGCGATGTCATTGCTGGATCAGGCGATTGCGCATGGAGTTGGTGAGACCTCGGTGGATCAGGTCCGCGCCATGCTGGGGCTGGCGGACCGCGGCCGGGTTATGGACCTGTTTGATCTGGTCATGAAGGGCGATGCGGCAGGGGCTTTGCAGGAATTGTCAGGGCAATACGCCGAGGGTGCGGACCCGATGGCGGTACTGCGCGATCTGGCGGAAATCACCCATTGGGTGTCGGTGATTAAAATCTCTCCAGAAGCGGTGGAAGACCCAACGGTTTCGCCGGATGAACGCACGCGCGGGCAAGTGGCGGCAGAAGCCCTGCCAATGCGCAGTCTGACCCGGATGTGGCAGATGTTGCTGAAAGCTCTGGAAGAGGTGGCCGCTGCGCCGAATTCCATGATGGCTGCGGAAATGGCAATCATCCGACTTACTCATGTGGCGGAATTGCCATCGCCCGAGGAATTGGTGCGCAAGCTGCAATCAAGCCCGCCACCGATGCCCGGTGGCGGTGGTGGCACGCAGCCGCCTTTGCCCACTGGCGGCGGCAATGGCGGAAATATCGACAGAGCACCGGCTGGAGGGCCGACGGCGATGATCGCAGGTGGCGCCAGCGTGGCGTTGGGTCAACCCGATCCGGCACAGGCGCTGGCCCGGTTTGCCCGATTTGATCAGGTGGTCGATCTGATCCGTGCCCGGCGCGATATGAAATTGCTGGTCGAGGTCGAAACCCATCTGCGGCTGGCGAAATACGCCCCCGGGCGAATAGAATTTCAGCCAACCGAACAGGCACCACGCGATTTGGCGGCGCGGCTGCGCGGGTGCCTGCAGACCTGGACCGGCGTGCGCTGGGGGGTCTCGGTGGTATCCGAAGGCGGCGCGGAAACCATTGCGGAAGTGCGCGGCGTCGAGCGCAGCGACTTGCAGGGGAAGGTGATGCAGCACCCATTGGTGCAGGCCGTCATGGCGCAGTTTCCGGGCGCAGAAATCCGCGACATCCGCAGCTTTGAGGAGATCACCAGCGATCCGGAAATGACGCTGGAGGCCGAGAGGTCGGACGAGGATTGGGATCCGTTTGAACAAGACTGAACCCGCTGATCTGGGCAACCCACCCCTGCGCAAGCCGATCATTATCCGACTGATTCACTGGCTGGCAGCGGTTTTAATCTTGGCTGAAACGGCATCGGGATACCGATTCGCGGACACTGGATGGCCTGGAACCGACTGGCCGGACAGACAACTGTTGACGGGGCGGTAAAAAGTTGTTGGCCGATGGCGTGCTTGTACAGGTCTTTGCGGTTCGGTGAAGAATATTTGCCTGTCTCCGCGTTGCTGGTGGATAAAACCTGATATTACCTATCCTTGGCTTCTCCTTGGCTTCGTTTTTTATGGTGCGATTGCCGCGCAGCGTTGGATATTGAGGCCGAGGGCACGCAGATTGACCACGTAGCGCATGGCCGGCATGCCGCGAATGCGTAGGTGAGCCAGGTTCATCTGGTACTTTAATCGCGACATGGTCGCTTCTATGCCGGCCCGCCATCTGTAGACGTCGCGGAAGGCATCGCTTTGTTCATAAAGCCGGCGCTTTTGGTTGGCAGCCCTGTCCGGGGTATATTGAAAGCGGGAAAATTGGCCGTCACGCTTGGCCGCCTGCACGGGACATCGCAGTATATCGGGACATTTTTGGCAGATGGAAAGGTCGAAACGGGCCTGCAGCTTGGCTTTGGCGAGCGAGGCTGAAACCGGTTCGACGTTATTGGGACAGCGCAAGACCAAGCCTTCTTCGTTGAGAGTGAAATCCTCCAACGTCAACCGTCCCGAGACGGCGCCTTTCGGCGGTCGCGCGGGCGCCGCGAGATTGATGTTCTGTTCGCGCGTCAGAGCCATGTTGTCACTGGAACCGTAATGTGAATCACCCAGCATCACCGCCGGCGTCAGCGCGCGCTCGCTCAGATCATCCAGCGCATCGGCCAAGCGATGGCCGTCATGCACCGTCATCTTGTGGACCTCCACGTGGGTGATGAGGTCCGGTGTCGCGGCAACCGCCTCGTTACTGTCATCTTCACAATAGGTTTCGACGATCTGCGCCATGTATCCCTGACCCTTGTGCGCGTTGTAGCTCGCGTCCGGGTCGGCCGGATTGCCGACGGTATCGCACGGCACATCCTTTGGATCTCGAATCGCGGCGCGCGTTGCGTCACGATCGCCACACTCATCATCAACGATCTCGAACTGATCGCGCAGAACCCTCTCCAGGATCGCAAAACTGGAAAGCTTTGCCGCCGCCGTGTCACGGAATTGCAGCACCAGGGCTAGGAGATCCTGACCCGCTTCGCCGAGGCGGCGTTTTGAAACACTCGGCGCCGTATTCGCGAACGCGCCATTACCCTCGCGATCGACATAGCGGCGGATCACCTCCTTGCTGATCTGCTCGTGCAGACCGGGATGATATCGCTCAAGCTCACGGGCAAACTTCGAGATGCTCTCAACAACGATACCAAGTCGTGTCAGCGCCCGCATCGCCGAACGAAGGGCCGTCGAATCCATGCGTTGGTGGCTGGTATCGACAGAGAACCCCTGCACCAGCCGATCCGTCAAACACCGGAACAGCAATTCATCGAGACCTTGTTCGATAAACAGACGGCGATAGTTGCGCAGGGTTTTCTCACAGAAATAGCTGTCCGCTTCGCTGCGCACGTCCAAGGCATAGTGCCACGCCATATTGAAGGCCAGGGCCTCGACGGTCTCTGCATCGCTCAGATCGTGCAGCTGCTGCAAAAGCAAGACCCCGATGACAACGTGTAGATCCTTCGATGGTCGGCCCATGCGTTCATCAAGGTGACGGCAAAGATCGTCAACCGGAAGTTCGACAAGCAGATGGTTCCGAAAAACCCCGGCCCAGGATTGCTCCATCAGGCGCCGACGTTTGTCCCCGAAATCGGACCAGCGATCAAACAATTCTCCGGTCCGTCGGTCGCGTAAAGTAAACATGCACAATTATAACCCAGCCGACTCTCATGAGGAATCGACTTTTTACCGCCCCGTCAACTGTTGGTGTGGGTCCACGATGTTGTCGGAACGGCGTTGCTGTGTTTGTTTGTACTGTGGATTGGACGCTGGCTGTGCGACGTAGTGCAATTTCGTCGTTTGGGGTTTGCCCGAATAATGATCGTGCTGACGCATATTCTGTTGGCCGGAACCGGATTTCTGATCGCCTGTCTTGGCTATGCCGGTAAAATTGCCGCGGGCAAAGACACCATCCTCTCTGCATTTGGTCTGCTGGCACCGGATCGAAACCCACAGGCGGTTGTCTGGATTTACACGCAGCACAAAGCGTTGATCCCTTATTTGATCATCATCATTGCGTTGCATGTTTGCGCAACTGTCTTTCACGCTCTTGTGTTGCGCGACAGGACGTTGGCGCGAATGCTGTGGTGACGGATACTGACGGGATGACGCCTTGTCCTGCGTCGGGCAAGGCGGTAATCAGGGTCGGACATCGACTTTTCAGGAGACGAAGATGGTAAAGGGTTTGGGCAATCTGGGCGACATGGCCAAGATCATGAAACAGGCGCAGGAAATGCAATCCAAAATGGCCGACGCGCAGGCGAAACTGGACGACGTGACTGTTGAGGGTGAAGCCGGGGCCGGGATGGTCAAGGTGGTGGTCAGTGCCAAGGGCAGCGTGAAAGCGATCGATATCGATCCTGCGCTTTTTGTGGCTGACGACAAAGAAGTGGTCGAAGATTTGATTGTCGCGGCGATCAAAGATGGCCAGGCCAAGGCGTCAGAGGCGGCGCAGGCAGAAATGAGCAAGGTGACCCAGGGGTTGAATTTGCCCGACGGCATGAAATTGCCGTTTTAAAACTTTGCCACAGAGCAAGGAGCCGAGGTGGAGAGCAAAAATCAGGACATTGACGCGCTGATTGCGCTGTTGGCGAAACTGCCGGGGCTGGGGCCGCGGTCAGCCCGGCGCGCGGTTTTGCATCTGATCAAGAAGCGCGGTCTGTTGTTGATTCCGCTGGCCGATGCGATGTTTGCGGTGGCGACCAATGCGCGGGAATGTCTTGTGTGCGGCAATATCGGCACCGCGGATCGTTGTGATATATGCGCCGCGCCGAAGCGATCGCAGGGGCAGATTTGTGTGGTCGAGGGTGTCGCCGATCTCTGGGCGATGGAACGCGCTGCGGTGTTCAAAGGCCGTTATCATGTGCTTGGTGGGTCTTTGTCGGCATTGGATGGTGTTGGGCCGGAGGAATTGCGTATTCCGCAATTGGTGGACCGGGTGCGGAGCGAAGAAATCACCGAAGTTATCATGGCGTTGAATGCGACAGTTGATGGGCAGACCACGGCGCATTACATCGCCGATCAGCTGGAAGATATGGGCGTGGTTGTGACCTCGCTGGCACAGGGCGTGCCGATTGGTGGTGAGCTGGATTATCTGGATGATGGCACCATATCGGCGGCGCTGAAGGCGCGGAAGTCAGTTTGAACCGGGCGCTGGCCGGTGTTTTCTGGGCGGCCGCATTTGTGGTTCTGGAATCCATCCAGTTTGTGTTTTTCGGTGGCCTGTTTCAGCGAATGAACTCGTTTCTGTTCGGCGTGTTGGTATTTGGGATAACTTCCGTTCTTTTCATCGCTGTGGCGGCATTTCGCCAGCCTAAACAATTCAGGATCGCGCTGGCCAATCCGCGCCTGCGGATTGCAATCAATCTGACGGCGACGCTGGCTTAGGTCGCGTTTCTGACCTCGGTTCAGTTGATTGAACCTGCGGTGGCTTACACTATCGGCGCGGGTGTGATGCCGATCACAACTTGGATCGCGTACCGGCTGGGTGTGCCCGAGTGTGAAGTGATGCGCAACCGGACCGAAGCTCTGGGCAACCTGCTGGTGTTGTGCGGTATTGTATTTCTGACAGTTGTTACTGTTTTTGGCATGTCCGGCTTCGTGCGCGGAGGCGCGGGGGTTGGCATCGCTGGGGCGTTGTTCGCCGTCGCCGATGGCGTGTTTTTTGTGCTGCTGCTGAACTATTGGCGGCGGATAGACCGGGCGGCCGCTCATGCCATGCCCGCCGGTGAATTGGTTCTGCTGGCTGCCTGTAGTGCCGTAACGGTGACCGAGAAAATCAGCTCTTAGTCTTCCGCAGGGCTGCTTCACGCCGGGCGATATAGAACGTTGACCCGATGATGATCGCCGCCCCCAAAAGGGTCATTCTGTCGGGTGTTTCGGCGAACAGCAGATAGCCGGCAATCCCCACCAGAACCAGCCGCATATAGGCCAGCGGGGCGAGGATTGACGCCTCGGCATGGCGGTAGGCTTCGATATCGGCAACGCCGCGCACCACCCCAGTGGCGATCAGGACGGCGACGGCCAGCCAGGTCAGGGCCATATCGGGCACGTCCCAGACCGGGACGGCCAGCGGCAGAGAAATCAGCGCGGTTGCCACCACCGAGGAAAAATAGGTGCTCAGGGGGCCATCTGCCTGCGCCAGATTGCGCGACATGGTCAACGCGGCGGCAAAACACAGAGAACTGCCAATGGCGGTCAACATGCCCCACTCCAGAGTGCCTAAGCCGGGGCGCGACACCACAATTGCCCCCAGAAATCCGGCACAAATCGCCGCGAACCGGCGTGCGCCGAAATTTTCACCATGCAGCAACATGCCCAACAATGTGGCAAAGATCGGTGCGGTGAAAAACAATACCGTCGCAGTTGCCAGCGGAATACTGGCGATGGTGTAAAATCCCAGCTGGGTGGAAACCCCGACAAAGCTGCCGCGAATGACGTGCTGCCACGGCTTTGAAAATCGCAGCTTCTTGCGCAGCGGCGAGATCAGGATCAGCGCCAGCACGATCAGCAGCGCGGTAAGGCCGGAGCGATAGAGCACCACCAAACGGCTGTCGAGTTCCAGCGCCACGCCGCGCACCGCAATGGTCATCGCGCTGGAAGCAAGGACCGAGACCGCCATCCAGCGGGTGCCGCGCCAGTTGTCGCGTTCGGCAGCGGGCTCCACCGGCAGGGCTGTTGGCCCGGGGCCGGGAATAAAGGCATTCTGGTTGGATCGGGGCATCGCGGAAATTCCGTTCAGGATACCCCGCTCTAGCGCTGAATTGCAGCGGGTGCAATCGGCAGCCGCGACGAAGCGGCAGTGGCGGAGAGAATTGCTTTGCCGTAGAAGGAGCGTGACACTTTGGATGGAAAAAGATGACCACTGACGATCCAACAACCCAAGACCACAAAACCCGCGCGGCGGCTTGGTTTCGCACGTTGCGCGATCGAATTGTCACCGCGTTTGAGGCGCTGGAGGACAGCCAGACCACAGGACTCTTTGCCGACTTGCCTGCGGGCCGGTTTGAGGTGAATCAAACCGAGCGCGACGGCGGCGCAGGCGGTGGCGGCCTGATGTCGGTGATGCGCGGCGGCCGCGTGTTTGAAAAGGTCGGCGTGAACATCTCGACCGTCTATGGCACGCTTAGCGACCGGGCGCAGGCGGCGATGGTGACCCGCAAAGCCATTCCTGGCATGGCGGATGATCCCCGGTTTTGGGCGTCGGGCATATCTCTGGTGGCGCATATGCAAAACCCGCATACGCCTGCGGTACACCTGAACACCCGGATGTTCTGGACCCCATACGCGGCCTGGTTCGGCGGCGGCACGGATTTGAACCCCTGCATTGAATACCCCGAGGATACCGCAGCGTTTCATGCTGTGCTGCACGACCATTGCAACAGGCATGACACCGAATATTACCCCCGGTTCAAAAGCTGGGCGGACGATTATTTCTTCATCCCGCACCGGGGCCGGGCGCGCGGTGTTGGCGGGATATTCTTTGACGATCTTGATACTGGCGACTGGGAAGCGGATTTTGCCTTTACTCAAGGCGCCGGCCGGGCGTTTTTGCCAGCCTTCCTGCCGATCACCGAAAAACGGCGGGACGCGGCCTGGACCGAAGCTGACAAAGACGCGCAACTGGTGCACCGCGGGCTCTATGCCGAATACAATCTGGTCTATGACCGGGGCACCAAGTTCGGACTGGAAACCGGCCATGACGCGGACGCCGTGCTGATGAGCCTGCCGCCGATGGCGAAGTGGGTGTGAAGCGGCGTGTCGTCTGGGTTTGCGCAGAATTCGCGGTTTTTGCAACGAAAATAATAGATACCTCGCTCATAACGTGCACCTGGGAAATTTACCGGAAGACCGATTCGAGCCCAGCTGCGACATTGGAGATATGTCGCAAATCGGATGTCAACCTTGGGCGAGAGTCAAGATTTTGGCTCAAAAGTTGCTTTTGAAATTGTTCTACCTAGAGACATCATTCCCCGCATCAGTACCCCAGAAACGCCCCGCCTAAGTGACGAGCAAATTTGGCGACGAACATTTCTTCAAATCCGTGCCAGTCCCCATACTTAGCCTTGAGCTTCGGATATGCCGCACGGAGGATGATCCCTATAGTTTCACTTTCTTCCGCCCTGTCGATACGCGCGAGAAGTTCACCTTTCACGAGTTCCTGAAAACCCACAGTCATGTCCCGAAACTCTATCAAATCCTCTCTGTTGCCCCGGTAGCCGTGGCTAGGAACGTAGTGAGCCGCATTGATGTCGATAATCCGGTCGAGTGCCCTAATGTAGCCCGGGTAGTAGAAATCTGGAAAGTCAAACGGCGGCACGGTTTTGACAAACATCATATCCGCAGCAAAGACGACATCTTCCTTGGGCATGTAAAATCCGTAAAGCGTGTAAGAATGGGAAAATGGCATATAGAGTGCTTGAACTTCCACATCACCGAGAACAAATGTCTGGTCCCCTGTCAACGAGCGGGTGGTTTTAGCAACGCTATTGCCAACATCAGGCCAATCGCCAACCAAATGGTTCACATCTTCATGACCGATGACCTCTGCACCAGCAAACACGTCCGAACCGCGAATGTGATCGAGATGGTTGTGAGAATAGACAACCCATTTGACCTCTTCGCCTAGAAATTCCGCTTCGATGGCCTCCTTCATTTCTAATGCATGATCGGTCGTAAATGTATCGAAGACAGCCACTCCTTCTGAAGTGCGAATAACCAGGGAGCGCGCGAATTTATGCTCAAAGGCATAAACCGACCCAGACACTTGATAGAGCGCGGGCTTAATGGTTCCAAAGTGCGAGAAATATTTCGTAGGCATTGCCTGAGAATATACCCAACCCCTTATTGTTGTTTGAAAAATCAACAATAATGCCACTGCAAGAACAAGGCAGGCGGCACCGCCGATAATCAGTTTTGACCTATTTTCAAACATGGCAAATTCTTTCGTAGTTGATTATTTCGTACGCTTCCGTACATTAATCAGATCGAGGCAGTCAAGGATTTTATACGGTGACGGATAAAAAAGTTAGCCTGAGAAGAGGGAGACCTCGCGCATTCAATGAGAAGGTAGTCATTCAGCGCGCTCAACAAATATTTCTGGAAGAAGGTTTTGAAGCTGTTAGCTATGAGCATCTGGCTACCGAAGTGGGCCTTTCAAAACCCAGCCTTTACAACGCGTTTGGCGATAAATCGGCCTTGTTTGAAAGGGTGCTCGAGAACTACGCGCAAGTGGCAGTATCATTCTCGGTTGCGCAGTTTGAAAGTGGTGAAACGTTAGAAGACGGAGCGCGAAAATTTTTACTCGCTGCCGCTGACTTATATTCACAACCAGGCACAACCGCCCAAGGGTGTCTACTTGTAGGAACAGCACTGCCTGCGTGCGCAAAACCTGGAAACGTACGGCAGACATTGGGAACGTTCATTGAAGCGCTCGATGGCTCATTGGAGGCCATCATCGCTATGCGATACAAGGAAGATGCACAGAACTTGGATCGCTCGCCCCAAATTCTTGCAATGCATCTCAGCAGCCTGCTGTTTTCCCTCGCGATCAGGGCCCGTACTGGGATGACGCGGCAAGAACTACGTGTGGTTGCCGGTGAACTGTCCGGATTAATCACCAAATAGAAATGTGCTATTTAGGCCGAGTCTAGGTTTGGCTTCATGCGATAGCATCCCGGAATATTACAAAAAAATAGCTGATGAGTGCCACAGATGATTTGAGACTGATGATGGCAACAAATGGCTGTTCATGGGCTTTTGCTAATTCGATTTCTGTCGTAGTTTGAATATTGAAAACTGAACTCATCGTCGCTTTGCCCTGCTCAGCCGACGAAAGGATCAATTTCAACATCACTCAATCAGCTCAATTGAATTCGCGTGACGGTTGTGGGTAAAAAAAGCGAACTCAAGCCACAGTTCCTGAACGGTCCCCATCCCACAACATAATATGCGACATTTTGACATCACCCTGTTAGGCTGGCTGTGACAGGGACTCGCATTTGCCGTCGGATGATCACGCCGATTGCGGATGCCAGCCCCTGCATGTGTCAGAGAACAGGAGAAAAACATGGCCGGAAACACCATTGGGAACCCGCTTTCATGGATATTCGGACGGGCGGTGGAGGCTGAATCCCATCTGGAATCAGTGGTTGAATCCATGGCCGGTGAATCCGAAGACGGTGTTCAGACCTTGCCGAAAGTGAACACCATAACCGTGGATGATATTCGCGAGTCGCTGCGGCTGGGGGTCGCCGACTTTACCGCCCTGCGCTCTGACGTTGTCTTTCTCTGCGTGCTCTATCCTATCATCGGCCTGTTTCTGTTCTGGGCGGTGTTCGAGGGCAATCTGCTGGCGCTTCTCGCACCAATTATTTCCGGGTTTGCGCTGGTTGGTCCTGTGGCGGGCGTCGGTCTTTATGAAATGAGCCGCCGCCGCGAAAAAGGCATGAAAGCCAACTGGAGCAGCGCAATTGAAGTTTTCCGTGCCCCTTCGTTCGGGTCAATATTTGTACTTGGCGTGTTTTTATTCATGACCTTCGCAGTGTGGCTTGCTGCGGCCAGCGGCATCTATAATTTCACCTTGGGGCCGGAAGCGCCTGCCTCGATGGGCGTGTTCATCATGGACGTTCTGACCACGTCAGCCGGTTGGGCGATGGCGATTGTCGGCACTGCTGTCGGCTTTGTCTTTGCAGTGTTTGTGCTGGCGATCAGCGTCGCGTCTTTCCCGCTGCTGCTGGACCGCAATGTCGGTCTGCCGATTGCAGTTGCAACCTCGATGCAGGTGGCCAGAACCAATCCGGTGCCGATCGGTATCTGGGGTATGATTGTGGCCGGTTCGCTGGCGCTCGGGTCGCTTCCGGCTCTGCTTGGGCTGGTGTTTGTCGTGCCGATTCTGGGCCACTCAACCTGGCATCTGTACCGGCGGTGCGTGAGTAACGACTAGCTTCTAATCGCTTTCAACATTGCATCCACATTGGCCGGGTTCGCATCCGGCGTGATGCCATGTCCAAGGTTGAAAATATGCGGGCCGTTTGAAAACGCTTCGACGATGCGTTTGGTTTCCGAAATCAGCCGGTCGCCACCCTCAACCAATAATGACTGATCGAGATTGCCCTGCACGCAGGTTAGCGGTTGCAGGTTTTTAGCAGCCCAATCTGCATCCACCGATCCGTCAATCGCCAGCCCCTGAACGCCAGTGTTTTCAGCATAAGCGGCATAACCTTCCTGAATCGCCCCGCGCGGAAAGCCAATCACTGGAACGTCTGGATAACGCGCACGAATATTATCAAGGATTTGTCTGGCCGGGCGGGTGCTGTATTTCGCAAACAAATACCCGGTCAGCGACCCGGCCCAGCTGTCGAACAATTTCACCACTTCGGCTCCGGCGTTGATCTGTTTGATCAGATAGGCGGATGTGGCTTCGACCAGCCGGTCGATCAGGGCGTCAAACACTTCGGGTTGTTCTGCCATTAGTTTCAGCGCCGGGCCTTGGTCGGGTGTGCCGCGCCCGGCGATCATATAGGTGGCGACGGTCCACGGAGCCCCGGCAAAGCCGATCAGTGCAGTTTCAGCGGGCAGGGATTCACGCAGATTGCGCAAAGTTTGATAAATCGGGGACAGAGTTTCGTGGATATCGGTGGCGGCAGCCAACCTGCCGAAATCCGCTTTCGATTGAATGGTCGACAGCCGCGGCCCCTCGCCGGTGACAAACCATAGGTCCGCACCAAGCGCTTGGGGAACCAGCAGGATATCAGCAAACATGATCGCGGCATCAAACCCGTAGCGGCGGATCGGTTGCAACGTAACTTCGGTGGCCAGATCGGAGTTGTAACACAGCGACAGGAAATCCCCGGCCTGCGCCCGTGCAGCCTTGTATTCTGGCAAATAGCGCCCGGCCTGTCGCATTATCCAGACCGGCGGCGTTGGCAGAGTTTCCCCGGCCAGTGCCCGGATCAGCAGTTTGTCTTTGGTGTCCATCATAGCCCCGGTGAATTGCGTTCGGCGCTTTCTAACGGCCCGATGGATGGAGGGAAAGATACGATGTCGCAACGGCGCGTCTTCGTCGCTTTGCCAATTGCCAGTCAGAGACCACAGCAGTAGGGTCCGCCGCCATGAGGTTCAGTGAAAATACCCCGCTCAAGATCGGCACCCGCGGCTCGCCCCTGGCGCTGGCGCAGGCCGTGGAAACCCGCGAACGTTTGATGCGGGCAATGGGGTTGCCAGAAGTTGCGTTTGAAGTTGTGGTTATAAAAACCACCGGCGACCGAGTGCAGGACCGGCCGCTGGGCGAGATCGGCGGCAAAGGCCTGTTCACCAAGGAAATCGAGGAGGCGTTGCTGGCGGGTGGTGTCGACGTCGCCGTGCATTCGATGAAAGACATGCCGATAGAGATACCGGGCGGGCTGGCTCTGGATTGTTTTCTGCCACGCGAAGATGTGCGGGATGCGTTTATCTCTAAATCCGCCGGGTCGCTGGCAGACCTGACCGCAGGTTCCGTTATCGGCACCAGCAGTCTGCGCCGCAAAGCGCAGCTGATCCACCGCCGACCGGATTTGCAAGTGGTAGAGTTTCGCGGCAACGTCCAGACCCGGATACGCAAGCTGGACGACGGTGTTGCCGACGCAACCTTTCTGGCAATGGCGGGCCTGAACCGGTTGGGGTTGTCAGAGCTGGCCTGTGCAATCGACACCGACGACATGCTGCCCGCGATCGCACAAGGCGCCATCGGGATCGAGCGACGCGACGATGACACCGGGATCTCGGCGGCGCTGGCGTTGATCAACGACGCCGAAACCACCACCCGGTTGGCGGCAGAAAGGTCTCTGCTGAAGGGCTTGGACGGGTCATGCCAGACACCGATTGCCGGGTTAGCAGAACTGGACGGCGATCAGTTGAGATTGCGCGGTCAAGTGCTGCGCCCGGACGGTTCAGAGGCGATTTCGCGTCAAATGACGGGGCCAGCAGACCAAGCCGCTGCACTTGGTGCAGACATGGCGGAATGGCTGCGCAAGCGCATGGGAGACGGTTTCTTCTAAAGCCATCGAATGCCGCCGCTATCACAGTTTACAAATCAAAGGCAAAAAGCGATTGTGCGTCGCGATCCAGGGCGTTATGCGGTTTATTGGAGCAACCAATGAACCGCATAACGCAGCGACATCAAAGGCTATAACCGGCGCTTTGCATTCAATCTTTTTCAGATTAAATACAAAGCGCTTTAAACGCACGTGCGGGCGTGATGGAATGGTAGACATAAGAGACTTAAAATCTCTGGGCCTTGTGCCGTGCGGGTTCGACTCCCGCCGCCCGCACCATATTGCTAACGCAAACTATTGAAATAAGTATAAAACTTCTTCTACAATGTGATTCTATCCCCCAATTAATCCCCCATATCCATTTTGCTGCCCCTTTCGAATTTATTTCCATTCGCGGAATTTCTGCTAGTCGGAAAAGCTATGACCGCTGGATAAGGAGCTACTCTAATGAAGGTGGGGATAATTTGAGCAAGACAATGATACGTGAAGGGTATTGTGGTGGGTAGCGGTAGGGTTGAATTTTCTTGAGCTTCAGGTAGCCCACAAGCAAGCCACTAATATGTACTCTCCCAATGGGTTATTCTACATTTTTCTGCCGCATTTGAGGAACGTAGCGGTTGGCCGAATTTTCGTCAGCTGGCTGCAAGATACTGAAACAGGACGGAAATAGAGTGGTGTATTGCAGCTTTCGATCCGCTTTCAGCGCCACATTGTGAACACAATTCACACCTAGCTGTGGATGCGAAATAGAGCAAACCCATCCTCGGCTTTTTTGCTGTCCACATTAACAAATAGGTCATTAAATGCCAGTCTTTGTACCCATCACAAACATCGTTTCAGGCCAGCATGCAGCCACATTGAACCAGTCGGACAGCACTATGATTGTCGGTCAGGGCGTTCAACTGATTACACAGGGCAACAATCGGCATGCAATCCATTCAACCGGTGTAAACAATACGATCCTGATGGACGGCTACGCGGTGTCGAATAATAGTGATGCGATAACATTTGTCAGTGGCAACAATTATGCGCCGCTCGGCAGCACCGTTACAATAGGCGCAACTGGACAGGTTGTTGCTGGTGCGAATGGGCTAAGCGGTGTTGGTGATTTTAGTATTATCACCAACCATGGTTCGATCACGGCGGCAGATGCGGGTATCCGCTTAACAGGTGAGGACCACCTGATTAACAACACAGGTTACATCACCGCAAACGATGGGATCGTTGCAACTAACAGTTCCGTTACAAATGAAGGGTCCATTTTTGCCAGCGGCAGCGGAATTGTTCTGAACGGTGATACGTCAACTCCGAGCAATGACATCACAAATCACGGGAATATTCACGCACAGTATTACGGTATTGCGGTGGCCGGTCATTTTGCGAACATCTTAAACACAGGCTCGATTGTCAGCCAGTCGTACGCAATAGGATCATCGGGTGCCAGCGGGGCTTTTATGATCAACAACAGCGGCCTACTGCAGGGCAACACTTCAATGGGCGCTGTAAGTTTGAGCGGCGGATTGATGACGGTGATTAACACCGGAGTGATTGTCAATAATAACACTCTGGGGCAGGCCGTCAGGATCAAAGGAGACGACGCGGTTGTCAACAACGCGGGTAATTTGTTCAGTGCCGGTAACGCCATTAGTGTTAGTGGAGATGATTCAGAAGTCACCAATTCGGGAACGATTGACGGCGACCTGTCTGTCAATGGAGACAATTTCTCGGTCATAAACTCGGGCATCTGGAACGGCGGTATTTCCGCCGGGTTCAGCAGCACGTTTAATCAATCGGAAATTGTGAACTCGGGTCAAGTATTTTCTGACGGATATGGAGTAAGACTGTTGGGCGAAAACAATCTGATTTCAAATTCCGGCCATATGGAATGCGCATATGGATGGCAAATTCAGGGCCTTGGCGGCAATACGGTGCTCAACACCGGCACCATCGTTACCGATAATCTGACCATGAGTGTAGAAGGAACCGGAAACCAGATTATCAACGACGGCGATATAATATCGACAGATGATGGTATTCGCTTTTTGGATTCCGAAAATACCCTGCGAAATAGCGGGCTCCTGCAAACGCAGGGCACCGCAGTGATCGGCAGCTCGGGCGACGATTTGGTCGTCAATACCGGAGTCATTAACGGCGGTGTATTTTTTGGTGACGGCGCTGATAGGTTCTACGGGAGAATCGGGCAGATATTTGGCGGGATCGATGCAGGGTCGGGTGACGATCGCGTAGTGTCTGGCTTGAACAACGATTTTGTGTTGGGTGGCGACGGTGCCGACTGGATCAAAGGCTGCGGCGGCAATGATGTGATCAAAGGCAATATCGGTGACGATCAGATTTGGGGCAACAGCGGTTTCGACCGACTTTACGGCGGGCGAGGCAACGATTCCTTAAGTGGAGGTAAGGGTCAGGATTTGCTAGAAGGTGGCCGCGGCAATGATGTGTTGACCGGCGGTAACGGCGCAGACACATTTGTGTTCAAATCTGTCAGCGGCGATGACACGATCACCGACTTTTTACTCGGAGTGGACCAAATCGACCTGGTCACGCTCGGCATCGGCTCATTTTCGGATATTGCAGCTCAGATAACGGTGTCCGGCGACGATGCTGTTCTGGATCTGACGGCGTTGGGTGGTAACGGCCAAGTAATCCTGCTGGATGTGGGTGCCGGACTGACCTCGGGCGATTTCATTTTTTGATGGAAAGCTGGAAAAGCATGGTGTGGAATCAGTGGATTTACCAGAAGAACCACCTAGGGAGCATTCGGAGAGGTTTTGATTTGGATTGGACACCAACCGTTTTATGAGTTGTTACTCGCCACAATCCCCGTAGCCACTGCTCAAACAGAGTGGCGCCAGTTCTTGTGCTTTTGAAATACCCTTATGGGTCAGTGCATTCATGTGGATTTCAACTACAAGCAGCTTATCGATGTAGCCGTTGGCTACATGAAGCGCCACTCGGAAATCCTCTCTTATCAAATCGTCCTAGACTAGCCCATTGGCGCTGACGTCAGACAATTCGCTCAATGCTCGCCGCCCGCACCACTGATTTTTACGCTATTCACCGGCTGAAACAGAGGTCTTTTTAATTCGGCAAACTGTCCAATTCTAGTCCGACTGAGCGCAAATTGCGGCGGGCGGTTTCAGCGCAGATCATGTCGAGCTGATCGAAATCCAGCCGCGCCCCGGATTGTGCAAGATCTGCCGCGCCATGGGTTGCGGACCACATATAGCGGATGTCCTGCATGTCCGGTTCCTTTTTCAACAGACCCAGTCGGTACAGGTCGCGGGTAATTCCCATCGAAACATCAAACGGGGTGTAGCGCGCCAATTCCGGGTCCTGCATCAGTTCGTCACGGCACTGCATCCCGGCGCGCCCAAACATCATATGCCACAAAGCGGTGTTTTCGATGGCAAAATGAATGTAGGTCCGGGCCAGGGTAAAACAGCGTTCGATTGCCTGTTCAGGGGTTTTTGCCGCGTCACCTTCCGGTCGGATCGCCAAAAACCGCTCGCGCAGGTCAAAAAACCCGATTTTGACGATTTCGGAAAACAAGGCGTCTTTGTCTGCAAAATGCCGGTATACGGCACCAGAAGACACGCCCAGATCACGCGCCGCCTGGCGCAGCGACATGACCTCGATATGCCCGTCGCGCGTCGCTTGCAGCGCATAGTCGATCAGTGCATCGCGCAGATCACCGCGTTTAAGTTTGGCCACCGCTCCCATTCAGCCTTTGTAAGCGGTGATAACATTGGGGTCAAATGGATATGTGCGGTTTGGCCCGCCAGACAACTAATTCCGCTCAGAAAACACCGCCAATTCCCCCAACGTCACCGGTTTCACCGGTGTTCTGGCCCGTTGCGGCCCGAGGTCCAGCACGCTGTGCCCGGTCGCCTCAGCCAATACCTCACTGACAGTCAGATCACACATCCGGCCCTGGCACGGCCCCATTCCGGCGCGGCAGGCCACTTTGATTTTGCGCAGGCCGCCCGCGCCTTCCCCCGCTCCGGCGCGAATATCAGCGGCGGTGACCTCCTCGCAGCGGCACACAATTGTATCATCTGACGGCGACAGGAATTCTTGCGGTGGAGCATAGAACACATCTAGAAACCGACGCGGGGCCAGTGCTTTGGTCAGGGCTTTGCGATGCGGTCCAGCCAGCCGGTCCAGGGTGGCACGGTCTATCCGCCTGCTGGAAAACAAAGCCCCAAGTGCTGCCAGACTGCCCCGATGCAGCGCGGCCTCAGCGCCGCCGATTCCTGCACCATCTCCGGCAACAATCAGGCTGGGAACATCGGTGTTGCCCCAGACGTCCGCTTTTGGCTGCCAGGCCCGCTGGTGGTCGTTCCAAATGTGGTGAATCCCGGCGCTGCGGGTCAGATGCGTGGCGGGTACCACGCCCTGATGCACCAGCAATAACCCGCAGTCGATTTCGCGCGAACGCCCCTGGCTTTCAAAACTGAATTGCAATCTGCTGCCGCTGGTGCCCGCCGCCGCACGAAACTCATGCGCCCCGGTGTAGCGCGGAACGCCCGCCTTGCGGATTTGGTGCAGCATCCCGGCACCTTTCAACAACAGTTTCCAGCCGAGCAGGGCTGCCGGTAAATACGGCAATGCCGCTTGCACAGCACTCACGGCCCGGGTTTCCACCAGAGCCCTCGGCGGCACTCCTGCACGGATCAGCTGCACCGCAACCAGATACAGCAGCGGTCCCGAGCCGGCCAGAACCGCATCCCGCGGCACCTGACCTGAAGCTTTCATCAGAATTTGCGCCGCACCACAGGTCATCACCCCGGGCAGGGTCCAGCCGGGGAACGGGCAGGGGCGTTCCTGCGCGCCAGACGCCAGAACAACATGCGGGGCAGTTGCTACATGGGATTGACCCGCTGCTGAATAGAGCACTTGTCCGGCTCGCTCCAACCGCCACACAGTTGCGCCAAATTGGCAGGTGATATTGGGCTGATTCAGCGCTTGTGCCAGCGGCAAACCAGCAGCGTAGGCCGGCCCGAGATGATCGCGTTCCAGCCCGGTCCGTGTAATCCCGCGGTAAATCTGACCGCCGGGACGTGGTTGCTCGTCCAGCACCAGAACCGACGCACCTTGTTGCGCTGCCGTTGTCGCGGCCGCCATACCCGCCGGACCAGCCCCAATCACGATCATATCGTGGAGTGCCGGGTCAGGCATTGGTCGCCTCCTCAGCTCTCAAATGCCGCAATCCGATCTGGCGTTCGACAACCATGCCGTCCTGCACTTCGACCATGCAGGCCTGACAGTTTGGCACGCCGTCGATCACCATCAAACAGTCAAAACACACCCCCATCATGCAATAAGGTGCGCGTCCGACTCCGGAGTCAGACATTTCCCGCGTTGCCCCTATCGTGGTCGCCAATACCGCTGCTGCCACGCTGTCGCCAGCTTTGGCAATAATGTCCTGCCCATCGAAACTCAGGCGCACTTCAGCCATCTCGGAGGGCAGACGTTTAAGCCGCGAAACGGATTTCATCAAATGCCTCCAGATCCGGCGCGTCTGCCGCGCCCAGCAGCCATTTCGGTAATTCCACTGCATGGGCGGACGCCAGCGTCACACCGCTGTGACATGTCACCAGAAAAGCGTTCTCATGCTGCGACGACCGGGCATAAACCGGATAGCCATCCGGCGACAGCACCCGCAGCGCACCCCAGCTTCGCACCACCCGGACTCCGGCAAGCACCGGGAACACATCAACCGCGTGCTGCGCCAGGCCTGCGGTCACCGACAGGGTTTCGCTGTCGTCCAGCCCGACATTCTCTTTTGTTCCGCCGATTTGAATGCCGCCTTCGCCCACCTGCCGGATGGTGCTGGACAGGAACGGCAAGTCCGCAGTGCATTTTTCGGTGATCAGCAACTGACCACGCTGGGCACGAACAATCGTGGTAAATCCCAGCTTTCCTGCCAGGTCAGCGGCCCCGAGGCCTGCGCACAATACCACCCTTTCGCACGTCATTTTGCGACTGCCACCACTCGTCAGCGTAAATCCAGACCCTCCGGCAACAATATCTGCAACGTTGAAATGTGACTCCAGCGTGCCACCCAGTCGTTGAAACATCAGTCGCAGAGCGTGCAGCAGTCGCAGCGGATTTACATGACCGCAATGCGGAGTAAACGTCGCGCCAACCAGCGCAGGCCCGACCGCCGAATAGCGTTTGCGCATCTCTGCTCCGGACCGGCACTCATATTCGAACCGATCCCCTAGAATGCGCTTTTGCTTGGCCAGATCGCCCTGAAACGCGGTGTATTCCGCCTCATCGGTAAACAACTCGTACCCGCCATCTTGACACAAAGCGACGTCGATACCGGTTGCGTCGCGCACATCCGCGGCAAATCCTGGCCAGAGGTCCGACGCGTCCCGTGTCCAATGGGCATATGGCGCAAATCCCGCCCCCTTGCCCTGCACCCAGACCAGCCCGAAATTGCCATGCGACGCGCGGTGATCCCCATCCGCACCATCCACAACCGCCACACGGACACCGGCCCGCAGCAAGCCAACCGCCACCGACAGGCCAACAACGCCGCCGCCTATGACAATCGTTTCTGCGTGGTCAGTCTGCACCTAAGTCCCCCAGGAGATTCGCTTCCCCAGATTTGTGACACAGACTGTAGGATTTGGAAATTCCGCTTTCCCTCGCACCCGACATGTTTCATGTTGCCCAAAACATACAGCGAAGAGAGAGCGAAATGGCGCATCTGGGACTGGTTGGCATAGGGGTGATGGGCAGTTCCTTTGCCCTGAACCTGAGCGAAGAGGGTCATTCCGTCAGCCTGCTGGACCGGACATTGGCAAAATCGCAGGCTGTGGTTCAAAAAGCTGAAACGCAGGGACTGTCAGGCAAAGTTCTGGCCTGTCCCGACGCGGCAGAATTTGTTGCTTCCCTGTCCTCGCCTCGCGCAATTCTGGTGCTGGTTCCGTCGGGCAAACCGCTGGACGGGGTGATCGAGATGCTGACACCTTTGCTGGAGCCGGGAGACCTGATCGCCGATCTGGGCAATTCTTATTACCACGACACCGAGGCACGGGTTGCGGCTCTGGAAGCCAGGGGCCTGCTGTTCCTCGGCATGGGCATATCCGGTGGCGCCGAAGGGGCGCTCCACGGGCCGTCGATTATGGCCGGAGGTTCGCAGGCAAGCTGGGCGCGGGTGGCAAGTCCGCTGCAAGACGCAGCGGCCAAATTCGAAGGCGTGCCCTGTTGTGACTGGTTTGGTCCTGGCGGCGCGGGTCATTTCATCAAGATGCTGCACAATGGCATCGAATATGCGGACATGCAGCAAATCGCCGAAGCCTACGGACTCATGCGCGACGGGTTGGGGATGCCAGCAGCGGAAATTGCCGAGGTGTTCAAAGGCTGGATGGACGGGCCGCTGAACTCCTATCTGATCGAGATTGCTGGAGAAGTCGCGGTGGCGACCGATCCGGACACCGGCACGCCGATGCTGGACCTGATCCTCGACAAAGCCGGGCAAAAAGGCACCGGGCGCTGGTCGGTGATCGAAGCGCTGCATCTGGGCACCCCGGCCAGCCTGATGCAGGCGGCGGTTGAGGCGCGTAATATCTCAGCGCAGAAAGACCGGCGGATAGAGATGGCAGCCGTATTTGGCCCCCCGGTAACCCGCTGGATCATGAAATGCCCAGCAAACCGCGCAGTCTGGCCTCGTTGGAGCAGGCAATGACCGCCGCAAAAGTTTGCGCTTATGCGCAAGGGTTCGAAGTGTTGAGACAGGCGTCAGACGCGTTCCACTGGGACCTCGATCTGGCCGCGATTGCGCGGGTTTGGCGGGCAGGATGTATCATCCGATCGGTACTGCTGGACGAGATTTCAGACGCGTTTACCGAAGACGCGGCCGTGCACCTGCCTCTGGCACCAGCGTTTCGGGGTTATCTGGATGTGAACATTCCGGCCTTGCAAGCGGTGGTTGCGATGGGTGTTGCCCACGGGCTGGATGTGCCAGCTCTCCACGCCGCACTGAGTTATCACAACGCGCAACGCACAGAGCGCTCGACCGCCAATATGATCCAGGGCCTGCGGGATTATTTCGGAGCACACACCTTCGAGCGGATCGACAGACCGGGGGAAAAGGTCAACGGGCCTTGGCATGGGTGATCGGGCTGCCGGGGCGCAGAAATTTCAATAACCTATTATTAACAAACAGTAAAAACTCCACGCACGAAACATTTGAGCTTCTTGTGTTTCAGCCTGAAAACGACTCCGGCGTCGATTCCAGACGCGACGAATAACAAAAATTGTCGCACAGGGGAAAGGTTCGCTCAATTAAAAGGCGTGGACATGACTCGGAAATCTATGGAACAGAGGGGCGGTCGCAAGACCGTTGGAATAAGTGGTAATGCGACCTGCATGGCCGCGATTTTTCTGTTTGCACTGGGATTTCCCGCTGCGGGAATTCTGCTTGAAAGCTGGGGGCCAATTGCGTTGATATCCGCCCGGACCGGCCTTGCTGTGGCGCTGCTGCTGCCGCTCTGGATCGCCCTTGAAGGTTGGCAAACCGTCCGACAGGCTCCCTGGGCCAAAGGATTGACAATCGGCGCCATCGGATTTGGCATCGGTACGGTGTTGCTGCTGGTGGCCCAATCCCTGTCTGACGCCGTCACCGTGGTGCTGGTGGTGGCTGCCATGCCGGTTGGTGCAGTGGCGCTGGAAGTTGCCTGTGACGGGCGCAAGCTGACACGGTATTTCCTGGCCGGCGTGGTGCTGGTGTTGCTCGGCGGTTACCTGGCAACCGGTACCAAGCTGACCCAGGGCAGTTTTGGACTCGGCGCAGCCCTAGGGTTGCTCGCCACTCTGATTTTTGCCTGGGGCTCCCGCAAGGCCGTCAAAGGGCTGCCTGAGTTATCATCATTCGGCCAGACAACATTGACGCTGATTGGTGCCGCCCTGTTTTGTTTCATAACTTTCGGTGTATTTCTGACGCTGAATCTGCCGGGCACGACGTCGGCTCCGCTTGGCTTGCAGGGTTGGGGATTGCTGCTGATCTATGCCTGGGGCGCGATGGCTGTGTCTCAGGCGTTCTGGATTGTAGGTGTTGGCAAATTGGGCATCGGTATCGCTTCGTTCCACCTGAATGCCGCGCCGTTTTACGTAATGCTCGTGATGCTGTGGCTGGGCGGCAGCTGGAATTGGCAACAAGCCATCGGCGCAGCGATTCTGGCGGTTGGTGTTGTTGTTACGCAGCGGCGGGAAGCTGCCGCTGAAGACTGTGTTCCGGCCGAGTAGCCAAATGGGTTCTAAACCTAGAACCGTTCAACCCAAGGCCGCAACGACAGCTCTTCGGACCAAGTCGTCCGGTCCTGGCTGATCAAATGCATGTACTCGCGCGCGATTGCATCGGGGTCGAGCATGCTGTCGGGGTTGCCAGCGTCGTCCACCCGCTCTGCGCGGCTGGTATTTCGAATACCTCCGTCGATGTTGATCCAGCAGACGTGTATACCCTTCGGATGCAGTTCACGGGCCATGCTCTGTGCCAGCCCACGCTGGGCGAATTTACCCATTGCAAAAGGCGCAGAGAGTGGAAAACCTTTGAGTCCGGCGGAGGCCCCGGTAAACAGAATGGTCCCCAAACGGTTGTTTTCGGGGGATTGCGTCAGCATGCGTCGGGCGACCGCCTGACCCATCAAAAAAGCGCCCCATGCTGTGACTTCGATAGCCTTGCGCACCGCCTCGGCATCGAGATCGGTAATCGGCCCGCGTTGGCGAGCAGACGGGTTATAACAGGCAACCCGCAAATCGCCCGTTAAACCCGAAATCATCGATGCCATTCCGTCCGCATCGGTACTGTCGAGCTGGTGCAGAGTGGCCCTTGTGTCAGCAGCCAAATCACCGAGATCAGAGGTGTCTCGAGCCGTGAGGTGCAGCGCATAGCCTGCGTCTGACAATTGTCGCGCAAGGGACGCCGACAGACCGGCACCTGTTCCGACGATCAGAGCGAGGGGTTTGGTCTTGGTGTCGGGCATAGCGCGTGTCCTTTTGGGTGAGCGTAGGGTTTTGTGGCAGGATATTGGGAGTCGGGCAAGGTTTGGAGTAGTTAGAAAGCGCCCATGCTTAGCCCAGCGGCCAAGGCCAACCCGATGTCGTGACACTGCGCAAGCTCCTCCTCGGGGATGGTTTTCTCCGCAAGAATCTGTTCAGGTGTCTGGGCGTGGGTGCATATGATCAGAGGTGGTTGAACTTCTCTCAGCCGCCAACCCTGTGCGATGCGCGCAATCTGGCGCACTGCGTTTTCGCCGTCCGAACCAGCACAAACCATCTGGGCATAGGGGCGCGCTTCTATGCGCCCCAGAACTGGGTAGTAACACCGATCGAAAAAATCCTTCATCACACCGGCGATTGCGGCAAGGTTTTCGGGTGTGCAGAATATGTACCCATCGGCCTTCAGAAGATCGTCTGGTCCCGCCTGATCGGCGGTCTTGAGGATGGTCCGCGCCTCACCCAGCGCGCCCGCAGCAGCAGCTTCGGCCATTTGCCGACTGCCGCCCGTCTTCGAATGATAAACGATAAGAAGTTCAACCATTTCCCCGTTATATCGTCTAGGCCGAATGATGGCTATATGACCGCTCTGAGCCCAAAGCGGACGTGTATCTGATGATGATTCAGGCCTGTACTCGACCATCTTGCGAGTAGGGTTGAAGCAAAACGGAGATGTGAAATCGACGCTCAATCAATATGTCTTCAGAAAGGGTATATACCAATACGCACCGAGTATTTTGCTATCAGACATAGCCCTAAGAATGAGAGCGACAAAACACGCGAAAAAGATTAAGTGTTCGGCACATTGATTTTTTGGAGATTAGGATATGATTGACGATTATTTCTCTTCGGATCCACTGGTGTTGTCAGATAGTTCTGCGTCCTCCTCAAAACGCGAGAATTTGTTAATTGATCGAACCGGTGCACAACAAGATGTCCAGCTTGGCAATAAGATCGAACCCGCAACAATGTTGGCGGTGATGGGTGCTGTTGTCTCACTGGTACAAGCCGGTGAAACAAGTGCCTGGCGCAAACGTGTCCTTCTTGAATTCAGGCAGCTTGCCAACAGTATCAATGAACTTCGTCAGCAAATTGCGGCGCTTGGCGTCCACATTAGCAAAGAAATCGATAGAGGTTTCTTGGAAGCTGATTTCCGCAAATTGATGTCTACCATTAAGTCATACAACTCAAATTACGTGGGCTACGGGGATATTTCCTACGCTAAAGAACATTCAAAGAGACTATTGCTTGAACACGAGCTTCGAGTACTGACGCTGTTGGAGCACCAAGACATGTCTACCATTGTTCAAATAGGAACGGGCCTTTTGGTACACCATGAATTGATGCATTTCGCAGAAGTTCCTCTATCCGTGCGCGTCGAAATATACCGCAACTATCATGATTTTTTTGTGATGAGTCTTGACGACACGCGAGCGGACTCGTGGTCAACACGGGTTGCTGCATGGTTGAAGGAGAGGGAGGCTGGGCTCGCTGAGATAGGGAATAGGAAACCGCCTACACTAGTACCAAGTACGATTGTTTCGCACAACGGCTACCAATTCGATGTACGACTCGCAACCTCGTTTGCCAACATGAGTTGGCAGTACACCAGTCTTGATGCGTTCGTACATAGCGTACCTCCACCTGATGACGACATTGATCGTTTAAGAACGAGAGATAGTAAAAGTCGTGGAGACCACGTTGCCACATCTTCCGGCGGCAATCGCTGTTGGAGCGTGGCTGGCCCAAGTTGCTCACAAATTTTTGGCTATGCTGAAAACTATCAGAGGAACATTATTAATCCCTTCAATCAAAGAACGGCGGAAATTTCGGGAGGCTTAGGAACTGCAAGGGTCAGATATCAGAGGGCTCTAGAGGGAGAGACAACCGCAAAAAAATTCATGGCAATGCTGGTTGAGCTTGTTGATGACCCAACTCTGTATCCACCAACACGCCCAGGTTGATTGAGGTTTTGGAAAGCATGCGAACAGTTTGAAGTCCCTGTATGAAACGGTGTTTGTTTACTTTTCCCAAAAGCAGCTTTGTCCCGCTTTGCCGCCACTTGTTTCCAACTTGCAAGATGGCCAGGCAAACCGACGGAGTTAGCGCAGTCCGGTCTTATGGACCGAGCCATCAATCTCATCCGCTTACTCCCCGATTTCCAGATCCGCCGACGGGATGATCGGGAAAAATTCACCGCCCGACCAAACTCCGAACCAGCTTTTACCTTCCATCTGCCGGTGCGCGCCAAGGTCAATCAGCCGGTAAAAGCTCTTGCGGTCGATCAACGCTTCCAGATTGGCGCGGATCAGCACGTAAGGCGACGGCTCGCCGGTTTCCGGATCCCGCACCACCCGGATCGGGTTGTCAGGCCCGGCCACGGCTTCATCATCCACCTGAGTGACAAACGTCAAATTCTGCGCCTCACCTTTGCCATCAGGCTCGAAATCAATCGCCACAAACGGCGCGTCGTCGACGGTGATTCCGACCTTCTCGACCGGAGTCACCAGAAAGTAATCATCACCGTCTTTGCGCAGGATAGACGAAAACAGTTTCACCAGCGGTTTCCGTCCGATCGGGGTGCCGAGATAAAACCAGGTGCCATCCCGGGCAATCCGCATATCCAAATCACCGCAAAATTCCGGGTTCCACAGGTGAACCGGCGGCAAACCGCGCTTTGAAGCTGCTTTTGCCGCCTGCGCGATGGTATCTGCGCTTGGCTTCACGGTTTTTTGTGGTTCTGGCTGATTTGTCATTTGTCCTTGGCGGGTTAATTGGTCTTTAATGCGGGCAAGTAAGATAGCGCATATGTGAAAGGTATTAGCCATGGCCAGTAATGCAAGTGATTTGGCGGCCCAGATCGAAAATACCGCCGGGTTATTGGCACAGGCACGGGTCGGAATTGCTCGGCGGATCATCGGGCAGGAAACCGTTGTGGAACTGTCGCTGGTGGCTTTGCTGTGTGGCGGTCATGCACTGCTGGTCGGCGCGCCCGGATTGGCCAAGACTCGGCTGGTTGATACGCTGGGCACGGTTTTTGGTATGTCGTCGAATCGGGTGCAGTTCACGCCGGACCTGATGCCGGCGGATATTCTGGGCTCAGAAGTGCTGGAAACCACCGAAACCGGTGCCCGCAGCTTCCGGTTTCTGCAGGGTCCGGTGTTTTGTCAGTTGCTGATGGCGGATGAGATCAACCGTGCCAGCCCGCGCACCCAATCCGCCCTGTTGCAAGCCATGCAGGAACGACAGGTGACCATCGCCGGGCAGGAACATGATCTGCCGGCGCCATTCCACGTTCTGGCCACGCAGAACCCGATCGAACAGGAGGGGACATATCCCCTGCCTGAAGCACAGCTGGACCGGTTCATTTTGCAAATTGACGTGGGATTTCCGTCGCGTGATACCGAGCGGGAAATCCTGCTGGCCACCACCGGCGCGGAAGAGGCGGTTGCTGAGCAGGTTTTCACCCCGGAACAACTGATGGCGGCACAGGAAGCGGTGCGCCGGATGCCGGTCGGCGAGGCTATTATCGAGGCGATCCTCGATCTGGTGCGCTCCGCCCGGCCGGAAGATGAAACCTCACCGGATTTTGTCCGCGAGGCGGTCAGCTGGGGTCCGGGGCCGCGGGCGGCACAGGCATTTATGCTGGCGACAAGAGCGCGGGCGCTGGTGCAAGGGCGGCTGGCACCGTCAGTCGAGGATGTCGAGGCGCTGGCCCATGCCGTTCTGATCCACCGTATGGCGCTGGGTTTCGCCGCCCGCGCTCGGGGTGAGCGGCTGGATGATCTGATTGACCGGCTGGTCTCCCGAATGGACGGGAACGAGGCGGCTGCGTGAGCCAAACAGCCACCATACTCCCTTCAGATCTCCGCAAAGATGCGGAGCACCTTGCTTCCGGCTTTCCCGAACTGCTGGCCCATGCACAGCATCTCGCGGCGACGATTTCGCTCGGGCAACACGGGCGGCGCCAGGCCGGGCCGGGGGATGAGTTCTGGCAATACCGCGCGGCGGCGGCGGGCGATCACCTGCGGGAAATAGACTGGCGGCGCTCAGCGCGGTCGGACACGCATTTTGTCCGGCAAATGGAATGGCAGAACCTGCAATCAGTGCATATCTGGGTCGATCGCGCCGCTTCGATGACTTATCGCGGCGATGACCGGCAGGAGAGCAAGGCAACACGGGCGCGGTTGCTGGGGCTGGCTACCGCGATCCTGTTGTCCAAAGCCGGGGAAAGCGTCGGCCTGATGGCGGATCCGGAACCGCCGAAACACGGACGCGGCCAGATCACCAAAATTGCGGTACATCTGGCGGAAGCAACCGCGGATGCAGATTACGGCAAACCTCCGGCCAAAGAAATGCGGCGCGGCAACCGGGCGCTGTTCCTATCTGATTTTCTGGGCGACTGGGACGAATTGGTTGAAGCTCTGTCAAGGGCCGCAGACCAGCAGGTTGAAGGCTGTCTGGTGCAGATTCTCGACCCCAGCGAAGAGGAATTCCCCTTCGACGGCCGCACGATTTTCGAAAGCATGCGCGGGGTGCTGCACTTTGAAACCCGCCGCGCCAAAGCCATTCGCGACGATTATCTGGAGCGGCTGGCGGAACGCAAAGCGGCGTTGGCGGAGTTGGCCCGGCGCACCGGCTGGCTGTACACCTGTCACCATACCTCCGGCTCGGCGCAATCCGCGTTGATGTGGATTTACAATTCCCTCGCAGGCCCGGGCCGGTGATCGGGCTCGGCTCGATAGGGTTTCTTGCACCGGGGTTGTTGCTGGCCCTGCTTGTGCTGCCGGTTCTATGGTGGCTGCTCAGGGCTGTTCCGCCCGCACCGCTGCGGCGCCGGTTTCCGGCAGTCACTCTGTTGTTGGGTCTGGAGGACAAAGAAACCACGCCGGATCGCACACCGTGGTGGCTGCTGTTGCTCAGGATACTGGCTGTGGGCGCGGCGATAATCGGATTTGCCCAGCCAATCCTGAACCCGACCGACCGCGTGGTGGGCAATGGGCCTTTGCTGATCGCCATGGATGCCAGTTGGGCCAGCGCGCAAAGCTGGGGCGTACGGCAGAACAAGCTGCTGGAACTGTTGCGACTGGCCGAACAGGACAGCCGGGCGGTGGCGGTGGTGCACCTGACCGACCGTCCGAAGGATGCAGAACCCTTGGCATTTGCCAATGCCTCTGACTGGGTGGAGCGGGTGGAGGGAATGGCACCCAACAGCTGGGAGCCGGATTATTCTGTCTGGTTGGACGCTGTCGATAAAAACAATGATCTGGGGTTTGAAACGGTTTGGTTTTCTGACGGTCTGGAACGCGATGGCCGAGTTATACTGCGACAGGTTTTGGCGGACATCGGCGATGTTTCAGTTGTCGAGGCCGATATCTCGCTGTTGGCGCTGCGTCCGGTCCGTATTGAAGACGGCCAACTGTCGACAACGGCGGTCCGGTCCGTTGCCGGGGCGGAGCAGGCGTTTGTCGTCACTGCAATCGGCCCTGATCCGGCCGGGATCAACCGGGTGCTGGACCGAGCTGAAGCCGGGTTTTCCGCGGAACAAATGACAGCGGATGTGGCGATGGACCCGCCGTCCGAGCTGCGCAACCGGGTGCGGATTGTGTCGCTTGACGGTATCCGCTCCGCCGGGGCGGTGGTGGTCACGGACGACAGCATCCAACGGCGTAAAGTGGCGCTGATCGCCGGCACCCAAGAGCAGGAGGGCGCGGTTCTGGTCTCGCCTCTGCATTTTCTGCGCAAGGCTCTAGTGCCGACCGCCGAGGTGATCGAGGCGGATTTGAGCGACAGCCTGACCGCCAGCCCGGATGTCGTGGTGCTGGCGGATGTGGGCAATCTGACCGAGCCGGAAACCGAGGCGCTGACCGAATGGATCGAAGCGGGCGGCATGTTGCTGCGTTTTGCTGGACCGCGGCTGGCGGCCAGCGAGATTGGCCAGCGCGAGGAGCACCCGTTGCTTCCGGTGCGGTTGCGTGCTGGTGGGCGCAGCGTCGGTGGGACGATGTCCTGGGGTTCGCCGAAAAAGTTGCGCGACTTTACTGAGAACAGCCCGTTTTTCGGATTGGACGTGCCGCGGGATGTGGAAGTCAAAAGTCAGGTGATGGCGCAGCCGGACCCAGCCCTGTCAGAGCGGGTATTGGCGACTTTACAAGACGGCACACCGCTGGTGACCGGCAAAGATTTGGGGCAGGGCCGGGTGATCCTGTTTCACGTCACGGCCAATGCGGACTGGTCCATCTTGCCACTGTCCGGTCTGTTCGTGCAGATGCTGGAACGGTTGGCGATATCAACCCGGAGCGGCGCGTTGAGCGCGGAGGAACTGGACGGGTTTGTCTGGGTGCCCGAGCAGGTGATGGACGGATTTGGCGTTTTGCACAGCGCCACCGCGCTGGCTGGTGTTGACGGCAGCCGACTGGCGCTGGGAACACCCGGACCTGATATGCCGCCGGGGGTTTACAGCAGCGGCGAGCGGCGGGTGGCAGTGAACGCGATTGCGCCGGAACGGGAATTGGCACCAGCGGTGTGGCCGGTGGGGACGCGGTTTTTGTCGTTACAGCAGTCTCAAGAAAAACCGTTGAAACCCTGGCTGCTGACGCTGGCGATCATAATGCTGTGCACGGATGTCGTGGCCACGCTGTGGATTGGCGGTCGGTTGACCCGGCGGTTCGGGGCGATGGCTTCGGTTGCTGCGCTGATTGTGCTGGCCCTGCCCGCTGATCCGGCGCAGGCACAGAATGACAGCGCGATTTTGCAGGCGGTGAACAACACGGTTCTGGCCTATGTCGAAACCGGTGACGCCAAGCTGGACCGGATATCCCGCGCCGGTTTGCTGGGGCTGTCGGCTGAATTGTTCCGCCGCACATCGGTTGAACCGATTGAACCGATCGGGATCAATCTGGAGCGCGATGCGCTGGGGATCTATCCGTTCCTCTATTGGCCGGTGGCAAGCGCGCAGGACCTGCCATCGGAAGGCGCAATCGCGCGGTTGAACACCTATCTGCGCAACGGCGGGCTGATCCTGTTTGATACCCGAGATGCCAATCTCAGCGCTGGGCTTGGCAGCGGCACTCCGAACGGCCGGCGGTTGCAGCAGATCGCGGCGCGGCTGAACATTCCGCCGCTGGAGCCGATCCCGTCTGACCACGTACTGACCCGGGCGTTTTACCTGCTGCAGGATTTTCCCGGGCGTTACGGGAATACCAACGTCTGGGTCGAGGCCGCGCCAGCCGATGCCAAACTGGTTGAGGGTATGCCGTTCCGCAACCTCAATGACGGGGTGACCCCGGTTGTGATCGGCGGCAACGACTGGGCGGCAGCCTGGGCGATTTCCGAGACCGGGCAGTTCCTGTTTCCGGTGGGACGCGGCACAACCGGTGAACGCCAACGCGAAATAGCACTGCGCTTTGGGGTTAATTTAATCATGCATGTGCTGACCGGCAATTATAAGTCGGATCAAGTGCATGTGCCTGCTTTGCTAGACCGGCTGGGGCAGTAACATGGAAACATTGATCAGCTTCACACCGCTGTTGCCGATGCCAATTCTCTGGGGTTTGGTTGCGGTTGCGCTTGTGGCCAGCATTCTGGCAGCCTGGCGCGGACTGGCTGGGTGGTGGATGCGCGGACTTGCGTTTCTGGTTCTGTTGACAGCGCTGGTGCAGCCGGTGCTGCGACAGGAAGAACGCGAACCGCTGTCAAATATCGTTTTTGTGGTTGTGGATAAGACCGAGAGCCAATCTGTCGCGGTGCGTCCGGCGCAGATTGATGCCGCGGTGCGGCAACTGACCGGCGAAATCGGTGATTTGGAAGATTTTGAACTGCGTATGGTTGAGGTGGAGAATGACATCCAGCAATCAGACAGCGGTTCATTGGTGTTAACGGCGCTGGCCAAAGCCGCTTCGGAAGTGGCCGAGACCCGGATTGCCGGGGCGGTCCTGGTGACGGACGGGCAAGTGCATGATCCGGGATTCCTGGGCAACTTCCCGGCGCCGGTCCACATTCTGCTGACCGGCGAGGCCGACGATTGGGACCGGCGATTGATCCTGCGAAATGTCCCGGCCTTTGCCATTGTCGGCGAGCCGGTGACGCTGTTTCTGCGGATCGAGGATCAGGGTGCCGTGCCACGGGAGCTGTCCGGATCGGCTCGGCTGGAAATCTCGATTGACGGCGAACCGGCGCAGGGTTTCACCGTTGAAACCGGGCGCGATTTTGAGCTGCCGCTGACGCTGCCGCATGGCGGCATGAACGTGTTGCAATTTACCGTGCTGTCCGAAGCAGGTGAGCTGACCGCACGCAACAATGCCGCTGTGGTGGCGATCAACGGTGTGCGCGACCGGCTCCGGGTGTTGCTGGTGTCGGGCGAGCCACACGCGGGTGAACGGACCTGGCGCAACCTGCTGAAATCGGATTCGGCGGTTGATCTGGTGCATTTCACCATTCTGCGGGCCCCGGACAAACAGGATGGCGTGCCGGTGCGGGAATTGTCGCTGATCGCCTTTCCGACCCGCGAATTGTTTCTGGAAAAAATCGATGAGTTCGACCTGATCATTTTTGACCGCTATCGCAGGCGCGGTATCCTGCCGAACAAATACCTGGAGAATGTCGCAAGTTATGTGAAATCCGGTGGCGCTGTGCTGGTGGCGTCCGGTCCGGCTTTTGCCGGGGTGGACAGCCTGTGGCGCACACCGTTGGCCAGTGTTTTACCGGCCAGTCCGACAGCCCGGATTTTGGAAGAAGGTTATGTGCCCAGGATATCTGAATTGGGTGCACGGCATCCGGTCACCGAGGCATTGGAGAACTTTGCGCCACGTGCGTCCGAGGAAGACGGCACGCCCGGTTGGGGCCGCTGGTTCCGTCAGATCGAAATTAAAACTGACTGGGGCCAGATCGTGATGAGCGGTGCTGGCGGACGGCCGCTGCTGGTGCTCGGCCGGGTGGAGGAAGGCCGCATCGCAATGCTGATGTCGGATCACGCCTGGTTGTGGAACCGTGGTTTCGAAGGCGGTGGACCGCAGTTGGAACTGCTTCGGCGGCTGGCGCATTGGATGATGAAAGAGCCGGAACTGGAAGAGGAGCAGATCACCGCAATGGCCACCGGACGGCAGGTGCTGGTGACCCGGCGTTCGTTGCAGGAGGACAACCGCGAGATCATCGTCGAGGGGCCGGACGGCCAAAGTTTTGTGTTGGAGCCCGAACAGATCAGCCCCGGCCGCTGGCAGGCAGAATTCAGCGGCGAGGAAAACGGGCTGTACCGGCTGACCGACGGTGTGCTGAATTCGGTAGTGGCAATCGGGCCGATTGCGCCGCGCGAATTTGAACAGACCATCGCCGATGATGTCCTACTGAAACCGCTGGCAGAGGCGACCCGCGGCGGCAGTTTGCGTCTGGCCGAATACCCGACCCCGAAATTACGTTTGGTGCGAAGCGGTCGGGTTGCCGCCGGTCGTGGATGGATCGGACTGACGCCGCGCAACGCCTATCTGGCAACCGATATCCGGCAGACGCCTCTGGTGCCGGGATGGGTGCTGCTGGTGCTGGCCGGATTGCTGATGGTGGTGGCCTGGCGCTATGAGGGGCGGTAGGCAGCGAGGCCAAAAATGTTCCGCGCGCGGAACATTTATTGTTTATTAATAAAGAGTTAATAATGACGTGAGCGGCATAGAGAGCATTGCGTATTAACAATCGCTCTCACTCAACTGCAACCGTGCTTTGACGACGAGGCCTTCGATTTCTTTCAGTGCCCTGGCCAGCCCTTGCAGCAGCGCGAGCTGTTTTTTGGCGTCGCGGATTTCTTTCTGTTTGTTTAGCAGATCGCGTTGATTGTTTGCTGCGTTCAACGCCTCTTTGTTGGCGTTCTTCGCTTTTTGCTGTGCAACCGCGAGGAGCGCGCTGATGCCGTTGGCGGATGCATGGACCGGTACTGGCAGGCAAGTAATGCCGATTCCAGCAAAGGCGGCGGTGCGGAAAACATTACGGCGCGTGGTAATCATGATGGTCTCCTCGAATATTATGCTTATGCCCTCGGGTTCAATTCGCCCGTATTTCATAGCACATTTGCGATTTTGTGGACACAACGCGGCGCGGGAACGCCGAATTGTCTGCCCGCGCGCGAGTGAGCATTAGTTGCCGGAAATGTTTCGCGCGCGGAACAATTATCGTTTATTAATAAATAGTTAACATTGTGACGGGTGACCTAACGGTCCAGAAGTGCGGCCCGGGAGCGCGAGGCGAACTCGCGGCGCAGCAGCACCCATGAGGTTGCCGTGGTGGCGGCAATCAGCGCGATTGGCCCCAGCAGCCAGGCCAGCAGCGCCAGCGAGAAATAGACTGCCCGCAGACCCCGGTTGAAACTTTTCGAGGCTTGGTTGGCCAGCAGCGCGGCTTTGTCGGCCAGCGGCACCGTATCTGCGTGGTCCGGGTCATTCGGAACCGAGGCCATGACCACCGAGCAATAGCCGAACAGCCGGTGGGCCCAGACAAATTTGAGGAAACCATTGGCCAGTAAAATGATCAGCAACAGGATTTTGACTTCCCAGAACAGCGTCTGCGCCCCGAAGTTTTCGACCAATCCGGTGGCGATGCCCTGCAGCTGATCGGTGCGGTCGAGCAGGGCCATGGCCCCGCCAATGGCGATCATGCATCCGGTCGCAAAAAACGTGGTGCCCTGACGCATGCCGTCGAGAATCCCGGCATCAAACATCCGCGGCTCGCGGGTGATCATCTGGCGCATCCACAGGCGACGGTAACGCTCGGCAACTTTGGTTGTCGAGGTGCGGCGGGCGGCGGGATGTTCGATGGCATAGCCAAGCCCCAACCAGCAGACCAGCATCAGTGCGAGCGCGATGGCGTCAAGCAGCGAAAACAGCGGCAGAATGGTATCGAGGAGAATAGACATGCCTCTTTGTAATTCCGCTTACACAGCTTGCAAATCGAAAAATTGGTAATATAAAGTTACCAATTAGTGAAAATGGAGTCTGACGATGGAAATGCCAGTCCCGGATGCTTTGGTGCTGTCTCGCAAGGCCAAGATCGTGGCGCGATTGCAATCGGTTTTGCCAACAAATGCAGTGATTTATGAAGAACGCGAGACCCATGCTTATGAATGTGACGCGCTGACCGCGTATAAATGTGCGCCACTCGCGGTGGTGTTGCCAACTTCGACCGCTGAAGTTTCGGACGTGCTGAAGATCTGTCACGAAATGAATGTGCCGGTGGTGCCGCGCGGAGCGGGCACGTCGCTGGCCGGAGGGGCAATGCCGACAGCGGATTGCGTGGTGCTGGGTGTGGCGCGGCTGAACGCGGTGCTGGAGACGGATTATGACAACCGGTTTATTCGGGTGCAGTCCGGACGCACCAATCTGAGCGTGACCGGGGCGGTTGAGGAGGAAGATTTCTTTTATGCACCCGATCCGTCATCGCAACTGGCCTGCGCGATTGCGGGCAATATTGCGATGAATTCCGGCGGCGCTCATTGCCTGAAATACGGGGTGACAACCAACAATCTTCTGGGAGTGACGCTGGTGCTGATGGACGGCAGCGTTGTTGAGATCGACGGGGCCTATCTGGACAGCGGCGGGCTGGATTTGCTGGGAGTGATTTGCGGGTCGGAAGGGCAATTGGGGGTGGTGACCGAGGCGACGCTGCGGATATTGCGCAAACCGGAGGGCGCGCGACCGGTGTTGATGGGGTTTGACAGCAACGAAGTGGCCGGGGCCTGCGTGTCTGACATCATCAGAGCCGGCGTCCTGCCGGTGGCCATCGAATTCATGGACCGGCCCTGCATCCGCGCCTGCGAGGCCCATGCAGAGGCGGGGTATCCCGATTGCGAGGCACTGCTGATCGTTGAAGTTGAGGGGGCTGAGGCGGAGATCGATCATAAGCTTGACCTGATCATGGACATCGCGCGGCGGCACAATCCGCTGGAACTGCGACAAAGCAAATCGGCCGAGGAAAGCGCGCGGATTTGGCTAGGGCGCAAGGCGGCCTTTGGCGCGATGGGGCAGATCAACGATTACATGTGTCTGGACGGCGTCATTCCAGTGTCGGCACTGGCAACCGTGCTGCGCCGGATTGGTGAGATGTCGGGCGAATACGGGCTGGATGTGGCCAATGTGTTTCACGCGGGTGACGGCAACCTGCATCCGCTGATCCTGTATGATGCCAACAAGCCGGGGGATTTGGAAACCTGCGAACAATTTGGCGCGGATGTGCTGAAGTTATGTGTCGAAGTCGGGGGATGTCTGACCGGTGAACACGGAGTGGGCGTGGAAAAGCGGGATTTGATGCTGACGCAGTTTTCAGCGGCTGATCTGGAAGCACAGCTGCGGGTCAAGGATGTGTTTGATCCGGCTTGGCTGCTGAACCCTGCCAAGGTGTTTCCTTTGGCTGTTTCCGAGACTCGGCGCTGTGTGGCGGCGTAGAATTGAGTATTTTGAGGAACATTGAAGCATGAAGCCTGAGAGCGAAGCCGAACTGGCAGAGATCGTGGCGGGCGCGGGTGGGCCGTTGCGGATTGTTGGCGGCGGCACACGTGATTGCGGTGGTGCGGGCGCGGAATTGCAGACATCCAGATTGCGCGGTATCGAGTTGTATGAACCCGGTGCACTGACCATTGTCGCCCGTGCCGGAACGCCTTTGGTTGAGGTCGAGGCGGCTTTGGCGGAGGAGGGCCAACGGTTGCCGTTTGAACCGATGGATCATCGCAGTTTGCTTGGGACAGAAGGGGAGCCAACCATCGGCGGCGTTGTCGCGGCGAATGTTTCAGGGCCACGGCGGGTTCAGGCCGGGGCCTGCCGCGACAGTTTGATCGGGGTGCGGTTTGTCGACGGGTCCGGGACCGTGGTCAAAAACGGCGGGAGAGTGATGAAAAATGTCACCGGCTATGATCTGGTGAAGCTGATGGCCGGATCATACGGGACACTGGGGGTTTTGAGCGAGGTGTCGTTCAAGGTGTTGCCGGATGTGGAGACCGTGGCCTGTCTGCTGATCGAGGGATTAAGCGATGCCGAGGCGGTGCAGGCGCTGAATAAGGCGCTGGGGTCACCGTTTGAGGTGACGGGGGCGGCGCATACGCCAAGCGGGATTGACGGTGATCCGGTGACGATTATCCGGGTGGAAGGGTTTGAGGCGTCGGTGGGCTATCGCACTGGGAAGTTGAAGGATTTGCTGACCAAGTTTGGCGAAATCAGCGTGGAAACCGGCCCGGAGCAGACGACGGCAGGCTGGCGTTGGGTGCGGGATGTTGAGGGGTTTGCAGGTGGTGACGGTGACGTCTGGCGGATATCGGTGAAGCCGACAGATGGACCGGTGGTTGGCGCGGCGCTAGTGGAGGCCCGGTTGCTTTACGACTGGGGCGGCGGTTTGGTTTGGGCTGAAGTTGCGACCGGGACGGATGTGCGGGCACTGCTGTCCGGCATAAACGGGCACGCAACCTTGGTGCGAGGCAGCGGCTTCGCCCGATTTCAGCCGGAAACGGAGCTGCTGGCGACCATCAGCTTGGGGCTGCGTAAGCAGTTTGATCCGCGCCGGATATTGAATGCGGGGGTGATGGAATAGGATGATGCCAATAATTTTTATCGGTTGGGTGTTGATAGCGAGTGCTATTTCCGTGACCACTTACTTCGTTCTTTGGAGACTTTGCCCTCAAAAGGAGACTTTGCTTATTGCTTCAGCTGGGTGGGTAGCCCTGCTGGCGTTGTTTTTGTTAAGCGTCTGGTATTTGGGGTTGAATCGGTACTTTTTCTTCTCGTTGATTACTATATTCTTACTCGCGTGGGCAGCTTTAGTTTACGCTCTTACGCGGTTTGTTTCATCGCTTGTCCAGCAAACAGACACACTCAAATTCCTTGGAGCTGTGATAGTAGTGTCGCCGCCGTGGTCTTTGATCATGTTCGACACAAGCAAAGTTGAAATGATTAACTGAACCATGCAAACCACTTTCACCCCAGACCAGCTCAAGAACCCGGCGATCCAGCGTTCCAACGACATCCTGCGATCCTGCGTGCATTGCGGGTTTTGCACGGCGACCTGTCCGACCTAACAGCTGCTGGGCGACGAACTCGACAGCCCGCGCGGGCGGATTTATCTGATCAAAGATATGTTGGAAAACGAGCGGGTGCCGGATGTGCAGACGGTCAAGCACATCGACCGGTGTCTGAGTTGTCTGGCCTGTATGACAACCTGTCCCAGCGGCGTGCATTATATGCACCTGGTGGATCACGCGCGGGAATATATCGAACAGACGTATCGGCGGCCGACATTTGACCGGCTGCTGCGCTGGGTGTTGGCGCGGATATTGCCCTATCCGGGGCGGTTCCGGCTGGCGCTGAGGGTGGCGAAGCTGGCGCGGCCGTTCCGGCGGCTGGTGCCGGACGCACGGTTGCGAGCGATGCTGGAGATGGCGCCGGAAAACATCCCGCCGGTCAGCCGCAATGATGAACCGCAGGTGTTTGCAGCAAAAGGAGTGCGGCAGATGCGGGTGGCGCTGATGACCGGCTGCGCACAAAAGGCGCTGAACACTGATATCAATGACGCCACAATCCGGTTGCTGACCCGGCTGGGATGCGAGGTGGTGATTGCCGAAGGCCAGGGCTGTTGCGGGGCGCTGACCCATCACATGGGCAAAACATCAGAGAGTCATGCCACGGCAAAGCATAATATTCGGGCCTGGATCCACGAGATGGATGGCGACGGGCTGGACGCGGTAGTGATCAACACCTCGGGTTGCGGCACAACCGTGAAAGATTACGGACATATGTTTCGCAGCGAGGCGTTGGCGGGCGATGCCGCGCGGGTGGCGGCGATTGCGATGGATGTGTCCGAGGTTCTGATGCAACTGGACATTCCGACGGGCGCGGCGCGGGGCGTCCGGGTGGCTTATCATGCAGCCTGCTCGCTGCAACATGGCCAGCAGATCAAGACCCATCCCAAAACATTGCTGAAAAAGGTTGGGTTTGAGGTGGTGGAACCGGCGGACTCACATTTATGTTGTGGGTCTGCGGGGACATACAATCTGTTGCAGCCGGAGATTTCGGGGCGGTTGAAAGCGCGTAAGCTGGCGACGCTGGAAGCTAAAACGCCGGATGTGATTGCGGCGGGGAATATCGGCTGCATGATGCAAATTGGGTCGGGGACCAAAGTGCCGGTGGTGCATACGGTGGAGCTGCTGGACTGGGCGACAGGCGGGGCGAAACCTCGGGTTTTGGCGTCGGACTCTAGCTGACTGCAGGCCCAAGCAACTCCAACTGCACAGTCCCGACCTATAGCGAGTGCTTTGGCGGAGGCCAGGGGATTGTGCTTCTGTCCCTGTTTTCCAGCCCTGGGTTGGAAATGAGCCTGATCTTCTTTTCGCTGTGACGGTTGGTAATGCACACACCCGGTGCAAGGACCCGAAATCCTAAATGGACAGTTTTGCCAGATCATCCCGCAATCTGGTTGCGGAAAAATCCACAAAGGCCCGCAGTTTTGGCGCCATCAGCCTGTTTTGCGGGAAAACCAGATGAACCGGGAGCAGTTCTGTCATGTGGTCCTCCAGCAGCGGCACCAACTTTTTGCTGCGTACCAGATCGCCCGCCATATACGACAGCGTCATGGTAATGCCGTCCCCGGCTAGAGCGGCGTCAATGGCGGATGCGGCGTCGTTCACTTCAAGACGGGGTTGCAAGGCAACATGGCCCCTTTTTGTACCGGTGCTGTAGTGCCAATCCCGGTTGGGCATCAGACCGGTGAAGCCGATGACCGAATGAAGCTTCAGGTCCGATGGCTGTGTCGGGTGGCCGCGGCGTTTAAGGTAATCCGGGCTGGCTACAAATACCCTTCGGACATTGCCAACGCGACGCGCAATCAGGCTGGATGCCGGCAAATTGCCAATGCGGACCGCGACGTCGATGCCTTCCTCCACCAGGTTGACCACGCGATCCAACCCGACGACGGAGGCCGTGATTCTGGGCTGGGCGGTCAAAAAGGCACGAACCATCGGTGTGACAACTGAGCGCCCAAACATCACCGAAGCCGCAATTGTCAGATGCCCCTGTGGGACACCGGCTTCGCCCAAGGCTTCTTTCTCGGCATAGTCAATCTCGCCCAGTAACCGTTGACTGCTGGCAAGGAATTGGCTGCCCGCATCCGTGAGACTTAGTCGACGGGTTGTTCGGGTTAGCAACACGATGCCTAGCCGATGTTCCAAAGACGACACAGCCCGCGTTACCGCGGGCGGTGACATGCGCAGTTTGTCAGCGGCTTTGGCGAAACTGCCGGTTTCATTGACGGCGACAAAGACTTCCATTTCCAGCAGTCGGTCCATATTTATTCCTAATATTGAAATAGTGTATTCAATATTATCCGTATTCTTCAGGAATGTGAACTCCCTTAAACAGGGCTCAACCCGACAACAGACCGTATCGGGAACTGAAATCACTTCCTGGAGATACTCATGACACACACGTCCAACACCAACGTCTTTCGCCGGACTTCCATCAAGTTGGCTTCTGCTGCCGCGACAGCGGTTCTGGCGATAGGCTTGCTGGCTGAAACGGCGCTTGCACCAAATTACGCCCTAGCCGCATCGGCTGAAGCCGAAACCTCGATTCAAGTCGAATCTGCCGTCCGTTACAAAACCATTGCTGTGGACGGGCTGGAAATTTTTTACCGCGAAGCCGGACCGAAAGATGCACCGGTGCTGCTGTTGCTGCATGGATTTCCCACGTCTTCGCAGCAATACCGCAATCTGATCCCGGCGCTCGCCGGCGAATACCACGTGATTGCGCCGGATTATCCGGGATTCGGGCGCAGCGCCATGCCGTCGCGTGACACGTTTGATTATTCCTTCGCTTCTTATGCAAACCTTATGCAGGGCTTTACCAAGTCACTGAAATTGGACAGCTATGCGATGTATGTGATGGATTACGGAGCCCCGGTTGGATATCGGCTGGCCCTTGCAGAACCGGAAAAAGTGACGGCTTTGATCATTCAGAACGGCAATGCTTATGAAGAGGGTCTGTTGGAATTCTGGGATGTTTTCAAAGCATACTGGTCGGAAAACACAGAGGAAAACCGGGAAAAACTGCGTGGATTTCTGAACATTGGCGCAACTGAGTGGCAATATACTCACGGTATTCCAGCCCAAAACGCCGATCTTGTCAGCCCTGATGCTTGGATGTTGGATCAGGTGTATCTGGACCGGCCCGGCAATCAGGAAATCCAGCTCGACCTGTTCCTTGATTATGGCACCAATGTCGATCTGTATCCTGAATTTCAACAGTTTTTCCGCGAGTATCAGCCACCGGCGCTGATTGTTTGGGGTGCTAATGACGCGATTTTCCCGGCTGAAGGCGCAACACCTTATCTGCGTGACCTGCCAAATGCCGAACTACATCTGCTGGATGCCGGTCACTTTGCACTGGAAACCAACGGGCCGGAAATTGCCGACAAAATTCGCGATTTTCTGGACCGAAATACCCCCAGAAATTGAAAAGCACCCCGCTTATTAAGGAGATAGACGCTTCCCGTCCAATTTGAACCATCGTGAACGCGAAACGCTTCGAAAGGAAATGTCATGGGACATAAATTCGCACAACTGGCTTTCACCGATACCGTCAAATCGGTTCAAAGCAAGCAGGGTAGTCGAAGTGCATATGCACGCATGGAGGACCGGCCGGAAGATTACAACCATCAGCTTGGTCCCAATGAGGCAGCATTTATCTCGGCCCGCGACAGCTTTTACATGGCAACCGTTAGTGAAACCGGCTGGCCCTATGTGCAACACCGTGGCGGGCCTACTGGGTTTGTCAAAGTGCTGGACGAAAAAACCATTGCGCTGGCTGATTTTCGCGGCAACCGGCAATATGTCAGTGTCGGGAATATGATTAACGACAACCGGGTCTCGCTGTTTTTCATGGATTACGCCCGCAAAACCCGTTTGAAATTGCTAGGGCGGGCCCGGCTGGTTGAGCCTGAAGAAGAAGAGATCATGGCCAAACTGCAATTGCCGGAATATCGCGCCCGTGTCGAGCGGGGCTTTGCCATCACCGTTGAAGCTTTCGATTGGAACTGCCCGCAGCACATCACCGAACGTTTTACGCTGGAAGAAGTCGAGAAATCGGAGTCGGCGCTGCAACAGAGAATTCTCGAATTGGAGGCGCAACTTCGGTGAATTGGCGGCTATTCGGGTTTTTGTTGCAAGAATAATTGGTGAAATTCTGCAACTTCTACTGTCACCAGCCCCCCAAAGTGACAAGGCTGCCGCGAAATCGGGTCTGTTTCGCCATTGTTTCGGCCAATTTTCCCTGCAAACCGGGGCCTGAAACCGTGGGTGGAGCCAGATGTTTGCCAGATTGATCCTGATCGTAAGTTTGCTTTTTGCCTCGGCAGTGACGGCCCAAAGCGGCTCGTCAATACGCAAACTGCTGAGTGCGGACGAAGCCAAGGACTGGCAGGCAGTTGGCCGGTTGAATTTGGCCGAGGCCGGGTTTTGCACCGGGGCGCTGATCGCGTCGAATTTAGTGCTGACAGCGGCGCATTGCATGTATCACCCCAAGACCGGGCGCCCTTTGGCAGCGAGTGAAATCCAGTTTCTGGCCGGCTGGCGGCAAGGACGCGCGGCAGCGCATCGCAAGGCGCGGCGAATCGTGGTGCACAGCGATTATGTGCACGGCAAAGCCGCAAAAGTCAGCAGGGTTGCTGCTGATATCGCGATTGTTGAGTTGGAACATCCAATCCGCAACACGGTCATCCAACCGTTTGAACGGTACGATCGGCCGGGCATTGGCGACGAGGTCAAGGTGGTGTCTTATGCCCGCGAGCGGTCTGAAAACCCTTCGATAGAGGAACCCTGCGAGGTTTTGGGCAAAGATTCACGGATGTTGGTGTTATCCTGCAACGTGAATTTCGGATCTTCCGGGTCGCCGATATTTGTGATGCACCAGGGCGTGCCGAAAATCACATCGATCGTATCGGCCAAGGCCAACTGGAAAAAGCAAAACGTCGCGCTGGGGACATCGCTGGGTGAGCCGCTGGAAGAGTTGCTGGCGCAGTTGTCGAGCAGCAACGGTGTGTTTAAGTCTAAAAAACCGGGGAATTTTTCGCTGAGCGAACAGCTTGGGCGCAATGCCTCGAAAAGTTTTTTCGAATAACCGGCTCGCGGGCCTTGAACTTCTAAATAATGATGCCAAATTTATCCGTATCGGATGCCCGCATGGGGTTCGGTATTTTTTCAGGCCCGTCCATGTTGGAGGGCTGCAACCAAACGTATCGCTTCTGAAGGAGGATATAACTATGCGTAACTATGATTTCGCACCACTTTACCGTTCCACTGTTGGGTTTGACCGTCTTGCAAATATGCTGGACCGCGCCACGTCGGTGGATGTGAATGCCAACGGTTACCCCCCGTATAATATCGAAAAATCAGGCGACGACAAATATCGGATTTCGATTGCAGTCGCTGGCTTTTCCGACGACGAACTGGCGATTGAAATGCGCGACGGTCAATTGGTGATTTCGGCCAAGAAAGCCGATGCTGAAGACGCCGCTGAAGTGACCTATCTGCATCGCGGTATCGCCGCCCGCAGTTTTGAAAAACGCTTCCAGCTGGCCGACCACGTGCGCGCTGTCGGGGCCGAGACCAAAGACGGTATCCTGCATGTTGATATGTTGCGGGAAGTGCCAGAAGCGCTGAAACCGCGCCGGATCGAGATTGCGACGAGTGGCAAGATCATCGAGGCGAAACCGTCCGCAAAAAAAGCAGCCAAAGCGTAGCGCCCTAACAAACATCGAAACTGGCGTCCCTGGAACCTTCCCCCTCGTCGGGGGCGCCGCGTCGATTGTCCGCGCTTAACTGCCGGACAATCGGCACATGTAGTTGCCTGCAAGTTCTCCCCCTTTTCTTGAGGGCAGCCCTGTCAGACGACAGCACCCCCGTGTCTTACGATGCGGGGGTGACGTGTTTGAGGGGGGAAGCTAACGCAGTGACTTCGCCAGTTGCATCAGGCGGATGGCTTCGGCGCGGTAGCCGAAACGGTCTTCGCCTTTGAACTGTTGCGCCAGATCTATGGCCTGGTCGTAGGACCAGTCACCGGTATAATTGCCGCCTTTCAGCAACTGGCCAAAACCGGCGATGGCGACCGCGAAATAGGGCTTGGCGAGGGTGTCGACGTTGGGGGGGAGCTCTTCAATCGTCTGGGTGATGAGTTTGGAGGTCGCCTCGCCCGGCGCCTTGTAGCGCAGTTTCAGGAAACCAAGCTCACCTGTGTCGGTTTCTGCGACGGTTTCAGTCTGATAGCGCAGCGGATCGTTTTTGAGCGCCGGTGAGCCGACTGGGGTGACTTCATAGAGCGCCGTGACCGCATGGCCCGCGCCAATTTCGCCGGCATCCACTTTGTCATTGTTGAAATCCTCGCGATTCAGGTGCCGGGTCTCATAACCGATCAGCCGGTATTCAGCGATTTGCGCAGGGTTGAATTCGACCTGGATTTTTACGTCGTTGGCAATCGGGAACAGCGCGCCGGAGACCTGATCGACCAGCACTTTCTGGGCCTCGGCGAGTGTGTCGATATAGGCTGCCGTGCCGTTGCCGTTCTGGGCCAGCGTTTGCATCATGTCGTCGCGGTAGTTGCCCTGACCAAAGCCGAAGACCGAGAGGTAAACGCCCGACTCGCGTTTGTTCTCAACGAAGGTTTTCAGGGCTTCCGGGTCGGAGATGCCTACGTTGAAATCGCCGTCGGTGGCCAGCAGAACACGGCCGATTTCGCCGTCTTCAGCCATTTGTTCGGCCAGCGAATAGGCTTGCTGAAGGCCCGCTTGGCCCGCTGTTGAGCCGCCCGCTGACAACCGATTGAGGCTGGCGAGGATGGTGGTAGTTTCTGATGCAGAAGTTGGCTCCAGAACCGTTCCGGCGCTGCCCGCATAAGTGACGATGGCAACCTGATCTTCCGGGCGCAATTCATTCAGCAACAGGCGGAAGGACTGTTTCAGCAGCGGCAGTTTGTTGGCGTCTTGCATCGAGCCGGAAGTGTCGATCAGGAACACAAGGTTCAGCGGCGGGCGGTCCTCGATTGCCGGTTTTGCGCCCTGAATGCCGATGTGGATCAGTTTGGTATCCGGGTTCCACGGGGTGGCGATGACGCTGACCTGTGTGGAAAACGGCGCCTCGGCGATGTCCGGGGCGGCGTAGTCGTAGGGGAAATAATTCACCATTTCTTCGATCCGCACCGCGTCAGGTTCAGGCAGGCGGCCATCGAGGATCGAATTGCGGATATAGGCGTAAGAGGCGGTGTCCACGTCGATGGAGAAGGTGGAAACCGGCTCCTCGACGGTGATTTTCAGCGGGTTTTCGGGTTCGCCGGCGAATTTGTCGCCGCCTGCGATATCGGGTTGGGGCAGGATTTGGTCATTCGCGACAATACCGCTTAATGCGCCCATATCGCTGGATGCGTAGCCGCTGGTCGACGGGGCATATTCGTTGGATTTCCGCACCCGTTTCGGGCTTGGCGCGGCGATGGCGGATTGCTCCTGGGCGAGTTCGGCTATGGGCTCGACGACAGGTTCGGGTCGGGATTCACTGTCTCTCAAGTCAGCTTCTTCGGTTTCAAGCGTCCGCGCCCGCAGATCATCCACCTTTTCGACTTTGTCTTTCCTCCCGACCTGCGCCTTTTGGTCGCCGGACCGTATCAGCCCGTCTTTGTTCAGCGCCGGGTCGGCGGCCTGCCACGGCTGGTAGGTGACGAAAGCAGCGCCAGCAACCACCAGGCAGGAGGTGACGTAAAGCGCGGGGCGAAGTTTGATGCGTGAGAACATGGCAAAAGGTCCTTTCCAGAATGCACCCGCATTTTGCGGGCTTTCGGGAATAGGACGCGCCTCGGCCTGCGATCCTTGGATGCGGTAGAAACTTTCCTGAGCGGCGGCCAGCGCGGTGGCTTTGGCGACGCTGTCCGGTTCGGGGGTGGCGGACCGCAGGGCGGCCTGTAATTTCTTGAGGTCATCGCTCATGGATATTCCTCCTCTCTCTCTGCTAACGCACGAAGCTGTTTTTTAACTTCGCTCATGCGCCAACTGACGGTGCCCTCGGATAGGCCCAGACTTTTCGCGGTTTCGGCGTGGGTTAGGTCTTCGCCCAGCACCAAGGCCACGGTTTCGCGCAAGTCGGTTGAAAGCGTGGACATGGCCTGTTTCAGCCAGTCGAGTTCCGCCCTTTGTTCGGCGCTTGTCTGGCGGTTGAGGCTTTCGACCTCGCCCCAACCTTCCTGCGCCTTTTGCCGGGTGGAGCGTTTGCGGAGCCGGTCCTTGCCGGCGTTGATCGAAACGCGGTAGAGCCAGGTGGTGAACCGCGCCTCACCGCGAAACCCCTTGAGCTTGGCGGCCAGACCAGCACAAACGTCCTGCGCCAGATCCTGCGCTTCGGTTCTGTTGCCGAGCATCCGGAAACCAAGCCGATAGATCAGGTCGTAATGGCGCGACACCAGGGCGGAGAAGGCCTCACCATCCCCCGATTGCGCCAAAAGCACCAGATTTTCGTCGCTCGTCTCCATCCGCATACTGTGATTAGACGCGGGCGGGGGGTCAATCCTTGGTTGGGGAGAGAATTTTATTTGGTTAGTGGGTCGCGATCTTGATTGTCCACACTGAGTCCATTCGTGACATTCGATTTCTTTGTTCTGAAATTGGCCCCGATGCTGATCACTCTGCTACTTGCAGGTGCTGAATGAACAGACGCAGCGGCGTCATCGCACGATACTCTTGCGGGAAGTAGATATTGATTCCGGGGATTGGGGTTTGATGGTCCGTCAAGACTTCGACCAAATGGCCGGTTGCGAGCCCGTCGATGCAATAGTCTCGGAACCCAAAGGCCAGCCCCAGTCCTTGTTGCGCCAATTCCAGGGTTATCGGCAGCGAATTCGCAATCAAGTTACCACGGACTTTAACCGGGTAATTTCCGTCCGGCCCTGAGAAAGTCCAAGGCGCAATTTGGCCGGAACTTTGGAAGCGATAGCGCAGACAATTATGCGCCAGTAAGTCCAAAGGTTCACTCGGGGCACCGTGTGTGTTCAGGTATTCTGGGCTCGCCACCACGGCTGCACTCAGTGGCGGAGTCAGGCTTTTGGCCACCATGTCCTGGGCAACCAGACCGCCGAGACGAAATCCAGCATGAAAGCCTTCATCAAGAATATCCGACAACGCATCGGTGATCGATAGTTCAACTTCGATCTCGGGATACTCTCGTTGGAAATCCGCTATCTTGTTCTGGACCAGCAGAAAATAGGCGAACTCAGGAATGGCTAGTTTCAGGACGCCTCGGGCTGCGTGGCCTGCGGTTTGTGCGCTATGAAGGCCTTCGCCAAGCTGCTCGAAGGCTGGTCCGGTATTACGCACGAGCGCCCGTCCTGCTTCGGTCAGGCTGATCGAACGGGTCGTTCGGATGAAAAGAGCCGTGCCGAGTTGCTGTTCCAGATTTTTTAATTGATGGCTCACCGTCGAGGGTTTGATCCCAAGCGCCCGCGCCGCACCGCGCAGACTGCCTTCACGGGCAATCGAGTCGAAGACTTCAAGCATGGAAAGCGGCATTCTCATTGGTGATTCTCATACATCATAGTTGTGGGAAATCGGATGATTGTTCATATTTATCGACCTATATAGGTTCAACTTAGATGTAAACGGATCAATCCAGCGGAGTCGGCGAAAACGCTGATTCTAAATGGGAAAGGAACCTGAATATGAAAAAAGCGCTGATCATCGTGACCAATCACTCAAAGTTTGACGACCCTAAAGCCGCCCCAACCGGGTTGTGGTTGTCAGAGCTCACGCACTTCTACGATGTTTTTGAAGAAGCCGGAATTCATATGGATATCGTTAGCCCAAAGGGCGGCAAAATCGAGGTGGACGGCAGAAGCCTTGGCTTCTTTGTTTTGGACAAAGCCACCAAGAAGCGGCACGAAGACCCGGCATTCATGGCATTGCTGGAGGAAACTAAATCAATCTCCGAAGTCGATTGGAATGACTACGACGTCGTCTATTTTGCCGGGGGTCACGGAGCCATGTGGGACTTTGCTGGAAACGAAGAACTGCATGCTCTCACCGCCGAAATGTACGAAAGCGGGAAGGTTGTATCGGCGGTATGTCACGGCGTCGCGGCCCTACAAAACATCAGGCTGAGCGACGGCAAACTTTTGATTGACGGGAAACGGGGGACGGGCTTTGCCTACTTTGATGAAACGATTGCGGGTGTGAAACGCTACGTTCCCTACAACCTTGAAAAACGGCTTAAAGAAAGAGGGCTGAAGTACAGCAAAGCACTCGTTCCGCTGATGGGACACACGGTTGTCGATGGCAGTCTGATCACAGGACAAAATCCCAATTCCGCGACTGAAACAGCACAGAAAACATTAGAGGCAATTGGGGCATAAAAGTGGGAAAACTGTCCAATCAAAAAAACGGCGCACCACATGCAACCACCCTTAATTGCATGAGGTGCGTCTCCTTTCGAAGATCAACATCGGGGCCTATTCGACTTGCATTCGCAAAACGCAGTTGGTGTTGTCCGCGCAGCCGAACTTCGAGCTGACTGAAGCGCCAGAATGCCTGAGTGAAATCGTCAGATGTCCGCTCTGAGCCCAAAGCAGTCATCAAGTTTTAATTGTCGTAGCCATGAGCAGCTATTATGTTGAGCCGATAGACAATATTGCACCATCCGGTTGCCAGGGTTCACTCAGACGCCCTGCCACACCGTCTTTGGGATGATGCCAGAGGCACATTCGGGTAACAAACAAACTCAGTAGCGTGATCGATACAAACAGCAACATGATAGGACACTATGATGGCAATCAGCGACCAAGCTCCAATTCATTCTGGTTTTCACGCCAAAAGCACCGGGACCGAGGTGCTTTCGAACGTTGATCTGAGCGGGAAGACCGCGATTGTTACAGGCGGCTACAGCGGCTTAGGGCTGGAAGTGGTGCGCTGCCTGGCAAGCAAGGGAGCCTCGGTCATTGTGCCGGTGCGTTCGCCGGAAAAGGCTGCTGAAAACCTCGCTGGGGTGACGGGTAATGTGAAGACGGCGCCCATGGACTTGGCAGATCTTGCATCGGTGCGGAGGTTTGCAGACTCGATGCTCGGTACCCTGTCGCACCTTGATCTGTTGATCAACAACGCCGGGATCATGGCCTGCCCGGAGGCGCGGGTTGGCCCGGGATGGGAGTCACAGTTTGGCGTCAACCACATGGGTCATTTCGCTCTGACGCAGACTCTGTTCCCGCTCCTGACGAAAACGCCGGGCACCCGGGTGGTGGCACTTTCATCGACCGCCCATAAGATGTCTGACATTTTATGGGATGATCTTCAATTCGAACATTCCGAGTACGACAAATGGCGGGCCTACGGTCAGGCCAAAACCGCCAACGCGCTGTTTGCGAACGGCTTATCCAGACGGCTTGGGGAGCATGGCGGTTTGGCATTCTCTGTCCACCCAGGCGGCATCTTCACTCCGCTTCAGCGGCATCTGCCGAAAGAAGAGATGATTGCGATGGGCTGGCTAAGTGAAGATGGCGAACCCTCAGAACTCGCAAAACAGGGATTCAAAACCCCCGAGCAAGGTGCATCGACTACGCTGTGGGCAGCAACTTCGGCCAGCCTCGAAAGCAAACCCGGAGTGTATTGTGAAAACTGCGAAATCGCAGCGCCTACAGACCCAGACAGCCCAATGGTGCGATTCATGGGAGTCGATGCTCATGCGTGTAGCGATGCGTCAGCGGAACGGCTCTGGGAATTGAGCGAAAAGCTGTTGGGCACAACATGACACCCCTATAAGCGGTGCGATGCGCTCGTGACCGAAATCGGCGAGCTGCGACGGGATGTTGCCTCGGACGGTGAATAGTCAGCTTTGACCGTGATCCATCCCCTATGCCAGACATTCAAATCGTCCGAATCGTCCCGCAAAGCGGATCATTAATGGCGAGCCCAGACCCTAAAGAAAAGAGCGGACCTTGGCCCGCTCATTTCCCAATCAAACAAACGTACAGATATACTTCATCTCCAGATAATCTTCTGTTCCGTGATGCGAGCCCTCGCGTCCAACACCGGATTGTTTGATGCCGCCGAACGGGGCGACTTCGGTGGAGATCAGGCCGGTGTTGACGCCAACCATGCCGTATTCCAGCGCTTCCTGCACGCGGTGAACACGGGAGAGGTCGTTGGAGTAGAAATAGGAGGCGAGGCCGAAGATGGTGTCGTTGGCGGCGGCCACAACTTCTTCTTCGGTGTCGAATTTGAACAGCGGAGCAACCGGGCCGAAGGTTTCGTCGTTGGTCACCATCATGTCTGAAGTCACGCCGGTCAAGATTGTTGGCTCAAAGAATGTGCCGCCAAGTGCGTGGCGTTTGCCGCCTGCTTTGACAGTTGCGCCTTTGGCCAGCGCGTCGGTGATGTGTTCTTCGACCTTTTCAACCGCATCCATGGAAATCAGCGGGCCGGTGGATACACCATCTTCCAGCCCGTCGCCAATTTTCAGGGCGTTGACAGCGGCGGCGAGTTTTTCGGCGAAGGCGTCATAAACACCGGCCTGTACGTAAATCCGGTTGGCACAAACGCAGGTCTGGCCGTTGTTACGGTATTTCGAGATCATCGCGCCTTCGACCGCCTTGTCGAGGTCGGCGTCGTCAAACACGATGAACGGTGCGTTGCCGCCCAGTTCCATCGACATTTTCATGATCTGTTCGGAGGCCTGTTTCATCAGGATGCGGCCAACTTCGGTGGAGCCGGTGAAGGTGATTTTGCGCACGATCGGGTTGTCGCAGAATTCCTTGCCGATGATTGAGGCGCGGGAGTTGGTGACAACGCTGAACACACCGGCAGGTACACCGGCGCGTTCGGCCAGCACGGCCATGGCGAGGGCAGACAGCGGGGTTTCCTTGGCCGGGCGGGCCACAAAAGTACAGCCGACGGCTAGCGCCGGGGCGACCTTGCGGGCGATCATCGCGTTGGGGAAATTCCACGGGGTGATAGAGGAGACCACGCCAACGGGCTGTTTGATCACGGTGATCCGCGCGTTCGGCAAATGGCCGGGAATGGTTTCGCCGTAATTGCGTTTGGCCTCTTCGGCGAACCATTCGATAAAACTGGCACCGTAGAGGATTTCGCCACGGCCCTCGGCAAAGGGTTTGCCCATCTCGGCGGTCAGAATGCGGCCGAGGTCATCGGCGTTTTCCACCATCAAATCATACCACTTGCGCAAAATCCCGGCGCGGTCCTTGCCGGTGCGGGCGGCCCATGCCTTCTGGCTGGCATCAGCGGCGTCGATGGCGCGGCGGACTTCGTCAATTCCAAGATCGGGCAGGGTGGTCAGAACGTCGCCGCGGGCCGGGTTGGTAACATCGAATGTTGCGCCGCTGTCGGCGTCGACCCATTCACCTGCGACATACGCCTTGGAGCACAGCAGCGAGGGGTCATTTAGCAAGGATTGCAGATTGGTGTGATCAAGCATGTTTCAGACTTTCAGGAATTTTGGAGCTATTTGGCCATGTCCTGCCACATGGCCAAATGCTGTGCAAGGGGAACCAGTGTCTGGCCTCATAGCCACTAAGGGGTAAGCGGTTTGCCGTAGCATTTGCAGCGGGTGGCTATTCCCGCACACATGGAAACGGGTCCCCATCGGCAGGCGTCGCCTCCCAAACCCCGCGTGCAACCGCACGCGACAGGCAGAGTGCGGCGGCATGGCCGATATTCGGCAGGTCCATATCGCCGCCTGCCATCGGTTTTTTGTTGCTGCTGGCAACAAACACCAGATCACCATCAAAAGGGGTGTGGGCCGGCAGGATGGCCCGAGCCAGACCATCATGGGCGGCAATCGCGACGCGCTGGGCTTGTGCCTGCGTTAAATCGGCGTCGGTGGCGACGATGGCGATGGTGGTGCTGGCCCGCATCTCGGGAGGAGTAAGTTTGCTCGTGAAAGTCTCTTCCAGGTCTTCGGGTTGCGCCAGCCCAAGCCCGCCATATTCGTCTTCAATCTCAAACGGGGCAGCATAGAATCGCCCGCTGCTGTCGGTCACTGATCCAACCGCGTTGACCACGACCAATGCACCGACGGTTATGCCCGAGGGCAGAAACAGCGAAGCGGATCCCAAGCCGCCTTTGTGCCGACCGGTTGTTGCACCGGTTCCTGCGCCGGAAGTGCCCAGTTTAAAAGTGTTACCGGCATTGGCCAGCGCTTGAGCTCCAATCGCCTTATACGGATTTTCTGTCCAGTCCTTGTCGCCACCGTTCATCAGATCAAAGACAATTGCTCCGGGGACGATGGGAACTTTGGCAGAGCCAACCTGAAATCCAATCCCCTGTGCCGCCAGTGAATCTGCCACACCCGAGGCTGCATCCAGCCCAAATGCGGATCCGCCGGACAGCACCAGTGCGTTAACCTGCTGCACCAACCGGTCCGGGGCCAGCAATTCTGTATCCCGCGTACCCGGTGCGCCGCCCATTATGTGAACCGCAGCTGTGAAGGGCGCTTTGGCCGTCAGCACCGTCGCGCCGGTTTTGATCCCGGCGTCCGAAGCGTTTCCAACCCAAAAGCCACCGACATCAGTGATCAGGTTCATTGGCCCGGTTTTCATCGCGGATTCCTCCGGTTTTCTGTGAATTTTGACCAATTGAGCAGAAAATCACTGAGGTTGCGATTTAATTCTGTGTTAAGAATTCCTATATCTCTGGCAGGATATTTCAAATCATAGAAAGGCCCGGCACATGGCGAATTTTGATGCGCAGATAATGGAATCGCAAAAACAGGTGGAGGCGGCGCAGTCAAAAATCTCCGAATTGACCTCGAAACTTGAGGTGGCGCAAAGCAAAATGGCGTCGGGGACGGATATTTCGATTGATATCGAGAATGCCTCTCTGGATGACGTGCACGCGCATTCGGAAGCGATGAACGCCAATATTGCCGAGCTGATCATGGGGCTGGATGATGTGACTTCAGCGTTTTCGCAGGATTTTGATGCGATGCGCAATAAATCCGGTTGGGAGAGTTTCGTTGGCGTGTTTTCCAAGGGCCGGTCGGAAAGTTTACGGCAGGAGCGGATGCGCACGGCGTCGATTGACGACAAACTGCAGGATTTGATTTCCAAGTCGGATGTGATTGTGAACCTGTTACAGACACAACTGAACACGCTGAACGAACACAAGACGCGGGTTGAAGATAATTTGCAGGACACACTGAGTGAACGGGAAACTGTTGTTGGAGAACTGGAGTCCATCAAGGCTGACTTGATGGCGATGGACCCGGCGATTATTGAACTCGAAAACAAGATATCTATGGAACAAGACGCGGCGGCGCGGACCAAGCTGGAAAGCGAGTTGGCGGCACTGAACGGCAAATACAACGAACTGGCACAATCCGAGCAGGTGAAATTGGCCAATTCGCAGACGTTGGAACGGTATATCGAGAAGGGCAAAAGCTGGGTCGATAGTTTGCAGAACCAGGCGGCGACGCAGATGGTGCTGATCAACAAGTTGCAAACGGATACCAAGCAGCGGGTGGTTTTGTATGACGCTTTGACGAAATCATTGAAAACCGCACAGCAACAAGACGTGGCGCACAAGATCAACGAGATTGGCGTAGCCACAGATCAGGAAGCACAATCGGCGATGGCGGCAATTGGCTCGGCCACAAACACACGTATGGCCGAGCTGATGGAAAAGCACGAGGACCACATGGTGTTTGCCCGCAAGGTGCTTGAAGAAAAGGCAAAGGCGGACGAACGTTTTGCCCGGCGATTCGAGAAGATCGTCGAGAAACATGACAAGAACCTGTATGGGGCTTGAGGATTGTTGTGACTCTTAATGCTCTGTGGAGATCATTTTCTCTGATCTCTTATTCAACATTCTTGCTGCTCGGTCTTTGGTTTGCCTTCGTCGGAATGCCTTCCCAAAATCAGCTTAGCACAATACTCTCGGTCGGAGTTATTTCCGGTTTGATGTTGAGGCTTCGTTTTGGTCGTGACAAAGCAGAGTAAGGGGGTACGAGAAATGAAATTTGACCGCACCCGCAGCTGCAAACACATAAATGTCTGGACGAAACGACAGGGAAGAGCCCGACCTCGGGTGGGCGAGAAGCGCCCTCCCGTGCGGGAGGTCGGGCGCTGCCCGAGCAGGGCTCGGTCCGGTGATGGCTTGGACCAAAATATATGAAAACCGACCTCACCCTTGATCATAAAGCCTTGGAAGGTGCCTATCTCACCCGGCGGTATTTTGCCAAATTCGCCCGGATCATGGGTCATTTGGAGCGGGTGGCGGAGATCACCACCGAAGAGGGGCTGATCGCACGCAAAGAAGCGGAAGTGATCAAAAGTTATCTAACAGCGCTCAGCAACACATTCACCGCGCTGTCGTTCAAACATTTGATGGCAGGGCGGGTGTCGGCCACGCTTCCCAACTCTTTGAATATCGACAAGCAGGACAGCGGCTTTCCGATCTATCAGGAACTGCTGCAGATGGCGAACGACGCCCTGCAGGCTAAGCGGCATCTGGAGAACTCGCAGAACACCGAATTTCTGAAAAAGGATATGGTGCGGCACATCCTGAACGAGCATTCAGCGCCGAATCGGTTGCAGTATGCCATGTCGCAGCGGTTGTACTATGAGACGTTGGCAGGGCGAGCGCTGTTCTGGGCGCAGAATGACCCGCAGACGATCTGGCGGGGCAATGAAACCGAAGAGCGGCGGCGTTATTTGCTGCATTGGGCCAGTTATGACAGCCAGACCAACCTGCCGGCGATCTATCTGATGGAAGTTGAAGACAGCGGCCGCAACGCCCTGCCGCGCGACGAAAACCGTTGGCCAAGGGCGCAGGCGCATCTGATGGCGCAGGCGGTTTCGGGGTTGAAACTGGTGACAATCGCCAGCGGGTTTGACCAGGATTTCGACGATCTGCACCCCAAGCGATTGCGCCGGGTGCATCTGGGACCGATGTATTCGCATCACTTTACCGAGCAATCCGGACCCCTGCGCGAGGTTCTGGCTGAAGCCAGTGGTGAAGAGGGGCTGGATTGGGCGTTGAGCTGGACGGTCGAGACGCTGCTGTCGAAGGAAGTGAAAACTGAGAAAACCGGGTTCTTTTCCAGCGCTGACCGGGAGATTTATGCGCTCGACAAAATGGGTGAGAAGGGTGGGAATACCGGTGCGACGGAGATCAGGCGCTCGATCATCCTGCCGGAGCGCCCTTATCAAGTGCTGGAGCATCGGAATCCGGCGGGGTTTCGGGATGTGCGCAAATATGTGCTGGGAAAAAACGGGCGGGTTTTGAGTTATGGGTGAGGATATATAGATTACCGTCCCTGCCTCGGCGCCGGGACCACCAGCCGCAAGAGACCCCGGATCAAGTCCTGGGCAGATAAAAAAATAAGGGTAAAGAATGAGCAAAACCGGCGATTTGATGGAGTTGAAAGAGGAGTTGATCCTTGAAAAATACGGCGTGGCCGTGGCGATGCTCGACGGGTTTGATCACACGCCGCGGATTGCCGCGAAACGCGATGCGGAACCGGCCAAGGAACGGTCCAGTAGCATCGGCACCCGGCGGCGATTTCGACCCACCACGCCGGGGCTGGTGACGCGATCGACGGCGCGGCCCGAAGGCGTGCATCTGGTCAACCGGATTGAAGGGGCGGACAATGCGGACCCGCTGACTTCTCCGGCGCAAGCGACCGTGATGCAGGGGCTGCGCCGGGCGCTGGCGGTGGCGCATCTGGTGGGCGATCAATATGCGGATGCAACCGGTCTGACCGAGTTGCTCAAAGACAATCTGGCCGGGAATTTACCCACTTCCAAATCAGTGGAATTTGGCGAACTTCTGGCGGCTTCGGCCTTGATTTCATTACATGTTTTTGCCAATATGGCCGGGTTCCTAGTGTCTGCAGCTGCAGCGGCCGAAGGCGAAAGTTCGGTTGAAATCGGCGAAGTTGAAGAAGTGTTGACCGACAACCCGCAACTGGCGCTGCACGGGGCGCTGTGGGAGTTGGATCAGGACCTGGCGCTGTTTGCCAAGACCGAAGAACAGATGGTGCAGGTCATCGCCGCGTTTTGCGAAAAACTGATGGAGAAGGTTGCCTTGCGCGCGTCCACCGCGCCGCGTCTGGCGCCGTTTGAAAGCGTCAGTTATCGGGTTGAAGCGGATGATTTCGACATCAGCGGTTTTGCCCCGACCAGCCGGGCGCGGTCGTCCAAACTGACCATGACGTTCAAAAAACCAAACGAGGTCGTCGGCAACCATATCGCCAAATATCAGGCGATGAAGCTGTCCAAAATGCTGATGGCCTATGATTTTGAGCGCAAGCTGAACCCGTTTGCGGAACTCGGCGGCTTCATCTTCACCTTCATGGGAGACGGCAAGCCTGGGACAGGCAAAACCACGCTGATCCAGATGATGGCGGGGATGATCAATGATTATTGCAAAAACGCGAAGTATCCGTTCCGGTTTCAGAACCTGGGCACGGATTCCATCGACAGCTATCAGGGCAAATCGGCGCAGAATGCCAAGGCGTTCATCAACAACGCGGTGGACCCGAATGTGATCGGCTTTGGCACCATCGACGACATCGATCAGCTAGCCGGCAAACGCGGCGACCGGCAGTCGAGCGCCGGGCAGCTGGAGATCACGGCGGTGCTGATGGAGTCATTCGCAGGGGCCAATACAGTGGTGCGGGGGAATTGCACGTTCGGGATGTTCTCGAACTACCCCGAGAACGTCGACGACGCCCTGCGGCAACGCGCCGGGGCGCGGTTTCTGGTCGACGGGCCGCAAACGCGGGAGGATTACATCGACATCCTGCATCTGCTGATGGGCCAGAACCACGACATTCCGGTTGGCGAGCATGAGCTGTTCGCCGCGCAACAAATTGAGACGGCGGTGGCAGCGAGTTATGAGAGTCACGCACGGCCGCATGAGGAGGGGTTGCTGAAGGTGTTTGACCGGGTTTCGTCGGATATTGGCGCGTTGGATACAATTGCCAAGATGGGGGTGTATCTGAAGGGGATTCAGGAGGCGGATGACCGGTTTACCGGACGCGCGATAAAGAACATCACCGACGCAGTGAAAGTGCGGGCAATGGATTTTGAACTGCCGGATGAATGGATGGAGAATGTCGATCTGTTTCTGGCCAGGGATTACGAATCTAAGAAGGTTATGATCGCCGAACTGGCCCAGCCGATTACGGTGGAGATGGTGATCCAGGAGATCAACCGGTACGCGGATTCGGAGTTCCGTTATGCGGATAAGTCCGATGAGGTGGCGATTGAGAATATGGTGCGGGAGTTTGGGCGGCAGGAAGAGGCGAAGCGGCGGTATTTGGAGGGGAAGAACTAGAAAATTGAAACAAAATTGGAGGTTTTGAAATGAGTATTGGTGTTGAAGTTATCGCTGCGACGGTAGCTACGGCTGCTGCAAAAGAAGCCGCTTCTGTTTTACTGACTAAACTCACGGGTAAGTTTGGTGTCAAGGCTCGCACTGAAGAAGACAACCTTGACGTTTCTGCGGTGCTTTCTCAGCTTGAGATCGAAGAGGAAGAGCTGGGCACCCCGGCATTCGCCGGGAAGGCCGTATCGGCAGCAACGGATGCGTTGATATCTACGGCGGAAATTCGGGTTCAGAAAGCTGGAGAAAGCAAACATCTGCATTGGTTATCTATTGGTCTTATCGGCTTTGGATGTTTAATTATTGGCGCTGGATTGATAGCTTGGTTGATTTCTCAGAAAACTGAGGTGGGTGCTATTTCTACCTTTGTAGGTCTCGCAATGAATGGTGTGGGTGGATACGTTCTAAAGTTGAGAAAAGAGGCAAACGAACAGCTTGAGTTGATCAGAAGGGATGAACAACGGATAAAAAATGCGGTCATAACTCTGGAAATAGCCAAAGTCGTCGAGGATCCAACTTCGCGTGACCAAGCGGTACGCAAATTGATGGATGAACTCATGAAACCTGTAGCTGTATAGGAACTTATCATGATGCGTCTCGTCCGCCGTGGTCTGATGTTCGGCAACCTCTTCGAGGTGCGCCAGCCCGCGCTTGTCGAACGTTACAACCGGGCGCTGGAGCATCTCACCGGCAAACGCACGGAATTAACCGACTTCCACCTCGACATCTCCGGCCATTCCCCGGAAATCGGCGATGAGCTTGCTGACGAACTCTATCTCAACCCCAACGGCTGCAACCGGCAGTTCATCCTGCTCTCGACCGATCAGAAAACCGCTCCACTGCTTAACGCGCAATTCTCCACATCGCGCTCGATCCTGCGGCGCTGGATTGATGAGAATGAACAGCAGTTGTTTGCCCTAACGGCGCGCGATGCGGTGGCGGGGGAACTGATCAACTCGGTGTTCAGCGTTGCCGACCCGCGCGATCTGCTGTCGATCCGCGAGATCGAAATCGAGGCCGACACTACCGAATCCCATGTCGAAGACAGCCGCGAATTGCGCGAAAAAATCGACCGGTTCATGACCGAAGAAGACGCCTGGTGGGACGACGTTCTGACCGCTGAAATGATCGAATTGGGCAAGAAAACCGGCGATATCACCCGCAATCCGGTTGTCTTCACCAACAACCGCTACACCCAGAACAACTTTTACACCGCCCATCACGGTGGCCTCTATGTGTTCCGCGACCTCGAAGAAACCGCCGTGATCTCGGCCCGTGAAACCCCTCAATGGGTGGTTGTGACCCATTATGGCTGGCGCAACGAGTTTCTGACGATCTATCCCAACGCGGTTGCCGTGCGCGAAGTGGCGGGGCCGGACGTGCGGGTGATCCCCTGGGTGAACATCGTGATTTATGTGCTGCTTGCCCTGCTGTTGCTGGGGTTTTACCGGCTGGTCCAGCGGTTCAAGCGGCGGCGGATTGACCCGTTGGTTGAGAAGGTTGAAGAGAAATGGGACGCCGTTGAGGCCAAGGCATCCGAAGCGGGTGAAAGCGCTGAGGCGGCACGCGGTGGTATGCGGCGGTTTTTCAAGGGGTGGTTTGGGTAGACTTTCTTGAATTAGACTAACAATTAGGCATCGCCCGGTCTCGGGTGGGCGCTCCTCGGGTCGCAGGCGACGCGGGGCGGTCGTGATTTCGAGGCTGGTAATTTCTGCGCGTCTGTTGCAAAACACCGCCGAAGCAGACACCCAGAGCAGAGGATAGCCAAATGATCCCTTACCGCTCCCGCACTTCGACCCATGGCCGCAATATGGCCGGCGCCCGCAGCCTGTGGCGCGCCACCGGCATGACAGACAGCGATTTTGGTAAACCGATCATCGCGGTGGTAAACTCGTTTACCCAATTTGTCCCGGGGCATGTGCATCTGAAGGATCTGGGTCAACTGGTGGCGGGCGAAATCGAAACCGCAGGCGGGGTTGCCAAGGAGTTCAACACCATCGCCGTGGATGATGGCATTGCGATGGGCCATGACGGGATGCTCTATTCCCTGCCCAGCCGGGAAGTGATCGCCGACAGTGTGGAATATATGGTCAACGCCCATTGCGCCGATGCGATGGTGTGTATTTCCAACTGCGATAAGATTACGCCCGGGATGCTGATGGCGGCGATGCGGCTGGATATTCCGGTGGTGTTTGTGTCGGGTGGCCCGATGGAAGCGGGCAAGGTCGATATTGATGGCGAACTCAAAGCGGTGGACCTGATCGACGCGATGGTCGAAGCGGCCAACCCAGAGCGGACCGACGCGGAAGTGCTGGACTATGAAGAAAACGCCTGCCCGACATGTGGGTCCTGTTCCGGCATGTTCACTGCCAATTCGATGAATTGTCTGGCTGAGGCGCTGGGGCTGGCATTGCCCGGAAACGGTTCAACCTTGGCGACCCACTCAGACCGCGAAGGCCTGTTCCGGCAAGCTGGCCGTAAAATTGTGGAACTGACCAAAGACTATTACGAAAATGGCAACACCGCTGTGTCCGCCCGGGGCATCGCAACCAAAGCCGCTTTTGAAAACGCCATGTCGCTCGACATCACCATGGGCGGGTCAACCAACACCATCCTGCATCTGCTGGCGATTGCCCACGAAGGCGAAGTTGATTTTACAGTGGATGATATCGACCGCCTCAGCCGTTCGGTCCCCTGCCTGTGCAAAGTGGCTCCGGCGGTGACCGGCGTGCATATGGAAGACGTGCACCGCGCCGGTGGGATATTCGGTATTCTGGGCGAGATGGATCGGGCCGGGTTGCTGGATACCAGCGTACCAACAATTCATTCGGCGACGATGGGCGAAGCCATCCAGAAATGGGATGTGACCGTTTCAAACGACAAAGACGTGCACCAGCTGTTTTTGGCGGCTCCAGGCGGGGTGCGCACGACGCAAGCCTTCAGCCAGTCGCGGCGGTACAAAGAATTGGATGTGGACCGCGAAAACGGGGTGATCCGCTCGATAGATCACGCATTCAGTCAGGACGGCGGGCTGGCGGTTCTGTTTGGCAATATCGCGCAAGAAGGCTGTGTCGTGAAAACCGCAGGTGTCGACGACAACATCTTGAAATTCGCCGGCCCGGCGATAGTTTGTGAAAGCCAGGATGAAGCGGTGAACCGGATTCTGGGTAAAGAAGTGGGTGCTGGCGATGTCGTCGTTATCCGTTATGAAGGCCCGCGAGGTGGGCCGGGGATGCAGGAGATGCTGTACCCGACCAGTTATCTGAAATCCATGCGGCTGGGCAAAGCCTGCGCGCTGGTAACAGACGGGCGGTTTTCTGGCGGCACATCGGGGTTGTCCATTGGCCATGCTTCACCCGAAGCGGGCGAAGGCGGCAATATCGGGTTGATCGACGAAGGTGATATCATCGAGATCGATATCCCCAACCGGACAATCAATGTGGTGCTGTCAGACGAAGAACTTGCCACCCGCCGCGCCGCGATGGACGCCAAAGGTGACGCGGCCTGGAAACCGGCAAAGCCACGCAAACGCAAGGTTAGCCGGGCGCTTAAGGTCTATGCGGCAACTGTTGGGAATGCGTCACAAGGCGCGGTGCGGCTGGACCCGTAAAGCCCCCTTGCATTTGACGTCATGGACTGGCTTTCTGTTTGCGTCTGACCGGAGCCACTCATGACCCGCATAACCAAAAATATCCTGTTCATCATGTATGACCAGCTGCGGTTTGACTATCTCAGTTGCGCCGGTCATCCCTATCTGAAAACCCCGAATTTTGACCGGGTGGCGGCGACGGGTATGCGGTTTACACGCTGTTACGTGCAGTCGCCGATCTGCGGGTCGTCGCGGATGAGCACATACACCGGTCGATATTGCAACAGCCATGGGGCGCAGCAGAACAATCATCCCCTGAAAGTGGGCGAACACACCCTGGGCGACCACCTGCGCAAAATCGGCATGGGCTGCCACCTGATTGGCAAGACCCACATGACGGCGGACAGTGATGGAATGGCGCGGCTGGGTATGGCGACGGACAGCGTGATCGGGGTTCGGACCGCTGAATGCGGGTTCGACGCCTATATCCGCGACGACGGGCTGTGGGCCGAGGGGCCCGACGGGTTTTATGATCAGAAGCGCTCGCCATACAACGAATACCTGAAGCAAAAGGGCTATCCAGCGGAAAACCCATGGCATGATTTTGCCAATGCCGGGATTGATGCAGAGGGTGATATCGCTTCGGGCTTTTTGATGATGCACGCCGACAAACCCGCCAATATCGCCGAGGGAGACAGCGAAACCTCCTGGCTGACCAGCCGGGCCATTGATTTCATCGAGGAACGGGAGCCGGATCAGCCGTGGCTGGCGCATGTGTCGTATATAAAACCGCACTGGCCTTATATTGTGCCAGCGCCCTATCACAATATGTACGGCCCAAATCAGGTGCTGCCAGCAGTGCGTACCGAGGCGGAGCGAATCGACGCCCATCCTGTTTTTGACGCCTATATGAACAATCCAATTGGCAAGGCGTTTCATCGGCAAGACGTCCGCGATACCGTGATTCCGGCCTATATGGGGTTGATCAAGCAATGCGATGATCAGTTGGGGCGGCTGCTGGATTATCTGCAAAAAAGCGGTCGCATGGATGACACCATGATCGTTCTAACGTCGGACCACGGCGATTATATGGGCGATCACTGGATGGGGGAAAAGGACCTGTTCCATGAAGTGTCGGTCAAAGTGCCGCTGATTATCTATGATCCCTCCACAGAGGCGGATGCAGTGCGAGGTACCGTTTGTGACGCGTTGGTTGAAGCGATTGATTTGAGCGCGACCTTTATTGCTGCCGCCGGTGGCGAGCTGCCAGACCATATCATTGAAGGCCGCTCCTTGCTGCCATTTCTGCACGGCCAGACTCCGGAAGACTGGCGCGATTTTGCGATCAGCGAATATGATTACAGCGGTTCCGGTGCAGCAATCAGTCTGGGCGTTGAACCGCGGGATGCCAGGTTGTTTATGGTGGCGACCAAGCGCTGGAAATTCATGCATGACGAAGGCGGCGCCCGGCCGATGCTGTTTGATCTGAAAAACGATCCAGACGAATTAATTGATCTGGCGGCAGATCCCGAATACGCCGATATTATTGCCCAGATGTACGAAAATCTGGCCCTGTGGTCGCGGCGCATGTCACAGCGCACGACGCTTTCGGAACAGGATATCAAAGACAGACGTGGTGCTGCGCGTCGCAGGGGCATTCTGCTTGGTGTCTTTGACGGCACCGAAATCGACCCAGAACTTGCCGGGAAATACTCCGGCAAGGCCAAGGCTGATTATCGGTCGAAATCGGACTGACTCTTTCGAGCCGTCGATTATTGTGCTGGCATCCCCTGCTCCACGAGACTGGCCCAATAGGAACAACCCGCAGGGATGGCTTCGTCGTTAAAATTATAGGCTGGATGATGGACCATCGCCGTGTCGCCATTGCCGCAGAGGATGTATGATCCGGGCCGGGCTTCGAGCATGAAAGCGAAATCTTCACCACCCATGATAGGCGAAATGTTTTCGTGCACGTTCTGGTCACCCGCAACTGATTTGGCAACGGCGGCGGCAAAATCCGTTTCGGCTTCTGCGTTGACCATTACCGGATAGTTGCGTTCATAGGTGACTTGGGCAGTGGCTCCGAAAGCTGCGGCGGTATTTTCGGCAATTCGTTTGACTTGTGCCTCTGCGAGATCGCGGACTTCGGGTGCGAGGGTTCGAACCGTCCCGCGCAGATGGACGTTTTCCGGGATCACATTATAGGCGTTGCTTTCTGTTTCAAAGCTGGTGATCGACACGACAACGCTTTTCAACGGATCCACAGCCCGTGAAGCGATGGATTGCAGCGCGACAACAATTTGCGACGCGATCAATGTAGTGTCGACAGAGTCATGCGGTTTGGCGGCATGACCACCCTTGCCTTTGATGCGGATGTCCAGAAGGTCGGCGGCTGCAAAAAACGGGCCGGGCCGGATGGCAAACTGACCCACGGGCATGCCTGGCCAATTGTGCATGCCATACACTTCATCAATATGAAACTCATCCATCATACCGTCATTGACCATTTCACGCCCGCCGCCGCCGCCTTCTTCTGCTGGTTGAAAAATGACAACAGCTGTGCCGTCGAAATTGCGGGTTTCGGCGAGGTATTGGGCGGCACCCAGCAACATGGCAGTGTGACCGTCGTGGCCGCAGGCGTGCATTTTCCCAGGTGTTTTTGAGGCGTAGGGCAAGCCGGTCGCCTCCGGAATCGGCAGCGCATCCATGTCCGCGCGCAACCCAATAACCTTGCCCGACTGGTTCTGTTTGCCCTTGATCACCCCCACGACGCCAGTCTGCCCAATACCTGTTTTCACTTCATCACATCCAAATGCCTTCAGCTTTTCTGCGACCAGCGCTGATGTGCGATGGGTGTCAAACTGCAACTCAGGGTTTTCATGGATATCCTGACGCCAGTCTGTGATGTCGGAATGGAGTTCGGCAAATCGGTTAATCAACGGCATAGGCGTTTTCCTTGGCTGGAGTTATTACAAATTGGGCAGGTTTGGTTCCCGTATCGAACTCGCATGACCTTTCGTCAATCGAAAATACTGTGAAATGAAAGAGAATGCGTCTAACCTCATGAAATCAAACACGCACAGGATTCGCCTTTTGGTGGATTAATCTGCTTGATTGAAGCGTTGCTTCAATTTGGCAGCCGATATTGTCCTAGTCAATTTGGCCAATTTACATGTGTGAAAAAGGTTCGGAAAAAATTCCGGACAAATACTTGGGAGAAGACTATGACACTAAAATCATTGGCCTTAGGGAGCGCTCTGGCTCTTTCCATGGCATCACTGGGGCATGCGGATCGCGGCTCCGACGGCAATGTGAGCATCATCTACTGGCAAGCGCCATCCATTCTAAATCCATATCTGTCCGGCGGCACAAAGGATATAGATGCCTCGGCTTTGGTGGTTGAGCCCCTTGGACGTTACGACCAAGATGGCGCGTTGGTGCCCTATCTGGCCGAAGAAATTCCGACTGTCGGTAACGGCGGTGTGGCTGAAGATCTGACCTCTATCACATGGAAACTGAAATCGGGCCTCAAATGGTCTGATGGCACACCCGTGACCTCGGCAGATGTGAAGTTCACTGCTGAATATTGTATGCACCCCGAAGGTGGATGCGCTCAGGCCTCGTTCTTCGAAGGTGTTGTATCTGTAGAAGCGTTGGATGAGCTGACGACTAAAGTTACTTTCAACCAGCCCAAACCAAACCCCTGCGGCCCGTTCATGGGCGGCCAGTCGCCGATCATACAGGCAGCCCAGTTTGCGGATTGTCTGGGTGCCAAAGCGCCTGAATGTACTGACGCGAATTTCGGCCCCATCGGTACCGGCCCATTTGTGGTTACGGATTTCCGCCCGAATGACGTGATCCAGTACAAAGCAAATGAGAACTACCGCGATGCGGCGAAACCGGCCTTTGCGACCCTGACATTCAAAGGTGGCGGCGACGCAACCGGAGCTGGCCGTGCGGTTATGGAGACCGGCGAGTTTGACTATGCCTGGAACATGCAGCTGGCACCGGACGTGCTGGCGAAAATGGCTGAGGCTGGCAAAGGCAAGCCAATCGCTGCCTTTGGTGCGTTGGTAGAACGTCTGGAAATGAACCTGACAAACCCGTCACCTGATCTGCCGCCGGAAACGCGTTCAACTGTTGCTGAACCGCATCCGTTCCTGTCTGAACTGGCTGTGCGGACCGCGCTTTCTATGGCTATCGACCGCAATCTGCTGGTTGAAGTTGGCTATGGCCAGGCCGGTCGTCCGACCTGTAATCTGGTGCCCGCGCCGAAAATCTATACCTCTGATAACACTGGATGTTTGGTACAAGACATTGCCGGTGCAAATGCCATGCTGGAAGAAGCCGGCTGGGTCAAAGGTTCTGATGGTGTCCGCGCCAAAGACGGCGTGCGTCTGTCGATCCTTTACCAGACTTCGACAAACGCTGTTCGTCAGGATTTCCAGGCGCTGATCAAAGCCTGGTGGCAGGAAATCGGTGTTGAAACCGAGTTGCGCAACCTGAACGCATCTGTGTTCTTTGGCGGTGATCCGGGTTCGCCCGACACATTCCAGAAATTCTATGCGGATGTGGAAATGTATGCCAACGTGTTCAACGGCACCGACCCGTAGCAGTATTTGGCTGCGTATAAGTGTGGCGCTGAGCCGAAGCCTGACAGCCAATGGCAGGGTGAGAACATCAACCGGTTCTGTGATCCGGCATATGATGCGTTGATCGATGAATACGCCCGAACAGGTGACATCGAAAAACGCGGTGAGCTGGGTCGCCGGATGAACGACATGCTGACCAAAGACAGCATGACCATCGTTCCACTGGTGGATCGCGGTCGCGTTTCTGCGCATTCCGTCACATTAGGCGGCGTTGTCCTGAACACTTGGGACAGTGAGTTGTGGAATGTCGCTGACTGGTACCGCATCAAATAACGACGTCACACCGCCCCGGACATGTTTCGGGGCGGTTGTTTCCTGCCGATAAACCAAGACATAAACTGAGCCGTCTATGCTGACCTTCACGATCCGTCGATTGTTGATTTCGATCCCGACGCTTCTGTTTATTTCTTTGGTGATCTTCCTTCTACTGGAACTGGCGCCGGGTGATCCGATGGCGCAGGTACCGCTGACGATTCCACCTGACGTGAAACAAAAGATGCGAGAAGCCTTGGGACTCGGTGAGCCGATACCCATTCGCTATGTCAAATGGCTGATCCAATTCTTTTGGGTCGAGCCCCTGAACCTTTTTGATTATGTCTTCAACACCAGCTTTGCCGAGGGCAAATTGCGTGTGATCAGCTGGCAAACCCGCTCGCCGGTGATGGACATCGTGATCCAGCGTATCCCGCAAACCCTTTGGGTTGTCGGTATGGCTTATGTGGTTGGTATCGCAATCGCCCTGCCGATTGGGATTTATTCGGCTTACAAACAATATTCCGTTTTTGATCAGGCAGGCACATTTGTGTCGATGATCGGGTTCTCGATCCCGCCGTTTTTCACCGGTCCGCTGCTGATCGTTATCTTTTCTGTGTGGCTGGGCTGGTTCCCGTCAATTTACGACACCACCCATGTGGTGCGTGATTGGGCCAGTTTCAAAGTTCAGTTTCTGCAGATGATTATGCCAGTGATGGTGCTGGCGTTGCAGACCACGGCGCAGATCAGCCGGTTTATGCGCTCTTCCATGCTAGACAACCTCAATCAGGATTATGTGCGCACGGCGCGGGCCAAAGGCCTGGGCGAAGCAGTTGTCATCATGGTGCATGTACTGCGCAACTCGATGATACCGGTGGTTACCGTGATTGCGCTAGGTATCCCATCGATCTTTGGCGGGGCCATCATCACTGAGGTGGTGTTTAATGTGAACGGAGTTGGACAATTGCTGATCACAGCGCTGTTCGCCAACGATCTGCCGATGGTACAGACGCTGACGTTCATTTTTGCCCTGCTCATTGTGATCTTCAACCTGATCGCCGACGTGCTTTACGGCCTGCTCGATCCGAGGATCCGCTATGACTGAGCAAACATCTTTCGAGCCGGTCCCGACCGATCCAATACGCAACCAGTGGGCGGATATCTGGCGGCAATTCCGGCGTCACAAAGGTGCGCTTTTTGGCGGTGGCTTTCTGATATTCATCACACTGGCGGTACTGTTCGGGCCCTATATTTGGACGATCGATCCGCAAAAGCTGGACATACGGACCAAGGATCTGCGGCCGATCTATACAGCGATTTGGAATGGCGATGCAAAAGTGTCCTGGGGGCATCCGCTGGGCACCGATAATCTGGGCCGCGACATCATGGCGAATCTGATGTCCGGCGGGCGGGCGTCGATGGCGGTCGGTTGGGCGGCGATGGTGATTTCTTTGCTGATCGGTACTTCGCTGGGTGTTTTTGCCGGGTATTTTAAAAAGCTGGACGGGTTGCTGATGCGGTTCACCGACCTAGTGCTGTCCTTGCCAATTCTGCCGTTGCTATTGGTGGCTGTGACGCTGTTTCGCCAGCCATTGCGGGCGAACTTTGGGCCGGAAACGGGGATGTTTATTCTGATTGTCGGGATCATCGGCATTACATCGTGGATGCAAACGGCCCGGATTGTGCGCGGTGAAGTTTTGGCGCTGAAGGAACGTGAGTTCATTGTTGCGGCCCGGTCAATCGGAACTAGGCCAAGCAAAGTCATCACGCGGCATTTGTTACCAAATGTTATGTCGCCGATCATGGTGTCGGCAACATTGGGGCTGGCCACCGCGATCATCACCGAAAGCGCTCTGTCGTTTCTGGGGGTTGGATTTCCGTCGGATTTCCCGACCTGGGGTAAGCTGTTGTCGGACGCGGTGCCACGGATGGAAGAGTTTCCCGAGCGTGTGGTACTGCCCGGTCTGGCGATTTCGCTAACTGTGCTGTCAGTGAATTATATCGGCGATGGTTTGCGTGATGCGCTGGACCCGCGAATACGCGGCAGGTAAGCGAACCAGCCAAATTTTCCGAGATTTAGGCGTTGTCGCCGATTTTAACAGTTACTTTGCCACTGATATGGCACTAGACTCTGCGACAGGACAAGCGGCGCCAGACCGCAGGCAAGAACAGAGCAATGAAAATCACCGCAGTAACCTGTGTCAAAAACGAGGGCCCGTTCCAGTTGGAATGGGTCGCATTTAATCTTATGATCGGGGTCACGGATTTCCTGTTTTATTCCAATGACTGTACCGGAAAAAATCAGCGCTTTTCTTGGCCGCGAGTTGCCTTGGTGGGGCAAGACAAATGCAAACAAAAGGGCTGAAACAGCGGCCAAGAAACTGCAGCAGGCTGAGGGCTAGAGCGTGAAAATATATCTACACATTGGTTTGGGCTATTGCGGCGCAGCGCAAATTCAGGCGGTCATGGACCACAAACGCGAGCAACTCGCGAAAAAGTCGGTTTTGTATCCCAGCTCGCCCGGGCGCAAAAACCACACGAAACTGTTTATGTCGGTGACCGATCCGCAACATGTCGACCCGTTGCGATCTCACCGGGGGCACGGGACGGTTCAGCAGCAGGCCCTGCTGCGCGAGAAACTGCAACAGGGGTTGGCGGCGGAAATTGCGCAGGTCAATCCAAAATCAATGATCCTGTGCGCCTACCAACTGTCAATCGGGTTGGTGCATGACAGTGAATTGCTGCGGCTGAGGGAATTTGTCTGCCAGTTTTCCAAAGACGTGACCATCGTGATGCATCTTGATGAACAAGCGCGGGTTCTGGCGCGTCATTATTCTGAGCAGATTATGTTTGGCCGCTACGCGTCACTGGATCAGGAACTGAAGCTGGTTGTGGATGATTGGTACGCAAAGACAATACAGGCCTATGGCAAACCGGTGCAAGGCCAGAACCAGTTTCCCGAAGTGCAGGCCGCGCCGTTCTGGTTGGACTACAAAGCGCTCATCAGCCGATGGGCGGTGGTGTTTGGCGATACGGCTATTCGGGTGCGTGCCTTTGATGCCGGGGTGTTTGCGTCGAACAGATTGATGGAGGAAGTCAGCGAGTGCTTTGATTTGCCATCCGGCATTGGCAAAGCAGACAAGGTAAAAGCGGATGCAGTGCCATCTGAACGGACGCTTGTTCGTGCACGGGCTGTTAACAATCAGCTGATGCAGGCGATGGAGAAAGGCCAGTTTGTTCCGCGCCAGCTACACCGCCGGATCACAAAGTCGGTCCAAATCGAGGGCGATCCGATAGACCCGGCAAAACTGTCGGCAATCAGCAGGCAGTTTACCAAGGACAACGTAGAATTGCAGAATTCCTATCCAGACATTGGAAAGATGGCGTTGAAGCCGACCGCTGCGAAAGAGACCTGGCGGGAACCCAAACCAGAAGGAAACTTCAAACCCCACAAAGTCATAGAAGGTTTCCAGCGGCGCATCGACAAGCTGACGCAGGATTACCGGGCGGCAGTGGCCAAAGAAATGGCGAGGCGAACAAAAAATATCGACTATCGCCAATTCGTTTCAGATGTGGGCGAGCGGTTCTTGCCGAATGTCGCCAAACAAGATTTGCCGGCGCTGGCACTGGGCCGGTTCAAGCCACGAAACGACATCGGTGTGGTGGATGAAGTCTCTGAGTTGCCGCAATACACTGCTATGGAACCAAGTAAACTGGCCAGTGGATCGTCCGGCAACGTGATCGTAGGCTGCATGAAAAATGAAGCCCCTTACATTCTCGAATGGATTGCTTATCACCGCGCGATCGGGGTCGACAGCTTTTTGATTTATACCAACGGCTGCGAAGATGGCACCGTTGAAATTCTGGACCGGTTGCAAGCTTTGGGCATGCTGTACCACGAAGATAACAACGAATGGAAAGGCAATTCTCCGCAACAGGCAGCGCTGAACCGGGCCGTGAAACATCCGATTGTGAAGCAGGCGGATTGGGTTACGCATATCGACATTGACGAGTTTATCAATGTGCGCGTCGGCAATGGGACTATACCCGATTTCATCGACAAGATCGGCGATGCAACCAATGTGGCGATGACCTGGCGGTTGTTTGGCCACAACGGAATTCACAAACTCGAAGACAGGCTGGTGATCGAGCAATTCGATCAGGCCGCACCGAAATTCTGCCCAAAGCCGCATACGGTTTGGGGGTTCAAGACGATGTACCGCAACATTGGCGCCTATGAGAAAATCAGCTGCCACCGCACAACAAAATTGCGCGAGCGATTCCGCAATGACGTGCACTGGGTAAACGGCAACGGCCAGACGATGAAAGGGAGTATTGCCGACAACGGCTGGCGGTCTTCGTTGAAAACCATCGGTTATGACCTGATTCAATTGAACCATTACGCACTGAGATCAGCGGAAAGTTACTTGATCAAGCGGCAACGCGGTCGGGCGCTGCATGTGGACCGGTCAATTGGGTTGAACTACTGGCTGCGGATGGATTTCAACTCGTACAAAGACATCACGATCAAGCGAAATATCAATCGAACGAACGCAGAATTGGACCGCTTGAAAAGCGATGCCAAGTTGCGGGCTTTCCACGAAAGCGGATTAGATTGGCACAAAGCCAAGGCGGTTGAGCTCCATGGCAAGCCGGAGTTTGAGGATCTTTACCAGCAGGCCCTGGTGCTGAAGTTGAATGATCTGGAACGGGTGGCCTGGTGTCTGGCCAATAATCTGGAAACCTGATCACAGGGTTTCAGGCTGGGATCGTGATCCGAAACAGGGCCCCGGCACTGCTGAGTTCATAAGACAAAGCACCGCCCAGATTGCGTACAATTTCGCGGCTGATCGGCAGTCCCAATCCTGCGCTTCCTGAAGAAAAACTGCCTGACAATTTGGAGAATTTTTGGAAAATAAGTTCGGCATCGGCCTTGTCGACGCCCCTACCATTGTCTTCCACATCAATTTGAACGACACCGTTTTTTCGACTGCAATTTATCGAAAATTCCGGCTGGGCAGCGTCACAATGTTTGCTGGCATTGGACAACAAATTGATAATAACCTGCGACAGCCTATCAAAATCTGTTGCAATTTCAATGGCTTCAGTCCTGCGGTTCCGTTGCAATACAGCTTGTCTTTCCTGGAGTTGTGCCTCGGTTGTCGAAACCGCGCGGTCGATCACGTCGCTGAGGTTCACGGTCTCGATGTTCAACTGAACTTTGCCGTTTTCCATATAACTCAGATCAAGAATGTCGTCGAGCAGGCGGGTGAGGCGGATGCTTTCGTCGTGGATGACCGAGGAAAAGTGTTTCAGCTTTTCCGGGGGTATGGAATCGCTGTCACGTAAGATCTCTGAGAATGATCGGATAGAAGTCATGGGCGTTCGCAGCTCGTGGCTGACCTGACTGAGGAACGTGTCCTTTTGCTCGCCAAGTTCCAGAAGTTTGCTGTTCGCTGAGCGCAATTGCTGTGCGGTTTTTGTCAACTCTTCGGATTGGGTTTTCAGCCGAGCCGAATATTCCATGATCTGGGCGGTTTCGTCGGCAACGGCGATCATGTCCTCTACTGACACAGCGTTGCCGCCAGTGATCTGGCCCAGCATAGCATGGGCAGTTGCCGCACCCACCGAACCAGCAAAATCCCGCTCCAGATTTTCCATGAAGGCTTCCGTGGGGCCCGGTAGCCCGCTGGCTTTGCCTTGCTCTGCCGCTGTTTGTTTGAACAGGCGCATGGCCTCCTGACGCCCAAGGATTCGTTGCGCCAGAATTAGCAGCTCTTCGGCGGCGGCGACTCGGGCAAACCCACTTGGTGCTGACACACGACCGTAGACATTGGTGAATTGCACAGACTGCAAGCGTTCCAGTGCGTTGGGGCTGGTCAGCAGCGAAACAATAATAAATACGGCAGTGTTGACACTTATCGACCAGAACACGGCATGCACCAGAGGATCGTCGAAAGACACACCCCAAAGGGCTTGCGGCTTGAGCGCAGTTACGCCGAACGGCCCGTTTTCAATCATTCCCTGGCTCAGGACAAAGGCACCGTCAAAGCTGGGTAGAAACAACGTATAAGCCCATAACATAAACCCTGTACATATGCCGGCAAGCGCTGCGGGTCGGGTGGCGCTCTGCCAGAATATCCCACCGAACAGTGCCGGTAAGACCTGCGCCACACCCAGAAAGGCAATCAATCCGATGGACGCTAGCGCGTCACTGCCGCCGGTAATCCGATAGTAAAAATATCCCAGCAATAGCACCACACCGATACTGATACGCCGGGTGCGCAGCAGCAGGGTGCGGACATCGTCGCTGGCCGGGCTGCGGCTTTTGCTCAGGCGCAGCCAGAGCGGCAAAACGATTTGGTTGGACATCATCGTCGACAGCGCAATGGCGGCAACAATAACCATCGATGTCGCGGAGGAAAATCCGCCCAGAAAGGCCAGTGTCGCCAGTGTGTCGTAGTCTTTGGCCAGCGGCACAGTCATCACAAATAAATCCGGGTTGGAGTTCGCCGGTAATTCACTGAGACCCGCAATGGCGATAGGCAGAACGAACAGGCTCATCAGGAAAAGGTATAGCGGGAAAGCCCAACTGGCGGTGGCCAGATGGCTTTCGTCAGAGTTTTCGACCACCACCACCTGAAACATCCGTGGCAGACAAATGATGGCGGTGGCGGATAAAAACATCAAAGTCACCCAGCGCCCGCTGAATATCTGGCCGCTTTGCAGCAGTTCTGGGTCCATTCGGTCGAAAATGTCAGTCGGGCCAGAAGCCACGCCCCAGACCACAAAAATACCAACCGATAAAAGTGCGATCAGTTTGACAATAGCTTCTACCGCGATGGCGGTCACAACCCCGTGGTGGCGTTCATTGGCATCCACATTTCGGGTGCCAAAAATGATTGTAAACACCGCCAGTCCCGCTGCTACCCAGAAGGCAGTCACCGCAGGAGAAGGTGTGTTCTGGCCCTGGCTGATATCGGCAGTGAACACGGAAAAACTCAGTGTCAGCGATTGCAATTGCAGCGCGATGTAAGGTGTGGTGCCGATGACCGCCAACAGGGTCACTACGACGGCCAAGGAATTACTCTTGCCATAACGAGACGACAGCAGGTCGGCGATCGAAGTGATCCGTTGGGTCCGCCCGATCCGCACCAGTTTGCGTAGCAGCCACCACCAGCCAACGAAAACCAAGGTCGGGCCGAGGTAGATTGCAACGAATTCTAGCCCGTTCCGTGCTGCAGAACCCACGGCGCCATAGAATGTCCAGGCTGTGCAGTATACCGAAAGAGACAAGGTATAAATTACTGGTGAGCGCAAAAATTTCAGTTTGCCTTCGCGGGCGCCACGCTCGGCGACATAGGCGATGGCAAACAAGAAAATGACGTAGATCAGGCAAATCGAGACCAGCAAGTTGAACGACGGCATCAGTCGCTGTCTTCTTGCTGCAACCGGCGCGCCAGAATTGCCGCCAATACAATTAACACAATCCAAATGCCGAAAACATAGAGCACCGCATTTGGAATGCCTTCGGGGTGGGAGTCGCGGGTAAAAATGGAAATCAACGGGGTAAGCAGCAAGAAAATACCCAGCAAGGGCAAGAACGTTGCACTCTCACGCGTTTTGCGTTTCCGCTGTGCTGCACGGTCTTGCTGCGAAATGGGTTCAGGTGGTTCACTCATTGGGCAAGCGACTTCACAGTATCGATGATCTCCTGGTTGGAAAACGGTTTGGTCATAAACATGCTGGCACCGGCTTCTTCGGCAGCGGCGCGATCTCTTGCCTGGCCCTTGGCGGTCAGCATCAGGACTGGCTTTTCCGAAGTAGTGGCGTTGGAGCGGATTTCCTTGAGGATTTCGATGCCGCTTTTATTGGGCAACATGTTGTCCAGAATGATAACGTCGGGTGCAACGCGGCTCGCGACTTCTGCTGCGTCCTGCCCGTTTGAATGTGTGGTTACCTGCCAACCCTCCCGCTCCAGCAGGAAAGCTATCGCTTCTACGATATGGGGTTCATCCTCGATTAAAAGGACCTTGCCTGCCATTATTGTCTCCCGGAATAAGTACCTGAAAAAGCATAGGTTGAAATCAAACTCAGTTGCAAGAGGCGGGGTTTTCCAACCTACGATAGGATATAATCAATCCGCCGTTCAGCACAGGCTTTGCGCGGGCAAACACTGCAATGCAGCCCGGCCAGAATCGGCGGCTGGGCATCTCTATTGGCAGGGAAGGCGCGCGGATCGGAAGTGAATATCATGGTGGAGCGCAGCAGCGCCGGTAAATCATAGCGGTCGGCGCCAGCGCTTTGCGCGATACTGAACGTTATCAGCCTGCCGCCATTTGGCATTTCCAACATTGCGCGGATCGGCTGAAACGGCGTGCCAAACGCCCGGTAGATCGGCCAAAGTGGGCAGGCGCTTGAATACTGCGGCAGGACAAACCCCGGGATTTCCTTGCGCAACAGAACCGCGCCAGACATGTCACATTCGACGAGCCCAAACAGAGGAAAGTCTGTATCTGGTGGTAAATGTGCCAGCCTGTAAAGCACCATGTTCACAGAAGTGTTAAAATTCCGCGCCAGCTTGATTGGGTCAAACTGCGCAGTTTTGGCAGCCTTGCAGAACTGTTCCAATGGAAGCTTTACTGAGACTCGCTGATACCGTTCCAACGCCGGTCGCAAATTTGAGGCGCTGGTTGCGGCTTTGTGTGGTTGGCTGTCCAGTAGGGTTTCGATGGAAATATCGCCCGCTTCCAGTTCCGGCAGGTAATGCGTACGTGTTGACCAAAATTCCTGGTCATCTGTCAGCAAAGTGACGTTGCTGTCTGCCTCATGTTCCGGCGCCTCAAAGAAATCCACCATGGATTGCGCGGCAGTGGACAGGCGTTGGCTTTCACTGCGCAGGTTGTTCAGGAACCGATTGCTTTGATTGACGGAGATATCCGGAGTTGTGGCGAGGATATCGGCAGTCGACCGAATTGCAGTGATGTTCGACAAAATCTGAAGCATGGTTTCTGACAAAAACGGGTCGTGGTTTAGCCGGTCCGTCAGGGCCACAAGGGTATCTTTCTGGTGACGGGATATTTCGGCCAGTTTTGCCAACAGCTTTGCCCAACCGGGGTAACGGCCGACAAATTCCTCTATTCGCGCGAGTTCGGGCGCGACCGAGGATTCGGATTTTGCTGTTTCTGTCAGCTGATTGATCAGCAGGCTGTCTGCTCCGTCAGCCAGCTCTTTGTTGTTCATTTTCAGCTCGGCGGCGATGGTCAGCAGGGTCTTGCCAGCGATTCCCCTTCTGTTGTGTTCAATGAGGTTGAGATAGGACGCGGAAATACCCACAGCCTTGGCGAGCGCGGACTGCGTCAGGCCCAGACTGCGTCGGCGCTCTCGAATCCGTGTTCCAACCAATGTCCGTGCCATCCGTTTTATCCTTTGATTGCTTTACCTTGCGGCAGGAGTGTAAATAAATTTACACTTTACGGTGTTTCGTAGGAATAACTTTTACAAAAAAATAAGGAAAAGCAATAGCTTATTGATTATTTCACCACTAAGGGGCAAGGTAAGGCCGTCAGTATTGACTCTAGGAGCCGGTCTGTCGGGGTGCTTGCCCCTCCGGTTCGATAATTGAGATTATTGGGAGGAAATCTATGTCTCATATAAAAACAACCCGGCGTGGTGTGCTGAAAGGTGGCGCTGCAGTTGGCGTAGGTCTGGCGATGCCAACCTTCTTCACCAGCACGGCGAACGCTTATACCAACGCGCCGACAGGTGGTTCTGTAACACTTGGTTTCAACGTGCCGCAAACCGGTCCTTATGCCGACGAAGGCAGTGACGAGCTTCTTGCACAACAGCTGGCTGTTGAACACCTGAACGGCGAGGGTGATGGCGGCTGCCTGAATACCTTCACGTCGAAAGTTCTGAAGGGCAACGGCATTCTGGGTAAGAAGGTTGTTTTCGTAACCGGCGACACCCAGACCAAATCTGACGCTGCACGCGCATCGGCCAAATCGATGATCGAAAAAGACGGTGCGATCATGATCAACGGTGGTTCGTCTTCGGGCGTGGCGATTGCTGTTCAGGGTCTGTGTCAAGACGCCGGCGTTATCTTCATGGCTGGTCTGACTCACTCCAACGACACAACCGGTAAAGACAAAAAGGCAAACGGCTTCCGTCACTTCTTCAACGGTTACATGTCGGGTGCTGCACTCGCGCCGGTTCTTGAAAAAGAATACGGTAAAGAGCGCCGCGCTTATCACCTGACCGCAGACTACACCTGGGGCTGGACACAACAGGAATCGATCGCAGCTGCAACCGAAGGCGTTGGTTGGGAAACTGTCAACAATGTTCTGACACCTCTGGCGTCCACGGACTTCTCGTCTTACATCGCGCCGGTTCTGAACTCTGGTGCTGACGTTCTGGTTCTGAACCACTACGGCGGCAACATGGTCAACTCGCTCACCAACGCAATCCAATTCGGTCTGCTTGACAAGCAGGTCAATGGCAACGACTTCAAAATCGTCGTTCCGCTGTATTCCGAATTGATGGCCGCCGGTGCCGGCGAAAACATCAAAGGCGTGTTTGGTTCGATGAACTGGAATTGGCAGCTGCCTGACGCAGGTACCAAAGCCTTCGTAAAGTCGTTTGGTGAGAAGTACGGCAAGCCTCCGTCTAACTCCGCTCAAACTTGCTACGCTCAGACCCTGCTTTATGCAGACGCTTGTGAGCGTGCGGGCAGTTTTGACCCATGCGGCGTTGCTGAAGCTCTTGAGGGCTTTGAATTCGACGGTCTTGGCAACGGTCCGACACTTTACCGTGCCGCCGATCACCAGTGCTTCAAGGACGTGCTTGTTGTGAAGGGTGCAGAGAGCCCAACCAACGCTTACGACACGCTTGAAATCGTTGAAGTTACACCACGTGCACAGGTTGAATACGCGCCGGACCACCCAATGTTCGCTGGCGGTTCGCTGGGCAATTGTAACTCCGGAGCCTAAGTTTGCTTTGATAACCTGACAATTGGTCACGCCGGATTTCCGGCGTGACCCTTTCTGCTCACCAAGCAGGTGAGGGCCATCTGACGAACGGTTGATACAATGGAACTTATTCTCCTCCAGATTTTAAACGGGTTGGACAAAGGCAGCGCCTATGCGCTGATCGCTTTGGGTCTGACCCTGATTTTCGGTACGCTAGGTGTCGTGAATTTCGCCCATGGAGCCTTGTTCATGATCGGCTCTTTTTGCGCAGTCACAGTGCAGAAAATTCTGACCCTGTCGATCATCACACTTGACCCTATCAAAACGGATTTTTTGGGAAATCCGGCAAAAATCAAGACACCGTATGTAGAGGCGTGGTTTGGAGAAAGCACAGGGCAGGCCATTATCGATTGGTCGGTGCCGCTTGCAATCCTGTTTGCATTACCAGTGATGCTGTTGATCGGCTTTGTCATGGAGCGTGGCCTGATCCGGCATTTCTACAAGCGCCCGCACGCGGACCAAATTCTCGTTACTTTCGGGCTTGCCATAGTTTTGCAAGAGATCATCAAGGCGCAGTTTGGTGCCAACCCGATCCCAACGCCTGCGCCTGACGCTTTTCGCGGGTCCTTTGACTTTGGTGTCCTCGTTGGCCTTGAAGTCAACGCAGTGATCTATCCCTTCTGGCGGCTTATCTATTTCGGCTTTTCGGCCATCGTTATAAGCAGCGTTTTTGCATTCTTGCAGTTCACCACCTTTGGCATGGTTGTGCGTGCGGGAATGGCGGACCGCGAAACGGTTGGGTTGCTCGGCATTGATATCGACAAGCGGTTTACCTTCATGTTTGGCGTCGCTGCTGCCGTCGCTGGTTTGGCAGGCGTCATGTACACACCAATCAATTCACCCAACTATCATATGGGCATGGATTTTCTGGTTCTGAGTTTTGTGGTGGTGGTTGTCGGCGGAATGGGGTCCTTACCGGGCGCGGTTCTCGCAGGATTCCTGCTTGGGATCCTGGAAAGCCTGGCTTCGATGAACCAGGTCAAAGGGTTTTTTGAGGCGCTTTACCTGCCTTCAATCGACCAAATCATCATCTACCTAGTCGCGATCATCGTCTTGCTTGCCCGGCCGCGTGGCCTGATGGGTCGCAAGGGTGTGATGGAGGAATAAGTCATGCTTGGATTAAACAAAAAAGATGCCGGGCTTTTCCTACTGGTCATCAGCGTGACAGCGCTGGCACCGTTTCTGATGAACCCGTTTCCGACCGAAAGCGGCCTCGCTCAGTTCAACGCCGGTTACCCGGACCTGATGCAGCGGTTCATGATTTACGGGATTTTTGCCATCGGCTTTAACATCCTGTTTGGCTTGACCGGTTACCTGTCATTCGGGCACGCAGCCTTTCTGGGCGTCGGGTCTTACGCCGCTGTCTGGATGTTCAAACTGCTCAGCTACAATATCGTGCCGGCGATTGTCCTTTCGGTGATTGTTGCCGGGCTGTTCTCGATCGTGATCGGATACATCTCGCTGCGTCGCTCTGGCATTTACTTTTCTATTCTCACTCTGGCCTTTGCCCAGATGAGCTTTGCCATGGCCTATTCGGTGCTGACTCCGCTAACCAACGGCGAGACAGGCTTGCAGGTCTACACAGATGACCCGCAATATCTGAAGGGAAGCGGCCCGGATTCAACGCATCTGTTTGGCCTGGAAATGCGGTCTTCCTCGACCTTGGAACTGGGCGGTTGGGCCTTTCAGTTCAATATCGGGTACTATGTCTGCGCTATATTCATGTTGTTGGCCTTTTATCTTTCCCTGCGTATTTTCAAATCCCCGTTTGGACTGATGCTTCGCGCCATCAAAACCAACCAGACCCGCCTGAACTACACCGGGTTGAATTCACGGCCCTACACGCTTGCAGCCTTTGTGATCTCTGGCATGTATGCCGGTCTGGCAGGGGGATTGCTGGCCTCTATGGATCCTCTGGCAGGCGCCGAGCGGATGCAGTGGACGGCCTCTGGCGAAGTTGTTCTGATGACGATCCTGGGCGGAACCGGTACGTTGATTGGCCCGCTTCTTGGTGCTGGTTTCATCAAGTACTTTGAGAACATTTTCTCCAAGATCAACGACAGCGTTCTGCACGGCTGGTTCGACTTTATGCCCGACGGGTTGGAAAATGCGGCTGTCTGGGTGTTGCACTTCTTTGTTGGCAAAGGCTGGCACCTGACGCTGGGATTGCTGTTCATGCTGATTGTGATCTTCCTGCCCGGTGGCCTTGTTGAAGGCGCCAACCGCATTCGCAACTGGGTAAACAAACGTCGCGGCGGTGGCTCTGCCCCAGCCGCACCTGCCCCAACCCCTGCTGAATAAGGAGACCGAAAGATGGGAATTCTTGAAGTCCAGAATGTAAACAAGAACTTTGGCGGGTTGAAGGCTTTGCACAATGTGAACCTTGATGTGGAAGAAGGCACAATCCACGCAATAATCGGCCCCAATGGCGCCGGAAAATCGACGCTGCTGAACTGTTTTGTCGGCAAACTGATGCCGGACACCGGATCGGTGACATTTGACGGGCATTCTCTGCTGGGTCTGAAGCCACACGATATCAACCAGACTGGTGTCAGCCGGGTGTTTCAGACACCTGAGATTTTCGGCGATCTGAGTGTCTTTGAAAATGTGATCATCCCTTGTTTTGCCAAGCGAGACGGGGCCTTTCGGATGCGGATGATCAACCCGGTTGAAAAAGAGGTCGATATTCGCGAGAAGGCGGAGAAAATGCTGATCGACGTCAGCATGATCGACAAGAAAGACATGCTGGCCAACAGCCTGTCGCGTGGCGACAAGCGGCGTTTGGAAATGGCGATGTGTCTAGCGCAGGACCCAAAACTGCTGCTGCTGGATGAACCAACAGCCGGCATGGCGCGGGCAGACACCAACAACACAATTGACTTGCTTGCGGAAATTCAGGACCGCCGTCACATCACCATGGCGGTGATCGAACATGACATGCATGTGGTGTTTTCCCTGGCGCAGAAAATATCCGTGCTTGCTCAAGGCACAGTGATCGTTGAAGACTTGCCGGAAATCATCAAGGGTCATCCGAAAGTCCAGGAAGCTTATCTCGGGGGGGCGCACTAATGTTGGATTTGGGGATGATGACGAAAGACAAGAACGCAAACCACGCCACGACGGCCCCGGCCTTTTTCTCGGCCTACGACATTCATGCCTATTACGGCGAAAGCTACATCGTTCAGGGCGTGAGTTTCAATGTCCACGAGGGCGAAATCCTGGCTTTGCTGGGTCGGAACGGGGCCGGTAAAACCTCGACCCTTCGTGCGATCGCACGACTGGACGATCCTTTATTGTCCAGAGGTGAAGTCTGGCTGGACCACCAGCCGCTTCACAAAATGCGCGCGCATGAAGCTGCCAAATTGGGTATGCAACTGGTGCCGGAAGACCGCCGCATTATCCAAGGTTTGACGGTTGAGGAAAACATCTTGTTGGCCCAGATCGAAAGGCCGATTGGCTGGTCGCTTGAGCGGATCTACGATCTGTTCCCGCGTCTGGGCGAGCGCCGCAAACAGGAAGGCACCACCTTGTCTGGCGGCGAGCAGCAGATGCTTGCAATCGGGCGGGCGCTGGCGCGTGACATCAAATTACTGCTGCTTGATGAGCCGTTCGAAGGCCTGGCTCCGATTATCGTGCAGGAAATCGAAAAGACCCTGCACCATATCCGTGAGCAGGGCATGACAACAGTGATCGTAGAACAGAACGCCATCGCGGCGCTCAATATCGCTGACCGGGCCGTTATTCTTGATACCGGTCAGGTGGTCTTTGACGGAACAGCCCAGGAAGTGCTGGATAACGAAGAACTGCGCCACGAATATCTGGCCATCTGACCCGATTCAAACCCACTCACTGAGCGGTTGCTCTTGCAGCCGCCCCCAAAAACCGGTTTTTTAGCAGGAACACGTCTTATGCAAAACGTGACCAGTCAACTTTGTGAGGAAAACATGGGCCAAGACCTCTATTCGCCGTCCGAAGAATTTATCGCCAATGCGCATATTGATGCGGCGAAATACAAAGAAATGTACCAAGCCTCGATTTCTGACCCGGTCGCATTTTGGGGTGAACACGGAAAGCGTCTTGAATGGATCAAGCCATACTCCAAAGTCAAAAGCGTCACCTACGCACACCCGGATGTGTCGATCAAATGGTTCGAAGATGGCGAGTTGAATGTCTGCGCCAATTGCGTAGACCGGCATCTGGAAACCCGCGGCGATCAGACCGCGATCATCTGGGAAAGCGATGACCCGGCTGTCGACAAAAACATCACCTACCGCGAAGTGTATGAAAAGGTCTGCAAACTCGCCAATGTTTATAAAAACCTGGGTGTTGGCAGGGGCGACCGGGTTATCCTGTATATGCCGATGGTCCCCGAAGCGGCCTTTGCGATGCTGGCTTGTGCCCGTATCGGCGCGGTGCATTCGATTGTTTTTGCCGGTTTTTCGCCCGAAGCGCTGGCGGCCCGGATTGGCGGCTGCGGTGCCAAGCTGGTGGTCACGGCTGACGAGGCTCCGCGCGGCGGACGGGCGACGCCGCTGAAAGCCAATGTGGATAAAGCGCTGGCAATTTGCGGAGATGTGACAACGCTGGTTGTCGAGCGTACCGGTGCGCAAGTGCCGATGACCGACGGGCGCGATAATTTCTACAACGCATTGATGACGGCTGCCTCGGCTGATTGCCCGCCGGAACCGATGAACGCAGAAGACCCGCTGTTCATCCTTTATACCTCGGGTTCCACCGGCCAGCCGAAAGGGGTGGTTCACACCACCGGCGGATATCTTTTGTTTGCGGCAATGACACACGAGATGGTGTTCGACTACCACGACGGCGATGTTTACTGGTGTACGGCGGATGTGGGTTGGGTCACCGGTCACAGCTATATCGTCTATGGCCCGATGGCCAACGGTGCCAAGACAATAATGTTCGAAGGCGTGCCGACTTATCCCGACTACGGGCGGTTCTGGGCGGTTTGTGAAAAACATGGCGTCAATCAATTCTACACGGCGCCGACAGCGATCCGTGCTCTGATGGCGCATGGGCCGGAATGGGTCGAGAAACATGACCTGAGCAAAATCAAGGTGTTGGGCACTGTGGGCGAGCCAATCAACCCGGAGGCCTGGAACTGGTACAACGAGGTGGTCGGCAACGGCAACTGCCCGATTGTCGATACCTGGTGGCAGACGGAAACCGGCGGCCATTTGATGACCCCGCTGCCCGGGGCAACAATCACCAAACCGGGCTCCTGCACCCTGCCGTTTTTCGGCGTGCAACCGGCCATTCTGGAGCCAAACACTGGCGAAGAAATCACCACCACCGAGGCCGAGGGTGTGCTGTGTATCAAAGACAGCTGGCCGGGGCAGATGCGCACGATATTTGGCGATCACGATCGGTTCGTGTCGACCTATTTTACCGACTACAAAGGCTATTATTTCACCGGCGACGGCTGTCGGCGTGATGCGGATGGCTATTATTGGATCACCGGGCGGGTGGACGACGTGATCAACGTTTCCGGCCACCGGATGGGCACCGCAGAAGTTGAGAGCGCTTTGGTCGCGCATGCGGCTGTGTCCGAGGCTGCCGTGGTTGGTTTTCCACATGATATCAAGGGGCAGGGCATCTACAGCTATGTCACGCTGATGGACGGCGCTGAGTACACCGACGAACTGCGCGCCGAGCTGCGCCAATGGGTGCGCAAAGAGATCGGCCCGATCGCGACGCCGGATCACATCCAATGGGCGCCCGGCCTGCCAAAAACCCGCTCCGGCAAAATTATGCGCCGGATATTGCGCAAGATCGCCGAAGATGATTTTGGCGCTTTGGGCGATACTTCGACGCTGGCGGACCCGTCAGTGGTAGAGGATTTGATCGAAAACCGGATGGTTAAGGGCTGACATAAGAAGCGTTTTTGCGCCTTTACCGCGCCAGAACCGACGTCAGAAGTGCCGCCGCCGCTGCACTGGTGCCGATCCAGCCGAAATACCAGAGCTTGCCGGCCAGCGCGTCGTCGCCGTAAGAGGCGGCGAACTGGAGTTTGCCATAATGGGCAAGCCCGAAAGCCGCTGCCGCAAGCACCCCGAACAGCAAAACGCGGATGGTTTTGGCGGACCAGACCCGGGCCAGAATTGCCGCGACGATTGCCCCGGCAGGTGCGCCGTAGATGGCGGTCTGGATGTCCCAGAAATGATGCGCGCCGAGCGCGTTTGAGCCGCCGAAAAATGCGAACAGCAGGATAGCGACAAAGGCAATGGTGGCGGCGATGAAGTTGGAAATCATGGCGCGACGATACTGTGCAATTCGGCAGGTGAAAAGGGGGGTTATCGCGCGTTAGCCGTTGCCGTCTTCCCGCGCGATCAACTGCCGTATCGTGTAAGATCGGCGCACCGGGCCAAACACTTCTCGCCGGAAGCCCGCATCGCTGAGCATACATTTGCGGCCGCAAACCTGCCGCGTGGTCATGCTGCGGGTGTCGATAAACCAGAGCCGACCGCCGGGGGTGGAGACATAGCCGTCGATGCCCTCTTCCTCATCGGCAAACATATCGTCGACCGAGGGCACCTCGGAATCCGCGCCCGGATCAAAACCGGCATGGGTATGGAAAGAGGCGATAACCTCCATCCGGCGCGGCGCGCGGCGGGAATAACAACTGTCGATGCGGCCCTTTTTGGCCTTGGTGGCTTTCAAGCGGCCATCGGTATCATAGCCGATATAGCCGCAATATTCCCGGTTGGCGGCGATGGAGGCGGTCTGTAGTTGGTTGAGGACAGCCTTGGCGAAGGCGGTTTCTGCAGGGTCTTGAGCCGCAGCAGGTGCGGAGAGGAATAGGGCGGCGAGGAGGGGGAGAAAGCGCATGGCGGGAGTATGCGGGGTGGGGTGTGGTTTGGGAAGGGGGAGTTGAGGGAGGTAGTGTGTCGCACTTAGTAATTTGCCGACTTTCCGCACAGGTTGTATTTCAAGTTTGCATGAAACATTGCGCCCAATATGGCCGTCGGCTCTTGCCGAGGGCCGCGCCCGACCCTGCAGAACTGGCAGGGGATTGTGAAGCAATCCCCGAGAGATTTCCCCACGGGAGGGCGCATTCACGCCCTCCCAGGGTCAGGCGCTCTGACTTTTCAAAGTGAGCTGTAATTTTAGAACAGCGATCTTTGCGGTGTTTTGTCCACTCTGATAATGCCCAGCAGCTGCCAAATTTGCGGTCTGCTTTGCATATTGCCCAATGCAAACTTTACACCTTTTGATGGGTATTCATGACAAAAGATATGTTCCATCTTCTCCAATGCTTCATTTTCTCCATAAAGACGTGAGAATTTTCTAAACATCGCGTGCACTTCCCAATCTCCACATTTCTTTTCATGTTTGCCACTTCCATCTTCGAATGCGATTATAAACTCAAAGGGTGAAGGTTCGAACTCTGCAAGTTCAGAATCAAACATAGAAAATTGATGGCTGACGTGCTCGTAACTGGACTTAATGTGGGCAATCTCCGATTGGCTCAATCTCTTGGCTTTGAACCGGATGTTTTGCGGTTCGACAATCGCCAGTGAATGTCCTCTTGAAGCCGCTTCTATTTCGGAGGCGACTATAGCCGTTTCAACCAAGTCTGACTTCGATTTAGGTTTAGTCACTTTGCCAACAACTCGAATTGAGTCTTCAAATACATGGCAGCTTTCAGGTCGGCGGTCTGAAGTGGGTGGGCGATACGAAAATTCGACAACATTCCAGCGCTTGAACATTTGATTTTCTTGCAAATGCCTAAAGCGTACGGGGAATAGCCGGAGCCATTTGCCGCTAGAATTCAAGCCAGCACAGCAAACTGTCTCGGCGTATTTTTTACTCGGCTGCGGTAAGGCTTTGACTAGGATAGTAACGCGGGATGTTTTTTTCATTTCCAATGTATTTGTTTGGGTTGTCACAAACTAAGTTATATATTTCAAAACCCATAGTGGCGGCTTGGTCTGCAATAATCAACCTATGGCAGCCTGATGCACACCTTTCAAAACATAACATACAGGTTCGTTTTGAATGCGCGATGTCAAGCAGTTCCGCCAATGCCTGCTGGGGTTGTTCTTGGGCAAAGTGATTACGAAAAATCGACTGAAATTGCTCCATTTTTCCTGCGCGCGCGGCTTCTCTTCCTGCCTTTGGATCACCAAGATGCTTATAATGAACATATTCTATTCCTCGATTATTTAGCGCCTGGCTTAACTTGGTCTTAGCGAACCCCTTTTTTCGTGAAATTGGCATCTCACGAACGTCAGCTAAAACTTCGATTTTCATCACTTCGAGCGTATCTAAAAACCGATCAATGTCGGAGCCTTCATACCCAATTGTAAATAGTTCAGCCATTTGGTTCTCCCTGTTTCTCCCATAGATTCAGAGAATGTGGATCAATTCAAGTATTTCTAGTTGGATAGGGTGGAAGGAAAGTTAACCCTCACCTCGTAAACTTCTTATACTTCACCCGCGTCGGCTCCAACGCCTGCGCCCCCAGCCGCCGCACCTTATCCTCTTCATAATCCTCAAAATTCCCCTCAAACCACTCCACATGCGCCTCACCCTCAAACGCCAGCATATGCGTGCAAATCCGGTCTAAAAAGAACCGGTCGTGCGAGATCACCACCGCACAGCCCGCGAAATCCACCAGCGCGTCTTCCAGCGCCCGCAGGGTTTCTACATCCAGATCATTGGTTGGTTCGTCCAGCAGCAGCACATTGCCGCCTTCGCGCAGCAGTTTGGCCAGATGCACCCGGTTGCGTTCGCCGCCGGACAGCAGGTTCATCTTTTTCTGCTGGTCGCCGCCTTTGAAGTTGAATGCCGAACAATACGCCCGTGAATTCATCTCCGCGTCACCCAGCTTGATAATATCCTGCCCGTCTGAAATCTCTTCCCAGGCGGGTTTGTTGTCGTCCAGCGCTTCGCGGGACTGATCCACATAGGCCAGTTTCACCGTATCACCGTAACTCACCGCGCCGCTGTCCGGCTGTTCCTGCCCGGTCAGCATCCGGAACAGGGTCGATTTGCCGGCGCCGTTTGGGCCGATCACCCCGACAATGCCGCCCGGCGGCAGCGAGAACGACAGGCCCTCGATCAGCTGTTTGTCGCCATAGTGTTTCGCCAGTCCCTCAACCTCGATCACCTTGCCCCCCAGACGCGGTCCGCTAGGGATCACAATCTGCGCCCGCCCGATCTTGTCGCGCTCGGACTGGTTGGCGAGATCGTTATACGCGTTGATCCGGGCCTTTTGCTTGGCCTGCCGCGCCTTGGCCCCCTGCCGCATCCACTCCAGCTCTCTTTCAAGCGTTTTCTGCCGTGACTTGTCGCCTTTTTCCTCATGTGCGAGGCGCTTGGCTTTCTGTTCGACCCAGGCCGAATAATTGCCTTCGTAGGGAATGCCGCGCCCACGATCCAGCTCCAGAATCCAGCCGGTGATATCGTCCAGAAAATAGCGGTCGTGGGTGACAATCAGGCAGGTGCCTTTGTAGTCGATCAGGTGTTTTTGCAGCCAGGCAATGGTTTCCGCGTCCAGATGGTTGGTCGGTTCGTCGAGCAGCAGCATATCCGGCGCTTCCAGCAGCAGCTTACACAACGCCACACGACGCGCTTCACCGCCCGACAGGGTGCTGACCCGCGCCTCATCCGGCGGGCAGCGCAGCGCTTCCATCGCAATGTCGATATTGGCGTCCAGATTCCACAGGTCGTCGGCGTCGATCTGATCCTGCAACCGGCCCATTTCCTCTGCGGTTTCATCGGAATAATTCATCGCCAGGTCATTGTATTTGTCGAGGATGGCCTTTTTGGCGGCCACCGCCAGCAGCACGTTTTCACGCACGTTTAGGCTGTCATCCAGCTTTGGCTCCTGCGGCAGATAACCGACATTGGCGCCTTTGGCGGCCCAGGCCTCGCCGACAAAATCTTTGTCCAGCCCGGCCATGATCTTCATCAGCGTCGATTTGCCCGAGCCGTTGACCCCGACTACGCCGATTTTCACACCGGGTAGAAAGCTCAGGTGGATATTCTCAAAGCATTTCTTGCCGCCGGGGTAGGTCTTGGCGACCCCCTCCATGAAATAGACGTATTGATTGGAAGCCATGCGGGGACCTTTGAATAGAGTAAACTGTCGCGGCGGTTCTTACGCGGCCCAAGGGCGGTTGGCAATTGAGGATGTGGCGGAATGACGGCACTCAGAGCTGGTTGCCAATCGCTGCTTGATGGGCTTCAAAGGAATGGCATGGCGGTTTCGCCGTGAAGGAGGCTATTTGAGACAAGCGTTTCCATATGCAACTCCGGGCCAGAGGATCGGTCTGCTCGGCGGTTCTTTCGATCCGCCGCATGGCGGGCATCTGCATATTTCACGCTGGGCACTCAAGGAATTCGGACTGGACCGGGTTTGGTGGCTGGTCAGCCCAGGTAACCCGCTGAAAAAGCAAGGACCGGCGCCGATGGCCAAGCGCATGGCAGCGTGCCGGGCCTTGATAAATGAACCGCGGATCAAGGTGACCGACATCGAAGAGCGGCTTGGGACACGCTATACTGCAGCAACGTTGCAAGAGTTGTTGCCGCGGTATCCGGGGGTGCGTTTTGTCTGGCTGATGGGCGCGGATAATCTGGCGGATTTTCACCGCTGGAAAGATTGGGACTGGATCATGCAGACGGTGCCGGTTGGCGTCCTGGCCCGCCCGGGGGAGCAATTGGCGGCAGGTTGTTCTCCTGCGGCGCGGCGCTATCGTCAATACCGCCTGTCGGCGCGGCGCTCCACCGCGCTGCCGTTTCGCCAGGCCCCGTGCTGGAGCCTGCTGAACGGCCCGATGCTGGATATTTCTTCGACCGACATACGGCAGGCCGGTGATTGGATGCGTTAGACTTGTAAGACGCTGAGCAGCAGGCGTAAACTGAGAGCAAATAAGGGGAGAATGCCGCGACATGTATCTGTCACGTCGGGCGATAATTGCAGGATTGCTGGCGACCACCGCCACAGCCGCCTTGGCGGAAGCGCCGAGCACATCGCTGCGGCCAAAACCGCGCGACTCGAAGGCGCAGTCCGTCAAGCGGCGGCACGCGCAGACACCGTTGGCGCGGTTGATACAAGAGGCCGGGCTCTCGGGAAAACAAAGCATTGTGGTTTCGGACGTCACCAGCGGCAAGATACTGGAATTTCACGGCACCAACACCAAGCTGCCACCGGCCAGCGTCACCAAATCCGTCACCGCGCTTTACGCGCTGCACAATCTGGGGCCGGACTTTCGCTTTTCGACACGGCTGATCGGCACGGGGCCGATATCCGAAGGAGTTTTGCAAGGTGATTTGGTGTTGGAGGGCGGCGGTGATCCCAATCTCGACAGCGACGGGCTGGCAGAACTGGCGGAGCAGTTGAAAGCCAAAGGCGTGCGCAAAATCACTGGTAAGTTCAAAGTCTACTCCGGTGCACTACCCTATCAGCGGATGATTGATCCCTCGCAGCCCGATTACGTGGGCTATAATCCGTCGATTTCCGGGCTGAACCTGAATTTCAACCGGGTGTATTTCGAATGGAAGCGCACAGGCGACAGTTATTCAGTGGCGATGGACGCCCGGGCAAAGCGGTATCGGCCATCGGTGCGCGGTATCCGGATGTCGATCGTCAACCGCGAAGGGCCGTTGTTTACCTATAAAAACGGCGGTAAAACCGAAAACTGGACGGTGATGCGCAAGGCGTTGGGCCAAGGCGGCGGGCGTTGGCTGCCGGTGCGCGATACGGCGGGATATGCGGGTGAAGTCTTCCGCTCGATTGCAGCCCAACACGCGATTTCGCTGCCCGCACCTGTCAAACAGAAATCAATCTCCAAAGGTGCGGTTCTGGCGCAGGAAAACAGTGGTCGCATGTGGGCAATGATGCGGGCGATGCTAAAATATTCCACCAACTTGACGGCGGAAATCTCCGGTCTGACGGCAACCCGAAAACGCGGCTCGCAGGCCAGAACTCTGTCAGCGTCTGGTCGGGAAATGACCAGTTGGGCGCAAAAGACCTATGGCATCAGGGGCGCGAAATTTGTCGATCATTCCGGGCTTGGAGGGGCATCGCGGGTCTCGGCCGGACAAATGACCAAAATGCTGGTGAAATCCGGGTGGAACGGCGCGCTGCGGCCGGTTCTGAAAGACATCCCGCTGGTCAATTCCAAAGGCAAAAAAGCCCCGATCGACGGCGTTTCCGTGGTGGCGAAAACCGGCACCCTGAACTTCGCCTCGGCCCTGTCGGGCTATATCGACTGTCCCAACGGCAGCAAACTGGCCTTCGCGATATTCACAGCGGACATGGAGAAACGCGGCAAGATCAACAAGGCCCAGCGGGAGCGGCCGGAAGGCGGTAAAAGCTGGGCCAGGCGCTCGCGCCGGATGCAGCAGAAGTTGTTGCGCAGGTGGGCGCTGGAATATGGGGTGGGATGAGCGGTGATTGGATGAAATCAACGGCTTCTAATTGTCGCGACAATTTTCCGAACAAGTTTTGGTGTAAGAAAAACCATTGAAAATACCCAACAATTACCATGAATAGCCAAAATATTGCATAACTGGTTCGCAATGAAATAAAAGCTTCAACAATCGTACCAATCTGGTCAATGACTATGAAAAAGGATTGCAAAAACATCGGTACTAAAAGGCCAAGAGGCAACGTTAGTGCAATCATTTTCAATTCAAAAAAGGTCTGGAATTCGCCGTTTGTGTAAAAATTTGGGTTAGAAAGAGAATAGTAGAGAACCGCAACACACGCGCCTAGCCAAACAAGTTTGATGGCGAGAACCGGCGGCACTTTCATCGTTTTTTTGGGTTTCAAATTAGTTGCTTCACATTCTTAGCCTTAACAAACAAGTTCAAATAGGCATGTCACTATTAAGCTCGATAGTTATCAGTGAGCAACTTAAGCCCACCTCACTCCACCAAATGCCGCGCCCGCGCGCCACGTTCAATCGCCGCCCCGTGCAGGCGGTCGATGTTCAGCTCATACCGCGTCTCTTCCAGAAACCGCAGCTCGCTTTCGCGCAGCCGCCCGTCCGCTGCTGCCACATCACAGCACAGGGCGTAAGCGGTTTCGTAAAACCGGTTCGGCATCGAATCCCGCACCAGCCCGAACAATGCATCCAGCCCGTCTTCCTCTTCGATCAGATCAAACACGGTTTGCGAAATCACTCGCAGCCGGTCGGCATCGTAAGTGCCAAACATTGGCAGATGGTCGACAATCCGCTGAATCGACAGCAGTTCCAGCGTCCGGATATGCTGGTCCGACGCAGATGTAGCCACCATCATCGCAACCAGCGCGTCTTGCAACGACCAGGGGGAATTATCGGTATCTTGTGCGCTCATCAGGGGTTGCCTCGCTAAGGATAATCGGCGCCACAATATTGACCCCGCCGGTGCGGGGCAATAGGGAGTGGGCGTTATTCCCCGCCCGAGATGGAACAAACCGATGTCTGATATGCGCGAACTTGCGATGAGCAGCAAAGCCTGGCCGTTTGAAGAGGCCCGCAAGATTCTGAAGCGCTATGAGAAAACGCCGCCGGAAAAAGGCCATGTGCTGTTTGAAACCGGTTATGGCCCCTCCGGTCTGCCGCATATCGGTACCTTTGGCGAGGTGGCGCGAACCTCGATGATCCGCAAGGCGTTTGAGGTCATTTCCGATATCCCGACCCGGCTGATCTGCTTTTCCGACGATCTCGACGGCATGCGCAAGATCCCCGACAATGTGCCGAACCGGGAGATGCTGGCAGAGCATGTGCAAAAACCGCTGACCTCGGTTCCCGATCCGTTTGGTACACATGAAAGTTTTGGCCACCACAACAACGCCATGCTGCGCCGGTTTCTGGATACCTTTGGCTTTGATTATGAGTTTTATTCCGCAACTGAATTCTATCAATCCGGTCAGTTTGACTCGGTGCTGCTACGGGCGGCGGAACGCTACGACGATGTGATGGAAGTAATGCTGGCCAGTTTGCGCGAGGAACGCCGCCAGACCTACAGTTGCTTTCTGCCGATTTCCCCCAAAACCGGGCGGGTGCTTTATGTGCCGATCAACCAGGTGAATGCCACAGACGGCACCATTACCTTTGACGATGAGGACGGCGAAGAAACCACGCTGCCGGTCACCGGTGGCAACGTGAAATTGCAATGGAAACCGGATTTCGGCGCCCGCTGGGCGGCGCTGGGAGTGGATTTCGAGATGTATGGCAAAGACCATTCCACCAACACCCCGATTTATGACAAAATCTGCCGGATCCTGGGCGCGGCGGCACCTGCGCATTTCACCTATGAAATGTTCCTCGACGAACAGGGTGAAAAAATTTCCAAGTCCAAAGGCAACGGCATTTCGATTGACGCTTGGCTGACCTACGCATCAGCAGAATCACTTAGCCTGTTCATGTATCAAAAATCCAAAACCGCTAAGCGGCTGTTTTTTGACGTGATCCCCAAGGCAGTTGATGAGTATCACCAGCACCTTCGGGCCTATGCAACTCAGGATGAGAAAGAGCGGCTGAACAATCCGGTCTGGCATATCCATGGCGGCACGCCGCCAAAATCGGATATGGTGGTGCCGTTTACCATGCTGCTCAATCTGGCGTCTGCATCGAGTGCGGAAAACACCGATACGATGTGGGGGTTTATCAACAAATATGCACCGGAAGCCTCTGCTGAATCCAACCCGACGATGCAGGCAGCGGCGGAATGCGCCGTGCGTTATTTCCAGGACTTTGTGAAGCCGACCAAAAAATTCCGTGCAGCAAACGATCAGGAGCGCGCTGCGCTGGCCGATCTGGCAGCGGCTTTACAGGATGCGGCGCTGGCCAAATCCATGATCGAACAAAAAAATGCCGCGATGGGCAAAGATGAGCCGGTCCCCGACCTCGACATGACCGATCCGGACGACCTGCAATCGGTGGTGTTTGCGGTGGGTAAAAACCACGGGTTCGAAAATCTGCGCAACTGGTTCGCTGCGATTTATGAAGTGCTGCTCGGCACCACCCAAGGCCCCCGGTTTGGCGGGTTCATTGCCGTTTACGGTGTTGAAGGTACGGTGGCGTTGATTGAACAGGGGTTGGCTGGGGAACTGGCCTAGTCACCCGCAACCAACACCGCCATTTTCCACACCCCGTCAATACGTTCAAACACTGCACGATAGTCGATGGGCGAACGCAAATAATCCGCATGGACAAACCCTCTGGTGCCGTCGTGCAGCACCACTTCAGCATACCCATTCACAGCTTTGTCCTCATAGCCAGTGACCACCGAGTAATTTAGTCGTGCCATCACCGGCGCATCGCTGGCCGGAGCCTGGCGCATCAGAACCGATGACCCGGTTACCACAAGGGTTTCGTAGGTGTCGTAGCGGTCCGGGAAATTGAAAGCAAAGATATAGGGCGTGACAAAGGTGTCAGGCGATGTGAATACGCCGCCAAGGTCTAGAGCTTCTTCAAAAGCCGCCCAATGCTCTTCGCGCGCCGCCGCCGCCAAGTGTTTGTATTCATCGGCGTAATTCTCTTCCGGCTCCAAGAGAAACTCGCGTAATTCGTCATGCCCTCCGTTGCCACCGAAGCTGATCAGGATATCTGCTGTCGAATGCACCACGATATAATCCACGTCTCGGGATTGAATGGCCTCCAACAAGCGGGCACGAAAAGCCAGGAACGCGGGGTCGCGGGCGGCTTCGTCTCTCGGCGGTAGCTGCAATTGCTGCGCCATCGCAACTTGGCTGGCTAACGCCAGGCTGGCGGCAAGCAGAAAACACTGGACGGAAATTCGGAACATTGCGCCGTATTAGCACAATGAGCAGGCTCATTCTGAGAAAACTATGCCATGTGCTGAATTGACCTGTGTCAAAGCAAAGACTTGATTTAAGCCGATATAGTTGCGCGAACATTTTTGGAGGTCCCCATGTAGGATAACATCCTCGTCCCGGTGTCGCTCTATTAAGAGCGTAACACCATCGCGGCGCTGGAAGTGACGTGTTAGCCGAGGTCGGCGGCAGTGAGTTCATAGGCTTTGCCAAATCCGCCATTTAGATTTCCCGACAACACGCGAAACTTGGCAAAGTTAAAATCGGCGAAGTCGATGTAGAGTTTCGCTTTGGGCCGCAGCGCTAAGTAACGGTCTCTGAGCGCTGCATGGTCATCGGTCCGTCGCGCCACAAATTCGGCGTGGCAACTCAGGCTCAGGCGCGGATAGGTCAGCGGATCTCCGGTGGCTTTGGGTTCACCAACCAGCAGCGAACAGGCCGGGTTTTCCCGCAGCGCTTTGGTGTGGTTCGACAGGTCTGATATCAGGGAAAACGGTATGCCGGTTTCCAAAGTTGCCACTGCAATTCTGGTGACTAAAGGCGCAGCGGTTTTAGGGTCGATTACCCCCAGTGCTCCGAACGCAGCATCGGCAATCAACAACCTGCCAAGCGCGATCGCTTCGGCGTCGGTCGGACGGATCGGTGTGAGCTTGTCTGACATGGCTTGATAGTAGGGTTAGAACTGACTCACCCCAAGCGAAATTGCTGCGGCCAGCCCCAGCACCCAAACCACATTCCAATGCCGTTTCAACAGCAGATATCCGCACAGAACCGCCAGCCCCAATACAGTTGGGTCAAGTGAGCCCAATTCGGGTTTCCACAGCGTAACTGGTCCGAGGTTTTGCCGTTCCACCACCCGAAAAAATACATGCAGCGCAAACCAGATCGACAGGTTCAGGATGACCCCGACCACAGCCGCCGTAATTGCCGCCAAAGCCCCGCGCAAACGCGGTTGCGTGCCGATCCAGTCGATATAGGGCGCACCGGCAAAAATCCAAAGGAAACAAGGGGTAAAGGTAACCCAAAGCGTCACCGTGGCCGCCGCCGCCGCAAGCCACCAGCCGCCTTGGCCAAAGCCTGCCAGAAAGCCGACGAACTCGGTCACCAGGATCAGCGGCCCTGGTGTGGTTTCGGCCAGTCCCAGCCCATCCATCATCTGCCCCGCCGTCAACCAGCCCTTCAACGTCACCACATCCTGCCCCATATAGGCCAGCACCGCATAAGCGCCGCCAAATGTCACCACAGCGAGTTTGGAGAAGAAATAGGCGACTTCCGTCAGGATGCTTTGGAAGGTCATGAGGTCGAGCACAAGGATTGGCAGCCACCAGATTACCAGCCAGATCAGGACTGTTTTCAACAGCTTACCCATGGGTTGGCGTAGCGTTACCGGTTCCTCCGTCTCCGTCTTGTCATTGAAAACCACCCCGTACAGGGCAGCCGACAAGACAATCAAGGGATACGGGATATTCAGAAAAAATATCCCGACAAAAGCAACTCCGGCAATCGCCCAGTGATCCGTCCGATACAGCGCCTTTTTCGAGATCCGCAGCAAAGCTTCAATAACCACAATGACCACCGTCGCCTTGATGCCGAGAAACAAGGCTTCGACCAGCGGAACCTGCCCCAATTCAGCGTAAAGCGTGGCCAATGCCAGGATGACGAATGCCCCGGGCAGCACAAACAACAGCCCTGCCAAAAGCCCGCCAATAGTGCCGTTGATCCGCCACCCGGCATAGGTGGCCAACTGCATGGCTTCGGGTCCGGGCAGCAACATGCAAAAACTTAGCGCATTCAGAAACTGCTTTTCTGTAAGCCAGTTACGATCCTCGACCACCTCCTTATGCATCAGAGCGATTTGCGCAGCAGGGCCACCGAACGACAGAACTCCAATCTTGCCCCATACGCGCAGGGCTTCCGGCAATGTTGGCTTGTCCATGCCCTAACGCTCGCCCGTATTGGTCGGCCAATTGTGGGTTTCATCCGTGGCATCCCGTGCCCAGCGATGAAACGCGTCATACAGCGTCATTCCGGCCTCCAACTGCGCCAGATCATCTTTGAACATGCGTGACAGACCAAGCGATGCGGCCAGCAAGCCAGCAGCTTCCGGTGCCAGGTCGGGCCGGTCCGTATCTGCCCCGCGCACGATCGCCGCGAGACGCTTAAGCGGTTCAGTTTCAAGGCAAAACTCTTCGACCATGATATCAAACGTGCAGCGCTCATCCCGGTGTGACCAGAACACGTTCTCCACGTCAAACGGTGTTGCGTTGAATTTCTCTGCCACGTTCAAAACTTCGGTAGGCGAGACAAACAGAAACACCGCGCGCGGATCAACAAAACGCCGGATCAGCCAGGGGCAAGCGATACGGTCGATCTTGGGCCGGTGGCGCGTGACCCAAAGGGTTTTACCATCTTGGATCGGAGGGATTTTATCCGCCGGAACAAGGGGTAACCCCTGGTCCCGCCACTCAAAATTGCCGCCCGCCAGGTTTTCCGCCGGAACCCCCAATGCCCGCAACATTGCCGCTGCCCCCTGGCTGAGTTTCAACCCCTTCTGGCAAATCAGAATCGTACGTTTGCCGTGCAATGCCGCGGCCAGCTCGCTGATCCGCGGATGTGGATGCCGGCGGGCGCCGGGAATAAACCGCGCGTCAGCGGCAAAATCTTCATCAATACAGATATCGATCAGAACCGGACAATCCGGTGTCCCGATCAGACGGGCGAGTTGCTTGGCGGTTATTTCAGTGGGTGCAGACATGGCGCATCCTTCCTTTTAAGTGAGGTCAAACGGATGCGAATCTTGGGCTGGCGCCTCACGGGGCGTTCGCTTGGCCCCATGCGGACTATTGTGACAGGTGTGGCCGGTTGGCGTCAATGGGTGGTTTGACGGACAGACGTATCGGCCTATTTTCAAGGCTCAGTGGGAGGATTTGATATGGGTTTTGTCAGGGTTTTTTTGGCCGTCTTGGCTTTTGTATTGCCGGTTCAGGCACAGGATGAAGACATCCGCTCTGTGATTTCCGATCAGATCAGTGCTTTTTTGGTCGACGATTTTGCCACCGCGTTTACCTTTGCCGCCCCGAATATAAAGCAGATATTTCAGAACTCGGATCGCTTTGGCCAAATGGTCTCGAAAAGCTATCCGATGGTGCACCGTCCTGCCCACTATCGGTTTCAGGCATTGACAGACCAAAACGGAAGTCTGCAGCAGGATGTGCTGATCCGCGATACGCTCGGTGACTATTATATTGCTGAATATTCTATGGTCGAAACTGCAAACGGCTGGAAAATCAGCGGTGTAAGGATCAAACGGGCTGCAGGTGTCGGGGTGTAGGGCACGCTGCTCCTACCAAGTTTTAATTTCCTTCTGATAGGTCCCGTCGATCCACTGCTTCAAAAGGGCAAGACCAGTTTTACTCTCCATATCTGGCAGATGCCTTTTCACCGCTCTGATTGACAGGGAATTTTCAATGAACATCGATATTACCGAGGGCGTTCAACTGATGCCACCGGCCTTTCGAGACGGTCTGAAAGTCTGGTCATCAGGTGAAGGCATCGAAGGCTCACCCACATATGACCAATCGATCAATGCCACTTTGATTTCCGCGGACAAGGAGTTTGGCGATTGTCTCGAAATGCTCAAGGTCAGCGATACACAAATGCTGCGTTTCACCGGACGAACACAGATGGTTGCGGGGTGTTATTTGCGGATCGGGGTGCGGCTTAAGGCGGTCAGCGGGCCGCTGGCCTGGGTGAATATTGCCGGCTGGGCCGGTGATGCAGCCGGAAATCCCGTCACTGGGTTGACCCGGACCGGCACGCCAGTCGCCCTGGAGAATTATGGAAAAGTGGTCGAGATTTCGGCGATCGTCGGCTCCGGTCGGCGCAGCGGTGTTGAATTGGTCTGGGGACTGGAACCAGCCTACGGGCACTTTGGCATTGATCTGACCGGGCTGAACGGCGGCGTGGTGCGGATCGACAATATCCTCATCGAAGATGCCACATCGGTATTTCACAGCTGGCAGTCAGAGAATGTTGACGTGCGCGACTATGGTGCTGTAGGCGACGGCGTAACAGATAACACCCGCGCGTTTCAGGCGGCTGACGCCGCTGCCGCGGGACGTATGATTCTGGTGCCAGAGGGTCGCTATTTTCTGGGCGGCAGCGTCTCCATCGCCTCAGAAATCCGGTTTATTGGCACAGTTGTGATGCCGGATGACGCCACCCTGCATCTGGCGCATAAAATGCCGACCAGTTTATCCGCGAAGCCCTAAAGCACTTTTCGCTCAATCTGAGGCAGATTGCGTGAAAATGCCGGGTGCAGACCTTTGAACGGGTGGCGTTTTTCCCGAACTCTGTGATTTAGAATTCGGGGAAAATGCTTTAATTCACCTGGCTGGTCGCATTCAAATGCGTCGCCATGCCTTCGATGTTCATCGGGAACCATGCTTCGTATTGAATCCAGTCTTTGTAAGCGTCTAGCGTCAGCGAGGCCTGCAAGTCTTCAACAGTCTTCCCGTCCTGAAGCCCTGCCAGAACAGCCGCTTCCAGATCCGTCATATAGGCCATCACATCATCCAGATCAGCCTTGGTGCCGACCGTCCCGTGACCTGGGGCAAAGATCTCGAAATCAAGGCCCTGCGCGGTTGCGATCTGACCTTTCCAGTCATCCAGATTGGCCCCGCCCATGTTGCGGAAAAACATCCGCTTCGGCGCGGCGATATCGACGATGAACCCGACGTTTTCGGGCCTCACCACCACGGCAATCATGTCCTCGCCATGGCCTGCGCCCAAGTAGGTCATCTCAATGGTTTTACCACCGTGGGCGAGCGAAGCGAACTGGCCGACGCGGGTGGTGATTGCGGTGCCATCAATCGCATCGGGCGCGTTATTATGCGCGATGGTGACGGCACCAGGATGGGCCGACCCGCCTGAGGCGTGATCGGCGTGGCTGTGGGAATAGATCAGATGGCTGACCGGGCCTGCGCCGATGCTGGCAAGGTTGTCGTTCAGCCAGGCCCCGGCCTCGGCATTGATCGGATCAACCCGTATCGTGCCGTCCGGGGTTTTGACGATCAGCGACATGTGAAAATTGTTCTGAAACAGGTAAACGTCGCCTGCGACCGGATGAATTTTCCGGGTGTCCTGTGCGGTGGCAGGCAGGGCGAGGGTGAGAGCGAAGAGGGTGGTCAGCAGGCGTTTCATAAGGTGTACTCCTGTTGGATGAAATTATGTGCAAGTGTGAAACGCGGGGTTGAGTCGAGGCAAGAGCGGACCGGTCACGTGTTGGTGAATTGGCGGATCTGCGCAGATCTGCTTGTGCGATTTTGCACAGAGCACCGAACGCTGGCGTAACCGGATCATAACAGCGGGGATGTATAACCGGCGCCGTGCACAAAAGTGGTTTTCGGTCTTTCACGGCAGAGTATCGCCGTTGCGAGGCCACCGAGATACCGATCAGAATTCGTTAGGGCAGGGGATAACCCCCTGTTTCGGGACAAGTGCCACATGGCGGGCCCGCCTTTCTAATGACAGTATATGATGAAAGATTGATGACCCCCTGCGCCGGGAACAGACGGCAGCGGGGATGACAGAGGGTTGCGGCACCCACCGCCCGCATTGATTGCGGCCGGTGCAGCACCCGGACCCGCCGATCCGGCAGAGGATTGCAAAGCAATCCGCGAGAGGTTTCTCCCACTGGGAGGACGAGCAGTAGCGCTTCGTCACCACCCGCCCGTGCCTTCGCACGGGCAGCGCCCAGACCTCCCCCACGGGGAGGGCGCTTCTCGCCCACCCCGAGGTCCGGGCGCTGCCCTGATGTTGGGGGGAGCCGCGTCTAGGGAACTGTACCTGAGACAGTTTCTGCGGCGAACGGTCGGAGTTCAAAGTAATGTTGCACCTGAGACCGTTGCAAGCATGTATCGAATGGCCGCACAAAGATTTTGGTGCAGACGTGGAAACCAAGCGTCATGTATATCCTGGGTTCAGACAGCAACACCAATGTTGTCTCGAATCTGATTACATAGAGCACTAACAGGCAAATCTCGAAAGCGGTTAACGCGCTGGAATTTATTGCTGCCCGAAATCCGCTCCGATAGATCAATGGCGTGGCCAATAATGCGCGGTAAACCGGCCAATTCAATGAGCCAACTTTTAGGCGAAAAATGCAAAAAGTTGTTTCTCAAATAACGGAGTCTATTCATGTCAGCGACAAGGCCAAAACCGGCGTCAAGTTCTAAACTGTTTGGAAGGATGATCTCCAGATCGTCCGGTAGACGCTTTAAAAGCTCTCCAAAAGGCGCCACGAATTCATCCGGCCAAGGAGCGTCGCCATCCCAATCTTCGTTCAGTCTTTCTAGTAGTCGTTCCGTTGACTTTCCATTCAATGCCCCGGTGCCGGCAGTATTTGTAAGAAGACAGATGCATGCGCCCTGCAGTGCATTGTGCACTGCAATGACAATCCATTTCCAGCGTTGAGGGTGACCGTTTACATCGCGGCTGAGTAATTCCACTAACTCAAGGCTATTGATGACATCTTCAAATTCGTCGGTTCTAAAGTAATTGTCATCTGGATCAGCGTTCACTTCCATAGCCATCAAAACCGCTTCCGCTTACTCTTCCCCCGAACAACCGTCGTCCCCGCCTTCCCAGCCGTCGACCTTCCGCCAACCCGAGACGCACTCACTGCCTCCACCGCGCTCTGCCTTGCCAGCGGATCATCCGCCACGGCCAGGTCCACTGCTTCCAGCCGTTTCACCTCGTCGCGCAGCCTTGCGGCCTCTTCAAACTCCAGGTTCTCCGCCGCCTTCAGCATGTCCTTGCGCAGGGCGTCTAGATGCGCCGCCAGATTGGCCCCGACCAGCGGTTTCTCGACCTGTGCCGTGACCCGCGCCATGTCGGTGTCGCCTTTATACATCCCCGATAACGCGTCGCTGACGTTCTTTTTCACCGTCGTCGGGGTAATGCCGTTCGCCAGATTATACGCCTCCTGCTTCTCCCGCCGCCGGTCAGTTTCGCCAATCGCGCGTTCCATGGAACCGGTGATGCGGTCGGCATACATGATCACCCGACCGTCGACATTCCGCGCCGCCCGGCCAACGGTTTGCACCAGCGAGGTTTCCGAGCGCAGGAACCCTTCTTTATCCGCATCCAGTATCGCCACCAGCGCGCATTCCGGGATATCCAGCCCCTCGCGCAGCAAGTTGATGCCGACCAGCACGTCAAAGGCGCCCAAACGCAGGTCACGCAGAATCTCGATCCGTTCAAGTGTGTCGATGTCGCTGTGCATATAGCGCACCCGCACGCCTTGTTCGTGCAGGTATTCGGTCAGGTCCTCGGCCATGCGTTTGGTCAGTGTGGTCACCAACACCCGACCACCGGTTTGCGCCACCTTGCGCACCTCATCGAGTAGATCATCCACCTGAGTTTCAACCGGGCGAATTTCGATCTGCGGATCGACCAGCCCGGTCGGTCGGATCACCTGTTCGGCAAACACCCCGCCGGATTGTTCCAGCTCCCATTTCTGCGGCGTGGCCGAGACAAACACCGACTGCGGGCGCATGGCGTCCCATTCCTCGAACTTCAACGGCCGGTTGTCCATGCAGGACGGCAGCCGGAAGCCGTGTTCCGCCAGCGTGAACTTGCGCCGGTAATCGCCTTTGTACATTCCGCCGATTTGCGGCACAGACACATGACTTTCATCGGCAAACACAATCGCATTGTCGGGGATGTATTCGAACAGCGTCGGCGGCGGCTCGCCCGGGGCCCGCCCGGTCAGAAACCGAGAATAGTTTTCGATACCGTTGCAGACGCCGGTCGCTTCCAGCATTTCCAGATCGAAGTTGGTGCGCTGTTCCAGCCGCTGTGCTTCCAGCAGTTTGCCTTCCTCCACCAGATGTTTCAGGCGGATTACCAACTCCTCGTTGATGCCCTTGATGGCTTGGTTCATCGTCGGGCGCGGGGTCACGTAATGCGAGTTGGCGTAGATGCGGACCTTCTCCAGGACGTCATGTTTTTCCCCGGTCAGGGTGTCAAATTCCACGATGCTCTCCAACTCGTCGCCAAAGAAGGAAAACCGCCAGCCGCGATCCTCAAGGTGCGCCGGCCAGACTTCAAGCGAATCCCCGCGCACCCGGAACGACCCGCGTTGGAAGGCCGCATCGTTGCGCCGGTATTGCTGAGCCACCAGATCCGCCATTACACCGCGCTGGTCGTAGGAATTGCCGGTGATCAGATCCAGCGTCATCGCCGTATAGGTCTCAACCGAACCGATGCCATAAATGCAGCTGACTGAGGCCACGATTATCACATCATCCCGTTCCAGTAGTGCCCGCGTCGCCGAATGGCGCATCCGGTCAATCTGTTCGTTGATCTGGGATTCTTTCTCGATATAAGTGTCGGATCGCGGTACGTAAGCTTCCGGTTGGTAGTAATCATAGAAGCTGACGAAATACTCGACCGAATTGTCCGGGAAATAGGATTTGAACTCGGCAAACAGCTGCGCCGCCAGGGTTTTATTCGGCGCAAGGATGATCGCCGGGCGCTGCGTGGCCTCGATCACCTTGGCCATGGTGAAGGTTTTGCCGGTGCCAGTGGCCCCCAGCAAAACTTGATTTTGCTCCGCGTCATTGATGCCTTCAACCAACTCTTTGATCGCTGTCGGCTGATCCCCGGCTGGTTCGAACTCGGTGTGCATAACCAGCCGCTGCCCGCCTTCCAGTTTTGGGCGGCTGTCCATGGTCGGGGTATCAAGCGTGGTTATGACAGCTTGCGTATCTTGCATCGGCGATTCCTTTTGATCCCCCTAATTTGATCTTCTTTTGTTCTTATGCAAGAGGCGTAATGAACTTGCTGCCAATCGCGGTTGTTTGGATGCGCCGTTCGGTTGATCCGGTTAACTGCCGCTGGACATCGCGCAAAAACGACTAATTTTCGGGCGGTTTTTAGACCGGCTCAATCTGCTTCGTGTTAACTTGTTGTTCAGGATTAGATCAACGGAGACCGATGGTTTGGAAGAATCGGGCAATCCGGCAGAAAATGGTCAATAATTTCTTAATCCTTTGGGTTGTAAATAGGCGAAAATCCGCAACTTTTACGAATTATCATCATTGCTTTTACGAAGTTTTTCGCGGTAAGGTTGTCGAGCAAGCAGCAAGACTGGTTACTGATCGGGTGCATATCACCCACCCCACCCCTCGCTCCCGTGTACTCGGTTGGTAACCATCCTGTTTCCCCTTCTTCCCCGGAACAAATCCGCTCTACTTAGCTCTGTCTATTTGCGCCCTGCAACAAGGCCGTGACAGGGAATTGGCGGCTTGTTAATGTTTTGCACCGCTGGGACGATTTTTGGCATTTTTTGTCGAATTTTAATGTCTCGGTCGCAAAGGGGGTTTTCCATGCGCGTAGTTGCCAGGCTTTTTCTGATCACGTTTTTGTCAGTCTTTTTTGTTGGCGCGACGGAGGCACAGATCACTTTACCAAATACAGGCGGTGATACCTCTGAAATCGCTTTGCCGGATCCGTTAACGCCGGAAGCCGTAAGAGAGATGGTCTCGCTATTGTCTGACGCCCAGGTGCGGTCGTTGTTGCTGGCGCGGTTGGATGCAGTTGCGCAAACCTCGGCTACAGGGAGCGGAGACAACAGCGGGTCATTTCTGGAATTTGTCGCCAACGCCTCCACAGGTGCAGTCCGTTCTGTTTCCGGCGCGTTCGTCGCAGCACCTTTGCTGTGGACCAGTCAGGCCCAAAGTTTTTCCAACTTCCATGAGCGGCTCGGATGGCAGGGGATCGGAACGCTGTTTGGTTCCCTGTTGCTGGCCATGGCGGTCGGCTTTGCGGTTGAACTGGTGGTGAACAGGGTGACACATCGTCAGTACGCGGCCGCGCTGGATCAGGAGCACCCGGACACCCTGCGCGACACGCTGCGGTTTCTGTCGTTCCGGCTGATTCACGATGTGCTTGGGTTGGGCGCTTTTTTTGTCGTTACGCGGCTGGTGGCCGTGTGGCTGATGCCGGACGGGCTGGAAAGTTTTGCGCAAGTCATCATGCTCAATCTGGTGGTCATGCCGCGCATAGGAGCCGCATTTATCCGATTTTTGCTGGCCCCAGAGAATCCGCAATTTCGCATCGTTCATACCGATGACGCATCCGCCAAGTTTATTTACCGTCATCAGATTGGCGTCTTTATCCTGATGGGTTTTTCAATAGCGGCAGTAAATTTCAACGATTTGAACGGCGTATCGATGGGGGCGTCCCGGCTGGGGTTCTGGTTGAATCTGGCGGTGCATCTGTACTTGATGACGATAATCTGGAAAGTCTGGGACGGATTGGTTCCGATGATGCGCGGTGCCGATCCGGATGTATCACGGGCCGAGGAATGGGCAGCACGGTATTACCCGGTCTATGCAATCGGTGTTGTGGTTGGCACCTGGATACTGGTCAATATTCTGGTTGGGTTTGGACAGTTCAAACTGCTCCAGAGCGCCCCCCACTATAAGATGATGTTTATTCTGACGCTGATCCCGGCGTTTGACACGCTGGTCCGGGGACTGGTGCGGCACCTGACCCCGCCAATGACCGGCGAGGGTGTGGTGGCGGAACGCGCGTATCATGCCGCCAAACACAGCTATATCCGGGTTGGGCGGGTGGTTATCTTTGGTTTCCTGGTCTTAACTGTTGCAAAAATCTGGGGTCTTGATTTGGCGAATATGGCGGCGGCCGGGGTTGGCGTGCAGTTTGCCGGACGTCTGATTGAAATCATGATGATATTAGCAATCGGTTATCTGGTCTGGGAAGTTGTGTCGCTGTGGATCAACAGCAAGCTGGCAACAGAGCAAACCGCACTCGGAATTGACCCTGAAGACGACGAACCCGGAGGCGGTGAAGGCGGTGGCGCTGGCGGGTCGCGCCTGTCAACTGTGCTGCCACTTGTTCTTGGCATATCAAAAACCGCGATCGCGATGATCTTTGGCCTGATCGCGCTCGGCAACATCGGCATTGATATCACCCCCCTGCTGGCTGGTGCCGGTATCGTCGGGCTGGCAGTTGGATTCGGGGCGCAGCGGCTGGTGGCCGATATCGTTTCGGGGATCTTCTTTCTGGTAGATGACGCGTTTCGCACCGGTGAATATGTCGAGATCGAGGGCACGGTCGGTTCGGTCGAGAAAATCTCGATCCGTTCGATGCAATTGCGTCATCACCGCGGCCTAGTACACACCATTCCTTATGGCGAAATCCCCAAGATCACCAATTATTCACGGGACTGGGTGATCATGAAACTGAAATTCACCGTGCCCTTTGATACTGATCCCAATAAGATCAAGAAACTGTTCAAGAAAATCGGCGCTGAAATGATGGAAGTGCCGGCATACGCTGAAGATCTGATGCAGCCGTTCAAATCGCAAGGCGTGTTTGACTTTGACGATGTCGGCATGATCATCCGCGGTAACTTCATGGCCAAGCCGGGCAAACAATTCACCCTGCGCAAAGAAATCTACAACCGGGTGAAAGCTGAGTTCGAGGCGGCAGGAATCGAATTTGCCCGCCGGGAAGTGCGGGTGGCAATCCCGGGGCTGGAAGGATCGGAGAAGCTGAGCGAAGAAGAAAAGGCGGCAGTTTCGGCGGCGGCCAGCGATGTGGCGCGCCAGCAGGTAGAGGACCAGGCCGCGGCTGAATTGGTAAAAAAATCTGGCAAGTAGAACACTTCACATTCGGCGTGGCGTTGGATAACATGAAAAAAAATGGAGTATTTGATGGGCGCTCGCATCTATCAACCCGCCAGAAATGCAATGCAGTCCGGGCAGGCCAAGACCAAAATCTGGGTGCTTGAATTCGCGCCGGCAGAATCGCGTCAAGTTGATCCGTTGATGGGCTGGACCAGTTCGGGTGACATGAATTCGCAGGTACGTCTGACATTTGACAGCAAGAAAGCCGCCATCGACTACGCCGCGGAAAAAGGCATCGCCTGTTCGGTGACCGACCCGCAAAAGCGCAAACCAATCATCCGCGCCGGTGGCTATGGTGAAAATTTTGCCACCAACCGGCGGGCGATCTGGACCCATTAATCTTGCAAAACCAGTCGCCGTGGCGCAGTAATCCGATATTACCGGTCCCGTAGCTCAACCGGATAGAGCACCTGCCTTCTAAGCAGGGGGTTGCAGGTTCGAGTCCTGCCGGGATCGCCACCCCCTAAAATACACCAATGAGGCCCACTTGCAGAGCAAGTGCGACTGGTGTTGTGAGCGGCGAGGATTGGCGCCGTTCGGTGCGGCATCAGTCGCTGCACCTACCTCGAACTTGACTTGAACCTGTTGGTGCGCGTTAATTCGCGAGGGAAACGGACGATTTTCGAAAGCAGCTACCTTATTTTTTCTGGGATTGTCTAGATGGCGGAGTTGAGTATGAAACGCCGTAATTTTTTGAACGGTTTAACTTCAAGTGTGGCGGCCCTCGGTGCTGCCGGTTCAACGGGTTTACCGAACCACACGGCAGCTAGTGAGGGTCCCACATTAAAAGACCGCAAACAGGCAGTTTCTGAACTCGTTCACGCATATTGCCTGATCTGGTATTACAAAACCGCACGCAGCCTGATCTTCGGATCGATGTCCAGCCTGATTGGCTTGATGGGCGTAATGATAACAAGCTGGACCAAACTGGCTGCTGATATCAGAGCACTGAATACAATCGCTCTTGGACCAATTATCGTCTCGGGCAACTGGCCAAAGAGCATCAAAAATCAGGTAAAGGCGGCCAATCGGTCTGCAAGCAAGGTCAACCGCGCCATTAAAAAAGCAGCTAGTTCCTCCAAAGATCTGGATCGTCTGTCTAAGAAAATCAAATCACTGCAAGCTAATTGGAAAGAAAAGTCCCGCGAATTCAAATCTGTAGAGAAAAGAGCGCGCAAGGCGGCTGCGGGCAAACGACTGACTGCTGAGGAAACGCAGAAACTCAACGAAAAAAGGGCGCGTGCCAAAGAAGAATTGGCTAAAATGAGATCTAAACTCGATGTGGCCAGGACCGGTATAGAAAAAGCGAAACTAGATCTAAAAGGCGTGTTGTCGGCAATTGCCCATTGCGAAGAGCAGCTAAAGAAAGACGGCAAAGAAAGGCAGGAACTGAACGTGGCGTTCGGCCTGGGTACCAATCTCGCCCATTTCGACAGCTCAACTTTGCTCTATTTCAGCGAGACAAAGTTGTTTGAAGAAAGAATAATGGCTTTGCCGGAAGTGGAAAAAACGGTGATTGAGAAGCTAGCCGGCACAAAACCAGTTTTGAAGTCGGTTAATCGGCAATTGAGCAACGCCGAGATCGAAACCGATAATACCGCTGGTGCTTTGACAATTAATTTTCAATTCTAAAAGTCAAAATATGTCGGTGCCCGAGTTCACCGCGCCTGAATGAAAAACCCAACCGACCAGAAATGGCTTTGGGAATCCTCTTAGAGGCCACATCTTCCCTGCATTGAACGAACTTTGCGACATGTGGCGTAAGCCAAGGCGTATGTTGGAAGGCCAAATGGTCATGAGAATCTAAGCGGTCAAGTTTCCACACCTCCTTGCGTCCCATTGATTTATTCTACACGCAGGAATATAGGGTTTCCATTGCATCCCACTGTAACTGTTTGTTTTATGCAGTCTTGCCGGGATCGCCAAAGACTCACGGCCAAATCAGGGATAATATATGACCGACCCTTGCATTATCTGCGCCGCGATCACCGGTTCGGTTCCCACCAAGGCTGACAATCCGGCTGTGCCAACGACGATTTCGGAACAGGTTGAGAGCCTGCAGGCCTGTTTCGAGGCTGGGGCCAGCATTGCCCATTGCCATGTGCGTAATGACGATCAGACACCGAGCTCCGATCCGGAGCGGTTTGCCCTGCTGAAAGTGGGCATCGAAAAACATTGCCCGGGCATGATTATCCAATTTTCCACCGGTGGCCGCTCCGGGGCGGAACGGGAACGCGGGGGCATGTTGCCTTTGCGCCCGGATATGGCTTCGCTGGCCGTTGGTTCGAATAATTTTCCAACCAGGGTTTACGAAAACAACCCGCAGCTGGTGGATTGGCTGGCGGCTGAAATGCTGCGTCACAATGTTAAGCCGGAAATCGAGGCATTCGATCTCAGCCATCTGTTTCAGGCTGCAAAAATGATAGCCGACGGCCGTTTGGCGCCAGACCTGCATGTGCAGTTTGTCATGGGTGTAAAAAATGCTATGCTGGTAGATCGCGAAGTATTCGATTTCTACGTCAAAACAACGCAACGCCTGATGCCACAGGCAACTTGGTGTGCCGCGGGCGTCGGTCCCGGACAGATCATTGTCAACGAATGGGTGATTGCCGCGGGCGGCCATGCCCGCACCGGGTTGGAAGATAACATTCGGCTGGACCGCGATACACTAGCCCCGTCAAACGCGGCATTGGTGGAGCGGGTGGTTGATCTGTGCGAAAATCAAGAGCGCTCGGTGGCGACGTGGCAGCAAGCTCGCGAAATATTGAAATTGCGACAGGCCACTTAACCTCCGGCAATCGCCTCCTGCTCTTGTCGCTTGCGCAGCGTTGCCGAGCGTTTGGTGCTGATCGAGGCTGTCACCACACCGATGGTGACCAAACCGATCAGAATCGTCGACAGTGCGTTGATTTGTGGGCTGACTCCAAGGCGGACTTGGCTGAATATTTTCATCGGTAGGGTGGTGGCACCGGGACCGGAAGTGAAAGATGCGATCACAAAATCATCCAACGACAAGGTGAACGCCAGCAACCAGCCCGAAATCACGGCGGGGGCGATAATCGGCAGGGTAACGCTTTTGAAGGCGTCAAAGGCGGTGCAGCCAAGATCCAGCGCCGCCTCTTCCAGCGATTGGTCAAAGCTGACCAGCCGCGAGGACACCACAACCGAGACGTAACACATCGAGAATGTAGTATGTGCCAGAATGATTGTGGTCATGCCGCGCCCCATTCCCATCGCGATGAACAGCAGCAACAGCGACAGGCCAGTGATGACTTCGGGCATCACCAGCGGTGCATAAATCATGCCGGAAAACAATGTTCGGCCATAAAACTTGCCCCGCCGGACCAGGATATAAGCGGCCATCGTTCCGAGCACGGTGGCGAAAGTGGAAGAGACAATCGCGACTTTGAATGTCACGATGGCGGCGTCGATAAACCGGTCATCGCGGAACAATTCGCCGTACCATTTGGTCGAGAACCCGCCCCAGACCGCCACCAGCTTGGATTCATTGAAGCTGTAGATGATCAGGATCAGAATCGGCACGTAGAGGAACAGGAATCCGATGGTCAGTGAAGTGGCATTGAACCATGAAAAGCGTCTGGTCATTTCTCGGCCTCCTGCGCACGTTCCTGTTGTTTCTGGAACAGCACTATCGGGACAATTAGAATCAGCAAGAGGATGATTGCCACCGCCGAGGCCACCGGCCAGTCGCGGTTTGAGAAAAATTCGCCCCACAACACCTTACCGATCATCAACGTGCGGGACCCGCCAAGCAGCTCAGGGATCACGAACTCGCCCAACGCCGGAATGAATACCAGAAAACACCCGGCGATCACGCCGGATTTCGACAGCGGCACCGTCACCAGCCAGAAAGCTGAGAACCGGTTGCAGCCGAGGTCTTCGGCCGCTTCAAGCAAGGATTCATCTAGTTTTTCCAGCGTCGCATAGACCGGCAGCACCATAAACGGCAGATAGGTGTAAACGATGCCGATATAGACCGCGATGTTGGTGTTGAGAATGATGATCGGATCGCTGGTAATACCAATGGCCAACAGCAGCTGGTTCAACAATCCTTCGGTCGACAGGATGCCGATCCAGGCGTAGACGCGGATCAGAAAGCTGGTCCAGAACGGCAGGATAATCAGCATCATCAGGGTGGGCCGCCAGGCCGGATCGGCTTTGGCCATGCCGTAGGCGATCGGAAACCCAACCATCAAGGCCAGAATTGTAGAGATAACCGCGATCTTCAGGCTCGACAGATAGGCTTTCCAATAAAGACTGTCTTCGGTCAGGAAGATGAAATTCTCGAAGTCCAGCGCCGCGAAATACGCCTTTATTCCATCCCAACCCGCAAAAATATCGAGTGTCGGCGTGTAAGGCGGAATTGAATTGGCAAGGTCTGATAGCGCGATTTTCAACACGATGCCGAACGGCACCAGAAAGAAAAGAAGCAGCCACAAAAACGGCGTGGCGGTTAGCAGAAAGCGGCGCATCAACTTACTCCGTCAACACGACACCGGCGGTGTCGGTCCAGCTCAACCAGACTTTATCTTCCCAGGTGTGGTGGGTGCTGGCCTCGTGGCTGGCGTTGGTGATCTGGGATTTCATGATCTGGCCGGTGGGCAGTTTGACGTGATAGGTCGAGATATTGCCGAGATAGGCAATGTCGTGGACCTCACCTTCAATCGAATTCGCAGCATTTGCCGGTTTCTCCGCCGAAACCAAAACTTTTTCGGGACGGATCGCGAAGGTCACAGACGAGCCGTTGGTGATATCTTTTGCGGTTTTGGCAGCAATCGGATCAGCCCGTTCCGCCCAGGCGATGCTGACGGTTTCACTGCCGTTATTACTGGCCATGCCTTCGATCAGGTTCACCTCGCCGATAAAGTCCGCAACATAGCGCGAATTGGGGTGTTCATAGATACGGTTCGGAGTTTCCACCTGTGCAATCTTGCCGTGATCCATCACCGCGACGCGGCTGGCGACGGTCATCGCTTCTTCTTGATCGTGGGTGACAATCACAAATGTGGTGCCCAGTGATTCCTGAATATCCATCAGTTCAAACTGGGTTTCCTGCCGCAGTTTCTTGTCGAGCGCGCCGAGGGGCTCGTCCAGCAGCAGCAGTTTTGGTGCCTTTGCCAGTGACCGCGCCAGCGCCACACGCTGCCGCTGACCGCCGGAAATCTGATGCGGTTTGCGCTTGGCGAAAGGAGTCAGCTGCACCAGTTTCAGCATTTCATCGACTCGGCCGGCGATCTCGGATCTCGGCATGTCCGAACGTTTCAGGCCGAAGGCAATATTGTCGGCTACGCTCAGATGCGGGAACAGCGCGTAGGATTGGAACATCATATTTACCGGGCGCTTGTTGGCGGGTACGGCGGCGATGTCATGACCATCCAGTGTGATGGTGCCGCTCGTCGGATGCTCAAATCCTGCCAGCATCCGCATCAGCGTGGTCTTGCCACATCCCGACGGGCCGAGCAGGGCAAAGAATTCGCGTTCGTAAATATCCTGGGTCAAATTGTCGATGGCGATGAAATCACCGAATTTTTTGGTGACATTCTCAAACCGGATCAGCGGTTTTTCGTCTGCGGACTCCCAGGGAGCTGGGATCGCTTGGTTGCTGGTTTTCATCAGGACGCCTCCGCAAAAGAAAGCCCCTGCGCCATTTCATTGGCGCAGGGGCTGGTTTTGATTATTGACCGGATTTGATTGTTGTCCACATCCGGTTCACAACCCGTTGGATTTTTGGTGGATAAGAGGTGGTGATGTAGAGGTTGCTCACCGTTTCCTCGTCCGGGTAGATCGCGCTGTCGCCGATCACGTCTTCTACCAAAAACTCCTGTGAGGCGAGATTGCCGTTTGCGTAATATACGTAATTTGACGCAGCGGCCATGTTTTGTGCGTCGAGCAGGAAGTTCACAAATTTATGCGCCGCAGCCGGATTTGGCGAATCCGCCGGAATTGCCAATTGGTCGAACCACATCAGCGCCCCTTCGGACGGGATGGCGTATTCGATCTCAACCCCGTTGTCAGCCTCGGCAGCGCGGTCACGGGCCTGCAGGATATCGCCCGACCAGCCAAAGGCGACGCAGATGTCGCCGTTGGCCAGCGCGTTGATATATTCCGAAGAGTGGTATTTCAGAACATGTGGGCCTACGGCTTCAAGCAACGGTTGCGCCTTTTTAAGCACTTCCTTTTCGTGGCTGTCAGGATTTTCGCCCAGATACTGCAGCGCCGCAGGAATCATTTCGGTCGGTGCGTCGAGGAAGTGTACGCCACAGCTTGCCAGCTTCTCCATATTTGCAGGATCGAACACCAGCGCAAGGGAGGTCACCGGCGCATCATCGCCCAGCACTTCTTTGACCTTGTTGATGTTGACCCCAATGCCGGTGGTGCCCCACATATAGTTGGTGGAATATTCGTTGCCCGGATCATAGATCGAGGTGCGTTCCTTGATCGCTTCCCATTCGTTACCGATGTTGCCAAGCTGGCTTTTGTCGAGCTTCATGAACACGCCGGCTTCGATTTGCCGGCTGAGGAAACCACCGGACGGGACAACCACATCATAGCCGGTGCTGCCGGCCAGAAGTTTTGTTTCGAGGACTTCGTTGGAGTCGAAAACGTCGTAGATGACCTTGATCCCGGTTTCTTCCTCGAACTTGGTCAGCAGTTCTTCGTCGATATAGTCCGACCAGTTATAAACGCGGACCTCCTCTGCCATTGCAGACCCAGCTATTGCGGCCGATGCCAGCAATGCGGTGATTGCACCGATTGATTTCTTTTTCATGGTTTTCTCCCTTAGCAGTTTATTTGTACCCCGGACGGGGTTTTCATGTTGCGCGGAATTTGATCAAAAAGTGACTCAAATGCAAGAAAAATATCAATTTGGTTGCGAATGGCAAAGAAAATGTGCAGGCTCCCGGCAGTGTTAACATCGAAAGACTTGCACAATATGGCGGTTTTGTCAGCGCATAAAGCTCTTGCACCGAAGGCGAATTTGCCAGCGCATGAAGTGGTTTACCGCAAAATACGGGACAAGGTTCTGTTTGGAGAATTGTCGCCGGGACAGGCGGTGACCATCCAAGGGTTGGTTGAAGAGAGCGGGGTCTCGATGACACCCGTGCGCGAGGCGATCCGGCGTCTGACAGCTGAAGGGGCGCTGGTGAATCTGGGAAATCGTCGTGTTTCAGTACCGCAGATGGACGCGGAGCGATTCGCCGAATTGGTGTTTGCGCGCCAATCTATCGAGCCCCAGTTGGCCAGAATGGCGGTAAAAACCATTGATGATAAGGCAATTTCCACATTGCAGGAGATCGATATAAGTGTGGATCGCGCGATAGATGATGGCGACGTGGGAGGCTATATGTATGAAAACCACCGCTTTCATTTCACACTTTATAAGCAGGCAAATTCTGTAATTCTGACGCCGCTGGCTGAAACGCTTTGGCTGCGGTACGGGCCGCTTTACCGGATCATCTGTGGCAAGTGGGGCACCAGTAACATGGTGGATTTGCACGATGAAACCATCCAGGCCCTCAAGGCTCGCGACAGCAAAGCGGTGGGCGATGCGATTCTAAAAGACATCGAGCAGGGGTTTGAAATTGTGCGGGCCAGTTTCAATTGGTCATCAATTTGATCAAATTCTATTGACCTAAGAAAATCTGATCATATTATCGGCAAAGCAAAAGGCAATCATAAGATTAGGGCTTGAAAATGAGTGAGGAAAATCATATACTTAGGTTTAAAGGAGGACTTCCGATGAACCTGATTTCGATCTTCAAAATGTTTCCCGACCAGGAAGCCTGCATCAGTCATTTGGAGGGGCTTAGGTGGGGCGATGCTCCTCATTGCCCACACTGTGGCGGGGTTCGCGTCGCTCGAAAGAAGGAGAGTTGCCGGATAGGGCGATGGAACTGCCATGACTGCCGCAACAGCTTTAATGTTCTGCAAGGAACGGTCTTTCAGCAAACCAAGATACCTCTTCAAAAGTGGTTTCTGGGTATCGCCTTGATGGTCAACGCCAAGAAAAGCCTGTCCAGTTGCCAATTGGCGCGGGATATAGACGTGACGCAACCCTCATGTTGGTATATGCAGCAGCGCATCAGGGCGGCGATGGCCAGCGAAGATCGGCACTTTCTCAAGGATATCGTTGAGGTAGACGAAACCTACATTGGTGGTAAACCCCGCCGGAACAAGCGCGATGACAACGACCCGCCCAAGAGAGGCCGCGGCACCAAGAAAACGCCGGTAATCGGCGCAGTCCAGCGTGGCGGCAGGGTTGTTGCCCGCGTCGCCAACGACCTGACCGGAAAAGGCATCCTGCGCTTCATCCAGGATACCGTCGATATGAAGGAAACCATCCTCGTAACCGACGAATACAAGGCCTACAACGCGGTTGACGCGATTATGGCCCGGCTCAGCGTCAACCACAGCGAACGGTACGTTGACGGTGATGTACACACCAACACCATCGAGGGATTTTGGTCGCACCTGAAACGGGCCTGGTTTGGCCAGCACCATCACTACGCCAAGGGGTACGTGCCTCTGTACGTTGCCGAGGCGTGCTGGAAGTACAACCGTCGCAAACGTAAGGACGGCTTCGATGCCTTTCTTGCGTCGGCTATCACATAGGAGAAAGAAAATGGCAATGAGCTTAGAAAGCGCTTCCCAATTCATCTACCAAATTCTGAAGAGAGATTTGGAAAGAGTCTCGCCTTTCCGAGCGATCCTCCTTTCCGAGCGCGTCAATTGCACCGGAAAGGAGGCCGCAGATATCCCTCATATCGTCGCGGGTTCCGAGGACAACAATCACTGACAGGATCAGGGCCTTTAGAGCTACAGTGTTTGCATCTGTCTCGGTCTCGAAAACGACAAGTGCCTCAATGATCTTACCATCATCCATGACACTACATCCTACAAGGGACAGTTTTTTTCTTCGGCGATTTCGGCCAAGTGAGCCTGGCGATCCCTCGCCGCAGTCTTTGCTTCTTCAATGTTCTGATAGGTTGCAAGCAAGGCGGGCCAGAAAAATATTCCGGCAGCAACGTTGGTTCCCGTAGCACCCTTTTCCTGTTCGGCGCGTTTTTCAAAATCCTGGGCTTCAAGAAATTGTTCTTTAATCTGATTGCAGGAGAGCTGGTCATCGCCTACCTTCCGAATGTTCACCACCTCCGGTGTGGCGCAAGAAGCGAGAAAAAGGGTTGCGGAAAGTATGACTACTGAACGTCGGATCATCTTGAGTTCCTCTGGCACGGGTGCATAAGGCGCGGAATTTGGAATCAAATGAAGAGCCAGTCAAGCCCTAATCTTATGATTGCCTAATAAATTATTTGTATAAAAACATTTTAATTTAATACAAAATTACTATATACTTGCGGCAGTGTTTAGGTAATTTGTCAATCTAGGTATATAATTCCCAATTGAAAGGCAAGAATATGGAATTCTTGAATCTGATATTGGCGTTTTCTTTGATTATGATTGCGCTTTCTACAGTTGTATCCGGCATCGTTGAATCCATCCTTCGGCTCCGCGCGATCCGGGTGACCGTGCTGAAACGCGCGATCGTTGCGTTGTGCAAAGACGTCATTCAACCAGATCTACAAGACCCTAGCGAATTGGTGGACGAATTAATAAAAAACCCGGTTGCAAAGGACCAAACAGATAACCGGTATTGGAATCTATGGTTCGCGCTCACCAGCAGCAAAACCAGAGGTGTGGTTGACCGATTGTCTTCCGAAGCATTTGTGCAGAGGCTGGCGAAGACCGATGTTGGCGTGGCTATTGCGGGCGAGAGAGATAAAGTTTCGGACCGCATCAAAGATATTTCGCTGAGCTTTGAGCGCTATATGGCAGCCACCAGCGAAGTGTTCAGAAAACAGGCTCACTACGTCGCGGTGGTGGTTTCGGTTATTCTGGCGTTTGCCGCCAACATCGAAATCAGCCGTACGGTGAACTATCTGCGCGATCACCCGGATACTGTAAAACAGATCCTCGCAGATCAGGACAAGATTCTTGCAGCTTATCAGGAGACTCAAAACCAAACAGACAGCAATCCAGAAGGCGCTGCAGACTCAACTGCAGAAGAATTAAAGGAAGAAATCGACAATATCCGCCAGAGCATCACCGATATCCAGGAAACTTACAAATTGCCGATGGGCTGGGGCGAGTTTCCATACAACGCCGAAGCCAGACGTAAAACTCTGGCAAAGGCACAGGAGAAAAAAGCCGCCAAAAAATACCTTGGCCCGGAATATTTGGTTTGGTTCCTCAATGTTCTGGCAGCCGGTTTCTTGATCGGACTGGGCGGTCCGTTTTGGTATCGGATTTTTACCAACCTGTCTCAAGTCACCCAATTGATGCGAACCCTAAACGGGCCAAGCGCCGAAAGTGTTGGAGAAGTCACAACCAATGACCACGGGGGAACGGCGATGGATCGTCTCGATAATCTTGTAAATCTTTTTGAAATCGCCTCGGGCATTGGCGCACAAACCGCGACGCTGCCTCCCGAAGAATCGGGCTAAGCATATCTCGATTAGCATCAAGGTCACAGGTCAGAAAGACACGTAGCTATTTGTCTTCAAACAAATCCTGCTGCGAAATCGGCTTGGGCGCGTCCAGCCCCAGATGCCGCCAGGCTTTGGCCGCCAGCGTCCGTCCGCGCGGTGTGCGTTGGATCAGGCCCTGTTGCAGCAGATAGGGTTCAATGACTTCTTCCACCGCGTCCCGCGCCTCTGACAGCGCCGCGCACATGGTTTCGACACCCACCGGCCCACCGCCGTAATTCTCGGCAATCATCCGCAGGTAACGCCGGTCGGCACTGTCCAGTCCCAAGTCATCCACGCCAAGCCGGGTCAGAGACTTGTCCGCCAGGTCGTGTGTTACCTGTCCGTCGCCTTCCACAACTGCAAAATCGACAACCCGGCGCAACAGCCGCCCGGCAATACGCGGTGTCCCTCGCGCACGTCGAGCGATTTCCTGCGCCCCGTCCGCATCCACATTGACCCCCATCAACCGCGCTCCACGTTCGACAATGCTGCACAATTCCGGAACGGTGTAGAACTCCAGCCGGGTCGGGATGCCAAACCGGTCACGCAACGGCGTCGTCAACAACCCCAGCCGCGTCGTTGCGCCCACCAAAGTAAACGGTTGCAGATCAATCCGAACAGTCCGTGCCGCTGGCCCTTCGCCGATCACCAGATCCAGTTCAAAATCCTCCAGCGCCGGGTACAGCACCTCCTCCACCGCCGGATTCAGCCGGTGAATTTCGTCGATAAACAACACATCGCGTTCGTCCAGATTGGTCAGGATCGCCGCCAGATCTCCGGCCTTGGCCAGTACCGGCCCGGAGGTCATGCGGAAATTCACTCCCAACTCGCGCGCCATGATCTGTGCCAGTGTGGTTTTTCCCAGCCCCGGCGGCCCATAAAACAAAGTGTGATCCATCGCCTGTCCGCGCAGCTTGGCGCTCTCGATGAACACCTTCAGATTGGCCCGCACGTCCGCCTGCCCGACAAATTCATTCAGCAATTGTGGACGCAGGGCCCGGTCCATGTCCTCGGGTCGAAAATCAGGCCGCAGGTTTGGTTCGGGGTCGCCCATCATCTACCCCTTCGGTGCCATCAACCGCAGCGCCGCTTTGATCAGCATTCCGCTGTCGGCCTCTGCCGCTTCACCAGACGCCCGCGCGACAGCACCCGCCGCCTCGCCATGCCCATAGCCCAGATTGACCAGCGCAGATAGCGCATCCGCCTGAGCACCGGCTGATAAAGATGCTGGTGCCGGCGTGGCTGCCGCCGGTTCAACCCCATCCGGCGATTCAATTACAACCGAGGCGTCTGCTTGCACAACTTCAGCACCCGCAGCGCCCATCGCGATGATCTTCGGGGCCTTATCCTTCAATTCCACGACAATCCTTTGCGCCAGCTTGGGCCCAACGCCGGGCGCGGCCTTGATCGCAGCTGCGTCTCCGAGGGTTATCGCCCGCGATACGCCGTCGGTTCCAAGCGTCCCAGCAATCGCCAGCCCGACCTTGGCCCCAACACCCTGCACCGAGGTCAGCAGCCTGTGCCATTCCTTTTCAGCTAGCGTCAGAAACCCGAACAATTGCAGATTGTCCTCGCGCACCAGCAAATCGGTATACAAGGCAACAACACCGCCTTTGGGTGGCAGCATCGCCAGCGTGCGTGTCGAGCAATAGACCAGATAGCCGACACCCTGCACGTCAACCAGTAAATGGTCCGTGCTGCGGTAATCCACCCGACCGGTGATCTTGCCGATCATGCCATGCCCCCGGCCCGCGCGATTGCCGCATCCAGCCTCCCGGAAAACCGTGCGTGATGCGCGTGACAAAGCGCGATGGCCAGAGCGTCGGCGGCATCCGCACCTGCAGGATTCACACCCGGCAACTGCATCCGCACCATATGGTCGACCTGGGTTTTATCCGCATGACCCACACCCACCACCACTTTTTTCACTGAATTCGGCGCATATTCCGCAACGGGCAATCCAAACTGCGCTGGAACCAGCAAACAGATCGCCCGCGCCTGACCGAGTTTTAGCGTCCCGGCTCCGTCTTTGTTGACAAAAGTGTGCTCAACCGCAGCGGTGTCAGGCTGGTATTCAGAAATAACCGCTTCCAACTGAGTGTGCAGGCTCAACAACCGTTGTGCCAAATCCTGACCCAGTGACTTACAGATCCCGTTGGCCACATGCATCAGCTTGGATCCCTGAACGTCCAGCACGCCCCATCCGAGGTTTCGCAATCCGGGATCGATTCCGATAACACGCATTCCGCCCATGCCCTTGTTGCCTCATTTGTTTTTCGATCAATAGCACGAAACAAGAACATCCGCCAAGCACAGATGCACCTCAGTCCTGAAAAATTGCAGATGGCATTGCGTGATTCGACACTTGCAGATGCAATTTTCGATATTTCGGTCGAAATGGGCCTGCTCAGCGCGGAATCTGCACGTATTTATTGGGAGTATGCTCAGGAAATTGAGACCCAATTCACGCCATTATGGTCGTTTTTCGAAGCGGTTGAATCCAAATGCGACGCTTTTGCCCGACCTATGCAATGGCAGCATTTTAGACATGCAATTTTCTCATTTGTAACGGGATGATTACCGGTCTAAATGCCGTATCAGCGCAACGCAATCATGCAAGAGGCGCTTACACAAGGAATAATAATATGGCCCTGGCTAACTACACCCGCCCGGCTCCCTTTGGGGCCATCGCGACTTTCAACTTCACCAACCGCGTAGAAGCAATTCTGAACGCAGTTGTTGGTTGGAACGTAAAGCGCAAGACACGCAATGTATTGTCCGCGCTTTCTGATCGTGAATTGCAAGACATCGGTCTTGTTCGGGGTAATCTGGAAGACATTCCAGCGCGTTTCTAAGCAAACGTTTATCGAATAGCAAAAGCCGCGGCATCAAATGCTGCGGCTTTTTTGTTTGCGTCTGAATGACGCCGGTTAAAACAACTTCTCAGATGTAATCGTCCAGAAATCCCATGAACCGGTCACGTTGCATCAGTTTTGCGGCAATGCGTGCGGATTCATCGCCCTCTGACAGCTCTGCCAGCCGTGCGGTGTATCCCTGCGCACCCAAATCGCGCTCCATGGTGATCTTGGCAGCGGTCAACGCACAATAAGTCAGCGCAAAAAAGATCAGCAACCTGAACAACGGCAGTCGCAATGCACGGCGTTCCCGGTTTCTCCGGGTGAAAAAGCCACCATTTTCAGCCTTGTCGATTTGCTTCAGACGCGTGTTAAACGCTTTCATCTGCTTGTCCATGGTCCTGTTCCCTTGCTAAAATTCCCACTCAAAACTTTAGGGACGGAGTTAAAATATTTGGAAATTCGGGCGGGTTTAAGGCGGCTTAATGTCGTTTTTGTAAACAGAGTGTTGACCATTCGCCGACAATCAAATGCTCATTTATAATGAAGCCTTGGGTTGTGTAAGCCTGCAAGACGTCTTCGGCCTGATCATTCAATATCCCTGATAGGATCAAATATCCTGCTGTGGCGCATAAACGTCCCATGTCCGGCGCCAGGTCGATCAGCGGGCTTTTCAGGATATTCGCCAGGATCAGGTCAAAAGGTGCCTTGTCCCGCAAAACCACATGGTCGAACCCGGCGCAGGTCAAGACATCGACCCGACCTGCCAGATCATTGCATCGAATATTGGCTTTGGCGATCTCGGTTGCCACCTCGTCAATATCGCTGGCCAGCACCACATCCGGCCAGATTTTAGCGGCGGCCATAGCCAGAACAGCGGTACCACATCCGATATCAACAACGTTTTTACCGACGAAACCGGATTCTGCCAGCGTATCCAGCGCGGTCAAACACCCCTGAGTCGTGCCATGGTGCCCGGTGCCAAAGGCCATGGCCGCCTCGATCAGCAACGGCACGCACCCATCGGGAATGTTGCCGGCATCATGGCTGCCAAAGAGGAAATACCGCCCCGCGCGGATAGGCGACAATTCGCGTTTCACCGCCGCAACCCAATCGGTTTCCGGCAGTTCACTGACGGCAAAAGGTTTCACACCATGCACAGCAGCCAGCAGTGCCAGTTCGATTTCATCCGGGTGTTCAACAAAATAGCTGCCCACTTCAAACGTGCCGGACCCATCCTCAACCTCAAACACCCCGACCCCGGTGGGTTCAGGGTCCAAGCGTTCAATTGCTTCAGCCAACGCCTCGGCTTTGCGTTTGTCTTGCAATGTGGTCAGGGCGGTGAAGGTGGGCATCATTCGGCTTTATTTGACGGTTGCACGCGGCGATATGCTGTCAACCACGTTTGGTCAAGAGTCCGGCTTTGGAAGTGCTAGGTCTTGCAAAGTTTCCAATGGGATGGCATGGGCAATTTCGTCGGATACGGAAAGCCGACCCAAATTCGCCAAATACAGCAGAACTGCCCGTGAATGCGCCTCCTGTATCGGTACCTCGCATTCCGCCAACAACCCAGTCAGAAAGCCAATGCGGGTTTGGTCAATCCGCTCGACAGATTTCGCTACTTGATTATCCTTGGTCGCCCACGCCCGAATGCCACGCTCCAGTGCAGGGTCGGCTTGAAAAGCAATTGCCAATAATTCGTGCAATTTTTCCTGGCTTCCCGATAATAGTTCAAGTTCTTCGATTATTCCAAATGTTGAGCGCCTGGACCATCCTTCCAGAACAGCGCTGTGATACAATGCCAGGCTTTTGAAATGCCAATAAAAGCTGCCGCGGGACACATTGAGTCGTCTGGCCAGCCGGTCCGCTTTCAAGGCGCTTGGTCCTTCTTCTGCCAGCGCAGAAAGCCCAGACAAAACCCAGTCTTCTTTTGTCAATTTCTTGGCCACAGCTTCACCATACAGTGCTGTATTGAATTTCGCCAGCGAATCTGGCATAGACGTCCATACAGTTATGTATGGAGGATTTCATGTCTGTTTTTTGGACTATTGCTGGCACGCTTGCAGTTTTTGTTGCCGTCGTACACGGCTATTTAGGGTTGACCAAAGTTGTCCCGCCGACAACGGGAGTATCTGACTCTATAAAACGCATCTATCTTGGTTTGTTTGGGTTGAGCGCGGTCTATTGGGCCGCAGGTGGTGTCGTGCTTGTCATTTATGCTGGCGCTGACCCATCTCCACTTCGAACCGCCATAGGATTTACATCGTTTGCCATGTATTTTTCCGGAGCGCTGGTCAATGCTTGGGCGACTCGGGGTAAGCATTTTGGTTGGGCAGTTCTTGTGGCAATCTCATTGTCCATTTTTGCAGGCTTTTGAAAATGCCCGACTTTATTGACCAGTCCAATCGGACAGGTCACACCGGTGCCGCCGATACCGCAATATCCGTTTGGATTCTTCGCCAGATACTGCTGGCGATAGCCCTCGGCAATATGAAAATCCGTGGCAGGTAAAGCAAAAACATGTGACGTTTATATCAGTTGCCGGAGCCGTCCGTTGCCACCGCAAGTCTGCCAACAAACCGCCACCCCAATACCACGGCAACAGACCCAGCAAGGATCGCCGCCAGAGCCTGCCCGTAAACCACACCCGGCGCTGCGAGCATCCAGCCCATAGCCAAACTGCACGGATAAATCAGGATGCCGTCTCGGAACCAGTTGCAGGCGGTCGAATACAGCGGTTTGCCCAGATTGTTGAACGCAGCGTTGGACACAAACAAAGCTCCGGCAAAAATATACCCACCCGCCGCAAACAGCATGAACGCCGTCAGAACCGCTGTGGCCTCCGGACCAAGATTAAACAGTCGTGCAACCTGACCATGGAAAACCGCCAGCAACACCCAGGCAATCAGCGTATAGGCAACACAAAAGATCAGCGCGTCTTTATACGTCTGTTTCACCCGATCCATCTTCAGAGCCCCGTAATTCTGGCCAATGATCCCGCCGATCGCCCCGGACAGGGAAAAGATGCCGCCAAAAGACAACACCGCAATCCGCGACACCACCGCCCAGCCCGCCACCGCTGCATCGCCGTAAGCCGCGATCACTTTGGTCAGGATGTAATTGCCAAATGGCGTCGACAACTGGGTCATCACCGCCGGAACAGCGATCACAAAAAACGGCTTGGACATGTGCCGCAGATCAGAAAACGACACTGGTGCCACCATGCGGTGCACGCGCACAACAAACCAAACCGACAAAAGCGCAGATCCGCTGCGCGATACGACAACTCCCCAGGCCGCGCCGTCAAGACCCAGCCCCAGTCCAAAAATCAGCAATGGATCAACCACCACCGCAATAAGTCCCGCAGACATGGTTACAGACATCGACCGGATCGCATCCCCGACCGAGCGCAGCACCGCCGAGCCGATCATCCCCAGCGCCATGACCGGCAGCGACGGCACGCTGATGGCCAGAAACCGGGACGCATCGTCCAGCGTCTGCCCTTCGGCTCCGGCAAATGACAGGATTTCAACCCGATAAATCACAACCACAACAGACAAGATCGACTGTAGCCCTGCGGTATAAATCGCCGCGGTCATGGTTTGCCGCCGCGCTTGGGCCAGATTACCCTGCCCGATGGAACGGGCCACCAGAGCGGTGGCCGCAATCATAAATCCAATGCCGGTCGAAATCGTGAAAAACTGGATCGTCCAAGCAAATCCAAGCACCGCAATCAGCCGCTCGACGTTCAGCACGCTGACCCAGAACAACGTTGCCACATCAACCAGAAACATGAAGGTCAGCCCCAGCGAACCGGTCAGCGTCATGACTAAAACATGCCGCATAGTCGAGCCAGTCAGAAAACGGGCCTTATCGATCACTCACTCGCCCGCCTGTGGCAGGGCTTGGCCGGAAAACACCGTTTCGTGCCCGGGCTCCGGATGCCGCGGGATCAGCAATGCCAACACCAGTGATGTCACCGCAAATCCGGTGGCCACCACGAACACAGCCCCGGGTGACACCAGCCAAATATAGCCCAGCAGTGCCGGCAAAAACACCGCACCGATGTGGTTGATGGTGAAGGCCACCGCCGCCGTCGGGGCGATGTCCGCCGGGTCGGCGATCTTCTGGAAATAGGTCTTCAGCGCGAAGGCCAGAGAGAAAAACAGATGGTCGATCACATAGAGGCTCGCCGCCAGCACCACGCCCCAGCCAAAGAAGTAGATGCCCCCATACGCCAGGAACACGCCAATCAGGCCAATGTATTCAAAAACCAGCACGTTGCGTTCGCCCACCCGCACGACAAGGCTGCCCATCATCGGCGCAAACACCATATTGGCGACATAGTTGATCAAAAACAGCGCGGTGACCTCATGCACTTGAAATCCGAACCGTTCCACCATCATGAAGGCGGCAAAAACGATGAATATCTGCCGCCGCGCTCCGGCCATCAGTTGCAGGGCGTAATACAGCCAGTAACGCCGCCGCAGGATCATCTTTTTATGTTGGATAACAGGGCCTTGGTAATTCGGATAGGCCAACCAACAATACAAGGCCAACACGATGGTAACGCCACCGCCAGCCAGGTAGATGCTGTTGAAATCCCACTCCATCCACTTCCACAGGATAACAATCGCACCGTAAGATATCAGCGACGCCGCCGACCCGATGGCCACAAACCAGCCCAACACTTTGGGCGCCCGCGCCTTGTCGATCCACTGCAGTTCCAACGACTGTTTGACCGTCTCGTAATAGTGAAACCCGATCGAGCCAATCAACGTTGTCATTAATAAGCCGGCAAAGCTGGGAAACCAGGCGGTGACCGCCACCGCCGCTCCCAAAGCCAGCAGCGAAACCACCGCCAGCAGTTGCTCACGCAGGAACCACAGCACAAAAATCACCCCAATCGCCATAAACCCGGGAATCTCGCGCACTGATTGCAGCCAGCCGATATCCTTGCCGTCAAACTGCGCCACTTCGACGACAAAATTGTTCAGCAAAGCCATCCAAGTGGAAAATGCCATCGGCATGGCGAATGCCATGACTGCCAACAGAGTAATGGGCCGCCGCCAAAGCGGAAATTGCCGTGCGTCGGCCAGAGGGACAGAGGGTTTGTGCATCGGATCACCCCTAACGGCTGAGGTCCGGCTTGGCGAGCGTTAAGTGACGCATCTGAACGCGTAGGGTGGGCATCAGCCCACCATCAACGACCTCTCAAAAAAAAGCCGCCCCAATCCGGAGCGGCTTTCAAAATCTCGGTGGTTACAGCGAAGTTTAGTTCTTAGCGTAGAATTCCACCACCAGGTTCGGTTCCATCATCACCGGATACGGCACATCGCCGAGGCCCGGCGTACGCACGAACTCGGCGGTCAGTTTGCCGGTGTTCACATTCAGGTAATCCGGCAGATCACGTTCGGCAGACGCCTGTGCTTCCATCACCAGCAGCATTTGTTTGGAACGTTCCCGCACTTCGACCACGTCGCCCTCTTTGACGCGATACGACGGGATGTTCACTTTCTGGCCGTTCACGGTCACATGGCCATGGTTCACGAACTGACGTGCGGCAAAAATTGTTGGTACAAATTTCGCCCGGTACACAACCGCGTCCAGACGCCGTTCCAGCAAGCCGATCAGGTTTTCACCGGTGTCGCCTTTGACCCGCACAGCTTCGCCATAGATGCGGCGGAACTGTTTCTCGGTCAGATCACCGTAATAGCCCTTCAGCTTCTGCTTGGCGCGCAGCTGGGTGCCGAAATCGGACAGTTTGCCTTTGCGGCGCTGACCGTGGACACCGGGGCCGTATTCACGGCGGTTGACGGGGGATTTCGGACGACCCCAGATGTTTTCACCCATCCGGCGGTCAAGCTTGTATTTGGCAGACGTGCGTTTGGTCACGGCTGATCTCCTTCTGAAGCCCAAATGGGCGTTGTATGAAGGGCGTTGTCCTTTGCCTCGCGGCTGACAGGCATCCTCTTGCAAGGGCCACCAACACCAATATGTATCCGCTTCCGCAGACAGGCGGGTTATAGGGATTAAGGGAACGGAGTCAACAGCATTCGCTCTGTATCAGAGGGACGCAGAATACCAGTCGATTTACTTCACCAAGGCCAGGTATCCCGGACCGGCCACGCTCAAAGTCCCGCCGAAAAGTGATTCCAGCCCACCTTCGCAACCGGTAAATGAATCAGCGCTGCCATATTCGATATTCCCAACGGCCTCGCCGTAGACACCCGCCAGAATGCCCACGTCGGAAGACAATTTCAGATCACCCTTCGCAGCCATCTGAACACCCTGAAGCGTGTTGTTCGAGCCCATTTCAATGTTGTCTTCGGAAAACAGATAAATCCCGTAAGTGCCCACGTCACAAAAATCGGCGACCCCCATGACAACGTCGGAACCAATCAGAATCTTATTGTTCGAGGCAAATACCACGTTCTCCAGTGTCGAGTTCGACCCCACTTTTATTTCCCCATCGGCAACAATCGCAATATCTGCAACATTTGCGTCGGACCCGAAATCAACCACCCCGTCCACGATATAGAGGGTATTGGGCAACAGCGAGGTGGAATCCGTGATTTCATCCAGTTCAACCGGCCCGTTGGTAATGTAATCCGGCATGCCGGTAAGTATGGGCTCGCTCATGTCGCTGATAATGCCAGATACCAGAGCAACCAGAACCAGGTCCTTTTCGGTTTCGTGAAGCGCATTGTCGACGCCTTCATTGTTACCGCCTTCCTGAAAATCATCCAGATCACTCATTCCGATCTCGGTCCCGCCTCCGAATTCGTTGTCAGAACCGATTTTTACGCCCTCTTCCCCGTACAGGCAGAAATTGGACACATATATATTGTTGCTGCCCGATATCACTTCGCCTTCAGTGTAAAAGCCACCGGACTGACAGGATACGCCAGGGCCGCTGCGGGCAACTGCAATGCGCCCGAGCTGAAAGTTCTCGATACCAGCCAGCCCCGAAAAAATAGCGGCCAGGGGATTGCTGTTGACGTCAGACCGGCGGGTCACGACGCGGACCGCATTTTTTGGGACCCCTCCGGCTACAAAAGTCGTGCCGTCCCAGTTACCGGTGTCTATGTCCGCAGCCATCAAAACTGGGTGACCGTAAACGTCTTCGCGGTTCTTGTCGGAATATTCAAGAGCGGCAAGTATTGCGTCCCCGTCATTTGGCAGTTGGCTCGCGCCGGCCAAGGCCGCAGAGTCCGCTGCAATCTGAAGGCGGTTGCCTTCAAACCGTGCCAGGTTCAAGTCGATGACAAACGCCATGATTAGCAAGAGAACCGGCAGCATAACGGCAGCGAATACCGTTATTCCGGCAGTTTCATCACGCTTGAATTTTGTTAATGGATTCCATCCGAAGATCATTGCTATTCCTCCCTCATCACCACTTCCGCGCGCATTTCGTCCAGTGTTGGCACGAATGGCACAAAATTAGCGAAAACATTGTCAGTTGTGATGACAACCCGAACATCCTGAGTCCCGGTGGTGTCGATATCCTCAGCAGTAATTGTAAAGGTTGTTGGCCAGGCAGAAAGTAAGTTGGCTGCTGATGCTGCAGCCTGGGCCTCGTTCGATACTCCAACAGCCATTTCCCGTGCGGCCTGCCGAGCAGCATCAAACATGCTGTCGTTGAGCGAAATTGTGTAGCCCCAGATAAACGTGCCCAACATGATGAGCAGCAACATCGGTAAAACAACCGCAAACTCGACCAGCGCAGCACCAGACTGATCAACTCTGAACCGACGTGTAAATTCAAAAAATCTTGTAAAAACCATACGACAGCACCACCCAAACACCACCTAATCAAAACCCGATTTAAACCACGGTCTTCGCCGTACTTGCCCGATAAGAATATTAGTGCCGTCGCAACATGCTGGCAATCGTCACAATGGTTGAATTTTTCCCGCCCAGATTGCATCAGAAAACTTCACCGCATCCTCTGGTCGGCAAATCCTGCAATCATGCAAGGTAATTTAAGAAACAGGGTCGGTTAGGCTCTGGCATCAAAATTCAGTATTGCCAGATAATTTTGGGGTGTGAAAAGCTCGAGCCTGCTCAGATTTACTCAAAAATTGATCTTCACATGCAGCGATCCGGTGACCTGAGACTCGCTCTGCGCTTCAAACTCACGCCCCAGCCAGGTCAGACCGTAAAACAGAGCGGTTTTTTCCGCTTCATAAACCACCCCGGCCCGCACACGTGGGCGGAATTCGCGCACATCATACCCCGCACTTGCCGGCAGCAGAGAACTGCCCGCGACATAGGCCACGTCACCGCCCAGCAAAAAACCGAACCCGCTTTGCTGGTTGCGCCGCACATTGGTCAACAGATGGCCGGTGATCGGGTCGCGGACAAAAAAGTTCTGCGACAGGCCTGGCCCGATGATCGTGTCCACACCGACACGTGCATAACTCTCAAACCCGGCCTGCGCTTCGGCAAAGGGCCGGAACAGCGTATTGCCGCGCCGGATATCGCGTGAAACCTCGGCTTGGACGGTCGGGTAAATATGATTGGGCAATTGAGTCGCCAACATCTGCGGCGCCTGAATACCCAGCCCGTCATGTATCCAGGTCTGAAAATCCCCCAGCTGCGTTGACGGACCGGTCATCACCAGTTCCGCTCCAAAGGAAATATTCACCCCGCCGCGCTGGTAATGGGTGAACGCGCCCAGCCCGATTATCCCGGCATAAGGCCGGTCAGGAAACGCGATGGCCGAGGACAAATCGTCAGGTGCAACAATTTCCGACCGCAGCCGGTATTGCATCACCTGTCCCGGTCGGTCCGGCAGACCCTCTTCAACTGCCGGGCCGAAGGTCAGCGACACGTCATAAGACCCGGTGCGCCAGCGGTCATGCCCATCCCCGATCACATCATTGTTGAACACCCGACTGATGCCGAGGAAATTCTCAAACGACGGCAGGGCTGAACCTTGCGCAATTGACGTGGAAAACTGCAGCGTCCCCAGCAGAGCGAGCACCAGTAACCGCATTGATAACCTCAAAAGTAGCGTTTTTTCTATTTTGGCGCGCGTTTGAGGCGAATTTGTGACGGTGTCGGAAGGCGGCGCTAACTTTCTTTTGCGCCGCGTTTCTTGGCCCTATGCACAGAGGCTTTGGCTCTGTTGCCGCATACAGACATCGTGCACCAGCGTCGGGTATGGTTTTTGCTGATATCGTTGAACCACAAGGTACAGCCGGACCCGTTGCAAAGTTTCACTCGCTCAAAACCCGTTTGGCAGATCAAATTGGCCATTGTTTCCGCCAACGGCAGCAACAAGTCTTTGGGTCGGTTGAAATGGCGGCGTGTTTGCAATTCAAAACCACGACTATGCGTAGAAGTGGCCTTTTTTGCCGGGCCAATCTGATAAAAACTGCGATCGCAGGCCAGGATTCGGTTGATTATTCCCTCATCTTCCATGGCCACCCGAGAAACCCCTTCCCCGGCGTTGACAGAGACAAAGCCCCGAAACCAGTCCCGCAGCGCGCGCGCCTCAGCGGCGATCTCATCCAGATCTGCATCACTGAATTCCCTGCGAAACCGCTTGGCCACCCCGTCGGGGATCATGTGCGCCAATTCGAGCCAAGAAATCAGGTCAGAACCGTTTTCAAGCCATTCGATGTTTTTTCCCCAAGGCGAGGCCACGCTGTTGAGGAAATCAAGCGCAGGGTCATCCGCGACAAAAAACGGACTTGGATGATTGGGCTGCACCATCTTCTGGGTCTCTCCAATTTGTACTTTGGCTCCACGTCTATAGAAACAAAGTAACCTTCAAAATCTAAGTTGACAAGTTACTAAAACTAAGTAACCATTCAAACTGTTCTTTACTAGTTAGCATAGTTCTACCCAAAAAAGGAGTTACTCAAATGACAAAGTTACTTCACATCTCCGCCTCTCCGCGGGGCGCGTCTTCAAAATCAAGAGCACTGGCCTTGGCGCATATTAAGGAAATGCGCCGCACACATCCCGACATTACCGTAGATACACTGGAATTGTGGAACGAACCCCTTCCCCAATTCGACGGCGATTTCGCCGCCGCCAAAATGACTTTTTTTGGCGAGGGCGAAATGGACACTTCAAAACAAAATGCCTGGCAAGAAATCTCGCGCATTACCCGACGGTTCACCGATGCGGATCATTATGTGCTGAATGTGCCCATGTGGAACGGCGGAGTTCCGTATCGGTTGAAACAGCTTATCGACATCATCACTCAGCCAGGCTTGCTGTTTGGGTTCGCGCCAGAGATCGGCTACAGCGGTCTGTTAAGCAACAAAAAGGCAACCGTAATCTGCACCAGCGGGGTCTGGTCGCCCGGCGCCGATTCAAACTACGGGGTTGATTTCCACTCCAACTACTTGGCTTGGTGGCTGGAATTCATCGGAGTCTCTGACGTCAATTTTGTTCGATTTCAGCCATCGCTGCTTACTGCGGACCCGAAGAACAGCTTTGGCGCCGCGCTTGCAGAATTGCTAAGCGACTTGCCGGCTGCAGCCTGACATTAAAAGAGCGTTTCGCGTTCAGTATGGTTCAAATTGAGTGGGAAACGCATCTACGCGCCTCACCCACACTTGCTATGGCCGCAATCCCCACAGGTCATACACCCCTCAATCATCCGCATTCCAAACGCCCCACAAGCCGGGCAGCTGGGGCCCCTTGGCCGCTCGCCAATGGCGATAACTTCGGCCCGCGGATCACTCTTCAAATGCTGCCCCTCACCTTCAATAAACCCGATCCGGATCAAGTGTTCCTCGATCACTCCGCCAATGGCCGCCAGGATCGAGGGAATATATTTCCCCTGCACCCAGGCTCCGCCGCGCGGATCAAACACTGCGCCCAGCTCCTCAACCACAAAACTCACGTCACCACCGCGCCGGAACACCGCTGAAATCATCCGGGTCAGCGCCAGCGTCCAGGCGTAATGCTCCATGTTTTTCGAGTTGATGAACACCTCGAACGGCCGCCGTTTGCCGTTCTGAATGATGTCATTGATGGTGATATAGATCGCGTGCTCGCTCTCGGGCCATTTGATCTTGTAAGTGTTGCCGTCCAGCGCCTCGGGTCGGTCCAACGGCTGCGCGATATACACCACATCCGCGCCGGTGTCGATTTCCGGGGCCTTGTCTTCGGTCTCTGACAAGCTCAGAACCGACCCTGTCACATCGTTAGGACGATAGGTGGTGCAGCCTTTGCAGCCCTGATCCCAGGCCATCAAATAAACCTCTTTGAAGGCTTCAAAGGAGATGTCTTCCGGGCAGTTGATGGTTTTCGATATCGAGGAGTCGACCCATTTCTGCGCCGCCGCCTGCATCCGCACATGATCCAACGGTGCCAGGGTCTGGGCATTCACAAAATGATCCGGCAACGGCGTGTCACCGAATTTCTCGCGCCACATCTGCACCGCGTAATCGACCACCTCTTCCTCGGTCCGCGAGCCGTCATTCTGCAACACCTTGCGGGTGTAGGCATAGGCAAATACCGGCTCGATGCCGCTCGATACATTGCCGGCATAAAGCGAAATCGTCCCAGTCGGCGCGATCGAAGTCAGCAATGCATTGCGCATGCCGTGTTCGGCCACCAGTTCGCGCACATCCTCATCCATCGCCAGCATGGTTTCGCTGTCGAGAAATTTTTTGGCGTCAAACAATTGAAACGACCCCTTTTCCGCCGCCAAATGCGCCGAGGCGACATAGGCCGCCCGCGCGATCCGTTTCATCCAGGCTTCGGTCCGCGCCGCCGCCGATTCCGAACCATACCGCTCTCCGACCATCAGCAATGCATCCGCCAGTCCGGTCACACCCAAACCGATCCGCCGCTTCGCCAGTGCTTCAACCTTTTGTTCCTGCAAGGGGAACTGCGAGGTATCGACCACATTATCCATCATCCGCACCGCTGTGGTCACCAGATCATCCAGCGCTGCCGGGTCCAGCCCGGCGCTGTCTTCAAACGGATCTTTCACCAGTTTCGCCAGATTGAGCGACCCCAACAGACAAGCGCCATAGGGCGGGAGCGGTTGTTCACCACAGGGGTTGGTTGCACTAATCGTCTCGCAATATTGCAGGTTGTTTTTCTGGTTGATCCGGTCGATGAAAATCACCCCCGGTTCGGCGTATTCAAAAGTGCCGCGCATGATCCTGTTCCACAGGTCACGCGCCTGCACGGTGCGGAACACCTTTCCGCCAAACACCAGATCCCAAACCCCGTCCGTCTTCACTGCATCCATGAACGGATCGGTCACCAGCACCGACAGATTGAACATGCGCAACCGCGCCGCGTCCTGTTTCGCCGAAATGAATTCCTCGATATCGGGATGATCACAGCGCATCGTCGCCATCATCGCCCCGCGCCGCGATCCGGCAGACATGATGGTTCGGCACATCGAATCCCAAACATCCATGAACGACAGCGGTCCCGAGGCATCTGCCCCGACACCTTTCACGCTCGCGCCTTTGGGCCGGATGGTGGAAAAATCATAGCCGATTCCGCCGCCCTGCTGCATGGTCAGCGCCGCCTCGCGCAGCATATCGAATATCCCGCCCAGGCTGTCCGGCACCGTGCCCATGACAAAGCAGTTGAACAATGTCACCGAGCGCCCGGTGCCCGCGCCGGCCAGAATCCGGCCTGCTGGCAGAAACTGAAAATCTTCCAGGGCGTCGTAAAACTTAGCTTCCCACAGCTCCGGCGTGTTCTCCACTTCCGACAGAGCCCGTGCCACCCGCCGCCAGCTGTCTTCAACCGTTTCATCCACCGCTTTGCCGCCCGGCTGTTTGAATCGGTATTTCATATCCCAGATTTGCTCAGCAATCGGCGCTGTAAATGTGCTCATGAACGGTTGGCTTTCCTTGGTTGACGGCAGAGCCGTCAGGCTAATTGTTGCTTGGTTTCCGGTCAAATGAATTTTGGTTTCGACCTTGTATTCCCCATAGCAACCTTTAGTCTTTAGGGGGATGCACACAACCACATATTGTGGTCGGCTGTCAACAAATATCGATATGTTGTAATTCTATGCCAGAACGCCACATCCATATGATAAAGCTTTGCGTCGGAGCCGAGAGCTTTGAAGATCAGCAAGGCTGGATCAAACAGCGGGTCTTGCAAGCCATTTCCGAGGGCCGCGCCGCCGAAACCCGGCACATCACTCGCAGTTGGCCCAAACGCGCTGCAGAAATCCTGCGAGGCGGTTCCCTCTACTGGGTGATCAAAGGCCAGATTCAGGCCCGCCAGACCATCCTACGCTTTGACGAAGTGATCGGCAACGACGGTATCCGCCGTTGCGCCATCGTCATGGACCCGGACTTGATCCGCACCAACACCGCCATCCGCCGCCCGTTCCAGGGCTGGCGCTATCTGGCGGCAGAGGACGCCCCGGCCGACCTGCCAAGGCAACGGGTGAGTGACGATGATTTGCCGACGGAACTGGAACTGGCGCTGAGTGATATCGGGCTGCGGTGACGTAGGGTGGGAGCTTCACCCAACATTGCAATCCCGGTTGCTGGGTGATTCACCCACTCTTCGGTTTCGTTACCGCATGATTATCAATCAGCCGCGTCCCGCCCAGATGGGCCGCACTAAACACACGGCTGGGTTTGTCCGGGCTGCCCTCAACCAGTTCCAACTCATCCGCTGTCCGGCACTCAACATAATCGACTTTTGAAAACCCCGCTGCCAGAACAGCCTCCGCCGCCCTTTCACAAACGGCTGCTGCCTCAACTCCATCGGCAATCTCCGCCGCCGCCCCACTTAAAATCACATTAAACTGCCGCGCCACCTCCAGCTCCGCGTCGGACAGATACGAATTCCGCGACGACAACGCCAGGCCGAATTCATCCCGCACAATCGGCACCCCGACAATCTCGGTCACAATATCCAAATCCAGCGCCAGCCTCTGCACCACAGCAACTTGTTGCCAGTCCTTCTGCCCGAACATGGCGAAATCCGCCCCCGCCTGGATCAACAGCTTGGTGACAATCTGCGTCATCCCGTCAAAATGCCCAGGTCGCGTTACCCCGCACAGGGGTTCGGTCAGCCTCTCGACCGTCACCCGCGTGGCAAACCCCTCGGGGTACATCACCGACAACAGCGGCACAAAGGCTGCGTGCCCGCCTGCGCCTTCGATCAACGCCAGATCGCTGGCCTCATTCCGCGGATAGCTGTCCAGATCCTCGCCCGCGCCAAATTGCGTCGGATTCACAAATATCGTGGTGATCACCCGCTCCGCCCGTTCCAGCCCGGCCCGGATCAGCGACAGGTGCCCTTCGTGCAGATGCCCCATCGTCGGCACCAGCGCAATCCTGTTGCCAGCTTTCCGCCATTCGGCCACCTGCGCGCGCATATCTGCAACGGTTCTGAACACCGGAATGGACGCCATATCAGCTGCCCCCCAACCCACCGGCAACATCCCATCCGGTTTTTTCCGACAGCGAGGCCAAGCCTGCCAATGCCTGGTCATTCCAATCCGCAATCCGGCTCGCATACATCGTAGCCTGTGAATGCAACACCAAACCGTCCGCAAGCACCCGCAAGCCATTGGCCCGCAATGTCGCGCCACTCGATGTAATATCCGCAATTGCTTCCGCCGTCAGGTTCTTGACCACACCTTCCGTGGCACCCTGACTGTCCACCAGTTGATAATCCGCCACTCCGTGCCGTGATAAAAATCCACGCACCAAGGAATGGTATTTGGTTGCAATCCGCAACCGGAACCCATGTTCGGCGCGGAACTGCGCTGCCACCGCATCCAGATCGTCAATGGTTGATACGTCAATCCATGCGGCAGGCACCGCGATCACCAGATTGGCACGGCCAAAGCCCAGCGGTTCCACCTCCAGCAGAGCATCTTCCCAACCACCGATTTTCTCCCGCACCAGATCGGTGCCGGTCACACCCATATGAATCCTGCCCGCGGCCAGTTCTTTGGGAATTTCCCCCGCCGACAACAGCACCAGTTCCACGCCTTCTGCACCCAGAACCCTGCCGGAATATTGCCGCTCGGATCCACTGCGCTGCACAGCGACCTTGCGCTCTGCGAACCAATCAACCGTCTGCTCCTGCAACCGGCCTTTCGAGGGGATGCCAAGTTTCAGCATGCTCAAACCCCTTCCTGCACAGCCAACAGCGCCTCAGGTCGGATCACCCCGCCGACCGCTGCAATCGACCGCCCCTGCCCCAACACGCGGGTCAGGGCATCATAGCGTCCGCCGCTGGCAACAACCGGCAAGTCGGGACGGTTTTCAGCGAAAAATCCGAACACAAACCCGTCGTAATATTCCAAAGTGGTCCGGCCATAACTGACCTCAAACGGCAGTTCTGCCGCGTCCACACCTCTGGCATCCAGCGCCGCATTGCGGGTCCGCATTCGGTCGACACTCTCTCCCAACGCCGGGAAATCTGCGGCAAGTGCACTCAACTGCTCCAAAACCGCGCCAGCAGGTCCCTTCAAGTCCAGCACGGTTTCCAGCATCTCCACTTCTTCACTGGAAATCGCCGCCGCTTTGGCGTCCTGTTGCAAAACCTCGATACGATTCAAAATCTCGGACTCGGAGCGCAGCCCCTGCAACGGTCCGGCCTCTTCCAAAACCACTTCAACACCTTTCACGGCAATCTGCACCATCAGGTCGACCCGATGTTCCAGCGGTGCTGACATCCCGCCAAAACGTTCCAGCAAACGCACAAACCGCCCGGGCCGCCAGACATGCCGTCGCAGTGCTGCTTTGCGCCTGTCGGTGGTTTTCAAAGCGGAAATCGCTGCCAGCAGAATGCCAATGTCGCCAGTGGCCACGCGCAGGTCATGGGGCTGCAAAACACCCGCAAACAACCCAAACACCTCGGCGTCCGCCTCTCCCGGATTTTCCCGGTCAAACAACTCATAGCCGACCTGAATGTATTCCGATCCACCTGACGAAGCCCGGGCACCTTTGCGCCAGACCGGGCCGTTGTAGGTATATCGGGCAGGTTCCGCTCCTTCGGCCATATGGCGCTGCACAATTGGCACCGTAAAATCGGGGCGCAGCACCTGTTCGCCAAATCCGCTGTCATGAGTCACAAAGGCCCGCGCCCGGATATCCTCGCCATAAAGATCCAGCAGCACCTCGGCAGGCAACAAACTGTCGGTTTCAACCGGCAAGGCACCGGATTGAACAAACAGCGCCGAAATCCGGTCCGCTTCCTCGCGGATACGGGCGCGTCGGTGGTTTTTCATCGGACTCACTTTTGTGCCCGCGCAATCATCTTGCGAACCTCAGCCACAAGATCAGCGCGCTTGATTTCGATCTGCGCTGGTTGGGCTTTCCATTCCTCGGTGGTTTCGATTTCAGCAGACAGCCGTGCCCCCAGCGCCAGATCCTTGATCTGCACCACACCACGCTCGCGTTCGTCACCGCCTTCGATCACCGCCACCGGGCTTTCACGTTTGTCGGCGTATTTGAGCTGGTTGCCGAAATTCTTCGGATTGCCGAGATAGACTTCGGCCCGGATCCCAGCATTGCGCAGCTCCGCCACCATTGCCTGATATTCGGCCATCCGGTCGCGATCCATGACGGTCACAACCACCGGCCCTTTGGATGTGGAACCAATGCGCCCCTTCTCCCGCAACGCAGCCAACAGCCGGTCAACGCCAATCGAAACCCCGGTTGCCGGAACTTCCTGCCCGGTGAACCGCTTCACCAGATCATCATAACGCCCGCCGCCCGCAACAGACCCGAATTGCCGCTTGCGGCCCTTGTCGTCGAGGATGTCAAAAGTGAGTTCGGCCTCGTAAACAGGGCCTGTGTAATAGCCGAGTCCACGCACGACCGACGGGTCGATATCGATGCGGTCCGATTTATACCCCTGCGCATCCATCAGTTCCGCAATTGTCTCCAGCTCCTGAACACCCTGCATACCGATGTCTGAGCCGCCCACGGCAGCTTGCAAATTAGCAAGTGTCTTGTCAGCGCATTCCGCTTTCGATGTCAGGAAAGCAATCACCGGTCCAGCCTGATCTTCGCTCAATCCCACCCCGTCGATGTAGGCTCCGGACGCATCTAATCGCCCCTTGGTCAACAGCTCGCGAACCCCAGTCTCGCCCACTTTGTCGAATTTGTCGATTGTGCGCAGCACCGCATCTCGCTCGGTGCTTGCGTCATCACCAAGGCCTATGGTTACCAGAACCCCGCTCAGCACTTTACGATTATTGACCCGCAAGATGTAATCGCCACGCGGTATGCCCACTGCTTCCAGCGTGTCGCTGGTCATCGCACAAATCTCAGCATCCGCTGCCATACTCGCGCTGCCCACCGTATCCGCGTCACACTGATAGAACTGCCGGTACCGACCCGGCCCCGTCTTCTCATTGCGCCAGACCGGCCCCATGGCGTAACGCCGATAAGGTGAAGGCAAATCGTTCCGGTATTGCGCGTAGACCCGCGCCAACGGTGCCGTCAGATCATAGCGCAGCGCCATCCAGGCGTCGTCTTCGTCCTGCCAGGCAAACACACCCGCATTGGGGCGGTCCACGTCGGGCAGAAATTTCCCCAAGGCCTCAACCGTTTCCACTGCGGAACTTTCCAAGGGGTCAAACCCATAGCGATGATAGACATCGGTGATCTGCCGCAGCATGGCGTTGCGTTCGTCCACATCACCGCCGAAATAGTCGCGGAAACCCTTGGGCGGCAATGCCTTGGGGCTCTGGATTTTTTTCTTTTTATCTTTGGCCATCGGACTAACCATTCAGGGATTGTGCATTTGCCCGCCTCTTAACGGGTATCTGCCGCCACCTCAACAGTTTGGGCGCGTCACGCCAAAGCCAAGCAGCTAAAACTCTCCTGCTACGGTGTCATAGTCTGTGTTGGCGCTGAATTCGACCGCAACAACCTGATCGCCCTGATCGTGGATGAAGATTGACACATACAGATATTTCGTGCCGTTCCAATACACCAGCAACTCGCGGCTGAAGCCGTTTTCGTAGACATCACGGCGCATCAGAGCTTTGTTCGGCAGGTCGTTTGGAAACAGATCATCAAACTTGCGCTGCACATCCAGCGCCTGCCCTTCACTGGTGACGCCAGCGTCAAATTTCAGCAAAGCGGTGGTGATATCCGCCTTGACCATGGCGTCATCCATCGCCGTTCGCAATTCGTCGTAGCTGGTGAATATCCCGGGAATTGTTTGCGCCTGAACTGGAACGGCGAAGACTAAGATAACAAAAATTGGCATCAGGCGGCGTAAATACATGGTTGGTATCCCTCTGTGGTTTTGCGATTTGTCCCTGACCGGAATGATAGACCACGATCGTGGCATCTTCCAAGACTGCGAAATCACACGCCTTGTGCCACTGCATCTGCGCGCCTATTGTTGACCGCCGGACGCCTTTGAAGCCAATTGAACCATGAACCAATCAGACCGTATCACCGAACTTGAAAACCAACTGGCGCATACCGCCCGTCAGGCCGAAGAGCTGAGCGATATCGTCGCCGATCAGGCGAAACGTATCGAATTGCTGGAACGCCGTATGTTGCGGCTGATGGAACGGGCGGCGGCAGAAGAAGCGGCGGGTACGGGCGGGGTTGTCATGGGTGACCAAAAGCCGCCACATTGGTGACAGATCAAATGTTCCGCGCGCGGAACATTTTATGTTTGTTAACAAAATATTAACTTATAGATGCTGCATGAAGTATCGGCACAGTCAGGGGACGCAAGATGTTTGACATCCTGAAAATCATCCATTTCATCAGCTTTTCCATCGGCATCGGCGGCGGCATCGCCAATGCCATCCTCGGCGCAAAAATGGCGGGGCTGGAACCCGAAGCCGCTGCCAAAATCGGCCTTGCCGCACGGCTGATCGGACGGCTGTCTTTTGGCGGGTTGATCCTGCTGTGGATCACCGGCCTTGCAATGCTTTCGCTGGCCTATGACGGCTGGTCTGGTTTGCCCGTCACCTTCTGGCTCAAAATCGCCTTTGTTGTGGTTCTGACAATCGCGGCCAGTTTTGCGCAACTGCTGGTTCTCGGTGCCCAGCTCAAAGGCCGCCCACCGTCTCCGGCCAGCATGGCCAAGCTTGGAATGATTGTCACCGGGTCAGCGGTTGTGGCGGTGATTCTTGCGGTAATTGCATTTCACTAGCAGGGTTTCGCGTCAAATCGGCAGCTCCGTCGAACTTTTGATCTCTTTCAGCACAAAATTCGACAAGACATTGCGCACATAGGGACTGCGCAGCAGGTTGTGGCTCATGAAGGTCTCGTATTCCTCCACATCCCGCACCCGAACTTTGATGATGTAATCCGCCGCACCGGAAATCGCGTGGCATTCCTGAATTTCGGGATGGCTGTTGACCAGCGAAATAAACCCCTCCACCGCCTCCTGCGCATGGTCATGCAGCCGGATCTGCGCCAGAACGCAGAGTTTGCAGCCAGCCTTGGCCGGGTTCAGCAGAGTGACACGACGTTCGATCAGACCTGTTGCCTCAAATTCCTGCAACTTACGCCAGACCGTGCTCTGCGCCATGCCAACACGGTCAGCCAAATTGGCCAAAGACAGCGACGCATCGGCTTGTATTTCCCGCAATAATGCTGATTCTTGATTAGAAAATTTCATAATTATTATAATAGTGAAAAATTTTCCATAAATACAGAGATTAGTTGGCAAATCTGAAAACCTCTTTCACCCAGCTGGCCTTAGAATTGGCAGCGAAGGAGTCCGCCGCATGTCCCGCAAATCCGAATACGCTTCCAAATACCCCGACACAAACGGGAGATTTACCTACACGGGTGAAGAAGACTCCGTTTGGGGCGAGTTGTTCACCGCCCAGATGAAATTCCTGAAGGGCCGCATTTGTGGCGAATATTTCGAAGGCATTGAGGCGCTCGGTCTGACCCCCGCGCGCGTGCCGCAGGTTGCCGACATCAACACCTGCCTGAACCAAATCACTGATTTTGGTGTCCAAGGTGTGCCTGCCATCATCCCGCCGACACAATTCTTCACCCTGCTGGCGGAGCGCAAATTCCCGGTGGCCACGTTTCTGCGCCTCCGCGAGGATATGGATTACATCGAAGAGCCGGACATATTCCACGAAGTCTTCGGTCATTGCCCGTTGCTCACCAACCGCGCCTATACCGATTTTGTTGAGGGGATCGGCAAGCTCGGCCTGAGCCTGGGCAAAGGCTACCGCTGGCACCTGTTCCGCCTGTTCTGGTTCACCGTCGAATTTGGCATGATCCGTACGGAGGCAGGACTGCGGGGTTATGGCGCGGGCATCGCTTCGTCACCATCAGAAGCGGAGTTCGCCTGTTCCGGTCGGGCACAATACGCCGCCGCCGATCTGCTGACCATGCTGCGCACCCCTTATCGCATCGACATCGTGCAGCCGCTGTATTTTGTGATCGAGAGTTTTGAGGAACTGGCCGGGTTGCTGGAAGCGGATGTAAAGCGGGCAATTGACCAGGCGAAGGCGCTCGGGGATTTGCCGGAGTTGTTTGACGTGGCGGCTTGAGTGCCGGTTACGACTACGACCGGGCTGCGCCTGACCTCGGGTGGCGCGAATGCGCTTCCCGTGGGGGAGGTCGGCGCAGCCCGGGCAAAGGCCCGGGCGGGTTCAATTTTGCAGTGGTCGCGCTTTAGGCGACAACCCCAATCAAAACTCCTCCACCACCTGCACCCCGGCACGTGTTGAATTGCGCCCTCGATCTGCGGAGCAGGGATTCTGGCGTCCAATTCAAAACATGCCCTAACTTGCGCGGGGTGCCCCCCGGGGTTGGGCGTAGGATACAGTGTCGGGAGTTTTGAGTCGCGCTTACGAATAAGCTGGGTCCCGCGCAATTGCCTTGCCTCTATTTTTTCTTCCTGGGTGAAGGCGGCTTAGGAGCGGGCTTAGAAGCGGTCCTTGGTTTGGTTGGAGAACTTCTTGTGGGGGACTCTCTTGGTGTTCTGCTTGAGTTGTCAATTTTCCCGCGTGGGCCGCCCCAATCTGTTGTTGTTGGTTTTTTTGCCATTCCAATACGCCTCAAATCATAGCATCTTGAATCCAATCATTGCGACCATACTAAATGTAGCAATTATACAAAAGCCACTTTTTGCCTTAAACATCCAACCCTTGAGTCGGAATCTCCAATCATTCGTTCTAAATTTTACTTCACCATCGTCTGACAATTCAAACTCAGTCCAAGATTTATACGCCAACCAATAACCTGACAAATACTGAATAAAGTCAGCAGCCATTGCTAGTAGCGCAAAAGCCATTGGAACAGCTAGCTCCTTTGGCGAAAGAAATGGCTCTCCTGCTGAGGCGGCTCCTTCAAAGGTAAACGTAATAGCAGTGGCGAGAATACCGGCGCTGACCGTCCAAACGCGATTTGAAACTCTCTCGCTTACCCAATTTAGTTCCTCAATTAGCTCTTTCTTATCAGGCATCCCTCAAAACTCCTCCACCACCTGCACGCCTGGCACGTGTTTGATCGCGCCTTTGATCTGCGGGTTCAGGGTATATTCCTTGGCCAGCGCCACCTCGACCTCGCCAGGTAAATCCGGGTGTGACAGCACCAGATGCACCGGGCCACGACCGCGGCGTCCGGCGCCTTTGCTGGCTTCCTCCAACCGGGTGGCAACAGAAGCGATCGCCGCCTCTTCATTGACAAAAATGCGGTAGCCTACCGCCGCCGCGTCTATCACCGCGGCGTCCACCGGCTGCGCTCCGCGGGCTAGCATTTTCAGTTGATCGGCTTCCATGTTCGCCTCAACTGTCAGGACCACATTCTGCCCCGGCACCAACAGGTCGCGGGCCTGTTCAAGGATATCGGAAAACACCGTGACCTCGTAAAGCCCCGTCGGATCAGACAGTTGCACGAAGGCAAAGCGGTTACCGCGGGCGGATTTGCGTTCCTGCTTGCCCGACACGGATCCGGCGATTTTTTCCAGCACCGTACCGGCGCGGGCTTTTTGCTCCAGCTCCGCCAACGTCAGTACATTCTTGCGTTTCAGCGGTCCGAGGTAATCGTCGAGCGGGTGACCCGACAGGTAAAACCCAACCGCCTGATGCTCCTGCGCCAGCCGTTCCGTGGGCAACCAGTCTTCGGGCATCGGTAGACGCGGCGGGGGCAAATCTTCGCCGGAATCGCCAAACAACCCGCTTTGGGCCGAGTTCATCTGCTCATGTGTCGCCGCCGAATACGCTACCAGCGCGTCAACACTGTCGAGGCACTTGCGTCGGTTGCCATCCAGTTGGTCAAACGCGCCGGACCGGGCCAGCATTTCCATGGGCCGTTTGCCAACCCGTTTCAATTCAACCCGACGCGCGAATTCAAACAAGTCTTTGAACGGACCTGCCGCATCGCGGGCTTCAGTAATCAGCTTCATCGCCTCAGCACCGACGTTTTTCAATGCCCCCAACGCATAGTGCACCTTGCCGTCGGCCACGCTGAACAGCGCCTCTGACCGGTTCACACAGGGCGGCACCACATCAATCTCCAGCCCGCGTTTGGTTTCCTCGACAAACACACCCAACTTGTCGGTCAGATGGATATCGCAGTTCATCACCGCAGCCATGAACTCCACCGGAAAATTTGCTTTCAGCCAGCAAGTTTGATAACTGACCACCGCATAGGCCGCCGCGTGGGATTTGTTGAAGCCGTAATTGGCGAATTTGTCCAACAGGTCCCAGACTTCCTTAGCTTTCTTGCGGTCAACGCCGTGTTCCCCGGCCCCTTTCAGGAACTTCGGCTTTTCCTTGTCCATTTCGGCCTGGATTTTTTTACCCATGGCGCGGCGCAGCAGGTCGGCGCCACCCAGCGAATATCCGGCCATTTCCTGCGCGATCTGCATCACTTGCTCCTGATAAACGATGATGCCTTGGGTTTCGTCGAGGATATGGTCGATGGACGGGTGCATTTCCGCCCGCTCTGCGCGTCCATTTTTGACATCGCAATACTGCGGAATGTTTTCCATCGGCCCGGGGCGGTACAGCGCCACCAACGCCACGATATCTTCGATACAGGTCGGCTTCATGCGCCGGAGTGCGTCCATCATGCCGGAGCTTTCCACCTGAAACACCGCGACGGTCTGGGCCGATGCATATAGGTCGAAAGTGGCGGCATCATCAAGGGGGATCGTGCCGATATCAATCTCGACTCCGCGCAGTTTCAACAGGTCGAGTGCGTTCTGGATCACGGTCAAGGTTTTCAGGCCGAGAAAGTCAAATTTCACCAATCCCGCAGCTTCCACCCATTTCATGTTGAACTGGGTTGCAGGCATGTCCGAACGCGGGTCCTGATACAGCGGCACCAACTCGTCCAAGGGCCGGTCACCAATCACCACCCCGGCAGCGTGGGTTGAAGCATTGCGCAGCAGCCCCTCGACCTGTTGGGCATAGGTCAACATCCGTTGCACAACTTCCTCGGAATTCGCCTCTTCTCGCAGGCGTGGCTCATCTGCGAGCGCCTTTTCAATACTGACCGGTTTGACGCCCTCAACCGGGATCAATTTGGACAGACGGTCGACCTGCATGTAAGGCATCTGCAAAACCCGCCCCACATCGCGCACCGCGGCCTTTGACAGCAGAGCGCCAAAGGTGATGATCTGCGCCACTTTTTCCCGGCCGTATTTCTCCTGCACGTAGTGGATCACTTCTTCCCGGCGGTCCATGCAGAAATCGATGTCGAAATCCGGCATCGACACCCGTTCGGGATTGAGGAAGCGCTCAAACAGCAGCGAATAACGCAGCGGGTCAAGATCGGTGATGGTCAGCGAATAGGCCACCAGAGAACCAGCCCCGGAGCCCCGCCCTGGCCCCACCGGAATGCCGCGCTCTTTGGCCCATTTGATGAAATCCGCAACGATCAGGAAATAACCGGGAAACCCCATGCCCTGAATGATATCAAGCTCGAAATCGAGCCGTTTCTGATAGTCTTCAACCGACGCGGCATGCGAAATCACCGCCAGCCGATCTTGCAATCCGGCATTGGCTTCGCGCCGCAGCTCGTCAATTTCATCATCGGCAAATCTCGGTAGAATGGGGTCGCGTCTATGCGCCTTAAACGCGCAACGTTTTGCGATTTCAGCCGTGTTTTCAATTGCTTCTGGAAGGTCAGCGAACAGTTCGGTCATTTCTTCCTGTGACTTGAAATAATGTTCCGGCGTCAGTTTCCGACGCGGTTCCTGCTGATCTACATAAGCCCCGTCAGCTATGCAGATCAGCGCATCATGGGCGGCATACATCTCGCGTTTGGGAAAATAGACGTCGTTGGTGGCGACCAGCGGCAACTCCAACTTATAGGCCAGTTCAACAAAGTTGCGCTCGGTTGCGGCTTCTTCCGCAGTATGCTTGCTCTCCGCTGTCGGATGGCGCTGCAATTCCACATACAAGCGGTCTGTAAACAACTCCGCCAGCCGAAGCGTCAGGGTCTTTGCGGCCCCGTGCTGACCGTCGCGGATCAACTGGCCAAGGGGACCCAGCGCCGCTCCTGTCAGGCAGATCAACCCTTCTGTATGCGCTGCCAGTTCGTCCAGCGTGATATGCGGCAACTCATCCCCGCTGTCCAGAAACGCGCAGGAGTTCAGCTTCATCAGGTTGTTGTACCCGGCCTCATTCTGCGCGAGCAAAACAATCGGGCGCGGTGCGGGAGGCCTGTCCCCAATCCGTGACGCGGGGGCGTAGGCAAGATCCAATTGACAGCCAATGATTGGTTGCAGCCCGGCACCGGCAGCGGTTTCGGAAAACTCGAGCGCCGCAAACAGGTTGTTGGTATCGGTAATCGCAATCGCGGGCATACCCGCTGATGTGCACATTTCCGGCAGTTGTTTGACCTGAATCGCGCCCTCCAAAAGGGAATACGCGGAATGCAGGCGCAGATGAATGAATCGGGGATTACTGCTCATCTGGCAAACCTATCGCAGCTTGCTATCGGGTGGAACCCGTTGCACTATACGGGAGAGCAAAAAGAATAATTTTGGGCCATCAGCACTTCCAATGACCTGCCTTTTTACCAAAGTCTTCGGTGCCCGGAACACCGGCGCGACCTATCTGGAAAAACTGGTCAGCAAAAACTTCGCCACTGACCTGCTGCGCGGCGACTTTGGGATCGATAAACGGGTTCTGCGGTTGGTGCTGCAACAACACAAACCCAAATTGCGGCACCGGGAAAACAGCCGTTTGCAGGATCAATACCACGAGCGCATCCTCTATTCCGATTTTGGCCTGAAACACGCCGCTCCGGCAGTAGATGTGATCCGCGCCGCGCCGCACAGTGAAAACACCCTGTTTCTGCTGATCACCAAACACCCGGTTTTTTTCCTCAGTTCCTTGCACAACCGACCGGAGAATCCGCTTTGGGTGCAAGACGATTTGGACTTCGACAAGTTCGTTATGACAAAATGGCCTGTGTCTGCGCGGGACAATGTGGGCAGCAAAACGCTGGACAGCCCGATCGAACTGTGGAACCGCAAAATGCGCGAATACGTGCGACTGATGGAATCGGCGGAAAACGTTTTGCACATCCGATACGAAGATTTGCTGTCGGATTTTGAAGAACAACTGGACCGCATCGCCGAATACCTGCCGAAAATCACTGCCGGTTACGGGGCCATACGACGCTCAATTAAAGCGTCGGACAACCTGCGGTTTGAAGATTATGTGCGACGTTACAAATATCACAAGATAAAGGCCGACTATAAAAAACGCGATTTGGAATATATCTATCGCAAGGTCGATAATCAGGTGATGGACGCGTTGGAGTACCGAAAAATATTGTAGGGCAGAATGTCCCCCATCGCATTTTTGCTTCGATGACAACGGAAGCTCTGATCTTCCGCGGGCACGCTTGCCATGCGAATATTTCGCCTCAAAAATCTATTAATTGTCTGGAAAGAAACACTTAGTTGGCATTCGATACCTACCCTTTATCTACAAATAATTGAAAGTAATTACAGATTCCGGAGATAGTTTCTTCTTGTAAACGCGCCTCCTCCTTGCTTTCATAGGCGCGTTACTTGGTCGCATCCTGCCTTACGCCACATCGGGTGAGAATGCTGCAAGACCAAAACGGGGAGAAGGTGGCGGGATATCTGAATGAGTGTCGCGTTTCTTCTGATTGAAGAGACCACCGGTGTAGCAAAGAGCGCTGCACCTGATGTTTCATCCGGATTACACGCAGGTCGGATATGATCGAAGGATTTGATTTTAACAGCCTGGAACAGGCAACCGGTGCAAACGGGCCGGTGGTCCGTGTTCTGGTTGCTAGCCACGCCGGGTCGTCACCGCGCGAGACCGGAACCGCAATGCTGGTCTGGCAGGATGGAATGTCGGGCACCATCGGCGGCGGTGCTTTGGAATTTGAAGCGATCGCGAAAGCCCGCACCATGCTGGCCGCCAACACCAAAACCACCATTTTGAAAATGCCGCTCGGCCCGGCGCTCGGTCAATGTTGTGGCGGCGCTGTGACGCTGGTGCTGGAACGGTTTGATCGCCACACTCTGCCGGGCTTTCGCAATACATATTCGCCAGACCTCTGTCTGAAGATGCGGCTTCGCAACAGTCTCTGTCTGTCGCCCGCGCCATCACCAACATGCGCAATCAGCGCAACCCCGGCGCATTAATTTTTGCCGATGGCTGGCTTGTTGAAACCCTGAAACGGCCGCACCAACCGCTCTGGCTCTACGGAGCTGGTCATGTTGGCCGCGAAATTGTCGATGTGCTGGCAGACCTGCCTTTTGAAATCACTTGGGTCGATACCACACAGAACCGCTTTCCCACAGAAATTCCAGCCCATGCCGCCCCACTGGTCGCGCAAAACCCAGCAGACGCGGTGCGCCACGCACCAGACACCGCGCATCATCTGGTGCTGACCTATTCGCACGCGCTCGACCTTGATATCTGCCACGCCGTTTTGTCGCGCGATTTCGCGACGCTTGGCCTGATTGGCTCCGCCACAAAACGCAGCCGTTTCACCACACGCCTGCGCAAACTTGGTCATTCTGATGCCCATATCGCCCAAATGATTTGCCCGATCGGCCAGCCGTCGTTGGGCAAAACCCCAAAAGCCATCGCAGTCGGCGTTGCAGCCGAACTTCTGGCTTTGGATGTCCGCCAAACTCTTGGAAAGGAAGCCCGTCTGTGACCAATCTTCTCAGCATATCGGGGCTGACCAAAGCCTACCCCGGCGTTGTCGCCAATGACACCGTCAGCTTTGACATCGGTGAAGGCGAAGTTCACGCCCTGCTCGGTGAAAACGGCGCGGGGAAATCCACGCTGGTCAAAATGATCTACGGTCTGGTGCGGCCTGACAGCGGCACCATGCAGTTTCGCGGCTCTGCCTTTGCCCCCAACGAACCACGCGAAGCCCGCGCCTCCGGTGTGGCGATGGTGTTCCAGCACTTCTCGCTGTTCGAGGCGCTTACTGTGGCGGAAAATATCGCGCTTAGCATGGAAAATGCGCCGGAACCCAAGGCGTTGTCTGAACGCATCCGCACGGTGTCGGAAAACTACGGCCTCACGCTCGATCCCGACCGGATGGTTGGTGACCTGTCTGCCGGGGAGCGCCAGCGTGTGGAAATTGTCCGCTGCCTTTTGCAGGAACCCAAGCTCTTGGTGATGGACGAACCAACTTCGGTTTTAACCCCGCAAGAGGTTGATATCCTGTTTGAAACCCTGCTCAAACTGAAAGCTGAAGGCACCTCGATCCTCTACATCTCGCACAAATTGGAAGAAATCCGCACCATCTGTGACCACGCCACGATATTGCGTCTGGGCAAGGTGGTCGGCACCTGCATCCCGTCCGAGGAAACCCCGAAAAGCATGGCCGAGATGATGGTTGGCACCACGCTGACCGTACCTAGCAAAACCGATTTCAAACCCGGTCCGTCTCTGCTGGACGTCAATGACCTGTGGCTCAAATCCAGCGATCCCTTTGGCACCAGCCTGAAAGACATTTCATTCAGCCTGCACTCCGGTGAAGTCCTGGGCATCGGCGGTGTTGCCGGGAATGGTCAGGACGAATTGATGCTGGCCCTGTCCGGTGAAGAACGTGTGCAGGACGATTCGATCAAACTCAAGGGCGAAAACATTGGCAACCTCGGCCCCAATCGCCGTCGTACCCGTGGCCTGCTGACAGCCCCCGAGGAACGCCTCGGCCACGCCGCCGCGCCGGATATGTCACTGACAGAAAACGCCTTGCTGACCGGATTTCAGCGCAAAGACCTGACTCATAACGGCTTTGTCAAATGGCAGAAAACCCGCGAATTCGCCGAGGAGGTTGTCAAACAGTTCGACGTGCGCACCTCCGGCGTCGAACACGCCGCAAAATCCCTTTCCGGCGGCAATTTGCAGAAATTCGTGATCGGCCGCGAGATCATGCAGGACCCCGAAGTGCTGATCATCAACCAGCCCACCTGGGGTGTGGATGCCGCCGCCGCCGCCGACATCCGGCAGGCGTTGCTGGAACTGGCAGGCAACGGCGCCGCCGTTCTGGTGATCAGTCAGGATTTGGACGAACTTATGGAAATATCAGACACATTTGCGATTCTGGCCGAAGGCAAAATGTCCTCGGTGCGCTCCGCGAAAGGTGTGACAATCGAAGAAATCGGCCTGCTGATGGGCGGAACAGACGTTAACCATTCGGAGGCTCAACATGTTAATGCTTGAAGCACGGCCTGAGCCGTCAAAAAACATGCAGGCGATGACACCTTTTATCGCGGTGATTGCCACGATGATCGCAGGTGGACTGCTGTTTCTGGCGCTTGGCTCCAACCCGTTTGCCGCCATCCGCATGTTGTTCTGGGATCCGGTGTTTGGTGAATTCGCCTTTTACTATCGCGGCCAGATCCTGATCAAGGCCGCACCCCTGATCATGATCGCGCTTGGCCTGTCCTTCGGCTTTCGCGCCAACATTTGGAACATCGGGGCCGAGGGGCAATTTGTCATGGGCGCTGTGGTTGGCGGGGCTGTCGGCCTTGCGCTTTACCCGCTTGAATCCTTCATCGTCTTCCCGCTGATGATCCTCGCCGGAGCGATTGGCGGCATGTTCTGGGGCCTGATCCCGGCCATCCTGAAAATCAAGTTCAACGCCAATGAAATTCTGGTTTCTTTGATGCTGGTTTATGTGGCCGAACAGTTCCTGGCTGCCATGGTCACCGGCCCGCTGCGCTCACCCGTTGGCATGAACTTCCCAGTCTCGCGCAGCTTTGCCGACTATCCCGCCGCCGCCAACAACGAGCTGATCGCTGGTAGCGGTGCCCATTGGGGTGTCGTCACCGCATTTATGCTGGTGATCGTCGCCTATGTCGCGCTCACGCGCCACATCGGCGGGTTCCAGATCCGCGTAACCGGCCAATCAGGCCGCGCCGCGAAATTCGGAGGCATCAACCCAAACTTAACCATCGCCATCTGCCTCGGTCTGTCAGGTGCGCTGGCAGGCATGGCTGGGATATTCGAGGCCACCGGCCCGGCCGGGAAACTCTCGACAAACTTCCCACAATTCTACGGCTTTACTGCCATCATCGTTGCCTTCCTCGGTCGCTTGAACCCCATCGGCATTCTGCTGGCGGGGCTCCTGCTGGCGATCACTTACGTCGGTGGTGACATCGTGCAGACCGAACTCCAGGTTCCCAAAGCCTCGGTTCAGGTGTTCCAGGGGATGCTGCTGTTCTTCCTGCTCGGCTCTGAAATGCTGGTGAACTTTAAAGTGAAATTTAAAACTGCGAGGGTCACATAATGGACTTTTCAGCCATCTCCCCCGTTGCCCTGATTGTCAGCCTGATGGCAGCCTCGACCCCTATCCTGCTGGCCGCCACAGGTGAGTTGATCGCGGAAAAATCCGGCGTGCTGAATCTTGGTGTCGAAGGCATGATGATCATCGGCGCGATCTGCGGCTTCATTGCTGCCGTCACTACCGGCAGCCCCCTGCTCGGCTTCATCTTTGCGGCGATCGGCGGTGCCTTGATATCGCTGGTCTTTGTCATACTCACCCAATATATGATGACCAATCACGTCGCCACCGGCCTCGGCCTGACCCTGTTCGGCCTTGGACTTGCGGCATTGCTGGGCGATAGCTATGCGGGCATTAAACCGCCGGGATCGCCAAAACTCGACATCCCCGTTCTAACGGATCTACCCGTCATAGGCCCGATCATCTTTGGTCATGACTTGATGATCTACTTCTCCATCGCACTGGTCGCTTCTGTCTGGTACTTCCTCAACCGCACTCGCGGCGGGTTGATCCTGCGGGCGGTCGGTGAGAGCCATGATGCGGCCCATGCTCTGGGCTATAAGGTGGTCCGGGTGCGTATGATGGCAATCATGTTCGGTGGCGCCTGTGCTGGTCTTGGTGGCGCTTACCTGTCGCTGATTCGGGTGCCGCAATGGACCGAAGGCATGACCGCCGGTGCCGGCTGGATTGCCCTTGCCATCGTGGTTTTTGCCAGCTGGAAACCCTGGCGGGTGTTGATCGGCGCCTATCTATTTGGCGGCGTCACCATTTTACAGTTGAACCTGCAAGCGGTCGGCGTCAACATCGGCGCGGCTTATTTATCGATGACACCCTATATCGTCACCATCATCGTGTTGGTGATCATGAGCGCGGACAAGAAACGCGCCAGTCTCAATGCCCCGGCATCTCTGGGCCGGATATTCCATGCCTCACACTAGAGGCCAATAAAACGGCCCCGCTGCCGGGGCGACAACAAGGAGAGAAAACATATGAAACTGTTTAAAACACTGCTGGTGGGCGCTGCGCTTGCCACCGGGCTTGCAGGTGCCGCCACGGCTCAGGACAAGCTGAAAGCCGGCTTCATCTACGTCGGCCCAACCGGCGACTTTGGCTGGTCTTACGAGCACGACCAAGGCCGCTTAGCCATCGAAGAGGCCCTCGGTGACAGCGTTGAGACAACTTTCGTCGAAAGCGTGCCGGAATCTGCGGACTCCGAGCGGGTTATGACCCAAATGGCGCTGTCCGGTCACGATCTGATCTTTGCAACATCGTTCAACTATATGGACCACGTGATGAACGTCGCCAAAAAATTCCCGAACGTGAAATTCGAGCACGCGACTGGCTTCAAACGCTCCGACAATGTGTCCACCTACTCGGCGCGTTTCTATGAAGGCCGTTCAGTCATCGGCCATATCGCAGGTAATATGACCGAGACCAACACCATCGGATACATCGCATCTTATCCGATCCCGGAAGTTGTGCGTGGCATCAACGCCGCCTATCTGGCAGCCAATGCCGTGAACCCCGACGTGAAGATGAAAATCGTCTGGGTCTACACCTGGTTTGATCCCGGCAAAGAGGCGGACGCGGCCAACGCGCTGATCGAACAGGGTGCGGACATCATCATGCAGCACACCGATTCACCAGCTGCGATGACAATTGCCGAAGAAAAAGGCATCTTCGCCTTTGGTCAGGCGTCCGATATGATCCAGTTCGGCCCGAACGCACGGCTGTCCTCGATCATCGACAACTGGGGCCCCTACTACGTTGCCCGCGCCAAAGCGGCGATGGACGGCTCCTGGTCCAGCACCGACACTTGGGACGGGATCGCACCAGGCATGGTTGGCATCGGCGATTTTTCTGACCAGGTTCCGGCGGACGTGCAAGCCTCTGCCACTGCTCTGAAAGAGGCGCTGGCGGCCGGTACCGTGCACAGCTTCACCGGGCCGATCAACAAACAGGACGGTTCGGCATGGCTTGCCGAAGGCGAAACCGCTGACGACGGTACGCTGGCTGGCATGAACTTCTATGTCGAAGGTGTCGACGGGGAATTGCCGCAGTAGGTGGACCCAACCAATAATATTACAAAGGCCCGTCTTTTGGCGGGCCTTTTTTTAGGTAACCAGGTCGCCATTCAATAATATTTTGAGAAATGACCGCTTTGTGTTATTCTTCGCAGCGTAGATTAGCCGGTTTTATTGACCAATTTTTGATAAGATTTTGAAAGGACTTAATAATGAACATTCGTGATATTCAAAACGCGCTTGCAAATACAGGTTTTGATCCCGGCCCGGTTGATGGGGTCATGGGGCCAAAAACCCGCAAAGCAATTCGGGCATTTCAGGCAGTCAATGGATTGGAAGTTGATGGTGTCGTTGGCCCCAACACGCGTGGCAAGTTGTTTCCGGGCGCACCGCCTAAACCAGCCTCGGTTGACTGGATACCCACCGAGCTGCCCTGGATGGTCGAAGGCGCACGCCATGCTGGCCTGAAGGAAATTCCAGGGCCAGCAAACGATCCCACCATCATGAACTGGGCGGCGTCGCTGAACGCGGGCGGCTATTCCAGCGACGAAGTACCGTGGTGCGGCCTGTTTGTAGGACATTGCATCAGTTCGCAGTTGGATGACGAGTCAATCCCGACCAATTTCCTTGGCGCCAGAAAGTGGGAAAATTTTGGACAGCCAACCCAACCTTGTTTCGGATCAGTGCTCGTATTTTGGCGCGTCAAGAAAAACGGGAGGAAGGGCCACGTTGGGTTCTATTGGGCCGAAGACAACACCCATTTTCACGTTCTTGGTGGAAACCAGAGTAATAAGGTGAGCGTCAAGCGAATCCACAAGAAGACTCGTTTCTTACAGGCCCGGTGGCCAACCACTTCAACTGCTGGCAAGTTCATTCGCACCGGCGACGCGAATGGCGTCGGTATATCTTTAACTGAACAATAATTTAACGCACAGGCGCGGCCGCCACCCGCTTCGGCGGTCGCTTCATCTTCAAAAAACGGCCAGGGCCGCCAACACCAACAACAGTGCCATCAGGAACGGCATTCCGGGGAAATACAGTGGCGTCCCCGAGCGGGTGAAATAGAAGAACAGCCCGGTCATCAACAACGGCCCGGCGATGGTGCCGACAGCGCGGATGCTGGTCACCACGCCCTGCAATTCGCCCTGCGCATCATCAGGCACCGCCCGCGACATGATCCCCTGGATGGCGGGTGAGGCCAGCGCCCCCAATGTGGTCAGCGGCATCAAAACGAATATCATCCACCCTACCGGCACAAACGCATAGGCAACAAAAGCGATGGCGTTCATCACCATGCCAAATATCGCCGTACGGTATTCGCCGAACCGGGGCACCACCAGCCGGATCAACCCGCCCTGTACCAGCGCAATCATGAAGCCGAAACAGGCCAGTGAAATCCCCACCATCTTGGCATCCCAGTCGAATTTTTCCAGCGTGTAATAGGCCCAGACCGCCGGATAGACGATGAACGCCAGTTCATAGAACAGCACAACGATCAGCAACCGCGCCTGACCGGGCAGCTGACCAACCGCGCGAAACGCCCCGAAAGGTTGAGCGCGGGCCCATGAAAACGGGCGCTGCCGCTCTGCCGTCACGGTCTCGGGCAACACAAAATACCCGAATATCATGGTCAGGCCAGCCAGCACCGCGGCTCCGAAAAACGGTGCCCGCGGCCCGAATTCGGACAGCAATCCGCCGAGCAGCGGCCCGAGAATGAACCCAACACCAAAGGCTGCGCCCAGCAGTCCGAAATTCGCGGCTTTTTCCTCTGGCTTAGAGATATCCGCGATCACCGCCGCCGCGGTTGAATGGTTCGCCGCTGTGATGCCACCCAGAATCCGACCCAGAAAAAGCACCCACATGGAATGGGCGAACCCCATGATCACATAGTCGAACGACATCACTGCCAACGACACCAGCAGCACCGGTCGCCGCCCGAACCGGTCCGACAGATTGCCGACCATCGGGCCGAACAGAAACTGCATCACGGCAAATACCGAAGACAGAATCCCGCCCCAGATCGCCGCCTGACTGAGGTTTTCTCCGCCCAGATCGATAATCAGCTCGGGCATAACCGGCATGATCAGACCGATACCCATGGCATCGATCATCACGGTGATCAGAACAAATGCGACGGCGAGGCGGTTGGACATCAAAGGTATTTCCGGGCCTGAACATACGGGACAGCCCGCTGGAAAAGGTCAGAGAGCAATGCTTACTGAGTGTGTAGCGTATGGGTGAGGGTTTTCAAAGGGGCGTAAGCGGGAGCGGATGTTGAACGGGTTATTTGATGTCTGCAACGCGGACAAAGCTGCCGTTGGGCAAAACCGGTGCTATACTTCAACTACTAGTGGAGGAGGTGTTCATGGCAGTAAAGCGCATCGTGTCAAATGTCGCTGCGAACTCGGTGGAAGAGGTGCAAAAATTCTACACGGATTTATTCGACCTGAGTGTCGCTATGGATCACGGCTGGATTGTCACCCTCGCATCAGGAGAGGCTGCCCCAGCTCAGATTAGCATTGCGACAGAAGGTGGTTCGGAGACCTCCGTTCCGGACCTTTCGATTGAGGTCGATGACGTGGATGCAGTCTATCAGCGTGCAAAGCAACTTGGCCATGATATCAAATATGAGCTAACTGATGAACCGTGGGGCGTTCGCCGCTTCTATCTTTGCGATCCCACCGGAAAACTACTCAACGTTCTCGCCCATCCAGAACAGAAGTTGAAAGATACAGATGGCTCAACCTTACTTAGCTGACCTAAAGTCGATGGTTACTGCATTTTCAGAATAGCGGCTTCGACCGCAGGTCGATATTTTTCTTTTGCGCCTCCTACGACTGGGTCACCATGTCCAGGAATTACGTTCGCATACTCTGAATCCAGAAATATTGACTTGAGGTCAGACGTCGCTGGTTTTGCATTCTCGAGCCACGCGGGACCGACATTATAGGCATGAAAAAACCCCCTCTTTTTCATGATTATCTTGCCTATAAAATTCACGTACTTATTTGGTCCAGGCATATTCTGAAGCGAGTCACCCGTAACCAAAACGCCGCCTTTATCTTTGAGACAAAGTACGCCCTCTGGAGTGCCATTCGTGTGTATGATTTTGAGTTCCGCATTCGGAAGTGGAAGTTGACTTTCTTCAGTCAGGTGCGTGTCCGCTTCCATGTAGACCTCGTTCTTGTCACTAGCGGGACCAAGTTTTCGAACATACTTGTGACCTTCTAAGTCATAGACCTGAGCGCTATACCGATCTCTATAAAAACCATCGTCCTTGCCATGAGCACCTCCGACAGTGAGTATATGTTTGATTGCTCCAAGCGCATTGATCTCTGAAAGCAGAGCATCAGAAACGTTCATTGCATTAACCAACGTAAGTTCCTTCGTCTCGGGATTGCGTATGATTGTCATTGTTTTGGTGATACGTACAGGAATTGGCAAAGGCATTTTGCTTCCACCTTTGACTACCCAAATGTCGGTAAAAACATTTTCGAGCGGGCCATGCGCTTCTTGAGGCAATAACTTGTGTGAACTGGTATTGCTCATTCGACATCTCCAGGCCGGGATTATTCGTGGCACAAGGATGGCACAATCCGGTATTGTTTACACCTTGATTTTAGTCGAACATTGTATCTGACGAGAATTTCATGGAATTGACCCAATTATGGCGACATATCTACAAGCCACTGCGGGGCTGAAATTCTCGAACCGCAGGTGGATTAGAATTGATTTTGCCTGCGCTTACCGCCCACTGCACGCAGCATTTGGTGTCGCGGAACTTTGGTTCATAAATCATATCTAATGGACTCCGAAACTGAAAAGGATTCCAAAGTTGAAATGTGGTCCTAGAGCTCAGTGCATTTCTTCCAAACAATGAACGAGCGATTCTGCTTCCTGGGATAGTTTCGGACAAATTTATGCTCGTGAAAATCAAAGATTATGTCCAGATAACGATCAGCGGACAGAAGTCCGCTTTGGGCTCTGAGCGGTCATTACTGAAAATCCTTAACCGGCTTATCTCTCTACTTAACGTCGCCCCTACCCCTCAACCGGCGGCGCCCCTCCGGCAAAGTTATTCTCTCCTTCATAGTTACAGCCCGCCTCCTGCATCTCCAGATGCAGCCCGGTTCCCTCATACGGATTGGCCCGCGCCAACGCTTCGTCAAATTCAATCCCCAGACCCGGCGCCGTCGGGGCCAGCACATAGCCGTCTTCCCAGACAATCGTGTGTTTGATCAGCTCCTGATGAAACGCCCCGCCGGTCTGAATCGTCTCCAACATCAGCAGATTCGGGATATTCGCCGCCAATTGTACATTCGCTGCCCACTCCACCGGCCCGGCATAGAGATGCGGCGCGACTTGCGCGTTATACACCTCAGCCATGGCTGTAATCTTTTTGGTCTCAAGGATACCGCCCGACCGCCCCAGCGCTGGTTGCAGAATAGCCGCCGCGCCTTCGCGCAACACCAGTGCGAACTCAGCCTTGGTGGTCAGCCGCTCACCGGTCGCCACCGGTATCCGCACGGCCCGCGCCACTTGCGCCATGGCCGCGACATTATCCGGCGGCACCGGCTCTTCGAACCACAGTGGGCTGTAGGGTTCAATCGCCTGCCCCAGACGGATCGCCCCCCCGGTGGAAAACTGCCCATGGGTGCCAAATAGCAAATCCGCTTTGTCGCCAATTGCATCGCGAATGGCCCTGCAAAACGCCACTGATTTCGAAATATCCGACATCGCCGGCATATGCCCGCCGCGATTGGTATAGGGCCCGGCAGGATCAAACTTCACCGCCGTAAACCCCAGCTTCACCATCTCAGCAGCCGTTTCTGCCGCCATTTCCGGGCTGGACCAGAATGCGTTTATGTCGTGATGCGACAGCGGATAGAGATAGGTATAAGACCGTATCCGCTCATTCATCACCCCACCCAGCAGCGCATAGACAGGGCGGTCGTGCGCCTTGCCCAGAATATCCCAACAGGCGATTTCCAACCCGGAAAACGCCCCTATCACGGTGGGGTCCGGTCGTTGGGTGAAACCACTGGAATAAGCGCGGCGGAACATCCGTTCTATATTCTCCGGGTTCTCCCCCACCATATGCCGCTCAAACACATCCGTGATCACAGCCTTCATCGCCTCCGGTCCAACCGCGGCGGCATAAACTTCGCCATAGCCAACCATTCCATTGTCGGTCGTCAGTTTGACAAAAATGAAATAGCGCCCACCCCAGCCCGGCGGCCGGTTGCCGACAACAAAAATTTCCAGATCCGCAAGCTTCATGACTTTCTCCGCAGCAGTGGGTTTTGCGCCATTTTGGAACCGATTCCGCCGCCGCGCCACTTCTTTCAACCAAATTCGCGTCGCAAACAGCGCCTCTTGGCAGAAACTTCCGCGCCGCGCCCTTCACCTTTCCCCAACAACCCACTAAGGCAGCCCGCATACCCCTGAACAGGACGCCACAGCTTGTGACCAAGAAAACCCCCCTCGGCGATCTCGCCGCCAATATCCGCGGCAATAGTTTTTTCACCAAAAGCCGCGAGATCAACCTACCGCAAACCCGCACCGATATCTTGTCCGGCCTGACCGTGTCGTTGGCGCTGGTGCCCGAAGCCATCGCCTTTGCTTTTGTTGCGGGTGTGGACCCGTTGGTTGGACTCTACGCCGCGTTCATCGTCGGTCTGATTACCGCAATCTTTGGCGGGCGTCCCGGTATGATTTCCGGCGCCACCGGAGCGCTGGCGGTAGTGATGGTAGCCCTCGTCGCGGACCACGGCGTGCAATACCTGTTTGCCACCGTCGTTCTGATGGGGCTGATCCAGATCGCGGCCGGGCTGCTGAAACTCGGAAAATTCATCCGCATGGTGCCGCATCCGGTGATGCCGGGTTTTGTCAACGGCCTCGCCATCGTAATTTTTCTGGCGCAGATGGAGCAGTTCAAAGTGCCAGACAGCGCCGGCCATCACGTCTGGATGTCCGGCCCGACCCTCTGGATCACGCTGGCGCTGGTTGCGGCCACGATGGGCATCATCTGGGCCACTCCTAAACTCACCAAATCCTTTCCGGCCCCGCTCGCCGCCATCGGCCTTGTTGCTGCCGCTGTTATCCTGTTTGACGTGCCGGTACCACGTGTCGGTGACCTCGCATCTGTCAAGGGCGGACTGCCCGCCTTCTCAATTCCGCAAGTTCCCCTCACCTTCGAAACCCTGAAAATCATCTTGCCCTATTCGATCATCCTCGCCGCCATCGGGTTGATCGAGAGCCTACTAACCCTCAATCTGGTCGGCGAAATCACCCGCAAGCGCGGCGGGGCATCGCGCGAATGTCTCGCTCAGGGCGCCGCCAACACGGTCACCGGATTCTTTGGCGGCATGGGCGGCTGCGCCATGATTGGTCAGTCGATGATCAACGTGAATTCTGGTGGCCGCACCCGGCTGTCCGGCATAGCCGCGGCGCTGTTCCTGCTCGCCTTTATTCTCGTTGGCAGCAGCATCATCGAGCTGATCCCGCTTGCAGCCCTTGTCGGCGTGATGTTCATGGTTGTGATCGGCACATTCGCCTGGCAGAGCTTCAAGATCCTGCGCATCGTCCCCCGCGCCGACTCCTTCGTCATCCTGCTGGTCACAGTCGTTACCGTGCTCGAAGACCTCGCCATCGCTGTGGTTGTCGGGGTGATTGTCTCCGCCCTGGTTTACGCCTGGAACGCCGCCTCACGCATCCATGCCAAGGCACGGCCATCGGTGACTGAAGCAGGAGCAAGAGTTTATGAAATCGAAGGCCCGCTGTTTTTCGGTTCCGCCACAGGCTTCACCGAATTGTTCGACCCGGCCAAAGACCCCGACCACGTGATCCTCGATTTTGCCAACTCCCGCGTGGTTGATCAATCCGCCCTGCAAGCTATCGAGGCTGTCGCAGAAAAGTACACCGCCGCCGGAAAACGCCTGCAACTCCGCCACCTCAGCGCCGACTGTCACCAGCTGTTGCACAAAGCCGGGCAGCTGATCGTTGATCGGAGCGACGCTCCTGATTATTCGCTGGCTGTGGATTACGACATTCAGACCGGGCGTTTGGGTGGGCATTGACGCGAAAGAATGGCCAACCCGCCGAAAGTGAGCCAACGATTGCATATCCGCTCAGCCTTTTTGAGAGTAGCTGTTTAATGTACGTTCGAACAAAAAAAGGGAAATAAATGAACGCCTATATGTCAGCTGTTATTACAGTCAAGGACACTGAACAGTTTCAGGACTATACAGCCAAAGTCCGGCCACTGATCGCCGCATATGGCGGCGAACCCCTGATGATCGGAAAATTGACCAAGGTGCTTACCGGCGAAGCTGGCCATCATTTTTCTGCGGTGTTTCGTTTCCCAGACGCAGCAGCGATTGATGCTTGGTATCATTCCGATGCATATCAAGCGATTGTTCCGATCCGCGACGCGGGTGCAGATGTGGTGATCTCGGTGCTGGAAGATTTTTGACGTGTGAGAGCACAAATCGAGCTACACGCTACACCCAGATATCTGGCAACGCTGCCTTCTTCCCTGCCATGAAATTTTGCAGCGCTTCATCCACAGCTGCATCAAGCGGCGGCGCCTCATACCCCGCCAGATCCGCTTTCCACTTCGCATTCGCCCGCATCACTGAATCCGCACTCCCCCGATCCACCCAATTCTCAAACGACTGGTTGTCCGACAGTTCACTGTTATAAAACGCCGTCTTATAGTGCCGTAAAGTATGCTCGCAGCCAAAGAAATGATTGCCCGGACCGACCTCGCTAAACGCCTCCATGGCAAAGCTGTCTTCGTCCAGAGACAGCCCGCGCAAAAACACATGCAGCGAACCCAGATAGTCTGCATCGAGCACCAGCTTTTCGTAGCTCATGGTCAAAGCCGCCTCCAGCCAGCCTGCTGATTGCAAAACAAAATTGGCGCCGCTCAACACAGCGGCATTCATCGCCGTCACGGTTTCCATCATCGCCTGGGCGTCGGGTAGTTTCGATGCGGTAAACCCACCCGAACAGCGCACCGGTAGGCCAACTCTCCGCGCCAGTTGCCCAGCCATATAGCTGCCCAGCGCTGATTCAGGGGTGCCAAACGTCGGCGAGCCGGATTTGAGATCAACTGACGTCACAAAATTCCCGAAAACCGACGGTGACCCAGGCCGTTCCAACTGCCCCAGTGCACAACCGACCAGGACCTCGGAATAGGCCTGCGTTACTGCCGCCGCCATGCTGACGGGTGCTGTGGCCCCACCGAGCACAAAGGGCACCACCACCGGGCACTGATTGGCCCGGGCATAAGCCCGCAGCGACCCGCTCATCGCCGCGTCATACACCAGCGGTGAATTCATGTTGATATTGCCCATAATCACGCAATTCCGGTCGACAAAATCCGCCCCAAAGGCGATCCGTGCCATATCAATCGAATCCTCGGCCCGCTCCGGCGTCGTCACCGACCCCATAAACGGCTTGTCGCTCCATTTCAGATGCGCGTAGACCATATCGAGATGCCGCTTGTTCACCGCCAAATCCACCGGCTCACAAACCGTGCCGCCAGAATGGTGCAGATGGGGTGAGCAATACGTCAGCTTGATGATATTCTCGAAATCTTTGATCGTACCGTATCGCCGCCCGCCGTCCAGATCGCGCACAAAGGGCATACCATAGGCGGGGGCAAACACCACATTGTTGCCGCCCAGCTCAATCGTACGCGCCGGATTTCGGGCATGTTGTTTAAATGTCTTGGACGCTGTCGCATCGATGATGCCGCGCAGCATTCCCGGATCAATCCGCACCCGCTCACCTTTGACATCCGCGCCAGCATCGCGCCACAACGCCAGCGCGTTCGGATCGCCGCGAAACTCGACTCCAACCTCTTGCAACAATTGCTCGGATTTCGCCTCGACCAGCTCCAGCCCTTCGTCGCGCACCAGATCATATGTGGGGATTTCGCGCCGCACTCCGGTAATGATCTGCGGTGCCTCAACCGGTTTTGGCTGTCGCCGTTTGCGCCTTGAAGCTGTCACTGCATTGTCTCCGATTCTATCTAATCCCTGCACAGAAGAACGCCTCAGAACACAATCACATTGCGCCGTGATTTTCCTGCTTTGGTATCGGCAATCGCCTCGTTGATCTGATCCAACGAATAGCGGTTGGTGATCAGTTCATCCAGCTTCAGCCGCCCCTGCCGGTAATGTTCAATCAGCCAGGGAATGTCGCGTTTCAACACAGTTTCCCCCATCAGCGAGCCTTTCAGAGACTGGCTGAGGGCGGTCAGAATCACCGGCTCATAGGTTGCCTTGGCCCCAGATGGCGGCATCCCAACCAGAATCATTTCGCCGCGTGGTGCCAGCATCCGAGGTGCAGATTCAAAGGCCTTGGTCGCGCCTACAGTTACAAACACAAAATCCGCCCCCCGCCCGCCGGTCACCTTACGCACTTGTTTTGCAACATCTTTATCGGCGGCGTTCAGCGCATGAGTAGCGCCAAATTCCAGTGCGCCGTCGAGTTTCTCCGGTTCCAGATCAAGCGCGATGATGGTGGTCGCCCCGCTCAGAACCGCCCCCTGAACGGCGTTCAGCCCGACCCCGCCTGCGCCGATCACAACCACGGAACAACCCGGACGGATCGCAGCGGTGTTGGTCACTGCACCGAGACCGGTAATCACCCCACAGGCCAACAGGCTTGCGGCGTCTTTCGGAATATCTTCGGGGATTTTCACGATCTGACTCTGATCCACCACAACGCTTTCGGCAAAGGCCGCCGTCTGCAATCCGTGCTCCGCAACTTCGCCATCCGCCAAGGTGATCGGCGACGACCCCACACGGTCATATCCGGTCTCACAATTCACCGGATGGCCAGAGCTGCAGGTCGGACATGTGCCACAGGACTTTATCAATGTTACCAAGACACTATCGCCGATATGATAGTCGGTTACATTGCTGCCAACAGCGTTGATCCGGCCCGCTGCTTCATGCCCATAAACCGCCGGTAAATGCCCACCCCAGGCTCCTTCGATATAGAAAATGTCCGAATGGCAAATCGCGCAAGCGTCGACTTTCACGGCTACTTGATCCGCTTCTGGAGCGTTTAAGGTCACTTCTTCGATGGTCAGTTCTTTGCCGAACTCGCGGCATACGGCTGCTTTCATTCCACGGTTTCCCTGTTGATTATTGCTCAATCTGACGCGTCAGACATCGCGCTTCTGTCAAAGTACCGACACGCCACGTCGCGTTTATTCACCACCCTGGCCTATAATCTGGGGCCGTGTATTGGGGGCGGTCCCGGCGCGGTGGCCGGGACGGTTATCTCGTTATGAACGCGCGCCAACTCCCGGCAAAACACACAGCATTTCATAGAGCAAGTTCGCCCCGGTCAGCGCAGTATTTCCTGACGGATCATAGGGTGGCGATACCTCGACCAGATCACAACCGACGATGTTCAACCCTTTCAATCCACGGATCAGCTCAACCGATTGCGGCGTGGTCAGCCCACAGATTTCCGGCGTCCCGGTACCGGGCGCATAAGCCGGGTCAAGGCTGTCGATATCATAGGTGATATAAACCGATACGTCGCCAATATGATCTACGATCCGAGCCGCAAGCGGAGCCAATGACTGGTGCCAGATCTCCTCGGCCTGCACCACCTGAAATCCCCAGTCGCGGGCCTCGTCAAAATCTTCCGCAGTGTATCCCGTACCCCGCAGCCCAATCTGGAACACCTTGTTATCAATCAGCAAACCCTCTTCGTGGGCGCGTCGAAACGGCGTGCCATGAGCGATTTCCTCGCCAAACATATGTTCGTTGATATCAGCGTGGGCATCCACATGCACCAGCGCCACCGGCCCGTGTTTCTTGGCAACCGAGCGCAGGACCGGCAGGGTCAGCGTGTGGTCACCACCCAGCGTCATTGGCACCACGTCATGGGTTAATACCGTGTCATAAAACTCTGTGATCCGCCGCACGCTGTCCTTCAGGTCAAATGTATTGATCGGCACATCGCCCAGATCGGCACAATTGAGCGCATCAAACGGCGCCGCCTTGGTCCACATGTTGTAGGGGCGTAGCATATTGCTCTCAGCCCTGATCTGTTTCGGCCCGAAGCGCGTTCCGGACCGCCAACTGGTTCCAATGTCCATCGGGATGCCGATAAAGGCGACGTCCAGCCCCTCGGCGGTCTCCGCAGCAGGCAGCCGCATAAAGGTTCCTGGCCCGGCAAACCTCGGCATTTCATTGCCGCCAAGCGGTTGGTTGGTCATTCCGCCTCCTCTACCGCACCGACGCAGAACAGCAGCACCGGTTCAAGCGGTGGCACAAGTCCAAACACCCGCGCAACCTCCGCATCATCATATCCACCCACCAGCACGCCGCCGAGTCCCATCTCCGTTGCCGTCAGATGCAAATTCTGCGCCACCGCACCGGCCTCGATCGCAATATAGCGGGCGCTACGCTGACCATAAGGTGGCTGGGTCACAAAGGCTTCTGCCAGCTTTAAACCATCACCACACACCGCAACGACTACAGCGGCAGAGGCTACCCACGGCTGATCGCCGATTGCGGCCGCTGCGAGCACCGGTCTGGTATCTCCCAATTCCACCAAATTCAATTTTTCCGCTTCAGGATCAAAGGTATAAACGCCGATATCGCGTCCGCAAACCGAGCCGACCGCCACTTGCAACTGCAGCGGCATCACACCGCCTGCCGAGGGAGCGGCGCGTTTGCCGTCGCCCGTGACACCTTGCGCGGCGGTTAGTATTTGCATCAGCGCGTCCTGCGAAATCTGCCGATCCGCAAAGTCCCGCACTGTCCGCCGCACCCGTATCGCCTCCGCCAGTTCCACCGCCTAAGCGTCCCTGTGCTTGCGGTTATGCGCCCACAAGCACATCAGTTCTGTCGCCACATGCGCCCCAGCGATTGCCGTTGCTCCAGTGGTATCAAACGGTGGTGAGACCTCGACCACATCCATGCCCACCACATTGATCCCGGCCAGCCCGCGCAGCATCGCCGCTGCCTGCGCCGAGGTCAGCCCGCCCCAAACCGGAGTTCCGGTGCCCGGCGCAAAGGCGGGGTCCAGCGCGTCAATGTCGAAAGTGATGTAGGTGGGATGGTCGCCAAGGATCGCCTTGATTTTCTTCACTGCCGCCTCCGGCCCACTCCAGTGAACCTCCGGCGCGTCGATGGTATGGACACCCATCGGGTCCGGGTTGTGGGTTCGTATGCCGACCTGCGCCGACCGCTCCGGCACCACGATCCCCTGTTTGATCGCCTTGTAAACAAATGTTCCGTGGTCGATCCGGTCAAAATCATCATCCACCCAGCTGTCGCTATGGGCATCAAATTGCAGAAGCGACAGCGGCCCGTATTTTTCGGCGTGAGCCTGTAAGGTCGGATAGGTGCAATAATGGTCACCGCCGATCATGAGCGATGCGGCGCCTGCGTCCAGAATACCCTTTATATGTTGCCGCACGCGGGCCGGAACTTCCGACACACGGGCATAGTCAAAAGCCATATCGCCATAGTCGGCGACGTTGAATTCCTCCATCGGGTTGACGTCCCAGCCATAGGGCGCATCCGGCGACTGCAGGGCCGAGGCTTCGCGCACTGCCCGCGGGCCGAGTCGGGTTCCCGGTCGGTTGGTAACGCCGCTGTCAAAGGGAATGCTGGTCACCGCCAAATCCACACCCGTCAGGTCTTTGGTATAGCTGCGGCGCAGAAAGCTGGTGGCGCCGCTGAAAGTGTTTTCAAAGGCCAGTCCGCGATACCCTTCGCGGGTAAATGCGGCATCGACTTCTTTGGCAGCATCTTCGAGTGACATGTCGTCCCCACGTGTCAGTTTTCACGCGATCACTTTCCGCAGATGCAGCGCAATTGGCAAGAGGTGAAAAACGCAATTGGGGTCAAATCGCGTTTCAGGCAAAACTGCAAGGTTGTTCTACCTCAGCACGATCTCCGGCCCCATCACAGCATTGGGCAGCAGGGTGGACAGGATCGGGATGTAGGTCACCATGATCAGGAACACAAACAGGATCGCCAGAAACGGCAAGGCGGCACGGACCACGGCCATCATCGGCATTCCGGCAACGCCGGACGTGACAAACAGGTTCAGCCCTACCGGAGGGGTGATCATACCGATTTCCATATTCACCACCATGATGATGCCAAGATGGATCGGGTCGATGCCCAACTCAATGGCAATCGGGAACACCAGTGGTGCCACGATCACCAACAGGCCGGAAGGTTCCATGAACTGCCCACCGATCAGCAGAATCACGTTGACCACGATCAGGAACGCAATAGGTCCGAGGCCGGCCGACAGCATCGCTTCGGTGATTTGCTGGGGCACTTGTTTATCGGTCAGAACGTGTTTCAGGATCAGCGCGCAGGCGATGACAAACATCAGGGTGATGGTCAGTTTGCCGGCGTCAAACAAAGTATCAACGGTGTCTTTGTGCCAAAGGGCAACCGGCATTCTCGCCAAATCCGACGCGAGGTCGGCGGGCGAAACCGACGAGTCCGACCGCCGTGCGGAAAGAAACGACAGAGCAATCGCGACGGCGAACCCACCGGAGAACGCAACAAGAGGAGGCAGAAAAATCCACAGGATGATCCCGATAAACAAAGTGCCGAGTGTCAGAATGATCGCGGCTTCGCCCGCCTGCGTTGGACGGTGAAAAAACGTACCCATGTCGCGGTATACAAAGCTTGCAATCAGCCAGGCATAAACAGCCGCCACCGCCGCGGCCTCGGTTGGCGTGAATATTCCGCCGTATATGCCGCCAAGAATGATGACAATCAGAAACAATCCCCAACCAGCCTCCAGCGCCGCTCGGCCACGCTCTGACCAGCTTGCCCGCTCGCCTTTGGGTAGTTTCTGAACCCGAGCCATAACATAAATGCCAATCATCAGCATCAGTCCAGCAAGCAGGCCCGGAATCACGCCTGCCAGGAACATCCGGCCCACCGAAACTTCGACCGATGCGGCATAGACAACCATAACAATCGAAGGCGGGATCAGGATTCCGAGCGTCCCGGCGTTGCAGATCACACCGGCTGCGAACTCCTTGGTGTATCCCACTTGCCGCATGCCGGCGATAACGATGGAGCCGATCGCCACCACCGTGGCGGGCGACGAGCCGGACAGCGCCGCAAACATCATACAGGCAAAAACCCCGGCAATCGCCAAACCGCCGTGGAAATGGCCAACGCAGGCGATGGAAAACCGGATGATCCTCCGGGCCACACCACCGGTCGACATGAACGAGGAGGCAAGGATGAAAAACGGGATCGCCAGCAGGGTGAAATGCCCCTCAAACGCGCTGAACAGGGTCTGTGCCACCGACGCCAGTGAGCTGTCTGAAAACCACAGCAGAAACAGGATCGACGACAGGCCAAGGCTGACGGCAATCGGAACCCCGATCAGCAACAGGCCGATGATCATCGAAAACAGCAGGACAACTTCCATCCTTCAGTCCTCTCGCCGCTGTGCAATTTCGTCGAGTTCGTCTTCGACTTCATGGCTGGCGATCATATTATCAATCTCGCCACGCCAGAGTTTCAGGGCAGCCTGACAGAACCGGAACAGCAACAACGCCATGGAAAACGGCAGCACGGCGTAAGGGATCAGCCTTGGCAGTTTTTCATAGGCATCACCTTCGTTGAACACGCCTTCCAGAAAGCGCAGAACTTGCGGTATCGGGATGTCTTGGGTTTCATACCAGCCTTTGCCGCGGAACTTGTCTTCAAAACCCAATGGAAACCAGCGCCCGTCGGTGCCCGGCAGATTGGCGAAATTGGCCCAATAATCCCAGGACCCTTTCAACAGCAGGAAGGCAAATGCAATGCAGCAAAATGCGGTTACCAGCCCGAGGGTTTTTCGTACCGGTGGACTGACCATGTTCAAGATCACGTCGACACCCAGATGCGCACTGATTTTCACCGCATAGCTGGCACCCAGCAAAACCAGCCATGCAAACAAAAACACCGTCAGTTCCAGTGCCCAGAGGATGTTGGAGTTGAAACCGTAACGCGCGACCACATTGGCAAATGTAATCAGGGTCATAGCCCCAAGAATCGCCGCGATCAGAGTTTCTTCCAGCTTATCGGTGAACCGCTTTGCTGGTGCCATTGTGCCGCCCCCCGCAGACTACAAGATAATTGGAATGCGCGGCCCGAGGTTCACGGGCCGCGCAGAAACGCGAACCTAGTTCATCATCATATTGATTTTCTGAGCCGCAGCGATGTTATCAGCACCCACGTCGCTTTCGAACTTTACCCAGACCGGCTTCATGGTTTCCACCCATACTGCCCGCTGTTCCTCGTTCAACTGGCGCACAACACCCCCGGCGTCAATCACCGCTTGTTTGGCAGCCTGATTCACCGAATAGGCCTCGCCATTGCGAGTTTCGGTGACTTCTTTGACAATTGTCAGAAACTGGTCACGCACATCCGCGTCCAGGCCATCAAGCCAATCCACGTTGGTCACCAGCAGATAGTCGATGATGCCGTGGTTCGTTTCGGTCACGCCGTCCTGCACTTCAAAGAACTTCTTGCCGTAGATGTTTGACCAGGTGTTTTCCTGTCCATCTACAACCCCTTGCTGCAATGCACCATACACCTCTGAAAACGCCATTTTCTGAGGCGAACCGCCAATCGCTTCCATCTGGGCAACCAGCACATCGGACGACTGAACCCGGAATTTCAACCCGTTGGCGTCAGTCGGCAGTATCAACGCCTTGTTTGCTGACATCTGTTTCATGCCGTTATGCCAGAACGCCAGCCCTTGCAGGCCACGCTTCTGCATGCTGTCGAGCATTGCCTGACCGGTGTCTGAATTCTGAAATGCATTAACAGCGTTCATGTCGTTGAACATAAACGGCAAGTCAAAAATACGGAACTGTTTGGTGAATTTCTCGAATTTCGACAGGGACGGTGCGGCGAGTTGCACGTCTCCCTGCAACAAGGCTTCCAGCACTTTATTGTCGTCATAAAGCGTGGAATTGGGAAAAACCTCCATACAGGCTTTGCCGTTCATCTCCTCATTGATCCGGTTTTCCAACAACGTTGCCGCAATCCCTTTCGGGTGCTTATCTGTGTTGGTCACATGACTGAACTTGATGACAACTTCGCCGTCTTCGCAAGATGCGGATGCACTGTTTGCAGATACGCTCAGAGCCATAGCGACTGCGGCTGAGGTCAATAATTTCATAGATTCTCTCCCAAGTAGGTTGGTCCAGAGGAATCGCGTCCTCCGGTTGCGACCAGAATGGCGGTTTGGAATTGAGCAGAGCAAGGCTATTGGAACGCTTAATTTAATTATTTATAATCAACAAGTTAAGTTCAATATTTCTCCAATTCTCATGTATTTGTGCGGAATTCCACACAAGAGTGTGGTAATTTGTGCGAAAATCCGCACAAATTGCGCGAGATGATATCAACTTCGGGACCAACTGTGCGACATTCGCTGCAATTCGCCTTTCTCAGCCTGTATTTATTGTTCTGTGGAATTGTGATCTGGGGATATTGGGCATTCGCTTACCGCGACGCCCTGAATCAGCTGACCCGGACTGGAACCGTGCAACTGGAACAAGCCACAGACCGGTTGCTTGGACAGTTGGAACGGTTTCGCCAGTTGCCAAGTATTTTGTCGAGCCACCCGTTGGTGACTGATGTATTGAATGGCGCAGGAAAATCCGGCGAGGTAAATCGATTTTTGTTAAAAATCGCCGACCTCACCGGCGCATTTGATATTTACGTTCTGGATGCCGGGGGCACGACAGTCGCCAGTTCCAATGCGGTATTGCCGCGCAGCTTCATGGGCAAGAACTTTGCCTTTCGCCCCTACTACCGACAAGCCATTCGCGGCAGCCTGGGTTTCTACCACGCGCTCGGCACAACGTCCGGCGAACGCGGGTTCTTTTTTGCCGGACCGGTTCGGGATGTTAACTCCAAGCCGGTCGCCGTCGTTGTTGTGAAAGTTGATCTTGAGGCGCTCGAAGTGGTCTGGCGCGCAGACCCACATATCGTTCTGTTTTACGATGAGAACGGCGTGGTTTTCCTGTCAAACCGAAACGAGTTGGTGTTTCAGATGCACGGTTACGCCGCGGCAAATCTCAGCGAATTAAACGCGCTGCGCCAGTACCCGGTCAACGGATTGTCAGCACTGCCGGATCACCAAGTTGTGCAGGCGTTTGGTCACACACTTTGGCGCACACCGGATCACGTCAGCTATCCAGCGACATCATTGGCACTCACTCAAACGGTGTCACAAATTGGAATGACCGCACAGGTTTTCCTGGATGTCGAACAAGCGCAGGCGCAGGCTCGCTTGCAAACTATCCTGGCCGCGTCATTGCTCGGACTGGTATCCATCGCGCTTTACGCCTTATGGCAACGCCGCCAAAGAATGGCGGAGCGGCTGGCCATCGAAGAACGGGCCAACATCGAACTCGAAGCCCGCGTCGAGCGGCGTACAGTACAGCTGCACAGGGCGCAGGACGATCTGGTGCAGGCCGGAAAACTGTCGGCTTTGGGCGAAATGTCGGCAGGCATCAGCCATGAATTGAACCAGCCCTTGGCAGCTATCCAAAACTTTGCTGAGAACGGAAAGATATTGCTGCACCGCGACCGCAAACAGGAGGTCGCAGAAAATCTCGGGCAAATTGCGGATCTGACCAACCGCATGGACCGGATCATTCGAAACCTGCGCGCTTTTGCCCGGAAAGAGCCCGAAGCAATTACTCGGGTTGATATCGTTCATGTGGTTGAAGACGCGATTAAGCTGTCTGAAATCCGTGCCAGGAACGAGAATGTTTCAATCGAGTTTTCCGCTCCGGATGTCCAGAAATGGGTTATGGGCGGCGGCGTGCGGTTGCAACAGGTGGTGTTGAACCTGATTTCCAACGCGATGGATGCCATGCAAGGACAGGCGCACAAAAACATCACTGTATCACTTTCTGAAAATGCCAAAACAACTGTGGTCAGCGTGCGCGATATCGGGCCGGGTCTTAACGAGGCGGACAGGGTTTTTGAACCGTTTTACACCACCAAATCAGTGGACAGTGGCCACGGTTTGGGCCTGGGGCTCTCGATCTCTTACGGCATTGTGCAGAGTTTTGGCGGCAACATCAAGGGCACCACACATCCCGAAGGCGGTGCCCTGTTCACCTTGGAACTAAAATCCGCGGCAAGCCTCTCATGACAGATCATGTATTGCTCGTCGAAGACGACCGTGCCCTGCGATATTCCCTTGCCCAGACACTCGATCTGGCCGGAATCCAGGTCACAGAGGCAGGAACCTATATCGAGGCCAAAGATCATATTGCGGATACATTTGATGGGGTGGTCCTGACTGATATCCGCATGCCCGGAAAAGACGGGTTTGACGTTTTGAACCTTGTCCGCGACCGGGATGCCGAGTTGCCGGTGATTGTCCTGACCGGCGAAGGCGATATTCCGATGGCAGTTCGGGCTATCAACGATGGTGCCCATGATTTCCTGACCAAACCCTGCCCACCGGAAACATTGATCAGAGTTCTGCGGAAAGCCCTGGAGTTGCGCAAGCTGACGCTTAAAGCCCGCGCCCTGGAACGCCAATTGGAACGCGGTGATATCGCTGCCGTAAATTTTCCCGGTTCGTCTGAAGCTGTGATGTCGCTGCGCAAGGACCTGAGACGCACAGCGAATTTGCCGGTCGGTGTTCATCTTTTCGGCCCCGAAGGATGCGGCAAGCGTATTGCAGCCCATACGCTACATGAACTGTCCGACACCAGCCGCAGCTTTATCGCAATAAACGCCAGCGCCATCGGTCCTGACGTGCTCAAACAGTCGGCTAAAGAAGCGGCGGGAGGCACGCTTTGCCTGCGCTGGCTGGATGACGCAAATCAGGATCAGCAGCAGTCGATTTTGGCGCTGGTCGATGCCTCGGTCGATTTTCGGCTGGTAACAACCAGCAATGCGTCTTTGCAGGAGTTACACAAAGGCGGCATGCGCGCTGATCTGTTCTATGCTTTGAACGTAGTGGCGATCTCTGTCCCACCGCTGGTCGATCGTAAAGAGGATTTATTGCAGATATTCGAGGCGTTCGTTCGGCAGGCAGCCCAGACATTGAACCGCTCCATGCCCGACCTTACGACTAATCTGCGCACTGTCGTCGCTTCCCGCGATTGGCAGGCTAATCTGCCGGAGTTGCGCAGCTTTGCGCAGAGGGTGGCGTTGGGGATAGAAGATCGCGAAATTCAACCCGAAAAGTCAGGGTTAACGGAGCAAATTGAAGCCTTTGAACGCTCGGTGATTGCAGAAACTCTGGCGCGAAATGGAGGAAAAGCAACGGCGGCGGCCGCAGAATTGAATCTGCCGCGCAAAACTTTCTACGACAAACTGAAACGTCACAACTTGAAACCCGAAGATTTCAAACTGCCGCCGCGTTAGAGCAATCCGTCCCTCTTCAACCCGTCATAGGTCTGATCCAGCGCTTTCAGCGCCAGGTCGTACAACTTGTCGATATCCGGTTTCTGCATGATCAGCGGTGGCGAGATAATCATCGAATCCCGCACATGCCGCATGATCAGGCCGTTGGCAAAACAATTGGTACGGCAGCGCAGGCCGACTTCACCGGCTTCTGACTGAAACGGTGCTCGGTTGGCTTTGTCCGGTGTCAGTTCCATCGCCGCCATCATGCCGCAAATCCGGGTTTCGCCGACCAGTGGATGTTCGCCCAGCGCGTGCCACCTTTCGGCCAAATAAGGCCCGGCAACATTGGCGGCGTTCACCACAATGCCCTCTTCCTCCAGTATCCGCAGGTTCTCCAATGCGACCGCACAAGCCACCGGATGACCGGAATAAGTATAGCCATGGATAAACTCACCGGCGTTATCGATGACTTGCGCGACATGGTCAGACACAATCGAACCGCCAATCGGCACGTAGCCCGAACTCAGCCCCTTGGCGATGGTCATGATATCGGGACGGATACCAAAGGTCTGCGATCCGAACCAGTTGCCGGTGCGGCCAAAACCACAGATCACCTCGTCCGCGATCAGCAGGATTTCTCGCTGGTCGCAAATGCGCTGAATTTCCGGCCAATAAGTTTCCGGCGGGATGATCACTGCCCCCGCGCCCTGAATCGGCTCGGCGATAAAGGCAGCAACCTTACTCTCGCCGATCCGGTCGATTTCAACTTCCAACGCCCGCGCCCGGGCCAAGCCGAATTCTTCCGGGCTCATGTCACCGCCTTCGCCATACCAGAACGGCTGATCGATGTGGGTCACGTCGGGGATCGGCATGCCGCCCTGCGCGTGCATCGCCCGCATTCCACCCAAACTGGCACTGCCCATCGAAGACCCGTGATAAGCGTTTTCACGGCTGATGATGACCTTCTTGTCCGGTTTGCCTTGCGCCGCCCAGTAATGCCGTACCATGCGAATGTTGGTGTCGTTGGCTTCAGAACCGGAGCCTGCAAAAAACACGTGGTTCAGATCACCCGGTGCCAGTTGGGCCAGTTTCGCTGCCAATGCCACCACCGGCGGGTGGGTGGTTTGAAAGAAGGTATTGTAATACGGCAGTTGTTCCATCTGCGCCGCGGCGACCTGCGCCAGTTCCTTGCGCCCGTAACCAAGGTTCACACACCACAGCCCGGCCATCCCGTCGAGATACTCATTGCCCTCAGAATCCGTCAGAGTCACGCCCTCTGCCCTGGTGATCACCTTTGCGCCAGCGGCATTGATCTCTGCCCCATCGGTAAATGGGTGCATGTGATGCGCCGCATCAAGCGCTTGCAACTCGGCTGTCGGTAGGTGGTTGTCGATCATCGTCATAATCGGTTTCTCCTGGTTTGCAGACTTGATCCCGGGAATTGGTTCAGTGAGTTGGAGAACATCTGGCTTCCGGCTCACACACATCAGGGCCTTGCCCCTATTCCGAGTCAGGTGGTCATTTTGCTTGGCAATCATAAGATTAGGGCTTGACTGGCTCTTCATTTGATTCCAAATTCCGCGCCTTATGCACCCGTGCCAGAGGAACTCAAGATGATCCGACGTTCAGTAGTCATACTTTCCGCAACCCTTTTTCTCGCTTCTTGCGCCACACCGGAGGTGGTGAACATTCGGAAGGTAGGCGATGACCAGCTCTCCTGCAATCAGATTAAAGAACAATTTCTTGAAGCCCAGGATTTTGAAAAACGCGCCGAACAGGAAAAGGGTGCTACGGGAACCAACGTTGCTGCCGGAATATTTTTCTGGCCCGCCTTGCTTGCAACCTATCAGAACATTGAAGAAGCAAAGACTGCGGCGAGGGATCGCCAGGCTCACTTGGCCGAAATCGCCGAAGAAAAAAACTGTCCCTTGTAGGATGTAGTGTCATGGATGATGGTAAGATCATTGAGGCACTTGTCGTTTTCGAGACCGAGACAGATGCAAACACTGTAGCTCTAAAGGCCCTGATCCTGTCAGTGATTGTTGTCCTCGGAACCCGCGACGATATGAGGGATATCTGCGGCCTCCTTTCCGGTGCAATTGACGCGCTCGGAAAGGAGGATCGCTCGGAAAGGCGAGACTCTTTCCAAATCTCTCTTCAGAATTTGGTAGATGAATTGGGAAGCGCTTTCTAAGCTCATTGCCATTTTCTTTCTCCTATGTGATAGCCGACGCAAGAAAGGCATCGAAGCCGTCCTTACGTTTGCGACGGTTGTACTTCCAGCACGCCTCGGCAACGTACAGAGGCACGTACCCCTTGGCGTAGTGATGGTGCTGGCCAAACCAGGCCCGTTTCAGGTGCGACCAAAATCCCTCGATGGTGTTGGTGTGTACATCACCGTCAACGTACCGTTCGCTGTGGTTGACGCTGAGCCGGGCCATAATCGCGTCAACCGCGTTGTAGGCCTTGTATTCGTCGGTTACGAGGATGGTTTCCTTCATATCGACGGTATCCTGGATGAAGCGCAGGATGCCTTTTCCGGTCAGGTCGTTGGCGACGCGGGCAACAACCCTGCCGCCACGCTGGACTGCGCCGATTACCGGCGTTTTCTTGGTGCCGCGGCCTCTCTTGGGCGGGTCGTTGTCATCGCGCTTGTTCCGGCGGGGTTTACCACCAATGTAGGTTTCGTCTACCTCAACGATATCCTTGAGAAAGTGCCGATCTTCGCTGGCCATCGCCGCCCTGATGCGCTGCTGCATATACCAACATGAGGGTTGCGTCACGTCTATATCCCGCGCCAATTGGCAACTGGACAGGCTTTTCTTGGCGTTGACCATCAAGGCGATACCCAGAAACCACTTTTGAAGAGGTATCTTGGTTTGCTGAAAGACCGTTCCTTGCAGAACATTAAAGCTGTTGCGGCAGTCATGGCAGTTCCATCGCCCTATCCGGCAACTCTCCTTCTTTCGAGCGACGCGAACCCCGCCACAGTGTGGGCAATGAGGAGCATCGCCCCACCTAAGCCCCTCCAAATGACTGATGCAGGCTTCCTGGTCGGGAAACATTTTGAAGATCGAAATCAGGTTCATCGGAAGTCCTCCTTTAAACCTAAGTATATGATTTTCCTCACTCATTTTCAAGCCCTAATCTTATGATTGCCATTTATTAAAGTTATTTGTAGTTTGTCGAATTACAAGTTATATATGCAGAACGCATGACACATAAGGTTGCCCTAGGTCGGGTTACCTGTTGAATAAAAAACCCGATTTTCAGTCAAGGATCGCTTCCTTGGCTTTGGGCAATAGGCAGGATCACTGTCTTATGTGTGATGCGTATGGCCCGGCACCAGCGTGGGCTGAACGCAAACAACATGGGGAATACTTTGAGATTTACCATTCTGTTTATTGGCATTTTAGCGGCAACCGCTTGTGCTAAAAAGGCTGAATTGATTGAACCCGCAGAGATTAGCTCTGCAAAATATAGTGGTTGGAACTGTTCAAAACTAAGAAAAGAAAAGGCATTTGTTGAGGCTGCACTGGCACGAAAATCTGAAACGCAAGACAAAGCTGCAAAAACGGATGCATGGATGGTTTTCCTGATCGGTATTCCAACAAGCGGTGGCGGTGTTACAGGTCAAGTCGCTCAATTAAAGGGTGAAAATGAGGCTATTCGCAAGTCTATGGTTGGACGAGGTTGTTCTTGAGATTGTGCGAATGTATACTATTAAAGGAAAAAGGAGAAGAAATATGACTAAAAAAGCAAAAGTAAATGGTGGTGTTGACGCATTGTCTCTCGCTATGCGTCAAGTATTCACCGAAGCTATGGAAGTCGGTGTTCAACCTGTCAAGGACGCCGTAGATGGTCTTAGGTCGGATATGGGAGAACTAAAAAAGGATATGGGCAGTGATATGAAAGATATGCGTGCTGATTTATCGGGTCGCCTCGACACAACGAATGAAAACATGTCCGCACAGTTTGCCGAACAGGAAAAGAAAATCGGCAAGCTTTTGAAAGAGAACGCAGCAACCCTTTAAGCAATCAAGGTTGCATATTTCAACCGCTTTCCCATTAGGGACATAACCACTGCATTCATTTGGTCAATCGTATCCAGTGAGCGGTGGTTATGGCGTCCTGCAAACTCGTTCACATATCGTTGCATATGCTTCTCGCTAAAATGATGGAACGTGCCATAATACCCACGTTTCAACATAGCCCAGAAACTTTCCATGCCGTTCGTGTGAGCCATATCGCGGACATACTCCCCGACACTGTGACACACGGCTTCGTGGGTTCTTTTGATGCCTTTGTAGGCAACGGCTTCATCGGTATAGACGAGCGCGTCAGCGTCCGTATGACGCTCCACAAAGGGGCGCAATGTCTTTGCCTTGGTATCCTGTACGACCTTTGCAACGACCTGCCCAGTGGCGCGATCACGAACGCCAGCAACAGCAACCTTGCCAACTGCCCCGCGACCAGCCCGTAGCTTCTTATTCGCGTGTTTGTTCTTCTCTTTGCCGCCGATGTAGGTTTCATCAGCTTCAACGGGGCCGATGAATTTATCAAGCCCTGACCCTGCAAACGCTTCGCGCAATCTTTGAAGCATAAACCACGCTGTTTTCTGTGTTACACCAAGATCACGATGCAGCTTCATGCTGGACACGCCCTTGATGTTTGTAACGTACAGATATATTGCGAACACCCATTTACGCATAGGAAGGCGTGAATCCTGAATAAGAGACCCTGTTTTGCAACTGAAATAAGAGCGGCAATCTTTACACCAGTACGGCATAGGTTTGCAATTTGTTACATTCGAAGTTTCAAAACTCCCGCAGTGACCACAGCACCGACCCTCGCGCCAGCGTACAGATTCAAACCAAGTAATAGCTGAATCTTCATTTGGGAACATGTCTGTAAGTTGAATAAGTGTAATTCCTGTACGAAAAAACTTACCGGGGGCTTTCTTTGGCATTTTAATTTCCTATCCATTCATCTTACTGATAAGATAGCATATATTCGGGCTTTGTCAAGCTAGGTATATAATTCCCTTTAGATTTGGGCAAATGTGACCGAAACCATAGCCATATCCTTCATACTATAAATCGGCACCCCTGTGTGCGGGCATGTGTCAGGGAACGCACCACTGCGCGCAGCAATTTAACTAATTACCCGGTGTTTGCGAAAAGAATGGTGCTGCTGGAGGGCATCGCATTCCCCTATCATGTGGCGTCATCCTGTCCCTTTAGGGATGGGATACGCTGATTTTTTGACGTATTTGTCCGCCTTGCCACAGTGGCGATGGCGAACAAGACAGCGCGGATCATTTGGGCTTTCTTGACCAAGAACGAATATTACAAACCGCACACCACATAATCGGAGGAGAACGGAACAAACGAAACTGCAAGACCATTGAAATGATGGAGCACAGTCAGCCCGTCAGCCAAGACACCCCGTCGAATGTCAGGGACACCATGTTGTCCGTATTGCGGATTGGGACTTGGTTTGCGGAAACCATCAGGGCCAGCGGCCGCGTGTGCCGCGTAAACAGGCCGGACACACGTCTGCTTCTGACCAGCGCGAAATTAACTTCAAAAATGTCTTGCTATGCAGGGGCTATCCACACAAGACATTCGTGCGGCTCGCATCAATTTTGTTGACTAGATGGCCACTGTGCGGACAAGGACGAAGCTGCCATCTGACTTCGAAGGTCAGAATACAAGAAATCCCGAGCGGTCAGTGCGCCTACGCGATGAATGCATCAATAGACGACGTTCCCAATCCCTGGACGACTGGGCGGATTTGGCAAAATTACACCATCGCCTGTTTGCCGTGGAACGCGTTACCGATCAGTGCCGGTCTTACGAATCACAGTGTTTTCCAACTTCTCATTCGTGGCTCGACCAAGACTGCGTTTGATCCATTCTTCTCGCTCGGTCGTATTGTTCTCATAATGTAGCAAGATATGGAATTTGGACGATGGGAAACTTTAGCTTTTCAATGGACGGTTTGGTCGTTTTTCTCTTCATTGGTGTTTTCATTGTGCCCACGACTTACGTCATTCTTGGCGTGGTGGCGGGGCGGAAGGTCATTGATTTAACTGCAACAGTACCAATTGGCATTGCCCTCAGTATTTTAACCTTCCTGACGACCGCTGCATTGGAAGTTACCAACCAACTGAGCCCCGGCGTTGGGCCGATCTTCGGTGCACTCAGTCTGGTGACCGTGTTCCTTCCATTTCTGAGTGCCTGGGCCGCAGGGAGACAACTCCCACCGTTTCCGCAGGAGGAAGATGATACACAGCTCGAGACAGGCGAAGAAGTAGTTCTTGAGCGCGGGCAAGGTTTTTTCTGTCAGCCGACGATGACGCGGAAGATCGGTGATGACGATAGAATACGCAATCCCGCGGATGGAATCGACTATGTGTACAACCCCTTCAAGCCAGGCAGGTTTAGTTTTCCGACAACGGTTTATGCATACGACTGGGTCATTACCTTCCAATCCACGGTAGATTCTGTAAAGGTGAAGGCACGTCTCGTCGGATACATACAACCTTGGTATCGAATGTTTCCATTCGTCAATTATCTTGGGCCATTTATCGCAGAGGCAACGGGCGAAGCGGCCATCAACTGCAAGCGATCGGATGATCAGTGCGTTGCAACAGTAATCAATACGCGCCCAGATACATCGGCGAAGGCAGAGTACTCAGCCGGCGTCGTTCTGGCGACACGAACTGTCGGGGACACTGCAACCGTCGAGGCAACCGCCGCCGTTTCGCTGAAAGGCAACGTAGGAATTTCCGGCGGGACGATCGGGTTCAGCGCAGGTGGCTTCAACCTTGGTGTGACGCTCAATGTTCCGAACACCGCCATCGATACCGAAACATATAACCAAACGCTGGAGTTCAATTGCGGAAAGGTTGTCCTGGAGGAGGCCTAATACCAGAAGAGCGGATGTGCCCAGATGGTCAAACCGCCCATGACTGCTTATCCTACAAAACTTGCATCACCGCCGATCAGATTGCGCGATGCGATGGCAAGTTTTGTGCCGTTCATACCAATTGTCGATTGACGCACTATGTGGGCGCCTGTTTGCGTAGCACAAGCCTGGCGTGAGTCCGGCCTGTTTGTCTGGCAGTGGAGTTGCCGCACTGCTAAAAGGGATAATCTGGGCTCAAAGCATTTATGCGGCGCCGCAGCATTCGGGCTCAAGTCTAAAAATTTGCACCGACACGAACGGCCCAAAGGGGACCTTGTGCCACTGACTTGCCGCCAACTTGAAGGCCACTTTTAAAGAGACGTTGTTCCATTTCTGTTTGCAATTATTCGGCGTGAGCAATGGGTGGTGTCGCGGAGCCTTCAGATAGCTCAAATGCCTCGGACGTCCCCGCCATCAGAGCCTTGCCAGCAAGCAACCTTATCCAGCGGACTGCCACAATAAGTCGACCCTTCTACTGCCGACGCGGCACTGGCCTGTCAGAATGCCCATGGGCGACGCTGTGTGGGCCGGTATGAGCAGGGGATTCGCAGCATCGTTTAGCACAGCGGACCGGCCGCCGCCCACGCTATGCGGCGATAATTTCATATGTGGAAGAGCCAGCCATTTAGCCACACCAGAATGCTGCAAGCAGCTTTACGTTCGGGTGTTTCCGATCCATATCGCACCCGCGGGTCTCATGGCCGACACCTATATCGCTTCATTTCGCTGCGACTTTGGCCAGTGCCTCGACCGTTGGCCCGATGTCCATGACAATCAGCGCCACACCTTGGGCATTCGGGTGCAGCGCATCTGCTTGGAAATAATCGCGTAACGTCGCAGCCCGGTCCGGCAGATCAAAAAGCGCTTTCAGAAAATCCGGATAAAGTGCCACTTTGTGCAAGCTCACCAACTCGGAAAATATCGCATCGTAAGCCAACTTGTAGTCTGGTCCGAAATTTCCCGGGGCGTGGACACCGACCAGCAATACCGCAATGTCCTTGTCTGCGGAAACGCTTAGAATTGCATCCAGATTGGCCCTTACGACCTCAGGTCTAATTCCGCGCAGCGCGTCGTTGCTGCCGAGTGAGACGATCAGCGCATCAATATTCGAGCCAAGTGTCCAGTCGACCCGTGCTAGACCACCTGCCGTCGTGTCGCCAGAGACACCGGCATTGATCAATACCACGTCCTGCCCGCGATCGGTTAGCCAGCGCTGTAGCTGCGGCACAAAACCCATATCCGGGGCAAGACCATAGCCATGCACCAAACTGTCGCCCAGGGCGGCAATAGTCACCGGTTCCGCTGCTCCCGAACTGGCGTAAATCAGTCCAAAAAGTGAAAAAACCAATGCTTTAAGACGGTTGTTCATTCTAATCTTAGCCCCATATCCAAAGTCAGTGGACAGGAATCAAGTTTCAGGCATGGCAGAAGCGATCATCTCGTTAAAGGACACAGACCTTAGTTTGGCCGCAAATGTTGGCGTTGTCGAGGTGCTTCGCGGCCTTACTCTGGACGTGACGCGTGGCGAAACCATCGGTCTGGTGGGGCCGTCCGGTTCGGGCAAATCATCGCTGCTGATGCTATTGGGCGGCCTGGAGCGCGCGACTGGCGGGTCTGTGACAGTGCTGGGCCATGATCTGAGCGCGATGAATGAGGACGCACTGGCGCGCTTTCGGCGCCAACATTTGGCGGTGGTGTTTCAGTCATTCCATCTGATCCCGACAATGACAGCGCTGGAGAATGTAGCGACGCCACTGGAGCTGGCGGGTGTAAGGGATGCCTTTGAGCGCGCCGACGCGGAGCTCCGGGCGGTCGGGCTGGGCGCACGCGCCGGACATTATCCGTCACAGCTTTCCGGCGGCGAACAACAGCGTGTGGCGCTGGCGCGCGCTGGTGCGCCGCGCCCCGATATCCTGCTGGCTGATGAACCTACCGGCAATCTGGATAGTGCAACTGGGCAGGTGATTATGGATCTGTTGTTTGATCTGCGTGCGCGCCATGGCACCACGATGATTCTGGTGACCCATGAGCCCGAGCTTGCGGCCCGCTGTGACCGGGTGATCCGCCTGCGCGATGGCCGGATTGACCGCGAACCAACCGGGCTGGCCGCGACATGAACCTGGCCATTGCCGCCCGAATTGCACGTCGAGAGCTGCGTGGCGGTCTGAAAGGGTTTTGGGTGTTTCTGGCCTGTCTGTCCCTGGGTGTAGCGGCCATCGCCGTGGTAGGTACGGTGCGCGCGAGCATTCAACTGGGTCTGCTGCGCGAAGGTGCGACAATACTGGGTGGCGACGCCGAGATCGAGCTGACATACCGCTTCGCGTCAGATGATGAACGCCGTTGGATGGAGGCGACAACTCTTGGATATTCCGAGATCGTCGATTTCCGCTCCATGGCGGTGGTGGATTTCGGCGGCGTAACCGAACGTGGTCTTACGCAGATCAAATCCGTTGATCAGGCATACCCGATTTACGGCGCTGTCAAGCTGGAGCCCGCTATTGAACTTGCTGCGGCGCTTGACGGGCAGGACACCTTGCCTGGGGCAGTCATGGACCGCGTGCTTGTGGACCGGCTTGGGCTTGGCATTGGCAAGATATTCAGATTGGGTCGCAAGGATTTTGTGCTGTCCGCGGTGCTGGTACGTGAACCCGACAGCGCCACCGGCATTTTCACGCTTGGACCCAGAACCATTGTACGCACGGTTGATCTTGCAGACTCAGGGCTGTTGCAACCGGGCACGCTGTTTGAGACCGCATATCGTCTGCAGCTGCCCCCTGGCAGTGACTTGGACGCAGTTCAGGGCGCGGCCGAGATCGCGATCGGCGGCGGTGGGTTTCGCTGGCGTGACAGCCGCAATGGTGCACCCGGTGTCACCGAATTCGTGGATCGGTTGGGCACTTTCCTGATCCTTGTCGGTCTGGCCGGTCTGGCGGTTGGCGGTGTTGGCGTGTCGTCAGCGGTGTGCGCCTATCTCGAGGAAAAAGTACAAGTGATCGCGACCCTAAAGACGCTTGGCGCCGAGGGGCGCACGATTTTTCAGGTCTACCTGCTGCAGATCGGCCTGCTGACCGTACTGGGCATCATTCTTGGCCTGATTCTTGGGGCTGGCGCTTCGCTGCTGCTGGCCCCGGTGATCGAGGCGCGATTGCCGGTACCCACGGTCGCGGGCCTACAAGCCGCGCCTCTGGCCGAGGCCGCGCTTTATGGGGTTCTGGCGGCGGCGCTGTTTGCGGTCTGGCCATTGTCACGAACCGAAAATGTACGCGCGGCGGCGCTGTTTCGCAATGCGGCGTTTGGGCTTTCGGGCTGGCCGCGCACGCGTTACGTCGTATTCAGCGCAATTGTGCTGGCCCTGTTGGTCGGTGCCGCCGCCACGTTTTCAGGCCAGACGCGGCTCACCTTATGGGCGACGGGCGGCATGTTTGCGGCTTTCCTGACGTTGGTACTGGCCGCATTCGCCTTGCGCCACTTGGCGCGCGCACTCGCAAAATTGCGCGTACTGCGCCGCCGGACATCGCTGCGCCTGGCGCTGGCTTCCGTAGGTGGTCCGGGTGGCGAGGCCACGTCGGTGGTGCTGTCGCTTGGCCTTGGGCTTGCGGTTCTGGCTTCGGTTGGGCAGATCGACGCCAATTTGCAGGCTGCCATCGCGCACGACATGCCTGACCGTGCCCCGTCGTTTTTCGTGGTCGACATTCAGGGCGATCAGATGGATGGATTCAAAAAGCGGCTGGCGAATGATCCCGGCGTGACCCGGGTGCAAAGCGCGCCCATGCTGCGCGGTATTATTACTAGGATCAACGGGCAGCCGGCGGCGGACTTTGCCGGCGATCACTGGGTGATTTCGGGTGACCGTGGCATCACATATTCAGCGCGCCAACCACCCGGTGCGGAGCTGACTGCAGGCAGCTGGTGGCCCGAAAATTACACCGGTGCACCGCAGATCAGCTTTTCCGCACATGAGGCCGCCGAGATGGGCTTGTCTCTGGGCGACACGATGACAATCAACGTGCTGGCCCGTGATATTGTCGGCACTATCACCAGTTTTCGTACTGTCGATTTTTCCGACGCCGGCCTGGGGTTCATCATGTCAGTGAACCCGGCTGCGATTGCCGGTGCGCCGCATACGTTTATTGCGACGATCTACGCTGATCAGGGCGCCGAGGCGGCGATCCTGCGCGATCTGGCATCGACCTACCCAAACATCACGGCGACCCGCGTGCGTGACGCGATCGAGCGGGTGGCCGGGGCGCTTCGTGGCATCGCCGCTGCAATCACTTATGGTGCCCTGGCCACCTTGGTTACAGGCGTCGTGGTCCTGATTGGGGCGTCTGTGGCGGGGGAGCGGGCGCGCACATACGAGGCAGCCGTCCTGAAGACGCTGGGTGCAACACGCTGGGTGGTCCTGACAAATTTCGCGCTGCGTTCTGTAATACTCGGGGCCGCTGCAGGTGGAGTCGCGATTCTTGCGGGCAGTGTGGCGGGCTGGGCGGTGATGGTCTTTGTCATGGACAGCGAATTCAACTTTGAACCGATCTCAGCTCTGACTATCGTTGCAGGGGGAATCGCGCTGACCACATTGGCGGGGCTGGGCTTTTCGCTGCGCTCACTTGGCGCCCGCCCAGCGCAGGTTTTACGCGCCCGCGAATAAGTAAGAGTCACCATTCAGGATCGCCCCTAGAGCCGCGTGGCTCTGTTCGATCGGTCGGCAGATGGTTTCACCCACGGACGAAATCCAGAGTATGAATTGGCGGCCTGTCTGACGTTGGCGCTAACAGGACAGATTAGGGCGAATTGATAAGCGAGGATTTGTGGCTCATCGTAACCACCTGGGAGTAAGGTCTCTCGTGTCAGTGCTTGCGGGATGCCTCACCGCGCCGACTTAACAGCGTGCGAATGGCCTAATCCGGCCGTTCAACCCCGGTTCGCCATGCTGCAATTCTAGGCGCCATTCCTGACATTCTCTGCGACCGAAAATACTGCCCGACGCCAGTGATCAGCAACACGGCATGATCCGGACGTTTGCCGCTACTGCACCGACTGCTACCGCGATGCTAGAGCGCAATCCTGAGGGGCGGAAATAGGCTTTGTATCTGGTACAAAATTGCTCAATTCAAGAAAGATACCGACCTTGGACAGCCTGATCACGCTGAGCCAAGTCGATTGTTGAGAGTGACAGGATCTTCTTCCACCACGACGATGGTTTTTGCTTGTTGGCACGTGCAAAAAACAAACTATTTGCAACCATGGTCCAATATTCATACCGTCGAGGGATAGCCACAAAAAATCTGGGGAGGACAGACTTATGTCGATCAAGTCAATTATTGGAATTTCGATTATTGCTTTCGCGGCAATTTCGGTCGCTGCAAAGGCAGACAAAGTCACGCTTTATTGCAGTGCGCAAGAAGACTGGTGCCAGCTCATGGCCAGGAGCTTTGAAGAAGCTACGGGCATCGACGTCAACATGACCCGCAAATCGTCGGGCGAGACATTCGCGCAGGTGAAAGCCGAATCTGCCAACCCGAAAGGCGACGTTTGGTGGGGCGGTACGGGCGACCCACATTTGCAGGCGGCTGAAGAAGGGCTGACGGAGGAATACATCTCGCCGATGCGTGACCAGCTTCACTCGTGGGCCATCGCCCAGGCCGAAAGTGCCGGCAACCGCACCATTGGTATCTATTCCGGCGCGCTCGGGTACGGTTACAACACCGACCTTCTGGCAGCGAACAACCTACCGGAACCGGCCTGTTGGGAAGATCTTCTAAAACCTGCCTATAAGGGCCACGTCCAGATGGCGAACCCGAATTCGTCGGGAACCGCTTATACCACCCTTGCATCGATGGTCCAGATCTTTGGCGAGGACGGTGGGTTTGATTACATGAAAGGGCTGCACGCCAATATCAACCAATACACCAAATCCGGTTCGGCCCCGATCAAGGCGGCTGGTCGCGGCGAAAACACCATCGGCATCGTTTTCATGCACGATGCGGTCAAGCAGGCCGTAAACGGTTTCCCGATCAAGGTTGTAGCCCCTTGCGAAGGTACCGGTTACGAAATTGGTTCGATGTCGATCATAGCTGGCAGTCGCAACCCTGATGAAGCCAGGCAGTTTTATGACTGGGCGCTAAGCGCAGAAGCACAAAACCTTGCTTTGCAGGTCAATGCATTCCAGGTTCCGTCGAACACAGGTGCCGAGACTTCGCCGTCTGCACCCGACATGTCGACAATCAAGCTGATCAATTATGACTTTGCCAAGTACGGTTCGTCGGACGAACGCAAGCGGCTTTTGCAAAAGTGGGATGAAGAGGTTTCTGTCCTGGCGCAGTAACCTGTGCAAATGGCAATTGAACGCGCTTCCCACCCGGTTTTGATCATTTGGATCGCCGCCGGGTGGGTCGGATTTCTGGTTCTGCCCTGGTTTGGGATCGAAGACGGATTCCTGCGTTTCGAATGGCTGTTTGACGGTTGGCCGATCGATGAAGACTATGCGCCCGCCGCCTTTTTGATTGGACAGGGCGAAAAACTTTGGCTGGCACCGCTGGTGATACCACTGGCGGCGGCGCTTTTTACATTTGGGCGGCGCAAGTCAGATCCTTTGTATTCGACGGTTCTGATCCTTACCGGGGCAGTCGGGTTTGGGTGGCTGATCGCTCAGGGTTTTAGCATTGGCATTCGCGGCTTCAACTACGAATGGCTAAAGGTCCTGTTTGGCGATCTGGGTGATCGCCAGTTTGGAATGGGATATGGGGCGCTTTTGGTCGCGTCATCCTTCTTGTTTCTCTTCGCTCAAGGTGTCGCGGCACGTGGTGCGATCAACGGCGGCGTCTTCGTGGTCAGTGCGATCACCGGAATAATCGTCATCGTCGCAACCTTCGTTTTCTTTCCGATCGCAAAAATGCTGGTCGCCGCATTTGTCACCGAGGACGGTGGATTGTCGGCAAGCATATTCGCGTCGAAGTTCTTCGACGACCGGCTTTGGAGCCTGGGTTGCCTTATGGGCGGGCGTTGTGGCGCGGCGTGGAATTCTCTTTTTCTGGCTGTCGCAGTTGGATTGATCACAACCCTTTTGGGGCTTGCATTTGCGCTTGTCGTTACGCGTTCGGCATTTCCTTACAAACGACTTTTGCGCGCATTCACCGTCTTGCCAATCATAACGCCACCCTTCGTCATTGGTCTGGCGCTTATCCTGCTTTTCGGGTTGTCGGGCGGTGTTCACGGCCATCGTCTATGGAATGATTTTCTATGGAAGTTTTGCCGAACTTTGGGGCGTTCGCGATACCCTGACGTTCAAACATTATATCACGGCGTTCTCGGTCGGGTTCAACGAACATGGCTTTCATTGGTCGGGTGCTGCTTGGGACAGCTTTTGGACCACGATCTATATCGCCGCCGTTGCCGCTCCATTAACTGCTGCGGTGGGGTTGGTCACCGCCTACCTGCTGACTCGTCAGAACTTTGCCGGAAAGAATGCTTTCGAATTCGGAACAATGCTGAGTTTTGCGATTCCGGGCACGGTGATTGGCGTCAGCTATATCCTTGCTTTCAATGTGCCACCGATTGAAATCACTGGCACCGGTATAATTCTGGTGATCAGTTTCATTTTCCGAAACATGCCCGTTGGTGTTCGTGCGGGGATAGCGTCGATGTCACAAATCGACCGCTCGCTTGACGAAAGCTCTCTGACACTAGGTGCAAACAGCTGGCAAACTTTCCGGCGGGTGATCCTGCCGCTTTTGCGCCCAGCGATCCTTGCCGCATTGGTTTACAGTTTCGTGCGCGCAATGACGGCGATTTCGGCGGTGATCTTCCTGGTGTCGGCTGAATACGATATGGCCACCAGCTATATTATCGGCCGGGTCGAAAACAACGACTATGGTCTTGCAATCGCCTATTCGACAACGCTCATTTTCGTGATGCTGGCAGCGGTCGGGATGCTGCAACTTCTGGTCGGCAGAGTGCAGATCGGGCGGCGAACGCAATTCGTGACGGGGACGTAAACCATGGCAAACACTCAAATTTCAAGCAAGGCGGCCCCAGTCAGTTTTCGCAACGTCTCCAAAGACTTTGGTAAGGACGTTGTTGCCGTCAATGATATCTCGCTCGAGGTTGCGGCCGGCAAGCTCGTCACCTTGCTGGGTCCGTCTGGATGCGGAAAAACCACCACTCTGAGAATGATTGCCGGGCTTGAAATGGCGACATCCGGCCAGATTTTCATCGGCGACAAAGATGTGACCACCCTTCCGGCGACGGATCGGGACGTCAGCATGGTCTTTCAGTCCTATGCCCTGTTTCCGCACATGAGCGTGCTTGAAAACGTGTCCTACGGCCTTGGGTTTTCGGGTTTCCCCAAGGCCGAGGCAAGTGACCGCGCGCTCGCGGGGCTTGAACTGGTTGGCCTCAAGGGCTTTGACGACCGCCTTCCAAGCGAACTTTCCGGCGGGCAACAACAGAGGGTCGCCGTAGCGCGGGCGCTGGTGCTCGAACCGCAGGTTCTTTTGTTCGACGAACCGCTGTCGAACCTCGACGCGAAACTACGCCGCCAGGTGCGCGAAGACATTCGTGCCATTCAGCTGGATCTGGGCCTGACAGTCGTTTACGTCACCCACGATCAGGAAGAAGCGCTGGCGGTGTCTGACGAGATTGTTGTGATGCGCCATGCCGCCATCGCCCAAATCGGTGCACCGCGCGATCTTTATGATGCCCCTGTCGACGCGTTCGTGGCCGACTTTATCGGTGAGGCCAATCTGATCCCATGCGAAATCACCAGCGTGACCGGTGACACCGCCGAGGTCGCTATTGACGGTTACCGGTATCAATTACCGTCGCGGGGAATGGCACCCGGGCCTGCGAAACTTGCAGTTCGACCATCCCGCCTTGAAATTGGATCCCAATTGGGGTTTGAGACAACCGTGAGCAAATCGACGTATGTTGGCGTTCGTATGGAATACACGCTGCAGGCGGCCTTTGGCACGATGTTCGCAGTGCAAGACAACGTGATATCGCCGCTTGAGGTCGGAACCATTGTGAATGTGTCGTTCAAGGATACAGGCCCGGTCCTAATACCAACGGAATGAATCGTCACGCCATGAACGACTGATCGGCTAGCGCGACCAATTTTTGGAACACGCCTGGAACCCCAGCAACAACGCGGCCCCCGTTTTCGATCATGTCCATAGCATTCTGGACTTCAACCCCGCCCCCGGCCTCGGCCACGATCAACTGACCGGCAAGACAGTCCCAGGCGTTCATGTGTTCTTCGGCATATCCTAGCAAACGCCCGTCCGCGACATAGGCCAGCGAAAGCGCGCCAGATGCGTTGCGCAGGAATATTCCGCCGTCATCCAGTATCGCCTGCATTAGCTGAATAATGCCCGCGGTGCTGACACGATTGGAAAACCCGATCCCGGTCGTACCATCGCCCAACCCTAGGCCCATCGGCGCGATCAGTACCTCGCCGTTCAACGTGGCCCCTTTGCCCCGGACTGCCGCAAAAGTTTCGGCGTGGCAGGGATCGTGAATGACGCCAATTTGGGTTTTTTCATCACTGACGCCAGCCAGAACCACCGTCCATGCTGGAATGGCGTTGATGAAGTTCGTTGTGCCGTCGATCGGATCGATAACCCAGGTAAATCCCGATGTCCCAGGCTGTGCCGCGTCCTCCTCCCCGACAATAGCATCGTCGGGGAATATCTCGCGCAATCGGCTTCTGATTGCTGCCTCGACTTCCCGGTCGGCCTGGCTCACGAAATCTTGATGCCCCTTGCGGTCAATGCGGAGCAAATCCTGGTCTTTGAAGTATCCCAGAGCAAGCTCACCGATTTCCTCTACAAGAGCGATCGCAGCCTTTTGACGTTTCAAATATTCTATGATGGTGCATAGTCCAGTTCTGCTGGGTTCCATTCGAACCATTGCTCCGTTTCATAGTGCTAGTGAAGTTGCTTTTCAATTGGACGATGTTGAGATTTGGTGGCCTCCAAGTACATGCGCCCCGCGCCAAATCGCACTTCCGACGTGGGCCGCCAACTAGAAATCCGTTTTTTGGACCAAATTCCGCTTTGCGCGCATTTGCGCATTCTGATCCTCCGAACGCTACGGTTGGCTCGAATGTCCGACTTGACTGTTCCAATGCCGAAGGTCGTTGTCGGTTGCGAGGACCTGTCGGCCCATCCTTGATTTCGCCCGTATTGTTCGGTGTCGGAAATCCGCAAACATCGTTTCGAAAAGTTTAGGCTCAAAATGCTATCGACCGGCAGTTTTCAACCGAAGTGGGGCGAACGGCTGCTTCGCGGCAATCACGCCTAGCAGCTTGCGATCGCGGCGAGTGACAGCTTTCCGCCCAACTCGACAGTTTGGGTTACAACGATCACAAGAAAACTTTCACGTAAATAAACGCCCAATGCATGCTGGACACTCGGCGAACGCCTGGGGAATTCTTATGGGCTGGCATCGAATGAGCACAACAAGGCTACGATTTGCGCTCCACTCGTCTTCAAACCGTCGAATGACGCGAGGTGGGCATCCGGGTGGGTTAAAAACTAAACAACCAGCTTAAAAAAATGAAGATATTATAATATTATCGGTATAGTGGTGCTGCTGGAGAGAATTGAACTCTCGACCTTCCCCTTACCAAGGGGGTGCTCTACCTCTGAGCTACAGCAGCCCGTTTCAAAGCTGCGCTTTAGTGTGCGCGGTATTATCGAAAATCCGCACAAGTGCAAGCGCAATCTGGACCCGCATTGCGCACTGATGTAGACAGGCGCACATGGGCAAGGACAAAGCAAAAGACGCCGATGGCAAGACGCCAAAAGAACGCGCCGCGGCGGAACGGGTAGAGCGGTTGCGGCGGCAGTTGCGGGACAACCTTCAAAAGCGTAAAGCACAAAGCCGGGCGCGTAAGGCGACGGATACAACAGACAAACTATAGGGTCGGGCAGGTATGGACAGTATTCTGGTGCGAGGCAACGGGCCTCTGAACGGGCAAATTCCGATTGCAGGGGCGAAAAACGCCTGCCTGACGCTGATGCCCGCAACCCTGCTGACCGACGAGCCGCTGATGCTGACCAACACGCCGCGCCTGTCGGATATCAAGACGATGAGCGAATTGCTGGCCTCGCTGGGCACCGAAGTGGCCAGTTTGCAGGACGGGCAGGTGCTGGCACTGGGGACTAAGGAAATCAGCAACCATACCGCAGATTACGATATCGTGCGCAAGATGCGGGCTTCGATTCTGGTGCTGGGTCCGATGCTGGCGCGGGATGGTCACGCGGTGGTGTCTTTGCCGGGCGGTTGCGCGATTGGGGCACGGCCGGTGGACCTGCATTTGCGCGGGCTGGAGGCTCTGGGGGCCGAACTTGAGCTGATAGACGGTTATGTGCACGCCAAGGCGCCGGGCGGATTGAAAGCCGCAACGTTTGAGTTTCCCTTTGTGTCGGTGGGGGCGACCGAAAATACCCTGATGGCGGCCACTTTGGCCAAAGGTACTACAGTTCTGAAAAACGCTGCCCGCGAACCCGAGATTGTCGATTTGGCTGAGTGCTTGTGCAAGATGGGCGCGCAGATCGAAGGAGCAGGCACCACGACCATCACAGTGCAGGGTGTCGACCGTCTGCATGGTGCAACGCACCCGGTTGTTGCCGACCGGATTGAGTTAGGGACATATATGCTGGCTCCGGCGATCACCGGAGGCGAGGTGGAGCTGCTGGGCGGGCGGCGCAGTCTGTTGGGCGCGTTTTGTGACAAGCTTGAACAGGCGGGTGTTGACGTAACAGAAACCGACGGCAGTCTGAAAGTGTGCCGGAAAAACGGATGCATCCGGTCGGTGAATGTGGTGACCGAACCCTATCCGGGTTTTCCAACCGATCTGCAGGCCCAGATGATGGCGCTGTTGTGCACGGCCGAAGGCACTTCAGTGCTGGAGGAGACAATTTTCGAAAACCGCTTCATGCATGCGCCGGAATTGATGCGCATGGGCGCAAGCATTGATGTCCACGGCGGCACCGCCACGGTGACGGGTGTTGACGGGCTGAAAGGCGCGCCGGTGATGGCAACCGATTTGCGGGCTTCGGTATCGCTGATCCTTGCCGGACTGGCGGCAGAAGGCGAGACGGTTGTCAGCCGGGTTTATCATCTTGACCGGGGGTATGAACACGTGGTCAGGAAACTTTCGGCCTGCGGGGCTTCGATTGAGAGGATTTCCGCGTGACCGGCAAAGATGCCAGATTTGAAGACGGCGTCGAACGGGCTTTGCGTCTGCAGGCGTTGGATGCCGAAGATTTGACCGCGATATCGGCGGTTTTGCAGGATGCTGTCTTGCCGGTAACCGAACTCTCATGGCAGCCGGAAAAACGCCGATTTGGTTTGTTGGCCAATCGGTTTCGCTGGGAAGACAAAGAAATGGCCAGCCGGCAACGGCGCGATTATGAGCGGGTCCAGGCGATGCTGGTTGTGGGTGAAGTGCAGAAAGTATCTTCGACCGGGCTCGATCTGAGTGACAAAGATCAGATAATCTCATTGCTTGCGATATCATTTGAAGTCGGAGAAGCGCCTGCTGGACGGGTGATATTCACGCTTGCCGGAGATGGTGCAATCGCCTGCGACGTGGAATGTTTGGACCTAACCCTGACGGATGTGACGCGCCCCTATATCGCGCCGTCAAAATCCGCCCCCGAACACGATCTTTCCTGAAGGCGGACGCGTATGCCGATTTTTCTGAACTCTCAGGACGCCGGGTTCGAGGCGCAGTTTCAGACCTTTCTGGGAACGAAACGCGAGGTGGATAGCGATGTTGATCAAGTGGTTGCCGGGATCATCGCCGATGTGCGAGCCCGCGGCGACGCGGCTGTCATAGACCTGACGGCAAAGTTCGACCGGCTAGAACTGACTCCTGAAACCTTGGTTTTTTCGCAGGCGGAAACTGATGCGGCAATTGCTGAAGTGCCAGTGGCAGAGGCGGACGCATTGCGCCTCGCGGCGGATCGGATCCGTGCGTTCCACGAACGGCAACTGCCCGAAGATGCCTGGTGGCAGGATGACAGCGGCGCGCAACTGGGCTGGCGTTGGTCAGCGGTTGACGCGGCAGGTCTGTATGTGCCCGGCGGTTTGGCATCTTATCCGTCGTCGGTTTTGATGAATGCAATCCCAGCGCGGGTGGCTGGTGTTGAACGCTTGGTTATTTGTGCGCCGACGCCGGACGGCAAAGTGAACCCATTGGTACTGTTTGCTGCGCGGCTGTCGGGCGTTGACACAGTATACCGGATCGGTGGCGCGCAGGCGGTGGCGGCGATGGCCTATGGCACCGAGACAATTGCCAAGGTGGATAAAATCACCGGGCCGGGCAATGCATTTGTGGCGGCGGCCAAGCGCAGGGTATTTGGTACGGTGGGTATTGATATGATCGCCGGACCGTCGGAAATTCTGGTGATTGCCGATAAAGACAACGACCCGGACTGGATCGCGGTTGATTTGATGTCGCAGGCGGAACACGACGAAAACGCACAGTCGATCCTGATCACCGATGACGCTGCATTCGGGCAAGCGGTCGCCACAGCAGTTGAGAAGCGGCTGGAGACGTTGGAACGGCGTGCAATTGCAGGGCCAAGCTGGCGAGATTTCGGTGCAATTATTAGGGTGCGCGATTTGAACGAAGCGGCGACACTGTCAGACCGGCTGGCACCGGAGCATCTGGAACTATGCGTCGCGGACGCTGATTCCTATGCGCAAAAGATCAAACACGCAGGCGCAATTTTCATTGGCAGCTACACACCTGAAGCCATCGGCGATTACGTCGGCGGGCCCAATCACGTGCTGCCGACCGCCCGTTCGGCGCGGTTCTCCTCGGGATTGTCGGTGCTTGATTTCATGAAACGCACTACGTTGGCGAAAATGACCCCGGCGGCGCTGAGTACAATCGGACCGGCGGCGGAAACCTTGGCGAAATCCGAAAGCCTTGAAGCGCACGGCCTTTCAGTTCGGCTGCGGCTCGATCAAATAAATGGAACCGATGATGGCTGAACTCTCGCACCTCACTCTTGTGGAACTGGACGATACCGGCCTTCCGGCACCAACAGCGGATGTGGCGCGGGAACGCAAAGTGGCGCTGTTTGACTTGATGGAAGAGAACGTGTTCGGGCTGGAGCCACGCGGCGGTGTTACGCCGCCGGACGGGCCATACCAGCTGTTTCTGTCGATCAAAGACCGGCGGCTGGTGTTTGACGTGAAAACTGAATCCGGCGAAGACGCCAGTGCGTTTCATCTTTCGGTTTCGCCGCTGAAACAGGTGATCAAAGACTATTTCCAGATCTGCGAAAGCTATTTTGATGCGATCAAACGCCTGCCCCCGGCACAAATTGAAGCGATCGACATGGGGCGTCGCGGCATCCACACCGAAGGCAGCCACCAGTTGATGGAGCGGCTGGAGGGCAAGATAAAGACCGACCTGGCCACCGCACGCCGCCTGTTCACGTTGGTCTGTGTTCTTCACATGCGGGGTTAAGGGGCGGGCATGGCCGACACGCTCCCCTCTTCTGTGCTGTTTTGCTGCGATCACAATTCGATCCGTTCGCCGATGGCCGAAGGTATTTTGAAAAAACACATCGGCACACGGATATTTGTACAGTCAGCAGGGGTGAAGGGTGACCTTGATATCGACGGGTTCACCATCGCGGTGTGTCGGGAAATCGATGTTGAAATGTCACGCCACCGGGTGCGGTCGTTTGATGATTTGCTGGAGTGGGGCGATGATCTGGACAGCTATGAATTGATTGTAGCCTTGTCTCCGGCTGCGCAACGCCGCGCGCTGGAATACACCCTGCATTACGCACTTGAGGTGGAATATTGGCCAATCATGGATCCGTCGGGTTTCGGTGATGACAGGGAAGCGAAAATGATAAAGTTCCGGCAGGCGCGGGATCAGCTGAGCGAGCGGATTAAGCAGCGGTTTCCGGGTTGAAACTAGAGCGTTTCACGATTTATTGGAATCACCAATGGAGCGTGAAAAGCTGCCACACCAAAGTCTTAGACAGGCGTTTCAAGTTCAATCTGGTTCAGATTAAACATGAAACGCTTTAAGTGCTTCACATCGTGCAGAAATACATCAAACAGCCGTGCGTGGCATGCATTATCAGAATCCACTTGAACTTTCTGACTCTTCCCGCCATGTAACGGCTGCGTTCGGCCAGCCAACCGAATGCGCAATGAAATCAGATCGGAGCCAACATGGCCAAAGAAGAACTTCTCGAATTTGACGGCGTTGTGGTCGAGCTTTTGCCGAACGCGACGTTCCGAGTAGAGCTTGAGAACGGCCATGAGATCATCGCCCACACCGCAGGTAAAATGCGCAAGAACCGGATACGGGTTCTGGCCGGTGACAAGGTACAGGTGGAAATGACACCCTATGACCTGTCCAAAGGCCGCATCAACTATCGCTACAAGTAACCTTGGCACCGATTCATAATACTGAATCGGCGTGGTGATGGATATGTTTTCGAACACTGTTGACGGGATGCTCCGGACTGTTTCAGAAAAACAGCCCAGAGCTCTGGCATGAAGCTGGTTCTGGGCTCCGCCAGTCCGCGCCGCGCTGAATTGCTGGCGCAGATCGGGGTGGTACCGGATGCCGTGCGCCCAGCGGATATTGACGAAACACCCCTCAAAGCAGAATTGCCGCGGGTTTACGCCGCGCGGCTGGCTGAAGAAAAAACCCGCGCGGTTCTGGCTGACGCGGATGCGCTGGTGCTCTGTGCCGATACGGTTGTGGCGGTGGGGCGGCGGATATTGGGCAAACCTGCGGATGCAGAAGAGGCGCGGCTGTATTTGAATCTGCTGTCCGGTCGTCGCCATAAAGTTATTACCGGTATGGCCTTGCGCCTCGGTGAACGGATCTGGCGGCGCGAAGTTGTCACGTCAGTCCAGTTCAAACGGCTTTCGGACGTGGAAATCGTGGCGTATCTTGACAGCGGAGAATGGCAAGGCAAAGCCGGGGGATATGCGATCCAGGGGCGCGGTGCCGCGTTTATCCCGGCGATCAACGGGTCCTACAGCAATGTTGTCGGCCTGCCACTTGCTGAAACCGTAGCGATGCTGGCCGGGGCCGGGTATCCGGTCAACGAAAGTTCGAGGCAATGAAAAAAGGCCGCATTGTGTTTATCGACGAAATCAACGGTCAGGGCTGTGCGGCGCTGGTGGTCGACGGCCAGCTGCAGGATTTGCTGGTTGATCCGGCTGATGACTCCCGCCCGCAACCCGAAGCCATCTATCGCGGTAAAGTTCTGCGCCCGATGAAGGGCCAGAACGGGGTTACCGTTGATCTGGGGGGTGGCCAGACCGGATTTTTGAAACAAGCCAAGGGCCTGTCGCCCGGGCAGGTGCTGCTGGTTCAGGTGGCAACCCACGCCCAGAAAGGCAAAGCGCCGCCGGTGCGCACCAAACTGCTGTTTAAAAGTCGTTATGCCATTGTCACTCCGGACGCGCCGGGCCTGAACATTGCCCGCAATATCCGAGACGATGATGAACGCAACCGATTGCTGGAACTGGCACAAGAAGCGTTGGCAGGGGCAGATGAAAACCTCGGCCTGATCCTGCGCTCAGCCTGCGACGGTGTTGATGCGAGCGTAGTGTTTCAGGACATCGCCGAGATGCGTGGATTGGCCGAACAGGTTGTAGCCGCTTTCGGTTCCGGCACCCCGGAACTGCTGGTGGAAACGCTTGCTGCCGCGACCCGGGCATGGCGCGACTGGAGCGAACCGGACCCCGATGAAGTGGTGCAGGAAGACGGTGCCATGGATCTGGTCGGGGTCCGAGACTTGATTGATGCACTTTATGACCCGACAGCCCAACTGGATGCTGAGGCGTCAATGATCATCGAGTCGACTTCGGCGCTGGTCGCAATCGACGTGAACACCGGTGGTGATTTTTCCCTGACCGCCGGGTTGAAAGCTAATATGGCAGCGGCCAAAGACCTGCCGCGACAACTGCGATTGCGCGGGTTGGGCGGCCAGATCGTGATAGATTTTGCCCCGATGCCGCGCAAAGACCGCCGCGCGCTGGAACACGCGCTGCGCAGCGCGTTCAAGGCGGACAGTATCGAAACAGCCCTTGTCGGCTGGACTCCGCTGGGGCATTTTGAGCTGCAAAGAAAGCGCGAGCGCATTCCGTTGAGTGAGGCCCTGCCAAGATGAATTGCCCGATCTGCAAAAAAGAATCCAACCCAAACTACGACCCGTTCTGCTGCAAACGTTGCGCGGATGTGGATCTGGCAAAATGGTTGAAGGGCAGCTACGCGATCCCGGCGGCGGATACCGATGAAGAAGACGGCGTTTCGTCGGACACATTCCCCCAAAAGCCCAAAATGCATTGAGGGCAAGTTTTCCTCTTGCCAGCCATCTGACCGTATCCTAAAACGCCTCGACCTCCGGCAGGACACAGTCCCGTCGATACCCGTGCCCGGGTAGCTCAGTGGTAGAGCAGTGGACTGAAAATCCTCGTGTCGGTAGTTCAATTCTACCCCCGGGCACCATTTTTCAAAGTAATATCAATGATTTAATTGTACTGCAACTTGTAGATTTGCATTAAATATCACTTGCACAAATCTTACACACATTCACACTATTCGCGGATGTCTGTAGCTATGGCTGAGAAGCACACGATTCTGGGTGGTAAAGTGCATGTTTATAAGCGGGAACGCAGTTCTGTTTGACAGTGTTCGGCCTATTTAGACGGCCGAAATCGTCGTGTAAGTGCAAAAGAGGAAAGCCTCGCCAAGGCAAGCGCATGCACGGTTGGCCGCGTGTCTCGGTAGGCAATAACGGCGCGTTGCAATTCAGGCCGGTCAAGATAATCCGCGCCCCATAGGTCGCGCAGATGTTGGTTGAGATTGTTACGGCTGGAGGTGCCCGTCAATCGCTGGGCCTGATCGGTGGTGAGAAACCGAAACCGGTGAACCGCGCGTATGATTGTAATATCACGGGCGGTAAGTTGTACGGCTTTCTGGTTGGTCGGTTTGCGCAATGAACAGTGCATGAGTCAGATTTGGTATCTGGTCTCATCTTAGGTCCCGTCACACCATCATTCGCGTTATCGCGAAAAATTCGCACTTGAATATCGCACTCAGGCTACGGCCACCTTTGGGTGCCTAAATAGGCACGAGCGAAAGCGAGTTCCACTGGGTGGGGGTGGCCGTTTTAGGGTGCTGGTCGAGCGTTTGCACTAATCGGAGTAAAGCTGGCAGGACCGCCGACTAACGGGTATCCAGACGTTGCTGAATCCCGATAGCTGACGTAGTTTGCTGTGGCGTGGGTTCATTGAATAATCCATGAATTCCTAGAGCTCTGAGACGCGAGACGTCGCCCTTGTGTTTCAAACATTACCTAAAGCAATTGAAATGCCCCAATCTTGCCCAGAAAGATTGCACCGCAATACCCTCCACCACCTTCAGAACCAGAAGTAGAACGAGGGACCTAATACTCGAAATCAACTTGATTCGGTGCTTTCTTGGTGGCAGGGTGAGTGAAATTAAAAAACGGGACGCGATTTTATGGGGCAGGGGGAGGCCGACGGAACGGCCAAGGAAGGTTTATGCGCTTCCAAAAAATTGCTGAAAGAAGTGGTCTTAAGATGTTTTGACGAGTGCTGCAATCTCAAGAATAAGCTAAACTTTGATCCGAAAATTTTTACAAGGAAGCTGATAAAATATTGGCTGTACAACGAGGACGCCACTGATTATCCACCGGTGGATTCTGCATTTGGTTCATATGTATTTCTGCTCCAAAAAAACATCTCGGTTACAAATCTGCCAATGCCAGAGCAAGTGGCTCTGCTTAGGCGTCACGCGTCAGAGTTAGACAACCGTCCTTTGCCCCAATCTGGTCTAAATTTCTTTTCTACACGTCAATACAGACGATACGTTGAACGCTTTTTGCCGAACAATATTAGAAAGTTCAGTAGCGAATCCGCAGCAAATAAGTATCGCTCAGATTTGTGTGACAGCTTATTGGAGTACTATTCCGATTTCTTTCTCAGTACAATTGCTCTCTCAAACTACTCAACCAGCTTTGTGGTTCACATACCTCGAACATTTCGATTTAACCTAATAAAAATTGTTGGCGAAGCAGGGTATGTCCATTCGGTAGGCTATCAGGTTTACGTAAGCGTTGCGGACTACTCAGATAGATCAGTGTTGCTAGATAAATTGCACCGCTTTGTTTCGATAAAAAACTCAGACAAACCGATATATTTTGCCCCTTATTGCCATGAGTATTTTTCGGGCGAGGCGGAAATGACCTCATATTCAATGGAGAATGGCCTTGATGAAGTTAAGATATCAGCGCGTAAGCACTTTATCGGAAAGACCAACCTTCTAGATTTTGTGTCGGAATTGGCAAAAGAAGAAGAGTTCATGGTCCCCAACAGCGACAAATTTGACACCGAAAAGGAAGCAGTTGATGACCGAGTTGACCAAGACACTACAATTTTTCTATTTTTGGACAGCGGACTGGAATACTCACAAACATCCAGAACATTGCGAAAAGGGGAATCAATTTACGTAATTTGCTACGCGCAGCTTTTAAAATTTGCAAACAAATTTCATTTTATTAAGGAACGCAAGCCTGGATGGACTGCACCAGTTACTATCCCTCACACTCTTTCTGCTGCCATGGTAAACATAGCTGGTTCATTGCTTCCATTGCCCGTCCGTAAGGGCGCTCCTGTTATTTTTGACCCTTTTTGCGGCAGCTCCACGTTTTTAGTAGATGCGGCGATCCGCTTTCCTCAAGCAAGTTTGGTTGGAGTTGATCGCCATCCGCTTTTCCATTGCATTAACAAAGATAATTTTCAGAATCTCTCCATGCCAAGCGGAGCCGGTCAGCTTAGAGATTTGGCGAACTCTCTCCTTCCTGAGTTGAAAAAGAGTTCTACCGCTACCGATGTGCTGCATCGTCTTAACTCTCTTACAACAGACCAGTCAATAAACGAGCTGTACCCTCCTGGTAGCGACAAACTCGCTGTGTTCTGTACGGCGATTACGCTTCTTCTCAAAGAGTTGTGTGAATGTACCGACTCCAGCATACAGGAAATTTCAAGTTACGAAGTAGGATTGTTTCGGGAAGACGATTCTCATTTCAGTCAGAAGCTTGTCACCACACTTGAAGCATGGGAAGCCGAAAACGGCAGAGTAGCGTTTTATTTTGCTTGGCGAGCCTTGTCGAATTTCTCATTCCGCATAAAGGCAAAACCAAGCGCATTAGATTGGGTAACCTTCTTCAACAGCGAAATATTGCCTGCTGAATTAACGCGTGTGGCGCTGGAATTTGGAGACATATCAAAAATCGATGCGGCGGAAACCACTGAAAATAATACACTATTAAATACCGGTAACCGGTTTGAGTTGGTTAGCGGACTTTTCTCGGACGAAGTTAGAATTAGCAATCAATATTTGATTGATACGTTTGGTGAAGGTTCGGTCGACTACACGACACCAGAACGGTTCCTCAGCGGTATTTCGACGGGTCAGGAGGTCAAAAAAGTCCGTTTGGTAAAAGGTGATTCCCTTAGTTTTATTGAAGACTTGCTCCGTGAAAACAAAGAGGAACGAAAATTTAGACCAAATTTGATAATCACTGATCCACCGTACAGTTTTAATGTGTCAGAAGGAAACGAAGCGATGATGCAGGACCTTTTCTTCAAAACTGTGGACTATATCCCAAGACTATTGGCCAAACGTGGCGTTGCTTCAATTGTGGTTCCATCATTTAGCCGCAATGGACGCTCAATACCCTTTTACCAGTCGAACGAAGTGTTTACGCGGCGAATGATGACAGCATGTGCTCGAGCTGGAAGGGAGATAATATTGTCATCTGAATCGGTTCCTAATTCCGTAACCTTTCCGAAACTCCCCTATGTATGGAACTCACAAAGAGGAGTTTCTCGCCACGTAATGAATTTTTTTGATAGACTAAACAACAGGTAGCGCAGAAAAGGAGGCAGGCAAATGAAAACCATGTTCGAGCTATTGGAAGAAGCTAAGATTTCTCCGATCGCAAGGTATGTTCTAAAGAGAGATGGGTTCAAATCCCCAGCATATTGGCGCCAAGTAGACTTAGAACTCGAAAAAGCACAGCGACGGAATTGGCGATCCAACGACCAACACTCCAAAAACCAATGTCCTTGGCCAAGGTACGCAAAAGCTCAGTTTGGTTAGATCGCAATCAAAAGCTCTCTCTTGTCGGATGGCGCTTTTTATTGATTTTTCAAGTTCTGTCCAGATCCGAACTTTCTGGCTGATACTAAGCGAGTGGATTCGGGCGAACGCCCGACCGATCAATATGAAACCATGTGCGAAGGTAAATTCTCCATAGCTCCATATTGCCTACTTGTTGCCCGCTGATCTGGCTCGCAGAATCCGAGGAGGCACGAAGAGGGATTATGTGAAGGCTAGACTGGCGAGGCGACTGAATCCAAACCGTGCGGGTGCAACGGAGTATGCAATCAAGACGCAATGACTCGCTTACCTATTGTACTATAGTTTCCCGAAAACCTTGTTTAGTACTGCATGTCCTTTCAGTCTGGGTATCCAAGTCCGAGCCCGTCTCTTACAAGGATTTCCAATTCTACTTTGGCGACGGCAGGCTGGATCATTACATTGCGCAAGCAACCCACAGCAGAAGCGACTTGTTGGGGCGAAAGCTCCTCGTGTGTCCAAAGGTAACGCATCAGTGCATTTATAATCATGAGCCGAAGGCAAGCCTGTATTTCAGACAATCGGCGGAATTCACGGGTTGAAACCGTTCCTGCTTCGGCCTTTTCGATGGTTTCAGACACAGACGCGATGTCATTCGAAAATGAGATTTTTTCCGGATCAAGAATGGTCAGGCATTCTTCGAGTAACAGCGCAGCGGACACTTCGTTCGCCGGCAAAGCCGGCCACGGCATTTGAGGAGTTTCCGGCGTTGGCAGTGCTTCCAGAATAGTGTCAACTTTCTCTCGCATCAGGATTAGATCCTGACCTGCATAGGGTGCGCTGATGAGCTGTTGGTTCCACTGCTCTAACTCATGTTGAAAAATGCCAAGTCCCACAGTTCGAGGTGTTAATGATGCCAATTTGTCTTCTTTAAGGACAGTGTCGCGCAGTTGGCGAACAATTTCACGCGGGATCGCACCCGAAAATGTCGTCAGGACATCAATGGCATCATCCGGAATCGTCTCGGTATTGCCGTTCCCCTCGGATTGATGCGCATCAATGCGTTTATGCACCATTTTTCGGGCGGTTTTTGTCGCCATTTGCTTGATTTCGAGCACGTCTTCGAAAGTGCTTTCGAATATGTCACGGCCTTCTGCCAGACGCCCGCGAAACGCCTTGGCTGCGTCCTCGGAAATCGAGATCAGGTAGTAACAACCAGGCTGAAACAGCGCGCCCTTAAGTTCCAGAAGCACGGATTTTACCTGCTCGCTGTCGGCAATTTTGTCCAACTCGTCTATGACGACGCTCAGTTTTCCATTGTAGAACCGCAGGAGCTGATCGACGTAGTCCTGATAACGGTCAGTCAGGCTTTGCAATGTCATCGACCGGGCGGAAAGCGTGCGTTTGCCCGCAATGGAAATTCCCCTGAACGACAGTCCTCCGGACCTTTCGCGCCCTTCGGAGTAGGTCAAAAGTTCGAGGAACTCCGAGGATTCGCGCATGAGCACGAGTGTTTTGAAGTTCAATGCCCCACGAAGAATGAAATTCACCCAGCGCCAAATTTCGGGCAGCAGCGCGATGCCGAACGCCAGGAACAGCAGCGCAAGTGTTTCGCGGGATGCAGCGCTCAGGCGCTTGAACGCCTTTGTAGCAGCGCCGTCAGGACTGGCTTGGATAGTTATGTCATCGGGCACATCAGCGTTCAGGGTCACACCGTTCAGAATTTCGAAATAGCGAAGCAGTATTTCGCGCAGAGTGGAGATTTCACTGACACTGAGGAAGAGGTCTTGTACGGCCTTCTTTTTCTGATCCTCCGTGGATCGGACATTCGTGATGGCGTCAAGCGCATTGATGTATTGGGCGAACAGCAGGACCGTGGCCAGTTCTCCGGGCTGCACTCCGGGGTGGCCGGGGCGGCCGGGGCTCAGAACTGATTTCATATCTGCAGCGGCCGCTTCGAGGTGGAGCGAGATATTTGGGTGTCCGCGTAGGGCGGCCAGGGCTAGCACGTGATTCTCGCCGGTGGGGGAAAATACTCCAAATGAATAATTTAGGAGACCGGTTTCGCCCGTAATTAGCCGAATGTGCATCAGTTGCAGTTGGATGTGACGCGCCAGCGAGTGCAAATTGCCCGATTGATAAATATTCTGAAAGGGGCGAATCTCGGTAAACAAACCACCGAAGGTAAAACCCTCGTCGAAAATATTTATTACCTGGACCTCACTCAGCGGCGTTGAAACTTCCGGAGACAGCCACTGATGGTGTTTCACGAATTCTCCGGATGCAATTAGATTTTCGTTTCCCCTAATAAGATCGAAACCTGTCCGTTCGGCAATCGGCACTATCGCGAATTGCGCGCCGTCTGCGTTCTCCACCGGCGCTGCGTCAACCAGTTGCACGCTGCGCGGAACGACGCTATCGATGCGGTGAACAAGGGCGGCAATTGCTTTGCGTTCAGCCGCAACAGTCTGTTGAAATTGCGTTTCGATATTGGACAACCACGACTTCGATGTAATTTCCTTCAATTCGAATGTAGTGTTCCCCCAACTGAACTTGCTGGAAAATGGCAAGGTGTTGGTGTCACGTGCCGATAACAGCGGAATGTTTGTGTTCGAGCCGCCGTCGCGAGTTGCCACAAAGGCGACCAGGGCCAGCGCACCGATGATCAGTCCTGGCCGGATCGAGCGAATGAACTCCTCGGTGGCGCGCAGCACATCTCCGCGTCGGCCATACAAAATATTTTCACAATCCTTGATCGCCTTTTGGCAAATCGTTCGGCTGATCGACATCAGAAACGAAAGTTGGTCTTCGCTTTGATAAGAAACCGGAGCAACGGTCCAGATTGTGCAATAGCGGGTGCTGAACTGGTCAATGGTGGCACCCAGAAGCGCCGATTTTCCAGCACCGCGCAGACCGGTGATGCCGATCACTCCGCCATTTGAACGCGATATCAGGCTGGTGGAGCGCGCCAGATGTCCGTCATCATCTACGTATTTTTCGGGGTCTGGGAAAATTGAAAGAGCAGTGCCATCCGCTGCATCGGAAACTTCGTCAACCAGCGGCTGTCTGAGGTTGACGATGATGGTCAATGCAGAACTAACTGCGCCAAAGAATACCAGATATTTGATATCAACTGATGCAGTCAAACCTGCAAAAGAAAAACTATCTAGGTAAGTACCAATTTCTGGTTGGCCAGAAAGCGGCGAACCGGAGAATAGGTCATCAGCGACAACATATACAAAGAACGTCAGGGTGGCGCCAAGCGGCAGGAAGCAGATCAAGACGTTTGTGTCTAAAGATGACAACACAGAGCGGAATCGGATCGCACCTGTAGCCCCGAACAGTAAAAGACTAAATGTTAATAGTGCCGAGTCTGGTCTGCCTCCAGCAACGATGCTAATTGTCAGAAACAAAATAGGGCCGGCCCAAATCATCAGAGAAACGACTTCCGGGCTGATGGTGCCCATGCGTTCGCGGAAAGCCGGAATCAAACGCAAAATTACGTTGAGTCCGGCGGTGATCCATGCCAGCAATCTTCGGTACATCAAAAAACACAGCACCCCGAGCATAAGCTGACCCGTGTAGGCGAGTGGGGCAAAGATTGTGTCACCACTGTTGAAAATGACAACATGAATCAGTGGAGTTGACAGACTCGCAACGACTGCCCCCATCCAGAAGAACAACAGTGGATAGCCGCTGAGTTCAGGAAAGAACAGACGTTGGCGTTCTTTCTCGTTTGGTTCAAGCGGGACAGTTGAGAGTGCGGTCAGCAACGAGGCTACTCCGATCGACCAGTAGAAGGCAAAAACGTCGAGGCCGGTCCCCGTCCCCAGGCTGAACGTGACCAAAAGGAACAGAGGTAAGCCAACCAGAAAAGCATTGGGGACAGCGCTTACCCATCGCCGGAGCCATATGTGCTGATAACGAACTAGAGTCTGATTTTCGGTCAATTTTCCCTCAACAAAACGATAAATGAACGCAATTGTAGAGTATTATTGACAGAACCCCGAATTATTCAACTAAAACCAGAATGAATTCTTTACTTCGTCTGATCAGCCCGGACGACACCGACACCGTTCGCTGTATCGCCTGGTTCCAAAAATTGGACGCCAGCGGCCTCAAGAGCTTTTTTGTACCGCGTCCTGATTGCCGGCACTGAGACTGCTCGTTCTGCCACTTTCGAAGGACCTGATTGTGTCTGGTGAATCTCCGGCCTGTTCAGCAAGCCTGTTCGAACTCCACCCAACCAGGCCTCTTGGGGCTTTTGATAATTCTCTAGTTATAAACATTTCCCATATAAATTGTACCTTTATACACAAAATATATCGATACAATCACTCCTATGCGTTCCATAAAATGTGTAGCTATGGAGGGCAAGCTCTGACGTTGTCGCGCAACCAGGATATTCGGCTGATCGGGGCATCTTGCGATCACTCAAAGGGCGATAACCGAGACAGTTGCCCGTGGCTAACATTCTGACCGACCCTCGGACAACGAAACGCCTTTATAGTGTTTGTGCAATTAGGCGCTATGTGTTGCCATGGCGATTCAAATGAACCATTCAAAGCCCTCTCAATGTTTTAGTGCCCCTGCCTCCAGGTGGACCTCACAGATATTGGCTGCTGTGACAACCGCGCTGCTCTGTTTTTCAAATATTGAAAACGCGAAGGCAGCAGAACAATCTCCTTGGTGTTTGGATATCCTGTATCTGATCGAGCAATCTAAATCCGGCTTTCCGGCAATTCAGAGCGGCGCCGAACGCGAGTCTGACGGCTATGCGATATCCTGGAAGACGTGGAGAAAAGGTCTTACCACTGTGTCTGGAAATACCCACATCTTGACCAACGCGGGCTACAGACATTTCAGCGCATTGTAGATGACATGCGGGGCTGTATTGGCGACATTGCCGAGGAGCACTCGGATCAGCCTGTACACCACCCGGATTTCCATGCGGCTCAGAATTTTCAACTGCCAAATAGCCAAGTGAGTATTGCACTCAAGAACAAAAGCGCCCTGGAAAGCACTTTTGTTTCAATCCGGATTGATGAGTTGGCCAGTTCCACGGGAAAATAAGGGCCTGGGCCCTCGGGTCATGCATCGAATGTGCAGGAAGTATTGGGGCGCTGTGTGCCTTAAATCAGATGCAGGCGGCGACCGTCCGATTTGATCAGGCTGAAACGCAGCGGCGTACGGGCCAGTGCCTCAGTCACAACGGTGGATTCGCGGGTCAAGCGCTTGATGCGTAAAACGGCTGAATCGTTCAAAAAATTAGTCGGTGCTGGCGTGACCAGATTGGTTGCTGCCAATTGCAGTGGCTCGATAGTCATATTCAATCCCCTTATGGATCGGGTTACTCGGAAAATACCTGTCCTCAGCAGGGATAGAGCCTCCAGATCGGGCCGTGCAAAGGGCGGGATTGGGGCAAATCAGTGATAATTTTGAATTGAATTGTGTCATATCAGCATGACGAGCAAGGCCGACAACTGCGCTTGCATGCTAGCGCCGGGCCATATTTTTGTTGTGCAGACGGCTCGGCGTTTCCCCAAATCGCGCCTTGAACGACCTGGTGAAATGCGTCGCCGAAGTAAACCCGCAAGCGATGGCAACTTCGGAAATGGCCATATCGGTTTCAGCCAGAATCTTCCAGCCGTGGTCCAGTCGGATATTTCGATAGAATTCCCAGGGCGTTATGCCGAGCGATTTTTTGAACTGACGCTCTACCTGTCGGCGCGAATAGTTGACGGATGTCGACATGTCGCCCAGATCGAGAGGGATTTCGATGTTTTCATACATCTGCTTGACGATCTGGATGATCCTGGGATTGCGGGTGTTTATCGCCGTGGCGATCGCGCTGCGCTGCTCGGTTTGACCAAAGCGCCGGACGCCGTGCAGGCACATGTCGGCGACAAGAGCCGAGAAATCCTCGCCATGATCCAGTGCAATGATGCGCAACATCAAGTCGGTCGCCGCCGCACCGCCACCACAGGTGAAAGTGTCGCCGTCGATTTCGAAAATCCGTGTACTGACGTCCAATCCGGGGAAGGATTCGACGAAAGCGGGTTGGTTTTCCCAGTGAAGGGTGAAACGTTTACGGTCCAGCAAACCGGCGCGAGCCAGGGTAATGGCACCTGTGCAGATACCGCCGAGTTTGCCGCCAAACCGGTTGTGTTCGCGCAGGATTGACAAGGTTTTCGCGGCAGCAACGCCATAGCCCTTGATGCCCGAACAGACCACGAGAGTCTGGTTTTTCGGCGGCTGCGACAAGCTGCCGGTGATGTTGATTTCAATACCCGATGAACTGCTGACAGGAGACCCGTCTTCGGAATGAACCTGCCATTGGTAGAGCGGTTTTTGTGACAGCTGATTAGCAATGCGCAGAGGTTCCACGGCGGATGTGAAGGCCAGCAAAGTGAAATCCGGCAACAGCAGGAAACAATATAACTGGGTTTTCACCGGCCCTTTGACTGGGAAAAAAGCAGCGCCGGAGGGGACAACTGAATCATCATTTTGTTGCATGGGGCGAGGTCTGTTCATCTGTGTTCAGTGGGCTGTAGCAGATGGTATGGTCCACAACCGCGGCGCTATGGTCAAGGGCGCGAAGGGCCCGACAGTGCAAATGACGTTAGGTGCATTTGGCCGGTTCGGTGATATCCTGCGGTGACTTGGCGCGCGTTTTGGTCCAACTTGAAGCGGAAACAGCAGCTTAGCAGAGGTTCACAGTGCAACCGGAAACCGTTGTCGTCGGAGGAGCAGCCGGATTTTGGGGCGAAGCGTCCCATGCCACGGCGCAGTTGCTGGCGCATGAGGGTTTGGATTTTCTGGTTTATGACTATCTGGCCGAGATCACCATGTCGATTTTGGCACGGGCGCGCACGAAAGATGCTGGTTTGGGCTACGCTACAGATTTTGTTACCGCGGCGATGGCTCCAAATCTGAAAGAGATTGCCGCGAAGGGTGTTCGGGTGATTTCCAATGCCGGTGGTTTGAACCCGGCCGCCTGTGCGGCGGCTTTGAGGGAGCTTGTTGAAAAATCCGGTCTGGATTTGAAAATCGCCGTGGTAGAGGGCGACGATCTTTCCCTTCGGGTCAATGAATTTGCCGAGAAAACCGAGATGTTCTCAGGTCAGGCGTTTCCGAGCCCGGAAAAGGTTGCCTCGGTCAACGCCTATCTCGGAGCCTTTCCGATTGCGGCGGCGTTGAATGCCGGGGCCGATATCGTGATCACCGGACGGTGCGTCGACAGCGCTGTGACGCTGGCCGCTTGTATTCATTCATTTGATTGGGGAGCCGAGGAGTTTGACCGGTTGGCAGCAGGGTCTCTGGCAGGACACATATTGGAATGCGGGCCACAGGCAACGGGTGGGAATTTTACGGATTGGGAGGCTGTAGGTGATATATCCAACATTGGGTACCCGATTGCAGAAATCACCACGAACGGCAGTTTTGCAGTCACCAAACCGGCGGAAACTTCGGGTCTGGTGACCCGGGCAACGGTTGCAGAACAGATGCTCTATGAAATTGGCGACCCGCAGAATTATCTGTTGCCGGATGTGACTGCTGATTTTTCGCAAGTCACCCTGGATCAGATCGAGCCGGACAAAGTGCTGGTGAAAAACGCCGTCGGCCGCGCTCCTGGATCGCAGTTAAAAGTCTCCGCCACTTATGCGGATGGGTTTCGGGCCGGGTATTTGTTCAATTTCAACGGCCGGGATGCGGGTGCCAAAGCGCAGGCCTTTGCCGAGGCCGGATTGACACGGGCAAAGGCGGGGTTGGCCCGGATGGGGGCGTCAGTCTATTCGGAGACCTGCATTGAAATCACAGGTGGCATACCCGACGATTTGCCTTTAATGGAGCCGTATGAAGAAGTCACCTTAAAAGCTGCGGTCCGGCACGATGATGCCCGTGCGGTCGGACTGTTTTTAAAAGAATTGATTGGGGCAGCGCTCGCCGCGCCCCCGGGTTTGAGCGGCTTCACCGGTGCCGGACGGCCCAAACCCTCGCCGGTGGTGCGGTTGTTTTCATTTCTGGTTGAGAAAAATTCGGTCCCGGTGCACGTCTGTCTTGACGGGACGGATCTGGGATTCAAAGCACCAGGCATTTGCAACCAGCAGCAAGCCGGGCACCCGAATGAACCGCCAGTGACAACAGGGCCAGCCAGCCCGCAAACGACAGCCCCTCTCGAACAGCTGGCATGGGCACGGTCCGGTGACAAAGGCGACATGGCCAATATCGGAGTGATTGCACGCAATCCCGACTATATACCGTGGATATGGCAGGCGCTGGACGAGGCTGCCATTCGGGGTTGCTTTGTCGAGTGGCTCAAGGGTGATGTGGAGCGGTTCTTTTTGCCAGGGACCTGCTCGATGAACATCGTGATGAACAAAGTTCTGGGCGGCGGTGGGATCGCCAGCCTGTTAAATGACCCACAAGCCAAAGGGTATGCGCAAAGGTTGTTGGCGTTGCCGGTGACATTGCCTGAGAGTGTGATCACAAATAACACAGGGATCGAATAATGGCGTTTGTCAGCAAAATAAAGGTCAAGTCGGACGAATTTCAACAGAACCAAACTGACATGCTGGTACTGGTTGCCAAGTTGCGGGAGCTGGAAGCCAGACCAGCTGCGCTGTCTGAAAAACGCCGCGCCCGGTTCCAGGAACGTGGTCAGATCATGCCGCGTGAACGACTTGCGCATCTGCTTGATCCGGGGATGCCGGTGCTTCACTTGCATACGCTGGCAGGCTATCCGGGAGAAGATGACGCCACCCGGTCTGTCCCCGGCGCATCAGTTATTCTGCTGATCGGTTTCGTTCAGGGCGTGCGCTGCATGATCTGGGTTGATGACAGTGGCATCAAGGCCGGTGCCATTACCGCCCAGACCCTGCCAGCCGTTCTCAGCGTTCAGGCGTTGGCGCTGCGTCACAAGCTGCCGCTGATTCATCTGGTGGAAAGCGCCGGGGCGAATTTGATGGAATATAAGGTTGAAACCTGGGCGGAAGGCGGCGCGGTGTTTTACAACCTTGCCCGGCACGGGGCAGCCGGGATCCCAACCGTAGCTGTTCTGCACGGGCCATCGACCGCCGGTGGCGCTTATATGCCCGGCCTGTCTGATTATGTGGTCAGTATCAAGAACATCGGCATGGCTGCACTGGCCGGTTCCGCTTTGGTTTATGCCGCCACCGGAGAGAAAGCGGATGACCGGGAACTCGGCGGTTCGGAGATGCACGCCAGTACAACCGGATTGGTGGAGTATCTGGCGGAGGACGACGCCGACGGCATTCGCATGGCGCGAAATGTGGTCGCACGGCTGAACTGGAATGCGCGGCTTCCGGCGCGGGCGAACTCAAGTTTTGACGAACCTGCACACGAACCGGACGAATTGGCAGGTGTGGTGCCTGTGGACTACAAAACGCCCTACGACGTGCGGGAAGTTGCGGCGCGGATTGTTGACGGCTCTGTGTTTGACGAATTTAAACCCCGCTATGGTGTTTCAACCCTGTGTATGCAGGCAAACGTGCACGGCATCGCCTGTGGTCTGATCGGCAACAACGGCCCGATCGACCCGGATGGGGCCACCAAAGCGGCACAATTCCTGCAACTCTGTGATCAGGCGGGCACACCAGTTGTGTTTTTGAGCAACACAACGGGCTATATGGTTGGCACCGAATATGAACGTGCGGGAATGATCAAACACGGCGCAAAAATGATTCAGGCGGTGTCGAATATCCGGGTTCCAAAGATTACGTTTTATATCGGGGCCAGTTTTGGCGCCGGTAATTACGGCATGGGCGGCTATGCGTACAACCCAGATTTCCTGTTTGCATGGCCCAACGCCACAACCGGCGTGATGGGGGGCGAGCAGGCAGCCGGAACGATGACGCTTGTTGCACGGGCCGCTGCCAAACGCGCCGGTCGGGATGTAGACGAAGCTGCGCTGGAACAGCAGCACCAACAGATCGCGGATCACTTTGATGCCCAATCTGATGCATTTTTCACTTCGGGCAGGATGTTGGATCACGGCATCATCGACCCGCGTGACACGCGCAAGGTTTTGGCCTTTTGTCTTGAAACCTGTCTGGAGGCGCGGGCACGACCCTTGAACCCCAACAGCTTTGGTGTGGCGCGGATGTAGGGCGGAAACAGATGCAGTTTGAGTCACTCCTGATCGCCAACCGCGGCGAAATCGCAGTTCGGATTATCCGCACTGCAAAGGCGTTAGGGCTGCGGACTGTCGCGGTGTATTCCGACTCTGATGCCGGTGCGCCACATGTGCAAATGGCCGACGATGCAGTGCTGATTGGCGGTGGTCCAGCAGCAGACAGCTACCTGAATACTGACAAGGTCATCGCAGCCGCCCGACAGAGCGGGGCACAGGCCGTTCATCCCGGCTACGGGTTCTTGTCAGAAGACAGTGAATTTGCGCAACGGGTTGTTGATGAAGGTCTGGTGTTTATCGGGCCTTCGCCGCAGGCGATCCGAAAAATGGGCAACAAAGCCGAAGCCAAACGTTTAATGACCGCCGCTGGGGTGCTCTGTGTACCGGGTTATAAAGGCGAAGATCAAAGTGACGCTGTTTTAACCCACGAGGCGCAAAAGATCGGCCTGCCGGTCATGGTTAAAGCGGCTGCAGGTGGTGGCGGTCGTGGGATGCGGTTGGTTGAAGACGATGCGGAGCTGGCCACGGCGATTGCGCTCGCCCGTTCCGAAGCGGGGGGTGCTTTTGGTTCGGGTCAGTTGATCATCGAAAAAGCCCTGATTGCGCCGCGTCATGTCGAAGTGCAGATTTTCGCCGATCAACAGGGTAATTGCATTCACCTGGGCGAGCGCGACTGCTCGGTCCAGCGTCGTCACCAAAAACTGGTTGAAGAAGCACCCTGTCCGATATTGAACTCGAAAATGCGGACAGAAATGGGCGCGGCCGCCGTCAGTGCAGCAAAGGCCGTTGAATATTGTGGGGCCGGGACGGTTGAATTCCTACTGGATTCTTCCGGCGCCTTCTATTTTCTCGAAATGAACACCCGATTGCAGGTCGAACACCCGGTCACCGAATGTATCACCGGCCTTGATCTGGTGGCGTTGCAATTGTCCATAGCCAATGGCGATCCGTTGCCAATTGTGCAGGATGATGTGCGCCTGAACGGCCACGCGATCGAAGCCCGCCTGTGCGCCGAAGATCCCACCAATGATTTTCTGCCCTGCACCGGGCGTATTGCCCTGTGGCACCCGGCCAGCGGCCCGGGCGTGCGGATAGATGCAGGAATCGAAAGCGGTCAACTCGTCACTCAATATTACGATTCAATGCTGGCGAAGGTGATTGCTTGGGGCGAAAGCCGAGAGGATGCCCGGGTAAGGCTGATCACGGCGTTGACGGAAACAGTTCTGCTGGGGATTCCGACGAACATGGCGTTTTTGATAGATGCGCTGGGCAAGACGGAGTTTGCAGAAGGGCGGGCGACGACCGCGTTTGTGAAGCGTAATTTCCCGGACGGTTTTGTATCGCAGTCGCCGTCAAACGAAGACATTGCATTGGCGGCCTCGGTGTTTGCGAAAGCCGACCAACATCGAAACCAATCAAAGGCCGGCTATTCCAGCAAATCGCTTCTCGGCTGGTCCAGTGCTGTTGTTTTCCCCGTTCCAATAACATTGACCGCCGATGACGTTGCATGTGACTGCACGGTTTCGATGAAGGGCGATATTTGCAGTGTCAGTCAGGGGGAATCAATTTTCGTAATTCAAATACTGAAGCATCAAAAAAATCAGGTAACGTTGGTCGTTGAAAACACCCAACGGGACTTTTGGTATGCGCAACCCTCAGAATATGTAGTGAACATTTCCTTTGGTCAGCACAGCCATCGTTTTGAACGGCACAGTGCCGAGTCCGTCGATCCGGCGGCTGGAGGTAACAGGGTTGTCGCACCGATGCCGGGGCAAATAGTCGATATAGTGGCAACCACGGGACAAAGGGTTCAGGCAGGCGATACGCTGGCCGTTCTTGAGGCCATGAAAATGCAGCACCGGATTTTGGCCGAAATAGACGGAACGGTGAAATCGGTAGGCGTGAAAAAAGGCGACCAGTTGGGTTCAGGTGACCTGATTGCCGAATTGGAGGAGTAACATGCAACAGGTTCAGGATTTCATGGAAGAATGTTTCGTTCTGGCGAAAGCTGTTGAAGGCTTGGACGACGCCGATTTCAACCAAGTGACCCAATTCAAAGGCTGGACCATCAATGATGTGCTGGTGCATCTGCATTTCTGGAACAAAGCCGCCAATGTGTCATTGCAGAACCCGGATGCTTTTCAAGCGATGCTGGCTGAAATCATGGCCAGTTTCGCTGACAGTGGCCTGCGTGCTTATGAAAACGGTGCCGTATCCGAGCGCGGTCCGGTGCTTCGCGATGTATGGTGGGCGATGTTTGAGGATATCGGGCAGGGCTGGCGCGATGTGGACCCCAAAACTCGGGTCAGTTGGGCCGGGCCGGATATGTCGGTGCGCTCTGCAATCACCGCGCGGCAGATGGAAACATGGGCGCATGGACAGGAAGTCTTTGACACTCTGGGCAAGGTGCGCGTCGAAACCGATCGTATCCGCAATATTGTGGTTCTGGGGGTGAACACCTTTGGCTGGAGTTTCAAGGTACATGATCAGGAAGTGCCGGAATTGGTGCCGGAACTGTCCCTTACAGCCCCGTCAGGTGATTTATGGTTTTACGGTTCAAACGACTCGCGCAGCCGCATCGAGGGGTCCGCGGTCGAGTTTTGCCAGGTTGTCGCCCAAACTCGCAATATTGCCGACACCAATTTGACCTTGATCGGCTCTGTGGCAAACAAATGGATGGAAATAGCCCAGTGTTTTGCCGGACCGCCAGAAACACCGCCGCCTACGGGTTCGCGGTTTCGGGATAGTTCCCCATAAAAATTCTGCATGAAGTCAAAGTCACATTGCGCCGGGCAGGCAGCACTGTTAGCTCACTCTACGACGCTTGAAAAATACATCCGATATTTCCTCACAGAGTCCCAGTAGAATGAACCTAAGCCTACCAATTGCCGCGTTTTTTCTGCTCTGGTCTGGAACTGCCGCCTTGTGCGAAGAGTTGCGCTTGGCGGTGACGACGTCGTTTCACAATTCCGGCCTGTCCGAAATCCTGCTGCCTCAAATCAAGGCTGAACTGGGGTTCGAAGTGCACTTGCTGGTGGTGGGCACCGGTCAGGCCCTGCGCCTTGGAGAGGGTGGTGATGTGGACGCCATCCTGGTGCATTCCCGCGCAGCGGAAGAGAAATTTGTCGCAGACAGTTTTGGGACTGAACGACGCGAAATTATGTTCAATGATTTTGTTTTTCTCGGGCCAAAAAACGACCCTGCCGGGGTTGCCGGTGCCGATAGCGCAGTTGCCGCCCTGGTTGCGATCAACCAGGCAAACGAGCCGTTTGTCAGCCGGGGCGACGACAGCGGTACTCACAACAAGGAACTGTCCCTGTGGTCCGCAGCGGGACTGGAACCGGACTTATTTGAAACAGCGTGGTATCGGTCAGCCGGGGCCGGGATGGGCAACACTTTGAACACCGCCAGTGGCATGAACGCCTATGTGATGTCGGACAGGGCCAGCTGGCTGAAATTCGGCAACAAGGGTGATCTGGTGCTGCTGTTTGCAGGCGACCCGGTTTTGTTCAACCAATACGCCTATATTCCAATCAGCCCGGACCTGCACCCGCATGTTAAAGCGGATCTAGCGGCAAGTTTGGCAATCTGGCTGACCGGGGACAAGGCCAAAACGCTGATCAACGGTTACACCATCAACGGAGAAACCCTGTTTACCCACAACGCGCAACCAAACTAGGTAACGCCTTTGCGGAATTGCGTTTTGACTTCTGGTCACTGAGGTCTGAGAATACTCGTTCCAACCGTATGCACCGCGACCAACGGAACCGATCACCATGTATGACGTCACGCTGACCACATCCCATTTCTTGCCGCAAGCCGATTTGGAGGTCCGTGACCTAACAGTGGGTGGTCTGCTCCGCGAAATTGCTGAAGACCATCCTGATGCAGAGTCGTTGGTAGAAGTGACGCAGGACGGACAGGTCGGGCGTCGCTGGACCTATACGGAACTTCTGCGTGATTGCACCCGTCTGGCAGCAGCGCTGGGCTCCCGTTTCACACAGGGCGAGAAAATTGTGGTCTGGTCGCCAAACAGCCCGGAATGGGTGTTGCTGGAATACGCTTCGGCTTTGGCCGGGCTGGTGTTGGTGACCGCCAATCCCGCGTTTAAAACCAAAGAACTGCGCTATGTGCTGGAACAATCCGGTGCCGTGGGCCTGTTTCTGGTGGCGGATTTTCGCGGCAACCCAATGGCGGAGATTGGTGCGCAAGCGGCAGATGGCGTGGCGGCAATCCGCGAGATTGCTGATTTGAACGACCAGGCGGCACTCTACGCCACAGGTCCAAATTCAACCGACCTGCCAAAGGTCGCACCTGATGACCCGGCGCAAATCCAATACACCTCGGGCACTACAGGATTTCCGAAAGGTGCTGTTCTGAGCCACAGCGGGCTGGTCAACAATGCCAGGTTTTATGCCGACCGTTGCGGTCTGTTGCAGCGCTCGACCTGGATCAACTTCATGCCGTTGTTCCATACCACCGGCTGCGCGATGATTACGCTTGGCTGCCTGCAGGCTGGTTGCCGGATGGTGTTGGTCAGCCTGTATGATCCCGCTGTTGTGGTTGATCTGATCGAGAGTCAGAGGGCGGATTTCATTCTGGGAGTGCCGACAATGGTGGTGGCGCTGCTGGAGGAGCAGGAGAAATCGCCGCGCGATGTGTCCAGTATAACACTGATCAGCAGCGGCGGCGCGACGGTTGCGCCGGAACTGGTCCGCCGGGTACAGGCGACGTTTGGCTGTCGGTTTGCAACGGTTTACGGCCAGACTGAACATTGCCCGTTGGTCACCCAGCACCACAAGAACGACAGCATCGACGACATCTGCAATTCCGCCGGCCAGCCGGTTGCCCAGACTGAAGTTTCGATCCGCTCGGTTAAGGAAAATGCCACTGTACCGGTGGGTGTCGTGGGTGAAATTTGCGCTCGGGGTCCAAGTGTGATGATCGGGTATAATGACAACCCCGAAGCAACCGCCGAGGCGATAGACGCCGGAGGCTGGCTGCATTCGGGTGATCTTGGAATGATGGATGCGCGCGGCTACCTGTCGGTCACCGGGCGGGTGAAAGATATGATTATCCGGGGTGGAGAAAATTTCTTTCCCGCCGAAATCGAAAATGTCCTGCTGGAACATGCAACGGTCGCCGAAGTCGCGGTTGTTGGGCTGCCGGATGCGAAATGGGGCGAGATTATCGCTGCGTTTATTCGGGCGTCGGATGATATTCCGTTGGATAAAGACGGCCTGCACACTTTTTGCCGGACGGAAATGTCACCGCAGAAAACGCCGGTGGTTTGGGTTCAGGTTGCGGAATTTCCGCTGACCGGGTCGGGTAAGATCCAAAAATTCAAACTGCGCGACAGCTATATCGCGGGTGACTTTGCGAAACTGTAGGAGATTTCCGTGAAAGTTGCTGTGATCGGTGCGACGGGAAAGACGGGTGAATTGACTTGGCGCGGGGCCATGGCGTTGGGTCATGAGGTCACCGTCTTTGGCCGCTCGGTCGAGCAGCGTTATTCCGAAGAGCGGGTTGCCAAGATACAAGGTGACGTTCTGGATGCCGGTGCAGTTGCACAGGCGTTGGCAGGTCAACAGGCAGTGCTTGTCTGCCTTGGCCCGGTGGGGCTGAAAGACCGCAGGACATTGTCGGAAGGTGCCGCCAATATCGTCACGGCGATGAAGAGCCATCGTGTTGAACGGATCGTCTTTGTCTCCGCCGCCGGTGTCGGAGAAAGTTGGAAGCAGATACCGTTCAGCTCGAAACTCCTGTTTCACACGATTTTGAAAACTCTTTTGGCTGAACATGCGCGCGAGGAAGAGATCATTGCCCAAAGCGGCCTGATCTGGACCGCCGTTCGCGCTGCTGTACTTACGAACAAACCTGAAGTTGGCCGGGTGACTGCATCAAATACGACGCGCACAACAAACATCCCCCGCACTAATCTGGCAGCATTTCTCGTTGCTCAGTTGACGTCAGACGAATATTTGAACCAGGCGATTTCAGTCACAGCCGGTTGACAAGTTGATGTGCGCCAAGGTTGGGCAACTCAACGCAGCTTATCTGCACGTTTGAGATTTTCAGGCGGCTAGCACGGCGGCACTAATCGGGTAAGGTTGTGGCTGAAACGGAAAATGTAGGGCAGCGACGTGGCTTTCAACCAGCGCGCTACTGTCGGAGATTGGGTGCCTTCAAAGACGGAGAATAGGTATGGCAAAAGTTCTGTATGAAAGAGACGGGCGCATCGGGCGGATCACGCTGAACCGTCCGGAAGTCTTGAACGCCATCGACGACGATTTGCCAGCCGAATTGTCTGCGGCAGTGGCAAGGGCCGACGCGGACCCCGGCGTACATGTGATGGTTCTGTCCGGCGCGGGAAAAGCTTTCTGTGCGGGCTATGATCTCGCGCATTACGCGGAAAACACAGGTCCTGATCAAATCATTCAGGACATGCCCTGGGACCCGATCAAGGATTACCAGTTCATGTGGGCCAACACCCAGCATTTCATGTCGCTGTGGCGGGCGGTGAAGCCGGTGATCTGCAAAGTCCATGGCTATGCGGTGGCGGGTGGCTCAGACATCGCGCTCTGTGCCGATCTGACATTCATGGCTGAAAACGCGCAGATCGGTTATATGCCAGCCCGGGTCTGGGGCTGCCCGACCACCGCCATGTGGGTCTATCGGCTGGGAGCCGAAAAAGCCAAGCGGATGTTGTTTACCGGCGACAAAATATCCGGGCGCGAAGCGGAAGAAATGGGATTGGTGTTGAAAGCGGTTCCCGAAGATCTGCTGGACGCGGAAGTCGAAGCCATGGCCGACCGCATGTCGCGGGTTCCTATCAACCAACTGGCGATGCAAAAAATGGTGATCAATCAGGCGATTGAAGCCAGCGGTATGATGAGCACACAAAGGCTGGCCACCATTTTCGACGGAATTTCTCGGCATTCCCCCGAAGGGTTAGCGTTCAAAGACCGGACCCAGGAAGTGGGCTGGAAACAGGCGGTTGATGAACGGGATTCCGGGAGTTTTGACTGGACCGGCAAAAAACCTTTCTAATCAAGGGTTGTCGGATTCAATTTCGGCCCGTTGAAAGATTACAAGCGGCCTCGCCCAAGACCCGGTCCAGTGTTTCAACAAGCATCCCGATGTCCTCGGCGTCTATCGTCAGTGGCGGGCGGATTTTCAGGATATTGGCGTCTGGCCCTTCGGTGCCGATCAATATTCGCTCCTCGCGCATCCGGTTCAGCACGTAATCCGCGATCCCGGTGGCCGGTTCAAGCGTTGCACGCGATGTCACCAGTTCGACCCCGACAAACAATCCAATCCCGCGTACATCGCCGATGACAGCGTGTTTGTCCTGCAGCCCGCGGAGCCCGTCCAGCAGCACACGGCCCATCCGGGCGGCATTGTCCTGCAAGCCTTCATCATCAACGATATCCAGCACTTCTTTGCCCATCCGGCACGACAGGGTTGAGCCGCCAAAAGTCGAAAAATATTCCGGACCTTGGGCAAAACTCTTGGCGATTTCAGGCGTTGTGACCAGCACGCCCAAAGGATGGCCGTTGCCGATTGGTTTGCCCAGCACAACGATATCAGGCAGCGCCTGTTGCTGCTCAAATGCGAAATAGTAATCCCCAAGCCGTCCTAGGCCCGTTTGCACTTCATCAGCGATGCAGACCCCGCCCGCTGCCCGGATTTTCTGGTAGACTTCAGCCAGATACCCGGCGGGCGGGATGATTTGCCCGCCGACGCTGGGAAAAGTCTCGCAAATCCAGCCTGCCAACTTGCCACCCCGATTTGATATATCTGCGAGAGCCCGATCTACCAGCCCGGCGTATTTCGCTGCCCGGTCCGGGTCGTCACGCCGGAAAGAACCGCGATATTCATCCGCCACCTCTACCAGATGCACCCAATCCGCCTGACCAACGCCACCCGGCTTGTTGAATTTATAGGCTGATATGTCGATCGCGCCGGTGGTGTTGCCGTGGTAGCCGTGATCCGGTGTGATCATGTCTTTGCCACCGGCATGTGCCCGCGCCAACCGCAGGGCCAGTTCATTCGCTTCGGTGCCTGAATTCACAAAGAAACAAACCGACAGCGGTTCCGGCATCTTTGACAGGATTTTCGTGGCAAAAGCGGTTTGCGATGGGTGCAGATAGCGGGTGTTGGAATTTATCCGTAGCAATTGGTCCGCCGCCGCTACCTGAATCCGGGGATGGGCGTGCCCGACGTGTGGCACGTTGTTATAGGCGTCGAGATACGGCCGCCCCCATTCGTCAAACAGATGATGCCGCCAGCCGCGCAGGAACATCACCGGGTCAGTGTAACTGAGTTTTACGTTCGGTCCGAAATGCGCCTGCCGGTCGGCTAGTATCGCGGATTTGTCCTGTGGCTGATAGGCGACTTTTTCGTCCGGCAAGTTCAGCAAGGCCGCCGGGTTGGGGCAAATCGCACCCCACAACTCCATTTCATCCGGATCGCCGACTCCAGGCCAATCGTGGCCCATGCCGTCAGTGGTCAACGCGAGCTGGAAATGCACATGTGGTGACCAGCCACCGTTCTGGCTGGCGTCACCAAGGCGGCAGAAGCTGTCGCCCCGCGTCACGCGATCCCCGGTTTTCAACTGTTCCAATGCCTCCGGGTCCAGATGTCCGTAGAGGGTGTAAAATGGCGCGCCGTCGGGGGTTTTATGGCGTAGTATTACCACGCCGCCGTAGTCCAGATGATCGGTGCGGTTTTCCACCACCTCAACAACCCCGTCGAGCGGCGCAAATAATTCGCTGCCGGCGGGCGCAAACACATCTACACCCAAATGCACAGTGCGCCGATTGCTGGCTTTCCAGGGGCCGTTGCGAAACGCTTCTGCCGTATAGATCAGCCGCGGCTCGCCGTAGAATCCAAGCCAGGCTTTGCCGCTGTCTTCATACTTCTGCCCAACCAAACGCGCCTCATCGAGCGGTAAATCGAATGGGTTCCTGGGTGTTGTGCTGTGGGCGACTGACAACGGGCCCATCGGCGCCTCGGACAGATCAAATCCGAAAAGCTGTGCAAATTTGCCGCGCTCATTGTCCAGATAGGCCGGCACTGACACCGCACCATCGGTGGCGGGCAGTCCGCAAGCCGTGCGCAGCCTTGCCCGCACCAGCCCTGCGTTGATGTCGGTGCGTTGCAGAAACCGCCAGGCCGGGGCCTGCGAGATTGTCACGTAGGGATCGCCCGGGTTGTCCATCGCCTCCACAGCGGAATTGACCACACTTACAGCCAGCCGCATCCTGAGCAGCGGCCAGATCAAATCAGCCTCAATTGCCGAAAGTGGATGCTTGGTGTGATATCCTTTGACCAAAGCGGCCAGTGCTGCTGCCGGTTTTGGGTGATCCAGAACCACATAGGCCCCGGCTATGGCCAGATCGCAAATACGCGGGCTGCTGGTCATGTCTCCGAGATCAATCAGACCGGTGACAAGCGACGGGCTGGTCAGGGACGGCGTCACCAGTATGTTGTAATTGTTCACGTCATTGTGGATCGCCACTGATGGCATGGAACGCAAAGCGGGACAGACGGCGGCAAAGTCAGCGGCAATTTCCTGCAACGCAGATTTGCGATCCGCGTCTTCGATCACGTCCAGATGATCCGAAATCCAACCACCTGCTGGCAGCTTCCATTTGAAGTTGCGCGCCAGATATGGGTGCTGAAAATCCACCAAAGCCGCATCCATCCCGCCGATCTGGCAACCCAGCTGCCTGATCAGATCCAGAGACTTCGGTTCGAATTCTGCGTAGCAAACACCAGCCATACGTTCTTGCAGCCAGACCTGTCGTTTGGTCCCTTTTGGGTCGGATACTTGGCAATAAAACGCGCCGGAGTTGGTTGGAATAACCTGTGGCACAGCGACGTTTGGTGCCCGTTGGCGAATATGATCCAAAGCCGCGCATTGCATTTCGACCAGACCGGCATCACATCCCGGGCGCATGACTTTTAGCACATATCCCGCTCCGCCGGAGGTGCTGACCATGAAGTTCAGGTCATATTCGCCGTCGAGGGGCTTTAACGCTGCTTTAATGCCGTATTCATCGCGCAATATGCCCTGCCAGAAATCACTCATTTCAGTCTTTCGCAAAGGGGTCGTCGGGATAACCAACACCCGCAAGATATAGGCCGTGCGGCGGCGCAACCGTGCCACAGGCGGAACGGTCCTGCGCCTCCAGCGCAGTCTTTACATCTGCCGGAGTCCAGGATCCGGCACCAACCCGTTTCAGTGTGCCGACAAAACTGCGCACCTGATTGTGCAGAAAGCTTCGTGCCTGCACGATGAACCGATATTCAATGCCACCGGCACGGGGTCGCGCTTCAACTGCCAGCTGATCCAGCGTTTTCACCGGGCTTTGTGCCTGGCAGACGGTGGACCGGAAAGTGGTGAAATCATGTTTTCCAAGCAGATGATTTGCGCCTGCCTGCATCGCCTCAGCATCCAATTCATGCCGCACCTGCCAGACGAGACCTTTATCGTGGGTCACTGGCGCGCGACGATACAGCAGTCGATAGACATAGCGCCGCTCCAAGGCCGAAAATCGAGCGTGGAAATCATCATCTACTTCCGCAACAGCGACAATCGCAACCGGATGTGGTTTCAAGTGTTGGTTCAGCGCTTCGGACAATCGAAACGGCTCCCAATATTTTGCCATATCGCAATGCGCAACCTGACCTGTTGCGTGAACCCCAGCATCCGTCCGTCCGGCTGCCGTTATCGGGCCGCAATCCGGCTCCAACACCTGCAACGCCTCTTCGACACATTGCTGCACAGACGCGGGGCCTTTTTGTCGCTGCCATCCGGCAAACGGTGCTCCGTGGTATTCGATTTTCAAGGCATAACGTGGCATGTCTCCGCGATACCGTTCTAAATTCCGTTTGCCAATACCCTGTGAAAGCCGCAGGCTGATACCTACATGGATTCAAAGCAGTAACGGAGGCAAACCATTCTGGGCATCGGCACCCTTGTCGACACCATTTCCCGCAGTGCCGAGCAATTGGCCGACGGCGTCTCCGAGACGTTGTTCGAACCGGTCATTCGCCTGGGTGTCACCGGCCTATCGCGGTCCGGCAAAACGGTTTTTGTCACCGCGCTGGTGGCCAACCTGCTGGACCGTGGCCGGATGCCGCAGTTGCAAGCCGCGCAACAGGGGCGGATTTTGGCCGCCTTCCTGCAGCCGCAACCCAACGACATTGTGCCGCGTTTCGATTACGAAACCCATCTGGCGGCGATGACCGGCCCGGCACCGGAATGGCCGGAAAGCACCCGTTCGATTTCGCAGCTTCGCCTGTCGTTGAAGGTCGCTCCGGGGGGCATGTTCGCGATGTTGCAAAACCCGCGTACGGTGCATGTCGACATCGTTGATTACCCCGGCGAATGGTTGCTGGACCTGCCATTGCTGTCGCAAAGCTATGCTGAATGGTCTGCAGCGGCATTGGCGCAGGCGAAGACACCTGCGCGAATTGAGAAAGCGCGGGACTGGCTGGCACAACTTGCCAAAGCCGATCCCCAAGACAAACTCGACGAGACCATTGCCCAGCATCTGGCCAAATCCTTTACTCACTACTTGTCGAATTGTCGGGCCGCCGGTTTTGCCGCTTGTGCCCCGGGTCGTTTTTTGCTGCCCGGGGATCTCGCTGGGTCTCCGGCACTTACGTTTGCCCCGCTGCCAGCAGCCAAATCAAAACGGGGTTCGCTGACACACGCGTTCGAACGGCGTTTCGAAGCCTACAAAGCACGAGTCATCAAACCGTTCTTCCGCGATCATTTCGCCGGTATTGACCGCCAAATCGTTCTGGTTGACGCACTTGGTTCAATCCATGCCGGTCCGCAGGCGGTTGACGATCTGCGTGGCGCGATGGCCGATATTCTGACCTGTTTCAAAACCGGTAAGAACGGCTGGCTGTCGCGAATAACCGGCAAGTCGGTTGAGAAAATCCTGTTCGCCGCAACCAAGGCCGACCACCTGCACCATTCCCAGCACGATGCGCTGACCACAATCATGTCTGCTCTGGTGCGCCAGGCCAAGGACCGCGCCGAATTCGCCGGGGCCAGCACTCAAGCCCTGTCCCTCGCCAGCCTGCGCACGACAGTAGAAGAAGTTCACAAACACGATGGTGTTGAGTTGAACTGTGTGCGCGGTACCCTGCTGGAGACTGGCAAACAGGTGGCGATGTTTGCCGGGGACCTGCCCGATGACCCGGCGTAATTGCTGAAACCGGCGCAAGAGGGGGCAGAAAAATGGCTGGACGGAGATTATTCAATTATGGCGTTCAAACCGGCCCGGATCACAATGAAATCCGGTGAAGGCCCGCCCCATATCCGGCTCGACAAGGCCGCAGAATTTTTGCTGGGAGACCGTTTGCGATGACCGACAGAAAAACTAAGCAGCCGGTGGTGATCGACCTCGAAACACCAAAAGCATCAGCGCAACCCAAGCCCTCTCCGGCGGAGGTGCCACCGGTGCCGGAAATGGCGGGTACGCCTGCGATGGAAGTGGCGACGCGACTGGCCGCACGTAAAACCTCTCCACTGGCAAAACTCTTTGTCGGGGCGTTGATCACATTCGCGGGGTTCATGCTCTCGGTGGCGCTCTGGGATTTTGCTGCTGACCTGCTCAGCCGCAACTTATGGCTTGGCCGCACCGCATTGGCTCTGCTGGCTCTGACCTGCGGTGCGTTATTGTTGTTGGCCCTTCGGGAACTCGCAGCCATGTCCCGTCTGCGCAAAATCGACGGTTTGCGGGCCGAGGCAGAACGTTTGCATGCTGCCGGAACTCTCGATCAGACCCGCGCTTTTGGCCACAGGCTCGCCAGTCTCTACAAATCCCGCGAAGACCTGCGTTGGGGGTTGGCCGAGCTGTCACAGCGCAGAGGTGAGATCATGGATCCGGACGCCGCGCTGGCATTGACCGAATCCACGCTTCTGGCGCCGCTCGACAAACAGGCCGCTGCCCGGATCGAAATTGCCGCCCGTCAGGTTGCCACCGCCACTGCGATCATCCCACTGGCCTTTGCCGATGTTATCGTCGCCCTGACCGCCAACGTCCGCATGATCCACCGGATTGCAGAGATTTACGGTGGCCGCGCGGGGACGTTCGGCTCTTGGCGACTGACCAAGGCGGTTGCCACGCATTTGGTGGCGACTGGAGCGGTGGCCATCGGGGATGATCTGATAGGTTCAATTGCTGGCGGTGGTGTTTTGTCGAAAGTCTCCCGTCGCTTCGGTGAGGGAGTTATCAACGGAGCACTGACCGCCCGGGTTGGGATCGCCGCAATGGAAGTCTGCCGCCCGATGCCGTTTCAGGCCGAGCCGCGACCGCGGGTTACACAGGTGATCAAACAGGCGCTTGTGGGGCTGTTTTCTTGAGGTCGCATCAAATCGCCTGAATATTCCTCCGTTCAGGCTGATAGGGTATGAAAAGGTGCCGTATTTGCGGGCTCCCCTAACTGTCCATTTCGGCCATAGCGCGTGTGATCAATTCACCTGGCGAAACAAACTCGCCACACACCAGCCTGCGCAACAGCCACGGCACTGGTGGCACGTAAGATACCGGTGTCAGCAGCCAGTCCCGCAACAGCGGCAGAACACGGCTGTCAGATTGATACATCGGTGTGAAAGCCCAACTGACCATTTGATACACCCGTACATGCCAACGGCGGACGCGGGCGTATTCCTGCAAAGCTTCGTCGATATCCAGCCTCCCAAGCGCGTCTGCCAACAGAAAAGCATCGATCAGTGCCATATTCGCTCCTTGCCCCAGTTGCGGGCTGGACCGGTGTGCTGCGTCGCCGATAAAGGCGAGCCGTTCGGCCACAGGATTGCGCAGGTTGCCGTGGGTATAACGGGCCATGGTCAGGTCGTCATGGCGGGTGATTTGTGCTGCGTAGGGCGCAAAGTCAGGCCATAATTTTGTTGCCTGCGCCGCCCATTCTTCGATCGGCCGTGCCTGCCACGCCTCATATTCGTCTGACGGCAAAGACCAGAAGACGGCCGATTTGCGGCTGCTGTCGCCGGGAAGAATCCCAATCGGCAACACCCCAACCATGGACGAAGATTTGCGGTAACATTGCGCCAGCAAGTCCGGTTGCAATGTGGTTTCTGCCGGAACGTCGACAACACCCCAGAGGGCACCGTAGGGCAGCGGCTTTGCCTGCATCGGCGACAGCGGCGATCCGGTGCCGCTGGCGTCGATCACCAGATCAAACGGTGCCGCGGATTCGCCGCCCTCGATTTGCAAAAACCGCTTGTTGTTCTGCACAGTTGACCCGGTGATCCGCGCACCCGGTACAATTTCAGCACCTGCCGTTCGTGCCGACCTGAGCACGGCTTCAAACAGGCTTGCCCGGTGAATTGCTAAGCCAAAACGCGGGCTGTCCGCACCGCCGTAACTGACATTCAGCACCTTTTTGCCGCTGTCAGCTTCGACCCCTACCATGGCGTTGATCCGGGTGCCCAGCGACCGTGCGTAATCCCCCACGCCGAGCGCGTGCAGGGCCGCTTGTCCCACTGGCTGGATCACAAGCCCGGAGCCAACCGGCGCAGGGGCGTCAAACTGGTCAAACACCTTAACACGATGCCCCAGACGCGCCAGAAACCCCGCCGCCGCCAGCCCGCCAATGCCGCATCCGGCAATGCCGATGTGTTTTACAGGTGCCATACGGATTTCATACGCTTTCTTTGCCCGAAACATACCCCGCTTTTTGACGCATTTTCAAAACTGGACGCCGCGCGACACCCACGCTATAAGCCCGTTCATGCAAGTGATATTCGGCATCATTATTCGAATTATCAGCCCGGCGCTCTGACCAATCGAGCCGCCGGGAACAGGCGTATGAGACCTGCGCGCCGACCCCTAAACAGACTGAATACCATAGCGGAACCACACCCATGTGCGCCGATACCCCTGACTACAAAGATACTCTGAACCTGCCGCAAACCGACTTCCCGATGCGGGCGGGGCTGCCGAAACGCGAACCGGAATGGCTGGATCGCTGGGCGCGGCTGGATGTCTATAACACGCTGCGTACGAAGGGGAATTCCGAGGGGCGGGAGCCGTTTGTGCTGCACGACGGCCCACCCTACGCCAATGGCAATCTGCACATCGGCCATGCGCTCAACAAGGTGCTGAAAGACTTCATCGTGCGTTCGCAGCAGATGATGGGCAAGGACAGCCGCTATGTGCCGGGATGGGATTGCCACGGACTGCCGATCGAATGGAAAATCGAGGAACAGTACCGCAAGAAAGGCAAGAACAAAGACGACGTGCCGGTGGTGGAACTGCGCCAGGAATGCCGGAAGTTTGCCGAAGGCTGGATTGATATTCAAAGGGATGAGTTCAAACGGTTGGGCGTCACAGGTAACTGGGATAACCCTTATCTGACAATGGATTACAACTCCGAAGCGGTGATCGCCCAGGAGTTCATGAAGTTCGTGATGAATGGCTCGCTGTATCAGGGTTCCAAACCGGTGATGTGGTCGCCGATCGAAAAGACGGCGCTGGCCGAAGCGGAAGTGGAGTATCACGACAAGGAGAGTTTCACGGTCTGGGTGAAGTTTGAAGTTGTACAAAGCGGAGCAAGTGGGCTGGATCTTTCGGAGATCAATGAACGAGCCAATAACTTGCTGGGTGCCAAAGTGGTTATCTGGACCACCACACCTTGGACCATGCCATCCAACAAGGCGGTAGTTTGGGGCGAAGACATCTCCTATGGCCTCTACGAAGTAACGTCCGTTCCCGACGAATGTTGGGCCCAGGTTGGCGAACGCTTCGTTGTTGCCGATAAGCTAGTACATGACGTCATGCAACGCGCCCGGCTCGACCAAACCATGTACCAAAGGGTAGCCGATGTTACTGCCGACGAGCTTCGTCATGTGCAGCTTCTGCACCCGTTGGCTGGCGCAGAAGGTGCGGAGGGGGAGTGGGATGATGTGCGCGATTTCCGCGCAGCGGACTTTGTGACCGCCGAAGAGGGGACAGGGTTTGTCCACTGCGCTCCGAGCCACGGAATGGAGGAATACGAGCTTTATCGTGATCTGGGCATGCTGGAACAGGTCATCACCTATAACGTGATGGATGATGGCGGCTTCCGCCCCGATCTGCCGTTCTTTGGCGGCACCTATATCCTCGACCGCAAGGGCAAAGAGGGAAACGCCAACAAAACCGTCATCGACAAGCTGGTGGAAGTCGGCGGATTGCTGGCACGCGGCAAGATCAAACACAGTTACCCGCATTCCTGGCGCTCCAAAGCCCCGGTGATCTTCCGCAACACCCCGCAGTGGTTTGTGGCGATTGACAAAGAAATCGGCGGTGTCGACACCTATGGCAAGTCAATCCGCGAGCGGGCGCTGAATTCCATCGACCAACTGGTGGAATGGACACCGCGCACCGGCCGCAATCGCCTGCATTCCATGATCGAAACCCGCCCCGACTGGGTGCTCTCGCGCCAACGCGCCTGGGGGGTACCGCTGTCCTGTTTCACCAAGAAAGACGCCCTGCCCACCGATCCGGATTACATCCTGCAAGACGAAGCAGTTAACGCTCGCATCGCTGCCGCTTTCCGCGCTGAGGGCGCAGATGCCTGGTATCAGGATGGGGCCAAGGAACGCTTTCTGTCGAACGACTACAACCCCGACGATTGGCACCTGGTCACGGATATCCTCGACGTTTGGTTTGATTCCGGCTCCACCCACGCTTTTGTGGTCCGCGACCGGGATGACGGCTCACCGGACGGCATCGCCGACGTCTATCTTGAGGGTACCGACCAGCATCGCGGCTGGTTCCATTCCTCGATGCTGCAATCCTGTGGCACCAAGGGGCGGGCGCCTTACAAGGCGGTTGTGACGCATGGGTTTACGCTCGACGAGAAGGGCATGAAAATGTCCAAATCCATCGGCAACACCATTGTGCCGGACACAGTTGTAAAGCAGTACGGCGCAGATATCCTGCGGCTCTGGGTGGCGCAGACCGACTTTACCGCCGACCAGCGGATCGGGCCGGAAATCCTGAAAGGCACCGCCGACAGTTACCGCCGGTTGCGCAATACACTGCGCTTCATGCTGGGCAATCTGAACGGGTTTTCGGATGCCGAAAAAGTTGCTGCCAAAGATATGCCGGAGCTGGAACAATGGGTTTTGCACCGCCTGTCGGAACTCAGCGAAGCGGTTGAAAACGGTTATAAATCCTACAACTTTCAAGGCGTCTTCCAGCAGCTGTTCCAGTTCTGCACAGTCGACCTCAGCTCGGTCTATTTCGACATCCGCAAGGACGCGCTGTATTGCGACAGTGACGACAGTCTAACCCGCCGCGCGGCCCGCACGGTGCTCGATCAGCTGTTCAAACGCCTCACCACGTGGTTGGCCCCGATGCTGTGTTTCACCATGGAAGATGTCTGGCTGCAGCGCTATCCCGGCGATAACAGTTCAGTGCACTTGCAGGATTTTCCCGAAACTCCGGCTGAATGGCGCAACGATGCGCTGGCGGCGAAATGGGAGGCGATCCGCCGGGTGCGCCGGGTTGTGACCGGCGCGATCGAGGTTCAGCGGCAAGAAAAAGTGATCGGTGCTTCGCTGGAAGCTGCGCCGGTGGTGCATATCCGGGACGCGGAAGTTCTGGAAACGCTGAAATCCGTGCCATTTGCGGATTTCTGCATCACCTCAGCCATTCAACTCACCCCTGATCCGGCCCCCGCCGAAGCCTTTCGGATGCCGGAAATCGAAGGCGTTGGCGTGGTGTTTGAAAAAGCCGATGGAGAAAAGTGTCAGCGCTGCTGGAAAATCCTGCCTGACGTCGGCAACCACCAACACGCAGGCACCTGCGCCCGCTGCAATGACGCGCTTTAGGATTAATGAGTCCTGACCCTAAGACGGACAGCCGCGAATATCGACGGTGCGGGTTCCACCCAACAACGTGAACCGCAATTTGCTGCGGTCCAATACTAGCGGTTCTTTGGAAAACGCATAGAGGTTGGCCATTGCGGTCAGCCGGGAACCTGACACCACAGTCTGGTCCTGATCCACCCAGACTTCGGGATGCGGAAATTCAATAATTGCCTCGGTTGTAGCACTTAGGTTCTCGGACATCTGAATGGCTGCTGAAATGCGAAACCCGTCTTTGATCGGTTTAACAGTGCATGTGACAGATTTCACGCCACCAAGACTTGCTGAAACCGGGCGCGCAGCCAAAGCAGTCTGAATTTCAGCGCGATGGCTGGATGCATCTACGGGCAGGATCGCGGTAAAATCGGCAAAGGCTGGTATACAGACGTCTTGGCAGACGCCAAATTCGATATTGCCGGACAGGTCAATAGTCTGGCCGTCCTGTTTGGGTATGAATTCCAAGGGTAAAATCAGCTCGGTTTTATACCCGATGGTGCGAATGCCTTCCTCAACAAATACGCCCGGGGCGGGCCAGTGATAGGCTACGGCCTCGATATTACGCGACCCGGTCCAGCGAAACCGGGGCGGGATGCCGTTGCCGCCCGGCGCCCGCCAATAGGTTTTCCAACCTTCCTTCAGGCGGATGCGGATGGCGGCCATATGAGTGCCCTGCGGTGTGCGATACCCCTGTAGAACCTCCAGAGCGGCGACACCCTCAATGTCATACGTCTGCGCTCCGGCGGGGGCGCAGGGTAGCAAGGCAACAACTGCCATCAAGACGCTTCGGGTAAGTTTCAGCATTTTCAACACAGCAAAGATCAGTTGCTGCCAATCTAACCGGTGTGGGGTAAAGAGAAAGTCACTTTTCAGCGATCCCCCACCTTGTGATCGCAAGGTCCCTTGCAACAAACCGTCAAGAGGCGCATTCTTACCCTATGGAATCTAAAAAGGAATTACCCCACCTTGATGGCAAATTACTGATTGCCATGCCCTCAATGGGCGATTCCCGCTTTGAAAAAACGGTGATTTACCTCTGCGCCCATTCCGATGACGGCGCGATGGGGCTGATTGTGAACAAACCTGCAGATGATCTGAAATTCGCGGAACTGCTGAAACAGCTGAATATAACCGCCAACCGGCCGATTGAAGGCATCGACGTGCACTATGGCGGTCCGGTGGAATACGGCCGCGGTTTTGTGCTGCATTCGCATGACTATAACTCTGAAGACTCGACCCTGCGGGTGAATGACGATTTTGGCATGACCGCCACTTTGGATATTCTGGAAGATATCAGCCACGGCGAAGGCCCGGAGGCCTGTTTGTTGGCACTTGGGTATGCGGGCTGGGGGCCAGGGCAGTTGGAAGATGAAATCCGCGCCAACGGCTGGCTGACCTGTGATGCGGATCAGGACCTGGTGTTTTCGGAGGATCACGCTGGCAAATGGCAGGCGGCGCTGAACGGTCTGGGAATTGATCCGCGGATGCTGTCAGCGGCTGGTGGGACGGCTTAGCCGCGGGGTGCTGCGGCGCGGGATAGACGATCATTTATCGCGCGGCCCAGCCCATGGTGCGGGATTGGCGAAACCGCAATGGTATTGCCGCCTTGTTCAGCAAATCTATCGATTCGGCGTAGGTGGGCAAACAGGTTGGCGGCGGCTTCGCTCAGATCGCCCACCAGCGACAGGTTGAGAGCCGCATTTTTGACATCGCCAAACCCCAGCAGGACTTCTTTGTCTGCAGGTGTCGCCGCGTTCAAGCGGATCAAAGCATTTGGCGCGTAATGAGACTGCATCTGTCCGGGAGAATTCGGCGCTGGCGGGTCTGCTGGTTGGAGGATTGTATGACCCAGACAGGCTTCTATTATTTCGACCGGCAAGCCGCCGGCGCGAAGCAAGGAAACGTTGTTGCCATCTATTGCAAGGATCGTGGATTCAACGCCGACGTCGCAACTGCCGCCCATCACGACGCCGTCAATCCGCCCGTCAAGCCCGTCAAGCACGTGAGCCGCCGAGGTAGGGCTGACGCTGCCGGAAATATTTGCCGACGGTGCAGCGATGGGGCCGTCGAACGCTTGCAACAGCGCATGGCCGAGCGGATGGATCGGAACCCGCACTGCCACAGTCTCAAGTCCAGCGGTGACAAGTTCTGAAAGGCCGTGTTTTGGGTTCAGCGGCAGCACCAGGCTCATCGGTCCGGGCCAGAAGGCCTGTGCCAATTGCAGTGCTGTGTTGTTGAACCGGGCATAAACCTGCGCCGTTTCCACATCTGCCACATGCACGATCAGAGGGTTGAATCCGGGCCGGTTTTTGGCGCCATAAACATCGGCAACTGCCAACCCCTGCCGGGCATCCGCACCCAGCCCATAAACCGTTTCGGTGGGAAACGCGACCAACTTACCGCTTGCCAAAAGCGCCGCTGCACGGGTTATGCCTGACCTGTCAGTCCCAAGCTGCTCGGTTGTCCGCACCATTGTGACGCTGTGTCCATGTTGTATCGCCGCGGGCGGCTCGTTAGGTTGCCGCCCAGTGCGCCTCTTAGCGCAGTGCTGAACCGTTGCAAACCCGTGGAATGGAGAGCCCCACCCGATGCCGTACCGCGCCCCCACCGCTGAACATCTGTTTTTATTACGAAATGTATTGGGGTTTTCCCGCGTGGCTGAAACCGAGCGGTTCGGCGAAGCAACCAGCGAAATGGTCGAAGCGATCCTCAATGAAGCGGCGAAAATGGCAGGCGATGTCTTGGCGCCACTTCAGCGCAACGGCGATTTGCATCCAGCCGTCCTGGAAAACGGTGTGGTCCGAACTTCGCCAGGGTTTAAAGAAGGCTATCAGGCGATTGCAGACGGCGGCTGGGTGGGCGCCTCTGCCGATCCCGAGCACGGAGGTTTGGGGCTGCCTTTGACCGTGGCAACCGTGGTTGGTGAGATGATGGCATCGGCTTGTCTGTCGCTGTCGCTGAATCCGCTGATGTCGCAAGGGCAGATCGAGGCGCTGGAGGCCCATGGGTCAGATCATTTGCAGGAAGTCTACCTTCCCAGACTGATTTCTGGTGCCTGGACCGGAACGATGAACTTGACAGAACCGCAAGCGGGTTCAGACGTCGGTGCATTGCGAAGCAAAGCCGAAGACAATGGTGACGGCTCTTTTGCGGTGACCGGGCAGAAGATATTCATCAGTTGGGGCGATCATGACATGGCGGAAAACGTTTGCCATCTGGTGCTGGCACGACTGCCGGACGGGGTGCCGGGAACCAAGGGCATCAGCCTGTTCATGGTACCAAAGTATATTCCCGATGCGAACGGAAATCCCGGCGTGGCCAATACTCTGCGTGTCGTGTCCCTGGAACATAAGATGGGGTTGCATGGATCACCCACCGCAGTGATGGCATTTGAGTGCGCAACCGGCTGGATGGTTGGGGAACCGCACGCCGGAATGAAGGCGATGTTCACGATGATGAACAACGCCCGGCTGGGGGTTGGCACAGAAGGGCTCGGCGTTGCCGAGGCTGCCTATCAAAAGGCGCTGGAGTTTGCGTTGGAGCGCAAACAGGGGCGCACGCCGGTTGGTGAAGGCGATGGCAGTATTCTGGACCACGCCGATGTGCGGCGCATGTTGCTGACAATGAAGGCGCTGACTGCTACCACCCGTGCGGTCATTTTTGATACAGCCATCAACCATGATCTGGCCAGAGCCACCGGCGACGCAACATATGCGGCGCGTGCAGCGTTTTTGACGCCAATAGCCAAAGCCTTTGGAACCGATACTGGCAGCGAGGTTTCAGACATTGGTGTTCAGGTGCACGGCGGCTTGGGGTTCATCGAGGAAACCGGCGCGGCACAGTTCAGCCGCGATGTCCGGGTGACGCGGATTTATGAGGGCACCAACGGGATTCAGGCGATGGATCTGGTGGCCCGCAAGCTGATGGACGGCGGTGCAGCGGCTTTTGCGGTTCTGGCTGAAGTCGGCGAAACTGTAGAACGGGCAGAGGCTGCGTTGCCCGACCTGGCGACATTGTTGGCGATCGCGCAAGCAAGCCTGACAGATGCAACCAAATGGATGTTGGATCAAGGCGATCTGAACCAGCGTTTCGCCGGTGCCACGCCTTATCTTCGCGCCTTCGCGCTGACTCTCGGCGGGCATTACCTACTGACAGCGGCAATGGCCGATGGTGCTTCCGGGCCGCGCGCGGCGCTGGCACGTTTTCATATCCGCCAGCTGATGGCGGCGGTGATCGGGTTATGTGCCCAGGCTTGCGAAGGGGCGGATAGCCTTTATGCACTCGATGCCGATGCACTGGCAGGTTAGGAATTCGCAGGTGACTATCAATTTTCCATTCGCCACCCCGCCCGCCGAAGGTAAAGCCATCAAAGTAGCGACTGGCATCCTGTGGATGCGGTTGCCGCTGCCAATGAAGCTGGATCATGTGAACATCTACGCCCTGCAAGACGGCGACGGCTGGTGTATTGTGGACACCGGTTTTCATTCCAAACGCGGTGAACGTATCTGGCAAAAGTTGCTCGACGGCCCGCTGCAGGGCAAGCCGGTGAACAGGGTTCTGGTAACCCACCACCACCCCGATCACGTTGGCATGGCGGGCTGGTTTCAGCGCGAACATCTGGCTGAATTGTGGACCACCCGAACCGCGTGGCTGTTTGCGCGGATGCTGACGCTGGATGTTCAGGAAGTCTGGCCAGAGGAAACCATCGACTTTTACCGCGGTGCGGGTATGGCCGAGGACGTGGTGCAGAGGCGTTTGGCTGACCGGCCCTATAATTTCGCCGATGTGGTTTATCCGATGCCGTTGGGATTTCGGCGGATCAAACAAGGTGACGTGTTGGAAATTGCCGGACGAACATGGGACGTTCATATTGGCAACGGCCATTCGCCGGAACATGCAACTTTGTGGAGCCGCGATGACAATCTGGTGTTGGCGGGCGACCAAATCATTCCGGGCATTTCGTCGAACATAGGAGTTTATGCCACTGAACCGGAGGCTGATCCGGTCGCCGACTGGCTGGAAGCCTGTGAACGGTTTCGCAGCATTGCGCGCGACGATCATTTCGTACTCCCCGGCCACAAGCTGCCTTTTACCGGTCTGCCTGAACGCATGACCCAGTTGATCGAAAACCACCACAGCGCCTTACGGCGGTTGCTGGATCACCTGAACCAGCCGTTGAGTGCCGGAGAATGCTTTCCTCCATTGTTCAAAAGAACCATTGGCGAAGCGGAATACGGTCTGGCACTGGTTGAATCTGTGGCGCATTTGAACCATTTATATAAACTGGGGCAGGTTACGCGTGCCCGCAGTGGGGACGGCGCCTGGGTGTACCAACGCTGTTGACGGGGGAGAGAATGGGCGACGAAATCAAAACAGCGGCAGAAGCGGCAGAGGCGGCGGTTCTGCCCGAAGCTTATGCAGTTCACGTGAATGCAGATGGCGAACCCGTTGCACAGAATCAAGCGCTACCAGCGTCGATCAAACAAATACCGTTCGAACAGAAATCGCCGGCCGAATGGGCCTATGAACGAATCGTGCTTTATATTCAGGAGTTTGAAAAACAACTGGATGGCGATCATGAAGTCGGTATGGGGTTTGCTGGTGGCGACGTTGGCACCCTGCGCATTCAGGGTATGGGGTATTTTGCACCAGATCTGATCACTTTTTATGGAGTCGATCCTGATGGCGCAAAAATGCAGCTTGTTCAACATGTTAGCCAGCTAAGTGTGATGCTTGTCGCCTCCGCGAAGGAAGACGCAGCCAGTGCGCCGAGCCGGATCGGCTTCAAGCTGGCAGCAAAGCTGGAAGAAAAGGCCGCAGGTTAGGCGGCGCAGAAAGCGGCAGGCAAGAAAACTTGAATTGCATTGCCGGTTCGGTTTGGCATAAAACCTTCGCAAGCAGACAATCCAAAAGGATGTTTTAGATGAGCACGCATGAACACGATTCGATGGACACTTCGGTACAGGAACAAACGTTTGACGGCTTTGTCCGCTGGACAACACGGATCGCTATGATGTCGATTGGCGTGTTGATCTTCATGGCAATTTTCAATTCCTGAGCACAACTGAAGTTAGAGATTTCTGTCACCAGAGTCGGGGGGCTCATGACGCTTGCACGTATATTTTTCCTGGTAATAGCCGCGGTTGTGCTGACCGCCTGTGGCGGTAAATCGGTCTGGGCACCGGACGAAGCGGTGGCGCAACGTGCCTATGTCAGCGACGAAAAACCCTATTTGATGCTCAAAACCATGATCAGCAACCGGTCCGGTGCTGGCGGGCATTCGGCGCTGCTGATCAACAGCAGTCAAGTGGTGATGAATGATCCCGCCGGACGCTGGCATAACTCCCTGGCACCGGAGCGCAACGACGTGTTGTTTGGAATGCGGCCCGCATTGCTAAAACAATACGACAGCTTTCACGCCCGCGACACGCATCACGTGGTTTCGCAAAAAATTTATGTAACACCAGAAGTTGCTGCGAAGGCGATGCAGGTGGCCTTTAAAATGGGGCCATCGCCGGATGCGCTGTGTTCGACTAATGTTTCGAAAATGTTGCAACAGATTCCGGGTTTTCAAGGACTTAGCAGGTCGTTATTCCCGGCCAAACTGATGCAGAGTTTCGAGCAATTGCCGGGAGTCGAAACCACGAAACACTATGAGAATGACAAAGGCCAGAATTAGCGCATCATCCATTTAATCAGAATCCCAGATTAAGCGGACATTACCATAACGCCTGATTGCCTGCCTGTAGAAAACAAAACCCCCAGAGCATCGCTCCGGGGGTTTTATATTGGCCAAGGCCAAAAAACTGATTGGTCGCTCAGATTTAGAGCATCCCTTCGCGCTGTAGCTTTTTGCGAGCCAGCTTGCGCGCACGGCGAACTGCTTCGGCCTTTTCACGGGCACGTTTAACCGAAGGTTTTTCGTAATGTTGCCGAAGCTTCATTTCACGAAACACGCCTTCACGTTGCAGTTTCTTTTTCAGGGCACGAAGCGCCTGATCGACATTATTGTCGCGAACCGATACCTGCATGTGGTGTCACCACCTTTCTAGAGTTAGAGTTGCAGAAGTGCAGGAGTTGGCCGTATAGCAAGGCCGGCATGGTTTGTCTAGACGCCAGCCAGAAGGAAAGCACAATGGTTGCAAAGAAGAAAACCGAGGAAAATCATATTGCTGAGGCGCGGGCGGCGCTGGTTTCTGCGGCGCTGGACCACGTGATGTTTGATGGCTGGGGGCCTGGGACTTTGGCCGCCGCGGTCGAGGATTCGGGGGTCGATCCAACGCTTGCCAAACAAGTCTGTCCACGTGGCGCACTTGATCTGGCAGTGGCGTTTCACCGGCGGGGTGACAGCGCAATGGTGACGGCGATGGAAGCCTCTAAACTCGGCGAAATGCGCTACCGGGACCGGATTGCGCAAGGCGTCCGTCTGCGATTGGAAGCGGTAGCAGCGGACCGTGAAGCGGTCCGGCGCGGCGTGGCGTTGTTTGCGTTGCCACAACACGCGGGCGAGGGGGCGAGCCTGATCTGGGGCACTTGTGGACTGATTTGGAAAACACTGGGTGACTCCTCGGAAGATATCAATTGGTACAGCAAACGCGCGACGCTCTCCGGGGTTTATTCCGCAACCTTGTTGTTCTGGCTTGGCGACAACAGCGAGGGATTTGCCGATACCTGGGCGTTTTTGGACCGGCGTATAGATGATGTGATGCGATTTGAAAGTTTCAAAGCCAAGATGCGGGGCAATCCGCTGGTCAAGGGGTTCATGGCCGGACCGGGGCGAATTCTCGATCACATCCGTGCGCCCAAACCGGGCCCAACGGAAGGCTTGCCGGGACATCTGGGAGACAAGGGCTGACATGGCATTAAGCAAGGAATGTGTGACCTGGTTTCAAGGCCGGTGGCATGACGGCAACGTGCCGATCATGGGATCTGCTGACCACGGCACCTGGCAAGGGACGATGGTGTTTGACGGCGCACGGTTTTTCGAAGGTGTGACCCCCGATCTGGATTTGCACGCGCAACGGATTGTGCGTTCTGCAGAAGCGATGGGAATGAACGCGCCCGTAGATGGCGAGACCGTTGAAGGATTGATCCGCGAAGGAATTGACAGAATGGGCACCAGTGAGGCGCTGTATTTGCGACCGATGATGTGGTCGTGCGAGGCCTCGCCCGCGATCCTTGATCTTGAGCCGGACAGCACAGCCTTTGCCATCTGTTTGGAGGTGCTGCCGATGTCGCAGCTCGGTGACATGCCGATCACTGTCAGCCCTTATCGACGGCCTCGACAGGACACCGCATTGACCGAGGCCAAGGCGGCCTGCCTCTATCCCAATAACGGGCGGATTATGACAGAGGCAAAGGCGCGTGGTTTCCGAAACGCCCTGTCTCTTGATCTGGACGATAACGTGGCTGAAACCGCGAGCACAAATGTCTTCATGGCCCGCGACGGCGTGGTCCTGACGCCTGTGCACAACGGGACGTTCCTGAACGGCATTACCCGACAGCGCGTGATTGGCCTTTTGCGAGGCGACGGGATTGAGGTCGTGGAGACGTCGTTGAGCGTCGAGGATTTCCGCGCGGCGGATGAAATTTTTCTAACCGGCAATGCGACCAAAGTGATGCCGGTGACGCGCCTTGACGACAGGCATTTGAACGGCGGACGCCTGGGCAGGCGGGCGCGGGAGCTTTATTGGGATTTTGCTCATTCACGATATGGGAGATAAACGTTGAGTTTGCCAACAGAAATGAAAGTAATTGAAATCTCGGAACCAGGCGGGCCGGATGTGCTCAAGCCTGCAACACGACCGGTGCCGGAAGCGGGGCATGGACAGATATTGATCAAAGTGGCGGCCGCTGGTGTCAATCGGCCCGACGCGCTGCAGCGAGCGGGCAAATATGCGCCGCCGCCGGAAGCGTCGGATCTACCGGGGCTGGAATGCTCCGGAACAATCGCCGCAATTGGTCCGGGGGTCACCCGTTGGGCAGTTGGCGACGCTGTTTGCGCCTTGCTGCCAGGGGGCGGGTACGCGGAATTTGTCGTTACACATCAGGACCATGCCCTGCCGGTCCCCCGAGGGATGGCAATGATTGAAGCGGCAGCGCTGTGTGAAACCTACTTCACTGTCTACAGTAACGTGTTCATGCGCGGCGGGTTGCAGGCGGGCGAGACATTCCTTGTGCATGGTGGCTCGTCGGGGATCGGGACCACGGCGATCCAATTGGCCCATGCTGCCGATGCCCGCGTGTTTGCGACTGCGGGCAGCGCTGAGAAATGTGCGAAATGTGTGGATCTGGGGGCGGAACGGGCAATCAACTACCGCGAAGAAGATTTTGTTGCGGTGATGAAAGAAGTCACTGGAAAGTCTGGCGTTAACTTAATCTTGGATATGGTCGGTGGCAGCTATATCCCGCGCAACATCAAAACCTTGGGTGTCGAAGGTCGTTTGGTGCAAATCGCCTTTCTGGAAGCACCAGTGGTCGAGTTGAATTTTGCCATGATGATGGTGAAAAGGCTGACGCTGACCGGATCGACTTTGCGTCCGCAAAGCGATCTGGCGAAAGCCAGGATCGCGGATGCGCTGCGGGAAAAAATCTGGCCAATGCTGGATGCCGGGACCGTTAAACCGGTGATGGATTCGACTTTCCCGCTGGAAAGAGCGGCGGATGCGCACACACGGATGGAAAGCTCGGCACATATCGGGAAAATTGTGCTGACGGTGTGAGTAAAGGCAAAGCACTCAAAAATTGATTGTCGGTGGACAATTCTTGAGCGAAGTCAAAAAAATATTGAGCCAGGTGTCCCGTATTAGTTGAGAAGTTTTGAAGTCACATTTTGCCATCGCGAAGTAGAAACAATATTCGCGTCTGAAAAACCCGCTGATAAAGCTTCCTCACGCATTTCGTCTGATTTCGGGTAACTCATAGCGACCCCATAAGTAACTGTAAACATTTCGTTCCCGCGATCGAATATGCGAAATTTTTCGGTAGAAGTATTCAGTCGGCTTGCTGCATTTTCGACCGTGGCTTTCAGGGCATCCTTGTTCCTCGAACTGGCAATCGCCACTGCAAATATACCTGGCAATTCCGGGTCGTTTTTGTGTTGAACAGCCAGAATTGAATCCACTACTTCAAGGTTTTTTCTTGCAAGGCTACTACCAAGTGCCACTGCTTGGAGAAGATTGGATTTAGCGGCTTCATATTGATCAAGTTGCAATAGCGTATAACCTAGGTTGTTAAACACTTTCATGCGGGTTTCAGGCGGCAGAGACAAGAAATTTGGGTTTTTAGTTTGCGTTTTGAAGTATGAAACGGCACTTTCGTAGTTTTTCTCTTTCAGATCGTTATATCCCAGCACGTTATAGACAGCGTTTTTTGATAGGTCCGCGTCGGTGGCAATCTCCACAGCGTTTAACAACGATTCACTTGCTTGTTCGTATTCGTTAAGGTGGACATAGGTGCGACCGATTTCATGAAGCACGCAAAAATTGTCACCTAATTTTACCTGTATCTCCTTCAGCAGTTTTAAAGCGCCTTCTTTGTCTTTGTTCGCGCGAGCATTCAACGCATTTTGGAATTCACGCGCTTCTTCGGTTGGTATAGTGTGCGTGCAGTCTGCGCTTTGGGCCGCGGACGGGTGCAAGACTATCAAAGCTAACACGGCGCATATCACGCCGCAATTATTCATATGCCACCTTCCTTCTCTGCAAGCGAGGTGTCGCCTCCAACTATTGAGGCCACGTTTGCCTGCTTCAAAGTATCATTTTGTCCCACTAGTCCACTTTTTTCTCTTTTGAGATTAGCTATTTCGACATTAAGGGTATCCCTGGTAGTTTTGAGAGAATCAATAAATTCGGATACGTCTTCCAGGTCTATGGTCAGGCGTTGCCCATTCGGAATTTGAGCCCTTTTCGTGATGGTCCCTCCTGGCATACCGTCATTTCGCTGGTATGATTTGCCACCGACTTTAATAACAATCGTGTCGAGCATTTCGAGTTTTCTCGGCGTCAGGTCAATTGCAATAGTGACATTGCTGGAGCGAACCGTAGAATATATTCCAAGTACCATTACGATAGCTGTTAGCAATAGGAATCCAAAAACACCAATCACGCGAACTTTTAGGTTTGTTGGGTTTTCGTTTTCTCGTCGTTGAATAAGTTGAGCCAGCAGCCGGTATGCCAAGAACATCAGCAGTACAGCAAATCCCAAGAAACCCGCCTGTATAAGTTCAAGTACCGGCAATCCAAAAAATTTATCCATGTTTTCATTCCATGATTAATCGAAAATTAGTTGTTGATAGACTTTTGTAATCGCCTGATTGTCCCACAGAACGAAAAATTTTTCAATTCTTTCTCCTCTAAGTATGATGTGAGTAAGTGTTATTAGGGTCAGATCAATGCCAAGGGCAATGCAACTTGCCGAAGACGGATTGCGAAACGCGCCAATCTAGGAATTTTTGATTGGCCCAATAGCGTTGCAGCTTCCGTCACCCCCAATCGTTCTTAAGGGTTTAATCTTCCCCCGCCAGCGAACTAAGGATTGGGCAATCTGGCCGGTTGTCACCTTTGCAATTAGCGGCCAGGTGCGAAAGCTCATCGCGCAGGGTTTGCAGTTCTTTCAGTTTTTCGTCGATTTCGTCTACATGCTGCAGGGTAATGCGTTTGACATCCGCAGATGAGCGGTTCTGATCCTGATACAGATCGAGCAAGGCGCGGCAACTGTCGACCGAAAACCCAAACGACCGAGCACGGCGGACAAACACCAGCTTACGTAACTCGGCGTCCTGATACAGCCGGTAGCCCTTTGCAGACCTTCCGGAAGGAGTGACGAGATCGATGTCGGCATAGTAGCGAACGGTTTTGGTGGGCAGCCTGGTGGCTTTGGCAGCGGAGCCGATTGTCAGCATATTGTTACCTCTTGACATTCCAGTAGATGGAACCTTTATATCTGCGTTCAGATCGATTGGAAAGACAACAGATGGGTAACAATCGCAATGTCCGGTTAATCTGGTATTCAGATATTTTGGATGGTGCATTGGACGACCCAACCCGAGCGGGATTATTTGAATGCGAATTGTATTAATATTGGCGGTTGTCGCAGCGACTGGCACCGCGGCATATTACTGGTCAGTTTCACAACAAGCCGAAACCTCGGCATCGGCCGGGGCACCGATGGTTGAGGTGACTTTACCTCAATTGCAGGGCCTGTCATTGGCGGGGCAGAGTGCTTACGGGGAATTTTGTGCAGTGTGTCACGGCGAAAATGCAGCCGGTCAACTGGGTGTGGCACCGCCGTTGATCCACAAGATCTATGAGCCGTCGCATCATGGTGACATGGCATTTGTTTTTGCAGCGAAGCGGGGCGTGCAATCGCATCACTGGCCGTTTGGAGACATGCCGCCGGTGGTGGATATTACTGACGAGGAACTGGGTCAGATCATCAGTTTTGTCCGTGCAGTTCAGCAGGAAAACGGGATCAACTAAACCGGCAACAGCACCACATCCATCGGGTCGAGGTTTTGTGCGCCGGTCACTTCAGCCACGACAACCCCATCGAGTGAGATAAACGCTCCGGTGCCGTCGCCGAAATCATCAACCGAAACTTTCGGGATAATCGGCTGGTCGGTAACCATGTCAATTTGCACAGTGTCATCCGCAGCATCAAAATCGTGCAGTTTGGTCACCCCGGTGTCGGCCTTGGTGACAGAAAAAAAGTCCACGCCCTCTTCGCCTTCAACCATCTCTGACGTGCTGAGCACCAGTGGCTCTGACGTTTCGTCGACAACTGGCATAACGTCAGCTTCGTCTTCACAAAACATATCATCGCAGGTCTCGCTCCAGGGCTGCGTGTCGTCTTCGATAAATTCCATGAAATCAGAGATATATTCGCTTTCGAACGACTCATACTCATCGTCGCTCAAAGCGCTGTCTACGGCTTCGGAAAAGCCGGACGCTTCTGTCTCGCCTGTTTTAGTATCAATGTCGTGATCAACCGCGTCTGCCTCATCATCAAAAGAATCTTGCTTATTTTTCAATAATTCCGATCCGTCAAGCGGAGCGGAGTCTGTGAGTGAAGCTTCTGAAGCGCCCATAAACGGCAACGCTTTGGTGATACTCGTCATCATACTAGCAAACATTTTATCAACTCGTCTGTTACGCGGGCGGATTGCCTCAGCGGCGAATTTGGAGTCGGAAAATGGCAGGAATACGCGGATTTACGGGTGTTCTCTTGACGATTTTTTGTCAAATTATTCCGATTTATTCACCGTACCGGCGTCATAATTGCGTTTTGCAACGTACAATCCCGGATCGCGCCAAAGCCACATTTGCGCGGTTGCAAATCCCGAGTCAGACAGATTCGCGCCTCTTGAATGTGCTCTGATTTGCAGGTGATGGTGATCTGATTGCCAAGCAGATCGGGGTTGGATTCCAGAAATGCCTCTTCCACAACCGATGCTGGCAGATCAATGGCACCCGGTAATTTTCGGAAAATTTGCGGACGCGCGATCTGATCATACGCAAGGCGCGACAGGCGATAGTATTGTTCCGCCGACAGGCCGGAACAGGTTCCGTGTTTTTTCCACTCGTGCCACGCCAGACCACTGGATCCCATGATATCGATCATGCCCGCGGTCATGGCCCGGGTCGGGGGCCGTTCCGCAGTTTGGCAAAAGCTGGGCCAGCCATTATCGTATTGTGGCCAGAGCCCGTGCAACGTCCAGCCATAATCATGTTTTTCGCCGCAACGGTCATCGCCTTTGGCGTCGCCTTCCAGTGTGCACCAGTTCGGCGACCAGCTCAGCGACAACAGGTAATATTCAAAATCGCCGGGTTGTTCACCGTCCGCAGAAGCGGCCGATGCACAGAAAATCAGAGCGAGCAAAAGGCGCATGATTGGCTCTTTTCCTTTTCATGTTGTAGGTCTATATAGGGGGAGAATTCCCCCCCTTGAAACGGAAATTCGCTTTGGCAGAAACCAAAGCAACCGACTTCTCGGCACGGGAGAGGTTTATTTGGAGGATAAGCATGGCGCTTCCTATCATGGCAAAAGCCACCGCAGTCTGGCTGGTGGATAACACAACGCTGAGTTTCAAGCAGATCGCGGATTTCTGCGGTCTGCACGAGCTGGAAGTGAACGGGATCGCGGACGGCGAAGTGGCCGTGGGCATCAAAGGGTTTGATCCGATCGTGAACAAACAGCTGGATCAGGCTGAAATCAGCAAAGGTGAAGCTTCGCCGATTCACAAGTTGAAGCTGATGCACAATCCGGCGGCAGATGGTGAACAAAAGCGCCGAGGCCCACGCTATACGCCGCTCAGCAAACGCCAGGACCGGCCCGCGTCGATCCTGTGGTTGGTGAAATTTCACCCGGAACTGACCGATGCGCAGATTTCCAAATTGGTGGGCACCACGAAACCAACCATTCAGGCGCTACGCGAACGTACGCATTGGAACATCGCCAATATTCAGCCGATTGATCCGGTGGCGCTCGGGCTGTGTAAACAGTTGGAATTGGATGCGGTGGTGGCCAAGGCGGCTGCGAAACTGGCCAAAGACGGCGACGTGATATCGACGGAAGCACGTTTGAAACTGGTCTCGACCGAGCAATCGCTGCATATGGACCCGGTCTCAAACCTGCCTTCCAATATTTCGGGACTAGAGAATTTCACTCTGGCGGATGCGGATATTGAGGAAGACAAAGAAGACCTACTGGTCGATGCTGACAGCCTGTTCAACCTGCCCAAGGACGGCGGCGAAGACGACGAAGAAAAATAGCGCGGAGCAAAATCTAAACCACCCGAAACCCTGGCAACCGCCGGGGTTTTTTGTTGCATCAAGGGGGATGCTTGCGCCATCACCCTGACCGGCAAACGACACCTACGTCGGTTTTGGAGCGGACAACTGCATTTTTCGCATTAACCTGTTCTTTGGGTCAGGGTCGATTTTCGACCTGACCATTTAGTCATTTATTGGACTCCGAAATGCCCATGCCGGATCAGGACCGCAGCGCAACGATTGGAATCCTCTGCGCCATAGGCGCAGCGACGGCATTTTCGTTTAATGACATGGCTGTCAAACTCCTGAGTGGCGGATATCCTCTGCACCAAATCGTATTTTTCAGGGCCTTGGTTGCACTGACAATAACCATTGCGATCATCATGCCTCTGGATGGCGGGTTGGTAAATGTCTGGACCAAACGGCCATGGGCACATGTTTTGCGTGGTCTGTTCGTTGTGGTGGCAAACACCACTTTTTTCACCGGTATTGCCGTGCTGCCATTGGCCGATGCCACCGCAGTCTTCTTTGTCGCCCCGCTGATCATCACCGGCCTGTCGGTGCTGATTCTGAGAGAGTGGGTTGGTCCGCGCCGGTGGATGGCGGTGATTGCAGGGCTGGTTGGCGTCCTGATTGTGGTTCGCCCAGGTGCAGCTACTTTCAGCCCAATGGTGTTTTTGCCGATATTGGCCGCTCTGGCCTACGCCAGTGTTCAAATCATGACCCGCAGCATGGGGCTGACTGAAAAAGCCTCCACATTGGCGATGTATATCCATCTGACATTCCTGATAGTTTCAGCTTGCGCCGGACTTGTCATCGGTGACGGACGCTTTGCCGGGCAGGAAAACGACGCGCTGGAATTCCTGTTGCGACCTTGGATTTGGCCGCACACTTCGGACGCTGTTTTCATGATCGTCCTCGGTTGCAGCAATGCTACGGCCGGATATCTGATCTCGTTGGCGTATCGGAACACAAATGCGGGAGTGATTGCGCCCTTTGAATATGTGGCGCTGGTGTGGGCAGTTGCCTGGGGTATCATGGTTTTTGCGGAGTGGCCTGACGCGTCAACCTGGCTTGGGATTGTGCTGATCATCGCAGCGGGCGTTTATACTGCGGTGCGGGAAGGGGCTATAGGACGACGGCCAAGCGCCAAACGGGTTGGCGGGCGCCGGTAAGTCACGACCTTAATGCGCCGCGTTGCTGTGCGGGTCGATCAGCGTTCTGCCGCCATCGACGGTCAGAATCTGGCCCGTGATGAATCCGGAACTTTCAGACGACAGGAATTGCGCCACTTCGGCAACTTTTCGGGCTTCAGCAATTCTGCGCATTGGGGTGGCAGCGATCATGTCATCTCGGATTTCTGGATTGTCTTTCAAGCTGGCTTGCAGGCTGGCGCTCATCACCGATCCGATCGCAATTGCGTTCACCCGCACCCGCTGTTCAGCGAAGGCAACTGCAAGCGAGCGGGTCATCTGATTGAGGGCAGCACAACTGACTGAATAGGACAGGAGTTCCGGCAGGGTGCGTTCCGAAGCGATCGAGCCCAGGTTGACGATGGAACCGATTGTCCCGCCGCCATCGGCCTCTGCAGCCTGTTTTATCATCCGCTTGACCACAGTTTGCGTAACCCTCAGGTTGGCCAGAACGTTTTGCTGATACAATTGATCAAAATTGTCTTCCGCCGGATCAAGCGGGTTGGACAACAGCACCTGACGGCTGGCGTTGACCAGTACATCAACCTGGTCAAACGCGTCGATGGTTGCGGAAATCAAGTTGGCGATGGTCAGCTTTTGCCGCAAATCACCGGCGAATGCCCGCACATTGTCGCCGTCGCCGTCGATGGCCTTCAATTCGGCATTCAGCTTGTCTTCGTCCCTGTCGACCAGCATCACATTGGCGCCGTGATCCGAGAAATGCCTGGCAATTTCGAGTCCGATACCGTTAGCAGCCCCGGTAATGATGGCGGTTTTACCTTCGATAGAGAATGACATCAGCGGCGTGTCCTAGAAGCGATTCTGGTGGTGAGGTTAAGCGATAGAGGCGCGACAAACTAGCGTTTCGGTTTGCGGGCGAGGATACATTTGTACTGGCCGGACTGCGACAACTGCTCCCATTTACTGAAACAGGCGTCCAGCGTGGCTTCATAAGCCAATTGCCGGTTGGCCACCATATAGAGTTTTCCGGCGGGCTTCAGCAGCCGTGCCGCAGTCTGGATGAATTGCTGCCCGATCGCCGGGTCTGCCTTGCGGGACTGGTGAAAAGGCGGGTTCATGATGATGAAATCATATTGGGATTTGGCAGATAGGGCGGTCACGTCCTGCCACTGAACCGACGCGCGCGGGTCGGTCAGATTCTTGGCCGCGCATTCGACCGCATTATTGTCAGCCTCAAACAACTCCAGCGCCTCAATTTCCGGATTGGCAGCCAGCGCCTGCTCCGAAAGATACCCCCAACCGGCCCCTAGATCAGCACCCCTGCCTCTGAGCTTGCCTTTCAACAGGGGCTCCAGTTCGGCTGAACCTTTGTCGATCCCGTCGGCGCTGAACACACCGGCCATGGTCCAGTATCCGTCCGGATTTTGCCGTGGCTGCAATTCTGCCGCCCAACCCTGCAAGTCATCAGGAGTGGTTGATTTTGTTAGCCAAAACACCTTGCCATGGGATTTGGACAATTGGCCGTCAACCGGCATCAGTTTCTTGGTGGTTTTGAGCAGACTTTCGACACCATCGGTTTTGGCACCGTCAACAACCAAAGTTCCGCCACTGATCAGGGACTGATGCGCCAAAGCGATATTGGCGCGGTTTTCGTCGCGCGACCGGGTCAGATGCACAATCGCCAAACGACTAGTGCCAGGCGCTGCTGCTGCGCAGGTATATCCTGCCTCGGCAAGTGTCCGGGCGGCAGGAAAAAACGGCTGCAAGCACGTCAACCGGTCACGTGGCAACAGTTCATAGGCAGAGCCAAGCAGCGCTCGGAAAACCACAATTTCTCCCTCTTCAGGCACTTCAATCAGGCCATTCTCAAACGGCAGGGCGAGGCGGTCTGTGCTGGACATGGCGGCAGGGCGGCGGCCCTATTCCTTTTCCATCGTACATTGCAGCGGATGTTCGTGCTGGCGGGCGAAATCCATCACTTGCGTCACTTTTGTCTCGGCAATCTCGTGGCTGAACACACCGACCACCGCCAGCCCTTTTTTATGGACTGTCAGCATCAGCTGGACCGCGCCATCGTGACGGATGCCGAAAAACCGTTCCAGCACGATCACCACAAATTCCATCGGCGTATAGTCGTCGTTCAGCAACATCACCTTATACAGTGGCGGTTTCTCGGTTTTCTGCTCGGTTTTGGTGACAACCGATGTATCCCCGTCGGGATCGTCCTGATCTTTTATGATGTATGTGGGCGTCATTTCCGGCAATCAGATTAGAAGTGTTACGGGGCATTATATAGTTCCGCGGTGTTAAGAAAAAAGAGCCATCAAATCAAGCTGGCAATCGCTGTTACACAGGATTTGATAGGAGCTTGCGATTCAAAACCACTAGAACTTGTGTTGGCACGGGTTCCGGCGGCACGATATTGACAAGTGTTGCAACCAGAACACCAGCTGCGCCCTTGAAAATAAAAGGTTTTCCGAAGCTAATCTGCATGTTACGGTTGGAATAAGTAAGAATGACCGCAAAAGCGGTGTGAGGCAGTAACACCAGACGTCGGAGAACCGATGCGATTCGAGGCAGTGCGCGCGATTACCGCGATTCTATTCTTTGTGATGACCAGCACAACCGCTTGGGCAGCGCCTTATGCTGCCATGGTGGTGGATGCGCGCACCGGTGAAGTTCTGCATGCGCGGAACGCTGATACCCGACTGCATCCGGCGTCGTTGACCAAAATGATGACGCTTTATGTGGTGTTTGACGCAATCAAGCGCGGCGAAATCAGGCTGGATCAAAAGGTCAAGATTTCCAGGAACGCAGCCAATGAGCAGCCGTCCAAACTGGGCCTGAAAGCCGGGCAGAGGATTGCGATCCGCTATCTGATCCGCGGTGCGGCAGTGAAGTCGGCAAATGACGCTGCCACTGCGTTGGGCGAAGCGGTGTCCGGGTCAGAGGCAGCCTTTGCCCGTCGGATGACCGAAACCGCCCGTAAACTGGGGATGAGCAAATCATCTTTCAAGAACGCGCATGGGCTGACGGCCTCCGGGCATCTGTCAACGGCCCGCGATATGACCCTGCTGGGACGGCGTTTGTTCTATGATTTCCCGCAGTATTACAACCTGTTTTCACGCACTTCGACCTATGCCGGGGTGAGGCAAGTGGCCAATACCAACCGTAAATTGCTGGCCTCCTACCGCGGCGCAGACGGGATCAAGACCGGCTATACCAACGCTGCAGGCTTTAATCTGGTGGCGTCCGCAGAGCGAGGCAACAAACGGGTGATTGCCACTGTGTTTGGCGGCAAGTCGTCAGCCGGGCGCAATGCCCGGGTGGCACAGCTGCTGGACATGGGGTTTCAGCGCTCACCCTCCAAAGTGGCCGTGCGCAAACCGGCCCTGGTTGAACTCGGCGTGAAGCCAAAGGTTCTCAAAGTGACCATAACCGGGTCTGTTGCCAAAAGCCTGCGGCCCAAGGCCCGGGTAACACCAACAACGCAACTGGCAGCAGTTGATACTCAGGCGATTGAGCAGGCGGTCATTGTTGCAAACAAACAAGCGGTTACCGAGGCCCCCTTGGTGAAAACCGTTGCTTTGACCATCAAGCCGCCAAAACGCGAGGCCAAAGTGGTGGCAAAATCAAAGGAACGCCGGGTGGTCACGCGGGTATCCACCACCGGCGGGCGACATTGGGCGATTCAGGTTGGGGCATTCAACTCGCGCCACGGAGCTGAGACAGCTCTGTTGAAGACAGCGCTCAGGGAAATGCAGACTCTGGAAGGATCAGAGCGGCGGATCGACTACGCGCTGGTGAATGGCTACAAGAAATACCGAGCACGGTTCGTCGGCCTGAATCAGGCCGAAGCGAACATGGCCTGTGCGAAGTTGAAAGCCCGGAATGCGGATTGTTTGGCGATCCGGCCGGGGGCGTGACGCGCCGAGCCCGCCGCTCCTTAATGACTCGCCAACAACAACGCTTCGTATTTTCGCAAGCAGTGCCTAGCCAACTTACCATGAGCGGGTTCGCTCGTGTCGAGTTCGGGGAACAGCCCTGTGATTTCTTGCCAGCCGCCGGCGGTCATTGCTTCGCGAGTGCTTTCGCCAAGAGACAGACTTTCAGTCGGGGCACCTTCCGCGAAGAGGATTTCGTGACGATCAAGCAAAAGATGGTGATAAGTTTCGAAGCCGCCATCCTGTGTGAAAACTGTATCGCCATTGACCAAGTGCTCGGCTTCGACAAGAACTTCGAACTCGCCGAACAGCAGTTCTGCGCGCCAGCCGGTGACCAGTATCCGGTGTTTGCGCGACAGCCTCAAATCACGAGTGTTGCCAAATGTGCCGCGCTTGATGATGACTCGGGAATATTTTCCAATGGCGCGGACCCGGCGCGTTCCGATCCAGCGGATAGTCTGCATGCCGTGATCGAGGGTGCGTACTCGGTCGCCTACCTGTAATTCTTGAACGGGAGTGCATATGGTGTCTGTTTCGATCAAGGTATCGTGCGCGAAACACATAATGTCTGTGTAAGGAGTCGTGGTCGATATGCCATCGGTACTGTCAGCGGCGTCGCCATCGCGGGCGTCAACCGCATTGATGACTTCGCCAACAGTTGGAGGATCGCCGCTGGCGTAGCCGATTCCGACATTAACGCCATCGATTCGAACGATGAAATAGGCGTTGCCAGATGCATCTATCAGCCCAAACTCGTTTTCCACGACGGACCCTACCGGATAGGTCGTTGGGCCAATGGTGACTGGGTCGATCAATGTTTGAGGGCCACCGGTTTCGACATATCCGTCTTCAAAGTCAGTATCGTCATCGTCGATGTTTAGGTTAACACCGGTGCCGCCGTTATAGGTGATGTCCTGGCCTAAAAGTTCCACACCCGTAGTGCTGCCAGTCAAATCTGCCTGCGGGATTGCGGTCGTGTAAAGCGACCAAGGGAATATATAGATCTGCGCCATTTTCTGCCAAACCAAACTCGCTAAGTACGATACGTTGCGCGCCCTGACTTGGGGCAAACACGGTGTATTCAGTCTCTTTTATGAAATAGAAAAGCGGTTTTTGGGTGGCCTGTCAGTGAAAACAATCGTGCATTTTTGGCGAATATTGTTTCCGACTGGCAGGAAATGTGACGGAAAACGCGGACAATCGCCGAAGTTGGACGCTCTGGGGTTTGATCAGAAGGTAACTTCGACGCCGGGTAAATTCAGCTCCGCTACCAGATCGCGGACTTCCTGACGCGCGGCGACGTTGGAAATATTCAGCGATCCGCCGCCAACGTCTTTGATGTCCAGCAGGGTCAATCCGTGCGGAAACAGCTCTCGGAACACAACCCGATCGCTGAGGCCGGGCGCAATGCGGAATCCGATGCGACGCGACAGGTCTTTGAGTGCCGCGCCAACCTTGCGTTTGTTGTGCATGTTCTGGGCGCCAACCCGGGTGCGAGTGACCACCCATTCGATCGGGCGGGCACCGGTTTCTGCGCGGGCTTTGCGGGCATCCCAAACCATTTCTGAATAGACGCTGGGGCCGGTGACCGAGCTGGTTTCCGAGTCGATATGGGCCAGCAGATCGAAATCAATAAAGCTGTCGTTCATCGGCGTGACCAGCGTGTCCGCCATCGCATGCGCCAGTTCTGCCAGTTGGCTGTGCGCCCCGGCACAATCCACCACGATGAAATCATTTGTTTCGTCCAGTTGTAGGATTGCCTGTTGAAAGGCTTGCAGCTTGGCTTCGTCGGTTTCCGTCACTCCGGTTGGTGTTGCCAGTTGTATGACACCGCGCTCGGGCATCGGCAAGGGCGTGCCGTTTTTGCGGATGTATTCGGCCCGATTTTCGATATAGCGGTTCAATGTTTGCTGGCGCAGATCAAGGTCGAGAGCGCCGACTTTGAAGCCGCTGCGCAAAAGCGCGGTCAGGACGTGCATCGCGGTGGTGGATTTTCCGGACCCGCCCTTTTCGTTCCCGAAAACAATTATATATGCCATTTCCGTCCCCGGTCCTTATATTATACATAAGGCTTAACCCACTATGGGCTATGCAGATTCCGAATACAATATTGTTTCCGAAATGGAAACGAGACTGTGGCGATTGAAAATGCAAACCTCACATATTATTGTTTCTGCAAAGTTCCAGGTCGGTGTTAGCCTGCGATTGAATCAGCATTTTGACAAAGGAGCCGCTTGATATGCAACAGTCTTTACCCAAGGCAGGGTTTGCCGGGGCTGTGGCGGCGTTTCTGACCTCGATCTGCTGCATTCTGCCGATCACTATGATGCTGTTGGGGCTGGGTGGCAGCTGGGTGGCAGTGTTTGCCAAAATCGCGGTGGTCAGCCCGTTTGTGGCTGCCGCTTCGGTGGTGTTGCTGGTGGCGGGCTGGGTGCTGGCATGGCGCAACGGAGCACCAACGCGGATATTCGGGCTGTTGGGTTTGAGCTCGGCACTGACCGCCATAGCCATTGCTGTGATCCTCTTCAGGGCCAGGATCGACGATTTTTTGATTTCGGTGATGTAGGAGCCCGCCATGGACGTAGAAATCAACTTGAATTCCAAAATCACCTGCCCGCACTGCGGGCATACAGAGACGGAAACCATGCCAACAGACTGCTGTCAGTGGTTTTATGAATGCGGAGGTTGCGGCAAAGTCTTGCGACCGCTTGAAGGCGATTGCTGCGTGTTTTGTTCGTATGGAACAGTGCCGTGCCCGCCAATTCAGGCCGGTGACAGTTGCTGCGGGTGACGAAACGAAAAACGCCGCCCCAATCGGAGCGGCGTATGCCGTTTCAACAAAGTGCAATGCCTTAGAAGCCCAGACCTTCGTATTTCTTTTTGAACTTGGAAACACGACCGCCGGTATCCATCAGCTTCTGGTTGCCACCAGTCCACGCCGGATGAGCCGACGGGTCGATGTCGAGCACCAGCGTGTCGCCTTCAGCGCCGTATGTTGAACGGGTCTGATAGGTTGATCCGTCGGTCAGTTTGACCTCGATCATATGGTAGTCCGGGTGAAGTTCTTTTTTCATATTTTGCGTTCCTGTATGCGGGACTGAGCTGGCCGCGGCCTGTGTTCCGGTGACTCAGTCGCCCCGCGGAATTCTGGAAACCGGCGTATAAACCAGAAGTCTGCGCAGGGCAAGGGGTTTACGCGACAGTCAGCCCGCGAAAGAGACTTCCCGCGACTTGCGCAATTCAACCAATTCTTCGAGCGACATCGGGCGTTCATACACTCGGCCCAGCTCGACATTTTTCTCGGCCTGCAACCGGTCGCGGTGATCCCGAAAGCACAGAGTAGCGCCGGCACACCAAAGGCTTACGAGCCAGACGATACCTAGAATTGGCATCAGTGAGACCACACCCAGCATGATCCACGAAGCTGTGGTTGTCGGGGTCAGGAAGGTGTCGGTTTTCACCAGTTCCAACAGCGACTGGCCGTCAAACATCGGCATTGTGGCGACAATGAAAAAATATGCGACCAACAGCACTGTGACCATCGCGCCGGAAAACATGTTCAACAGGAACATGCGCAATGTATAGGCACCAAAACCCCAAAATACTTCGGTGTCGCGGCCTTTGGGTGTGCAGGCCGCTGCATTGGCCGCCATCGGCACCGCAAGCGCACAATACGTGAGGGTTGCCAACAACCAGGTGAAAACTTGAAAGGTGTAGATTGCAGGATGTTGCAGGGCAGAGAATTCAGCTTCCAGCGCGGTGGTGTTGCCGGACAGAACTGCTGAATTTATTGACTCGATGTCCAGCAAACCGAATTTGGCGAAGGACCAAAAGCCGGCCCAGGTAAATGCCGTCATCAACAGGTTGAACAGGGCAAAAAACCGGAAAAACTTGAATGATCGCATCATCAGCTTGCGCAGTGCCGGAGGTGTTATTTCATCAAGCGCGGTCAATCCGGACCGGATGTGAATAAACGCCATCATAACCATAACTGGCCCAGCCCCGAGCAGGACAAAAAAGCCGAACAAAAAAGGATGTTCGCCGAAAAAGCTGCCAAGCATATAAATCGCTGCCGCCAATACCAACCAGCCCGGCAGTGCCCTCCAGAAGATGGAAAACGACAAGATAAACGCGTTCAGAATAAACTGTGTCATATCCCCAGACCCATTTTCTACACAGGGTAGTTGCGCATAAAAATGTGGCGATAAAATGAAAAAGGCGACCTGCAGGCCGCCAGTTCCGAATTTTCAAGAAGTAAGGGTGCCTTAAGCTTCGGCGCTGCTTTTCGGCTTGTAGTTGGTCTTTTCCGCGATCCGTGCAGATTTACCCCGGCGCGAGCGCAGGTAGTAGAGTTTGGCGCGGCGTACGCGGCCGCGGCGGATCACTGTGATGCTTTCGATGTTGGTGGAGTACAGCGGGAACACACGTTCCACGCCCTCACCAAACGAGATTTTGCGCACGGTAAATGCAGCGGCGATGGTGTTGCCGCCTTTGCGTGCAATGCAGACGCCTTCGTAGTTCTGCACCCGAGAGCGCGTGCCCTCGATGATTTTAAAGCCGACACGGATGGTGTCGCCGGCTTTGAAATCTGGAATATTCTTACCAAGAGCGGCAATTTGCTCGGCTTCGAGCTGTTCAATCACATTCATCGTATCGTCCTTTGCGCCCGCTGTTTTTCAGCGAAGTTTGGGTGTTCCTCAGAGCTCTTGGTCTTCTTCCGGGTCCCTACTTTCGTAAGCCCGCCAGAGGTCAGGACGGCGTTCCTTGGTTAAAGCCTTAGACTGATCGGTTCGCCACTTGGCGATGTTCGCGTGATGGCCGGAGAGAAGTATTTCCGGTATCTTGCGACCCTTCCAGTCTGCGGGCCTTGTGTACTGGGGGTGTTCCAAGAGGCCGTCGGAAAAAGATTCCTCCAAAGCCGACTCAGAATTCCCAAGCACGCGCGGTATAAGGCGAACGGTTGCATCAATCAAGGCCTGTGCTGCAATCTCTCCGCCGGTCAGGACAAAGTCGCCGAGCGAAACCTCTTCGATCTGGAATGCGTCGAGCACCCGCTGGTCGACGCCCTCAAAACGACCGCACAGCAGGGTCATGCCTTGTGCCTGCGAAAATCGTTGCGTCATCGCCTGATCAAGCGGTTTCCCCCGAGGGGACAGGTAGATTACTGGCCAAATCGTGGGATCAGTCGGAGTGCCTTGCCGGGCTTGTTCCAGTGCCGCTCCGACAACATCCGCTTTCATCACCATGCCGGCCCCGCCACCGGCCGGCGTGTCGTCCACGTCCTTGTGTTTACCGGTGCCAAATTGGCGCAGGTCGATGGTCTCGAGCGCCCAAAGACCCTCCTGCAAGGCCTTTCCGGTCAGCGACTTGCCGAGAACTCCGGGGAAAGTTTCGGGGAACAGAGTGACGACCTTGGCTCGCCAAGCACCTGCGATGTCTGGCGCTTCCGTCATCAAGGCCCGGGGTTTCAGTGAAGGGCGCACCGCCAAACGCCCGTGAGAGCGGGTCTGATTGCGGGTTTTTATCCTCTCAGATTTGGGTTTGTCTGACACAGTACACCTGGAATTGACTGTCCGCCGTTTACGATCATCCTGCCGGTTTGTCTATTGCGGCTTACACCTTTCACTCCCCAATCAGCGCCTGTTTTCGTGCCTGACGATGCTTCCGGGGCATGTCGCTGCGGTTGAGTTCAAGACACAGCTCTATGTCCCCGGCAGACGGGGCAGTGTTTCGGCGGCTAACGGGAACCAGAGCGTCAACCACGGTTTCCGGCAAATCCATAGCCTCGATCAGGCCGTGACAAGGGCCAAGTCTGGTGCGTTTGGTGAATTCCAAGGAATAGGTTACGACCTTGGCCAGACCTACGGCTTGCTGCACCCGGTCTGCAATATCGTCCAAATCGGCCGATGCGCCAAATTTTTCCAGATATTCATCATAAGACAGCGTGAGGTCGGATCGGGTGACATGGTGGATATAGGCGCTGCGCAGCCAGTCCCGCGGATTGCGGGTGGTGTAGACAAAAGTCAGGTCTGTATCCGCGCCAAAATGCTGATACACGGCAGTTGCCAAGTCCGCAGCCAGCAATGGTGCGGCGGAATAATCGGCCAGGCCTTGTCGCCCTGGCAGGTGGCCGGAAAACTCCTCACTGCTCAACAGCAACGGTTTGCGCAAGTCCGCGCCTGTTCCCTCCAGCAGCCGGGCAAACCGCCAGCGAAATTTTTCACGGCTGAGATCATCACGCCAGGTCGAGAACCCGCGGGCGGCCTGAGTAACGCTCTCAAACTTCCATTTCAGGTAAAACCGGATGTAACGGCGCAACAGCCCGCGGTTCTCGCGCAGCATAGCCTGCGCCGATGAGGTGCCGGTTTTATGGAAACCGGCGTGGATGACGACCCTCTGCCGGGTCTTCATTCCGGCAATACGCCAGCAGGCGGGTCGGCAATAATGCGACCGGCAGTCAGGTCCACTGTTGGCACACTGTCACGGGTGAAGGGCAGAAAAACCCCGCCTTTCAGCGTTGGCCCTGTGACTTCCAGCATATCCCCGGCTCCGTGGTTGTGAACGTCTTTGATCGTGCCAAGCACATTGCCACCGGTGTCCAGCACTTCCAGACCGATCAAGTCCGAACGGTAATATTCGTCGTCCGGCAGGGACGGCAGCGCGTCACGGGCCACGCACAGGCGGGTGCCTTTCAGCGCATCAGCCTGATCTTTGTAGCGCACACCTTTGATGCGGGCGGCGAACCCTGCCTTCGCCGGACGGGTGATGGCCAGGTCAAATTTTTGGCCGCTGTCTTCGGCCGTCAGCGGTCCATAACTGTCAATATCAGCGGGGTCGGCACAAAAGGATTTCAGGCGCACTTCGCCTTTGACGCCAAAAGCACCCATGATGGCGCCGATGCAGATCAGGTTCGGCCTGCTCACAGCTTGGCCCCTTCGCACAGACCGGCGTCACCGATGCGCCCGTCGTGATCGAGACAGGTGTTTTCCTGTAAAAACGCGTGGATTTGAAACCCAAACCACAGGCAAAATCCACAGGCCAGCAGTACAGCCATGATGCGCAAAATTCCGGTCACTTCATCATCGCCTTTTCGATCTTCACGAAATCCGTTGCGTTGACTTCGAACAACGAGCGACGGAACGCCATGCCCCAGTAGCGCGGGTTGGTGATGAAACTCAGGTCCTCGAGCATCGGTTTGATCGGGGTTCGGGTTACTTCATCATAGGCCGCATCGCGCACCCATGCGGTGTATTCGGTACCAGCCCAGGATTTTTCATAGGGCACACCGGCAGTCACCGTTCCCAGGGCTGTAAACGCCTGCACGGTTTCACCGTCGCTGACGCCGGACTTTGGTGAATAAAACGCAAACCGATCGCCGCTTGAGAGTTTTGCAACTGCTGACTCTTTGCCGTGGGAAAAGGCGCAAACGCCCTCAGCCACCGCCACACTGGCGTGATCTGCGGCAATCACCCCGATCCAGTAACGGTTGGCCATGTCAGTTACACCTCAATCCACTGCGCCAGTTCGGGGTCGCGTTCTTCCCAGCCGACGGTTTCCAGTTCCGGTGTCAGGGTATCATCTTGTGGGATGCCAACGCAAAGATAAGCAACCAGGGACCAAGTGTCCGGCACACCCAAATCGCGGCGCAACTGATCCGGTCCAGGATCGAAACCCAGCCAACATCGATGCCGTGCGCCCGTGTGGTCAGCCAGAAGGCCATGACCGCGGAAACCACAGAATAGCGCCGCATTTCCGGCATTGTGGTGGCCCCCAGACCTGAGCCTTTCAGGGTTTCTTCGTCACAGAAGATCGCCAGTTGCTCCGGCGCGTCACGCATACCGGATAATTTTAACGAGGCGTAAAGCTTTGATTTTTCGCCGGAATACCCTTCCAGCGCCTCTGCATTTGCGGTCAGAAAATTTTGCATTGCAGCTTCGCGGGCCTGTGGCGAGCGCACCCGGACAATCCGCCAGGGTTCGGAAAGGCCAACCGAAGGGGCCAGTTCAAAAGCGTTGAGACAGGACTGCAACCGATCCGGGTCTACCGGATCGGATTTGAAGTGGCGCACATCACGGCGCCACTTCAACAGCTCATTTAATTCGGACCGGAAGTCTTGCGAAAATTGGCGCATGGTTTCTCCGGCGGTCCGACAGCTATTCAGCTTTGGCTTTTTCAGCAGGTGCCTCTTCTGCAGCAACTTCTTCGGCAGGTGCTTCTTCTGCCGGTGCTTCTTTGGCAGCAACTTCTTCGGTCGGGGCTTCATCAGCCGTCACGTCTTCTGCCGGTGCTTCTTCAGCAGGTGCCTCTTCGGCAGCAAGTTCTTCGGTCGGGGCTTCATCAGCCGCCACGTCTTCTGCCGGTGCTTCTTTGGCAGCAACTTCTTCGGCCGGGGCCTCCTCAGCCACCACATCTTCAGCCGGTGCTTTTTCTACCGCAGCCGGGGCGGCCGCTGCTTCAGCAGCAGAAGCTGCCTTGCCGACTTTTTCTTCAGCACGTTCTACGGCTTTCTTGCCCGGCGTACCTTTGTTCGGGTTGTTGCGCTCTTGTTTGGCAACAACACCGGCGGCTTCCAGAAAACGCGACACACGGTCGGTCGGGGTCGCGCCTTCGCCAAGCCAATACTGCACACGTTCCATGTCTAGTTTTATCCGTTCTTCACTGTCTTTTGGCAGCAGCGGGTTATAGGTGCCCAGTTTTTCGATGTAGCGGCCATCGCGCGGCGAACGGCTGTCAGCCGCAACGACGCGATAAAACGGGCGCTTTTTGGATCCGCCACGGGCGAGTCTGATTTTCATAGCCATGATATATTCTCCTAGGATTGACTATTGGATGGGGCGTCTGCCCCTTCATCTGCATGTTGTTTATGATGTTGGATGACTTCGCTGATGATGAAGTTCAGGAACTTCGTGGCGAATTCAGGGTCGAGGTCCGCTTCCAGCGCCATGCGCCGAAGGCGTTCGATTTGTTCAGCTTCGCGCGCCGGGTCCGATGCGGGCAGCGTGTGTTCAGCCTTCATTTTGCCCACCGATTTGGTGTGTTTGAAGCGTTCAGCCAATGTGTAGACCAGCACTGCGTCCAGCCGGTCGATGCTCTCGCGGTGATTGGCCAGCAGTTCGGCTGCGCGTTTTGAAATATCAGTCATTACAGGGCCTCCGGTTTCAAGTGCCGCCAGACAAGCATGGTTCCGTATGTCGGGTGATGAAAATCGGCGTCTTGAACGACACCCATTCGTTTGGCCAGAGCAATCGAGCGGTGATTGTCCGGCATTGTACAGCTTATCGCTGTGGTCCAACCGAGGTCATTGAATGCATAGTCGCGCGCCGCTATGGCGGCTTCAAAAGCAATGCCTTTGCCCTCGGCGTTGCCAAACACCGACCATGCGATTTCCGGTTCCGGCCAATCGTCCGGATAAAACAGGCCAACGACCCCAAGCGGCTGATCCGAGGCTTTGTCTGCCACCATCCAGCGGCCGAAGCCGCGCAGATGCCAGTGGCCGATGATTTCGCCCAGTTGATCAAAGCTCTCAGTTCTCGTGTATGGGCCGCCAACACCGCGGGCACGTTCGCTCATCCGGAACGCGGCAAAGGCCTCGAAGTCCGAAAATTCTGGGCAGCGTAGAATAAAGCGCTCGGTTTCTAGGGCTGGGATCGGAGTCATTGCACTACTCCAGATTCTGAAACACCAGTTGGTAGCGCAAAAACATCACGCGTCACACCATCCGGGAACACTTCACGGTGGGTTTTTTGACCACCCAACCGATCAACCAGACGGTGCGCTGATATATTTTCATCGCGCATGTGGGTTTCAACCACTGGCCATCCCAAAGTGTTGTAGCCAAAGGTAATTGCAGCCAAACTCGCTTCTGAGGCATAGCCTTTTCCCTGTTCACTAGGCATAAGCCACCAGGTCAGCTCGTGGCGTGGCCAGTTGTCCGGATGGACCAGTCCACAGCCGCCTACAACAGCTTCATCGGCCTGCCGTACCAGCAGCCACATGCCAAAACCTTTCTGGTCCCAGTGGTCGATGTCAGCATTGAGAATTGCCCGCACTTCGTCGGCTGGACGTCCACCGCGGTATTTTCCGACTTTTACTTCGCTCACGGCATAAAACGCGGCATAAACATCAATGTCGCTTGGTGCCGGGCCGCGCATCTTTAGGCGTTCGGTTGCTATGGTAGGGATCGGATTCATTTCTTTTTCCCAAACCCGGACAAACCCGGAGGCAATCCACCGCCACCCAGACCAGGCAGGCCGCCGCCCATTTTCATTGCAGCTTTTTCAATCGCTTTCGGATCGAGATCAGCACCCATTTCGGCGGGCAACCCGCCTTTGCCGAACATACCGCCGAGCGCCTTTTTCATCATGCCGCCTTTGCCCATCTTGCCCATTTTCTTCATCATATCGGCCATCTGACGGTGCATTTTCAGAAGTTTGTTGAGGTCAGACACCTCAAGGCCCGACCCGGCTGCAATGCGCTTTTTGCGGCTGGCCTGCAATATCTTGGGATTGGCGCGTTCGCGTTTGGTCATGGATTGGATCAGGGCGATCTGGCGTTTCAGGATTTTGTCGTCAAACCCGGCCTCTTCCACCTGTTTGGCCATCTTCTTCATACCCGGCATCATTCCCATGACGCCTTCCATGCCACCCATTTTCATCATCTGTTCCAGCTGGCTCTTCAGGTCGTTCATGTTGAACTGGCCTTTGACGAACCGCTTCATCATCCGCTCGGCTTGTTCGGCCTCGATCGTTTCCTGCGCCTTTTCCACCAGCGAAACGATGTCGCCCATGCCAAGGATGCGCCCTGCGATGCGTTCGGGGTGGAATTCCTCCAGTGCGTCCATCTTTTCGCCAAGACCAACAAATTTGATCGGCTTGCCGGTGACGGCTTTCATGGAAAGCGCCGCGCCGCCGCGTCCGTCGCCATCCATCCGGGTCAGAACGACGCCAGAGACGCCGACTTTCTCATCAAACTCCGATGCAACGTTCACAGCGTCCTGCCCGGTCAGCCCATCGACCACCAGCAGGGTTTCGCGCGGGTTGGCGATATCACGCACCGCCTGAACTTCGTCCATCAGCACTTTGTCGATGTGCAATCGGCCTGCTGTGTCGAGCATGAACACGTCATAGCCACCCAGCGTCGCCTGTTGTTTGGCGCGCTTGGCAATATCAACAGCGGTCTGGCCTTTGATGATCGGCAACGTGTCGACGCCAATCTGGGTGCCCAAAATCGCCAACTGCTCCATCGCCGCCGGACGGTTGGTGTCAAGCGAGGCCATCAGAACACGCTTCTTGTTCTTCTCGGTCAGACGTTTGGCAAGTTTCGCGGTGGTGGTGGTTTTACCGCCGCCCTGCAGCCCGACCATCAGGATCGGGGCGGGCGGGTTGTCGATTTTCAACTCGCCGGCATTGGCGTCTTCGCCGGACAGGAAATGCACCAGTTCGTCGTGAACAATTTTTACAACCTGCTGGCCAGGTGTCACAGATTTGGTGACATTCTGGCCGGCTGCCTTGTCTTGAATGGCTTTGATGAAATCGCGGGCAACGGGCAGGGATACGTCCGCTTCCAGCAACGCCACCCGAACCTCGCGCAGGGCCGTGGACACGTCAGCATCGCTGAGCGCCCCTTGTTTGGTCAGTTTGTCAAAGACGCCGGACAGGCGGTCGGACAGATTTTCAAACATGCCTTAGCGCCCTTTCACAGCCGCGGTTTATTCATCAGATAAGAAGTGTTGCACCAAACGACAAACGCACCCGTGGGCGAAATTCGCTGACGAGTGGCGATCCTGAGACCGGAAGTTTGGCACTTCCTATGATTTGAGGCGGGGTTTACTGGGGGTTGGAGCCTGAGTCAAGCGATAGCAGAGCCGGGTGATACCCCTCCGCCAAAGCTGGCAGAGAGGCAGGATTTTACATCGCCAGTTCGTCGCGATGAGCATAGGTAATTGTTGCTGTAATCGCCAACAACACCAAGGCCGGAACCGCACTTGGGCCGAGGATCAGCACATGGGCGGCAATTGCGCCGACCATTGTAATTGCCAGAGCGGCTGCACCGTAAACCCGAAATCGAGGAACGAACAGTGCGATGGCGCCGCCGATTTCGATCACGCCGGTCAGATAGCGGAACCACTGACCAACGCCAACCGCGTCAAAGGTTGCAACCATCATTTCAGCCCCAGCCAGCTTTGACAGCCCGGCGGCGAAGAACGCCAACGCCGCCAGAATTTTGAGGCCGAGCAGGCCGTACTTTTTGACAGATGAAGACATGTTGTTTCCTAACCAGATTCAGGCGGCGGACTGCAGCGAATTTTGCACGTCATAAGTTGAGTCATCTGTAGAAGCTAGGAACGTTTCCAGACCGTCAGTATCCACGAATTCGACTTCCGTAATCCCAACAAACCCCAACACGGTTTTCAGATAAGGTGTCGCGTGATCCATTGGCGAACCCAGCGGCACACCGCCAGAGGCATAGGCCACCACAACCTTCTTGCCAGTCAGCAAGCCAACAGGACCGTTTTCGGTGTAATTGAAGGTCAAGCCAACGCGGGCGATCTGGTCGATCCAGGTTTTCAGGGTAGCCGGGACGTTGAAATTGTAGACCGGCGTACCTATGACGATCGTGTCCGCTGCCTGCAGTTCCGCAATCAGGTCGTCCGAGTCGCAGAGCACAGCGCGGTCGGCGTTTGTCCGTGCGTCCGCCAGCGTGAAGTTGCCTTGAATCCAGGCAGCATCCACAAACGGAAGGCCGTCTCGCAGATCGCGGCGCAGGACCGTGGCACCCGCATTCTCAGTTTGCAAATTGGCCACGATGTTTTGCGACAGGTCGCGGGAAACGGAGCCGTCGGTACGGGCAGAGGCATCGATGTGAAGGATAGTATGTGTCATTTGTGAACTCCTTTGTTGCTTCTTATTTAGCTGAATCTATTTGCACATAAACAGCAAATCTGGCACAAGTTCTGTGCATGAACGCACAGAAATCCGAATCCCCGAATTGGGAAGAAATTCGCATTGCCTATCAAGTTGCCAAGCTTGGAACACTGAGCGCGGCGGCGGCAGAGCTTGGCGTTCACCATGCAACCGTGATCCGGCAGGTGGACGCGCTGGAGGCACGGTTAGGGGTTAAGCTGTTTCAACGCCATCCCCGGGGCTACACCGCAACCGAAGCCGGGCGGGATTTGCTGACGGTGGCGGGTGTCACCGAAGACAACCTGAAACAGCTGTTCGGGCGGATCAAGGGCCGCGGTGCCGCAGTTCAGGGCGAGCTGGTGGTGACCATGCTTACGGCGATGATCGACCAGATGACCCCCATTCTGGCAGAGTTCATGGCGCTGCACCCCGACGTTCGGGTCACGGTGATTGGAGAAGAGCGAACGCTGCGCCTTGAATACGGCGAGGCGCATGTGGCGCTCAGGGCCGGGAAGCGGCCACAGGATCCGGATAACGTTGTGCAGGAACTGTCGCGACAGGCCTACAGTCTGTTCGCGCATCAGAGCTACGCCGCGCGTCACGGAATCCCGGCATCGCTGGATGATCTGAAAACCCACCGCTTTGTCGGCGCGGCGAACCGACGGGTAGCAGCACCCTTCGTCAAATGGATGAACGCGCATGTAGCTGACGAACAGACCATCTACCGGGTCAATAGCCAGCAAGGTATGGAAGCCGCAATCAACAATGGCATCGGTATTGGCTTCATGTCTGTGCGTAACGGGCAGGATGCGCCTGAATTGGTGCAAATGGTGCCGGAACAGCCCGAATGGCAGACTTCAATGTGGCTGGTGACGCACCGGGATTTGCACCGCACCGCGAAGGTGCAAGCAATCACGTCCTTTTTGAAAGCCCATCCCGGACTTTAGCCAAGTCGCGCCCGCTGAAAATGCATCGCATCTGCGCCCCAGAGCCGCAGCGCGGGCAGCCACTCGTTTGCTTCCATGATGTCCAGAAACGGCTGGTATTTAGGTTTGCAGAACAGTGCCTGCGGGCAGCGCATCCGCAATCCATTGGGCTGGGTGTAAAAATCTATCGCGCAGCCATAGGCGTGCATCGACCATTTGTTGCCGCCGCGTATCTTGCGATGGTTATAAGCCCCGGCCTAACGGTCGATGCCCAGTTCGTTCATCTTGGCCGGACCGTAGTGCACGTGTACATTGATCAAAGCTTTTTTCAACTGCGCCGCGGCCAGCCGGTGAACCCTGATTTTGTTGGTTTGCTGGCGCAGATTCCAGTCGATCTTCAATTTGAAGGGCAGTTCGATCAATTGCAGGCGTGATTTTATCTGGGCGCCGGGTTTGCCGTACACGGTTGCGACCTGACTTTGGTTCGGGATGTCTGAAGAAACGCTCGCACTGGCGGCTGCAACGGGCAGCGGTTCCCGTTTGATCACCTCGTCTTTGCCGTTCACTTCTTTGAACAGGAACGCGTACATCGCTTCGGTTGTGTTTGACCCTTCCCATCCATCGACCGTGCCAGGGTTGTAACCCAGCTTGTCGAGACAGGCTTGTGCACAAGCCACCAATCGCCGCTTCATCGTGCTGGGTGAGGGGTCAAAACTATATTTCTCGGTGAATTGCACTTCGATCTTGGTCATGGCCGAGATCGATATGGGACCAATGTCACCATCAATGCCGTCGGTATAAAATTTCGCGACCGCCATGACCATTTGTACGTGATGATTGTGCATAACAACTCCTTTCAAATATGGATCAGCAAAGCCCAGAATCCGGTAAATGTATGTGAGATTGTACATGCAAATAGCGAATTTTCCGTGCGCTTGCAATTTGCGGGGGCAACTGGCTAGGCTGGCGCCATGAGAGACAATAATTTTGCCCTCGGACATCTGGCGATGCTGCTATTTTCGGTGCTGATTGCAGGTTCATTCAGCCTTGGAGTGATGATCGCAAATCTGGCGGACCCAGCGGCGATGATGGCGGTGCGTTTCTTTATTTCTGGGGTTATCGTCGGAGCATTTGCGATTTTTGGTCCGGGAATCCGGCGCGAACATTTCCGCGCGCCATGGCGCTATTTCCTGTTGGGCGGGCTGTTTGCAATTTATTTCACCTTGATGTTCGAGGGCCTGAAGACCGCTTCGGCTGTTTCGGCTTCGGCGGTTTTTACTCTGACGCCGATCATGGCTGCATTTTTCGGGTATTGGCTGCTTCGGCAGATCACCACCGGCTGGATGGCACTGGCGCTGGCCATCGGTGCAGCCGGGGCTGTCTGGGTGATTTTTCAGGGTGATTTTGGGGCGATGGCGCGGTTTGAAGTCGGCCGAGGCGAGGTGATCTACTTTTTCGGCTGTGTGGCCCACGCGCTCTATATTCCGCTGGTACGCAAGCTGAACCGCGGCGAGCCGACGCTTGTGTTCACTTTTGGGATGATTGTGGCGGGCTGGATTATCCTGAGCCTGATTGCCGCACCCGAAATCCTCCGGGTTGACTGGCTGGCTTTGCCGGTGATTTTTTGGGTTGGTTTGCTTTATCTGGCGATTTTCGCAAGTTCCATGACCTTTTTTCTGGTGCAATTTGCCGCCATGCGTCTGCCCTCGGCGAACGTAATGGCCTACACCTACCTGACACCAAGCTGGGTGATTATCTGGGAACTGGCGCTGGGCCATGGCGTGCCCCCGGCATTGGTGCTGATCGGGGTGGTGGCGACGGTTGTGGCGTTGTTGATGCTGTTGCGCCGGGCGGCGGCTTAGCGCCGGTACAGCGGCCCAAATGCTTTGTAATGCAGGGCCTCCAGCACCACGGCGTTGGTGTTCAGTGTCAAGATTTCATTGGTGCTGCCATTGGCCTCGAACAAACCTGCGTACCAGCCCCGTTCCGATTGCAGGTGTTTGACCGCGTTGAGCAGTCGCCCGGCATAATCGTCGCGCATCAACGCCCACCAGCCAAAGCTGGCTTTGGTGGAAAACCCGCGCTTGTCGGAAACATCGACTCGTCTGGCGGTGACTGAAACAAATGGCGTATGATCCACCAAAAGCGCGTGATAGGCGAAATAGGGTTTGCCTTTGATATGGTCCTCGCTCAACGCAGTCAGAATGCCGGTCTGCCGCCAGCGGTAAATCTGCGCGGCATAAACCGAACCGGCCACAACCCGCGCGTCGTCTCTCCAGCCAAATTCAAGCGCTTCCAGCAGGAAGGGCTCAGACGTGGTCACCGAAGAGACCCCATGCGTAGCCTTGGTACGGACATCAGCCGGAATCAGTATTTCCTGAACGGGTTGCTGGCGCAGGATTGGTGCGTATTGCGATGCTAGCTCCACCGGCAGTCCAACCCGCAGGCCGATCTGACCCGCGTATTGTTCATAGCCAATGCGGCCCTCCTGCACCAATTGCCCATGCGCCTTACCCCGCACCGCGATGCCCTGAAATCGCCCCTGACTGACCAGCAACGGCAATTCCCATCGGTTGATCAGATGTTGTGCCAGCAACAAGTGCTCCGGGAATTCCTGAGTTGCTATCAACAGGCCAGAAACCAGCCGCATAATATCAAGCGATGACCAGCCAATGCCCTCCGGTGTCGGCTTGTTGGCATAGTCCGTCATATCCAGCGTCGTTGTACTATAGACCTTGTTGGGCAACTGACCGCGGTACAAAGGGATTCGGGCCAGACTGTTTAGAACCCGCGAAAGCCGGGCGGACGCGTCTTCACGGCCAATCAAACCCAGCCGATACGCGGCGGTCAGGGCCAACAGATAGCCGCCTTCGTCCCAAAGCGTGGTGGATTTGAAGTTGTTGACCGCGGATACCATTCCAGTTTCAGGGTTTTCGTTGACAATAAAATACGCCCAGGCGGTGCGGGCGAATTGCATTTCCTCTGGTGTGAGAGGTTCAGCCACGGGGTTGTTGAACCCGCCCAAAGGTTGCCCCTGGGCCTGAGCCGCAATGGACAGCGCTCCCAGCAGACAGGCGAGCAGGAGGTTTCGCAAAATAAGCATCGGCTCGCACTGGGTCCTCTTGCCGGTCGGAACGAGCGGCGAGAATAGGCGGGAAGTCATGGCAAACAGTTAACGGTTGGTACAACCGCCCGATCATTCGTTGGCAATGGTTTCGGATTCCAGGAACTTTTCGAATGCTTCCAGGTTCACTGTCTCGAATTGCCCGAAACCTTCCATCCAGACAGACACGTCCTTCATCGCTTCCGGCGCCAGCTTGCACCATTTCACGCGGCCGCGCTTTTCCTGTTCGATCAGACCGGCGCGGCTGAGGATGTGCAGATGCTTGGATATGGCGGCGAGAGATATTTCGAAAGGTTCGGCCACATCCGTGACCGCCATGTCGTCCTCCAATAGCATTGTCAGAATTGTCCGTCGTGTGGGATCGGCGAGTGCGGAAAAGGTGAGGTCGAGGCTGCCGGTCATGATTGAAGGGGTAGCGGGGATGAGGGGCGAAGGTCAACCGAATGGTTGAAGGAATGGCGCAATGCGAAATTTCCTACGGTTAGAGGGAGTGCGCATCCAAGTGACTCGCCTTATAGATGCAAGTTTTCACGATTTCGAAGATATTCCTTGCTAACCCGGCGGTATGCTTTATCGCAACTGACAGGCTTTTGACATTTGGAACCCACAGAATGAATGACCTGTCCGGGATTCCGTCCCCTGAAACCAAAACCCCACCCGCAAGCGACTGGACCCGGATACTGGCGAAATACCGGCAACCCAATATGTGGCGCTCGCTTTGGGAGGTGACGGTCACGGCGGTTCCGTTTGTTGCTCTTTGGGTGCTGGCCTATCTGGCGCTGTCGGTCAGCATTTGGCTGACCATCGGGCTGTGTGTGGCAGCGGCGGGCTTTCTGATGCGACTGTTTATGATCCAGCACGATTGCGGTCATGCCTCTTTCTTCACGTCACGCTCCGCAAATGATTGGCTCGGTCGGGTGCTCGGAGTTATCACGCTGACCCCTTACGATCTGTGGCGGCGCAGCCATTCGCTGCATCATTCCGGCTCCGGAAATTTGGAAAAGCGTGGCCATGGTGACGTGCATACCCTGACGGTGCGGGAATATCGTGAAGGTTCCCGGCGCGACCGGCTGATGTACCGGGCGTATCGCAACCCGGTAACGCTGTTCCTGATCGGACCGATCTATATTTTTGGCGTGTGCAACCGTTTGCCCTATGGTGCCATGCGCAACAGCCTGAAATACTGGACCAGCGCGATGGGGACAAATGCGGCGATTGCAGTGATCGCGGCGGTGCTGATCTATCTGATGGGGTTTTGGCCGTTTCTGCTGATATTTGGCCTGACCAGCTTTCTGGGCGCTGCCCTTGGGGTCTGGCTATTTTATGTGCAGCATCAGTTTGAAGAGGCCCATTGGGACCATCCTGACGATTGGGACATGCACGAAGCGGCGTTGCTCGGCAGTTCGCACTACGACCTGCCCGCTCCGTTGCGCTGGCTGACCGGCAATATCGGGGTGCATCACGTCCACCACCTCTACAGCCGCATTCCATTTTACCGCCTGACCGAAGTGCTGCGTGATCATCCGGTTCTGAGTGATGTGAAACGCCTGACTTTGTGGCAGAGTTTTCGCTGCATCAACCTGCATCTGTGGGACGAAGGCCAGCGCAAAATGGTACGGTTTGCCGAAGTACGGATTTAGGCAGCGGTTCAACGAGAGAAGTAGAACACGTCTGATAACCCCGACACCAGTTGGTGGCCGGCGGGGGTTGTTGCCTCTTCGGATTTTACAAGAACGCAGCGCCGCCGTTGCGGTTGTCTGCCGAACAGGGAGTGAAAGTCCCTGCACCTGTTCCCAACTGCTAGGTTTTGGTGGCCTTTTTCAGACGGCTTACGCTTGCTGCGAAAGGCCCGCTAACCACGTTTTGACTTCGGCAAAAGGTATACACCGGTATCGGTTGCGATCACGTTATAGCAGCGTTCTCTGGCGAATGTTGAAAACCCACAAGAGACTATTTTCAACCAAACGGTTGAATAAACCAACCAGTCTGAATCCAAGCGCATGGGTGCTTCGCCAACCAACCGCATCTTATTTTATCTATATTTTACAGTTACATAGAACTCTCCAACTTCATTGACTCTCATCCCCCTCGCACTTATTTTCTCAGCAACTGTCCAACAGTCCCGTTTGGCGCTGAAAATCAGGAGGCTCGACCCGTGTCCGACAGCCCCGATCCGCAGCGACTGAGCGAACTGGATGAGAAGCTGAAGGCGATCAAAAAGGCCAATGAGCCTGATGCGCCGGAGGAACATCATCTCAGTCAGGCACAAGCCGGCTGGCGGATGGTGACAGAGCTTGTGGTGGGTCTCCTCCTGGGCTTTGGGATTGGATACGGGCTGGACGCCCTGTTCGGGACGATCCCGATCTTTCTGATCCTGTTTACATTGCTGGGGTTTGCTGCTGGCGTTCGCGCCATGATGAAATCGGCGGCTGAAATCGCAGAAAAACAAGCGGCGGAAGCGTCGAAAGACTAATTCGGGGGCCAAACCCCCGCCCGACGGGAGGAACAAAGACGTGGCGACAGAAGTTTGCACCGCAGCAGAAGGCAGCGTCGGCTGTAACATCCACCCTATGGATCAGTTTCTGATCAAACCCTTGTTTGGGCACGGCGAAGTTGGCATGTTCACCATCACCAACGCCACATTGTGGATGGCAATTGCGGTGTTGGTTGTCGTTCTGCTGATGATCGTCGGCACCCGCGGCCGGGCCATTGTGCCGTCGCGCAGCCAGTCGATCGCTGAGGTGATCTATGGCTTCATCCACAAAATGATCGAGGATATCGCCGGCAAAGACGGCCTGAAATACTTCCCCTACATCTTCACGCTGTTCATTTTTATCGTGGTGGCTAACATTATCGGCCTGCTGCCCGCAGCGTTCACCACAACCTCGCATATCGCAGTAACGGCGACGATGGCCCTGACCATTTTTTTCACCGTGACCATCATCGGCTTCGTCAAAAACGGCATGAAATTCCTCAGCCTGTTCTGGATTTCCAGCGCCCCGCTGGTGCTGCGGCCGATTCTGGCGATCATTGAAATCATCTCTTACTTCGTGCGCCCTGTCAGCCACTCCATTCGTTTGGCCGGCAACATGATGGCCGGTCACGCGGTGATCAAAGTGTTCGCAGGCTTTGCCCTGAAACTGGGATTTGCCGCCTTTGTTCCGATCGTCGCCATCATGGCGGTCTACGGACTCGAAATGCTCGTAGTTGTCATTCAGGCCTACGTGTTCACCATTCTGACCTGTGTTTACCTCAACGATGCGCTGCATCCGGGTGGTCACTAAGTCCGAGTAAACTATCTACGTCATTAGAATCTTAAGGAGAAATAAAATGGCAGTTGAAGGCGATCTGGTACAAATGGGCGCACTGATTGGTGCGGGTCTGGCATGTACAGGTATGGGCGGCGCCGCCGTTGGTGTGGGCCACGTTGTTGGGAATTACCTTTCCGGCGCTTTGCGCAATCCGGCAGCCGCCGGTGGCCAAACCGCGACCATGTTCATTGGTATCGCGTTCTCAGAAGCGCTGGGGATCTTCTCGTTCCTCGTAGCTTTGTTGCTGATGTACGCTCAATAAGCTTTGACGAACCGATTTGAATGGGGCGGGAGCCCAAGCTTCCGCTCTGGTTCTCAAACAGCTTACGGAGGGTGCCATGGCATCTGAAACAACAACAGAAGCAGGTCAGGCCGTCAGTGAACATGCCGATGGTATGCCGCAGCTCGATTTTGCGACGTTCCCGAACCAGATTTTCTGGCTCGTTGTCACACTTCTGGTCATCTATTTCGTGATGAGCCGGATTGCTCTGCCACGCATTGCAAGCGTTCTGACCGAACGCCACGGTGCGATCCAAAGCGATCTCGACAAGGCGGAAGAGCTGAAAGCCCGCGCGGTTGAAGCCGAGGAAGCCTATCAGGCGGCTCTGGTTCAGGCTCGCAGCGAAGCACAGGTGATTGTCGGTGAGGCGCGGGCCGAAATCCAGAAGGACCTCGACGCTGCCATTGCCAAGGCGGACGCGGAAATCGCGGCGAAAGCCGTTGAATCCGAAGCTGCGATCAAAGAAATCCGCGACAATGCCCTGGTTTCGATCAAGGAAGTTGCGAATGACACGGCAGCCGAAATCGTCAAAGCAATAATGCCAGGTGCAGGTGACGCAAATGCCGTCACAACGGCTGTTGCTGCTCGGGTGAAAGGGTGAATGACATGAAACTGTTCCAAATTCTGTTTGTCCTGGCATTGAGCGGCACGCCGGCTCTGGCGGCCGGCGGCCCGTTCTTTAGCCTCGGAAACACCAACTTCGTAGTGACAATTGCATTTGTGCTGTTTGTCGGGTTGATCATCTATTTGAAAGTGCCCGGTTTGATTGGCGGTATGCTCGACAAACGCGCCGAAGGTATCCAGTCAGAGCTCGATGAAGCCCGTGCATTGCGCGAAGAAGCCCAAAGCATTCTGGCGACCTACGAGCGCAAGCAGAAAGAGGTTACTGAACAGACCGAGCACATCATTGCGACCGCCAAGACAGAAGCCCAAACCGCAGCGGCGCAGGCGCAGGAAGACTTGAAAGCCTCGATCGCCCGGCGGTTGCAGGCGGCACAGGATCAGATTGCCAGTGCAGAGGCAGCGGCGGTGAAAGAGGTCCGCGATACGGCTGTAAACGTTGCCGTGGCTGCGGCCGGCGACGTGATTTCCTCAGGCATGTCCGCGGAAGATTCCGGCGGACTGGTTGATGCTGCGATCAAAGATGTGGGCGACAAGCTGCATTGAATTGGCAGGATGGGTGAGGCGCCTGTCCTACGATAAATTCAAACCCGCGGTTTCGGCTGCGGGTTTTTTTATCAAAGTGCTGGTCGAAATTATCTCTGCCAACCCGGCGAACGCGAGGACCTCAGCCAAACTTGCACGACTCAGCAATGTTTCCCGCTTTCGCTGGAATGACAAACATTGAACGACAATGGTGCCCTACAAATCCGCCGCCTTCTGCCCTCCAGTTTGCGTCAGCGAGAGTTGCCAGGCCAACCCATGCACCGCCCCAACAGCCTGGCGACAACAGAATGGTCGCAGCCAAGACCGGTTCGCAACAGAATTGCCGACCTACCGCTCAGTGCACGATTTTCAGTTGCGGTGTGAAATCGTCAAACATTCCTTCCAGTTCAACCCCCAGCGCGTTGCCAAACTTTGAGATCGCGATGTATTGCGTGATGATATAGGCCGCATCGACGATCTGGGCCTCGGACCAATGTGCGTGCAGCCTGTCCCATAGGTCCTTGGACACCCGGTTGGCGTCTTCGCCGATCTGAACGCAAAAATCCAACAGTGCCTTTTCGCCTTCGGTGAAATACGCACTGGTTTTGTATTTGTCGCCATCGAGATCGGCCACTTTTTCGTCGGCAATACCCAACATTCCTGACAGGCGTTCATGCTGAATCACACAATACTGACAATTGTTGCGCAATGTGGCCTTGAGGATCAGCAGCTCTTTAGTGACCCATTCCAGCTTGCCGTCTTGCAGCATCGCCATCACCGAGTCTGTGAAAGCCTGTCCGTATTCAGGTTGGTGGCCAAACACTTTGAAGATGTTCAGCAGCGCCTGAAAGCGCTCCTCGGCCGCGTCATAAAATGCCAGCGTCGCAGCATCGGCTTGTTCGCGTTCCACATAAGATACAGTCATCGATCTTTCCTCCCTTTCTTGAATGATCGTTCAAATTGGTTCAAATTTTTTTACATCAGCAAAGCTTCAGCCTGCTTGATGATCGCGTCGCGGGATTCCTGCGGCGCACCTGAACGGGCCAGAACCCGCAATCCCAGAAACAGCCCCAAGAGCGATTTTGCGATTGCGGTGGCCTCAACTGAGACCGGTATCGTCCCTGCATCCTGTGCTTCTCTTATTCCGTCGCGAAAAAAAACTTCAACCGCATCGAAGCTTTTCTGAACCAGCGCTGCAACTTCCGGGTCGTGCGGCGCACGCTCCAGCGCTGAGTTCACGAGCAGGCAACCTGGTGGCGTATGTTCGGTTCCGGTTCCGGCAGCGGCATCTTCAAAAGCTGAAAGGATGGCACCACGTGGATCGTGTATTTTCCGCAATCGATCCAGATGTTCTTGCCGGTATTTTTTATCGTAATGTACCAGCGCCTCGGCAAAAAGCGCCTGCTTGCCGTCATAGGCGCTATATAGGGAACCCCGGTTCAGTCCGGTTGCCGCAACCAGATCGGCAACCGACGTTCCCTCATATCCCCGCGCCCAAAAGGTTCGGGCAGCCCGGTCCAGCATCTCTTGCGGGTTGTATTGTTTTTCACGCGGCATGTGCTTAGCTTACCGATTTGGAACGATTGTTCAAGAACAATGTACAAAATGGCCTTCGGCTACAAATCCGCCGCCTTCTGCCCACCAGGTTGCGTCAGCGACAGGTGCCAACTCACCCCAAACCGGCCTGTTACCCAGCCGTAATAATCGTTGAATGGATAGCTGCCGATCGGCGTCAGCACCTGGCCGCCATCCGCCAATTTCGAAAACGCATCGTCCATCATGGCCTTGGTCTCGCAGCAAATCCACAGAGTTGACGCTGGGACAAAGGAAAAATCATGGTTCTGCACAGTGTCGAGAAAATAGATATGCTGTTCGCCTATCACCATGCGGCCCCGCATCACGGTGCCTTCTTGGCCCACGTCGTCCGGCCCGTACAGCAGCAATTGTGCGATACGAGCGTTGGAAAACAGCGAGACATAGGTGGTCATCGCCTCTTCGGCGTCAGCTTTGAACATCAGCATCGGGGTTACGGTCGGGCGCATCGCGGGCGGTCCTTTTTCGGTCAGGATGCCACAGAAACCTCGATTGTCAAAACTTCAAACGGTGCGGATGGTTTGGTCTTATTCTTCGACGATATCGCCTTGCATCGCTCCTAACGCGCCCAGCAATTCGCCTTTTTCCTGCTCTGGGACATTGAAATGATCCAGTGCAGCCGCCAGATCTTCACCCAAGGCATTGAAGTCTGCATTGGAAATGCCCAGCCCTTTGTGCGCCGTCACCATATCGTCGCCTGTGTAAACGCAGGGGCCGCCGGTCGCCTCGCATATCTGATCGACCAGCTCTGCTTTGAAATGCGGAATGTCGGTTTTGGCAAAATAGCTGTTGATGCGACTGTCCGCAGCGACATTGGCGACAAATTTATCCACAACCGCAACGATCGCCGGTTGACCGCCGAGCCGGTTGTAAAGCGACGCGGTGTCGGATTTTGATGCCAGCATTTGATCGCAGCCTGCAAGCGTCAGGACAATTGCGGTGGACAGGCTGATAATTTTGCTGTGTATCGACAGGCGCGGAAAATGGGTTTGCATAATAGTCTCCCGGATAGGCCAGTGTTGAAAGGGTGTATTTACCCTACGTCAGGCAGCACCGGGCGGATCATTATTAGGCGGGGATGTTGTTGTCTCAGCCTATCGCATCTTTTCCTGAGACAGGCGCATCACGGCGGTCGCTTCATTTGCATCCGCCTTTTTATCTTCGAGCATACAGGTTTCGACAAAACCCAGATGATCCTCCACTGCGCGGCGGGCGGCGACGGCGTCGCGCGCCAGAATCGCGTCATGGATCGTACGGTGCTGGTCCAGCAGCGCCATGCGGGTGGTGCGGACTTTAAACATCACCTGGCGGTTATAAAACACCCCGGCACGCAGCATTTCAAACATCGAGCGCATCATGTGCAGCATGAAGACGTTATGCGAGGCTTCGACAATGGCCATGTGGAACTCGGCATCCAGCGCTGCTTCTTCCGCCGGGTTGCGTTTGTGATGGGCGTTTTCCATCTTGTTGAAAATTGACGTAATGACTTTCAAATCTGTCTCAGAACCCATCCGTGCAGCGCGTTCCGCCGCCAGTCCCTCCAGATCGCGGCGAAAGGTGATGTAGTCGAACAATGCCTCTTCATGCGACGAAAACAGCTTGATCAGAGGTTCGGAAAAGGCCGAGCCGAGCACATCAGCAACAAAAATCCCGGACCCTGCACGGGTGGCGAGCAATCCCTGGCCAACGAGGCTGGCAACTGCCTCGCGGACACTGGGGCGCGATACTCCCAACCGGTCCGACAAATCCCGCTCGGAGGGCAAGCGTTCGCCGGGTCGCAGGATGCCGCGCAGGATCAGGCGTTCAATCTGTCGCTGAACAGTATCGGCAATGCGTTCCGGGTGAATTTTTTGGAAGGGCATAGGCAACTCCGTGAAATTGGTCAGATAATATGACCACAGGGTTGCCGCAGCAAGGCGCAGTAATTAGTGGGCCGCGACGGACGTAAAAAGGGGGGGATTCCGTCGCGGCCACCGTTATCGGGCGCAGCGTATTAACTACGCTGTGGGCCTGATCACGATTTCTACTCGGCGGTTCTGGGACCGGCCGGATGCGGTATCATTGCTGGCTATCGGCGAGGTTTCACCGCGGCCGTAAGACCGGATGCGGCCGCCCGAAACGCCGTTGTCCAGCAGAATACCGCTAACACTGGAAGCGCGGCGGGACGACAGGTTCTGATTGTATCTGGTTTCGCCAACGTTGTCTGTATGGCCAATAACGTCTACCGTGCTGTCCGGATAATTCTGCAGATTTGCAGCCAATCGCGCCAGATCGTCCCGTAGCGAGGTGCGGACATAGGTGCTGTCGGTATCAAAGGTGATGGCTTCCGGCAGGGTCACAATCAACTCGCTGCCGGTGTTGGTGATCGTGGCACCGCTGTCGCCAAGATCGCGGCGCAAATCCGCTTCCTGCCGGTCAAGAATATTGCCGATAATGGCACCTGCCCCGGCGCCAACGACAGTGGCTTTCAAGACAGACCCGCCGCTGTTGCCAGCGATGATTTGGCTGAGCGCACCTACGGTTGCTCCGATGACTGCTCCACTGCGGGTTTTATCGTATTCCGGGTTTGAGGGATCATCACAGCCTGCAAGCGCGAAAACGCCGATTGCGGCGACGCCGAGTGATTTTACCAAAGCCATGAAATTGTCCTGCTCTTGTCGTTGTTTCCCAATAAGTTGGCGTTGCGCGGGGGACTTACAAGATGGCAGTCGGCAATGCGGTGAAGTTAAGCGGTTTTACGCCGAGTCGCGCCAGTATCGTCGCGGGCCTCCAGCCGGGCGGATTCCCATGCCAGCAGGGCGCGTTTGACCGGCAGACCCCAGTGATAACCGCCCAACCCACCGGATTTTTGCAGGGCGCGGTGGCAGGGGATCAGCCAGCTAACTGGATTGCGCCCCACAGCGGTGCCAACCGCGCGAACAGCCTTGGGGTTGCCGATATGTCGTGCGATTTCTGAATAGGTGGTGACATGGCCGGTCGGTATCGCCAGCAAAGCCTCCCAGACCTTGATCTGGAACGGTGCACCGATAAGCAGCAGATTCGCCGTGCCATTGCCGAGAATTCCCTCTACCTGCGGACCCAGCGCGGTTTCGTCCTGTTTGAAACCGGCATCGCGCCAGCGGGATTTCATATCTTCTAGCGCGTGTTCGCGGCCAAATTCGGCAGTGAACCCAATGCCGCAAATGCCGCGTTGCGTCCCCATCACCAGCATTTCGCCAAACGGGCTGTTAAACCAGCCGTAGTTGATCTTCAGGCCAGCGCCTTTAGCGGCGTATTCACCCGGGCTCATCGCTTCCCAGGTGAGGAACAGATCATGTAAGCGCCCGGTTCCGGACAGGCCGGTTTCATGCGCGGTATCGAGTAAAGTGAATCGGTCCTTCAGCAGGGATTTGGCGTGATCCAACGTCAGATATTGCTGATAACGTTTTGGACTGACGCCCACCCATTGGCTGAACACCCGCTGAAAATGTGCGGGTGATAGGCCGACAGCGGCGGCGACCTCTTCCAAACGCGGCTGGCCGGACACGGTGTCGCCGATGTGATCAATGGCGCGGGCGATGACGGCGTGGTGATAGGGGTCATGAGTCATAAGTGTATCCTTTGACCCAAACATGGGGCATGGCACCAGTTCATACCACCCGAAACTTGCGCAATCAGGCTTGGCCGGCAGATATGCAGCGGGACCTATGAGATCTCATAATTTATCGGCAGCCGGATGGCGCTGGTGTTTCCGCTGTCCGGCAGCCATTCTGCCGGTTCCGCATGGTGAACCGAGATCAAATTGGCGCCGAGGGCTCGCAGGGCTGCAGCGGTGTCGGTACGGGCGACCAAATGGCCAATGCAATGGTGCGCGCCACCGCCAAAGCCGAAATGTTTCTTGCGTTTGATGGTTATGTCAAAACGGCTGTCAGAGCAGATTGCCGGGTCACAGGCAGAGGCATGAACCAACACATGCAAAATTGTTCCCTTGGCGATCACCTCGCCGCCAAAGTCGACGTCTTTGGTGGCTTCGCGCGTCACCCATGTGGTGGCTGGGCGGGTGCGGATCATTTCCTCGACCGCATTTGGCGCCAGCGTGGGATCAGCACGCAAGGCCTGCCACTGCTCTGGATTGGCGATAAACATCTCCAGGCCCAGGCCAAGCAGCGAACGCGTGGTGTCGACACCGCCAAAAATCGAAATCACGATCAAATCGCGGAGCTCCTGTTTCGTTGTGTCGCCGGTCAGATCAAACCGGTCAATCAGCCGGGCCACGTAGCTGGTTGTGTCGTGACCTTTGCGGACCCGGCGGATCAGCGTGTCAGACAGGTCAAACAGCCGTTCGTATGCCGCATCGAAAACCGGTTCATGGGTTTTGCATTCCACGCCCATGGCCAGCCCCAACTCGGAGGCATCATGAGAGATTCGTGGCCAGTCACCGCGGTCCATACCCAGTAGGGTGGTGATCGCCTGACCGGCAAACGGTACCGCGAAGTCTTGTTGAAATTCGCAGCTGGAGTTTTGCCGGAGCGTGTCGCAAAGGTCGGATGCGATCCTCTCAAAATCAGGGGTCAGGCTCAGCACATAATCCTCATGCAGCGCCGGAACTGCCAGATCCCGCAGGCGTCGGTGAGCGTCTCCGTCGCGCCCAATAATACTGGCCTTCCAGAACCGCGCAAAGGGGCCGTTGAGCCCGTTGGTATCCGGCCAGGTGTGGCTGCCCTGACGAAATCGTCGGTCGCGCAGCAATTGCCCGGCTTCGCGGTAACGCAACACGGCCAGGCCATAGGGTGTACGGGCGCACCAGCCTTGAGCCCGTGCTGCGCGCACCTCTGGCCCACGGGTCGAGAATGACGGATCAGCGAGATCAAGATAGGGCAGGTGTTCAAAGCTGTTCACATCATCCTCCGAAAGAGGCAATGGGCGCACCGAACTGGCTCTCGTCAGGGATGATGCCGAGACCCGGTCCATCTGGCAGTAGAACATGCCCGTCCACAACTTGGATTGGATTTTCAGGGTCATGGCTACCGTCGATATCGGGCGTGGCCAGCCAGATCTCTTCAAGCAGGCTCGGGTCCACGGTTGCACCGATATGCGCCTGAGCCGCCACAACAATATCTCCGCCCCAACCCCGCAAGCCAGTCTTCGAGACCAATCGGACCAGCGTGGTTTTCAGTGACCAGACCTGCTGACCCGACATTGAGTACGGGCCGTCCTTGACCGGCAAGTCTTTCTGGTACAGATGAACTTCGCTAACATACACGGCGTCAATACTCCTGAATCAGCGCCTCCGATGCCGGATTTTCCCGCCCGCGCAGAGCGCCATAATTGCGCAACTCTTCATCCATTGCCAGATCAAGATATCGTTCGGCTTTTTGCTTGTGGCAAAGTCGAAAGTTCGGTGATTCATAGCAGATTGCGACGCATGTCAGGTTGCACAGGTGAGTTCCGCTTGGCAACGCTCTCCCCTCATGCCAAACACCGCTCATGGCCAAGCAACGTGACTATCATACCATTCACGCAATCTTCACTCGGTTCCGCGACAGCGAGCCGGAGCCGAAAGGTGAGTTGGAACATGTGAACGCCTATACGCTGGTTGTCGCGGTGGCGTTGTCGGCGCAGGCGACGGATGTGGGGGTCAACCGGGCGACTAAGGCGTTGTTTGCCGTGGCTGATACGCCGCAAAAAATGCTCGATCTGGGGGTTGATGCGCTGACAGATCACATTAAATCAATCGGGCTGTTCCGGCAAAAAGCTAAGAATGTCATGAAACTGAGTCAGATATTGGTGAATGACTATAGAGGCGAAGTTCCGTCATCGCGTGCCGCGTTGGAGAGCTTGCCGGGAGTGGGTCGCAAGACTGCTAACGTGGTTTTGAACATGTGGTTTAAGCAGCCCACTCAAGCCGTAGATACCCACATCTTCCGGCTTGGCAACCGGACCGGTATCGCGCCGGGCAAAGACGTTGTAGCAGTGGAACGCGCCATCGAAGACAATATTCCGGCCGAATTTCAGCAGCACGCGCATCACTGGATGATCCTGCACGGCCGTTATATCTGCAAAGCCCGCAAGCCGGTTTGCGCCAATTGTATTATCGAAGACCTGTGTCCGTTTGAGGAGAAGACCAAGTGACTAAAAGGTTTCAAGTTGTCGGCATTGGAAATTCCATCGTTGATGTATTGGCTCCCTGTGACGATGCCTTTCTGACTGAAAACGGCGTTGAAAAAGGCATCATGCAGTTGATCGACACCGCGCGGGCGACGGAATTGTACGGCAAGATGGGCCCGGCCAAGGAGATTTCCGGTGGGTCAGCGGCGAATACCATTGCCGGGATCGCGGCGCTTGGCGGCCGCACCGCCTATGTTGGCAAGGTCAAAGACGACCAGCTAGGCGATATTTTCGCCCATGACATTCAGGCCCAGGGCGCGGTCTATGAAACCCCGCGGTCGCCAGCGGATTCTGCGCATGAAACCGGGCGCTGCATGGTGTTGGTGACGCCGGATGCAGAACGCTCGATGAACACATACCTCGGGGTTTCCGAACACCTCGGCCCGGACGACATCGACACCGCGATGATGGCTGATGCCGAATGGATATACCTCGAGGGCTATCGTTTCGACGGTGCATTGTCTCACGCCGCATTTGCCAAGGCGATCGACGCTTGCAAAGGCGCGGGCGGCAAAGTTTCTCTGACCCTGTCAGATCCGTTCTGCGTTGAACGCCACCGCGATGCCTTCCGCGCCATGATCCGTGATCACGTCGATCTGCTGTTCTGCAACGAACATGAAATGCAAGCGATGTATGGGCCCGATAAATTGGAGAATAGCCTTGCCAAAGCTGCGCAGGAAATTGGGATCGTGGCATGTACGGTGGGGGCGAAAGGCGCCATTGTGGTTCAGGGCGACCAAACTTTCCATGCGCCCGCGATCAAAGCTGACGTGTTGGATGTGACCGGCGCGGGTGACCTGTTCGCTGCTGGGTTCCTGCATGGTGTTGTGACCGGTGCCGACATGTTGACTTGCGGGCGCATGGGCTGTCTGGCGGCGGGTGAGATTATCGGCCACATCGGAGCGCGGCCGGAGACCGATTTGAAGGCGTTTTTTGGGGTTGAGGCGCTGTAGCGGGTCTTAATCTACTGGGGGGCCGGTTCGGCCGGTTCGGTTCTTGGCTGAATGTCAGAAAACATATCACGAACCAGCGTCTTGAAATAAGCGCCGAGGACAGATTGATACCTGTAAGGAACTGGTCCCGATTCGCTCGCCCATTCTTCGATGCCATCCTCATTGACACCTATCAGATTGGCGATCTGTTTTACTGTCTTTTGCCTTTCAGACCCCGGTGGTCCCAACTTCTCATCGAGGCCGATAGCCCAGCGTTCGCGGCCAATTTTGTCACTAGCGGAGAACCATTTGTCTCCTGCCCTTTGAATGGTCTCAATCGCGCTTTGAGCCATCAAACCGGATATTATCCCGATAAACGAAACAAAATATGGGCTGATCTGCGTACCATTTGATCCAATTTCTGGGGTGGAAGCGACCAAAATACCTGCCTTAACAAAAATATACACAGCCAATGCGGTGATGCTGCCTTGAAACGGGCGAAACAGGAAATACCAAAACCCCAGATGTCTTTGTTGTGTTTCGGGAACGGAAGCCTGGCTAAAGTAAATTTGTGTTAGGTGAATTGTCGATCCCAAAGCACCCATACTCAAAATAAGAACCAGTGTTAACATTTCAGTTGGCATATCAATTAGTGGGGCTGGATTGATCGGGATCTTGAAAAATCCAATGCCAAAGTACCGCTTTTGTAGCGGCTTGAGAAAGACGAGCTCGTTCAGAAAGTCACCAACACGTACTGGTAATGCAGTTGGCGGACTATCCTCTTTACCGCCAGGTATTGTAAGGGATTGTTTTAGATCTATTTGGATGCCTGATAGCTCCTTTTTGAGAACAGAGATATCGTCTTCAATTTTATTGATTTTTTCCGCGATCACATAAATACCGGTATATGTTTCACTCCTTAATCCCTCGGCCTCGTTGAACTCGCCGGCCATTTTCTGCAATCCAGGCAAGGCCCGAAAATTCTCTTTATCTTGGTCAGATGCACGGGTCGCAGGTTCATAACGTCCAAAAACTTCGTATGCGATATCGGATTTCAAATTGTTTTGGGAAGCCAGATCGGCCATTTTTTGAAGGGCTGCATTTGAAGAAGACTCATATTTGCTAATTACCGCTTGAATCTCGATTTCTTTGTTATTCAACAGGTTTATTTTTGACTTTTGACTGGTGATGTCGCTGTTGATGGTCTTAATTTTTTCCTGCAGCGTCGCCCAATTCAAGTATATATTTGTTATTTGCCAGCGGCTTAAAGGAGTTTCTCCGATTTCGCTGAACTCGGTTATCGCGTTGTTTAATTGATGCGCCGAAAACGAATAAACAACCAGCCAGCCACTAACAACGTACAAGCCGAGCAGCCAAAGGCCTAAAGCGCCCGTCCGAATTGCACGACCGATTATTCCATCCGAAGAAAAAATATCCGGTTGTTTCTCCGTGGGTTTTGGCTTGTGCTGGGCAGGGATCGGTTGGTCTTCGTCCATAAAAAATACCCCTAAAATGGTTCTAAACAAAATCAATTACATCCAAAATGTTAACGCAAATAATGTTCTTTGTAAAATTTTGACTTTTGCGAGAGGGGCTGAAAATAAAAAAAAGATGATCAATCACCCAGCTTCGCATGCACCTCATCCAGATCTATCTCCCCCACCGGTGCCTTGCGTCCCGGGTCCTGCGGGTCATATTTGAACAGCACAAAGTCGCGTTTATAAATTTCATAAACCATATGCATCGCCAGATCGTCGAAATAATCCTCGACTGGATGTTCTCGCTTAGGCCCATGGCCTTCGCTTTCATTGAACCGCGGCATGCTGTCGATATCCAGTTCATGTGCCGCGTTGATGTTTTTCAGCACCTTTTTCATGCCGTCTTGAAAATTTTCCGTTGCAACGATTTGGTCATAGCGCCCGCCGTTCAAAATCAGCGTCGAGGCGTGTCCGGACACTGCGGACCAATGGATATCCGGGTCCATCGGGCGGCGGTATTTGATGGTGTCGCGGGCAAACAGCAGAAAACGGCGAAAAGATTTGATCTGGTCAAACTCGCCTTCCACTTCGACTCCGTATTTGCGCATCAGGTTGGGCACCAGATTGCCGCGATAGCGATTGCCGTTGCGCTGAATGCCGCAAATCTTGTCAAAAAACGACGACAACACGCGCGTGTAGGGGTTGCGAACACAGGTAAAAGTATAAGTTTCCAGTCCGGTGACCCGGTCGATGATCGGTTGTTGGCTGTGGCCCTGGCTCCACTTGTGCAGCCCGTCGGTGCTGTCGTGAATGTCGCCGTCAAAAAACCGCCCGTGATCGGAATAAAACATGATCTGGCCAATGGTGGAACAGGCGCACTTCGGGATCACCCGATACACCACGCTCTCACTTTCAGTCATCCATGTACCCGGAAAGCCCATAAATTTGTCCCCACCCGCGGAGCGGTTAATAACCTGCCGTTCGTTCTGTTGTTATCGATGTACAATTTAGCGGCAAACTTGCCAAGAAAAACTGTTTATTGGGTCTGTGATAGAAGTTAAACATGGAATATATGTAAGCGGCAGACCACAGAGCAGTAAAAATGGCGAAAATTGCCTACGTCTTGTTATGCCACAAAAACCCGGAGGCGATTGTCAGTCAGGCCGAAGGGTTAACCGCGGCTGGTGATTGCATCTCGATCCACTTTGACGCCAAAGCAAGCGCTGCGGACTACAGAATTATCACCACCGCGCTGGCGGACAACCCCAATGTGGCCTTTGCCAAGCGGGTGAAATGCGGCTGGGGTGAATGGTCTCTGGTCGAAGGCACTTTGAATGCCGTTATCGCCGCCGATGCGGCATTCCCCGACGCCACGCATTTTTATATGGTTTCGGGCGATTGCATGGCGGTTAAGCCGGCAAGTTATGTGCACCGGTTCCTGGACGAAAATGACAAGGATTTTGTTGAACATAACGACTTTTTTGACTCCGACTGGATCAAAACTGGCATGAAAGAGGACCGGCTGCTGTTTCGCCATTGGTTCAACGAGCGCAGCCAGAAAAACCTGTTTTACAACTCGCTTAAATTGCAACGCCTGTTGAAACTCAAACGGGAAGTTCCGGAAAACCTGGATATCATGATCGGTTCGCAATGGTGGTGCCTGCGGCGGCGCACGATCGAGGCGATCTTGCATTTCACCCGTGAACGGAAAGACATCATGCGGTTTTTCCGGACCACTTGGATTCCGGATGAAACGTTTTTTCAAACGCTGGCGTTGCATCTGGTACCGAAAGCCGAAGTCGAGAACCGCACGCTGACCTTCCTGATTTTTTCGGATTACGGAATGCCAGTGACGTTTTTCAACGACCAATACGAATTTCTGTTGGCGCAGGATTATTTGTTTGCCCGTAAAATTTCACCGTATGCGCTGGCGCTGAAAGAAAAACTCTCGAAACTCTACGCAGGCGGTGACATAGATTTGAATATCACCAACGAAGGCCGCACGCTTTACGATTTCCTGACCAAGCGTGGTCGGCATGGGCGCCGTTTTGCCATGCGATTCTGGGAACGTGAAAGCACGATCGGGCGCGAACGCGAGTTGTTGATCCTGATCTGCAAGAAATGGCATGTGGCGAAACGCTTTCTGGATGCGTCAGAGCGGGTGACCGGATCGCGCGGTCTGGGGTATCTGTTCGACGAACACGATACCACAATGCCGGAGCTGGGCGGTATTGAACGGACGCTGGAAAAACGCGCACGTCATCGCCGGGCCGTGATGCGGCTGTTGTACGAGCGCAATTTCACCGATCGGATGCTGATCTGTGCTGACCCGTCCAATCTGGATATGCTGGACGATTTTTACTCGGACCGATGCACCACAAAGGTTTTGGAACTGTCGTGTACGTTTGACGATGCCTATCTGACTGGTCACGCCATTCGCATCGGCCTGGCAGGTGCAAAAAGCTCTGAGGATACGCTGAAACGGATTGCACCAACTCTCCGAATGGATTTTGCCTATGAAAGCAACCAGATCCGCGATCGCAACTATCCACATTTCTATTCGATTTCAGACCGTAACGCGCCCGAGGACAACACTATGCAGATATCGGCCTTTATGGATATCACCGAAGACAAAGCCCGCCAGGTTGCCGAGACACCGTTTCTGTTTTCAGATTGAGGACCGCCATGAACTATACCTATGACAATGAAAATATTTTTGCCAAAATCCTGCGCGGCGAAATTCCCAACGACTCTGTGCTGGAAACCGATCACGTTCTGGCGTTCCGTGATATTCAGCCATTGGCGGCTGTGCATGTGCTGGTGATCCCAAAAGGGCCGTATGTGTGTTTTGACCATTTTGCACTACAGGCTTCAGACGCCGAGATCGTCGATTTCAACCGGGCTGTAGGCCAGGTCTGCAAAATGTTGGGTGTGCAGCCCGGCACGGGCGGAAACGGCTATCGGATGATCTCGAACGCTGGACCCGACGGGGTGCAGGAGGTGCAGCATATGCATATTCACATTCTCGGTGGGCGAAACATAGGCCCAATGGTTGTAAAACCGGATTAGAGCGTTTCAGTTCGATCTGATCCAGATGAACTGCATCGCTTTCAGCAAGAATCGGGTCGGTGCGGTTGAAACGCGATGTCAGTGATGTCTCCATATCAAAGGAGATGACATATGACAGTTACTGTTTCAGCCCTATCCACCGAGGTGGCGCGGACGTATCAGCTAGGTGGCCTTGACGCTTATGGCTGCGTTCCAGAACGCGAGGTCTCGGACGGGCAAGGGATGCCCTGCCGGCATTGTTTGCAGAACATCGCGCAGGGGGCCGGCTATCTGATTCTGGCGCATCGCCCCTTTCCGGACCGGCAGCCCTATGCGGAAACAGGCCCGATTTTTCTGTGTTCTGACCCGTGCCAAAGAGGTGAAACGACCGACGAGTTGCCCGAAATGCTGAGGGCTGACACCTATATTCTTCGAGGCTATGCAAACACCAATCGCATTGTCTACGGCACCGGCGCTGTAACCCCTGCTGTGGACATCATCGAACGAGCCAGTACTTTGTTGGGGCACGAGGATGTTGCCTATGTGCATTTGCGGTCTGCTTCGAACAACTGCTATCTGGCGCGGCTGGACCTGACAGCCTGAAATCCATCATGCGTCGCTGAATTCTCTGCTGGAGACAGGCTGGTGTTGTCGTAAGGATCTCCTGCCTGATCAGATTTGGGAATTGCAGGTTGCGAACCTTGCACCTAGAGCGCTATGCATTTAGTCTGAAACAGATTAAATGCATAGCGCTCTAGGTTGAGCGCAACTGAATATGGATCAAAAGCGGAGCACGACGCATGGCAACCGAAGCACCGGAAGTTAAAGAAGTGGACAGCTACCGGGTGGCCTGTGATGGTGGTGAAGGCGGTCACCCCCGGGTCTGGCTGCAAATACCCATGGAACACGGTTGGGTGGAGTGCCCCTATTGCGACTGCAAGTTTGTGATCAAAGAGGGTGCTGTTGCTGGACACTGAGATTGGTTTCCAGCGGCTGATTATTTAGGTTATCTAGTTTATGTAAGTTTATGTACACACGATAAACCTATTAATCTGATTAAACATGGACCCCAGAACCAACCCTTATGTCCCCGGAGCCGGGGTCAGACCTCCGGCGTTTTCCTGGCGCGAGGGAATAGTTGAAACAGTCGATATCGCCTATGACCGGATACGCAACGGGCTTCATGCCAACTCGATGATCCTGCTGGGATTGCGTGGGGTCGGCAAAACAGTTTTGCTGAACCGGCTGAATCAGGACGCCAAAACCAAAGGTTTTCAAACCATCAAATTTGAGGTTCCCGACGGCTCCGGCAGGCATCTGGCGAAACAAATGGTCCCCACTTCAATGTTGTGTTGCGCCGGCTGGACCGGATGCAGGCAGCAGGGGCTTTGCTGGAGCGCGCCGGGTCTGCGCTGCGCAATTTCGCACCCGCTGTTGCCTCTGTTCCTATGCCGAAAAACATTATCTGCGCGGTATGGCGGAACTGGGGACGGGCTCACACCGTTCTGGCGACATCGCTGCGGCGCTTGGAACCACCAGCACGGCGGTGGCCAACATACGAAAGAACCTGATTCACGCAGGGATGATCTATTCGCCGCAATACGGTGAAACCGCATTCACGGTGCCGCTGTTTGAGGAATCCATGAAGTGTGTCGTTCCAGTGCTGGTGCCGTACCGCCCGAAGAAACGCGCCCAATAGACACTCTAGCCGCCGCCCAGCCAGCTCCGGCAAATCTGGTGCAGTCTTGGAATACTGGCGGGAGTCACCCGCCCAGTCCGGTAGGCCAGTGACGAAGAAACCGCAAACACGGTTTGTCCACTTTTGGTCACCCCTTTGCCGACCACATACCCTTCTTCCGCGTTCTTTCCCAAGTATCTGCCGTGAAAGGAAGTGCCGTCTTCGCACTCTGTCAGAGCTTTGCCCGATCTAGGTGATGTGACTTTCCAATCACCATAGCAAGCGGCACCGTTGGACAGAGTTCCAACGATTTCACCGCCTAGAAACCCGTTGGCGCGGCCTTCAAAAGTGATGCCGCTGCCCGCGATGCAGCCGACAAACGGGGCGCAGTGATTGCCGGTGGCGTCACCGATACAAGGTCCTGACAAAGACAGGGGCGCGGGCGGCTCGGGTTTTGGCTGTCGAAACCAAATCACGGTTGCCGCCAGAACGACGACGAGCACAATTGCAATTGTTGTGGTCTTCATTGAACGGCCCGCTTATTGATTGTGAGTAACAGATTTTAGGGAGCAGACAGCGTGACAAGTCAAGCCTTCGGCAAAGGTCATCACCTCCATCTGATCGACGGATCGGGGTTCATTTTCCGAGCCTACCACGCGCTGCCGCCGTTGACCCGCAAATCGGATGGGTTGCCGGTTGGGGCGATCAGCGGTTTTTGCAACATGCTGTTCAAATTTGTGGAAGACCAGAAAGGTTTGGACGCACCTACCCATGTCGCAGTGATCTTTGACCACAAAGGCAAGACTTTTCGTTCTGATATCTACCCTGAATACAAAGCCAATCGTCCGCCGGCCCCCGAAGATCTGGTGCCGCAATTTCCGCTGACTCGCGACGCGACACGGGCGTTTAATTTGCCTTGTATCGAAGTTGAAGGGTTTGAGGCAGACGACATCATCGCAACATTGGCGGTTCAGGCCCGGGACGCTGGTGCGCGGGTGACGGTGATTTCCTCGGACAAAGACCTGATGCAACTGGTTGGCGGCGGGGTCGAGATGCTTGACCCGATGAAGAACAAACGCATCCGACGCGAGCAGGTTGAGGAAAAATTCGGCGTCGGCCCGGAGCGGGTGATCGATGTGCAATCACTGGCGGGTGACAGCGTGGACAACGTGCCGGGCGCTCCGGGCATCGGGATCAAAACGGCGGCGCTGTTGATCAATGAATATGGTGATCTGGATTCGCTGCTGGAACGGGCCGAAGAGATCAAACAACCAAAGCGGCGGCAATCCCTAATTGACAATGCAGACCAAATCCGGGTCAGCCGGGAACTGGTGACGCTGAAACAAGACATGGCATTGGACATATCGCTGGCAGAGCTGGAAGTGAACGACCCGGTGCCGGAGGCGGTTTTGGGATTTCTAGCGGAAATGGAATTTCGCACTCTTTCAACTCGGATTGCTGCGAAACTGGGCGTGGATGCCCCGGTGATTGCACAGCCGGAGGCAATGGCGGGCGAGACAGCAGCGGTAACGTTGCAGATGCCAATCGACGCTGCAAAATATGAATGTGTGCGCGACTCGGCAGCGTTACAGAAGTGGGTGGACCGTATCCGAGATCGCGGCTGGGTAGCGGTGGATACCAAAACCACCGGATTGGATGAAATGCAGGTCGATCTGGTTGGGATATGCCTGAGCGTGGAGCCGGGGGAAGCCTGTTATGTTCCTCTGATCCACAAAGACGGCGAGGGTGATCTGTTTGGCGGTGCCGCGCTCGCCGAGGGGCAGATGCCGCTAAGTGAGGCTTTGGCCATCCTGAAACCGGTTTTGGAGGATGCCGCAATCCTTAAAATCGGCCAGAACATGAAATATGATCTGAAAATATTCTGTCGCAACGGTGTGGAAATCGCGCCCATCGAAGACACCATGCTGATGTCTTACGCCCTGCATGGCGGGTTGCATAATCACGGCATGGATGCGCTGTCTGATCGCTATCTGGATCACAAGCCGATCAGCATCAAAACCCTGCTGGGCACTGGAAAATCGGCGATCACTTTTGACAAGGTGCCGATTGATGAAGCGGTGAAATATGCCGCGGAAGATGCCGATATCACCCTGCGCCGGTGGCAGCTGTTCAAGCCGCAGTTGCATGCGGCAAAGGTCACGCGGGTCTATGAAACGCTGGAACGCCCGCTGGTGCCGGTATTGGCGGAAATGGAAATGTTCGGGATCAAGGTGGATCGCGATCACCTGAGCCGGATGTCCAATAATTTTGCCCAGAAAATGGCTGGACTTGAGGCAGAAATCCACGAATTGGCGGGGCGCTCGTTTAATGTTGGCTCACCCAAGCAACTGGGTGAAATCCTGTTTGACGAAATGGAGTTGCAGGGCGGCAAGAAAGGCAAGACCGGGGCCTATTCAACGGGTGTCGACGTGCTGGAGGATTTGGCCGCCGAAGGGCATGATCTGCCCGCGCGGGTGCTGGACTGGCGGCAGATGTCGAAACTGAAAAGCACGTATACCGACGCGCTGCAAACGCATATCCACCCGGAAACCGGGCGGGTGCATACGTCTTACTCCATCGCCGGAGCCAGCACCGGTCGGCTGGCCTCGACGGACCCGAACCTGCAAAACATCCCGGTCCGGACCGATGAGGGGCGACGTATCCGCGAAGCCTTCGTGCCGGAAGACGGCAATGTGCTGCTTTCGCTCGACTATTCCCAGATAGAACTCCGCATTCTGGCCCATATCGCCAAAATCGACAGCCTGCGGGACGCGTTTCTCGACGGGCAGGATATTCACGCGATGACCGCGTCTGAAATGTTCAACGTGCCGATTGAGGACGTGGATCCGATGGTGCGCCGTCAGGCCAAGGCGATCAATTTCGGGGTGATTTACGGTATTTCCGGCTTCGGGCTGGCGCGAAATCTGCGGATTCCGCGTAAAGACGCGCAGGCCTTCATCGACCGGTATTTTGAACGTTTTCCGGGCATCCGGACCTATATGGATGATACGGTGGCCTTCGCCAAGGAACACGGTTTTGTGGAAACCTTGTTTGGCCGCAAAATCCACACACCGGAGATCAATGCGAAAGGCCCGCATGCGGGATTTTCCAAACGCGCGGCGATCAACGCGCCGATCCAGGGCACAGCGGCGGATGTGATCCGGCGGGCGATGGTGCGGATGCCGGATGCGACCGCGCATTTGCCCTCGAAAATGCTGTTGCAGGTGCATGACGAACTGCTGTTCGAGGTGCCGAAGGCGGCGGTTGAGGAGACCATTGCCGTCGTGCGTGGCGTGATGGAAGGCGCAGCGATGCCAGTGGTCGAACTGGATGTGCCGCTAACAGTGGACGCTGGGCAGGGAGCGAATTGGGCTGAGGCGCATTAGCAGGTGGCTGCGATTCCGACAATCGACGTTGCGGCACTGTTTGGCGATGACCCAGCGGCATGGAATTCAACTGCGGATCAGATCAATCAAGCCTGCCAATCCATCGGTTTTCTGTCGATCATTGGCACGGGAATTCCCCCCGAACTCGTCGCCTCTTTGCGGGTCGCGATCGTGCGAACTTTTGCCGTGTCGGATGCATCCAAAATTGCGCAGGCGATCACCCGCGACAACTATCGCGGGTTTATACCCTTCGGGTTGTTCACCCCGAATGACGGCAGCGGCAAGGCCGACAACTACGAAGGGTACAAACTGCACAACGAGATTGCGGAGAATGACCCGATCCGTGCCCAATGTGGGTTGTACGGTCCGAACCGGTGGCCGACCGAGGTTCCGGAATTAGAGGCGCTGACACTGGCTTATTGGGTCGAGATGGACAGGATAACACAGGGGTTGTTGCCGGTGTTTTGCCATCTGCTTGGGTTGCCGCAAGATCATTTGACGGCGGCCTTCGAAAGGCCCCTGACCAACATGACCCTGCTGCACTATCCCTCGCAGGCTCCCGGCGACGGGGGTTTCGGCATTCACGCCCACAAAGATACGGACGCGTTGACGATCATTGCACCTGATCCGGTCGGCGGGCTGGAGGTGCGGATGCCTGACGGCAGTTGGCACGCTGTGGCTTGTCCTGAAAGTGGGTTTATCGTCAACATCGGGGATATGCTGGAATTGTGGAGCGGCGGGCGTCTGGTGTCGACGCCGCATCGCGTTGTGAACCGGTCAGGGCGGGAGCGCTATTCTTTCCCGTATTTTGCGGTGCCGCGCCACGACGTGACGGTGGAACCCCTGATTGATCCGTTACCGGGGTTCTCTCGCCCGTCGGTTCACTGCGGACATTGGTCGGCAGAGACCTGGCGGACCAACTGGCCGGAAGAAAAGGCGGACAGAGCGACGCCGGAATTGGGGACGGTGCATGACCCCACCTGAAAAGTTCGGCGCGCGGAACATTTGCTGTTTGTTAACAAAGTATTAACGCTTGGCGCTGGTTTATTGTTTGCTCCTATTTCACCTCAATCGGCTCGGATGCGATTACTGTGCGACCCTCTGCCAGAAAATACCGCAGTTCGTATTTCCCTGGCGCATCCGGCATCTTGACTCGCAACGGTGAACCTTCGCGAGTGTAGGTATAGTGCACGTATTTTGCGTCCCCAACCAGTGACACGCCGATGTAATCATTGCGGTAGTCCGGCCCGCTCCATTCTACCAGTGCCGGTTGACCAGCGAGGGCGTCACCGACCAAAGCAACCGTGGCATCCACCGCTTCGACGGTCACCTCGCGTCGCGCCAGAACCATGTCGGGTGAGCCATTGGCGATGTACCGCAATTCATAATCGCCGGGCTGGGCGGGCATAATCACACGCAGCGGCGAGCCTTGTCGGGTGTAGGTGTAGTTGACGTATTTGCTGTCGGGCTGGCCGATCTGGGCCACCGAAATATAGTCGTTGTTGTAATCCGGTCCCTCCCATTGCACCAGCAGCGGCTCGGCGACGCCAGCATTGTCGGCGGCGGACAGCTTGGCCTCCAATGCCACGACTTTTATCGGTTCGCGGACCAGCACAGTGCTGTCCTGCGACTGCACGTATCGGATTTCATAGTCACCAGGTGTCAACGGCAGCTTCAAGCGCAGCGGCGTGCCCTGGCGGGTGTAAGTATAGCCAAGATATTTACTGTCGGGCTGGCCGACTTCTGCCACCGAGATAAAGTCGTTTTTGTAATCGGGGCCGGTCCATTGCACCAAAAGTGGTTCGCCGATGCTTGCCGTATCGGGGAAGGTGATCTGAGCACCAATCGGCTCGATCAGGATGGGTTTTCTGGCCAGTACAGTAGACCCCTGCGAGGCCACATAGCGAATCTCGTATTCGCCGTCCTGGGCAGGCATCAAAAGGCGCAGGGGCGAGCCCTGATTGGTATAGGTATAGTTTTCATATTTGCTGTCTTTTGCGCCGATCTGCGCCACTGAAAGGTAATCGCTTTTGTAGTCCGGCCCTTGCCATTCGACCAGGATCAGAGCACCGGCTGCCGCGGTTTCAGGGGCAATTATACCAGCCTGAACATTCTCAACCGTGATATTTCTGCGCGCGATCACCGTGGCGTCCTGAGACATCACATAGCGGAGTTCATAGTTGCCCGGTTCAATGGGCAGTTGCAGCGGCAGCGGCGTGCCTTTGTTGGTATAGGTGTAGTTGATGTATTTACTGCCGCGCGAGCCGATTTCAGCAATCGAGATATAGTCGCTTCGATAGTTCGGGCCAGTCCATTCGACCATCACAGACGCGCCTGCAGGGCCAGTATCGCCGGTGCCGAGCGAGGCCTCGACTGGGGTCACATTGATGGTATTCGAGGCGATGACCTTGCCGGTGCCTCGATGCAGGTAGCGGATATCATAGCGGCCCGGGATTGCTGGCATCTGCAAACGGGCCGGGTTGCCCTTTTTGGTGGCAATATAGGTGAGGTATTTGGTTGCGCGGGTGCCGATTTCGGCGGTCGAGATAAAGTCGCCGCTTTCATTTGGCCCGGTCCAGCCAAGTTCGATAGAAGACCCGACCGGAGCTTCGGCGGGGGTGTTCAATGTTGCCTTGGGGGTGAATTCCGGCAATTCCAGCAGCACGGTTGCAGTGCTGTCCGGGCCGATAGTGACGGTTTTCTCGGCGCTGGACTCGTCGCTGGTGCGCAGCACTTCGGCCATGTATTTGCCCGGCAGCAATTCGCGGCTGATGGTGGCCGCAGTGATATAATCGTCCAACGCTGTGCCGTCGTCGAGGTTGGTCAGAGACCAGACCAAACCTTCGGTGATGATGGTGAGCGAACCTTCCTCGATGGCCTGAAAGGTGACCTGAACCGGCTTCGGCGGTTCGGGAACGCTGACCTTTTGCAAGGCTTCGGTCAGCTCGCTGGCGGTGGAGGCAGTCAGGAACTGGCCGCCGGTGTTTTCTGCCAAACACTGCAGCTGTGCCCGGTCCGCCGGGTTTGCCACGTCAAATCCCACCACATGGGCGGTGAAATCAACACCGGATTCCTCCAGCTTGCGACCAACTTCGCAGGGGTCAAAATCGCAGGTTTCCTTGCCATCGGAAACCAGAATGACGGTGGCTTTGTTTTCGGTGTATTTCAGCGCTTCGGCGGCTTTGATCACAGCTTCGGACAGCGGCGTTTTGCCTTTGGGTTTGATGGCGTTCACGGCGGTGCGGATGGCGTCGCGGGTGCCGAGGCCGGGCAGGACCAGGGTCTCGATATCTGCACAGTCGCCTTTGCGGTTGTGACCGTAAACAGTGAGGCCGAGCTCCTGATCATCGGGCAGATCATCCAGCAATCCACCGACGACCTTTTGCGCGATTTCGATCTTGGTCAGCCCGTCAATCTGACCCCACATCGAACCGGAGGCATCCAGCACCAGTATGGTTTTGCCTTTGTCTTGCGCGGCAATAGGCATCGTAAAAACAAGACTGATCAAAACCAAAACGGAAAAATGACGAAGCATAAACATGGCAGACCCTCAACAGAAACCGGATTTCAATGAGGCGATGCTAGCGCAGGACTGCGCCAGCTGGCAATGTTTGCAAATCAGGGTCGCTTAGATGTCCAGCGTATTCTCGCGCTCCCAGTTTGAGAAATGCGAGACGAAGCTGTTCCACTCCTGCATTTTCATTTTGAGGTATGCGGCGGAGAATTCATCGCCCATCGCCGATTTCAGCGCCTTGTCCTTGTCATATTGGCGCAAGGCGTCGAGCATGTTCAGCGGCAGTTTTGGCGCACCACGCACCTTGTGGCCTTCCGCATACATATCAATGTCCCAGCGTTTTCCGGGATCCCGTTTGTTGCGGATGCCGTCGAGACCGGCTGCTATAATTATCGCCTGGAGAAGATATGGATTCACGGCACCATCGGGCAGGCGCAATTCAAATCGGCCGGGGCCGGGGACACGGACCATATGAGTGCGGTTGTTGCCGGTCCAGGTCACCGTATTCGGGGCCCAGGTCGCGCCTGACATGGTGCGCGGTGCGTTGATTCGTTTGTAGCTGTTTACCGTCGGATTGGTGATCGCGGCCAGCGCCGAGGCGTGTTTCATGATGCCGCCGAGAAAATATGCACCACGTTCGGACAGGCCCAGTTCACCGGCCTGACCGATGCCCTTGTCGGTTGCAAACACATTGATATTGGCCGCGTCACCCGGCGCATCCCAGACCGAAATATGGGCGTGACAGCCGTTGCCGGTCAGCCCTTCGATCGGTTTGGGCATGAATGTCGCCCGCAGCCCGTGTTTTTCGGCCACCGATTTGGTCATGAACTTGAAAAATGAGTGTTTGTCGGCGGTGCGCAGCGCATCGTCGAATTCAAAGTTCATTTCGAACTGACCATTCGCATCCTCATGGTCGTTCTGATACGGTCCCCAGCCCATTTCCAGCATGTAATCACAGATTTCCGCGATCACATCATAGCGCCGCATCACCGCCTGCTGGTCATAACAGGGTTTGGCGGCGGTATCGAATTCGTCTGATATCTTGTCGCCTTCCGGTGTCAGCAGGAAAAACTCGGCTTCGATGCCGGTTTTGACATGCATACCTTCGCTGGCGGCCTCTTCGATCAGACGATTCAGCACGTTGCGCGGGGCCTGCGCCACCGGCGCATCTTCCATCGTGCAATTCCCGGCCAGCCATGCAACTTCGCGTTTCCAAGGCAACTGGATCACCGAAGACGGGTCCGGCACCGCCAGCATATCGGGGTGCGCCGGGGTCAGATCGAGCCATGTGGCAAACCCGGCAAAACCAGCGCCGTCCCGTTGCATGTCTGCAATGGCTTCGGCTGGCACCAGTTTGGCCCGCTGACCGCCGAACAAATCGGTGTAGGTGATCATGAAATACTTGATGCCGTTTTTTTCTGCGAAAGTTGCCAGATCTGTTGTCATGGTCTGTCCCTTCTTTCCCTGTTGTTGGTCCGTTCAAAAGCAAACACGCCCCGGATAGCCGGGGCGTGTTATCTGTATCAGAAATTTTGGCCGGGCACCCAGTTTGTTCCCGCCAAAGGCACCCCGGACATGGCCGAGGCCTCGATGGTCAGGGCGCAGAGGTCCTCGGGTTCCAGATTATGCACATGGTTCTTGCCGCAGGCCCGCGCGATAGTTTGCGCTTCCAGCGTCATCACTTTGAGGTAATTCCGCAGTCTGCGTCCACCTTCAATCGGGTCAAACCGCGCCATTAAGTCCGGGTCCTGGGTGGTGATGCCTGCCGGGTCCTGACCCTCGTGCCAATCATCATAAGCCCCGGCGGTGGTGCCGAGTTTCTGGTATTCCTCTTCCCAACGCGGGTCGTTGTCCCCCAGCGCCACCAGCGCAGCGGTGCCGATGGACACCGCGTCAGCACCAAGCGCCAGCGCCTTGGCGGCATCGGCCCCGTTGCGGATGCCACCGGAAACCACCAGCTGTACTCCGCGGTGCATGTCGAGATCCCGCAACGCCTGCACCGCGGGACGGATACAGGCCAGTGTTGGTTGGCCGACGTGTTCGATGAATACATCCTGCGTGGCAGCGGTGCCGCCCTGCATCCCGTCCAGCACCACAACATCCGCCCCGGCCTTGATGGCTAGAGTGGTGTCGTAATAAGGCCGGGCGCCGCCGATCTTGATATAAATCGGGATTTCCCAATTGGTGATTTCGCGCAGCTCCAGAATTTTGATCTCCAGGTCGTCCGGCCCGGTCCAGTCCGGGTGGCGACAGGCAGAGCGTTGGTCGATGCCTTTTGGCAGGTTGCGCATTTCCGCCACCCGGTCGCTGATTTTCTGGCCCAGCAGCATGCCGCCGCCGCCGGGTTTCGCCCCTTGACCGACGACGATTTCAATCGCATCCGCGCGGCGCAGGTCGTTGGGATTCATACCGTAGCGCGATGGCAGGTATTGGTAGACCAGCTTGCTTGAGTGACCGCGTTCTTCGGGCGTCATGCCGCCATCACCGGTTGTGGTGGAGGTTCCAGCCGCTGATGCGCCACGCCCCAACGCTTCTTTGGCGGGGCCTGAGAGCGAGCCAAAGCTCATACCGGCGATGGTGATCGGGATATCGAGTTCGATGGGTTTCTTGGCGTACCGCGTGCCCAAAACCACTTTGGTTTCACATTTCTCGCGGTAGCCTTCCAGCGGGTAGCGCGACATCGACGCACCGAGAAACAGCAGGTCGTCGAAATGTGGCACCCGGCGTTTGGCTCCACCACCGCGGATGTCGTATATGCCAGTCGCTGCGGCGCGGCGGATTTCCGAATTCACATCGTTGGAAAAGGTCCAGGACTGGCGTGGGTTGGTTTGCGGGATAGCGTTTTCGGGCAGATCTTTCATGGCCATCTCCTCAATATGCTGACGCGTTGTCGATGTCGAAATTATAGAGCGTTCGGGCAGAGCCGTAGCGGGTGAACTCCTCGGGTTTGGCGTCTGCTCCGGCCCGATCCAGCAAGTCTGACAAAAATTCCAGATGTTCTGGGCGCATTTCTTTCGCGATGCAATCCGCGCCAAGACTTTTGACTTCGCCGCGCACGAACAATTTTGCTTCGTACAGGCTGTCGCCAAGCGCGTCGCCTGCGTCCCCCAGCACCACCAGATGCCCGGACTGCGCCATGAACGCGGACATGTGGCCGATATTTCCGTGCACGACGATATCGATGCCTTTCATAGAAATCCCGCAGCGCGATGCGGCGTTGCCTTTGATCACCAGCAATCCGCCATGCCCGGTGGCCCCGGCGTATTGGCTTGCGTCACCTTCAACTATCACCGCACCCGACATCATGTTTTCGGCAACTCCGGGACCAACCGAGCCTTTGATGTTGATCGTCGCCTGCTGGTTCATCCCGCCGCAATAATAGCCGGTCGAGCCGTTCACTGTTACCTCGATAGGGGCATCCAAACCAACGGCAATTGCATGGCCGCCTTTGGGATTGACGATGTCCCAGGCGGTTTGATTGGAATCGTCTTTTTGCGCGAACAGTGCGGCGTTCAGGCCGCGCAGGCCCTGCGCCTCCAGATCATAAGTCTGCATCTCAGTGCTCCCAGAAATAGACGGTTGCCGGTTCCGGTTCCCAGACGCGGGCGTCTTCGATTCCCGGCAGATTGACCAAGGCGCGGTATTCCGAGCCAAAGGCCACGTATTGGTCGGTTTCCGCCAGCACCGCCGGTTTGCAGGCAATTGGGTCGCGCAGTACGCCAAAGCCGTCTTTGGTGCCGACGACAAAGGTATAAAAACCGTCGAGATCATTGATGCCGCTGTCGAGCGCTTCGCCCAAAGTACTGCCCTGCTGCATTTTCCAGGTCAGATAAGCGGCGGCGACTTCGGTGTCGTTTTCGGTTTCGATGGTCACGCCTTCGCGCTTCAGCTTGCGGCGCAGATTGTTGTGGTTGGACAACGAACCGTTGTGCACCAGACATTGATCCGGGCCGGTGGAGAAGGGGTGTGCGCCCAGCGTGTTCACCGCCGATTCCGTTGCCATGCGGGTGTGGCCGATACCGTGGCTGCCGGTCATCGCGCTGAGGTCAAACCGGTTTGCAACGTCCTGCGGTAGGCCGACTTCCTTGTAGATTTCCATGGTCTCGCCGGTGCTCATCACCCGGACACCGGGGCGCAGTTTCGCCAGTGCACGCCGGGCTAGCGGAATTTTTTTGGCTGCCAGTTCCAAAACCGCATGGGTATCTTTCACCCGTATGGTGATTTCGGCGTCGATGGCGCCACCCAATTCAACGTCCAAAGCCAAAAAATCTTCGGCAGCATTGTCGGATTGCACCGTTAGCTTGGCCTGATCCTTGACTTCTCTGCCGTACATCGCGATTCCGGCGCTGTCCGGGCCCCGGTCGCTCATTGTCACCAGCATTTCTGTGAGCATCGTGCCGAGCTGCGGCTCCAACGATCTATCTTTCAAGAATAATCCAACGATTCCGCACATATGTGCCGACCCTCCCTTATTTCTCGACTCAGTGGGTAGCATTTGATTGGAAATATATCAACTGACAAGAATAATTTTTTCCTAACGTGCAAATGTTAGTTTGATGCCGGATAGGAAATGACCGTCAAATAGCGGCAGGGCAGTTTTATCAACTGCTCCGGCCCGTGCGGTGCATCGGCGTCAAAATGCAACGTATCGCCGGGCTGCAAAATATAAATATTGTCGCCATGGCGATAACCGACTTCACCCTCTAGTAGGTAAATGGTTTCGATCCCGGCGTGTTGAAAGGCGGGAAAGACATCGGACTGATCCGTAAGCGTGATTAAATATGGCTCAACGATCACCCCGCTGGCGTTGGCGCCGATGTGGCCCAAAAGATTGTATTGATGGCCGGCACGAGTGCCCTCGCGGTCGATCTCGACTCCCTCACCGGCTTTGGTATGGACCGCCTCGCGCCGTTCCTCGAACTGCTGAAAAAATGCGGTCAGGGGAACGCTGAGGGCATTGGCCAAGGTTTTCAGGGAGGTCAGCGAAGGCGATGTATTGCCGTTTTCTATCTTGGACAGCATCCCAACGGACAACCCGGTTTTCCCGGCCAATTCGACAACAGTGATACCCTGCTGTTTTCGAAAGATCCGAACCTGACGGCCGATCGCGACCTCAAGAACCTTTTCCCGAAATTCCCTGACCCCATGCGGGTCTTGTTCCAAGGGATGGCCGGGTATCGGCTTTCCGGCCTTTTTAATGTCCATGCTACACCCGTTTCGTGATTTTCAGGCTATGGAACATCAACGGGTTGCCGCTGTCCAGTGCAAGAAATTCTGGACTAGAGCGCGATGCGTTTTGTCTGAAACATATAATACCCATTGTGCCGGGTTAAGCCTGTGATGTTGCTGTGTTATGCGCTTCATTGGTGAGTCCAATTAGGCGCATAACGCTCTAGTCCAGCACCCGTGCCAGATCGACAATCAGATCTTCTGCATCTTCCAGCCCGACCGACATCCGAAAAATGGCGTCACCGGCATAGGCGCGGTAACTGTCGAGCTGTGCGCTATCAAGCCGGAACGATGTGTCCATCAGATCATCGGTTTCCATTAGGAATATCAGGCTGCGGTGGTGGCCCAAGGACACGGCATAATGGATCACCTCCAGTCCGGTCATCATCCGAGCTGCGATGGCTTGGGCGGCGGCTTTGTCGCCGACCTGAAACGACAACATTCCGGAATAATTGGTCATCTGGCGTGTGGCCAGGGCGTGCTGCGGATGGCTTTTCAGGCCTGGGTAAACCACTTGCGTGACCTTCGGGTGCTGCTCCAGAAACGCGGCAACGGCCAGTGCGCCGGCTTCATGGGCTTTCATGCGCAGCGGCAAGGTCGCGGCACCTCGGGCGATCAGCCAGGCGTTGAATGGCGACATCACGCTACCGTGGTGGATGGCTGCTTCTGCCCGCAGCCTGCCTATCAACTCGCGCGAACCGGCCAGTGCACCGCCGATGGCATCGCCGTGGCCGCCGATGTATTTCGTGACCGAATGCATCACCAGATCGACGCCAAAATCTGCCGGGCAGCAACCGATGGGGGTCGCGAAAGTCGAATCACAGGACAGCAGTGCCCCGGCGTCGTTGGCAATTTTTGAAACCGCAGTCAGATCGGTCAGGCGCATGATCGGATTTGACGGCGTTTCGCAGTGGCTCAGTTTGGTGTTTGGGTGCACAGCGGCTGCCACTGCCTGCAGGTTGGTCATATCAACGGTCGAGACCTCTATCCCGTAGCGGGGCAGAGTATCGCGCACCAGTTCGGCGACACCGGCGTAAGACACATCTGATACAATGGTGTGATCGCCCTTTGACAGAAGCGTCAGAAATATCGATGTGGCCGCCGCCATGCCGGAAGCAAGGCAAAGACAGTCTTCGGTGCCTTCCAGTGTGGCGATTTTGCGGGCCAGCATCTCGACCGTCGGACTGGCCCAGCGGCCGTAGAGAAACGGGCTGTCGTCGCTGAGGCCGTGGGCCGAGAGACTGGCCGCTTCTTCTACGACAAATGTCGAGGACATGTGGATTGCGGGGGCGGACGCGTTTGTCGTGGGATCCGGTGCCTCGCCAGCATGAATGGCTGTGGTTTGCAATCCGGTGTAGCGGTTGGATTTGGACATGGCGGGCTCCTGAGAAATGCTCGCGGTGACTGAAAGGGAAAGCTTGGCGAATTGCAACGGAATTTGAGCCAGCAGCAGCATGAAGTCAGCCCTATTGATCCGGGCTTTACCATCAGAGATGTCTCTGCAAAGGTGTGTTCAACACAGTAAAGAGACTCCATGAACCAACCCAACCCTTTCCGACTGGACCGGCCCTTTTGAACTGCCGCCGTTTGATCTGATCAATGACGCGCATTTTGCACCGGCTTTTGATGAGGCGTTTCGCCAATCCCGCGCGGCGATTGATACGGTGGCGGACAATCCGGATACGGCAACCTTTGCCAATACCATCGAAGCCTTGGAACAGGCTGACGATCTGATGGAAAAGGTTGCCGGCGTGTTCTGGAATCTGGCCGGCTCGGATAGCAATCCGGAACGTGAGGCGCTGCAGCGTGATCTGTCGCCCCGGTTTGCTGCGTTTGGTGCTGAAACCATGATGAATGAAACCTTGTTTGCGCGGATAGACGGATTGTTTCAGGCACGCGAAAGGCAGGGGTTGTCGGCGGAACAGGATCGGGTTCTGGAGTTGTACCACCGGATGTTTGTGCGGGCCGGGGCGCAGTTGAAAGGAGCGGGCCGAGAGCGGTTGACCGAGGTGATGACCCGCTTGGCGGAACTTGGCACCACATTTTCCCAGAACCTGCTGGCGGATGAGCGTGACTGGTTCATGCTGTTGGGTGATGATGACTTGGATGGCTTGCCGGATTTTGTGAAAGCAACCGCGCGACAAGCAGCGAAAGAACGGGGTGAAGAAGGCCATGCGATAACGTTGTCACGGTCGCTGATTGTGCCGTTCTTGCAGTTTTCCGAACGCCGTGATCTGCGGCAGAAAGCCTATGAAGCCTGGGGCGCACGGGGCGAGAATGACGGCGAAACCGACAACCGGGAGATTGTCGTCGAAACTCTGCAATTGCGCGACGAGCGGGCGCGTTTGCTGGGATTTGACACATTTTCGGATTTTAAACTGGCCCCGGAAATGGCGAAAACCCCCGGCGCCGTACGTGATTTGCTGATGGCGGTTTGGGAACCAGCCAAAGTTGCTGCAGAGCGCGATGCTGTGGTGCTGACGGACATGATGCAGCGCGACGGGATCAACGGTGATCTGGAGCCCTGGGACTGGCGCTATTATTCCGAGAAGCGGCGCTTGGCGGAATATGATCTGGATGAGGCGGAGTTGAAGCCGTATTTCCAACTCGATCAGATGATCGAAGCGGCGTTTGATTGTGCGAACCGATTGTTTGGCCTGACGTTCGAACCTTTGGACGTGCCATTGTATCATCCCGACGCACGGGCCTGGGAAGTGAAGAAGGGCGACCGCCATATAGCGGTTTTTGTCGGGGATTATTTCGCCCGGCCTTCGAAACGGTCCGGCGCATGGTGTTCGCGGTTTCGAACGCAATCAGCGCTGAGCAAAGAGGTGCGACCGATCACGGTGAACGTCTGTAATTTCGCCAAGGCGCCTGCGGGTGAGCCGAATTTGCTGACCTTTGATGATGCTAGGACGTTGTTCCACGAATTCGGCCACGCGCTGCATTCGATGCTGTCCGATGTGACCTATGCGTTCATTTCAGGCACTTCTGTAGCGCGGGACTTTGTCGAATTGCCAAGCCAGCTGTATGAGCATTGGCTGTCGGTGCCGGAGGTTCTGGAAAAATACGCCCTCCATGCGGAAACCGGCGCATCGATGCCTGCCGACTTGCTGGAACGGCTGTTGAAGGCAGAGAATTACGATCAGGGGTTTTCGACAGTTGAATACACCGCCAGCGCGTTGGTTGATCTTGCGTTTCACTCAGCGGATGCTCCATTGGATCCTTTGGCGAAACAGGCAGCCGTTCTGGCCGGATTGGGGATGCCTAAGGCAATCCGCATGCGCCACGCCACGCCGCATTTTGCTCATGTGTTTTCCGGGGACGGGTATTCGTCCGGATATTATTCTTACATGTGGTCCGAGGTGATGGACGCAGATGCTTTTTCGGCGTTTGAGGAGGCAGGTGGTCCGTTTGATGCGGATATGGCCGCCAAACTGCACGAACATATTTACTCGGCGGGTGGTCTGAAGGAAGCGGAAGATTTATATGTTGCGTTCAGAGGGTCTTTGCCGAAAGTGGATGCGCTGTTGAAAGGGCGTGGATTGGATCAGGTGGTGTGATGCGTGCAGCCTTTTACGAAACTCAGGGTGCAGCGGCGGATGTAGTGCGGGTTGGCGACGTGCCGACACCTGCACCGGACTCCGGAGAGGCTCTGGTGCGGGTTCATGCATCCGGCTGCAACCCCTCGGACGTAAAGCTGCGGGCCGGGTCGCGGCCCATAGGCTATGACCGGATCATCCCGGATTCGGACGGGGCCGGAGTGATCGAGGCGGTCGGCGCTGGTGTAGATCCGGCGCGGATTGGCCAGCGGGTCTGGTTGTGGAACGGGCAATGGCAGCGGGCGTTTGGGACCTGCGCCGAGTATATCGTGTTGCCGGAGGCGCAGGCTGTGTTCCTGCCTGATGACGTTTCATTTGAGGCAGGAGCCTGTCTGGGTATTCCGGCCATGACCGCGTATCGCTGTGTATTTGCGGACGGTCCGCTCGACGGCCAGAAGGTGCTGGTGACGGGTGCGGCGGGGACTGTTTCGCGCTATGCCATCCAGATGGCGAAACTTGGCGGGGCGGAGGTTGTCACCACAGTGAGTTCGGAGGCCAAGGCCACCTATGCGCGTGCGGCGGGGGCGGATCACGTGGTGAATTACCGAGAGGGCGATACAGCGGCACAGATTCTTGATTTGACCGGTGGGGTGGACCGGATTATCGAACTGGAGTTTGGCGCGAACCTGCCGGTGACGGAGCAAGTAATCAACTCCGGTGGCGTTATCGCGACTTATGGTTCGGCGGCCAATATGACGCCGACGCTGCCGTTTTATCCGTTGATGTTCAAGAACGTGACCCTGCGGATGGTGCTCGTGTATATCCTGTCTGATAAGGCAAGAGCCGAGACATTATCCGGCCTGACCAAATTGTTGCAGCAAGACCGACTGACCCATTCCATCGCAGCGACCTTCACGATTGATAATGTTGTTCAAGCACACGAGGCTGTGGAAGCCGCAGATAAAATGGGCTCTGTCGTGGTCACGATCTGATCTCAAGCGTGTTGTCGCCTCAAAGGTGATCGGCTATAGGCGGATCAAAGACTTCGAACTGGACAAATTTCCATGGCAGGCCACGGCACTCCGATCCCGATGACAGCGCGAAAATCCGGGCCTTTGCGCGGCACGGCCCGGGTTCCGGGCGATAAATCGGTGTCGCACCGGTCGCTTATTCTGGGCGCATTGACGGTTGGAGAGACCCGGATTTCGGGCCTGCTCGAAGGCCAGGATGTGCTTGATACCGGCAAAGCCATGGTGGCGTTTGGGGCTGGCGTGGAGCGAATGGGTGACGGCGAATGGCGGGTGAATGGGTTGGGCGTAGGCGGGTTTGCCGAGCCTGAAGATGTGATTAACTGCGGCAACGCCGGCACCGGTGTGCGGCTGATTATGGGCGCGATGGCGACCTGTCCGATTACCGCGACGTTTACCGGTGATGCCAGCCTGCGGTCACGGCCGATGGGGCGGATCACCGATCCGTTGGCTTTGTTTGGGGCGCAGGCGGTCGGGCGGGCCAAAGGCATGCTACCGCTGACTCTTGTTGGCGCACGCGATCCGATGCCGGTGCACTATACTTCACCGCATCCCTCAGCGCAGATCAAATCGGCAGTGTTGCTGGCCGGGTTGAATGCGCCGGGCGAGACGGTGCTAATCGAGCGCGAAAAGACTCGCGATCATTCCGAGCGGATGCTGCGCAGTTTTGGGGCCGATGTTGAGACAGTTGAGACCCGTGAAGGGTTCGAAATCACGTTGCAGGGCCAGCCAGAGTTGAAACCGCAAACCATCGCGGTGCCGCGCGATCCCAGCTCGGCCGCGTTTCCGATTTGTGCGGCGCTGATCGTTGAAGGCTCGGACATCCTGCTGCCAAACATCGGGTTGAATCCGACGCGCGCGGGGTTGTTCACAACCTTATTGGAGATGGGCGCCGATATTTCGTTTCAGAATGAACGTGAAGAGGGCGGTGAGCCAGTGGCTGATTTGCGGGTGCGGGCGAGCGCTTTGCAGGGCATTGAGGTGCCTCCTGACAGGGCCCCGTCGATGATCGACGAATATCCGATTCTGTCCGCGGTTGCGGCTTTTGCGTCGGGCAAGACGGTTATGCGCGGGGTGAAAGAGCTGCGTGTCAAGGAATGCGACCGGATTGATGCCATGGCCCGGGGTCTGGAGGCCATGGGGGTGACAATTGAAGAGGGTGAAGATTTTATGATCGTGCACGGACAGGGTGGTTCGGTTGCAGGCGGGATCACCGCGCTGACCCATCTGGATCACCGGATTGCGATGTCGTTTCTGTGTATGGGGCTGGCGACGGATCAGCCGGTAAGCGTGGATGACGGCGGCGCAATTGCCACCAGTTTTCCGGTATTTGAGGAATTGATGTCGGGGCTGGGCGCGATGTTCGAACGTGACGGGGCGGCATCGTGAGGTCTGCGATGCGGTTTTACTGGGCGCTGGTGGCGATCACAGGCGCCCTCTATTGCGCGATGTTGTTCTGGACCTTGCCCTATCTGGTGTTACAGGCGGACGGGCTGGCACCGTTTGATGTGCGGCCTCTGGGGTATTCTTTTGCGCAGGTGCAGGAGTATCTGACGAAAATTTCACCCGAGGGTGTGTTGTTCTATTTGCACCGGCAACACGTGCTGGACGCGGCCTTTCCGGCGCTGTTGGGCGCCGTCCTGGCGATTGCCCTGTGGAAATTGACGGCCCGCTGGGCGCTGTTGTTGCGGATTGGCGCGGTTGCCTTGCCAATTCTGGGAGGCGGATTCGACTATCTGGAGAATCTTGCTGTTCGAAACATGCTGCACCTTGGCGCAACTGATGTTGAGGCAAATTTGGCCGCCTATGCGTCCACCTGCACGGTGACCAAAGCCGCGTTCATAACGTCGGCAATGACGCTTTTAATTGTGCTGGCGGTGTTTGGGTATTTCAAGCGTCGGCACAAGGGAATTGCGGGTTGAGCACCATGAAACAGTTTACTGTGGCAATTGATGGGCCAGCCGCGGCGGGTAAGGGCACGATATCAAAGGCTGTCGCCACCCATTTCGGATTTGCACATCTGGATACAGGGCTGCTGTACCGCGCAGTAGGGCGCAAAGCGCTGGCCTACAAAGTGACGTCTTATTATCCGGAAGTGGCGGAACAACTGGCCAAAGACCTGACCGAAGACGACCTGACGCGGGATGATCTGCGCACGGCAAAAGTGGCACGGGCGGCCAGCAAAGTGGCGGCAATCCCGGTGGTTCGGGCCGCATTGGTCGCGTTTCAACAGGACTTTTCACGGCGTGAAGGCGGGGCGGTTCTGGACGGTCGCGATATCGGTACGGTGATTTGCCCGGGCGCGGATGTGAAGCTGTTTGTGACGGCGAGCACCAAGGTGCGGGCGGAACGGCGGTTCAGGGAACTGACCGGCAAAGGCGAAGCAACTTCATTTGAGACCGTGCTGGCGGACGTCAAAACCCGCGATGCACTCGACGCGGACCGGGATGTTGCTCCAATGGTGCCGGCATCCGATGCAGTGGTGTTGGACACGACAGCAATGTCAGTTGAACAGGCGGTGCAAGCAGCAATTGCTTTGGTTGAAAGCGGTTTTACCGGTCATTAAGGCAAGGTTTACTGACAAGCACTCGCAGCCCAGGCTTTCAGGTTCCGCTTGAAGCCTCCGCCGTAGGGGTGTTGCTTGACCATCGCATCTGGTGATTTGTCGTCAACATAGGTGTTGCCCTGGACGCACAGGTCTTCCTGCGTCCAGTTGTGGCAGGACGAACATTGTTTGTCTTTCCACAATTCTTCGGGGATACCTTCGATCGGGGTGAAAAGCGGCGAACCTTCTATGAGCTGTTGCAGGCTTTGGCCTTCAATTTCCGGCCCGCCTGTTGTCAGCGGACTTGTGAATGATACTGGCGTTTGTTCGGTTTCTTCCACCGGGTCGGTTTCGTCAGCAACACCTTCTTGCGGAGATTCTTCCGGCACGATAATTTTCAGTGACATGGGGATTGCATAGTCTCCTGAATATTCAAACACTTCAGAGCTAAAAATCAGCGCGCGGGCATTCCCAAACAAGCCATTGGAATCAACCGTTGCGGCCGTAGCTGCTGTCCCGGCGCACAGGGCTGCGACAGGCCAGATTGGGGTGTTGAACAGAAACCGGCCCAGCTTCATTTTCTCAACCTTTGACAACTGTGAATTCGATGCGTCTGTTCCGCCGCCGGTTTTCCGCGGTGTCATTTTCTGCAACAGGCCGGGTTTCACCATACCCGGCGCTCAGCAACCGATCTGGGCCAACTCCCTTAGACGTGAGATAGGTTGTTACCGATTCTGCGCGGGCTTCCGAAAGTCGCAGGTTGGCAGCGTCACTGCCGATTGCATCGGTGTGGCCGCCGACTTCGACCACCATATTCGGGCACCGCGAAATAATATCAACGAGGCTGTTCAACAGCGGCGCGCTTTTCTGGTCAAGACGGGCGCTGCCGGAGCGGAAATAGATATTGCCAGCCCGTGACAATATTTCGAACCGGCCTTTGCAGGCGGTGGTGTCAAAATCGCCTTCGGGTTCCAAGGTCACTTGTGTTGGTTGTTTCGACGCTGTCGATTCAGATGTGTTGGCTGCGGCCAAGGTTCCTTCGGCGGAATTACGGGCGAACATCAGGTCAAATGTGACGGTTGCTGAAGGAATTATCTCTACATCAGCGGCTTCTTCGAGTTTGCTAACACCGCCCAAAAGATTGAAATCTGCGGCGGCAACTGAAATCGGGATATTTGTTGAGACCGAAACCAGATCGTCACTGAGCAGCGTTACCACCGTTTCAGCTTCAAAGGATTTGAGGACGCCATGCAGATTGAGCGCATAGGACAAACGGATTGTTTTGCGCCGAACCTGCTGCAGGTCGGCCAACAGGGCGGGATCAAGTTGCACGATAATGACCGCTTCCGGATAATTGAAACTTTCAAAGAACAGAAACCGCATACGCACATTGCGCAAATCGATTTTGGTGTCGACGGAATCCAACATGATTGTAACCCGCGCTGTCCCGTTTTGATCTATGGCACCGGACAAAGTTGCGAAGCCGTTCGATTCAACTTTGGTTTCATTTTTTACGGATTGAAAGTTGAGAGTTGAAGATGCGGGTTGCAGTGTCCAGCCCGGAGCGAAGGGATTGTCCTGTGCTAAGGCGGTTTGGGACAGGCCAGCACAAAATACCCAGGCAACAATAAATGTTAGCAACGCGGCTCTTTGTCCGCAAACCAACGTCTTCATTATTTCCCCGTTTTCAATCACATGCCGAAATAAACCAGCAGTTAGCGCACCGAACTGCGGGTTTGATTATGACAAGACTCCAAACTCTTTACAATAATGGGCTGGTAGATGAATGGGCGAGTGCCAAGGTGAGGAATGAAGCCGCTTATACGAGGCGCACATGCCCTTGCCCCCAACGGCAATCTCCACTATACCCCCGCGCATCGGCACTAGCGCCGCAACGATAACAGATAACACGAGCAGGGTCGGGACATCACCGGCCCTTCGTTTGTTTTCGTGGTAGCGTGCCGATCAACTGCAACCCAAAGACCAGCGGAACCAACCGCTCGGCCCGATAAACACTTGATAAAGGACGATACATATATGTGCGCTAAAGCGACCATGGAAGAATTCGAAGCCCTCCTGGAAGAAAGCTTTGAAATCGACACCCCCAGTGAAGGTAGTGTGGTAAAAGGGACTGTACTGGCGATTGAAGCCGGTCAGGCCGTCATCGACGTTGGCTATAAAATGGAAGGCCGAGTTGATCTGAAAGAATTCGCAGCCCCCGGACAAGCCCCTGAAATCGCCCCCGGCGATTCGGTAGAGGTGTTTCTGGAGCGTGTAGAAAACGCCCGTGGTGAAGCTGTCATTTCCCGCGACAAAGCCCGCCGCGAAGAGGCATGGGACCGTCTGGAAAAAGCCTATGAAGCGGAAGAGCGTGTCGAAGGTGCAATCTTTGGCCGAGTCAAAGGCGGCTTTACAGTCGATCTGGGCGGCGCTGTAGCGTTTCTGCCAGGTTCGCAAGTTGATGTGCGCCCCGTGCGCGACGCCGGCCCGTTGATGGGTATGGCGCAGCCGTTCCAGATTCTGAAAATGGACCGCCGCCGCGGAAATATCGTTGTATCCCGTCGCGCCATTCTGGAAGAATCGCGTGCGGAACAGCGTGCAGAAATCGTTGGCAAGCTGACTGAAGGCGATGCGGTTGACGGTGTGGTCAAAAACATTACCGAATACGGTGCGTTTGTTGATCTGGGCGGAGTAGACGGCCTGTTGCACGTCACCGACATGGCCTGGCGCCGGGTCAACCACCCGTCTGAAATTCTGAACATCGGCGAAACCGTCAAAGTTCAGGTAATTAAAATCAACAAAGAAACCCACCGCATCAGCCTTGGCATGAAACAGCTGCAGGATGATCCTTGGGGCGATGTTGAAGCCCGATTCCCACTGCGATCGGTTCACAAAGGCCGGGTTACCAACATCACTGACTATGGTGCGTTTGTAGAACTGGAGCCGGGTGTTGAAGGTCTGGTTCATGTATCCGAAATGTCCTGGACCAAGAAAAACATTCACCCGGGCAAAATCGTGTCCACTTCGCAGGAAGTTGATGTGATGGTTCTGGAAATTGATACAGCCAAACGCCGCGTTTCCCTTGGCTTGAAACAAACCCAAGGCAACCCGTGGGAGAACTTTGAAGGGACCTTCCCGATTGGCTCCGAAGTGGAAGGTGAAGTTAAGAACATCACCGAATTCGGCCTGTTTGTTGGTCTGGAAGGCGACATCGACGGCATGGTTCACCTGTCCGATCTGGACTGGTCCCGTTCCGGTGAAGAAGCCATCGCGGAGTACACCAAAGGCGATATCGTCAAAGCGGTCGTAACCGACATTGACGCGGACAAAGAGCGTATTTCCCTGTCGATCAAAGCGATCGAAGGCGATCCGTTTGCCGAAGCAACGGCCGGCGTAAAACGCGGCGCAGTTGTGACCGTGACGGTGACATCCATCGAAGATGGTGGCATCGAGGTGGAATACGACGGGATGAAAGCCTTCATCCGCCGTTCCGACCTTAGCCGTGATCGTGCAGAGCAACGTCCTGAGCGGTTCTCGGTTGGCAACAAGATTGACGCCCGGGTTACCAGCATCGACAAATCTTCCCGCCGTTTGGGCCTGTCGATCAAGGCACGCGAAATAGCCGAAGAGAAAGAGGCCGTGCAACAGTATGGCTCGTCTGACTCCGGTGCGTCGCTTGGCGACATCCTTGGTGCAGCTCTCAAAGGTAAGGACGACGAATGACGTCGAAGGCGAAAATGATAGACGCTTATGACTTTTGAGCGAGACTTTTACGAAGAACGGCGCCGCAAATGGCGCCGTTCTGCATTTTGGCGCGGCGTATTGGCGACACTGGCTGTATTTGCGGTGATCGTTGGATTGGGGCTGTGGCTGAGCGACGGCCCACGCTATGGATCGCATATTGCACAAGTTGAACTGACCGGGATCATCTATGACGATCCCGTGCTGGAATCCACCTTGAAAATCATCGAAGAAAACGATGCCGCAAAAGCTCTCATTCTGAAGATCAACAGTCCCGGCGGAACAACGGTCGGATCGGAAGCCGTTTATGAACGTCTGCGCGCCATCGCGGCGTCTAAACCCGTGGTTGCTGTGTTGGGGGAAGTTGCCGCGTCCGGGGGATATATCGCAGCCCTTGGGGCAGATCACATCGTGGCGCGGGGCAACACCATCACCGGTTCTGTCGGTGTGATCATGGAATACCCTGATGTCACCGACTTGCTGGAGCGGATCGGCGTGAAAATGGAAACCATCAGATCAAGTGACCTGAAGGCGGAAGCATCACCGTTTCGCAAGATTTCCGCCGAAGGACGTGCCGCCGAGCAGACGCTAATCGATGACAGCTATGTTTGGTTTCGCGGGCTGGTTGAAAACCGGCGCAGTTTGACCGGAAATCAACTGGATGCGGTCACTGACGGCAGGGTGTTTACCGGTCGGGTGGCACTGAAAATGGGCCTGGTCGACAGCATCGGGGGCCGAGAAAAGGCGCTGGAACACCTCGAATCACTCGATGGATTTGAGCGCGACCTGCCCGTTGACTTTTATCCCTTGGACTACAAGGAGGGTGGATTCTGGGGCCCGCTTGGCAAGTTTCTGTCGCAAAACAGCGTGTTAAAGCAATTTTCGCGCACAGATGGCCCTCGGCTCTATTCCCTCGCGCGGTAATTTCTGCGAGTATGTTTCAATGGAACGTCGCAGGTCAAAAAAATGGCCGCACCTTGGGGAGGACTTGTTTCAATGATACGATCTGAATTGGTCGAGAAGATTGCCGAGGAAAATCCTCATCTGTATCAACGCGATGTCGAACGCATAGTTTCAACCATATTTGACGAGATTATCGGGGCGATGGCAGGCGGCAACCGCGTCGAACTGCGCGGCTTTGGCGCCTTTTCGGTGAAAAAGCGCGATGCTAGAGTTGGGCGCAATCCCCGGACGGGTGAATCCGTTCAGGTGGATGAAAAACATGTGCCGTTCTTTAAAACGGGAAAACTGTTGCGGGATCGGCTGAACGGCGGCTGATTTCCCGTATAGGGAAACGAGGCAAGCCATGCGTTACTTCCGTTATCTGTTTTTGATTGTTGTCGGCATCTGTCTGGTAACCGTCGCCCTTGCCAACCGCGGGATGGTAACGTTGCGGTTGATGCCTGAAGAACTTGCCTCGATCTTTCAAACTTCGGGCAGCATTTCATTGCCGTTGTTTCTGGTAATTTTTTTAGGTGTGCTCCTGGGCCTTTTGATTGGATTTGTTTGGGAATATCTGCGCGAGTTTAAATTCCGCAGCGATTTGGGACGCAAGGGACGTGAGCTGCACCGGTTGGAGCGGCAGGTCAAAGTGCTGAAAGACAAGACCGGAGAAGGCAAGGACGATGTGCTTGCACTGATCGAGTAGGCTCCCATGAAAGTTAAAATTTGTGGTCTGTCGACACCCGAGTCGATTTCTGTGGCCGTGAACGCCGGGGCTGCTTACGTCGGGCTGGTGTTTTTCGCCAAATCCCCGCGCAATCTCAGTATACCACAGGCCGGTAAGTTGGCTCTGACTGTGCCCAAGGGCATTTGCAAGGTTGCGCTGACGGTCAATGCATCTGATGCCGAATTGGAAGCTATATTGGCGGAGGTTCCGATCGACATGTTGCAGTTGCATGGCAGCGAAAGCCCGGAGCGCGTGGAAGAGGTCAAAACCAGGTTTGGCTTGCCAGTTATGAAAGCGGTTGGAGTCGGCGATCAGAAGGACCTGGCCGCAATCGCAGAATACGCCCGCGTCTCGGATCAGTTGCTGATCGATGCCAAACCGCCCAAAGATGCAGCGCTGCCCGGTGGCAACGGTTTGGCTTTTGACTGGCGGTTGATCGCGGATCGAAAATGGACGGTGCCGTGGATGCTTGCGGGTGGCCTTGCTCCGGAGAATGTGGCAGAAGCGGTGCGATTGACCGGGGCGGATCAACTGGACGTATCTTCGGGCGTAGAACATGCTCCCGGACAAAAAGACAACGCCAAAATCGCCGGTTTTATCAAAGCCGCAGATGGAGACTGAATCGATGCCGTCAGAAATGCTCAACTCTTTCACGACCGGCCCGGACGAGCGAGGCCGTTTCGGAGATTTCGGCGGGCGATTTGTGTCCGAAACGCTGATGCCGCTGATCCTGTCATTGGAAGCGGAATATGAGAAAGCCAAGACCGATCCGACATTCTGGGCCGAGATGGATTATCTGTGGAAATATTACGTGGGCCGCCCGTCGCCTTTATATTTTGCCGATCGTCTGACCGAAGAACTCGGCGGCGCGAAGATTTATTTCAAGCGGGATGAGCTGAACCACACTGGTGCTCATAAGATCAACAACGTGTTGGGGCAAATCCTGCTGGCGCGGCGCATGGGGAAAACCCGGATCATTGCCGAAACCGGTGCGGGACAGCACGGAGTGGCAACCGCCACAGTCTGCGCCAAGTTCGGGTTGACGTGCATCGTTTATATGGGCGCGCATGACATCGAGCGGCAGGCTCCAAATGTATTCCGTATGAAACTGCTGGGGGCTGAGGTTGTTCCCGTCACGTCTGGGCGCGGCACCCTCAAAGACGCGATGAACGACGCTCTGCGTGACTGGGTGACCTATGTGGATGAGACGTTTTATTGCATCGGTACCGTTGCGGGTCCGCATCCATACCCAGCGATGGTAAGGGATTTTCAATCCATCATCGGCAAGGAAACCAAGGAACAGATGCAGGAAGCTGAAGGACGTTTGCCGGATTCCCTGGTTGCCTGTATCGGCGGCGGGTCCAACGCGATGGGGCTATTCTTTCCCTTCCTTGACGACACATCCGTGCGCATTATCGGGGTCGAAGCCGGCGGCAAAGGTGTGAATGACAAGATGGAGCATTGCGCCTCGCTGACCGGAGGGCGTCCAGGTGTTCTGCACGGCAACCGGACCTATCTGCTGCAGGATGGGGACGGGCAAATCCTGGAAGGATATTCCATATCCGCAGGTCTGGATTATCCGGGCATCGGGCCGGAGCACAGCTGGCTGCATGAAACCGGCCGCGCCGAATATGTTTCAGTGACAGACGCCGAGGCGCTGGATGCGTTCCAATTGGCTTGCCGCACCGAGGGCATTATTCCGGCGCTGGAACCCTCCCACGCATTGGCGCATGTGCGCAAACTCGCGCCCACGCTGCCCAAGGACCACCTGATGGTGATGAATATGTGTGGCCGCGGTGACAAAGATATCTTTACAGTCGCCAAGGCGCTTGGCTGGGACATGAGCGAGGCCTAAGACGCTCTAGTTAAATTGCAGTCGGGGGGCCGGGCCGATCGGGATCGGCCCCAGTTTCATTTGCCCATTGGCGAAGCTCAAAGGTGCGTCCAGCGTTTCCGGATTGCCGGACAGGTTGGCGACAATCCCCAGAATCCCCTCGAGCGTCCCGGCGAACTCCTGGGGCAAAACGCCGGCGCTGACCGCAAGCGCCAGCATGTCTTTCCAGTTTTTCGCCCGAACCGCGATTTTCCCGGTGGGAAAGCCAAAGCGATCGACTTCCACCGACCCTTTGGCCTGAAAATCCAATTTCCCCCAGGTGGCGGTAAATTCGTCGATATCGAGGCGCGTCAGCAAGGGTTTATCACCCTCTATAGCGTGCCGGTCCCAAGGGCCGTCAAAGGCTGTTGTGCTGCGCAGCCTAAGGACTTCGAATGTATCAGGCAGAATATCTGAGGGATCAACAATCGCCTTGAACATCCTGGCAGGTTTCAATTTCTCCGCCAAAATGCCGATGTCGTAAGCGAAGGGCTCGCCGACGGTCTGCTCGGTTGTAAACGTTGCCTTTTTTAATGTGCTGACCCAATCCGCCGTGCTGGTCATTTTCAGATCTTCGAGAATCAGGACTGTGCGATCCAAAGCAAGCGCGGTGTCGGCCACGAATTTGACGCTGGCACGCATATCTTTGGCTTCGACCTCTATCCGTTCCAGCGGCGAAGAGAAGGTTTGAATCTGCGGCCAGACCGCGATGATGTGATTGGGTTGATAACTGAGCGCGAGAACTTGAAATTCCGGTGCAGACCACGCCCAGCCAGATTCCGGGTCCGCCAATTCCAGATTTACGATGCGGGTGTCGAAACGGTTTGGAAAGCCGCGCACATCGAGGCTTTGATAGTCGGCGACCCAACCGGCATTCCGGCGCTCTTCCAGCCAGCTGACCAGCGCCGTTTCTTTGGCGGTTGAACCGACCCACCAATAGCCGGACCATGCGAGGGCAGCCAACAAGATGACAACAACCAGTTTACGGGCCATTGGGCAGCGCCTCTTTTCAATCCGGATCGAATGCCGTTATAGCAGTCTGCCAGAGGGGAGCCAGCGACAATGCATGAAAACGGGTTTTGGGTGTTTGGGTATGGGTCTCTGATCTGGCAGCCGGATTTTGAATACACTGAGCGGCAGATTGCCCGGCTCGACGGATACGCCCGAAGCTTTTGCATGTGGTCAATTCACTATCGCGGCACACTGCAGGATCCAGGGCTGGTGTTGGCGCTCGACGCCAAAGACGGGGCCAGTTGTGACGGCGTTGCGTTTCGGATTGGGCCGGAAGCCGCCGCAAAAACTCTGAAGGAACTGCGTGAGCGTGAATTGATATCTTCGGCTTATTTGGAAGTGGAGCGGCAAGTTACGCTCAGGGATGGGCGTTCGATAAATGCTTTGGCCTATGTCATTGATTCTGATCACGCGCAGTATTGCGGTGGTCTGAGTTTGGAAGAGCAGGCTCAGGTCATCGCGAGTTCGGCTGGCGAGCGCGGGCCAAATACCGAATATCTGTTCAATACCACGCAACATCTTGCTGAAATCGGTCTCGGTGACCCTGAATTGGAGTGGTTGTTTTCGCGGGTGAACGCGTTGACAGCGATTGAATAGGAAAACCGAAACCCGATTTTAACCGGGCGGCGCTCCATTCAATATCACCGGCAGAGAATTCACGACACTCCCTGGCGCCTTTTTTATCTCCGCCGCTCGCAACAACCAAGTAGCATTGAGTTGGGAACCTGTCGCAAATGGACCTCGGCGGGGCAACTTGTATAGGATCGTCGCAGATGAAAATCGCGAGGCTGCCGGCTGACGATAAATCGAACGGGTGGAGTGCGATTTTACCCTTCCGTCACCCCAAACCGTCGCTAAAAGAGGATGTTGCAACGGATTGGATCGTTCTTGGCGCGGGTTATGCCGGGCTGGCGGCGGCGCGGCGGCTGGCAGAAAACTGCCCCAGTCAGACGGTAGCGGTTGTCGATGCTGTCGAAGCGGGTGAAAATTCTTCGGGCCGAAATTCCGGATTTGCAATCGACCTTCCCCATAATGTCGGGTCATCGCTTGAAGAGCTCGAGGGGTCACAAAGATACATGCGCCTTGCCCGTGCAGCGGTCGGTCATTTGGATAAAATGGTGCAACACCACAAGATTGACTGTGAATGGTCCCGTGACGGCAAGTATCATACTGCTGTTTCCGCGCGCGGCATGCGCGAGGTACTGGAACCGTTTGCGGAAGAACTGGGTGCATTGGGAGAGGAATTTGAGTGGATCAATCAGCCTGAACTCAACAACCGGCTGGGCAGTCCGCATTTTACGGCGGCAATTTACACGTCGGGCGGTGCCCTGATGAACCCAGCGGCCCTGACCCGCGGACTGGCCGACAGTTTACCGGAAAATGCAACGCTGTACGAAAATTCGCCGGTGCTTGAAGCGGATTTTGAAAACGGTATTCACCTAACCACGCCGCACGGTGTATTGCGCGGGTCAAAATTGATCCTGGCAGCGAACGGGTACTCGGAACAATTCGGGTTTTACCGCGGCCGGTTCTTACATGTTAAGGCGGATGCCAGCCTGACGTACCCACTAAACAAAGAACAGCGCGAAACCTATGGAGTCGACACTCCGTGGGGGCTGACTCCGGCCAATGCATTTGCGGGGGTTACCATGCGTTACACAAATGATCACCGGATCCTGATCCGGCAGGGATTGAGCTATTGCCCCGGTCAGCGCGTGCCAGCCAACGACAACCAAATAGTTAGGCTCAGGCATAAACGGTTGTTTGATGAAAGATTTCCGATGCTGAAAGACGTTGCGCTCGAGCACACATGGGCCGGGTTTGTTTGCCTGTCACGCAATGCTGCGCCGGGGTTTGGTCAGGTGAAACGAAATGTCTGGAGCGCGGTGTGTCAGAACGCCGTCGGGGTGACCAAAGGAACTATCGGCGGTATTTTGGCAGCGGATATGGCCACAGGCCGCGACAACCCTCTGATTGCGGACATGCTGAGTTTGGGTGCGCCAGACGCGTTGCCGCCACGCCCGTTTTTGGACATCGGCGTTCGTGCCCGATTTCAGTTGGAACTTTGGCGGAACCGGCACGAGGCATGACCACAAAACGCTGTGCACTTGGACCGGATCAATTCAGGAGCACGGCGCCCTAGCCAGCGGTGGCGTCTACTTCCAGCACCATGCCATCGGCATTAACAACTTTGACCATGCTGCCAACTTCGCCGGTCTGGCCCGCAACCCAGCGGGCCCGCCAGCGCATTCCTTCAACCTCAACTGCACCTTCTCCATTGGCGAATTCCACAACCTTCGCGGTGCGCCCGACGAAATGGCTGGAACGTTGGTTCAGGCTGGAATTGGCCGATCCGCCGCCATCACCGAATTTGTTGAGCACGTAACGGCCGGCGAACGTCAGGGCAACAGACAGGGTGGCAAAGACCGTGACCTGCAATTCACCAGACATGCCGGGTGCAAGGGTCAGCAATCCGGCCATGGCCAAAGCCGCCAAAGCCACCCAAATCAGGACGAAAGTTCCGGTGGCCATTTCCAGCGCCCCGAGGGCAAAGGCGGACGCCACCCACCACCACGGTGACAGACCCTCGAGAAAGTTCAGAAATGCCATATCATTCTACCCTTTCGCATCCATTAACCCGCGTCCTTACCTGCCGCGGCTTTGGCAATTTCGGCAATGCCGCTGACCGAGCCGATCAGGCTGGAGGCTTCCAGCGGGATCATCACGGTTTTGGCCGACGGGCTGGAGGCGATATCACGTAGAGCTTCGGTGTATCGTTGCGCAACAAAATAGTTCACCGCCTGAATATCCCCCTTGGCAATCGCTTCTGACACCATCGTGGTGGCTTTGGCTTCTGCCTCGGCCGCGCGTTCACGGGCTTCGGCGTCAAGGAACGCGGCCTCTCTTCGGCCCTCGGCCTCGCGGATTTGTGCTTCGCGTTCGCCCTCTGCTTTCAGAATCGCAGATTGCTTCTGGCCTTCTGCAAGCAGAATCTCAGCCCGTTTGTCGCGTTCAGCTTTCATCTGGCGGGCCATTGCTTCGGAAATATCCGGAGATGGCGCCAAATCTTTGATTTCAACCCGTGTGACCTTGACCCCCCAGGGATGAGCCGCTTCGTCAATCACGCTCAGTAATTTGGCGTTGATCATTTCTCGATTTGACAGGCTGGAGTCCAGATCCATCGAGCCGATCACCGACCGGATATTGGTTTGCGACAGGTTCGACAACGCCCGTTGCATGTCCAACACTTCATACGCAGAAGCGGCAGCGTCAACGACCTGATAAAAGGTAACACCGTCTGTCATGACCATCGCATTGTCTTTGGTGATAACTTCTTGTGAGTCGATATCAAGAACGGTCTCCATCATGTTCACTTTGGCTCCGACTCTGTCCATGATCGGGATGATAAAGCGCAGGCCAGGTTTCAACGTTCTGGTGTAGCGGCCAAAGCGTTCCACGGTCCATTCTTCGCCCTGCGGTACGGATTTGGCCATCATGAATATCAGGATGATTGCAAAGACAAGAACGGCGATTGCGGTCAGACCCGCCGATTCAAATTGCAGAATTTGGTCCAATTTACGGTCTCCTCTTTGTCCAATTACACAAGATGTGGGGATTTTTGGACTGAAATACAATGCTTTTCTGCGGTAATTGCTTGGTAACTTACCGATTGGATTATGTTCTGCGGCGCAGTATGGTCGGGCGGCGCAGGAATATCAGGCAAGTGCATGATCGAGGCAGAACCAAAGAACGATCCACAGTTTACACAGCCGGTCAATCAGATCACCACCATGTTGATCTGCGTGATGCTGGTGGCGATCGGCGCGTGGTTTTCCTATGCCGCTGTATTGCCGATCTTTTTGGCCAATATCTATCTGAACGGGTTTATCTGCGGGGTATTTGTGCTGGGCGTTTTTGCCTGTTTCTGGCAGGTTTTTACCCTAATCAGCTCGGTCATCTGGATCGAGGGGTTTGCGCTGAACCGGCCCGGACATGAGTTTGTTCACCCGCCGGCCTTGCTGACCCCACTGGCCCACATTCTGCGCAAGCGAGGTGCGCGCAGTTCGCTGACCTCCAATTCGACCCGTTCGATTTTGGATTCGGTTGCCACACGGTTGGACGAAGGCCGCGAAGTCACCCGATACATCATCAACCTATTGATTTTTCTTGGCCTGCTGGGGACGTTTTACGGGTTGGCGACAACGGTTCCGGCTGTTGTCGAAACGATCCGTTCTCTGGCCCCGCAGGAAGGCGGCAGCAGCCTGGATATATTCGGCAATTTGATGACTGGGCTGGAAAAGCAACTGGACGGCATGGGCACGGCCTTTGGATCGTCGTTGCTGGGATTGGCGGGTTCTCTTGTGGTTGGACTGCTGGACCTGTTTGCCGGCCACGGCCAGAACCGATTTTTCCGCGAGTTGGAGGAATGGCTGTCGTCTATCACCCGTATTGGCGTATCGTCGGGCGAGGCTGAAATGGGCGATGTCGAGAACTTTGCCATTGCAGATATGTTGGAACACACCACTTTGCAAATGGAAAATCTGAACGAGATACTGGCGCAGTCGCAGGCGCGGAGACACGAAACTGACGAACGGGTTGAGCGCCTGTCCGAGAATGTGGAAAAGCTCGCTGAGGTGGCAATACAGTCTCACAGCAGTGAGAGTAAATTTGCGGAGCAGATTGCCTATGGCCAGAAAATGATGGTCGATACCCTGCGAGAATTGCCAAAAGGCGAAGACGGCGTTTGGGATGCAGAGACCAGAATGCGGCTGCGCAATATCGATACCCAACTGCTGCGTATCCTTGAAGAGATGACTGCAGGTCGGCAAGACGCGGTGTCAGAATTGCGTGGTGATCTGTTGGGTTTGACCAAAGCGTTGCGGAAAACTCTGCCGCCCAAAAACGAGGGATAATCCGTGGCTCTGTTGCGTCGATCGGGAACCCGTTTTTCAGCCGGTATCTGGCCGGGATTTGTTGATGCAATGACAGCGCTGTTGCTGGTGCTGATGTTTGTGCTGACCATTTTCATGGTGGTGCAGTTTGTGTTGAATGAAACCATTACCGGGCAGGATGAGGAACTGAACCTTCTGTCGAGCGAGATTGAAGGCCTGGCGGCGGCATTGGGGCTGGAACGGGACCGCAGCGCCGATCTGCAGAGCAATGTGACCGCACTGACCAGTTCGCTGAGTGCCGCCGAACAAACCGCGCAACAGCAACGGGCGCTGATCAGTTCACTAACTTTTGAATCCGAAGGGCAGCAGGCACGAATTGCCGGGTTCGAGGAACAAGTGGCCGGATTGCTTGCCGCCAATGTGGATCTGTCGACTTCGCTTCGCAACAGCCAGTCAAATGTGGTTGTCCTGACGCAAAAACAATCCGAGTTGGAGGCCGAGAACCAAAACCTTGCATCGACAGTGGCCGACGAAGAAAGCCGAAATGTGGAGCTGGCTGGGCAAAACCAAGCATTGCTCGCAGATAAAGCGGCGTTGGAAGCGGCCAACTTGCAGGTCATTTCGCAAAAAGAGGCGTTGCAGTTGGCTTTGGCGCAGGCCCGGGACGAGATTGACGCCGAGGCGGAAGCCGCACGGTTGGCAGCGGCCAAACGCGAGGCCCTGGAATTGCTGATCGCAGATTTGCAGCACGATGTGACCGACAAGGCGGGATCGCTTGCGTCTGCTTTGGCTGCGCTCGCCGCCAGTCAGACCGATTTGGCAACGGCAGGGCAGAGCGAGGCGGCCTTGCGGCAAAAGATCGAAGAACTGGTGCAAGGTTTGAGTGAGGCAGAATCGGCGCAACTGGCAGAAGCCGCTGCCACAGCGGCCTTATTGGCTTCGCTCGCCGCCAGTCAGACTGATTTGGCAACGGCAGAGCAGAGCGAGGCAGCTTTGCGGCAAAAGATTGAAGAACTGGCGCAAGGTTTGAGTGAGGCAGAAAAAGCGCAACTGGCAGAGGCCGCTGCCACAGTGGCCTTGCAAGAACGTTTGAAAGGTGCCGGAGACGAACTGACGGCTATGACACTGTCGCTTGAGGCGCAACGCAAGAAAGCCGAAGACACGCTGACTCTGTTGGCTGCCGCGGAGGCGGCAAAATCGGGGGCGGAAGATTTGGCTGCCAGCGAATTGAGCCAGCGGCAGAAAAACGCCGCCTTGCTTGCGCAGGCCAATTCACTTTTGGCTGATGAAAAAGCGCTGTCAGCGGACAGCCAGCGCACGGTTGCCCTGCTCAATCAACAGACTGTTGAGTTGCGCAAACAGCTTGATGCCTTGCAAGGACTGCTGGATCACGCAGACGCTAAGGATGTGGTGGCCAAGGTTCAGATCAAAAGCCTCGGCTCAAATTTGAACACGGCACTCGCGCGCCTCGCTGCGGAACAGAAAAAAGTCGCCAGTGAACAGACCAAGCTGGCGGTACTGGAGGAAAACGAGCGGCTGCGGCTGGAAGAAGAAGCAAAAACGCTTAAGAAATTCCGTTCCGAGTTTTTCGGGCGATTACGCGATGTTTTGGGTGCCCAGGAAGGCATCCGGATTGTCGGTGACCGGTTTGTGTTTTCCTCTGAAATTCTGTTTGACGCCGCATCTGCGGAACTCGGTGGCCGCGGCAAAGCGGAAATCCGCAAAGTTGCCGGGATCATTCTGGGGGTGGCCGACGAAATTCCACCGGAGATCAATTGGATTCTGCGGGTTGATGGCCACACCGACAAAATCCCGCTTTCGGGAACCGGACGATACCGGGATAACTGGGAGCTGAGCCAGGCCCGCGCCCTGGCGGTGGTGAAATACCTGATCAATGATCTCGGCATTCCAGCGGACCGGCTGGCGGCCAACGGGTTTGGTGAGTTCCAGCCGCTGGTTTTGGGTGACGCACCGGAATCTCTGGCCGCGAACCGGCGGATTGAGCTGAAGTTTACCGAAAGATAAGAAGAGGGAAGCGGCGAACTCGGTCGGAATGATACGGGTTTTATGTGGGGGAATCTCCATATAATCTCTGGCGGTGCGACCGCATTTGCTGGATTGAGCCCTTACCCCGACACTGGCTGCACTGCATAAAAGAGCTGCATTGGTGCCAAAAGTCGCTGAATCAACTATCATCCGCAATCATGTTGCCCACGATGACATCTTAAATACGGAGCCCCGATGGCCAAAACCAAATACATCATTGCCGCCGACATTCAGTCCAAGGCCGCAATTACCCTTGTCGATCACGCCAAACTGCAAAAAATGAAAAAGGGCAAGAAAGGTGTGCTCTTTGGCAAACATATCCCTGACTTGAAATTGATGAATGCCAGCTTCGTTTGGGACATGGATAAGAATGCCAAGAAAGCCAAGAAAGCCAAGAAAGCCAAGAAAGCCGTTGGTTTGTCGTCGGTGACACTCTCGATCCGTTACACTGGCCAGATTTACATTAGCAAAGCCATCGACAAGAGCTCCAAATGTTTCGCATTGGTCAAAGCCCATGAACAGGAACACCAAAAAATCTGCATTGCGGGCGTGAAGGCCATGAACACTGACTGCCAAAAGATCCTCCAAAAACACACCGATATGATGCTGCGCAAATACAAAGGCAGCTATGAAGCGTTCGAAAAAGATGAAGCCAAAGCCGCCCGCAAAGTCGCCATTGATGCCTATAAGAAAATCGACGATGGACCTTTCTACAAGGTCGCGGTCAAAAGTCTGTCCATCGATACATCCGCCCACTACAGCAAAATCTCCCCGCATTGCGCGAGTTATGGGTGACCGCCGCGGCTGTGTTGATCCGGCCCGTGAATGCTACGGCATTCGGCGGATGGTCATTTGTTGGCGGGCAAGCTTACTGCAATAAATTTGACGATAGAAAGGAAGAACTCCATTTGAACCCATAGGGAACAAGTTGAGTTCGAACCTAACTGCCTTGTTTTTCGCACTTCCAGGCTATTTCCAGTTTCCACTTGGCGAGAGCCGTTCGCTTCGCTTTGACGTACTTTACGAAAGTGAGCTTTTTGCAGTTTCCTGTGTTGCAGAGAGTTTGGGCGGTCGCCTTGGCGTCGTTGTAAGCAGCCAAAAAACCGGCGTTGTTAAGTGGGCCTTTCTCGCCTTCCGTTGTGAATTCTGTGTCGCAAGGCTGGGCACCAACACCGACTGCCAGCAATTCCGGAAATTTACCCTCGAGCAGCACAATGAATTGTTGTAGATCACCAAGGCGTTCATCAATGCACTCAGACACAATTTGTCGTATTTTGGTATCACTCATTGGAAAATCTCCTCTGTTAGCGAATGTTGATTTACTATCTAAACGTGCAGAAATAGAACTTCACTCTACTCTAATTAGCGGTATTTTTCACCGTTTGCGGAATCCGCCGGGGGCGTAACGGAATTGCGGAAATAATTTGTGATCTAAGACATGTCGTCCAAAGGATTGCGGGCTTAACGCCGCCCGTCCAGATACCAAAGCTCCAGGCTGCCCTTTCCTTTGATCTCCACATCACCGCGTTTGGAGAAATCAAAGGTGCCGTTGAGCCTGTCTTTGGTCTCTGCGGTCACTTGAATCCGGCCGTTTGTGCCAAAAGTTTCCAGCCGGGCGGCGGTGTTTACCGTATCACCCCAAACGTCATAAACCGGTTTTTGCGTGCCGATAACACCGGCAACTGCCGGACCGCTGTGAATGCCGATACGCAGCTGCACCTTTTCGTCCATCATTTCCGAAAAAGAATCGGTCTCTTCCACCATTTCCAGGGCCATTTTGGCCACGCGCTCTGCGTGATCGACCTGCGGTTCCGGCATGCCGCCGGCGACCATAAAGGCATCGCCGAGGGTTTTGATCTTTTCCAGACCGTGTTTGTTTGCCAGATGGTCAAACCGGGTGAACAGTTGGTTGAGAAATTTGACAACTTCATCCGGCGTCTGATGCGAAGCGCGGGGCGTAAAATCCACGATATCGGCAAACAGGATGGTGACGTTTTCGTGGCTGTCGGCGATGGTCTGACCGGGGTTGCGCTTCAACTGGGCGGCAATGGAGCCCGGCAGCATATTGGCCAGCAACCGTTCGGAATATTCATATTCTTTCTGCAGCAACTGCTCAGCCCGGTGCATCTGGAAAAACGCGTAGAACAACATGCATGAGATGTACAAAAGTGCCATCGGCACCGAGGTAAAGTACAGGATGCTGAGGAATGTCGGGGTCAGATCCAGGAACGGTGCGGGTTCTAAAAAGTTATTGTCGGCGTAAAAAAAGCACGCGAGCCCCAGGCTGATTGAAAATACCGATAGTGAGTTCTGCCGGATGCCAAAAATCGAAATCGCACTGGTCGCCCCAGCCAGCAAATAGAAGTGTATGGCCGATTGGGCGCTGAAGAAATAGGAAATCGCCAGGGCAAAGGCGATCCACAAGGCCAGGTTGTAGAGCCCGCCGGCGTAGGGATTCCATGAGTGAAGGAAGGGGGTCAGCAAAAACATCAGCCCCGCCGCGCCGATGACAACGATCGGGATGATCAGGCCGGAAAAGTCATAGAGCGAAAAAAAGATCAGATAGGGCACTGTCAACAGGCTGATCAGCGTTACCAGCATGTTGGTCATCAGGATCCGGCGTTTGGCCGGGCCATCAAATTTGTCGGTTCCATAGGACACCCAGGCGACCAGCCGGGATAAAATTGCGTTTCGCAACACTTGCTCCAGTCTTGATTGGAGTTGTTCTCCCCAATCAAGGGATGCTGTATGTGCACAAACAATTCAAGAAAATTCGCAGATAACCCGCTGAAAAGATGGAATTCAGGTTCTTTTCAGCGGGGATGTTCAAATAGTTCGGAGCTGTCCACTCTTATTCAGCCGTCAACAGTGGTGGTTTGCTGCCGGGAATCCGCCGTTTTTCCGGGGCTTCCATCTTCAGATGCAGTTTTTTGTCCCGCACCGAAACTTTGACAACACCGCCCTTGGTCAATTTGCCGAAAAGCAATTCTTCTGCCAGCGGTTTTTTGACATGTTCCTGGATAACCCGTCCCAGAGGGCGCGCGCCCATCTTGTCATCATAGCCTTTTTTCGCCAGCCATTCGGCCGCCGCCGGGGTCAGTTCTATGGTTACATTTCTGTCCATCAACTGCGCTTCGAGTTGCAAGACGAATTTTTCGACAACTTGCAGGATCACCTCTTTGGTCAGAGGCAGGAAGCTGATCACCGCGTCCAGACGGTTGCGGAATTCCGGTGTAAACATGCGTTCAATGGCGGCAGTATCTTCACCTTCGCGCCGATCGCGACCAAAGCCGATAGCGGCTTTGGCCTGTTCGGAGGCACCAGCGTTTGAGGTCATGATTAGAACGACATTACGAAAATCTGTGGTGCGGCCATTGTGGTCGGTCAGCTTGCCGTGGTCCATTACCTGCAACAGAATGTTAAATACGTCTGGATGCGCCTTCTCGACTTCGTCCAGCAGCAGCACGCAATGTGGGTTCTGGTCCACGCCATCAGTCAGCAGCCCCCCTTGGTCAAAGCCGACATAGCCCGGAGGTGCACCGATCAGGCGGCTGATCGCATGTCTCTCCATATATTCGGACATATCAAACCGGATCAGTTCGACACCCATCGTGTCGGCCAACTGTCTCGCTACTTCGGTTTTGCCAACACCGGTCGGGCCGGTAAACAAATAGTTTCCGATGGGTTTTTCCGGCTCACGCAGTCCGGCGCGCGACAGTTTGATGGCAGATGCCAACGCGTCGATGGCCTGATCCTGACCGAACACAACGCGTTTGAGCGATGCTTCCAGATCACGGAGCACCGCGGCATCGTCTTTCGATACGGTTTTTGGTGGAATGCGGGCGATTTTTGCGACAACTTCTTCGATCTGGCTGACGTCGATGGTGCGGCTGCGTTTGTCAGGGGCAACGATGTGCTGATGTGCACCCGCCTCGTCAATCACGTCGATGGCTTTGTCAGGCAGCTTGCGGTCGTGGATATAACGGGCCGACAGTTCGACGGCGGTTTTGATCGCGTCAGGTGTGTATTCGATATCGTGATGTTGTTCGAAATAGGGTTTCAATCCCTGCAGGATTTTGACGGTGTCCTGCACCGAAGGTTCGTTCACGTCGATTTTTTGGAACCGGCGGGACAGGGCGCGGTCCTTTTCGAAATGCTGGCGGTATTCCTTGTAGGTGGTTGAGCCCATGCAGCGCAGCTTGCCGCCCTGCAGCGCCGGTTTCAGCAAGTTGGAGGCATCCATTGCCCCGCCCGATGTGGCACCGGCACCGATCACGGTGTGAATTTCATCAATGAACAGCACGGCGTCAGGGTGATCTTCCAACTCGTTAACCACTGCTTTTAACCGTTCTTCAAAATCGCCGCGATACCGGGTGCCGGCGAGCAACGCACCCAAGTCCAGCGCGAAGATTGTGGACTCGGACAATACCGCCGGTGTATCCCCCTTGACGATCTTATGAGCCAATCCTTCCGCAATGGCGGTTTTGCCAACGCCGGGATCACCCACCAGAATCGGGTTGTTCTTGCGGCGGCGGCACAGCACCTGAATGCAACGCTCTACTTCATGGTCACGACCGATCAGCGGGTCAATATCACCTGCCGTAGCCTTGGCATTCAAATCGACGCAAAATTTTTGCAGCGCGGTTTCATGTTTATCGGGTTCTCCACCTTCGGTGCTGATGTCTTCGATGTCATCGGCACCGGATACGGGGCGGGCCTCGCCATAAGAAACATCCTTCGCAACGCCGTGCGAGATGAAATTGACCGCGTCGTAACGGGTCATATCCTGTTCCTGCAAAAAATATGCTGCGTGGCTTTCGCGCTCGGCAAAGATAGCGACCAGCACGTTGGCTCCGGTCACTTCATTTCTGCCGGAGCTTTGCACGTGGATCGCCGCGCGTTGGATCACGCGCTGAAAGGCGGTCGTCGGCGCGGCTTCGGACCCGTCGATGTCGGACACCAGACTATCAAGTTCAGTGTCCAGAAACAGGATCAGCGAAGAGCGCAATCCTTCAAGATCGACCTCGCACGCGCGCATCACCGTTGCTGCATCGTCTTCGTCTACCAACGCCAGCAGCAAATGCTCCAGCGTCGCCAATTCATGCTTGCGAGCATTGGCAAGCGCAAGTGCTGCATGAATTGCATTTTCAAGACTACTTGAAAAAGAAGGCATTTGATTTACGCCCTTTCCGGCAAATAGTGCGTTGGTTGCTCCGCCGCACCGAGTGTTATCCCCACCTGCTTAAATTTCGGTGAGTTTGCGAAAGCTTCAAGTGCTTATTGGTAAATAATGTTGCGAATTTCGAGCGAAGGCAAGGAATCAAGCTGCAATTTAACGTTTAACAGGGGTTAACAGTGTCTTTGGGCGCACACGTTCGGCATCTTTGAACAGAGAAAAGGTCTGATTGGCGTAATTCACCGCTGCGGCGATATGTTCGAGGTATTTCTTGAGATCTTCGGTGTGTTCAGCCTCGACGACGGTGACCGGACGGTCCTGCGGCGTGGTTTCAAACTGAACATAGAACCACGGCTGCCCGCGTTTCAGGATCAGATCCTCGCTTGTATCGTGCCATTCAAAGGCCCACATCAGCGGGCGGGGCCAGTTGTGGATCGGAAAACGACCGCCAAATATTGTGCCGGGCAGGGGTGCTTTGGAATAGTGCATGAAAGCCGAAACTTGAGTCATATAGGTCGGCTCGTCGGCGATAAACAAATAGGGCAGGGACACTTGGATGGTTGGCCGATCAGTGTAGCGCCATTCGGTTTCGCTGGTTACGTGCAGCAGCTTGTTCAGAATGTTGGCGCGCACCGGGCTGGCCTCGCCCATCATGTTGCGCAGCGCTGGTTTGCCGGATTTGTCACGCACAAATCGCAGGTTCAAATCAAACGGCACCTGGATCATGAAATACCGGCTCTCCATGTTGATGATCGCCGGGCAGCGTGACGCGGATTTTGCGTGCGTCCGGTTCACATCGGCGGACCGGATCCGTTCAGGCGGCGGATACACAACTCCGGATCGGGGTTCAGTCAACAGCCACCCCACCTGAACCGAACCGGTGCGCGGGGCTTGTTTTTGCGTGTCTTGTTGGTCGAACCAGTGTTTCAACGCCATGCTTCTGTTGGTTCCAGTGTGGTCATCAGTTGGTTTCAGCAGGCAATATTCCAGTATCGAATCCATCGATGCTGACGCTGTTTCTTTGTAACGGATAATCCGCCAGTTCCTCATCGGATTTGGCGTTGGCCCAGCGGGTCAGCGATTCCCGCTCGCCGACGTGATCAAACAGTGGCACGCCATAACCACAGGAAGTTTGAACCAGATCAACGTCCAAAAGTACAATTTTGCGGGCGTTGCGCGGAGCTTGATCGTTGTAGTGATCTGCGAGAAGCGTGGCGTAACCGTCGCTGCTTTTGGTGTGGATATGCGGCGTACCATAGAGCCGCAAGATCCGGGGCGGACCGGCAAAGGCGCAGAACATTATCGTCATACGCGGCAGTCGCAGGGCGTGAGCGGTGGTTTCGTTACCGCTGCCGAGGTAGTCGAGGTAAGACACGGTGTTTGGTCCGATAATGCGGAACACATCGGTCGGGCGGGGTGAAATGTTAACCCGGCCGGTTGCTGCGGCGGACCCCGTGAAAAAAATCTTTTGTCTGGAAACAAAGTCCTGATGTTTGTCCGACATCCGGTTGAAGCGGTCACCCATATTGGCCTCCGGGGTTCAGAAGTTATCCTTGCGGGTGCGAATTTCGGCAAACACTTCGGCGTCCGTGGCATTCTGCATTCCCAGGGCGGTTTTCACTTTGATGTGATTTGCCCTCAGAAACGGGTTTGTTGCCAGCTCCAGCCCCAGGCCAGACGGAACCGTAAACCCTCCTGTCGCTCGGGTAGCCTCGACGTCTTTCGCGCGCTCCTGCAAGCTTGGATTATCGGGCTCGATTGTCAGGGCAAACTTTGCATTAGTGGCGGTATATTCATGGCCGGAGTAAATCTGCATGGCACGCGGCAACGTGTGGAATTTCAGCATTGTGCTCCACTGCATGTCCAAGGTGCCCTCAAAAACCCGGCCACATCCCCAAGCCATCAGGCTGTCGGCGGTAAAGGCAGCCAACGCGTCGTGGAAGATATATGCAATGTGGCCGATTGTATGGCCCGAAACGTCGATCACCTCGCAGGCCTCGGCTCCCAGGTTGAGTATATCGCCGTCTTTGCAAGCCACGTCGAGTGGCGGCAGGCGGTGTCGGTCCGCCGCCGCCCCGACAACCTTGGCGCCGGTTGTGGCCTGCACATCCGCCAGTCCTTCGATATGATCAGAGTGGTGGTGGGTGATCAGGATCTGGTTCAGCTGCCAGTTTTTTTCTTTCAACGCTGCGAGGATCGGTGCAGCTTCAGGTACGTCAACCAGCGCAACTTCTCCTGAGTCAGTTTCCCGCACCAGATAAGCGTAATTATCGGATAGGCAAGGCACAGTAACGATCTCTAAAGGCATGGAGTTTCCAGTTGTTTCACCGTAAGTTGCCAACAGTCTGGCGGAACTTTACGGGCGATGCAATGCACCTGGACGTGGTTGAACTTCATTCTTTCTATTACCGGACCAAACTGGGTCGGATCGCGCAACGGGCTCTGCGCGAGAAGATTGTGGATATGTGGCCCAATACCAAAGGCCAGACAGTGGCAGGGTTTGGATTTGCCGGGCCGATGCTGCGCCCATTTCTGGCCAAGTCGCGCCGAGTGATGAATCTGATGCCGGGACCGCAGGGCGTGATGTCTTGGCCTGACGCGATGCCAAACCATTCAGTCCTGCTGGAAGAAACCCAATGGCCGATTGCGACCGGCTCGATCGACCGTCTGATAGTGTTGCATGGTCTTGATACCTGCGACAATCCCACCGCGTTGCTGGAGGAAATCTGGCGGGTGTTGGGCCCCGGTGGGCGGGCGCTGTTTGTGGTGCCGAACCGGTCCGGTATCTGGGCGCGGCGCGATGTGACTCCGTTTGGCTATGGCAGCCCCTACAGCCTGAACCAATTGGAAACACAGCTGCAGCAGCATCGTTTTTTGCCGCTTCAACACGCGTCAGCTTTGTTTACACCGCCCAGCCACCGGCCGTTTTTCATCCGTTCGGCACCGCTTTGGGAGCGAATAGGTCACCATATGCCACTGGCTATCGCCGCTGGTGTGGTTATGGTTGAGGTGACCAAACAGGTTCATGCTCCGTCGCAGAAGAGCATTGGCGAAACCGTGCGACGGCCGCTTGTCGTCCTCGAGGGAATCGCCAAACCCGCCGGAAAATCGGTTTCTGTCAAATCCGGGAAATCGGCGACTTAGTTTTTTTCTGCCGGTCAGGATTCGCAATAATTGCTGTCTTGATTGGGCCGAAAATCGTCAGTTGATTGAATCGAACGGGTTTTTTATTGCAATTCAGATGTGCAGATTGTCGCAAGACGAAGTATACGCAAGAAATCAAAGAGATTCCGAATAAGGCAATGCGTAGACAGGTTATTGCGCAAACAATATTCCTTTGTTATCACCGCGTCGGTTTCGCAGGGCTCGCATCATTCGAGCCCACTTTATGTTGCAAAGCCAAAAGCCCGGTAGGGAGCCGGGTAAGACAAGAATAATCGGAAGGGTTTTTGTGGCCGACACTGGTTCGATATCATCAGGAATTGCTTCGCGCTATGCGACCGCGGTTTTTGAACTGGCCAAAGAGGCCGACAAACTGCCCGCCGTCGAAAAAGATATGGACGTCCTGGCAACTGCGCTGGAAGACAGTTCCGATTTTGGCGATCTGATTTCCAACCCGGTTTACACCCGCGATCAAATAACCTCCGCGATTGTCGCCCTTGCGAAGAAGATGGATCTGTCAGCGGAAATCGGCAACGCGCTGGGGCTGATGGCCTCGAAACGGCGTCTGTTCGTGCTTCCGCAATTGATCGCCTCCGTAAAAACCATGATTGCAGACGAGAAGGGCGAAGTAACTGCTGAAGTGACCGCTGCCAAGTCTATGACCGCTGAACAACAAGACAAGCTGGCCCAGACGCTGAAAGCGACCGTTGGCAAGGATGTCAAAGTGAATGTCGCCGTCGATGAAAGTCTCATCGGCGGTTTGATCGTTAAAGTGGGTTCCAAAATGATCGACAGTTCGATCAAATCGAAACTCTCCAATCTACAAAATGCAATGAAAGAGGTCGGCTAATGGGTATCCAAGCTGCAGAAATATCTGCGATCCTCAAGGAACAGATCAAGAATTTTGGCCAAGAAGCTGAAGTCGCCGAAGTTGGCCGCGTTCTGTCCGTTGGGGATGGTATCGCTCGTGTCCACGGTCTGGACAACGTACAGGCCGGTGAGATGGTCGAATTCCCCGGTGGCATTCGCGGGATGGCACTGAACCTGGAAATCGACAATGTCGGTGTGGTTATTTTCGGGTCCGACCGGGACATCAAAGAAGGCGACACGGTCAAGCGGACCAATTCGATCGTGGACGTGCCGGTGGGTAAGGGTCTGCTGGGGCGCGTGGTCGACGGTCTGGGCAACCCGATCGACGGCAAAGGGCCGATTAAAACGGACACCCGTAGCGTTGCCGACGTCAAGGCACCGGGCATCATCCCGCGCCGTTCGGTGCACGAGCCGATGGCGACCGGACTAAAATCGGTTGACGCGCTGATCCCGGTTGGGCGCGGCCAGCGCGAGCTGATCATCGGCGACCGCCAGACTGGCAAGACCGCTATTGCGCTCGACACCATCCTGAACCAGAAAGCCTATAACGAGGCCGCTGGCGACGATGAAAGCAAGAAACTTTATTGCATCTACGTGGCGATTGGCCAGAAGCGCTCTACCGTGGCGCAGCTGGTGAAAAAGTTGGAAGAGACCGGTGCGATCGACTATACCATCGTAGTCGCAGCAACCGCGTCAGACCCCGCACCGATGCAGTTTCTGGCACCCTATTCCGCCACCTCGATGGGTGAGTATTTCCGCGACAACGGCATGCACGGGCTGATGATCTATGACGATCTGACCAAACAGGCGGTGGCCTATCGCCAGATGTCGTTGCTGCTGCGCCGCCCGCCGGGGCGCGAAGCCTATCCGGGCGACGTTTTCTATCTGCACTCCCGCCTGCTGGAACGCTCTGCCAAACTGAACGAGGATCACGGTTCGGGGTCGCTGACCGCCTTGCCGATCATTGAAACGCAAGGTGGCGACGTGTCGGCGTTCATTCCCACCAACGTGATTTCGATCACGGACGGGCAAATCTTCCTGGAAACCGAGCTTTTCTATCAGGGCATCCGTCCGGCGTTGAACACCGGTTTGTCGGTGTCGCGCGTGGGCTCTTCGGCGCAGACCAACTCGATGAAATCGGTTGCGGGCTCGATCAAACTGGAAATGGCACAATACCGCGAAATGGCTGCCTTTGCCCAGTTCGGGTCCGACCTTGACGCTGCCACCCAGCAGTTGCTGAACCGTGGTGCGCGTCTGACCGAATTGCTGAAACAGGCACAATACTCGCCGCTGACCAATGCGGAGCAGGTTGTCGTGCTCTACGCTGGCACTCATGGGTATCTCGACAAGATTGCCGTGCGCGACGTGGGTCGTTTTGAAAAAGGCTTGCTGGCCTATATCCGCGCCAATAGTGCTGACTTGCTGGCGATGATCACCAAAGATGATCCCAAAATCCAAGGTGACGCAGAAGACGCCGTCAAAACAGCCGTCGAAGCCTTCGCAAAAGACTTCGCCTAAACCGTGGCCTTCTGGGAATAAGGAGATTTGGTAACATGCCAAACCTCAAGGACCTGAAAATCAGGATCGAGAGTGTAAAAAGCACTCGTAAGATCACCAAGGCCATGCAGATGGTCGCAGCGGCCAAGCTGCGCCGGGCGCAGGAAGCCGCGGAAAATGCGCGCCCTTACGCGGAACGCATGAATGTGGTGATGGGCAATCTGGCCGGTGCATCCGCAGGCAGCCCAACTGCACCGAAGCTGTTGGCCGGAACCGGCAATGACGCGGTTCATCTGCTGATCGTGGCGACCTCGGAACGGGGCCTTTGCGGCGGTTTCAATTCGTCAATCGTCAAACTGGCTCGCGCCCATGCCGAAGACCTTCTGGCCGCCGGCAAAACCGTCAAAGTCCTGACGGTCGGCAAAAAAGGCCGGGAACAACTCAAGCGTGATTATGAAGATGTGATGATTGCGCATGTCGATTTTTCCGACGTGAAACGGCTTGGTTACAACAATGCACAGGACGTCGCCAACGACGTGATGCACCGGTTCAATGCAGGCGAATTCGACGTTGCAACTGTCTTCTATAACAAGTTTCAATCGGTGATGGTGCAAATCCCTACGGCACAGCAACTGATTCCGGCCAAATTCGACGTGGCCGAAGATGCGGAGGCGCCGTTTTATGAATACGAACCGGGCGAAGAAGAAATACTGGCCGACCTGCTGCCGCGCTCGCTGACCACGCAGGTGTTCACGGCATTGCTGGAAAACGGCGCGTCCGAGCAGGGTGCGCGGATGTCGGCGATGGACAACGCAACCCGCAACGCGGGCGAAATGATCGACAAACTGACCATTCAGTACAACCGCTCCCGTCAGGCAGCGATTACCAACGAACTGATCGAGATTATCTCGGGCGCTGAAGCGCTTTAAGAACTGGAGAAACGAATATGGCAAATGCTGTAGGTAAAATTACACAGGTGATTGGCGCGGTTGTCGACGTTCAGTTCGAAGACGCCCTGCCCGAAATCCTGAACGCGCTGGAAACCACAAACAACGACCGAAGACTGATTCTGGAAGTCGCGCAGCACCTGGGCGAAAACACCGTTCGCGCAGTAGCGATGGATGCAACGGAGGGTCTGGTGCGCGGCGAACGGGTGACCGATACCGGCGGCCCGATCACAGTTCCGGTGGGCAATGCGACGCTGGGCCGGATCCTGAACATCATCGGCGAACCGGTCGATGAAAAAGGCCCCGTCGAAGCCACGGAAAGACGTTCGATTCACCAGCCGGCTCCAGAATTTTCCGAGCAGGCCACAGAATCCGAGATTCTGGTGACAGGGATCAAGGTTGTTGACCTGCTGGCGCCCTATTCCAAAGGCGGTAAAATCGGGCTGTTCGGCGGCGCGGGCGTTGGCAAGACGGTTCTGATCATGGAACTGATCAACAACATCGCCAAAGTGCACGCCGGTTTCTCGGTGTTTGCCGGGGTTGGCGAGCGCACCCGCGAGGGCAATGACCTCTATCACGAGATGATCGAGGGCGGCGTCATCGTGCCCGACGATCTGGAAAAGAGCAAGGTGGCGCTGGTATACGGTCAGATGAACGAACCGCCGGGCGCGCGGATGCGCGTGGCGCTGTCCGGGCTGACGCTGGCCGAGCAATTCCGCGATCAGTCCGGCACCGATGTGCTGTTTTTCATCGACAACATCTTCCGCTTCACGCAGGCGGGCTCCGAAGTGTCCGCGTTGCTCGGCCGTATTCCTTCCGCAGTGGGATATCAGCCGACACTGGCCACTGACATGGGCGACTTGCAAGAGCGGATCACCTCGACCAAAGCCGGTTCGATTACATCCGTGCAAGCGATCTACGTGCCTGCCGATGACCTTACTGACCCAGCACCAGCGACATCCTTTGCTCATTTGGACGCGACAACTGTTCTGTCGCGTGCGATTTCCGAGCTGGGTATTTACCCGGCGGTTGACCCGCTCGACTCCACCTCGCGGATCATGGACCCGCAGGTTGTGGGGGAAGAGCATTATAACGTTGCCCGTGATGTGCAGAGTGTTTTGCAACGCTACAAATCGCTGCAAGACATCATCGCCATCCTCGGCATGGACGAGTTGAGCGAAGAGGACAAACTGGCCGTGTCGCGCGCCCGGAAAATCCAGCGCTTCTTGTCGCAACCGTTCGACGTTGCAAAAGTCTTCACCGGGTTTGACGGTGTTCAGGTGCCAATCGAAGAAACCATCGCATCGTTCAAAGCGGTTGTGGCTGGCGAATACGACCACCTGCCGGAAGCCGCATTCTACATGGTTGGCGGCATTGATGATGTGATTGCCAAAGCCGAGAAACTGGCCGCAGCAGCAGCCTAAGTATCAGGAGGCCTGTATGGCCAATACGATGCAATTTGATCTGGTTTCACCGGAGCGCAAACTGGCCTCGCTGGAAGCATCCGAGGTGGAAATCCCCGGTTCCGAAGGCGATTTCACGGCAATGCCGGACCACGCACCGGTGTTGACCACCCTGCGCCCTGGTTTGCTGAAGGTGAAAGCGGGCAGTGACGTGACCGAATATGTTGTCACCGGCGGATTTGTCGAAGTGTCCGGCACAGCAACGTCGGTGCTTGCCGAAAAAGCGATGCCCAAGGCCGAGATTACCCGCGAGATTGTGGAAGAACTGGTATCCGAAGCAGAAGCGGTTCTGGTCGAAGCGGAAAAAGGCCCGGAACATGATCTGGCCAGCAAACGGGTATCGGACACCAAAGGCCTGCTGGAACTGGTCTGATCCGGTCCGCACACAGTGAAATTTCGGTAAACCCCGCCCATCTGGCGGGGTTTTCTTGTTTGGTGGGGTGTAATACCGTCAGCATAAGGGCGCAGGGAGGCGGATGAAAAAACTCAACGCGGCATTGGTGGGACTCGATCAGGGCTCAGTTCAACTGTTCTCGGATTTCGAAGACGGTGGCGAAATGTGGACCGGGACGGGTGAGCGGGAGCGTATTGTCTCGGTTGCCTTTTCCGAGGAATTCAAATCCGAACCGTTGGTATTTGTATCGCTGGAAATGCTGGATTTGGACAATCAGTCCAATCACCGGGTGAGCACGGTCGCTCAGAATATCACGCCGGTTGGATTTGAAATGTCGTTCAAAACCTGGTCCGACACCCGCATCGCACGGGCCGTCGCCGCTTGGATGGCGATTGGCGAGGTGGCTGACGATGAGGATTGGGATGTGGATTAGGAGGTGAGGAGAACTTGTCTAAGTTTTGAGCTCAAGTGCCTTCCAACGCTTCCTCAACTCTTTGCAGATTTTCTGATTTTCGTATCCACGCGGAAATACGTGCGCCTCTATAAAATTACGATCCGAAAACGTTACAAGAGCCTGATTGGACATCCGGGAATCGGCAAGTTCAGGATCAATTAAGGCGTTGTCGCGCGTTCGTAGTGTATTGTCAGCGATATTTAGCCACAAAAAGTAAAAGTACATCTTCTTTACGTCCGGAACAGATAAGTCGCCAAATGGATGGTTAGCTCTTTCGATCTCTGCAAGTTCGTCATTGGAAATTACCAGTTTGTTGAATTCCTGAAAATCGTGGTTCATTTGTTGCGCTTGCGAATTCTTCTCTAAGAGGCGAGTCCAACGATAAATTAGAAAAGCTAACACAAGGGTTGCAAATGCAGTTACGAGAGAAGCAAATTCTGAAATTTGTGTGAGTGTCATCAAGTAAAGTTAACAGTGCGATTGGTTTTGACAAGAGGCAGCGGGGACTTTTCAGGTTATTGACCCACGTAATTGATTGATGCTCGAGAGCCTAATGTTAAGTGGCGCATCCAATACTTGTGCCGGAAAAAACCTCACCCAAATTTACTGTAATACCCGTCATAAATCGGCCCCAGCGTCTCTTCGTCGAACAGCGATGAAACACTCGTACCGTTGGCGATATTCAGGATCGCCTGCGCCAGCAAAGGTGCGGTTGGCACGATGCGGATTTTTTCGCAGGCGGCGACGTTCGGCGTTGCTTCAATGCTGTCGGTGATCACCAGTTGTTTCATGCTCGATTTGGTAATCCGCTCAACTGCCGGGCCGGACAGCACCCCGTGCGTGATATAGGAATGCACTTCCTTGGCCCCTTTTTCAATCAGCGTATCGGCGGCTTTGCACAGGGTCCCGGCCGTGTCGCAAATATCGTCCACAATGATACATTTGCGCCCGTCCACATCCCCGATCACCGTCATTTCCGCCACTTCACCGGGCGCATTGCGGCGCTTGTCGACGATCGCCATATCCGCCCCAATGCGTTTGGCCAGTTCCCGGGCGCGGGCGGTGCCGCCCACATCCGGTGAAATCACCATCACATCGTCCAACGCACCAAAGTTGTGTTTGACGTCCAATGAAAAAATCGGCGCGGCATATAGGTTGTCCACCGGGATATCAAAAAACCCCTGGATCTGGGTGGCGTGCAGATCCATCGTCAGCACCCGCTCGATCCCAGCTTCGGCGACCAGATTGGCAACCAGTTTGGCCGAGATCGGGGTGCGGGCTTTGGTGCGGCGGTCCTGCCGCGCGTATCCGAAATAGGGGATCACGGCGGTGATCCGGGCAGCCGAAGAACGACGCAACGCGTCAGCCATGATCAGCAATTCCATCAGGTTGTCATTGGCCGGGTTGGAGGTTGATTGCAGGATGAACATATCCTCGCCGCGGACGTTTTCGTAAACCTCGACAAAAATTTCCTGATCGTTGAACCGCTCCACCCGTGCATCCACCGGTTTGACCGATTTCCCGCTGTGATTCGACATCCGCCGGGCGATGGCTTCGGACAGCGTTCTGTTGGCGTTGCCCGAGATAAGCTTTGGCTCGACGGTTGTGTTCATGGCAGCAATCCGGTTCCTGTCGTCACGGCGGGACATGTGACAGTTTAGTGATGCGCCCCGCATAGCAAAGAGGCGGGCATTTGCATAGACTAAACGGGCCGGACTCGGCGGAATCAGGGAGCTAAGAATGCCTCATATCGACTATTTCATGTTCACGTTGTCACCGTTCACGTATTTGGCCGGAAGCCGCTTGGACGAAATCGCGCAAAAACACGGCTGCAGGGTGACTTACAAGCCGTTCGCCTTGATGAAAGTGTTTGAACAGACCGGCGGTACACCCCCGGCTCAACGCCACGAGTCGCGCAAGACTTATCGTCTGCAGGAACTGGCGCGGGTGGCTCAAAAAACCGGCATGCCGATCAATCTGCAACCGGCGCATTGGCCAACCAATCCGGCACCGAGCTGCTATGCGATAATTGCGGCCCAGGCGGCGGGCGGCGGTGATCTGAGCGGGCTGACCCGTTCGATTCTGCGCGCGTGCTGGGCCGAAGAGAAAGACATCGCTCAGGACGACATTGTACAGGCCTGTCTGGCGGACAACGGGTTTGATCCCGAACTGGCGAACAGCGGTCTGTTGTCCGGTGCTCAAGTGTTCGAAGCCAACACCGAAGAAGCCGTTCAACGGGGTGTGTTCGGGGCGCCAACCTATCTGGTGGACGATCAGGTGTTCTGGGGGCAGGACAGGCTGGATTATCTCGATGAATACCTCAGCGGCCGCGATTGAGTTTGGCACCGTTGGCGGTACCTGAAAGCACGTTTTTCCGACAAATGGGCAATGGTCCCCGGCGCGCCCATCTGATTCACTGCTCGCTGGCTTCAAGTCGGGCGTTTATCCCGTTGATGGCCGAATTCACCGATGATCTCGATATGGTGGCGGTGGACATGCCGGGCCACGGCAGATCCGCGGCCCCGGATCTGTCGCGCGATCTGCAAATCCAGACGGCAGACGCGTCGATTGCCCTGATTGAGCAGAGTAACGGCCCGGTAGATTTGATTGGCCATTCCTTTGGCGCAACCGTAGCTCTACGAATCACGGTTCAGCGGCCTGATCTTCTGCGCAGTCTGATCCTGTTCGAACCGGTTTTCTTTGCCGTTCTTGACGATGCGGGTCATCCTGGTTTTGCGGTGGAATTGGCGGCTGACTCCGCGCTGGGTGAGTTTTTTGAAGCCGGTGACAATCTGGGGGCGGCGGCCTATTTTTTATCGAGGTGGGGACTTCCTGGTGAATGGGACAACCTGGCAGACGACCGCCGCCAGTTGATGGCGGACCGGATGGAATTTCTGAAGCTTCAGCCGGATTCCATCTATAACAGCAACGATTTTCGCATTACGCTGACCGACCTGACGCTGGTCGAAACACCAACGCTTCTGCTGAATGGGTCAGACAGCCCGGAGGTTATCGAGCAGGTCGGTGAAACCATCGTGGCCGCCATGCCCAACGCGCGATTGGAGTGTGTTGACGGGGCGGGGCACATGCTGCCGATTACACATGTGGGTGAGGTCAGCCAGAGGATGCGTGTGTTTTTCCAAATGTAATCTCAGCCCATCACCAAATCCACAAACCGGTCAACCTCCTCCTGCCTGGTTGACCAACTGCAGACCATCCGGCTGGCCAGCATTTCATCCGCAGGGCCGGATTTCGGATGTTCTTCCAGCCATTCTTCATAGATCGCGCCACCCTGTTTGGCCCGGTCATGTGCGGCCCGTGGCCAGTTGCCGAACAGCATGTTGGCCTGTCGCGGATAGAGCGGGCGGAAATCAGTGGCTGCCGACAGGCGTTCTTCCAGATAGCCTCCGGCTGCGTTGGCCTGTTTTGCCAGCTTGAGCCACAATTCGTCTGTCAGATAAGCCTCCATCTGAGCCGACAGATACCGGTGCTTGGAAAACAAATGACCACCACGTTTGCGACGCAATTCGAATTCCCAGGCTTTGTCCGGGTCAAAGATGATCACCGCCTCGACTCCCATAAGCCCATTTTTGGTGCCGCCAAAACTGACCACATCAATGCTGGCTTTCCAGCTCATCTCTGCCGGCGTGCATCCCAGCGCGACAATGGCGTTGGCAAAGCGCGCGCCGTCAAGATGGGTGCCAATCCCGCGGGCTCCGGCAATTGTGGTCAGCGCTTCGATTTCAGCCGTGGAATATACAGTGCCAACTTCTGTGACATTGGTGATCGAAAGGGCGCCCTGCTGGACGTTATGAACCCCCAGCCATTTGCTCTCACTGATGGTTTTGTCAAATGCCCCTGCATCAATCCGGCCGTTTTCACCGTCGAGCAAGGTAAGCTTGGCGCCTCCGGTGAAAAATTCAGGTGCGCCACACTCGTCCACTTCGGCATGGGCCTGACGGTGGCAGAAAATCGTCTGCCAGGGGGCGGCCAGAACCGACAGCGAAAGGGCGTTTGCCGTGGTGCCGGTGGCCACCAGATAGACCGACGCCTCGGGCGCTTCGAACAGTTCGCGCATCTGCGCAATGACGCGGGTCATGATTTCGTCGTTGCCGTAGGAGGTGGCGTAGCCTTCGTTGGCCTTCACCAGGGCCGCCATCACTTCCGGCGCGACCGGGGCAGCATTGTCTGAGGCAAATATCATTCCAAAATCCCTTCCACGACGTGGTCTTCAAGATCGTCTTCGTCAACTTCGTATTCCGCAAACACATTGTTCCGCATACTTTTGCCGGCCTTTTGGGTGCTTAGCGGATCGCCGGTTATCAGCGGATGCCAGTCAGGCAGTACATCACCTTCCTGGAGCAATCGGTAAGCACAGGTTGAAGGCATCCAATGGGCGTTGCGTTCGATGTTTTCCGGCGTCAGCACAACACATCCTGCCACCAATTGTTTGCGCAGCGCATAGTTGCCGCAACTGCAGGTTTCGCTGTCAAACAACCGACATGCAACGTCGGTGTAATGCACCTTTCCTGTCACGTCGTGTTCGAGCTTCAAAAGGCAGCATTTGCCACAGCCGTCACACAGCGCTTCCCATTCCTGGGAGTTGAGATCTTCCAGCGCCGTTGTTTCCCAGAACCGCTGGCGCAGGCCGGTCCGGTCGATGGTTGAATTCATGGCTGCATGTTTGGACCAGAACCGCGCCCGCGAAAAGCGAAATTGCAACTGAACCCGTTGGGCAGTAGCATTTTGCGCAAGAGCAGGAGACAGCGGATGCGAGAAACGGAGCTTTACAGGCCGGTCAAAGCCTATTTGGAGCGGCAGGGTTACGACGTTAAGTCCGAAATCCGCGATTGCGACGTGGTTGCGGTGCGCGGCGACGAAGATCCGGTCATTGTCGAGATGAAACTGTCTCTGTCGCTGGCGCTGCTGATGCAGGGGATTGACCGGCAGACAATGACCGACGCGGTGTATGTTGCGGTTCCAACTGGCAAAGGCCGACGTTGGCTTGGGCAGGTAAAAGATGCCGTGAAACTGTGCCGCCGGCTCGGGCTGGGCCTGTTGTCGGTGCGGATGAAAACGGGCGCTGTGCAGGTTCATGTTGATCCCGGCCCGTATCAACCGCGCAAGATGAAGAAGCGCAAAGAAGCGTTGCTCAGGGAATTTGAGCGCCGGGTAGGGGACCCGAACACCGGCGGGCAAACCCGCCGCAAGGTAGTTACAGCATATCGACAGGATGCCCTGCGGATTGCCGGATTTCTAGCAGCAAACGAAACTGCGAAACCGGCACAAATGGCCCGGGAACTGGATGTGCCTGCAGCGGCATCAATTCTGCAAAAGGACCATTACGGCTGGTTTGAACGGGTCCAGCGCGGTGTTTATCGGTTGGGGGAACAGGGACATGCGGCGCTGATACTTTACGACGACGTTGTGCAAAGCCTTTCAGACTGCGACAGATCTTAGAGAGTTTCGAGTTTTGCTTGAATTACAAGTGAAACTCGAAACTGCCACGTTATCTGTGTCATAGACCGGCGATTTCTACATCAACTTGCCTCAAGTTAATGTAGAAACGCTTTAGAGAGAATCCAGAATTACCCGGCATTTTTTACAGTCCTCGTGCATCTGAGCAATTAACGCTTCAACCGTGTCAAATTTCTCTTCCGGGCGCAGATAGTTGACCAGCGCGACCGAGGTCTCAGCATCGTATAGATCGCCGTCAAAATCCAACACATGCACTTCCAGATTTGGTGCGTTTTTACCAAACATCGGGCGCTCTCCAATTGATGCGGCACCTTGGTAAGTTCCCTGATGCTGCCCGGTCAGCACGTCAACCATCACCGCGTAAACTCCGAATTTTGGCAGGTGCAATCCGGCGAGCGGCAGATTGGCGGTGGGGAATCCCAATTTGTGCCCGCGCTTTTCACCGTGTTCAACCTTGGCTTCAATTCTGTGCCAGTGGCCGAGAATTCGCGCTGCGTCTTCCGGTCGGCCTTCGCGCAGGGCAGTGCGGATCGCGGTTGAAGAGTAATCTCCAAGCGAGTCATTGATCAGTGGTGCAATTGTGACGCCAAATCCGTGCGTCAGCCCCATTTTCTGCAACAGATCCACATCACCGGTGCGTTTGTTGCCAAAACGGAAATCTGCGCCGACAACGACGTGACGCACCCCAAGGCCGCTGCGCAGCACGTTGCGAACAAAGTTCTCGGCTGACATCGATGCCAGTGCTTTGCCAAAGGGCAGTTCATACAGCTGTTCAACGTCGAGTTTGTCAAATCTGTGGGCGCGGGCGTCGGCGGACATCAGGCGGAAGGATGGTCCGTCGGGTTGGAAAAACGAACGGGGGTGAGGCTCGAAGGTGACCACCCCCAGCGGCGCGGCCAGATCGGCGGCAGCGGCGCGGGCCAGAGCCAGCACCGACTGGTGACCCAGATGCACACCATCGAAATTGCCCAAGGCAACAGCGGCGCCTTTGGCATCATCCGGCAGGTTTTTGTAATCAGCGTGGCGCAACATCTACTCTCACTTCAGGGCGAGAGCCGCCCCGTCTTAGGACTTGCGGCTCGGGGCCAACACCAGCGCCTCGCCTTTCAGAACCACGGTATCGCCCACGGTGCAGGCACAATCAAGCGTCACCCGACGTTTGGCGACGTTAATCTCGGCGACTGTGACGGTGGCGGTAACTTCTGAGCCAACGGGCACAGGGGCCAGAAATTTCATTTCCTGTTTCAGATAGATGCTTCCGTGTCCCGGCAGTTGTTCGCCCAGTATGGCAGACAAAAGGGAACCCGTCAGAATGCCATGCGCGATACGGCCTTTGAACATGGAGGTTTTGGCGTAGTCCTCGTCCAGATGCACCGGATTGCGGTCCTCGCTGACTTCAGCGAATGCGTTCACTACAGCGTCGTCGAGCGTTTTGGTGATCGAGCGGCTCATGCCGACTTCCATGTCTTCGATAAAGATGGTGCCGGTTTGGATGGTGTTTGCGGGCATGGTTGGGCCTTGTGTTGGATGGGTGGCAGTTGTTTCCAGAGTGCTACCGGCAGGGGTGATTCCGTTCAAGGCTGTTGCGCGATATTCTTTTGGAGAAGGTGGTTGAAGATGGGGTGCGCCGCGTACAAGCGGTGCTTTGATTCTGGGCCGGAGGTCTGAGAAGTGGGACAAAGCCCCATTTCGCTGCAGTGCAGAAGCTATGCAAAAGATAACTTAGGGTCAAAGGAAATTTGGGATTTGTATTTGGCCTGAATATTGTTTCAAACAATCCAAAATAGAGGTTTGAATGGATCAACTTCATCTCGTGGCTAACAATACAAACTGTGCAGCAAGTTTCCCTTAAAAACCCGTTGCCAAGCGGTTAGTGTGGATAGCACGGGCCAAATCGGAACGCGGAATGTTAGAGGAACGGTATGTGACAGGTATGCGTAGCAACGAACCTTCTGAGTTAGAGACAGAAATTCTGCAATCAAGGGCTTTGGAGGCAGGGCAAGATCACTATCGGGCATATGTTGGCCCTCCCAAACAGTATGATTTTATGGGTGCAACGCAATTTTCGCTCTTGTTCCATCTTGGCTTGCGCGAGGAACATTCGGTTTTGGACATCGGGTGCGGATCGTTACGAGCTGGTCGGCACACACTCCAATTCCTTCTTCCGGATAGGTATTTCGGTGTTGAGCCAAACGTGTGGCTTTGGAAAGAAGCGCTGAAAAAAGAGATCGGCGGCGATCTGATTGGTCTTAAGCGGCCGACATTTTTTGCCAGCACTGAATTTGAATTCGAACAGTTTGGAACGTCCTTTGACTTTATTGTGGCGCAATCTATTTTTTCTCACACAGGTCAGGACCTTCTCAAGGTCGCACTAAAAAACGCGGCGCAGGTTCTAAAATCTCAGGGCCAGTTTTTGTTCACCGTATTGGATGAAACCACACCGCAATATGAGCGTTTAGAGAACCTATCCACAAAAAGTGGTTGGATTTACCCTAACTGCATCATTTGCCCACGCACGACGATTGAGGCTATGTGCAATGACGTGGGACTGTATGCTCAAACTCTGCCTTGGTTTCATCCACGTCAGCGATGGTATCGTGCCGTTTCGGACACAGGTTTGCTGCTTAGCGCCGAACAATTTACACAACTGGGAAATGGACGTCCTCTATTTGATGTCCGCTTCTGACAATTTCTGATCCGAAAGGCGCAGATATGGAATGGGATTCCAATTGAACTTCGGATTGGTGTGATAATGTATGACTTCGGAAAACACCGCGCGATTGCCATCGGTGGCATTGGTGGCAGTGGAACGCGAAAAATATCTGAACTGTTGATCTCTGCTGGGGTCGACATGGGTGATGATCTAAACTCGGCTTCAGACAATCTGCTATCTGCGCTGCTTTTTAATCGGCGCTGTATTTTATCCGACCCAAAACCAAAGTTTGAACAAATAGCCAAAGTGTTTTACTCTCGTATGTCTGGTGACGACAATTTTTCGCCATCGGATATTGAACTTATTGATCAAATCGCGAGCGAAGACAGGCACCAACATAACCAAGTGTTTCTGAACGAACGGAAGGCTTGGCTTCAAGTCGCCAAGCAAGGGCACAGCCCTTTACGCCGATGGGGTTGGAAACTGCCACCGGTACACATATTCATCGATCGGTTCTTGGAAATCGACCCGACGCTTAAATACATCCACCTTTCAAGAAGTGGCCTGGATATGGCTTTTTCCAAAAACCAAAATCAACTTGGAACCTGGGGTCCAATTCTCCTGAACCGCAATGTGGAAATTGGTCCGCGAGACTCGCTTTCTTATTGGTGTGCGGCACAGCACCGTTTGGCGGAAATCAAGGCGTCTTATACTGACAGAGTTCTCCAAATAGAGTTCGAAAATCTGTGCGCTGATCCGGAAAATGCAATTCGTGAAATTCTTGCGTTCTGTGACGTGGATTTAGGCGGTGATCTGGTCAGGTCAATTGCAGATGGGATTGTCGTGCCGCCAACAATTGGCCGACATATGAAACATGACTTGACGGTATTGCGGGAAAACGACTTGGAATATGCACGGCGTGTTTGCTGACATAGAATATTGCTGCAGCGCAGTATCGGTCAAAATGGGCTCAAAGCAGACTCCCGCAACACCCCACGGCCTGTCTCAGCAACAAATCTGCCCAGAAACACCACAACGATACCCCTACCGCAAATGACCGATCGCCGCTGTCACTGTCATTTGCGCCTTCCTCAGGAAACCTTCCAGTTTCTCCGGGTTCGGCTGCCCGTCGGTCCCGGTCTCCCGTGCCGCCAGCCCACCGGTGATAAACAGGCAGTCCAAATCCTCGCCAACCCCTCCTCGGATGTCGGTATTGATGCCATCACCGATGCACAGGATGCGTTTGTCTTCGATCACCTTACCGGCAAACTGGGTCAGCCGGTTTCTGGCCAGATCGTAAATCGGGGGATGCGGCTTGCCGAAATACAGACTCTCGCCGCCGCGCTCGGTATAGGCACCCGCAATCGCACCGGCGCAATATATCCGCTTGTCGCCGCGATCCACCATCACATCCGGGTTGGCGCAAACCAGGCGCAGGCCCCGGTTCTTTGCTTCCAACAGAATTGCGGAATAGTTGTCGGGTGTTTCGGTCTGATCGTCGAACAGGCCTGTGCAGACCACGCTTTCAGCCGCTGCAAGCGGTACGCGCTGGATATCTTTCAAACCGGGAATAAATTCGCTTGGCTCAAAAAACGGCAGATCGCGTTCCGGGCCAAGATGATAGACCCTGCGCCCAAAACTGCCTGACCCGAGCGCCGCACGGGCGGAATCACCGCTGGACGCCACCTCGTGGTACAACCCGCGGTCAACGCCAATACTGTCCAGCTGCTCGATCACGGATGCTTTGGGGCGCGGTGAATTGGTCAGCAGCAAGATTATCCCGCCCTTGTCGCGGAATCGCTCCAATGCTTCAACCGCGGCAGGAAAGGGGGCAATGCCGTTGTGCAGGCAACCCCAAAGGTCGCAAAACACCACGTCATAGTTTTCGGAAATCTCGTCGAGGGACGCGATAATCTTGGTCATGAGGGCCTGCCGGTTGGTTCTGCCTGCGCGATTGGTATCAGGCTGGTCCGGCTTCGCCAACATGATAGAATTCATGCGGATCTGTGTGCAGTCTTTTGCCGACAACGCACCGCTGCACCATCATCTGGTGTTCAAATCGCATCCTCTGGAAGACAGCCGTCAGTCTTTGTCCAGAATGGCCCGCAGAATGGCCGCAGAATTTGGTGTCTCAGACCGGGTGCATTTTGTGCGTGGCGGAAAATTGGCGGAACTTTTGGATTTTGCCCGCTCGGTGGTCACAATCAACTCAACAGCGGCGCAGCAGGCACTTTGGCGCGGTCTGCCGGTAAAAGCATTGGGGCAGGGCGTGTTTTGCAAGCCGGAATTCACCTCTTCGCAAGCCCTGGGAGAATTTTTTGCCGATCCGAAAAAACCAGATATGGCTGCTTATCGGGATTATCGTCAATATTTGACGGGGCGGTAAAAAGTCGATTCCTCATGAGAGTCGGCTGGGTTATAATTGTGCATGTTTACTTTACGCGACCGACGGACCGGAGAATTGTTTGATCGCTGGTCCGATTTCGGGGGCAAACGTCGGCGCCTGATGGAGCAATCCTGGGCCGGGGTTTTTCGGAACCATCTGCTTGTCGAACTTCCGGTTGACGATCTTTGCCGTCACCTTGATGAACGCATGGGCCGACCATCGAAGGATCTACACGTTGTCATCGGGGTCTTGCTTTTGCAGCAGCTGCACGATCTGAGCGATGCAGAGACCGTCGAGGCCCTGGCCTTCAATATGGCGTGGCACTATGCCTTGGACGTGCGCAGCGAAGCGGACAGCTATTTCTGTGAGAAAACCCTGCGCAACTATCGCCGTCTGTTTATCGAACAAGGTCTCGATGAATTGCTGTTCCGGTGTTTGACGGATCGGCTGGTGCAGGGGTTCTCTGTCGATACCAGCCACCAACGCATGGATTCGACGGCCCTTCGTTCGGCGATGCGGGCGCTGACACGACTTGGTATCGTTGTTGAGAGCATCTCGAAGTTTGCCCGTGAGCTTGAGCGATATCATCCCGGTCTGCACGAGCAGATCAGCAAGGAGGTGATCCGCCGCTATGTCGATCGCGAGGGTAATGGCGCGTTCGCGAATACGGCGCCGAGTGTTTCAAAACGCCGCCTCGGCGAAGCGGGTCAGGATCTCCTAGCCCTGGTGCTGCAATTCCGTGACACGGCGGCGGCAAAGCTTTCCAGTTTTGCGATCCTGGAGAGGGTTCTGCGCGATCAGTTCGAGATCGTTGATGATGAGTGTGGCGATCGTGACGCAACGCGCGCCGCGATTCGAGATCCAAAGGATGTGCCGTGCGATACCGTCGGCAATCCGGCCGACCCGGACGCGAGCTACAACGCGCACAAGGGTCAGGGATACATGGCGCAGATCGTCGAAACCTATTGTGAAGATGACAGTAACGAGGCGGTTGCCGCGACACCGGACCTCATCACCCACGTGGAGGTCCACAAGATGACGGTGCATGACGGCCATCGCTTGGCCGATGCGCTGGATGATCTGAGCGAGCGCGCGCTGACGCCGGCGGTGATGCTGGGTGATTCACATTACGGTTCCAGTGACAACATGGCTCTGACGCGCGAACAGAACATCAATCTCGCGGCGCCCGCGCGACCGCCGAAAGGCGCCGTCTCGGGACGGTTGACGTTGGAGGATTTCACTCTCAACGAAGAAGGCTTGGTCTTGCGCTGTCCCAATAACGTCGAACCGGTTTCAGCCTCGCTCGCCAAAGCCAAGCTGCAGGCCCGTTTCGACCTTTCCATCTGCCAAAAATGTCCCGATATACTGCGATGTCCCGTGCAGGCGGCCAAGCGTGACGGCCAATTTTCCCGCTTTCAATATACCCCGGACAGGGCTGCCAACCAAAAGCGCCGGCTTTATGAACAAAGCGATGCCTTCCGCGACGTCTACAGATGGCGGGCCGGCATAGAAGCGACCATGTCGCGATTAAAGTACCAGATGAACCTGGCTCACCTACGCATTCGCGGCATGCCGGCCATGCGCTACGTGGTCAATCTGCGTGCCCTCGGCCTCAATATCCAACGCTGCGCGGCAATCGCACCATAAAAAACGAAGCCAAGGAGAAGCCAAGGATAGGTAATATCAGGTTTTATCCACCAGCAACGCGGAGACAGGCAAATATTCTTCACCGAACCGCAAAGACCTGTACAAGCACGCCATCGGCCAACAACTTTTTACCGCCCCGTCGAAGATCTAGTATTTTGAAAATATCGTTTACGCGTATTGCGAAGAATTTTCATCCCCAGTTCTGCCATGCAGCGAGAAAATCAACCGTTCTTGACAGGCGCAGCGAAGCTCGACGCCAGAACGGCGACAAGGCGGATAAAACGCACCTCGGGAAAGCCAACAGTTGATCTAATTTGAATCATGACAGCAGAGGGAAACGTACAGTGCATTTCTTCCTTTGAAATATTGATGTAAGAACTGCGTCAGGTTTGTGGTCCGGAGGGCATTGCTGTCAGGGAGTTGATGGATGGTTAAGGTAAGGTACATAGTAGACGACGTTGACAAAGCAGTTGAATTCTATGTTTCAAATTTGGACTTTGTGGTTGAAAAGAACTTCGCGCCAGCTATCGCAATTCTAGTCCGTGGCGATCTGACATTGCTCGTATCTGGACCAAAGGCATCAGCGTCGCTGCCAATGCTGGATGGTACCATTCCAAGTCCGGGTGGAGGCTGGAACAGGTTCCTCCTAGATTTTGATGACTTGGAGTCCGTTGTTTCTAAACTTAAAGCCAATGGTGCAAAATTCAGAAACGACATACTTGATGGCGTGGGTGGTAAACAAGTTATCTGCGAAGACCCATTCGGCAATGTGATTGAACTCACACAACCTCGCAGATGAATCGCGTCATTTATCGGTATGGTAGTTTATTTTTGAGGCCTGCTTTGGCCCTAAAGCTGACGTCGTTGCTGTGCCTATTTTCTGAAAAGTAGATGAACTTTTCCAAATCCAAGATCGATATAGCTTACGAGACGAGCGGCGGGTTAACCCGCCGCTCGCCAAACTCAAATTCTGCACCGCCGGTTATCGGTTCAAGAACTCCATTTCATACTTGTCCTCGACATCTGGAAGCGGATGGTCTTCGTGCAGCGCTTTAACAATGCCGTAGACCATGAACAACAAGATCACAGCAATCGGCAATCCGGCGACAATCGATGCAGTCTGAAGGGCGCTTAGTCCTCCGGCCAGCATCAGAACGCCAGCGACGACACCCGCCGTAAGGCCCCAGAAGATGCGGAATTTGATTGGTGGATGTTCATCGCCCATTGACAGCATCGTGCACATCACAAGCGTGCCTGAATCTGATGAGGTGACAAACCATGAGATCAGCAGGATCGTGATCAGAACGGTAATTGGGTAAGTCAGCCAAGCGTAGCCAAACCCTTGGACCGTCTGGAACACACCTGCGGCATAGTCGTTGTTTACCGCATCGACCACACCAGCGCCGTAAAACAGGTCGACGCCCGCTGCTGAACCACCGAACACACCCATCCATAGCATCACAACTGACGTCGGGATCAGCAGAACGCAATAACAGAACTGACGGATAGTCCGCCCTTTGGAAACTCGGGCAATGAACAGCCCAACAAACGGGCACCATGCAATCCACCAGCCCCAATAGAAAATGGTCCACCAGCTTTGCCATTGGTTTTCAGGATCGCCGTTGATCCAGAATCCCATCGGGATGACGTTCCACAAATAATCGCCAAAACCGGAAATGGTGACTCCCAACAAGAAGGCAGTTGGCCCAAGAATAATGAACAGAACCAGCAGCCCGATACTTGCCATGACATTGGCCTCGGACAGGATACGCACGCCTTTTCCGACGCCCGACGCTGCGGAAGCCGTTCCAAGGCAGGTGATGACAGCCACGAGGATCAATTGGTTCGTCTGGGTATTTGACATCCAGCCAAGGTTTTCCAAACCGGCTGCAATCGGCGTGATCCCCAGACCCAGCGACGTGGCCAGGCCAAAAATTGTGCCAAAAACGCCGATAAGGTCAACAAGATGCCCCCATGGGCCATATATGCGTTCTTTGAGAACCGGATAGAGCGCTGTGCGCAGGGTTAGCGGCAGGTCGTGCCGATACGAGAAATATGCCAGGCTGAGCCCGACAAGCACATACAGTCCCCATCCGTGGAAACCCCAATGGAAATTGGTGACCGTCACTGCGGACACCGCCGCATCAACAGTCCCCGGCTCAATACCAGCCTTCGTTAGAAAGGGGCTACCCTGGATGTGAAACATCGGTTCAGCGACGCCCCAATAGATGAGGCCCGATCCCAAACCGGCACTGAACAGCATACAGATCCATGAAAAGGTCGAGAAATCCGGTTCGTCGTCATCTTTGCCCAGTTTCACATCACCAAATCGGCTGATCATCAGCCAGAATACAAAGAACAGGGCAACATTGACGACCACCACATAGAACCAGTCCAAACTGCCGATGATGAAATCTTTGCCAGAGGCAAATATTGCGCTGGAGACCTCGACATCGCGGATCGTGAAAATGACAAATCCAATGATCATCACCATCGAGGCGATGCCCATGGTGGGGTTCATGCCTTTAAACAGGCCGGATTTTGCGACAAGATTGTCGGGTTGATTTGTTGTTTCGTTACTCATTTTATTACCTCTTTGTCCTGATGTTCCGGCTTATCGCGTCGACCCTGCGGCACCTTGGCGCACAGTGCCTGACAGCCACGATCTGAATGCTTCTTCAAGTCGGGCGTGATTTGTGGCCCACCAGTCAGCATCAGACAAAATGTGTAGGTTGTTCTCAAAAGCGGGTCCGTTAGGAATTCGCCCCAGAATGTCGTCTGACAACAGCTCCAACGAGGAATTGCGAGTTGGCCCATTGGGCAGATAACCCACCATGTCGGCCAACGAGCGTGAGCTGCTGGCAAAGCGAATAAAGTCAATCGCCTCCTCCTTGTATCGACTTCCTTTTGGAATGCCGAACAAGTCCAGCTCGATCACACGGCCATCCATGTTGACGGTGAAATCGGCACCTTCTTCCGAAGATGCTGTGGCACCTGTTGTGGCCCAGATCGATGACATCGCCACGTCACCTGCATTCAACAAACGCACAGGTTGACGTCCGGATTCCCAGATTTGCAGCCCAGCCTTGATCGCATCCATTTTGTCGAGCGCCTGCTGTACGCCGTCGTCCGTTTCCAACGTCGAGTAGACATCTTCGCGCGCTACGCCATCCGCCATTAATGCCCATTCCATGATCACAGTAGGGTCATTCCTAATCGCCCGTGCACCCGGAAAGGTATCGGTGTCAAAGAAATCGGCAATGCTTGCGGGTGGGTTGTCTGCGAACAATGAATTGCTGTAGGCAAATGCAGTTCCCCAGACAATCACTCCGACGCCACAATCATTCAGCGCGCCTTCGACAAAATCCTCTTTGAAAGGCGTTCCATCGGCACCATCCGGAAGATCAATATCTGACAGATTCTCTAGCAGGCCTTCCTTGCAGGCGCGCAGAGAATCCGCTTGGGTTAAGTCGACCACGTCCCAAATGACGTTTGCGCTTTCTACCTGATCGCGAATTTCGGAAATGCCGCCATTGTAGTGCGCAACATTAATCCTGGTGTCGTTCTCTTCTTCGAAGGGGCGCACAAAACCCAGCATTTGGCTGCGCATATATGGTCCGGTCCATGACGTGAAAGTAATTTCCGGTTTTTGCGGTGCCACAGCCATTTCGGCGCTTTGTGTTTCCTGGGCCTGGGCAGTACCCAGTAAGATCGTCAGAAAAAATGCCGACAACACGGCTAGTCGCCAATCGGAATTTCTGTTTCTACAATGGTTCATTATATGTCCTCCCCAAAAGGTATTTAGTCCCTTGGCCTATTAGCCAACCATAGACAGCCCACTATTTGCCCACTCGGGCGACTAATGGCGAAGGGCATGACCAGGGTTTCCTGCGTTATAATCGGTAAAATCAAAGCAGATCGTTAACCAAATACGACCAATTCATCCCGGAATCCGGCCTGTTTCCCTGAAACTACTATACGCAATCTTGGAAGAAAGTCAGATACCGAATTCAATTGGATGCAATGTTGGTAACAGGAATTAAGTTTTGCACCACAATTGCCGCTTCGCAGCATTCGTCTGAAGAGAAGATCAGGTCCTAAAAGGATATTTGAAACGTATCTAAAATAATCGCTTGGGGCGTGCCAAACCTCCTGCAATTGTTTGTGCAACTCTCTGCTTGCCACCCAGCCAAACCGGCGACCAAAATCCGCTCCGTCAACCACAGCATCTGAAGAACCGAACTGTGGCCTAGAGGTTCCTTCACCAGTTCTTTGTAGGGTGCCGGAATTGCAGGTCTGATTGCCTCTGCCAGAAACCAGAACAGTGCCAGGCGTGCTCACACACATTATTTGGGAATGTTATATGACAAATCCGTTTACCAACCGCGTGCCATCGCTGAATGGGCCCGCAACCGACATCGCGCCTGTCACGCCGTCGGACTCCGTTGATTTGGCCGATGTTGCGGTTGCGCTTTATGTTGAAACCGGCGGGGCGATTTCATTTATCACGGTTTCCGGTGCGACCCGGACAGTTGCGGTTGCAGATTTTTCGATACTTCCGGTAGGCGCGCAGCGCGTATTGGCGACCGGCACAACTGCGACCGGTATTCACGCATTCGCGTTAAACTGATGCTTGGTCTCAGTATGAATATCCCAGAGCTTGCAATCCGCAGGCCGCGGGCTTCACCCAGCGAATTGATTGCCAACGGCGGGTTTGACTCCGATCTGTCCGGCTGGGTCACTTCGCTGGGAATTTGGGAGGATGGCCGGTTGAAGATAACCGCGGATGCCCTGGGGTTTGACAGCGCCTACCAGGAATTTACCACTGAAGTCGGTAAAGCCTATATCGCCAAAGCCCATCATGATTATCAAGGCGGAGCGGACGGAAAATTTCGCATTTTCGACTCAGAGAACAGCCTCGAAATAGATCGTGTCGACCCGCTTTTAGAGGCCGGGATAGCGCAGATAACCTTTGTGGCCGACAGCACGACGACACGGGTTAGTTTGTGGGTCGACAGCGCGGACGGCGTTGGGTATTTCGACAATGTTTCGGTCCGCGAAACGCTCTAACGACTTCAATTGCTGATGAATTGCACCCCGGTGTCGTCGATCTTGGCGGCACTCAGGCGGCCGGAAAAATATGCGCCGGTGTCGATGGAAATACAGCCATCGTGATTTGTTGGTTGCTCCACAATTGTATGTCCGTGGACCACCCAGTTGCCGTCTGTGCGGGGCAGTTTCCGAAAATCTCGATGCCCCCAGAGCAATGTGTCGCTGTCCTGAGTGTCGACATCTTTAACCGGGTCGAGCGCGGCATGCACGAAAATCATATTGCCGCTTTGCCAGGTTAACGGCAGCCCGCGCAGCCAATCTTCAATACCAGTCGGAATGGCCGATTGAAGTGCGTCCCGACCGTTGAGCAATTGTTTTTGTGCTGGCTGTTCGGACACTCCACCCACACGGTAGCTCGCCAATGTTTGCAACCCCCCGTTGCGCATCCATTGCCAGCCGTTTTGCACCGGGTCATCGAGAAAATCCAACAGCATCTTTTCATGGTTGCCCATCAGGCAGATAACGTTCTGTGGATGAGAATGCGCCAGATCTTTAACCCGCTGCAACGTTTTCGCTGCATTCTCGCCCCGGTCCACATAGTCGCCGAGCAGCACCAGAACCGGCGACTCCTCCCGACACTTCAGGATATCCGCATCGATCGCGGCCAGCAGAGCCTCCAGCAAGTCGATACAGCCATGAATATCGCCAATCGCATAGATCGTCTGTTCGGGACAGGGTGGGGCTTCGAACTGGCCGGGCGGTTTTGTCGGGCCAGCTGAAATCAGATGTTTGAGTCGAGTTAACATCGAAAAGACACCCCTGAACGCCGGGTCAGCGCGAATTGGTCTGAGTTTCAATTTATAGTAGTGGTGCGTTCGGGGAAACGACATTGTAATTTTTGCGTCATTTTAAAGCCGGATATAGAAAATTCATATACTTAAGGTTGAGTAAAGTGCTACGGTTTTAAATGTCTGATAGAAAATTGTTTCCAAAACAGATTGCAGCTCCGACCCGCGGCACTTTGGCTGCAAATGAAGAAATTGATCTGTGGCAAATGTCCCGAATCCTTTGGAGCGGGAAATGGTGGATTGTTATATCCGCCTTCGTCGCAGTTCTGATGGGCGCATATTATGTCTTTGGTATTGCTGAATCCAAGTACACGTCCCATGCGATCGTGGCGCTGGACAGCCGCGAAGAACAGGTTGTCGATTTGGAAAGTGTTGTGTCCGGCCTGTCGGGCGATCAGGCGTCGATCAATACCGAAGTTGAAGTTCTGCGGTCGCGCGGATTGATTGGCAAGCTGGTTGATGCCCTGAACCTGAAACAGGATCAGGAGTTCAATACCCGGCTACGCGAGCCACCGAATTTCTCTTTGGACGCAATTAGGCTGTGGGTAGAAAGTAATTTTTCGGGGCCGGGCATGGAGGAGTCTGATTTGTCCGACCAGGCGCTTCGGGATGCTGTCATCAACAATACCCTTGACGCCATAAGCATTTCAAATGTGCGCCAGAGCTATGTTTTTCGGATATCCGTGGTGACCAATTCAGCTCAAAAATCAGCCTTGATCGCAAACCGGCTGGCGGAACTTTACATCCTTGATCAACTGGAAGTGAAGTTCAAAGCCACGCAGCAAGCAACGGGTTGGCTGACCGAACGAGTTGGCGAATTGCAAGTCGCATTGGAAAATGCGGACGCCGCGGTCAAAGAATTCAGTGCAGGCTCGGCCCTGATCGACGCCGAAGTGCTGGCGGCGTTGAACCGGCAAATCAAAGACTTGCGCGAGCGGGTCTCCGACGCTGAAGCCGTTGAGACCAGAGCCAAATCGCGGGTTGCAACATTGCAAGCCGCCTTTGCCACTGATGAGCCGGCAAAGATTGCAGAGGCCGCCCGGGATCAATCTTTGTCGCGCGCTTTTGAGCTATTGGACACAGGGGGCAATGCGGCCCAAACCTCCTTTGATGCACGGTTTGAGTTGATAAAAGCCCGTGCTACTCTCAGCTTGCAAAGGGCATCCAATCAAAAAACCGCCATGCAGGCATCAATCTTGAATTTGGAACAGCAGGTCGAAAACCAGTCCGCCGATCTTGTCCAGCTACAGCAATTACAGCGCGAAGCCGAAGCCAGCCGGTTGATCTATGAATATTTCCTTGGTCGTCTGAAAGAAACGTCGGTGCAACAGGGCATTCATCAGGCCGACAGCCGTATTCTTTCCCAGGCAGTTGTTGCGCAATATCCGTCGGCACCGCGCAAGGCCGTTATTTTGGCCCTGGCGGCTATGCTGGGTGTGCTGGGGAGTACCGTCTGGGTGTTCCTGCGGGAGATGACGCAGAATAATTTTCGCACTGCAGAAGATCTGACGGCGATGACGGGATACGTGGTGTTGGGGCAGATACCCAGGATTCCGGCTCGGCGGCGCGCCTCGGTCCTGAAATACCTTACCGACAAGCCAAACTCTGCCGCCGCGGAGGCAATTCGCAATCTGCGCACATCGATTATGCTGTCAAATCTCGATCATCCGCCGCAAGTCATCATGTCGACTTCGGCCATTCCTGGCGAAGGCAAAACGACTCAATCAGTTGCGCTGGCGCAAAACTTCTCGAGGTTGGGCAAAAGTGTTTTGCTGATCGAAGGTGATATCCGCCGCTTGGTGTTCAACGACTATTTTGACCTGCCGGGGGAGCATAGCTTGCTGACAGTTCTGGCGGGAGAGGTGAGCTTGGCGGCGGCTGTTGTGCACGCGCCGGAATTGGGTGCGGATGTGCTGAAAGGTGAAACATCGTCGACCAACGCAGCGGATATCTTTTCGTCTGACAATTTTACCGCGCTGCTCGGTCAGGCGCGTGAAACCTACGACGTTATCATCATCGATACGCCGCCGGTTCTGGTGGTGCCGGACGCACGCGTCGTCGGACAGTCTGTGGACGCCACGCTTTTAAGCGTGCAGTGGAATGCGACCTCTAGATCACAAGTTCAGGAAGCTTTGCGATTATTTGAGATGGTCAATCTGAAAGTCGCCGGACTGGTGCTGAGCAAAATCGACGCAAAGGGTATGAAGCGCTATGGCTATGGGAATTATGGGGCTTATGGTGCCTATGGCAAAAGCTATTACGCGAATTGAGTTGAAATTAGTTCGTCGTGGCCGCAACGCCTGAGGTGATCAGCGAAGGTATGAATTGGGACAATACCCGGTTCCAACGGGTGATGGGTTGTTCGGCAATGAAAATGATGTCGTTGGGCCGCAATTCCAAACGGGTCGCAAGCAGCAGATTGACTGCGTTCCGCGCATCCAAATGCCAGGCTGTGATCGCTGACAAATCACCGGTAGAACCCGACCCGCGCAAAACATAAATCTGCGACGGGTTGCCGGTTTTGCTGTCAAATCCGCCTTCGTCATACAACGCGTCCGCCAGCGTCGCTTTGCGTTCGAACGGCAAGGCATAACGGTTCTGTTTGGTGACTTCGCCTGTCAGATAGACATAGTCACGGTCAGCCGCCTGCAATTCAAGGCGGGCCAGGAAATTGCTGCGTTTTTCCACCAGCGCAGACCGTCTGATTTCCACTTCAGCTTCAAGTTCGTTCAACGCCTGTACCCGGGCCTTTTGGCGAAACTGGGCCAACGTAATCTGCTCTGTGAAGTAGGCCTGCGCACGATCCAACTCAAATTCGATGTCGACAAAAATACTGTCGCCGGGCATCAGCCGCAGCTTTTGCAAAGACGGTTTGGCGCGCATGTCCTTGAGCGGGATTTGATACAGCTTGCCGGCCCGGTACAGCCGAACAACGGTAAAATCCTGATCCTTGGCCGAAACGCCTCCGGCCGCTGCCAGCGCTTGGTCCAGATAGAGCGGCGTCAACGAAATTGGTGCGATGGTTGGATTGGCGACGGCACCGCCAATGGAAACCTTCTTGGAATTGAATTCTGCAATTTCGAGGCTGAAAGACGGATCGATCTGATTGGCCACCAGCTTCTGGAATATCTCCGCCTCCGCCTCTTCCAGGGATAAGCCCGACAAGGGGATTCGTCCGACATCTGGGATTGCAATCGCGCCATCGTCCTGAACGGTATAGCCTTGCCGCTTGTTCTGCGCTGCCAACAATCCTGAAAGTTCTTCTACGGTCGACGCGGCAGAAGGCGTTGCCAGCAAAATGACGTCACCGACCCCGATCTGATAGGGCTGCTGTGGGGCGGCTGGCGGGATACGAGTTTCCAGAGCGGCGGGTCGATTTTGCGCGGTCGACACGGGGACGGGTGTTTGCCCGGGCCCCTGAACGCTGCCGGGTACAACCGTACTTTGGCGAAACGCCGCGGGCAGCCGCTTGGGGAGATACGTTGAGCTGTTTGCCAGCTGGACCGACTGAACCGTCAGCGGTTGGATTTGTACGTTAACGCCAGTTGCATTCCGGGTGCTGACCGACGGTGAGATATAGGCTGCGCCGCAGCCTGCCAGCGCAAAAAACAGCAGAATTAAAACCGGGTTTTGACGCATCTGGCCTCCAGCGTAAAGCACCGAAGTGGCCGCAGTTGGTTCATGGTTGGCCGCGCGATGATTCAACTTAAGATTGTGTAGTTGTATCAGAAGTGAGGTAACTTCAAAGTAAAAAGTTAAGAGAGGTCCGGAATTAGTCCAAAATACTAACCTTCGGGTTGTGTGTCGTGTGCGAAACTGAAGGGAGTGATCATAGTCCGCCGCCGATTAAAGAAAGAGGTCCGCCACCCCAGCTGGCAATACGGATTTGATATCCATGATGACGCTGTCTGGAGATGCTTTCAGTTCGCCATAATACTCCGATGTCATGGCTTTGAATTCGTCATGTGCCACGGCAACCACAATGCCGGAATACGCTCTGGGATTTGGATCGGTCAATTCCAACCCGTAGCACTCGCGGGCTTGCACGCTATCTACGCGGGGGTCAAACACGTCAACCTCCGCGCCAAATTGCTTCAGTTCGTTGATCACGTCGATCACCCGAGTGTTGCGCAAATCCGGACAGTTCTCTTTGAATGCCAGCCCCAGTACCAAAATCCGCTCCCCTTTGACCTTCAACCCGCGCAGGATCATTTCGCGGATCAACCGGTTGGCGACAATGCCGCCCATACTGTCATTGATACGCCGTCCGGCCAAAACAACCTCCGGACGGTAGCCGACAGATTCAGCTTTGTGGGTCAGGTAATAGGGGTCTACCCCAATGCAATGCCCGCCAACCAAACCGGGGTGGAACGGCAGGAAATTCCATTTGGTGCCTGCTGCCTCCAATACATCCTGCGTGTTGATATCCAGTTTATGAAAAATCAGTGAAAGCTCGTTTATCAGCGCGATATTCAAATCACGCTGGGTGTTTTCGATCACCTTGGCGGCTTCTGCCACCCGAATGCTCGGGGCTTTGTGGGTGCCGGCGTTGATGATCAGATTGTAAAGGTCGTCAACGAAATCCGCGGCTGCCGCAGAAGATCCGGATGTCACTTTGCAAATTTGTGTCAGCCGGTGTTCTTTGTCGCCTGGGTTGATGCGCTCTGGTGAATACCCGACGGTGAAGTCAGTGTTAAACGTTAACCCAGATGCCTGCTCAAGAACCGGCACGCAATCTTCTTCAGTTGCGCCGGGATAAACTGTTGATTCATAAATCACCGTATCACCAGATTTCAACACGCTGCCAACGGTTTTCGAGGCCGAGAGCAGCGGCGTGAGATCCGGGCGTTTATGGGCATCAATCGGCGTCGGCACGGTGACAATGTATTGGCGGCAGTCTGCAATGTCCTCGATTTCAGAAGAAAAAGATAACGATTGCGCCGCTGCCATTTCCGCGCTTTCGACCTCCAGAGTGCTGTCATTGCCCAGCCGAAGTTCTGCAATCCGGGCCGGGTTGATATCAAACCCGACTACTGGGCATTTCTTGCCGAATTCAACAGCCAGCGGAAGGCCGACATAGCCCATCCCGATCACCGCAATTTTGATGTTTTCGAGGGAATTCAGCGCCACGGATTTTCCAATTCATACATCATTTTTGATAATATTCGCGGAACCAGGATACAAATTTCGCAATCCCGTCCCGAAATTCCGTCTGCGGCTTGTAGCCGGTTAAGTGCTGCAGCAGATCGGCATTCGCCCAGGTCGCCGGAACGTCGCCGGTTTGCATATCCATATAGTTCCGCTTTGCCTTGATCCCGAGCTCATGTTCGATCGCTTCGACAAAATCCAGTAGCCGCACCTTGTCCGAATTCCCGATGTTCACCACCCGGTAGGGCGCAACCGGTGAGAGGCTGTCGCCTTCACGCACGTCCGATGGCGATGCCGGTCTGACCGGAACCGCGTCGATCAGCAACCGGATGGCGCGCACCAGATCTTCGACATAGGTGAAATCCCGGTACATGTCGCCGTGATTGTAGATATCAATCGGGCGGCCATCCAGAATCGCGTCAACAAATTTGAACAGCGCCAGATCGGGGCGGCCATAAGCTCCGTAGACTGTGAAGAAACGGAACATGGTGGTCGGCAGATCCCAAAGATGCGCGTAGGAGTGTGCCATCGATTCATTGGCTTTTTTTGTGGCTGCATAGATCGTTAGCTGGGTGTCGGCTTTTTCGGTTTCGACAAATGGCATGTTTTCATTTGCGCCGTAAACCGAGGATGTTGACGCCATCAACAGATGCTGTACCTGCAGCGTCCGCGCTGCCTCCAACACGTTGAACGTGCCAATCACATTGCTGTCGATATAGGCCCGCGGATTTTCCAGCGAATACCGGACCCCGGCCTGAGCCGCCAGATGGATGATGATATCAGGCTGAAACCGCTGTGTGACGTCCTGAAGCTTTGCGTTGTCTTCCAGCATCGCCTCGGTAGCCGAAAAATTCGGGTTCTGGTGCAGCATCTGATGGCGGCGTTGTTTCAGAGTGACGCTGTAATAGTCCGTCATGCCGTCAAAACCGTGCACCTGAAAGCCTTCGGACAAGAGAAGGTTGGCCAGGTGGAAGCCGATAAACCCGGCGGTCCCGGTAATGAATATTTTTCTCAAGGTCAGGTCCCTCGGCCACCACTTCCCGATGGAAGATGTACCCATCAAATAGCGCATCAAGATGGGGAAGACCACAACCGGCACCAGTTCATGCTCGGGTGTGACGATGGTGGCAATCCCGCTCAGGCGCCACTCTGCATACAGACGACTTTCAGGGTCAGGAACACGATTTTCATGTCCAGCAGAAACCCGGCCTGCCGGATATATTCCAAATCCTGCCGGGCCTTGGCACGTGTTGCGTCCGAGCCTTCGACATATCCCAGTTCCACCTGTGCCCAGCCACTGATGCCGGGGACAATTGTGTGGCGGGCGCGGTACTCCGGTATGGCCTCCAGATATGCGACGGCATGGTCATAATAATCCGGACGCGGGCCAATCAGGCTCATGTCACCTTTCAGTACATTCAAGATTTGCGGCAGCTCATCCACCCGAGACTTTCGCAGCAGGCGACCAAAGGAAGTGATCCTGTCCTGTTCTATCGGGTCATCCGGCCCGCGTTCAATTTTCGTTGTGACTGTCATGGAGCGGAATTTCAGAGTTCGGAACGGTTTGCAGTCTCGCCCCGTCCGGGTTTGCACAAAAAACAGCGGGCCTGGATTCTTGAATAGGTTGAGGGTTGAAACAACGATCAGGAAAAACAGAAGAAGCGGCAGCAGGCAAATACTGAGGGCAATATCAAACAGGCGTTTCGACAGCCAAAATGCCGGTGATCCGCCAACTCTGATGTCCTTGTTTGCAAGGCAAGTCTTGGGGTAATCTGTTTGTGACAGAAAAGAATCGAACATTCTCAACCAATCAAATCAACCCCCAATTGAATTTTGATTAGGTTTTGTTAAATTTTCATTAAATTCTAACGAACCAATGGTTGCGCCAACTGATTGCCGCTGGAAACCGCATTAGCGTCACAACGACTTTCGTTGAAAAACTTTGAACACCGAGAAAAACCATGCCGCGAATCCAAATAATTCATGTTAGCGTGGAAATCTGAGCCGCATTTCAAGTGAATGCGAAGCGTTGTTTAAATTTTTTTTGGGAAATAAATAGTGAAGATTTTTCCCTTATAGTTGCGTGCAGCACCGCTTGGTTCACCGCCGGTCCCGCAGTCGCGCAAATGTCGATCCCCACCGATATGGCCAAAACCTGTGTCGTGGACAGCGGCGAGTTTGCGGGTTGGTTTGCGGTAGGCTCTGTCTCCGAGAACGGACCCGTTAATCCGGCCAGCAGCGTCAGTTTCAACTCTGACCACTCCAAAGTCGGCGCGGGCCCCAACCTGTGTAATTTCTACTAATGGGGCGTACAGATGTTTCTTTGGTTGACGTCAAACGAGGGTGATGACCTGGTTCTGGACGGCCCTTCGATCTTCACGGGCACAACTCTGGACTCGGCGGGCAAACGCGACCTGATCCCAAACACCAACGGCGCGAATTTCTCGATGGCGCTGCGTACCGGCAAGGTGGATGATATTGGAGACGTGGGTCAGGCCGGCAGCCACGGTGTATTGCTGTCCCAACAAGAAGCGCTGGTTTATTACGGCATCCACGCCAACGATGTTTACGGTTATTTTCTCAGCGGCCAGATGACCGGCGGCATCAAAGATGCCGTGGATTTTCCACGCAACATCAGTGACCTGAAAACGGTGATGGCCTATGCCCATGCCACGTATGGCGTGCAGATGCTGAACCCCGAAGCGCTGGCCATCGAAATCAAGACCTCCTGGGTTGATGTCAAATCGGTGCCTAATCCGGACACCTATGTGACGATCGAAGCGGAAGTGCCAATTTATGAAAAATCTGCCGACAATCTGAACTGGAGCCCACCAACCAGCGGTGCCACCACTGAAACAATTCGACTGGCTTTGCTTGGCATTCATATTGTCGGCACAGTTGAGGATCATCCGGAATTTGTCTGGTCAACCTTCGAACATATCGCCAACGCGCCGGACACTGATTACTTCTACACAAATTCCAGCGAGCAGATTGTCGGGCATCCGTTCAGTTCTTCGGGTGACTTTGTGTTCATGACAACCGGGCCAGGCAGGCTGATGCCAACACCCAATGTATGCGTGCCTGCGGCGAGAATATTGTGGCGACCAAAGATTGCTCGGTGGCACTGGTGGCGATTTGCACCGGTGGTATCGTGCCATCTGACACTGTTCGGACTTATCCCTGGGGCAGCCCGGGGTCGGATCAATCAGAGCACGTGTTGAAGAACAACACCCTTTTGCTGTCGATTAACGATTCCGTGCGCTCGCAACTTGTCGGCGGCGATTTGCGTGCGAGTTACCTGCAAATGGGTGGCATTTGGACCACGACGCCGGAAACCGGCGGCGATGCGCCGATTCCAAATCAGGGCGGCGATCAGACCAATAATTTCCGCGGATCGCCGAAACTGTTCAATGCCACGATGGAGACCTATACCCACAGGCTGGATTGTTTCACCTGCCATCAGCTTGATCATACAGCGACCGACAGTTTTGGCGCTTATGAATTGTCTCATATCTACTCGACGATCAATCCGCTGCCTAAGTAGCAGCGCGTCAACTCAGCGCTTCACGGCCGGATTTGCCGATTCCATCCTGGATATCGGCGATGGTCGCGGATCTAAGAGCCTGCGAGTCCCGCGATGTCAGGGCCTGCAGGATTTCCTTGTGCCGATCGATCTGAAAGCTGCCCATGATCCGTTGCATGATCTGGCGTTGAAACGGTCCCAGTTGCAGCCAGATACTGTCGATCAGCGGCATCACTGTCTGGTTGGGGTTGGCGGTATAGAGCATTTGATGGAACCGCTGGTTTAATATGGTCAGATCGTCGAATGCGTCGGCGTTCTGGGCGGCGTCCATCTGATCATCAACCGCCTGCATTTCCCCAATCAGGATTTCCGAAACATAGGGTAGGGCGCGTTCTGCAGCATGGGCTTCAAGCGTGGTGCGCAGCAGGATCAGTTCTTCAAACCGACCGAGGGTGATTTGCGGGATGTGGATGCGCCGGTTTTCCAAAAACTCGATCGCGTTTTCCGAACTCAGCCGGCGTAGCGCTTCGCGTATCGGGGTCGGGCTGATCCCCATATAGTCGGCGAGCCCACGGATGGTCAGCGCCGAGCCGGGTGCGATTGCCCCAACCATCAAAGCGTTGCGCAGCCGCAAGTAAACGTATTCCTGGGTCGTGATGCCCGCATCCTGCTGGACGTCCGGAAGCTTCAACTGCGATTTCTCAGGCATTTCGAACTCATTGCTGTGTCGATCCGTGGTACTAAGGGCATTCTTGAGCGTTGACTCGGGAATATAATAGTATATGTAATCTTAAAAAGATATCACAAAATTAAGAAACATATCAGAATGGCACGTTATGGCACATGAAGACCTGAAAAAATGGCTGACGGAACGACCCGAGGTTGAAACCGTTTACGCGGCGGTTTGCGATTTGAACGGCAATCTGCGCGGCAAGCGTCTGCCCTCTGGTCAGGCAGGCAAAGTGTTGGATGGCGGCCTGCGGATGCCCCTGTCGATTGCGCAGGTGGATATCTGGGGCGAAGACATCGACAACAGCGAACTGGTGTTTGAAACCGGCGACGCCGATGGTGTGTGTGAATTCACCGGGCGCGGTATTCTGCCGATGCCCTGGGCGGACAGACCTACCGCGATGATCCCGATTTGGCTGGCTGAAGAAGACGGCACGCCGTTTACCGGCGACCCGCGCCGGGCGCTGGACGCAATAGTACAGCGCTACAAAGCGCGTGGTCTGACGCCGGTTGTGGCCACCGAACTGGAGTTCTATCTGGTTGATCCGTCAAACCCCGTACCACAGCCACCGGTCTCGCCTGTGACCGGTAAACGGCTTGATAGCGACGGTGTTCTGTCGCTGGATGAACTGGAGCATTTCGGCGGATTTCTGAACGATGTTTATGATGCCTGCAACGCGCAGGATATTCACGCGGACGCGGCGATTGCAGAAAACGGCGCCGGTCAGTTCGAGATCAACATGATGCATGTGGGCGATCCCCTGCGAGCTGCCGATGACGCCGCGTTTTTCAAACGGCTGGTGCGTGGTGTGGCCCGGAAACATGGTTTTGCGGCAACGTTTATGGCCAAACCGTTCGGTCATCAGGCTGGCAGCGGCTTTCATGTCCACTTTTCGCTGATCGACGAAAATGGCGTGAATGTTTTCGACAATGGCACCGACGAAGGCGCGCCGATCCTGCTGAATGCGGTTGGGGGTCTGCTGGAAACGATGCAGCAGAACACGCTGACATTCGCGCCGCACGAAAATTCTTTCCGCCGACTGATGCCGGGCGCACATGCGCCGTCTTCTGTGGCCTGGGGCTACGAAAACCGTACTGCGGCAATCCGCATTCCGGGCGGTTCACCCAAAGCCCGCCGTATCGAACACCGGGTCGCCGGAGCGGATGCCAACCCTTATTTGGTTCTGGCCAGTGTTCTGGGGGGAGCGCTGCTGGGGATTGAACGGGAACTGCAACCGGCCTCTGCGATTACTGGGGATGCATACGGTCACGACCTGCCGCAGTTACCGCCAGATTGGTCGGCGGCAATTGAAGCTTTTGAGCAGGGTGCCCTGGTGCCGGAGGTCTATTCCACACGCCTGCAAGGCATGTTTGCCGGGTGCAAGCGGCAAGTCACCGAATTTGAATATCTGAGCTACATGGAAACTGTGTGATGAACGCGATGGCTCACAATTACGCCGGCGACGGTTGCCATACCACCAGCTATTACGCTGCTTCGGCCAATCCTTCGCCTGAGCGACCGCCTTTGAGCGGAGCCAACGACGTCGATATCTGTATCGTCGGAGCCGGTTACAGTGGCTTGTCCGCAGGTCTGCATCTGGCTGAAAAAAGTCACAAGGTTGCGATCATCGAAGGCGCGCGAGTTGGCTGGGGTGCATCCGGGCGCAACGGCGGGCAAATCGTCAATGGTTTGAACGCCAGTTTGCAGACTATCGAACGCCGCTACGGGCGCGGCACGTCAACATTTGTTGCCGGTGTTGTGCAAGAAGGCGGTCAGATCATCCGAGAGCGGATTAAGAAATACGACATAAAGTGCGATCTGAAAGAGAAGAACATCTTTGTCGGGCTGACCGACGCGCATATGAAAGAACTTGAAGGGCGGCGCGCACTTTGGGCCGGTTACGGCATCAAGAATCAAGTGATATTGGATAAGGCGGAACTGCGCGAACACGTCAATTCAGATATATATGCGGGTGGGCTGATCGACCATTCTGGTGGCCATATGCACCCGCTGAATCTGGCGTTGGGCGAAGCTGCTGCGTTCGAGAAAATCGGTGGCACGATCTATGAAATGTCACCGGTCATATCGGTCGATACCGATGCGCCGAAACCGGTGGTGACAACCGCAACCGGGTCGATGACTTGCAAAACCCTGATCCTGTGCGGCAACGCCTATCTGGGCGGTGTGGTGCCAACGCTGACCCGGCGGGTGATGCCGGTCAGCACCCAGATCATGGCGACGGAACCGTTAGGTGAGGACGTGGCGAATGCGCTGATCCCCGGCGATGCTTGTGTCGAAGACATCCGGTATATTCTCGACTATTACCGCCTGTCCGGTGACAAACGGATGCTGTTTGGTGGAGGCTCGGTTTACGGAGGCGCCGACCCGCGCGATATCGAACAGAAACTGCGCAGGAACATGGACAAAGTGTTTCCCCAGCTGAAGAATGTGAAAGTTGATCACGCCTGGAGCGGCAATTTCGCTCTGTCGTTCAGCCGGGTGCCGCAATTGGGCCGGATCGGTAACAATACTTATTTTGCGCACGGCTATTCAGGCCATGGCGTGACCGGCTCGCATTTGTTTGGGCGTATTCTGTCGGAAGCGGTAGACAACGACCTGTCACGGTTTGATGTCTTTGCCGATCTGCCGTGGTATCCGTTTCCCGGCGGGCGTACTTTCCGCGTGCCCTACTCGGTGATAGGCTCTTGGTGGTACGCCATGCGTGACAAATTCGGACTCTAGGGCAACCGCACTACTTATGCGCCACACGCCACGAAACTTTCCAAGACAGGCGCGATCCGGCCATCGGATGACTCTGCCTGTGGGAAACCGTCGATTATCGGCTTTAATGCTGCGACATAAATCGGCTAGGTTCAGAAACGCGATCAAGGGAGAGATCATGCCAAAGACGGAAAAACTGGTTGGGCTCACGGAAATCTACCGGTTTCTGCGCCGTAACAAGACGCCGATTTATGTTGTTACACCAACACCGTTTAGTCTGCTTGGACTAGATCAGTGGGTCGGCGGGTTAGAATATATCAACTATTTTGACATTTTTGATGGCAACCACCGCAGGGTCATGGTGCCCACGACCACTGAGGCGCCGGATTTTCAGTCGATGGAAGACGTCGCGAATTATTTGATTTCGCACAAGGAATTCCGTGCCAAGGTAAAGTCACAACGTCCGGGCATGGCGATTTTTGTCATGTTCGACGAAGAAACAGAACGGCTCTGCGCCAAGATCGATCTTGATGTGGCGCTGCCCTCTGCCGAATTGCGCACGAAACTGGACAGCAAGATCGAAACCACGCGTCTGGGCAACGAGGCCGGCGTGGCCAGTGCGCCGAATGTACTGGGTGAGGCCGAGACTTATGACGAACTGATGGCACTGGCCAACAGCGCCGGTATCGGGTCCGATCTGGTTGTGCAGACGCCCTATGGCGATAGCGGCCGCACCACGTTTTTCATCAAATCTGAAGAGGACTGGGACAAATACGAGGCCAAGATCGTTGATCAGCATCTGAAGGTGATGAGGCGATTGAACCACCTGCCAGGAACAATCGAAGGCTGTGCAACACGCAACGGCACGCTTGTGGGGCCGGTGATGACCGATATCACCGGATTCGAGGAAATCACCCCCTACAAAGGCGGCTGGTGTGGAAACGACGTTTCCCCAACTATCTTGCCCGATGGCGTTCCCGAAAAAGCCCGTGAAATGGTCCGCCTGTTTGGTGACCGGCTCTATTCAGAGGGTTACAAAGGCGTGTTTTGCCTCGACTTCCTTCTGGATACCGACACCAATGAGGTTTTCCTTGGCGAAGTGAACCCGAGGGTGTCGGGTGCGACACCGCCGACGCATCTGATCACGTCGACCTATGGCGGTTGTCCTATGTTCCTGTTCCATATCCTGGAGTATCTGGACGTCGAATACGAAGTCGATACAGATGAAATTCAGGCCCGTTGGAATGAATACGATCACTGGACGCAATTGATCCTGAAACAAACCGAGGACAAGGTCGAGCTTATCACCAAGGCGCCGCAGTCGGGCATCTGGCGGTTGAACGAAGATGACGAGGTGGAATTTGTCCGTCCGGCGCTGAACATTACGTCGATCGGCGATGAGGACGAGGCGTTTTACATGCGAGTCTATGGGGCAGGGGAGTACTGTTACCACGGTGCTGATATGGGCTGCTTGCTGTCGCGGGGGCGGATGCAAAGCGACGAGCGTGAGCTGCTGGACCGGGCGAAATTCTGGAACACCGGGATCAAGGCGCAGTTCACCAGCATTCCGCTGCAACCGGATGATCCGGTAAATATTCCGGAGGATATTTCCGAAGGGAAGTGGTTCTGATCTGCTGTCCGCTCCATGGAATGCAAGAATGACAAAAACCATGAAAGCCGCTGTTATCTACGCGCCCGGAGGACCGGAAGTTCTGAAAATCGAGCGCCGCCCCGTTCCCAGGGTCGAGAAGGGATGGGTTCTTATTCATGTTAAAGCCTTTGGCCTGAACCGGTCGGAACTGTTTACCCGGCAGGGCCATTCGCCGGTGACGTCAGTCCGTTTCCCACGCATCCTTGGTATTGAAGCCGCAGGCAAAGTCGAGGCCGCGCCGGGCGGTGAGTTTGACAACGGCGACATCGTTGCCACCGCGATGGGCGGCATGGGCCGCGCCTTTGACGGCGGCTATGCGGAATACACTTGCGTTCCCGCCAATCAGGTGCAGAAGCTTGAAACTAGCTTGCCTTGGGAAACGCTGGGCGCCATCCCGGAGATGTTGCAAACCGCATGGGGTTCCTTATTTAAGTCTCTGCGACTTGAAAAGTGCGACAGTCTGCTGGTTCGTGGCGGCACCACATCGGTGGGTTTGGCGGCTGCGGCTATCGCAAAAAATCACGGTGCTACGGTTTCCGCGACAACGCGCAAACCAGATCGCGAAGCACTCTTGCGCGATAATGGTGCGGATCACGTTTTTGTCGATGACGGCGAAATAGCAACTAAGGTCCGCGATGTCTTTTCCGGTGGCGTAGACAAAGTTCTGGAGTTGGTCGGCACGACAACACTGCTGGATTCCCTGCAATGCACCGCACCAAATGGCATCGTTTGCATGACTGGAATGGTCAGTGACCAATGGGCGCTTCAGGACTTCAGCCCGATGGGATCAATCCCCACCGCTGTAAGCTTGACGACTTATTCAGGCGGTTCTGTCGATTTTATCGATACGCCACTGCGGGAAATGGTTAGTCAAATTGAAGGTGGAACGCTGCATCCCAAAATCGGACGGGTCTTTACACTTGACCAGATTGTCGAGGCGCATGCCTGCATGGAAGAGAACAAAGCCGGCGGCAAGATTGTCGTTCTGACGTAACAAATCGAGACTCCGGCCAATGTTACTTCAGCGAAGGCCCACCCATCGGTCCGTCGCCGACTTCCTCGATCTCATCAATATCATTCCGCACCCAGAAAAATCGGAAAGACATCGAGCGAAGCCATTTTTCCAGCCGGTCCAGACTGGCCCATTCGCGCCGCAAGCCGCGCGCGCTTTGGACCTGTGCCCATTCGCTGTTGACCTGAAAATACACGGTCCAGGTGTTTGGATGTTTCGACTGATCGGCAAATCCGCCCCCGAGAACTTCGCGGGGCGTGCGCACCGCAACCGGGTAATCGCCGATCAAACCATCTTTTGCGAGTCCGGCGATGTCATTTTGACGGATCGTCACAATCGGCTCGGGAATTTCACTCATAAGAAGTCCTTGACAAACGTGTTTGTCGCTCAGATAAATCCTACACTATGGATCATGGTGTGTACTTGCAAGACGCAATTCGCACCGGACTTGTGCGCCAGTACAGTATCGCGGAGACAGGTTGCATCATGCAGCTGATTTTTAGAAGCCTTGCGGAAGACCGGATCGGGACCACCTGGAAACAGGTGTTCGACCACGGCTGGCCGGGTTGGAAGGAGTGGTACCTGTCGCGGGGTGCGAATGAATACCCTTTGCTGGACAGTTGCCGAGCCGGCCTGCGCCGCCATATGCCGGGCTTCGAAAGAATCTGGGACAGTCTGGTCGAAACCGTCGACGCGGATGAAGACGCGGCGCGTTTCCTGTCGTTCTGGGACCCGCCGCGGTATCTGGTGAACTGCAGTCAGGCGGTGCTGAACGATGCTGACGGGCCGATGCTGGTGCGCAACTACGACCTTGATCCGGCGCTGAACGAAGGCACATTGCTGAAAACCAAATGGCGGAATCGCCGGGTGATGGGCATGGTCGAAGGCATGGCCGGCCTCTCGGACGGGATGAACGATGCCGGGTTGGCAATTTCGCTGACTTTTGGTGGCCGCGCGGTAACGCGCAAGGGTTTCGGCATCCCCCTGATCATCCGATATGTGCTGGAAAGCTGCCGTGATGTGCAGGATGCTCTGACGGCGCTGCGCGAAATCCCCTGCCACATGTCGTATAATGTCACGGTTCTGGACCGCTCAGGCGCAACTGCCACGGTGATGCTGTCACCGGACCGCCCGATGATCGTGGCAGAGTCAAACTGGGCAACCAATCATCAACTGGGCGTGGAATGGCCGCGCCACGGGCGACTGTCACAAACGCTGGAGCGGGGAGAATATCTCGACAAGTTGATGTCTCGGTCGGGTTTGACCGCCAATGAACTGGCCGATGAATTTCTGCGTCCGCCACTGAACACCCGTTGTTATGACGAAGGATTTGGCACCGTATTCACCGCGGTTTACCGCCCCGCTGAGGGTGAGGTGTATCTCGGCTGGGCCGACGGAGCGTTTCACCGCTGGAGCTTTGATGATTTCCCGAAGCGTGAGTTGAGGATTCAGTATTCGGAGCATGGATCCGCGGCCACGGTAACCCAACGTTCCGACAACAGCACGATTCAGGCCATGTTGCGCTTGCAGGCAATGCGCAATCGCAACCAACTGGAAACCCACGAGCAATGGAGCAACCTCAATCCGGTTATGCTCCCAACAGAACATACAGGAGAAACCGTATGACCCATTTCGCCATCGCCGGCATTCAGATGACCATAGGAATGAAAAACAACATATCCGAGATGAATCGGCGGCTCGATATCCTGATGCATCTCTATCCCTGGGTGGAGATGGTGGTGTTTAGCGAACTGGCGGCCAACGGGCCGTCACTTCCGTCTGCCCAGCCGATGGGCGGTGAATACGAGCAGGCGTTTACAGAAATGGCACGCAAACATGACATTTGGTTGATCCCCGGTTCGATTTTCGAAAAACGCAACGGCAAGATTTACAACATGACACCGGTTCTGAACCCGGCCGGCGAGATCATCACCCGTTACCGAAAAATGTTCCCGTTCACACCTTATGAAGACGGCACCGAACCGGGCACAGAGTTCTGTGTCTTTGATGTGCCCAACATCGGTCGGTTCGGGGTGTCAATTTGTTACGATATCTGGTTCCCCGAAGTGACCCGCACACTGGTGTCGATGGGAGCCGAGGTGATTATCAACCCGGTGCTGGCGCATTTTGTCGATCGCAACGCTGATCTGGTGATTGCGCAGGCGTCTGCTGCGATGTTCCAGTCCTACATATTCCACATCAACGGCCTGTGGGCCGGTGGCAACGGTTACTCGCGAGTGATCGATCCGACGGGCAAACTGCTGCACGACGGAAATGTGCAGGAAGAGTTAATACCGATTGAGGTCGACTTTGACCTTGTGCGCCGACAGCGCGAGCGCGGCCTGCTGAACATGGGCCAGCCGCTGAAAAGTTTCCGGGACCGGGCGGTGAATTTTGACGTGTATGCCAAGGGGTTTGACCACAGCTATGCGCAATCACTCGGACCGCTTGAAAAACCACAACGGGCGAACGCCACAGCTGACCCCGCAGAACTTCACGAGTTAACCGAAATCAAATCCGCCTGAGTGCGGCCAAACGACCAAAGGAAAACACAATGACCACTAAATCGAAAAAAGTAGCCCCGATCCCACGCGGATTTCGCGCCCTGACACCGCACTTGACCGTCGTCGACGTTACTGCTGCATCTGCATTTTATCAACGCGCGCTGGGCGCGGTTGAAGTTGACACAACCAACTTCGCCGTCAGCGACGTACCGGCATTCGCTGAATTGCGGGTTGGAAATTCGCTGATGACTCTCGGTCAGGGCGAACCTGTTGCTCCAGGCGGCATCAGCCTGCACCACTATGTCGAGAATTTTGACGCAGCATGGGCCAGTGCCACCAGTCAGGGTTTTGTTGAATTGAGTGCACCGGCCGAAACAAGTTGGGGCGACATGATGGGCGAATTGGCTGACCCGTTTGGCGTTCGTTGGAGCATTGCCCAACGCGTGACCCGCCTGACCAAAGAGGAAAAGGCCGAGCGGGCGCTGGCGTTGGTTTCTGGCACCAATGAGGCTGAAATTTCAGAAGTTGCGCTTACTGTGGGCGCGATTTCCACCGAAGTCGCTCCAGCAGAGCAAAGGTTAAACTAGGGTGTCTGCGGTTTTGATTGAGTCACAATCGAAACCGCAAACACAACCGTATCGAAACTCGGATAACGGCGGCATGTGCTCAATCTCAAACAGTTTAAGCACAAACCGCTTACAAGGATGTTGAAAATGACCAAATCCGCAGAACTGAAACAACGGCGCGAGGCGGCGGTGACTCTGGGTGCCGCCACGCGTGCGATCTATGCTGATCGCGCCGAGAATGCCGAATTGTGGGATGTGGACGGCAAGCGGTTTATCGATTTTGCCGCCGGTATCGCAGTGACCAACACCGGTCACCGCCACCCCAAAGTCATGGCGGCTGTTGCCGAACAGGCGAAAAAATTCACCCACACCTGTTTCCACGTCGCTCCTTACGAGAGCTACGTGGCGCTGGCGGAACGGCTGAACGCTATCACACCAGGGGATTTCGAAAAAAATCCCTGCTGCTGAGCACCGGGGCCGAAGCGGTGGAAAACGCGGTGAAACTGGCGCGCGCCTATACCGGGCGTTCCGGGGTTATTGCCTTTGCTGGCGGATTTCACGGTCGTACTCTGTTGGGTATGGCTTTGACCAGCAAACAAGTGCCTTACAAGAAATCCTTTGGCGCCATGCCCGCCGAAGTGATGCACGCGCCATTCCCGCATGAATTCCACGGAATTTCGGTTGATAACGCAATTGAGGCACTGGAAGGAATGCTGCGGTCGTCAATTGATCCGGAGCGGGTGGCGGCGTTTATCGTTGAGCCGATACAGGGTGAGGGTGGCTTTAACGTTGCACCGCCTGAATTCCTGCGCCGTCTGCGCGAGATTGCCGATCAACACGGTATTCTGCTGATCGCTGATGAAATCCAGACCGGCATCGCCCGGACCGGCAAACTGTTCGCATTTGAGCATTCCGGCGTGGCGGCTGATCTGGTGACCATTGCCAAAGGTCTGGCCGGTGGGTTCCCGCTGTCGGCAGTGACCGGACGCAAAGAGGTGATGGACGCTTCGCCCGTGGGTGGGGTTGGCGGCACCTATGGCGGCAACCCGATGTCGGTTGCTGCAGCCCGGGCGGTATTGGACGTCATCGACGAAGAAGACCTTTGTGCCCGTGCAATCGAAATCGGAGACAGGATTCAAACAAGGCTGAAAGCGCTGGCCGAACGTCAGGGCATGGAGCCGATTGGCGACGTGCGCGGTTTGGGCGCAATGGTAGCGTTTGAGTTGGTCACGGATCGGGATACTAACGCACCGGACGCTGCGCTGACGGGGGCAATTGTGGCTGAAGCTGAAGAACGCGGTTTGATCCTGCTGGCCTGTGGCACGCGTGGCAATTGTGTACGGTTGCTGCCACCACTGACAACGCCGTTTGATACCGTGGAGGAAGCGCTTGATATAATCGAAGACTCTATTGAGGCGGCGATCGCGAAACTCGCGTAAATTGCCTTACATTTAGTCACCACAGTCCCGGAGCCGCAAAGCAGCTTCGGGGCGGTTTCGTTTTAGCATAATATTGGGCCGATACCCTTTCAAAAGACTATACCAATTAAGACCAGTATGATTAGTAATTGGTTAATAATGGTTTAGTAAACCTTCTACTAGGATAACAATATGCTCATTACATCGATACTTGCGGGTAAAACCAAGATGTTGCTGGCGCTAATCCCTAGATTTTGAATCCGATTCGGTGTAATAAGAGGCAGACGGCCCACTTAAGACCATTCGCAACCAAAAATGGTCATAATTGGTTTAGGGAAATAGGGAACAACAAATGACAAAGAAAGTAGCAATCATCGGAGCAGGTCCATCTGGGCTGGCACAACTGCGGGCATTTCAATCGGCTGCCAATAAAGGCGCTGAGATGCCGGAAATTGTCTGTTATGAAAAACAGAGTGATTGGGGCGGGTTGTGGAACTACTCCTGGCGCACCGGCGTTGATGAAAACGGCTACGCCTGCCACGGCTCCATGTACCGCTATCTGTGGTCGAACGGTCCGAAAGAGGGTCTGGAATTTGCCGACTATACATTTGACGAACATTTCGGCCATGCCATCGCGTCTTATCCGCCACGGGCTGTGTTGTTTGACTACATCATCGGCCGGGTGAACAAAGCCGGTGTGCGCGACAAAATACGGTTTAACAATATTGTGCGCGACATCAGCTTTGACGACGGAACACGGATGTTCACCGTCACCGCGCGCGATTTGAACACCGATACAGAAACTGCTGAAACCTATGATTACGTGATCTGTGCCTCGGGCCACTTCTCGACCCCGAACGCGCCGCACTACCCGGGTTTCGAAACTTTCCGGGGCCGGGTGCTGCACGCCCATGATTTCCGTGACGCCCGCGAGTTCATTGACAAAGACCTGCTGATCCTCGGTTCCAGCTATTCCGCCGAAGACATCGGCTCGCAATGCTGGAAATACGGCTGCAAATCGATCACTGTCGCCTACCGAACCGCGCCGATGGGGTTTGACTGGCCGGACAACTGGGAAGAGGTGCCTGCGCTTGTAAAAGTTGAGGGCAACACGGCGACGTTCAAAGACGGCAGTACCCGCGATGTGGACGCGGTGATCCTGTGTACCGGTTACCGTCACCACTTTGATTTCCTGCCGGATGACCTGCGTCTGAAAACTACCAACCGGTTAGCGACGACTGACCTTTACAAAGGCGTTGTCTGGAACAAGAACCCCAACCTGTTCTATCTCGGTATGCAGGATCAGTGGTTCACGTTCAATATGTTCGACGCCCAGGCCTGGTGGGTGCGGGATTGCATCTTGGGCCGGATTGCACTGCCGTCGAAGGCCGAGATGGAGGCCGACGTTGTCGACCGGATCGCTCGCGAGGACAGTTACGACGACGATTACTCTGCCATCCGCTATCAAGGTGCTTATGTGCAGGAGCTGATCGAAGAGACCGACTATCCGAGTTTCAACGTGCAGGGTGCAATAGATGCGTTTTTTGCCTGGAAAGGCCACAAGAAGGCAGGCATCATGACCTTCCGCGATCACGGGTATACGTCGCCAATCACCGGCACGGTTGCGCCGCCGCACCACACAGTCTGGAAAGACGCGTTGGACGACTCGCTGGATTGTTACATGCAGACTGAAGCAAATGTCGCTGCAGAATAGGTTCCCTGTGCAGGCGCGGTGCAGTTGGTAAAGTAAAATACCTGCCAAACCGCGTCTGCTGTGGATTTCAGAACAAGCACAACCAAAACTTTAGAGATAAGGCAGAAAATTGACTCCTCCCTGGGACGTGATGAACGGAATTGACCAGTCGATCAGCCAGCAGGCCAGAAAACTGGCCGACGGATTGTTCAGAGCGATCAATCTTGGGCAGTTTGAATACGGAACGCGATTGCCCGCTGAACGTGCGCTGGCCGAAGAGCACAGGGTTTCAAGAGCGACGGTACGCCAAGCGCTCGGTTTGTTGGAAAATCACGAGGTAATCGACAGGCGGCAAGGCAGCGGTTCCACCGTGCGCTATCGAACCGAACGGGCGGCGGCGGATGTCGATATTCCGGGCTTTGGGTTCTCCGAACTGTCGCAAATTACCAGCCCGCTTGAATTTGGCGTTGCACGGTCGGTTGTTGAGCCGGAACTTGTTCGGATGGCAGTATTGAACATGACCGGCCGAAACATCCAGACCATGCAGGAAATTTTAGCGAAGCTTGAAGCGGAGAGCGTTGATGGTGAAGCTTTTTCCAAAGCCGATGATCGACTACGCCTACATATCGCTGAAAGTTCGCGTAATCCGATGTTGCTGGCTATCTGGCGGGTGATCCACCATGTCGGGGCCACAGCAGATTGGGCGGTTAGCCGGAGGCAGGCGCTGTCGCCGGGGCGTATCCGTGAAATGAAACAACGCACACGGACCTTATGTACCGCTATTGAAAACCGCGAGATCGAGAGCGCCATAGAACACACCCGTCTGGCACTGGCAGATCTGCATCAGGATTTGGTGCGCGGCGCCTGACCCGGCCAGCGGGATTCTTTTGCTTCACCATGCATGAGCTGACGTTCAATGCGTTGGTCCCACATTTGACCATAAGCCCGCAGGTGGTGTTGCAAAACCTCGCCGTGCTGATCCCACCAGTCTAGGATCGAGCGGAATTCCACGATCCTTGCTTTGCCACTTTCGATCCGAACCACCGGCCATGAGCCAACCAACGCGTTGTTAACGCCGAATAATTCGCGTCCCCACCAACGTGCTTCGCCAAAGGCATTAAAGGCGAAACCGTCGGTTTTCATCGCGCTGAGAACCGAGACCGGGCTGGTGGTCTGCGCCCGTTGAACCGCGCCGCGCCAGATTTCCAGGATCGAAAAATACTCCCAGGGCACCGCGCTCCATTCACCGGGATAGCGGTTGTTGAATTCTTCAAAGAATTCGTTTGGCCTGGCAAAATGGATATTGGGGTCGTTCAGCAGCGGATCGTCAAAATCGGGGAACTGGAACACAAATCCTTCCATAAATTCAACGCTGGTTTTCTCGACAAGCGCCGGATAGTTATCGCAGGTACAGGACAGAATTTGGCCTTTGAACCCGGCCCGATAGGTGGCTTCGGTCAGCGCGTGTACAAAGGGCTCGTAAGCAGTGTCCCAACACAGAATATCCGGGTTGTTCTGCATCAACACCGCAACCATGGCATCAACGTCGTTCAAGTCGCCGGGAAACAGGACTTCCTGCACCAGATCAATGCCCGCCGCTTCGAAGGCCGCGCGGTAGGTGGCCACCGAGGGCAGCCCCAGCGCATCTTTTTGCGCGCAAATCGCAGCGGTTTTGAGTTCCGGATGATTGGCCGCCAGCCAATCGACGCCGGTGACAACATAAATCGGATGCACCTCGCAGGGCGCAATCAGATAAGGCATGTCTGGTGTCAAATCGCTGGGCAGCAACGTCGTCGCCAGCACCTTTTCCCGGGTCAGAAACTCCGATATGCCGGGCACGGTATCACCACCCAGCATCATCAGCATTTTTACCTTGTCTTCCAACACCAGCCGGCGGGCCCCGATCTGGGCCCGTGCCGGGTCGTATTGATCGTCAAACGATGTGATTTCAACCGGATAACTGTGCGACCCCACCTTCAGGCCGCCCGCCGCATTCACCCAATCGGCCCAGATCAGTGCCGCATGAAACCCGGGCAGGCCCCAAGAGGATTGCACCCCGGTAAACGGTGCCAGAACACCGATCTTGATGACTTCACCGGCGTTCAGGTTCATTCTTGGCAGGTTGGCGGCAATCGCCAGATCAGCGCCAAATTTATAGGTACTCACGGCAGTCGCCCTTTTGACGGTTCCTCGCCTTTGAAAGTATAGAAGGCCAGCCCAAGATGGTAGAAAATTCCAACCCCAGTCGACAGTTTGGGCAATTTCTTTCACGGCTAATCCAACCGTAGCGTTGCGAATGATCAACAGTTCTGCAAGTCTGTGGCCAAAGCGACCGCGCCAAGGGGCCAATTCATGTCTGCAGATAAAACCAGCCGCGCAAACACTGCCGTGATCGGGCGCAGCCTGCGTATTATCACCGGCCTGATCCTGTTGGCCTATGTCACCAGTCACTTAGTGAATATGATGCTGGGTCTGCATTCGGTCGCCTGGGTTGAGCAGGCGCGGCCCTATCTGTCAGGCGTTTGGACCGGCGGAGTTGGCAGCCCTGTTCTTATGCTGGCCATTGTGATCCACTTCCTGCTGGCGCTTATCTCAATCTACTGGCGCGAAACGATGAACATGCCGGCCTATGACATGGTGCAACTGTTGGCGGGGGCCGCAATCACCCCGCTGTTGGTGCCGCATGTCTTGGGGATCATGGCAACCGATGCGATTTACGGCGATGCCTCATATGACCTGATACTGCGGGTTTTCTGGCTGTGGCAGCCGGAAGAAGGGTTGCGTCAGGTTCTGCTGGTTGGTGCGCTTTGGATCCACGGCTGTATTGGTTTGTTTACCTGGATGCGCACATTGAGAAGTGCTGGGCGGGCGCTGAAATGGCTGTACCCGCTGGCAGTCGCAATTCCGGTGTTGGCACTGCTTGGGTTTGTTGAAGCCGGTCGGCAGGTCATTATACAGGAACAACAAGGTGTAACTGCGGTTGCTAGTGGTTCCGTATATGAATCCACCGACACGCAAGAGGTGTTCGTACCCGCGCAACCGCCAGAGGAGATCATCAAATCCCACAAACAGATTAGCCGTCAGATTATTATCGGCGCGGCTACGCTTATGGCGCTGACACTGCTGGCCCGGTATTTCCGGATCGCGCGGCGGCGTAAATATATGGTCGAGGTACATTATGCCAGCGGCCCTGTATTCACCGCCAATTCCGGCCCGACGCTGTTGGATATTTCGCGGATGAACGATCTTCCACACGCAAATATCTGCCGCGGGCGGGGCCGGTGCGGTACCTGCAGCGTTCGGGTCCTGTCGTCTGACAATCCGCTGCCTGAGCCATCGGCGTTGGAGCAGGCGACGCTGGACCGGATCGGTGCGGATGACGACGTTCGTCTGGCCTGTCAACTGCACCCTGGCGCTGGCCGTATGCGTGTCGAGCGATTGCTGTCGCCAGATTTTTCACCGCACGAAAAACGAGAACCCGTCCCGGCGGCAGAAGCGGTGCAACCGGTATGATGAAATTGTCAATTGTCTTCGGGTTGCTGTTTGCGTTTCTTCTGAGCCTCAGTTTATCAATTGCGGCACCAAATTTGGCGATGGCGCAAGAAACTGGCGACGAACAGGTTGTTGAAGACCCGTCGCCAAATGATGTGCGTGAATTGATGCGCCTTCTGGCCGATCAACGCATCCAACATTGGCTGGTCGAGAAAGCAGCGAGCGAAAATCTGGCGGGTACTGGCGACGCGAATGTCGGGCTCCGCGACCAGCTGGTTGTCGGGCTGGACCGTGTACGCAGCCGGATTGAAGCACTGCGGCAGGCCTGGTTCAACCTGCCACAAGCGCCAAAAATGCTGCAAGAACGCTGGTGGGACGAAATGAGCACCGACCGCAAGGTCCGTTCGCTGACCTATGTGATTATCTTCCTGTTTGTCGGTGCCGGGCTCGAATGGCTGTACCGGCAATATACCACCACAACTTTGCTGCGTATTTCCCTGCAGACCCACAGTGCCCCGTCACGGCAACTGGTGGCGGCTTTGGTCAGGGCAGGGATCGTTTCCGCAGGGTTGTTGTTGTTTGCGCTTGGCAGCATCGGCACGTTTTTGTCTTTTGACTGGCAACCGTTGGTCGAAACCCTGGTTTTGAACCTGCTCATTCTGATTTTTGTTGTCCGTGCCGTCAGAACTCTGCTGATATTCCTGATCGCACCGTCGGTGCCGGTGCTGCGCCTGGTGCCGTTGCCAAACCGAATGGCTAAACATTTTCACAGATACCTGTTCCTGAACGCATCAGTTATTGCGCTGGCCGTCACGGTCTCGGATATATTCCGGCAACTGACTTCGATCACTGATGGCGCGGACAGCATGGTTGCGCCCGAAGCTTTGTCGGTTACGGTCGCCATGGCGGTTTTGGTGCTGGTGACTGTAGTTTTCAGTATCTGGCGGTCTTTCAGGCTGATTCAAAAAGAGAGCGTGGTTGGCCCAGTCCGGGCGCTGACAGTATGGCGGGCCTATCTGTATCTGCTTGTCGCCCTGACGTTCCTTCTGTGGCTGATTGGGGCAAATGCCTTGATGTGGAGCCTCCTGATCGTTGCCACCCTGTTCCCCATCCTGCGTCTGCTAACCGCCTGGGTGAACCATTTCTTTGACCAGGCGAGGACGGCGTTTCATGAAGCTGCCGAGGGCGATGCAGCGCCGACAACGGTGCAGGACGAAGCGGAAGCAGTTGAAGGGACGCCAGAGGAGGAGGCTGAGACCCCTGAGTTGCACGATCCCTATGAAGTTTATAACCCCATCGTTTTGCGTCTGGTGCGCTTTGTCGTGGTGATTGCCGCAGTTCTGGTGCTGGCAGCGGCCTGGGGAACCAATATCTTTTCAATCAGCGCCTCACCGACGTTCACCGGAAAAGCGTTTTCAATCTTGATTGATTCCGTTTTCGCCATTTTGATTGCCGATCTGATCTGGGTTTGGGCCAAAACTGCGATCGACAAACGCATGGCCGACTATAAGCCGCCAGAAGACGGCCAGGCCCCTGGGCCCGAGGCGCGGATGGCGACCCTGCTGCCCCTGCTGCGCATCATCCTTATGGTCACGCTCCTGACCATCGTTAGTCTCAGCCTTCTGTCTTCACTGGGCGTGAATATCGCGCCGCTGCTGGCCGGAGCCGGGGTGTTGGGCATTGCCATCGGTTTTGGCGCGCAGTCTTTGGTGCGGGACGTGGTGTCGGGTATTTTCTTCCTGATTGATGATGCGTTCCGGATCGGAGAATACATTGAAATCGGTGATCTGCGCGGCACTGTCGAGGGCATCTCGATCCGCTCGCTGCGGGTGCGCCACCACCGTGGCATGGTCCACACTATCCCGTTTGGCGAGTTGAAGTCGCTGACCAATCACAGCCGCGACTGGGTGATCATGAAACTGGAATTCCGGGTGCCGTTTGAAACCGATCTGCAGCTGGTCAAAAAGCTGGTGAAAAAGGTTGGTGCCGAGTTGAAGGCCAACGAGCATTATGGGCAGAGCATCCTGTCGACGCTGAAATCGCAAGGCGTGCGCCGGATGGAAGAATTCAACATGGTGGTCGGGGTCAAGTTTATGACCAAACCGGGCGAACAATGGCTTGTGCGCCGGGACGCCTATCAAAAAACCCGCGATATTTTCGAAGCCAACGGTATCCGACTGGCGGAACGCAATGTGAAGGTTGAAATTCAGGGCGGCGATGAATTGACCGAAGAGGATAAAAAGGCGGTGGCCGCAGCTGCACAGCAAGTTGCCGCCGGGCCGCAGGGGTTGCCAAAGGCGATCCCGGACGAGCCGTAATTATTCCTGCCGGACGACCACCCCGTGGGAGACAAGGTTTTCACAGCGCAGGCTGCCGGACAGTTCGGGGATTTCGGTTTTTCGCGGGTCGGCGATCTTTTCACTCAGGCACCCGAATCCGCAGCAACCGCCTGTTTCAGCTGCCAAAAGCTGCCGACCAACCCACAAATCAGAACCGAAAAATACAGGTGGATCAGGGTCAGCGCGATCAGAAATATCGGAATCCAGGGTATGCTGAGTGCCATCTCCGCTGTGTTGCTTTGAAAAAAGCCGCGCGGCTCTGCGACGTGGTGGATGGTGAGCTGTCGGGCCTCGCTATCTGCTTTCAAGGCTGCGTTTGTCCTGTCGCTCGCAGCCGTGTTCCGGTGGGGAAATTTCTGGTATTTTTCGGCTGTCCCCGTCTGATTGAATAGCCCAATCTGGTGGCAAAGCGTCTAAAAACGGTTGCGCGTTCACCAGAAGGCGGCACCAAATGGAATTGGTTTAGTTCAAATTTGAAAGTATGAGGCGTACGCCGCTACAGGCTGTCAAGTTTGCGTTGCAGCTCGGCCAATTGTTCCTTCATCGCCGACACGTCGTCACTGTCGGCTTTCGGCTCTTCGACTGGTTGCGTCGGTTCCGGCTCGGGAGTCGTCAGTCCCGGCGTTTTTGGCATGAACGTCTGCATCATCGACTGGTAAATTTCGGCCTGCTTTTTTTGCCAGTCGCCAGCGTTGCCAAAACCGATCTTTTGCACCATTTTTTCCTGCTGCTCAGTGAAGGCTTCGTAAGATTTTGACAGAAATTCCGGCAGAATACTTTGTGCGGAAGAACTGTAGGAGCGCACCAAACCGGTTAACACGTTCACCGGCATGACATTCTCGCCCTTGCTTTCCTGTTCAGTGATGATTTGCAGCAGGTATTGCCGGGTCAGGTCTTCCCCGGTTTTGCGATCCTTGATCTCGACTTCATGGCCTTCGCGGATCAGTCCAGCGACCTCTTCCAGCGTCACATATTCGCTGCTCTGGGTGTTGTACAGGCGGCGGCTTGCATAGCGGTTAATCAGGATTGGTTTTGGCATGATGTGATCCGGTTTTATTGGCTGTTGCACGCTAACTTAAGCGGTGAAAATAAAAAAGAGGCGCTGATGACAGCACCTCTTCTTGCAAATTCAGCGGGGAGGACGCCGAACTATTTCTTTTTCGCAGCCTTTGCGGCTTTGTCTTGCAGGTCTTTGCTGGCCGAGACAAACAGCTCAACAGTTTTTTCCTGAGCGGTTTTGGCAACCGCAGTGAACTCAGCGATCGTGGTCTGCATCGCTTTTGCTTGCTCGGTGGAGAAGGCCGCGGTGACATTGGTAAAGTCGGCCGCATCAGCCTTGGCGTCTGCGTTGGTTTCGATTTTCTTCAGGGTTTCCGCGGTCCAGGCGCTGGTCAGCTTGGCATTTTCTTTAGCCGCGTCGAGCGCGATTTTCGCCAGTTTGGAGTTGAAAGCAGCAGCGTTTTTGGCAGCGCTGTCAAATGCGGAAGTGTCGATTTTCATGGCAGACAGAAATTCTTCTGCTGCTTTGGTGATGTCGAAGTCATTTTTAACCATTTGAGTGTTCCTTGCGGGGGTTTAGGTTTCTAACAAACGACATAATTGCTGCAGCGCAGCATGTCAAGGAAAAATGCTGCACTGCAGCAATACCGTCGCCGGCAGAACGCTATTTTACTTTCGAGGCAACTTCTCAAAAGCCGGGAGCTCATCCGGTATGTGATGGAATGGCTGTTTGTCGATGGTGTAAATCGCCGCCCGCGGTGCTTTGAATATTCCCGGATCATCAAGCGTGCCAACCTTAACAACAACTCCGTCTGTACCCGGTCGATGGGTGGCAATATGGGTGCCGCAGTCAGCGCAGAAATCCCGCGTTACGGCATAATCAAGATCGTTTCGGGTGAATTGTTTCGGTGTCCCTGACACGTATTTAAAACCATCCCGTGGCATCAGCATGAATAAGTTGGGTGCGCCACCGGAAAAATACTGGCATTCCCGACAGTGACACTGGGCTTTGAATGTGGGTTTGCCATCGGCCGCATAGCGCAGTTTGCCGCAATAACATCCGCCTTCGATATTCATGTGTTGCCCCGTTTGCCATTTTGAGAGTCGTCGGCAATCTTTTGCCGGCGGAAAATGTATCATGGTCGGGGTGAATTTCAAGCGAGTGCATTCCCAAAACCAAAATGGGCCGCTGATATCAGCGACCCTTTTTGCGGTTTCCGGGAGGAGAAACCTGCGGGAAGTCAGTAAAGCTTAGGCAGCTTTTTTTGCTTTCGCAGTTACTTCCGCAGTTGCGGCAGCAACTTCAGCCTGAACGTCTTTGCCAGCGGCAACAAACAGTTCTACAGCTTCCATTTGTGCAGCTTTAGCAACTTCCACGTAAGCAGAGATTTTTTCGGGCAGCGTGTGGGCTTGAGCCTGAGCGAATTCAGAAGCAACAGTTGCGTAATCGGCGGCTTCTTTCTGAACTTTGTTGGTTGCTTCAACTTTTTTCAGAGTTTCAGCAGTCCATGCAGATGTCAGGTCAGCGTTTTTCTTGGCAGCGGCCAGAGCGATTTTGCCCAGTTTTGCGTTGAATTCAGCGATGTTTTTGGCAGCGTCGTCGAATACTTTGGTGTCTACTTTGAAAGCACCCAGGAAATCTTCGGTTGCTTTTGTGAAGTCGAAATCTTGATTAGCCATCGTTTTGATCCTTGATGTGCAGGTTATTGAAACTCTGCATTGCGTTACTGTTGGATCATATATTCGCTGCAACGCAGCATTTCAACAGAAAAATGCTGCGTTGCAGAAAAATCTTTGATTTAGGATATTTTACAATTGCTTAGGTTGGCTAATAACGTAGCTACCGGGCGCTTCCTCAATCACAGGATAGGTTTTCGTGCCCGGTTTCCGCGCTGCAGCATCCTGATTCTCGCCCTCGGTCAGCCAGTCATTCCAGCGGCCCCACCATGATTTTTTCTCAAAGGTGGCATTCTCCAGCCAAAATTCCGGATCGCGCGGTGGCTCCGGATTATACCAATGGCCGTATTTGTCTTTTGACGCCGGATTAACAATGCCAGCGATATGGCCGCGTTCCGACAGGATGAAGGTCCGCTCGCCGCGCACCTTGGCCAGACCTTTGAACGTGCTTTTCCACGGCGCAATATGGTCGAGGATGGTTGAAATCACAAATATCGGCATCTTGATCTCAGCCAACCGCAGTTTTTCACCCAGCAATTCAAACTCGCCTTTGACAAGTTCATTGTCGACGTAGAGTTTCTCCAGATAATCCACCGCCATTCGTCCCGGCAAGTTGGTTGAGTCGCTGTTCCACTGCAGCAGGTCAAACACCGGTGGTGCTTCTCCCATCATGTAGGAGCGCACCGCGGGTCCATAGATCAGATCATTCGCCCGCAAGTAGCTGAAGGTTTTGGACATGAAGTATTTGTCCAGATAGCCGCTCTCTTTCACCTCCTCGACAATGCCGCTCAGAAACCCCGGTTCAAGAAACGCACCCAATTCTCCCGGCTCCGAAAAGTCGGTCATCGTAGTAAAAAACGTGGCCTTGTTGACTTTGTGATCCTGCTTGGTCGCAGTCAGATAGGCCAACCCGCAGGTCAGAAGCGTGCCGCCGATGCAGAAGCCAACACAATTGGTGCTGTCCTCGCCGGTGATTTCCAGAACCGTATCAACGGCCTGGAGCCAGCCTTCCTCGAGATAGGTGTCAAGCCCAGCATCAGCGTAGGTTGCATCGGGATTTACCCAGGAAATCATGAAAACCGTATGCCCGTTATCAACCGCATATTTTACCAGAGAGTTATCGGGGCGCAGATCGAGGATATAATATTTGTTGATCCAGGGCGGACAGATCAGCAGTGGCTTGGCGTGGATTTTCTTGGTGGTAGGTTTGTACTGGATCAACTGGAACATGCGGTTTTCAAAAACCACCGAGCCTTCGGTGCAGGCGATGTCTTTGCCAACCTTGAACGCGTCAGGCTGCGCCAGCGTTACTGCGATGCCTTTTTTATTGGCCTCCAGATCGCGCACCAGATTCTCCATCCCGTCGACCAGCGACTGGCCGTCGGTTTCTATTGCCCGGTCCAGTGCGTCGGGATTTGTGGCCAGAAAATTGGTGGGGGCAAACAGGTCTACCATCTGTTTGGCGAAGAAATTCACCTTCTCGCGTTCTTTTTCCGGCAGATGAGTCATATCCGAGGTAATCGCCCCGATGGTCTGCCCGGACAGGAAATATTGGCGTTTGATGAGATTGAAAAACGGATTCGTGTCCCATTGCTCATTTTTGAAACGGCGGTCCTTGGTCGGTTCGGCGGGCTGCATTTCCTCGCCTGTGGCAATTTGTTGCTGAACCTCTGACCAATTCTTAAGGCTTTCGGTCCAGTAGTTGACTTGCGCCTCCATTATCCGCGACGGGTCGCTGACCAGCTCCGCAAAATAGGCTGCGGCGGCTTTGGTATAAAATTTTTGGTCAGGGGCATCCAAACCGATGTTGTGGGCTTTGCGATCGGCCATTGCCGCAACCATGCGTTGCGTTAGGGCGTTGATTTTCGCAAGGTTTTCATTGAGTTTGTCTGAATCGGGGCCAGTATTATCGGTCATTCGAAAGTCCGCATTGAAGAAGGTGAATGTCTTACCTATAACCCTTTTTAGGGTGAGAGTGATGGAAAGTACAAAAAGGGGTCGGGTAATTGACGATATACGACATGAACGAGAGTTTCCGCCAGAGCAGTGTTTGGTTGGGCGCGACAACCAAGGCTTTTTGGCAGAATCCCGCCTTCGCGCTAGTCCCGAGTCCACTGCCGTCGATCTTTGCCGCTTGGGGAGAAGTGACCGAACGGTCGTTTGAGCGGATCAACATCCAACCCGACTGGGGGATTGAAAGCGTTGTGTCTCGAGACCGCGATTATGTGGTCACGAAACGCACAGAGCTGGAGCGGCCGTTTTGTGATCTGATCCATTTTACCGCAGACCGCGACCGCCCGGTGAACCGCCGGATTCTGCTGGTGGCGCCGATGTCCGGGCACTATGCCACGCTCTGCCGCAAAACCGTGAAAAGCCTGTTGCCCAATTGTGACGTCTACGTCACGGAATGGCGCAATGCCCGGGACGTCCCATTGTCCGCCGGCACGTTTGATATCGAGGATTACACCCAGTATCTGGTCGATTTCCTGAAATTTCTCGGCAACAACATCCATGTGATTGCCGTTTGCCAGCCGGTGCCTTTGGCGCTGGTGGCCACTGCCATTCTGGCGCAGGATAAAAACGCACCGCATCCGCGGACCCTGACCCTGATCGGCGGGCCTGTGGACCCGGATGCGAATCCCACAGAAGTGACAGATTTTGGTAACCGCGTGACCATGGGCCATCTGGAAGTCGGTGTGATCCAGTCGGTGGGATTTGCCTTTGCCGGAGTCGGGCGCAAAGTTTATCCCGGCACCATGCAACTGAGTTCTTTCATCGCAATGAACGCGAATACACATGCCAAGGCGTTCCTGAACCAGATCGCCGCCGTTGCCCGTGGCGATGCAGCGGAGCACGACCGGCACAATACGTTTTATGATGAATATCTGGCTGTGATGGATATGCCCGCCGAGTTTTACTTGTCCACTGTGGAGCGGATTTTCAAGAACCGCGAGATTGCCAAGAATGAATTTACCTTCAAAGGCAAACCCGTTGATATCACCGCGATTTCAGAAACGGCGGTGAAAATTGTCGAAGGCGGGCGTGATGATATTTCGGCCCCTGGGCAGTGTTTGGCGGCGCTGAAACTGCTGCCGAAATTGCCGGCATCGATGAAGGAATCTTTTCTGGCGCCGGAAGCAGGGCATTACGGGATTTTCAGCGGTTCGACCTGGCGCAACGAAATTCGGCCGGCGGTTTTGGATTTTATCGATAAGCACAATTCAAACGATACGAAACCGGACGGCAAGACACCGGCAAAACAAAAAAAGCCTTAACAGCGCGAATATCCCCCTGCATTGTGTTGCCAAATTATGAGGGAACACAGATGGTAAAAACTTCCGAGGTATTGGTCGAACAGGCGCAGATAACCAGTCTCGCTTTGACTTCGCGGGACAAGTTACCGCTTGATGATGGTCAGGTAAGGCTGAATTTACAAAGCTTTGCGTTGACGGCAAACAATGTCACCTACGCCGTGACGGGGTTTGATATCGGCTATTGGAATTTCTTTCCAAGCGCGAAAGACGGCCAAGGCATTGTTCCGGTGTGGGGCCACGCTGTTGTCTCAGAAACCCAATCTGAACATCTTGCAATCGGGCAACGGGTCTATGGGTTTTTCCCGATGGCTGAAGAATTGGTGATCCGGCCGGAACCAACTTCTGGGCGTTCCCTGGTTGATGTGTCGGACCACCGGCGGGATCTGCCTGCGATTTACAATTTGTATTCGCCGGCAGACCAGTTGGTGGCTGAAGCAGATTATTATCAGGCTATACTACAGCCCTTGATCGCCACATCATTTCTGCTGTTTGACTGGCTGATGGACAACGACTGGTTTGCAGCGAACCAACTCATCATCGGCTCGGCGTCATCAAAAACCGGATTGGGTTTGTGCAAATTCCTGTCGGAAAATACCGGGAGGCCGTACAAAATTGTAGGTCTGACCTCTGCGCGCAATGCCGAATTTGTCCTGGGGCTGGGGGCATGTGATCTGGTGCTGACCTACGACCAAATCGATCAAATCAGCCAGACGACGTCTGTTTATATCGATATGGCGGGCAACAGCGCCGTAAAAACGCAATTGCACGATCACTTGGCGAACAACCTTGCCCACAGCGCGGCGGTAGGGATCAGTCATTGGGATCAGTTTGAACAAATACATGATCTGAAAGGTCCCAAGCCCAAGTTCTTTTTCGCGCCGGCCCAGATTGCCAAACGGCGGCAGGAATGGGGGGCGGGTGTTATTGAACGCAAACTGGCAGAGGCCAGTACCAAGATTTCGAAAGACGCTGCAACCTGGATGGATTTGAAAATTCATCGCGGTCTTGGCGCGTCGATTGACGTCTTCAAAGATATTGCGTCAGGGGAGTCGCGCCCTAGCGAGGGCCACGTTGTAGTCTTATAGGTCTCAAATTACCTATTGTGCTGTCCAGCCGCCATCTATCGAGTAGTTTGAGCCGGTCACGCCCTTTGCCGCATCCGAACACAGAAAGGCGACGGTTTCGGCCACGTCTTCGATTTCAACAAACTGTTTGGTTGGCTGGGCCGCCAGCAGGACGTCACGTTTGACTTCTTCCTCGGTGATGCCACGCGCCTCCGCCGTGGCAGGAATTTGACCTGCGACCAGCGGAGTCAGCACATAGCCGGGCGAAACGCAGTTCACTGTGATGCCGTCTTGCGCCACTTCCAGGGCGATAGATTTGCTCATGCCTGCCACCCCGTGTTTGGCGGCGACATAGGCGGACTTGAATGGCGAGGCGACCAGCGAATGGGCCGAGGCGATGTTGACAATCCGGCCCCAGCCGCGCGATTTCATGCCGGGCACTGTGGCCCGCATGGTGTGAAAGCTGCTGTTCATGTTGATGGCAATGATCGCGTCCCATTTGTCGATCGGGAAATCCTCGATCGGCGAAACAAACTGAATGCCGGCGTTGTTGACGAGAATATCAACGGCGCCCATCTGCGTTTCCGCCTTGGCGATCATCGCGGCGATTTCCTCCGGCTTGGTCATGTCGGCTGCGTTGTAGAGCGCCGGATTGCCGGAGCGTTCCGTCAGATCTGCAAGCAGCGCGTCAATTTCGGCCCGGTCGCCAAATCCGTTGATCATGACACGTGCGCCAAGGTCGGCCAGTTTCAGCGCAATCCCGCGCCCGATGCCGCTGGTGGATCCGGTGATGACGGCGGTTTTGGTGGTTAGCATGTCTGTTCCTCGATTTGGTTGGCCGGGACAATAATCGGGTCGGTAGGGGAGTTAAACAGGCGATTTTAGTGCAAAGCGTTTTGTGCTCTCGGCGGGACTATTGAGCAGAACATTGAAACGAAGTCTGGTAGTGTTGCTACTTACAAGGCACCGGAAACGAAGCCTTGTAGGGCGCTATTTGATAGGTCCGTTCCGAATCAAAACACGTCACTCGGCCGATGCCGTTGGCCCAATGCAGATGCGGATCTACTGGCCAGGAATTCTGGCCCGACCCGGCGTAGGTTTCAAAATGCAGATGCGGCCAAAGCGCCAGAGCACCGGTGGCACCGAGGGTGGCGATTTTTTGGCCCCTCTGCACCGTATCACCTGTTTTCACCAGGCGGGTGTCGAGGTGTTTGTAAACGGTGCGAATGGGTTTGCCCCCGGCGTCCGGGACATGTGCGATCTCAACCTGATTGCCGTAGGTGACGCCATAGTAGGATTTCACAACCCGGCCAGATGCGGTTGCGATGACCGGATAGCCAGTGAATTCGCGGATGTCGATGCCGGGATGCTCACCATCGAGTTTGCCAGCCTCTGAGTCGGGGGGATAAATGCGGAATTGCTGCGAAATGAAGGGCACATTGGGCGGGCTCACTACGTCAATTTTTTGTACGGCTTCGTCTTTGTAATAGGCGTTTTCGCCGTATTGGTCATAGTCGCAACCAGAAACCAGCAGGGATGTCGAGAGACCGGCCAGGGCGAAGATAAAGCGAAGACGATGGCGCATGGTGCCCCCGAAAAATTCTAGGTTCAGGCGATCTTAGAACCTATCGGTCCGACATGGAAGCACTCAGCCCCGCATCCTTGCTCCGTCCGCATCAAACAACGGTTCGGTGATCAACCGGGCCGGGCGCATTTCGCCGAGGATTTCGATTTCCACTTCAAGCCCCTCACTCACCAATTCCGTCGGCACAAACCCCTGGGCAACGGATTTTTCAGCGAAATGCGAATAGCCGCCTGATGTGCAGAATCCTTGCACCTTGCCGCCGATCCAGATTGGTTCATAAGCGACCACATCCGCGTCCAGCGCTTCGACTTCAAAAGCGCAGAGTTTGCGGGCTGGACCTGCAGACTTTTCATTCAGAGCCGCAGACTTGCCGATAAAATCCGCCGATTTGGTGTAACTCACAAACCGGTCCATTCCGGTTTCGGCGGGCATGTAATCCGGGCTAAACTCGGCGTTCCAGCTGCCGAAGAATTTGTCGAGCCGCAGCGACATCATTGCCCGCATGCCGAAAGGTTTCAGTCCAAGGTCAGACCCGGCCTCTGTCAGCGTTGCGTAAAGTGCACGCTGATTGTCGGCATCCACGTAGATTTCATAGCCCAGATCGCCGGTATAACTGACCCGTTGCACCAACGCGTCGCTCATGCCGACGCTTAACGTCTTGGCGTCCATGAATTTAAAGGCGCCGTGCGAAACATCCGCACGGGTACAGCGGGACAGCAGTTCGCGGGCGTTGGGGCCAGCGATCTGAAAACCGATGCGGCGGGAGGAGACGTTTTCGATCTGAACTCCGCTGTCGGGCAAATGCCGCAGGAACCAGCGCATGTGGATGTCTTGCATCCCGAACGATGCGGTGATCTGGAACCGGGTTTCCGTCAGGCAAGAGACAGTGAAATCACCGATCAACCTGCCCTGATCAGACAACATTGGGGTCAGCGACATGCGGCCCGGTTTCGGAATGCGGCCAGCCATGATGGTGTCGAGCCAGGCGAGGGCGCCGCTGCCGGTCACCATGTATTTGCCGAAATTGTGGATTTCGTTGATTCCGACGGCCTCGCGCACCGACCGCACTTCCCGCGCGGTGGCCTCGAATGCATTGGAGCGGCGGAAGCTCGGGGTTTCATAGTCGGCTTCGCCATCTGCGGCAAAATAATTCACCACTTCCATGCCGTATTGTGCGCCGAACACCGCGCCTTGCGATTTCCAGATGTCGTACATCGGCGTGGTCTGAAACGGCCGCGCGGCGGGAAGTTCCTCGTTGGGAAAGGAGACCGAAAAGCGTTTCTGGTAGTTTTCGGTGACTTTCGGGCGGGTGTAGCCTGGTGTGATCCATTGGCCGAAACGGGCGACGTCCATGGCGTAGACGTCGCGTTCTGCTTCGCCTTCGATCATCCATTGCGCGAGGCTCAGGCCGACGCCGCCGCCTTGGGAGAAACCCGCCATGACACCGCAAGCGGACCAGTAATTTCGCAGGCCGGGGATTGGGCCAACCAGCGGGTTGCCGTCCGGTGCGAATGTGAAAGGGCCGTTGATGATGGTTTTAATGCCGGTGCGTTCCAGAATCGGAAAGCGTTTGTAGGCAAATTCGACGGAGTCAGAGATGCGGTCGAGCTTGTTTTCCAGCAGTTCATGGCCGAAATCCTGCGGTGTGCCATCCACCGCCCAGGGGTCGCAATTCTGCTCATAAAACCCGATGCAGATGCCGCGTCCTTCCTGTCGCAGATAGCTTTCGCCGCCGGGGTCCATGACGTGGGGCAGTTCGCTGTCGCGTTCGTAAACCTCGGGAGTTTCCTCGGTGACCAGATACTGGTGTTCCATCGGGTGCAGCGGCAAATAGATGCCGGCCATCGCGCCAACCTCGCGCGCCCACAACCCACCGGCGTTGACCACATGTTCTGCGTGAATAGTACCGTTTTGGGTGACCACGTCCCAAGTTCCGTCGGGCCGCTGGTTGGTCTCAATCACTGGATTTCGCAGCACAATCTCCGCTCCGCCCATACGCGCCGCCTTGGCATAAGCGTGAGTGGTGCCGGAGGGATCGAGGTGGCCGTCGAGCGGGTCGTACAGCCCGCCGATAATCCCGTCGGTGTTGGTGATCGGAGAGAGTTTGCGGATCTCTTCGGGGGTGACGATCTCGGTCTCCAGCCCCATGTAACGGTGCTTGGCCCGTTCCGCCAGCATCATGTCCATGCGTTCCTGGGTATCAGCCAGTGTCACCCCACCGACGTGGTGCAGGCCGCAGGACATGCCGGTCAGTGCCTCCAGTTCTTTGTAGAGCCGGATCGTGTAGCCCTGCAGCGCCGCCATGTTGGTGTCGCCGTTCAGCGTGTGAAACCCGCCAGCAGCGTGCCAGGTGGATCCGGAAGTGAGTTCGGAGCGTTCGACCAGCATCACGTCGGACCAGCCTAGTTTGGTGAGGTGGTAGAGAACCGAAGCGCCGACAACGCCGCCGCCGATGACACAGACACGGGTGGTGGTTTTCATCTAGGTGAGTCCTCGCAAGTCAGAAACAGCGCGAGGCTGGCAGTGATTGCGGCGTTCGGCAAGCAGGAAGGCGACAGGATTTGTCGGAACGGGGGTTCCCTCTGTCTGTGCTTGAACTTGCGTTCAATCCGAGCTGTTGGGCATGGTACCTGCGGTGTGCTGGTTTGCTGGGGAGTCTGTTGATGAACAAATCTGTTCATCAACGAACTATAACAATTGTGATGTGGCGAGTCGTGATTGAGTAAAGAGTAAAGGGTGCGGGGCACCCCGGCTGCACCGCCCTTGACTCAATCCCGATTCACCGGTGGAAAGTAACAATTTTGTGATTTCTTTGCTTACAATGTTACAGCGAAAAACCTGCAAATACCGCTAGTTTTTGGTGTTCTACAGACGGCAGAAAAATCATAAAATCTTGAACGGCACCGGGATTTAAAAAAGACGTTGCACCTGATATCAAAGTACCTGAGCGCAAAGCACAGCTTGCAAGGGATAAGTTCTATGAGCAAGAACGAAGCCGGGACCCAGCGGGAAAGTCATCCCTTTTTGGCGGTTAAAACCAAGTGGTTTTCACTAGATTTGTGGCAACAGCCGGGATTGGGAATAACAGCCATTGTCACAGCAGGGGCACTAATCGCTTTAGCGATCTATTTGGCTGCCTAGTAAATCAAAAACCAAAAAATGTGAGGTGAACTTTCTCCGCCCTTTACCGCTCCGGGATCAGCCCCCTTGGGCTGAACCGCAGCACCAACAGCAGGATCAGGCCCATGGTCATCAGCCGCATATGGGCGGCAGAGCCGATCAAGTGGATGCGCAGGGCGCTGTCTTCGGCCATGCCAGCGGTTATCACGCTCATCAGCCACAGGCCGATGGGTTCCGCCTCGATCCAGAAGAACCAGATCAGGAAACCGCCGAGTACGGCACCCCAGTTGTTGCCGGATCCGCCGACGATCACCATCACCCAGATCAGAAAAGTGAAGCGCAGCGGCTGGTAGGAAGAGGGCGTCAGTTGCCCGTCGAGCGTGGTCAGCATCGCGCCCGCTACACCCACCACAACTGAGCCGAAGATGAACACCTGCAAATGCCGCGAGGTGACGTCTTTGCCCATGGCATTGGCGGATACCTCGTTGTCACGGATTGCCCGCATCATCCGGCCCCAGGGCGACTTCAGAGCCTTTTCCGACAGCCAGAGCACCGCGAGCAGCACAATCACAAACAACGACGCGTAGCTGAGTTTGACAAAAATGCTGGAAAAAGTGACCGGGTTTGCGCCGAGGGTATCGGCAAGGCTGTTGAACCAGTCGGCGTTTTGCAGGTTGATCTCGCGGTGCACCGGACGCGGCAATCCGGTGACGTTTTTCACCCCGCGGGTCATCCAGTTTTCGTTTTTCAGAATTGCGATGATGATTTCGGAAATCCCCAGCGTGGCGATGGCGAGATAATCTGAGCGCAGCCCGAGGGCGATTTTTCCGACGATCCAGGCAGCGATCCCAGCGAAAAGACCGCCGACCGGCCAGGCCAGTATGATCGGCAGGCCGAGGCCGCCAAGGAATCCGGTTTTCGCCGGTTCGAATTTTTCAATCGCTGCGGTGGCAGGGCCGAACACGGATCGGGTGATGAAGAAACCGCCCACCAGAATGGCAAGCAAGGCCAGCGTGCGCAACATGCCTTTGGGCAGGCGTTTATAGACATATATCGCACCGCCAATGGTCAGCATTCCAAGGATTGCCGACAGAAATATGCCCATGCCACCCGCAGACCAGGCCGGGCCGACCGGTTTGGTGGAGACCAGCACCGCCGCCAGCCCGCCAAGGGCTGCAAAGCCCATGATGCCGACGTTGAACAATCCGGCATAACCCCATTGGATGTTGACCCCCAGCGCCATGATCGCCGAAATCAGGCAGAGGTTGAGGATCGACAGGGCGACGTTCCAGCTTTGAAACATGCCGACAAATGCGATCATTGCCAGCATGACCCCGAAATAAGTGAGATTTTTGGAGACTCCGGTCATACTGCTTTCCCCGCAAATATTCCCGTTGGTCGGAACAGCAGAACCAACAGCAAGATGACAAAACTCACAGCGAATTTATAATCGGTGGCCAGCAGTTGCACCAAGGTGTCAGGCTCCCAGCTTTCGGGCACCAGATAGGCGATGAATTTCTTGTAGGCGTAGGTCACCATGATCTCTGAGAACGCGATGACAAAGCCGCCTGCGATGGCGCCAAGGGGGCTGCCTAGGCCGCCAACGATGGCCGAGGCGAAAATCGGCAGCAGCAGTTGGAAATAGGTGAAGGGTTTGAAAGATTTGTCGATACCGTAGAGCGTGCCCGCAATGGTCGCCAAAGCTGCGGCGAGGATCCAGGCCACCATCACCACCCGGTCCGGGCTGATGCCGGACAAGAGCGCGAGGTCTTCATTATCGGAGTAGGCGCGCATGGATTTGCCGGTGCGGGTGCGGTTGAGGAACCAGAACAGCGCCACGACAACCAGAATGGCGGTGACCACGGTGATGCCCTGGCTGACCTTGATCGACAGGCCTTCGGACAGGCCGGTGGAGGCCTTGAAGTCGCGGGCCCTGATGATGAACCGCTCACCGTCGGTGAACCGCTGGTCGTTGGGGCCGATGATAAAGCGCACCAGGCCGTTCATGATGAACATGACGCCGACCGAAACGATCACAAATATCACCGGCGCGGCCTTCTTCTGCCGGTAAAAGCGGTAAACAATGCGGTCTGTGCCCAGCACAAGCGCGGCGCAGCCGGCGATGCCGAAAGGCAGTGCAAGGAGTGCCGTGGGCAGGGGCGCGATGGAAAGCCCCATCGACTGGAACCACCAGGTTACCAGAACAACGATCATGGCGCCAAAGGCCATGGTGTCGCCATGCGCAAAATTCGAGAACCGCAGGATGCCATAGATTAAGGTCACGCCGAGCGCGCCAAGGGCGAGTTGCGAGCCATAGGCGATGGCCGGGACGAGGACGAAATTCGACAGAAGAATGATCGCGTTCAGAAGTTCCATCAGGTTTTCGCCTCACATCTGCCGGTGTAATAGTGCGTTGTGTTCGTGCTCGCAGCATTGATCATGTATTGGGCAACACCGTTGCGGGCCACTGACATGACATGCTGGTTACCGGAGGGAAGTATCGTCCAGAAACCGCGCAGGGTGCCGTCAGGTGTCGCCAGAGCGGTCGCGTTAAAGCCATCTGGATGAGTTTCCACCCAAATCCGCTTATGCTCGGGGGGTTCTTTGGTGCCGCGCCTTTCAACGCCCAGATGGCTTCCTGCTTCGAATTGCAGGGAAAGATGGTTTGCGGTGCAAGGCTCAGTTTCAGAACAAATCGTTGCAACGTCGCAAGAGAGGATTTTTGCCGCTGCGGATTGGGCGAAAAATGAAAAGGCAACAATAAGAATTATCCGCATTCTCACCCCCCCAGAAAACTCTTACGCACTTCGGGATCGTGCAGCAGCACCTGACCGGTGTCGGTATACCTGTTCCGACCCTGAACCAGCACAAAGCCCTGGTCCGCGATATTCAGCGCCTGGCGTGCGTTCTGTTCCACCATCAGGATGGAAATTCCGGTACGGGCAACTTCGATGATCCGGTCGAACAGTTCGTCCATCACGATCGGCGACACGCCCGCTGTGGGTTCGTCGAGCATCAGCAGTCTGGGTTGGGTCATCAGGGCGCGACCCACTGCGACTTGTTGGCGTTGGCCACCGCTGAGTTCACCGGCATTCTGGCGGCGCTTGTCTTTCAGGATCGGGAACAGGCCGTAGACCTGTTCCATCGTCTCGTCGATATCGTCACGGCGCAGGAAAGCGCCCATTTCGAGGTTTTCCTCGACGGTCATTGAGGGGAAGACGTTGCTGGTTTGCGGCACAAAGGCCATGCCTTTGGCAACCCGGTCCTGCGGGGACAGATTGGTGATATCCTCGCCGTCCAGTTTCACCTGACCGGTGTGGATGTTGAGCATCCCGAAAACAGCTTTCATCGCGGTGGATTTGCCCGCGCCGTTGGGGCCGACGATCACCGCGATCTCGCCTTTGTCAACCGCGATGGTGCAATCATGCAGAATATCCGCGCCGCCATAGCCGCCGGTCATGCCCTCGCCGATGAGGAAGGGTTCAGACATCAGACGCTTGCCTCCGCTGGTTTGTTCTTCAAGCCAGTCCCCAGATAGGCCTCAATGACGTGCTCATTGGCTTTGATTTCGTCAATTGTACCTTCAGCCAGCACCGCGCCTTCGGCCATGCAGATAACCGGCTCACAGAGGCGGCCGATGAAATCCATGTCGTGTTCGATCATGCAAAACGTATAGCCACGCTCCTGGTTGAGCCGCAGGATCGCATCGCCGATGGTGTTGAGCAGAGTGCGGTTTACGCCCGCTCCGACTTCGTCCAGAAACACGATCTTGGCGTCGACCATCATCGTGCGGCCCAGTTCCAGCAATTTCTTCTGGCCTCCGGACAGGTTGCCTGCAAGTTCATCGGCAACATGGGGAATCTCAAGAAATTCAATAACTTCGTCCGCCTTTTTGCGGATCTCGGCCTCTTCTTCGGCGACCTTTGCATTGCCAAACCAAGCGCCCATCAGGCTTTCACCGGATTGCCCAGCAGGTACCATCATCAGATTTTCACGCACTGTCATTGTGGAAAATTCATGTGCGATTTGAAATGTGCGCAACATGCCTTTGTGAAACAGTGTATGCGGCGGCAATCCGGTGACGTCTTCACCGTCGAGCGTGACGCGACCTTCAGTGGGAGCGTGCACGCCTGCGATAACGTTGAAGAGTGTGGTTTTGCCGGCGCCGTTCGGGCCAATCAGGCCGGTGATCGAGCCCTTGGCGATCTCCAGCGAAGCGCCGTTTACGGCGTAGAAACCGCCAAATTTCTTGGTCAGGTTTTCGACTTTTATCATTTTAGGTGCAGTGTCCCCCTGCAAAAACAGCCCGAAGCGAATGTCCGGACTGTTTTCATGTTAAAATCGAACTAGCGGTACTTAACCGTTGTGATCGCTTCGCCCGAAATTTCTATTTCGCGGTAGTTCCCGGCGCTTTCACCGGCACCGATCAGTTCCACGTTGGAAGCGCCAACATAATCAATGTCGCCACCACCGGCGATGATATCCAGCGCCTTGCCCAGCTCACCGGGGAAGATTTGTTCGCCCGGAGCGTTGGCAACGTCCATCACCTTGTCTTTGTAGGCGCTGGCGTCCATCGAGTTGGCGGCCTGCATGGCCAGCATGATCAGCGCTGCAGCATCGTAGGATTCCGCAACGAACGGGCCAAGCTCTCCCCCGATCATGTCAGAAAGTTTGCCGGCACCTGGGCTGTCGGTTCCTGGAACCTGGCCAAATGAACCGTTCAGATCAGGGCCGATAGCCAACGGTAGGCTGTCACCAATCATGCCGTCAGGCAGCACGAAAGTTTCAAACGCACCTGAATCAAGCGAGCCTTCGATGATGCCCTTGCCGCCCTGGTCGAGATAACCAGCGACAACCAGAACTTCGCCACCGGCCGCTGCCAGCGCGCCTACCTCTGCAGAGTAATCGGCTTTGCCGTCTTCATGTGGTGTGCTGATAGTGACTTTGCCGCCAGCCGCCTCGAACTCGGATTGGAAGGCGTCCGCCAGACCTTTGCCATAGTCATTGTTGGTATAAGTCAGCGCCACTTCTTTGAAGCCGCGTTCCATGACGATCGCGGTCATCACCGCACCTTGACGGGCGTCCGACGGTGCTGTGCGGAAAAACAGGCCGTTGTCTTCAACACTCGAAAGTGCCGGAGACGTCGCGGATGGCGAGATCATTACCATGCCGTTTGCCAGGGCTACATTGGTCAGGATCGCCGTTGTCACACCTGAGCAATCTGCGCCCACGATACCGGCAACTTCATCAGAAGTGATCAGACGTTCGGCGGCTGCGCTTGCGGCGGCGGCATCGACACATGTGCTGTCAGCGCGGATCGGCTCAACAGTCGAGCCGCCCAGTAACTTGCCGGACTCGCTAACTTCGGCCATTGCGGCCTCGGCACCGCTTGCCATGGCCGGGGTCAGCGATTCAATTGGGCCGGTGAAGCCCAAGATAATACCGATTTTCACCGTATCTGCTGAAACGGCAGCACCCGACATGAGGACCGTGGCCGCTGTGGCCATCAATAGTTTTTTCATTTTTTTCTCCCAGAGTTTTTATTGTGGTGCGATCCTAACCACTAGGCAAAGGAGCGCAAGAACATATTTTACAGCCAACCGCCAATATTTTAAAGCTATACATCAATGTACTATGGTAATTTCAGACCCGTTCATTTGTACACAAACACAATAGCTTTTGATGGAAGATGTTGGTGCTAATCTTGACAACCTCCCTATTAGTTCGGGCTTCAAATTTCTGTAATCTGGGTGGTTATTCAGGTCAAATTCCCTATTTTTACGAAAACAAAGGAAATCGGTTTGCGGCTTTTCTTAACCATTCTGTTCAGCATTTTGACCACGGCGTTTATTCAGGCCGGTACGCTGCGCTCCAGTCAGGGTGTTTTGCAGGTCGATCTGATCGTGGAAGGATTGTCCGAACCCTGGGGATTGGCTTTCCTGCCTGACGGCGCATTTTTGATTTCAGAACGCGGTGGCGATCTGCTGTATTTCAGCACCGAAGGAGACCGCCATACCGTGACCGGTGTGCCGTCGGTCTATGTCAAAGGTCAGGGCGGGCTGCTGGACGTGATTGCCGCGCGGGATTTTGCCAGCAGCCGCGAGATTTTTCTGACTTACTCGAAAAAACTCAGAGGTGGCGCAGGTACTGCGCTGGCGATTGCTCGTTTGAGTAGGGATGCCGGGAGGCTGGAAAACTTGCGGGTGCTGTTCCAAATGGATCGCGGTGGGCGCGGCGGGCGCCATTTTGGAGCGCGGGTGGTTGAGGCTATAGACGGCTCTTTGTTTCTTACCATCGGTGAGAGGGGCGATTCCGTAGAGGCTCAGAATCTGGATCGGCATCATGGCAAGGTGGTCCGCGTGACGCGAAAAGGCACGATTCCCGCTGACAATCCATTTGTGGACAAACCGGAGAGCCTGCCGCAAATCTGGTCTTACGGTCATCGCAACCCGCAGGGCGCCGCGATCGACGACTCTGGCAGGCTGTGGGTGGTGGAACACGGTCCCAAAGGTGGTGATGAAGTCAATCTTGTGGGTCCGGGCCGTAATTATGGCTGGCCAGTGATTGGTTATGGCGTTCACTACAGCGGTGCGCAGGTCGGTGTGGGCACTCACAAAGAGGGTATGGAGCAACCCAGTTATTATTGGGACCCGTCTATCGCGCCCTCTGGCATGATGATTTATTCAGGCAAGCTGTGGCCTGACTGGCGCGGCGACTTATTTATCGGATCACTGAAATTTAACCATTTAGCCCGACTGGATCGCCGCGGTGTCAGTCTGAAAGCGGGTGAAAAACTTGCCGGGCCGGAAACCGGCCGCGTCCGTGACATCCGCGAAGCGCCGGACGGTTCGATTTGGTTTTTGTCGGTGGACAATGGCGCCGTTTACCGGATCGGCCGTTAGCTGGCTGCTGACACTTCGCGTACGCGATGCGATCCGCGTTCCCGATAAGGTGTGGTGTCATATTGCGAGCGGTAGCATTTTGAGAAATGCGACGGTGAGGCGAAGCCACAGGCGAGTGCCACGTTGATCACCGACATTTCGGTCTGCATCAGCAGGTTGCGGGCTTTTTGCAGGCGTAGTTCCATGTAGTAGCGTTTTGGTGACCGGCTGAGATAGCGGCTGAACAACCGTTCCAGCTGCCGCGTCGACATGCCGACATCACGGGCCAGAATCGACGGCGATACCGGTTCTTCGATATTGGCTTCCATCATCTGGATCACGGTTGACAGCTTCGGATGCCGCACGCCGATCCGGGTTGGGATCGACAGGCGCTGTTCGTCCCGTTCCGTGCGAATATTGGTGTGCAGCAGCTGATCCGCCACCCAATTGGCCAAATCCTCGCCTTTTTGGGTTGCCATCAGTGTCAGTAGTAAGTCGAGCGACGAGGTGCCACCGGCAGAAGTGAACCGGTTGCCATCGATCACATAGATCGCCTTCGACAGTTCAACATCGTCAAACTCCTCCAGAAAACTGTCGTAGTTTTCCCAATGGATGGTACATTTTTTGCCGTCGAGCAGCCCGGCCTTGGCCATTGTGTAAGCGCCGGTACACAGGCCACCGATCGAAATACCCTTTCGGGCTTCACGGCGCAGCCAGTTCATTATCGGCTTGGATGAAGCTTGACTGATGTTCAAACCACCGCAGATGAACACCGTGTCGTCGCGGGAAATCTCTTCCAACCCCATATCCAGCAGAATCCGGGTGCCATTCGAACAGGTGGTGCCTTCACCACCTTCACCCGCCAGCTTCCAAGAATAAAGCGACTCCTTGCTATAGCGGTTGGCAATGCGCAAAGCGTCCAGCGCGCTGGCAAATGGAACCATCGAAAACTGGTCCAGAAGCAGAAATACAAACCGGCTGTTTTTGAATGCAGGCGCGTTCGGTTTTTGAAGAGGCATGGCGTAACCTAGAGCGTTTCTGGTTTTGTTTCGGTCACATACGAAGCCAGAAACGCAGCGACTTCGGATGCTCAGGCCGACGGTTCAGGTGCAATCTTGTTCGGGCTGAACCTGTACCGCTTTTAAGGGGAACCCCGAATCAGTTTCGGGTCTGTTCTTGGTCCTAACTTGGCCGAATTTGCAATTGCCATTCAAGTAATTAACACAAACAAGACAGCAAATCTCGTGAATTCGGATTATCAGCTTTGTGCATTCGTTCTAATCCGAGGGTAAAGTCAAGCGGCGCTGGCCAAAATGATTGTGGTATACTATAGGCTGCACCTCGAAACCTCGAGCGTCTCGCATGTGATCAGATTCAGATCAAATGCGAAGCGCCGGTCTCTGCCTTTGATGTCGCTGCGTGTCGCGCTTCACTGGAGTTTCCAATAAAACGCGACACGCTCTAGCATTGTGGGAGAAGGCAGATGACATCGGCCTGGAAAAAATCTGATTGGCGTTCAAAAGAGCGGATTCAGATGCCTGATTATACCGATCCGGTGGCACTGAAAACGGTCGAAGACCGTTTGTCCAGCTACCCCCCTTTGGTTTTTGCTGGCGAAGCGCGCTCTTTGAAAACGAAACTTGGGCAGGCGTCTGAAGGCAAGGCATTTCTGCTGCAAGGCGGGGACTGTGCCGAGAGCTTCACCGAATTCTCAGCTGATATGATCCGCGACACCTATCGCGTGATGCTGCAGATGGCGGTTGTGCTGACCTATGGTGCCAAAGTGCCGGTGATCAAAGTTGGCCGGGTTGCCGGACAGTTTGCCAAGCCGCGCTCGACCGCGACAGAAACGATTGAAGGCGTGGAATTGCCCAGTTATCGCGGGGACATCGTCAATGACATCGCTTTTACGGCAGAATCCCGCGTTCCGGACCCGGAGCGGATGCTGCTCGCCTACACTCAGGCGGCGGCGTCACTGAACTTGTTGCGGGCGTTCAGCATGGGTGGTTTTGCCGATATCCATCACGTGCACGAGTGGAACTTGGGGTTCGCCAATGCGGCGGGGACGACTGACAAATACAAAGACCTGGCCAACAGGATTTCGGATTCACTGGATTTCATGACGGCGGCGGGCGTGAATTCTGACAACTCCAATTCGCTGCATACGGTGAATTTCTACACCTCACACGAAGCGCTCTTGCTGGAATACGAAGAGGCACTGTGTCGGGTCGACAGCACCACCGGCATGCCGGTTGCTGGGTCTGGTCATATGATCTGGATCGGTGATCGCACGCGCCAACCCGATGGTGCCCATGTGGAATTTGCCCGGGGTGTGCAAAACCCGATCGGGTTGAAATGCGGACCAACGACATCGGCCGATGATCTTAAAGTTTTGATGGCAAAGCTGAACTCGGAGAACGAGGCGGGTCGGTTGACGCTAATCGCGCGTTTTGGCGCGGGCAACGTCGGCGACCACCTGCCACGGCTGATCAAAGCTGTTGAAGAGGAGGGTGCCAAGGTGGTCTGGACCTGCGATCCAATGCACGGCAACACCGTCAAATCGACGACCGGTTATAAAACCCGGCCTTTTGACAGCATCCTGCGCGAAGTGCGCGAGTTTTTCGCGATTCACCATGCCGAAGGAACCATTCCCGGCGGTGTTCATTTCGAGATGACTGGCAAAGACGTTACAGAATGCACCGGTGGGGTTCGCGCGGTGACGGATGAAGACCTTTCAGATCGTTACCACACGGCCTGTGACCCGCGCCTAAATGCCTCGCAATCACTGGAGCTGGCGTTTTTGGTGGCAGAAGAGCTGGAACAACGGGTGGTGGCGCAGCGCGAGGCGGTTTAGAGTCGCGTTAATCGTCTTTCACCAACCATAATTTGGGCCGCGTCTTGCGCATGCGGGCGCGGTCTAACGAACAGCCGCCGTCAAGGCTTTGAAGACTGGGTTTTTCGACTCTCTCTGGCCGTGATGGGGGCGGTTTGAAACTGTCCTGCTTTTCAGCAAATCCGGTCACAATCTGTTCCGGCGTCACTTTTTGTGTGGATACAATGCGGGTGGTTTTCTGATTGGATATCAGAAACCGCCTCGGAGGAGAAGTTTTGGCGCCAAGAAAAGAGATGCAGCCCAAAACCCTGCAGATTTTGCCGGAGTCGTTTTGCATTGGTAACAACAGCATTCGTGCCGTGCCAGAGACCACATTGATCTGCCGGTCTGTTAATTGCAGCTCAATGATTTTTGGATCGCCCAACAGATCAGCGAGAATTGAGTCAAATTCATCGCGTGCGTCTAGGTCGATCACCGAGCGGGCCGGCATTCCACGCAGCTCCATGCCCATCAGGTCGTTGACTTTGCTGCCAGTCAGCCGGAACCTGATGTCGCCGCTGCGTTTTAGTCGAGAATAAACGTGTGATCCAGCGCATCCCGAATTTCACGCGGGTCCAGTTCTGAGCGCATTGGCGCAATCCGTCCGGCACGCAGGCGTTCCCAATAATTCAGAAGATATAAAATAACCGGATCTTGCATGGATTGTTCTTGCCGAAAAAGCGGTGTGACCGTTTCACCCATCTTCCCAAAGTCTCGCATTGCCGACGCTCCCGTTCAACACTCATCACTAATCACCGGCTTTATTGGCGAACTGCCTCCGGTTTGGTAACATTCGCAACAGCGGTTCACGTTTTTTTGGGGTACCCGACAAAGCGAGAAACGCAACGGTGCTAGAGGTTTAACCGGACGTTTCGGATTTGGCCTTGTTCAGATCAAACGTGAAACGCTTTAACAAAGCTTGATAGGATGTTAATGCACCAGAAACGCCACAAATGAGAGGCAAAGTTTCTTAAATGGTTAACTCAATGACAGCCTTTGCTTCAGAAACCGGGTCTACTGATGGCATCCATTGGGCCTGGGAAATCCGTTCGGTGAACGGGCGTGGTCTGGATGTTCGCACCCGGTTGGCCGAGGGGTGTGAAAGCCTCGAACAGAAGCTGAAGGTAGAAATTGCTAAACACTGCAAACGCGGCAATGTAAATGTTACGCTTAAGTTGAAAAGCGATGCTGCTGCAGGGCTGCCGACGCTGAATATCGAGGCACTGGAGACAGCGGTCTGGGCGGCAAAACAGGCTCTGGCCAGCGCCGAAGCAGAAGGCATGGATGCGGCACCATTGCAGGTATCAAACTTGCTTGCACTAAACGGGGTTTTCTCGGTTAGGTCTGAGGGCGGTTCAGTTGCGGCGGCCGGGCTTGATCAGATCGCCGCTGATATTCCGGCCATGATTGACGCGTTTTGCGAGTCGCGCGCGGCGGAGGGCAAAGCGCTCAAAAACATTCTGTTGGATCAGATACACCAAATTGAAAAATATTGCAGTGCGGCGGGTGCGGTTTTGGGGGCACGACAAGACAAAATTACAGAAACCCTGCGCGGCAATATTGCCAAAGTGCTGGACAATACAGACGGGCAGGACGAGGCCAGGATTGCGCAGGAATTGGCGCTGCTGGCCGTGAAATCAGATGTAACCGAGGAACTCGACCGATTGAACGCTCATATCAAAGCTGCGCGAAAATTGCTCGGTGAAAAAGGGGCCATCGGTCGGAAATTTGACTTTCTGACCCAAGAGTTCAACCGAGAGGCCAATACGCTGTGCTCTAAATCCAACTTCACTGATTTGACCCGCATCGGGCTTGACCTGAAAACGGTTATCGATCAGATGCGCGAACAGGTTCAAAACGTGGAGTGAATATGCCGGACACCAACCGACGCGGCCTGCTGGTAATCCTGTCGTCACCCTCAGGTGCGGGCAAGTCAACCTTGTCGCGGATGTTGCTGGACTGGGATCACACGCTGCGGTTTTCTGTTTCGGCCACTACCCGGGCACCGAGACCGGGCGAGAAAGACGGCAGAGAATACTACTTCAAATCCCGGGACGAATTCATGGAGTTGGTCGAAAACGACGGCATGCTGGAATATGCCGAAGTTTTCGGAAACCTGTACGGTTCACCGCTGGCACCTGTGGCAGCAGCGGTTGCCGCAGGCCGTGATATCCTGTTTGACATCGACTGGCAGGGTGGTCAGCAAATCCGCGAATGCCCGTTACACCAGGATGCTGTTTCGATCTTTGTCTTGCCGCCGTCGATCGGTGAATTGCACAACCGCTTGGTGGCGCGCGGGCAGGATAGCCCTGAAGTTGTAGCTGAGCGGATGGCAAAATCGCGTGACGAGATCAGCCATTGGGCGGAATACGACTATGTGCTGATCAATGACGATCTGGCTACCTGCTTTTTAAAGTTGAAAGCCACGTTGACGGCCGCACGTCTGCGCCGGGATGCGCAGCCGGAATTGGTTGATCACGTCAAAAAACTAAATATGGAATTCGAGGAATTGTTATGACCCTTTATGCGCTTGATGGGGTTTCGCCCGACACACCAACTGACGGCGACTACTGGATTGCTCCGGATGCCATTGTGATCGGTAAAATCCGGCTGGAAAGCGGCAGCTCAGTTTGGTTTGGGTCTACGCTGCGCGGCGACAACGAGCTGATTGTTTTGGGCGACGGCAGCAATATTCAGGAAAACTGCGTGTTGCACACCGATATGGGCTATCCGCTGACCATCGGGCGCAATTGCACGGTTGGGCATAAGGCAATGCTGCACGGCTGCACCATCGGCAACAATTCCCTGATCGGGATGGGGGCCACTGTGCTGAATGGCGCAGTAATCGGCGACAACTGCCTGATCGGGGCAGGGGCGTTGATCACAGAGGGCAAGGTGATCCCGAATGGCTCGCTGGTGATGGGCGTGCCGGGGAAAGTGGTGCGCGAACTGAGCGCTGAAGCAATTCAGTGCCTGACGATATCCGCGCAGGGCTACCAGGCAAATATGCGACGGTTCCGAGACGGGCTGGTGCCTGTCAACTGACCTTGATGCGCATAACGTCTTGGGTTGCTGCGATTTCAATTGTTAGGTTGTTTTGGGCAGCGAGGGCTCTGGCGAGTTCAAACTGAACCAGCGAGGATTGCAGTTGCTCGCTTGATTGATTGCCTTGAAACAGCTGCCAAACCGGGTTGCTTTGGTTCACTTTACCGCGGCCTTCCAATAGCCATCCACCACCGAGCTGACGAATTTCCATTGAGCCGCCATGGGGCAGGGCAGTTTCCAGACATTGAGCTAGCAATAATAACAGTTTGCCCAGCGTGCGCGGAACCGGGACCTGGCCCGTCCAGAGGGCGGAAAACCGGGTGCCGGAGTAGTATTCCCGCAGAGTTTTTTGCAGGGCGTTCGGGCTTAACTGCGCCTCGCTGGCGGTTGAACCATAAGCGATGCGAAAAAACTGAACCCGGGCATTTGCGCTTTCGATACTGTCGTTCAGAAGTGCCAGTTCTGGTGTTTTGGTCATGCCCGACAATTCAAGCAGTTCCAATCCGTTGCTGATCGCACCCAGCGGGCTGACCAGATCATGGCAAATGCGGGAACTGATTAAAGATGCAATATCAATATTCTTAGCGTACATGGTTGCAATCCCTAATGGTGAGCGAGTTCATGAATGATTTCCTGACACCCGGACAATTGGTGCGCCATCCGCACAAACCGGAGTGGGGGCTGGGGCAAGTGCAGTCGGTGATCAACGGTAAGATCACGGTTAATTTCGAAGAAGCTGGTAAAGTTGTCATTAACGGGGCCCAAATCGAGTTAATTCTCGCAGATTGAAAACGGAAATGCGGAATAAGAGGGTGCCGACTAATAATACAACTATTGGTTGAATATACAAGATATGTTCGCGCCAAGATTGATATTCTGCGCTATCCGACGTTAAAACAAGCCAATCCGCTCATATGTTCCAGTATCGACGGGACGGGGTTTGACGCTGTGGACAAATCAGATCGGGCCAGGATGATCGGTTCCAGGGCTTCTGGATCACTGATCCGCAACTTGGCAAGCGGTTTGCCGTCGTAACTGATATCCGAGGGCGGGTTGCCGTAGCTGATGCCAATGCCCTCGCCATTGGCCGCAAAACTGCGCATCACTTCCAAAGAACTGACCCGATGAGCAACACGTGGGTGTAACTGTTGAGCATGAAAGAGGGCCAACATGTGACGGACAGAATGGCCTTCTTCAAACAGTATAAGCGGTTTGGATTCCAATTCCCGCAGGGAAACGGATGAACGCTTTGCCAATTGATTGTCGGGGCTGAAAAACGCATACGGCGATACTTTGGTCAGAGGTTGCTTTTGGTAACTTGCGTCCAGCCCCAGATCATAAGTAATTGCCAAATCAACCGGCCCGTCGCGCAGGCCTTCGGCAAGCGCCGAAAAATTGGCGACATGCGGGATCAGTTCGACGTCCGGAAATTGCTTCCGCAACTGCCCCATAACCAGTGCCAAATATTGTGGTGCCAAATCCTCAAAGCAGCCGACGGTGACGCGTTGAAGCTGATGGTTTGCGGCTGCTTTAGGGTCTTCCAACCTGGCGGCCCGGATCAGAAGATCTTCTGCCTCTTTGAGGAATTCAGGTGCAAAAGATGTTAAACGTATCGACGCACCTTTGCGGCGGATAAACAATTTTTTGCGCAGGCGGTCTTCGACCTGCGTGATCGCCACCGAAAGCGCCGGTTGAGAAACATTCATGTCCTGAGCAGCCTTGGACAAGCTTCCAACCTTGGCGACAGCGACGACATATTGCAGTTGCCTGAGCGTAAGGTATAACATGAGTATATATTAGAGATTATATTATATTATTGGAAGTTATTAATAAAAAACGGCATGCTCCACGAAACTTCTGCACAGGATCACGCCAATGACTCACCCGCTGATAACTCAAGACCACATCGATACCTACCAAATTGACGGGGTCGTTTTGATCAGGAATCTGTTCAAAGACTATGTGGATACGATCCGTAAAGGGATTGATTTCAACATGGCAGAACCAAGTGAATTTGGCGCGGAAAACCTGAAACCGGGCGAAGGCGGGCGGTTTTTTGACGACTATTGCAATTGGACCCGGGTTGCGGAGTTTGAAGTTGTAATCCGGAATTCGCCCGCAGCTGAAGTCGCCGCTGATCTGATGCAATCTCAATCAGTTAAGATGTTTCATGATCATGTATTGGTAAAAGAACCCGGCACGTCAAAATCGACACCCTGGCACCAAGATGATCCCTATTATTTTGTAGATGGCCGGCAAAACGTAAGTTTTTGGTCGCCAATGGACCCGGTGAAAGAGGCGTCGCTGCGCTGTGTCGTGGGGTCGCATTTATGGGAGAAACCGGTGTTGCCGACGCGTTGGCTGTCGCAGGAAGATTTTTATGCGGGCGAAGACATTTACATGCCGGTGCCGGACCCCGATGCCGAGGGTATGCAGGTTGTTGAATGGGAAATGGAACCGGGGGACGCCGTGGCATTCCACTACAAAGTCCTTCACGGCGCACGCGGCAATGAGGCGGCAACGCGTCGCCGAGCGTTTTCGTTGCGGCTAGTTGGGGATGATGCACGGTATGTGGAGCGGGCCGGGCCAACCTCGCCGCCGTTCCTTGGGCATGACATGAAACCTGGCGACAAATTGCGGGAAGATTGGTTTCCGACCATCTTTGGCTAGGGCCTGATCCGCCGAGTGGCTGATAGATTGCGATTTCATTGACGCTGCTTTATGGTCCGCGCCGGGGCTGGGCAGCCTGCAAGTTGTGAACCGGACGATGAAAACCAACCAGACGCAATATGGCGTGAAACTGGCAGAAACCGAGGCTGAACTGCTGGCTGCGCAGCGGTTGCGGTACCGGGTGTTTGTCGAAGAGATGGGGGCCTCTACGGACCCGGCTTCAGCTGTATTACGGCTGGAACGTGATGGCTACGACACCCATTTTGACCACCTGATCCTGATCGACAAATCCAATCTGGACCCACAGGAAAACGTGGTTGGCGCGTATCGCCTGCTGCGCAGTGAAGTGGCTGCAAATGGCCCGGGGTATTACAGCGACGCCGAGTACAACCTGTCGAAAATCAAGCAATCCGGCCGCAAGGCAGTGGAGCTTGGCCGGTCCTGTGTGGATTCCGCCCATCGGGGTGGCGTGGCCATGCACTTGCTGTGGAACGGTTTGGCGGAATATGTGCTGAGCCGGGATATCGAGATTATGTTCGGCGTGGCGTCGTTTCCGGGTCTGGACACGCGTCCAATTGCTGAAGCGCTGTCTTATCTGCACCACACTCATCTGGCACCCGAAGACCTCCGTGTAAAAGTGCAACCCGCGAATGCTTTGGCAATGGATATTTTGCCCGCCGACCAGATTGACCGACCCATCGCTCGGCGACAAATTCCGGCGCTTATCAAAGCCTATCTGCGGTTGGGCGGATTTGTCGGTGAAGGAGCTTTTGTTGATCACAGCTTTAATACCATCGACGTGTGTCTGTTAATGGACACCGCGCGGATGTCAGAAAAACACCGATCCTATTATGTCAAAGGTCAGACCGCGTGATCCTTTGGGAGGGCGGTGAGGAGGTCAAAGTGCCTTGGCCAAAAGGCATCGGCTGGGTGCGGATGTCGGTGCGGGTGATCTTAATCGCTGTGACGATTTTCGGGCTGATTCCGGCGGTTCTCTTCTCCCGTGTAATCGGTTTGAAATCCGTCGCAGAGGCCGTTGTCCGGACAGTCTGTATCATCTGCCTGAAGATCGTTGGAATCCGTGTGATCGTTGAGGGAGAGCCAATGCACCATACCGGTGCTGTGGTCGCCAACCATGCCTCCTGGCTGGATGTTTTCTCGCTAAACGCGGTGCAGCCCATTACTTTTGTGTCCAAAGCCGAGGTGCGGAACTGGCCTTTGATCGGGGTGATTGCTCGCAGTGCCGGAACCGCATTTATCGAACGCAAAACCAGCGATGCGCGGCGGCAGAAAGATATCTTTCTGGAGCGCATCACACGCGGCGACAAACTGTTGTTTTTTCCCGAAGGCACCAGCACAGACGGGCGGCGCGTGCTGCGGTTTCGTTCGTCGCTGTTTGCTGCGTTTTTTGAATTTGATCTGATTGAAAAGATGTGGATTCAACCCGCTACGGTGAACTATCACGCTCCGGATGGCGAAGACGCCCGGTTTTATGGTTGGTGGGGAGATATGGATTTTGCCAGCCATTTTGCCATGGTGCTGGCGGCCAGGAGGCAGGGTCATATCGTGATCCGGTTTCACCCGCCGATCCGGGTGGCGGATGTTTCAGGTCGAAAGGCCCTGGCGGAGATGTGTGAAACAGCGGTTCGGGGCGGATTGCAGCTTTAGGAAATCCTTTGCAAATATGCCTTTAGCGCTGCTTCCGGGCCATCTGCAACGCCCCAGATTTCCGGCCCAAGGGCGAAAAAATCTGTGACCGGCGCAAGCTTTTCCGCGGCATCCAATGTCACGTGACCCTCGGCGACGACCGGCAATTCGATCACCTGAGACCACCATTCAAAAGTCTCGAATTTTGCCAGTTCCGGTCCGCCAAGCGGGTTGTCGGTGATTGGGCCAAAGGCAATATAATCCGCCCCGGATTCACCGGCTGACATACCGTTGTGGCGTGACGTTTCGCAATAGCTGCCGATGACTGCGTCGTCGCCAAGCTCTTTGCGGACAAAGCGGATTTGTTTGGCTCCGTCGGTCAGGTGAACGCCATCGAGTCCGTGGGTTTCAACCAGCCGGTAATGGCTGTCGATCAGCAGCGGTACTTCGCGTTGATGGCAGGTTTCGCGCAGCACGTCAGCCGCCCGCCCAATGCCGTCGGCATCCTCAGAAGACAGGCGCAGACGGACGCAGGCAATGGCGAATTTGTCCAGCACCCGGCCCAACTGATCGGCGTAGTGCAACAGCTCGATTTCAGGCGGAGTGATCAAGTAGATTTGCGGGTGTTCAGGCTCGGACATTTGCGCCCCCTCTGGCTCCAGACGGGTTTAGCCGCCCGACGCAGCAGGGTCCAGAAGTTAACGCGACATCCGGTGCGCGCGCGTCAACAAATAGCCGTTGAGTGATCCCCGCCGCTGGGTCACGATTTCAGTATCGAGCGCCCCGCATATAGTGCCGTATCCCCGAGCAGTTCTTCAATCCGGATCAGCTGGTTGTATTTTGCCAACCGGTCGGAGCGGGCCAGTGAGCCGGTTTTGATCTGGCCGCAATTGGTGGCCACGGCCAGGTCGGCGATGGTGGCGTCTTCGGTTTCGCCGGAACGGTGCGACATCACGCAGGTATAGCGCGCCCGATGAGCCATTTCGACGGCTTCAAGCGTTTCAGTCAGCGTGCCGATCTGGTTGACCTTGACCAGCAAGGAATTGGCGCAGCCTTTGGTGATCCCGTCCGACAGGCGTTTTGGGTTGGTGACAAACAAATCGTCACCCACCAGTTGGCAGCGGTCACCGATTTTATCGGTCAACATTTTCCAGCCGTCCCAATCGTCTTCGTGCATACCGTCTTCGACCGAAATGATCGGGTAGTTGGCGACCAGGTTGGCCAGATAGTCGGCGTTTTCCTCGGACGATAATTTCTTGCCTTCGCCTTTGAAATTGTAGACCCCATCGTCATAATATTCAGACGCGGCGCAATCGAGGGCGAGGTAGACTTCTTCGCCCGGCTTGTACCCGGCTATTTCAACCGACCGCATAATGAAGTCGAGCGCGTCGGTTGTGGAAGACAGGTTCGGGGCAAAGCCGCCTTCGTCGCCCACGCCGGTGTTGTGACCGGCTGCGCTGAGTTCCTTTTTCAGAGTGTGGAAAATTTCGGCGCCCATGCGTACCGCTTCGCCGATGTTGTCGGCGGACACCGGCAACACCATGAATTCCTGAATGTCGATTGGATTGTCGGCGTGTTCACCGCCGTTGATGATGTTCATCATCGGCACCGGCAGGGTGCGGGCGGAGGTGCCACCGACATAGCGGTAGAGCGGCTGGCCGGAATAGGCGGCCGCGGCTTTGGCGACCGCCAGTGACACGCCGAGAATGGCGTTAGCACCGAGTCGGGCTTTGTTTTCGGTGCCGTCGAGCGCGATCATGTTTGCATCGATCTCGACCTGTTCAGTAGCGTCAAAACCGAGCAAAGCCTCTGCGATTTCATGGTTGACGGCGTCGACCGCTTTCAAGACGCCTTTGCCAAGATATCTGGATTTGTCGCCGTCGCGCAGCTCGACCGCTTCATGCGCCCCGGTTGATGCGCCGGATGGCACTGCGGCCCGGCCCATGGTGCCGTCTTCGAGCACCACATCGACCTCAACCGTGGGGTTGCCGCGGCTGTCGAGAATTTCGCGCCCTGTAATTTCGATAATCGAGCTCATGGTCCGTCCCTGCAATAAATTTGGTTGCGCGCAGCTATATCAGCCGGGGTCCAAATTGAAAGGGGCGTCGCCGGAGGAATTCAATCCAGTCAATCATGTTATCGGTAACGCGCTGAGCGCCCTGCCGGGTTTTAGACGCCGCTAAGAATCGATTATTGAGCAGGCTTTCGCTTTCAGCACCTGACGGGATTGCCGTTTTGTGCAAACGATCAAAAACGGATATCTGAAATTAATTGTCAGATGACGGATCAGTGCCCAGAGCTGACGATTTGCGGCGTCTCTACATCTACATATTTTTCTTCGAATTGGTGAATTTGGCTAATTGGAACTTCAAGGCGTCACGCGGCAAATTGCATGACGCCTTTAGTGGACCACTAAGACGGCGACATGACCAACGCTTCGTAGGCCATCATGCGCTGATCCGATCCTTCCTCTCGCAAGGGCACTATCGCGTTGTATTCATTCGAGCTGTGCCAGGCATCGAGCTTTTCCATCGATTCGAATTCTATAACAAATATCATCTGATGGCCGTCGCTATCACCGTTTAGCATCTTAGGCTGCTTGCCAATAGCGATCGGTCTCGCGCCGTATTTGGCAGCCACGGATCGGGTCGCTGCAATGTAACTCTCAAACTTCTCTTTGTCGGTCACGGTCACTTGCGAAATCATGTAAGCGGGCATTTGTATTTCCTTTCATGGTGGGTTTGCGGCTTTCAGCCGCGTTGGGGATTAGGTTTGATGTGGTGCGCTTGCGAACATTCAGGCGACCTTTTCGCGTGCTTTGATTTGCAGATCGGGGTCGTGTGTTTCACGCCACTCGGCATCGTCCAGACAAAACGTCGGCGTCTTGAGCATGACAAAGTCATTTTGGGCTTCGATGTCGGCAATGTTAGGCGCTCGGGTGACGAGGATTTTCAGAAAGCCGGTGAGGGCTTTTAGCTTTCCGGAGACGCTTGGCTTTAGATCCGGGCGTTCGGAGACGTAACGGCCGACGATGCTCTCGAAGCTCTCTGGCGTTCGTCCACCGACGGTTTCAACATCTCGGGTCGGGGCATTAACCGCAAACGCACCTCGCCGGTATTCGTCTGCGTAGAGTTTTATCTGGTAAGCGCCCGCCTCGGAATAATTGGATGCGGCGGCCTGCGTTCCGAGTGCCTTAAACGCTTTGAGCATCATCTTTTCTGGGATGTCTTGGTACTTCACTTTTCGGCCAAGCGCTCTCCCCATCGCGGCGGCGATTTCGTTAGGCGATATCAGTTCGGGACCGGTGGGCCGGTAAGTCTTGCCCGCATGAGTGACGGGGTCAATCAGCGCGCCGACAGCAACACTCGCAATATCTTCGTTGGAGGGTGCTGCGTTCTTTTTAACGTTCCCGTCACCAAGCGGCATGGAAAACACACCAAGTTGCGCCGCGACATCCAACCCATTCATATAGTTATCGGCAAACCAGCCAACATTGATAGTGGTAACTGTCATTTCAGGTCGCATCTTTATCAAAATATCACCCATATAAACCACGCGCGTCATTGGCGAGTGGTGGTCCGCGGCTGAAAGCCATTGACCAAGGGTAACGACGTGTTCGAGGTTGGCCTCGTAAGCAGCGGCTGTGAAAGCCGCGTAAAAGTATAAGGGATTGGGCGCCGCTGGGGCGCATTGGTAGGCACGCTTTACGCCCTCCATCGCGGCCCGCATATCGGTCAGCGAATACTGGTTGCCGACAAAGATTTCGGCCCCCGCGCCTTCCAGCGCTTTAGATCTGTGATCCAACCTTCGAACAAAGGCCCGAACTGGAAATCCCTTGTCCAGCAATTGCAGGGCTACCTGAGTTCCGGTCTTGCCTGTGGCTGAAGTGACAAGGATCAGAGGATTCGATTGCATGGTGTGTTCCTTTGGTGGCAGATAACATTGCAAATATCGGTAACTGCAACTATTAGCTTTACTTTTTAAAGTAAACGATAGATAATATAAAGTAACGTTTCCGTGAGGAACACATGCCAAAGTCACGCAGCTACAATCTGCTTTGTCCCATTTCGCGTGCGCTGGATCGCGTCGGCGACCGCTGGACGCTGTTAATCTTGCGCGACCTGCATGCCGGTCCGGCGCGTTTCAAGGACCTACAAACAGGACTAAATGGCATCGCATCAAACCTGTTGTCAGATCGGTTGCAGGCGCTTGAAGCCAGCGGCCTTGTTCAAAAAGGCAAGTCGGAATTTGATGTATCGCTTTACGCGTTGACCCGTCTGGGAGAAAGAACCGATCAGCTCATATTCGAACTTGCGCGATTTGGCGGGCGGATGCCGCGCCCGTCGGAGATTAATAAACCCGGCAACCTCAGAACCATCGCAGTTTCGCTTGGAACGGCATGCAAAAGGGCAGTTAGCCCCGATCACGATTTCACGGCGACGCTGTTGATAGACGGCGAGGCGTTCCGGATGACAGCCAGGAACAGTGATGTTCAAATCCGCGCTGGCGCCGCCGAAGACCCGGATGTGGTTATGACCACTTCCTATGAACCAATGATGGCGCGGGCCGACGGTGATATGGAACTGGACGAATTCGTTTCAGACCACATTGCGCTCGAGATAATAACACCCGGCAAAGAAAAAGAGTTTTTTGACTTGCTGACACGAGCATTTCGGGAATTCGACTGAGACTGCACAACGCACACAACAGTCCGCTTTGTCCCGCACAGCCACCATTTGTTCAACACACACGAGAGTCAGCGAAGCAGGGAAAACTTTTGACCCACCATAACCAGAGTATTTCGGGTCACTGCTTTTCCCTCTCCCTGGTTGATTGCAATTGTTGCTGCGAACTCCGACTCACACCACCTGCCGCGCCAGATGCCGCTCGCGCAGGAAGGTGTAAAACCCGGTACCCATGATCAGCGCGGCGCCTGTCAGGGTCAGCGCATCAGGGCTTTCGCCGAACACCAGAACCCCAACCAGCAGAGAAAACAGTAGGCGGGTGTAGCGAAAAGGTGCCACGGCTGAAGCGTCGCCGATGCGCATGGCGGTTACGATGCCGTAATAGCCCAGAGCGCCGAAAATCACCCCGCCTGCCATCATCGCGCTGAGCGACAGATCCATAGCGGTCACGCTTTGTCCCGGCGTCAGCATGAGTAGGGCTCCGGCCAGAACCAGCGAGCCGAAGCCCTGAAACGACACCACGGAAGAGGACACGCTCGGGTTAACCCGCCGGGTGGCAAGATCGCGCACAGATATGGCGACGACGGTGATAAGAACGATTGTCACGGAGGGGTCAAAATCACTCAGCCCCGGGCGAATGATTAGCAGGACGCCGATGAACCCGAGGCCAATCGCCCCCCAGCGCCGCCAGCCGACCTGTTCGCCCATAAACAACGCCGCGCCCATGGTGATGGCCAACGGAGTGGCCTGAAACACCGCGGCAACGGTTGAGATCGGCACCAGAGACAGGGCGGTGACGAAGGTTATCGCGGCGATTGCCTCTGCCACAGCACGCAGCATCGCGGCCTGACCCCAGGCCTGTCGCGCCCAGAGGTTGTCACCCCGGCTGTATGCAAGTGAGGCAAAGATAATGGCGGAGGTCAGCCCGAGGATGAACAGGATTTGCCCGGTTGGCAGTCTCACAGACATTTGTTTGATGTACATGTCCTCGATGGTGAAGGCCGCCATGGCGCCGACCACCAGCAGGATGCCGTTGAGGTTGTTCATGGAATTGATCCATTAAAGAGAAAGAAGTGGTGGCGCGTAATGCACCTGATCCCCTGTCGCGGATTTTCAGTGTCGCGGCAAGGGTAAATCTACCAATGGTATGATCCGGCTAGACACGTCTGGGGTGAATTTATGGAACAATGGGCTGCCCGAAGTCTGCCCTACAACAAGTCAGGCTCCCGCCCCAGCCGCCGCGCCAGCGGTGCGATGGTCAGCCCTTGCACGATGATCGAGAACAGCACCACGATATAAGTCATGGTCAGCAGCAACGGCTTCCAGTCATTGTCAGGTAGCGAGAGGACCAGCGCGACCGAAATGCCGCCCTTGAGCCCGCCCCAGGTCATGATCGGGATCACATCGTTGGGGAAAGACCGGAAAGGCTTTAACAGCAGGATCGGAATCGCAACCGCTGCCAGTCTGGCGGACAGCGCCAATATGATCGCGAAAGCTCCCCCCCACAGCGCGTTCACATTAAAAGCAACGGCGAAGACCTCGACACCGATCAGCAGGAACAGCACAGCGTTGAGGATTTCGTCGATCAGTTTCCAGAACGCATTGAGATATTCGCGGGTCAGCTGGCTCATGCCGTATTTCATCCCGACATCGCCGATAAACAATCCGGCGACCACCGCCATGATTGGGCCGGACAGATGCAGATAGACGGCCAGTTCGTATCCGCCGAAAGCGAGGCCGAGGGACAGCAGGACTTCGAGCGAGTAGTCGTCAATCCGGCGCATGACCTGAAACACCAGCCAGCCGAGGATCGCGCCAAGCAATGCGCCGCCAACGGCTTCCTGGACAAAAAGTTTGCCGGCTGCGGCCCAGCCGCTGTCATGGGCGTCACCGTGCGGGAAGGCGAGGCCGACCAGCACCAGAAAGACCACATAGCCGATGCCGTCGTTAAACAGGCTTTCACCGGCGATTTTGGTTTCGAGCGATTTGCGCAGGTTGGCTTCGCGCAGAACACCGAGCACAGCGACCGGATCCGTGGGGGAAATCAGAGCGCCGAATACCAGCGCAATCAGGATCGGTATGCCAAGCATCCAGTGAACGCCGAAGCCTACGATAACAGTCGAGATGCCGATGCCGATGGTGGCCATCAGTGCCACAACCCGGGCTTGCTTGCGCAAATCGCTGATTTTGACGTGCAAGGCGCCGGCAAACAGCAGCAGGCCGAGCATGCCTTCAAGCAGGGCTTTGGAGAATTCTATTTCCGCCACCAGATTGCGGACAGTATTGGCCATGCCAAGTTGCGGCAGCAGCACATCGAGGCCCATGACGCCCACCGAGGCCAGTAGTGCGACAATCAAGATGCCGATGGCAGACGGAAGTTTCAGGACGAAGTAATTGATGGTCCCGAACACCCCGGCCAGAACGATCAGAAGCGCGGCGATTTGCAGTTCTGTCATGGAATGCCCCTGCTCAATATCATTGGCAAGGGCTGTAGCATTGCACTGGCAGCGAGGGCAAGATGACGCACTACAACCACGCCAGTCGTTCGGTAAGCAGATTGAAAAAATCGTCCGCGTTGAGGCTGCGTACAAATGTGACGTTGGGCGTCCGATCGCTGACGCCCCACCAGTCCGCGACTGTGGCCCCTAGGGTCAAATCGCTCCGTGTCTCAATTTCCACGTTGATGAAGCGACTTTCGAACAGGTCGGGTTTCAGCAGATAGGCGATGACGCAGGGGTCGTGCAGCGGGGCACCTTCGGAACCGTATTTTTCCTTGTCGAATCGTTCGAAGAAATCGGTCATTTCGGCCACTGCGATGCCCACCGGTGTGCCAAGCGCGCGCAAAGCGTCGTTGCGCGACTTGGTGACCAGCGCCCGATGCGTGCAGTCGAGCGGGACCATGGTCAGCTGGATGCCGGCGCAGAGCGCGATTTCCGCTGCATCCGGATCGACATAGATGTTGAATTCGGCCGACGGTGTGATGTTGCCCTGTTCGAAATAGCCGCCTCCCATCAAGACGACCTCGCGGATGCGCGTGGCGATGTCCGGGGCGCGGGACAGCGCGGTGGCGATATTAGTGAGCGGGCCAAGGGCGCAGAGGGTGATTGCGCCGGGGTCATGGCCGCGCAGCGTTTCGATCAACCAGTCCACGGCCTTTTTGTCTTGCAGGGGCATGGTCGGTTCAGGCAGATCCGGCCCGTCGAGTCCGGTCCGCCCGTGGACGTGTTCTGCCGTCACCAGCTTGCGTTTCAGGGGGGGCACCGCACCCCGCGAACACTGGAACATCTGTTCGTTTCGCCAGTTCGCAGACAATCCGTGCGTTGCGCGTGGTAAGCGGCAACGGCACGTTGCCGGCAACGCAGGTAATCCCCAGCACTTCCAGCTCCGGGCTGGCCAGCGCCAGCAAGATGGCCACCGCGTCGTCCTGTCCGGGATCCGTGTCGATGATGATCTTGCGGCGCTCTGTCACGTCGTCTCCTGTCCAGGTAACGCTACCCTTTGCGGCATGGAAATGGAAAGAGACAACCGGGTCCGGCCCTGTGAACTGCCTGACGCCAGCCTGCTTCGGCAGGCAACTGCGGGCGCCTATTGGGATTGCTATACCAGCCGGATCACCGGGCGGGTCCGTCTGGAGGAGTTCGTTTTGGCGTTTTATTCGTGCCGCGCATTCTGGCCGGAGCGTATGCTTCTGTCGGCGGTTGGTTTCGGCTGTGGGCTGGACGATGCTGCGGCGATGGCGAGAGGGGATGCAGACCGCTATGCGGCTTGGTCGGTGGAGGCGCGCGGTGAGGGTGCGCTGCTGATGCTGGATGCGCAGGGCGTTACACGATCCTACTTTTCAGTTCAGCAATTGGCGGAGGGAACAGAGCTGCGGTTCGGGTCCGGCGTTGGGACCGGTACCGACCGGAATTCGCGGTTGATGACGCTGATGTTGCCGTTTCACCGCTGGTATTCGCGGGTGTTGTTAGCCTCGGCAAGGGCGCGGTTGCTGCGGGTGTGAATTTGTCGGCAAGTCGCAAGGCTGCTCGTCAAGCAAATGCGTCCTTGCCATCCATAGCCCCAAACAACGTCATTGCCCGACACGTTCGGGCAATCTTGCGGCTAAGAGATCACCCGCATAATGCGGGTGATGACATGGTTAATTGGCGGGCAGACCTGATTACTCGTCGAAGTTTACTTCCTCAACCAGCCGCAGCGCCGCGGGCCGCAATTTGGCGATGTCAATCAGGGGCAGCGGGTCGGGGATCAAATTGCCCCAACTGGCCACCAGTTCGGACGGTTCGCTGCCCGGCATAAGGGGATATTCGCCATTCTGTCCGGCATAGATTTCCTGCGCTGTGCCCGAGGACAGCCATTCCATCAACAAGATGGCGTTTTCCTTGTTTGGGGCGGCTCTGGTCAGCGCCACACCCGACAGGTTCACATGGGTGCCACCGTTTTCAAAGGTCGGGAACACGATGTCGACGCTTTGCGCCCAGGCCACCTGATCCGGGTCCTCCAACATCTTTTTCATGTAATATGTGTTGCCGATTGCGACATCGCACTCCCCGGCCCAGATTGCCTTGACCTGTGCCCGGTCATTGCCCTGTGGTTTGCGGGCGAGATTGGCTTTGACGCCTTCAAGCCAAGTTTTGGCAGCTTCTTCGCCGTGGTGGGCAATCACGGATGAGGTGAGCGCGAGATTATAGGCATTTGTGCCAGAGCGGATGCAGATGCGGCCTTGCCATTTGTCAGATGCGAAGTCTTCGTATGTGGTGATCTCACCGTCCGCAACACGGTCTTTGGAGGCATAGGCTACACGGGCACGGGAGGTCAGGCCAAACCAGTGACCGGCTGGATCACGGAACTCGGCGGGAATGTTAGCATTCAAGGTTTCAGACGTTACCGGTTGGGTTACACCCGCTTCGACGATGCTATTCAGGCGCGAAATATCGACGGTCAGAACCAAATCTGCCGGCGAGCGGTCACCTTCGGCCTTTAGTTTTTCCACCAGACCATTTTTGAGGAACACCACGTTGACATCAATGCCGGTTTCTTCGGTAAAGCCCTCGAACAGAGGGGCGACGAGTTCCGGTTGCCGGTAGGAGTAGATGTTGACCTCGTCAGCGATGGCAGGGGCGGCGAGTGTCAGGCTGAGCGTGGCGAGTGCGGTGGTGCGCTGGGCAGAGAACATGAACGAGTCGTCCTTGGGTTAATTGATGTGAATTGAGTACCCAAGTAATTTAGTCAGGTCAACGTGCGAGTGGATTAGTCGGGTAAATTTGGTAATTTCGCGCCGACCTAAAAAGCGAGCTTGCATAATGTGTTTATGAGCCAGGGCAAGAATCGCTTAAGTTGTAGGAATGTCCATTCAACCAAGGAGCAAGATATGTGTGATGTTTGTGTAATGAATGCCGTCAAAAACAAAATGCTGTCGCGGCGCGGCTTTTTCAAATCAGCAGCGGTTGCCGGAGCAGCGGCAACGCTTGGGTCTACCATTTCTGCACCGGCGGCGCTGGCAGCGGGTCACAGAAAGGTCGAGGATATGACCCATACGGTACATGATGGATTCCCGACATATTTTGGGACATCGGGAATTTCGATGGAGCAGAAGTTTAATTTCGGCGAACACGGGTTTAATCTGTTTGAACTCGCGCTGAACGAACATACCGGCACTCATATTGATGCACCTTTGCATTTTTCTGCTGACGGCGCTTCCGTGGATGAAATTCCAGTCGAGTCACTTATCGCGCCGCTGTGCGTGATCGATATAGTAGCGCGTGCTGCCGACGATGCAGACGCGCAGCTGACACCTGATGATGTGAAAGCCTGGATTGCAGCCCATGGGGAAATTCCGGCCAACGCGTGTGTTGCTCTGCACTCAGGCTGGGCCGCCAAAGCGGACGGTGAGGGGTTTCGCAATTTCGACGGCACGGCGCAGCATTATCCGGGGTTTCACGTCGAAGCGGCGAAAATGCTGATCGAAGAATCCGGGGCGACGTCGATTGCAAGCGACACCTTGTCACTGGATCACGGGATTTCTGCCGATTTTGCCACCCATTATGCCTGGTTGCCGTCAGGTCGGTTCGGAATTGAGAATATTGCCAACTTGGACAATGTTCCGGCAAGCGGAGCGACCCTGATCATCGGTGCGCCCAAACACAAGGGTGGCTCCGGAGGTCCGGCGCGGATAATTGCAATGGTTTAGAGGAGTGCCCCGGAGCGGCGTAGGATTTATCGCTCGTCTCTTTTTACCGCATCCCAAAGCGTATCCATCTCCTCCAGATCGGACTGCGCCGGGGTGCGTCTGTGTTCGGCCAGCTTCGCCTCTACCCCCTCAAACCTGCGGGTGAATTTGGCGTTGGCGGCGCGCAGTGCCTCTTCGGGGTCGATTTTCAGGTGCCGGGCGAGGTTGGCCATCACGAACATCAGATCGCCGAACTCCTCGACCTGCTGGGTGTGGGGCAATGTCTCGCGGGCTTCGACAAGTTCGCTGGCTTCTTCCGCGATCTTGTCGACGACTTTATCTGTAGAAGGCCAATCAAACCCGACTCGGGCTGCCCGTTTTTGCAGTTTTACTGCACGTGTCAGGGCAGGCAGGTTCAAGGCCACTCCGTCCAGCGTTTTTGCCTCGGATTGCCCTTTGGTGGCGCGTTCAGTGGCTTTGATCTTTTCCCAGTCAACGGTTTGCTGATCTGCTGATTTGTCACGGCTTTCGCCGCCAAACACATGCGGGTGGCGGTGGATCATTTTGTCGGCGACGTTTTTGGTCACACTGTCAAATGTGAAATGCCCGTCTTCGCTGCCCATCTGGGTATAATAAATGACCTGCAATAGCAGGTCGCCCAGCTCTCCTTCCAGTTCGCCCATTTCACCGCGTTCAATGGCGTCAGCGACCTCATAGGCTTCTTCAATCGTATATGGGGCGATGGATGCATAATCCTGTTCGATATCCCAGGGGCAGCCGGTTTTCGGCTCCCGAAGACGCGCCATGATTTCAAGCAGGCGCGGCAGGCCGCCGTCTGGGTTCAAACACAGAGATTGCGAGGCGGATTGGTCTTTACTCATTGAGGCCGGTTCGTCAAAGTTATCGGGTGGGGCCATTTAAGGCAGCCCAGTGACAGGAGTCCATGACCGATGCCAGTGATCAATCGCGTAGCTGAATATTTTGACGAAATGAAAGGCTGGCGGCAGCATTTACATGCACATCCAGAGCTTGATCTGGAATGTCATGAAACCGCAGCCTTTGTTGTTGAACGGCTGCGCGAATTTGGCGTTGATGAAATCCACGAAGGTATTGCGCAATCAGGTGTGGTGGCGATCATCAACGGGCAAAGTGAGGGAACAACAATCGGACTGCGGGCGGATATGGATGCGCTGCCAATGCAGGAAGAGACCGGGGTGGATTATGCCAGCACGGTTGACGGTAAAATGCACGCCTGCGGTCATGACGGTCATACAACGATGTTGCTGGGGGCGGCGAAATACCTCGCGGAAACACGAAATTTTTCCGGCCGGGTAGCGCTGATTTTTCAGCCTGCCGAGGAAACCATCGGCGGGGCGCGGATCATGTGTGAAGAAGGATTAATCGAGCGGTTTGAGATTAAGCAAGTATTCGCCGTACACTCTTGGCCGGAAGTGCCGGTCGGAGACATATATACCTGTCCCGGACCCATTTTGGCGGCGGCTGACGACTTTGAAATTCATGTTGCCGGCAAAGGCGGGCATGCAGCCATGCCGGAGCAGGCAATTGATCCAATTATGGCGGCAATACAGATCGCGCAGAGCCTGCAAACAATTGTGACCCGCAATGTGGATCCGATTGAAACTGTGGTTCTGTCGATCACTCAGTTCCATGCCGGGACAACCAATAATGTCATTCCGGATACGGTGGTGATGTCAGGCACTGTACGAACGTTTTCAGAAACGGTGCGGGATCTGGTTGTGTCGCGTATGCGGCAAATTTCAGAGCAGACCGCGGCGGGTCTTGGGGCCAAGGCAGAGTTGGTTTTTATTCCCGGTTATCCGGCCACGATCAACAGCATGTCGGAAACCACCTTTGCCTGCCAAATCGCGGACGACGTTGTCAGCGCTGCCCGGGTGGAACGGAGCATCCGTCCATCCATGGGGTCCGAGGATTTTTCGTTTATGCTGGAGCATTGCCCCGGTGCCTATGTTTACATCGGCAACGGCGACAGTGCCGGCCTGCACCACCCGGCGTATGATTTTAATGATGAAGCGAGCCCGGTTGGGGCGTCATATTTTGTGAAGCTGGTAGAGGCGGCGCAGCCTTTGTGAAGAACGGTATCTGCCCAGGCTCATGCACTCTTTCGCAAAGCCCGCTCCAGATCACCGATCAGATCTTCCACATTCTCGATACCGATCGCCAGTCGCAGCAGGTTTTCCGGTGTGTCTGACTCCGGACCAGTGATGGTTTTGCGGTGTTCGATCAGGCTTTCGACCCCGCCGAGCGATGTGGCCGGGATAAAGACCTCACAGGCTTTGGCGACTGCTTGGGCGCGTCCTTCAGGACCTTTGACCAGCACCGAGAGCAATCCGCCATAACCGCCGGACATTTGGCGCGCAGCGACAACGTGATTGGGGTGCGTCGGCAGGCCGGGATAGAGCACGGTTTCGATATCGGGGTGCACGGCGAAATGCTGTGCCAGCGCCAACGCATTTTCACTGGCTTTGGTGTAACGGACAAAGAGTGTGCGCAACCCCCGGATCAACAACCATGCTTCAAACCCCGGCAAATTGGTGCCTTGAAACCCGCGGATAATGCGCAGCTCTTCCCATTGCGACAGGCCGGCATTTGCGGAAATCACTCCGGCGGTCAGGTCGGAATGGCCGTTCAGGAATTTCGTTGCCGAATGAAACGAGATATCAGCGCCGAGGTCCAGTGGTCGGGTGGTGCAGGGCGGGGCCGCTGTGCTGTCGACCATCAGGATCGCACCGGCGTCATGTGCCAGATTGGCAGCGGCGGCGATATCGGTGATGGCCAGGTCCGGATTGGCGGGAGTTTCGATCCACAGCAGTTTGGTTTTGCCGGGCCGGATGGCGGCTGCCAGCCCGGCCAGATCGCCACCATCAAAAAGGTCGTATTCGAGGATACCGCGCTGCGCCTGTCGCTCAAGCCATTGCTGGCCAACATGGTACATCACCTTTTGCGCGACGACATGGGCGCCGGGGCGCAGGGTTTCGACCACGGCAACCGAAGCCGACATACCGGAATTAAACACCAGGCTGTCGTCGGCACCTTCTAGCGCCGCGATAATCTGTTCGGCTTGTGCCGTCGTCGGCGTTGCGTAGCGGCTGTAGATATAGCCGTCGCGCAATTCGTAGTTTTCGTCGCGGGCAAATGTGGATGCGGAAAGCATCGGTGGGACGACGGAGCCGGTTTTGTCATCCAGAGCATGCAGTGCCTGCGCCGCCTTGGTTTCGGGGTGCAAGTCTGAGTTTCTATGGCGCCCCACTAATCTGTGCCGCGGTAGGGTTCGACGTATTGCAGCGCCATATCCCAGGGGAAGAATATCCAGGTGTCCTGGCTGACCCCGGTGATAAAGGTATCGACCATCGGTTCGCCCTGTGGTTTGGCGTAAACTGTTGCGTAATGGGCGTTTGGATACAGGTCTTTGACCAGTTCCAGCGTTTTGCCGCTGTCCACCAGATCGTCGAGGATCAGAATGCCGGTCCCGTCACCCATCAATTCGGCATCGGGGGATTTCAGTATTGTTGCCTCGGCCTGCGCCTGATGGTGGTAGGATTGCACGCTGACCGTATCCACCGTGCGCACGTCGAGTTCGCGCGCCACGATCATCGCCGGGGCCATGCCGCCGCGGGTGATGGCTACAATGGCCTTCCAACTGCCGTCTTTGCCCGGCCCTTGACCGTCCAGCCGCCAGGCCAATGCCCGGCTGTCGCGGTGAATCTGGTCCCAGCTGACGTGAAATCCTTTTTCATGGGGCAGGCGGTCGGGCATGGGGTGGCCTCGTAAACGGATTCGGATGGTAGTCTGATACAATGGGAGACGGGAAAATGGAATGAAAGTGTTGGGCGATTATTCTGCGGCGATTGGTTTTAATCGGGAGACTTGTGATACCGCGCTCGACAGCTGCATCGAACCGATTTCGGCCCTGTTAGGGATTACAATTTAATCGCCAGCGCGCCGCGGCCAGCCTTAGCCTGGGAATGGGCCTGGGAATGGCGTTGAATGCCGATGAGATATTTTCTTGTCATCCAGGCCCTAACTGGGCATCATTATCAAATTGTCTGGGTTCGAGACGCAGCTTGTAAGAAACTCGGGGGTTCAAAATGACACTGAACGTGATCGGTGCGGGCGTAGGGCGAACCGGAACTTACTCCCTGAAAATTGCATTGAATGAATTGGGGCTGGGGCCCTGTTTTCATATGGAAGAAGTATTGATCAATGCGCCGACGCAGATGCCCTTGTGGACGACGGCAGTAGCGGGCAATCCCGACTGGAAAGAGATCTACAAAGGATATGGCAGCGCCGTAGACTGGCCCACTGCCAGGTACTTTCAAGCGCTGAACAAAGCCTATCCGGAAGCAAAATTCATCCTGACCGACCGCAACCCGGCGACCTGGGCGCAGAGTTTTGGAGAAACGATCTATAAATTGGTCGCAGGGGCCGATGAGGGGCCGGAAAATATGAGGGACTGGCTGGGCATCGTCCAGAAAATACTCACTCAGACGGGATTCCCTCCGGGACTGGACGAAGCCGGTTTGAGTTCGGCCTTTACGGCCCATTGTGACGCGGTCAAAGGGGCAATCCCGGCGTCTCAATTGTTGGTGTATCAGGTCAAGCAAGGGTGGGAGCCACTGTGCGCATTCCTTGATGTTCCGGTCCCTGACACCGCGTTCCCACGAACCAACGACCGGTCTGAATTTTGGGATCTTGTCGCCAAGAATATGTGACAGAAAGCCCGATACCGGCGTTTTGCAGCTTCGATTCAAGCCCGTGCCGCAGTTGTTTTTTGCGTAGCGGACTGCGCCCTGCCTCTGTTTAAGACACAAAGGCGGCGCGGCCTTGTGAAATAGGGTTTGCGGTTTCGCTGTGGCTGCATGTTATGTTGCGGTTATAAGGGGTAAATCGGCGATGCACGGACGCGCAAGCGCGCGGCGATATTGGTTGCCAATGTGTTGGTTGGAGGAACGAATTGAAACGACGCCTGGCTACAATTCTTGCTATCGACGTTGTCGGTTATTCTTCGTTGATGGGAAAGGACGAAGAGGGAACCTTAGCCAATCTCATTGAAAGTCGCCAACTCTTAGACAGGCTCGCCCTCGCGCATGGCGGACGAACCTTTGGGGTTGCGGGCGATAGCGTCCTCGCTGAATTTGAAAGCCCGGTCGAAGCGGTTCGTTGCAGCATCGAAATCCAACGCGAAATGGCGGCACTCAGTGCGGATCGATCTGAGGACAGTCAGATGCAACTGCGCATTGGTGTGAACCTCGGAGACATAATTGCAGAAAAGGAAAACCTGTATGGAGACGGAGTCAATATCGCGGCCCGGCTCGAATCCTTGTCCGAACCCGGTGGCATGTGTATTTCCGGCTCGGTCTATGATCTGGTGCGCAATCGGCTCGACATCGAATTTCGCGATCTCGGCGAACAGACGGTCAAAAACATCGACCATCCAGTTCAGGCTTGGGGCTGGTCTGAAGCCACTCGGGTAATCCACCCAACCGTTTCCGACAAACCATCGATTGCGGTTCTGCCGTTCACAAATATGTCCAGTGATGCCGATCAGGGGTATTTCGTCGACGGGATGGTCGAGGACATTATTACGGCACTGTCGCGTTTTGAACAGCTCTTCGTCATCGCGCGCAATTCCAGTTTCGTTTACAAAGGCAAGGCTGTTGACGTCAAACAGGTTGGCCGCGATCTTGGTGTGCGCTATGTGCTCGAAGGAAGCGTGCGCAAGGCCGGCGACAAGGTCCGGATTACCGGACAATTGATTGACGGGGCAACCGGAACCCATCTGTGGGCGGATCGGTTCGATGGGCGGCTGGAAGATGTCTTTGACCTCCAGGACCGGATCACCGCCAACGTAGTCGGGGCGATCGAACCAACTATCCGCAAGGCCGAGATAGAACGGGCGCGGCGCAAACCGGTGGAGAATCTTGAAGCTTATGATCTCTATCTTCGCGCGCTTCCGCACATCTACGCGATCCGTCCTGACGAGAACCTGAAGGCCGTCGATCTGCTCAACCGGGCGATTGAACGTGACCCGAAGTATGCGTCTGCGCTGGCTCATCTGGGGTGGTGCTTGGTGCAGCGCTTCACCCGCGCCTGGTCGCCGGTTGGCAAAGATGACGTGGCCACGGCAGTCTCGCTGGCACGCCGTGCACTTGCCGCCGGCAGTGACGAACCGATCAGCGTCGTGCTTGGTGGATTTGTTCTGGTGGCGTTACGGCAAGACTATCACACCGGGCTTGAGGCGGTACGGCGTGCAGTATTGCAGAATCCCGGCTCGGGTTTTGTCAATTCCATAGCGGCCTATGCGCTTGTTTTTGGGGATGAACCCGAGATTGGGTTGGGTCTGATGGAAAAGGCGATGGAGCTTGGCCCGCTGGACACTAATTTCTTTAGCCATCTTATCGGCGCTGCGACTGCACACCTGTTTTGCGGTCGTCCCGATCGTGCCGCAGAACTGGCGGAACGCTCCATTGCGCTCAACGGCCAATGGGATTCAAGCTATATATTTCTAATTGCCAGCTACGCACAGCTTGACCGCCAGTCAGACGCACAGGCCGCACTTGTAAAATTGTTAGAGATAAGGCCAGACGTGACCATATCCAGGTGCAAAGAAAGACTACCAATCAGGAACGCAGCCTCCCTCGATATGGTATTGGACGGTTTGCGGAACGCCGGCCTCCCTGAGTAGGTCTGCCGCCTTATCAGTACGAATGTCTGATGTGTCGCGCAATTCCGCCGCTGTTAGGATCGTTGCTTGCAGCCCGCCAACTACTTCCGCCCCATAACCACATCAATATCCGGTGCGTCGTCGGCTTTCATTCCAACAACGTGATACCCCGCGTCAACATGGTGGTTTTCGCCGGTCACACCCGAGGCAAGATCGGAACACAGATACATGCCGGATTTGCCGACATCATCAGTGGTGACATTGCGTCGCAAGGGGGAATTCAGCTCGTTCCATTTAAGGATATAGCGGAAATCGCCGATACCGGACGCCGCCAGAGTTTTGATCGGACCGGCGGACAATGCGTTGACGCGAATGTTTTTCGGCCCCAGGTCCATAGCGAGATATTTGACCGAGGCTTCCAGCCCGGCTTTAGCGATGCCCATGACGTTGTAATGGGGCATCACCATTTCAGCACCATAATAGGTGAGCGTCAGCAGTGCTCCGCCGTCAGGCATCATTTTTTCAGCCCGTTGAGCCACAGCGGTGAATGAGTAGACCGAGATATCCATGGTCCTACGGAAGTTCTCCGCGCTGGTTTCGACATAGCGGCCGCGCAATTCGTTTTTGTCGGAAAAGCCGATGGCGTGAACCACGAAATCGAGTTGTCCCCATTTGTCCTGCAGGGTGTCGAACAACTTATCCATTGAAAGGGCGTCTGTAACGTCGCACTCCAGAACCAGCTGCGACCCAACGCTTTCTGCCAAAGGCTTAACCCGCTTGCCGAGTGCTTCGCCCTGATATGAAAATGCAAGTTCTGCTCCTTGTTCATGGCAAGCGCGGGCGATCCCCCAGGCAATCGACTTGTCATTTGCAACGCCCATTATCAAGCCGCGTTTACCGTGCATCACACCTACTGACATCAGGTTGTCCCCGCCCTTCTATTGTTCTGCGTCCCAAGCTTTACGACATGGCTGGGTGAGCATCAAGCCTCGTCCAGTGATGGCGGGAAAACTGACCTTGCCGCCGGTCGCAGATGACCTATTATTCGCGCAATGTAGAGGATGTGAACGCAAAAAAGGGCCGGGAATGGAAAAGCGCACAGGGATTTTTGCAGGCGATGATCCGTTCGATATCGCCCGGCAATGGCTGCTGGAAGCGGAAGATGTCGAACCGAATGACGCCAATGCAATCGCTATGGCGACGGTTGACGCTGACGGTTTGCCAAATGTGCGAATGGTGTTGCTGAAGGATATTGAACCTCACGCCTTCGTTTTCTACACCAACTACGGCAGCAAGAAAGCTCAGGAGCTGGACGGTGGCGGCAAGGCAGCATTTGTGATGCACTGGAAATCACTACGCCGCCAAATACGCGTGCGCGGTTTCGTCAACCGCGAAGACGGTCCTGCAGCGGATGCCTATTTTAAGTCCAGGTCGCTCAAAAGCAGGCTTGGTGCGTGGGCGTCAAAACAGTCACACCCGCTGACGTCGCGGGCACACCTGCTAGCCGAAGTCGCAAAAATCACCGCCCGGAAGGGAATCAACCCGGAGCGGCCGCCGTTTTGGGGCGGCTATCGTTTGATTCCCTCTGAGATGGAATTTTGGAGTGATGGTGCCAGCCGCCTGCATGACCGGTTTTTGTGGAGTCGAAGCCCGAGCGAACCGGAAAGCGAGAAAAGTTGGACCGTTACCCGACTCAACCCATAGTTGATCTGGTTAAGCGCAGCTGGCCAGATACCACTTATTTCTGGAAAGATTAGTGCCGTTTGACCCAGTTTCTAGAAAAAACTTGCATATTGCGGTTGGATGTTCTTGTGGTTTTTTCTGCATGTTCATAAGCTTGCGCCAGGTGTTGGAGAGCGTAAATGACGACGAAAAGTGGCAGTGTTAAGTGGTTTGACAGCAACAAAGGCTTTGGTTTCATTGCCGATGATGATGGTGGCAACGACATTCTGCTGCACGCCAATGTGCTGCGAAACTACGGTCACAGTTCTATTGTTGAAGGAACCCGCATCGAAGTTGAAGTAACACAAAGCCAGCGTGGGTTGCAGGCTGTTGAAATTACGTCGATGGATATTCCGGAAGTGGATATCAACCTAGCGCTGCGCGGTGTTTCAGAATTGGGCGTCGATTTTGCGGAGTTGGATACCTCTGGTCCTTTGACTCCGGCACGTATTAAATGGTTCGATAAAGTTAAGGGTTTTGGATTTGTTAACGTCTTTACGAGCACCGAAGACGTTTTTGTGCACATGGAGGTTTTGCGTGCATACGGAATGTCTGAACTGGTTCAGGGCGAAGCGATTTGCGTGCGGATTGCGGCAGGGCCACGCGGCAAGATGGCTGTGGAAGTCCGGGCTTGGGATTTTGCTTCGGCTGAAGGCGCGGTTTAAGCACCCGGTTCTATTTTTGCTAGCAACAGGGTTTTTGACCGCAGCCAATGGTGCCGTCGCTGAATGCGGCCGCGATTTTGTCGATCTGCGTTGGTCTGGCGGCAAAGCCCGCTTTGCCGTTGAAATAGCCGACAGTGACGCATCGCGCTCGCAAGGGTTGATGTTTCGCGAATCCATGCCGCGCTATTCCGGTATGTTGTTTGTCTATCCTTATCCGCAACCGGTTTCTTTTTGGATGAAGAACACGCTGATCCCACTGGACATGATATTCCTGGATCACAGGGGAAAAGTAATCACCGTGCATGAAAACGCGGTGCCGGGCGACCTCCGCTCCATTTTCGGCGGCAATGACATTTTGGCGGTATTGGAAATAAATGGCGGCCTTGCCGGCCGATTGGGTTTGGCGTCCGACGCGGAAATGCGACACCCGACCTTTGAGGAGAACAATGCTCTGTGGTCCTGCCAAGAATCCTCGCAGTGACGAATTTTTGGGGTTTTCAATTTAGGCAGCGGGATGTAGACCCCACGCACTGATCGGGGCGTGGCGCAGTCTGGTAGCGCACTTGTTTTGGGTACAAGGGGTCGTGAGTTCGAATCTCGCCGCCCCGACCAGTGAAAAATCTTCCTTTTGGTTGAGAACGTGCCAGCCTTTTCCGCGCACAACGTGTTTTTGGAATTGCTGGCGTGACCTTTGCGTCTGCTTGATCAATTATTCTGGCACTTGTGCCACATCGACTAACCTTTGATTCTCGCCGTCTCAATCAACAGTTTCTTTCTCCGGCTCCGCGGATTTTCCTGACCTCTGGCTGGCTTGGCTCACGCGGCTAAACCCATTGGCTGCGTTCCGCGCCGCTCGACAATTGACGGCCAAAATCGCGTCAACAACAAAATCTGTCAAATTCGTGAATATATTCGTTGACCGGGACCTAAAGCTGGTACAATTTGTGCAAGTTCCTGACGAAAACCACAACATTTAGTGCCGGCGTCAAGGGGCAGGGGAATGCAAATTTAGTCGGAACCAGAAAGCGCGGGCTTAACTGCGCAGCAGTACCGAGTTTAGTATCACGGGGCAGAAATGAAGATTGAACGTCGCTTTACGCAAGAAAATCAATGCGCTTACGCAGGATTAGAATTCCACAAAACCACGTCGGAAATCAGAAACCCGGACGGGTCCGTAGTGTTCAAACTCGGCGCAGTCGAGGTGCCGGTCAGCTGGTCGCAAGTGGCCGCCGATGTGATCGCACAAAAATATTTTCGTAAAGCGGGTGTGCCTACGCATCTTAAGAAGGTCAAAGAAAAAGGCATGCCGGAGTTCCTGTGGCGTTCAGTTCCGGACACAAAGGCGCAGGTTGAAGCCGGAGATACCTATCTGGGCGAAACATCGTCCAAACAAGTGTTTGACCGTCTTGCAGGGGCCTGGGCTTACTGGGGCTGGAAAGGCGGTATGTTTGATACGGAATTAGACGCGCAAGCCTATTACGACGAAATGCGTTTCATGCTGGCCAACCAGATGGCAGCTCCAAACAGCCCGCAGTGGTTCAACACCGGCCTGCACTGGGCTTATGGTATCGACGGGCCATCACAGGGTCACCACTATGTTGACCACAAAACCGGCAAACTGACGAAATCAAAAACAGCATATGAACATCCGCAGCCACACGCCTGCTTCATCCAATCAGTGGATGATGACCTGGTGAATGAGGGTGGCATTATGGACCTATGGGTCCGTGAGGCGCGGTTGTTCAAATACGGCTCGGGCACGGGCACAAACTTCTCCTCTTTGCGCAGTGCCGACGAGCCGCTTGGCGGCGGCGGAAAATCCTCTGGCCTCATGTCTTTCCTGAAGATCGGGGACAGGGCCGCCGGCGCCATCAAATCGGGCGGCACCACCCGCCGCGCCGCCAAGATGGTGATCTGCGATATGGATCACCCGGACATCGAAGAGTTCATAAACTGGAAGGTCCGCGAAGAGCAAAAGGTTGCATCGCTGGTGGCTGGTTCCAAGATGCACGAATTGAAACTGAACGAGATTTTCGCCGCGATCCGGGCATGGGACGGGGCGGAAGATGCAGCATTTGATCCGAAACGCAACACAGGATTAAAAGCGGCGATTAAGTCCGCGAAAAAGAACGCTATTCCGGAAACATATGTGAACCGCGTGCTGCAATACGCGCGGCAGGGATACAGCAGCATTGAATTTCCCACTTACGATACCGACTGGGACAGTGATGCATATCTGACCGTTGCCGGACAGAATTCCAACAATACTGTAAGGGTGACCGACGCGTTTTTGCGGGCGGTCAAAGATGGTGCGGATTGGGAATTGGTTCGTCGGACCGATGGCAAAGTGGCCAAGACCGTCAAAGCCAAGGACCTGTGGGAAGAAATCGGCCATGCAGCCTGGGCCTGCGCCGATCCGGGTGTGCAGTATCACGACACTATAAACAGCTGGCACACTTGCCCGGCAGACGGCGCGATCCGCGCGTCGAACCCCTGTTCGGAGTACATGTTCCTGGACAATACTGCATGCAATCTGGCGTCGATGAACTTGCTGAAGTTTTACAAAGACAACACGTTTCAGGCGGCGGATTATGTGCACGCGACCCGACTGTGGACAATGACGCTGGAAACATCTGTACTGATGGCACAATTCCCGTCACCGCAGATTGCAGAACTCAGCTACAAATTCCGCACGCTGGGGCTGGGCTACGCCAATATCGGCGGCCTGCTGATGAACATGGGCTATGGCTATGACTCCGTAGAGGGCCGAGCGGTGTGTGGGACGCTGACAGCGATCCTGACCGGAGTGTCCTATGCCACCAGTGCAGAAATGGCGCGCGAGCTGGGTCCGTTCCCTGGCTATGCCAAAAACGCCGACCATATGCTGCGCGTGATGCGCAACCACAAACGCGCTGCCTTTGGCGCAACCAAAGGCTACGAGGGGCTGGCAGTTCTGCCGGTGCCGCTGGATCAGGCGAATTGTCCTGATTTGACGCTGGCAGAACTGTCCAAAACCGTCTGGGAAGAAGCAGTGGCGCTGGGTGAAGAGCACGGTTACCGCAATGCACAGGTTTCGGTGATCGCACCGACCGGCACAATCGGGCTGGTGATGGATTGTGATACAACCGGGATTGAACCGGATTTCGCGTTGGTAAAATTCAAGAAACTGGCTGGCGGTGGTTATTTCAAGATCATCAACCAGTCCGTGCCCGGTGCGCTCACGACACTGGGCTATGGCTCTGCCCAAATCGAAGAGATTGTCTCTTATGCAGTGGGTCACGGCACCATGGGTAATGCTCCGGAAATCAACCACACAACGCTGACCGGGCACGGTTTCGGGCCGGAGGAGTTGCAAAAGGTCGAGGCGGCGCTGCCGACGGCTTTTGATATCCGGTTTGTGTTCAACCAGTGGACACTGGGCGAGGAATTCTGCATGGGCACGCTGGGTATTCCCGAAAGCCAGTTGAAAGATCCCACGTTTGATTTGCTGACCCATCTGGGGTTCAGCCGCAAACAAATCGAAGCAGCAAACAACCACGTTTGTGGAACCATGACTTTGGAAGGTGCGCCGTTCTTGCTTGATGAACATTTGACGGTGTTTGATTGCGCCAACCCATGCGGCAAGATCGGCCGGAGGTGTTTGTCAGTGGACAGCCACATCACCATGATGGCGGCGGCGCAGTCGTTTATTTCCGGCGCGATTTCCAAGACCATCAATATGCCGAACGATGCCACCATCGAAGATTGCCAGGCCGCTTATGAGTTGAGCTGGTCGTTGGGTGTGAAGGCAAATGCGCTGTATCGGGATGGCTCGAAGCTGTCTCAGCCGCTGTCGTCAGCATTGATCGAAGACGACGACGAAGATCTCGATGAGATTTTGGCTGACGCGCCCGCAGGCGAACGGGCGCAGATATTGGCCGAGAAGATTGTCGAGAAAATCATCGTCAAAGAAGTTCACCGCCGCCACCGGGAAAGGCTGCCGGAACGGCGCAAAGGTTATACCCAAAAGGCCGTTGTCGGCGGACATAAAGTTTACCTGCGCACCGGCGAATATGAAGATGGCTCGATTGGTGAGATTTTCATCGACATGCACAAAGAAGGCGCCGGATTCCGCGCCATGATGAACAACTTTGCCATCGCGGTGTCGGTTGGGCTGCAATACGGCGTGCCGCTGGACGAATTTGTCGACGCCTTCACTTTTACCCGGTTTGAACCGGCGGGAATGGTGCAAGGCAATGACAGTATCAAAAACGCCACCTCAATCCTCGACTATATTTTCCGCGAGTTGGCGGTGTCTTATCTTGACCGCACCGATTTGGCACATGTGAAGCCGGAGGGAGACCACTTTGATGACCTCGGGCGCGGTGTGGAAGAAGGCCAGAGTAATGTGTCACCGGCCAGCGATGACGCAGTGGCGATGCTGAAACAGGTGGTTTCGCCAGGCTATCACCGGCACCGGATGCCACAGGAGTTAATGGTTCTGCAGGGTGGGCAAAACAATCTGTTTGGCGGCGGAGTGAAATCTGCGGCTGGCGTAGTGTCCGCCGTTGGCGGAACACCGGAAGGCAAAGCTGTCGCTCCAAGAATGGACTCCCGCGCCAAGGCAAAAATGCAAGGTTACGAAGGCGACGCCTGTGGCGACTGCGGAAACTACACGTTGGTGCGCAATGGCACCTGCATGAAATGCAACACCTGCGGAGCGACTTCGGGGTGTAGCTGAGACAGAGGCCGGCGCGGTCTGCCCCGCGCCAGCCTCACGCGTTCAGGCCGCAGGCAATAAACCGAGCGGTAAACTAAGAAGAGCCTGAAAGCATAACTCGGGGGGTCGGTGACCCCCCCCTTTTTTTGCTGGAAAGCATTCGGCGGCGCAGGCTTGCGGCAGCAAAACTCTCACGTTAGAAGGCAATCAAGTGCCGCTGTAGCTCAGATGGTAGAGCACGTCATTCGTAATGATGGGGTCGTAGGTTCGAGTCCTATCAGCGGCACCACATTCTCAGATTTATCAAGCCCCGGACCTATCGATTAGGTTGGTCTCGCTCTGTGCCTAAGCATCTGCGAAATCTAGGAGATCCCGGAGTATCCGAAAGGTAGGTTCGTAGCAACGAAGCGCGCGTTCATTCGGACTCAGCTCGCCATGCAACAGACAGTTCCGCGTGTCAGATATCGTTATCAGCAAGCCTGTGAACAAATCCTCTGCGTTGCATCGGAATGTTGTACCACCAGTTTGGATTTCGGGTGCATCCCCATCGAGCAAATTGATAATCGGACGTGGATTGGCCCGAATGTAGGTATGGCGCAGAAACGGCCCTTTGTTCCCTTGTAGACTGCGAAACCGGGCGGAGTTCTCGAGGATTTCCAAGTCCCAGTCTTGTTGTTCAAAACGGAAGGTCTCATTGCCGTTCTGACTGACAATGGTAGACACCCAATTGCCGTGTGGCTTTATGACCTGATAGTGCACACCACGGTTCTCAAACCAGGCTGGTGCGCCATCCCACTTTCTTAATACAAACAGAGGTTGTAACTCGCCCCTGTAACCCGTCACGGCCTTTGAGACAGACAGGGTTGTTTTGGTATCCAAGTCAAGGATTGAGACTATGCAGACACAAGCTGAGCTTGGTTGGAGGAGTTATTTTTTGGGTCATATGACGGGTTCTGCAGTGAAGAAGGCGCCAATGAGGCTGTTCTATCGTTGGAGGCGCACAAATGTCGTCGGGGATATTTTGTGGAGCAACAGAAGCAATCGCTTCTCGAAGCTCGCAATGTTTGAAGGCAACCAGAGCTAGTAAACTAAAGATATCAATAATGCTTTCTGCTCAGGGTAGAAAAAGAAGGCCGATTTCATCGCCAGAGTTGCAATGGTGTGTTACTCTTCACAAATATTCTACCACACCCCGATTCGTCAATTTGGAAGTAACAATGTTCTCCACCATCAACTTTGGAACGTTTTTTCGCACCGTGTTTCTTGCGCTCGGATTTGTGATTTCCGCATCTGCCGGGAATTCTCAGCAAGACCCGGCAGAGTGGACAAAACAGGATAGCCAGGCTACTGCACATGCCTTGGCACTGGCCCGCGAGGCGCCCTGGATAACCCTTGACCTCAGCGATCCGCAAGTGGCGCATTTCCTGAAACGGCATTATGAATTTTCTGGTTTTACCAAAGAGCGGTATCCTGGCCTGCATCAGCTTATGAGCGAACAACAGCGGGTTCATGCCGACGTCGGGGTGACGCTGCCAGCGACCCAGGATGTCTCAGGCGATCTAACTTACAGCCAACTTGCGACGCTTGTGCTCACAATGTTTGAGTCCGATACCCCTGGCACTTATACCGCAGCAGGGGCGGCCACTATGGAAGCGGCAGCAGACGACCCGTCAGAGACCCTGCAAATCGCCTATACCAGTCTTTGCTTTTACGATTCCAACAGCAATCCATTGGGCACCTGCGCAACCACCAGTTCCTACAACACCAGCCAGTATTTCGCGACACTTAATAACGTTGCAACCAGCGATCAGAATTTTTCGGCTGCATTCGCCGCGACGTATTATGACGCCACAAACAAAGTTTACATACCCCAGCTTTCTGTACGAGACCTGAACACGAACGACTACCCTGCAGGGCAGACGATTAGCGACCCAGTCATCTTGCACGCGTCGAACAACTCTCTCAAAACGGCACTGGTGTGTACCTCCCGATCGGTCAATGCAAATGCCAATCCGGGCACATGCGACTATGGCACGTATGGCAACACCGATGTTCTTGTGACGATGGAGGGATCGGTCACCTATCAGGATAGCCAGACCCCCAAGACGGATGGCAACGGACATCTGGTTGGTACCGGCTCGGTCTTTTTGCTGAATACCGTCCAAGGTGGTGCGTGTCAGTTGTCCCCAGCCATCGCGGGGTCAAATTTCTTCTCGCAGTCGCAAGTGACGTACAACGCTGCGAATAAAACTGTGAACTGGAATTTTGATAACCTCGATTTTGGCGGTGCAACCACCCTGATCTGTGGCGGGGACGGCACCAATATACAGTATACGCTGACGTTGCAGGTCGAAGACGAGACGAACCCAAGTAACACCTATTTGGCCTCTCAGGTGTCGGTCCCAAATACCGTGACTCCGGTTTTTAATGGATTGAATAAGGGCTCGCTGGCGACACCGATGCTGCGGCTAGTGGCGGGATGCCTGCATCCCGACACCCAGATTGCGATGGCTGGCGGATCCAGCGATATGCCAATCTCTCAGATCCTTGGCGAGGGCGAACTGGTGAAATCCATGGGCGGTGTCGAAACCCACGTGATCGGCACGGTTATCGGCGAAGAAGAAACCCTGTTCTTGATCGAAGCCGACAATGGCATGACTATCCAAGCCAGTGCCCAGCATCCATTCGTGATGGCGGATGGGTCGATGCGCGCGGCCGCCGATTTGCAGGCCGGAGACCGGGTGCTGACACGCGACGGACCGGTTCAGGTGGCCTCGGTCCAGCAAAGCGCATATGGCGGCCCGGTTCACAATCTGATGCTGTCAAACGTTGCTGAAGTGCTGAACCCGAACTCCGAATCCTTTTATGCCAACGGATTTCTCGTCGGTGGGCATCAGGCGCAGCAGAATCTTGTCTCTGCCAAAAAATCCAACAAGGCCAACGTGCTGTCGCTTTTGCCCGAGCAGTTCGTTGTCGATTACGCGAGCCATCTGGAAGATCACGCCAATCGCTGACTAAAGGAGTGACGGCCCCTTACCGCGATCCCATCATTCAAAGGAATTCGACATGCGCATTATCCCAAAAATTCCCGCAATCATACTTTCGATTGGCGTCGCGGCAGGATTGGCCACTGCCGCATCGCCTCAGGATTCAACCGAGGTCAAAGGCTTTGTCGTCGACCAGACCGGTAAGCTTGGGGTGGGGACAAGCGCGCCGACCCAGACATTGCACGTCGCGGGCAACACCCTGACCGAAGGTGTTCTGATGGGCGATGGCGTTGGCGGACGCTATGGCAATGCCGCCGTAATCAGCGGTTTCGACGTGCGATACGGTCAGCGGAAATTTGTCCTGAACTATACCGGGTCCAGCGAAAATCCGAACTTCATTCAGATAGCCGCGATCAACCCAAATGATCCTACGACAGCGGTTCTCAAGACATTCATCATCGACCACCCAACCGATCCGGCCAGGCATCTGGTTCATGCCGCCCTGGAAGGGCCTGAAGGGGCCGTTTTCTACCGTGGCAGCGCGCAGCTGATCGGTGGGCAGGTCAGGATCGAGCTGCCGCCGTATTTCGAGGCGCTGACCCGGCCCGACGGGCGTACGGTTCAAGTGACCAATGTGGACGGGTTTGACCCACTGGCCGTGAAGCGCATCAAAGGTCAGACAGTCCTTGACGGGGCATTTATTGTCATGGCGCAGGACCAGCAGTCCACGCAAATGTTCGACTGGATAGTCACGGCGATTCGGGCCGATGCCCCCGCGCTTGAGGTCGAGCCAGTGAAAGGCAGCATCGTTGTCGGCGGCGTCGGCCCTTACACTTTTGCCCTGCCATTGCCGCATCTGGCCAGTGTGGAAAAATGACCTGCGGTTGGATCGGACGTGACGCAGCGCGGGGTTTAGCGTGCATCGCGCTTGTGATTGTCTCCATTTCGCTGGCACCGACCAGAGTCGCAGCGCAAGCTCAATGGTCGCTAACGATCGCCTCGTGGAACCTGCGAAATCTTTCGATGTGCAAGGCGACGACCAGACCTGGTTGCCGGGCCGTCCCCCCAACTGGCGTGAACCGGGTGAACCTGTTGACCCGAATGGGCGGTATCGCCGGACAATGGGACATCGTTGTTTTTCAAGAAGTGCTGCAAACCGGGGCGTCTCTGACCAATCATCTGGCAGCCTTTTTGCCAATGTTCCCAGGCTACAATTGCACCAGAGTAAGCATGGCATCGGGTCGACGGGGGCGGCAGGAAAGGTACGTCATCTGCGCGCAACCATTCAACCCAACCGGCGCCATCGCGCTGGCCCCAGGGCTGATTGATTATTCGGCGCCAGGGGCAAATTACCTGGCCCCGGACGATTCCATGCAACCGCCAGCAAATGTCTGGATGCGACCACCGGTTATCGCGACGGTGACCTACACCCCGCACAATCCGATCTTCGCACCTGTGACATTCCAGATTTACACGATCCACACCAAGCCGGGTTATGGCTATGGGGCCAACGCGTACCCCCCAGGCTCAGCCGTGGGGGCGACGAACAACAGTTCCGTTTTTTATGAACTGCAAGCGGTCGAGCGGAACTTGGTTGGCGCACCCAACCAAATGGTAATTGGGGACCTGAACGCCGATTGCGCATCTTATCCGGGTTACCGGCGTGGGACCAACTTTACCGCCGCTTTGAATTGGCATTGGTATATCAACTATGGCCAGCGAACAAATACGGCCCCTGGGACGGCCTGCGCTTATGATCGGATTATTCTGAACACCCCATTGAACCAATACTACCGCGGGCACGGCGTTGATTACGACCATTTCAACAACACGCTCCGCTTGGATACACAACTTGTTTCCGATCACTACCCGGTCTGGGTTCAGCTTGGTGAAGTTCAGGTCGCACCGCCGCCACCTGTCGCGGTGCCAGTTTTGGCAGCGGCGCTTGCGGGCGTAGAACCGGTTACCAAACGCCGGAAATTCAACACCGATCAATCGGTGTCTGCCAGCGGCTCGGGCCTGGCATCCGGTATATCTGGCGCCCAGTTCTTCGTTACGAGTTATAATACGTCGCGAAACTACAAGTCGAATTTTTCCTATCCGCTCGCGGATGTGCGCGGCGCGCCCACCGCCGTGACCACGAACACCTCGGGCACGATTGTTGAACCAGTCCTCTGGCCTTCTCCTGGGACCGGAGCGTATGTCTTTGTGTTCGACGCGAATGGCGACGGAAAGTTCTCAATTGAGGACGGAGATTTTGCCAACTACGCGACCCAGGCCGACATTCTTGTGACCGAGCCTGCCACCGGACATAACGATCTGGTCACTCTGGGCGACAACATGGTGCTGCGTGATGTTTTTGATCTGTCGCAAGCTTTTAACGTCTATGTTCTTGCCAAGAACCTGCCGGCCAGCATCACCGGGCACGCCTATATCGTCAGTGATCTGCTGCTCAAGAACGCTGGATATACAACATGGGAGCAGGCCGTTGCAGCGCAAATTGACCTGCCAGAGTTTTCCGTGCCCATACAGCTGGCCGATGCCGGCTTGATCACCACTGCGACCCTGACAGACGACGACCGCCGCCAGCCATTCACCAGCAATTCGAACGGAGAGACGTTTTTGAGTGTCTGGAGCAAACCTGCCCAACTGATGAACGCCACCATAAACTATCAGGTGCCGCCGGATTCGGTCTATCAGCCAGAGTTTGCGGGAACCGGCGACCCTCCGGACTCTCCCGATGATACGGATTATTCCGGCGATCCCTGTCAATTGGCCGCCACCAGCGCGGATGATGCGTTCAAGCAGGCCTGCAATATGGGTTTTTTGTTCACCAGCACCTATGGCAACACATTCAACGTGGTACTGGACATCGACGACAATGGGATACTGGGCCCGTCCGATCCGATCGATCTGCGCGATATCGGCGACATGACAACTTTTTTCGATCAACCCGGAAATACGGTTATGGGGCCGAATGCGAACGGCAATGCCGCGGTGTCGGAGTATAAGGAATATCTCGAACGTGCGCTTAGCGTCACTTTGACGCCGGACAATACTTACGATCAGGCGACCAAGGAAGCCTCGGGGCGATATGCCTGCGGACCGGAGCTGAGCAAAGAGGATTTCAACACATTCATTGTGCCTGATTCTCAAACCGGGTTCCGGGTGCTGGACGACAACGCGTATCACAATGATCGCGCGCACGGGTCCGGGCTGTATCAATTCGGCGACGTGTATCTTGATAACTGGTCCACAGCGGGCGGTGCAAAGCAATGCCTGTCCGGGAATGACATGAACTATTCAGGTGACGTCAACGCGACTGGAGGCAGCACTGTGGTGGCCGTCGGTGATACGCACAGTTTTCAGAATGCTCAGGCCACTGCGGACAATTCAACGCTCTGCTGGATTGCAGTTGAGGGGGTCGCAGCCGAAGCGATTGTCGTCGGGGCCGGTTCCGGGTTTTTCACCCTCGGCACCGGATTAATTGTCGGTGCCTTCGTTGCCGCCGGCGCAAATTTGGTTGGTGCAGCGGCCTGCGGGATATGATCTCACCGGACGAGTGGCCCGGGATTAGGATGACGAGTCAAAGGCTCGTCAATTTCTAAACATAACTTACGAAGTGAACTGTTCTGAAACGCGCCGGGTGTGGCAGAGACTGTTTGCTCCACTTTCCGCCACCATATCGAGCGCGCCGCGCGGCGCATAGTAGTTGACTACGGCCTGAGCATGGCAACTTTCACCGAGTGCGCGACCGTGCTCTGTTCCTGAATTCAATTGGCATCGATACTCTTTTCGGTGCGATGTCGCGGGATGCATAGAAGCTTGTCACTTCCTTGTGCCGCGTCAGAGCGACATAGGTCAGGTGTTTGTCGAGCGTCTGGCTCGACAGCACAAAACTACAATCCACGGTGCAGCTCTGGGAACGGTGGATGCTGACAGCAAAGCCGTGGTCGATTGACGAGTATTCCTTGGGCGAGAACGTCAAGCCGCGACGCGGCCTTGCATTTTCTGAGTCGAGCACGACCTTCAGTTGGCCACCGCCAACCGATGTGACCGTGCCCAGGATTCCGTTCCGCACGCCTAGACCATGATAATTACATGCGAACAATATCCGGTCGCCTTGCGCGAAAGCGCGCAGCCCGTGTTCGGTTGAGAACAGCGTTTCTTCTTTCGTCGTCTCCGATGCCTGTCTGGCTGCGCGAATGCCCTGATTGATGGCATACACGTCCTTGCGACGGTGGGCGAGGTCAAGCCGCGAGATCGCCGGACCTTTACGGTTCATGTCGGCGACAGAGTCGTCAACCAGAGCCGTGATAGCCTGATCCCGATCTTCGCTGTTTTGGACATTGCCGTGATCGGCGTAGCTTTGTAATGCCTGTTCAACACGGCCCATGGCGAGATTTTGCGAAGCCAAACTTTGCCAGTCGGAGCTCCGCCGACGGATATCGGTTAATCGTGCCGCCCCAACGTTCTGGGCAATATATCTGACAGGAGAACCGGCCTGAATGGGGCGCAATTGATCGGGATCGCCGACCATCACGACCTCGCAGCCACGCCTTTGCAATTCTTGCGTTACGCGCGCAAGTTGGCGAGTGCCAACTATGCCTGCCTCGTCGATGACGACGTTATCGCCTGCCGCTACGGGTTGATATCCGCTCTTCCAGCTTGCCTCCAACGAGGCGAGGGTGCGGGAACGGATGCCAGAGGCGATCTGCAAGCTATCCGCCGCCCTGCTGGCCAATACCGCACCATGGACGTGAAAGCCTTGGCCCTCTCAGGCTTCGCGTGCCGTGACCAGAAATGTGCTCTTTCCGGTCCCATCGAGACCGACGACCACGCTCAGTTGATTGGGCGAAAGAACATGGCGGATGGCCGCAACTTGTTCATCGCTGAGAAGTGCGCCGACGCGCGCGTGAAATTCCGCATTGGCGCGTTTGATGGACGCATCGATGGTCGCAGCGCTCACCTTGAATCCGCCACCGCGCGCCAGTTTCTGAGTGCGATCCTAAAATGCCCGTTCAATTGCCGCGAAGTCCTGCATCGTGAATTTCTCCAACTGACCTGGCAGCAGCAACAACTTCGAGGACGCCAACGCCTTGTCCGGCGGCCACACGCAGGTCGACCGTAAATTTTCTCCATTCGATCGACACCGAAGGCCCGCTTTATGAGTCTTTAGAGGCAAGTTTTGAGCGACTGGATGAGTTGTTTCAAATTGCCCATCTGCCCAAAACGCGAGAGACACTGCGTCAACTGCAAGCCGCGAAGATTCCGTTAGGGGGTGATGAACTGGAAATTCAGAAAATGTTGAGCAGGCAACGAATCAACTATATGGGCGACTGGTCCAAAGTCGATGCGATGCTGGACTGTGTGATGCACCCCGCGTTTCGAGACAGCCGACCTGACAGCTTTGGACAGGGTTGGGTAAATAACTGGTTTTGCCTCGACCACGTAATTTCAAGATAAATCCACGCCGACGTACGATGGGATATCACGCAATTCACGATCATTATGTCGAACGGATGGCAGAACAAGACGCTTGCCCCGACGAAATTCAATGGCACTTTCTTCCGATGCCCTCCTACCAGGAGGCACATCGGTGCGCGACATCGTTTGTGAATTCGCCGCATCTTTATGAAACACTTGCGCGGCGGGTTATCGAGCGTGGGTTTTTCCGTCTGCCTGCCGGGCAAGTTTCCAGACAGAACGCCCAGACAGCCACCAATTTCTGGAACAGTGGATTCCGTTTGATGTCTCTAATACGGCACTTGATCCAAGCCAAAGCTGGTTGAATTCCACCGACCTCAGGAATCGGCGATCAGGCGACTGGCGCGGTGCGCGGTACGATTGGACACCCAATCATCCACAACGTGACAATCACCAATTAGAAGGAAATTGCCGTCGCGTGGTTGGGCGTGCGCTCAATCTGATGAAACGTTTCACCAATCTGCAGTATTTTGAAATAGAAAAGGCTTTTGCGCAGGCGACGGAAGGGCAGCCGACGCTTGTCGGAATGGCGAGCCATGATTTCCGTGATTTGGGAGCGGAAGTCGAAGAAGTGAGAAACATGATAGATCGTGCCCGGCAAAAATAACCAAATGTACTTTATCGATTTTGTGGTTCCAACGAAGCCTTTCAATCCGCACTTGATCTTGATCCTTCAGCCAACCCAGCGGTCAAACTTTCCTTGAACTGGATCGGAATCCCACTGACGATGTGCCAAATCTGATCGTCAAAACCAAAAGTGGCAAAGTGTTTGGCCCGCAACCGTTCTTGGCGATTGATACTCAGGGGCAACGTTATATTCACGACAATTTTGATTTTGATACCGAAGACGGAACATGGTTTTACGCTATTCACAGCGATTCATTACTTATTGAGGACGTGAAACGGTTGGGCGTCGCTGCAAATGATGCATTTGGACGGACACATGTGTCTAGCATTGATGTGTCATAGCAAACGCGCGTTGAGGCAGTTAGATAAACTGGCGGTTTGTGATCAAAATATTGAATAACAAACAGACGCCTGCATTTCCGCTTAGCTCATCCCTCAGCCCGGATAGTCCTGCAGGCTGTAGGTGGGAATCCCCATTTTCTGTGCATCGCAGACCAGCCATTTGTCGACCCCCAAATCGGGCCCGGACAACCCGCTTAGAACCGCATTCGTCTGGCTGGCCTGCGGCCAATCCTTCACCGCATCGGACAACTGCCAGGCCGTCCTTGTGTTTTGATTTTCGTATGTGTGCCGGGGCATTCGCATGTCGTCAACTCAACAGCCAATTCGCGGCATAGCGGCTGCAAAATCTTCGCCGCGGGCTCCTGAGCCAAAACACGCACCTGCATCCCGTTACCAGCAAGAACCGGCAGAATACAAAACAGGCAATTCGAAGTACCCGGGTTGGCAGCAGATAAGGAAACGCAAATGTTTTCATGGTCACGCAAGCTGATTAATAGGCTTCTGTCATTTTTCAGAAACGATCCCGGGCATTCACATTCCGAGATCCCCCACTCGTTCTCGTCTAGGTCGATTTACCCGTGAATGCTGTCCAATCTTTCTGTATATTCACAGGCCGCAATAACCCATCCAAAAAGCCAACAGAATATCGCGCCATAAGTAAAGGTCGCGCGGACATGGCCGGGTGCGCCGACCGACAAAAACTCATACGTGTCTGCCACCAGCGAAAACGAAACCAACGCTTGGATGCCGAGAATGTTTTGGCATTTCTTAAGCGTTGTTAACACTTTAGTTCAAATTGTCACTTTCACTTCAAATATACGCCAAGGTTGAGTGAAATACAGAAACTGTAACTAGAGAGTGAGTTTGCAAATGGTCTTCCTAATCAAGATAACAGTGAGTACGCTATTGGGCTTTGGTATCGCAAACTTAGTGTTCGCAGCGGTGTTCCTTCTGTTGGGGTGACTCCCACAGGATGGCTGCTCCTGTCATTGGGGGAGCTCAGGCGTCAGACATTTTTAGTAACGGAACTGAATTTAGTTGGCTAATATGGGGATGCCCGACACCAGCGTAAGAGGTATCCATTGGCAATAAGCAAATTGGTATTGGCAGCCCTGTTAGCCGCGATCACATGTGGATTTTCCGCCCAAGCCTGCGAATTCACCCGCTGGTTTGAATTCAAGGGAACCACCCTAAGCCGGGCAGCCAACAGTGGCACATATATCTACACTACAAGCCACAAAGCAGTGGATGCAGATGGTGCGCCAAATGCCTATCACTGGGAAGATCTGGGCAATCACTGTGCTGATGATCAGCACCGGGGATTGGATTGTCTGGCCCACGCGGGCTATCCGCGGACTGATTGGTGGAAGCAGGTTCTGGTTGCCGACCCGGAGGTACCCAGCAGGGCCTATCGGCAGAAATCCGGCGCATATCAGGGATTTTTCGTTGCCAAAACTTGGTTGGAAGATCCTTCCCGAATGGCGACGGACATCAACCGATATGTCGACAGTCGCGTGGTGCCTTATTTGGTTTTTCCCGGTGCCCGATTTCCAATCATAAGTGGCACCGGCCACAGAGGCGATTTGGGTTATGCATTGAATTTGGCGAACGGCAAATCTACGGCCTTCATAATCGCGGACAAGGGCGGCGGCGCGGATGCAAGGCTGGGCGAGGGATCATTGGCGCTGTTCTCTGCATTGGGGATGCCGATAGTCAATTCCCGGACCGGCAGCGGTCTGACCGACGACATCATTCTGTACGTGGTGTTTCCCAATTCCCGCAGCACCGCCAAACCGTGGCCGAGGTCACAAAAGGATATCAGCGACCATGTCAGCAAACTGATGGATCAGATTGGCGGTATTGAGGCGGTGAAGAGCTGTTTCTGAGATCTACAGGCTTTCTAAAAACCGGATCAGCAAGGCGCGGTCGTCTTTTGGCATGTCGATGACGATTTGGCGTTGGGCTTCCGCTTCTCCTCCATGCCAAAGGATCGCTTCCAGCAGGTTGCGGGCGCGGCCGTCGTGCAGGAAATAGGAGTGGCCACTGACCTGTTTGGTCAGGCCGATGCCCCAAAGTGGGGCCGTGCGCCACTCGTGTCCGGTGGCCCTGCCTTCGGGAAAATTATCGGCAAGCCCGTCACCCATGTCATGCAACAACAGGTCGGTGTAAGGCCAAATCAATTGGTCGCTGAGTTCGGGTTGCTCGACCAAAGTGTGCGTGATGAATTTAGGTTGGTGGCAGCCGGCGCAACCGATTTTATAGAACAGCTGTTTGCCACGCAGGGTTTGCGAGTTGCCCGGGTTATCGCGTGCCGGTACGCCAAGGTTGCGGGAATAGTGTGTGATAAAGTCTAGATTTTCTGCGGAGATTTCGGTGTTGCCCTGCAACGCGGAATTGCCGTTGGGAGCGGATTGGCAACCTATTTGCGTAGCTGTGCAATCGCCCCAACCCTGCGGATGCAATGGGGACGAGATGCCTATGTCATTGACAAAGGCTGCGGCGGATTGGGCGCGGATTGTCGGGGCTGCGGCTTTGTGGCCAAAGCGACCGAGCATGGGGTGTTGGAATTCAGCAGAGGTAATGATATTGGGGCGACCGGATATGCCGTCTTTGTTGACATCGTGTGGGTCGGCAAGAGCAAGAATATCCTGTGCGGGAATCGCTTCGAGAAGGCCAAGGCCAATCATCTGCGGAGCGATGCGCGGCGAAAGGCGCGATTCAGGATGGCGCGGGCCGTAGGCGAGTGAGTCGGTGCGATAGGTCGGATGTCGCAGGGTGGCGGTCTCACCACCAGAAAGTTTCAAGATAATTAAGGTGTATGTCACACGCAGCTTGAATTCGGGCTGGTGGCCGGGGTTGGCGAATTCCTGTAACTGAGTGCCATAGGTTGGGTCGGGACGTGTGGCGATGTACCCTTCGATTTCCGTTTCAGCAGCGATATCGGGGATCGCAATTTTGAGCAGAAAAGACGTGGCGTCCTTGCCCGCGGGCGGATGGCCGCGCCCGTCGCGGATATGGCAGGCCTCGCACGAACGGGCGTTGTAAAGTGGGCCAAGACCGTCGGAAATCTGGTTCGGGGACGGGACCGACTGCCAAAGTTTGCGAAACAGCACGTTGCCGAGTTTGAAATCAACTTCTCGGTCGGCGGAGATATTGGCTGAACTGACTGAAAAGGCCTGCTCGGTGCCAAGGCGGGGGACGGTTGCGGCTCCGCCGGGGGAGGCCTCGCCAAGTTCGGGTTCAGTGAAGTCGGCTGTTGGTTGCGAAACGGCCTCGTCAGCGATGCGTTTGGCCAAACCGCGAGGCAGGACCGACAAATGTGGATCGCCCAGAGCTGTGGTTTGTGCGTGAACCGGGGCCGAAATCAGCAAGCAAAGGGCGGAACGCAGGAACATATCGGTGCAGGGTAGCCTTTTTGGTGACAGGTTTCACTGGGAATAACAGCCAGAGCTGTCAAATTATTCAGATGCAGCGAATTGCTCGGAATGCAGACTCAATTGCCGCTTTTGTTGCCGGATAATTCCCATTAAACGAATGCGCATGACGCGCGGACCCGAAATCAGCTTTGATAATGTGTCGCTGTCCAGGGGCGGGCGGCGCATTCTTGGCCCTGTGACGTTCATCCTCGCTGAGCAGCGGATTGGGGTCGTCGGGCAAAACGGCTCCGGTAAATCCACATTCGCACGGTTGCTGGCGGGGTTGTTGAAACCCGATACAGGCGCCGTGCAGATGGCCGGTGTTGATGTTTGGCAGGATCGTAAAGCGGCGGTGAATCAGATCGGTGTGATATTCCAGAACCCGGATCATCAGATCATTTTCCCCACGGTGCGGGAGGAAATTGCCTTTGGGCTGCAACAACAAGGGTTGTCAAAGCCGGCAGCAGCTGAGGCGGGACTGGATGTGCTGCACAAGCATGGGCGGGCGGATTGGGCGGATCGGAATTGTCATACCTTGTCGCAGGGCCAGAGGCATTATTTGTGTCTGATGGCAGTGCTGGCGATGGAGCCGGCGCTGATTGTTCTGGACGAGCCTTATGCCGGGCTGGACATACCTACGTCGATGCAATTGCACCAGGCTCTTGATGGGCTGGATCAAACTCTGGTGTTGATCACTCATGATCTGACCGTGTTGGAAGGATTTGACCGGGTGATCTGGTTGCAGGATGGCAAAGTCGAGCGGGATGGGCCTGCGGCCGGAGTGTTGGAGGACTATAAGTCAGCAATGCGCGGGGTGGGACACACATCATGCTGACGCTGACGTTGGAACAGCAAAGCTGGGCGCATCAGATGCCAGCGGGCTGGAAATTGACGGGGCTGTTTTTGGCGACCTTAGTTCTGTTTCCGGTGGAACATTTGGGTTTGCTTTTCGCAGCTTTTGCGACAGTTGCCGGGCTCTATGTTTCGCTCGGCAGGCGGGCGATGACGGCTGGTGCCGCGATGTTGAAACCCATCGTAGTGATCTGCGGCATAATTCTGATCTACCATCTGCTCACCGGGCGCTTTGGGCAGGGCCTGACGGTGGTGACAAAAATTCTGGGTCTGGTCGGGTTGGCGAATTTTGTCACCATGACTTCGCGGCTGGACGATATGATGGATGTGGTGATGTGGTTGTTGCGCCCGCTGGAGCGGCTGGGGGTCAAAACCCAGGCCGTGGCGCTGGCATTCGCGCTGGTTATACGCTTCACTCCGGTGTTGATCTCCAAAGGCACGGCCCTTATGGAAGCGTGGCGGGCACGCAGCCCGAAACGTGCCGGTTGGCGGGTGACAATTCCGTTGGTGTTACTGGCGCTTGACGATGCGGATCATGTGGCCGACGCGCTGAAGGCGCGCGGCGGGTTGAGATAACCGGAAGGATACCGAATTGGAACGGAATATCGTTTACATCGCGCTGTTTGCGGCGCTGATTGCAGCCCTCGGGTTGCTGCCAAAACTAACGCTCATCAGCGGCATTCCGATTACCGCGCAAAGCCTCGGAATCATGCTGTGCGGCACAGTGCTGGGCGCGAAACGCGGGGCATTGGCAGTGCTGTTGTTTCTGGGGTTGGTGGCGCTTGGCTTGCCGCTACTGGCAGGCGGTCGTGGTGGTTTGGGCGTGTTTACCACACCCTGGGCCGGGTTCCTGTTTGGCTTTCCCGTGGCAGCGTTTGTTGCCGGTCTAGTGGTTGAAAATTGGCGCTCAGTCAACATCGGTGTTGTCGCCGGCGTTGCTGCTGTGGTTGGCGGCATCGGGGCGCTTTATCTGATTGCGGTGCCCTATTACATGGTGATGACCGGCGGCACGCTGAGCGATGCGCTGGTCACAGCGATGGCGCCGTTTATGCCGGGCGATCTGATCAAGGCTGCGTTGGCCGGGTTTGTTACATACGGCATTTGGCAGGCGCGGCCTGAGGCAGTTTTGGCGCGGTCCTGATCGCCTCTAAAAGCGATTACCCATCTAACAGGAGTGCGGTTCCTAATCCGCCAGCGGCGGCAATGGCGGCAAGTCCTTTGCCGCCTTTGCTTTGCATCTCATGAAACAGACGCACAGCATTGATAGCGCCTGACGCTCCAATCGGGTGACCCCGGGCGAGCGCACCGCCACCAATGTTCATGGTTGCGGGATCGAGTTTCGCGTGGCGCTGGCAGACGATAGCCTGCACCGCATAGGCTTCCATAACCTCGGAGACAGTCACCGCTGCCGGTTTGATTCCAGCCACTTGAAGTGTTTTTAAAATAGCGGAGATCGGGGCGAGGCCGGGCCATTCTGGGTCGCTGCCAACGGTGGTTCCCGATACGACGCGCAGGGGTTTTTCGGTGGTACTTTGAGCGGCGATTTTTTCTGACGTCACCAACACAAAGGAAGCGGCGTCTGCTGAAACCGCGGTGTTGGCGGCAGTGATGCTGCCGCTGATTGTCTTGGCGCGGGCGCAAAGGCTGGGGGTAAGATTACGGGTGAAAGTATCAGAGATTACGCCCTCAATTTCAATGATTTCACCGGAATTCGCGCCCCCAGCGCTGCGCGCCTTGCGGTGGCTGTCGACAGCAAATGTATCTTGTTCCGCACGCGAAATCCCTTCTCGCTCGGCCAACGCAGCCGCCGCGGTGTGCATGTCAGGATCGCGGTCGGGCCACGGTGTGAACGGGGGGCGGTCGTAGGGCTGCGGCTTTGCACTGCCCGGATCGGTGGCCGAGCGGACCGGGCGGCGCGAGTGGCTCTCCGCACCGCCGGCGAGAACGGCCTGCGCCGCACCTGATTCAATCATTCGCGCGGCCAGCAGGATCGCGTCGAGGCCACCGACACATTGGCGATCAATGCTAAGACCGGCAACATCATCAGGCAGACCGGCAGCTAATGCGGCAAGGCGTGCCGGATTGCCACCGCCGTAAAGTGCATTGGCAAGGATCACTTCGTCGATTTGGCCGGCTGCGACGGGCGCATTCCGCAAACAGGACCGCAGGACGGGTGCAGCAAGATCATGCAGTGCAATCCGGGAAAATGCTCCGCCCTCGGGCGCCACCGGAGTGCGACAGGCAGCAATTATATAGGCAGCTTTTGTCACAGGTTTTTGACCCCGATCCGGAGTTCCAGTTCCTTGTAGTCGGTTTTGCCAGAGGGCAACATGGGCCAGTCATCAATCAGGATGAGTTTGCGCGGTCTCGAAAGCAGTGGCAAAGCGGTGTTGGCGGTAATTTTGATGGCGTTCAAGTCGCCAGCATTTACTTGAATGGCTGCGACGATATTGAATCCGTGCAACGTGTTTGGCACAGCTAAAGCAGCGGCGTTTTTTACCGCCGGATCAGCCAGTAAAACGGCCTCGATCTGGTCAAGGTAAACAAGCTGATCAGCGATATTTATTACCCGACCGGCACGTCCTTTAACGGTAAGGTTTCCATTAGCGTCAAGACTACCAATTTCACCGATGCTGAGCCAGTCGACCTGGCGTTCGGTGTCTGGGGAGGAACCCGACACATAGCGGGTGAACAGCATTGGGCTCTTGACCCAGATCATGCCGTCCCGGCCCGCTGACAGTCTGGAACCGGACGTATTGCGGATGTCGATCTCGACACCGCGAAAGGTGCGGCCGACGGAAAGTATCGGTGTCGTTTCATCCGCCAGAGTTATGAAGCTGGTTTCTGCTGCGCCGTAAAACCGGAAGAATTTAGCGTTTGGGAACAAAGATTTACTGTGTTCTGAGGCTCTGGAGTCAACAGCGCCACCGCCAATAATAACGAACTGTACCGAAGCCGTCGGCGGGCCGGTGAGCAGTCGCAATTGGGTCGGGGTGGCGTATAAATGAGTGACTTTTCGAGACTGGATTTCACGAACCAGCTTGGACAGTCTGAGACCGTGGAGCGTGTGGAATTCCGCGCCCAGGGTCAGGGCTTCGACACCAGCGTAGAGCGCAAGTGAATGGCTGAGGTCGCTGATCGCAGCAACGCGGGCGGCAGGTGTTATTTCCAGCAGCATTTGTAATATTTGAATGCTGTGGAGCCAACTGGCAGCGCTGCGCAGGATGATTTTGGGGGTGCCTGTGGATCCGCCGGAAAGCGTCAGAAAGTCACCTGCTTTTGCCTTTGCCTTTGGAACATCGAACTTTCCGATGAGGTGCAATCTGCCAGCCTGCAAAGCTGCAAAAAACTGGGGCAGAGCCTGCAGTGGTTTTTTTGGATCGCTGGCAGGTGTTATGCACGCCGAATGCACAGATTCAGAACCAATCCGCTGCCCGTCCGGGCCAACCAACACGGCTTCGGGATGCCAATTCAAATGAACTTCGTTTCTCATCCCCGCTTTGTAGTCGTCCACCTGCCACGACTCAATGCCTCAAGCAGCCTTGGCAGATGCGCCGAATCTGGCTAAGAGCGGATGGACCAACAAAAGGGCCAGTGCCATGTTTCCAAACACTTTCGCCGACAAGCTGATCATGGCAGAACTGGCCGCGAAAATGTTGCTGGAAATCAATGCGGTGAATTTCCGCGCGGATGAGCCCTATATCTTCACGTCTGGTTTGGCCTCGCCGGTGTATATCGACTGTCGAAAGCTGATCAGCTACCCACGCATCCGCTCTGCATTGATGGATTTCTGCGTGGCAACGCTGTACCGCGACGTCGGGTTTGAACAGTTTGACGCGGCAGCGGGCGGGGAAACCGCCGGCATTCCCTTTGCCGCGTGGATTGCCGACAAAATGGCTTTGCCGATGCAATACGTGCGCAAGAAACCAAAAGGGTTTGGACGTGACGCGCAGATCGAAGGTGACATTCGCGAAGGTCAGCGGGTGCTGTTGGTTGAAGACCTGACCACCGACGGCGGTTCGAAAATCAAATTCGCCGAAGCGATCCGCAAGGCTGGGGCGCATTGCGACCACACGCTGGTGGTTTTCTATTACGACATCTTTAAGAACACACATGAAATGCTAGCCGAAAACGGGCTGAAACTGCATTATTTGGTGACCTGGTGGGATGTCTTGGCGGTTTGCAAGAAAGAGGGCCAGTTTGATGCCCGCACGCTGGAGCAAGTTGAAAATTTCCTGAATGATCCACTGGGCTGGTCGAAAGCCAACGGCGGCGTTTATGAGTTGCCTGCTGCGGGCTAGAGAGTTTCGAGATTTACTTGACTCACAAGTTAAACGCGAAACTGCCACGTTATCAGCATCATAGACCGGCGGTTTCAACATCAACTTGTCTCAAGTTAATGCTGAAACGCTTGAGGCTGTATTTCGCAAGACCCTGACGGGACAGCAGACTTTGCCAGCATTTTGAGTTAAGCTGGTGCCAACGGACATAAAGTCCGGTTCTGGCGAGGTGCAGGCCGATGCGGGTAATTCTAGGTTACTTTCTGATTGTGTTGATGGCGTCATGCAGTGCGCCAAAGCAAACGCAAAAACTGCAGGAAGTTAATTACACAAAACCGACCAAAGCAACTTCAAACCCGCGGTTTGACGATTCCGATCCGTTTGAATGGGCCGGGCGCAAACCCTGGAGCTATCCGGTACACGGCATCGACGTTGCCCGCTATCAGAGCGATATCAATTGGTCACAGGTGCGCCGGTCCGGTGTGACTTTTGCCTATATCAAGGCCACCGAGGGCGGCGATCTTTTGGATGAGCGGTTCAAGGAAAACTGGCGCGGTGCACGTCAGGCCGGGGTGTTGCGCGGGGCTTATCATTTCTACTATTTCTGCCGCCCGGCGTTCGAGCAGGCACGCTGGTTCATCCGCAATGTGCCGCGGGACACTCATGCGCTGCCCCCTGTGCTTGATATCGAGTGGAATCACCGCTCCCCCACCTGCAAGCTGCGCCCGGAACCGGAAAAAATCCGCGCTGAAATGAAGGTGTTTCTGAGCCGAATAGCAAAGCACTACGGCAAACGCCCGGTGATCTATGCGACTCCGGAGTTTTATCACACAAACGAACTGTGGCGGGTCCGGGGTTATGAATTCTGGTTGCGCTCGGTAGCAGATCACCCTTCGGAGCGCTATCAGGGTCGCGGCTGGACGTTTTGGCAGTATACCGGAACCGGTGTGGTGCCCGGGATTGCCGGGGATGCGGATATAAATGTGTTTCGCGGGTCGAGCGAGGCGTGGCAGGCCTGGGTAGCGTCAAACGCGGGCTGACGACATAAGATCCGTTTTTAGGCCACATCCAACCGTTGATGTCCCAACCCTTCGACTTCCAATTCAATCACATCCCCAGGTTTCAGAAATTTCGGTGGATTGTTGCCCAGCCCAACCCCTTCCGGCGTTCCGGTGATCACAATATCGCCAACGCGCAGGGTCATGTAGTGGCTCATGCGGGACAGGATTTGAGCCACTGTGAATATCATGTCCGATGTGTTTGAGTTCTGCTGGCCCACGCCGTTCACTCTCAGGCGAACAGCCAGGTTTTGTGGGTCAGGTACATCGTCCGGTGTCACCAGCCAGGGTCCGATGGGACCGAAGCCCGGGGCTGATTTGCCTTTGACAAACTGTCCGCCACGATTCTTCTGGTAATCACGCTCGGACACGTCATTGGCGGTGAAATAGGCCGAGATGTAGCTGAGTGCATCGGCTTCCGGCACATTGCTCGCCTCGCGGCCGATCACAAACCCCAGTTCCACTTCCCAGTCGGTCTGGGTGGAGCCGTTGGGTAGCGGAATTGGGTCATATGGTCCGCTCAGCGCCGATGTCGCCTTGTTGAATATCATCGGGTCCGGCGGCAGTTTTCCACCGGTTTCGGCAGCGTGTTTGGCGTAGTTCAGTCCGATGCAAAAGAAATTTGGTACGTCGGCCAGCGGGCAGCCGGTGCGGGCGCCGGATGGGAGTTCCGGCAGGCTGTGGGGATTGATTGAAGACAGCCGGGCGAGCGTTTCGATGGATACTGTGTCGCCGGTAAAATCGGTAACATGTGCTGACAAATCACGGATCGCGCCGGTTGCATCCAGCATTGCCGGGATTTCGTGGCCTTTGGGCCCGTAGCGAAGGAATTTCATAGGGGTACCTCAATTAAATAACCAACCTGCAGCGTAGCAAATCAATCGCATGGATACTAACATGTTCCAGCCGTGTGCGTGGTGACTTATGTGGAAACCGGAATTGGAGCGGGCGAAGAGATCGGTACCATAAATAAAATCAATAATTAGATACCGATGTTCATTTTGTCCAACAATTGTCCAACAATATCGAGTTGCTAGTCCGTCACCAGATGATTTGAGACTGATGGCGGTTTGACTCAAGGAGTTATCGCTCATCTGGTTTCAGCTAAGCAGTGGATTTAGCGTGTTGCAAGCGCCTTAGTTTCATGGTTCTCCTTTTTGTCTTCTCGCGCTCCAGCAAGATTGTGTGGCGTTGCTATAGACGGGACTCTTAACGGTGCAGGTCACGGTAGAACGAGTTTTCAGCGTCTGAGGTTTGCATTTCAGGGCGTGAATAACATGATTATAAGTGCTCAACCTCTGTTTGGAGAAGCTGGCAACGATTGTATCCAGAAGTTCTTCTTCTACCCGAAGTTTTTCGCGTATCGACCCCGGAGCAAAAGAGGCCGCTTGCCAGGGGAAAAGTTGGCCAATTTGGATCTGCTGAAAATCGACGCAAGGTCTCAGGTTAGCAATTTATAATATTGTGTTGCGCAATCGATAGCTATTGCGCCGGTTTTGGCCAGATGTTCCATACAGACAATCGCCAGATCATGGCTTGAAAAAACACTGCTAGCCAACATAGCCAGTTTTTTCAACTGTAGTGGGGTTAAGGCCGACAAATCCTCAAGTGAGCGGACATAAACCATATCACCATCCACCAGTTGACTGCCCAGTTTTCGTGTTCGCAGCTCGGGGGTTGTGGTGCGAAGTGGCTTGCGATGCAGGTCGACGATATTATGCAGATTAAATCCCAACTTGGTGAGTTGTTCATGTATTGCGCCGTAAGCGGGTTCGCCCTCATAAAGCGGGAAGAACCTAACCTCTGTTTGCACCGCAACGGTCTTTTCCAATGTCGCCGCAGCATTTTCTAGGGCCGCGACCTCTCCTCCCTGAATATCGATCTTTAAAAAATCTACCTGACCAATATCCGGCAACTCATCCAAACGTTTTGTTACCAGATCAACACTCCCAACGAATCGCGTTCCCTTCAAGGCCAGAGTGTTGTTGATCTTCTCCCGAAGAGGAAAAATGGATGAAAACCCGCTCCCCTGATATAGATTGAGCTTGTGTTTTTTTCCGTCTCCAATCGCATGTGGAAAATACGTCTCATGCGGGCCTTTTTCTTGCATGAGCCGCTCATATGCTTCCTTTTGGGGTTCAAAACCGGTCACATGACACAAGCCAGCTTGCAGTAATTTCCTGTAAGGTGCCTTTGCTCCGGTTGGATTGGCTCCCACATCAACAATATTGATAGGCTCTTGAAGTTCGAGCTGGCCATCTAAAAACTGAAGTAAATCAGCCATATGGAAGGTCCTCTGCTGGTCCTGAACGGAGTGACATCGACCTTGCTACATTCGATGCTTCGGTGTTATTCTTAGGTTGGTATTTTTAATTTGATACTAAAGCAAATTGTCTTTTAGCCACACCCAGTTGTTTAACGCTTCGGCCAAACTCGACGCACTCAAAAACGTGATGATCCTTGCTGCGACATCCAACAGAATCGGGCTAATGCGGTACCGAAGGGCCCGCCGCGACGCCTACCTCTCTATGAGCCGCTTCAGCTCTGCTGCACCTTCCGCCAGGCTGTTGGTGCGATAAATGGAAAGATTACTGCGCAGGGCAACAAGCTCCTCGTCTGATATTTCACTCAGCACGGTAAGGCTTTCTTCCAAGCCGAAATCGCTTTGCAAAGCAGGCAATCGGTAACAGGCGGCGCTCCAGCGATCGAGAATAACCGGCACGGTGAATCCAACGGATGTGGGTATTACAGAGGTAATTTTGATTTGCCGGTATTGATCATAATCGTATGGCATCAAAGGATGAAGAAGCTGCACATTTCGCATCACATCAAAATGCGCCTTATGATGCACCTGACCTGATTTTTCGACAGGAATACAGGTCAACTGCTCGCCAAGGCCCAGTTCGGCAATTTGAGCCTCGACCGAGGGCCGGTCTTTGCCGCCACTGGCAATGACAAAGCCAATATTCTGAAATTTGGAAGTCCTGGTCCGTAAAAGATCCAGCAGGCCGGAATAATCTCTGGTCCGCAAACTAACGGCTCCGGGAATTGCGACACGGCGGAATCCATTTGATTGCGGGTTGCTGGCTTGTTCTCCCCAATACACGAACTCCAGAACACCTATATCATCCATTTGTTCCCGCCCCAGCCGGCGGATCATTTCTGAAGCAACGTGATGACCAAGTGTCAGAAAACGGACATGGCTGAGCTTGATTGCTTCATGAAAACCCGGATCAGACATCAACTGATCGAGGTTATGAACGACGGGAATAACCGGTTTTGAAAACTTGCGGACCCAATGCGCCACACGCTTACGATTGTATGTTGCCACAATGATGAATTCTATTTCGGTTTGAGTACAAACTTCGCTCACCTGATCGACGGCAATATCCTGCGACAACGGCAAGTACTCTATATGATAATCCAGTAACGGGGTTTCCAGCATGATGTCGCCCCTCCTGCGCAGACACCCCGCGTGAACAAAGACCGTTGGCCGATAGCCGATCCGGTTGCAGGCCGCTACGAGACTAGGAATGACAACTTCATGGCGCGCTTCAAACTGTACAATTACGCATTTTTTCATGCTGGTTCCTTATAATTTTCATGCCCGATAGAAGCATTACAGAAGAAATACACGGTTATTTGAGGCCTATGCAACACACCCATTGGCGGGCTGGTTTCGCCAGTCTGGCCGGGCATAAAATTTGCAAAACGGAGGGAAAAGCGGAGTTCCAAAGCGTTTTGCCTTTCTACTTGGCCGTTCTATACGCCTCCGGCAAAACTCTCTTTAAATCGGCTAAGCTCGGCTGTGTTTAGCATCTTTTAGACCGCGTCGGACTATTTGAAAATGCTTTGATCTGCGCTCGTTATGTACTCTTCTGCCACCAGACCCCAGAATGGTCGATCTTGTGGATCTCGCAGGCAATATTGTGCGCCGCGCGGTAATCGGTGATGGCCTGGCGGCAGGCGTTGATTCCACCATAATCATCAACAATCAGAAATCCGCCATTAGACAGTTTAGGGTACAGTGCATCAATGGCCTGTATTGTCGATTCATACATATCCCCGTCCAACCGAACCAGAGCCAATTTCTGCGCCTCCAGTTGGTGGAGTGTGTCCTTGAACCAGCCTTTGACAAACACGACTTGGTCATCCAGCAAATCGTATTTCTCGAATGTTTTCTGTACAGTTTCCAGGGTGATTGCCAATCGCCCACGCGTATGAAAGCGGCTTCCAGTGTCCGCTGGGTAATCGTCCTCATTTGGCGGGGGCAGGCCTTCGAAACTGTCAGCGACATAAACTTTGCGGTTGTTGATCCCCCGGGCCTTTAGAATACCGCGTATCAGAGCACAGGCTCCGCCGCGCCACACGCCGGTTTCGATGAAATCGCCGGGAACTTTCTCCTGAATGACCCGGTCCGTCAGTTCCGCAAGATTTTCCAAGCGCCGTAATCCGATCATGGTGTGGGCCACTCTTGGCCAGTCCCGGCCGGACTCTCGCTTTTTCATATCAAAAGCCTTACGCGGGCGTTTTCCGCCGCGCGGAGCGGGACGATCCCCGTCATAAATCACATCTGACAGGGTTTTGATCATGACATCGACATACATGTCAAAAGCCGTGTCGTTTCGCTTGGGCATTTACTATCCTAACATACGTATTTATCGAATTTTTCGGCGAAAAGCTGAATTTCACGTTTCGTTTTCCAGCGCCTGCTTTTTTCGGGTAATCTGCAATTCTCTGCGTCGGGGTGCGCTGCGTTTGATGATAGCTACTGTTTTGCGGCTGAGAAAAATAGCGTCAATCCAAGCGACTAACCGACTTTCATGCGCATTCAGCTCCGGACCATGGCGCTGTGCACAGGCCAACCCGGACTGTAAGCGGGAGATGTAACTCCAGAAGGATTCCGGATGATCCGCATAGTCCGCATTTTCCTCATTTGCGAGAAAACTGGTGTGAATATCTTCCACAATATAAATGCCATTGGCGGGTAGCCGTAGAAACAGGGTTTCAAATCCGATGATCTGATGCGACCAGAAATGACTGGCATCATCAACTATGATGGAAGGCTGCCAAGTGCGGAAGACCTGGTTCAAAAACCGGGGCTGAGAAGCATCCCCGATCTCAATTCCAATACGCTCCTCTTCAAAATCCTTGGATACCCGACGGATATCAACCCCGACAATCTGAGCTTTGGGAAAGAAATCTTTCCACGCTCTCAAAGAGGGTGCCCTGCGGCTGGGAATGCCAACGCCCAGCTCCAGAAAGGTAAATTCGCGGTCTTTGTAAGGAGAAAACAGATATTCATAAAACCGCATATAGTCATGCTTTAAGGAGCTTTTATCTGTACCTTTCTCGATTGAGATTTCATCGAGTTTTCCCTGCGGTAGAAAGTTGACAGTGACAGGTTCTTTAGATGAATTTGTCGATTGAGCCATATTTCGTTCTTTCGGGTTAGTCGGTGCAACTGTCGGGTGAATATGATTGAACCTCAATCAGAACATCGTATAGTTTGGTCCGTACAACAACTCAATAACGCCATCAGTCATTGCGGGGTGCCGTGAGTGTCGGTTCATTTCAAGCGCCCCATTCGCTATTTGGACAAGTTGTGCCTAACGCATGGATAAACTGGATCCTCTCCTATTATGAACGGCAACCAGAAGGCCGATTTCGAACTCCCCATCATCCATATTCCATTAGCGACGGCGTGTCTCAGCTATGTATCAGCCGGAGGATATTCTTGAGGCGACCTGTCCGAAAGATCGCACGAAGTCCAGGGTAAGCGGATGCATACGAGGTCGGGTTTTTGATTGAACGCTTTTTGTCGGGGCCGAAAGTAGAGTTTGAATTCTGATGCGAATATTCATCCATTCCGGTACAGATCTGACATCAATAAGCAGGCTGCAATTTGCATTTGGAGACCAACGAGAAATTTTGAAAGCGCAAGGCATCCTTTATCCAGCTAGTCTGGGCAAGCAGAGCCAAGTGCGCGCCTATATTGCGAGCTTACCCGCCGACGTAGGTGATCCCATCCGAAGTCAGCGTGGATTCAACAATGCAAAGCGACTGAGAGAATTTAATCAGCAGGTTCGCGATGAACTTGCTGAGGAAATCCACCATGCCCAGCCCAAAATTCTTGTCATCAGCATAGCAGAGGCGGCCAGCCGATCTGTTACCTCGGCCATGCAGAATGGGTTGTTTACGTTTTTGTCGGAATTTTCTGATGATCTGCATGCGGTGCTGCACCTTGCGCCAGCGAAGGTCGCACTGACAAATCAAATCTCCTGGCAATTCTCATCTGGACGCACCGCGGGGCTAGAGGTTGAATCGACGCTCGCCCGAGACAATAAAAGCTGGTGGCAGGCGGCTTTGGACATGCGACGTCCTGATGAACCTGAACAGGGTCGGTTTTCTTCTGTTCAGGACCCGTCCCCGTTGGGAGGTACAAAGGCTCTGATCCAGTTATGGCAATCCCAATATGGGACCCAGGAAGTCCGTGTGAGTCGGTTTAGTGAATCGGAGGATTTTTCCAAAAATGTGATGGCACTTTTTGATTTGCCACAAGAGGCAAAGGTCATACTGGACAAAGTGGAAATGCCGCCAGTGACGCCAGCTTTGCGATTCAGTCGACCGCATCTTGGGCGTTTGCTGCAGGTAAACAGGCAACTTGTGGAATTGGAAAGAGAGCAGGGACCATTACCTTTCATGCTGCGCAAGCGCATTGTCAAAAGTTTGTCTTGCGATGGGCCATTGTTGGATGAGGCTTATATTGCTCCACTACTGGACCCAATAAGTGCAGATGTGAACATAAGCAGGCTCGATGCAGATCCAGGGTTTGATTCACTAGCGGCCTTGCAGCCCTTTCTGCCGGAAATCCGTGAAGCCGGCAAAAAGGCCGGGAATCCTGCGACTCGAATAGATTTAAAACAATCACAGGATGATGCACGACCGGCCACGTGTGCAAATACCTTTGCCTTTAGTGGTGCAGCCAAGATGTTTCTAGGCTCCCGGGGCTTCGCGAAAGCCGAAGAACTAGCTAAGAGCCGATTTGCCCCACATAATCAAGGGATGGTGAAGTTTGATGAAGCGACCGGGATGGCACTGTTGAGTCCAGGACTTAAGCCAGCCACTACAGGCACTTTAATCATCGCCTGTATCAAAAATGAAGCCCCGTATATTTTGGAATGGATCGCCTATCACCGCAGTATCGGCGTGGATAATTTTCTTGTTTATTCGAATGACTGTGAGGATAGCAGCCAGCAGATTCTTACTCATTTAGAAAAGTTGGGGATCATTTACCACGAAAATAACGACAATTGGAAAGGCAAGTCACCTCAGCAAGCAGCGCTGAACGATTCCCTGAAGCATCCGGCTGCTCAAAAGGCGAACTGGCTGATCCATATTGATATTGATGAATTCATCAATATACGCGCAGGCGAAAGCGGCACATTGCCTGAGCTCTATGAGATGATGGGCGATGCTACCAATATGGCTATGACCTGGCGTCTGTTTGGCCACAATGGAGTCACCGAATTTCAAGATCGGCCGATCTTAGAGCAATTTACAGCATGTGCGCCCGCTTATTGCCCTAAACCCCACACGGCTTGGGGGTTTAAAACCCTGATGCGCAACAATGGCGCTTATAAAAGGCTCAGTTGCCACCGGCCTAACAAGCTTGATCCTGCCCAGGAGGCAGATATCTGCTGGCTGAACGGCTCTTTGGTGGATATGGGCATGGATGTCAAAACCAAAGGCTGGCGTTCTACAGTAAATACGATTGGTTACGATGCTGTTCAACTGAACCATTATGCCTTACGGTCTGCTGAATCTTTTCTGGTTAAACGCCAGCGGGGCAGGGCCTTGCACGTAGGTCGTTCCGTAGGACTGAATTACTGGGTGCGTATGGATTGGAACAGTTGTCAGGATGTGACCATCCATCGTCATCTGCCGCGCATGAAGGCGGAATTAGAGGCTTTAAAGGCTGATACGAAACTGGCAATATTGCACGAGGCTGGGGTCGCCTGGCATCACAAGAAAGCTGCGGAATTGCATGGCATGCCGGAATTTGAAGGACTTTACCAACAAGCGGTTGCTCTGAAATTAAATGATGTGGAGCGGGCAGCTGCCACATTGCTTGCGGATAAAGACAGCTAGATTATGACAAATATGACGTCTGTATTTTTCAAGGCAAAAGGGCTGAAAATTCCAGATTATGATGGGATATTTTTAAGCGATGCGCTGGTGGGGAATACTGAGGGTGCGTTTCGGTCTTTTTACGTGTGCGGGCTTATCCGTTCTATTCCCATGCACCTGTGGCGCTGTTTTCGCAGCATGAGGTAATTCTGTGACAAACGAGCAAGATAAACTTGGAACACAATATTGTGGCGTATGACCCTTCGGATCCCAATTGCCGCCCAGACCCGGACGAAGGCTGGTCCCGTGAGGTGATCAAATTGGACCAGGCAAAAATAGTCCCACCGGTTATTTCTGCGCTGGTTCAAGAGGCAGGGGTCCTGGCATCTGATGACAGCTATTGTGCCCATGGGGCTCTCTGGCGAGGCAAGCGGGCGTTGACCACTCTCCCACCAGCCCCGGCGGGACCATTGCCAAAGCTAGCGGGAAAATGGCTATATGGCGGATTGTTGTGGGTTCATTTTGGCCATTTTCTGGCAGAAAGCACCGCCCGTTTATGGGCGCTGGGACAGCTGGGTTCTCAGATCGACGGAATTGTTTTTGTTCCCAAACGTCCGGTAAAAGCAGACGCCGTACAACCTGTGCATAAAAACTTTATGGAGCTTTTGGGTTGTGATCTGCCTATTCGGGTGTTGACGGAACCGACCGAGGTCGAGCAGCTTCATGTGCCTGGACAAGGTTTCGGACTTGGCCCCATGGTGACTGGCACCGCAGAATACAGAAGCTATGTCCGGCAGAATTTTGGCAAGGATATTTCACCGGACGGTCCAGAGCGTCTTTACATCTCCCGTTCAAAACTTGGGGCCAGACGAGGGGGGATTCTCGGCGAGGAATTTTTGGAGACCAATCTTGCACTACATGGCTATGAGGTATTTCACCCACAGCAACATGATCTGCAGACCCAGGTTGCACGCTATAAGGCGGCACGCCAAATCGTGGCCCTGGATGGGTCTGCATTGCATCTTTATGCGCTTGTAGGCCAGGCAGATCAAAAGGTTGCGATGATCCCTCGCCGAACTTCTTCTGTACACCACAATATTTCAAACCAGATGGCGGCCTTTTGCGATGCCCCGCCGTTTGTGGCAGAAGCGATTCAGACCGACTGGGTAATTGAAGCTCGCGGGCGACCCAACAGAAATTCTCTCGGCGAGCTGGATATGGGAAAACTGTCCCACCTTTTGGCTAAAAAGGGCTTTATTGCGGCGCCCGATGGTTGGGTGCAGATGCCTTGGCGGCAATCCAAACGGGCATTGCGGAAACTTGAAGCAGCTGTGGGGGAGAAATTTGTCCCTATTCATCGCAAGGCTGAGAGGGTGAAAAATTGACCCCGGCCACAACATCTTTTCCAGGCGCTAAACCAACAGATTTTGCCAATCGGCAAGAACGGCTTACCCGCATTTTTCAAATAGGATATAATAAATGCGGCACGCGCAGCATATATCGTTTTTTGCAGCGCAGCGGTATTCCAACAGCCCATTTCAACCGCGGAAAACTGGCCGTTTTCATGGACAGAAATATCCAATATGGTCGCAAGCCGCTATTTGATATCGATCACTATATTGGCTACACAGATGTCCAATCAGTAACTCGAAACCGGGTGATTGAAGGCGCACATTTTTATCAGATCCTTTGGCAATATTATCCCAATTCCTATTTCATCCTAAATACACGAGACCGGGATGGCTGGGTCAAAAGCCGTATGAAACATGGGGCCGGTAACTAAGTAGAAAGATATCGCCGTGGTCTCGGCTTGCCTGATGAAAGGGCAGTAATTGATCGCTGGATAACGGATTGGGATCAACATCATAAGGAGGTTATATCATTTTTTTCGGACAAACCAGGACGACTGCTTGTCTATGACATCAAACAAGATGAACCGGAAAAATTGGTTCGGTTCCTAAGTCCTGATTTTGAAACGCAGGCAGAGCATTTCACTCATGAGGGTCAAACAGAAAAAGTTGATGTCTCAAAATATATACGCAACAAACCGGTTGTACGATAAAGAGAATACTGGGGAAAGCACCAGCAAGTTGTCGCTTCCTCTGATCGAAGTAGCAAACAAGAAGATTTCCCGCCGAAGATAATATCACTCACTCTGATGATGTTAATGCGCGCGGAAAGAAACAATACCGCCCTACGTTGTGGCTTTCAAAACCTCCCGCATTCAAGTATCACTACCCAGTGCGTTTCATTCTTTTCTCATCACCGAGGAAAGTGTGAAACACAGCGACATCATATCGAATCGGAAACGCATTAGGCAGCCTTGGTCTGCTTTTATTTCAGATCAGGGAGCTCGTCTGAGTTATGGCAAAAACCATTTTCATTACCGGAATATTGGGACAGGACGGGGCCTATCTCGCCGCTGATATGCTGAAGGCAGGACATCGGGTGATAGGAGGCGCGCGGCGATCTTCAACAATAAATGACTGGCGCCTGCGAGAACTTGGCGTCGAAAACGATGTTGAAATTATTGACTTCGAGCTGCTGGAATACTCTCAAATCCAAAAAATTCTTGAAACTCAAAAGCCGGACTGGGTATTCAATCTGGCGGCGCAAAGTTTTGTTGGGGCTTCATTTACCCAGCCACTTTTCACCTCAGACGCCGATGCGATGGGACCTTTGCGGATTCTGGAGGCGATCCGCACAGTGGACCCGAGCATCCGGTTTTATCAGGCCTCTACGTCCGAGCTCTTTGGCCTTGCCCAGACAGTGCCGCAAAATGAACATACCGCGTTTTATCCGCGTTCTCCCTATGCCGTGGCCAAGGCTTTTGCGCATTATATTACCCGTAATTACCGGGAGGCTTACGGCATGCACGCATCTGCTGGCATATTGTTCAATCATGAAAGTCCGCTCAGGGGGCAGGAGTTTGTCACCCGCAAGATCACCATGGGTCTGGCGCGCATTGTTGCCGGTGAACAAGAATTGCTGGAACTCGGCAATTTGGAGGCACAGCGCGACTGGGGGCATGCCCGCGACTATGTGCGTGGCATGGCACTGATTATCGAACAGGATGAGGCAGATGAATATGTGCTGGCTACTGGGGTGACAACACGAGTGCGAGATTTCGTGGACCATGCCGCCCGAGTCCTTGATCTTGATCTCGAATGGCAGGGTGAGGGGGTGGATGAGAAAGCCATCGATCGCAAGACCGGTAAGACGGTTGTGCGGGTTAATCCCGCCTTTTTCCGCCCAGCTGAGGTCGAACAGCTGATAGGGGATCCGTCCAAGGCAGCTGAAAAACTAGGCTGGCAGGCGCAAACATCACTCGCTGAGCTAGTTGAGGAGATGGCAGAAACCGACGCCCGCCGCCTTCGTGATGGAAATCTGATCTTTTAACCGGGCAGGGCATCTTTTCTTGTCCGAGCAGAACCGATAGATCGTTGTCGCATCAACGACGACCTCTACCGACCGCTCATCATCATACGGTAGCGCAGTTGGTCGAAGATGACTGCAAGGATCAAAAGGGCCCCCAAAAGCACCATCTGCATGTACGAACTGATCTGGGACAAGTTCATGCCGTTTTGTACGAGCACAATAAAGAACCCGCCCAATACGACATTCTCGACCCGGCCAATGCCGCCTCTGAGCGACACCCCTGCGATCACACAGGCGGCGATCGACTCCAGAGCAATGGTGCCTCCGAGGTTTGCTTCACCACTTTCGACGCGCGCGGTTAAGAGTAAACCTGTCAGTGACGCAATCAGCGAGCAGATCATGTAGGTCAGCAAAAGTGTTTTCTTGGTGTTAATTGCCGAAAGATGCGCCGCTTTGATGTTGCCGCCGACCGCGTAAACTTGGGTTCCGAGGCGCGTTCTGGACATGAACACCCACATTATTCCAATACAAAAAATCGCAATTACGACTGGAACCGGTATGCCGAACAGACGCCCAAAACCAAAAGTATCACCGAAGGCAAACGGCAAATCAGATACGGGAACACCGCCAGTGAGGAAAAGCGCTAGGCCAGCACCAACCGAAGAAACACCAAGCGTCATGATAAAAGGTGAAACGCCAAAATACGCTACACCAATGCCATTCACCGCACCTACTAGAAGCGCAGCTCCAAAACCCATCAAAGCTCCCAGAAGGATCGCGATCCATATAGCTTCTGGAAACATCGGAACCGTCCACACCATTCCCAGTGCCGATACGACTGACGTCAACGCTATTGCGGTGCCAACCGAGAGATCAAATCCTCCGGATATCAGAACCAGCATTTGCCCGAGCGAAACCAGGACAAGATAAACGGATTGTCTGGCGACATTGCTCAGGTTTTGCCCGGTCAGGAATTTTGATGAGAGCAGCGAGAAGATGACCAACGCACCTAATAAAAAGAATGGAAGAACGCCCACTTTGATGAATACATTTCTGATCCACTCAAGCACGCCATTTGTTTTTGCTTCAGAACTCATTTTGATGCCCCATTTTCTTCAAAGAAGTATTTGAGGACCTGGTCCTCGGTCATCTGTTCACCGGTCAATTCCGCGGTGATTTGTCCGTTTGCAAGAACCAGAAGTCGGTGAGAAAGGTTCATTACTTCCGGTAGATCGGATGAAATTACGATGACAGCCTTACCCGACTCCGCCAGTTCCTTGATCAATAAATAGAGCGCCGATCGCGTGCCTACATCGACTCCAACAGTTGGCTCGTCGAAAATGTAAACTTCCGTATTTTGCCCAAGGCACTTTCCGAATAATACTTTTTGTTGGTTCCCCCCGGACAATTGGGAAACGAGCCTATTTCGGTATGAATCTGTGAGTTCGACATGATTAGCGATCCTGTTCGCCTCACCATTGATCGTCTTCCATTTGAGTAGCCCAGACCGGTTTGATCCTGTACCGCCCATCACAAGGTTTATGGCTAGGTTTTCTGAAGACGATTTGGCGAGATCGAGGCCCTCTGATTTTCGATCCGGCGAAAGATAATACATGCCAGTGTTGATGATCTCACGCGTGGACGCGCAGCTAATGTCTCGCCCGCAAAGTTCGACCGAACCACCCAAACGCTTATTAAGCCCCATCAAAGTTCTGAAAAGTCGTGATTTTCCTGAACCTACCAGCCCAGCTACCCCTAGAATTTCACCGGCCTTCACTGCGAACGAGCTGCTGTGAACTCCGTAGGTCTTGAGGTTTTTGACTTCCAAAACCGTTTCCCCGAAGGTACGCGCGATATGTGGATAAATTTCAGCTATTGCCCGCCCGGTCATCATTTCAACCAGGGCGTCCTCATCAGTATCTCTCATGTTCACAGTGCCAATCTTGGCTCCATCCCGAAGCACGGTTATCCGATCAGCTATTCTCTTAAATTCTTGAATCCGATGAGAAATATATATGATACCGACACTTTTTTTCTTGAGCGACAGGATAAAGTCAAAAAGGTGATCGACTTCACGATCGGTTAACGATGCCGTTGGTTCGTCCAAAATCAGAATCGAAAGGTCGCCGTGAAACGCCTTCGTGATTTCCACCATCTGCTGTTGTGCACGGGACAGGCGCGCGACGATTTCACCCGGATCAATCTCGAAGTCCAATTCTTCAAACATTGCCCTTGCGCGCTGTTTCATCGCTTTATGGTCGATAAATGGGCCAACCCGCGGCTCCCATCCCAAAAATATGTTCTGCGCAACTGTGAGGGTCGGAATTAGTGAAAATTCCTGGAAAACAGTGTAAATGCCGTTGCGCTGCGCATCCGCAACAGAGCCAAAATCAACCGTCTTATTATTTAGAATAATCTTGCCGTCAGTGGGTGAATTTGCACCTGCAAGCATTGAGATGAGTGTTGATTTCCCAGCTCCGTTTTCACCAAACAGGACGTGAACTTCGCCTTCATTTAGATCAAAATCCACTGAATTCAGGGCGAGAACACCAGGGTATCTTTTGGTTAAACCAACTGTTTTAGCAAGACAGGTTTCAGCCATTTTGCACTCCTAAGGGAAAAGGTGGGCCGGAAACTCTTAGCAATTCCGGCCCACAAGTCGACGGGAGAAAGTCGACTGGGTGCGCCTGTTAATTAACCGAGAACACAGGCGAATACCCTTCAGGTGGCAGGATGTTGGTACGCGGAGTTTCATTGATATTCGAGGGATCAACGACGAAGATTTTCGGCCCGACATGCTTGGTGAATTCTTTTCCTTCAAGAATCCGGACTGCCTGATCAATCGCGATGCGACCCTGAATGACCATACTGTCGGCTGGCGCTGCGAGAATGAAGCCGCGTTTGATACCGGAGTAAACGCCCGGTGTCATGTAAAAGGCGAGAAGGTCCACTTTGCCCTGAAGACCGCGCTCGCGGATGACTCCCTGAGCTGCTTCAGCCGTAACAGCGGTGCCTGCCAGATAGCGGACTTCCGGGTTGGCCTGAAGGACGTCTTCAACCAGCTTTAGCTGAGCTTCTTTACCAGTGTCGCCAAAACGCGGCTCAAGCACTTCAACCGCCGAGCCTTTTACAGCTTCCATAAAGCCCGCGTGAGCAGCCTCAACCCACCCGGCACCCGCCGGACCAGGGAACCAGCCAACTTTGACAGATTCAGAACCTGCAGGGTGTTTCTCAGCCAGATAAGCACCTGTTTCATAACCCATCACCCGAAACGAAACGAGTGATTTGGCAGTGATGTCGGTCGATGAAACCCCGTTCACAACGTCGATAACTGGAATACCTTTTCCAGCGATCTCGCCAATCACATTGTTCAGACCGTCATAGGAAATCGCACCGACGACCACCGCGTCCGCACCAGCTGCGACACAGTCTTCGATTTGGTTGATCTGTTTTGCAAGCTCAGTGTAGCCACCGGCTTCAACCAGGTTCATTTTAACGCCGAGACGTTCGGCTTCGTCGGCTGCTCCATAGTCGACGCCCAGCCAGTAAGCATCTTTCATGTGCGGGAACGAAACACAAATGTTCCATGCCTTTTCAGCCTTTTCGAGCGCTATGTAAGTTGTTGCTGATACCTTTCCATCAGCCGAAAAAGCGGGAGTCACTTTCTCTGCCGCGTAGGGGAACCAGGCATCTCCGGCTGCGACAGTCGTCGCCGCCGTAAGAACGATCCCAGCTATTATAGTTGATTTCAGGACGAGTTTCATTGTTCTGACCTCCTTGTCAGTTGATTAAGTCCAGTGCGGCGAACCGCGATTTAATGTGTTACGAAGGCTTTTAAGCCAGCGATTTCTCTATTCTTTCCAGCATCGCTTTCCTTTCTCTGCGCGCCTTCAGCGCATCTTCCATCCCGACTTTGCGGAACTTTACCGGTGTATGGGGTTGGAGTTGCCCGATGAGATCCATGTCTGCAGATATCACCGCACCTAAAGTGAAGTATCCTCCGCCTGAAACGGCATCCCGGTGGAGCACAATCGGCTCTGTTCCTCCGGGAATCTGAATGGACCCATAGGAATAACACCCGTCCACGATATTCGAGGGATCAGCGCCAGCACCGAACGGTGGCTCGCGATCAACAAACTCTAGCGCCTGCCCACCTTTGAACCGATATCCCATCCGGTCCGCCTCGGGAGCCACTTCCCATTCGTCTTCAAAGAACTTGTTTCCGGCTTCTTCTGTTAAACGATACCAAAAGAGGCCGGGTAAAACGCGTAGTTCTGCCGGATTTCCTGGAGCTCGACGAACCGCTTCGTCGATGCACCGACCCTCAACGACCAGAGAAGCCTCACCAACAGGAATTTCGTCTCCGGCGGCGATCGCCCGTCCCTCAACCCCACCCAATGCGCCAATTGGGTATGTAGAGCGGCTTCCAAGGGCTACGGGTGTAACAATACCGCCCGATATCGCGATATAAATTCGCGCACCAGTTTTCAGAAAATCGAAACTCAAAACCTGACCGGCTTTAATTGTGAAACTGGTCCATGTAGAGCGAGGCTCGCCATCCACTTTGACCGGCATTTCCGCGCCTGTAACTGCAACTGAAACGTCTTTGGTAAACTCAATTTCTGGTCCCATGAAGACGGCCTCTAATCCCGCAGCGCCACGGTCATTTCCCACCAATAGGTTTGCCGCTTGGAGTGCAAAGCGATCCATCGCGCCTCCCATAGGAATTCCCAGATGAAAGTACCCTGGACGTCCCAAATCCTGTACCGATGTTGCCAATCCTGGCTTGATTATCTTAAGAGCCATGGAGTGCCTCCATCAGCTTTGCGTTGGTGCCGCGGATATCGGCGTTAAACTCTTCAAGATCAAAGGTGACCCCGGCGATCCTGGGCTGATAAGTCCCAGCCTCAACTTGGGCGACAATTCTGTCGTATTCGGCGCGATCTATTGATTTCCACTTAACGATATCGCCCGGGCTAAAGAAGACCATGAAATCCTTGAGGTACGAGACCTCTTGTTCCGGGTCATAAATCGGCATCGGCGTGATACCAAACATCTGATACCCACCAGCGCCGCGCACCGAATAAATGCACGAAAAGCAACCGCCGTATCCAACGGTTAGCTTTGGTGTGTCGGTTCTCGGGCTGAGGTATTTCGGAACCTGAAGCTGTGCTTCTTTTTCGACAAGCTGGTAAAGGAATGGAAGCCCCGCCACGAAACCGACCATAGTTACAAACCAGGGTTGCGAATGATGTGCTTCAATGAATGCCGCAGCATCCTTGTATCCATTTATTTTCGCAGCATATTCCAGATCGGTCGCGTTTGGATCCTGGTGGCGCTCACGAAACCGCATCAGAGTTTCGTGCGTCCACGGGTCCTCGTAGAAAACAGGGATTTCAATAATCCGAGTGGCAAGTCTCTTGTCAGCTTCGTCTGCTTTATGTTCAAGCTCCTGGATACGGCGGAGCATATCTTCCGGAGAAGTGACATCTGGGTCGAATCGCACTTGAAAAGACGCGTTTGCCGGGCAGATTTCCGTAACACCGGGAATGTTTGCTTCCTTGACTGCATTGCTCATCGAGAGGCTTTTGAAGAACGCATCGAGAGACATCTCGTCGTCCATCTCGACATAAACATGCTCGTCGCCGCCAAATGTATATCTAGTCTTCACGACGCAACTCCCACTTTGTGAAATGAATCGAGATTGCCAGCTTCCAGCCAGGGTTCGAGCCACTGTGTGTGGAATTGGCCCGATCGAACGCCCGGGTCGCTGGCCAGCGCCAAATGCAAAGGAGCGGTGGTTTTCAGCCCTTCGATTTCCAGCATCTTCAGGGCTTGCGCCATCTTATCGATGGCTTGATCGCGTGTATCTGCGTGTACGATCAGCTTCCCAACCAATGAATCGTAAAACGGCGGGATTTGGTATCCCTCGTATAGAAAGTGATCAAACCTGATCCCGTCGCCTGCGGGTTCTGAGAGCTTAGTAACTTTCCCGGGGAAGGGAAGAAATTGAAAGAACGGATCTTCGGCATTAATTCGAACTTCAATCGCGTGTCCGTTGCGGGTTATATCAGACTGCGTAACGCTAAGTTTTTCTCCCATCGAAACACGGATCATCTCTTGGACGAGGTCGATCCCGGTGATCATTTCACTGACTGGGTGTTCGACCTGAATGCGCGTATTCATTTCAATGAAGAAAAACTCCTCCGACGCATCGTCGAATAGATATTCTAGGGTTCCCGCTCCCACATAATTAACGGCTTTTGCCAAGGACACAGCGGTTTCGCAGAGAAGCTTTCTGGTGGCATCCGAAAGACACTCAGCCCCGGCTTCTTCCCATACTTTTTGGCGACGCCTTTGAAGAGAACATTCTCTTTCGAAGCAGTGAATAGCGTCGGTCCCGTCGCCCACGATTTGTACTTCTACGTGTCTCGGCGATTGTACCGCTCGTTCGACGTAAAGGCCGCCGTCACCGAATGCTGCAGCCGCTTCGCTCTGTGCTTGCGGCGCGAATTTGCGCAGTTCTTCTTCATTTTGCGCAACGCGGATGCCTCTGCCACCACCTCCGGCGGCTGCCTTGATCATGACCGGGTAGCCAACTGACTTGGCAACCAGCGCGGCTTCATCAACCGAATCGACTCGACCCTTAGAACCAGGAACCACCGGCACGCCAGCAGCTTCCGCAGCCTGTCGTGCAGCAACTTTGTCGCCCATTCGCTCGATGGTATCAGCACTCGGGCCGACATAGATCATCCCGGCGGCTGCGACGGCGCGAGCAAACTCCGGACTTTCAGCGAGAAATCCGTAACCCGGATGAACCGCGTCTGCCTTAGCTTTCTGGGCCGCAGCGATGACATTTTCTATGCGAAGATATGACTCACTGGCCTTCGCCGGGCCGATGTTGACGGCTTCGTCGGCCAGTGAAACTGCCAGCATATCTTCGTCTGCATCTGAATACGCCTGAATAGCAATCATCCCGAGACCGTGGGCGGCTTTCACAATCCTGACCGCGATTTCGCCCCGGTTGGCGATGAAAAGACGTTTTGAAGACAACATCAGTCTTCAAGCTCCGCAATTGCATCGCCCGCCTGAACCGGTGCGGCGTCCTCGGTAAGGAATTTCACAAATGTTCCGGCCGCTTCAGCCTTGATTTCAATGAATGTCTTCATGACCTCAACCAGGCCGATGGTGTCTCCTTCGACGACACTATCTCCAGGCGCCTTAAAAGTTGCATCATCCGGAGATGGGCGCTGGTAGAATGTTCCGGGAAGTGGGGATTGAATGATTGGCATGTCGCTCTCCTGGAATTCAAACGTGTTCGAGTACTGTAGCAGCAGGAGCAATGGTCACTCCGGCATCCGTCAGGGCGCTTCGGATGTTTTTACCTATCTCCAACGCGCCAGGAGTATCGGAATGAAAGCAGATCGATTCAAACTGAACCTCGATTTCACCGCCCTCTACCGTACCAACGACACCATCCTTACAGGCCTTGACGCATTTTGCTGCGATGGCTTTTGGATCTGGCCGGCTTACCTGCCGTTTAAACACGATGGACCCCGAATTGTCGTAGTCCCGATCGGCATAGAATTCCCGAACCACTGGGTGGTCGCAACTCTTCGCAACTTCATATGTTTTGGAAATATCCATGCAAAAGATAATCGCATCCGGGCTTGTCTTCTGAAGCGTATTTACCAGAAGCTGGGAAAGCTCTTCATTTTTTGCGGCCTCCATGTAGAGCGCTCCGTGCGGCTTCACGTGCTGCAATGGTATGCCGTGGCGACGCCCGAATTCTCGAATAGCGCCCACTTGGTAAATAACGTCGTTTATCAGCTCTTTAGGGTTTGTTTGAATATACCGTCGACCAAAGCCCTGAAGGTCATTGTAGCCTGGATGCGCACCGAGACCCACACCATAGCTCTGGGCAAGTTTAACAACCCGGTCCATTGAATTGGGATCACCCGCGTGGAAGCCTGCAGCGATGTTTGCAGAGCTGACAAGAGCCATTAGATCTTCATCAGGAGCCTCACCGAGAACCCATTGACCAAATCCTTCACCCATATCGCAGTTGAGATCGATTATGTCCCGCATGGCAACCTTCCAAATACCGTTCTTTGAAGACTGGAGGGAAATTAGAATTATGTAAAATTCTAATTCATGCCCTGACATTATCGAAAATTATGATAATATATGTGATACGAATTTACGATAACACACTGTTATCGCATAATTTAAATTATCCGAGCTATTTGTCTCTCAGCTTGGTATCGTTTTTTTCGATAAAGTGTATACTGATATTCGAAAAACGGGAGATCGATTTTGAACCTGAGGCACCTAAAGTATTTCTTAGCAACGGCCGAATCGGGACAGGTCAGTCGCGCGGCGTCTGAGCTGAATATATCTCAATCATCCGTCACAAACGCGATCCAGGAACTGGAAACCATTTTGGGCGTCCGGCTTTTCCAACGTTCTGCCACTGGTATGGAACTCACGGAAGCCGGTCGCGAGTTCCTAGCTTCCTCGTATGAAATTTTGAATAAGGTCGAAGACGCCAAGAAACTTACGCAGAAGAGATCGGATAAAGGAGGGAAAATATCGATTGCGGCAACCTATACCGTAATAGGTTATTTTCTGCCGTATCACTTGGACAGGCTTGCGCATCTCCACCCCAATCTCGAGGTTCAACTCCATGAGCTGAATCGCGAAAGCATTGAAGAGGGTTTGCTTTCAAACCGCTTTGATCTGGCTGTTGTGCTCACGTCTAACATCTCCAATCCGGAACTGGAGCAGGAAACACTCCTTCGCTCGACACGGCGATTATGGGCTCCAAGCAATCACAATTTCGCGCGGCAAACCCGGGTCAGTTTTGAGGACATTTCCAAAGAGGACTACATAATGCTGACGGTGGATGAAGCGGCACATACGGCCATGAAATATTGGAGCCTCACAAATCATCAGCCAAATGTGAAATTAAGGACTTCGAGCGTTGAGGCTGTGAGGTCCATGGTCGCAAACGGGCGAGGCGTCACAATATTGTCGGACATGGTTTATCGTCCGTGGTCGCTTGAGGGTAAACGAATTGTCACCGCGCAAACCGACTATGACATACCCAGCATGGATGTCGGTTTGGCGTGGAGGAAGGGATTAGAATTCAGTCAGCCTCTTGAGCTCTTATACTCTTACTTCAAACAGAGTTTTATATCGCCTCAATCGCCTGGAACTTTATTGCGAAACTAAAAACGAGAATGCAAACTAGTAAACCCCTTCCAAAGGTGAATGAACCTGCACCGATCAATTGGAATTCCACAAAAATTAACGGTTGCCAATCCTTTGGCCATCAGCATCCCAGAAGCCGGGTCAAGGCTTGCCGCGGCAGGAACGGCCCAATCCGGCCATTCACTGGTCCGCTGGATTTCTGCGGTGCCGCCCGCCAATCCGGACGTTCTTGCGGGCTGCAGCATTGTTGGGGAAGTTCGGATGCTATGCGGATCACCTAACATTTGCTGCGGAAGCGAAGTTGTATACGTTCTCCAATACGAAGTGATAAGTATGACAAGACGCTAACCATTTTGGATACTAGTATTTACGAATGCTCACCCGGGGTCATCTTGTTGGTCAGATCGTTGACGACCTTGCTGGAATAGTAGCGCGAGCCAAGCAACACGCATCTGCATCTGTTCGACACTCAAATTCATGTGGAGGACTTCGCCAAAAAATGTCTGACGAAGGACATATTGCCAAAGCTCTGCTTTGAGCATCTTGCCACAGAATCGTTCACAGTAAAATTGTGAACGTCATTGCCTGAAAACGAAACAAGGGCTACAACTTCTTTTGTAACCCTTTGTTTTTATTGGAGCGGGCGAAGAGATTCGAACTCTCGACCCTAACCTTGGCAAGGTTATGCTCTACCCCTGAGCTACGCCCGCGTCCATTTCGTGTGCTGCGTTATACTTGTCCAAACCTGCACTGCAAGGGGAAACTGTGCACGGTGATTATTTTTCCGCCTGGACCTCGGGCTTGTGCGCGGCATCGTGGATGGCGAATTGCCAGTCTTCGGTGTGGGCGACGATCGCTTCTGGCTGCAACAGGATAAGGCCGTAGGCGGCAGGTTCGCACACCGCCATGCTGTCATGGCCAGGGCCGAGAACCAGCGGCAACTGGTGGCAGGTGCCTTTGAAAACGGTAAAGCCCAGACCAGCCATGGCACCCGACACGGCTCGGTGCAGATGGCCGCAGAAAAGGTGTTCGACGCAAGGATGGCGGCGCAACAGTTCGATGAATTCGGCACCGTTGCGCAATCGGATCAAATCGATGCCGTCCATTCCAATTGTAAACGGCTGGTGGTGGGTGAATATCGAAACCCGCTTGTCGGTGGAACGCTGCAACACCCGCTCCAGCCAATCCAGCCGGTGCGCGCAGAGATTTCCGGAATGCACGTCATGGCGAAACGGCGGGCCGTCCAGCGTGTCGAGCGTGATCAGGCGATCGCCGTCGATGTCGGTTACGGCTTGCAAGTACCCCTGATCCGTCGCCGGCAAATCGCCAAACACCTCCCGCATGTTTTCGCGGTTGTCGTGGTTGCCCACCATCAAGGTGACGGGCAGCGGGCAGGCTTCCAGCACCTGTTTGACACGCTGATACTCCGGGATTTTGCCGGAGTTCGTCAGGTCACCCATCAGCATTACATGGCGCGCGTCGCCGTGGTGCGCCAGCGCGTGCGTCAGAGCGTCCTCAAACTGTGCAAACGGGTCAAGGCCAAGGATCGTTTCGCCTTCGTCACGCATGTGAATATCGGTGAATGCCAAGACTTTTTTCATGGGCTTTATCCCTCTTCAAACTCCACCAGCAAGTCTTTGGCATCCACTTGTGAACCCGCTGGCGCATGCACGGCCTTTACGGTCCCATCTTTTTCAGCATGGATACCGGTTTCCATTTTCATCGCTTCAATGGTCAATAACAAGTCACCCGCGACAACCGCTTGTCCAGCCGCGACACCGACTGAAGAAATCACGCCGGGCATCGGCGCACCAACGTGATTTTCATTGCCGGGATCAACTTGCGGCCGTTTGGCTGTGGATGCCGCAATTTTTCGGTTGGTCACCCGGATGGTGCGCGGTTGGCCGTTGAGTTCAAAGAACACCCGCGCTTCGCCATTTTCATCCGTGTCGCCAATGGCTTGCAGGCGGATTTCCAGTGTTTTGCCGGGGTCGATTTCCGCCGAGACTTCTTCGCCCGGTTTCATTCCATAGAAAAATGCGTGAGTCGGAAGGGCACGAACCGGGCCGTAAATCCGGTGTCGGCCCATATAGTCGAGGTAGACTTTCGGGTACATCAGATACCCGTTCAGATCTTCGTTATCTACCTTGAATCCTTCCATCTGTTCGGACACGTCGTTGCGCGCTGATTCCAGATCTACCGGTTGCATATGTGCGCCAGGGCGGGTGGTCGCAGGGGTGTCGCCTTTCAGTACCTTGGACTGGAACACCGGAGGGAAGCCACCGGGAGGTTGGCCCAGATTGCCGCGCATCATGTCGACAACCGAGTCGGGGAAAGAGACTTCGGTTTTTGGATCTTCGACCTCGGCGCGGGACAAATTCTGGCTGACCATCATCAGCGCCATGTCGCCAACAACTTTAGACGACGGCGTCACCTTGACGATATCGCCGAACATCTGATTCACATCGGCATAAGTCTGGGCAACTTCATGCCAGCGCTCTTCAAGACCCATGGAGCGGGCCTGCGCTTTGAGGTTGGTGAACTGGCCGCCAGGCATTTCGTGCAGGTAGACTTCGGAAGCGGGGGCCTGCAGCCCGCTTTCAAATGCGGTGTATTGGGCGCGCACGCCTTCCCAGTAATCCGAGATTTCACGCACCACGGAAATGTCGATCCCGGTATCGCGGTCCGTGTGGCGCAGGCCTTCGATGATCGAGCCGAAACAAGGTTGAGAAGTGCCGCCGGAAAGGGCGTCCATGGCCACATCGACGGCATCCACGCCGGCCTCGGCAGCGGCCAGAATAGTGGCACCGCCGATCCCGGATGTGTCGTGTGTATGCAAGTGGATCGGTAAGCCAACCTCTTCCTTCAGCGCTTTGATTAACACCCGCGCGGCGGGCGGCTTCAACAATCCCGCCATGTCTTTCAGTCCAATCAGATGGGCCCCGGCGTCGCGCAGTTCTTTCCCCATATTTGTGTAATATTTCAGGTCATATTTGGCCCGGTCTGGATCAAGAATATCGCCGGTGTAACAGATGGCGCCTTCACATATCTTGTTGTTTTCAACCACCGCATCCATCGCAACCCGCATATTCTCGACCCAGTTCAGTGAGTCAAAGACACGGAATACATCAACGCCTGTGGTGGCTGCCTGACGCACAAATTCCTGCACCACATTGTCAGGATAGTTGGTGTATCCCACGCCATTGCTGGCCCGCAGTAGCATTTGCGACATGAGGTTGGGCATGGCTTTGCGCAAATCACGCAAGCGTTGCCACGGGCATTCCTGCAAAAAGCGATAGGCCACGTCAAAGGTTGCGCCGCCCCAGCATTCTACGCTGAACAATTGCGGCAGGTTGTGAGCGTAGGCCTCGGCCACGTTGATCATGTCGAGCGACCGCATGCGCGTTGCCAGCAACGACTGATGGCCGTCTCGCATGGTGGTGTCGGTCAGCAGCAACTGCTTTTGTGCCGCCATCCAGTCGACCACAGCCTGCGGACCTTTTTCGTCCAGCAAATTGCGGGTGCCAGCCACCGGTGTTTCGGTCCGGTTTACCGGTACTTTCGGGGCTTTGATCCCCGCGGCCGGTTTCGGGCGGCCTTCGACATCCGGATGGCCGTTGACTGTGATGTCGGCGATATAGGTCAGGATTTTTGTTGCCCGGTCGCGGCGTTTCTTGAACCGAAACAGGTCTGGTGTCGTGTCGATGAATTTGGTGGTGTAACTGTTGTCGAGGAACGTCGGGTGTTTCAGCAGGTTTTCGACAAAGGCGATGTTGGTTGATACACCACGGATGCGGAATTCGCGCAAGGCCCGGTCCATGCGGGCGATGGCTTCATCCGGTGTTGGCGCCCAGGCGGTGACCTTTTCCAGGAGCGAGTCGTAAAACCGGGTGATAACAGCACCCGAATATGCGGTGCCACCATCCAGCCGGATGCCCATGCCGGTAGCGCTGCGATAAGCGGTGATGCGGCCATAATCCGGGATGAAATTGTTTTGCGGGTCTTCCGTAGTCACCCGGCATTGAATGGCGTGTCCGCTGAGTTGAACATCGGCTTGCGACGCGACGCCCGTAGCGTCAGTCAGTGTCGCGCCCTCAGCGATCTTGATCTGGGCGCGGACGATGTCGATGCCGGTGACTTCTTCGGTAACGGTATGCTCCACCTGAACCCGGGGGTTCACTTCGATGAAAAAGAACTCCTCGCTGTCCATATCCATCAGGAACTCGACGGTTCCCGCACATTCATAGCCGACGTGGGCGCAGATTTTTTTGCCCAGAGCGCAGATCTTTTTGCGCTGCGCTTCGCTCAGGTAAGGCGCGGGTGCCCGCTCGACAACTTTCTGGTTGCGGCGCTGGACCGAACAATCACGCTCCCAAAGGTGGTAAATCTCGCCGTGACTGTCGCCGAGGATCTGTACTTCGACGTGGCGTGCCCGCTGCACCAGACGTTCCAGATAGCCTTCGCCGTTGCCAAAGGCCGCTTCGGCTTCACGGCGGCCTTCCAGCACTTTTTCTTCCAACTCATCGGCGGACATGATCGGGCGCATGCCGCGTCCGCCGCCGCCCCAGCTGGCCTTCAGCATGAATGGATAGCCAACCTCATTCGCCATCCGATGAACTTCATTCATATCGTCAGGCAACACATCGGTTGCGGGGACAACCGGAACACCAGCGTCGATTGCCACCTGTCGCGCACTGGCTTTGTCACCCAGTTGACGCATGGTTTTGGCTTTTGGGCCGATGAATGTCAGCCCAGCCTCGGTGCAGGCGTCAACAAAATCGGGGTTTTCGGACAGCAGCCCGTAGCCGGGATGCACAGCATCGGCACCCGACATTTTGGCAACCCTAATGATTTCGTCGATGCTCAGATAGGCCGCCACCGGTCCCAGACCTTCGCCAATCTTATAAGCTTCATCCGCCTTGAACCGGTGCAAGCCCAGTTTGTCCTCCTCGGCGTAAACCGCGACTGTGCGTTTACCCATTTCATTGGCAGCCCGCATGATGCGGATGGCAATCTCGCCCCGATTGGCTATCAGGATTTTTTGAAAGGTTTTCATGTCGCGGCCAGTCCCAAGCTTCGATCGGATTTGGTAGGATGTGTTTTCCACATTTTCACTAATAACGAAATACCCTGTTGTTGGAGGAATGCGAGCGATATCTTTTGGTTTAATTGCGAATTTTCTTGGCGTTGATGTGCCAAAAATCACCGACAGCCAGAAAGTTTTTCGGAATATTTGGATTCCATGATATCTTGTCACCCTATTGGTTCATATTTTTAGGAGATTTGTTATGTCAATTCAGGCTGCAATAAGAGCCGTTTCTGCATCCCAAACCGTAGCTAACGAAGCGTTTTCCGCCTGGCAGGCGCGCGCTATGGACTTGCAGAACCTCGGAGCAACAACCGACAAGCGGCTGGCGTCCATATTCGGGCAATGTGCCCACGAAAGCGCCGGTTTCCGCGTGCGGTTCGAAAACCTCAACTATTCCGCTGCTGGGTTGAAGGCAATTTTTGGTCGGCACTTCAGTTCCCAGGCTGAGCGGAACCATTTTGCCCGTAAACCGGAGATGATCGCCAACCGTGTTTACAGCAACAGAAACGGCAACGGCAGCGAGGCCAGTGGTGACGGGTGGCGCTTTCGTGGGCGGGGATATATCCAGCTGACGGGGCGGTCGAATTACCGGATATCTGGAGCCGCGGTCGGTGTTGACCTTGAATCAAATCCGGAACAGGCTGCAAACCCTGATATCGCGTGGATGGTTGCCGTGCGCTATATGGCGTCGCGCAAAAGATCGAGCAAAACGTTGTTGGAATGGGCGGATTTGTCCGATGACCTGATGGTGACCAAAGGTATAAATGGCGGCACCAACGGGCTGCATGACCGGATTGTGAACACCGCAAAGGCACTGCACGCACTGTCTGGTAAGACCGACACGGCGGAATGGCAGGCGCTGCTTCTGGCGGCGGGGTTCGACCCTGGGCCGATCGACGGGTTGATGGGGCCGAAAACGCGCCGCGATCGCTGCTGCGGAGGCGGCATTTGGTCTGACAGGCGAAGACCTGGCGAAAAAACTGCGCAACGTGACGTAGAAATTTTACCGGTGACGTTTCGCGTTGATGCTGCGAACATTATAAGAACAGAGCATTCCCTTTTAGCTTTGGCTGTGTCATTTAATGACAATGGGCAACTGGGATGAGTCAGACACTTTTGAAGCCGCAGTCAACGTGCCGTTGTCGCGCCAGGCGATGGCGGTACGGTCTGCGGCCTATCTTGACGAACTGAACTCGGCTCAGCGTGAGGCAGTCGAGACTTTGCAGGGACCGGTACTGATGCTGGCTGGCGCCGGCACTGGAAAAACCAAAGCGTTGACCACGCGGATCGCGCATTTGCTGAACTCAGGGCGTGCGCAACCAAATGAAATTCTGGCGGTAACTTTTACCAACAAGGCTGCGCGGGAAATGAAAAACCGCGTTGGCGGGTTGCTGGGCGAGATGGTTGAGGGAATGCCTTGGCTCGGCACTTTCCATTCGCTCTGTGTAAAAATATTGCGGCGGCATGCTGAACTGGTCGGGCTGAAATCAAATTTCACTATTCTCGATACAGATGACCAGATCCGGTTGCTCAAGCAGTTGATCCGGGCGGAGCATATTGATGACAAGCGCTGGCCCGCCCGATTACTGCTAAGCCTGATCGATAACTGGAAAAACCGGGCCTGGACTCCGGACAAAGTACCGGCCTCAGATGCCTCGGCCTATAACCACAAAGGCACGGATTTATACGAGGCTTATCAGGAACGGTTGAAAACCCTGAACGCAGTTGATTTTGGGGACCTCTTGCTGTACGTCGTTGTTATATTTCAACAAAACCCTGATATCTTGCAAAAATACCAACGCTGGTTCCGCTATATTCTGGTCGACGAATATCAGGATACCAACGTTGCCCAATACCTGTGGCTGCGGCTGCTGGCGGCGGATCACAAGAACATTTGCTGCGTGGGCGACGACGACCAGTCGATCTACGGCTGGCGCGGCGCAGAAGTGGGGAATATCCTGCGGTTTGAAAAGGATTTTCCCGGTGCCAAGGTGATCCGGCTGGAACAGAATTACCGCTCGACACCGCATATCCTGGCGGCGGCTTCCGGAGTGATTGCGGGCAACGAAAGCCGCCTTGGTAAAACATTGTGGACCGATGCCGAAGATGGTGAAAAGGTCCGCTTGATCGGCCATTGGGATGGCGAAGAAGAAGCCCGCTGGATCGGTGAGGAGGTCGAAAGTTATCAGCGCGGCACGCGTGGGCATGACCGGATCAGCCCGAACGACATGGCGATACTGGTGCGTGCCAGCCACCAGATGCGGGCGTTTGAGGACCGGTTTTTAACGATCGGCCTGCCGTATCGCGTGATCGGTGGCCCGCGGTTTTACGAACGCATGGAAATCCGCGATGCGATGGCCTATTTCCGGGTTGCGGTCAGCCCGGAAGACGGACTGGCGTTTGAGCGGATTGTGAATACGCCCAAACGCGGCATCGGCGACAAGGCACAGCAAACTATCAACCAGACGGCCCGACGGCATGGGGTGTCGCTCCTGGACGGTTCCCGGATACTGGTGAAAGAGGGAGGCCTGTCAGCAAAAGCCCGCAATTCCCTGAAAGAATTGGTTGATGGTTTTGACCGCTGGGCCGAATTGATTCGCGCGGATAAGATAAGCCATATCGAGATCGCTGAGCAAATGCTGGAGGAATCCGGCTACACCGACCACTGGCGCAACGACAAAACACCGGAAGCACCGGGGCGGCTGGAAAATCTCAAGGAACTGGTCAAGGCGCTGGAAGAATTTGAAAACCTGCAAGGGTTTCTGGAACACATCAGCCTGATCATGGAAAACGAGCAGGAAGATGCAGTTGAAAAAGTCTCAATCATGACCCTGCACCGGGCTAAAGGCCTGGAGTTTTCAACGGTGTTTCTTCCCGGTTGGGAAGAAGGGTTGTTCCCATCACAGCGTTCTATGGATGAAAATGGTTTGAATGGCTTAGAAGAAGAAAGACGCCTAGCGTATGTAGGAATTACTCGAGCAGAGGCTCACTGCACGATATCATTCGCTTCGAATAGGTTAATTTTCACAAAAGATTTTCGAGGTTGGCAATCAATGGCGCCCTCCCGTTTTATCGATGAATTGCCGGGCGAAAATGTAGAGATTTTGACGCCACCCGGCCTATATGGCGGCGGATTTGGCGCCGCAGCACCGACTGTTGGCTCTGATCTGGAGGGCAAAGCAGCGCGGGCGGACGCTTATAATTCGCCCGGTTGGAAACGGATGCAGGCCCGCTCGGCCCAACGTGGTATGTCACAGCCTTCCGAGTCAAAAAACATGGTGATCGACAGCCACGCGGTTTCAAGCTTCGGCCTCGGGGATCGTGTTTTCCACCAGAAATTCGGTTATGGTGCGGTGATCGGCATCGAAGGCGACAAGTTGGAGATTGCGTTTGAAAAGGCCGGAACCAAAAAAGTCATTGCAAGCTTCGTGACAATCGGATCAGAGATACCGTTTTGACATAAGAAAACGGCGGTGTGAGGGAGGTCACACCGCCGTTTCTGCTCTGGGCCGCCAAGAGGGGGAGGACGGCGGCCTCGAAGTCTTGTTTACTTGCCGTAAACCGAAGTGCGCGCGATTGCGTAAATTGCGTCACGCGACAAGTCCAGATCGGCCAATTCGCGGTTGCTGAGCGCACTGAGTTCTGCAACTGTTTTGCGAAAGCTGCGGGCTTGGACGAAACGTTGTTTCAATCCTGAAAATACAGATACGATTGTGCCAGCAACAGTAGCTTGTGCGGTGATGTTAGTGGTGATGGAAGCCATTGTTCCTATCCTTCTGTTAAGTGTTGTTCGTTATTGGGAACATAGCCATTTCCAAACTGGCGAGTAGACCAAAAAACCTCATTTCCGGTATGCGCTACTTGCATGGCAACGGCCTTGAAAAATGCTCTGTGCAAGCAGGTAGCTATTATTTGTGAACGGCAAAAGAAAAACGGCGGTGCGAGGGAGGGCGCACCGCCGTTTATTCAGAGTGCTGCTCTAACAGGGGAGGACAGAGCAGCCTTTTCTGGGTGGCATCAAGCGCGTCAGCTTTGGGTTTTCCGACCAAAGTCAGATAACAAGCCGCCTGCGCGTTGCCGTTATGTCAAATATATAGGATTTTCCGTTACCGCGACCAGAGACAAGAAAGCAACTCCGGTATGCGCGCAGTGCATAACTCATGGGGTTTTTGCTCTGTCAGTTTAAAGCCTTGGACGGGCAGTCGGGATCAGAGGGAATGCCTGCGGCTGGGCAAAACAGCAGCTGGCCATAAAGCATAAAGGCTGCAATGAGCTCTTGTCCGCGCGGTGAGGTTAGCCAGTCCGAAAACGCGCGGGCCTCAGCGATGCGAACATGGGCATAGCGTGCCGGATTAACAAGAATAATGCCATACGGATTGTGCAACGACGGATCACCCTCGAACAGGATTTTGAGATCACCCTTGTTGCCAAACGACAGCCAGGTCCCCCGGTCCGAGAGCAGATATCCATCGACGGCGGCGGCCATGTTCAGCGCGGCGCCCATACCAGCGCCGATCTCTCGATACCATTTGCCGTCCGGTGCAATTCCGACAGCGCGCCAAAGCTCCAATTCTTTGCGATGTGTACCGCTTTCGTCACCGCGCGATATGATTTTGGCCTGAGCATCTGCGATCCGGTTGAAGGCGTCTTTGGCAGTTACCGCTGAGGCAATTTCTGCCGGGTCGGACATGGGCCCGACAAGCACAAAATCATTAAACATCAGATCCCGCCTTTCGATGCCAAATCCAGCAGCAATGAACGCGTCTTCAGACGGGCGGTGGTGGACAATCAACACATCTGCATCGCCATTCTGCGCAATCCGCAAGGCTTGCCCGGTGCCAACCGCGACGACATGTACGGTAATACCAGTCTCTTTGGTAAACTTCGGCAGCAAATAGTCGTAAAGGCCAGAATTTTGTGTTGAGGTGGTTGAGGCCAGCAGCAGCTTTTTGTCTTTGGCAGTGGCCAATGAGGCCATCATGCAGAGTAGAAGAAACACCAAAACTCTCACAGCAGACGCCCTTCCAAATAGGCACTGGCTGCCTCGGTGGCGTGTTCGGTAAAGAATTTCTCTGCTTCGACGCTCTCGACCAACTTGCCGTTGTCAAAGAACAGGACCCAGTCTGCCAAGCGTCGCGCTTGCGCCAGATCGTGGCTGACCATCAGAATTCCGGTGCCGTTGGCGGTGATGGCAGCCACCATTTGCTCCAGCGCCAGAGACGACGCCGGGTCCAGACCCGCTGCCGGTTCGTCCATCAGCACAACTTCCGGCCCTGTCACCAACGCGCGTGCCAGTCCCATGCGACGAATCTCACCCCCCGAAAGCGCTGCAGCGGGGGTTTTGGCTTTATGAGACAACCGGGCCTGTTCCAGAACATCCGCGACCCGTTGCGCATGCTCGCTGCGCGGAACCCCCTGAGCCGACAGCGCAAACTCGACATTGGCAAAAACCGAACGGCGCAGGACGGTGGGGTGCTGGAACATAAACCCCCTACGGTTTCGGCTTTGAGCCGCGGGGAAACCATCCCACGAAATCTGGCCGCTGTGTCCCTCAAGCATACCGTGGCACATGTGCAAAAATAGTGATTTCCCGGCACCGTTGGATCCCAGGATAACCGTGACACCTTTACTTTCGATGTCCAGCGAAACCGGGTGTAGCAGCGTGGAGCCATTCGCCCTGTATCCGGCATTGATGATTTGCAAATGCGCCATTATCGGGTCACCTGATATTTTTGCCCGACTCTTGCCAGCCCGTGGGTGATCAGGTTGACCGATATCGCAATAGTCAACAACACAACCCCAAGTGCCAGCGCCAGTTGCAGGTTTCCTTTGGAGGTTTCAAGTGCAATTGTTGTGGTCATCACCCGCGTCACGCCGTTGATATTGCCGCCAACGATGATCACCGCGCCAACCTCTGCCAAGGCCCGGCCAAAGCCGGCCAGCAGCGCAACCGATACCGCGAACCTCGCATCCCAGATCAAGGTGCGCAGTTGCAGGGATTTCCGGGCGTCAAGAGCTTGAAACAGCCCTTTATAGTCTCTTTGCAAGGGGTTAACCGCCTCATAAGTCAGAGACAGCACAATCGGAAAAATCAGGATCGACTGGGCAAAAACCATCGCTGTGGGGGTGAATAGCAACCCAAGCGGTCCAAGCGGGCCAGAGCGGGACAACAGCAGATAAACCGCCAATCCGACCACAACCGGCGGCAGCGCCATCAGCGAGGTGGCCAGAACCAGAATAACCCGTTTGCCGGTGAAATTCAGGATGGCCAGCGCCGCCCCAAATGGCACCGCAAACAGCGAGGCGATCAGCGTGGCCGATAGGCTCACGCGCAGAGACAGGCCTACAATACGCAGCAAATCCGCATCTCCGCTCGCGATCAGCGACAGAGCTGTGTTGAAAATTTCCATATTGTCCACAGGCCCTTGGGAAAGGCACTTGCCCTTTGCTTTCGGATCGACAAATTAAGTGTGAACCTTATAGCAAGGCAACCGCAATTCGTCAGGACGGAACAAATTATGAATCTAACCCGTGAAACAATTCTGGATGCGCTGCGCGTTCTGCGATTGCCCGATGGCCGTGATATCGTGTCGGCAGACTATGTTCGGGCGCTCTCTATTGATGGTGGCGCGGTGCGGTTCGTGCTGGAAGTAGATGCCAAGGACGGCAAAGCCATGGAGCCGGTGCGCCAGGCAGCAGAGCAGATTGTGTCGCGGTTGGAGGGGGTTAGCTCTGTGTCAGTGCTGTTGACGGCACATACAAAGCAGGAACCGCCAAAGCTGAAAATTGGCGGCCATCCGAAACCGTCAGAAGCGCAGGCGCCTGTCCCTGGAGTAGACCGGATATTGGCGATTGCCTCGGGTAAAGGCGGTGTCGGAAAATCCACTGTTGCCAGCAACCTGGCGGTTGCATTGGCGCGGCAGGGACGACGCGTGGGCTTGCTGGATGCAGATATCTATGGACCGTCGCAACCGCGGATGATGGGGGTGAACAAACGACCCGCATCGCCCGATGGGAAAACAATCATTCCGTTGCAAAATCACGGTGTTACCATCATGTCGATTGGCTTGATGTTGAAAGAGGACGAGGCGGTGATTTGGCGTGGGCCGATGCTAATGGGGGCCCTGCAGCAGATGCTGGGGCAGGTGCAATGGGGTGAACTGGATGTGCTGATTGTAGACCTGCCTCCGGGGACAGGAGACGTACAGTTGACGCTGGCGCAAAAAGCCAAAGTGACCGGGGCAATTGTCGTCTCAACACCACAGGATGTGGCCCTGCTCGATGCGCGTAAAGCGCTGAATATGTTTGAAAAAACCCAGACACCCGTGCTCGGAATGATCGAGAATATGTCGACCTATGTCTGCCCGAACTGCGGCCATGAAGCACACCTGTTTGGTCACGGTGGCGCGGCAGCCGAAGCGGAAAAACTCGGCCTGCCGTTCTTTGGCGAAATTCCTCTGCTACTGGATATCCGGCTAGCGGGCGACAGCGGCACACCGATTGCCGCGACAGACAGCCCGCATGGCGAAGCCTACGCTCAGATCGCGGCGCGGCTTGTGGCAGGCGGAATGGCCTGACAAATTTGGCCAATTGAACGCCTTGCGGCGCGTGCCCTTTGCGCCGGCCCGAAGACCCGGTGGCTTTGGCCTTGACTTGGAGGCTGCCAGGTGTAGAAGGCAGGTTCAGATTCCAAGGTGGCCTGACGGCAGCCTTTCTTGCATACTGCGGGCAACCGCTGAGGAGACGAAAAATGGCGAAGCCGACCACCGTTAAAATCCGCCTGAATTCGACAGCGGGCACTGGTCATTTCTATGTGACCAAGAAAAACGCACGCACAATGACCGAAAAAATGGTCAAAAACAAATACGACCCGGTCGTGCGCAAACACGTCGAATACAAAGAAGGCAAGATCAAGTAAGATCGTGATCTTAGTGATTGTTGAAAAGCCGCGCTTGTTCGCGGCTTTTTGCGTTTTTGGGTGTCAGAGAACAAGACTTGCGGCAACGGCGAGAATGGCCACTGCCTGCGCCACCAGCGTCAGCCACATGCCGTAAACCCGCAGCCGCCAATGAGTACCGTGGACTGCGAAATATATCCCGTGCAGGACACGCCCTGCGATCAGTATCGTCGCGATAGTCAAGGCCAGAAACGCGGGCTGGAGCCATTCGGTGAACCCCAGCAGAATCAACCCGATTGGGATTTGCTCGGCGGCGTTGGCGTGGCCGCGGATTTTCTTGGCCACCGCTCGGTCGTTGTTGTCTCCGAGCACAATGCCATCAGCGCGGCGCACCGATATCACGCGCCAGGTCAACCAGAGCATGAATGCGCCAAGGATTACGGCAGTCCAGGCGGTGATGGTCAGTGGAAATTCCGACATCTCGTTCCCCAAAGAGTTTCGGGTTATACTTGAATCACAAGTGAAACACGAAACTGCCACTTTATAAGTATCATGGACCGGCGATTTCGATATCAACTTGTCTCAAGTTAATATCGAAACGCTATAAATAAAAAGGCCGGAGCGTTGCGGCCCCGGCTTTGTCAGTTCTCTTTGAATTGGATGCCTGTCTATTCCCGAGCGCCCATGAAATGTAGCAGGAACATAAACATGTTCAGGAAGTCCAGATAGAGGTTCAATGCGCCCATGATGGCCGATTTACCGAGCCATTCGGTTTGGCCGGAGTGTGCCATTTGCAAGTAGGTGGATTTGATCTTCTGCGTGTCATAGGCGGTAAGCCCCGCGAAGATCAGAACACCCAAGGCCGAAACAGCAAATTCAATGGCCGCAGATTGCAGGAAGATGTTCACCACCATGGCAACGATCAGGCCGATCACCCCCATGATCAGGAAGCTGCCCCAACCGGAAATGTCTTTCTTTGTGGTGTAACCCCAAAGGCTGAGACCGGCAAAAGCGATCGCTGTCACAAAGAATGTATTAGCAATCGAAATACCCGTGTAGATCGCAAAGATAAACGAGAGCGACAGCCCCATGAGCGCGGCAAAGCCAAAGAACACAGCCCGCGCGGCGTTTTCAGAAATCCGGTTGATCGCAGCGCCCAGGCCGAAAACAACGGCCAACGGAGCAAACATAACCACCCATTTCAGCGGTGAGCCGAAGATGGTGGCGATCAGCGCGTCGTTTGTACCGACAAAAAATGCAACCAGACCGGTGATGACCATAGCGAAGGACATCAGCCCGTAAACTTTGTTCATATGGGCGCGCAGGCCTACGTCAATCTGGGTGGCATCGACACCCGCGCCGACGCGGCGGACTGTCTCATATTGTGCCATGAATACTCTCCTCAAAAAGGTTTCATCGCGCGATGGGCTTCTGCACATCGCGTTCACAGCAGAATATTGGGTATAAGAACGGCTTTTTCAAGGAAATAACGTCAGAAATCCCGATGAAATACAAGTTAATCCATCGGGATTCATGCTTTTTAGCGCCGCCAATGGGCCGGGGCATCCCATGGCGCGCGGTTGGCTTCGCGTTTGGCCTGTTCGCGGGTCAGCCCGATGTCGTTAAGTGCTGTGTCATCGAGTTTTGTCAGCGCGTGCCGCTGGTTAACAACGGCCAGCATGTGTTTTATCCCGGCCAGAGGAGCGAAACCACGGGCAAGGGCGGAGCGGTGGAGGGTTACAGCTTTGGTCATGTCAATTACCTTTCGATTTTGGAATGCTTCTATTGGCGAAGCATCAATTTCCTTGATGTGTATTTGACATATGTGTATACATTTGAAAAACGAATGTTTGTGACGCGATACATCAAGGATTGTGATATGGCACGAAATCTCGACATGACAGCACTGCGGTCTTTTGTGGCAGTAGCGGAAACCGGCGGCGTCACCAGGGCAGCCGGGCAACTGCATCTGACGCAATCCGCGGTGTCGATGCAGCTCAAGCGTCTGGAAGAGGCGCTGGGACAGACACTTCTGGATCGCGCCAACCGGTCGGTTTCGCTGACGGCGCAGGGCGAATTGCTGCTGAGTTACGGGCGACGGTTGTTGTCCTTGAACGATGAAGTCTGGAACCGGATGACCGATCAGGTTTATGAAGGTGAACTGGTATTGGGTGTCCCCCACGACATTGTCTATCCGCATATTCCCTCGGTGCTGAAAAAATTCGCGGCAGAATATCCGAGAGTAAAAGTGCAGCTGATTTCTTCTTTCTCAACCGGCCTGATAGAACAGTTTGTCGCGGGTAAGGCAGACATCATTCTGACCACGGAACAGGGAAGTAGGCCAGACGCAGTGAAGCTGACGGATCTTGAACTTGTCTGGCTGGGAGCACCGGACGGGGTGGCTTGGAAGCAGCGCCCGCTGCGACTGGCTTATGAAACCCGCTGCATTTTCCGGCCCATGGCCCAAAAAGCGCTGGATGATGTTGCCATACCCTGGGAAATGGGTGTGGAATCCGAAAGTTCGATGACAGTGGAAGCCAGTCTAAGCGCCGATTTGGCCGTTCATGCCCGTTTGCGCGGAACCGCGCCTTATCTTGAGGAAATCCCGCACAACGGCGAATTACCCGACCTGCCGGAGTTTCAGATCAACATGATGGTGGCGCCACAGGCCAATACGCCTCTGGCCGGAAAACTGGCCGAGATGGTGCGCATGGCCTACTGCTGTGCCTGATCGGCTAACGGTCTAGAGTAACCACCACTTTGCCTGTGGACTTGCGGCTGCGTAATAAGTTCAGCGCTTCATTGGCCTGCTCCAGCGGCAAAATATGACTGACATGGGGATGCAGGCGCCCCTGCTCGTACCATGCCATCAATTGCGTAAAACTGGTGGTCAAGACGCCCGGATCAACTTTGGAATAGCCACCCCAATAGCAACCGATAATGGTGATGTTCTTGACCAGAATGATGTTGGCGGGAATTTGCGGCACCTCGCCACTGGCAAAACCCAGCGGGATCATCCGGCCGTCTGGATTGGTGGCGCGCAGGGCGGCCTTGAATTGCTCTCCGCCGACCGGATCATAAACCACGTCAGCGCCGCCAAGCGATTTGACAGCCTCTCGGATATCGTCGGCTTCAGAGTCAATCAGGTGATCCGCACCGGCGGCTTTGGCCACATTCAGCTTGTCCGCACCCCGGGCGCAGGCAATAACCTCCGCGCCCATCAGTTTGCCCAGTTCAACCGCGGTCAACCCAATTCCGCCCGAAGCTCCGAGCACCAGCAGGCGCTCGCCGGGTTGCAACCGGGCGCGATAGCCGAGCGCGACGTGGCTGGTGCCGTAAGCTATGGGGAAGGCGGCGGCTTCGACGAATGACATCCGGTCCGGAATCGGCAGGCAGTTTTCCATCGGCAGATTGATGTATTCGGCCATTCCACCCTTGCCGCAATAAGACACGATTCGCTGACCAACCGAGAAGGTGGTCACATCGTCACCGACAGCGGTGATCGTTCCGGCAATCTCCATTCCCGGCGAAAAGGGCAGTGGTGGTTTTTCCTGATACGTACCAGCGACCAGCAATGTGTCAGCAAAGTTGATACCGCAGGCCTGTATCCTGACCAACACTTCACCCGGGCCGGGCGTGGGTTGGTCAATCTGCTGTAACACCAGCGCCTGCCCAAATTCCAAAAGCTGCATGGCCTGCATATCTGCCCCTTTCAAAAACGCGGTGCGTTTGATTTGCACCAACTATAACGCCTAACGCTGGTTTAAGCGCATGATGCTCTAAGCGGTTCAACATCGGCGCATAAAGCAATCGGTAGTGATGCTCAACTGATCTCGAGGTCTGATCCCCATGCGGGGCAGGCTCTGTTTGCGACAGATTTCTGAAATAAATGCGACATGAAAAATTGCACCTGAAAATTTGGAATTGCAAACTGCAGCACTAAACCTTAAGCAGATTCGCAAAATGCAAAGATGACTCATGACTCTTCTTAAAATTGAAAGCCGGCGTCGATAGAATTCCTAAATGACGAAAAGCCGAATGGATTCATTTCGTAATTGTTTTGGATATTTAACAGTAAGATAGTGGAAGTTTACGTCAAGGAATACAATAAAAATGTAAATTCCAGCAAACTTGGCATGAAAATTGCTACAATACTCTTAGGAGAACAGTAAGGAGCAGTGTATCATGAAACATCCCGTAGATATCCATGTTGGTAAACGCGTTCGTCACCGGCGTTGGATGATGGGCGTCACCCAGCAACAACTTGGTGAGGGTGTCGGAATTAAATTTCAACAAATTCAGAAATATGAAACTGGCATGAACCGCATCAGCGCGTCGCGCCTGTGGGATATCGCTGAGGCGCTGGATGTTCCGGTGAGTTTCTTTTTCGAAGGATTTGCCGAAAATGAAGGCGAAACAGTGGGTGCTGCATCCGGCGATGGTTCGACCAAAGGCGACCTTCTGGCTGACAAAGAGGCTTTGGAACTGGTGCGTTCGTATTATGCCATCCCCGAAAACCAGCGTCGCAAACTGTTTGATCTGGCACGGGTCTTAAGCGACGCAGCTTAAACAATAGCCATTTGATTCAGGCTGCGCGGAGTTCGGTGCTTGACCGTCCTCTGACGATATGAAATCCCCGATAAAAGGCAATTTGTCTGGTGGTCGGGGATTTTCATGTCTGAATTTTCGAAAGAACTGCAATCCGAGTTGCGTGAAACCGCTGAAGCATTGGCGGACGCGGCGCGACCGATCACGCTGAAATATTTCCGTAAATCGGGACTGGGGCTGCAAAACAAACAGTCGGACGGGTTTGACCCGGTCACCGTTGCAGACCGCGAGACGGAGCTGGCAATGCGTTCGATTTTGGCGCTCCGGCGCCCGGATGACGGAATCTTGGGCGAAGAATTCGAAGATGTAAAGGGAACCAGCGGGCTGACCTGGGTACTTGACCCGATTGATGGCACTCGGAGTTATATTTGCGGAACCCCGACCTGGGGTGTTCTGGTCGCAGTCGGGCCGGAATCCGGGCCGGTGTTGGGGCTGGTTGACCAACCCTACACCGGGGAACGGTTCATCGGAGGATTTGGTCAGGCCGAACTACGCCGCGGCGGGGAAGTTATGCCGCTACGAGTCCGCCACTGTGCGGCGCTGAACAAGGCGACTTTGTTTTCAACTTTTCCTGAGATTGGAACGGCTGAGGAGGGCGCGGCCTTCCGGCGAGTCCGGGACCGGGTGCGTCTGACCCGTTACGGCATCGATTGCTACGCCTATGCGTTGCTGGCGGCGGGGCAGGTGGATTTGGTGATCGAGGCGGGGCTGAACGCGTTTGACATACAGGGGCCGTTGGCTGTGATCGAACATGCTGGCGGTATCGTTACCGATTGGCAGGGCGGGCCTGTCCATATGGGAGGGCAGGTTATCGCAGCCGGGGACGCCGGATTGCATCGGGCAGCGTTGGAATTGCTGAACGACGCCTAAGCGACCACCTAATCAATCGTTCAAAAACAGATCGATGTCTTGCCAGGTCCGTTTCAGGATGCCGGGTTCTTCCATCAGAACTTCGTGTTGCGACCCCTGTACCGTAACCAGCTCTCCATTCGGCCAGCGGCGCATAACGTCGCGGATGGCATCTGAAGACACGATCGATTCTTCGCTGCCAAGGAAACACAGGCAATCATGCGAGCTCGGCGCGGCTGCGCAAATTTCAGCGCATTCCCGAACTGCCAGCGCGTACCAATGACAACTGGGACCGCCAAGCCCAAGTTCCGGATGGTCCGCAAGCTGACTTTGCATCCATTTATAAACTTCCGGATCGGTGGTGAGTGTATTTCCCTCAAAGGGTTGCGTTTCAATGTAATTATGTGGGTCGCCTGACGGTATAAACCGGTCCCCCAGGCCCAGCAGGGGCGCAAACTTGGTTACCAGTTTCGCCACCAACCTCAGGTGTGGCTGAACATAGATACCCCACATCGGGCCGGTGAAAATCGCCTTTTTGACCACCAGTCCGTTCAACAGAGCCCGCAGTCCAATGGCACCGCCCATGGAATGGGCCACCATCACCGTCGGGTCTGGCAGACCGGTGTCGGACATTGTGCCCAGCACTTCGATCACATCGAGCTGATAATCGCTGAACTGCCCCACATGACCCATTTGCCGCCGTGTCGGATGCCGGTCAGCCAGCCCCTGACCACGCCAATCGACAATCGCCACCGAATAACCCCGGTTCAGAAACTCCTGCGCCGTCGGCCCGTATTTTTCGATATACTCTGTACGTCCCGGAAATATCAGGACGGTTTCAGCGTCGCCACCTTGCCAGACAGCCACACGAATCCGAACCCCGTCGGAACAATTCCGCCAGAAAGCCTGCCCGCCATCGGGCAATCCTTTGACATCGGTAAAAAGCGGCGCGGATTCCATGTTACGACAACAGGGCTCCCAGTTTCATCGCTGCGCCCATATCGCCATCCACAGTCAGTTTGCCGGTCATGAACGCAGAGGTTGGATTGACTTCGCCCTCAAGCATACCTTGAAATGTTTCCGCGTCGGCAAACAGGGTGCAGGACGCTTCATCATCGCTGGCACGGGCACCATTTTCGTCGATTATCAATGCGCCCTCATCTTCGATATCGACTTTGACAGACCCGTCAAAACTTTCACCGTCCAGCTTGGCGTTCAGCGCTTCCACCGCCGCCGTAATTACATCACTCATGTGTCATCTCCATAGATTCCGGCAGAGTTTCTGCTCGTCATTTGTTACTGTAAAGCTAAATTGGGGAGCAGGATGCGAATTTCAATCAAAATATCAAACCGTATCGTAACGTTATTTGCTGCAATTGTGATCTCTATTGTAGCACAGTTTGCACCAGTTCAGGCCGTTGCGCAAACGTCTAAATTAGATTCGTTGTTTGGAGAACTGCAAAATCCTGATCTCGAGGACTGGGAAGCGGTTGAAAAGAAAATCTGGAAAGAATGGGGAAAGTCGGGTTCTGCCTCGATGGATCTGTTGTTGCAAAGAGGGCGGGACGCCATGGAACGGGGCGACGTCATTGATGCCATCGGCCATTTTTCGGCGCTGATCGACCATTCTCCTAGTTTTGCCGAAGGCTGGAATTCCCGGGCGACTGCATTTTTTATTGCGGATCGTTATGGGCTGTCTGTCGCTGATATCCGCCAGACCCTGGCCCTGAACCCGCGCCATTTCGGGGCGCTGTCCGGGCTGGGAATGATTATGGAGCGGATGGACAAGCCGCAGAAAGCATTGCAGGCCTATCGGCGAGTGCTTGACATTCACCCGCACAGGCCAGATGTGATTGATGCGATTGCCCGACTGGAAACTGCGGTTGAAGGCACCGAACTCTAGAGTAGAAAGCTCAGGCCAATGTCACTGAATCCCGCGCGTGTTTGCGCGGTGCTTGGGCCGACCAACACCGGCAAAACTCACTACGCAATTGAACGGATGCTGGGTCATCGGACCGGCGTAATCGGTTTACCCTTGCGCTTGCTGGCCCGCGAAGTCTACGACCGGATCGTGGCACTGCGGGGACCGTCTATTGTGGCGCTGGTAACCGGTGAAGAGAGAATTGTACCGGCCCGGGTACAATATTGGGTCTGTACAGTAGAAGCGATGCCGTTAGGTCTGGGCTGCGATTTCGTGGCGATTGACGAGGTGCAACTCTGCGCCGATCCCGAACGCGGCCACGTGTTCACAGACCGCCTGCTGCGCATGCGGGGTGCGCACGAAACGTTGTTTCTGGGGTCTGACACCATGCGCGGAACCATTTCGCAGTTGGTGCCAAAGTCGGACTTCATGCGCCGCGAGCGGTTTTCCGAGTTGAGCTACACCGGACCAAAGAAGATATCACGGATGCCGGCCCGCTCCGCCATCGTCGGTTTTTCGGTCGACAACGTCTATGCCATTGCTGAATTGCTCCGGCGCCAAAAGGGAGGTGCGGCAGTGGTGATGGGCGCGCTGTCACCACGCACTCGCAATGCGCAGGTCGAGATGTACCAAAATGGCGAAGTGGATTATCTGGTGGCGACCGATGCTATTGGCATGGGACTGAATCTGGATATCAACCATGTTGCCTTTTCCTCGCTGACCAAATTCGACGGGCGACGGATGCGCTATCTGTTGCCAAACGAACTGGCGCAGATTGCCGGCCGGGCCGGACGGCACCTGAACAGCGGCACGTTCGGCGTGACCGGCGAAGCGCCACCGCTGGAACCGGATGTGGTGCAGGCGATAGAAGAACACCGCTTTACCCCTCTGAAAAAGCTGCAATGGCGGAATTCGTCGCTGGAGTTTGGCTCCCTCAAGGCGTTGCAGGCCTCGCTGGCGGCCAATTCAGACGATCCTATCCTAATGAAGGCGCGTGAGGCAGAAGATCATCGCACCCTGCACGCGCTTGCCGAAAATCCTGAAGTGATCGCAAGGGTCCGCGACGGGCAGTCTGTGCGGCTGTTGTGGGATGTTTGCCAGTTGCCCGACTTCCGGCAAGTATCATTCAGTGAACATGTGTCAATCGTCACCCGCCTGTTCGAGTTTTTGCACCAGGATGGTGCAATTGCGGAAGGTTGGTTGCAGGATCGGATTGGCCGGATCGACCAAACGTCAGGCGATATCGACGCCTTATCCAAGCGGTTGGCGTATATCCGCACATGGACCTATGTAGCGCAGCGCAAAGGCTGGGTCGCAAACGAAAGCTATTGGCGCGAGGAAACCCGTGCAGTAGAAGACCGCCTATCGGACGCGCTGCATGGCGCGTTAACGCAGAGATTTGTTGACCGGCGCACCAGCGTGTTGATGCGGCGGTTGAAGCAGAAGGAGAGCCTTGTGGCTGACGTGAATGACAAGGGTGAAGTGACGGTTGAGGGCCAGTTTGTCGGCAAGCTCAGCGGCTTCCGGTTTCAACTCGACAAAAATGCCAGCGAACAAGAGGCGAAAACCCTGCGCACTGCTGCGATCCGGGCGCTTCTGCCCGAGTTCAAACTGCGCTCCGACCGGTTTTACAACGCCCCAGACACAGAGTTTGATTTCACCGAACAGGGCGGGTTGATGTGGGGTGAACATGCAGTGGGCAAATTGGTTGCCGGTACTGACGCGCTGTCGCCCATTGTTGAACCGTTTGTCGATGAAGAAGCGGGTGCAGATGTCGTTGAAAAAGCCCGCCGTCGTCTGAGTCACTTCATTAACCGCAAGATCGAAGCGGCCTTTGAGCCTCTGATTGCCCTAAACAAGGATGAAGCGGTCACTGGACTGGCCAAAGGTTTGGCATTTCGGTTGGTTGAATCTCTGGGTGTCATTCCGCGTTCCGTTGTTGCCAATGACGTCAAGGCACTGGATCAGGACGCCCGTGGATTGCTGCGCAAGCATGGGGTGCGCTTTGGCCAGTACACTCTGTTTCAGCAACTGATGCTGAAACCCGCACCAACGCGTCTGCGGCTGGTGCTTTGGTCGTTGCAGGAGGGACTGAACGAATTCCCCGAAGCGCCGCCAGCGGGGTTGGTAACGATCCCGGCCGTGAAAGATGCGCCCAAAGGTTATTACCCGCGCGCCGGCTACCGTCTGGCTGGCGAGCGCGCCATCCGTATCGACATGCTGGAGCGCCTGGCTGATATGGTGCGGGATCACGACGCCCGCCGTGGGTTTGAAGCTGTCGCTGATATGCTGTCGATCACTGGCATGACACTGGAGCAATTCGCCGATTTGATGGGCGGGCTGGGCTATCAAGCCGAGCGCGGCGAACGTGAGAAAGTTAAAAAAATTGCCCCCGCCGATGCGCCGACAGAAACCGGTGTTGCTCCGGACGCGGCTGCTGAAGCCGTAGAAACAGAGGAAGAAAAGCCAGTAGAAGACTCTGCGACAGAAGCACCGGCCGACGTTGCCGCGGATGATGCCGTAAAATCACCTGAAACGCCGGAAGACGACGGTCCGGAAACTGAAGTTTTTTATATTTTCAAGTGGGTGCCGCGAAAACGGCCTGACCAACAGAGCCGGTCAAAAGCCAAGGCGCAGAAGGGCAAAAGCGGGAAGCCTGCCACCGCGCCTCCGCGTCAGGCAAAACGCCCGCCGAAAGTGGAAAAAGCACTGGACCCGGACAGCCCTTTCGCTGCCTTGATGGCGTTGAAAAACAAAGGCTGACGGATATCGTATGGACGGTGACCGCCGCAGCATCCGCATCGACAAATGGCTTTGGTATGCACGGTTTTTCAAAACCCGCTCACTGAGCGCGAAAACCGTTACCGGCGGGCATATGCGGGTGAATTCCGAAAAAATCGTCAAGGCATCACATTCTGTTGGACCAGGTGACGTGTTGACCTTTGCTCAGGCCAAAAACGTGCGGGTGATCCGTATCCTGAGCATCGGCACCCGGCGCGGCCCCGCACCGGAAGCACAGGCGCTTTACGAAGATCTGTCGCCACCGCAACCAAAGGCACAGCAGGACCCTGTTCCCCAAAATCCGCGCTTTGAAGGAAAAGGTCGCCCAACCAAGAAAGATCGTCGCGCCCGTGATCCTTTTCGCAACGATGGTCTTGCATGATAGAGAAACGAGCCATATTAGGGCCAAGAACAGCAATTTCCTGCGCCGTCTGATCAGGACCGAGACCCATGACTTACATCGTCAACGAAAACTGCATCGCCTGCAAGCACACCGATTGTGTGGAAGTCTGCCCGGTGGATTGTTTCTACGAAGGCGAAAATATGCTGGTGATCCACCCGGACGAATGTATCGACTGCGGTGTTTGCGAGCCGGAATGCCCGGTCGATGCGATCCGCCCAGACACCGAACCGGACATGGAAAAATGGGTCGAGTTCAACCGTGAATATTCAGAAAAATGGCCAGTTATAATCACCAAGAAAGATGCACTCCCGGAGGCCGAAGAGCGCGATGGTGAAGAGGGCAAGATGGAGAAATACTTCTCGCCCAACCCCGGAGAAGGCGGCTGAAACTGATTCGATTTCGGCAGTTTCGCACGATCCGGCACAAACATCTGAAACCCGTTGATTTGTTGGATATGTGAGGCCTTATTCGCCTCCATGCACCGCATCTGGGAATAGGTTTAAAAATGTGCTATACTGAGAGTATCAAACAGCCCTGATGGCACGGGTGCGCGCAAAGACGTATCCCTGTGTTGGAGGACGGACCTAAAAACCAGTCATTGGTAGGGTAACTTACCAAAGGGTGGGTTTTGCGCCGCCGAAAAATTGGAAATGCTGGCCAAAAATGAAAGCAAACTGAATGGCAAAATCGAAGAAAAACGCGGATTTCAACCCGGACGATTACGTGGTCTACCCGTCTCATGGCGTTGGCAAGGTGATCAAGATCGAAGAACAGGAAATCGCCGGCACAAATCTGGAGCTTTTTGTGATTTCCTTTGAGAAAGACAAAATGACCCTGCGGGTGCCCACTGCCAAAGCAACGGCCGTGGGAATGCGCGGGCTGTCCAGCCCGGATGTGGTGACCCGTGCGCTCGAAACGCTGAAAGGCCGTGCCCGCGTGAAACGCGCCATGTGGTCGCGCCGGGCGCAGGAGTATGAACAAAAGATCAACTCCGGCGATCTGATTTCGATTGCCGAGGTGGTACGCGACCTACACCGCAATGACGATCAGCGCGAACAATCTTATTCCGAACGTCAGCTCTATGAAGCGGCGTTGGAGCGGCTGACCCGCGAAGTTGCGGCTGTCGACGGAATTGACGAGATCAAAGCCCAGCAACGGGTGGACGATGTTCTGCTGACCCGCGCGGCGTAAACCGGATTTCAAGTTGCAATTGAGCCGTCGAACTGAAAGGTTCGGCGGTTTCTTGTTTGCGGGTTAGCTCAGAAGTGCTGCAACGGAGGCCAATGCTGCGATTTCGGCCAATTGCTGACTTCCGCCAAGGATATCTCCGGTATATCCGCCAATGCGGCGCTGGGCCAACAGATAAAGCGGCGACGCTGCCAGGGCGGGCAGGACCAACAGGGCGAGTCCGGTCAGCCCAAGCATCGCCAGACAAATCACCAGCGTCAGGCCGACCGCCATAACGACGGCCGTGTTCGGCGGGCGGCCCACTTCCGCAGCCATTCCCGACTTCCGTGCCAATGGCATCAAAAACATGGCCAGAACCATCGGCAGGCGGCTGGCGGCACCAACTGCAGCGAACGCTGGCAGCCAACCGATGGAAAGTACTGCCTCGGTGCCCGACCAGCGGGCGATCAGGACAACACCCAACGCAGCCGCGCCAAAAGCACCGATACGGCTGTCTTTCATGATTTCCAGCCGTCGCTCCCGGTCCATGCCGCCGCCCAACCCATCAGCACAATCGGCTATGCCGTCTTCATGTAAGGCACCAGTGATGATCATTAGGGTCGCCAGAGTCAGCGCAGCGGCGATCCCGGCGGGAACACCAATCCAGAGCGCCACCAGCCCAGCGATCCCGCCCAGCAGTCCAACCACAGCCCCAACCAGCGGGTAGGCCCAAACCGCCGCCGCCGCCCGGTCACCGGCGCGGTTGTGATCAACCGGCACCGGCAGCCGGGTCAGCAGGCTGAATGCGGCGGCCAAATCGTGCAGTTCCACGTCCAAATTACCGATTTTGTCGTTCATAGCGTTTCTGACTTCGCGAATCCGATTTTCGTTGTCGGTATTTACGGCTAAACGGGTCCACAAACCAACGTAAATTCAGGGGCAGTCCATGGCCAAGGCACCGTTTTCCACACTGGCAGAGTTTCGCGGGGCACTTTCGGCGATGCCGGGGGCAAATATCGATGCGATCAGCGATGCTGAAGCGCGCAACGGGCAATTGACCAAACCACCCGGTGCGCTGGGCCGGCTGGAGGTGCTGGCGATCTGGTACGCAGGCTGGCGAGGGCAGGCGGCCCCGAGACTGGAAAACCCGCAGGTGGTGGTATTTGCTGGCAACCACGGCGTGGCGGCGCGGGGCGTGTCGGCTTTTCCGCCGGAAGTGACCGAACAGATGGTGCTGAATTTTCAACACGGCGGTGCGGCGATCAATCAGCTCTGCAAAACCTACGGGGCGCAGTTGGATGTGCAGGCGCTAGACCTGGATCAGCCGACAGCCGATTTCACGCTAGGACCGGCGATGACGGAGGCGGAAGTTGTGGCGGCGCTGCAAACCGGCTGGGCTTCGGTAGACCCAAATGCCGATCTGCTGGTTGCGGGCGAAATGGGCATTGGCAACACCACTTCAGCCGCTGCAATCGCACATGCGTTGTTTGGCGGTGCGGCGGAAGACTGGGTTGGGCGCGGCACCGGCGTGTCGCCAGAGGGCGTCGCTTTGAAGACGCAGGTGGTGCGCGACGGGTTGGCGGCCAATCCGCAAGCCGCAGACGACCCGTTGCAGGCTTTGCGCTGCCTTGGCGGTCGGGAATTGGCGGCGATGGCCGGGGCAATCGCGGCGGCCCGTCACCATTCGATCCCGGTGATCCTCGACGGATTCATTTGCTCCGCCGCCGCCGCCACGCTGGAGAATGCTCAAGCTGGTGCATTGGATCACTGCGTAGCGGGTCACCAATCCGCCGAAGCCGCGCATGGCAATATCCTCAAAGCGTTGGATAAAGAGCCTTTGCTAAGCCTCGGGCTGCGTCTGGGAGAAGGCTCTGGCGGCGCGTTGGCCATTGGCGTGCTTCAGGGTGCCGTTGCGTGCCACTCTGGCATGGCAACCTTTGCCGAAGCAGGTGTTTCGGACGGGTAAAGGCGCGCCGCTCAGCGGCGCTTAGGAAAATTTCGGTGGCCGCTTCTGCATCCCGGCCATCACTGCCTCGATCTGGTTTGCACTGCCGATGATCGGCGCCTGCAACACCGCTTCCAGTTTCAAACCTTCTGGCCCACCGCCCCAACTCCCATCCACCAGTTTCTTGCTGGCACGGACCGCGGCGGGTGATTTTTCAGCGAGTTCTTTGGCAAACGCATGGGCCGCTGCCAGAGGGTCCGTTTCGATCCGGGTCAGCAACCCCAGCGACAGCGCTTCATCAGCGTTGAAAATCCGCCCGGTCATGATCAGTTCTTTGGCGCGGTCAGCAGGCAGTAACTTCGGCAGGCTCTGGGTAATCCCCATATCCGGGATCAGCCCCCAACGGGCCTCCATGATCGACATTCTGGTATCAGCGGTGGCAAAGCGAAAATCGGCGGCCAGAGCCAATTGCATCCCGGCACCGAAAGCAACGCCCTCGATGGCTGCAATCACCGGAACCTCAAGCTCCTGCCAGACCATCACAGGTTTTTGAAAGCGGTTGGCAACTTCACCGGCAGGCGGGTTCAGGATTTCGGTGCGAATGCTGTCGATCTGCGCGGCTATTTCCATAAAGCTGGAAGTGTCGATCCCGGCACAAAACGTGCTGCCTTCGCCGGTCAGAACCACCGCCCGCAAATCCGCTTGCTTTTTCAGTGCTTCGCCCGCCTCGACCAGCTCTTCAAACAGCGCGAGATCGAGGGCGTTCTTCTTTTCCGGCCGATTCAGGCGCACTTCGGCGACAGGACCGGAGATGGTGGTGATAATTCGGCTGGTCATGAGGTTGCCCTTTTCTGGTTTGGAACAGAGTGGGGCAAAAACGGTGGTCAGGACAAGAGGTCAGGGCTGGTGACGTTGCGACTTTTGGCTTCCAACAGCACAAACAAAGGTTAGCCGACCTTGATCCGCCCGACGTGGTCCGGCACGTCCAGCCCAGGCAGGTTGCGCGGATCCGGCACCGGGGTCAGCAGGCGCATTTCAATCGGTATGACCCCGGCCCAGATTGGCAGAGTATAATCCTCGTCGTCATCGACCGGTCCGCCGCTTCGGATTTTTGCAGAACCCTCGGTGATTTTCAGCCGCAGAACGCCGGTTGCTTTAATCTCCTGCGCCGTTATGGGTCGCAAATGATCCCAGCGCCCCGGCATCAGCTTGTCGAACATTGCCCGCACCGCAGCGGATTTTTGTGCCGCGTCGGTAACCGGTTCAGCATCGCCCAGCAGCATCACAGACCGGTAATTGGCCGAATGGTGAAAGCCGGACCGTGCCAGCACCAGCCCGTCAAAGGTGGAAACGGTCAGGCATACAGGCATTGTGCCTGTGCTGCGGAGTGCGGAGCTGGCACTGGACCCGTGCCAATAGACGTAATCACTGTGCCGCCACTGCATGGTTGGAGTCACAAAAGGCGCACCATCGCGCAAATACCCGACATGGCACAGCGGCATCGCATCAAGAATAGCGTCGATTGTGGACCGGTCGTTGCTTCCGCGCTCGTGAGTCCGCTTGACACGGGTGCGCTCGGTTTTAAGGGTCATTGCGGGTCTCCGGTTGTATTCCGGCAGGTATCGCGTGAAAATGGTTAGATAGAAATATCCAATTATGGATATTATGACCGGACCAAAATGCGATGTCACACGCTGTCTACTTGTCTGCCGGATTGGACCGGACCTCGGTTAAGCCGTTGTTTCGACAACTGTATGAATCGATCAGTCGAAAGATTCAGGACGGAAGCATTGTCGCAGGCGGACAACTGCCTGCGTCCCGTGTTTTTGCAGGTGAAATCGGTGTGTCTCGGGCGACTGTCCTGGCGGCCTATGATCAGTTGATGGCCGAGGGCTATGTAGAAGGTCGGCGCGGTGCCGGGGTGTTTGTGGCTGATTTGCAGGCTGACGCGGGCGAATGGGTGCCAAACGCCAAACGGTCACAGCGCCGGATTGAACCAGCGGATGACCACCGGTCTGCGCCACCATTTTATCCCGGCTCCCCGGATATGCGGCTGTTCCCGAAAGCGCTGTGGGCGCAATATGTCGGACGCGTGGCGCGGGCTGATCCGGGCGCGATGCTGGATATGCCGGACCCGTTTGGTGATCCGGTTCTGCGGGCGACGATTGCTGATCATTTGCAGGGCTGGCGCGGGGTGCGGGTCGATCCGGGGCAGGTGGTGGTGACCGCCGGTGCCGGTGATGCGCTGGAACTGGTGTTGCAGACTGTGGCGGAGCCGGGGGCTCGGATCGGGTTGGAAGATCCCGGATATGGTGTGATGCGACAAACCTGCAAAGTCATGGGCTATCGGCTGCATTGGCTGAAACTGGATCGGGACGGAGCGCGGTTGCCAAAGCAAAACGTGCCCCTTGCCGCCAGCGTCATCACACCTTCCTACCAATTCCCGCTTGGAGGCACGATGCCTGTTATCCGCGTTTGATTCCGGCGAAATAACCGGCGGATTGCAGCGGATGCAATCCACATTGGAGCCTATGCTGTAACGTCGTTTTTTGGCCTGACATCGGCCCGCCTTTGGGTTACCTGCCAATGACGAAACGCAAAGGATTCGGCGCATGGCACTGCTGCTTGGCGTAGACACGGGCGGAACATATACCGACGCGGTGCTGATCCGCGACGAAAGTGTCGTGATCGCCAGTGCCAAGGCCCTGACCACGCGCCACGACCTGTCTGTTGGTATCGGCGAAGCAATGGCCAGCGTGCTGGACCAAGCGCAGGCTTTGCCGTCCGACATTGCTTTGGCCTCGTTGTCAACGACACTGGCCACCAATGCACTGGTCGAAGGTCAGGGAAACCGGGTGTGCTTGGTGTTCATCGGTTTCGGCAACCGGGATATAGCTCGGCAGGGGTTGGATGCAGCGCTGAAAGGCGACCCGGTGATTGTGCTGGGCGGTGGCCACACCCACGCGGGCGGAGAGGCTGCGCCGTTTGACGCGGATGCGCTGCGGTCTGCTTTGCAGGAATTGAACGGCGGGGTGTCTGGCTTCGCGGTCGCCAGCCAATTTGCCACCCGCAACCCCGAGCACGAAGTTGCTGCCCGGCAAATCATCCGCGATCTGACAGGTGCGCCGGTGACATGCAGTCACGAATTGAGCGCCAAACTGGGCGGCCCGAAACGGGCGATGACGGCGGTGCTGAATGCCCGGTTGATCGGCATGATCGACCATTTGATCAGCGCCACGGAAACCAAGCTGCGCGATGCGGACATCCAGGCGCCCCTGATGGTCGTGCGCGGCGACGGGGCGTTGATTTCCGCCGAACTGGCCCGCGAACGCCCGATTGAAACCATCCTGTCCGGGCCCGCGGCCAGCATTGTGGGTGCACGCTGGCTGACTGATGAAACCGATGCGCTGGTGTCGGACATCGGCGGCACCACCACCGACGTTGCCGTGTTGCGCGGCGGCCGGCCGATGATTGATCCGCAAGGCGCTCGCGTCGGGGGGTTTCGCACCATGGTCGAGGCGGTGGCGATGCGCACCACTGGCCTCGGCGGTGACAGCGAAGTCAGCCTGAATCGCGACGGGCTGAACGGTGGCTTGCACTTGGGGCCGCGCCGTCTGATTCCGATCTCGCTTTGCGCCATGGACTGGCCCGATCTGGTGCATGACGCGCTGAACCGGCAGTTGGCGACCGAACGGGCTGGAGAATTTGGCGGGCGTTTCGTTGTACCGATCAAGGCGCAGGGCCGGTCAACCAGTGGATTGTCGGAGCGCGAGGCGAAATTGCTGAAGCGGCTGGGTGATCAGGCCAGCGAAATGTCGGATTTGTTGAAAAGCAGGTTGGAAATTTCCGCGCTGGATCGGCTGGTCGGGCGCGGGCTGGTGATGATTTCGGGGGTAACGCCGTCGGATGCATCCCATGTGCTAGAGAAGTTGGACAGTTGGGACAGCGCTGCGGCGCTCAAGGCGGTGCAACTGTTTGGCAGATTGCGCACCGGTTCGGGTGAACGGCTGGCAAAGGAGCCGGCTCAGATGGCACAAATGATTGTCGATCGCCTGACCCGGCAGACGGCGGAAACCCTGCTAGAAACCGCCTTTGCCGAAGACAGCGCGGAATTCGACCTTCCGGTGGTTGAATTGGCGCGCCACGTGCTGACCCGTAAAGGTCTGGATCACCATCGTGGTATTCTGGCGCTTGACGCCGGTCTGAACCTGCCGGTTATCGGTCTCGGGGCTTCGGCCTCCAGCTACTACGGCGCTGTTGGCGAGCGGTTGAATTGCAAAGTGGTGTTGCCGGAACACGCAGGCGTGGCCAATGCAGTTGGTGCCGTGGTCGGGCAAATCAGCATGCGATTGAGCGGGCAGGTCACCGGCGTTGGTGAAGGCCAGTATCGGGTGCATTTTGTCGACGGGCCGCAGGATTTCTCGGATCAGGAACGGGCATTGAGTGCGCTCGAAACCCGGCTTGGTGACGATGCGATTGCAGCGGCCAAGGCTTCAGGTGCGGAAGGGGTGCGGGTGCGGTTTGAGCGTGATATACGCGCCGCCGAGGTCGAAGGAAAAAGCGTATTTGTAGAGGCGGAAATAACCGCAACCGCTTCAGGGCGGCCCCGCATCGCGGTTTAGGTCACAGACCCTAAGGCCAGAACCGATCGCGAACTCGCGCCGGGTGCTGCCCGTTCGGGCATTGCACGATCAATTTGGTGCCGGCCTGCCAATGCGCAGCTTCAACCATTGCCACGGCTACGTTAACCCCAAAATCAGGCGACCAGATGGCCGAAGAAACCTGCCCGGCGAAACCACCGTTTGCGTCGGTCAACCGCCAGGGTGAAGTGCATCCGGGAACAGGTGGACCAGCGATCTCTAAAGCGCGGATCTGGCGTTTCGGTTTTTGAGCTGTCATCAGAGCCGCGTGTCCCAGGCATTGCACGCTGTCGAGATGACAGTATTTGCCCAATCGGGCCTCAAACGGCGTGTTGGCCATCGTGATGTCATTGCCATAAGACAGCATCCCGCCTTCCGTGCGCTCAATCAGATTGGGGCAACCGGCCCTCACGTCCAAACCGGCACCGACCTCAAACAACCGGTCCCAAAGCGCCTCGCCGTGTTTGGAGTCATCCAGATAAATCTCAAACCCGCCCTGTTTTGACCAACCGGAGCGGGCAATGACCATATCTGTGTCGGCAATCCGAACAGTTGTGTGGCGAAAGAAACGGGTTTTGGTGATTTCTGCCCCAAACACCCGTGAAACCAATTCGTCCGCCAACGGCCCCTGAATTGCCAGCGGGGATATATCAGGTTGAGTCACGGTTACATTCAGGCCAAAGCCGGTGGTGAGGCCTTTGAAATAAAACAGCATATCGGAATCAGCAAGCGACACCCAAAACCGTTCCGGCCCAAGCCGGATTGCGACAGGATCGTTCAGCATCCGGCCGTCTGCATCGACCATCGGGACGTAATAACACTGGTCGTCGGCCATTCTGGACAGGTCGCGCGGCGTTGTCATTTGCAACAACCGCTTGGCGTCTGGCCCGAGCAGTTCCACTTGCCGTTCAGCGGAAACATCCCAGATTTGCACCGCCGATTTCAGGTGGGCGCAATCCTCTTCAAGCGACCTGAAAACTGTCGGCAACAGCATGTGGTTGTAAACGGTATATGCCGAAACCCCTGCCGCTTCGACGCGGGCCGAAAACGGCGTCCGACGGGTGCGGACCGAATGTGAAATCAGATGTCCTGGCATAGGCAGCTTTCTGGCCGTTTGTCGTATGCAAACACCATTCTTCCGCCCGATTCTTGCTTGTTCACGACGCCAGCGATCAATTGTCAGACATTTAAATGTCGCTTTCTGGCACCGCTTACCCGGCGGGTGGTGTCGTTGCAGTCACTTGACAATTGTCACTCGCTTGTGCCGCTTCGCGCCTTGTCTTCTGGCTCCTCTGACTCGCCTTCAGCTTCTTCAACAATCTCGGTCAGATTGGCCAGAAAACCGGTAAAGAACTCTTTGTTTATCTCTTTGGCTGCTTCGATATAAGCCGTGTTCCGCTCCGGAGGCACATCCGGGTCCCACAGTTCCGCCAGTTCGAACAGAGCGTGACGGTCAGCGGCGTAAAATTCGGTTGCAGCGCGGTTGGCGTCAAATTCCGACCAACCCATATGTTCCAGCATATAGCGTCCCGCCCGCACTGAACTGTCGAAATATTCGCGCACAACGTCGGTAGCTCCGGCTTTGTGCAGCGCATAAACGTGGTTGCGGTCATAAGCGCGCGCAATGATATGCAAATCGGGTCGTCGCTTGCGGGCATGGGTCACCAGCTTGATCGCGGCGTCCCGATCGTCAACCGCGATAATCAGGATTTTGGCCTCCATCAACCCGGCGGCCTGTATCATTTCAGGGCGCGTCGGGTCGCCGAAATAACCCTTCACACCAAATCGGCGCATCCTGTCGATCTGCTGGATATGGTGGTCGATCACTACAGTTTTGATTCCGGTCCCCAACGCCATCCGGTTGATGATCTGGCCAAAACGGCCAATCCCAACAATGATCACCGTTCCGGTATCGTCGATTTCATCATCTTCCGGATCATCAGTTTGTTCGGTCAACTGCGCAGACAGCCGGTCGAATAGAATGAACAGCAATGGTGTCAAAAGCATCGACAGTGCAACAATCAACAACAGTTGTTGCGACAGGAACGCCGGGAGCACGTTGGTCTGCACCGAAGTTGACAGCATAACAAAGCCGAATTCACCGGCCTGCGCTAGGCAGAGCACAAACAGCCACTGATCGCGTCCGCGCAGCTTGAACAGGATACTGAGTACAGCCAGCACCAATCCCTTGATAAACATAACAGTCAGGGTTATGCCCAGGATACTCGCCAGATTTTCCCAAAGAATGTCGAACCGGATGCCGGCGCCGACGGTTATGAAAAATAGCCCCAGCAGCAAGCCTTTGAACGGATCAATGTCGCTCTCCAGTTCGTGGCGGAATTCGGAGTTCGCCAGCACCACACCGGCCAGAAAAGTGCCAAGCGCCGGTGACAGGCCAACAAGCGTCATCAGCAGTGCGATGCCCAGCACCAGCAGCAGCGCAATAGCGGTGAACATTTCCCGGACCCGCGACCGCGCGATATAGCGGAATATCGGCCGGGTCAGAAAAACCCCGCCAAGGATCACAATCGCCACCGCCGCGATGGTGACAAGAGTAACGCCCCAGCCGGGCAGCCCTTCGACCAGTGACAGAGTTTCCGCGTGATCACCGCTGGATCTGCTGGCCCGGTTGTAAATTGCCGGAATCGACAACAACGGAATCAGCGCCAGCATCGGGATTACCGCGATATCCTGGGTCAGCAGCACCGAAAATGCCGAACGCCCGCCCTGCGATTGCATCAGCTTTTTTTCGTTCAGCGTTTGCACGACGATCGCCGTGGACGACAAGGAAAACGTCAGGCCAATGGCCAGTGCAATCGACCAGGTCTGGCCAAACGCCATGAACGCCCCCATGATCGCCAGCGTGGTCAGGGAAACCTGGAGCCCGCCCAACCCGATCAGCCGGGCGCGCATGTCCCAAAGCGTCTGCGGTTCCAACTCCAGCCCGACGATAAACAGCATCATGACTACGCCGAACTCGGCAAAATGTTGCAAATCCTGGGTTTCAGAGGAGCCGACAAGTCCCAGCAGCGGGCCAATCACAATCCCGGCGATCAGATAACCCAACACCGATCCCAGTCCGGCCCGGTTCGCCAGCGGCACCGCAACAACTGCAGCACCGAGGTAGATGGTGGCTTGGAGGAGAAAGGATTCCATGAACGTCTGCTCCGCTGGGCACTGAATTTGTCGTTGCTTTAAGGTGCGGGAATCTGATGACAAATGCAAATGAAGTCGGCCATATTCCGTCTTGGTACGTCTTTACCCGACGTGTTCGGGTAATCCAAGTGAATCGACTGACAAGTTACCCGCATCAAGGGCGCTAAGACGGGACGTCACGCGACGCATTTGCAGTACAGCCTAACCCTCAAGATGTTTTAAAACTGCAGTTCGTCAACGGCGGGCCGATGACCGGGGTGAGATAGCCGCTGGCTTTGGGCCACAGAAGGCAGCGATCGTGTTGAGTCCAGATCAGGGTGACAATGCCGAGGGCCATGGTCGCATAGGCGGCGAGGTTTTTGATGCGGTTCAGCGTGTAGAGGAGTTTGAGTTGAGGCTGCGATGGAGACGTGACGCCAGCGAGCGAAGAGTGGTCGTGCAGGCGACGGGACTGGATGAAAACAATGAGGGCGAAGATGGCACCAATGGCGGGAAAGCTGTCCCAGAAGGTCAGCCGGGTCCAGTCGATCCCGGCAAGGTACAGCGGCCAGTAGGTCGGCAGGCCGCGGGCTTCGGCCGCCATCAGTGCGGCCTGATAGTTGGTGATGGAGAACAGGCGAATGCTGAGAAAGGCGATGGCCGCGGCGGAGATGAAGAAGGCGATCCAATCCTCAAATCGGCGACCGCGAGTATGGTCCCATTGCAAGGCGCCGGTTTCGTCTTTCCAGCTTTCGGCAGAGGTGGCGATCCAAAGCAGTGGCCAATAGGCCCAGAAAGTGGATTTGAGGGTAAGGCGGAAGAGGTAAGTGGGGAGGAAGAGTATTGGGACATAAATAATAATAAAAGCTTTCTCCGACACACCTCCAATCTTGAAACGGTGAGATAACACGCCGATCCTAAGAACGCTGGTTGGTGACAGCCCTGGCACCAGCATTGGCTCAGTGCGCCAATCCGTGCGCAAAATCAGGTGGGACCAGTTTTGTGCTAGCAGATGCGCACCTTTTGGGAAATACCGGAGGGTGGCCCAAAAACGGATAGCAAGGGCCCGCAGAAAGATGCCCGGTGCGAAGCCTAGTGAAAGAATAGCAATTGATGTCGCATCCGATACGACCGACGCTACCGCTAACGCTCCAAAGCCCGCTGCCGTTCCCACCACCGCTACCAATACTGCCGTCGCTCCAGCTCCCGCTACGTCCACGGCTACTGCCACCGCCACCGCCACCGCTGCCGCGCCTGCTCCTGTTCCCACTATCACTATTTCTTCCGCTGGTGCGGCCGTCCCAGCTACCATCACCATTAAGGCAATGTTAATTGCTAGAACCGCCAGCACTGCGGACCGCCAGAATATAGGCCAGCCCGTGTGACAGGGAAGCCAGAGCGACGCCAGCCACAATATTATAACAAAGCTGACGACTAAACTGACGGTGAACCAAATTCGAAATTGTGCAGTGGTGACTTTGCGACTTCTTAAAAAGCAGCGTTCATACCGCCACCACAATATCCGGCCAAGCCGGATTGACTGTGGGCTGCGCAATTGCGTCAGAAACGCCACCACAAGGCTGATTAGCATCACCGGGTAAAGCCCGAAACGCTGCCATGCCCAGAGGCCGAACGCCGTAGCGCAAACAGTCTCGAAGATCGCGAAGAGCGAGACCTGGCCTTTGTCCAGGCTGTCGGGTGTGGATATCCACACCCAGGAATTCTCGGTTGATTCTTTGGGCATTATTGGTTTTCGATCAATTTTCTGCTGGCATCTTAGTTTGCGGATGCGGGCGTGCACAAGCCTTTGGCGAGATTGGTTTCTAGCCTTGTATCACAACATCAGGGCAGGGCCCGGACCTCGGGGTGGGCGAGAAGCGCCCTCCCCGTGGGGAGGTCCGGGCGCTGCCCGGGCAAGGGCACGGGCGGGTGGTCGTTTTGCGAGTCTTTTACACTGGCAACGGTGCGTCCCTCTTGATCTGATCCATCACGATCTTGGTCTGCACCCGCGCCACCGCCTGATGCGGCAAAAACACCTCGTGCACCAGTGTGTTCAGCGCCGCCAGGTCGGGACACCAGACCCGCAGCATGTAATCCGCCTCGCCGGTCAGGGTCCAGACACTGACAACTTCCGGCCGCCGCAACACCAGATTGTGAAACCGCTGCGAAATTTCCGTTGAATGCCCCGACATCGAAACCTGCACGAACGCCTGAACGCTCAACCCCAACAGACGCGGGTTCAGTTGCGCGGTATAGCCGGTGATATAACCCTCGGCCTCCAGCCGCTGACGACGGCGACCAGCTTGCGAGGCGGACAGGTTCAAGGTTTCGCCCAATTCCTGCGCAGTGACCTGGGCGTTGGTTTGCAGCGCTGCCAGCAGGCGAATGTCGGTGGAATCAAGCATTGTTTTCCAATCGTGTGCGTGTTTTGTGCGCAATACTACAATAAATTGCGGTGAGCAGTCAAAAACCCCTCGATCCACACCAAAGAATGCGCACACCTCGCACGTGCCCTGCGGTATTATCCCGGTAACAGGACATCTAGGAGATTCACTATGGGCCCTTTCCCGCACGACGCACCGAAATCTGAAATCAGTGCCATGAACCCGGCAGGCACCGATGGCTTTGAGTTTGTCGAATTCGCCCACGCTGACCCGCAGGCATTGCGCGATTTGTTCACCCGCATGGGCTATGTCAAAGCCGCCAAACACAATACCAAAAATATCGAACTCTGGCAGCAGGGCGACATCACTTATGTGCTCAACGCTGAGCCCGATTCGTTTGGCATGCGGTTTGTTGAAGAGCATGGCCCCTGCGCCCCGTCGATGGCTTGGCGCGTGGTGGACGCGGCCAAAGCCTATGCACGGGCGATCGAAAAAGGCGCTCAGCCGTATGACGCGGACGACAAGGTATTGGATGTCCCAGCCATCAAAGGCATCGGCGGCAGCCTGCTGTATTTCGTGGATCAATACGGCGCGGAGCAATCCCCCTATTCCGACGAATATGAGAGACTGGAAGACGGCAAAGCGCTGCAAGGCGTCGGCTTCTATTACCTCGATCACCTGACCCACAACGTCAAACGTGGCAATATGGACAAATGGTACAGCTTTTACCGCGACATCTTCAATTTCAAGGAAATCTGCTTCTTTGACATTGCTGGAAAACTGACCGGACTGACCAGCCGGGCGCTGACCTCACCCTGCGGTCGTATCCGGATTCCAATCAACGAAAGTTCGGACGACAAAAGCCAGATCGAAGAATATCTGAAAGAGTACAACGGCGAAGGCATCCAGCATATCGCAGTGGCAACCGACAATATCTATGGGTCCACCGACGCAATTTCTGAGCGCGGTCTGGAATTCATGCCCGCCCCGCCAGATATGTATTACGCCATGAGCCACAAACGGGTGCAGGGCCACCAAGAGCCTTTGGACATGATGAAAAAACACGGCATCCTGATCGACGGCGAAGGTGTTGTGAACGGTCTTGAAACCAAAATCCTGCTGCAAATCTTCTCAAAAACCGTGATTGGGCCAATCTTTTTCGAGTTCATCCAGCGCAAAGGCGACGATGGCTTTGGCGAAGGCAACTTCAAGGCCCTGTTCGAAAGCATCGAAGCCGATCAGATCGCGCGCGGCGTTCTGGCGGAATGAATCTCGACTAGACCGATTTTCCCGACGCTCCGGCGTCGGGAACACGGCTGTGTTTGCTTGCGGATATCCCAGAAGGCGACGTGTTAAGCACGTTTGTGGGCGGGTTTCCGGTTCTGGCATTGCGCAGCCCCGGCGGGTACCGCGCTTTCGTCAATGCCTGCCCGCACCAGTTCCTGCCGCTCGACCAACGCAGCAGCAGCGTGCTGAGTTCCGACGGCAGCCGCCTGATGTGTTCAAATCATCAGGCCGAGTTCCGCGCAGCGGACGGCACCGGCGTCGCCGGTCACGGCCTGGGCTGCACGCTCAGCCGAATTCCTACTCGCGAATTGGACGGCGACCTGGTTGTTGACGGCCACTGAAAACACGCCTTTTACCCCGTAACTTTGGTTTGGCCTGCGCAATGTGATGTGATTCATTGTAACCCGTGGGGTAAGTGGTTCAACGAGCCATGCAAGTGGAGTGAGATTCGTTGCGATCTGCAATCCCGCTAATATGTACCCGGTATTGAATATGCGCGCGTTAATCCACATGAAAGACCCACGCGTTATGAGTCCCAAGGGCGGCGATACAGGACAGACCATGGACGGCACACGTTATCGGAACGCACAATTTCATCAGCAGACAACCTCGCCTCTGGTCGGGATGCAGATCATCACGGCGAGCGGTGAGGTGTTCAACCATGTGGACCGCAACGAACCGATGTGGAGCGATGAAGGCGACCGCAGCGTGCGGGTCCCGGTACAATTCGCCGCGCCGTTCCAGAAACCTCCGCATATCACCATCGGACTGTCAGGAATTGACGCCTCGCGGGCGCAAAACCTGCGGTTTCATGTGCAGGCGGAAGAAATCACCCGCGATGGCTTTGTGATCTGTTTTATCACTTGGGACGACACCAAAATCGCCCGCGCATCTGCGACCTGGTCCGCGATAGGCGCAGCAGTTCCGGTCAGTGCGCTCCGGCGCGGCGGGTAGAGCCACACTTTGATTTGGTATGTCGTGCGGGAATAGGCACCAACCCAATGGGATCGAGTCGGGAAAAGTGGATTGACGCTTGCGACTTTCTCGCGTTTTGTGCGGTTCAAATCGAACCGCGAGGGGTGATCCGTGGCCCAATCCAATCTCCTGCACCAGATGTTTCAAGCATCTCTCGATGCTGCCGACCCAATGGCGGTGGTGCCCGGCTTCCTGCCCAAACGGCCTACGGGCCGGGTCGTCGTTGTTGGCGCGGGCAAAGCCTCGGCCCGCATGACACAGGCGGTAGAGGCTGCCTGGGGCGAATGTGAAGGTCTGGTGATCGTGCCCCATGGCGCCAGCCTGCCTACGGATCATATCGAACTGGTCGAAGCGCGCCATCCGGTGCCGGACGCGGCGGGCGAGGCGGCGGGCAGGCGGATATTGGAATTACTTTCGGGGCTTGGTGCAGACGATTTGGCGCTGTGTCTGATATCAGGCGGTGGTTCGTCCTTGATGGCGGTCCCGGGTGCGGGCCTCAGCCTTGAAGACAAACAGGCCGTAAACAAGGTTCTGCTGTCTTCCGGCGCGTCGATATCGGAAATGAATCTGCTGCGCAAACACCTGTCGGCCACCAAAGGCGGACGTTTGGCCGTGGCCGCCTACCCGGCTCAAGTCGTGACTTTGACAATATCGGATGTGCCGGGTGACGATCCGGCGATCATCGCCTCAGGCCCCACGGTTCCTGATCCTACGAGCACGGCAGATGCCCAGGAAATCGTGACGCGTTACGCAATGGAACTGCCAGAGGCTGCACGCGCCCTGCTGCAAGCCGAAGCTTCGGAAACGCCGCCGTCCGACCACCCGGTTTTCGCAGCTGCCAAGACCCATATCGTGGCGGCTCCGCAAGCCAGCCTAGATTCGGCGGCCAGTGTTGCTCGGTCCAACGATGTAACCCCGTTAATACTTGGCGACGCCATCGAAGGAGAAGCCCGCGAAGCCGGGATTGTCATGGCCGGGATTGCTCGGCAGGTGGTCACTCATGGCCAGCCCGTTACCGTGCCGGTGGCGCTGATATCCGGTGGCGAAACCACGGTAACGATCAAGAAATCTGGCGGCCGGGGCGGGCGCAACACCGAGTTCTTGCTGTCTTTTGCTATCGCCACTTGGGACCTCGACGGTGTCACCGCAATAGCCTGTGATACCGACGGGCGCGACGGTTCGGAATATAACGCGGGTGCGGTCTGGTATCCGGAAATGCGCAGCAAAACCACACTGAAACAAGCGCGGCAATATCTGGCCGATCACGATGCCTATGGGTTTTTTCAATCCGTTGGCGGGCTGGTCGAAACCGGCCCAACTCACACCAACGTGAACGATTTCCGAGCGATTTTAGTCGACGGCTGAAGTTGGTTTTGCACTAATTGAGGCGCTGGGTTACAAAATGCCGCGAACAAGGAGCCAATCACCATGACCGTCAGCCAAGTGCAGGGCATTCACCACATCACACTCAACGGTGCAGACCGCCAGACTTCAGTCGATTTCTGGGAGGGCATCCTTGGGATGCAGCTGATATTTGAACAGCCGAACCTGGATGATCCCGGTGTCGACCACCTGTATTTTGACAGCGGCGACGGGCGCACGCTCACAGTGTTCACCAAAGAAAGCCGCAAGCCGGATGCAGATAAACTGGCCCAGCAGAACGGATCGGTGCACCACGTCGCATTCTGGGTTTCGCAGGCCACGATCCGCCTGGCATCGGATCGGCTCAAGGCAGCCGGTTTTCCCAACACCGGCATTCGTGACCGGGGGTTTATGGATTCGCTGTATTTCCGCGATCCGCTCGGGTTGCTGGTTGAACTGGCCAGCTACAAGTTCGACCCGCCGCAGGGCAAAACCCACGCACAGGTGCTGACGCTGGCACACAAGCTGCGCATGGCGCGGGGGGCCGATGCCGTGGAAACTGAAGACGTGGCGGATGCGATCACGGAATTGTCGGGCGGTTAATCAGGCGGCCAGCACCTCTGGCTGGATACAACCGAGCCCCAACAAAACCTCGCGCAAATTCTGCGCCAAATTCGGATTAATTGCTGGGTTGCAGACATAAGGCAGCCCCATGCGCAGCGATGTCCATCCGATGATGTGAACATCTGCGGCGGCGGGTTCATATGCACTGGCCAACGCCCAGGTCTGGCAATCCACCGCAGCGGTGTCGGCGTCTCCATTTGCCACCATCTGTATGGATTGCCGATGGCCGCCGCTGGCAATTTTTTCGCGGTAAAACGGCGCATCAGTACCGGTTGTATCGGCAATATCTCCAGCCAATGCCAACATGCCTGACAGCGACGTATCGTCGTTATAGGCAAAGCGCGCACTACGCAGTTGTTCGATTGGCAATTCGGCGCTGGCATCTTTTGGCGGCGGTACATGGTTCCCGGCACCTGTTGCAATGATCGCGGACCGGTATTGCGGTCCGCTGCCACCGAAATACCCCGAATAATCCGGTTGCGCCAGAATCGTCAGCGGCGGGGTTACCCCGCGCGAAATCGGTCCCCAGCAGGTTTGCGACATCAGCAAATTCGGCTGCGTCAACAGGTCGGACGGCCCCTCGCCAATGCTGGGGCGGATATAGGTGACCGCGCCCTCAAATCCCTTCCGGCGCAATCCATCCTGAATGGATTGCCAATAGGCGCGGTTTTCTTCCGCACATTCGGGCAGATCATACATCGGAAGTGCGGCATAAAAATCGCTCATTGGTGCTTCCTCGTCAGCCGCCAACTCGGATGGCAAACCGGCTCCTTTGCCGTGAAGCCATAGGCGCGGAAAAGCTGCCAGTAGCTGGAAAAAACATAGCCGTTGTTCAGGGTCAGCCAATGGTCGCGGTCCTGCCGGTACAACTTAGGCAGCCGATACCACGGCGTTCCCGGGTGCTTGTGATGCACCAGATGCAGATTGTTGTTCAGAAACAGCAGCGACAATGGCGATTTTTCGACGATCAGCGTTCGCCCGTCCGGCGTTTCGCTCCATTGATGTTCCGCATAGGTGCGGATCGAAATCAGCGCCGCCGCGCCCCAAGCCACTGTTAAGACGTAAAGCCAGAGCGGGATCTGAAACCAGTAAATGACACAGGCCAGCACCGGGATCAGCGACACCAGATGCAGCGCCCAGGCCTGCGCCACGGAATAATCGTCCTGCCGGATCAGCCGCAGATCGCCGACGATCAGCCCGATGGTTCCCAGTACAGGCCCCAGCACAACCCGACCGGCCAGCGTGTTGTTGACATGTAGGATGCCGCGCAGCAATCCCGGCATCTCTTCATAGTGCCAAAGCGCCTGATAATAGCTTTCAGGGTCATCAAATGGATCGGTCAGCCGCGCGTCCGCATGGTGGCACATATGAACGGTCTTGAAGCGGCGATAGGGCCAGATCAGACCGAGGTTCATCGTCACCAGCGCCTCATTCACCAGACCGTTGCGGGTTGGGTGCCCATGCAGTGCCTCATGCACCAGCGAGGCGTGTTGTGCCGCAAAAACCGCCATCAGCATCAGCGCGAGCACCGGGAAATGCGGCCAGATCACATTACCGGCAAAGGCCCAGAGCGCGTAGGTTGCCGCCAGCAACATCACAGTCGGCCATTCAATATTACGAAAGTTCATCTTATTCCTGTGTATAGAGCGCTACGCATGTCATCTGAATCAGATTAACGCATAGCGTCGTTTTTAACTTTTGATTTTGCTGCGTTATGCGCTGTGCCAAAAGCTCCAACAAAGCGCGCATCGCTTTGGGTCTTCCCAATTCCAAAATATCACGAAACCGTTACCCGCCAATGAGTCACTGGTAACAAAACAAGATAAATGTTGTATATAGTAAACAAATGTAGACTTTGTTAAACTACTTCAATGGACAAACGCCTCGTATCCGACCAATTCCGCCTGCGATTGCAGGACTTGCACCTGCGCAGCGGTTTGCGGCAGGCCGGGTTTGCTGCCTTGATCGGCATCGACCGCTCTGCCCTGTCACAGTTGCTAACCGGTGCAAATGCCCGTCTGCCAAGGGCTGAAACGCTGATTTCAATCGCCGAAAACTGTCAGGTCTCGCTCGACTGGTTGCTGGGCCTGTCCGAAGACGAAGGTGTGTCGGCAGAGTTGCGCGAGGCTCTGGAGATTGCCGAGGGAGCCGACGGTGCGGACCGCTCGCTGCTGGCGCAGTGGCACAGCGAGGCGGCCGGTGCAAAAATCCGCTATGTTCCCGCTGGTCTGCCGGACCAGCTTCGCACAAACGCTCTGATGGCGCATCGGCGACCGGAAATCCGCGGGGCTGAAGATTTTACCCTGAATTTCAGCCGCGCCGAACAATCCGATATGGAAGCTTGTATGCCCGCCCAAACCTTACGGCTGCTGGCTGCAGGACAGGGCGTCTGGTCCGATCTGCCGCGTTCCACGCGCCAGGAACAACTGCTCCATATGGCCCGCTTGCTGCGCGAGTTCTACCCTGCTTTCCGCCTGTTCCTGTTTGACGGTCGCAAGCGCTACTCCATGCCTTACACCATTTTCGGCTACAACCGTGTCGCAATTTATGCGGGCGAGATTTACCTGCTGATCAACGCCAAACAGACGATCCAGACGCTGGTTGAGCATTTCGACGCGCACATCCGCGCCGCCGAAGTACAGGCGCATGACGTCGCGGATTGGGTGGAGAGGCTGGAGGTACTTTAACTGCTACTTCGTCCCGTACATCCGGTCCCCGGCATCGCCCAGTCCCGGCACGATATAGCCTTTGTCGTTCAGCCGCTCATCCAGCGCCGCCGTCACAATCGGCACATCCGGATGCGCCTGTTTCATCCGCGCCACCCCTTCCGGCGCGGCCAGCAGACACAGAAACCGGATGTCTTTGGCGCCTGACTGTTTCAGCAGATCAATCGCCGCAACCGAGGAATTGCCGGTCGCCAGCATCGGGTCCACCGCAATCACCACCCGCTCGCTCATCGCTTCCGGCACTTTGAAATAATACTGCACCGGCTTCAGGGTCGCCTCATCCCGGTAGAGACCAACAAAGCCCACGCGCGCCGAGGGGATCAGCTCCAGCATCCCGTCCAGCAGTCCGTTCCCCGCCCGCAGGATCGACACCAGCGCCAGCTTGCGCCCGTCCAACACCGGCGCCTGCATTTCCTGCAGCGGTGTTTCGATGGTTTTCATCGTCACCGGCAAGCCGCGTGTCACCTCATATGCTAGCAAGTGACTGATTTCGCGTAGCAATTGACGAAACTGCGAAGTTGGCGTGGCCTGATCCCGCATCAGTGTCAGCTTATGCTGGATCAGCGGGTGGTCAACGACAGTAAGATGGGGCATGGAGAATCCTTTAAGCAGAACAACAGGCTTCCGTCTGATACCCCGTGTTTCAAAGTTCTGCAAATACTCCCACCGGAGGCATCCCAGCAGTCGGCCCGGCGACACCATCAAGGGAAATTCCTCTCCTGGAAAATATTTCTCCAGCCGGTTACCCGCTCAATCACCACGGCAATATTAAAGGCGAGGTGACCATCGCCAACCTACCTTCCCCGGAATCAAAAGGTGGCTGCATCTGGTAAGGCTCCGCCGCCGCTGCCGAATTCCATGACATCGATTGGCTGACCCACCGCATCGCTGCGAACGAAGATGTTCGGCTCCCGCGCGATAGACTCCATGCGGTTGGAAAAAGGCCACCGACACTGGAAAGCCGACCAGATCACCGAATACAATCCGTATGAAAGCCGCCTCCGCCGCTTCGTTTCCCTAACGCTCGATTGTTCCCACGCCGCCGCGCACAGCGGCGCGTCAGTGAGTCGGGATGGTAATGTTGTGGGAACCGTCACTTCCGCAGAATGGGGCCGCCGTACCGGCGAAAATATCGCCATGGCATTCATCGACCCGGCGTGTGCTGCGATAGATACGGTGCTGGAAGTTGAGGTGATTGGTGCGCTGGTCAAGTCACAGGTTGTGCAGCCGTGTCTTTATGATCCTAAAAACCAGCTGGTGCGCCACCGACCCGTTTCTTAGACAGCAACAGGCAGCCCCAGATCAAGTCTGGGGGAGCCGCGTGTTTTGATCAAGCAGCATAGCCTACTGGCTCAACGCCCCATCTTCGACATGCTCCCGCTTTTCGCCAATCAACCGGTGCAAATGCGCAATGAAATAGCGCATATGGGCATTGTCGACCGAACTTTGCGCGGCCCCTTTCCAGGCATTGTACGCCGCCTCGTGGCTCGGGAAAATCCCAATGATATCAATCTCATCCACGTTGCGGAACTTCACCCCCGAGGGATCGTCCAGCTCGCCGCCGAACACCAGGTGCAGTTTATCTGACATTGAAATCTCCTTGCGCCAAATCAGGCAGGTTTGGTTTTCGCATAGTGCGCATCCATCAAGTCGGCAATTTCCTGCGGTGTCTGAGCAAGCTCATAACTCAATCCACCGCCTAGCACGACCAGAGACCCCACCCCGACGCCACTGGTCAGGATCGCCTGTATATGGTCAACACCGACCAATATCCGTTTCCCGTTTGCAAGTGAAAGTTCCAGCAGGCCCGTTGTGGCGAGTTCAGCGCCTTGGCTGTGGGCAACGAGATTGATCCGCTTCAGCTCTGGAATTTCAGTCAGCAGGCGGATGAATTCCTTAAAGTGGAATATGGAAAACTCACTGGATTCGCGGTCGGTGAAATAGCCGAACAGACCCGGCGCGTCAGAGGGCCAAGTATAGACAATCGGCACCCCGATCCGGCCTGAATAATGCCACAGATTTGAAAGTGTGGCCGCCCCGTCTTTGAAGTCATTCCGGATTCCATGAACATAGACCAACGCTTCTTGTCGGTTGGACTGCCGGAGTGCGGTGCGTACCGCCGCTTTGAATTCAGCCTTCGCCTGTTGATAGGCGCGGCGCGCAGCTGGCGATTCCACCACCCGCCCGTTTTGTTTGGTAAAGGGCAAGGGCGTTGGCGGAAAGCGAACCAGTTCCTGGGCGTTGAGCGTCGTGAGGTGCACCGGTTGGTTCAACCCTTCCGCAACGCTGCGCAGTTTCAGCTGTTCCCATGTCAAATCAGGACCAAAGGATATGGTTTTATACCCAAATGCCATTGACGTGGACCTGGCATAGCCATAGTCGGCGTCACCGGATTCACTTGCAACTGCCTGCCGGTCGGTAATGTAATAAATACGCGGGGTTGTGGTGCGCAGATGCGCCGGGATTTCCGCATCGGGATAGGCGCCGAGCCCAACCAGAATGTTCGGCGGCTGCGCCAGCCGGATCGCCTGGTCGCATTGCGTCAACACCAGCGCCAGAGCCAGTGCCAATGTTATTTTGGATATTACATTAAGCATTCTAATCCGCGCTTGGCCTCCAAGGACAATCAAGAGACTAGCTGATCGGAACGCAAGATCAAACGGGATGTTTGGCAGCGGTGAGGGGCTATTTTATGATGTCGTTCGCGGGGCGATTTTGGTGCGTTACGCTGACCCACACAAAACGCGTCGTCCCCTGTCTTGTCCGGGGGACCTCGCTTGGTCTTTCGCTACTTTCCGAGGTTGTACGGACAAGCCGGGCAATGATGTTGAAGAGAATTAAGCAGTGATAAGTTTCTCTTACCCCGCCAGCGCGGCGTTCAGGTTTTCGTCGATCTTCTCTAGGAATCCCATGGTCGTCAGCCACCCCTGATCCGGACCGACCAGCAGCGCCAGGTCTTTGGTCATATGACCGCTTTCGACCGTGTCGACGATGACTGTTTCCAGCGTATCAGCGAAATTTGTCAGCGCCGTGTTGTCATCCAGCTTGGCGCGGTGTTTCAACCCACCGGTCCAGGCAAAGATCGAAGCAATCGAATTGGTCGAGGTCTCTTTGCCTGCCTGATGCTGGCGATAATGCCGGGTCACGGTGCCATGCGCGGCCTCTGCCTCAACAATCTTGCCATCCGGTGTCATCAGTTGCGAAGTCATCAGCCCCAGCGATCCAAACCCCTGTGCCACGGTATCGGACTGCACATCGCCGTCATAGTTTTTGCAGGCCCAGACAAAACCGCCGTTCCATTTCATCGCACAGGCCACCATGTCGTCGATCAAGCGGTGCTCATAGGTAATCCCGGCGGCCTTGTACTGTTCTTCAAATTCCTCTTCATAAACCTTCTGAAACAGGTCTTTGAACCGCCCGTCATAGGCCTTCAGAATAGTGTTCTTGGTTGACAGGTACACCGGCCAGCCGCGGTTCAACCCGTAGTTCAGTGACGCCCGGGCGAAATCCAGAATCGAGTGGTCGAGGTTGTACATACCCATCGCCACACCGGACGAGGGCGCGTCATACAGCTCGTGCTCGATGGTTTCACCGTCTTCGCCGACAAATTTGATCGTCAGTTTGCCTTTGCCCGGAAACAGGAAATCCGTCGCTTTATACTGGTCGCCAAAGGCGTGACGCCCAACCACAATCGGCTGGGTCCAGCCGGGGACCAGACGCGGAACGTTCTGACAGATGATCGGTTCGCGGAAAATCACCCCACCCAGAATGTTGCGGATGGTGCCGTTGGGCGAGCGGTACATGCGTTTGAGATTGAATTCCTCGACCCGCTGCTCGTCCGGCGTGATGGTCGCACATTTGACGCCAACCCCGTATTTTTTGATCGCATTTGCGGCGTCCACGGTGATCTGATCATCGGTGCGGTCGCGCTCCTCGATCCCAAGATCATAATATTTCAGGTCGATATCGAGGTAGGGCAGGATCAGTTTGTCTTTGATGAACTGCCAGATGATCCGGGTCATTTCATCGCCGTCGAGTTCGACAACCGGGTTTTCGACTTTGATCTTGGTCATATGCGGGCCTCTGTCTGAAGGAATCTGATTTGGCCGCTATGTACCCCATCACGCCGCGCAAGGAAAGACCGTATACGAATGTATACAATGATGCCGCAGGGAACGTGGACGCAAATGCAGCATTTGTCGTTTTCAGGCACAGTAGCGCGTCGCAAAAATGATTGCGGATTGAACCGGAGCAGAGGCTAATCAGGCAAACCACACGCACAAACAAGGAAAGCAACGCAATGACCGAACAGAACCACAGCCCGTTGAGCCGTGACACGATTGTCAGCTTCATCGGTGACATTTTCGAGCGGCGCGGCGCGGACAGCTATCTGGGCGAGCAGGTTACCATGTCCCAGCACATGTTACAGGGGGCACAGCTGGCCGAACAGGCTGGTGCCGGCGACACCATGATCGCAGCGGCGCTGTTGCATGACATCGGCCATTACACCAATGAATTTCCAGACGACGCGCTGGCCAAAGGCATCGACAATCACCACGACACAGCAGGCGCCGCAGTGATCGCGCCGTTTTTCCCGACCGTGGTGACGGATTGCGTGCGCTATCACGTGGCGGCCAAGCGTTATCTCTGTGCCACCGACGCCGATTATTACGGGCAATTGTCTGAGGCCTCGGTGCACACGCTCCGGCTGCAAGGCGGACCAATGACAGTCGAAGAAATTGTCGCCTTTGAAGACATCCCCAACCTCGCCGCCATTGTCCGGGTGCGGATTTGGGACGATCTCGGCAAAGACCCGGATGTGACCTCCCCAGACTTCCGCCACTACGCCCCAGTGCTGCAGCGGGTTGTGGATGCGCATATGGGTGGGTGAGAACGCAGAGGGATCAGCGACAGGGCAGCGCCTCGACCTGGAGGGCGTATAGCGCCCTCCAGGGGGAGGTCGGGCGCTGCCCGTGCGGGGCACGGGCGGGTGGTGATTTTGTTGAGGTGAAGTAGTAGAGTGCGCCTTCGAGTGAGAATTTCGTTCGTTTGGATCGATTCGCAGCTAATAGAAAGCCGTGCACAGATTCGCACAACCTTATGGTTCGTATTTAGTTTCAAATGCCTAGTAAGGCACAACATCTAGCTTGATATTTCCCGCAATTAGCGCTATATAGAGGCAAGCCCTGTAGTGTGTCGAAGCTCTTAGTTCCACTAAGAGTATTGATGTAGACCTCTACGGGGCTTTTCGTTTTGTGGCTGTTTGATCTAGCTTGTAGTCGGTTGGGATAAAACGCCAATGACGGTACGGGTGTCTCCAACGATCCACTAATCCATTTTGGGTGCCAGTTGTGGTGCCGACATTAAAATTTGGGTAAATCGACCTGATCAATTTGTTTATTTCTTTGTATAACTTCTCTTTAGCTATCGTCCTTTTCCCTCTGATGCGCTGTCCCTCTGGCTTTTTCCGGTGGTGATCGTTTAGCCTGAAATTCATCGAGCCCAAGATGACGTCTAAACCCTGCAAAATGCTGTGGTTTGCTGAATTTACATCTGTGATTTGATTTCTGGGGAAGTGGATTTGACATCCTCGCATATCGTAAGTGTTTGGAATTCGGCTCAAATAGTCCTTAAAGTTTTCGAACTTCGCCTTTGTGTCCGGTATGTCGTCTAATAGTAATGAGAAAAAGACTCTATCCAGCGCATTGGGATTGGAATACTTCACCCCAAAACCATGCTTGATGAATTGGTAGTACAACCTAAAATATCGCTCTTCCCGTTGCTCTTTTGTGAGGCCGACCGGACGGTGGATATTTTGGGTAAACATAACACGCACCCTGAGTCGAGATGACTCAACAAACTCGAAGTAAAACTTAATAAAATCAATATATTTTTGTAAGTAGGGCTTTGTCACCGAAGTCCATTTGATTTCGCTGTGCAGATTTAGCTCTTCTTTCTTTTTTCGTAGTAAATAATCTATGGCTTCTTGATCGCTGGACTGGAGCAACACGCCTCCAAAGAAATTCGAAAAATATTCGCCCTTTTTGGCCGATTCATCGCAATATATTATGTAGTGTCGTTTGGCCATTAAGCAGTTTTCTGACTATAATGTTTGCTTTTCATTTAGAGATATATCGGTGTTCACTCCTATGCACCCGATAACCAAAACCCGGCACCCTACGCCCAAATTTGTCTCTGCCTTCATCACAACTGTTGCCGCACTTTGCACCATCAGCCAGTTTCCTTCAACCCTACGTTGAGTGATCGGTGCTGTTATCTGACGTACGGCAAATAGCTGCTTTGGTCGAAATGCCAACAATCCGAATCCCCCATTGAATGCACCCCCTCTTTGCGTTAATTTACGTAATGTTATAACATACCGCACCGGAGCACACCCGCATGCCAACCACCCCACCACCCATGTCCGCCCAAGACCACGATCACCGCCATTGTGTCACCCGCGTTCTCGGCGAAGTAGCTGCCTCCACGGACGCTCAATCCCTCAAGCTCACTCCTCAACGTCGTCGTGCGCTCGAGATCCTGCTCGAATCCCACAAAGCCCTCGGCGCTTACGACTTGCTCGAACGCTTCCAGGCCGAAGGGCTGGGCTCCAAACCCGTCACCGCTTACCGGGCGCTGGATTTCCTGATGAAAAACGGTTTCGTGCACAAGATCGAAGGCCTGAACGCCTATGTCGCCTGTATGCACCCGTCCGAAAGCCATCATCCGGCCTTTATGGTCTGCCGCAGCTGCCGTTCGGTCGCCGAGGCGCAGGCGGAACCGGCCAAAGGCACGTTGGGGCAGGCGGCCCGGACTGTTGGTTTTGCCATTGAGCATACAGTGGTGGAGGCTGTTGGCCTCTGCTCAACCTGTCAGGCCGAGGCCGCCACATGAGCCTGATTGTGGTCAGCAACCTGCAAGTGGATCTCGGCGGCCACCGGGTCTTGAGCGGCGTTGATCTGAGCATCGAGCGCGGTGAAATCGTCACCATCGTCGGCCCGAATGGCTCTGGCAAATCCACTTTGCTGCGGGCCATTATCGGTGCCGTGAAACCGGGCAAAGGCACGGTGACTCACAAGGATGGGCTACGCCTCGGCTATGTTCCGCAACGCCTGCACCTCGATGCCACCATGCCGATGACCGTGGCGCGGTTTCTCGGCCTACCGGCGCGCCAGTCCAGCACCGGTATCGCGAAAGTGTTGCATCAGGTCGGCCTGCCGGATGTCCAAGGGCGGCAGATGACGGATTTGTCAGGCGGCCAGTTCCAGCGGGTGCTGCTGGCGCGTGCCTTGCTGACCAAACCCGACGTGCTGCTGCTGGACGAGGCGACCCAAGGGCTGGATCAGCCCGGCACCGCAGCCTTTTACCGCCTGATCGAAGAGGCCCGTAAATCCCTCGGCTGCGCGGTGCTGATGGTCAGCCATGATTTGCATGTGGTGATGAGCGCCTCGGACCGGGTGATTTGCCTGAACGGTCATGTCTGCTGTCAGGGCACACCGGAAATAGTGTCGAGCGCACCGGAATACCGCGCCCTGTTCGGCTTTGGTTCGCAAGGCGCGCTGGCGCTCTACCGCCACGCACATGACCACGACCACGATGACGGTTGCGACCACGATCACCACGCGGGAGCCGCCTGATGCTGGATGATTTCCTGATCCGCGCCGCGCTGGCAGGCGTTGGTGTTGCCTTGGCCGCTGGTCCATTGGGGTGCTTTGTTGTGTGGCGGCGCATGGCCTATTTCGGCGACGCCACCGCCCATGCCGCGATACTCGGCGTTGCCCTGTCGCTGGCGTTTTCGATGTCAGTCTTTGTCGGCGTGCTGGTGGTGTCGCTGTTGATGGCGGCAACTGTGGCGAGCCTGAGTGGCCGGACCCGGTCGATGGACACAACATTGGGAGTGCTGTCGCATGCGGCGCTGGCTTTCGGGCTGGTTGCGGTCTCTTTCCTGTCCGGTGCGCGCATCGATCTGATGGCCTATCTGTTCGGTGATATTCTGGCGGTCAGCCGCGGCGATCTACTGGTGATCTGGGGCGGCGCGGCGCTGGTTTTGGCGCTGGTTGTCTGGCGCTGGACAGCCTTGCTGACCGCGACCTTGAACGAGGATCTGGCCCATTCCAACAATATTGACCCAAGACGCGAGCAACTGATTCTGACACTTGCGCTGGCGGGTGTGGTTGCGGTGGCGCTGAAAGTTGTCGGTGCCCTGTTGATCGCTGCCATGCTGATCATTCCGGCGGCGGCGGCCCGGCCACTGGCGCGAACCCCTGAAGGCATGGCTGTCCTGGCAGCTTTGGTTGGCGTGTTGGCGGCTCTGGGCGGCCTGCAAGCATCGTTTATCTGGGATACACCAACCGGCCCGACGATCGTCAGCGTGGCGGCTTTGATGTTTGCAGGCGCGGCAGTCTGGGCAGGTGTGCGGCGCTAGAGTATTTCCGTTTGGACTGCCTTTGGGGTGCGCCCAATCGCCGCCACCATCCGCTCAGCCAGCTCCCAAAAGTCGCGATGCCTCTGTCGCTGGGGCGTAGGTCCGGTGGGCCAATGTGCCGAGAGTCTTAAGCGCGCCGGCATCAGGGTCCGCGCGCTGCACCGATGGGGCAGGAATGTCGACTGATTCACGTGTGATAAAACAGCGAACCGCCGCGCAGGCTGCCGCACTTTCTGTCGCGCCGCGCAAACCTATCCCGTCCGTGACATACCGCGATCCATCCCACTCCACCGCAAGTCGCAGGTTTTGAGCAGCAGCGGCGTTGCGCAGAAACGGCAACAGCAGCACGGGCTGCATCACATTTTGCAGCGTCACGCCCGCATCGCCAATCTGATCCGCAAAATCGCTTAACGCCGCTCCGCCGATCAGCGGGCACATACCCGCAGCAAACCACTCACCATCTTTCACCATTGGCGTAAATTTCGTTAGATCCTCGCCGTCAACTTGACTCAGCAAATCAGCCAAAACCTCACATCCCGGCAATCCCACCGACACCAGCCAACGCACCGCTTTTCCGGCTTCTTCCGCCAGTCCCCAGCTATACCCGGCACCCCGCGCGGCTTTGCGGCACAAGGCTTCGGTTTCGTTCAGCGAATAACTCATTGTGCCATCTCTTCCAGCCTCGGGTACACCCAGAAATCAGTGTCGGCGGTTGCCAGTTCATCGGGATAGGGCGCGTCGCTGTACATACAAATCCGCACCCAGCGATCGGATCGCGGATCAAAATGCAGCGCCCCGAAAAACGACAGTTTGCAGCGCAGCATGTCAATCGGCAGCACGGTCGAACCGATGGTATTGTCCCGGATCTCGGCATAAGGCACGTCGGCCACCGCCTGCACCCGGCGCACCGAATGTCGGTGCTCAGGGTGTTTCAGCAGAAACGCTGCCACGCTTGGCCCGCCCTGCCAGTCTTGCAACGACTGATACAGCCAGGCGGTATCACGCCCCGGCGACAGCGGCTGTTCATAGTCGGCAATCGGTTCATCAAACCGCTCACCCAAACGCGGCTCCAGCTTTTCCTCAGACACATACCACGCGCGGGCCTGACTGGCCTTGTCCTCCCATTCGATCTCCAGCGCCCAGCCGTAAATCGCTTCGACGTGCTGGCGCAGATCGCTCAATTGCATCGCGCCATCAATACAGAAAGCACTGGCTTCGTCGGCAGACATCTGATCCGCCAGATCATCCACCAACGCGCCATAGGGTTCCAGCATCAACGAAACCAACAGCTCCTGCCCCTCGACCGATAAATTTTCTTCAGCCCAGCGGTAAAGCCGGTCCCAAGGTTGGCTGCCGGTCAGATTGTCTTTGCCAAGATAGCTCTCTATTAGCGGCAGGTCAGCATTGAGACAGGCCAGTTTCTCCACCTGTATTGGATGCACTGAACGCCAATAAGACACCGACAATATGCTGCGCTCCAACAGATTGCGGAACACCGCAATTTCGCTCTTGCTGGCGGTTTTTACAGCGCGAACCCGCGCCAGCGCCGTTTCCCGCGCCGCAATCCAATTGTTCAGCAGACGCGGATGGGTCAACAGAAACGGCGCCATGCCCAGACCGGTGGAATTTCCGATACCAAGAGCCCGGGCTGCCTCAGTTGCCAGCCGCACGGCTGTGTCGGGACTGCGCAAATGCGCCATATATTCCACCAGATCGCGCACGAAAGTGCGGATCAGATACACAGACAGCATCTCCACCTGAAACGGGGCGAAAAACTCTGGCCGGTCTGCCAGCGTTTCCCGGTCTGCCGCACCAAATTTGCCGGACCCGTAAACCGCCGTCGTGCGCATCAGATAGCCAACTGACCAGACTTTCTCCATATCCGGCTGATGACCTGCTGCCAAAGAGTCGACCACATGCGCCCACATTCGCACCGAACGGTTGGCGCGGGACAGAGACAATTCGGTCTCAGAAATCCGCCCCGCCTCCTGCAACGGCACATTTTTGGACAGGCGTTCTATATCCGCGGCGCTGGGTATGCCGTCATAAAGCGTGAATGTGCAGTCCCAGGCCTCGGCAATCACCCGATCCGATCGTTGATCATCCGGCAGATCATGGGCAAAGGCCACCAATGAATAACTGCGTTCCGGCCCATGTGCGGTGTAAACCGCATGGCCTACGCCGGTAACATCAATCTCAAATTCGCGCCGTTCAAACCGCCAGTTATCGCGTTTGAACCGGCGCAGAATGATGCGCATGAACGACAGGCGGCTTTGGTGAAACGAGCCCATGCGCGACAAGCGCATTACTTGTTCAGGGGGGCGAAGGGTTGGGTCGTGTTGTGCCATTTACCAAGCCTGCCTCACCCGGCCTGCGGTGTGAAGTTCTCAAGATAGAAATTATACCAGTTGCCGCCCATGATCCCGGCAACTTCCGCATCGTTCATGCCGACGGCTTTTAACCCAGTGGCGATATTGCCGAAATCACGGGTGTCATTAAACCAGCTTGGCATCGGCGGGAAACCGGCGTCTGACGCGGACCCTTCGCCATAATCGATCACCTTGGACCAGCGGCCTACACGCATCCACTCAACGATGCTGTCAGGCTGATCCTGACACAGATCCGAACCGATCCCGATCCGGTCCATGCCAAACTCTTCACCGGTATCCGCGATCATTTGGCAAAAACTTTCCAACGTGCAATCGCCTTTGTCTTTCAGGTGATGCGGATACATCGAAAACCCCAGCATGCCGCCGTTTTGCGTCACCGCCCGGATCACATCATCTTTCTTGTTGCGCAGGGCAGGCTGCCAGGAATGCCGGTTGGCGTGGGTGATGGCAATTGGGCGTTCGGAATGGTCCGCCGCTTCAATGGTCGAGCGATCTGCCGAATGGCTCATGTCCACCACCAGCCCGACACGGTTCATTTCACGCACCACCTGTTTGCCCATGCGGGTCAGGCCGGTGTCATCGTCTTCATAGCAGCCGGTCGCCAGGAGTGACTGATTGTTATAGGTCAACTGCATGAACCGCGCGCCCAAAGTGTGTACGATCTCCACCAGCCCGATGTCATCCTCAATCGGGCTTGGGTTCTGAAATCCAAAGACAATCGCAGTGCGCCCGGTGCGTTTGGCGATATTGATGTCGCTGGCCCATTTGCCGTGCATGATCAAGTCGGGATATTGCTCAAACCAACGGTTCCACTGTTCAAAATTCAGCACCGTCTCGCGGAAATTCTCGTGATAGGCGATGGTCACATGCACCGCGTCGACACCGCCTTCGCGCATCTGGCGAAAGATTTTCTCCGACCAATTGGCGTATTGCAAGTTGTCGATCAGCATCAGGACGGGCACCCCGATGCGATATAGGCGGTTTTGACGGAGGTGTAGAATTCTGCCGCATAGGAGCCCTGTTCGCGTGGGCCGTAAGAGCTGTCGCCGCGTCCGCCAAACGGTACATGGTAATCAGTGCCAGCTGTCGGCAGGTTAACCATCACACAGCCGGTTTTGGCATTGCGCCGGAAATGCGTGGCCCGTGCCAGATTGGTGGTGACAATTCCTGAGGTCAGGCCAAAGTTGGTGTCATTCACCACACTCAAAGCCTCGTCATAACCACCAACCTTGATCACCGACGTCAGCGGCGCAAACAATTCTTCGCGGTTGATCCGCATGTCGTTGTTGGTGCTGACGAACACGCCGGGCGACATGTAATAGCCCTCGGTCTCCATCTCCAGCCGCTCACCACCGCACAGCAGTTCCGCACCTTCAGATTTGCCAACGCTCACATACTCCAGATTCTCACCCAATTGCTGCGCCGAAACCACCGGCCCCAGTTGAGTCCCCTCTGCCAGCGCATGGCCGACTTTCATGGCTTTCGCTCCGGCCACCAGCCTCTCGACAAATTCATCATGTACGCCCTGATGCACAATCAGCCGCGAGCTGGCAGTACATTTCTGCCCGGTGCCGCCAAAGGCACCGCCCAGAGCAACCGCAACCGCGATATCCAGATCACCGTCATCCATCACCGCCAGCGCGTTTTTCGAGCCCATTTCCATCTGCACTTTTGTCAGATTCTGGATCGCCGCTGTGGCAATGCCTTTGCCCACCGGCACCGATCCGGTAAAGGAGATTGCATTCACCTTCGGGCTTTCCACCAGCCGCTGACCCACCGAACGCCCCGCGCCCATCACCAGCGAAAACAGTCCTTTCGGGATATCCTGCCGCGATATAATCTCAGTCAGCGCCACGGCAGAAGCAGGCGTCACATTTGCCGGTTTCCAGACCACCGCGTTGCCATAACAAAGCGCCGGGGCTATTTTCCACGACGCCGTCGCAGTTGGGAAATTCCAGGGCGAAATGATCGCCACAACACCCACGGCTTCACGCCGCACATCGATCTCAATACCGTCCCGCGTGCTATCCGCCGTATCGCCCATCTGGCGCAGGGTTTCGGCGGCATAATAAGTAAAGAACTGACCGGCACGGAACACTTCACCTTTGCCCTCGGCCTTCGGTTTGCCTTCTTCCCGCGCCAGCAATGTGCCAAGCTCCTCAGCCCGCTCCATCAACTCGTTCCCGATCGCCATCAGCACCTTGTATTTGCGCTCGATGCCGTAGGCCGCCCATTGCCGTTGCGCCACGTACGCCTGATCCAGCGTCGCCTCCAACTGGTCGCCAGAGGCCTGGGCAAACATTCCGATCAGGTCGGACACATCCGACGGGCTGCGGTTTTCGATTTCGCTTTCACCAGCCAGCCATTCGCCGGCGATCAGATTCAGTTTGGTATCAGACATGGGGGCTCCGTAGGACTCTGGGGGTTGATCTATATGGACTTCTTTAGTGATTTCAGTCAAAATCAAACAATTGAAGTAAACTTCAGGAAGATTGAAATTGGCGATCAAAATAGAAATGCTGCGCTGCTTTGCCACCGTTGCCCGCAACGGCAACCTTTCGGACGCGGCGGTGGAACTGGGACGCACGGTTTCGGCCGTGTCGATGATGCTCAAACAACTGGAGGATCATCTCGGTGAGCCCTTGTTCAAAACCGACCGCAAAAGCCAGCTCTCGGAACTTGGTCAGTTTGTCTTTGAACAGGCGCAGCGGGAATTGCAGCAGTTTGATAGCACGGTGCATGCGATCGAAGGATTTGCCCGCGCCGAAACCGGCATAGTGCGGGTGGCGTCTGTGCCTTCGGTGGCTGAAACCATCATGCCAGATGCGCTGCTCCGGTTTTTGAAGCGCCACCCGAATGTGCAGATCGACATGCGCGATATGGACAGCCGTGAAGTGCTGCGTGAATTGGAACAAGACCGGGTGGATATCGGCATCGGCTCCAGCGGCGGAGCCGACTCGCGGATCAACCGTCAAACGCTGATGTCGGACGCATTTGGCCTGATCTGTCCAATCACCCATCCGCTGGCGACCGGAGGCGCATCCATTAACTGGCAGGATTTGACGCCCTACCGGCTGATCGCCAACGGCCTCAGCGCCACCATCCGCAACCCGGCGTTTCAGGACATTCATACTGCCGCGACCCTGACTGTGCGCAACACCACCTCCCTGCTGGCGATGGTGCGAGCAGGGCTCGGCCTCACCGTGCTGCCCCGCATGGCGTTGCGGCAAAACGGCCAGGGTCTGGTGTTTCGCGCGCTCTCGAATGACGCGGCAGTGCGACGGATCGACCTGATGACCCGCACCGACAGCGTGCCCTCACCAGCCGTGCGGGCGCTGGAGGAAGAGATCGTTAGCGTATCGAAGGAGATTGGGTGAGGAATTTTTGGAAAACGCCCGTGCTCTGCACGGGCAGCGCCCGGACCTCCCCCACGGGGAGGGCGCTTCTCGCCCACCCCGAGGTCCGGGCGATGCCCTGTCGTTGGGGTGATCCGGCATGCGGACGGCGATTGTTTGACCCTGTCATCCCCGCGAATGCAGGGACCTCAAGCTGTGTCGTACGAGCTCGAAGCAGGCCCCCATTTTCATGGTGACGACACTTATGATGCCAGCCTCAGCCAGCCGCGATCTGCTTGCTTTTCTCAACCAGCACCTCTGCCTGACGGATCGACGCATAGTCGATCAGGCGGCCGTCGAGTGACACTGCACCTTTGCCGGCCGCCTCAGCTTCAGCCATCGCCACCAAAATCCGGTTGGCACGGTCAATTTCCGCCGCCGACGGTGACATCACCTCGTTGGCCAGTGCGATCTGGCTCGGGTGGATCGCCCATTTGCCTTCGCAGCCGATCACAGCGGCGCGGAAGGCCGCAGCTTTATATCCGTCAGGATCCGAAAAATCGCCAAACGGTCCGTCAATCGGGCGCAGCCCGTTGGCACGGGCCGCCACAACCATGCGCGAGATCGCATAGTGCCACATGTCACCCCAATGCACTTCGCGGTTGCCGTCGCCGTCCGGGTCGGTCAGCACCGAGTAGTTTTCGTTCACACCGCCGATAACCGTGGTCCGCGCACGGGTAGAAGCGGCATAATCCGCCACGCCAAAATGCAGGCTTTCGTTGCGCTTGGATGCCGCCGCAATCTCATGCACGTTCTGCATCCCCAGCGCGGTTTCGATGATATGCTCAAATCCGATGCGCTTTTTATAGCCTTTGGCGTCTTCAATCTGGGTGACCATCATGTCAATCGCGTAGACATCAGCGCCGGTGCCAACTTTCGGGATCATGATCAGGTCTAGCCGCTCGCCAGCCTGCTCAACCACGTCCACAACATCGCGGTACATATAGTGTGTATCCAGCCCGTTAATCCGTATCGACATGGTTTTGCTGCCCCAGTCGATGTCATTCAGCGCCTCAATAATGTTTTCACGGGCCTGCTCTTTCTCGTCTGGCGCAACCGCATCCTCCATATCAAGAAAAATCACATCAACGTCAGATTTAGCTGCTTTTTCAAACATTTGCGGCTGGCTGCCAGGGATCGCCAACTCGCTGCGGTTCAGCCGTGCAGGGGCCTGTTCAATTGGAAAAAAACTCATGGCGCTCTCCCTCCCGAGGGTTGTGTGTTGCCGTTCTCGCGCGATTGAAACGGCGAATAACTGATTCCTGTCAAGCGATGCCGGTTGCGGCCAACTGGCACATGGAAACCATGCCTAACCGTTATCGGTACCATTTGAATGGCCCCGATCCATCTGCGATGAGAAGAAAAAGGCGATCGCCTGTGAGCGATTTCGCACGTCAAGTTTTTCATACAGGTTGGACAAGTGAAACTTCACGGTATTGACCGAAATACCAAAACCTTCGGCCAGTTCCTTGTTGGTACGCCCCTCGGCCAGCGACTCCAGCATGGCCCGTTCGCGTTTGGTCAGTTGAAAGATCGGATCCGCCTGCAGTTCGCGTACATCCAGAAACGGAAACACCATTTTGTCAGCCGCCACATCGACAACAGTGCTCAACAATTGCTCGACTGAACCACTGCGGGCACAGAATCCGGCAGCACCCGCTGCCAGCGCCCGGCGCGGAATATCCCCCCGATCGGTATCGGAATAGACGACGACCCGGGGCGCATTGGCCTGATCTCGTAAAAATTCAAGCACTCTCTGTCCACCGAGCAGCGGCAGGTTCCAGTCAATAATCCCGACTGTCACCGGCAGCCGCATGACGGTGGACAGAAAATTTTCGGCTGTAGCAACTGTCGCAATCAGCGAAAACCGGGAATCACGCTCGAATCTTTCGGACATCGCGGACAGCATCAGCGGATTCGGAATCGCTAGCACAATTTCAACCGGGCTGGAGGATTTTAGCGGGTATTCGGGCAAAACTGTGCTCCGATCCAGAATTTGCGTTAAATGGGTAGGAAAAACCTACCCGCGATTCAGGCATACAGCGGCATACTGTGGAATATCAAGCCTAAAGTATAGCTATATTCCCATTCTTTTGGTTACCCATAAGCGGTAGTTTGGGATGTTGTGCGATTCGTTACCAAAGGGCAACCTGACCCTGAAACAACAACTGGCGGCATTGTCGTCAAATGACTGCCGAATAGCCCAGGGAGGAACCAATGGACATACATGAATACCAGGCGAAAGAGATACTCAGCGCCTTTGGCGTTGATACGCCGCGCGGCGGGCTGGCCTACAGCCCGGAGCAGGCGTCCTATCGCGCCCGCGAATTGGGGGGCAACAAATGGATTGTCAAAGCCCAGGTGCATGCGGGTGGCCGCGGCAAAGCCGGTGGCGTTCGGCTGTGCAACTCGGACACGGAAGTTCACGAAGCTGCAAGCGCGATGTTTGGGCGCAATTTGGTCACTCATCAGACCGGGCCGGAAGGCAAAGGCGTTTATCGGGTTTATGTAGAAGCGGCAGCTAATATCGACCGAGAAATCTACCTTGGTTTTGTGCTCGATCGAACCAGTCAACGGATCATGATCGTTGCTTCTTCCGAAGGCGGTATGGAGATTGAGGAGATCTCGGCTGATCGTCCGGACTCGATCATTCGAGCCACGGTCGATCCTGCAGTTGGTCTTGTCGAATTCCAGGCCCGCGAAATCGCTTTCAAACTGGGAATCGCGCCCGCGCTGACGCAACAGATGGTCCGCACTTTGATGGGTTGTTACCAGGCGTTCAGCCAGCAGGATGCGACCATGGTTGAAATCAACCCTCTGGTAATCACCGGCAACAATCGGGTTGTGGCATTGGATGCCAAAATGACCTTCGACGATAACGCCCTGTTCCGGAACCCGAATATTGCCGAGTTGCGTGACAGGAGCCAGGAAGACGCCCGCGAGAGTTCTGCCGCAGATCGTGGATTGAGCTACGTTGGCCTAGACGGGAACATCGGCTGTATTGTGAATGGTGCCGGTCTTGCGATGGCCACAATGGACACCATCAAGCTTGCTGGTGGCGAGCCCGCCAACTTCCTGGATATCGGCGGTGGAGCCACACCGGAGCGCGTTGCCGAGGCGTTTCGTCTGGTTAAGTCAGACAAAAAGGTCGAAGCAATTCTGGTCAACATCTTTGCCGGCATCAACCGCTGCGACTGGGTTGCCGAAGGTGTGGTGCAGGTGCTGCGCGAGGAACCACTGGACATTCCGGTTGTGGTGCGATTGTCAGGCACCAACGTCGAGGAGGGTCAGAAGATCCTTGCTGAAAGCGGCCTGCCGATCATCCGGGCAGGCAACCTGAAAGAGGCAGCAGGCCGTGTGGTCGAAGCCTGGAAAAACGACACAAAGGCATAAGGAAATGATGTCATGGCTATTCTGTTAGACGAAAACACCAAAGTCATCGTTCAGGGGATCACCGGCCGTATGGCCCGGTTTCATGCCCGGGAAATGATGGATTACGGCACCAATATTGTCGGCGGCGTTGTGCCGGGCAAAGGCGGCGAGGTTTGTGAAGGTGTGCCGGTGTTCAACACTGTGCGCGAAGCCGTTGCCGAAACCGGCGCCGAGGCCAGCCTGGTCTTTGTCCCGCCGCCGTCTGCAGCGGACTCGATCATGGAAGCCGCCGACGCGGGCATCCGGTATTGCGTGTCGATCACCGACGGCATCCCGGCGCAGGACATGATCCGTGTGAAACGCTACATGCGCCGGTACAAAGAAGAACGCCGCATGGTTCTGACTGGCCCAAACTGCGCCGGTACGATTTCACCGGGCAGAGCATTTCTGGGCATCATGCCGCCGCATATCTTCAAACAGGGCCCTGTCGGGATTGTGGGGCGTTCCGGCACGTTGGGATACGAAGCCGGATCGCAGCTCAAGGAGCTTGACATCGGCGTATCGACCAGCGTTGGCATCGGCGGCGACCCGATCAACGGTTCATCGTTCAAAGATGTCCTGATGCTGTTCGAAAACGACCCGGAAACCACCCATGTGGTTCTGATCGGAGAAATCGGCGGTCCGCAGGAAGCTGAAGCAGCCGAATACATCCGCGATCACATGACCAAACCGGTTGTGGCCTATATCGCCGGTCTGACCGCACCCAAAGGCCGGACAATGGGCCACGCAGGTGCGATTATCTCGGCGTTTGGCGAAAGTGCCTCGGAAAAGGTGGAAATCCTGTCCGCCGCCGGTGTAACGGTGTCAGAACACCCTTCGACCATTGGTGAGAAAATTGCCAGCCTGATGTAATCGGGACAACAGGGCGCTCCGGCGCCGAAAATCCAGAAAGCGGCTTTGACGGGGCCGCTTTTTGGTTTCAGCATAACGAATTAATCCGCTTGGGTTCGACTCGTGAAGAAAGCGCACCGCAAATCGGCCAACGTGCCGACTTGTCAATCACTCAAATGCGTGGTCAAACAATACCGACCAGCGAATGCCATGCAGCCGGAATTTCCGACGGGCATTCTGAACAACACAACCAATTAGGAAACCAGTTTCGCGCCATGAACAAACCCGAGGTCAATCCGCTTGCGGCCTTAAAAGAGAACGCTGCCCTGGCGTTTGAACGAGCCCGCGCGATGCCGCCGGAAGTCTACACCACCGAGGTTTTCTTGCGGGCAGAGTTGGAACAGGTGTTTCGCAAAGATTGGTTTTGCGTCGGCCGAGCCTCTTCGCTGGATGAACCGGGCGATTATCTAACCTGCGATCTGGCCGGTCAGCCGATCATGGTGATCCGCGACCGGGACGGTGAATTGCGGGCGATGTCAAATGTTTGCCTACACCGCATGTCAACGTTGCTGCACGGGCGCGGCAAGGTACGCAGCATCGTTTGCCCCTATCATGCCTGGACCTACAACCTAGACGGTTCCCTGCGCGGCGCGCCTGCAATGACGCAGAACCGGGGATTTTGCAAAGACAACTACAAACTGCCGCACATACGTTGTGAGGAATGGCTCGGTTGGGTGTTCGTGTGCCTGAATCCAGACAGCCCTCCGGTCGGTGAACAACTGGCCGAGGTCGAAACCCTGATCGCCGGCTACGACATGGCGCATTACACCCAGACTTTCCATGAAACCCATCTCTGGGACACAAACTGGAAAATTCTGGCCGAGAATTTTATGGAAAGTTATCATTTGCCGGTCTGTCACGCGGGAACCATCGGCGGATTGTCTAAACTGGAAGAAATGGAATGCCCGCCGGGACACAAGGCGTTCAATTACCACACTATTCTGAAAGACGACACGCTGAACATTGCGCTGGCCCATGGGAAAAACACCGCACTGAAAGGCGACGAGCGGCGCACCACATTCCTGCTGGCGATATATCCAAGCCTGCTGATCACCCTGACGCCGGGGTATTTCTGGTATCTGTCTTTACACCCGCAGGGCACCGGTCAGGTACAAATCGGATTTGGCGGCGGCATGTCGCAAGACTATGTTGACGACCCGGATGCACAGAAACACTTTGCGCAGTTGAAAACTCTGCTCGATGAAGTGAATGTCGAAGACCGCGGCTGTACTGAGAAAGTGTTTCGTGGCCTGTCATCGGGCCTTGCTGTGCCGGGTCATCTGTCGCATCTTGAGCGGCCGAATTACGATTTTGCCCGGTATCTGGACAGCCGCGTGAATGGGGAACAAAATTAATGAATGCACCTGATCAACAAGGTTTGCGGGATCAATTCATTCAAGGCATGAGTCATGCCGCCTGTACCGTCAACATCGTCACCACAGACGGACCGGCGGGCAAGGTTGGGGTGACGGTTTCGGCGATGTCGTCGGTGTCTGCCGATACCCCGAAACCGACACTGCTGGTTTGCGTGCATCATCTGAGCCCGGCAGCAGATACCATCCTGAAAAACGGTGTATTTTGCGTAAACGTGCTGAAAGACGATCAGGCCTATATCTCGGACACTTTTGCCGGACGTTATAAAGACCAGGTGGTGGACAAGTTTGAATGCGCAAACTGGCTGCCGATGTCCACCGGCGCGCCGCGGGTGGTGGATCCTCTGGTCGGGTTTGACTGCCGGGTTGTGTCGTCAGAACGGGTTGGCACCCACTATGTTTTCTTCGGCGAGGTGGTTGATTTGTTTTTGGCGGATCACGGCTATCCGCTGATCTATGCCAACCGCGCCTATGGCTCTGCCTGGCGGATTGAGGCGGCCAACTCGATCGCAGCCGGTCAGGATGCCGCTGCGCGGAAATTGTCGGTAGGGTGCTTCCACACTTTCGGCCCTTTTATTTTGCCGGAAATGCTGGGGCGGATGGCGGAATCCGGCGGCGAATTGGAAGTCGATCTGGTCGAGGGCGACCAGCGGCGGGTACAGGAAAGCCTGCTGGCCGGCGAGACTGAAGTGGCGCTGCTTTATGACATCGACCTGTCAACCGATCTGGAATCCATGGTTCTGACCCGGCTGCACGCTTATGTTTTGCTGGCCGAAGCCGATCCTCTGGCAGCTAAAAGCCAAATTGTACCGCAGGATCTGATCGACAAGCCGATGGTCCTCTTGAACGCCCAGCCAAGCCGGACTTATTTCAAGCGCATCCTGACCGACGCCGGGGTGACGCCAAATGTTGCCTATCGTTCGACGTCAATGGAAATGGTGCGCGGTATGGTTGGCCACGGATTGGGTTATTCGATTCTGGCAACAAAACCCGCCTCTTCGATGACCTATGACGGCAAGTCGCTGGTGACCCGTCCATTGATCAGTGATACCGAAGCCAGCCGCATCGTTCTGGCTGTGCACAAAGGCGCAAAGTTGTCACCAGCGGCGGAGCAATTTATCTGGTTTTGCCGCGATTTCTTTGATTTGGATGCCTGAATGATCAGGATAACTACCTGATGTTAAAGGTTAAACTGATATGACTGATGGTGCTGCGCGGACGCTGGAACATCTGGAGCGGCTGATCGGCTTTGCTTCAGTGACCGATGCACCGAATTTGCCGATTGTGGATTACCTGCAGGATTTTCTGGCCGGACTGGGATTTGCTGTGCATCGGATGACGGATGGAAGCGGCCAAAGGGCCGGGCTTTTTGCCTCGGCCGGGCCGGCCGGACCGGGGGGTGTTTTGCTGTCCGGCCATACCGACGTGGTGCCGGTGACCGGGCAGGACTGGCAGACCGATCCGTTCAAGCTGCGTGTCGGGAATGGCCGAGCCTACGGGCGTGGAACCACAGATATGAAAGGGTTTCTCGCCTGTGTATTGAGCGCGGCGGAGCAGGCTGCCGGCGGTGATTTGGTGCAGCCTTTCAAAATCGCCTTTTCTTATGATGAAGAAATCGGCTGCGTCGGCATTCGTCGGATGATTGATCAATTGGCTCCGTTTATCGGTCTGCCGGAATACTGCATCGTCGGCGAACCAACGACTATGCAAGTGGCGGTGGGGCATAAAGGCAAAGCGGCACTGCGCGCACTTTGCACCGGCACAGGCGGCCATTCCGCGATGGCGCCGGATTTCCTGAATGCGCTGCATCTGGCCACGGATTTTATTGCCGAACTGCGTACTCTGCAGGCGGAATTGGCCGAAACCGGCCCGCGGGATGCCGATTACGGCACGTCGTATTCCACCATACATGTCGGCAAAATCTCGGGTGGCGTGGCGCTGAACATCGTGCCGGACAAAGCCGTTGTGGAATTTGAGTTCCGGCATCTGGCAGCGCAAAGCGCAGAGGATCTGCTGGACCGGATCAGTCGGGCGGCGGCGCGGATAGTGGATCGCTACAAACCAGGCTTTCCGGTGGCGGATATTCTGATTGAACCGGTGAATGATTATCCCGGACTGGATACTGCGGTAAACTCTGATGTTGTTCGAAAGGTCACCACGTTGACCCAAACCGAAACAACCAAAGTCGCTTACGGCACCGAGGCGGGGTATTTCTCAGGCCATCTGGGCATTCCGACCATCGTTTGCGGCCCCGGCAATATGGATCAGGGGCACAAGCCGGACGAGTTTATCGAGGTAGATCAACTGGCACGGTGCGACGCGATGCTAACACGGCTGCTTGCGGGGATGCGGTAAATCTACCCGCATCATTCTGGTCCTGCGCTGGTACCTCACTCGATCAATACGCTGATTGTCAGGCAATTTGCCACTTGGGCCAGAAATTAACCTTTGGGATACCCTATCTGACCCAAAATCCACATTGAGCTCGCCCACAAAAAGCGGGGAGCATCCAATCAGTGGGAGCGGCCAATCGCCGCGTAGTGTACTTGCGGTAGCGAAGCGGACAAAGCGACCATTCAATGGTTTGCTTTAGAGGTCCGCTAATGGCTTAAATGTCTTGGCGTAAACTCCGCTATTTCGATTTGAGTGTTTCAAACCCTGTTAACTGGTAAGGGCTTTCGCCTTATGCCTGTTAATGCATTGCCTACGATTGCAGCCAACAGCAATGCGCCGCCGATGAGGGTTCTAAGAGAGGCGTCCTCTCCAAGAAATAGCCAGACCCAGAATGGGCCCAAAAGCACTTCGGCTAGAGACAGCAGCGTCAGTTCCGCAGCAGGGAGCGTGCGTGAACCCAAGGTATAAAAGACCAATCCCGCGCCCACTTGAAAGACTCCCATGCCCATAGCAATACCACCATCCAGTGGGGACAGGACGAACGAGAACCCCAGGAAAAGGCAAAGACCAGATGTGATGCCAATGGCAAACAGACCAGAGAGGAATACCGCCGGAAGCATTTCTCCTGATTTGCCCCAGCGCAGTGCGACAGTGAAGACAGAAAAACCGAGAGCGGAGCCAAGTGCTGCCATAGTGCCATCTATTGCTCCGCCAGAAGTTTGCCCCGAAACCATGATTGCGATGGCGCCAATGGCTACGACGATGGCAATCCAAGTTGCCGGACGGACGCGCTCGCGTAAAACAATCCAGCCTAGAACAGCGGTCATGAAGGGCGCAGTCGCAAAGAGCAAAAGCGCGTTGGCGACTGGGATTACTTGGATCGAATAAATTCCACCTGAATAGGCTGCAACCAAAGCCAACCCAGCAATTGCTGCTGGAATGCCAGAGCGGCGTGCCTGCACGAACGGGTTTTCGCCGCTTCGCAAAAGGATCACCAAATAAAGAAACGCGCTAAGCGCAATGGAGCGGTAGAGCAAAATTTGCCACACACTGGCGTCTTCTATCAGCCGGATGCCAAGTCCAACTGTCGACCACAAAACGCCCGCTGCAAAAACAAAGACCAACCCTCGACGATGGCTGATCTCGTGGCCTAAGGTGTATGTATTGCTGGACATGGGCTGGACTCGGTGAATCTTTGCACTCTGTGATTACCAAAGGACCATTTTCATGGGCCTACCGTTCGCGACCTGCCGATGTCGGGGAATTACTTCGAAGCTGCCATTCGCTGCATTGCGGGATTTCAATAAAGTGGGCTCAATCCGGAAGTTCGTAGCGCTCTATTCGAAAGCTCGCTCCAGATGGATCTGAAACGCTTTAGTGAGCCGCGATCAGGCGATCCTATTGTTCAAATCGTCTGATCGTAATCTCCAACCGAGGGTTCGGTGCGGATCACCGCGTCGAGATCGGCAAAAATTGCCCGCATTTCCGCGTGGCTTTCAGGGCTTTCGCAGACCACCACCAGATTGGGTGTGTTCGACGAAGCCCGTACCAGCCCCCAGCCGCCATTGTCGAGTTGCACTCTTGCACCATTGACGGTCACCACTTCCGCAATCGCCCGCCCGCCAAGGCTGCCGCCCGCATCGGCGAGTTTCACCAGTTTCCCAACCAACCGTTCCAGCACATCATACTTCTCCTCGTCGGCGCAATAGGGTGACATAGTGGGGGTGGCGTAGGTTTTCGGCAGGGCGCGTCGCAGATCGGACATCGACATGTCCGGGTTGCGGTCCAAGAGTTTGCAAATCTCCACAGCAACACGCATGCCGCAGTCGTAGCCTCTGCCGACCGGTTCAGCCAGGAAGTAATGGCCGGATTTTTCGAACCCAGCTAACGCGCCGAGTTCATGCACCCTGCGTTTCATATGGGAATGCCCGGTTTTCCAGTAATCCGCCTTGGCCCCTAGTGCCTGCAGTTCCGGATCACTGGCATAAAGCCCGGTAGATTTCACGTCCGCGACAAAGGTTGAACCGGGATAGAGTTTCGACAGATCCCGCGCCATGATCACGCCGACCTTATCGGCAAAGATCTCTTCACCTTCATCATCAACCACGCCGCAACGGTCGCCATCGCCGTCAAACCCCAACGCCAGATCAGCCCCGCTGTCTTTCACCGAAGCAGACATATCGTGCAGCATTTCCATGGCTTCCGGGTTCGGGTTGTAATGCGGGAAGGTGTAATCCAGCCGGTTGTGCGACGGCACAACTTCAACCCCGATCCGTTCCAGCACTTCCGGTGCAAAGGCACTGGCGGTGCCGTTGCCTGTGGCACAAACGATGCGCAGCTTACGGGTCATTTTGAAGTCGCCGCAGAGGTCGTCGATATAGGCTTCGCGCACCCCGTCCACCCGTTCGTAGGAGCCGCCGTCCCTTGCCATTTGTTCGCCGTTAAGCACAATATCACGCAACTGGCCCATTTCGTCCGGACCGTGAGTCAGCGGCCTTTGAAAGCCCATTTTTACGCCGGTCCAACCGTTTGGGTTATGCGACGCAGTGACCATGGCGACCGCTGGCGCGTCCAGATGAAACTGACTGAAATAGGCCATCGGAGACACCGCGGGACCAATGTCGCGCACCCTGATCCCGGCCTGCATCAGCCCCAGCATCAGCGCGTTTTTGATGGTCAGGGAATAGTCGCGGTAATCGTTGCCAACCGCGATCACCGGTTCGATTCCAGCCTCGTACATCTGGGTTCCCAGCCCCAGCCCCAGCGCAGTTATCCCCGGCAGGTTGATGTCGTCAGGATATTTCCAACGCGCGTCGTATTCGCGGAACCCGGTGGGCGCGATCATCGGCTCGCTGAGGAATTCCCAGGTGTTTTGCGCCACAGTGGGGTGCGGTTTGGCCAATGGGGTGCTCCTGAATAAATATTACGGGTTAAAGCTGTTTTACCTTAATCTGAATCAGATTGAGGGAAAACAGCCGGTTCAAGCCTTTGGTGTCGCTGCGTATTGCGCAAACTCTGTGTTTCAGAATTCGCGCAAAACGCTCTAGATACGGATTGGGTCCGCTTTAGCAAGTTTGTCGAAAGCCATTAAACCGGTGATAACGCCGGGCATTTGATCCAGTGGAATCATGTTGGGTCCGTCTGAGGGCGCATTGTCCGGGTCTTCATGGGTCTCGATAAACACCGCCGCAACGCCGAGGCTGACTGCTGCCCGCGCCATCACCGGCGCAAACTCGCGCTGGCCGCCGCTTGAACCGCCTTTGCCACCGGGCTGTTGCACCGAATGGGTGGCGTCCATCACCACTGGATGGCCGGTCTGGGCCATCTGCGGCAAGCCGCGCAAGTCGGCCACCAGTGTATTATAGCCAAAAGAGGTGCCGCGCTCGCACAGCATGACCCGTTCGTTGCCGGTCGAGGTGACTTTGGCGAGCACATTCGGCATGTCCCACGGGGCCAAAAACTGGCCCTTTTTTACATTGATGGCAGCGCCGGTTTCACCGGCCGCCACCAGCAGATCAGTCTGGCGGCACAGGAACGCGGGGATTTGCAGCACGTCAACAACCTCGGCCACCAACGCGCATTGGTCCGGCAGGTGAACATCGGTCAGAACCGGGCAGCCCAGTTTCGATTTCACATCCGCCATCACCTGCAGTCCGGCGTCAGTCCCCAGTCCGCGCTTGCCTGACAGTGAGGTACGGTTGGCCTTGTCAAACGAGCCTTTGAAGATAAACCCGGCCCCGGCGTCAGCGCAGGCTTTCTGCATCAGTTCAGCGATCATGATCGCATGTTCGCTGCTTTCCAACTGGCAGGGTCCGGCAATCAAGGTCAACGGCTGGTCGTTGCCAACCGTTATATTTCCAATGTTAAAGTTTTTCATAAATCCTCAGGTGCTGACCTGTTCACGCAGAATACTCACTGTCAGTGAGATCATCAGGTAAATACCAGCAAAAATCACAATTGCCAAAAGAGTATTTTCAAACGCACGGGGATAGGCTGCACGGTCCGGCTGAACCGGGGCCACCCCCATCGACAGATAGCGCGTCTGCCGGTTTGCCTCGACCCGCGCGGCTTCCAGACTTTGCAGATTGGCCGCCAGCAGTTCCTGCCGCAGCGCCAGATTTGTCTGCGCTTTGGTCAGCTCTGCGTTGACGTTGACAATCGAATTCGTGTCCGAGTTGCCTTGAGTCACAAGCGACTGTTTTTCATTGAGTTTCAGGCTCAAAAGCTCAATCTCGCGCTCCAGGACGCGCAGTTTGGTTCGGTTCGGGCGGGCGTTATCCTGCAGTTGCGCCAGCTCAAGCTGTTTTTTCAGGATCTGATCTTCGAGACTGCCGATTTGACCCATCAGAAGGGTGAAGGAGGCGTTGGGGTCGAATGTGTTCAACTGCTTTTGCAATTCCGCCATGCGTTCCAGCGCAACTTCCATTTTGACTTCTGCTGCTTCGTAAGCCTCCTCGGCCCCGCGCATCTGATCACCCCGCAAACGCGCGGTCAGGCGGTCTACCTGTTCTTCAGCATAGCCGATCAATGCGCGAGAGATTTCAAGCGAACTTTCGGGAGTGGGCGAAATCACTTCCATTTTGATCACGCCTTCGGTCGGATCGAAGCCGATAACGACTTTTTTCTCGTAGACGCTGTAGGATTCCTCGTTAGACGCGTCTGTGTCCAGACGTTGCAGAACGTCGATGTTTTCGGCCTGGAACAGCGCCCTGAAACCCGGATTCTCGTCCAGCCGCAGCATGGCGTCGCGCGATGTCAGATAGCCCTGAACCGTGATCGAATCCGTGGCGGTGGCAAAAGGCGAACCGCTAAAAAATCCCCCTGCAGCGGCGCCGGGAGCCTCGGCTTGCTGAATGACAAATTCCGTGTAAGTGGCGTACATTGGGGTGGCGATGCGATAAAAGTAATAGCCAGCCAACAAGCTGGGCAGCGCGACATAGCAGACCAGTTTAACAAAAAGGATCGCCAGACGGTGACGGCGGCGTTTCACCAGATTTCGCTGGATTTTCCGGACTTCGCGTTCTCGGGTGTCGTCGTCAATGATCTGGGGTTGCAGCAGCTGATCCGAAACCTGTGTTTTGCGCAAAGTGGCCGGCAGTGCAACAGTCTGCCCCTCTCTCTGATTTCCCCCGGCTAAGTCTAGCATATCGCCGCGGTTGAACGGATCGATGCCCCGGTTTCGCAACAGCCGGACCGCATCCAGATCAGAGGTCGGATGTATCCCGTGTTTTTGCGCCAGTCGACGGGCAATGCGCAGCTGGCGGCCAGTCAGATTTTCGGTCTTGATCGCAGCGATTTCTTCACGCGGCGACAACACCCGTTCGTCTGCTTCCACAACTTCAGCAACGGTAGCGTCAGCGGTTTCGCGGGCCTCGCGTTCTTCGCTGATGGAATGAGCAACGCGGTTGCGGACAGCCTCGCCAATGCGCGATTGCATATCCGTCTCCGGGACAGTTTCATCCGAGTCTGCGGATGCAGGTATTTCCGCCTGTTTTACCGAAGAAGAGCGGAGAATGCGGAATTTTTTCGGGCTATTGGGCATAATTGTAAACCTGCTTTGCCTCTTCAAGTGTGTTGTAAATGGTCAGTCTGCCATCCCGCAAAACAGCGGCGGTTCGGCAGAATTTTTCCAGAATGTCGGCCTGATGCGAAACAATAACCACAGTTGATGTTTTCAGACGTTCGCGCAGCACCGATCCCGCTTTGCGGTTGAACTCTGCGTCGGTGGATTGCGGCATGCCTTCATCAATCAGATAGATATCGAAATCGAGTGCCAGCAACAATGCCAGAGTAAACCGGGCTCTCATGCCCCTGGAATAGGTGGCAATCGGCATTTCGAAATACTCTTCCAACCCGCAAATATAGCGGCAGAAGGCCTCGACATAATCGGGATCAAGAGAATAAAGCCGGGCGATATAGCGCGAATTTTCAACGGCGTTCAATTTGGCCGTCAGACCACCCATGAACCCCAGCGGAAACGATATTCTTGACGAACGGTGTATTTCCCCTTCATCTGGTTTTTCCAAACCAGACATCATGTTGATCAGTGTAGTTTTGCCGGTTCCGTTGGGGGCAAGGATGCCAATGCTTTTGCCCGGAACAATGCTGAAAGACGCCTGATCAAGAATGACCTTGCGCTGTTTGCCGGTCCAAAAGGACTTGCTGACGTTCCTGAACTCGATCATCTGGGTAGGACCCCGACTAAACCTCATACTTTCGCGCTTTGCCGCGATTTTTGTCAGCGCCTGATTGCCTGTGCGCCTTGTTATTCCGGGACAATATGGCTTTTTTTATGGGCCAATTGCAATGGTGTTATGGCTCGGCAAGTGTTTTACCGGCAAACCCCTTTCGGATTGTTGCCGTATTCGCGCGCCCGTTGCCGCAAAGAACCTTCAAATTGCCGAAAATTGTCGGTAATCCTGCTTGATCCCGCCTAAAGCGCTATGCGTTTGATCTGAACCAGATTAACCGCATGGCGCCGGTCTCAGCCTTCGATGTTGCTGCGTCATGCGCTTCATTGGTGATACCAATAAAGCGCAAAACGCTCTATTCTGTATCGGGTTGCATCTTGAGGTGGAACGCGGCAAAAAGAATGCTGACAGGGCACACCCGCAGAACCAGTGTCACACTGCGCGGACAGGCGAAAGCAGAGAGGGATAAACAGGTGAGAGCCGTTGCAACTGCGGTAACTTTGTTTTCACTTTGGCTGCTGATGTCCGGCATCTATAAACCGATGATTATCGGATTTGGCGCCACAGCGGCGATTGTCGCAGTTTACGTCAGCCGCCGGATGGATCAGGTGGACGGCGACAAGATTTCGTTAATCCTCAATCCGTTGAAATCACTTGGCTATCTGTGCTGGCTGTTGGTTGAAATAGCCAAATCAAACCTTGCTGTGACACGGGTGATCCTGTCCGGGATAATGCCGATCCGGCAGAATATCTTTCGAGTTCCTTCCCGCCAGCGCTCTGATCTGGGGCAGGTGATATTCGCCAATTCCATAACCTTGACGCCCGGCACCATTACTGTGGAAACCGAGGACGATCACTTTTGGGTGCACGCGCTGGCTTTTGCGCAGGAAGATCATGCAGCGCTGGCGGATATGGGCGCACGGGTGGCGGCAGTCGAAACCGGGGACGGTTCCTGATGTTTCTTGTCGCTGCAATCGCGCTGTTTATCGCGATGGCGCTGGTGCTGTACCGGCTCTATGCGGGCCCAACCATGTATGACCGGGTATTGGCGGCAAATTCCTTTGGTACAACAACGGTGCTGTTTATCGGTGTAATCGGATTTCTGGCGGGGCGACCCGATTTCCTCGACATCGCTTTGTTGTATGCGCTGATCAATTTTGTTGGCACCATCGCGGTGCTGAAGTTTTTCCGGTATCGCGCGATTGGTGACATCCCGCAGATGCCCGAGCGGGGAAGCAAATCGTGAGCTTTGTGGTCGATATCCTCAGTTGGGTCTTCATCTTGGGCGGCGGGTTTTTCACCGTTGTCGGGGCGATCGGCACGGTGCGGTTCCCTGATTTCTGGTCGCGGTTGCATGCGGTTTCGGTGGCGGACAGCGGTGGCATGTTGTTGCTGATCTTCGGCATGTGTTTGCAGGGCGGGTTTACTCTGGTCACCGCCAAGCTGATCCTGATCGGCATTTTCCTGTTTATCACCGGGCCGACCGCCACCCATGCGGTTGCCAATGCGGCGCTGGTGACCGGGCTGCGCCCGCCGGTGGCGCGGGATATCGAAGATGTGGAAACTCCGCCCTATTCCGACGTGCCGGAACCGAGGGCCTGATAGCGATGGTCGAAACCTTCATCAATATTATCCTGTTTGCCATGCTGGTGTTCACCGCGATGGCCATTGCACGGATGGACCGGCTGTTTGCCGTGGTGATGCTGGCTGGTGTGTTCAGCCTGCTGTCGGCGATGCTGTTTGTCACTTTGGATGCAGTCGACGTGGCCTTTACCGAGGCGGCGGTTGGCGCCGGGATATCGACGGTGCTGATGCTGAGCACCATCTCTCTGACCGCGCGGCGCGAGAAAAAACCGGCACATTCTTCGGCGGTGCCGCTGGTGGTGTGTCTGGTGACAGGCGCAGCGCTGGTGTACGGCACGCTCGACATGCCGAATTTCGGCGATCCTGAGGCTCCGGCACAGCTGCACGTCGCACCATCTTATCTGAATGATTCTATTGAAGAAATTGATGTACCCAACGTGGTAACGTCTATTTTGGCCAGCTATCGCGGCTATGACACACTAGGCGAAACCGCGGTGGTGTTTACCGCCGGAATCGGGGTGCTGCTGATCCTCAGCGGGCTGCGCCGCCGCCGGCGTCGCGATGACGAAGAAGAGGAAACCTGATGCGTCACCACCTGATCCTGCGGGTGATCACCAAACTGCTGGTCAGCACCATCATCCTGTTTGCATTTTACGTGCAGTTTCACGGTGATTTTTCGCCCGGTGGCGGCTTTCAGGCCGGGGTGATCATGGCTGTGGCTTTCATCCTGTACGGCGTGGTGTTCGGGCTGGAGCAAGTGCAAAAGGTATTTCCGGCCTGGGTGGTTCATAAGCTGGTGGCATTAGGTGTGTTGATCTATGCCGGAACCGGGGTTTGGAATATGCTGCTGGGATATGAATTCCTGCACTATGGATCCTTCGATCCGCATCACATGAGCCACGGCCAGCACAACGGCATTCTGGCGGTCGAATTCGGCGTCGGTGTGACCGTGACCGGGGTTATAGTGGCGATTTATTATGCTTTTGCAGCCCGTCGGCCGCGTATTGGCGACGACGATTGGTAGGGCGCAGATGAACTGGGAATTCTTTGTCGGGCACGTGAATTACTGGTTGTTCATCGTTTTGATGATGACCGGGCTTTATATCGTTGTGGCGCGCGGCAATCTGGTGAAAAAAATCGTTGGTCTGAATATTTTTCAGGCGGCGGTTTTCATGCTTTATATTTCGATCGGCAAAGTTACTGGCGGCACCGCGCCGATTTTTCCGACGGATCTGAAAGGGCATATCGAGATTGACCCGGAAATCGTCTATTCCAACCCGCTGCCGCATGTTCTGATCCTGACCGCAATTGTGGTGGGGATTGCAACGACATCGTTGGGGCTGGCGTTGGTGGTGCGTATCCGAGAGGAATATAACACCATTGAGGAACAGGACATTCTGGATATCGAGGCGGGCCTGACCCGCGAGGAAAACCGCGCCCACGGCGAAGCCATGGGCGGGCGGGCCTGATGGCGGTAGAAGAGGTCCACCACGTCGCGCTGACGTTGCGAGATCACCTGCCGATCCTGCAAATCCTGATCCCGTTCTGCACCGCGCCACTGATTGTATTGATCGGCAATCGCGGGCTGGCATGGCCGTTGGCTTTTGTGGCGAGCGGGCTGGCGTTTTTGTGTTCAATAGCATTGCTGATGCAGGTGATTGACGGCGGGTTTATTTCGTATCACCTCGGTGGTTGGGAGCCACCTCTGGGCATTGAATACCGGGTGGATGCGGCAAATGCCTTTGTAGTTTTCCTGATCTCGGGTGTTTCAACTGTGGTTCTGCCGTTTGCAAAAACCAGCGTGGATCAGGAAATCCCGCGTAAGAACCACACGTTGTTTTACGCGTGTTTCCTGCTCTGTGTGACCGGTTTGCTGGGGATGGTAATTACAGGCGATGCGTTTAACGTGTTTGTGTTCCTCGAAATCTCATCCCTGTCCACATATGTGCTTGTTGCGCAAGGATCATTTACCGACAAGCGGGCGCTGACAGCGGCCTATGACTACTTGATCATGGGCACCATTGGGGCGACGTTTTTTGTGATCGGGATTGGATTTCTGTACATGGCGACCGGGACGCTGAACATGGCGGATCTGGCGGATCGGATTGATCTGCTGGGCGACAACCGGACGGTGCAGGCGGCGTTCGCGTTTATCGTGGTTGGCATGGGGTTGAAAGTCGCGATGTTTCCGCTGCACCTGTGGTTGCCCAACGCCTATGTCTATGCACCCTCGGCGGTGACCGCGTTTCTGGCGGCAACGGCAACCAAAGCGGCGGTTTATGTGTTGCTGCGGTTCATGTTTTCAGTGTTTCAGCCGGATTTTGTGTTCGGCACCCATGTGCTCTATTGGATCGTCGGACCGTTTGCGGTGCTGGCGATGTTTGTCGCCAGTTTCGTGGCGGTGTTTCAGAATAATTTCAAACGGATGCTGGCGTATTCCTCGATTGCCCAGATCGGTTACATGCTGCTGGGGGTGGCGCTGTTCAACGTTAACGGGCTGACCGCAACCATGGTGCATCTGTTCAACCACGGCATCACCAAGGCGGCGCTGTTCATGGCGCTTGGGGCGATCATCTTGCGCACCGGCACCACGTTTTACGACCGAATTGCCGGCATGGGGCGGGTGATGCCGCTGACTGGCGCGGCGGTTGTTGTGGGAGGCATGTCGCTGATTGGCATTCCCGGAACCGCCGGGTTCATTTCCAAATGGGTGCTGGTGCAGGCGGCGTTTGACAATGGCTGGTGGTGGATGGCGCTGGCGATCATGGCCTCGTCTTTGCTGGCGGTGGTTTATGTTTGGCGGGTGGTTGAAGCGCTGTATTTGCATTCACCAAGTGACGATGTGGTGCAGAAAGAGGCGCCGTTGTCGATGCTGATACCGATCTGGATCATGGCCGGGGCCTGTGTCTGGTTTGGCTTTGATACCGAGATTACACTGGGCGCGGCCCGGACCGCTGCCGAGGGGTTGCTGGCCGGGTCTGCTGGCATGGCCGAGGTTCCAACCGCCGCCCTTGTGACCGGGCATTAGGGGGCTGGGATGGACACCAACACGTTGATATTCCTGGCAATGCTGGTTCCGATCGTGTCGATGGCGGGCAACATGGCGTTTCGCAATCTGCCGGACATACGAGACGGGTTCACCTTTATCTGTGCGGTGCTGACGTTTGTCTGTGTCGTCTCGATATTATCGAATGTCGGCAATGGCACCACCGAAGAAGTGTCGCTGTTTGAAGTGTTTCCCGGTCTTGATCTGGCGTTCAATGTGGAACCGCTGGGCTTGTTGTTTGCGCTGGTTGCTTCCGGGCTCTGGATCATCACCCATGTCTATGGGTTGGGCTATATGCGGGGAAATAACGAGAAACACCACGCCAGGTTCTTCGCCTGTTTCTCGGTGGCGATTGGCTCCTCGATTGGCATCGCTTTTGCTGCCAATATGTTCACGCTATTCATTTTCTATGAAATCCTGACGATCTCGACCTATCCGCTGGTGGCGCACAAGGGCACGCCCGAGGCGATCCGGGGTGCGCGGACCTATCTGGGTGTATTGCTCGGCACCTCGATTGGCCTGCAACTGACAGCGGTGATCTGGACTTATGCGATTGCCGGGACGTTGGACTTTACCCAAGGCGGCATTCTGAAAGACAGCGGCATTTCGGCGGGGCTGGTGCCGATCCTGCTGGGGCTTTATGCGTTTGGAATTGGCAAGGCGGCGCTGATGCCGTTTCACAAATGGCTGCCCGCCGCGATGGTGGCACCGACGCCGGTGTCGGCTTTGCTGCATGCGGTTGCAGTTGTGAAGGCCGGTGTGTTCACCATGTTGAAGGTGGGGGTGTACATCTTCGGCATCGACTTTCTGGCCCAGACCGGCGCGTCGGAATGGCTGATGTGGCTGGCGGCCTATTCGGTGATTGCGGCTTCGGTGGTGGCGCTGACCAAGGATAACCTGAAGGCACGGCTGGCGTATTCCACCGTATCGCAGTTGTCTTACATCACCCTTGGCATGGCGCTGGCAACCTCGATGGGAGCGCTGGGCGGCGGGATGCATATCGCCATGCATGCGATGGGTAAGATTACGTTGTTCATGTGCGCCGGGTCGATCTACGTGGCCACCCATAAAACCGAAATCAGCCAGATGCAGGGGCTGGGGCGGGTGATGCCGATCACGTTTTTGGCGTTTTTGGTGGGGGCGCTAAGCATCATCGGCCTTCCGCCGTTGGGTGGATCATGGAGCAAGTGGCTGCTGATGGTTGGGGCCGCGGATGCGGGGCAGCAGATAATAATCGGGGTGCTGATGCTGAGTTCGCTGTTGAACGTCGCCTATCTGCTGCCTCTGGTTGGACGCGGGTTTTTCCTGACAGATGCGGAGAATAATAAGGTGCCGGGCATCAGGGAAGCGCCACTGCTGGTGTGGTTGCCGCCCGCGGTGACGGCGGTCGGGTGTCTGGTGTTGTTTTTGTATGCGGGCAGTTTGCAGGACTTTCTGATGCCGATTGTGGGAGGATAGGGCATGGCGCAAGAACATCATACCGATCCGGACAAGCTGCCGACGTTAGGCCGCCTGTTACTTTGGGTCGACAGGCCCGGTTCCGCCAACAAGCTGTTTTGGGGGCTGGGCGGCGCTTGTGTGCTGCTGTTCCTGCTTGATTTTACCTATTCCAAACACCCGCATTTTGAGATGGAAAAAATTCCGGGGGCCTATGGGATTTATGGGTTTGTCTGTTTCACGTTCATCGTCCTTGCCGCCAAAGCCTGGCGGGAGGTGATCAAACGGCCCGAGGATTACTACGGCGACAAGGCGATTGACCGCGAGGACTACCCTGAGGATCAGATCGACAAGGTGAACCATGATGGGCTTTGATCAGATCCCCACGGCGTTTTACTTCTTTCTTGCCGCCGCCACAGTGCCGTTTATCGCGCATCGCATTTTACGTGGCCTGTTTATGCTGGCGCTTCCGCTGCTGTGCGCCTGGAACATCTGGGCGATGGGGTTTGGCGAGTTTGCCAGCCAGCCGTTTTTCGGCTTTGAACTGGAGTTGATGCGGGTTGACGGACTCAGCCGCATCTTCACGCTGATTTTCTGTCTGGCGGCGTTTCTCGGCAATCTTTACGCCTGGCATGTGCGCGATACGGTGCAGCAGGTGGCGGCGCTTTTGTACGCGGGATCTGCGATTGGGGCCTGTCTGGCGGGGGACCTGATCACGCTGTTCTTCTATTGGGAAGGCACGGCGATTGCCTCGGTCTTCCTGATCTGGGCGCGGCGGACCGAGGGGGCATTTAACACCGGGATGCGTTACCTGGTGGTGCAGATCGGGTCTGGGGTGATCCTGATCGCGGGCGTGGCGCTGTTTTACCGTGATACCGGCTCAATCGCCTTTGAAAACATGACCTTGGGGTCGCTGGCGACCTGGTTGATTTTCCTGTCGTTCGGCATCAAATGTGCGTTTCCGCTGCTGCACAACTGGTTGCAGGACAGCTATCCGGCGGCGACGGTTACCGGCACTGTGATCCTGTCAGCCTTCACCACCAAACTGGCGGTTTATGCACTGGCGCGGGGGTTCGCGGGGACTGAGATGCTGATCTACATCGGCACGATCATGACGCTGTTCCCGATCTTCTTTGCCGAAATTGAAAATGATTTGCGCCGCGTGCTGGCCTATTCGCTGAACAACCAGCTGGGCTTCATGGTGGTGGGTGTCGGCATCGGCACCGAGATGGCGCTGAACGGCACTGCCAGCCATGCGTTTGCGCATATCCTCTACAAGGCGCTGCTGTTTATGTCGGTGGGCGCGGTGTTGTTTCGGACTGGCACGTCGAAAGCGTCAGAGTTGGGCGGGCTTTACCGCACCATGCCGCTGACGGCGATGTTCTGTCTGGTTGGGGCGGCGTCGATTTCGGCGTTTCCGCTGTTCTCAGGCTTTGTCACCAAATCGCTGGTGTTAAGTGAAGCGGCAGAGGCGCACTACAAATACGTCTGGCTGGCGCTGGTGTTTGCCAGTGCCGGGGTTCTGTCGCATTCCGGTATCAAGATTCCGTTCTTTGCATTTTTTGCACATGACTCAGGTAAGCGGCCAAAAGAAGCACCGCGCCATATGCTGATTGCGATGGGGATCACGGCGTTTCTGTGCATTTACATCGGGGTGTTTCCGGGCACGCTGTATGCGATCCTGCCGTTTGCGGTGGAGTATCATCCCTACACCATGGGCCATGTTGTTGGGCAATTGCAGTTGCTGCTGTTTGCGTTGCTGGCCTTCGGTTTTTTGATGCGCACCGGTATTCACCCGCCGGAAATCCGGGCGATCAATCTGGATGCGGACTGGACCTATCGCAAGGCGGCACCTTCGGTGATCGGGCTGGCGGCACGTGGTGTTGCGGTGATTTATGCGCGGCAGACGACATTCTGGGCAAATCGGGTGAACGGGGTGATTGGACGGCTCTATCACAGCCATGGGCCGGAAGGGCGCACAGCACGGGACTGGCCAACCGGGGCGATGGTGCTGGCAATCGCAGCGCTGCTGGCAGCGACGCTGGTGGTTGGGTTTTTGGGGTAGCGTTGGTGTAGAATGGGGATGACGGTGTTGATTTGGGATGACCTACACACAGCCGAACCACCCCACAGCCGGTTTCTTCCGGTGCAGGGATTCGGCTATCTGGTCTTATAGTTGATAAAAAGGCGGGCCCGCCATTGCGGTTATACTTGCCGAACAGGGGGTGTTAATCCCTGCACCTTGATTCCACCGGTGATTTTCAGGTGATCTCTTCCAGCGTGTCAGTGCCAGCAAAAAATCCGAAACCACGTTATTGAGCGCTCGCGGGAGGTTATAGGGGTTTGGGGTTAAAAACCCGTACCACCAGCGTGCGGTGGGTCTGTGTTGGCCAACGTCATTGCCTGGATTATCCGGGCAACCGGGGGCCGATTTTAATGAGGTTTCCCGGATAAACTGGATGATGACGGAGAGAATTTCTTATACCCAGGCAGCCCAAAGCAACCCGGCGATCAGTGAGCCGGTGAAGCCGAAGGTGATATAGGCGCCGAAGACTTTTGGTTTCACGATGGCCCAAACAGCGATGGCGGCGGGGATACAGCTAACGGCGCCGGCCATCATGAAGCTCATCGCGGCTCCCTGGCTCATGCCCTGGTCGATCAGGCCACCGACCAACGGCGCGGCTGCGTAGCCGTTCAAGTAAGCTGGGCCGCCGATCAGGGCGCCGAGAACGATCGGGCCGATGCCGTCGCCGCCGAGCACGCCTGCAATCCATTCAGCGGGGACAAAGCGGACCATGATGGCCTCGATCAGATAGGCCAGCATCAGCCATTTCAGCAGGAAGACAGCGTTTCCCCTGGCGGTTTGGATGAAAGACCGAATGCGGGGACTTTCGGTCCAGAATTTCCAGACAGGTTTGTCGGTGAACGGGTTGGTGCCACAGCCGCAACTGCCGCCGGGAGCGTCGCTTCTGAGCGGGTTGGCGAAGATTCTGGTGCCGCCAAGCGCCATGACCGCGAAGCCTCCGAACAGGCCGAATCCAACCGCCGCAATGGTTTTGGCGACCGCGAAATCAAAGCCGAGCGCGCCGGTAGTGATGATGAACATCGGCGGGTCCATGATGGGGGAGGACAGCCAGAAAGCCATCACCGCTGCCAGCGGAACACCCATGGCGAGAAGTGCGGCAATGAAGGGGATGACTTCGCAGGAACAGAATGGGGCGAGGCCGCCGACGAGCGCTGCGAAGATGACCATGCGGACCTGATTGCCCTTGAAGGCTTGGGCGACCACACCTTCGGCGCCGGTGGCTTTCAGATAAGCCACCATGATCACCGCGAAACCGATGTAGATGCCGGTGCCGCCGAGAGCCTCGGCGGTGAATTTCACAGTTGGGATGAATTCGGCGGGCACGAGCACAGCGACGGCGGCGAAGATCAGAGCGATGGCAACCCAGACCTTGTCGAATTTGCGCGGGTTGCCGTGGATGTGAACGGTTTGGTCAGTCATGGGAATGTTCCGAATGGTCGGTGTCAGCGCAGCAGTTTTGCAGCAGGAAGGCGGAGAGCGCTTCGGCCATGTCATAGGCGACGGCAGCGCAGATAATCGAGCGACCCTCTTTGGCCTGGACCACCAGACCGGCGTGGGTCAGGAAGCGCAGGTGATGGGTGAGGGTGGAGCCGGAGATACCGCTGCGCTCGCCAAGTTCGCCCATGCTGAGGCCGTCGGGGCCGGCGCGCACCAGGGTTTGTAGAACGCCGAGGCGTTGTTCCGAGCCAAGTGCGGCGAAGGCTTGGGCTGCATCTTCGATGCTGAGAGAAGTGTCGCTGAGATGTTTCATGATTCTATATTTCTAGTATTATCGAAATAAAGTCAAGAACCTTGAAAGTATGGTGCGATTATTTATCATAAATATTTGAAATCAAACACTCTTTCTGGATGTGGAACAACGTGCCCAACAGACGGGGACGGCAGATGTGCGGTCAGAATCAGTGTATCTGAGTCGCAATAACTGTCCAGAAATTGCCACCGGGTTTTCGCTGCCAGCACTGGATCATGGTCAAAATGTGGGCTCCAATCCGGGTAAACCAATTGCAGTGGGGTGTGCAGCATGTCGCCGATCATGATCGCAGAGCGCCCCTGAAAGCTGATGTTCACAGCGACGTGGCCGATGGTGTGGCCGGGGGTCGGGGTCAGCCGAAGGTTGTCGTCGAGTGCGTAGTTGCTGTCGACCAGAACAGCCTGCCCGGCCTCCATCACCGGCAAGACGCTTTCGCGAAACACCGCGTTGTTCTGGGCCTCAGCGAAGGCGTATTCGGTTTTGGCAAAGATATATTTGGCATTTGGGAAAGTCGGTACCCAGCGACCATCCTGCAACTGGGTGTTCCAGCCGCAGTGATCGACGTGCATATGGGTGCAGAATATATAGTCGATGTCGGGCAAGGCCACGCCGGTAGCCGCCAGATTGCGCAGCCAAACATCGTCGCGCCGATCCTGCCACGCGGGGATGCCGTCATAGGATTTGCGGCATCCGATGCAGGAGTCGATCAGGATCGTGTGATGCCGGGTGCGGATCAGGTAGGATTGCACCGGCAGGATGATTTTGCCGGTTTTGGGGTCGAGTGCCTTGGGTTCCAGCCAATGGCGGTGCGGGTCGATCAGCTCCGGTGTGGCTTCGTGGAACATATCGAAGGGTGAGACGAAAGGTGCCTCCAGTTCGAGAACGCGGTTGATGGTAATGTCGCCGAGGTGTCGGGTTTGCATGCGCTTTTCAATTCATCGGATTCTGCAAATGCCAGTTGGGAAAGCCTAGCGGCTTATTTGCAGCACGGATAGGCTTGCATTAGGCTGTCGGGATGCCCCGCTTGTCGTCCTTGGAAAAAGAAATCTCTGCCTGCCGGATTTGCGCCGAGCGCTTTGCTGCCACCCACACCGCGCATGAACCGCGCCCGATGGTCTGGCTGTCGCAAACCGCGCCGATCCTGATCATCGGCCAGGCACCAGGCGCTCGGGTGCACGAGAGCGGGCGGCCGTTTACCGATCCTTCCGGGGACCGATTGCGGGATTGGCTGGGCGTCGGGAGCGTCGAATTTTATGACCAGGACAAGTTTGCCATCATGCCGATGGCGTTTTGCTTTCCCGGCTATAATGCCAAGGGGTCTGACCTGCCGCCGCCGCCGATCTGTGCGAAAACCTGGCATGGCCGGGCGCTTGAATGGATGGGCGAGGTGCGGTTGACACTGCTGATTGGGGGCTATGCGCAGAAACGCTATCTCAAATCCAAAAATGTGACCGATACCGTGCGGGCGTGGCGCGACCATGCGCCCGATGTGATCCCCTTGCCGCATCCGTCCTGGCGCAATACAGCTTGGCTGAAGAAAAACCCGTGGTTCGAGGTAGAACTGGTTCCGGTTCTCCAGGCGCGGGTTGCGGAGCTGACGGGATAAGAGCGCGTTATGACCCCACTTGATCAGGCCCATGCCCGGATGCAGGACGATCTGGACAATGACGCGGCGCGGTTGCGGTTTTATGAGCGGCTGGCGGTAGCTGAGTTGTTTCTGGTGCTGGAGGACGAGGCGCAGGGAGACAAAATCCGCCCATCCCTGTTTGAAGTCGAGGGTGACAGTTATGCGCTGATCTTTGATACGGCGGAGCGGATGGCGGAATTTGCCGAGCGCGCGACGCCGTATGTCGCCATGTCAGGGCGCAGGATAGCCGGGATGCTGGCGCGGCAGGGCATTGGGTTGGGGATAAACCTTGGCGTTGCACCGTCGTCGATGCTGTTGCCGGCAGCGGCGGTGGATTGGTTGCAACAGACGCTGGATGAGGGCCCGGCGCAAGAGGATGCACGACCCATTGCTGTGCACGGGCCGGGAGGTTTGCCGGAGCAACTGATCACCGCGTTTGATGCGAAACTGGCGGCGATGGCGGGGCTGGCGAAGGTCGCTTACCTGGCACAGATGGAGTATGAAAACCGGCCCCGCGCCCATGTGCTGGCGTTTGTCGATGCGGTTGCAGACGCGCAACCGGCGATGGCGCGCGCCATGGGTGAGGCGCTGACGTTTTCAGGTATCGAGGCCGGTTCGCTGGATGTGGTGTTCCTGCGCTCCTCGGATGCGATATGCGCACAACTGGCGAAGGTTGCGCTGCGGTTTGATCTGCCGGAACCGGCAGAGAAGTTGGAACCGGCAGCGCCGGGGAGTGATCCCGAGAAGCCGCCTATTTTGCGGTAACAGTCGTGGGCAGGCGATCCTGGGAGGGTTCCGGAAAATGGCGATGCGCGGTTCACTGGCGTTGTTCGCGGCAAGTTCCGGTAACGACGGGTTCGAGTCCTTAATTACACACGCTGCAAGCACCGCTAACGTCCGCTATGACGATATCGGCGAAAGCGTTTAACTATAAATTGGCAATGTTAAGCGTGACTGATCTCATGCCCAATTAGGGTAGAATTTAGGGTATATCTGGGCCCATAGACCCATCCATGTTCGATAAGTGCATCATGAACCTGCTCTCGGCTCACATATTTGTCGCGAGAGGTTTTATCGTAGGTTGCCAACGATCTAAAAATATAGAAAGTTGGATTCCAATGAGAGAAAAAGTTTGAATTACCGCTCCTTGGATGAACTTCACCGAAACATGAACACGAATTGAAGTAAGTACTAAATGACAGAAATACATAGTTATAAAGTTGCAGAAGGGCATCGGCTACCTCACGATCCCCTTAAGGCGATTGTGGCGCCACGTCCTATTTGCTGGGTATCAACAGTTGACGGTGCTGGCAATCGCAATCTCGCGCCATATAGTTTCTTCAACTTAATAAATTCAAAACCACCACTCGTGATGTTTTCCAGCGAAGGGTCAAAAGACAGTGTTAGCAATATTCGCAAAACCAGCGAATTCACTTGTAATCTGGCAACTATGCCTTTGGCTGAAAAGATGAATGTCACAAGTACAGAAGCGACTCGAGACGTTGATGAATTTGTTCTTGCTGATATCGAAGCAATGCCATCGGGAATGGTGAGGCCAGAACGAATTGCAGCTAGCCCCGCGTCACTTGAATGCCGCATGATTGAGATTAAACAACTCAAAGATCTTACAGGTAAGGAGTTGGAGACCTACATGATAATAGGTCAAGTCGTTATGGTGCATATCGACAAACATTTCCTTGTGGATGGATTGTTTGATATGGCAGCAGCACAAACAATTTCTCGCTCTGGCTATCGCGGCGATTATGTGTTGGGCGATCATGTTTTCGAAATGCTTGGACCTGCTAGAGATATGTAATACCAGAGCCTATTTCTGATTATCGCCTGGAACTGAATTATCAAGTGCATGTTATTTGAATAGGATCAGATATAGGCCGAAGCTAGGAGAAAGTAAAAATGTGTAAATTCGACCCTGGAAAACCTGACGGTACAAACCGTAGCCTTGAGATCGCAATATCTGCTGACGGAACACCTGCAATTGGTCAATTATACACAATTGAAGAGCGTTGTGGCATGGCTGTAAAAGTAAACAAAGAACAGACCATAACTATTATAAACCCGAGCGGGAATCAGGTTTGTGATTTTTGGGCATTTGCTGCGGGCGATTTGCGTGAATACCTATCCATGGAGCATTTGCATACGGCGCTAGGTTCAATTTTCCCTAAAGTAGGCGATGCGTTGGTTTCAAACAAACGTCGTTTATTGATGACGATCACCGAAGATACATCACCTGGCATACATGATACAATCATTGCTTCTTGCGATCACGCCCGCTATCAGCAACTCGGATGTAGCGAATATCACGACAATTGCGTTGATAATCTTCGTCAAGGCCTGATAGCTATAAAACTCACAGCGACCGCAATACCTGCACCATTTAATTTATGGATGAACGTACCGGTAGCTCCTGATGGTAAAACTAGCTTTGAACCTCCAGTTTCCAAAGCAGGTGACCAGATGTCATTTCGTGCAGAAACGGAAACGATTGTGGTGATGTCGGCTTGCCCTCAAGATCTTACTGCTGTGAATGGCCCAACTGGTGAGACTGACATTCTTCAATTTGTGGTCAACGGTGGCTAAGGTACAAAAGCAGACCTTAGCTAAAAAATGCTCGCAGTCACTTTGTCCGTATCTCAGACATCCGGCCAACTTACGCTAAGCAACTGACTATCGTGCAACCCGGCCACTTGTTGAATCTTAATACGCGACCCCCCGGTCCACCATAAACCGCACCTCTTCCCCTGCTTCACAGCGCCGGATGTTCTCGGCCGCAACTTCGGCCGCGGTTTCGATCCGGGTTTCGGAGGCCACATGTGGCGTGACGAGCACCTTGGGATGGCTCCAATAGCGGTGCTCTGCGGGCAGGGGTTCAATGCGGAATACATCGAGTGTGGCCTGCGAGATTTTGCCCGCGTCGAGCGCTGCCAACAAATCCGCGTCGACAATCAGATGACCCCGGCCCGGATTGATCACCGAGGCACCGTCTTTCATCATCGCAATGGATTGAGCGTTCAGCAGGTCTTCGGTTTGCGGCGTGTGGGGGACCAGCAAAACCACGATGTCCGACTGCGCCAGAACCTCTTGCAGTCCGCTTGCGCCTGCATAACAGACGATTTCGGTATCGGTTTTCTGATTGCGGCTCCAGCCAATGGTGTTGAAGCCGTGCCGCCGAACAGTTTTGGCGCAGGCCATTCCAAGCGCACCGATGCCGAGAAATCCTATGGTTCGAGACGAAGGCAACGGCGGTGTGCGTTCCTGCAACCATTCGGTTGGTTTGGCGGCGGCAAACATATCGGTGCCGAGATGATGGCGCAGCACGTGGCCCAGCACATAGTCGATCATCCCTTGCGTCATGCCTTCGTCGACCATGCGCGCCAGCGGCTGCGTGAGCGTCGGGTTGGCGATCAGCTTGTCGGGGCCGGCCCAGAGGCTTTGCACCAGTTTGACGCCGGTAAAAGGTGACAGATCATCGGCGTCTGTCGTCGGGGCGTAAATCAGGTAGTCGACGGTTTCCGGCGTATCGGTTTTGTCAAAAAGATTCACGTCCAGCCCCTTGGCGGCAAAATTGGCGCGCAGGGCCGGGCGGTATTTCGGCCAAAGGGATTCGCTGGCTGAAAACAAAACCTGCAATGTCATTGGAAACCTCTATCGCGGACGGTGCACATGTGCGCTTTGTACCAGTCCGAAGGCGACGAGCAAGACCATCATTGCCGAACCGCCATAGCTGACCAAAGGCAAGGGCACACCAACAACGGGAACCAACCCCATGACCATCGACATGTTCACCGATAAATAGAAGAAAAACGTTGCCGCCACGCCAATAGTAACCAGCGAGCCGTATCGATCCCGATTGGACAACGCCGAAACGATGCAGAACATCAGGATTAGCGCATAAAGTAGCAGCAGGACCATGCCGCCGACGTAGCCGAATTCCTCGGCCAGGGTGGTAAAAATGAAGTCGGTGTGTTTTTCCGGCAGAAAGTTCAGGCGGCTTTGGGTGCCTTGCATAAACCCCCGGCCGGTCATGCCGCCGGATCCCAGGGCGATTTTGGATTGGGTGATGTGATATCCCGAACCAAGCGGATCGATGGCCGGGTCCAGAAAGGTTGCAATGCGCCGGTACTGATAGTCTTTCAGCATCTGATAATCGGTGCCTCTTGAATAAAATACGGCGCTGACGAGGATGGCGACACTGGTCAGGGCGGCAACGAAATAAACCCAGCTGACACCGGCGACAAACATGACAACCGCAGCGCCTGCCACCAGCAACAGAGCGGTGCCGAGATCAGGCTGTGACAGCACCAGATAGGTTGGGACCAGCGTCAGGACAATCGGGATGGTGACCCAGAACGGGCGCGAAATCCGTTTCTCGTCCAGCCAGTCGTAATAAAGCGCCAGCACCATCACCAGCGCGATTTTCATAATTTCGGATGGCTGTAATCGCATAAAGCCAAGGTCGATCCAGCGCCGCGCACCTTTGCCGTATTCGCCGACCAGCGGGATCAACAGCAGCAACACCAGCGCGATGATATAAACCACCACCGAAATTTCCCGCCAGAAGCTGATCGGCACAAAAGCCATGAAGACCATCACCGACATGCCAGCGGCAAAGCGGATGATCTGGGGTTCGGCCCAGCGTTCTAATTCGCCGCCTGCAACTGAATAAAGCATCAGGAAACCGGTGCAGCAAACCGCGATCAGCAGCAGTGCCAGAGGCCAGTTGAAATGCAGGATTTTGGAAAACCCCGTCGGCACTGTTCGAATGTTGTGCTCAAGATAACTCATGCTTTGTTGTTCCTGCCCGGCATTGCGCCTTGGCGCAAAAACGGTGAAGCGTCTGTGTCGCTGCGCTGTTGCATCGGGGCCTGATAGCTCATGTCGCCCATTTCCAGCGCGGCGGTCATGATGTCACGCGCGATTGGCGCAGCGGCGCGCGACCCACCACCGCCGTGTTCGACAACAACAGAAATGGCGTATTTCGGGTCGTCAAACGGGGCGAAGGCGACAAACAACGCGTGGTCGCGACGTTCCCAAGGCAGATCTTTGTTGCGGATGACGCCACGGGCGCGTTCTTCTTTGGTGATGCGGCGGACCTGACTGGTACCGGTCTTGCCTGCCATCGCAACGCCTTTGATGCGAAGCCGCGATCCGCCTGCTGTGCCGCCTCTTTCGTTGACCACGCCAAACATGCCCTTTCGGACTAAGTCCAGATGCGCCGGGTCGATATCAAGCGGCTCGCGGCCCTTGACCGGTTGCGGGTTGTTGTCGATGGCGTTGATCAGGCGAGGGGCGATTTTGTTACCCGAAGCAATCCGCGCTGCCATCACTGCAAGTTGCAAGGGCGAGGCCAAGACAAATCCCTGACCAATCACGGCGTTCAACGTGTCGCCCAACATCCAGTCCTGGCCTTTGCGGGCGCGTTTCCAGCTTTTGGTCGGGGCCAGCCCCTGCTGAATCGAAAACAGTTCAACGTCGTGTTTGACGCCGATCCCGAGTTCTTTGGCCATGGCCGACATAATTTCGATGCCAACCCGCTGGGACACTTGATAATAGTAAACGTCGCAGGATTGTTTCAGGCTGTTGTGCAGGTTTATCCGGCCATGACCGCCGCGCCGCCAGCAGTGAAATCTGCGCTTGTGACATTCGATATAACCCCGGCAGGTGATCTTCTCTTTTGGTTCGATAAATCCGTGTTTCAGTGCCGCCAGAGCCGTTACCATTTTGTAGGTGGAGCCGGGCGGGTAAAGTCCGGTGACAGTTTTATTCAACAGAGGTTTGTATTTATTGGTGTTCAGTGCGGTCCAGTCTGTTGTTGAAATCCCGCGCACAAATTTGTTCGGGTCGTAGGAGGGGGTTGAAGCAACGGACAACAAATCGCCGTTGCGCACATCCATCACCACCACGGCAGCGCTTTCGCCCTGCAGCCGGTCGTGGGCAATTTTCTGCAGCCGGTGGTCAATGGTCAGTTGCAGGGCAGCACCCGGATTGCTTTCGTCACGGCCAAGCTCCCGCATCACCCGGCCAAAGGCATTCACTTCGATCCGTTTTATGCCGGCTTCACCGCGCAGGGGTAATTCCAGCATGGCTTCCACACCAGTTTTGCCGATTTGAAAGCGCGGGAGCAACAACAACGGGTCATTTGTCTGGTCCTCGGCCAAATCGGCTTCGCTGACCGGACCGACACGCCCGAGTATATGCGCAAAGTCATTGGCAAAGGGGTAGAGCCGGTAATGACCCAGCTCTGGGGTGATGCCTGGTAACGCCGGGGCATTGGCGGATACTGCGGCGATATGCACCCAATCCAGATCTTCTGCCACGGTAATCGGCACGAATCCGCGGCGTTTGCCGATTTGTTCGAGAACGGCTGCGATGTCTTCCTCGGTGATGGGAATAAGCGTTGCCAGACGGCGCAAGACCTTTTCGGGGTCCGCGGTCTGTTCGCGGACCAGATCAATTTTGTAATTTGGTTCGTTATAGGCCAACGCTTCTCCGCGCCGGTCGAATATCAGGCCGCGAGCCGGTGGGATCAGGCGAATATTGACGCGGTTCTTTTCTGCCAGAAGGCGGAATTCCTTGGTTTGTTCAACGCCAATCTGGCGCATCTGCCAACCCAGCATCGCCATCACCCCGGCCATGCCTCCCGACATGATCAGTGTCCGCCGCGTCAACGTACGCCGGATGCTGCTTGGATTCTGTGGCCGCCTCACAAGCGGTGCCCCCAAGCGTCCAGATTTCCCGGCGCGGGGCGCGAAATTCTAAATACATAGCGCATCACCGCAACTGTAACAGGATAAACCGCGACGGTAAAAACGAACATGTAAAGCAGTTCGCCAAAATTTGGTGTGATTGACAGGGTGGTTGACAGCGTAACCTGCTGGATAACAATCATGCCACCGAATATTGCGGCGATCCAAAGCCATTCCAGCGGAAAGAAATATTCGCGGAATGCCTGAATATTGGCACGGACAACCTCGGTTCCGACCACAACCAGCAGGCTCCATAATCCCAACGGCGCCATCGACAAGATATCGCGCAGGAAAAACACCAGAAAAATCGACCAGACGGGCACAAATTCCGGCCGTCTGATGACATAGATCATGGTCAGGCAATAGAGAATATCAGGCCCCGGCAGGCCTCCGGCGGTCAGATCAAAAGGTATCAACGTCCCGATAATCAGCAGCAGGCCAACCGAAAGGTACGCGCCGCGCCGTACGAAAAGCTGCCATGGTGTGACCTCATTCATTGAGGCCACCTTCCAGTTCGGTTGGCAGGGTTGGCCCAACAAGACGACCGGGATCAGTGATCGGGACGCCAGGCAAGTGGCGGATGACACGCAGAAACTCCAGTCTGCGGTAATCGGCAGCCAAGCGAACCCGGAGCCTGCCGTCGCCACCAAGCCAGACGGTGCCAGCCAGCAGCCCGGGCGGGAAAACTCCGCCGTCGCCGGTGGTTATCACCCGGTCCCCGGCACGGACCTGATCAACGCCGTCGATGAATTCCAACGGTGGCTGCGCGGTGTTGTCACCGGCAAGGATGGCTTTTTGGCCAGAGGGCGTGACCTCGACCGGGATGCGGCTGGAACTGTCGGTCAGAAACAACACCCGGGCGGAATTGTTGCCGACACCGGAAATCCGCCCCACCAGCCCCAGACCGTCCATCGCCGCCCAGCCGTCTACCACTCCGTCACGCCGTCCGATATTGATCAGTCCGGACTGGCGGAACGGGCTGCCGCTGTCGGTCAGCACGACGCCGGTGGTATAGGTTAGCTTGGGGCTCAGTTTGACGTTGTTCAGATCGAGCAGTTTGGCATTTTTCTGTTCCAGTTGCAGCGCCGCCTCGCGCCAGGCTTTCATTTGCTGCAATTCGCGGCGAAGTTCTTGGTTTTGGCCATAAATCCGCGCGTAAGACTGGAAATCGCTGACCATGCGCGAGACTTGCGAAACCGGGGTCAGCACCCATTCCATGCTAGGGACTATGCGGTCAACAATTGCCATGCGGAAGCGTTCGGCGCGGGGATTGTCAATGCGCCACAGGATAAACATCGCGAACAGAAATACCAGCAGCAGACCCACCAGCACACGCCGGATCGAGCGGCCAAAAAAGACGTCATTCTCTTTTGATGCTGCCATTCAATTCCCCTGCCAGAGGCAAGAATATTATCACCTGAATTAGTTGTCGAAGTCGATCACATGGACCAGCTGTTTTTCATATTCCAGCGATTTACCGGTGCCGAGTGCCACGCAGTTCATGCTTTCATCCGCGACGGAAATGGCCAGCCCGGTCTGTTCGCGCAGTGCAAGGTCCATGTCCCCCAACAAAGCCCCGCCGCCGGTCAACATGACACCACGATCGACGATATCGGCGGCCAGATCGGGTGGCGTGCTTTCCAGCGCGGTCATCACTGCCTCGCAAATCTGTTGCACCGGTTCGGCCAAAGCGTCGGCAATTTGCGCTTGGGTGATTTCGGTTTCTTTTGGAACACCGTTCAGCAGATCGCGGCCACGAATTTCCATCGACGCGCCGCGCCCGTCGTTCGGCATCCTTGCGGTACCAATGGTGGTTTTAACGCGTTCTGCCGTGCTCTCACCCACAAGCAGGTTCTGTTGCCGTCGCAGGTAGGAAATAATTGCCTCGTCCATCCGGTCGCCACCTACGCGCACTGAGCGCGCATAAACGATATCGCCGAGCGAAAGAACGGCAACTTCAGTGGTGCCGCCGCCGATATCGACCACCATCGAACCGGTGGGATCGGTGATCGGCATGCCGGCACCAATCGCCGCTGCTATGGGTTCCGCAATTAACCCGGCCTTGCGGGCACCGGCGGACAGAACTGACTGGCGGATCGCACGTTTTTCGACCGGCGTGGCACCGTGCGGCACGCAGACGAGCACCCGCGGTTTGGTTAGCGTAGAGCGTTTATGGACCTTGCGGATGAAGTGTTTGATCATCTCTTCGGCAACGTCGAAATCGGCAATCACCCCGTCGCGCATCGGGCGGATCGCTTCGATGGATCCGGGGGTGCGGCCGAGCATCAGTTTGGCATCTTCCCCGACTGCCAGCACCCGCTTGACGCCGTCCTTGACGTGATAGGCCACAACCGAAGGTTCGTTGAGGATAATGCCCTTGCCTTTGACATAGACCAGCGTGTTCGCGGTCCCGAGATCAATCGCCATGTCAGAAGAAAAAAGTCCGGAAAGTGTGCTCCACATATGGTTTTTTGCCTCTGCCTGTGTGAGTTCAACCCTTCAGTCTGGATAAACGCGAAAGGCAGCTTGTTATACGGGTTATTTGGGCTTTGCGTAAAGGGGGGAGAGACCGGAAAAACAGGTACTTTGCCGCTTAACTTCGGGGTATTTATGGGGTTCTTACACAATTTAATAGGACATATCGAACAATAGGCGCAATTGCTCTTTGCGCCCATTGGGAAATCAGGGAATCAGGTCGTGGCTCACGATTCCGCTTCCGGAGCGGTCTTTTCCCGACGTACCAGCAGTTTGTTGAGCGCGTTTACATAGGCTTTAGCGCTGGCCACAACGGTGTCGGTGTCCGCCGACTGGCCGACCACGATTTTGCCGTTTTCCTCCATCCGGACGCTGACCGTGGCTTGAGCGTCGGTGCCTTCGGTGACGGCATGAACTTGGTACAGTTGCAGCCCAGCGTCATGTGGGAACAGCTTTTTCACCGCGTTGAAAGTGGCGTCGACCGGGCCGTCGCCCTGTGCGGTCACCTGATAATCCTTGCCTTCGATGGTCAGGGTCAGGTCGGCGGATTGCGGGGCTTCGGTGCCGCAGATCACCCGCAGGAATTTGACCTGGATCGTGTCATTGGCGGCGTTGGTACTTTCGTCGGTCATCAGCGCGATGAGGTCTTCATCAAAGACTTCTTTCTTGCGGTCCGCGAGCGCCTTGAACCGGACAAAAACATCCCTGAGTTGGTTGTCTCCCAAATCATATCCCAGATCACCCAACTTGACGCGCAGCGCGGCGCGGCCGGAATGTTTGCCAAGCGGCAGCGTGGACTCGGCCAGACCCACATCTTGCGGGCGCATGATCTCAAAGGTTTCGGCATTTTTCAGCACCCCATCCTGGTGGATGCCGCTTTCATGGGCGAAAGCGTTTTTACCAACAATGGCCTTGTTGTACTGCACCTGAAATCCGGAAACCGTGGCGACGCGGCGGCTGAGGTTCATGATTTTGGTGGTGTCAATGCCGGTGTGGTAAGGCATGATGTCGTTGCGGACGCGCAGCGCCATCACCACCTCTTCTAGCGCGGTATTGCCAGCACGTTCACCCAGACCGTTGATCGTGCATTCAATTTGCCGCACGCCCGCGTCAACTGCGGCCAGCGCGTTGGCGGTGGCCATGCCAAGATCATTGTGGCAGTGGGTGGCGAAGGTGACTTCGTCGGCACCGGGCACTTTGTTGATCAGCATCCGGATCAGATCAGCGCTTTCGCGCGGCGCGGTATAGCCCACTGTATCCGGGATGTTGATAGTTGTCGCACCGGCCTTGATGGCGATTTCGATCACCCGGCAGAGGTAATCCTCTTCCGTGCGGGTGGCATCCATCGGCGACCATTGCACGTTGTCACAGAAGTTGCGGGCGTGGGTGACTGTGTCATGGATGCGCTCTGCCATCTCGTCTTTCGACAAACCGGGAATATCGCGGTGCAACGGCGACGTGCCGATAAACGTATGAATTCGCGGTCGTTTCGCGTGTTTCACGGCCTCCCAGCAGCGGTCGATATCTTTGAAATTGGCGCGAGACAGGCCGCAGATGACCGCGGATTTGGCGAGTTTGGAGATATCGCTGACGGCGTCGAAATCACCTTCGCTGGCGATTGGAAATCCGGCCTCGATAATATCGACGCCCATTTCGTCGAGCAGCTCAGCGATTTCCAGTTTTTCGCTGTGGCTCATGGTGGCACCAGGGCTTTGTTCGCCATCGCGCAATGTGGTGTCAAAGATTAATACATGATCTTGTTCGGACATTTGTATTACCTCAAATCCAGGGTTTGGCGGCTGCTGTGGCAGCGTCGCCGGTGTTGGGCAGGCCAGCGGGTTCGATCAGCAGAACCTTGGCTTCGGTTGCGGCACGGGGGCGGTGGACGACACCCGCGGGCACGACGCAGAGTTCGCCCGGGCCAAGCGTGAGGCTCGCGCCGTCATCGCTATCGAGCGTTACTTCGCCCTCGATGATCAGAAAGAAATCGTCGCTATCATCATGTTTATGAAAGGGAAACTCACCTGAAAATTTCACAACCATGATGTCGTTGCCGTTGTAGCGGGCGACAATTTTCGGGTCCCAATGGGTGTCAAACAGAGCAAGTTTGTCGCTCAGGTTCACCTTGTTCACTGTTTTGGTCATAGGTCTGGTCTTTTCTATTACTTAGCTTTCAGGGTTCTGGCGGCGCGGATAATGAACTCCCCCGAGCGCACGCGCCGGACCCCGACACGCTCAGAGGTGGCTAAGTAGTAGCAGCGCAGCCGGACGGGTCGCTGTGGCAGCGGCGGTCGGATGGATATCTGCGCATTTGGTCATGGAGGCAGTTTATACGCGGATCCGGTGGGAAGGGAAGGGGGGAAATCGGGTTGTTACAAATCCCAAGTCGGGCGGGTTAACTGTGATCACTCAGTGGAAACATCCGCAACGAAATATTAATGAGTGTGAATAGTTAGGGCTGAGCGGAGTAGGTTTTAAAGGTTTGATTACATTTGGGTAAAAATTCTTGACCTCAAGTAAACTTCAGGGACTAAAATCAACTCATTCAGCGTCGCTGATCAAAATTAACAGTTTGGGAAACGTATGATTTATCATGTAAGAGCCAACTTCCGAGAGGAAACCGCCGCAGATTTTCTGGCAAAGCTCACCGACGGCACGATCTCCAATCAGCGCCCGGACGGGACGGAATTGGTCGCATCCATGGAGCGCGCGGTTGTTAACGCGGAAGGCCATGTTGAATGGAGCGAAATGTGCTTCTGCGCCAGCCCGTTACATCACGAGCGTGAAACCGTATTGGATTTGCATTTCGACAACATGAGCACCGAACCGATCGACGCCCAACAGAATTACAGCGGTCGACCCTTTATGGAACATTTGCGCGCGCTTGTTTGATGGCCGCTGCTGTTCAGTGATGTAGATAATCTGGCATGGAACGGCGGGCCCCGCCCTGTTGTTGTTCCTGTTCCGCGATACCGGTTAAATATGTGCCATGGCCTAAGCCAACTCTGCCGCCAGCAGGTCAAACACCATGCGCACGCGGCGGCTGGTGGCGAGTTCGCGGTGTGCCACCAGCCAGATCGGAAAGACAATCGGCTTAAAGTCCGCTAGCACCTGTTGCACCCTCGGTTCCGCGTCGCCGAGCCAGGTCGGTGCCACACCAATGCCCACGCCGTTTTTGACAAATTCCCACAGGACGAGATGGTTTGCGGTCAGCACCGGGAAATTGTGCGGTGTCAGGGTAAGGCCGTGGGCGTTGAGGCCGGACAGGAAAACGTCGTTGCTGTCGAACCCAATGAAATCTGCCCGGGACAAGTCTTCGAGCGTGGCCGGATTGCCGATCCGGTCGAGGTAATCGGGGCTGGCGTACAGCAGGGCGCTGTCCTGTTTGACCCGTTTTGCGATCAGGTCGGGCTGGGTCGGGCGGGCGTTTCGCACCGCGATATCGGCCTCGCGCCGTTGCAGATCGCTGAGGCTGTTTGAGGCAACGACTTCTATTTCCACGCCAGGTGCAAGCTGGCGTAGCTTGGCGATGACCGGTGGCAGCAGGAAAGCGGAATAAATCTCACTTGCTGTAATGCAAATACTGCCTTCGATAGATTGGGACTGACCGGATGCGGTGAGCGACACCCGGCTGGCGGCATTCCCCATGGCGCGGACATGTTCCACAAGCTCCAGACCGCCTTGGGTGAGGATCAGTCCTTTGCCAACCCGATCAAACAGCACGACGCCGAGTTCCTGTTCGAGAGCGGAAACCTGGCGGCCAAGGGTTGGTTGCGCCATGCCAAGGGCCCGCGCCGCCGCGGAAAGCGAGCCTTCTTCCGCAGTCACGAGGAAGGCCCGCGCCCGGTTCCAATCGAATTTCACAGACCGCCAATCCATGCGTTAATGCATATCAGCTCTGCCGTTTTAGTCAATTTCCATAGCGTTAATGCATGGATAAAACCCGACTAACCAATGAACGGAGATAAAATTATGAAGGCCATTGTCTATCAAAACTATGGAACAGCGGATGTTCTGAAATTGCAAGAAATTGACCGGCCTGTGGTCAAAGATGGCGAGGTTCTGGTCAAGGTTCACGCAACATCAGTGACCACGGCGGATTGGCGGGTGCGGGCCTCGGCCTTTCCCGGCGTCTTTTGGCTGCCGGGCCGATTGATGATGGGTCTGTTTCGGCCAAAGAACAACGTTCTAGGGGGTGAGTTTGCCGGGGAAGTCGCGGCTGTGGCTGGCGGTGTCAGTCAATTTGCGGTCGGAGATCGTGTTTTTGGATTTTGTCTGTTTGGCGGCAATGCGGAATACGTTGTGATGCCGGAAAGCGGGGCAATTGCCGCGATGCCGGAAAACCTGAGCTTCGAGGACGCCGCCGCTGTTCCCTATGGGGCATTGTGCGCGCTGGTATTTCTGCGGGACATTGCAAAGATTCAACCGGGTCAGCGGGTGCTGGTGAACGGAGCGTCAGGCGGGGTTGGTGTCTATGCGATTCAGGTGGCGCGGCATTTTGGTGCTGAAGTCACCGGCGTTTGCAGCACGGGCAATCTGGAGCTGGTGGCGTCTCTGGGGGCAGAACACGTGGTAGATTACAATGTCGAGGATTTTGCGGAATCGGGCCAGAAATACGACATCATCTTTGACACGGTAGGCACCTCGTCTTTCGCACAGTGCAAGCAGGGATTGACGGACACAGGACTGTTCCTGCCGCTGAATTTTGCGTTGCGCGAAGTTTTTCAGGCATTGTGGAGCAGGATTGTTGGTGGCAAGCGGGTGCTGGTCAGCGTCAATGGCGACAAAAAGGAAGACTTGGAAACAGTGCTGAAATTGCTGCGAACCGGCGCAATCAGGCCGGTGATCGACAGGCTGTTTCCGCTTGAGCGGAGCGCCGATGCGCATCGCTATGTGGAAGGGCGGCACCGCAGCGGGAGCGTGGTGGTTACAGTCGGGAATGGAGTGCAAACCGGCCACATTGCAGCGTAGGATTTCAGTGACTGGTTCTACTCCCCCGCCCCCTCTTCAGCCTCTTCCTTGGTTGCCTGCTGTCCGGCGAGCCAATAGCCTTCGTATTGCTCGCCCGTGGCATAAACCATCTTGCCCAGCCCCTGGCGTTGTCCTTTGGCAAACGAGCCGGTGTAGACGTCGCCGTTGGCATAGGTGGCTTCGCCTTCACCTTCAATCTCGCCGTCAGTCCAGTTGCCAGAATAGACAAACCCGTCGGACATGCTGATTTTGCCGGAACCGGCGCGTTTGCCGGCCTCAAAATTGCCTTCATAGATCGAGCTGTCCGGGTAAGTGGCGACACCGTTACCCTGGCGCAATCCTTCGACCCAATTGCCTTCGTAGGAATAGCCGTCCTGATAGGTCATTTTGCCCTGTCCGTGATTGCGGGCGTCTTTGAACATGCCTTCATAGACAATGCCGTTGGCATAGCGGGCCATGCCCTGACCTTCGATGACGCCTTTGACCCAGGCGCCTTCATACGAGCTGTTGTCGGCATAGGTGATCTTGCCAGTGCCATCGGCAACGTCATCGGCAAAGCTGCCGGAATAGACCGAGCCGTCGGGGTAATTCACCGTGCCTTCGCCTTCGATCTGGCCATCAACCCAATTGCCGGAATATTGGTATCCGTCAGCGCCTTTGAAATTGCCCTGTCCGTTGCGTTTGTCGTCGACGAAATTGCCGTCGTAGATGTCCCCGTTGGTGTAGGTGACTTTGCCCACGCCGTTGCGTTTGCCATCCGCCAGCTGGCCTTCGTAAACGTCGCCGTTGACCTGTTTCAAGACCCCGCTGCCGTTGATCTGGCCGGCCTTCCATTCGCCGTTATAGGTGAGCCCGTCAGGCATGGTCAGCAAACCTTTGCCTTCGCGTACACCCGATACAACGTCGCCTTTATAAGTCGCACCGTCGGGATAAGTGATGGTGCCGATTCCGCTTTTCTCGCCGTTTTGCCAGCTGCCCTGATAACGGTATCCGTTTGGGCTGGTCATGGCGCCCTGCCCGTGATGCTGGGCCTCGGCAAAATCGCCTTCATAGACCACGCCGTTGGCGTATTTGGCCACGCCGGAACCGGAAATTTTCCCGTCCGCCCAAGAGCCTTCGTAGGTGCCGCCGTCGGCAAAGATGATCGTGCCGGTGCCTTCAGGTTTGCCGCCAATAAAATCGCCTTCATATACTGAGCCATTGGGGAAGCGGGCGCGGCCTTTGCCTTGAATTTCACCGTTGACCCATTCTCCGATGTATTCATAGCCGTTAGGCAAGCGATAAGTGCCCTGGCCGTGCTGTTTGCCGTCTTTGAAAGTACCCTCGTAAACGCCGCCGGTGTCATATTGTTTGGTGACTATCTGTTCCGATTGTGCAGAGGCGATGCCTGTGCCAAAGGCAAAGGTGCAAATGGAAACGGTTGCAACAGCAAGTGATTTTAGTTTTTTCAAGGCATTCGCTCCGGTCAAACGTTCCGGCCCCCTTTTGGTTTTTTCTTTGGCGTTTGGCTCGACTTCTATTCTTAAGGTGTTGAAAAATAGCTGACAAGGATTCTTGCATCTTGTCATTGCAACGTAATCTGTACTTTAAAGCTGACACAACTTTGCGAATGGTCGCAGCCGCCTGGGACATCCAATGAAAGACAAACTTCGACTGACGCTCGCGCAGCTGAATTCCACCGTAGGAGATTTGGCAGGCAATATAGAAAAAGCCAAGGCAGCACATGCCGAAGCGGCGCTGGCCTTTGCTGACTTGCTGGTGTTGCCGGAAATGTTCGTGACCGGCTATCAGGCGCAGGATCTGGTGTTGCGCAAGGCGTTTACACTGGACGCGATGGCCCATATTGAAGCGTTGGCGCGCGCCTGTGATACCGGGCCGTCGATTGGCATTGGCGGGCCGTTGTTGCAGGACGGCAAACTCTATAACGCCTATTTCATCCTTCGGGGTGGTGAAATTGTCGCCACCATGCTCAAGCACGACTTGCCCCATATTCAGGTATTCGACGAATACCGGCTGTTTGAGCCGGGGCCGATTTCCGGCCCTTTCAATCTTGGAAATATCCGGATTGGTGCGCCAATTTGTGAAGATGCATGGCATCCTGAAGTGCCGGAAACCATGGCCGAGGCGGGAGCGGAGATTCTGATCGTGCCCAACGGCTCGCCTTATTATCGGGGAAAATATGAGCGCCGAGTCAACTTGATGGCTGCGCGAGTGATCGAGAATGATCTGCCATTGGTGTATCTGAATATGGTAGGCGGGCAGGATGATCAGGTGTTTGACGGCGGGTCGTTTGTTCTGAACCGTGGCGGACGCTTGGCGATGCAGATGCCGTTATTCGATGAGGCGATTGCGCATGTGGATTTTGTGCACACCGACATTGGTTGGGAGGCTGTCGAGGGGGAAATGATCGCCCATGTCGATGAGTGGGAGCAGGATTATCGGGTGATGCTGCAGGGCCTGCGGGACTACATGGCCAAGACTGGTTTCAAAAAGGTGCTGCTGGGATTGTCCGGGGGCATCGACTCGGCCATTGTGGCGACGATAGCGGTGGATGCGCTGGGGGCGGAAAATGTGCGCTGCGTGATGATGCCGTCGGAATATACCGCAAAGGTGTCATTGGATGACGCCAAAGAGGTGGCAGAGAATCTGGGCTGCCGGTTGGATACGTTGCCGATTTCAGAGGCCCGGCAGGCGGTGACCGACACACTGGCACCTGTGTTTGAAGGGCTGGAGGCCGGTCTGGCTGAAGAGAACATTCAATCGCGTTTGCGGGGTGTTCTGTTGATGGCGCTGTCGAATAAATTCGGCGAAATGCTGCTGACGACGGGGAATAAATCCGAGGTGGCGGTGGGGTATGCCACCATTTACGGCGATATGGCCGGCGGGTATAACCCGATCAAAGATCTGTACAAGATGCGGGTGTTTGAAAGCTGCCGCTGGCGCAATGCCAACCACCGCGACTGGATGCTGGGGCCGGTGGGTGAGGTGATTCCGCCGCGTGTGATCGACAAACCGCCATCTGCCGAATTGCGCGACGATCAGAAAGACAGCGACAGTCTGCCGGAATATGAGGTTCTGGACGGGATACTGGAATTGCTGGTGGATCGGGACAAATCTGTGGCCGAGATTGTTGAAGCCGGATTTGATCGGGACGTGGTGAAACGCGTCGAACACCTTGTTTTCATTTCAGAATACAAACGATTTCAATCTGCGCCGGGCCCGCGGTTGACGCATAAGGCGTTCTGGCTGGACCGGCGGTATCCGATTGCCAACCGGTGGCGAGATGAGGGGTGACGCCGGTCTCGGACCGCATTCCCGCCCGATAGCCGCCCCGAAACTGCCTAAAACACTCAGCATAATCCGATGAGACGTTGACAGCGGTTTAACGGAGCCGGGGGCACTGTTGAGCCGCTAGCGCAAAAGCGGAGGGCGGATAAATGCGTAGTATCCTGTTAGTTAGCACCTGCCTTCTGTTGGCATGTTCAGAAATCCCCACTCAAAAATCAGGCGTTAGCGGTGAGTTTGTCGATATCGGCGCAGCGAAGTTTGCGGTTTTTTCAGAGGGTGAGTCAGCATTGGCGATCTATATTGGTGCCCTGCGGGCACCGGATGAAGACTGGGTGATGCCGGCCGCACAACGCGCCATAGAACGCGCGACCGGGTGTCCTGTGATCCCTGACAGCCTGCAAAGTGACAGCAAAACCATTCAAGCCAACCTCGATTGTTCGCGCACAACCGCGCTGTTTGTGCGGGCGCGCGACACCGATCGGGGACGCGGAGCGCGGTCAGGGCTTGGGCCATCGGCATCAGAATTGGTACGGCTGCGGCAGCAGGATGATGCGGCGCAATAGTGTTGTCTGACGGGCAACAGTGATTTTCCTCACATATCCTTGAATTCGCGACGGGCTATCATTACCCTGAAAAAATCCTTGGGGGATACGGTATGAGTAACAAGTCGGTGGACGCAGCAGAATCCGAAATTGACGGCGCGCTGCGGGTAACATTCGGCATCAAAAAAGGCACGATTTTTGACAAGCTGCGGCGGGCGGGCAAGCGGTTGCCGCACGGTGTGGTCGAAGATGTGGCCTATCTGGAAGCGGTGCGCAGGCGAACCGCCCATCCAAGGCGGCGCGGTTTGGTTGATCTGAAACGGGTTGCCGAAGTGCGGGATCATTCGCTGAAAATGCTGGGCAAAGTTGATGTGGCCCGCGACAAAGCCCGCGAACGAATCAACTGGCTGGGTGTGCTGGTGATCAACTTGATGCTGTTTGGGGTGGTGTATTATGCGCTGCTGCGATGGCTGGGGGCGGTGTAGGCCGGGTTCGAATTTGGAAAATCACCGGCGCGATTTCTCATCAGAAACTGAACCTATTAATCCAGAAAGCGCTGTGGCGGGTTTGAGCCCAAAGCTACCTTTTCGTCTATTTGGAATTCGCGCGATAAGCAGATTTATTTGCGATGGGTTACGATCCACCAAATGTTCCCGCAAGGGTCCTTGATTCCTGCCATTCGATCACCATGCGGTCGATCATTTGGTTCCATCAATGTTGTTGCTCCTGATCGAAGTGTCGCCTCATAGGTCGCATCAGTATCTTCAACAAAGAGGTGCATCTGAGAAGTATTGACAGAGTAGGTATCTGAACTTTCATTCAGCATTATGATTGAGCTGCCTATGAGTACGCGAGCGTGTTGGATGCGGTTGTCATCGTGTCTGCTTTCCTTAATCACAGATGCGTCGAAAGCGGCGGTAAGGAACTCGATCAATCTGTCCGCATCAACTACGGTGAAATAAGGCGTGATCGAGTGGTAACCTTCCGGCGCGCTAATCCTGCTGATCACGTCACGTTCCTTTGGATAATTATCGGTACAATGTCAGTCGCTACGGGCATACTGAGCTGAGCGAGGGGTGGTTGCAAGGTCAGCTCTGCCCGCAAAGCAGCCATGTAACAAGACCGATTAACCGGACACGCCCCTAATGCGCCGGACGGATGAACGTCCCGTTTCGCAGATCGCTGAACGCCCGCTGTAACTCCGCGTTTGTGTTCATTACAATCGGCCCGTGCCAGGCGACCGGTTCTTCGATCGGGCGGCCTGACACCAGCAGGAACCGCATGCCTTCCTCTCCCGCCTGAACAGTGATTGAATCGCCGGTGTCAAACTGCACCAGCGTGCGGTTGCCGGACATGTCTCGGATGTTGACCTCCTCGCCCATCACCTCTTTTTCGAGCAGGACGCCGGTTGGGTCCGAGGCGGCCACAAACGCGCCTGTACCCCCAAATATATAGGCAAATGTGTTGCGGTAGGCGTCGACCGGCAAGGTCTTTTTTACGCCCGGCGGAATGGTGATATCGAGGTATTGCGGATCGGCAGCGATGCCGTCGACGGGGCCGGTTTTACCCCAGAATTCTCCGATGATCACCCGAACTTTGGTGCCGTCATCATCGATAATTTCCGGAATTTCGCCTGAATTTACATCCTGATAGCGTGGAGTGGTCATTTTCAGATCACCCGGCAGATTGGCCCAGAGCTGGAACCCGTGCATCTGGCCTTTGGTGTTCCCCTTGGGCATTTCCTGATGTAGAATGCCGGACCCGGAGGTCATCCACTGCACGTCGCCAGCCCCAAGCGTTCCGGAATTTCCGAGACTGTCGGCGTGTTCGATTTCACCTTCCAGAATATAGGAAATGGTTTCGATGCCCCGATGCGGATGCCAGGGGAAACCTTTGTCATAAGCCGCCGGATCGTCGTTGCGGAAATCGTCAAGCAACAGGAACGGGTCGAGCATGGTTGGATCATGAAAGCCAAAGGCGCGGTGCAGGTGCACGCCGGCGCCTTCGATGGTTGGTGTGGCTTGGCTGAGGGATTTGACGGGCCGGATCGACATAGTGTTTCCTCGAGTTCAGTATTTGGTTCAGACGTAATATGATGCGGTTTACATTTTTGGCCACCAGTGCGCTGGTTTCACCCGCTTGCCCCGGTTGCGGGACAGCCAAAGGGCGGCGCGGCGGAACGGTGAAAGGGCGAGGCGCAGCCACAGGCGATGTTGGATTTTTGAAAAGTCCCGATTAAATGGGCAGACCCGCATACAGATGGCGCAATCAGACGAGAGTTTGGCCCAGAAGCCGAAGCATTTTTCCGCATCCGAAGTCCATTTGCGCACGCCTTTGATTGCCGATTGGTTCGGAGTCTCGGTATTGGGCGGGCCATAGGGCAAGGCTTTGACCGGGCAGGCATCGGCGCAGCGGGTGCAGATGTTGCAGAACTCTGCAACGCCAAGTTTTTTCGGGCGGTCGTGGGTGAGCGGCAGATTGGTGAAGATTTTGGAAAACCGCAGACGGGGGCCATATTCCGAGGTGATCACCAGTTGGTTGCGGGCGTATTCCCCCAGTCCCGCCTTGAGCGCATAGGGGATAACCAGCCCGGTGTCATTCATCGACGGAACGGCGGTGTATCCAAGATTGCGGATGTAAGCGGCAACTTGCATGACAATGGCGGCTTCGTGGCTGTATTCGCGCCCGGTTGCCGCACCCGCCAGCGCAGAGGGGTAGGTCTCGACCAAAGTTTCGTCCATCTGATGTCCCAGAACGATCACCGACGTGATACCGTCCGGCAGGTCGTTGGGTTGTTCCGATCCGTCGCGGCAGTCGGAGCGGTGGGTATACAGCCAGCGGTGGTCGAGCTCGGTTATGCCGCAAAGATTGGCACCGAAAAACTTGGCCACGTGTTTGATTTCTGCTGACATGGCGGCAGGGTTGTCGATGGCCGCTTGCTCCTGTGCGATTGGTGTGTCGTTGTCGATGGCACCTTGAAATCCCTCGCGCATACCGTCGGAATTGCGGCGTGAAGAAATCAGGTCCGAAATCAGCCAACTGGCGTTGCGTAAAGCGAAGTCCCGGGTTGAAAACCCCTCGCCGCGTCTTGGGGCGGCTTCGATCCGGTAGGAGTCAAAAAACTTACCAGTGAATTTGCTGCGTACCCGGTCGTCCCAGGATGCGCGGGTGAATATGTCGTTGCGTTGCGAGAATGGTTCGAAGGCGTCTGTGACCTCGATACCAGCATCGCTGTCGCCATCGCGATAAAGAGAGTTATGTGGCCGGGTCATGGAGCCAGTTTAGGTCGCTTGCCTGTAAAATCCAGCCGTGACTTGATCTGAAACCGGTTTTTGGGAACAATCACACCCAGGGACGGCTGCAAAGGGAGGGTGTTGTGTTGAGGGGATCGATCCGGAATTTGGTTGTGATTGGCGTGGCGTTGCTCGGCTGGGGCGAAATTGCTGTGGCACAATCCGACTCGCGCATATTGTTTACCCACAAACGCTGGGAAGTGCGGGTGGTCGCTTTTGACGATGGCGAAATAACCTGTGTGGCCCAGGTCAGCGATCCTGGCACAAGTTTTGCGATCTGGGCCAATGGCAGCAGCCCCGCCAGATTGCAGTTCTTTTCGTCCGACTGGAATCTTGGCGAGGACAAGGCGGATGTTGTGGTTCAGGTTGACAGGCGCACCCGCTGGGATCTGTTTGGTGCAAGTCTGCATGAAAACAGCGTTTTGTTTGACTTGCCAAACGATAGAGACGGCAACCGGTTTATCAAAGAAGTGATGCGGGGGCGCAATGTTGTGCTGAGCAACTCCGACGGAGCAAGGGTGGGAATTTGGTCGCTCGCCGGGTCAAGCGCATCGCTGCGTGCGTTGAGTGAATGCGTTGATCTGCTGGAACATGATCCAGACGGAAACCCGTTTGATTGACGGTTAAGCTCCGCTCAAACGTCACTGACGGTCTTTTCGCCATGCTGCGAAATCGCCGCCGTTTTGTCGCATTTCTTATATCCAGAGAGAGGGCTTCCATCGCAGTGTCGGCGGTAAAAGGGGCGGCTTGGCGTTGACCCGCCGGCGGGAGGTTTTTTGAATGCCGAATTTGAAAGTTGGATTCATCGGTCTTGGCAATGTGGGGGGCAAATTGTCGGGTAGCCTTTTGCGCAATGGCATAGACCTGACGGTGCATGATCTGGATGCCGACTTGGTGCGGGCTTTTGTTGATCAAGGTGCCAAAGCAGGTGGCAATCCGGCGCAGATGGTGCGCGATTGTGATGCGGTGATCACCTGTCTGCCATCACCGGCAGCCTCGGACGCGGTAACGTCTGAGATGATGCCGGAAGTTGGGCCTGGCAAAATCTGGATGGAAATGTCGACAACCGATGACGCCGAAGTGAAGCGGATCGGTGCTCTGGTGATCGCGCGTGGTGGTGCGGCGGTCGATTGCCCGGTGTCAGGCGGATGCCATCGCGCAGCAACCGGCAATATTTCGATTTTCGCGGGCTGCGACCGGGTCACTTTCGAACGGATTCTGCCGTTTCTGACCACGATAGGGCGGCGGGTTTTACATACCGGTGAGCTGGGTTCTGCCAGTGTTTTAAAGGTCTTGACGAATTATCTGGCGACCGCAAACCTGATCACATGCGCCGAAGCGCTGGTCACGGCCAAAGCCGCCGGGATGGATTTGAACACCACCTATGAGGCGATCAAAATCTCGTCCGGCACATCCTTTGTGCATGAGACCGAAAGCCAGGTGATCCTGAACGGATCGCGCGATATCGGCTTTACCATGGATCTGGTGAAAAAGGATATTGGGCTGTTTCAGGAAGTGGCCAACCGGGTCGGGGTGGAATTGGAAATCAGCCCGTTGTTGATTGATATATTTAACGATGGCATCGCCCGGTTTGGTGAACGGGAGCTGTCGCCGAACATCATCCGGCGGCTGGAGGAAGCGACCGGGCTGGATATTAATGCACCGGGGTTTCCGCCAGAAATGCTGGATGATGAGCCGGAAGAGCCGGGGTATGAAGTGGTGCCGCAAGGGATGGCACAGGCGGCGGAATAGCGGAATAGGAGTGCGAATGGCCCATATCAATCTTGGACGCTATCCGATCCACCAGCCCGACTGTGAAGGGTTTTCGGCTGCGGTTACCGATGTTCGCACCAAACTGGCCGAAGACGGCTGTGCGGTTCTGAAGGGGTTTCTGACGCAGGGCGGAATTGAGGCGCTGACTCAGGAGGCAAACAGTGTTGCCGCCTTTGGCCACAAGTCGTTCAACCGCACCAATCCGTATTTTACGCAAGACGATCCCTCTCTGCCTGCGGGCCATCCGAAGCGACAGTTCTATGACCGTTCAAATGCTTTTATTCCGGCGGATAATTTTGCTGACGACGGCCCGTTGCGGCAAGTTCAGGATTTTGACGGTTTTGACAGGTTTATTCAGACCTGTCTGCAAGAGGATCAATTTTATCGCTATGCTGACCCGCTGGCCGACGTGATCGTAAATATGGCGGATGAAGGTAACGGATTTCCTTGGCATTTTGACACCAATAATTTCACTGTGACACTGGCGATTCAAAACGCGGAAGGCGGCGGGGCGTTCGAATATGCGCCGAACATTCGCAAAGGGTCAGAGAATTTCGGAGAAGTCAGCAAGGTGCTGGCCGGGACATCAGAGAAGATTCGTGTGCTGGAACTGGAACCCGGTGATCTGCAATTGTTCCTCGGCCGGTATTCATTGCACCGGGTCGCGCCGCTGACGGGTGCTCGTCCGCGCTATGTTGCGATCTTTTCGTATGTGGAGCAACCGGGGATGGTGGCCACACCGGAACGTTGCAAACAATTGTATGGTCGAGTGTTGCCAATCCACTATGAACGTGCGGGGATGCGGGCCGACAGTTATCTCGACTAGAGCGTTTTGCGCGAATTCTGAAACACAGAGTTTGCGCAAAACGCGGTGACATCATAGGCTTGACCCGGCAGTTTTTCCTCAATCTGATTCAGATTAAGGTAAAACAGCTTTAAGGGCAAAACAGATGCTTGCGCAGGCCAAACAGCGAACAGCGGAGTTTCAGCGCAAGCTGGCGGAAACGAACATTGACGTCGCGGTTCTGACAGACGAAAGCTCAATTGCCTATCTGGCCGGGTTCTGGGGATATCTGTCCGTCGAATTCGGCCGCCCGACGTTCTTGATTGTGCGTCCTGACGCGCCGCCAACGGTGATCACGCCGCAGATGGAAAGCGAAATGGTCGGGGAGATGACCTGGGTCAGCGATGTGCTGACTTGGGAGGATGCTGGCGCCAATCGATGGGAAAGTGTTTTGCGGGCCGCACTGGGCCAAAACCCTGGGCGCGTGGCGGTTGAATTACAAGCGGTGCCGGCGATTGTGCGAAACTGGTTTGATGCGCAAGTGGATATTGGCGTGTTGGAGGATATCGCGCCGGTTCTGGGGGCGATGCGGACGATCAAATCGCCGGAAGAAATTGCAGTGATGAAACAGGCCGGAGATATTGCCGGTGCGATGATGTCCGCTGCGGAACGGGCACTGGCGGAAGGGGTGCCGGAATACGAAGCGGCGTTGGCGGTTATTGCAGCAGGAACGCGCAAAGCGGCGGGATTTTTGACGGATCGCGGCTGGGAACAGTTTGTGTCGCCGGTGATCCACAATTTACAAATCATGCAGTCGGGGCGGGATACCTCGATGGTGCATCGCCGGGCTTCGGTCAGGCAGTTGCAGCACGGTGATCCGGTGTATTTCTGCTTTTGCAATCTGGCGCAGTTTAAACTGTACAAACTGGGGTTTGACCGGATGTTTTTTGTTGGCGATGTGTCAGAGGCTTCTGCGGCCGTGCAACGGGCCGCGATAGATGCGCAACAGGCCGCTATCGCTGCGGTCCGGCCTGGCGTCAGTGCAGAATCAGTGGCCGCGGCGGCGGACGAGGTGTACCGGGCACGGGGCTATCAAACCGGCTATCGCACCGGGCGGTCGATTGGCATGTCGTATCTGGAATCACCGGAGTTGAAGGCGGGCGACAGGACAATCCTGCAGACCGGCATGACGTTTGCGGTGGATGGTGGCATTTCGGTTGATGGCAAATATGGCGGTCGGATTGGCGATTCCGTGGTGGTAACGGACACCGGTTGTGAATATCTGACCAATTATTCCCGCGATGTTTTGGTGACCAGCTGACGTCTTCTGCGCAGTTTTGGGGCGTTGACATCGGCGCGGCGGTCCGGTCTTTTCTGTGCAGACCAAATCGTATTGACCACACCGCAGGAGCATCAATGTCCGAGATACTGGCCAGGCTGGAGCCCTCGCTAGGACGCCGTTGGTTCGGCGTTGTGGTGTTGACGCTGGTCGGCGGACTGCTGCTGTATATCAGTTTTTTCCAACCACCCCAGTCACTTGCGGGAAAAATCCTGCTGCCGGTAATAGCTGTCGGGTTTTTCTGGCAGGCACAATGGAACTTGCGGGTAACAAAAACCGGCTTGATCCTGACGCATGAAGGACTGTTTGACGGCAACGGAAACCAGATTTGCGCGCTTTATAATATGATGGAAGTGGATCGGGGTCTGTTCGCCTTTAAACCATCGAATGGGTTTCTGATCCGGCTGTATGAAGCGGAACCGAACGCTTGGGCACCAGGCCTGTACTGGCGGCTTGGGCGCCGTCTGGGGATCGGTGGCGCAACGCAGGCGGCGCAAGCCAAAGCTATGGCGGATATTCTGGATGTGATGATTTTGGAACGTTCGATGGGGCCCGATGATTAAAGCAGGGACTCCGGACGCTTGGGTCGGGAACCTTTAGTTTTCATTGGACGAAGCACTGCTATGAGCCCTTTGCGGACGTACAATCTGGTCAATAAGCGTTGTAATAGAAGTTGTGCGATATCTTGAGATATTCATCCGCGAGGTATTACTTAACCCCATCGGATCAAGCCAATAATCGCTGAAGATGCATAAAAAAATTGGAGTGCAAGAAAAGCCAAGCGTTTATCAATCAGAGCCCAACCAGCAAATAGGGCCGAAGATATCAATAGCAAAGTGAACCCCAGTACCTCGTTGCCAGTGTTGGACGCAATCAGCAGCGCATACACAATGGCAAGGGCTGAACCTGTGACCTCAAGAGATGCGACCAAATTTCGTTTATCCACGTCGGTCTTCATCCATATCTAGCCTTTTGCGCGCATGTGTGTCGGCACCCATATGTCGCCATTTGTATTAGGGCGTCTCAAGCTTTATGGGGTCGCCGCGCCGCGAAATGATTGACGTTTGGTCTTCGCTGGTTGATCGGCGACTTTATCACAATGTAGCTGAAGTATTTTTCGATACCGAGCCCATCAGCAAGTATGCGTTCGATTGTCTCTTGATAATCGAGTATATTTCGGCACATGAATTTCAGAAGATAGTCATGTCCGCCACTAACCAAGTGACACTCTAGAACTTCGGGATAGCCTGCGATGCCATCCTCAAAAATGCTGAAGTTTTCTTTGAGGTGATCTTGAAGGGTGACTTCCGTGAATACCGTCAGAGTATCACCAAGACGAGCAATATCGATATCAGCTCCGTAACCGATTATGACACCAGCATCTTCAAGACGCTTGGTCCGTTGAAGGCAAGGACTCGGTGATAGATGAACACGTTTAGCCAAGGCCGCATTGGTAATGCGACCATTTTGTTGAAGAACTGCAAGTATCTTCAAATCAATGCCGTCGAGATGAGCCATTCCATTGTCCGGATGTTAGATTTCCTGCTTAAACTCGAAACGATGAAATGGCTATCGACTGATATTAACCTGCAGCCAACTCGGCCTGATGCGCTTTGACGAGTTCGGCCATTGAAGTGAACATCAGCCCATACTTAGGCATTTCACCGGGATTCACTGTTGCGCCAAATCCTTCTTTGTCATGCCGCCTGTAAATCCAGCAGTTTGCCAGTCCCGCTTTGGTGGCTGGCCCATGATCATGGAACATGCTTTCCGCGGTATGCAGAATATCAGATTTCTCGATCCCCATCCGCGCCAAGTTTTCGAGCATATAGTCGAAATTCCGCATCTGCGGTTTGTAAGAGCCAATATCGCCTGCGACATAGGCAGCGTCGAATTCTATCTGCAGTTTCTTATTGCTGAAGGAAAAGCTGACATTGTCGACATTCGAGAGCACTATCAGCTTGTAGTAGCGCTTGAGATACTGGAGCGCACCGGCGCTGTCCGGAAAGGCTGGCCAGTGCTCCACAGACTGGCCGTAGGTCAGGCATTCGTCCCAACGGACCGAAAGCCCCCATTCTTCTGCAAGTCGCTTGTAAACCACGGCAAGCACGTCGCGGTAATCCTTCGCGGGTGTATATTGCTGCGTTGTGGATTCGTGGAATGCATGCGCTTCGAGAATGGTGTCTCTGGATATCGGAATGCTGAGTTTATCTGTCAGCGGTTTCAATCCGTTGATCATACCGGTTTCCCAGTCGATCAACGTGCCATACACATCAAATGTCAACGCGTTGTAATCCGTGAGTTTCATTTTAAATTTCCCAAGTTGGCTCACGATTTAGAATAGCAGACTCACAAAAGAATGAGTTGCCGATTTTGCCCCTCGATTCAGCATCATTTGCTTAGAAGCGCTTTGTTTGTAATAGAAGCGTTCGAATACCATTTTTCGATACCAGCTCCAGAGCGGTACCAAAGTCTGCTTTGTCCGTACAGCTGCCGTTTGGTGACCTCCAATTAATGGATTCTGACCCGAGCACAACATGCGCAAAAAGGGAATCACTATTGAAATGCACAAAGGCTCAAGGTCAAAGTCTAATACCGCCTGTCTGCGTTTAATCTGATTAAGATCAAACGCATAGCGCTCCAAAAAAAACACCCAGGTTTTACAACCCTTTCGCCCGGTAACTCGCCGCGACCCGGTCGATCGACACCAGGAACGCCGCAGTGCGCAGGTCGGTGACGTCGTCGCGCGACCGCCATATGGCCCGGATGGATTGGTAAGCGGCGCGCATAGTGTCATCGAGACCCGAGCGCACAAGTTCCAACTCGCCGGCTCCGTGCAAATATTGCTCTTTAAAACCATCAGACAACTTAGCTCCTGCGACACTCTCCAGTTCGTCGATCAGCAACTGGTGGCGGGCTTCTTCCTGGCGGCGCTGCATGCGGCCAAAGCGGATGTGGCTGAGGTTTTTCACCCATTCAAAATAGGAGACCGTCACCCCACCTGCATTGGCATACATATCGGGGATGATAACGGTGCCTTTGTCGCGCAGAATTTTGTCGGCTCCGGATGTGACCGGGCCGTTCGCCGCTTCGATAATCAGCGGGGTTTTGATCCGGTCGGCGTTTTCTAAATTGATTGCGGCTTCCATGGCGGCGGGAATGAGAATATCGGCGTCCAATTCCATAGCCGGTCCGCTGTCTTCCTGATATCCAGAAAAACCCTTCGTACCGCCATTTGCGTTGATATGCTGCCGCAGTTCTTCGATGTTGATGCCTTCGGGATTAACGATGGCACCGTCATACTCTAGCACGGCAATGATTTTGCAGCCGTCTTCTTCGGACAGGAATTTGGCGGCGTGGTAACCAACATTCCCAAGCCCCTGAACGATGACCCGTTTGCCATCAAGCGTGCCGGACAGATTGGCTTCCGCAACATCCTCGGGATGGCGGAAATACTCCTGTAAAGCATATTGTACGCCCCGGCCTGTGGCTTCGATCCGGCCTGCAATGCCACCGGCGTTCAGCGGTTTGCCGGTAACACAAGCGCGGCCGTTAATATCGGTGGTGTTCATCCGCATGTATTGATCGGCGATCCAGGCCATTTCACGCTCGCCAGTGCCCATGTCCGGGGCTGGGACATTTTGTGACGGGTTGATCAGGTCGCGCTTGGCCAGTTCAAAGGTGAAGCGACGGGTAATCTGTTCCAGCTCGTGTTCTTCCCAAGCGCGCGGATCAATGCAGAGCCCGCCTTTGGAGCCGCCAAACGGGGTTTCAACCAAGGCGCATTTATAGGTCATCAGGGCGGCGAGGGCTTCCACTTCGTCCTGATTAACCGACAGAGCGTAGCGGATGCCGCCTTTGACAGGTTCCATATGTTCAGAATGTACGGCTCGGTAGCCCGTGAAGGTTTGAATATCACCGCGCAGACGGACGCCAAATCGGACTTTGTAGGTGGCATTGCAAACCTTGATCTTCTCAACAATTCCCGGCGACAGGTCCATCAGCCGGACCGCCCGGTTGAACATAATTTCTGTTGATTCACGAAAGGTTGGTTCTTTTATGGCAGCCATGTCGTTCCCCGTCAGTTGTTATTTTGAGACCCAAAGGTCAACGGGAAAAGACTATGGGCAGTTCTGCCAAAAGTATAATGCTTTTTGTCAGAATGTCGCAGTTCCTGCGGTATTGGTCGGGTCTGACCCCCAATATCATAGAATGATCAGCGTTATTCAGCAGTGGCGCGGGCCTGCCGCTTGCGTTCGTGGGGATCCAGATAGCGTTTGCGCAGACGGATTGCGCCCGGTGTTACCTCTACCAACTCATCGGTGTCGATATAGGCAATCGCCTGTTCCAGCGAAAGTTTGATTGGGGTGGTCAGGCGCACCGCTTCGTCGGTGCCCGATGCGCGCACATTAGTGAGTTTCTTGCCCTTGAGCGGGTTCACTTCCAGATCGTTTTCGCGGCTGTGTTCACCGATGATCATGCCGACGTAGACCGGTTTTTGCGCCCCGATGAACATTTTACCGCGATCTTCGAGGTTGAACAGCGCGTAAGGGACCGAGGTACCGTTTTCCATTGAGATCAGCACACCGGCACGGCGGCCGGGGATTTTCCCTTTGTGCGGCGCCCAGTCGTGGAAGACGCGGTTCAAGACACCGGAACCGCGGGTGTCGGTCAGGAACTCGCCGTGATAGCCGATCAGGCCACGCGACGGGACGTGGGCGATGATGCGGGTTTTGCCAACGCCGGCCGGTTTCATCTCGACCAGTTCGCCTTTGCGCGGGCCGGTGAGTTTTTCGATCACGGCGCCGGAATATTCATCATCCACGTCGATGGTGACTTCTTCCACCGGTTCGTGACGGGCACCGTCGATGTCCTGGAACAGCACCTGAGGGCGCGATATCGACAACTCAAACCCCTCGCGGCGCACGTTTTCGATCAGAACACCCATTTGCAATTCGCCACGCCCGGCGACGTCGAAGGCCTCGCCGCTGGGCGTGTCGGTAACGTGGATCGCGACGTTGCTTTCGGCTTCTTTCATCAGCCGGTCGCGGATGACGCGGGACTGGACTTTTTTGCCATCGCGCCCTGCAAGCGGGCTGTCGTTGATGCCAAAGGTGACGGAAATTGTAGGCGGATCAATTGGTTGTGCCGGGATCGCCTCGGAGACGGAGAGGGCGCAGATTGTATCGGCCACGGATGCCTTGCTCATACCGGCGAGCAAAACGATGTCTCCGGCTTCGGCCACGTCAATCGGTTGCTGGCTGAGGCCGCGGAAGGCGAGAATTTTGGTGACGCGGAAACTTTCGAGCTGTGAGCCGTCGCGGCTGAGCGCTTTGACGGTTTCGCCAGTTTTCAGAGTGCCGCTTTCAACACGTCCGGTCAGGATGCGGCCGATGAACGGGTCAGCACCGAGGGTAACGGCCAGCATCCGAAAGGGGTCGGATAGCTGTTCGATTTGTTTTGGGGCCGGGACGTGATCAACGATCAGGTCAAATAGCGCGGTCAGGTCTTTGCGCGGGCCGTCGAGCTCGATGTCAGCCCAGCCGGATCGGCCGGAGGCGTACATGGCGGGGAAATCAAGCTGATCGTCGTCGGCGCCGAGGTTCGCAAACAGATCAAAGCATTCGTCCAGCGCCCGGTCGGGTTCGGCATCCGGTTTGTCGACTTTGTTCAGCACCACAATCGGGCGCAAGCCGAGAGCGAGTGCCTTGGAGGTCACAAATTTGGTTTGCGGCATCGGGCCTTCGGCTGCGTCGACCAGCAGGACAACACCGTCAACCATCGACAGGATGCGCTCGACCTCGCCGCCAAAATCAGCGTGGCCAGGAGTGTCGACGATGTTGATGCGGTGGCCGTTCCATTCGACAGAGGTTGCCTTGGCCAGAATCGTGATGCCGCGCTCGCGTTCCAGATCATTGCTGTCCATAACCCGTTCGGCAACGGTCTGATTGGCCCGAAAAGCGCCGGATTGTTTCAGCAGCTCGTCAACGAGGGTGGTCTTGCCATGGTCAACGTGCGCGATGATCGCGATATTTCTAAGGTCCATCGGAATGATGCCTATTTTGAAAGGGAACGGTTGGCGCGGGCCATACAGGATGGGCAATGCATTGGCCAGAGGGAAAGCGACGTGGCGGTGACCCTGACGCAGCCCGGTTGCGTTGTCGGACTAGCGGCGCCTGCCCGGTTTTCCGCCGGTTATTGAACGGCTGAAGGTGCGAACGCGCGGCTTTTTCGGTTGGGTGGGTTGCCCGGTCTCCAGCGGAGCTAGTCCAAGCTGATCGCGCAATATTTTTTGCCGGATTTCCTCTACTTCACCCGCTTTCAGGGTCTTCAATTGAAACGGACCGAAGGAAACCCGGATCAACCGGTTCACCGACAGACCGACGCTGTCCAGCGCTCGTCTGATTTCGCGGTTTTTGCCTTCGCGCAGGCCGATTGTCAGCCAGGCGTTTGCGCCCTGTTGCCTGTCAATTGTGACTGCCATCGGTTGAAAGCGCTCGCCGTCTACAGTGACGCCGCGGCGCAAAGGTTCCAGCATTATGTCGTTTGGGTAACCCTTGATCCGCACCCGGTATTTGCGCATCCAGCCGGTTGACGGCAGTTCTAGTTTGCGTTTCAGGCCGCCGTCGTTAGTCAGCAGCAGCAGGCCTTCTGAATTGATATCAAGCCGCCCAACAGTCATCACACGGGGCAGGGTTTCCGGCAGCTTGTCAAATATCGTTTCGCGGCCTTTTTCGTCTTTTGCCGATGTCACCAGTCCGAGCGGTTTGTGATACAGCCACATCCGCGTCGGTTCTTTGGCTGCGATGGGGGCGTCGTCGACGAGGATTCTGTCCTGATCAGAGACTTTGACCGCAGGTGTGTCCAGGATATTGCCGTTCAGCCTGATCCGTCCGGCGGCAATCATCCGCTCGACTTCACGGCGCGAGGCGACCCCGGCGCGGCTGAGGAATTTTGCGATGCGTTCGCCGTCTTGTGGGAGTTGGTTGGTCATGGGGTGGGGAGTACACGATTGGTCGTGGCTGTCCAATGGTATTAAGTACGACAGGGCATCGCCGGGACCTCGGAGTGGGCGCTGCCCGTGCAAAGGCACGGGCGGGGTGCTGTTGAAGCCGGTTGCTGATCCTCAGGCAGATGGTCTAAACCGCTGCCCATGGCAGCCTTTAATACTCATATGAAAATAGCGCTTGATGAAGCGATAGCTGCTGCCGGACGCGGTGAAATCCCAGTTGGCGCGGTGGTCGTATCGGAAGAAGGCAAAATCATTGCCAAATCCAGCAACCGCACCCGCGAATTGAACGATCCCACTGCACACGCGGAAATCCTTGCGATCCGGGTGGCCTGTGAAACACTGGGGGTCGAGCGGTTAACAAATGCCGACCTCTACGTCACACTTGAACCCTGTCCAATGTGCGCCGCTGCCATTTCAAACGCCCGGATTGCGCGTCTGTATTACGGCGCTTCTGATCCAAAATCCGGTGGTCTGGCACAGGGCCCGCGGATATTTGATCATCCGCAATGCCATCATGTGCCTGAAGTGTATGAAGGGATTGGTGAAGCGGAGTCTTCCGCGTTGCTCAAGCAGTTTTTTGATCGGTTGCGAGGCGAATAGCCAAGACCGGCTTGCGAAGCTTGGTCAGCGGGGATAAACGTCAGCCCGATATTCAGGATTTTCAGGAACCCGCCCCATGGCAATTGACAAAGACACTGCCCGCCGCGTTGCACATCTGGCCCGGATTGAAGTGCCTGAAGAAGAATTGGACCATCTGGCAACGGAGCTGTCCGGCATTCTTGGGTTTATGGAACAGCTGGCCGAGGTGGATGTGGATGGCGTGGATGCGATGACTTCGGTGACGCCTATGGACCTGAAACGGCGTGAGGATGTGGTGACTGACGGCAATATTCAGGCCAGGATTCTGGCCAATGCACCCGACGCCCGCGAAGGGTTTTTCGCGGTACCGAAAGTGGTGGAATAACTCATGGTCGAATTGAACGCACTCACTGTTGCCGGTGCGCGGGACAAACTGCACAGCAAAGAGATTTCGGCGGTAGAGCTGACGGAGGCTTGTTCAAAAGCGGTTGCTTGTGCGGATGCGCTGAATGCCTACTCGGTAAAAACGCCGGAGGCGGCGCTGGAGCAGGCCAAGGCAGCGGATGCGCGGCTGGCCGCTGGCGATGCGCCAGCGATGTGCGGCATTCCGCTGGGCATCAAGGACCTGTTTTGCACCAAAGGCGTGGCGTCGCAGGCCGGGTCCAACATCCTAAGCGGGTTTAAACCGGAATACGAAAGCACGGTGACCAGCAAGCTGTGGGACGCCGGGGCAATAATGCTGGGCAAGCTGAACATGGATGAATTTGCCATGGGTTCGTCGAATGAGACCTCGGCTTATGGTCCTGTGGTCAGCCCGTGGCGGCGTGAGGGTTCGGACAAGGCGCTGACGCCCGGCGGCTCTTCTGGCGGTTCGGCGGCGGCGGTCTCGGGCGATCTTTGTCTGGCAGCAACTGGCACGGATACCGGCGGGTCGATCCGGCAACCGGCGGCGTTCACGGGCATCGTCGGCTTGAAACCCACCTATGGCCGGGTGTCCCGCTGGGGGGTGATTGCCTTTGCTTCGTCGCTCGATCAGGCCGGACCGTTGACCAAATCAGTGCGCGATGCTGCGATATTTTTGCAAGCCGTCGCTGGGCATGACAAAAAAGATAGCACCAGTGCCGACATCGCTGTGCCGAATTTCGAGGCGGCCCTGACCGGCGATATCCGCGGCAAAAAAATCGGCATCCCGAAGGAATACCGGCTGGACGGCATGCCGGATGAAATCGAAAAACTGTGGTCGCAGGGGGCGGACATGCTGCGCGATGCCGGTGCCGAGATGGTCGATGTGACGCTGCCGCATACCAAATACGCGCTGCCGACCTATTACGTTTTGGCACCTGCGGAGGCGTCTTCGAACCTCGCACGCTATGACGGTGTGCGTTATGGCCACCGCGCCAAGCTGCAACAGGGTGAGGGCATCAATGAGATGTATGCCCGGACCCGTGCCGAGGGTTTTGGCGATGAAGTAAAGCGCCGGGTGATGATTGGGACATATGTCTTGTCGGCCGGATTTTATGACGCCTATTACCGCCGTGCCCAGCGGGTGCGCACACTGATCAAGAAAGACTTTGAGGATGTTTACGCCAGTGGCGTAGATGCGATTTTGACACCCGCCACACCGTCCGCGGCTTTTGGTTTGGGGGAAATGGCGGATGAAGATCCGATCAAAATGTACCTCAATGACGTGTTTACGGTGACCGTCAATCTTGCCGGACTTCCTGGTATTTCCGTGCCTGCGGGTCTTGACGGCCAGGGATTGCCCCTGGGATTGCAGTTGATTGGCAAACCCTGGGAAGAGGCGGATTTGCTGAACACCGCTTACGCTCTGGAAGCAGCGACCGGATTTGTTTCCAAGCCGAAAAAATGGTGGTAGGTTGCGCAAAAATAATCTGAGGTTGGTGAGATGCGGTCAATAATAGTTGGAATAACCGGAGCAGTTCTGCTGTCGGCCTGTACACCTTCAAATCCCAACGACGGCGCGAAGTATTTCGACGAAATCACGCCAGACCCGATTTCACTGGAAGCGCAGCAGCAAAAACCGGTGGTTGTCGAACAGCAGCCGGTAACGGTTCTGCCGCCAAGCGATGACGCGAATCAAACTCAGACGACTGTCGCAGCAAGTGATCCGCAAACGCCTGAAGGGATCGCGGCGATTTCGGACAGCCAGGATTTTCGCAAGGTCGAAGCCCGGGAAACCATTGAATCGGATGCCGCCAAGCTGGCGGCATTGAAAGCCGACTATCAAGTGGTTGATCCAACCGCAGTTCCGATCCGCGGTGATGAAGTCAATCTGGCGGCCTATGCTCTGCAACAGAAAAACGCGGTGGGCGAGCGGGTATACCGCCGGGTTTCCGCTGGTACGACGAATTGTGGCAGATACCGCAAGAACCCGGATGCTGCGCAGCGGGCCTTTCTGAAAGCGGGCGGACCCAAGAAAGACAAATTGAATCTGGATCCTGACGGCGATGGGTTCGCTTGCAAATGGGACCCGGATATCTACCGCCGCTTGCTGCAAGGCTGATGGAGAAAACCGGCAGGTATTGGAATTCGCCAAACTGCGGCCCGCGGCGCCATCAACTGCCGCCGGACATGGTGGTAATTCATTACACAGCTATGGAAACCGTAGAAGCGGCAGTCGAACGGCTGTGCGATCCTCAGGCGGAAGTTTCGGCGCATTACGTGATTGCCGAAGACGGATCAACTTTTCCACTTGTGTCCGAAGAAAAACGTGCCTGGCATGCCGGGGCCGGGGCTTGGGGGCAGGTGCGCGATGTGAATTCACATTCGATCGGGTTTGAGCTGGCCAACGCCGGGCCCGATGCCGGAACTCCGGCGTTTACTGAAGCGCAGATGCAGACGCTGGAACGGATATTGGGTGAGGTTCTGCTTCGTCGCCGGATTCCGCCTGAGCGGGTGATTGGCCATTCCGACATGGCGCCGGGGCGCAAGATTGATCCCGGTCCGATGTTCGATTGGAAACGGCTGGCGGACGGTGGGCTTTCGGTTTGGGTTGAAGCGGAGCCGCTGGAGGCTGATTGGGCGCGGTTCAAAAAAGCGGCCGAGACTTTTGGCTATCGGGCTGTGGATTCCGGGGATGACAGTTGGCAAGCCGTGCTTGGCGCGTTCAGATTGCGATTTCGTCCCGGAGCGACTGGCGCACTGGACGGACAGGATGTTGGCACAATTACTGCGCTCGCCGAAAAATGGCCCTGCGCGCAGGTTGACCTTGGTGGGCTAAAAGCGTTATTTTAGATGTCTTGCGGATGGCTGGACGGTCGCACCGTGGGATGAACTTGTTCATCCAGGGGTGAGGAAAGTCCGGACTCCATGGAGCAACGGCGCCGGGTAACCCCCGGCCAGGGCAACCTGAGGGAAAGCGCCACAGAGAACAGACTGCCTTTGGCATTCAGGCTCGCCTGAATACCTTGAGGTAACGGTGAAAAGGTGGGGTAAGAGCCCACCGCGTTGATGGCAACATCGACGGCACGGCAAGCCCCGCCGGGAGCAAAACCAAATAGGGATCGCGCGGGCTTCGGCCCGGGGCCGCTTCAGCCCCAGCAGGTCTGGGTTGGTTGCATGAGCGTTTTGGTAACAGAACGCCCAGATGAATGGCCGTCTAGGCAGGGAGACCTGCGGGACAAAATCCGGCTTATAGGCCATCCGCGAGAATATTTAAGATACAGGTGAATAGCCCGCCTCAACTGGTTTCTGAGCCAGGGGGGTTCGGCCATCCCGCAATCCAAAGAATATGTTGCGTCACGGCAGGTTCTGTGTAGCGATTGGCGGTGCAGAATATAAGAAGCAGAGTGTCCAAAATGAAGCCTTTGTCTGGAAAAGTCGCGATTGTGACGGGAGCCTCGGCGCCACGCGGGATCGGGCGTGCTATCGCTCTGCGACTGGCAAAAGACGGGGCATCGGTTGTTGTGACCGACATGGACGGCACTTTCATTGCGGAGGATGAGACGGTTGAAAGGGCCGACCTGTTGACCGCGCTTACTGCAGATATCGAGAAATCGGGTGGTGCGGCGATATCGTTAAAACTGGACGTTACAAGTGCAACCGATATTCGCACCTGCATCGCAGCGACTAAGGATGCGTTCGGGCGCATCGACATTTTGGTGAACAACGCGGGATCAATTGCGGGTGCTGACAAATTTCTGTCAACCACGCCTGACCAGTGGGAAGCCAGCTTTCGCGTAAATTTGCTTGGTCCGATGATGCTGTGCCAGGCGGTTATTCCCGAGATGCGCAAGGTTGGAGGTGGGCGCATTGTCAATATCGGCTCGATCGGCAGTTTGGGTGCGGAGGCGGGTTTTGGGGCCTATACCGCGATGAAACACGGGCTGGCTGGTATGACCAAAACTATGGCAACTGAATTTGGCGTCGACAATATTTTGTGCAACACCGTCTGTCCGGGATACATCATGACAGATATGCACGCCGCCGCGAATGCGCGCTTGGCCGAAGCAAGCGCAGTGTCTGTCAAAGACATGCAGAAAAAGCGTTATGCAAGGGTTGCGGTAAGAGGCGTCGGACAGCCGGACGATGTGGCGGCAGCGGTTGCTTATTTGGCCGGACCCAATTCAGCCTATGTGACGGGTATCAATTTGCCTGTAAGCGGTGGTGTTCCATTTGGTATCTAACGCTCAGTATCTTCCGGATTGATTTCAGTAGGGCGAAGCAACGCTGCGTGGGTTGTCGCCTTTGCTGCGCTCCGGTAGCGGCGAATCGCGCGGCAGGGCCGTAATCCTCAATGTTCTCAATATGTTCTCAATATTCGTGGAGAATTGTCAAATAAACATCAAAAAAATCACAAACACAAGATATTGTGTGCCATTCGGAATTTAGCACAAGCAAAGCCAATAAATACCCGGATTCACTTTCAATTCACTCTCTGTTAGGCTCTAGGGGCAGGCTCATTCACCGCTTTCCCCAAGAAAACCATTGATTACCATAAATTCCCACATTATACCTAACCCACGATGAGGATGGGAACATAAGGGCATCAAGACCCGCAAAACCCAAGTCAGGTTTCATACAGGCGCCCACCCACATCAGTTGAAGAAGATCCGACGTGGCATGCGAGCAGACACCCCCCCAAGGTGGCACCACAGTTGGACGGCCCATAATCGGGACGAGGGCGGCGGATCAAGCAGTGGCAGCAGCTTGATCCGCCGTTTCCATTTTCAGGGCTCAAAACTCGGGCCCGCAGAGTAAAGAGGAGCGCCCCTAGTGGCACGACGTTTCAGAGGCGAAAGCACCCACAAGGTGGATGCTAAAGGCCGGGTTTCGATCCCGGCGGCCTTTCGTCGTGTGCTGGAAGAGGGCGATCCGGATTGGACCGACGGTCTGAATCCCAACATGGTATTGGTTTACGGCGGCAAGTCGCGTGATTTCATCGAGGGTTACACAATGGCCTCTATGGAAGACGTTGATGACCGCATTTCAGCCCTGCCGCGAGGCTCCAAGGCGCGGCGGGTGCTGGAGCATATGTTCTCTGGCCAGTCAGTGCAGTTACAGGTGGATGAAACCGGGCGGCTGGTTCTGTCGCCCAAGCTGCGCGACAAGATCGGCATTACCAAGGAAGCGGTTTTTGTTGCCACAGGCGACACGTTCCAGATTTGGGGGCCGGGGGACTACGAAACTCATTCTACGGGTCTCGAAGACTGGATGGACGACGAAGATGATGATTTTGACCCTCTGATCCTGCTGGACAGCGCATCAACCGGGGAGTGATCGCGGCCATGACACCAGATCAAACTTCGGCTGCTCCTCATATTCCGGTATTGATTGACCCTATTTTGGCGGCGGTTGCCCCGGTGCAGGGGCGCTGGCTTGACGGCACCTTTGGTGCGGGCGGGTATACGCGCGCTTTGCTGGATGCTGGAGCGGCGCAGGTTTTTGCTATTGACCGCGATCCGGACGTGTTTACGCGCGCCAAAGAGTGGGCGGATGCCTACGGTGAACGGTTGGTTCTGATCGAAGGTGAGTTTGGTGACCTCGGCACGTTAGCTTCTGATAACAATGCGGTGCCGCTCGACGGTTTGGTGTTGGATATCGGCGTATCCTCGATGCAGATCGATCAAGCCGAGCGCGGATTTTCTTTTATGCAGGACGGGCCGCTGGATATGCGGATGGCGCAGTCGGGAATGACCGCTGCAGATATTGTGAACGAGGCGGAAGAAGGTGTTCTGGCCGACATCCTGTATCAATACGGCGAGGAACGGGCTTCGCGCCGGATCGCCCGGAATATCGTCAGCGCCCGCAAAATTGTACCGATCCTGACAACAGCGCAACTGTGCGAGATCGTTGAGAGTTCTCTTCCACGTCCAAAACCGGGGCAGGTGCACCCGGCGACACGGTCGTTTCAGGCACTTCGAATAGCAGTAAATGACGAACTGGGGCAACTGGTGAAAGGTTTGAAGGCGGCGGAAGCTGTGTTGGGAGAGGGGGGTATTCTGGCCGTCGTGACTTTCCATTCGCTGGAAGACCGGATTGTAAAAAGATTTTTACAGGCCCGCAGCGGCGCGGCGCCAAAGGGCAACCGCTACGCCCCCGAAAAATCGCAAGACGAGGCGCGGTTTGTGTTGTTGGGGCGCAAGGCGGTTGCGGCGAGTGATGCTGAAATAGATTCAAATCCCCGGGCAAGGTCCGCAAAATTGCGGTTGGCGCGGCGGCTGGCGACCCCGGCTGGTGATGTTGACAGCCGGACCCTGGGTTTGCCGGGATTTGATATGGGTAGGTTAATCTGATGCGGACCTTCCTGTATATTCTGTGCTGCGGTATGGTTATCGGCGTGGCTTATTGGGCTTACAAAGAAAACTATCAAACCCAGGCCTCGATCCGACGAGTGACTGAACTGCAGTACCAGATTGCCAAGGAACGCGAGGCCATATCCGTGCTGAATGCGGAGTGGGCCTATCTGAACCGACCTGACCGCTTGCGCGATCTGGTGGATTTAAATTTTGCCGATCTGGAACTTTTGCCGCTGTTGCCTGAACATTTTGCAGACGTGGAGTTGGTGGCTTACCCGCAGCCCGACATTGACCTGTTTGAGTTGGAAGAACCTGTCTCGGTGCAGGAGTCCGGCGAGGGGTACCCGTAATGCGCACGCCGCTCCGCCCGCTTGCCCGGGTAATTGAAGCCCGCGAAAAGGGCGAGAACCCGGATATTATCGAGGCTGAGGAACGGGCCAAACGCAATCATTCACGGCAGGTCAAACTGCGTCGGCGGGCGGAAAGTCGTTTACTGGTTCTGGGGATCTTTTTCTTTCTGGCCTTTGGCACTGTCGCCTCCCGGATGGCGATGCTGGCGGCGAGTGAACCTACCGAACCGCGTTCTTCCGCATCAATCCCGCAAATTGCCAATCAAAGGGCGGATATTCTGGATCGCAACGGCGAGGTGCTGGCGACCAATCTGGCGACCACTGCTCTGTACGCACAGCCGCCACTGATGGTGGACAAAATCAAGGCCGCCGAAGGATTGGCGGCTATTTTTCCCGATCTAAATCAGAAAAAACTGGTCGCGGATTTTACCGGCAAGCGAAAGTTCTTGTGGATCAAAAAGAAAATCAGCCCTGAACAACAGCAACAAGTGCATGAGATGGGTGAACCCGGGTTGCTGTTTGGCCCGCGGGAAATGCGGCTGTATCCCAATGGCAGGTTGGCGGCGCATATATTGGGCGGAGCGAGTTTTGGCAAAGAAGGTGTGAATGCTGCCGAGGTCATCGGCATTGCCGGGATCGAAAAATTCCATGATGTACGGTTGCGTGACCCGGCGACTGCCGGCAAACCGCTGCAACTGTCCATTGATATGACAGCGCAAGCGGCGATGCGACGGGTGCTGTCAGGTGGTGTCAAACTGATGCAAGCCAAAGGCGCCGCGGCAATCCTGATGGACGTACATTCCGGCGAGATTATTTGCATGGTTTCGCTGCCGGATTTTGATCCGAACGACCGGCCGCGTGCTGCGATTTCCGGCGATCCGTCAGACAGTCCGTTGTTCAACCGGGCCTCGCAGGGGGTTTATGAACTGGGGTCAACATTCAAACTGTTTGCCGCAGCGGTTTCGCTCGACAAAGGTCTGGCGAACGAAAACACCATGATCGATACCCGCGGACCTCTGAAATGGGGCAAGTTCACTATCAGGGATTTTCACAACTATGGTAAATCCCTGTCTTTGATGGATGTGATTGTGAAATCTTCCAATATCGGCACTGCCAGACTGGCATTGGCAGCAGGCGCAGGCGCACAGCAGGATATGTTGGAAAAACTGGGATTTTTTGACGCGGTTCCGGTGCAGTTGGGTGAGGCCAAGCGGACCCGCCCGCTGTTGCCAACTCGCTGGTCGGAATTGTCGACCATGACAATTTCCTATGGCCACGGCATAGCTGTGACGCCGCTGCATTTGGCGGTGGCTTATGCGTCGTTAACCAACGGTGGCTACAAGGTAAAACCGACTTTGTTAAAACAGGACCGCGTGGTTGCAAAAGGCGAAAAGATCATTTCAGACCGCACCTCGGCAACGATCCGCAAGATGCTGCGGGCGGTTGTCACCCGGGGAACCGCGAGTTTTGGTGAAGTGAAGGGGTATGAAGTCGGCGGTAAAACCGGCAGTGCGGACAAGCCGAATCCAAAGGGCGGTTATTATAACAACAAGGTAATTGCGACGTTTGCGTCAGTATTTCCGGCCAGCGACCCGAAATATGTGTTGGTCGTGACGCTTGATGAACCGTCGATCAAAGCCCATGGCGAAATGCGCAGAACGGCCGGTTGGACTGCGGTGCCGGTTGCGGCGGAACTGATTTCCCGCCTCATGCCGATCCTGGGCTTGCGACCCAATATTGCCTCGGCTGGGAATGTCCAATACACGTCGGCAGGAAACTAGAGTGTATCTTTTCTTATTGGATTCACCAAAAAGACGAGATACGTCGCAACACCAGATACTTAGACCGGCAGGTTTGGCTCATTCTGAAACCAACTGAGTCAGACATGCTAAAATTCAGGGACAGGCGCATGGGCTCCTCTGCAACAGAAGCCAGAAAACTGCAGGATCTCGGGCTGGTGGCGACTCGTGGCAACACGAGCAATCCGGATATCACTGGCATCTGCGTTGACAGCCGTCAGACTCAACCCGGCGATCTGTTTGCAGCGATGCCCGGTGTAGAAGTGCACGGCGGCGAATTCATCCAATATGCGATCCGGATGCGGGCTGCCGCGGTGCTGACAGACGCTGACGGGCTTGATATCGCGCTGAGCGATCTGGGTCAGATTGATGTGCCGGTTATTCTGGCGAGAGATCCGCGCCGTGCACTGGCGCTGGCGGCCGCGCGGTTTTACGGTGCTCAACCTTCCACTGTGACGGCAGTTACCGGCACCAACGGCAAAACCTCTGTGGCCAGTTTTACCCGGCAGATTTGGGAATCCCTGGGCAAACATGCGGTGAATTTCGGTACCACCGGGGTTGAAGGTGCCTTTGCCGCGCCACTTGCGCATACAACGCCGGAACCAGTGACGCTGCACAGGTTGCTACGGACATTGGCGTCCGAAGACATAAGTCATGCGGCGATGGAGGCATCCAGCCACGGGTTAGAACAGCGCCGGTTGGATGGTGTGTATCTGACCGCCGCGGGATTTACGAATTTTACCCAGGATCATCTGGACTATCACGATTCCTTTGAAGCCTATTTCGAAGCCAAGGCAGGATTGTTCGAGCGCGTGTTGCCGCCGGAAGGGTCTGCTGTGATCAATATTGACGATCCAAAGGGACCGGAGTTGGTGCAATTGGCTTTGTCGCGTGGGCAGGACGTTCTGACGGTTGGTCACGGACAAGGCGATCTGAAAATATTGAACAGTCGTTTTGACAACACCGGTCAGGATGTTCGATTTGCTTGGAAAGATGAGGTTCACTCTACACGCTTGACGCTGATTGGCGGTTTCCAGGCGGAAAATGTTCTGATGGCCGCAGGATTGGTAGTCGCTTGCGGGGCGCGGGCCGAAGACGTGTTTCCGGTTCTGAACGAATTGCAAGCAGTGCCGGGGAGAATGCAGCTGGCTGCCACCCGGCAAAACGGGGCCAGTGTGTTTGTGGATTACGCCCATACTCCCGATGCTCTGGAAACCGCATTAAAAGCGTTGCGCCCGCATGTGTTGGGGCGGCTTATTGTTGTGTTTGGGGCCGGCGGAGACAGGGATCAAGGCAAGCGCCCATTGATGGGCAAAGCGGCGCGGGCCAGTGCGGATGTGGTGTTTGTCACTGATGATAATCCGCGATCCGAAAATCCCGGCAATATCCGCGATATGATTTTGGTAGCCTGTCCACAGGCGACTGAAATACCAGACAGGGCGCAGGCCATACTTGCTGGTGTTGATGCCTTACAGCCCGGTGACGCGTTGCTGGTCGCGGGAAAAGGTCACGAGAAAGGCCAGATCATTGGCGATGATGTTCTGCCTTTTGACGATGTGGAACAGGCCAGCGTGGCGGTAAACGCTCTGGATGGGTTGGGGGCATGAGTGCGTTGTGGACATCCGCCGAAGCCTTGGCTGCGACCAGCGGGTCATGCGCGGCTCAGTGGCAGGCCTTTGGTGTTTCAATTGATAGCCGCTCGATCGTAAAAGGTGATTTGTTTGTTGCCCTAAAAGATCAGCGTGACGGGCATGATTTTGTGGCTCAGGCCCTGGCAAAAGGTGCCGCTGCGGCGTTGGTCAGCCGGGTGCCGGAGGGTGTTTCGGAAGACGCGCCGCTGCTGTTGGTTAATGACGTTCTGTCCGCTCTAGAGGACTTGGGTCGCGCCGCCCGCGTAAGAGCCAACGCCAAAGTCATTGGCGTGACCGGTTCCGTTGGCAAAACCGGCACCAAAGAAATGTTGCGCACAGCGCTGGAACCACAGGGCAAAGTTCACGCTGCTGAACGCAGTTTTAACAATCACTGGGGTGTTCCGCTGACCTTGGCGCGGATGCCGGTCGATACCGATCTTGCGGTGATTGAGATTGGTATGAACCACCCCGGAGAAATCGGGCCGTTGTCTCGAATGGCAGATTTGGACGTGGCTGTTGTGACCACTGTTGGTGCCGTTCACGCGGCCGCTTTTAAAGACCTAGCGGAAATTGCGGCTGCGAAGGCCGAGATTTTTGAAGGGCTGCGACGTGGCGGCACGGCGGTACTAAATGTAGATGATCCGACCTTCGATATTCTGTCAGAAGCTGCAATGGGGGCCGAGGCGGAGATTGTTGGATTTGGCGGCAACAGCTGTGCCCAAGTCAAGCTGGTGTCTGTCACGATTTCCGGCGACACCACGACAGTAGAAGCGGTGTTTGCGGGTGAACCGATTATATTCAAACTCGGTGCTCCGGGCCGCCATCTGGCGATGAATGCACTGGCGGTTTTGGCTGCAGGGGATGCGGCCGGCGCTGACTTGGCACAATGCATGATGGCCTTGGCACATTGGCGGGCACCGGACGGGCGGGGCGCGCGCTTTATGGTAGATCTGGCGAACGGCAACGGGACCACGCTGGAACTGATAGACGAAAGTTACAACGCGAATCCAACCTCCATGATTGCTGCTTTTGATGTGTTGGTTGCTGCGCAGCCCGTGGACAATGTTGGGCGCATCATCAAGGGCCGCCGGATCGCGTTTCTTGGCGACATGTTGGAATTGGGAACACAGGAATTGCCACTGCACGCCGGTTTGGCTGAGGCAGCAGCGGTCGAGTCCATTGATTTGATCCACACCTGCGGAGCGCGGATGCGGGCATTGCACACAGTCTTGCCGATACAAAGCCGCGGTGAATGGTTCGAAACTGCCACTGCGATGGCAGCCAGTGCACATAGTTTGCTGGATGCAGGCGACGTAGCTATGGTAAAGGGCTCGTTAGGGTCCCGCGTGGGACAAGTCGTGCAGGCGATAAAAGCGCTGGGCGACGCGGCGGCGAAGTAAGGGGCAAAGCAGTATGCTGTATTTTTTAAGTCAGTTTGCGGACGGCGGGGATTTTTTCAACCTGTTCCGCTATATTACGTTTCGCGCTGGCGGCGCGTTTTTCACCGCTTTGATCCTCAGTTTTCTTTTTGGCCCTTATCTTATCAAAACCTTAAAAAGATTGCAGAAAAACGGACAACCGATCCGGGACGACGGGCCGGAGAACCACATTATCGAAAAGGCCGGCACGCCGACGATGGGGGGGATGTTGATCCTTGGAACATTGATCCTGTCGACTCTGATATGGGCTCGAACCGACAATGGCTATGTTTGGGTGGTGATGCTGGTGACAGTCGGATTTTCTATCATCGGTTTCATCGACGATTATTTAAAAGTAACTCAGCAGACCGTCGCCGGGTTTTCCGGCCGGGCGCGTCTGTTGCTGGGGTTTGCAATAGCGCTGACCGCCAGCATTTACGCTGCAAAACTACATCCCGATCCGCTGGCAACGACGCTGGCACTGCCGTTTTTCAAAAATACCTTGCTGGCGATGGGGTACATCTATTTTCCCTTCGCAATGGTGGTGATTGTGGGATCGGCCAATGCCGTTAATCTGACGGACGGATTGGACGGTCTGGCGATCATGCCGGTGATGATTGCAGCAGGTGCCCTGGGAGTTATTTCCTATATTGTGGGGCGCACCGACTTTACTGAATACCTTGATGTGCATTACGTGGCCGGCACTGGAGAACTTCTGGTCTTTACATCAGCCCTGATCGGCGGTGGCCTTGGATTCCTGTGGTACAATGCGCCTCCGGCTGCTGTGTTTATGGGCGACACCGGTTCGCTGGCATTGGGAGGCGCGCTTGGTGCTATAGCGGTCTGCATCAAACACGAGATTGTCTTGGCAATTGTCGGCGGGTTGTTCGTGGTCGAGGCGCTGTCGGTCATCATTCAGGTGCTCTATTATAAACGCACTGGAAAGCGGGTGTTCCTGATGGCCCCAATCCATCATCACTTCGAAAAACGCGGTTGGTCAGAGCCGCAGATTGTGATCCGGTTCTGGATCATTTCCTTAGTGCTGGCACTGATCGGGCTGGCGACTTTGAAAATTCGATAGATGATCCCGGTTCGCGGATATTCCGGCCACAGAGTAGGCGTTTTGGGTCTGGGCCGGTCTGGCCTTTCCACCGCGCGTGCCTTGCGGGCAGGAGATGCCTTGCCAGTGTGTTGGGATGACAATACCGAAGCGCGGGACGCGGCTGTGGCAGAAGGGTTTCTGGTTGCTGATCTGACCAAAGACAACAATTGGGAGGGTATTGTCAGCCTGATCACTTCGCCTGGTATCCCGCACCTCTTTCCTGCACCGCATCCGGTAATCCACAAAGCCTGGGATTTGGGCGCGGTCGTGGATAATGACATCGGGTTGTTTTTCCGGTCTTATGGTTCGCCGGAATGGGACACATATAATGTTTTGCCGCGGGTGATCTGCGTTACTGGCTCTAACGGAAAATCAACCACAACCGCTTTGATTGAACACATTCTGACCGCGGTCGGTCGACCAGTGCAAATGGGCGGCAACATTGGGCGCGGGGTGCTGGATTTGGACCCTGCATGCGATGGTCAAATCACGGTGCTGGAACTGTCCAGTTACCAAACCGAGCTGGCCCGGTCTTTGGCCCCGGATATTGCTCTGTTCCTGAATTTGACGCCGGACCATCTGGATCGGCACGGTGGGCTTGGTGGATATTTTGCCGCCAAACGCCGATTGTTTGTTGAAGGCGGGCCAGACCGGTCAATCATAGGCGTGGACGAGGTTGAAGGCGCATTTCTGGCGGCGCAACTGCGCGATGAGGCGAAAACCGGGGAGCCGGTTATCCGGATTTCCTCTGGCCGCAAACTTGCCGGTAACGGTTGGTCGGTGTTTGCCCGCAAAGGTTTTCTGGCGGAATGGCGCAAGGGGCGGCAGGTGACATCGATTGACCTGCGCGACATTCGCGGACTGCCCGGAGCACACAATCACCAGAATGCCTGCGCAGCTTATGCTGCGTGCCGTTCGATTGGGTTGGCACCACGGATCGTAGAGGAACATCTGCGCAGCTATCCGGGACTGCCACACCGATGTCAGATTGTCGCCGAAAGAGACGGCGTGTTGTTTGTGAATGACAGCAAGGCAACCAACGCAGTTGCGGCGGAAAAATCATTGTTGGCCTTCAAGAATATCCACTGGATTGTAGGCGGGCAATCGAAGACCGGAGGGATTTCGGCGCTGGAACCTTTGTTTGAGCGGATAAAAAAAGCCTATCTGGTGGGGGAAGCAGCTGCGGTTTTTGCCGGTCAATTGGGGAAAACTTCGCATGAAATTAGTGGCACGATCGAGGCGGCTGTTGCCGCGGCGCGGGGCGAGGCTGAAAAGGGTGACGTGGTGCTGTTGGCGCCAGCCTGTGCCAGTTTTGATCAGTTCGACAGTTTTGAAAGGCGAGGCGAAGCCTTTGTAACCGCTGTGAACGCAAGGTAAATTGCAAAGGCGTCTGCAAAGGACGCTGGCATTTTCGCTAAAATCCTCTAGACTCTGCATATTCTCCACACAGGCCCGAGCAACGAGGCCGTGGGAGCAGGCAAGTGTAGTGGTAATGAGGCAGGCGATTTAACATGACGGACATGGTGTTTGGCACTGTGGCATCAAAGCCCGGTGAGCCAATTTTGCCGAAGTGGTGGCGAACGGTTGATCGCTGGGCGTTGTCCGGTATTTTGATGCTGTTTCTGGTGGGTATTTTGCTGGGTCTGGCAGCCTCGGTGCCCTTGGCTGAACGCAACGGTTTGCCGCAGTTTTACTATGTTTATAAACAGCTGTTTTTTGGCGGCGTTGCGCTTCTGGTCATGATCCTGACATCGATGATGTCGCCCAAACTGGTGCGGCGGCTGGGTGTGTTCGGATTTTTCTGCTGTTTTATTGCGATTTTGCTTTTGCCGTTTTTTGGTACTGATTTTGGCAAAGGTGCCACGCGCTGGTTTTCGTTGGGATTTACCTCAGTGCAGCCGTCCGAGTTCCTGAAACCCGGTTTTATCGTGTTTTCCGCTTGGCTGATGGCTGCGAGTTTTCAAGCGGGCGGTCCGCCCGGCAAGCGGATGTCATTTATTATCACTGTTGGCATCGCGATCCTACTGGCACTACAGCCCGATTTCGGGCAGGCCTGCCTAATTATCGCCAGTTGGGGGATCATGTATTTTGTCGCTGGGGCGCCGCTGACCTTGTTGTTGAGCATGGCGGGCGGGGTCGTGACAGCCGGGTTTGTCGCTTACAATAATTCGGAACATTTCGCGCGCCGGATTGACGGATTCTTGAATCCAGAAGTCGACCCGCGCACCCAGTTGGGTTATGCGACCAACGCGATCCAAGAGGGCGGATTTTTTGGTGTTGGCGTTGGCGAGGGAACGGTGAAATGGTCGCTGCCGGATGCGCATACTGATTTCATCATTGCCGTAGCAGCAGAGGAATATGGGTTGATCCTGGTGTTATTTGTGATTGTTTTGTTTGCCATTGTCACAGTTCGTTCCTTCTTTCGGCTGATCCACGAACGCGATCTGTTTATCCGGTTGGCGGGCACCGGGATGGCGGCGCTGTTCGGGATGCAGGCACTGATCAATATGGGCGTTGCGGTGAGGCTTCTGCCAGCGAAAGGCATGACGTTGCCATTTGTCAGTTACGGCGGTTCTTCGCTGGTTGCCGCCGGAATCGGTCTTGGAATGCTTCTGGCCTTTACAAGAACCCGTCCACAAGGGGATATGAGCGACGTTTTTGGTAAGTCGCGCACGCCCCCGAGGATCATACGGAATGACAGTTGAGCCGCTTTTGATCATAGCAGCCGGTGGAACCGGCGGACATATGTTCCCGGCTCAATCCCTGGCAGAAGAGATGTTAAAACGCGGCTGGCGGGTAAAGCTGAGCACGGACCAGCGCGGTGCACAATATTCCGGAGGTTTTCCTGATGCCGTTGCGGTTGAGGTTGTGAATTCCGGTACATTTGCGCGCGGAGGTCTGGTCGCCAAGATTGGCGTTCCACTGCGAATTATACGCGGCGCGATGGCTGCTTTGTGGAAGATGCGAAAAGACCGCCCTGCTGTTGTTGCGGGCTTTGGCGGCTATCCCGCGCTGCCATCGATGCTTGCGGCGACACTGAGCCGAATTCCGCGATTGATCCATGAGCAAAATGGTGTGTTGGGGCGGGTGAACCAGGTGTTCGCCAAACGGGTGAATGCCGTTGCCTGCGGCACCTGGCCACCCGATTTGCCCGAAGGTGTTGAGGGTATCTATACCGGCAACCCGGTTCGGGCCGCGGTTCTGGAACGGGCACGGGCGAGTTATATTTCGCCCGGTGAATGGCCGATGTCGGTACTGGCGATAGGTGGATCACAGGGCGCTCGAGCTTTGTCCACTGCGGTTCCCGCAGCGATGGCTCTTTTGCCAGATCCCATCAAATTGCAACTGCGGGTATCGCAACAAGCACGTCAGGAAGATTTGGCCGATACGATTGCAGCCTATGAAGTAGCTGGCGTTGAGGCGGAGGTTTCGCCGTTTTTCGACGATATCCCGGCGCGGATGTCAGAGTGCCAGTTGGTGATTTCGCGCTCGGGTGCGTCGTCGGTTGCGGACATCTCGATTATCGGCCGACCGTCAATTCTGGTTCCGCTGGCGGCCGCCATCCGGGATGAGCAAACCGCCAACGCGCGGGGATTGTCCACGGCTGGGGCCGCCATTTTGTTGCCGGAAAGTCAGTTAACGCCGGAAAACCTGGCCCAACAAATCGAAACCATCTTGTCAGACGGAGACGGAGCGCTGCAAATGTCGCTGGCGGCTTTGACCCAAAGCAAACCGGAGGCGGTTGTTGAACTGGCCGATCTGGTTGAAAGCCTTGTAGAAAAAGATGAGAAACAGACGTGAACGCCTCCACCAAACTCCCCACCCAACTCGGCGCGATCCACTTCGTTGGCATCGGAGGTATTGGCATGTCGGGTATAGCAGAGGTGCTGATCAACCACGGCTATACCATTCAGGGCTCGGACTTGAAGGCCAGCAAGATTACCGACCGGCTGGCAGAAATGGGCGCGAAGGTGTTTGAGGGGCAGCGGTCCGAAAATATTGAAGGCGCTGAAGTGGTGGTGATTTCTTCGGCTATTAAACCGGGCAATCCAGAGCTGGATGCAGCGCGGGCGCAGGGTCTGCCAATCGTTCGGCGGGCGGAAATGCTGGCGGAACTGATGCGGCTGCGCTCGAATGTGGCGATTGCCGGAACGCATGGCAAGACAACGACGACGACGATGGTGGCGACGTTGCTGGATGCGGGTGGAATTGATCCGACGGTGGTGAATGGTGGAATCATTCACGCCTATGGTTCAAACGCGCGGATGGGCAAGGGCGAGTGGATGGTGGTCGAGGCCGACGAGAGCGACGGCACCTTTAACAAGCTGCCCGCAACCATCGCAGTCGTAACCAATATCGATCCCGAACACATGGAGCACTACGGTACATTCGATGCGCTGCGTGAGGCTTTTTTTACCTTTGTGTCTAATATTCCGTTTTACGGCGTTGCAATCTGCAACACCGACCATGCTGAAGTGCAAGCCTTGGTTGGTCGGATAAACGACCGCCGGGTTATTACTTATGGGTTCAATCAACAAGCCGATGTGCGGGCGGAAAACCTGCGTTACGATAAGGGCAGTGCTTATTTCGATGTCCGGTTGCAGGCTGACGGGATCGAGATCAAAGACGTGGTGTTGCCGATGCCTGGGGATTACAACGTCTCGAATGCCCTGGCGGCGATTGCAGTGGCGCGGCATCTTGGGCTGAAGGCTGAGGAAATTCGGGCCGGATTGCGGAATTTCAAAGGGGTGAACCGGCGGTTTACCAAAGTGGGTGAGGTGAATGGCGTTACGGTTATTGACGATTATGCCCATCATCCAGTGGAAATTGCAGCGGTGATGACAGCGGCAAGACAGGCGACAAAAGGACGGGTGATTGCGGTGCATCAGCCGCACCGGTATTCTCGGTTGCACGATCTGTTTGAGGAGTTCTGCGGCTGTTTTAACGATGCCGATGTGGTCGGGATTTCGGAGGTCTTCGCTGCTGGCGAAGACCCAATTGAAGGTGCTGACCGGGACAGTCTGGTGGCCGGACTGGTGGCGCATGGGCACCGGCGAGCGGTGGCGGTGGGCGATGAGCAGAGCTTTCAGGATTTTGTGCGCGATGAATGCAATCCAGGGGATCTGCTGGTCTGTTTGGGCGCAGGAACAATTTCGGGCTGGGCGAACGCGCTGCCCATGGCGCTCGGCGCATGACATCTGCCGTTGTATTTGCCGCAATCTGGATTGGTATGGGCACGGTAATCGCTTTCCTGCCGCGCAAGTATCATCCGCCCTCTGCCCTGATGCTTCTGGTGTTGCTGGTACCGCTGATCCCGTATCTATGGATTGCTGGAAATACGTTTTTGGCTGTGATGTTTGTTGCCGGGGTGGGGTCGATCCTGCGCTGGCCGTTATTCTATATCAGCCGAATGCTGTTGCGATGGGTTGGCATTCGCATAGAAAGGGACAGATTTGAGACGTCAGGCTATAAAATGGATGGCGTCAAAGCTTCGGAACGTGGAAGTTGATCGAGTGTGTTTCAATAATGCCTGTCGGCGAAGCCATGCCTGCGGTGCAGGATTGAATCATGACAGGCATTATTCTCGAAACGTGGCCAGTTATTCTTGTTTTTACAGCGATCTTTTTCTTCGGGCCCATTTGTTTACGTAAAATAACGGCGATTTGCTTTTGGATATCTGGTGTCAGCCCGGTGATCGGCTTGATGGTTTATTTATATGTTGCTAACCCAATAGGCGATGCTGGATTGGGATATGGCTATTGGCTGATTTTGTTCTTATTACCAATGGCGTTTGGCGCCACAATAGGTCCGGCGCTCGGTTTTGCCATTGTTTGGCTGGCAGGTAGAAAACATGAATGAAACGCTTTTGGATCGGTTGCCGGAGGTGGCTGGTCAGTATACCGAAAACCGCCCGCTAGCGGATTTGTCCTGGCTGCGGGTCGGTGGCCCGGCAGAGGTGCTGTTTCAGCCTGCTGATCTGGGCGACCTGCAATCTTTTCTGCGAGACCTTCCTGCCAATATTCCGGTATTTCCCATCGGTGTTTGCTCCAATCTGATTATCCGCGATGGCGGCCTGGACGGGGTGGTGATCCGGCTGGGGCGCGGGTTCAACGGCATCGAGATGGTGGGCAACAATCAGGTTCGTGCTGGGGCGGCGGCACTTGACGCCCACGTTGCCCGCATTGCGGCACAGGCTGGGATCGATCTTGCGTTTTTGCGGACCATTCCCGGTGCTATTGGTGGAGCCGCGAAAATGAATGCCGGGTGCTACGGGATTTACACTGCAGATGTATTTGTTGAAGCGGAAGCAATTACGCGTACGGGCGAGCAGGTTACACTTGGTAAAGATGATATGGGATTTACATACCGTTCAACGGAATTGCCCGACGGGATTGTGATTACATCGGTGCTGTTACATGGAACGATTGGTGATCCGGCGGCCATTGAGACAAAGATGGCCGATGCACTGGCCAAGCGCGAGGCGACACAGCCGGTGAAGGAGCGGTCCTGTGGCTCGACGTTCCGGAATCCAGCCGGGTTTTCGTCGACCGGGCGAGATGACGACGTACATGATCTGAAAGCCTGGAAGGTGATTGACGACGCGGGAATGCGCGGCGCGGCGCTGGGGGGTGCCGAGATGTCGGAAATGCACTCGAACTTTCTGGTCAACAAAGGTGGCGCATCTGCCGCAGATTTGGAAAATTTGGGCGAACAGGTCCGAAAAAAGGTTTTCAAAAACAGTGGAATAGAATTACAGTGGGAAATCATGCGCGTCGGCAAACCGGCGGCGGTAAAACAAGAAGCCTGAAGAGCCGATAAGCGGCCAAATGGCACGGTAATGAGGCGGTTATGTCGAGCAGGGCATTCCACCGCGTCGCAGTCCTCAAGGGCGGCCGATCAGCCGAGCGGGAAGTCTCGCTGGTAACGGGTCGTGAATGTGCGGTTGCATTGCGCGACGAAGGCTATGAAGTAACAGAACTGGACGCGGGTCCGGATCTTGTTGCTGATCTGCGTGCACTCAATCCTGATGTTGTTTGTAATGCCCTGCATGGTCGCTGGGGCGAAGACGGCTGTGTTCAGGGGATCCTGGAATGGATCGGTATTCCCTATTCGCATTCCGGCATTCAGGCCTCGGCCAACGCCATGGACAAGGAACGGACTAAAGAGCTGTACCGGATGGTTGGGTTGCCGGTGGCCGAGAGCATTCTGGTCCCTAAAGCCGACGCGATGGCAGCGCATCCCATGCAGCCGCCCTATGTTGTGAAACCCTATAACGAGGGGTCTTCGGTCGGAGTTTATCTGGTGCATGAGGCGGCCAACGGTCCAGCACGGTTGTCCGAAGACATGCCCGCGACTGTAATGGTCGAAAAATTCATTCCGGGACGCGAACTGACAACAACCGTGATGGGTGACCGGGCGTTGGCGGTGACAGATATCCTGACCGACGGCTGGTACGATTATGACGCAAAATATAAAGCCGGAGGTTCGCGGCATGTGGTGCCGGCGGACCTGCCGGAAAAGATTACGGCGGCCTGTCTGGACTACGCGCTCAGGGCGCATCAGGCGCTGAATTGCCGGGGTGTGACCCGCACCGATTTTCGTTGGGATGACACCTGCGGACTCGACGGGCTGATCCTGTTGGAAACCAACACTCAGCCTGGGATGACACCGACGTCCCTGGCACCAGAACAGGCTGCGCATTGTGGCATTAGTTTTGGTCAGATGGTGTCCTGGATGGTGGAGGATGCTTCATGTCAACGGTAGAGCGTCACGATCCGGCACCAAGCCGCATCAAATACCGCCTGGAGCGGTTGTGGCTGACCCCGATCTACCGTTCGATGATCCGTACCGGCTTGCCGATCCTGATTATTTTTGTGGTGGTTGCGAATTATTTGAAGGACCCGGAGACGCAGACGCAGTTGGCAGCAAGCGTTAACAATGCGCGCCAGATGATCGAGGATCGGCCGGAGTTTGCCGTCAATCTGATGCACATTCAAGGTGCCACCGAAGACGTGGCCGAGCACGTGCGTGAAGCGATGCCGTTGGTGTTCCCAATCAGTTCTATGCGGTTGGATCTAGCTGCGCTCAAAAGCCGGATCGAAAAAGTCGACGCGGTAAAAGAAGCCGCCTTGTATTTGCGAAACGGTGTGCTGGATGTTGAAATCGAGGAAAGGCTTCCGCTGTTAATCTGGCGCGACGGTGAGCGCCTGACACTGCTGGACGGCGAAGGTACTCGCGCAGGCACTGTCAAAACGCGGATGACCCGTTCGGACTTGCCACTGATCGTGGGTGAAGGGGCTGCAGAATATTCAGCCGAAGCACTCAAAATATTTGCCGCGACCGGGCTATTGGCGGAACGTGTCCGCGGATTGCGGCGTGTGGGGCAGCGTCGTTGGGACATCGTCCTGGACCGAGACCAGACGATTCAGTTGCCTACTGTGCATCCGGTGCAAGCGCTGGAGCGCGTGATCGCGTTGCATCACGCTCGTGACTTGTTGAATCGGGACGTAACGGTGGTGGATATGCGCGACGGGCGCCGCCCAATTTTGAGAATGACTGCAGCTGCGATGAACGAACTGTACCGACTACGGGCGATCGCCGATGAAGAGGAAACCTGACGATGACCCACCTCTATGACACCCAAAAGGCGATGCGCCAACGCCGCAGGGCTGCTCTGCAAAGGGGGTTGGTAGCAATCCTCGATGTCGGCACGTCGAAAATCGCCTGCATGATCTTGCAATTTGACTCTTCGGTGCAGTTTGACGCGCAGGAAGGCATGACATCTGTGGCCAGTCACAGTTCGTTTCGGGTGGTGGGTGTCGCGACAACACGGTCCCGTGGGGTTGAGTTTGGTGAAGTTTCCACTATGGAGGAAACCGAACGGGCGATCCGTACCGCAGTTCAGGCGGCTCAGAAAATGGCCAATGCCCGGGTGGATTATGTGATAGCGTGTCTTGCTGGAGCAGAGCCGCGATCTTACGGGGTCGCAGGGGATGTGACGTTGGAAAACGGTTCGGTGATGGATTACGACATCGGGCGCGTTTTGGCATCCTGCGATGTGCCCGACTATGGGGCTGGCCGCGAGGCAGTGCACGCAATGCCGGTTAATTTTGCGCTGGACCACCGCAGTGGATTGATTGACCCGCGTGGCCAGATTGGCAACCGCCTGGCGGTTGATATGCATTTGCTGACAATCAACACCGGCGCAATTGAAAACCTGTTGAAATGTATCAAGCGCTGCGACCTGGAGCTCGCGGGCTTTGCGTCTTCCGCTTATGTCAGCGGTATTTCAGCATTGGTTGAAGACGAGCAGGAGTTGGGCGGTGCCTGCATAGATTTTGGCGGCGGTGCAACCGGTGTCTCTATTTTTCTGAAAAAGCACATGATCTTTGCTGACAGTATCCGAATGGGCGGCAGTTTGATTACGTCGGACATATCCAAAGGCCTGCAGGTCACGGCCTCGATTGCCGAGCGGATCAAGACGTTTCACGGTGGGGTAATCGCTACGGGAATGGATGATCGGGACATGATCGAGATAGGTGGTGACACCGGAGATTTCGACCACGACCGGCGTCGGATCAGCCGTTCCGATTTGATCGGTGTGATGCGGCCGCGAGTAGAGGAAATTCTTGAAGAAGTGCGGGCAAGACTTGATGCTGCCGGATTTGATCATCTGCCGGGACAGCGCATTGTATTGACCGGCGGAGGAAGCCAGATTCCCGGACTGGAGGGGCTTGCCAGCCGTATTCTAGGCCAGCAGGTCCGGCTCGGAAAACCGCTGAGAATCCAAGGGCTTCCGCAGGCAGCAACGGGACCGGCTTTTGCTGCTAGCGTCGGGCTGGCGTTGAATGCCGCGCATCCGCAGGATGAGTGCTGGGACTTCAACCTGCCGGCTTTGTCAACGGGCCGCCAACCGCTAAAACGCGCTATGCAGTGGTTTAAAGACAATTGGTGAACAAAATGTGGCAGTGTGAGCGATATATTGCCGCGTCAACACAAAAAAACACTATATATACCGATATTTCGTCGATTTTTCGTGACCTGAAGGAATCGGTGCTCTACGATATCGAATCAGAGCGAATGCGACCGCAAAAGCGGCGAGATTGAAAAAAACTACAGGCGGACGGCACCATGACATTGAACTTGCGCATGCCAGAGATGGCAGATCTCAAACCACGTATCACAGTTTTTGGGATCGGCGGGGCGGGCGGCAACGCAGTCAACAACATGATCGACAAAGCGCTTGAAGGTGTCGATTTTGTTGTGGCCAACACTGACGCGCAAGCGTTGCAGGGAACAAAATCCAACAGCAAAATTCAATTAGGTGAAAAGATTACCGAAGGTTTGGGCGCAGGTGCTCGTCCTTCGGTAGGGGCGGCAGCGGCTGAAGAGAGTATCGAGGCAATTGTTGATCATCTTGTAGGCAGCCACATGTGCTTTATTACCGCCGGTATGGGTGGGGGCACCGGAACCGGCGGCGCCCCGATTATCGCGCAGGCGGCGCGGGAATTGGGTATTTTAACGGTAGGTGTTGTCACAAAACCGTTTCAGTTCGAAGGCACCCGCAGGATGCGGCAGGCCGAAGATGGCGTCGAGGCCCTGCAAAAGGTTGTCGACACGCTGATCATTATCCCAAACCAAAACCTGTTCCGCATTGCCAACGAAAAAACCACCTTCACCGAAGCCTTCTCGTTGGCCGATGACGTGCTGTATCAGGGTGTCAAAGGAGTGACCGATCTGATGGTTCGCCCGGGCATCATCAACCTCGATTTTGCCGACATCCGTTCCGTCATGGACGAAATGGGCAAAGCTATGATGGGTACCGGTGAATCTAGCGGCGAAGACCGTGCGGTTCAGGCCGCGGAAAAAGCCATCGCCAATCCGTTGCTGGACGAAATTTCGCTGCAAGGAGCAAAAGGCGTGCTGATCAATATTACCGGCGGCCACGATCTGACTTTGTTCGAATTGGATGAAGCTGCAAATCGTATCCGCGAAGAAGTCGATCCGAAAGCCAATATCATCGTCGGTTCAACGCTGGACGGCGGAATGGAAAACACCATGCGGGTTTCGGTTGTAGCCACCGGAATTGATGCGATAGAAGGCGCCCGTGACATGCCCGTGCCGCGTCGTAGCCTAAAAGCGCCATTGCCAGCCCATACCGAGATCCCTGCAGAAGTTGGTGCCGCGGCTGCGGAAAAAGTTGCTGAGGCCGCGAAAACCGAAGCGGAACCAGTAGTGTTGGATAAAGTCGAAGCGGAGCCAACGCTGTTTGAACAGGCTACGGTTGAAGAACCGGTCCAAGAAATAGCCGAGGCCGACGACGGCTTACCGGAACCGGCTTATCAGCCACAAACTGCTGCTTCCGTGTCGGTGGAAGCCGAGCCCATGGAAGATGAGTGCGCTGGTTTTGTTGCACCGCAGGCATCATTGCCAGGCAGTCCAACACCCGAAACCATGTCACGTCTGCAAGCGGCTGTCGCGAAGGCGCCAAAAACGCCAGGAACCAAACCCCAGGCGGTATCGCAAGCTCCGAGCAGCACGCAGGAGTTCTTTGGTGGCGAGACTCAACAAGAGAAACCAAAGGGTTTCAGGCTGAACAGTTTGATCTCGCGGATGACAGGCCATAGTGATTCTACACCGGCGCAGGGGCCAACGCAACGCGAACAGCCTCCGGTAAGTGCTGAGCCTCAGGTAACAGCGCACGACGACGATGAGTTGGATCCGGAGCAAGAGCGCATTGAAATTCCAGCTTTTTTACGGCGTCAGGCAAACTGAAACAACGCTGGGTTCACTGAATTTAAGGGCGCGAATTGATCGCGCCTTTTTCCGTTTCACAAGTGACACATTCCGACATAAAGCGTGAATTGTGAAAAAGGGCATTATTAGGTACTCAATGCTTACCTTCTCCGGCACGAGAAGTTCTGCGCTAGAGGCTCTGCATGCAACGCACACTGAAACAACCGATCACCATCGTGGGCAAAGGCCTGCATTCCGGCCGACGGGCGGAATTGCGCGTGCTGCCTGCTTCGGCTGAATATGGTATCTGGTTTTGTCGCGTTGATGTCAGCGACCGCGACAATCTGATTCCAGCGCTCTATGATCAAGTAAATGACACCCGGCTGTGCACGCGTTTGGCAAATGCTGACGGGGTAGAAGTTTCGACTGTCGAACATTTGATGGCGGCGTTGGCAGGAACGGGTGTTCACAACGCACTGATTGAAGTCGACGGGCCGGAAGTCCCAATCATGGACGGTAGTTCTGATCCGTTTGTGGCCGCTATTGTAAACGCTGGCTTGAAAGAATTGTCCGCGCCGGTTCGTGCGATCCGCGTCCTTAAGGTGGTTTCAGTGCAAGTGGACGGGTTTATCGCCACGCTCGCACCTTCAGACAGTCTGGAAATTGACTTCACAATTGACTTTGCTGATGCTGCCATTGGCAAACAGTCGAAGCATCTAAGAATGTCAAATGGCGCATTCGTCAGGGAGCTCAGCAATTGCAGGACGTTCTGTCTGCGCAGTGATGTGGAAATGATGCAATCGACCGGACTGGCGTTGGGTGGCGGACTGGAAAATGCGATTGTTGTCGATGGGCCGGATGTGCTGAATCCCGAGGGGTTCCGCCGTGTAGATGAATGCGTGCGGCACAAAATGCTCGATGCGCTTGGCGATCTCTATCTGGCAGGTGCGCCGATCATTGGACATTACTACGGCGACAAAGCCGGTCATCGGGCAACCAACCTTTTGTTGCGTGAATTGTTCTCGACTCCGGGTGCCTGGGAAATGATTGTCTGCGATACAGAAAAGTGGGACAATCTGCCAGGTGCGCATATACGTCCTGAAGACTTGGCTCGCGCCTGATCCATCAGCATTTAACCAACAATCGTGCAGCAGCTCGCACGTCCGGAATATTTCCGTCGAATCCGTTTTTCCTTTCCCGAAAATATGTTAGTTAACCGTCACAACCGGATAATATGAACCGGTTAGTCCGATTGGGGTGGAAGCAACAATGGCATTAAAGAGCAGAACACTTGTGCTCTCGGCAGCTATCCTGGCATCTTTGGCTATTGCGGGCTGCGGTGGCCGCAAAGAAGAAGCCTCGTTAGACGGTCTACCGCCGGAAGTTATTTTCAAACGTGCTGAAGCCCAGTTGACGACACGCAGGGGCGCGGAAAAGGCTGCAACAACATTCACCGAAGTTGAACGCCTGTACCCCTACTCCGAATGGGCGAAGCGATCGGTAATAATGTCAGCTTTTGCGTATCATCAGGCTAAACTCTATGACGAAAGCCGCGCTGCCGCGCAGAGGTACCTGGATTTCTATCCTGCTGACGAAGATGCTTCCTATGCCCAATACTTGATTGCTTTGAGCTTTTACGATCAGATCGACAATGTCAGCCGCGATCAGGGCGTGACCTTTCAGGCGCTGCAAGCCTTGCGCACAACGGTAGAACGCTATCCGGACAGCGAATACGCTACTTCGGCCCTGTTGAAGTTCGACCTGACGCTGGATCATCTGGCCGGCAAGGAAATGGACATTGGGCGCTATTACCTCAAGCTCGGGCATTTCGGGGCAGCGATCAGCCGGTTCCGGGTGGTCGTGGAAGATTTTCAGACAACAACACACACACCTGAAGCACTGCACCGTCTCGTAGAAAGCTATCTGTCGCTGGGCCTTGATGCAGATGCACAAACAGCCGGGGCGATTTTGGGCCACAACTTTCAGGGCACCGATTGGTACAAGGACAGCCACGTTCTGTTGACCAGTCGCGGGATTTCAACCGAAGCCGCGAGCAATGAGAGCCAGGGCTGGTTGAGACGTATCTGGCGTCAAGCTGTCAGAGGACAGTGGCTCTGATTTTTTAAAGGTAGCCGATGCTGCGCGGTCTCTATATTCGTGACATGCTGCTGATTGACCGGTTGGAACTGGAGTTCCAGCCCGGCTTGAATGTACTGACCGGAGAAACCGGCGCCGGCAAATCCATTCTGCTGGACAGTCTTGGGTTTGTGCTCGGATGGCGTAGTCGCGCCGATTTGGTGCGCAAAAGTGCGGATCAGGGCGAAGTGACGGCCAGTTTTGAACTTTCCGCAGACCACCCCGCGCACGCGCTGCTGGCAGAGTTCGGCTTGCCTCCGGCAAAAGATGAATTGCTGTTGCGGCGCACTGCATCGCAAAAGGGGCGAAAGACGGCCTATGTCAATGACCGACGTTGCTCGGGCGAGGCTTTGCGCGTGTTATCCAACTCGTTGGTGGAATTGCACGGCCAGCATGATGACCGAGGGCTGCTGAACTCGCGCGGCCATCGAACATTGTTGGATGCATTTGCCAGCGCAGATACCGGGCCAACGCGCATGTCTTGGCAAATACGGCGCAAGGCCGAAACAGAATTGGTCGAAGCGCAAACAGCATTGGACGAAGTTGCCAAAGACGCTGAATACTTGCGCCACGCCGTCGATGAACTGGATCAACTTGCACCCGAAACTGGCGAGGAAGCTGCCTTGGATGCGAAGCGCCGGATGATGCAAGGGGCAGAGCGTATTCGTGCCGATGTCATCAAAGCCGCACAGGCGATGGGACCGGGCGTTGCAGAAAGCGCACTGTTGGATGCCACCCGTTGGCTTGAAGGTGCTTCCGACAAGGCAGAGGGTCATTTGGATGGGGCGATTGTTGCGTTAGGCCGCGTGTTGGTGGAATTATCAGAAGCGCAGCAAGGTGTTGCGGAATGTTTGCAACAGCTTGATTTCGATCCATACGAACTGGAAGTTACCGAAGAACGTTTGTTTGCGATCCGGGCACAGAGCAGAAAACACAACGTCCTGCCAGATGAATTGCAAGGGTTTGCAGATGATCTGCGCCAACGTTTGAATGCGATCGAATCTGGCGCTAACCAAATTTCTGAGCTGCAAAGAGCCGCGGATCAGGCGCGGGCAGATTACCAAACGGCCGCGGAAAAGCTGTCAATCAGCCGCGAAAAGGCCGCAAGTAAACTCGACAAAGCCATGGCCAGTGAGCTTGCACCTCTGAAAATGGATCGGGCAGCATTTGAAACGGAAATTACCGCGGCGGACGCTGGACCGGAAGGCACTGACTCGGTTGCATTCCGGGTTGCTACAAATCCGGGTGCTCCGAAGGGACCGATCAATAAGATTGCTTCTGGCGGAGAATTGTCGCGATTTTTATTGGCGCTCAAGGTGTGTCTTACGGCAAGAAGCTCCGGTTTGACCCTGATATTTGACGAAATCGACCGAGGTATTGGCGGTGCCACAGCCGATGCGGTCGGACGTCGATTAGCTACATTGGCGGCGCAAGCGCAGATTTTGGTCGTTACCCATTCTCCTCAGGTTGCGGCGCAGGCGTCGCATCAATGGCTGGTGACGAAAGCGACTGACAATGGAGAAACCCGCTCTACTGTGGTTAAACTCGACAACGAAAACCGCGTTGACGAGATCGCCCGGATGCTTGCCGGTGATGCGGTCACGAGCGAAGCAGAAGCTGCGGCCCGGGTTCTTCTCGGCAGATAGGTTGGCGTAGGCGTCAAAATATTGGCCACTCAATTATCCAATCCCCAGTTTGATTTTCAAATAAGACGAAAGCTTTGGTGGCCCTGTTAGATATCAGCCTGAGCGCATTGCAGATAGAAATGGACGGTCGTCCATTTTTTGGATACTAAGACGGAAGGAAAGAAAATCAGGAAATCCCGATGCCGCATTTACAAAATGATTTTGAACCTATCCGGGACTGGGATGGCGAAAATGTCCTCCACCCGTGGGAAAATTCCACCTACGCACACGACAAGTCCCGAACCTTCGTGGAGAGGGCAGAAGGGATTTACGTATACTCGGAGGACGGCAAACGATTTTTGGACGGTCCCGGTGGTATGTGGTGTGTTCAGATCGGGTACGGGCGGGAGGAAATGATAGAAGCAATTGCTGATCAGACGCGCAATCTAGGCTATTCTTCTTCTTTCAATAATTCGAACTCCACCACGGCGAAACTGGCTCATGAAATTGCGAAACGAACACCGGGTGATCTGAACACGGTGTTTTTTACCACTGGTGGCAGCACTGCCGTCGACAGTGCGGTCAGGTTTATCCAATTTCGCAACAATGTTCTGGGGAGACCTGAGAAAAAGCGAATTATTTCAAGACAAAAAGCGTATCACGGGAGCACCTATCTGGCGGCGACCATGAGTGGCAAGGAGCGGGACAAAGGTTGGATGGATGTCGCCCATGAACTCGTGCATTTCCTGCCGGACGTGAACCCATATCGTCGACCCGACGGAATGTCGGTCGAAAATTTTTTGGAAGCGAAAGTTAACGATCTGGAAACTGCCATAACCGCGCTTGGAGCGGAGCACGTAGCGGCGTTCATTGCTGAGCCTATCCTGTCATCCGGCGGCGTGATTGTTCCCCCTGAAGGCTATCATAAGCGCTGTCTTGAGGTTTGCCGGAAACATGATGTTTTGTACATCTCAGATGAAGTGGTAACCGGATTTGGACGTCTCGGACATTGGTTCGCATCTGAACCTGAGTTTGGCATTGTGCCGGATATCATCACCTGCGCCAAAGGCATGACATCAGGCTATTTACCGATGGGCGCGTGCATCATTTCGGACCGACTGATGGATGACGTTTGTGACTCGGGCCAGGACGCGACATTTTCGAATGGTTACACCTATTCAGGCCACCCGGTCTGTGCTGCTGCTGCGTTGAAGAACATCGAAATATTTGAAAACGAGGGTATTCTTGACCATGTGCGACGGATATCGCCACATTTTCAGGAAAGATTGGCAGCGTTACAGTCTTTGCCTATCGTCGGCGACGCGCGCGGGATGGGGTTGGTTGGCTGTGTTGAATGTGTGGCAGACACAACCAGTGAAAATCCTTTAGAGTTGGACAAAACGGTTGGCGATCGGATAGATCAGCGCTGCCAGGAGCTCGGGCTGCTGGTCCGTCCTTTGGTCAATATGTGCGTGTTTTCCCCACCTTTGATTATCAGCGATGATCAAATAGACGAGATGTTTGATATTCTTGATAAAGGCATACGACTGGCGACTGATGATCTCGCGCGCGAAGGTCTCTTGCAATCCCGATAGATGTGGCGGTCAAATGGCGCCGAGATAGCCGTGGTAGAACGCCCGAATTCCCCATTCCATTTCTGAAAGCGGACCGGGCTCAAACCTGTACGAATTGACGCCCTCCTGATTGTGCCGGATGATCCTTTCGTCGTCCTGCGAAGTCACATCCCAAAGCCATGTCAGGTTTTCTTTGTCGTAATCTTTGCCTTCAACGGCGTCTTCACGCAGCATCCAGACCACGTGGATATCAGTCTGCTGCAGCGCAGTCGGAACAAAGCGGTAGCCGACGACGTAATCTGAATATGCCAGGAAGTTGTTCAACACACCGATCTGAATGTCGGTGGTTCCGCCATCGTAGTCAGTAAGACTGCCCAAAAGCGGCGCAACCGGTTCTCCGGTTTTGCTTCCGGTCAGATACCCGGGAAACAACGGGTAACGCCTGTAATAGATATCTGCACCAAGAGCAGCAGCGTCAGCGCCGGTTTCGTCAAGCTCGCTGTTCGGCAACCCGGTGGCTATCGATTTTTCTTGCATTGGACCGACCAGTTCATCAAGGGATGCCGGGTCTTTTAAGCTGTGGGACCGGGAATATTCCTTGTGTGCCGGCGCACAATGGTAGCACTCAAGATAGTTTTCGAGCGCCAGTTTCCAGTTGGCCGGAACAGGGTAACAGGCGCTGTGCACAACTTTCACATTTTCCAGGCCGAAAGGTTCTGTCAGGGTGGCCAACCGGGCGAGACCTGATTCAATTTCCGGCGCGTTTTCTGTGGCGCAGATGAAGATTAACCCCTGAAATAACCGCACCCGCGCTTCGAACAACCCAAATTTAGAGGCATCAAAATCCGGCCCCATCTCGCGTTTCGACCGAAGTTTGCCATCCAACCCGTAGGTCCAGGCGTGATAAGGGCAAGAGAACACCCGTGTGTTGCCGGATTTTTCAGTACACACCCGTGATCCTCGGTGGCGGCACACGTTCATAAAAGCGCGAACGTTGCTGTCACGGTCCCGGACGATGATCACCGATTCAGTTCCGTAATCAAACAGAAAATAGTCACCTGTTTCGGTGATCTGGCTGACATGACCAACCCAAATCCAACTGCGGTTCCAATAGGCTTTGATGTCGTGCTCGTAAACAGCCTGTGAGGTGTAGAAATGCCGGGGCAGGGCAATGCCGTCCTGCTGCACGTCGACGAGCTTGTGCATTAATTCAATGTCGTTGCTCATGGCATGCCTCATATTCCGTCAATCGAGACGATTTCCCGTTTGAAAAATTGCTGCGCGACTTGTGCGGGGTCTTTTTCAAAGTTTCTCGCGGCCATATGACCGGAGTATACCGCATCCGCGATCAGACCGGGTGAAGCCGCGTCACCTAATAACTTCAGAGTTTCGATGTTGGAACTATCTTTGTCCTGCATTTCTTGCAGCTGGTCAAACAGAGTGTTGTTGCGCGTTCGTTCAGTAATCAACACTACTGAATTGCAGGCGATATCCTGAATTTGACCGGAAAAGACACACGCGGATTTACAGCCGTCTTTGCCGATTTTCGATATTTTCCGGTTGGTGAGGATCGTGATGCCGCGTTCAATCAACTTGCGTTGAATCTTCGCTTGTTCAAGCGTGGTTACTGTCCAGGGGGAAACAACACTCGCCGGAGTCAAAAATGTTACATCGTGCCCCTGTTCAGCCAGATGTTCGGCAATAACACCGCCGAGATAAATTTGGTCATCGTCGTATACCACAACCGGGCCTTTTCCGAGTGAATTCCCTGCCATGACGTCATCGGCAGTCAGGACGTTGGCCCCTTGTGCGATCTTCAGTGCATAACGATTGGAGCGGCCTACGCCATCGCGCCTCCAGTGGGCTCCGGTGGCAATGAATACATTGGGAATGCCGAGTTCTGCTATGTTGTCAGCATCGAGATTGCTGTTGAGGTAAATTTGAACGTTTGCGCGCTGTTGCAGGTCGTAGATCCGGTTGTCTGAAACCCGTTTCCAGGCGCCAAGCCCCAGCAGCTGGGACTCACTTACCGCCCGACCGCCGAGAGTATTTGATGCCTCCGCCAAGGTCACTTGATAGCCGCGTTTGGCCAGTTGCATTGCACATTCGAGCCCGGATGGGCCGGCGCCTACCACCAGAGCGGCATCTTGTTTTCCTTTTTTCTCAATCTTTTCCGGGTGCCAGCCGCGCCTCCATTCTTCGCCCATAGTAGGGTTTTGAGTGCAGCGAATTGGGACCCCGAGATTGTCGCTGGATACACATATGTTGCAGCCAATACATTCGCGGATTTCGTCGATCCTGCCTTCCTCGATCTTTTTGGGCAGGAATGGATCAGCTATCGACGGCCGCGCCGCCCCGATGAAATCGACAATGCCACGCTTGACTATCGACAGCATCATATCGGGCGAAGCCAGTCTCCCGACAGCGACCACCGGTTTGGACGTAACCTGTTTGACGAATTCGATATAGGGGATTTGATATCCGTCATTAGGTTCACATCGTGTGGTGGCGGAATCGTTGGACCAGTCAGACACATTCACGTCCCAAAGGTCCGGCAATTCAGCCAGCAATTCAACCACAGCGCGGCCCTCTTCCCGCGCCTGCATACCATCAGGCCCCATCATCTCTTCGACTGCGAAACGCAGTGCCACGGCGCAAGTGTCGCCAACCGCATCATGCGTCTCTTCCAACAATTCGCGGATCAGCCGAACCCGGTTTTCCAGACTGCCACCGTATTCGTCGGTGCGAATATTGTACTCCGGCAACAAGAAATGCTGCGTTAACGTCATTCGGTGGCCGGCATAGACGTAGATGATATCAAACCCGGCCTGTTTGGCACGGCGTGCAGCTGCCCGGTGCCATCCGCGGAATTCACGAATATCAGACAGGCTCATGGCGCTGGCTTGCCTTGGAAAAATGCCATCGACAGACATGTCAGAAGGCGCCAGAACCGGGGCGCGGGTCAGCAGATTGGATGCGTGATTGCCGTTGTGCACCAGTTCAACAGCAGCCAGCGCGCCCTTTTGGTGAATGGAATCCGTCATAACCCGCAATACCGGAACGTCTCGTTCGTCCCACAGGCGGCTTTCAGCGTAAGGTGACAAATCCGATGTTGGGTGGATTTCGGTTTCCTGATTGCTGACAACTGCCCAGCCGCCCTCTGCTTTGATCGCGCGCATCGCGGCATCGGCCAACGGGCGCATATGACCCATGCCGGAGCAGTGTGGCACCTGGTAAAACCGGTTCCGCGCCGTTACTGGGCCGATTTGGACCGGTTCGAACAAGGCAGAATATTTATTGGCGTTCGACATCGACGCGCGCTCCGATAGAAGAAATTGGCATATAAGAGAGGGTGACGGAGGCTAAATCACCTCCGCCAATTTTCAGCCTAGAACCCAGCTTTGATGCGTTCGAATTCTTTCAGCATCTTGGCTTCCAACGCCGGATCAACTGCGTCAAAGAACAGACTGCCTTCGAAGAATTCATCAACCTTGTCAAAGCCGTAGCCAGCGAGCGTTGCGGCATCAACTTTTTCAAAAGCCTCAGCGTTGGCATGTGCATAGCCCCAGTTTTCAATGATGTATTGACCGCTGGCCACATCGCTCAGGGCATTCAGCATGTCATAGATTTGATCGTCAGATTGAGTCGAGCTTTTCAGGTGCACATAGCCGCAGACCCAGGTTGCGATACCTTTGTTCACGTCCTTGACCATGATGGCCGGGGTTTCGTTCCAGATCAGATTCAGTTCTGATTGGTTCCAGGCCCAACCCATAGTGATCTCGCCACTTGCCATCGCTTGATCAAACTGGCCTGCATCAGACCAGTAAAACCGAATATTCGGATGGATTGAGCGCAGGAAATTCGACGCGGTCTGAAATTCCTCATCAGACATGTTCGTGTAGTTTTTAATACCAGTTGCCAGCGATGCCAGGGCATAGGCACTGGACGCAGCATCCGGAATGGAGATTTTTCCCTGGCTGGAAGGATCAGCCAACAATTGAAGCGAAATATCGTCAGCAGAGATCAAATCAGTGCGATAGATCAATCCCGTGTTGCCCCATTCAAAAGGCATCATATAGGCGGTGCCGTCGATCACAACACCGTCGACCTCTTTGATGGCCGGCAACAATTTGTCCCAATTCGACAGTCGGCTAGTGTCAAGCGGTTTGAGCAGGTCAGCGGCAACCCATTTGCGTACAGCGTCTGTACATGGATGTGCAAGATCGGCTGCAAAGCCGGATTGCAATTTGGTGAAGGCTTCTTCCTGACTGCCAAAAAATGTGTAAGACGGAGGCCCGCCATGGGTCGCTATATAAGAGCCGAAAAATCCGGCGTCTTCGTATCCGGACCAGTCAAAAACTGTCAGGTCTGACCCGTCCGCTTCTGCGCTTCCGGTCCAGATCATTCCGACCAGAGAAACTGCTGCGAGAATCTTGTGAGACGTTGATTTCATTGATACTTCCTCCCATTTTTATGAATATTCGGCTTCGTCTGGTCTTAGTCCAAGATCGATAACCGAGGCATTTTGCACCCCAAGCCACACTTTGTCGCCGCGTTTATGGTCGACAGTGTGGAAATAGTTAGGGACTGCAACAGTAATGGGGTCCGCGACCCCAAAGACGTCTACATAATAGTGTACGCTCTCGCCGTAAAAGGCCGCGTCGACCACAGAACCTTCCGCGGTCGCATCATATCCATCCGGCTCTTTGTCCGATATTTCCAGCTGTTCCGGGCGTATTCCAACTTGCAGGTTTTTTCCGTGCTGAAGCACATTCGGGTTTACGGCGATACGCAAAGAGCCAAATCCGGGTGTGCTGATCTGCAGGTGATTTTCATCTTCACTGTTCAGGTCGGCCGAAAGGAAATTCATTCCGCCGATAAACGAGGCGACGTCCTTGTTGCAGGGCCGGGAATAAAGAACTTCAGGTTTGTCAACCTGCTCCAGTTTGCCGTTGAACATAACGCCGATGCGATCGGACATGGTCATCGCTTCATACTGATCATGTGTCACCATCACAAAGGTGATCCCAATCGAGCGCTGCAATCGGCGCAGTTCCAGTTGCATCGTTTCGCGTAGGTTTTTGTCCAACGCGGAAAGCGGTTCATCGAGCAACAGGACCTTGGGGCGCAAAATCAATGCGCGTGCCAACGCCACCCTTTGCCTTTGCCCGCCGGACAACTCGTCTGCCTTGCGGTCCTGCAGTCCGTTCAGTTCGACCATTTCTAGTGCTTCGGAAACGCGTTCTTTGATTTCCTGCTTTGTCAGGCCGGATTTCTGCAACCCAAACGCGACGTTATTTCCGACGTCCAAATGCGGGAAAATGGCGTAGCTTTGGAACACCATATTGGTTGGTCGCTTATTGGCTGGGATATCCAACATCGGTTGCCCGTCGATTGATATCTCGCCTTCTTCGTGATCCTGAAAACCGGCGATAATTCGCAACGCCGTGGTTTTGCCACAGCCTGAAGGACCCAACAGCGAGAAGAATTCGCCCTGTTTCAGCGACAACGTTAAATCTGACACCGCTACAAAATTACCAAACCGCTTTTCAACGCCTTTGAGCTCGATGATATATTGATCAGACATTTGTGCGACGATCCTTTGGTCAGGCTTTGGGTTTGGACGAGCGGCGGCGGAAATATTCAGCGGTCAGCAACAGCAATACCGAGAAGAACAGTAGCAACGAGCCAAGCGCCAAAGTATTGGGCAGTTTTGCGGGAAATCGGATCTGGCTCCAGATGTAGACCGGCAAGGTTGGTTGGTTCCCTGACAGGAAAAAAGCCAAAACAAATTCGTCGAAAGATACCGTGAATGTCACCAACATGCTGGCGATGATGCCAGGGGAAACGATCGGCAGAGTGACACGCCGGAACGTGCCGATGAGGGATTCTCCCAGGTCAAAAGCGGCCTCTTCAAGTGATTGGTCGAAGTCGTCAAAAGCAGATTTCATGATTGAGACGCCAAAGGGCAGGGCAATGAAAATATGGCCCAGTATGACAGTTGTCAGTGATGGACGCAGGCCGATACTCAGGAACAACACCAACATGGATGAGGCGACGATAATTCCAGGAATGACCAGCGGCAGCATCACCAAACCCTCGGACACTTCACGCCCTTTGAACCGGTATCGAACGTAGGCGCGGGCTGCAAACAACCCTAGCGCTGTGCTGGCGATTGCGGTGACACCGCCAACAATCAGACTGTTTATTAACGCTTGTATCAAAGTGTCAGCTTCGGCCAGCTGACCATACCATTTTAGTGTGAAGCCCTTGAGCGGGAAGGCTACGATCGTGCCGTCATTGAAGGAAAACAAAGGCAAAAACAACACCGGCAAATATAGAAACACCAAATAGGCAACGGCATAGGACGTTAGGCCCGGGGTGAATCTGCGAAAGCGGGTCATCGAATTCTCCGCCCGGCGGATTGCGCGGCGAGCACAAATACAATCGCGACAAATCCAACAGTCAGCATTGTTATGAGCGAAAGAGTTGCGCCCAGTGGCCAGTTGTTTGCTGCTCCAAATTGAACTTGAATGAGGTTGGCAATCATCTTGCCCTGCGAGCCGCCAACCAACGACGGTGTCACATAATCACCAACAGTCGGGATGAAAATAATCAATGAGGCGGCAATTATCCCTGGAATGGAAAGCGGCAAAGTTACTCTCAAGAACCGCTCTGCGATGCTGGCACCCAGGTCAGTAGCTGCTTCCAGCAAACTTAAATCAATTTTTTGCAAGGAAACGTATATCGGAAGAATGGCAAAAGGCGCCCAGGCGTGTGCAAGGGTCAGAACCACCGCAAATTCATTATACAACAAAAAGGTCAGGGGTTCGTCGATAGCACCGATTGTCATCAGAGCGCTGTTCATTACACCGTTAAATCCAAGGATCAGCTTCCAGGAAAACACCCGAAGCAAATAGCTGCTCCAGAACGGAATCGTAATCAGTAACAGCCAAAGTGTTTTCTTTTGAGTCTTGAAAGCAATGAAATAGGCGATGGGGTAGGCCAAACCGACGGTTGCAAAAGTGACCAGGCCGGCAATAACGACCGAGCGCAACAGTAGGTAGCGGACCAGCGGATCGTTAACTGCCTCGGCATAATTCGCCCAAGTAAATGTCCGGTCTATGCTGACATATGACTGCGTCCAAAAACTGTAAACAACCAGAATTCCCAGAGGCACAGCAACCAACAATCCAACGTACAGCGTTGCCGGAGCACTCAGCGCCATGCCTTTCGAGGCTTCGGTTCTTAGTCGTAGCAACATCCGCTTTCACGATCCTTGGGGTCTGTTTAAGTTTGCGCCTTTGTGCATGATATGTTAAAAATGGACGATCGTCCATTTAATGTGCAAGCTATGACACCCATGAGTCAATAGTTTTGTGCGTCAGCCTTGCAGTAACTGCGTGCACCTGTACTGTGCGCGGATGCCAAATAACCCGGTTCGAATGCCATGCCACTGACAAACAAAGGAAAACGCGAAGAATTGAAGGAAAGGAGCCGGGTTGCGCTGATCGAGGCCACGCTCGATTCCATCGCCGAAATTGGTTTCGCCAGTACGTCAGTCAGCGAAATTATTGCTCGCGCAAAGCTGTCGCGTGGCATGATCCACTTGCATTTCAAAGGCAAGGACAACCTGATAGAAGCCGCGGCTGAACACGCCAGCAACTCATATTTCGAAAACTTGGATCAACTTCTGCAAGATGCCGGTCCAAGCCCCCAGGAACGTCTGGCCGCCATTGTCAGAAGCGATCTGAGTGAGAGAGTGCTTAATGCTGAGTCCGTTAAAATTTGGTATGCTTTTCGCGGAGAATCGCGTGAGCGAGCCGCGATTGCAAAATACAGTGATACCCGTGACCAAAGGTTGCGCGATACGACTTTCAGATCATTCCTTGAAATCGCCAAGCAATCTGGCGTTTCCGAACCGGACGGAGTTGCCAGAGATGCAACTCATGGCACATTGGCGCTGCTGGAAGGGATGTGGACAGACTATTTGCTGCATCCAGATTCCTTCAGCCGTGAATCTGCGCTTCGGATCGTGTTCCGCTTTTTGGCTGCTCTGTTTCCAAGGCATTTTGACTTGGAAGGCTCGGTTGCACAGACGTCCTAAACACTAGATTTGGGTCCGCATCTGATATCCGGGTGCCGTGACCGCCTTTACTGTGGTGATCGGCTCAAGTCCGGCCCAGGTGGTTCGCTCAATGACAAACAGCGCCTCGTTTTCGCCGGTCTCAAAAATCTCGGCATAGTATTTGTTGGCTTTCACCGCATAAAATCGGATGTCACAGCGGCTGTAGGGTTTGTTTCGAACCAGCCATTCATTTGCACTTTCGGCTTCCAGATCAACGGTGGCTATTTCTGGAACTGTTTGAGTTGAAACCCAACGGTTTTCATAAATGTAGGGCCGCTGGTTGGCCAGATGCAACGCTTCGATACGCAACATCGTCGACTGCACGGTCAGCCCAAAGTTTGCAAATACAGACAATGGCGGGACAGCCATTGCTTTCTTTAGAAGTTGGTAGCTGTAGACGCTTCCATTTTGTTCCACCTCTTTTCGGGTGATCTGGATGTCCAACGTCGCACGAGTTAGGGGGTCGGCTCGTACGCGAGTTCCGCCCTTGCGGCGGCGTTCCAGGATACCGCTGTCAGATAAATCCCGCATGGCGCGTTGAACCGTTGTGCGGGCACAGCCAAGTTCAGCCGCGATGTCCTGATCCCTGGGCATTTTGTCGCCGGGTGCGTAGGTCGTGTCCAAAATCTTGCTTTGGATAAGGTCTCTGACGCCTTTCCAGGAATGGCGAGTTCTATCTGTCACGACTTTCCTATCTCACCTGCAGGGCCCAGAAAATCTGCCGGACGGTCATATGACTCCATATGAACAGGCGCTATTGACTTTATTATGTGCATACTTAATAAGAATATGTAACTACTTAAGCAAGAAGAATCGAAATGACTGCAAAAACTGTGTTCAACTCAGCATCGTCTAGCAGATTTCGCACCGGAGCTGTTTTTTTGTGATGGAGCGCGCGTTCTGAACATCCGATTTGCAATTCTTTTCAGCAGGAGCCCACGATGAGCGACCCCCGCAAAAACACCCGCGATATTTTCCCACCCACAGGCCCGGAACTGAACGCCAAAAGCTGGCTGACTGAAGCGCCTTTGCGGATGTTGATGAACAACCTGCACCCGGATGTCGCCGAAAACCCGCATGAGTTGGTGGTCTATGGCGGAATAGGGAGGGCGGCACGGACCTGGAAAGACTTCGATTTGATTGTTAGCAGTCTAAAGGACCTGGAAGCCGACGAAACGCTGGTTGTCCAGTCTGGTAAACCGGTTGCGGTTGTGAAAACCCATACGGACGCGCCCCGGGTTTTGATTGCCAATTCCAACCTCGTACCGCATTGGGCGAACTGGGATCATTTTAACGAGCTCGATAAACGGGGCTTGGCGATGTACGGTCAGATGACCGCCGGATCGTGGATATATATTGGCTCACAAGGCATTGTTCAGGGCACTTATGAAACCTTTGTCGAGGCAGGGCGCCAGCACTACGGTGGCAGCTTAAAGGGAAAATGGATACTGACTGGCGGACTTGGTGGCATGGGGGGCGCACAACCTCTGGCCGCAGTCATGGCAGGTGCCAGTTGTTTAGCGGTGGAATGTAATCCTGACAGCATAGATTTCCGCTTGCGCACCAAATATGTCGATGAAAAAACAGACAATTTGGATGAAGCGCTGGACATGATTGAACGCTGGACGGCAGCGGGCGAGGCAAAGTCCGTTGGGCTGTTGGGTAATGCAGCGGATGTTTTCCCTGAGCTTTACAAACGCGGCGTCCGTCCGGATATCGTTACCGACCAGACTTCTGCTCATGACCCTATCAACGGATATCTGCCGCAAGGCTGGAGCATGGGACAATGGAAAGAAAAACGCGAAACCGACCCAAAGCTCGTGGAAATAGCCGCGCGCGCATCTATGAAAGTCCAGGTCGCGGCAATGGTGGATTTCCACAATGCCGGTGTGCCAACGGTTGATTACGGCAACAATATCCGGCAAGTGGCATTAGACGAGGGTCTGAAAGATGCCTTTGCTTTTCCGGGTTTTGTGCCTGCCTATATCCGGCCGTTGTTTTGCCGTGGTGTCGGGCCGTTCCGCTGGGTAGCTCTGTCGGGGGATCCGGAAGATATTTACAAGACCGACCAGAAAGTAAAAGAGTTGTTGCCCGACAACACACATCTGCACAACTGGCTGGACATGGCCCGCGAGCGGATCAGTTTTCAGGGGCTGCCTGCCCGGATTTGCTGGGTTGGGCTTGGTGATCGGCATCGCCTCGGTCTTGCGTTCAACGAAATGGTAAAAAACGAAGAACTCAGCGCACCCGTGGTTATCGGGCGGGACCATCTGGACTCCGGGTCAGTTGCATCGCCAAACCGTGAAACGGAAGCAATGAAAGATGGCTCGGATGCAGTTTCTGATTGGCCGTTGCTAAATGCGCTGGTCAATACCGCATCCGGCGCGACCTGGGTTAGCATTCACCACGGCGGCGGTGTTGGTATGGGTTTCTCGCAGCATTCAGGCGTTGTGATCTGCGCTGATGGTACAGATGCAGCCGCCAAAAGGATTGAACGGGTGTTGTGGAATGATCCCGCTTCGGGAGTTTGGCGTCACGCGGATGCAGGGTACGAAACTGCGCTGGAATGCGCGCGTGAAAACGGTTTGAATTTGCCGGGGATATTGAACTGACTGTACCTGAAAAATACTTGTTGATCGAACAGAGGCTTCACTGCTAGCTTCAGAAGTTAACTTACTCAGGCCATAGAGTTCGTCCTGGCTGAGTTTAGGGTGTGGCCTGACGGCGAGGGTATTCTGATCGAACGAACGCTATTCTCTTTTATTTGGAAGTATTCCAAGCGCGAACAACTGGCCCTGCTGAGTATTACCACAGCTCTTTTCCCGCTCCTTTATCTGACGCTTGAATTGCCAAAACGGATCATTAACGACGCGATTGGCGCCGGAGATACCCGCATTAGTTTCTATGGTTTTGAAATGGGACAGATACCATTCCTTGCCCTGTTATGCGGCGCATTTCTGGTGTCTGTGCTTGTCCACGGACTGTTGAAAATGCGGATCAACACGATGAAAGGAGTACTGGCCGAGCGGATGCTGCGGCGCTTTCGGTACACGCTCATCAGCCGAATCCTGCGCTTTCCGCAGCCGTATTTCCTGCGAACTTCGCAGGGCGAACTGGTTTCAATGGTGACCTCGGAAGCGGAGCCACTGGGTGGAATGATGGGGGACGCGATAACTCAGCCGGTGTTGCAGGTTGGGCAAATGTTGACCATCCTTTCGTTTCTGTTTTTGCAAAGTCTGTGGTTCGGACTGGCTGCCGTTGCCCTGATCCCGCTGCGAGCCTGGCTTATTCCAAAACTGCAACGGCAAATAAATTTATTGAACAAGTCACGGATAAAGGAGGTACGAAAGCTGGCTTCTGAGATTGGCGAAAGCGCTGCAGGGGCCAGCACGTTGCGCATGAATGGAGGATGGCGTTACCGGTTGGCGCTTGTCACTGACCGTCTGGGGAGGCTGTTTGATATACGGTTTGAAATCTATCAAAAGAAATTTTTTATGAAATTTATCAACAATTTCATTACGCAGTTGACCCCATTTTTCTTTTTTTCAATTGGTGGATACTTGGTGATCCAGGGCGAGGTTACTCTTGGTGCTTTGGTTGCGGCGCTTGCCGCATACAAAGATTTGTCGTCGCCGTGGAAAGAGCTGCTGGCGTATTACAATCAAACGCAAGACATGGCTTTGCGTTGGGAGGTTATCACCGAGCGCTTTGCCCCTGCCGGTATGATTGACGAGTCTTTGTTTGAAGGAAAACCCGATCAGATTCCGCACCTTTCGGGCGAAATTGTCCTGCAAGACGTTACTGTGCGGGATGCCAACGGTGTTACCGTGCTGGAAGATCTGAATGTGACCTTCCCACAGGGGGGAACCATCGCCATTGTTGGTGAAGGAGAAGAAGACCGTGGCGCAATGGCCGAATTGCTCACTCGCGAAATATCCCCGTCACAAGGCGCGGTTCATATCGCGGGTCATGATCTGGCAACATTGCACCAAAGCGTGATTGCGGCGCGGATCGGCCACGCCAATTCTCGCCCGTACATGTTTGACGGCTCGGTGGGTGACAATATGATGATGCCGCTCAAAACCGGACCACGTGCGGCCAGCATAGAGGGCAATGCCAATGCTACCGCTGCGGACCGGACTGCGGAGGCACAACGGGCCGGCAACAGCCCTGATGTTTTGGACGCAAACTGGCTAGATCCGTCGCTGGCCGGGCTGGATGATATCGAAGATGTGCATGACTGGTGGCTGACAATGGTTGAAGCCATTGGGTCAGGCGACGCTTTGTACAAGCGCGGGCTGGATCGAAAATTTGAAGAAAAACATCATCCGGAACTGGCCAAACGACTTGTCGAAATCCGCCCTAGGGTCGCCGAAAGAATTGCCGATGCCGGTTTGGAATCGCTGTTCCACCGATTTGATTGGGAGCGGTATAATCCAGCGGTCCCGGTGGCGTGTAATCTTTTGTTTTCCACGCCGCGACGGGTCATCACGCAACAGGAACTGGCAGACCAGGGCGAATTTCTCCTTCTTCTCCGCCGCCTGAAACTCGACAAAGAAATGTTGAACCTGTCGCAGGACGTCGTCGACATGCTGCACCAAACTTTTGGTCTGGATGGCGCCGGCCATCCCCTGTTCCGCAAGCTGGGGATCGACCCTGATGTTTATGAAAAAACCGTGGAAATAGCCCATAAGAGCCGCACGGCGCACGGTCCGTTGCGCAATAAGGAGCTGGCTTTGCTTTTGACCGTTCCGTTCCGGGTCTCTGCGCAGCAAATCGGTCCGGCCTTTTCAGACCAGATAAAAGATCGAATCCTAGGCCTGCGCCAGTCAGAGGCTGATCTTCTGCGTGGCAGTCTAAGCAACCTGTTTGAACCGCTGCATCTAACTCGGGTGGCGGCTGGCTTGACGGTTCTGGAAAACGCGATTTTCGGTAAACTGTCCGACACGGCCGGTGCGAAAGTGGAAGCGCTGACCGATCTTGTTGCCTCGACCTTACTTGAGGCCGGTCTCAAGCGATTGGTTGCCGAACTGATCTATGACGAACCCACAGGTTTGGGTGGCGCGAAGCTACCGGCTAGATTTGCCGAGCGTCTGGCCTTTACCCGCGCCGCCATCAAGCGCCCCGATATCCTGGTTCTTGACCGTGCATTGGCGAGCTATGACCCTGAAACACGGATATCCGCGTCGATCGAACTGCGTGAAGAAATGCCAAAAGCAACGTTGATTTACCTCGAGGAAAGGTTCGAAAGGCCGGAGAATTTCGACGTCTATATCGAACTGCTGCACGGTAGGATCAAAAGCAGCGAAACGGGTGACGCCAAGCCTCCGGACAACATTGCCAGCACTGACCTTGCCGAAAAGCTAGCAGCGATGGCGAAGGCTGATTTATTCGCCGGGCTGAACCGTAGACAATTGCGGTTGCTAGCGTTCAGCGCACGCTGGTTCACGGCAAAAAAAGACGAGGAAATTTTTCGCAAGGGGGATGATCCCACGGACGGCGCCTATTTGATTCTTGAGGGTGAAGTCGGGCTTTATCTGCCCCTTAAGGGTGCCGAGGACCGGCTTGTCACCACCATAGGCAAAAACAATGTTGTGGGTGAGATTGCCTTGATTTTGAAAGAACCGCGGACTTTGAATATGAACGCTCAAACCGACCTAAAGGCGCTGCGTATTGGCGCAGAAGAGTTTTTAGCCGTAGTCGAAAACGATGCCGAAACGGCGTTCAAATTTCTGCAGGTGCTTTCGAGTTACCTTGCTCGCCCAACCAAATAGCTGCTCAAATTTGCGCAGAATGTGTTGTTAATCTAGGCATATGTACGATGATATTTATCGTTCACAGGTGCATAGGAATTGAGAATCGGATGAGTAATTGATCGCATGACGTTTGAAATCGGCGCCTATGGAACACAACGGGAGCTTATCCGTCGCGGGATTGGACACCACAGCCCCGATGCGTCAGATGCGCATGATGGCAGACGGCAATAAACTCAGGCCGTCACAAAAGGAATTGAAACAATAGTTTTTGGTTATTTGATAATCTGTCGCTTCGGACCCATCTTGGGAACAACAGTAATAAACATTGGAGAAATGGATGACCAAATACGTCAAGTCAGACGATGTCATTTCCACGTTGTCTGCGGAACAGTACCGGGTGACCCAGCAAAGTGGAACAGAACGGCCCGGTTCCGGTAAATATCTTCATAACAAAGAACCGGGGATCTATGTTGATATTGTCTCCGGTGAACCGTTGTTTGCGTCATCCGACAAATTCGAGAGCGGTTGCGGCTGGCCCAGTTTCACCAAACCGATCATACCGACACATATAAACGAACTGAACGACGCAACGCATGGTATGGTCCGAACCGAGGTGCGTTCAACACATGGTGACAGTCATCTTGGCCACGTGTTCGCGGATGGACCCTACGATAAGGGCGGGTTGCGGTATTGTATCAACTCGGCATCGCTGCGGTTTGTTCACCGCGACGAAATGGAAACCGAAGGGTATGGAGAATATCTGGATCAAGTGGAGGAAATCTAATGGCACAGGAACGCGCAGTTTTGGCCGGGGGATGTTTTTGGGGGATGCAGGATTTAATTCGGAACCTGCCCGGTGTCACGAAAACCCGTGTTGGATATACCGGCGGGGTTGTTCCAAACGCGACCTATCGCAATCATGGCGGCCATGCGGAAGGGATTGAGATCCTGTTTGACAATGATGTCATCAGCTATCGTAAGATTTTGGAGGTGTTTTTCCAGATCCACGACCCAACCACGGAAAACCGGCAGGGCAATGACCGAGGCCGTTCCTATCGTTCGGCGATTTACTATGTAAGCGACGGACAGAAGCAGGAAGCCCTGCGGACAGTTGACGATGTGAATGCGTCCGGTCACTGGCCCGACAGAGTTGTCACGGAAATAGCGCCTGTAGGTGATTTTTGGGAGGCGGAACCGGAACATCAGGACTATCTAGAGCGGTTTCCGACTGGCTATACCTGCCATTTCCCGCGAGCCAATTGGATATTGCCATCGCGCGAGGCCGCTGAATAGCAGTAATTACGGCTGGCTACTCGTGACGGACGGGAAAGGATAAGCACAGTGTCACTGCACGAGACCTTCAAATTCGACAACAGCTATGCCACGGAACTGGAGGGGTTTTACGTGCCCTGGCAGGGTGCCGTCGCTCCTGCTCCTGCAATGGTCAAGCTGAATGTAAAATTGGCAACCGAACTGGGCCTTGATCCAAAGGTTCTTGACACACCGGAAGCTGCGGCATTGTTCGCAGGCAGCAGGCTGCCCAAAACCGCGGCTCCGTTGGCGCAAGCTTATGCCGGACATCAATTCGGCGGTTTTTCTCCGCAGTTGGGCGACGGGCGAGCCTTGCTGATCGGCGAAGTGATCGACCAAAACGGAGCTCGTCGGGATATTCACCTTAAAGGTTCCGGGCGCACTCCGTTTTCGCGTGGTGGCGACGGAAAGGCTGCGCTGGGGCCGGTTTTGCGGGAATATCTGATTGGTGAGGCAATGCACGCGCTTGGCGTCCCGACCACCCGCGCTCTGGCGGCAGTGACCACCGGCGAAGAGATCATGCGCGACGAACCGCTACCCGGTGCAGTGCTTGCGCGAGTTGCGGCCAGCCATTTGCGCGTCGGCACGTTCCAATACTTCGCAGCACGTGGAGAGACAGAGAAGGTCCAGCAGCTGGCCGATTATGCAATCCGGAGACACTTTCCCGAACTGGTAAGCCGAGATGATAAATATCTAGGATTGTTACAGGCAGTCGTCGACCGACAGGTCGAATTGGTTGCCAAATGGGTATCCGTAGGGTTTGTGCATGGCGTGATGAACACCGACAATATGACCATATCGGGCGAGACGATTGACTACGGCCCCTGCGCTTTTATCGACGCATATGATCCGGCTGCGGTATTTAGTTCGATAGATCATCAGGGCCGATATGCTTACGGTAATCAACCGATAATTGCGCAATGGAACCTGACCCGGTTCGCCGAGACTTTGCTGCGGGTCATTGATCCGGAAGATGTGGAAAATGCGGTGCAACATGCAACAAAAATAATCAGAGATGTACCCAAGCAGTACCAAGCTGCGTGGCTGGTAGAAATGCGTATCAAACTGGGTCTTACAAAAAAAGATCCAGGTGATCTGGACCTAGTGAACGATCTGGTGAAGGCTATGGAGGGGCAAAACGTGGATTTCACCAAGATCTTTCGCGCTTTGGCAGAATTTGCACAAGGTGACTTGGCACCAGTCAAGGCACTGTTCGATAATACCACAGCTTTGGACGCCTGGTTGCCGCGCTGGCTGGCGAGATTGAACAGGGAACAGGGCTCCGCATCGAAACGAGCGGCGGCAATGGATGCAGTTAACCCGCTTTACATCCCGCGAAATCACATGGTTGAGGCAGCTTTACAGGCGGCCGTGAAAGATGGCGATTTTGCGCCATTTGAAGAACTTTCTACTGTGCTCGGAAAACCGACGGAGCCCCAGCCCGGCAAAGAGAAATTTGCCGAGCCGGCACCAAAGGGCACTGAACCTTACAAGACGTTTTGTGGGACTTAGGTGAGACGACTATGACAAATCGCTACGACGTCCAGATCATCGGCTCCGGTCTGGATGAACCAGCGTCGTGAAACCGTGCCCCACGGCATCCGACTAACCTGCCCGTTCCCGCGTCGTGTCGGTTCCACACGCTCTGAATGGCGCAAGAAATTTAAACTGGGAGATTAGCCATGGCCGGTATCCGATTTGAGAACACCCGCTTTGACCCTGATCTGGTTGAGTTTCATGCCATTGCCCAGACCATGGCAAAATCGGTTGGCTACACCGCTGAATTGTTGGTGGAAAAGGAGCTCGCCCAGATGCTGCGGCTGCGCGTGGCACAGATGAACCCCTGTTCCTATTGCCTGATCCTGCACACCAAAGCCGCCCATGATCAGGGCGTCTCGGAAAACCGGATCAGCAACCTACTGAGTTGGCGCGAAAGCACGCTCTATTCGGCGGCGGAGCAGGCGGCGCTGGCGTATTGCGAGGCGCTGACCGCGTTTGATTTACCGGGGTTCCCTGCCACACATGATGCGATGAAGGAGCATTTCGGCGAACAGGAGATTGCAGAGGTGGCAGCGATTGTGATCAACATGAACCTGTGGACACGCCTGAAAATGGCGCAGGGTGCAATTCCAGTGCAAGAAAGCGAATAAATGGCGGGCTCCGAAGTTACTCTCCTGCTGATTTTACTGGCCGTAATCGGTTATTGCCTGATATCCAAACGACTGGCAGCGACTATCATCACTTTGCCGATCATCTTCACCGCACTTGGCTATCTGGTGTTTCAGTCGATCAATGATCTTGCAGAAACGGAAACCCTGAACGAGATCGCACGTTTGCTGGGTGAAATCACCCTCATTCTGGTGTTATTCTCTGATGCGAGCCATGTGCGGTTCCACAAATTGGTAGAAAGTTACCAAATACCGCTCAGGATGTTAGTTCTGGGAATGCCAATGACGATTGCGGCAGGCACAACAGTCGTCTATCTGCTGTCGCCGGAAGCGGGTTGGGCTGTCGCACTGCTGACGGCGGCGATCCTGACGCCTACCGATGCAGCTCTTGGTCAGACAGTAGTATCGAGCATGGAAGTTCCACAGCGCCTGTCACAAGCCATTAATGTCGAAAGTGGACTGAACGATGGTTTGGCACTGCCCTTTGTTTTGATTGGTGCGATTCTTGCCGGGTCGGCGGACTTGTTGGCGCATGGGCAAGAAGATCAGGCCAGTATCGCCACGCTCGCCATTTTACAGGTCACGTTGGGCCCGTTATCCGGCATTGTAGTTGGCTGGTTGTCGGCGCGAGCGCTGGATTGGGCGCAGAACCGGGACTGGATCGACATCACCAGTCAGGGCGTTTTGTTCCTGGCAACGGCTTTTGCCGCGTTTCTGTTTGCTGAGGTCATCGGAGGCAACGGCTTCATCGCTGCTTTTGTTGCGGGCGCGGTGTTTGGCAACACCTATCGCCACGACATTCATTTTATTTCCGAGTTTATGGAAGGTCAGGGCCAGATCCTGACCATGGCTGCGTTTTTTGTCTTCGGCGCCGTATTGTTACCTGCCGGAATTGCGCATATCAGCCTGCAGGCGCTGATCGTGGCAGTGATGTTTTTGACAGTGGTCCGCATGCTGCCAATTTGGCTGAGCTTGTTGGGCAGCGGCCTCGGCAACCGTGAAAAGCTGTTTCTTGGCTGGTTTGGGCCGCGCGGTCTCGCCTCTATGCTGTTCGCGCTGATCATCGTCGATGAATATGAAATCCCCCACGAAGAAGAGCTGCTGGCTTGTGTCGTGATGACGGTGTTCATTTCGATTGTTCTGCATGGAATATCATCAACGCCATTGGCACAACGGATTGGCCGGATGTAGCCAGTGTTTGAATTGGACAATCACTTTGACACTCGACTCCATAGGTTTCGGAAACAGAGCTGTTATATCCGCGTCAAGAGGTGTCTGCTACGAGGTTTGAAAAGGCCGAGTCCGCCTATCCTATTGAAATTGCAACCTCGACGGGAAACCCAACCGGTTGCTTGGCCTTATAAAGATTCGCCCAGTTCAATTCTTGGCTTCAAAACAATAGTACGGTCGACCGTTTCTTTGTCCCGCCAGTTCTTGTCAAGAACCAGTTCTGCAGCGGTTTTCCCGATTTCAAACCTGAAAGAGTCGGTTGTGGCCAATTCGATGGGTAGGCCGTTCAGAAGGTCCAGCCGGTTGAAACCGGCGAGGGCAATATCTGCGGGAACGGACAGACCGTTGGACAGGCAATGCATCAGGCCGCCGACAGACATCACGTCGCTGGAATAGTAGATGCAATCGATCTGCGGAGATCTGACCAGCAGCTTTGACGTTAATTCTCGCCCCTTCGCGATGGACGACGCGCCGGTGTAATGTTCCCTGTCAGCCATAACCATATCCCGACTTTCAAGGTGGTCCGTAAAACCGTCGAGGCGCTTTTGAGCGCGATAATCCTGCGGAAGCTTGCTACCGATGAAACCGATATTGCGGTATCCGCGGGCAGTGATGGTTTTGGCCATATCGTGACCGGCGGTGCGATGAGAAATGCCAACACAATGATCCACCGGATGGCCGTCGGTATCCATGACTTCTACAATCGGTATATCGGCCGCTCGCAACATTTTGCGGGCGGCCTCCGTATGTTCCAACCCTGCGATTATCAACCCCGCGGGTCGCCAAGACAACATATCCCGAATGACGTTTTCTTCGTCCTTCAGGTCATAGCCGGAAACGCCGATTACCGGCTGGAGTTGAGAGTCAGCGAGTCCTGCCGAGATGCCGGACAGGACTTCGCCAAAAACCAAACTACTGAGGGATGGGATTACCACGCCGACGAGATTCACGGTGCGCGAAGCCAGCGCACCGGCGATGCGATTTGGCACATATCCGACGGAAGCCGCGGCGTCTTCAACTCGCTGGCGGGTTTTTTCAGAAACGTCGCTTAAACTGCGCATTACGCGCGAAGCGGTCATTTCGCTAACGTTGGCCAATTCGGCAACGTCCTTTAGTGTGGGCGGTTTTGTCATTCTTGCCGGTGGTAAACAGAATTCGATTTCATGTGCAGACACTATCCTGCGGCGAACTTATCAAACAATAGCTGTTGATTTTTTAGTTCAAATGTGTTTGTTAGCGCTAACAGTTATCGATAACGTAACCTTACCAGTAGAGAAAGCAGGAACACTGAATGACCCACAAAATAGCAATCAACGGATTTGGCCGCATTGGCCGAGGCGTTCTGCGAGCGCTTGTGGAAAACCAAAGCGAAGATATCGAAGTGGTTGCGATTAACGACCTTGCAGCCCCGGAAACACTGGCGCATTTGCTGAAATATGACAGCGTGCACGGACGGTTGGGTGAACCAGTATCGGTTGACGGAGACGTTTTGAGAGTGGCTGGCCGGGATATCCGAGTTACGGCCCTCAGAAACCCCGATGAGTTACCATGGCATGATGTTGACGTGGCGTTTGAATGTACCGGGTTTTTTACCATGCGCGACAAGGCAGCGCTGCATTTGAAAAATGGCTCGAAGCGTGTCCTGATTTCTGCGCCGGGTAAAGATGTGGATCGTACCGTTGTCTACGGGGTTAACCACAACGAACTGACGCCAAAAGATACAATTGTCTCGAATGCATCTTGTACCACAAATTGCCTGGCCCCGGTGGCTATGGTTTTGGATCAGGCATTCGGGATAAAAACCGGATATATGACCACGGTTCATTCCTATACCGGTGACCAGCCGTCGCATGATTCCGACCATAGGGATCCCTATCGGGCGCGGGCGGCGGCGCTGTCGATGGTGCCGACATCGACAGGCGCGGCGCAAGCGATTGCCCATGTTCTGCCAAATCTCAAAGGGCGGCTTGAAGGATCTGCAATCCGGGTGCCAACGCCGAATGTTTCGCTGGTTGACCTTAGTTTCATGCCGGGCCGAGCTGTAACCAAACAAGAGGTGAACGATGTAGTCCGAGCGGCGGCACAGGGTCCACTGAAGCGCGTATTATCGTATGAAACAGACCCGATGGTGTCGATCGATTTCAACCACGACAGCCACTCATCGTGTTTCGCTGCGCCGCAGACCACGGTGACAAGCGGCGGAATGGTGCGGGTGGTCAGCTGGTATGACAACGAATGGGGATTTGCCAATCGGATGATTGATACTGGCCGGGTCATTGCTGAATTGTTGCAACGTGATGTAACGCCACCGTACTTGCAGGCGGGTGACCCAGCAGCTGTCTCAGTATCAGCCTAGGCGACAACAATGGTTTCCTGCACTATACTTGTTCCGGTTTTCGATCTGGTCAGATCAAACGCTGTTCATGTGCGGTGACGAAGTCGAAGCGGCTTCAGAATGGGCCGTCCGATAATCAATGACTGGGAAGTTGCGACGCAATCCCCAGCGCCGTATGAAGCGAGTGGTTCAGACCTCGAACACGCTGATGCTGATGCACCGCGATGCACGGCGTTGGTGTGAGATCGACGCTTGCTACGATACTTGGCTGTTAAGTTTGACGCCGACATGATGGAGACAGTATGCAACTGAATGACACGCTTGTCCGCGTTACGGACCGGATCACTGCCCGCAGCGAACCCACGCGAACGGCATATCTGAAACGCATGGCAGCAGCAAAGGACGACGGCCCGAGCCGGGCGCATCTGTCCTGCAGCGGGCAGGCCCACGCCTATGCGGGTGCGGGTGGTGATCAGGACAGGCTTACGGCGTGTAGCGCCGGGAATCTCGGGATTGTAACCAGTTACAACGACATGCTGTCGGCGCACCAACCGTTTGAGCGCTACCCCAACCTGATCCGCAACGCAGTGCGCGAAGCCGGCGGAACAGCGCAGGTGGCAGGCGGTGTGCCCGCCATGTGTGATGGGGTGACCCAGGGCGAGGCGGGAATGGAGCTGAGCCTGTTTTCCCGCGATGTAATTGCCATGGCCAGCGCAGTTGCGCTGAGTCACAATTGTTTTGATGCAGCCGTGTTTCTGGGGGTCTGTGACAAAATCGTTCCCGGGCTGGTGATTGCTTCGCAGTGCTTTGGACATCTTCCTGCGGTTTTCTTGCCTGCGGGGCCGATGCTTAGCGGCATGGCGAATGATGATAAGGCCAAAGTACGCCAGCGATTTGCCGCCGGGGAATGCAGTCGTGAAACATTATTGGCCGCCGAGATGAAAGCCTATCATGGCCCGGGAACCTGCACTTTTTACGGCACAGCCAACACCAATCAGATGCTGATGGAGTTTATGGGAATGCATCTGCCCGGCGCCAGTTTTGTCAACCCGAATACCGATCTGCGCGATGCATTAACAGTCGAGGGAGCTCGGCGAGCCTTGGCGCTGAGCGCGCTTGGCAATGATTATACGCCAGTTGCGGAGGTTCTGGACGAACGTGCCTTTGTGAACGGAATTGTCGGGCTGAATGCGACCGGTGGATCGACCAATCTGCTTATCCATCTGGTGGCAATGGCGCGGGCTGGCGGGATTGTGCTCGACTGGCAGGATTTCTCGGATATTTCGGACGCTACGCCGCTGATGGCGCGGGTTTATCCAAATGGGTTGGCAGATGTGAACCATTTCCACGCTGCTGGTGGGTTGGGGTTTCTAATTGGCGATTTGCTGAGCGCGGGCCTGTTGCACCCGGACACCAAGACTGTCGCGGGGCAGGGGCTGGAGCACTACACTTGTGAACCAAAACTGAAACAGGGCGAGTTGGTTTGGGAAAAAGGCGCGGGTAAGAGCTTGAATGATGGGATATTGCGGTCTGCCAGCAATCCATTTCAGCTGTCTGGAGGATTGAAACGTTTGACCGGCAATCTTGGCAACGCCGTTATCAAAGTATCTGCTGTTGCCCCGGATCATCAGGTGGTTGAAGCGCGGGCGCGGGTTTTCCACGATCAGGAGGCGGTCAAAGGCGCTTTTCGCGCTGGGGAATTTACTGATGACGTCATTGTTGTCGTCCGCTTTCAAGGGCCCAAGGCGAACGGAATGCCGGAATTACACAGTCTGACGCCGTTGTTGGGTATTTTACAGGGTAGGGGCCTGAGCGTGGCTCTGGTGACCGACGGGCGTATGTCCGGTGCGTCTGGCAAGGTGCCAGCGGCGATCCACGTCAGCCCGGAAGCGCTGGACGGAGGGGCGATTGCCAAGCTGAATGACGGTGATCTGTTGCGGATTGATGCGCCGAACGGCACGCTGGAAATCCTGAGTGACGGCGTGTTGGATCGCCCTGCCGTCACTGCAGACCTGAGTTCATGCGAAACCGGGGTGGGGCGTGAATTGTTTGCCAATTTCCGCCGCGTAGTTGGTTCAGCCGACACCGGCGCATCCGTATTTTGAGAGGACGATAAATGACCCCTCAAGACGCCAGCAAACGCACCAGAGAAATCTGCAAATTTGCACCGATCGTTCCGGTTTTGGTCGTAAAAGACGTGAGCCACGCCGTACCACTGGCACAGGCGCTGGTGGTTGGCGGTTTGCCAGCACTCGAAGTGACGTTGCGTACACCGGCAGCGCTGGAGATCATTGCCGAGATGGCCAAAATCAAAGGCGGCATTGTTGGTGCTGGCACATTGGTTACACCCAAGGACGTAGAGGCAGCAAAGGCAGCCGGTGCTGAATTCGGCGTTTCGCCTGGTGCCACCGATGCGTTGCTTGCCGCCGCAGAGGCACATGATTTGCCACTGCTGCCCGGTGCTGCAACGGCGAGTGAGGCGATGGCCCTGCTGGAACGGGGCTATGAGGTGCTGAAATTCTTTCCTGCCGAAGCCTCAGGCGGCGCACCCCTTTTGAAATCGCTGGCCGGGCCGTTGCCACAAATCAGCTTTTGCCCAACCGGTGGGGTTAGCCCGAAAAACGCAGAAACCTATTTGTCCCTGCCAAATGTGCTGTGCGCCGGAGGCAGTTGGGTGGCGCCCTTCGAGCTTGTTGAAGCCGGGCAATGGGATCAGATCGAAGCACTTGCTCGGACCGCGAGTCAATTGCGGAGGGATTGATACTTGAGATTTGGGCAGTCCTGAAAAACCATCATTCGAGCATTCGAAACCGCAATTTATTGACAGGGAAACCGAAAATCCAGTTCCTGAAACAAGGCCTTGGTGTGAAGCCAAGAAACTACTTACGTGACATCATCAGTTTTGCGTTTTAAGCATTTGGATACAATATATGCCTCAATCTCAGCAAATTCGACTGGTGACAATTTTAGTCCCAGTTTCGTTCGTCGCCAGAGCAGGTCTTCTGCCGACCTGACCCATTCGTTATCGATAGCCCAGTCAATTTCGTGGGCACTTAGCGTTGCACCGAAATGGGTGCCAAGATCGCCGGGTGACTTTGCGTTTCCCAGCACCTCGGTTGCCAGTGTTCCATAGGTCCGCGCCAGCCGTCTGGCCCATGCTTCGCCTAAGAATGGATAGATTGCCTGTAGTTGGCCAACCAGAGCAAGGAATCCGTCCACCGGAAAGTTGCCGCCCGGTAGCGCCACGCCCACAGTCCAGTTGCCTGTCAACTCAGGAAAATGCTGCGAAATTTTAGCCAGCGCTGCCTCTGCCAGTTTCCGGTAGGTGGTGATTTTACCACCGAATACGTTCAACAGCGGTGGCCCGTTTTCGTCCAAACCGAGCACGTATTCGCGTGTCGCAGCAGTGGCCGAGCTGGCGCCGTCGTCATAGAGCGGGCGAACGCCGGAATAGGTCCAGACGATATCGGATTTCTCGACAGGTCGCTTAAAATATTCGGACGCCAAATTGCGCAGATAGTCAGCCTCCAATTCAGAGCAAACCGGGCTGGTATCAACATCCTCATGATCTGTATCTGTCGTGCCGATCAGGGTGAAATCATCCTCGTATGGTATCGAGAATATGATCCGCCCGTCGCCCCCCTGAAAGAAATAGCACTTGTCGTGTTCATAGAGCTTTTTTGTAACGATGTGGCTGCCGCGCACCAGCCTGATATTTTCGCTGGAGTTTAAGCCTATGGTGATGTGGATTACGTCCGACACCCATGGCCCACTGGCATTGACCAGACAGCGGGCGGTTTGGTTGGCGGTATTTCCGTCGCAATCCCGCGTTGTGATATGCCACAAATTCCCCCTGCGTTCGGCCGACACGACTTTAGTGCGCGTCATTATTATCGCGCCTCTATCAGCTGCGTCGCGAGCATTCAGCACCACCAGACGCGCGTCCTGAACCCAGCAATCTGAATATTCATAAGCTTTTTCAAATTTGTCGTTCAGTGGCGCGCCGAGCGTGCTGTCTTTCAGCGAAACCGTCGATGTTCCGGGCAATATTTTTCGCCCGCCAAGTGTGTCGTAAAGGACCAAACCAAAACGGATCAACCATGCCGGGCGACGGCCCCGCGTCCAGGGCATGAACATCGAAAGAAGACGCGACACCGGGGTTTCAGCCTCGAAACGCATGTCGCCGTGATAAGGCAGGATAAAGCGCATCGGCCAGCTGATGTGTGGCATAGCGCTGAGCAGCACTTCGCGCTCTTTCAAGGCCTCACGCACCAGCCGGAATTCAAAGAACTCCAAATACCGCAATCCACCGTGAAACAGCTTGGTGGAAGAAGACGACGTGGCCGAGGCCAAATCATTCATTTCGGCCAGCGCGACCGATAATCCACGACCCACTGCGTCACGGGCGATACCGCAGCCATTGATACCGCCACCGATGATGAACAGATCAAGTGTTTCTGCGTTGGCAGGTGCTGGTTTCATCGCGCTATTCCGTGCCCACGACGATAACTTTCGTGCTGCCTGCGCTGGCCGCAGCGATAAACGATTCCGGTACGTCGCTGTCGGTCACCACATAGTCCAATGCTGCGACGTCACATATTCGAACAGGCGCCGAGCGATCGAATTTAGACGAATCAGCGACTAATATCTTCATGCGCGCGTTGCGTAAAATGGCGCGCGATACGGCGACTTCGCGTGCGTCGAAATCCAACACCGCACCATCATCGTCCAGCGCACTGGTGCCGATGATGGCGTAGTCGGCTTTGTAACGGCCGATGAATTCAACAGCATCTTCTCCGACGATGGCGCCATCTTCCTGACGCACAGCACCGCCGACCAATATCAGCTCACGCACTTTGGATCCTATAAAACTGGAAATGATGTTTACGTTGTTGGAAATAACCACCAGATCTTTGTGCCCACCCAGAGCCTGGGCCACTTGCTCCGTAGTTGTCCCAATATTCAAAAAAACTGAGCAATCATTAGGTATTAACGCCGCAGTTGCGCGCGCGATCGCTTCCTTTTCTGCACTTCTTTGAGCGCGCCGTGCTTCGTAGCCATGATTGGAAACAGATACCATTCGCCGGGCGCCGCCATGTGTGCGTGCGGCCAGGCCACGGTCGCACAACTCCGCAAGGTCTTTGCGGATTGTCTGGGTCGTGACGCCATATTCTGCGGCCAACGTATCCACTTCAACAAATCCGTCTTTTCGGATGGCTTGCAGAATAAGGTCCTGGCGGTCGTGGTGTTTCAATTCGTCACCGTCACATAGTCCATTGCCACTAGCAGTATTGCGAATTAATGGCAAACACCGCAAGTGTAATTTTCATTTGACTTTCTTTTTAATTCATATGAAAGTAACTTCACATTGCTGGGAATCCAGTAAAATGAAACCTAGGGAGGTGTGTAATGCAAAGATATCTTTTGTCAGCAGTTGCGGTTTGTGCCGTTGTTGCCGGCATGCCCGCTGCGTATGCAGACGAAGCTGCTGCAACAAAGTGGATCGACGATGAATTCCAACCGTCGGCTTTAAGCAAAGCCGATCAAATGACCGAGATGAAATGGTTCATAGACGCGGCTGCCCCGTTTGTCGGCATGGAGATTAACGTTCTGTCCGAAGGCATTCCGACGCATTCGTATGAATCTGATGTCCTGACCAAGGCGTTCTTGGAAATCACCGGTATTAAGGTCAACCACCAGATCCTCGGCGAAGGCGAAGTCGTGCAGGCGGTGCAGACCCAGATGCAGACCCAGCGTAACCTCTATGATGCTTACGTGAATGACTCTGACCTGATCGGTACCCATTCGCGTCTGCAACTGGCCTATAATCTGACCGACTGGATGGCCGGAGAAGCTGCGGACGTGACCAACCCAGGTCTTGATCTTGATGACTTTATTGGCATCCAGTTCACGACCGGCCCGGATGGTGACCTCTATCAGTTGCCTGACCAGCAGTTTGCCAACCTCTACTGGTTCCGCAAGGACTGGTTTGACGACGCTGGCCTGCAGGCGCAGTTCAAGGAAATCTACGATTATGACCTTGGCGTGCCGGTTAACTGGTCAGCCTACGAAGACATCGCCGAGTTCTTTTCGGTTCACGTCAAGGAAATCGACGGCAAGGCGATCTATGGCCACATGGACTACGGCAAACGTGCGCCTGATCTTGGCTGGCGGATGACCGATGCGTGGCTTTCGATGGCTGGCACTGGATCAAAAGGCGAACCCAACGGTATCCCGATCGATGAATGGGGCATCCGTATGGAAGCCGGTTCGTGTAACCCGTCCGGTGCATCTGTGACGCGCGGCGGTGCTGCCAACGGTCCGGCAGCGGTTTATGCAATCCGCAAATGGGATGAGTGGCTGCGCGCTTATGCGCCTCCGGGTGCGGCGTCTTACGACTTCTACCAGTCGCTGCCCGCGCTGTCCCAAGGCAACGTCGCCCAGCAGATATTCTGGTACACGGCGTTTACAGCCAGCATGGTGGCAAGCCAGGCTGACGGTAACAACACCGTCGATGTCGATGGCACTCCGCTGTGGCGGATGGCACCTTCACCACACGGCCCATATTGGTCCGAAGGACAAAAAGTCGGGTATCAAGATGTGGGGTCGTGGACGATCCTGAAGTCCACTCCGATTGATCGTGCCAAAGCAGCGTGGTTGTATGCGCAGTTCGCTGTTTCCAAGACAGTGGATGTGAAGAAAAGCCACGTCGGCCTGACCTTCATCCGCGAATCTTCGATCCAGCATGAGAGCTTTACCGAGCGTGCGCCAAAACTGGGTGGTTTGGTGGAGTTCTATCGCTCGCCTGACCGCGTGGCCTGGTCGCCGACCGGCATCAACGTGCCGGACTATCCCAAGCTGGCGCAAATCTGGTGGCAGCAGATCGGTGACGTGAACTCTGGCGCGTTTACACCACAAGAGGCGATGGACCGTTTGGCCGCGGAAATGGATATCACCATGGCACGGATGCAGGCCGTTGATGAAGCAGCCGGTGTCTACGGTGGTTGTGGTCCGCGCTTGAACGACGAAGTCGACGCGTCCGAATGGCTTGGCAAAGAAGATGGTCCCAAGGCCAAACTGGACAACGAAAAACCGCAAGGCGAGACTGTCAACTATGACGAGCTGGTCGCCCGCTGGTCTCAGAACTAGTCACTGTAACAGACCGGGGCCTGCGCGTCAGGCCCCGGTCAATCCCACACCAAATGGCGCAGACAAAGTTCCTGATGCAGCGTATGTTTCTGCAATCGGGAGGGCTTAAAAAATGACCATCGAACTAAAAGATATTACAAAGCGCGTCGGGGCAGTTACCCACATCAAGCCAACGTCGCTGACGCTGGAAGCGGGCCACTTCAATGTGTTGCTTGGCGAAACTGGGGCCGGAAAGACTTCGCTGATAAAGCTGATGGCTGGCCTTGATCCGGCTGCGAGCGGTTCGATCCTGATGGATGGCGAAGACGTCACCAAGATGTCTACACAAAAGCGCAATATCTCTTTGGTCCACCAGTTTTTTATCAACTACGCGCATATGACGGTTTTTGAAAACATCGCCTCCCCTTTGCGGGTTGCAGGCATGGTTGAGAGCGAAATTCGGGGCCGTGTTGAAGAGTCCGCCGATATTTTGCAACTGCGTCCGATGCTGAACCGCCGTCCACATGAATTATCCGGCGGTCAACAGCAGCGCTGCGCGCTGGCGCGTGCGATTGCCAAGGAAAGCCGCGCCGTGTTTCTGGATGAACCGCTGGCCAATCTGGATTACAAGCTGCGCGAGGAGCTGCGCGCACAACTGCCGGAATTGTTCGCTGGGCGCGGCGCGGTCGTGGTCTATGCCACGTCCGAGCCAGAGGAAGCCCTGCTGCTTGGCGGTAAAACCGTGTTAATGAACGACGGCGCGGTGGCGCAGTTCGGCACGACGGCCGAGATTTACCGCAACCCCGCCAATCTGATGGCAGCCTCGGTATTTTCAAATCCGCCAATAAACCAAGCGCAGATTACCAAACAGGGACGCGTGGCGCGGCTGGATGCCCATGTAAAATGGACGCTGAGCGGTGACGCGGCGAACTTGCGCGACGGGGAGTATACAGTCGCCGTCCGTCCCAATTATGTGTCGCCAGTCGCGACTGACAAGGCAACGGTTTCGATGGTCGGAACTGTGCAGGTTACGGAACTGAGTGGCTCGGAAAGCAGCGCGCATTTCAGCCTTGGGTCACAAAGCTGGGTGTCGCTGGCGCACGGGGTGCACACGTTCAGAGTTGGCGAAGATTACGAATTCTTCATGGACCCATCGCGGTGTTTCTTTTTTGCACCCGATGGCTCATTGGTTGCCTGAGGGAACGAATATGGCAAAAATCACGCTTTCAAATCTGCGGCACAGTTACATGCCCAAACCGGGCGGGCCGGACGACTATGCGCTGAAGGAAATCGACCTGGATTGGCAGGATGGCGGTGCTTACGCCCTACTGGGGCCATCGGGATGTGGGAAATCGACGTTGCTGAACATCATTTCCGGCCTTCTGACCCCATCCGAAGGGCGTATCCTGTTTGACGATGTGGACGTGACCGACCTGCCGCCCGATCAGCGCAACATCGCGCAGGTTTTCCAGTTTCCGGTGATTTACGACACCATGACAGTTTATGACAATCTGGCCTTTCCATTGCGCAATCGCGGTGTGGATCAGGCCCGTGTCGATACCCGTGTCAAGGAAATCGCTGAAATGCTGGAAGTCACTGACATGCTGGGCATCCGCGCTGCTGGCCTGTCACCTGACAACAAGCAAAAAATTTCGATGGGGCGCGGGCTGGTGCGTGACGATGTAAACGTCGTGATGTTCGACGAGCCGCTGACCGTGATCGATCCGCATCTGAAATGGAAGCTGCGCTCCAAGTTGAAAGAGCTGCACCATCGGGTTCGTGCAACGATGATCTATGTCACCCATGATCAGACCGAAGCGCTGACATTTGCGGATCAAGTGGTGGTAATGGACCTTGGCACAATTGTTCAGATCGGCACACCAGTCGAGTTATTCGAACGGCCGGCCCACACGTTTGTTGGCCATTTTATCGGATCCCCCGGCATGAACGTTCTTCCCTGTGACGTTCGTGATGGCGGCGCGTTTTTCAACGGCATCAATGTGCCGTTGGAAGGCGCGATTTCTGGTGACAGCCAGGGGCGGTCCGAAATTGGAGTTCGGCCTGAATTCGTGTCGTTTGGTGAGACTGGGCTAGAAGGCACGGTGCGCAAAGTGTCCGACGTCGGCCGCCACAGTGTGGTTGAAACCGTGGTCGGTGACACAAAGCTGAACGCCATCGTCGAAGGTGCGGTGCCCGCCCAGGGCGATACCGTGCACCTGACTTTGCAACAAAACCAGACCCGGCTTTATGTCGATGGCTGGATCGCCAGCGAAGCCCATGGAGCGACTCCATGAAATCGGAAAATCAAAAGGCCTGGTTCTTTGTGCTGCCGGTTCTGGTTCTGGTGGCGCTCAACGCGCTGATCCCGATCATGACGGTGGTCAATTACTCGGTGCAGGAGACATTTGGCAACAACCTGTTTTTCTGGCAAGGACTGGACTGGTTCGAGAAGCTGCTGCGCTCGGACCGTTTCCACGCCGCGTTGGGACGGCAGTTTTTGTTCACCGGTATCATTCTGGCAATCGAAATACCGCTGGGTATAATTATTGCGCTAGCCATGCCGCGACAAGGGATTTGGGTGCCTGTGTGTCTGGTGACAATGGCGCTGCCGATGCTGATCCCGTGGAACGTCGTCGGGGCGATGTGGAACATTTTCACTCTGCCTGAAATTGGCTTGCTTGGCTATTTCCTGAACCACACGCTGGGGATCGCCTATGACATGACCCAGGATCCGTTTGCCGCCTGGGCCACTATCATCGTGATGGATGTCTGGCATTGGACTTCGCTGGTAGTGTTGCTGTGCTATGCGGGGCTGGTGTCGATCCCGGATGCCTATTACCAGGCGGCCAAGATCGATGGTGCGTCCGGCTGGGCAGTGTTCCGGTTCATTCAGCTTCCCAAGATGAAAAAGGTGCTGACCATCGCCATTTTGCTGCGGTTCATGGACAGTTTCAACATCTACACCGAACCGTTCGTTCTAACCGGCGGGGGTCCGGGCAATTCCACGACCCTGCTGTCGATTGACCTGGTGAAAATCGCCCTTGGTCAGTTTGATCTGGGCCCGGCGGCGGCGATGTCGCTTATCTATTTCGCAATCACGCTTTTGGTCAGTTGGCTGTTTTACACGCTGATGACCAAAGACGATAACTAGCAGGCACGGGACATGCAAAAACGCTATCTAATTCCTATCATCTACATCCTGTTCCTGCTGTTGCCGATCTATTGGCTAGTGGCGATGAGCTTCAAGACCACTAATGAAATTCTCTCGGGGTTTTCGTTGTTTCCGCAGACTTTCACTCTGGCCAACTACAAGGTGATATTCACCGATCCGACTTGGTATTGGGGGTATTTCAACTCGATCATTTATGTGACGCTGAACATGGTGATCTCGGTCAGCGTGGCGCTGCCTGCGGCCTATGCATTTTCGCGCTACCGGTTTCTGGGCGACAAACAGTTGTTTTTCTGGTTGCTGACCAACCGTATGGCCCCCGCGCGGTGTTCGCGCTGCCGTTCTTTCAGCTTTATTCCGCGCTGGGTATCTTTGACACCCATCTTGCCGTGGCGCTGGCACACGCCTTGTTCAATATCCCGCTGGCGGTGTGGATTTTGGAAGGCTTCATGGGCGGCGTTCCGAAAGAGCTGGATGAAACCGCCTATGTTGATGGTTACTCTTTCCCCCGGTTCTTCGTGAAAATCTTCCTACCTTCGATCAAGGCGGGGGTGGGCGTGACCGCGTTCTTTTGCTTCATGTTCTCATGGGTGGAACTGCTGCTGGCCAAAACGCTGACCGCTGTTGCAGCCAAACCGATTGCTGCGACCATGACCAAGACTGCGTCAAGCGCGGGATATGAGCTGGGGTTGCTGGCTGCAGCCGGGGCGCTTACGATCATCCCGGGCGCCATTGTGATCTATTTTGTGCGAAACCATATTGCCAAGGGCTTTGCCCTGGGGAGAGTTTGATGCTGAGCTGGATGGCGTGGACGTGGCCGACGGCATTTGTGTTCATCGGGATATTTACTGCGATGGGAGTTCTGACGGTGCTAGAAATTCGCAACCCCGGCGGTGACGAGCGGCTGGGTGCTTTGGGCCTCGTTACAACCCGGGGTGACAGGTTGTTCATCACACTGCTTGGGACGGTCTATATCTTTCTGGCCTGGCTTGGCATATTCGGTCTGCCATTGTGGGCGCCGCTGGGGCTGGGGATTGCCTGGGGCGTATTCTGTTTCTGGAAGGTCTGATGCATAATGCCCAATACGCGCCTGCTTGCGATTGATCAGGGAACCACGTCCAGTCGGGCGATCTTGTTTGATGCCGACTTGAATGTGATGTCTTCGGCGCAGGAAGAATTCCCGCAACATTTTCCACAATCTGGCTGGGTCGAGCACGACCCGGAAGACATTTGGTCCTCGACCGCTGCAATGTGTCGCCAGGCGATTGAACGTAATCATGCGTCCAGCCGCGATATCGCCGCTATCGGCATCACCAATCAGCGTGAAACAACCATTGTTTGGGACAAGGCCACCGGACGCGCAATCTACAACGCCATTGTCTGGCAAGACCGGCGGACCGCAGACTATTGCCGTGAATTGAAAGACGCTGGCCACGAACCGATGGTGACCGAAAAAACCGGGCTGCTGCTGGACCCATATTTTTCCGCTACCAAACTGAAATGGATTCTGGATAATGTTGACGGAGCCCGCGAAAGGGCAGCCAAAGGCACGTTGCTGTTTGGGACTGTTGACAGCTTTCTGATCTGGCATTTGACTGGCGGTAAGGCTCATGTGACCGACGCCACAAACGCGGCCCGTACAATGCTTTATGACATTCGTAAAGGGTGCTGGAGCAGTTCGATATGCGGCCTAATGGACATCCCAATGCAGATGCTGCCCGAGGTTAAAGATTGCGCCGCCGAATTTGGTGCCACCCGTGCCGACCTGTTTGGCAGCGAAATCCCGATCCTTGGGGTCGCGGGCGATCAGCAGGCGGCGACCATCGGGCAGGCGTGTTTTGAACCCGGAATGATGAAATCGACCTATGGAACTGGTTGTTTTGTGCTGATCAACACCGGCGATGTACCAATCACTTCCAAACACCGTCTGTTGACCACAATTGCCTATCAGCTGGACGGTAAACCGACCTATGCGCTGGAAGGCTCAATTTTTATCGCCGGCGCAGTTGTACAGTGGCTGCGCGACGGCCTGAAAATCATTCGAGATGCAAGCGAAACCCAGGGCTTGGCTGAAGCCGCCGATGAAACCGAAAATGTCATTCTGGTACCCGCTTTCACTGGTCTGGGTGCGCCCTATTGGAACGCCGAATGCCGGGGTGCGATCTTCGGGCTGACGCGCAACACCGGGCCCGCCGAGATTGCCAAAGCTGCCCTGAATAGCGTCGCGTTTCAAACCCATGATCTGATTGAGGCAATTGCTGAAGACTGGAAAGGCAGCGACTTGTCGGTCCTGCGGGTGGATGGCGGCATGACCAAAAGCGACTGGACCATGCAGGCGCTGGCCGATCAGCTGTCAATCCCGATAGACCGCCCCAGTAACACCGAAACAACGGCCCTTGGAGCGGCGTATCTGGCTGGTCTGCGTGCCGGAATTTGCCCGCCTCCGACTGAATTTTCGCGACAATGGGCGCTTGAAACTCGTTTTACGCCGAAGATAAATGCCGATGTCGCCGCTATTCGACACGCAGAGTGGAAGCATGCCGTTCAAAAGTTGATTTCGTAAACGTATGGGGGATGGGTCGCATCCCTTGTTTTCGAGTTTCCTATGTCCCTGAAAACACGGGTATTGCACTCGCCACGTCACTAATATTCATCCAAATTCGCCCAAATAGTTGTTGACTCGTTGAAAAAAGCGACACATCTTCTGAATGAACATTCAATTAGTGGCCACTGAGTCTTTCTGACTGAATGTTTACCACTTGTCTCAGCCAGAAATGCGCGGCTGAGCTGCAAAAACGAATAATGCAACAGGGAGAAACGCAAAAATGGACGTGTTTGATCGATTAGGTGCGTTGAAGGAAGGCAAACTTAGTCGCCGCAAATTCACGCAGTCACTTATGGCAGCAGGTATTGGAGTCGTATCCATGCCAGTGGCATCGCGTATCGCCAATGCGGCGGCCGCGGACCAGGGAACGTATTTCACCTGGGGTGGATATGATGTGCCTGAAGCATTCGGTCCTTACATCGCCAAGCATGGCGAAGTGCCGAACTTTGCGACATATGGTGGTTCAGAGGAAGCCTTCACAAAAATGCGCGCTGGGTTTGTCGTTGACGTCGCTCACCCTTGCAACGTCGATATTCCCCGGTGGATCAAGTCTGGGCTTTTCCAGCCAATAGACACCAGCCGACTTTCAAACTGGCCGAATGTCGTGCCTGAATTGTACGATCTGCCCGGAAACGTTGTTGATGGAATGCCGTATATGGCACCGGTCGAATGGGGGCAGACTTCAATCACCTACCGCACAGATTTGTATGATCTTGAAGGAAAAGAAGAATCTTGGGAAATGCTATGGGATGAGCGTTACAAAGGGCGTCTCGCAAGCCTCGCATCTGGTGGCGACGCTTGGTGGTGTGGAGCAATTGCTGCTGGTGTGGATTTCGAAGACATCGCCAGCGAGGATGGTTTCGCCAAAACCGCTGCAATTATGCGCAAACAGCGTCCCTTGCTGCGCATGTACACCGACGACGAAACGACGTTGGAGCAAGCGCTCGCATCCGGCGAACTGGTTGCGGCCATGACCTGGAACAGTTCAGCAGCAATTCTGAAGGGACAGGGAATTCCTGTTCGGTTTGCCAATCCCAAGGAAGGCGCACTTACATGGGTCTGCGGTGTCATGATTCACAAAGAGGCACCCAACCTTGATAAGGCCTATGACATTGTTGATTCACTGTTAAGTGAAGAAACAGGTTTCTGGTTCGTCGACTACAATGGCTATGGTCATTCAAACAAAAATGCGATCGGCCAGTTTGACGAAGAGACACTTGCAGGTCTTGGCCTCAGCAAAAACCCAGCAGAAATCTTGGAGGCCGGGAAATTCCAGATCCCACAGTCTGAAGAATTTGAGGTCAAAATGAACGAAGAATTCGAGGCGATCCAAGCCGGGTTCTAGTTTGTACTGAAGGCATGGGAAGCCGAAATATTAACAACATTTTGGCTTCCCAAGATGTCCAGATACTCGATTTTACTCGCTGCCAGTAAGCTGACTTTGAGTAATGGCAACAAATCCGTACGTTCAGATATTGCAAAAGCAAATGGTCAAGCATGAGTGAAATTACCGCATCCACAGCAAACGGGCATGTTTTGTCGGGGAAGCCTACCAGTCGAATTGGAGCCCTGTTGCACCGTCACAAATTGCTGCGGGGGTACACTTTGTTGTCGCCAACGCTCTTGGTCATGGTGGCGGGAATCTGCATTCCATTTGCCATTCTTGTGGCAATGAGTTTCTGGACCCAGCACGGATTTGATTTCGACACCAAACTTACGCTGGCCAACTACGAAAAGGCGGTGGACAGGCCAATTTACAAGGCTCTTCTCATCCGTTCGCTTCTTATTTCTGCGGCAGCAACTTTTGCCACTGTTTTGTTGTCATATCCGATGGCCTATTACGTTGCCTTTCACGTTCAACGGCACAAAATGCTATGGATAATTCTGATAACCTTGCCGTTTTGGACGAGTTATCTGCTACGCGTTTTTGCCTGGAAGATAGTGCTCGGGTACAATGGCTTGATCAATTCCAGTTTGATTTGGCTGGGGCTGATCGAAAAACCGCTCGAGTTCCTGCTCTACAGCCCAACAGCAGTTGTTATTACGTTGGCGCACGCGTGGGCGGCATTCGCAATATTGCCGATGTATGTGTCTCTCGAAAAAATCGACCGCTCGTTGCTTGAAGCAGCCACTGATCTGGGTGACGGCCCGGTCGCGCGGTTTCTACGAGTAACTTTGCCGCTTTCTCTGCCCGGCGTGATCGCAGCCACTCTGTTGATCTTCATTCCAACTGTTGGAGATTACATCACCCCGACCCTTCTAGGGGGGCCTGACGGCATTATGATCGGCAACCTGATCCAAACACAATTCGGCAGAGTGAACAATTGGCCAATGGGCGCAACTCTGGCAATTGTCATGATGTTGTCAGTTGCAGTCCTGGCACTTGCTTTCATGTTTTTGACCGGAAAGGCCAAGGATCACATATCATGAGAACCGAGTCATATATCAATCGCACAAACAGGCCGCTGCAAACTTACGCAACATTATTCCTGGTGTTCCTCTATGCGCCTGTCCTCTTGATACCATTGTTTTCGTTTAATGAAACGATCTACATAGCGTTCCCGATTCCAGGGTTCACAACCAAGTGGTACGTGCAGATGTTCCAAAGTGAACCGATGTGGGCGGCGTTCATGAACAGCGTTAAGGTTGGGGCTTCCACGGCGGTAATTTCGACTGTGCTTGGAATATTTGCAGCCAAGGCCATCACTCGATACCGGTTGCCAGGTCGTGCTCCGATTGTCGGGTTTATCATGTTGCCGCTCGTCGTGCCTGGGATAATCTTTGGCGTCGCTCTTCTAATACTCGTCAGCCGTCTTGGTATCCCCTTGTCACTCTACTCGGTTGCAATTGGACACCTGCTGATATGTCTGCCCTTTTCGGTCGCAACACTGATCCCGAGATTTGAAGGCTTTGATGCGTCGATCGAGGAAGCCTCGGCAGATTTGGGGGAAAACATGTGGTGGACTTTCTGGCGGATAACACTGCCAATCGTCTATCCCGGCGTTGTGGCAAGCCTGCTGCTGACATTCACCATTTCATTTGATGAATTCATCATGGCTTTCTTCTTGTCAGGAACAGATCCCACGCTTCCGATTTTCATCTGGAGTCAGCTACGGTTTCCGGCGTTTCTGCCATCTGTTCTGGCGCTTTCAACCATCATCCTCATTGCGTCATTCGCCATTGTTTTTATTGGGCAGAGGATCGCGCGCTTTGATCGGCTAGGAAAATAAAGGCGATAATGCAGATGACAAATAACAATGCCTTCATATCGATACAGAACGTCAACAAATTCTTTGGAAAGTTCCAGGCAATCAACGATGTGTCAATCGATATTGAGCACGGCGAGTTCTTTTCGCTGCTGGGGCCTTCAGGCTGTGGCAAAACAACCTTGCTGCGGATGTTGGCGGGCTTCGAACCGCCCACATCGGGTGAGATTTACATCGACGGTCAGCCCATGTCGTCGGTGCCGCCTCACCAGCGTCAAGTGAACATGGTATTTCAGAGCTACGCGATCTTTCCGCACCTGAATGTACGCGCCAACATCGCCTACGGGCTGCGCAAGCAGAAGCTGCCACGTGCCAGAAAAAACGACATGGTCGACGAGATGCTGGAGCTGATCAAGCTGCCGGGTTTTGGCGACCGCAACTCAAACGAACTCTCCGGTGGGCAGCGCCAGAGGGTCGCCCTGGCTCGGGCTTTGATCCTGAAACCCAAAGTGCTGCTTCTCGATGAGCCGCTTGGCGCGCTGGACCGGCAACTCCGCGAACAGATGCAGCTAGAGCTGCGCGAGCTGCAACAAACGGTTGGCATCACTTTCGTGTTTGTTACCCATGATCAGGAAGAAGCACTGACGCTGTCAGACCGGATTGCGGTGATGGCTCGAGGCGAGGTGCAGCAGGCCGATACGCCAACCGGCCTGTACGAATCCCCTAACAGCCGAGAGGTGGCAAATTTCATCGGCACAATGAATTTCTTCGACGCCGAGGTCGTATCGGTTGGCAGCGACGCCGCCGTCATTCGCACGAAGGGACTGGGCGACCTAAATGTTTCGGCTACTGATTTCACTTTCGGGCCCGGAACGCCAGTGACGACGGCCATCCGTCCTGAAAAGATCAGGGTTTCAGACGAGCAACCTCTGGAATGCGCAAATGCGGTGCGTGGCGTGCTTGAAAACGCTGCCTACCTTGGTGAGCGGAGCCATTTCTATGTTCAGATCGAGGGCGTGGCCCAATCAGTTGCTGTCTCCGCACAGAACCAGGAAAAAGTGAAGCACATCCGAGGCGATGCGCGCCCGGTTTGGCTGAGTTGGAACGACGATGCGATTGTGGTTTTAGGTTCCGACTAAAAATGAGAAATACAGTGATTCAATACGCAAGAAGGCGAGTAGATGGGTAACACAAGAAAAGCTGAAATTATCGAAGCGATCCCAAAACCGCCGCGGACGGAATCAAGGGAGGTGCGGCGCCAGCAGTTGATCAACGCCACCATTGAATCGATAGCCAAACACGGTATATCCGGCACCACGATGACCACGGTGACGGGTTTTGCTGGTCTGTCTATCGGTCTGGTCAATTTTCATTTCAAAACCAAGGAAACCCTGTTCGAAGAAACGTTGCGCTTTCTGGCCGAAGAGCACAGGGACCAGTGGAAAAAAAGTTATAACAAAGCCGAGTTGGCACCAGAGGCCAAGCTTTTGGCGATCGTTGACGCGCATTTCCATCCGAAGATCTGCAGCCGAAAGAAACTGTCAGTTTGGTTCGGATTCTATGGCGAAGCAAAAAATCGCGCCAATTACCGCAAGATCATGCACAAGATGGACCCGGAACGTTGGGAGCAGTCAAAGCGCCTGTGCGCGCAGATCATTGCCGATGGCGGATATGAACACGCAGATGCCGAGGTGGTGGCTGACACTTTGGAAGGACTCTATGACGGGTATTGCCTAAACATTCTGATTTATCCCGGCGACTACTCGCGCGAAGACGCCAAGGCGCAAATTCGTATCTATCTGGCGACGACTTTCCCCAAGCATTTCGAGCGCCCCAAAAAGACCTGAAGGACGAACAATGCCCCGCGACCCGCGCTATGACATCCTTTTCGAGCCCGTAAAAATCGGACCCGTGACCGCCAAGAACAGGTTCTATCAGGTTCCCCACTGCAACGGCATGGGCCATCGCTACCCCTCAAGCATGGCCGAAATGCGCCGGATCAAGGCCGAGGGCGGCTGGGCTGTGGTGAATACCGAAGAGATGGAAATCTCACACACATCCGAGCACAGTCCGATCCCCGAGGCGCGGTTGTGGGACGATCAGGACATTCCAATCCTGGCAAAGATGGTCGATGGCGTTCATGCGCACGGTGCGCTGGCGGGTGCTGAACTGGCGCATTCGGGTGCCGGTGCTGCAAACAATTACAGCCGCGAGATTCCGGTTGCACCGTCGGCCCGGCCTATCGACCCGTTCGAACCCATTCAGGCCCGTGCCATGGACAAAGCCGATATCAAAGCCTTCCGAAAAATGCATGTGGATGCTGCATTGCGCTGTCGTACCGCGGGATTTGATATCGTTTATATCTACTTTGGTCACGGCTTAACCACTTTAACACATTTTTTATCGCGAGGCCGGAATCACCGGACCGATGAATACGGGGGCTCTCTGGAAAATCGTCTCCGGTTGATGCGTGAAACATTTGCCGATGTGAAGGCCGCGGTAGGCGACCGTATGGCGATTGCCATCCGTTTTGGGCTGGACTTAAGTCCGGGTCCTAACGGGCTGGTTAGCAGCGAAGAGAGCCACGATGTAGTGCATCTGCTGGCCGACCTGCCCGACCTTTGGGATATCCAACTCGGCGATTGGTCGGTCGATAGTTCACCTTCGCGTTTTGCTCCGCAGGGGTTTCAGGACAGCCATGTCGCATTCGTCAAGAAAGTCACGCAAAAGCCGGTGGTTGGGGTTGGTCGTTACACCTCTCCTGACACCATGGTTTCACTGATTAAAAGCGGCGCTCTCGATCTGATCGGCGCGGCGCGGCCCTCGATTGCCGACCCGTTCCTGCCCAAGAAGATCGAAGAAGGACGAGTCGAAGACATCCGCGAATGCATCGGCTGCAACATGTGCGTCACGGGCGATTTTATGGCAGTACCGATGCGCTGCACTCAGAACCCGACCATGAGCGAGGAATGGCGCCGGGGCTGGCATCCCGAAAAGATCGCCCCAAAAACCGCCGAAGAGAGCGTTTTGATAGTCGGAGGCGGCCCGTCGGGACTGGAGGCCGCCCGTGCCCTGGGTCAACGCGGCTATGACGTGACTTTGGCTGAGGCCAGCGCAGAAACCGGCGGTCGAGTCGCCGTCGAAAGCCGCCTGCCAGGACTGTCAGAATGGCGCCGGGTGGCGGACTACCGGGAATATCAGATCAGCCAGATGGCGAATGTGCAAACCTTCCTGAACAGTGAGTTGACGGCTGATCAGGTTTTGGAGTTCGGCGCCGATCACGTGGTACTGGCAACCGGATCGAAATGGGCTAAGCATGGTATCGGCCGCAGCAATCACGCTCCAATTCCCGCCAGACCTGACGTTTCAGTTTTAACGCCAGATGATATCTGCGCTGGTCGGAGACCTGAGGGTCCAGTGGTCATTTTCGACGACGACCATTTCTACATAGGCAGCCTGATGGCCGAAAAGATGCGGCTTGAAGGGTTCGAAGTTACCTATGTGACTCCAGCCGCCGACGTATCGCATTGGACCCACAACACGATGGAGCAGACGCGTATTCAGGCGCGATTGATCGAGTTGAACGTAAATATCGTTCCACAGCACAATCTGACGGGCATTCAACACGATCACGTGGAACTTGCATCGATTTACTCCGGCAAATCCGAAGAGATCGCCTGCGCAAGCTTGATTATGGTGACAATGCGGGAGTCCCAGGACGCTCTTTATGATGTTCTGGCTGGCAAGGCGGACGCAGAAGCCCACAAATCGGTTACCCGCATCGGCGACTGCCTGGCACCTGGCACCATTGCTGCAGCTGTTTATTCCGGACACCGCTACGCCCGCGAACTGGGCGAACCGGTACCTAACGGCGTCCCCTTCCGCCGTGAATTTCCCGCTTTGGCAGCCGACTGACTTTTACTTCTGGAGCTACAATGACCCGTGATCCGCGCTACGACATCCTGTTCGAACCGATAAGGATCGGCCCGGTAACTGCCAAGAACCGGTTCTTTCAGGTACCCCATTGCACCGGCATGGGTTGGCTGCGTCCACGTATGCTGGCCGAAATGCGGGGGATAAAGGCAGAAGGCGGATGGGGAGTTGTTTGCACCGAATATAACTCGATCCACCCGAGTTCCGACGATTTGCCCCATCCCTCAGCCTCGCTCTGGGACGAGAGCGACATTCGGGCGCATCGTCTGATGACCGAGAAAGTGCACAGTCATGACGCCCTTGCTGGCGCGGAACTTTGGTATGGTGGCGCGCGTACGGTCAATTTGATGACCCGCGAAGTGCCGATGGACGTGTGCAGCCTTCCCAACCCCTCCGGACATCCCTTCCAGGCCCGAGCCATGGATAAGTCGGATATCCGACAGCTCAGACACTGGAACAGAAAAGCGGCGCTTCGGGCCAAAGAAGCCGAGTTTGATATCGTTTATGTGTACGCGACCCATAATTATTTGATCTCCAATTTCCTGGACCCGCGCACCAACACTCGGAGCGATGAATACGGCGGGTCGCTGGAAAACCGCATACGTCTGGTGCGTGAACTTATCGAAGAGACCAAGGATGCGGTTGGAGACCGCTGCGCCGTTGCTGTCCGTTTTTCGGCCGATCAGGAAATTGGCGAGGACGGCAAGCCGATCCACGGTGAACGGCACGACATGTTCGAGCTTCTCGCCGAGTCGCCGGATCTCTGGGACATAAATATCGCGGATTACTCAGTGGAAATGGGGGTGTCCCGCTTCGTAAAGGAAGCCTCATTGGAACCCTACATGAACTTCGTCAAAAAGGTCACCACAAAGCCAGTGGTTACCGTGGGTCGTTTTACATCTCCTGATACGATGGCCAGTCAGATTAGACGCGGCATCACAGATTTTATCGGCGCTGCGCGCCCATCAATTGCGGACCCATTCCTGCCCGCAAAGATCGAAGCCGGACAGCAACAAACCATCCGCGAGTGCATTGGGTGCAACGTCTGCTACTCGGGGGATTCTCTTGGAGTTCCAATTCGTTGCACACAAAACCCGACAATGGGTGAAGAGTGGCGCAAGGGTTGGCATCCGGAAAAAATCGAAAAAAAGGCGTCAGACTCCAAAGTGTTGATAGTCGGTGCCGGTCCGGCAGGTCTTGAAGCGGCCAGAGCGCTCGGCGCGCGCGGATACGAAGTTGTGCTGGCTGAGGCTACCCGTGAACTTGGCGGCCGTGTAACACGGGAATGCCGGCTGCCGGGCATGAGTGAATACGCCCGGGTTCGGGACTACCGCGAACAAGCTCTGCTCACTATGGCGAATGTAGAAATTTACCAGGAAAGCAAACTTACAGCCGAAGATGTAATTGCGGTCAGCGCCGACCATGTCGTGATCGCCACCGGTGCCAATTGGCGGCGCGAAAGGTTTGACGGCAAATCCTACCTCTCTGTCGAAGGACCTGGAACTTCACCGAATATTCTAACACCGGATGATATCATGGCCGGAGAATTACCTTCAGGTCCAACTTTGGTGTACGACGAAGACGGCTACAATATGGGCGGTCTTATTGCCGAACTTATCCGGGGACACGGCGCACCGGTCACGCTGGTCACCCCAGCGGACAGTGTATCTTCATGGGCCGGATTCACCGACGAGCGCTGGCGCGTGCGGTCCCAACTTATGAAGATTGGTGTGGAACTGGTGCTGTCCCACAGTCTCACTTCGTTCAACGGCTCAAAAGCCCGTCTTATTTGCGAATATACCGGCGCAAAAAAGGATGTGACAGTTGAGTCAGTCATAATGGTCACCCAGCGCGAACCCAATGATGGCCTTTTTCACGATCTGAGCGCTTCGGCAAACGGTCGGGTCGAAGACTTGCCGTTCACATTGAAACGCATCGGAGATTGCGAAGCCCCCGCGATCATCGCCGCCGCCACCTATGCCGGCCATCGCTATGCTCGCGAATTGGACACCGAAATCGACCGCGACGAACCGATAAGACACGACCGGGTCGATGTGGATTACAAGACTGGACAGTAGATGAATTCTGACGCAGAAGCGCAACCATCGCAAAAATATCTCGAAACCCTGCTTCTCTACTATGAGGAAGAGATTGTGGGCGAGGCATACTTTTATGGACTAGCAGACAGGCTGATAGAAGCTGATCAAAAGAAAAAGATGGTCTTGATGGGCGATGTCGAACGTCATGCCGCCAATGCAGTGCGCCCGCTTCTCAACAAGTATGGACTGACGCCACGCACAGACAAGGTGCTGCACGCCCTTGGACAAGAACAGGCTGCATCCGGCTCCGGGAATTGGGCGGAGTCCCTTGATGAAATGCGCAAAACATTCCCCGGGTATGTTGACGACTTCTTAAATCTAGAAGCCATGGCGCTAAAAATGGACCTTACTCTACTTCAATTTCTCACAGAACACGAACGCGCTGCTATCGAATTTCTTGACAAGGAACTTACCGATAGAGCAAACAGCGCTGATCCTCTTCTCGCTTACATCAAAAGCACGCCCGAAGGCCTTGCCGCGGTTAAACAGGCATGACCGTGCGGGCGGTTGTCGCATCTCTGGCGGTTGGCTTTTGTGTATGTGCCGTCGGTGTTGTCCTTTGGAAGCTAAACGGACGAGATCAAGCGTCCGATACCTGGGTTGGCTGTTCCAGTTGCGATGCGCGCCACCAGCGGCTGCTGCGCAAGACAACTGAAACCTTCCAGGACGATCCGGTGCAAATGATAGCCACAGAAAACTAGGTAATTGCACGTGCCTTATTGCGGGATGCAAGTGTTGAGCGGGCCGCCTAAGCTGTCCAAACCAGCGAAGCGATGGGTCTATTTTTTCTTAGAAAAATACCCTTTTTAGAAACCAAACGTCCGTAAAGTAGTCGATTGTTCGGGAATGAGTTCAGATTTTTCGTCGAATCGCTGCTTTGTACATATAATTGCCGCGGATTCAGCGAACTTACCTGCGCCGAAATCCCCGCTATTTAAGCGCCGCCAACAGATCCATCGCTGTGATCTGGTCAAATTGCACGTGTGCAATCATGCGCGACTCAGCTTCGCTGCTGTCCCGGCCTAGGATCAGGGTGGCAATGTCGCGGTGGTCGCGAGCGGAGGCGGCGATGGCGCCTGCATAGCGGTATCTTGCCCGATAATAGGCCATCAGCTTGCGCGCGTTGGTTTTGATCATCTCGAGCAGAAACGGGTTGCCAGCCGATCGGGCGACCGCCTCGTGAAACGCCATGTTTAGCCGATAATAGATTGCGGGGTTGGCGTCACCGTGCTCGCGATCGTGGACCTCGCAGGCCAACACCGCCTGTTCGAGGATTTCGCCTTGTACTGCCGAAAGACGGCGGGCGGCCAGGCTCGCAGCCTGACCTTCAAGGTTCGCATGGACTTCCAGAATGGCCAAAAACTCTTCCAGCGTTGGTTTGAACACGACGGCGCCTTTGCGGGACAGGCGCTGGACCAAACCAGAGGCTTCGAGCTTCATCAGCGCCTCGCGCAGCGGCGTTCGCGACACGTTGTGTTTGTCAATCAGCATTTGCTCATTAATCTCATCGCCCGGATTCAGCGTGCCGTTTTCAATTTCGTCAAGGATCGCGGTAATAATGGTTTCAGTTTGTCCAGACACGTGTGGCTCCTCAGTCAGGCACAGGTACGACGAGGGTGATACCGTCTAGGGCGGGGCTCATAGTAATTTGGCAGGACAGGCGGCTGTTGTCGCGGCGCTCGGCCTCTGCCACATCGAGCATCGCGTCTTCAAAATCTTCTACAGGCCCGGTTTTCTCCAGCCATTCGGGCGCGACATAGATGTGGCAAGTTGCGCAGGATAGGCAGCCGCCACATTCACCGATCACATTGGGGACGGAGTTGGCAACAGCCCCCTCCATAAGGGTGGTGCCCTCGGCGACATCGGCGGATTTGGTGCTGCCGTCGGGCAGGGTCCAGGAGACTTTCAATGAATTTACCTTAGACAAAGTGAACGTAGAAATCGCGCAGGGCGTCGCCTGTGAGGTCTTTTGTTTTGCTGACCTCCTCGCGCTTCATGAAAGCGTGGTTGTCGATCAGGTTCTGACCGACTGCAGTGCACAGCGCGGTGTCGGCTTCCAGATCATCGATTGCCCCGGCCAGATCGGAGGCAGTGCCTTCGGTTGCGTCTGTATTTTCAAATCCGTCGCCGGTTTCGCGGGCGGGAAGGCCGTAACCGTTGGCCAAACCCAGTCGCGCAGCCTGCAACACGGCGGCAACGGCGGTGTAGGGGTTGGCGCTGGCATCAGCTGTTCGGTGTTCCAGCCGGGCCTTGGCTCCGCCTTCGCTTGAAACCCGGGTGGTGACGTTGCGATGGTCTCCGCCCCAGTTCTGCCAGTAGCCTGACAGGCTGGCCGGTTGCAGGCGCAGGTAGGAGCCAGCAGTTGGGGCGATCAACCCTGCAAGGCCCTTGTGGTGATGCACCAGCCCGGCTGCGCAGTTCCGTGCCAGATCATTAAGCGCATCCGGATTGCCAACTTCGTCGCTTGCCAGCGCGTTGTTTCCGTCTTTGTCGGTAAATGAGAAGTTGATGTGCATACCTGACCCGCCGACGTCAGTGATTGGTTTGGGTAGGAAGGTCAGCAGAATTCCATAGCTCAATGCAATTTCGCGGGCCATCTGACGGAACAGGACGATGTCGTCCACTGCTTTGAGAGCGTCGTCGAAAGTTAGCGTGTATTCGAATTGCGGTGCATCGTATTCGGCCGTGATCATGTCTAGTTTGAAACCCAGGTCATTTGCCATTTCCCAGATTGCATCATTGAACCCAACTGGATCCGCGAAAATGCCGGTTCCGTAAACCACCGCACCGGGGCTGTCATAAGGGATCAGCTTACCATCCTCGTCGAGTTGCAAGGCGAAGGCCTCCAGTTCAATACCGATTTTGGGGCTGAGGCTCAATTTTTGCCAATCAGCTATGGCTCGGCGCAAGGCGCCGCGCGGACAAGTGGGCAGGGGCTCGCCGCTGTCGGTATATAAGTCACCGACAACAATCATGGTGTCTTCTTCCCAACTGTCGCGGATATTGTCGGCCTGCCAGCGCAACTCCATGTCGGGCAAGCCCTCCATCATCATCGAGCCGGGCGAAGGTAACAGGTCCTTGTCGTAATGCACCCCGAATGTGGAGCGGCAGAAGCGAGTATCGCTGTCACCGATCTTGGACGCGGGTAGGTATTTGCCGCGCATGATGCTGAGGTGATCGCAGAAGACGGCGCGCAGACGTTTGGACATGGTTTTCCCCTATTTCAGTGTTGCGGTGACCGGCAGTTCTTTGATTCCACCGACGAAATTGGAACGCAGAAATTTATGCGGACCTGCGGGTTCGATGGATTTGATACGCTTCGCGAGTTCCTCGAACAGAACCCGGACTTCGAGGCGGGCCAGATGTATGCCCAAACAGACGTGCGGGCCGCCCTGACCAAACGAGACATGGCGGTTTGGTGCGCGCGCCAGATCGACCCGGAACGGATCTTCGAAGGCCGCTTCGTCCCGATTGCCAGACATGAACCAAAACAGCACCTTGTCATCTTTGCGAACAGTTTTGCCGTGCATATCGAAATCACGGGTGGCGGTGCGGCGGAAATACAGTGCCGGGGTGGCCCATCGGATGATTTCATCCGGCGCGGTGGCCATGATACCGTTTGTGTGCAGTTGATCGAGCAGTTCCGGCTGATGGCAAAGCGCCTGAATGCCAGCCGCAATGGAGTAGCGTGTGGTGTCATTGCCAGCGGCGACAAGCAGACAGAAGAAATTGCGGAATTCGTTTTCCGAGATAACTTCGCCGTCCGGATCGGGTTTCAGGATCATGTGCAGGACGCCGTCGGTATCACCGGCTGCGGCTTTTCTTGCCATAAGGCCTTTGGCGTAATCATAGAGCTCGGCTCCGGCCGGTGAGTTGAAGGGCATCAGCCGGTATTCATCGGTCTGCATTTTGTCGAGCACGTGATTGGTAAAGTCCGGGTCGGTGTTGGCAATCAGCGCATCTCCTTTTTCGACCAGCCACGGTAAGTCTTCATCCGATGTCCCGATGATCCTGCCGAGCATCATCATCGGCAGTTGTCGGGCGATTTCTTTGGTGGCGTCAAATGTGCCTTTCGCGAGCGCCCGATCGAGAATTTCGTTGCAAAGTTCGCGGATCTGGTCTTCGAAGTTGACGATGACCGGTTTGGAAAATGCTTTGGCGACTTTGATCCGGGTTTTCATATGCTCGGGCGGGTCGGTTTCCTGAAACGTGCGCCGGGCCAGATATTCCTCGTAAGTCTGATCCTCCATCCGGATGCCCTGGGCCGAAGACAACAGGTCGGTTTTGCGGTTCAGCTCCAGAATATCGGCGTGCCGGGTAACGGACCAGAATCCCTGACCACCAGACCAGTCGGTCCAGTGCATCGGGTCTTCCTGACGCAGGCGGGAAAACGTGTTATGCGGTGCGCCATCGGCAAAATCGTCATGGCTCGACAAGTCAGCATGGCCGTCATCCGCGGGTGTCCAAACGGTCATTGATCGTTCCCTGTTGATTGTATGTTTTAATCGATATAAATATAATATAACGGAACCTAAATATGTAAAGAAAAAATACCATGCGTATCTGCGTCCTCGTTGCCAATACCGACCGGTCTGAATTTTCCAAACGATTTGAGGATGATGGCCAGAAGTTCGAAACTCTGCTGCGGGCGCATAGGCCCAATTGGACGTTTGAACACTTTCAGGTGGCCGACAGCGATTTCCCATCCGAATCTGATCGATTCGATGGCTATATCATCACCGGCAGCCCGGCTTCGGTGCACGATGACAATGATTGGATTGCAAGGCTGGACGTGATGATCCGGCAGATTGATGTGGATCGGACACCCCTATTCGGAGCCTGTTTTGGCCATCAGGCGATTGCCAGAGCATTGGGTGGCCAAGTTGATAACAATCCAGCCGGCTGGGTATTGGGATATACGGAAACCCAACCGCGTGGCCAGGCTAAATGGATCGGCGATGCAGGGGGCAAAATAGGTCTTTACGCTGCGCATAATGAACAGGTGACAAGCTTGCCGGTAGGCGCGCGGGTGTTGAGCTGTTCTGACGATTGCGCTGTTGGGTCTTTTGCGATTGGCAACCGGGTCTTTACCACGCAATATCATCCGGAAATGACAAAAACCTTCATCACGGCTTTGGTTGAAGAAATCGCGGGTGAGGTTGGCGAAGAAGTTGCGAACCGATCACGCCTGTCGTTGTCGGCCGAGGCCGAAACCGAACGTTACGCTTTATGGATTGTCAGGTTTTTGGAGCAGGCTGCTACTGATTAGTTACTGCGTGGGGATTTACCCAGATTGCCGGTTCTCAGTGCGAAAAGTCCGGCCAAAGTACCTCAACAATTTGATCTAGCAGGTTCATCCCTTTCGTGCATTTAAACATGCCCCACCGGGCAGCGGGTTCAAAAAACGGCGTGTGCGGCCATTGCCGGGCTTCAAATCTTGCCAATCAGCTTTCGCTACACATGAAGGAATTGAGGTGGCAAACTGATCCGCAAAAGGCAGTTCGGCAATTCTGGCCTCAGTGGTTTCAGCCTGCTTGCTGAACTCGCAGTTAAGTGCGCCTGCTCATAGGTTGGCTTTACTCCATGGAAAAGTTTGCTGCAAACCTGAAAAATCCAGCAAAATAGAACAGAGCTTCTTCCGAAGCGAACCTGTTCCTGACATTAAAAAACAATGTCAGCGTGCTACTGGCGACGCGACACTGGCTTTCACAAGTCTTGAAAAATACTTGCTGGCTTGATAGGCACAATTAGACGATATCGAGCCGCCACCCGAGTTTGGCACGGTAGATCCGGCCGTGCGGCGCGAAGATAAGAACTTTCTAAGTGCGTCCGATTTGCGAGTATCCGCTGCAAGCGCCCTTTGTTTTATCAAAGTCGGGTAATCGGATTTATAGCGACGCCTGGACCGTCCGTGCTCCTGTGGCGCATTTGCCTGAATCCTTGCTCGAATCGTTCTCCGGCAGGTAGACTTGCCAGATACAATTATCAGTTGTTCTAGAATATTAGGGAGGAAACCATGAAAATCAGGACCTTATTTGGTGCGTTTGCCGCTTCGCTGGCGCTTAGCACAGGCGCATATGCACAAACCGAAATCCAGTGGTGGCACGCATTTACCGGACGTTTGGGCGATCTTCTCGCGGAGCAGATCGAGCAATTCAACGCCAGCCAGTCTGACTATGTTGTAGTAGGCAACCATAAGGGGAACTACTCTGAAACGCTGAATGCAGGCATTGCCGCGTTCCGCGCGGGAGAGCATCCGCATATGCTTATGGTCTTTGAGGTTGGCACTGCGACGATGATGGCCGCCGCCGGCGCGATCCGCCCTGTGTACGAGGTGATGGCCGAGACCGGGGAAGAGTTTAATCCTGACGACTATTTGGGCGCGGTCAAAGGCTATTACACCACCACCGACGGCGACATGCTGTCTTTGCCTTATAACTCGTCAACGCCCGTTCTTTGGGTGAACCGTGATGCCCTGTCAGGGGCCGGTCTGGACCCGGATATGGATCTGTCGACATGGCAGAAAGTTGGTGGTGCACTAGATGCACTAAAAGACGCCGGGCATGGATGCCCGCTGACGACGGCTTGGCAAAGCTGGATCCATCTGGAAAACTTCTCGGCGTATCACGACGTGCCTTTCGCCAGTCAGGAAAACGGCTTTGCCGGACTTGATACTGAGCTAAGTTTTAACGGCCCGGTTCAGGTGCAGCATGTTCAGCAGATGGGCGATTGGGCGCGTGATGGCAAGTTCATCTATGCAGGGCGCCGGAACGAAGGCGGGGCGAACTTTCGCGCGGGCGAATGCGCCTTTTTTACGGAAAGCTCCGCAGGTTATGCAGGTATCAAGGCCGAAGCCACTTTCGACTTTGAAATCCGTCCGCTACCCTATTGGGACGGTGTCGACGGCGCACCGCAGAACACCATCATCGGAGGCTCTTCTCTATGGGTCCTAAGCGGGCATGAGGCCGAGGAATACAAAGGCGTCGCTGCGTTTATGGCGTTCCTTTCGACCTCGGACATCCAGGCGGCGTGGCATCAGAATACCGGCTATCTGCCAATAACGCTGGCCGCCGCCGAACAATCAAAGGCCGAAGGCTTCTATGACGCGAACCCGGGAACCGACATCGCGGGCATGCAAATGACCGCCAATGCGCCAACGGCCAATTCCAAAGGTCTGCGCCTGGGCTCGTTCGACCAGATCCGCGGCATCATCGACGAAGAACTCGAGGCTGTCTGGGCTGGAGACAAGACCGCAGAAGTTGCCCTGGGCAGCGCGGTAGAGCGTGGCAACGCGCTGCTTCGCCGGTTCGAACAGGCCAACCGCTAAGTAACCACTGCGCCGCTTTGGTCTATCATCGAGGCGGCGCGATCCAATTTCTAACGCAAGAATTTGCCAGGTTTTTCAGAACTGTCCTGTCTACGGTTGAGAGATGGAAAAAAACGTTACATTCAAAGGCTGGCTCTTGCCGATACTTCTGCTTTTCCCGCAGGTGATCGTGACCGCAGTCTTCTTTTTCTACCCGGCGGGTCAGGCGGTTTGGCAGTCGCTTTTCATCCCTGACCCGTTCGGGTTGAAGACTCAATTCGTTGGGCTGGGAAATTTCGAGTACCTACTCGGGGACAAGTTCTACCGCGCCAGTTTCATTACAACTGCGGTATTCTCCACTTTGGTCACGCTGATTTCGATGGCGATGGCTCTGTGGTTGGCGGTGTTGGCGGACCGACTGATTAAGGGCTCGGGCGTCTACCGAACGCTTCTTATCTGGCCTTATGCTGTGGCGCCTGCCGTGGCAGGTGTACTGTGGCTGTTCATGTTCAACACCCGCGTCGGTGTGGTGGCGTGGTACCTGGGCTTGCTGGGCTATGACTGGAACCACGTCCTGAACGGAGCCGAGGCAATGGGTCTGGTCGTCGTCGCCTCCAGTTGGGGGCGGATCAGTTACAACTTTTTGTTTTTTCTGGCTGGCTTGCAGGCGATCCCGCGCAGTGTGATCGAGGCCGCTGCCATAGACGGCGCAAAATTCTGGCGTCGGTTCTGGACCATCGTGTTTCCGTTGTTGTCCCCTGTCACCTTTTTCTTGCTGGTCGTCAACATCGTCTACGCGTTTTTTGAAACCTTCGGGGTGATCCACACCATCACCTCCGGTGGCCCGCAACAATCGACGACGATTTTGGTCTACAAAGTATTTTCTGACGGCTTCGTCGGGCAGGACCTGGGGTCAAGTTCCGCGCAATCGGTGATCTTGCTGTTCGTTGTCGGCATCCTAACAATCATACAATTCAAATTCATTGAACGCCGGGTGCACTACTGATGTCGGGAATGGTAGAAAAACATGGCTGGGGGCACATCTTTACCCATCTCGGGATGATCATCGGCGTGTTGATTATCGCTTTCCCGATCTGGCTGGCCTTTGTTGCCTCAACCGTAACGCAGCCCGAAATCGTTAAGCCGCCAATGCCGCTTTGGCCCGGAGACCAGTTTTTTGAAAACTACTCCAAGGCGCTGATATCGGGAGTCAACGCACCCGTTGCCAAGATGTTGATGAACTCGGCGGTGATGGCATTTGGCATCGCGCTGGGTAAAATCGTGATCTCACTGCTCAGCGCATTTGCAATAGTTTATTTTCGCTTTCCCGGGCGCAAGCTGTTCTTTTGGCTGATCTTCCTAACACTGATGCTGCCGGTCGAGGTGCGCATCGTGCCAACTTACGAAGTAGCGGCCAAACTCGGCATGCTCAACAGCTACCCCGGCCTGATCTTCCCGTTGATCGCCTCTGCCACCGCCACCTTCCTGTTCCGCCAGTTCTTCATGACAGTGCCCGATGAGCTGGCCGAAGCTGCCCGTGTCGATGGCGCGAGGCCAATGCAGTTTTTCTGGCATATCCTGATGCCGATGAGCCGCACAAATATGGCCGCGCTCTTCGTCATCCTCTTTATTTATGGTTGGAACCAGTATCTCTGGCCGTTGCTGATTACCACCGATCCATCGATGAACACCATCGTAATGGGTATCAAACAGATGTTCCCCAGCGGCGATGACATCGCCGATTGGCCGGTAATCATGGCGACTTCGATCCTGGCGATGCTGCCGCCGGTGATTGTTGTTATCAGCATGCAGAAACTGTTTATTCGCGGCCTTGTGGATACGGAAAAATAGATGGCGACGATCGAACTGGACAATATCAAGAAAAGCTTTGGCAAAACCGAAGTGATCCATGGCGTCTCGATCGACATCGAGGATGGGGAATTCATTGTCATCGTCGGCCCGTCGGGCTGCGGTAAGTCAACGCTTTTACGTATGGTCGCCGGGCTAGAGACCATCACCCGAGGCGAAGTGCGGATCGACGGCAGGCGGGTCAACGAAGAAGAACCGATGGACCGAGACATCGCCATGGTCTTTCAGAATTACGCGCTTTACCCGCACATGTCGGTCTTTGACAACATGGCCTACGGACTTAAGATTGCGAAAACACCCAAAGATGAAATTGCCGACCGCGTCGCGGTTGCGGCAAGAATGCTGCAACTCGAAAACTATCTGAAACGCAAACCCCGAGAGTTATCCGGCGGCCAGCGCCAGCGAGTCGCCATGGGTCGGGCCATAGTGCGCAAACCCAAAGTGTTTCTATTCGACGAACCTCTTTCAAATCTCGATGCAAAATTGCGTGTCCAGATGCGGCTGGAAATCAAGGCGTTGCAACGCGAACTTGGAATCACCGCGCTCTACGTGACCCACGATCAGGTCGAGGCGATGACAATGGCGGACCGGATGATGGTGATGAATGCGGGCGTGGCCGACCAAATCGGGAAACCGCTTGAGGTATACGAGAACCCGCAAAGTCAATTTGTCGCCGGTTTCATTGGTTCGCCAGCCACGAACTTTCTTTCATCGGAAAAATTTGATGGCGCTTTTCCGGACGGAACGACAATCGGAATTCGGCCGGAGCATATTAAGCTTTGTGACGCTACAGAGGCGAAACTTAGAGGCCACGTTTCTTGGGTCGAGGCACTGGGCGCCGAGACGCTGGTTCATTTGGGTTTAAAAAATGGAGAAAACATATCAGTACGCCAAGACGGGCACTTGCCAAAGCCGGCCGAAGGGTCCGAAGTGCCCGTGTCGTGGTCAGAAAGCGATGTCATGCTGTTCGCCCCCGATGGAAACAGAATAACCTGAGACAGGTGGCTCAATGGGTTTACTTTGGGCGGTTGGCCAGTTCCAAAGGTCCGGACCACGGGCATTTTTTAGCCCACAATGCCTGAACTCAATTTTGGACGATCGCGTTTACCCACTCATTGATGAATCGTTGTCTCTTTAGTTCGTCAAGGTAAGTCATCAAAGCTGGCCCCAACGCAATATTTGATTGGCCGACATTGTCTTCAACCTTGTTCAAGGGCGGTAACAGAAATGTCTTGTCGTATGCGGGACCCGATTGCCTCTCTATCAAATGCCGTATGAACGCGATTGCGATGTCAGGATTTGGTGCTTCTTTCGAAACAAAACCAGTTCGCATCATGGATGTGGGAAAATCGGCTGGAAGAACGACTTCTAATTTGTCGGCAGTATCGCGCCGTGCCAAAGCATAGCTGCCAAGTACGTTATATGCGACGGCAAGAGTGCCGTCGGCAAGATCATCAATCATTTCCACAGAGCAACAGTAAAGGCGGGTATCCAAGCTGCCCATGACTTCCATAAGCCGCCAGTAGGTTTCAGAAGCTCGGGCGTCTTGAGTTGCAAAAAGATACCCAAGACCTGATTGACGCACATCATAAGTAGCTAGTTTACCGCGGAATGTATCTGGCCTGTCGCGCAACGCTTTGATCAGTTCTTGGCGCGTTTGTGGAATGGGGTATCCATCAAATGCATCGCGATTGACCACAATGGCGGCAGGCTCTGAAGTGAATGCAAAAAGACTGTGCCTCCATTGCGCCCAATCTGGGTGAACCACGCCCTCAACTTTCAGTGCGTAGCCGTCATTCGCCAATTTGAACTGCAAGTCCATGGCGCTCGAAATGACAACATCAAACTGGTCTGGGGACTGGCGAAAGATGGTGTCAATATCGGCAGTTCCGGTAACGAGGTATTCGATGGTTGTGTCGGAATATTCAGCCAGGAAGCTATCAATTATAGGCACAAAGAAAGATGTGTCTGTGCTGGAAAGTACCCGCAAGACCTGTCTTGCGAATGGATCTCCAAAAACTTGCCGATCTTCCCAATCCTGGGCAAAACCGAAAAGTGGGGTAAAGCAAAACATTATACAGATAACGTAGCGCATGCTCCCCCTTTCGGGTGGTTGAATAGGCTTAGGCTTCCACCATGAGCAAACGCAACATCCTGCGCGATCGTTAGACCCAGACCTGATCCGATAGTGCCCTCAGCATTGTTCCCACGCGCAAATCGTGCTGTGAGATTGGCAATTTCGTCGGGTGGAAAGCCAGGCCCCTGATCACAGATTACCAATTGGGGATTAGGCAAAGACTTAACGCAAATATCAATGGTGTTTTCACTTGGCGAATATTTCAGGGCGTTATCAATCAGATTACGAACTGCATTTTGCAGAAGAATCGGATCACCCGACACTTTGACATGATCATCGCCGTGGACGTGTATTTCTACATCTTTCATGTCTGCAATTGGCGTCAAGCGGAGAACCAATTCCTGCACGAGATCGACAAGGTCTAAGTCCTGTCGCTCTAAATGATCGGCGCGAAATGTGATCATCGCATGATCCAGTAACTGGCCCGCGGCCCGTGAACTCTCGTCAATCGCACGGACCATGGAGCGCAGCGCTTGTCTATTCTCTTCTTTACCGACCCGTTGAAAGGTTGCCTCGGCGTATGATCTTACAGTTGCTAGTGGCGTGCGTACGCGGTGGGCGGCTTCCGCAATAAAGTCTTCAGATTGCTTTAGCGATTGATCCAGGCGAGCCATTAAGTTGTTGAGCGACGCCACAAGTGGAACCATCTCTGTTGGAACTGCACGGATAAACGGGCTCAGGTCTTGTGGCCCACGCCGCGTAACGGAAGTGGTTAATCGTTTGAGCGGGCCAATCGTTGCGGAAGTTGCCCAGAAAGAAAGCAGGACAGTGAGAGCAAAGAAACCTGCGCCAAAGTAAGCAACGTTTTTGGATATTCGGTTCAAAGTTCCAGATAAAGCATCTTGGGATTGAGCAATAGATACTGATACTTGGGTCCGAACATCCGCATCGATCAAAGTGCGGGATGCCGTTGCGATCCTGACAGGAGTGCCGTTGAATTCATCTGTTCGAAAGGTGATTTTTGCGCCGGCGTGCAGCTGCAGTTTGGGCAAGTCACCATACCCCGAAAGCAGTGTAGAATCTTGATAGATCGCATAGAATATCTGGTCGTCGGCAGCTGTATCTAGCATCGAAAACGTTGCATAGGGGAAGTCGATTTCTACCGAGCCCTCTCGGAAAACTGCTGCATCGAGCATCGACGTCAGCGATGCGCCCAGTATGCTGTCTTGTCCCTGTTGAGCTATTTGCGCTGCGTAACTGCGAACTACAAGAAAAAGAAGAACTGCAAGCAGTGCTGCACCGCCGATCAAAGTGAACGCCAAACGATTGCGAAGCGATCCCGAAACGCGTATGGATTCAGACATTGTCTAACCGATATCCGATCCCGCGGTGGGTGGTAATTTTGAGGGAGGAATTTTCCAAATGTTTGCGCAAGCGGCCAATATAGACCTCAATGGCGTTTTCAGACACATCTTCGTCATATGAAAATAGACGATCCACGAGTTTTTGTTTGGGGAAAATCTGCCCTGGTGCGTTGCTCAATAGTTCAAACAATCGCAGCTCGCGGTTTCGCAGGTTCACGGTTTTTTCTTTCAACTTAATATTTCCCGCGACCGGATCAAAAATCACGTCTCCCAGCCGCATGACCGTTTGCGCAGTACCTGCCTTGCGCCGCAAAACCGCACGACAGCGTGCTTGAAGTTCGGCGTGGTCAAACGGTTTTGTTACATAATCATCCGCTCCCAAATCGAGCATACTGATTCTATCAGAAACCTGCGAGCGCGCGGTAAGCACAATGACCGGGGTGTTCTTTTTTCCCATTCGGTGGTGCTTTAGAAAGCTGCGCCCATCACCGTCGGGCAACATAATATCAAGTAGGATCAAGTCGTATTCACCGACTTCAGAATAGGCAATCGCATCCTGAATTTTATCAGCGTGATCAATAACATGGCCATCCAGCTGCATGCGAGAGGAAATCGCGTGAGCCAACTCATGGTTGTCTTCGACCAAAAGGAATTTCATCGGACCCTTTCACCTTTTTGCTGTGTGTCAGGTTTGTGTCAGGTTGTTGTGTTTTGTTTCTGTTAACTGGCCTGTCTTGCGGGCAGTTGTCAAATGGGAGGAAATCATGACGACATACATAATGGGCCGTCGCGCCTTACTCGCGACCGCAGTTGCGGTGCTAGGTTTTGCTGCTCCAGCTTTCGCTGACGGGCACAAGGTACTAGACAGCATTCATTTTCTGATTCCAGGCGGTGCAGGTGGCGGCTGGGATGGCACTGCCCGCGGCACAGGCGAAGCGCTGACCAAGTCTGGTTTAGTCGGGAAAGCGAGCTTCGAGAATATGTCTGGCGGTGGTGGAGGCAAGGCGATCGGGTTCCTGATCGAAAACGCCGAAAGCAACCACGGCACCCTGATGGTCAATTCCACCCCAATCGTGATCCGGTCGCTGACTGGCGTGTTCCCGCACAATTTCCGCGACTTGACACTGGTCGCCGGAACCATCGGCGATTACGCGGCACTGGTCGTTGGCAAGGACAGCCCCATCAACTCGATGTCTGACCTGACGGCAGCATATGATGCGGATCCGAGTTCGACGGCCATCGGTGGCGGTTCGGTGCCTGGCGGCATGGACCACCTGGTCGCGGCAATGGTTATGGAAGCCGCAGGCAAGGATTCCTTGAACGTCAAATACATTCCGTATGACGCGGGCGGCAAAGCAATGGCGGCCCTGCTGTCGGGCGAGATCGCGGCCCTGTCCACAGGGTTTTCCGAAGCTGTCGATCTGGCCAATGCGGGCGAAGTCAAAATCATTGGTGTGACATCCGGAGATCGTATTGACGCCGCGCCTGACGCGATGACCATGCAGGAACAAGGCATCGACATAACCTTTGTGAACTGGCGGGGTTTCTTTGGTGCTCCGGGTCTTCCTGAGGACAAGGCAGATATGTACCGCGACGCCTTGGCGAAAATGTACGACACGCCCGAGTGGGAAGAAGTCCGCGCGCGCAACGGTTGGGTGAACATCCATAACCCGGGTGATGACTTCAAAGCCTTCCTGGAAAACCAGGAACAGGTCATTGGTGATCTGATGAAAAAGCTCGGATTCCTCTAAGGATACCGACAGTCGGGCGGAATCTTCCGCCCGACTATCTTAACCTTCTAATCTTGAGAATTTGCGATGGCGCTTGGCCGATGGATAGCTTTGGTTTTGCTGGGCATCTGCCTTGCCTACGGCTACGCCGCCTGGTTCACAATGGATGCAGGACTGGCGCCGTTTATGAGGCGCAATCCGATCTGGCCAAGCACGTTTCCCAAAGTGTTGTCGGTTCTGGCCACGATTGCCTGTTTGGTGATCCTGTTGGGATTGGAAAAAAGCGAAGAAAAGATAGGCGAGATCGATTATCGCCGTCTTTGGGATTATCACCTGGGGCAGGCGCTGATGTTGCTTGGCCTGATGGTGGTATATGCGCTTTTCCTGCGGCCGGCGGGCTTTTTATTCTCGACATCGGCATTCCTGTTTCTGGGATCTTTGATCCTTGGTGAACGGCGGTGGCTTGTCATGGCAATCGTTTCGCTGATTGCGACTTTCGTTGTGTGGTACCTGGTGCAGGAAGTGCTTGGCATTTACATGCGCCCGCTGCCCGGCTTTATAGGAGGTTGATATGCTTGAAGGAATTCTGATTGGCTTGCAAACGGCCCTGTCGCTGAAGATGCTTCTAATGGTTATCGGCGGCTGTCTTATCGGAACTTTTATCGGCATGCTTCCGGGTCTTGGACCGATGTCGATCATTGCGATCATGATCCCGATCGCCATCTCGATGGGCGACCCGGCGGCTGCCCTGATCCTTTTGGCCGGCGTCTATTATGGCGCGATTTTCGGTGGCTCGACTTCGTCGATCCTGCTGAACGCTCCCGGGGTTGCGGGAACGGTGGCGTCAAGTTTCGACGGCTATCCGATGGCCAAGAAAGGTCAGGCAGGCAAGGCACTGACCATTGCTGCGATCTCCAGTTTCGCCGGCGGCACAATCGGGGCGATCCTATTGATGATCTTCGCCCCGGCGCTGTCAACAGTCGCTCTGTTGTTCCACTCGGCGGAATATTTCGCGCTTATGGTGGTGGGGCTGTCAGCAATTGCGGCCTTTGCAGGCACAGGTCAGGTCGCCAAAGCTATGCTGATGACCTTGCTGGGCCTGATCATGGCAACCGTCGGCGAGGGCGCATTGTTTAATTTGCCCAGATTCACCATGGGGATCATGGATCTTCAGTCCGGGTTTGGCTTTATCACTTTGGCGATGGCCATGTTCGCGCTGCCAGAAGCGTTGTTTCTGGTGCTCAAACCGAAGGAACTGAAAGGCGGGGACGACGCAATCAAGGATCTGCGCATCACCCGGGCCGAGGCGCGCGCTATTGCGCCGGTCATCGGCCGGCAGGGATTGCAGGGATTCTTTATCGGCGTTTTGCCCGGAGCAGGCGCCACGATTGCCAGTTTCCTGGGCTATGCAGTCGAACGTAACATCGCTACCAATGCGGAACAGGAAGAGTTCGGTCACGGGTCGATCAAGGGATTGGCGGCGCCTGAAACCGCTAACAACGCCGCATGTACCGGTTCGTTTGTACCCCTGCTGACGCTTGGAATTCCCGGTTCGGGGACCACTGCAATCCTGCTCGGGGCGCTGATCGCACTTAATGTGACACCAGGCCCGCGCCTGATGATCGACGATCCGCAGATCTTCTGGGCGGTCATTGTGTCCATGTTCATCGGCAATCTGGTGCTGTTGATCCTGAACCTGCCGCTGATTCCATATATCGCCAAAGTGCTGTTAGTGCCGCGTAACTATCTGATCCCGTTCATTTTGTTCTTTACTTTGATGGGGGCGTATATCGGGCAGAATAACGCGACAGAATTGCTGCTGCTCGTGGGTTTTGGGGTGTGTGCAACGGCACTGAAATTCGCAGATTATCCACTGGCGCCGCTGCTGATCGGTTTCATTCTCGGCGGCATGCTGGAAGATAATTTCTCGCGCTCCATGCAGCTTTATGATGGTATCGGCTTTATCTGGGAACGTCCTATGACACTCGGTTTGCTTGTAATCGCAGCGATCTTAGTCGTTTTGCCAAGTTTCCGTGCCAGACGGGCCAAGTCGCGAAAACAAGGTGTTGCTGACGGAGATTGAATCTTCGGGCGGTTTAAAATATTATTTATTGGCCGCTTTTAGCCCATTGAATGTTTTTTTAATTGAAGCCATGGCGAAGGCTCGTTTTTTGCCAGTTGAATGTGTCTGACGTCAGCGCCTATGGGTCCAAGTAGCGGCATTTGAAAAGGGAGTGTTTCTGGCTCTTCGTAATCACCAAGGTGTGGGACATGAGACAGCCACCTGTCACAGGTCCGCATTTTAATCCATTTGTTTTGGACTGAACGATTTTATGTTGGATGGGACAGACCGGCATTGAAAAACTGAACGCCTAACCCTGGTTGCCTTGCGTCCAACCCCGTTCTTTGGTTCCAAACATCTCGTAATCCTCTGAAGTGACCGCCAGCGTGTCCTCAAGTTTGATGAAGCCGCGTGTTGAATGGAGCATCGTTGTCTCTACCGAGATTACCATGCCCTTTTCAAATGGCTTGTCGGCGTCGATACCTTCATAGGCAACGGGGTGATTTGTCATTAGGAATGGCGCTTCGTGCGATATCAAGCCCATACCGTGGGCGAAAAAATCGGTGTCGGATGCATTGGGTTGACGGGCTTTGATTGTCTCAGCCCTAGCGATCATATCGCCGCCAAGTACACCGGGTTTCACAAATGAAAACGCAGCCTGCTGGGTTTCTTCGACTTCGGCGAGCAGGTCGGTCAACTCGCTGTCCGGTTCTGCCAGTACGCCCATTCGGCATATGTCTCCAATGTAGCCGTAAAGGTTGCCACCGGAATCGATCGACAAAACGTCACCGTCGGCCCAGACTTGGTCTGAGGCGGCCCGGTTGTGGCTCGAACCCAGCGTCAACAGGCAGTACTCGAACTGAAGTCCCCGGTTGGTTTCTTCGCGGCGCAGGCGTTCGATGATTTCGTATTTGCTGTCACCCGGCTTGGCGGTTTTGATTGTCGCTTGCATCGCGACAGTTATTTTCTCTGACGCTTGTCGCAGAAGGTCCAATTCGCTAGGAGACTTGATTGCGCGAAGGCGCTCCAGGACCCCAGTCGCATTCAAAAATTCCGTGCCTTCCAAACCATTTGACAGGACATCGAAACTATCTTTGGGCAGGAAACCAGGTTCTATGCCGATCCTGCGACCATTTCTGCCAATGGCTTTCAAATAGTCGACCGCTGCGACTGCAGAATCGACGCTCCCCCAAGCCAAGGGTTGAAAATTTGGTACCCAGAATGGGTGAACTGCGTGTTCGCCACTTTCCATCTTGTTCGCGATATATGCGGTTTTATCAACGTCGCCGCGAACATATATGAAGATTGGCAGATACCGGCTGTGCCCAATAGCATCCATCGCCGAGAAAAAGATGAACCGGTAGCCTCCCAACAGGTATTGCACGTTGTGTTTGGACGTCGCCAAAAGGACGTCCAAACCGGCTTGTTCCATCAGCGCGTCAAGTTTTTCAAAACTGTAAGGCAGGTCGTCAGCTTGAGTTAAAAGCGCCATGGCAATCTCGATATTTAGCTATTGTCTGCGGGTATCAAATGAAAGTCGGGTAGTTCTTTCAAAACTTCTTCCGGTCCCGTTGGCGAATAGACAACAAATATCTCCATAGGCTCGTCGCCGGTGTTTTGCGTCGAATGGAAACGGCTTTCGGGGATAAATATTGTGCACCCGGCACCGACATCCTGTGTTATGGGGTTGCCGGTCTCGTCCTCGATCATTTGTTCGCCGTTGCCCTTGATGATGAAGATAATTTCTTCGGCTTCGGGGTGGTTGTGGCGGGTGTGACCCCGACCGGGCGGCACGAAAACCACTCCGGCAGAAAACGCTTTGGCACCATTCACCTTTGGCCCGATCGTCAGGGCAAGTCTGCCCCAGTCAAATCCGAAATTGTCGACGTCGGTTGGGTAAACAAAGAAGTTCTTCATGTCGTTCATTTGCTGGCTCCCTGTGAGTGGCCGGGGATGGCCTTGAAAGCTTCGATTTGCTGGCGAATTGCGGTTTCGGCTGGCAGACGTTCGGCGGAACTTGCCCCGTAAAAGCCATGGCATCGTTCGGCGTGTTGCAGAACATATTCTGCATCGGCGGGCATCGAAATCGGGCCGCCGTGACAGATTACAATGATGTCGGACCTCACCGAACGCGCGGCTGCAGAAATGGCATCAATTTCAGCGACGCAGTCGTCGAGAGACTTCGTTGAAGTTGCGCCGATACTGCCGCCGGTTGTGACACCCATGTGAGCCACAATGATGTCGGCACCGGCTTTGGTCATCGCTATTGCCTCATCAGGATTGAACACGTAAGGCGTGGTTAATAGCTCGAGCGCGTGCGCCTGTGCAATCATATCGACTTCCAGTCCATATCCCATACCGGTTTCTTCAAAACTTTGACGCATGTTGCCATCGAACAGACCAATCGTAGGAAAGTTTTGCACGCCCGAAAATCCCAAGGCTTTTAGCTCGGCTAAAAACTGCGGAATCATCACGAAGGGATCAGTTCCGTTTACTCCTGCCAGGACAGGTGTCTTTTTTACGACAGGAAGAACCTCAATCGCCATCTCCTTAACGATTTCATTAGCATTTCCGTAGGCCAGCAGACCGGCGGCCGATCCGCGGCCAGCCATGCGATATCGACCCGAGTTGTAGATGATGATCAGGTCAATTCCGCCGGCTTCTTCGGACTTGGCACTTATACCGGTGCCGGCTCCGCCTCCAATAATCGGCCGACCTTCGTTGATCAGATTTCGAAGTCTCGTCAGGATATCTTTGCGGGGTATTTGGCTCATACTATTCGTCCGGGAACATTTTTAGGAAAGTTTCGACGGCGAGTTGCGCGAACTCAGGGTCGTTGATGTGATGCGGCACGCGCACCACCTGTCGATTGTCGGTGGTCTCAATATTTGATTCCAGCGCCTCAAACAAAGCAGCGTTCGCTTCAGAATCCCAAAACGCACCGCCTTCTATATCGAGTGACGAAACACCTTTTTCGGGAATCAACAGGCGAACCGGCCCGCCGCACGAATTCAATTTTCCGGCAATCCAGGCGCCCATTTTTGCGTTCTCTGCGGGCGTGGTTCGCATCAGCGTGACATTTGGATTGTGGTGATAAAAAAGGCGGTCTGCAAGTGCGGTGGGAACGGTGGTGGGGGCCCAGAAGTTTACCATGTCGAGCGCCCCGACAGCCCCGACCCACGGGAGGTTCGCATGCGACACTACATCCAATCGCGTGGATAGACAGGGAAGCACACCACCAAATAAGAAATCGCAAATTTCGGTTAGGGTAAGATCGAGCATACCCGAGATTTCGCCCTGGGCTGCGAGATGTTCCATGGCTTGGCCGCCGGTGCCGGTTGCATGAAAAATGAGCGGGTCGAATTGCTCTGACAAGAGTTGTGACGCTGCCAATATACAAGGTGTGGTCACACCAAACATAGTCAGGCCAATTGCAGTCTTGTCGTCACCAACTGGCGGGCTCGGATGGCTGGCCATGCCAAGTAAGGCCTGAGCGGCATTGTGTAATACTTTGCGTGTTACCCGATTTAGACCTGCAAGATCGGTAATCGTCGGAACCATGATAATGTCCGATACACCGACAAAAGCGGCAGTGTTGCCCGATGCGAGAGTTGATACCATGACTTTAGGGGTCGCGAGCGGTAAACTGCGCATTCCCGCAGTGATGATCGATGTGCCGCCCCCGCCGCCTATTCCAATGATGGCGGCGATGTCACTGGCATTACTGGCACAATATTCACCGAATGCGGCACTCATTGCTGCAACCGCAGTGCCGCGGTCGTCTGTTCCCAAGGCAGCCCCGGGCCCTTCCGGATGAAACGAGGCTACGGAATTTGCCGTCACATCCACTTTAATAGATGCGGTGCGGGTGCCGACATCCACCAAGATAACTTTGGCGTCAGAGTCAGCGAGGATTGCCCTGAGAAAGTTTAGCTCCTCCCCCTTGGTATCAGCAGTGCCAACTATGTAGAGACTGGACAATATGGCCTCCTGCAAGGGGAAATAGACGGAGAAATCTTAATTCCAATTTCTGGACATTGATTCCTTTTTGGAACTAGTGTACCATATTGGGATGAACGTCCCACGTCAATCATCCGCATCAACACCTCTGAAGGGAGCCAGTGCGCGCACTTGGAAGCTGATGGTCGCAACCGCTCGCGAGATGATGCAGGAGGGTAGTTCGCCTTCCGTGAGCGACGTGGCGGAACAGGCAGAAGTCTCTCGCTCAACTGCCTACAGGTATTTCCCGACACGGGCCGCGATGGTGCAAGCGGTTGTGGGTGAAACGCTGGGTCCGATCCTTGATTGGACCAGCGACAAGAAAGATCCGGTTGAAAGGGTGGTTGATTTGATCGAGGCGTCAATGCCGGCGATCGCCAAGAATGAAGCGACTTTTCGTGCTGCTCTTCGGGTTGCGCTGGAAGGTGATGTTTCAGACGTCGCGCAGAATGTTCCCCTGCGCGGGCACAGAGTTGAATTACTTTCGCGTGCATTGGAACCTTTGCCTCAGAATGAAGACAAGGACCGGCTTGTACAAGTTCTATCAGTTCTATTTGGGGTCGAGGGCTTGGTTGTTTTGCGCGATATTTGCGGACTAGGACCTCAAGCCTCGCAGGACGTGATTGCTTGGGCTGCGGAGACGCTGGTCTGTGCAGTTTTGAATGGTTCGGCATGAAAGGAGGTTAAATCTGGTAAGGCCAGTTGGCAAGATTAGTTGACTAATTACAGAATTTTCCTGCCCTAATAATTTCAGTTTTGGGAAGCGTATAAACCGATACTGATCAATTAAGCAAGGGTATTTGGCAACTTTTCTTGACTAAACTATCCAATAATTTGGCGCAAACACCACTTGACAGAACGCTTCATCTGGTACTACCAAACAGCAGAGCGCGGGTGTTAATGTCAAAGACAAACCCGCAATTGGCCACGTTCATCCGCAAGTTTGACGGCCGTGGCGGAACAATGACAAATGGGAGGATTCAGAAATGAAATCACGATTGACTGGCCTGTTGGCCGGGGCAGCTTTGTCCGTACTTGGTGCGACATCTGCAATGTCTCAGGAGCTAGTAATCTTCTGGGCTGAATGGGACCCTGCCAATTTTCTGCAGGAACTGGTGAACGAGTATGAAACTGAGACGGGCATCGCCGTTACAGTTGAAACGACTCCATGGTCAGATTTTCAGACCAAGGCGTTCACCGAATTCAATGCGCGAGGGTCTGCTTATGACATGATAGTTGGCGACAGCCAGTGGCTGGGTGCCGCATCCGAGGGTGGACACTATGTTGACCTGACGAGTTTCTTCAACGAGCACAATCTCGGCGAAGTTATGGCGCCTGCAACCGTGAAGTACTATGCAGAGTATCCTGGCAATTCAGGCAAGTTCTGGGCCGTTCCGGCTGAGGGCGACGCCGTTGGCTGGTCCTACCGTAAAGACTGGTTTGAAGATCCCGCCGAAATGGCGGCCTTCAGCGCAAAATACGGCTATGATCTGGCCGCACCAGAAACCTGGGCGCAACTTTTGGACATGGCTGAGTTTTTCCATCGCCCTGATGAAGACCGCTATGGCATCGCCATCTACACAGACAATTCCTATGATGCGTTGGTCATGGGGGTTGAAAACGCGATCTTTTCGTATGGCGCTGAACTTGGTGACTTTGAAACTTACGCCGTCGATGGATTTATAAATTCAGACGCTGCAGTTGCAGCTCTTGAGGACTACAAAAAGCTCTACGGCTACACGCCCCCGGGCTGGGCCAAGACATTCTTTGTCGAAAACAACCAGGCTATCACTGAAGGTCTGGCAGCAATGTCCATGAACTACTTCGCCTTCTTCCCGGCGCTTCTGAACGAAGCTACCAATCCACACGCTGCGAATACCGGATTCTTTGCGAACCCGGCTGGTCCAACTGGTGCCCAGTATGCAGCACTTGGCGGGCAGGGTATTTCGATTGTGAGCTATTCCGATCAGCAGGAAGAATCCCTGAAGTTCCTCGAGTGGTTCATCCGCGAAGACGTTCAGAAGCGGTGGGCTGAGTTGGGCGGCTACACCGCGCACGCGGCAACGCTAAGCTCTGATGAGTTCCGCAATGCTACGCCATATAACGAAGCCTTTTACCAGACGATGTTCAAGGTAAAAGACTTCTGGGCGGTGCCAGAATTTGCTGAACTGCTGACTGCAGCCAACCGGCGTTTGTATCCGTTTATTGTTGGTGACGAAGGCTCCGCGAAAGAAACGCTGGATGCTCTGGCCAATGACTGGACCGAGACATTCCGCCGGTATGGACGCGTCGACTAAGCGGCCTCACAAATTACGAATAGGAGCGTCCTGAGGCGCTCCTATTCACGAAAACCCCTTTCTTTAGATAATCGGAGCAATCCAAAAATGGCCAACGGCGTCATGACCCAGCTTGATCCTGCTTCGCGTGCCGCGACCAGAGGGTGGAGCGATCTGACGATACGGAATATGTTCGTTATCCCAACGATCGCTTTCCTTATTATTTTCAACATTTTCCCGCTGCTTTATTCGCTAGGGTATTCTTTTACTGATTTTCGCGCCTCGACAAACGCACCGGCGAATTTCGTAGGTTTGCGGAACTACCGAGAACTTCTGTCGGATCCGTTCATTTGGACAAATTTTACGATCACAGCCAAATATGTACTTGTTTCAGTGACCGGTCAGGTGATTGTCGGCTTTGGTTTGGCGATGCTGCTGAACCGCGACATCCCGCTGAAAGGCTTGATCACGACGCTGCTCTTGTTACCAATGATGTTGTCGATGGCGGTTGTCGGATTGTTCTGGAAACTTCTTTATGATCCCTCGTTTGGTATTATCAATTATGCCTTGGGACTAGGTAAATTCGAATGGCTGGCGGACCCGGATGTTGCTCTGTACGCTGTTGCGCTTACCGATATCTGGATGTGGTCGCCATTTGTGATGCTATTGTCGCTGGCGGGTCTGTCGGCGGTACCCAAGCACCTCTATGAGGCCGCCGAGATCGACCGTGCGGGGCAGATATATACTTTTTTTCGCATCACTTTACCGCTGGTGGCGCCAATCCTGATGATTGCGATCATTTTCAGGACAATGGAGGCATTCAAGACCTTCGATCTGGCATATATTCTGACCAGCCAGCCAAACGCAGAGCTGGTATCAATCCGCCTGTACAAAATGGCCTTCTTGGAATGGCAAACCGGCAAATCGTCGGCTTTCGCCTATATCGTTCTGATCATGGTCGTGGCCATTACCAACATCTACGTAAAATACCTTAACAAAGTGAAAGAGCGCTAATATGGCTGGCGTTCAAACCTCGGGTGAGAGGCTATTCAACCGCGCGGCGATTGTCTCGGTATTTGTGGCAATGTTTATCATGTTGGTGCCGATCTACTGGATTGCATCGACAGCGTTCAAGCCGCGCAATCTGGCCACAACGGTGCCGCCAACTGTGTTTTTTCAGCCCGAAGTGTCACCCTTTGTAAAGCTCAGCGTCAAACGGTCCCAATTGCGAACTGCAGTATCGGATGAAGTTTATGATGCTGCTCCCTGGTGGGAACAAATGGTGATGGATGGCGGTGAGAAAGTCGTGCGTTCCGGCAAAGGTGTCGTCAAACAATCGGGCTATTTCAACCGGTTCAAGAACTCGCTGATCGTGGCGCTGATTTCAACTTTCCTGGCCGTCTCGATGGGGACGATAACAGCCTATGGATTCTCCAGATTCCGGGTGCCGGGCGAAGACGATTGGCTGTTCTTCATATTATCCACCCGAATGTTGCCACCCGTGGTGGTGGCGATTCCGATGTTCCTGATGTACCGCGTCGTCGGGCTGAACGACACGCATTTGGGTTTGATCATTCTCTATACCGCGTTCAATTTGTCATTCTCGGTCTGGCTGATGAAGGGGTTCATCGACGAGATACCGCGCGAATACGAAGAGGCGGCGCTGGTCGATGGTTACACCCGCATGCAGGCGTTTTTCAAAATCGTATTGCCAGAGGCGATGACTGGGATTGCTGCGACGGCTGTGTTTTGCTTCATCACTGCATGGAACGAATATGCCTTTGCGCTGATTATGACCAATCGCAAGGCTCAGACTGCGCCACCATACATCCCAAGCCAGATCGGCTCCGGTTTGCCGGACTGGACCGTCATTGCGGCGGGTACGCTGATCTTTCTGTTGCCGGTCGCGCTGTTCACTTTCTTCCTTCGCAATCACCTGTTGCGGGGCATGTCGTTTGGAGCGATCAGAAAATGAGTTTCAGAGCCGCAAACCAGAAATACCTGATACCTGTGGCGCAATGGGTGATGGTCCTCGGCATCGTCGCCTTGTGCCAGCCGTGGAGCTCGTTTCTTCACCGATATGGCTTATCGCTGATCCTGATCGGGCTGGTTGGGTTCATCGTCACTACACATATTTCGCCACCTGACGAAGTTGTCGAAGACGAGGAAGCGGTCTGATGGCGGATATTGAACTCAGAAATGTTCAGAAGTTCTTTGGACCGACGCAGGTGATCAAAGACATGAACTTGTTGATCGCTGATGGCGAGTTTGTCGTCATGCTTGGGCAATCCGGTTGCGGTAAAACCACCACATTGCGCGCGATTGCAGGGTTGGAAAGTGTCACATCGGGTGAAGTTCTGATTGACGGTGAGCCGGTGCAAAACAAAAAGGCAGCGGATCGGGATATCGCCTTTGTGTTTCAGAGTTTCTCGCTCTACCCACATATGACTGTTTACGAAAATATCGCGTTTCCGCTCAAGGCGGTCCGTCTAGGGACAGAAGAGCGAGAAAACGCCGTCAAGGAAGTTGCCGAGGTTTTGCAGATCGAATCCATTCTGGACAAAAAACCTTCGGCATTGTCCGGTGGCGACATGCAAAGGGTAGCGATTGGTCGTGCCCTTGTGCGACGACCCAAGGCGTTGCTTATGGATGAGCCGATTGGGTCACTCGACGCGAAACTGCGCGAGGAAATGCGGGCAGAGATCAAGCGGCTACACATCGCTCGAGGTTCGACCAGTGTCTATGTGACTCACGATCAAATTGAGGCCATGTCTCTGGCAGATCGAATTGTCATCATGCACGACGGCATCCTGCAACAGATCGGTGCGCCAGAAGAAGTGTATCTGCGCCCTTCAAACTTGTTCGTAGCTCAGTTTGTCGGCAGCCCGGTCATGAACGTGACGAACGCAGTACTGTCGACTGGCCAGGTGGCAATTGGTGGCGTCGCAGACGGTTTCGCGTTCCCGGAAGCGTTGCTGTCGCATTTGCCAAACAGAGGTGGTTCGGTTGCCCTAGGAGTGCGACCGGAGGCTGTCGTTGTTTCAACCAAGAAAGCGTCTGGTTACTTGTCGTCAAAAGTCACGAATATAGAACCTTTGGGGTCCCACGACATTATCGACTTAAAGGTTGGAACCGCGACGCTGAGGGCACGGACCGAAAGCGGGTTCTCTTCCGGAGAGGGCCAGGACCTTTGGGCCGGAATCGATGCTGACCAAGCGCATTTCTTTGACACGGTGAGCGGCAATTCGCTGAGAGTGGCAGTCTGATGGCAAGCATCGAACTCCAAAACATCACGAAGAATTTTGCCGGAGCAAGGGCCCTGCGCGGTGTTGATCTCAAGATTGAGGACGGAGAATTCTTCGTTCTCCTGGGTCAGACCGGTGCCGGGAAGACAACGACGTTGCGGGTGATCGCCGGATTGGAAACGCCCACCAGCGGAAAAGTCTTGATCGACGGTCAAGACGTCGCTGACTGGAATGCAGCAGAACGCGACGTGGCCTTGGTGTTGCAGCAGTATTCTTTGTACCCACGCTTGACTGTGCGCGGAAATCTTGAATTTCCACTAAAAGCCAAACTGCGTAACATGAGCGCTGCGGAGATCTCGCAGCGTGTTGAAAAAGCAGCAGAGACTTTGCAGATCACCGATCTTCTAGGTCGAAAAGTCGAAAAACTTTCCGGTGGCGAAATGCAACGGGTTTCCATTGGACGCGCGATTGTGCGTGAACCCCGTGTGTTTTTGATGGACGAACCACTATCGGCTCTGGATGCAAAACTTCGCGAATCGCTGCGCATTGAGTTGAAAAAACTGCACCATGATCTTGGAGCTACGTTTTTGTTTGTGACCCATGACCAGATCGAAGCGATGTCGATGGGCGACAAGATTGGCGTTCTGAACAATGGGCGTTTGGTTCAGGTGGGAACACCGTCTGAAGTTTATGAGAAACCGATCAACACGTTTGTTGCCCGCGCAGTGGGGTCTCCTCCGATGAACCTGCTGCCGGGCTATATCGCCGGTGGGCAGGCCAATTTGGATACTGGTGGGAAATTGCCCTTGGCCACCGGCGGTCCGGAAGGAAAAAAGTTATCCTTTGGTGTTAGGCCGGAAAACATCCAAATCGAAAGCGGCGCGCCGGTACAGGCAAAAGTTTTCAATATTGAAGATCATGGCGTGATAAAGATCCTCGTAGTCGATGTTGGCGGCGAATTGCTGCACGCGACGGTCCCTGCCAAAATGAAAGTCGAAATGGATGAGATGGTCCGTTTCGGCTGGAAGCCGGAAAAAGTGCTATTGTTTGATCGTGAAAGTGGCGAGAACATTGGCGCCTAGTCCACTCTGCCGAACCGTTCTTGATATCGGCCGGTACAGTCGGGGTTTACAAAATTATCTGGGAAGTGACCACTGAGTATACTTTGGGTGGCCGCAAGTACGCCTTGCCCCATCCGTAACATGCTCTCTTCAGTAATGCCGGCCATGTGCGGGGTCAGTATTACATTTTTCATTTTCAAGAAAGGATGGTCACCGGCAAGCGGTTGGGTTTCAAATACGTCTAACGCGGCACCGGCAATATTTTTTCTGGTAAGTGCATCAACCAATGCTTGCTCATGAACCACGGGGCCTCGTGCAACGTTTACGAGTATGGCGGATCTCTTCATCATATCCAATTCAGTTTCGCCGATCAGCCCTCGGGTTTCCGGCGTTAGCGGGCAACAAAGTGCCAACATGTCGGATGACTGCAAGAGTTCGTCAAGCGAGTAATACTCCACATCAATAGGCAACTTGGCTGGGTCACGCACGAAGACGCGCACTTGCATTCCAAAACCGTCGCGAGCAATGCGCAGCAGTGCTTTGCCAACATTACCCAAACCAATGATGCCGAGTGATTTTCCTGACAACTCGCGACCGTTGTCACTGTGGGCACGCCCGGAATTCCAGTCGAGATTTCGGAGGTCTGAATCAACTTCAGGGAACTTTCTGAGCAGAGCCAGCGACGACCAGATTACGTGTTCTGCAACGGTTATTGCGTTCACGCCTGGCACGTTTGCTACTATGACGCCGGCTGTTGTTGCTGCATCCAAGGGTATCATATCGAGGCCAGCGCCGTGCCTGATCAAGGCCCGCAGGCCGGTTTCTCGTAGAATAACAGCGGTCGGAATTGGTGCACGCACGACGATGATTTCACTGCCGGCGCTTTCATTTTCGATCGCTTCCCGGGTGGGGGAAGAGGCGACCTGATAGTCATGAAACTTCGCCAGTCCTGCCTCAATCTCAGGGTGCAACGGGTGGGTTGAAAAGATCATTTCCCCGACTCCGGAACGCCCTCCAACAATTCGACCCAATAGCTTTGCGCTCCGCGAAGATGGCTGTTCATGGTGGCCCGGGCCAGCGTACCATCGCGACGGAAAAGAGCATCAAAAATCTGCACGTGCTCGGCGTGTGACTGTCGATTTCGTTCCGGTTCTTTAAAATAGACCGGCAATCTTTGATCCGACGTTGCATAAAAGGCAGTGCAAACTTCGTAGAACAACGAGTTCTGGGTTGCGCGAACGATTTCCAAATGGAAGTCACGGTCAAGAAAAACCAGCCCCAAACCTTCGGAAATGCGCTTCTCTGAGTCGACCAGTATCTGGCGAAGGCAATCGAAATTTTCGTCAGTGGCGCGTTCAGCAGCCAGCTCGGCGGCCTTTATTTCGTGAATTTTTCGCAGCTCGACCGCTTCGTAGATTTGGCGTGGTTCGAGGGGAATACCGGCCTCCGCGTAGAAGGCCATTTTTTCGAGGCCGGTGCTTCCCTCGTTCAAGTAGATTCCCGATTTTGCGCGCCGCTCTATGATTTGCATTGATTCGAGGATCGCCAATGATTCTCGCACCTGACCGCGGCTAATAGAGAAATGCTCCGCCAGTTCCCGCTCTGACGGTGCTTTGCCACCAGCCCCTTTAGCCGCCGCCACGATATACGCGGCGAGAGTCGGTAAAAGGGTGTTTTCTTGTTTGTTCATGGTGACTGCTTGAATTTATTGATCGTATTCTCATTGATTGTGAATCCCAGTCCTGGTGCATCAGGAATGGCAATCATACCGTCTTTGACCTTCACTTCTTCCTCTATGAGGTCGTGTATCATGGGGTTGGCGCCGAGGGAAAACTCAATCGTGAAACTAGGCGGAGATGCCGCACAGATATGTAGTCCGGCAAAAAAGCAGGGAGCACCTGCCCACAGATGAGGTGCCAGGCGCAAGTTGAATGCGCTGGCGAGAGTGCCTATCCGCATGGCCTCTGTGATACCTCCACAATAGGCGGGGTCTGGTTGGAAGATGTCAGCGGCCTTTGCAACTGCGAGGTCACGGAATGCAAATCGCGTCGCTTCGGATTCGCCTGTGGCAATTGGCATCGTTGCGAACGAGCGCAGTTCAGCCAGACCGTGTTTGTCGTCTCCGGTAATCGGTTCCTCGAACCAAGCCAGATCGCAGTCGGCAACAAGATGTACAAACCGCTTTGCTTCCCCAACAGTGTAGGTGCCGTGGGCATCGACCATCAATTCGATATCTGGACCGATAGCGGCACGAGCGGCACGCACTCTCTTGGCGGATTGAATTGGAACTCCATCCATTGAACCCACCCGCATTTTCACAGCGCCAAAACCACCTTGCTTGATGTACCCAAGCAGTTGATCACCGATAGCACCTGTGTCGGCCCATCCTCCCGACGCATAAGCGGGAAGCCGATCAGACTTCCGTCCGCCCAGAAGTTTCCACACGGGCTTGCCGTCTGATTTGCCGAGAATGTCCCACAGGGCTAAATCTATGGCGCTGATTGCCGCAATAGTGAGTCCGCGGCGTGCTAGCTCTGGTAGCACATGGCCACGTTCAGCCGCCATTTCGGCCCGGACACCATTGTATAGATCCTCCCAGATATGAGTGATGTCGGCCGGGTCGCGACCGACTATCATCGGCCCGAATTCATTGTTCAAAAGATACACCAGCGTGCCATACTGACCGGCGCTACCGGCAGCGTTCTTGCCTTCTCCCCAACCGATCACACCGTCGTCGGTCTCAATTCGCACGATCGCCGAATCGAATGTTCTTAGCCGACCAAAATCTGAAGTGTGCTGACGAACCTCATCAATCGGGATCTGAATCCACCAGGCCTTGACTGTCTTGATCCGCATGGAATTCCCCAAGAAAGATGTCCACCCCGAATAAGAACCAGGGCGGTGAGTGTTACTTGATCAGTGGCAGAATCGTTTCGGCTGTAATCCTCATCTGATCTGAATAGAACTCCTCGGACAGAAGGCTTGAGCCGTGGTCCTGAATGAACTGGAGTTGCTCGGGTGAGATATCGACCGGATTCTTTTCGATCATATCCGGATAAATTGCAGCAGGTGTCCTATCGACCGGTGCCACGAATTCGTTTGTCAGGGCACCATCATAGCCAACCTCTTTCAGGGTAGAGACGATCCCGGGCCAATCGGTGTGGCCAAGGCCGGCCGCGAACCGGTTGTTGTCGGCAATATGGAAGTCGAAAAGACGGTCGCCGGCGAGGCGGATCGCATCATATATATTACTCTCTTCCATATTCAGGTGATAGGTGTCCAAGCAAACGCCGCATTCGGGACTAACGGCATCGGCCAGCGCAAGAGCTTGAGCGCAACGATTGAACAGGTAGGTTTCAAATCGATTTAGAGGTTCCACAGCGATTTTGACGCCTTTGGCTTGCGCATGCGCAAAGCACTCCTTTGTGGCCTCGACGACCCATCCCCACTCTTCCTCAGGCGTGGCATCTGGAGCCACTTTGCCCACAGTCGCTGGCACCAAAGTTATTATCTCGCCGTCCAGCTCGCTCACCATGGTGATGACGCTTTTGACGTAGTCGACCGAACGCGCGCGCTGGCCCTCGTCTTTTGCCGCGAGGTTGCGCTCACCCAGGGTCAGTGTTACGGCGCCCCAACAACGGATACCGTGTTCCTTCAGGCTCGCTCGAGTCTCTTTGATGTCATACTGGTCCGGTTCTCCGGAAATCTCGATGCTTTCGTAACCGTAGAGTTTGATCCGGCGAAGCGTGACGTCAAGCGGCTCAGCCCTCATCCAATTATGCGTTGACAGGTGCATTATTCCCTCCGAAATGACTGCGGTTCCGACCGCAAACTGTTCCTTGCTTCCGCATCGATGCAGAAAAGTTATTCTTTGAACTGGTTGGACCAGTTAACACGAAATTAAATTTGAGATCAAGCCCCGTTACAGTGAAGAGTTCTTCATGAATGCACTGAAAAAGAGGGCTATATGGGTAATTGTTTAGTTTCGGAACCGATTCCTTTAATTCAAATAGATTGACTGAATTGTGAATTTTGGTAAGACCAGATAAGAGAGAGTGGACGCCAATCGGGGAAAACTAAAATGAAGATTGGAATGTGTATGTTCTTATGGACCACACATATTGGTCCGGAACACCAAGCGTTGTTGAGGGATATCAAAGGGACTGGTTTTGATGGAGTTGAGATACCGATCTTTGCAGGTTCGGTTCGCGACTTTGCTGCTATTGGGTGTATGCTGGATGACATCGGCCTGGTGAGGACCGCAGTTTCTGCGAACGGCGACCCGACACAAAACCTGATCTCACCAGACCCGACGCAAAGGCGAGCTGGTGTAGACTACATGAGATGGGCAATTGATTGTTCGAAAGCGCTTGGTGCACAGAATCTTTCTGGGCCACTGCATTCAACTCTGGGCCATTTCAGCGGCGAAGGTCCCACACAAGAAGAATTTGCATATTCGTTGGATGCCCAGCGGCAGATTGGCGCCCATGCCGCTGAAAGGGGAGTTATAATTGGCCTAGAAGCTCTCAACCGCTTTGAGTGCTATCTGGTAAACACGATGGACGATCTGTGCGCGCATGTCCGAGAGGTCGACCACCCAAATATCCGGGCGATGTACGATACCTTCCACGCGAACATCGAGGAGTCTGACCCAATAGGTGCGTTGACCAGAAACTCTGACGTCGTGGCCCATATCCATATCTCCGAGAACGATCGAGGTGTTCCTGGGCGTGGAAATATCCCGTGGGCCGAAACATTCGCCGCTATTAGAGACACTGGCTACGACAATTGGCTCACGATCGAGGCGTTTGGGCGGGGGCTGAAAGATCTGGCTGCGGCAACAAAAGTCTGGCGCGATTTTGCGGAAAGTCCTGAGGTGGTTTACCGGGAAGGTTACACACATATTGCGGAACATATGCGCAAGGTTGGGCTATGAGTTATCTCGGTATTGATCTCGGCACGTCGGGCGTCAAAATTCTTCTGATCGACGCCCAACAACAGATTCTGGCTCAGGCCCATGCGGCGCTCAAAGTTTCACGCCCCAAAACTGGCTGGTCGGAGCAGGACCCGAAGGACTGGATATCTGCCACGCGACAGGCCCTTGAAGTTCTATCGGCCGACCAGAAATTGTCGGACCTGAAAGGCATTGGTTTGTCAGGTCAAATGCACGGCGCAACACTTTTGGACAAGAACGATGCGGTTTTGCGACCGGCCATATTGTGGAATGACACCCGCTCATCTGAAGAGGCTGTCGAACTCGACCTGTTGCCCAAATTTCGTAAACTTACAGGAAATATTGTTTTCCCCGGCTTTACCGCCCCAAAACTGGTTTGGATTGCCCGGAACGAACCTTGGGTGTTTGATCGTATCAGCAAGGTTTTGCTGCCCAAGGACTATTTGCGGCTCTGGCTTACCGGAGTCTATCTGTCAGATATGTCTGATAGTTCGGGAACGTCTTGGCTTGATGTGGAAAATCGAATCTGGTCTGCTGATTTGCTGGCAGCAACTGGATTGCGCCTGGACCAGATGCCAGAGTTGGTCGAAGGCTCCCAAATAGCAGGCAATTTACGCGCGGACCTGGCACAGAAATTGGGATTGCCCGCTGGCATCCCGATTGCCGGCGGAGCTGGCGACAACGCCGCATCCGCTTGCGGAATAGGTGCCGTAGGCAGTGGAAGTTTTGCTTCTCTTGGGACGTCCGGTGTTTTATTCGCCTCCACCGATCAGTTCCGCCCAAATCCCGACAGCGCAGTTCACGCATTTTGCCACGCATTGCCGGACATGTGGCATCAAATGGGTGTTATTCTTTCTGCGACCGACAGCTTGAACTGGTTTGCTAGCATCGCGGGTAAAACCGCCAGTGAACTCACCGGCGATCTAGAAAATTTGCAGGCTCCGGGGCAGTGCCTGTTCCTTCCTTATCTGTCTGGTGAACGTACACCGCATAATGATGCCAACGTTCGCGGTCATTTCATGAATCTGTCGCACACTGATGATACCACAGCGCTGACGCGCGCGGTGCTGGAAGGAGTTGCATTTGCCTTTCGAGATAATTTAGATGCACTGTCTGCTGCTGGTGCAACGCTTGACCGGGTCACCGCTGTAGGCGGCGGCTCCGCCTCGCACTATTGGTTGTCCGTATTGGCAACGGTATTGGGTATCCCGGTAGATGTGCCCGCAAAAGGCGAGTTTGGCGCCGCGTTCGGTGCCGCGCGGCTGGCGATCTGCGCGGTCGAAAATGCTGATCCACTGGACGTTTGCCTGCCGCCTGATATCAGCTTCTCAATTACACCTGCTATGGATTTGACTGCAGCATTTGAAGCGCAGTTTTCCCGATACAAAACCGCCTATCCGGCCTTGAAAGGAATCATGACGTGAGCGCGCAGTTTTTCCCGACCCAAAGTCCTATCCCTTTTGAAGGTCCCCAAAGCGAAAACCCGTTGGCGTTTCGCCACTATGACCCAGACAAAGTCGTGCTCGGCAAACGCCTGCAAGACCATTTGCGATTTGCGGTCTGCTATTGGCACAACTTCGTTTGGACCGGATCTGACCCGTTTGGTGGCGATACCTTTGAAAGAGACTGGTTTCCGGCGGACACGATAGAGCTCGCCAAGCGGAAGGCGGATGTGGCCTTTGAAATGTTCAGATTACTTCGGGTGCCCTATTTTTGCTTCCACGATCATGACGTCCGCCCGGAGGGGAGTTCGCTCGCCGAAAGTCGCGCCCGGCTAAACGAAATGGCCGACTACATGCAGATCAAGATGGACGAAACCAAGGTGAAACTTTTGTGGGGAACCGCAAATCTGTTTTCAAATCGCCGGTACATGGCCGGAGCGGCGACAAATCCCGACCCTGAGGTATTTGCTTATGCGGCCGCCACGGTGAAAGACTGCATGGATGTTACCCATCGCCTTGGTGGGCAAAACTATGTTCTGTGGGGCGGTCGTGAAGGTTACGAAACCCTCTTGAACACGAACCTTGCCCAAGAAGACGCCCAGTTAGGCCGATTTTTGAATCTTGTTGTCGAATACAAATATAAAATCGGATTTGACGGCACGATCCTGATCGAACCGAAACCACAAGAACCAACCAAACACCAATATGATTACGACGTGGCGACGGTTTATGGGTTTCTGAGCCGTCACGGCTTACTGGGCGAGGTGAAGGTGAACATCGAGCAAGGTCACGCCATATTAGCCGGACACTCATTTGAACACGAAATCGCTCTGGCCGACGCGTTAGGAATTTTCGGCTCGATCGACATGAACCGAAATGACTACCAGTCAGGTTGGGACACCGACCAGTTCCCCAACAATGCGCCAGAGGTTGCTCTTGCCTATTATCACATCATGCTGGCCGGAGGATTTACGACCGGTGGAACAAACTTCGACGCCAAGTTGCGGCGGCAATCCATCGATGCGCAAGATCTGCTGCTCGCTCATATCGGTGCAATGGATGTCTGCGCCCGCGGGTTGGAAGCGGCCGCAAAAATTATCCAAGATCGGGCTCTGTCGGAGCCTCTGGAAACACGATACGCGAATTGGACGTCGCACCAGAAAATGCTTTCGGGCGCAATGACGCTCGAAGACATCGCTTCACAGGCGGAAAATTCAAACCCACAGCCAACGTCTGGCCGCCAGGAACACCTGGAAAATGTTGTAAACACTTACGTCTAAGGGAGAAGCAAAATGAAAACACTGAAGGGACCGGCCCTGTTCTTAGCGCAATTCGCCGGAGATGCAGCCCCGTTCAACAGTTGGGATGCCATAACGAAATGGGCTGCTGATTGCGGCTACAAGGGAGTTCAGATCCCCAGCTGGGACGCCAGATTGTTTGATTTGAAGAAAGCCGCCGCCTCTAAAGACTATTGCGATGAACTTGCTGGTCAGGCCGCCGAAAACGGAATCGCGATAACAGAGTTGTCGACCCACTTGCAGGGGCAGCTTGTTGCCGTCCACCCGGCCTACGACGATGCATTTGACGGGTTTGCGGCACCGGAAGTTCGCGGAAATCCAAAAGCCCGGCAAGCCTGGGCTGTTGAACAGGTCAAAAAGGCGCTCAGCGCTTCCAGAAACCTGGGCATCGGCGCACACGCCACATTTTCGGGCGCGTTGGCATGGCCATATATCTATCCGTGGCCACAACGCCCCGAAGGTTTGATCGACACCGCATTTGATGAGTTGGCCCGGCGCTGGCGACCCATATTGGACCACGCGGAAGATATGGGTGTCGACGTCTGCTACGAAATCCACCCCGGTGAAGACCTGCATGACGGGATCACGTATGAGATGTTTCTGGAACGGCTCGGTGGCCATGCTCGGTGTTGCATGCTCTATGACCCGAGCCATTATGTTCTGCAATGCCTGGACTATCTGGACAACATCGACATCTACAAGGACCGGATTCGGATGTTCCATGTCAAAGACGCCGAGTTCAATCCGACGGGACGGCAAGGCGTATACTCAGGGTATCAAAACTGGGTGGATCGTGCTGGCCGTTTTCGGTCGCTCGGCGATGGACAGGTGGATTTTGGCGCGGTGTTTTCCAAGATGGCAGCCAATGATTTTGACGGTTGGGCCGTCGTCGAATGGGAATGCTGTCTGAAACATCCAGAAGATGGTGCACGTGAAGGCGCTAAGTTTGTCCAAGATCACATCATTCGGGTAACCGAAAAAGCATTTGATGACTTCGCTGGAGGTGATGCTGACGAAGTTGCCAACCGTCGCATGCTTGGTTTGGAGGTCTAAAAATGGCTGACTCTCCAAACAGACCAATTCGACTCGGTATGGTAGGCGGCGGCAACGATGCCTTCATCGGAGCGGTTCACCGAATTGCCGCGCGATTAGATGGCGAATACCAGTTGGTCGCCGGTGCGCTATCATCCACGGAAGAAAAGGCACTTGCATCCGGAAAGGCATTGGGCTTAGCGCCGGATCGCACTTACGCGGACTTTCGGTCCATGGCTATTCGTGAGGCACGTCTGAAAGAAGGCATCGAAGCGGTCGCCATAGTCACGCCAAACCACGTGCACTATCTCGCAGCCCGAGAATTTCTAAAGCGTGGCATTCACGTCATTTGTGACAAACCGCTTACTGCCTCGCTTGCGGAGGCTCGAAAACTGGTGAAATTGGCAGAGGGTTCGGATGCTCTTTTTGTCCTCACTCACAACTACACAGGTTATCCGATGGTTCGTCAGGCTCGAGCGATAATTGCCGCGGGCGAATTGGGTGAAATCCGGGTTATTCAGGTGGAGTACCCACAGGATTGGTTGACCGAAGCCGAGGAAGGGCGTTCCAACAAACAAGCTGAGTGGCGAACGGACCCTGCACGTTCGGGCGCCGGTGGTTGCATTGGCGATATTGGTACGCACGCCCATAACTTGGTGGAGTTTGTAACCGATCTCGAAACCGAGGCCGTATCAGCCGACCTGCAGAGCTTCGTGCCGGGTCGCAGACTCGATGACAACGCACATGTGATGCTTCGGTTTAAGGGCGGCGCACGCGGTATGCTGTGGTCAAGCCAGGTCGCGCCGGGCAATGAAAATGCTCTGAAGATCCGAATCTACGGGTCAAACGGCGGGTTGGAATGGGCACAGGAAGATCCAAACTACCTCTGGCACACACCTTTCGGAGAACCAAAACGCCTGCTCACCCGAGGCGGTAGCAGTGCATCTACCGCTGCGACAAGGCTGACCCGAACGCCTGGCGGGCACCTGGAAGGCTATTTGGAGGCATTTGCTAACATCTATTCAGAAGCGGCCCGTGCAATTCGTGGCCGTTCGGAAGGAGCAAACCTTTCAAGCGAAGTATTGTTTCCAACCGTCCGAGACGGGCTCAGAGGCGTTGAATTCGTGGCGGCTTGTGTGAAATCGTCTTCGAAAAATGCGGCCTGGGTCAACGTGTGAAATTGCCCGGTTGTGAACAGTGCCATGAAGTTAAAGGGGCCTGATCACGCCGAAAACAGACTCTTGCGCTGAAATACCGGTGGGCCACTTCGTCAACAGAACAGATCTTCGCCCAATTAAACTGCTTCGCTCAGTTTGAATGTTCGTTGTTTGATGCCAGCGCGCAGAAACGAACGGATGTCATCTGCGTTGAATAAAACCGACAGTGATTGGTATCCGCAATTGGGTGGTGTTCTAAATTCACAGGTGCTCCCACAGCGCCCAGCCATCAGCTGTGGTTTACTGGTTCAAGAGAAAAACAATGGAAACTGATCAGCAGGTGAAAAAAATAGCCTAATTTATACCAGAAACTGTAAAAGCTTTGGGGAGTAGCTCAATCCGGAGGGATTTTTAGAGCTAGAATTATGTATGATTCAGATCTTGAACTAGAAAATATGCGCCGAAATTTCACTAAATGGAACGCGATCGCCGGCTGATATTTATGTAAGATTTTCTATCCATAATGTTTAGTTTTTTACACTTTTTGTTAGTAATTCTGATAACTATAAAGAAGAGGAGAGCATTCCAGCATAGGGCGCTCAACTATGTTCGGCGACATGGATGAATTAGAAGTTTCTGTGTGGCGGGGAGACGAGAGCTCAGGACAATTTGAGAATTTCAAAGTCCCCGCACTCACCAGTCAGACGATTTTGGATGTTGTTTCTTGGATTCAGCAAAACGCAGACCCATCGCTGACTTACCGCTATGCCTGTCGTGTTGGCATGTGTGGTTCCTGCGCGATGATGGTCAATGGCGTTCCGCGATGGACCTGTCGCACTCATGTTAAAAAAGTGTTGGAAGGGAACAAGCTGGAAGTAGCACCCCTGCGCAACTTGCCGGTGATCAAGGATCTTGCGACAGACATGGACCCGTTCTTTGACAAATGGGTCAAAGCGGAAGGTGTGCATCACCCAACCAAGTCCCGTAACGACGCAATAGAACCGATCGATCCAGAAAGTGCGGCTCGGGTTGAAGCCAACTCCGGCATAGAATGTATCAATTGCTCAGTGTGTTACGCTGCCTGTGACGTGGTCGCCGCCAATCCCGATTATCTGGGTCCAGCTGCGCTGAACCGGGCCTGGACATTGTACAATGACACCAAAGATGGTGATAGACAGGGTATTCTGGACGCCGTATCGCAAAATGGCGGATGCCACAATTGCCACAGCCAGGGCAGTTGTTCGTACTTTTGTCCTAACGAATTGACCCCGATGAATTCGATAGCCGGTTTGAAGCGGGCGACGGCGCTGTCCTTTTTCACAGGCAGGAAATAATCATGCTCGATATGCGACTGTACATGCTGCAGCGGATCACGGCGCTGATCATGGCGCCGCTAACTTTGGGGCATATCGGTGTGATGATCTACGCGATTCAAGGCGGTCTGAGTACGGCTGAAATTCTGGGCCGCACGCAAGGCAGTATTTTTTGGTTTCTGTTTTACGGCTGCTTTGTGGTCGCGGTATCGGTTCACGCTGCGATTGGTCTCAGGGCTATTGTCTACGAGACTTTGGGCCCGGAATTGCCACGAGTGTTGCAGTGGCACCAGACAAGAGAAGTGCAGAGGTCAAATCCATACATAAATCTAGCAAACGAAACGCAGTCTGTCGATGCCCGCCTCGCCTGAATTTATCGCTCTACGACATATCTGAAATTCAGACCTTCGATGGAATAGAGAGCTCATTGCTGCCGCTCGCTGCATTTTGGATCAATGGCTGCTTATGGAAAAAGGAAAGTTTATGAGTCGCAAAAGGTAATACTAGTGCGCAATGCATTTTTCGGATTTTCAAAAATCAATGACTTAGCGACGCGAAAAAGGAAAAACTATGTGTCGCCCCACAGCCCGCAGCGCAGCGAGGACACGGCCTTGTCTATTTTGGTTGAACACGCGAGGGGCAATGGCCCCTAAGCAATGTCATTGCGGCGTTCGGCCTGCCGAACCCCCATGACTCACAAAACAGGATCGGGCGAGATCCGATGCAAAAGGCGTAGCGAACGATCGTTACCCGTTAGGGCAGATCACACCGCTCCTAGGCGAATATGTGGCAAGTCGCATCGCACGGCTCGGAACGAGACGGGCAGGGCGGCATTGTCCACAATGAGAAAAGGTGGTGGGTTCTGGGCATTAGCCAGCACAAGCATTGTGCCGGCTAATGGCTAGAGCGCGGTCACGAGCTGCAAGCTCGGGATTTGCCCTGTCAATCTCGGTGGTTCAGGAACCTATTGGTTTTGCCACGCTACGGATCAATGAAGTGATAGAATTTTTCGTCTTTTCGTCCATGAGTGAAAGCGAAAGCAAAATCGCGTAATCTTCCTTAGAAGGAGGTGAGGATGGGAAACCGTGTTGAATGCCAACAAAAGGGAAAAACGCTGACGGCGGTACAGACCATTCCTTGGAAAGCAAAAGAACACAGGCGGCGGAGATTTTGGCCGTCCCGTATTCAGATTTTTGGTACTGCTGCAAGCTAGTACCCAACAAGTCTGCAACGTCTTGCTGAGACCATTTCTTAGCTATCCGAATGGCTCGCAACAAAGCCGCAACTTCTGAAATATTGACATTATCAATCTTCTTACTCACTAAACGTCCTCCAAAATAAGAGGAAAACCGACGGAAAAGCCGGATGTCAGCGAGACCCCGAGTCGAGACCAGGGGGCGCAGTATTTGGACCGAAATCTTGGACATTTCTGCACCATCCGGCCATCTGGTCGAAAGATACAGAAAATCCGTTAGCGCCATATAGCCGCTCGACTTCTTCAATTTAGGGCTCGCTGACTTCCCCCACGGGTGCACCCGCGATACGGTTTTAAAACGAAATTTTCGAGAAAGAGCAATCGAAATCGAATTTGTCTGGTGGGAAAGGCTAGGGCGGTCTTGCGACCGCCCAGGGCGTTAGCCCTTACTGTTCAATGTCTTTTTCATCGCCTTTGGGTTTTGGTTGGAATGCAACCAGCTCGGTAACGCCGACTGGGAAATCAAGTTTTAGTGTTAGGAACACTTCGCCAGTGTCTTTTTTGGTGTTCTCGAAGGCTGCGCCGACCCGTGTGTATTTTGTTTTTTTCTTGGCCGTCTTGGGTGTATTTTACTGGAACTGTGATGATGTAGTTTGTCATTTTCTGAACTCCTTTGTTTCGATGGCATGTGATCAGCGGATCGGAAAAGGATACGTCGCAAGCTGAAACTCGGAGGGTCCGCGCGAAGCGTGGAAGCCGTTTTTCTGCTTGCCGAAGCGAAGCGCAGGGAACGACGTGGCCGAGATCCGCAACAAGTCCATCTTCCAGAAACAAAGGGGGGCGATACAGAAATGCCCAACTACCTCAACTGACACAGTTCAAATCAACCAACGGCAAGTACAAAATACGGGCGTGTCATGTCGCGACCACCACCAAAACTACTGACGAACGAGCTGACAGCTAAAACAACGTCCAGTCCCTCGATGCTGCCAAAGGTGCATTCCACCCAAAAACTAGGCGAAAACAGACAGAGAAAGGGAAAACTGAGGCGCGGGGTAAGTATCAACCAAGCCAGTATCTCGGAAAACATTGACATTGATGTTCTTATATTGTTCTATAGGTATCCCGAATGCCTATTCTTGTCCGTGACCTAATCGCGCAGGTGTAATCGGCTTTGAAGTGCCAAAAACCAGAGTGCGACCGTATGTTGGGTGACATAGTTGTAAAATTCCCTAATGATGCGCTAGCCAGGGAACAGAACATAAGAGGGTTAGACCTGCACGATCACTGGCCCTAAAACAGAAAGGAGGCCGCAAATGCTAGATTTTGATCATCAAGTAATACTCGGTGGCTTCGCAATTCTGGCTGTTATCGGGTTCCTGTATTCTTCGAAATCAAAGAAAAGTGGGAACCAAAGCAATTCTGAATCCTGCCCACTTAGCAACTGTCCATCTTGTGGGCATGGGTTCCACGCAAACGGAGCTGGGTTCACTTGCACTGGCTGCGGCTATCACTACGGCTAACGTGGCACGGAAAATACCCATATTGTTGTTTACTTTGGTGCTGCTGTTTTCGGCCTGCAACGAAACAACCAAAGTTGTTAGATCAAGCAATATTTATGTTGTGGACGGTGACACCATAGATGTTGGCGGCCAACGGTATCGTTTGATTGGGTACGACACGCCAGAAACCTATCGAGCGCAATGTGACAGCGAGCGCAAACGCGGAGACGCCGCGACCGCCCGTTTACGGGCTATGGTCGCGGCAGTTTCCGAAGTAACTCTTCAAATTCAGGATGGGAAAGATAAATATCAGCGGGGACTAGCAACCCTTCTAATCAACAATCGCGATGTTGGATCGCTGTTGATTAACGAAGGGCTTGCCACCTGTTTCGCACTGGCACCAAAGACAGGTTAGAAGAACTCACCTGATCAAGTTGATAGTTCCTCATGACGATGCTCGTAAGGGTTAGCTGGCCCAAAGTGAACGCCGTTTTCCGTGAATCGACCATGAAAGCCAGATAACCACGCGCGGTGAACTTCCGTCTGTACCAGAACCCGCCGCAACCAGCGAGGCATTATTTTTTTACTGTGGCCTGTCATGTAGACGCGGTGCAAGAAAGAATTCATCACCTTTCTTAATCTACCAACGCCGTGCCGCTTGGCTGTGTCTTTGGGCGTAAAGAAAAACCTACAGCACTCATAACTTTCAAAATCGTTCCCAATTCTGGATTTCCCGTCTCTGACAAAGACCTATAGAGGCTTTCACGTGATAGCCCCGTTTCATTTGAAACTGACGTCATACCTTTAGCACGCGCCACATGACCGACAGCAACGGCAATGAGCGCAGTGTCATTGGTTCTAAATGCTTCCTCAAGGTACGCTTCCACGGCCTCGGGACTATCGAGGTATTCAGCCATATCGAACGGTGTTGTCTTGATACCCATTTTACTACTCCAGTTTTTTCGCCATAAATTTGGCATTGTTAATATCACTTTGCTGAGACGACTTATCGCCGCCACACAACAGAATGATCAAAACATCGCCCTTCGACACGAAATAAACGCGATACCCCTTTCCTTCGGATATCCTCATCTCGCTTACGCCTTCGCCTACAGGCTTAACATCTCCAGCATTGCCAAGACTTAGCCGCGTGATCCGTACTTGAATCTTCGCCTTGGCTTTAGCGTCTCGAAGACTTGTTAACCATTTGTTAAATTCTTCTGTTTTGCGTATTTCGATCATAAGGTATGTGTATCCCACAGGCTACATATTTGCAAGCCCAATCGCCTAAAAATAGTAAAAAAGGCCCCCGCCGAAGCGGGGGCAAGTCTACCTCACCACAAGGATTTCTTGGGCTGTGGGGCCGCTTCTCGCGGCCCTCACTGACTATTCAATGCAATCTGGCACCCATGCGTCGATCCGTGCCTTCTGCTCTGCTGTGACCTTCAATGCGGCCTGTACGTCTGGTTTCGTGAACACGTCTTCCATGTGTGCCGCCTTCTCGCCTTTCTTCAACGCAGTGAAACGAATGGCCTCTGGGTCGTTTGCCTTCAAGTCCAGTAAGTCTTGATGCAAAGCCACCAAATAGGGCGCACCAACCCGACCAAAGAAATTCTCGGCTGTTGGTGTCCAAATGCTTCGCGTTGATGCTCCAACCTTGGCGCGTACAACCTCGGCAAATTCCGCATTGCCGCCAGTCAAAACTTCAACCAAGTGCCGCGTGATTTCGGCGTTACGGTGCTTCTTACCCTTGGCCTGAAACTCTGTGAACGCTGTATCAAGATCAACATCCCACATATCGTCTGGGAGATCGTGTCCAGCGGTCAAACGCTCGTCCACCTCAAACCCTGTAGCCGTATCGGGACGGTTGTTCGGTCTGTCGCGGCGAATGTTGAAAACCGACTGAAAGCCACCCAAGCCTGAAAAATGAAAGGCCAGAAGATCAAGCAAGTAGTCGCCATGATCTAACGCCGCGTTCTGCATTGCCGCCAGCTTCACCGCTCCAAGATCAACCGCCAATTTCTGGGAATAGGGCGACTTTGGCGCGTCTGCTTTGGCTTTCTTTTCCTTGGGAATGATCCCTGCTTCTGCGGCGGCTTCTTGGTCTTCTGGCGCAATCATGCCAACAACCGCGTCAACCTCGCCAGTGCTACGGATAAAAATACGTGCGCCAGCAAAGGCTTTCTGTTCTTCGGTAAAATCGCCCTCAACAATGCCTTCCAACATTGCCAATTCAGTTTGACCTTCCTCGTCCAGAGCATCACCTTCGGCAAGTTCTGACAACTCGTCCATGCGCTCGGCTTGTTCCTCTGTCAAAATGCCTTCAACCTTGTTGATGATTTTATATCCAGACTCACGCGCTTCATATGTCATGTAGTGTTGATCGTCGGTGCTATCAGCCCACTTCCACCCTTCCTGCTCCACAAAATCCACTGCTTTTGCTTCCAGTGTTTCTTCAAAAAGACGTTGCAAGATTTCTGGGCTGTCAAGGGTATGAGTTTCGGCAAAAAGATCGCCACCCAACACGCCGCCAGCCTCTTTGTAGGCATCAACGCCAACAACAACGGCACGTCTGTCGCCCTCTCTGACTGCATTGGGCTTCAACAACATCTTCATGTGGTGCGCAGATTCAGCGTAGCCTTTGACTTGTTCCAAGACTTCAAGGGAACGGCCTGCATCATCTGCCGTTGTGAACGCCGCCGCCATTGTCATATTGATTTCGCCAGCCTGTAGCGCGTCCAAGATCGGGTCTGCCAATTGGGAAAGAGCAAGGCGGCGGTAAACGTGCTTTTCAGTGACACCAAACACCTTAGAAATTCGCGCAACATCTGGGTTCGCATCATACATCTTGCCGAACGCACGGATTTCCAGCGCGGGGTGAAGTTCTGCCCTTTGTGAGTTCTCGACGTTAGCCCAAGCCTCTGCCAATAGTGGGTCGGTTGTCAAACGGATCGGCACTGCCGCCAGCTTCGGATTATCCGTCACGGCAATGTTCAGGCCACGCCAGCGACGACCACCCGCAACAATCCCGATTTTACCGTCTGTATCCAGCAAGCCAGAAAGGTTCTGAATCAAACCACAAGCGACAATACTCTGCGCCATTAGCGCGTCTTCTTCGGGGTCTGTGACCTGACGCGGGTTCAGTTCAGAAAGATAGGTTAAGCTAAGATCAAACGTGCCGATTGCATTCTCGGCGGCGGTAGCTTCTGCGGTGCTGATTGGTGATTGCTTGGTCATTGGGACATTCCTTTGTGGTTGATTGTTTTGGTTTTTTTGTTTATTGGTTGCCCCACCCCGTTTGGGGTGAGGCGAGGGGCTTACGCTCCTTGGTTAGACTTCAAAAAGGCGTGGCCGATCTTGGCGGAGAGACCACCCTTTTTAATTAACGCAACTGCTTCTTGACGCAGTTTGAACATTCATTGCTTTGACATTTCATCACCTCCCTTCCTGCGCTGGTTGCGCCACCAGTCCCGCACTTACGCACGGGGCCGATTTCAATTGTCGCTAGGGAACATAATTGTCAGAACACGGCGGGTTTTGGATACGTCTGTTGGCATGACAGAACCCATCAAATATGACTGGTCGTATAGATCAATCTTCCACCAAACCGTTTTTCCGCGCACAGTAAGTACGCCCATTTCGTGTGAACCAAACGGGTCTGCATCTTCGCTAAAATCGTCAAACTCCTGCACTTTCCTGAATGCCTCCATCTGAAAGGCATGGTCTTCTGCAACAACAGCGGCGGTGAAAACCCAGCGACCAACTCTATCGTCGGCTAATGCGTGTGTTCTGAAACAATCGTTCTGCTCTGCAATCTTAGTAATTTCTGCTTGGCGTTCGATTTGTTCGGGCGTCATATTCTTCAAATATGCCATATCTTACGTTTCCTTCGTGGTGTGTCCTTTGAGGTTGTTCCCCAAATGGGTCTGAATTTGAGCAAAGCGCGAAAGCGCGTCGTCTCTAAATTCTGCCTCACGGCGAGTGGGGGGTGCGCACAGGTCAGCTAAAATCGACAAGGTTGGTGCGGCCCGCAGCGTAGCGAGGACACGGCCTTGTCTATTTTGGTTGAACCCGCGAGGGGCGCAGTCCCTAAGCAACGTCATTGCGGCGTTCGGCTTGCCGAACCCCCATGACCAGTAAAACAGGATCGAGCGAGATCCGATGAAAAAGGCGTAGCGAATGATCGTCACCCGTTAGGGCAGATCACCGCAACATAAAGCGACCATGCAGAAAAGACCTGGCGCGGCTCTGTAAGAGACGGGGCAGGGCTATTAATGCAGGAAGTGTGTGTTGGGGTGTTCTAGTCTTAGCCAGCACAAGCATTGTGCCGGCTAATGACTAGAGCGCGTTCCCGAACTGAAAGATCGGAATTTCCGTGAGTGGTTAATTGCAAACGCGCTTCAAACCTCTAAGGGTTAAATTGGTACAGAATTGATAAATCGTTTGCAGTGTCATTTCGCCCCCTCCTGCAATAGGCTCCTATAGCGAAATATTCGCTGTGTAGGATTGGTGACGCGCAATTTAATGTGACCGCTCCAGTATATCTGCAAGTGTCAATGACGTCATCGCTCTGACAGCTTTGGAAATTTTTGATACAGCAAAATCCATCTGATCTAGCGTAGCCAAGGAACCAAAACTAAATCTAATACAGGTTTCAGCAATACCATGTTGAAGCCCTATAGCGTTTAGGACATGTGAAGGCTCGATTACACCAGAAGTACAGGCTGAGCCAGTTGAAGCAGCTATGTTAGTTTGCAACATACCTAATAACATCTCTGCATCAATCCCATTGAAGGCTATGTTGAGGTTTCCTACATGCCTATCATCAAGAGATGGCCCAATAAGTTGGATATCATTTATTTTTCCTTGCAACTCAGTCCAAAAATAATTTCGAAATTGCCTTGTTTCTTCTCTAATGGTTTCTCTATTCTCACGCAGAAATTTTGCAGCAGCTCCGAAGCCTACACATAATTGTGTTGGGAGTGTTCCTGCTCTCAGGCCATTTTGTTGCCCTCCACCCCATATTATGGGCTGCATTTCTCTTTGAAGTTCGTGAGAAACAAACAGCGCCCCAATGCCCTTAGGCCCATACATCTTATGAGACGAGAGACTGACAAGGTCTACGCCCATTTCCCTAACGTCTAATTCTATACAGCTAGGGGCTTGGGCGGCGTCTGTGTGAAATAAAGCACCATATTGTTGAGCTAAGATGGCGCATTCTTTAATTGGCTGAATACTGCCAATCTCATTATTCACAGCCATTATTGAAACTAACTTAACATCACTATCAAGCATGGCCTCGTATTTCACCATATCAATAATGCCGTTAGAGGTAACGGGAATGAAATCCACCTGATATCCTAACGACCTTAAATGTTGGGCAGGAGCAATAACGCATTTATGCTCAACAAAACTGATTAGTATACGTTTCTTTTCAGAACTCTCAGAGCACATCCCCAACAATGCCAAGTTGTTTGCCTCTGTTGCCCCTGATGTGAAAATAATCTCACTTGCGTCAGCATTCAGGAACTTAGCGATTTCAACTTTTGCGTTATCAATTGCTTGAAGAGACTTAATGCCCGCAATATGTTGCGATGAATGCGGATTGGCAAATTCTTCAGATAAGAAAGGTCGCATTTCTTCAAGCGCATTTTCACAAATTGGTGTGCTTGCTTGATAGTCTAGGTATACAAAGTATATATTGCTCATATATAACAGCACCTTAATGCAAATATTCCAAAATTGTACTCATTTTGTTCAAAAACAACTGGTGATCATCACCAGTTTTGATACATTACATTAGACTGGTGATGATCACCAGTATTAATTGGGTAAATATATGACACGAAAATTATTGGACGAAAATACAAAGCCGCAATTTGCAGGCCATGAAACTTTCTATCTTAGATATGGGTGGCTTAAGAAGGCGTATGAAGAGGTTAACAAAGCAGGAGGCAATGCCCGTAAGGTATTTACTGATGATGATGCTATCGCCTCATTTGGTGTCGGTAAAAATATGGTGTCAGCCATAAGATTTTGGTCACATGCATGTGACGTTATCCATACTGATAGTGGGGAGACTATGGCTACAGAATTAGGCCGCCTTCTTCTTGATGATGATGGATTAGACCCTTATATGGAGAATCCAAGCTCTTTATGGATTCTCCATTGGAAGTTAGCGTCTGAGCCGAAGCATACTTCAATATATTGGTTGTTTAATTATTTTTCTGAGGGTGACTTCGATAAGGAAACTCTTATTATGGCTATTACTAGCTTAGCTGTACATTTTGGTTGGAAAAAGCCAAATGAAAAGACACTGAATAATGATTTATTGGTATTGCTGAATACTTATACGATGAACCCAACCGCCCAAAAAGGGGCGAAGGAAGACAGCTTAGCATCTCCGCTTACGGAGCTTGGTCTAATACGAACAGGAAGTGGTGGGCGTTTCTATATGGGTTGGGGGCCGCAACCCGGATTGGGAAGGGGAGCTTTTCTCTACGCCTTATGTGACTTTTGGGATAATTACTCAAATGCAAATACAATTAATTTCCAAAATATATTACTCGAGCCAGGATCGCCCGGTAGAATTTTCTTAATGGATGAGAACGATCTTGCTGTTCGATTGATGGAGATTGCTGATGATACTGATGGACTTATTTCTTGGTCAGAAACAGCAGGCCTTAAACAATTAATTCGCTCAAAGGCATTTGGGAATGAAGTGAAAATAAAATTTTTGATGGAGGATTATAAATCTACCCGTCTTGATGTGGAGGCGGCGTAGAATGACATTATCAACTAAAGTCAGTATATCGGGGCGCTTTTTGCGATCAGTAAGAATTGATCAAGATAGTAGCAGTTCATCTATTGAAGGATATATATTTTCCAAGTCACTTCAAAACTTGCTTTTAGGGATGGGCGAGCAACAAAAGGAAACGGGACAGGGGGCTTTTACCTGGACAGGTCCATATGGAAGCGGGAAATCAAGTCTCGCCCTTACTCTATCAGCCCTGTTAGTGGGGTCAAAGAAAGAAAGAGAAAAATCAGCTCAAATCATCGGAAATGATTTTGCAAGAAAGTTTTGGGTATTACTGCCACCTAAGACTAAGGGGTGGGAGTTCTTATCATTGATTGGGCGTAGAGGTGATCCTTGCCAAGTTATTGCTGATGCTTTGGTCACTTCGGGCTTGTCTGATAATGTAGAGTTGAACTCACCAGAAAAAACCATAGAAGCCCTTCTATCAATTGCTCTCGCGTTACCTAAAAGTACGGGTGGTCTCGTTGTGGTTATTGATGAAATGGGGAAGTTTCTTGAAAATGCAGCCCTGCTAAATGGAGATGTTTACTTCTTCCAATTATTGGCTGAGGCAGCTTCACGAAGTAATGGCAGATTGGTTGTCATTGGTATTTTGCATCAAGCCTTTCAAGAGTACGCAAGCCGTATGGCTCGGGAATCACGAGATGAATGGGCTAAAATTCAAGGTCGTTTTACCGATATACCAGTAAATATATTAGGTGAGGAGCAGGTTGAATTAATCAGTAAGGCCGTTCTGCACAAGTCCATTCCTAAAAGTGCTAAGGAAATAGCTACTAGAACTGCATCTGCTATCCGAAAAAGTAGGCCTGCGTATGGTAAAAATATGGGAGAAATTCTTGCGAGTTCTTGGCCACTTAACCCTGTTACAACTGCCTTGCTTGGTCCAATTTCCAGGAGAAGTTATGGTCAAAACCAAAGAAGTATATTTAGTTTCTTAGGTTCCTCAGAAGGTATGGGGTTTCAAGACTTTTTAAGGCAAACAAATGCAAATTCGACGAAAACATTTTTACCTGAAAATTTATGGGATTATCTGATTTTTAACCTTGAATCCTCAATTGCCGTTTCAAGCGATAGTCATCATTTTTCTGTTGCGAAAGACGCGTTAGCAAGATGTAGGAAGAGCGGCGATAATCATTTGGAAGTGAGTGTTCTTAAGACAATTGCTTTGCTAGAATTAACCCAGCAACAAACAGGGCTTGGTGCTGATATTAATGTATTAGACCTTAGTCTGCCGGATGCTTCAAAAAAAGAAATAGCAGACGCAATCAAGTCTCTTGGCGATAAATCTATAATAATTTTCAAAAAATTTCACGATGTTTATGGCTTATTTGAAGGTAGTGATTTTGATATCGAAGATGCTTTGAAAATTGCATCACGAGAAATATCTTCAAACGACCTTAGTTCCGTTTCAGATGCTTTTGCAGTGTCTTCTATTAGCGCAAAGCGACATTACCATCAAACAGGCTCATTACGCTGGTGCGATCTTCGGGTTATGCCAGTTAATCAATTAGATGTAACGGCTACGGCCTTAGCAACAGAAAGTAGTGCATTTGGATTGTTCGCCTTGGCATTACCAACAGATAATGAAAGCCCTGCTGCTATTAAGAAAGCTATCAATGCTGCTCAATCAAACATTACAGGCTTTGATATAATAGTGGCGACATCAGATAATGCTAAAAACCTTCTTGCTTTGGCTAAAGATAGGGCTGGGCTGTCACACATTTTGAAAAATAATAGAGAGATACAGCGGGACAAAATTGCACGCCGAGAAGTTAATGACCGCTTAGAGGCAATATCCCACCAAATTGAACAAGAAGTGTGGCAATTATTAAATGGAGCAGAGTGGCGGCTTAACGCAAAGGAATGTCGTCAGCTAACGTGGACAGGAATCAACGCTCTTGCATCAGAACTTGCTGACAAAAGATTCCATCAATCTCCACATCTACATAATGAATTATTAAATAGGGTTAAACCATCAGGAAGTGCAAATGGCGCATTAAAGTCATTGCTTCATGTTATGGCTCTTCGTGAAGGAGAAGAAGGTCTAGGTTACACTAAGTATCCAGCAGACAAGGGGTTATTTGTCTCTCTAATTGAGCATAACGACTTATATCAAGAAATAGATGGTAAATGGTTATTTGTTGCACCCAAAAAAGACAATAAAGCAAACCTATACCCCTTCTGGGAAGCAGCACGACACTTTCTAAAAGAAAATGATTCCAGAAGTGTCAAACTAGATGAGATTTATGATTTGTGGAGGAGTGCTCCTTTTGGCGTTAAAGATGGACTTTTACCGTTATTGGCAGTTCTTTTCATGATGACAGAAAAATCGAATTTAGCTTACTATCGCGAAGGAATATTCTTATCGACAATAACTGATGTTGATATTGATTATCTCATTAAGGCATCGGAGGTAATTCAAATTCGTTGGATGAATATGAGCAATATTGCGCGTAAGTTACTTGCAAATATGGCTGATGTTGCCGCAGATCTAGCGGGACAGCCTGTTCTTGATCTCGAACCATTAGATGTTGGACGCGCATTAATAGCTACGTATGAAATGGCACCGCCTTGGGTTAAAAGAACATCAAGGCTTTCTCAAAACGCTAAATCAATCAGGGCTTTGTTTAAGCGGTCTAATGATCCTAATAAATTTATATTTGATGATATTCCGGCTCTTTATTCTGATCAAATAGACATTACAACGGAAGCGGGTATAGAATTTATCTCTGATCAAATTGGACAAGGGTTGAAGGATATTCTGGAAGCATACGAATTGATGTTAAATGGCCTCAGAGAACAAGTGCTCGAAGAAATGCAGGTACATAGTCGTTCAGCCCAAGCCTACACAGAACTAAATGATCGTGCGGTCAATATTAAAGGCATATCTGGCGACATTCGCCTTGAAGCCTTTATCAACCGCGTTGGCATGTTAGATGATAGTGTCGAACAAATGGAAAGTTTAGCGGGACTGGCAATTAATAAGCCCGCAAAAAGTTGGATTGATGGTGATTTAGACCGTGCAGCAGTTGAGCTTACTAATTTTGCTCAACAATTTAATAAACATGAGATGGTTGCAAGGGTTAAAGGGCGCAAAGACAAACGTGATGCTATGGCAGTCGTTGTCGGCTTAGATGGCCGCCCTCAATCCTATATGCATGAATTTGATATCCTGGAAACTGATAGAGAAAAAGTCGCTTCGCTGGCTTCTGGAATTAAAAAACTCTTAGACGTTGGCAAGAAAGGTGCAAACCAAAACTTGCTACTTGCAGCATTAGCTTCGGTGAGTGCTATGATTATTAATGAACAACAAGAAAAAGATAAATTAGAGGAACGTGAACATGGCTAAGGAAAAAGTAAAACATGTTCTTGGAATATCTGGCGGCAAAGACAGTGCTGCCCTTGCAATTTACATGAGCCAAAATTATCCCGATCTAGATATAGAATACTTCTTCACAGACACGGGTGAAGAGCTTGACGAAGTTTATTCATATCTTGTTATGTTAGAAGGGTTTCTTGGGAAACAAATTAAACGGCTTGACCCTAATAGAGATTTTCGATTTTGGCTTACACAATACAAAAACTTTTTACCTTCTGCCCAAACACGTTGGTGTACCCGAATGTTAAAACTCAAACCTTTTGAAAATTGGGTTAAAGAGGAATTTTTAGATAAGGGTTATACGGTTTATAGTTATGTAGCTATACGCGCTGATGAAGATTATCGCGAAGGTTATTCCTCTAAAAATAGCAATCTTATTGTTAAACTCCCCTTCAAGGACGATGGCGTTGATAAACCGGAAGTTTTTGAAATTCTTGAAAACTCAGGTCTTGGAGTGCCCGCTTATTATGAATGGCGCTCGAGAAGTGGTTGTACGTTCTGTTTTTTCCAGCGAAAAATTGAATGGGTAGGTTTAATGGAACGTCATCCAGATGCATTTGAGTCGGCCAAGTTCTTAGAAAAAAACGCCTTAGAACATGGATCTCCCTTTACATGGAGTGAAGGGGAATCGCTTGATGACCTAGCAAAACCTAAACGTGTTGCGGAAATCAAAGCGGATCATCAAAAGCGTTTAGACAGGGCTAAAGCTAAACAAATCATTGATCCATTACGCCCAGATAATACCCTAATTGATATTGATGATTTATATGGTCAACAGAAAATGTGTCTGGCTTGCCACAAATGATTATCTAGTTTTTAGAATTTCCAGGAATGGATTTAAATCTGCAAATCTACCCTGCTTAAAATAGGTAGCTGTTTAGTCTCAGCGTGTAATAAGTAGTTTTATTTTTTGTGAATAATTTGGCCTCGAAATCTCAATATAGTCATTTAAATATCTCTCACAATAGCTGAGCATATTCTGGATCAATACCTTAACATCCGTTCTATATGGTATTGGATCATCTTTTAAGCCGTCATGCAGTGCTTTTGTCAAGCTCCCAAAATATAATTCCTGACTGGCATTCTTTTTGGCAATCATAAGATTAGGGCTTGAAAATGAGTGAGGAAAATCATATACTTAGGTTTAAAGGAGGACTTCCGATGAACCTGATTTCGATCTTCAAAATGTTTCCCGACCAGGAAGCCTGCATCAGTCATTTGGAGGGGCTTAGGTGGGGCGATGCTCCTCATTGCCCACACTGTGGCGGGGTTCGCGTCGCTCGAAAGAAGGAGAGTTGCCGGATAGGGCGATGGAACTGCCATGACTGCCGCAACAGCTTTAATGTTCTGCAAGGAACGGTCTTTCAGCAAACCAAGATACCTCTTCAAAAGTGGTTTCTGGGTATCGCCTTGATGGTCAACGCCAAGAAAAGCCTGTCCAGTTGCCAATTGGCGCGGGATATAGACGTGACGCAACCCTCATGTTGGTATATGCAGCAGCGCATCAGGGCGGCGATGGCCAGCGAAGATCGGCACTTTCTCAAGGATATCGTTGAGGTAGACGAAACCTACATTGGTGGTAAACCCCGCCGGAACAAGCGCGATGACAACGACCCGCCCAAGAGAGGCCGCGGCACCAAGAAAACGCCGGTAATCGGCGCAGTCCAGCGTGGCGGCAGGGTTGTTGCCCGCGTCGCCAACGACCTGACCGGAAAAGGCATCCTGCGCTTCATCCAGGATACCGTCGATATGAAGGAAACCATCCTCGTAACCGACGAATACAAGGCCTACAACGCGGTTGACGCGATTATGGCCCGGCTCAGCGTCAACCACAGCGAACGGTACGTTGACGGTGATGTACACACCAACACCATCGAGGGATTTTGGTCGCACCTGAAACGGGCCTGGTTTGGCCAGCACCATCACTACGCCAAGGGGTACGTGCCTCTGTACGTTGCCGAGGCGTGCTGGAAGTACAACCGTCGCAAACGTAAGGACGGCTTCGATGCCTTTCTTGCGTCGGCTATCACATAGGAGAAAGAAAATGGCAATGAGCTTAGAAAGCGCTTCCCAATTCATCTACCAAATTCTGAAGAGAGATTTGGAAAGAGTCTCGCCTTTCCGAGCGATCCTCCTTTCCGAGCGCGTCAATTGCACCGGAAAGGAGGCCGCAGATATCCCTCATATCGTCGCGGGTTCCGAGGACAACAATCACTGACAGGATCAGGGCCTTTAGAGCTACAGTGTTTGCATCTGTCTCGGTCTCGAAAACGACAAGTGCCTCAATGATCTTACCATCATCCATGACACTACATCCTACAAGGGACAGTTTTTTTCTTCGGCGATTTCGGCCAAGTGAGCCTGGCGATCCCTCGCCGCAGTCTTTGCTTCTTCAATGTTCTGATAGGTTGCAAGCAAGGCGGGCCAGAAAAATATTCCGGCAGCAACGTTGGTTCCCGTAGCACCCTTTTCCTGTTCGGCGCGTTTTTCAAAATCCTGGGCTTCAAGAAATTGTTCTTTAATCTGATTGCAGGAGAGCTGGTCATCGCCTACCTTCCGAATGTTCACCACCTCCGGTGTGGCGCAAGAAGCGAGAAAAAGGGTTGCGGAAAGTATGACTACTGAACGTCGGATCATCTTGAGTTCCTCTGGCACGGGTGCATAAGGCGCGGAATTTGGAATCAAATGAAGAGCCAGTCAAGCCCTAATCTTATGATTGCCTTCTTTTTTAAGGTGTTGACTAGCCACTGTATACAACGTGTATTCCAGATTTTTTCTTTCAAGACTTCTTCGTCACATTCAAAACCTTCAATGTTGAGAAGCTCCATATCATGTAGTAATTCGTCACTAATAATACTTGATTCTTGTTGTGCCCAGAAAAAATCATTCACCCAGATGCCTTCTTTTTCATCCAAAATGTGAACAGGCCATATAAAGGAAGAAATATGTAGTTCCTTTTTATCAATATAATTTTGCATTTTTTGGAGCGTGTTTATATCAACATCGGTTGAGGATTGGCAAACACCTTCTATAAAAGACAGGTTTGTCGGACTCGGCGTGATTTGCACCGATGCTTCCAAGTTGCCCATTCCATATATTTTCAGGCCATTACTCGTTAAATTGGCACTGCCCGTATAAATGAACTTGTCATCGATGGCATAAATCTTTGCATGTAGGGAATGAAGGCAGGAAACAGACCATCCTTTTTCTATTGCTGTGACAAGAGCGGGGATATGTGTTGCCCCACTAATAATATCGAAGGGTTGCAACCTACAAATCAAGTGAATATCTACGTTGGGAGGGGAATGCTTTGCAAGCCAATCTACCGCTACCTGTGTGATATAGGCAGAAATAAAGACAAGCTTATTATCACAACTTTCAATAGCTTGCTCAAGCAAGGCTTTTAGCTGTTCTCCATCAATTAGATTTCCTGTTTCAGGCATAATTTATATTTTCTATAGTTTCAGGCGAATTTTTTTAAAGCCTTCAGAAAGTCTTGCAAATGGCCACCCCAGCGCGATCTAATTTTTTCTAACTCATCACTATAACTGTATAGCTCTTCTTCAGTTCGTGCATATGCCATCATTAATAAGTCAATGGCGTCTGTAAGTTTTGGGTCATCTTTTGATAGAGGTTCATATAACTCTGTATAGAAAGGGTGTTTTTTATTGATTGTTATGACTGGGGTTTCACCATATGTTTCGATACTAAAGAATTGCTCCCCCGGCCAGTGACCAAAATCGATTTCTAATCTTGAATGAGAGCGCTCATCAGCAACTTCTTTTAATTCTTCTGGGGTTAGATTTGGTTCATCAACTTTTAGTTTATCCAGCCATTCTTGGGCTTTATCCTCTTGTGACTTACCGGAAGAAACAATCTGGGATTTTGTGGCTTCCTTTGAGTCTTCCAATACTTCATTAACGACTTTTGATGCTTTTGAAGATGGTTTACCACTTTCACTGTTTAAGCCTTTTCCTCGAGAGTTTATAACTTTCATCATTGTCTCACGGTTACTAGAAAAAGCTTTACTGAGTTTATATCTAAAATTTAATCTCAAATCTTCTTTAAGGCCATCTTCCCAATGTTCGCCATGCTCTCTTTCAAATTCGTTCTCATCGAAAAAACGGGCACCTCTAACGGATTGTTTATTATTTGCCACCCCAAATAGTTCATCTAGCTCTGGTTCAAAACGTATTTCACAACCCCACCATCTCTCCATTTCCGCTCTTGGATTAAAATATCCAAAATCACCGAAATCAATTTCTCTGCATGCACGAACAAAAGAAATACCTGCATTATAAGCATAGTGTTTCTGTCCTATTCCACCACCGCCGCCTTCATTGCTTTGAATTTTCGGCAGGGCGATGGAAAAACGCATTTCTACAACAGCAGTATCGCCATCTTCATTATAAGGAATATCAAGCTTTACGATGCCATGTGAGGTGTTCGTCGCTGCATTTTCAAAGCCTGGGATATTATTTGGTGTCAGCAAATACATCGGATCGTTAGCTTTCAGTGTATAAATAACTCTTTGCTTGCCCGTTGTGACAAGCCTGACGCTAACTTTGTTGCCATATGAGTTATCGTTATCAAGAAAATGCCTGTATATACGACATAAGTCTTTTTCCATATTCTTATATAGTGTTTTTGACCGATCTATATCTAGTCGATCACATTTGTCCCAAACCACCAAGGTTCCCGAATCTTTATCGTAGCCATTCTCAGCATGTTTCAGAATATCTACAGGTACTTTACATTTAGTGACAGGGTTGGCGTTTTGGCTCTTATGCTTCTTAATTTCATCAACATCTAAATAGGTTGTGTAACATTCGCCATTTTGCCATGAATAAATTTCCACCCGTTGGCACTGACTAATCGAAGCATTCGGAAGACCAATACCAAAACGCCCCATACCTTTTCGGGTTTTCATTCGCGTACCAACACCAAATTGTAAAGCCATCTGTAGGGTATCAACATCCATACCTTCACCATCGTCATATACGGCGACCTTAACAATTTTATAGAGTGTTCTTTGGCGACCTTGAATTGGATTTTCAAAGGTTAATACTTGTATGTTTTCGGCACCTGCTTCGATCGAGTTGTCGATTAACTCAGCTAAAGCAGCAGCAGTGCTTTTGTAACCTGAATTGCGAAAAGTTTCTATGGCCGTAGCCGCAGGTATCAAAGGAGTGTCGCCATCACTCGTTGTTAGTATATTTACTTCTTCTGCCATAATTAACCCGTCCAATAATTATCAAAAAATTTAAATGCGTGCCTCTCAGATGGATAACCCGTTAAATTATCCTCAAGGTCTACTAATATACAATCAGGTGTGCCGCCCATTTTTGGGCCACGTATTCCTCTCCCTATCATTTGTGAATATAATACTAATGAACCAGTAGGTCTTGTAATAACTACTGCATTAGTATTAGGAGCATCAAACCCAGTTGTGAGAACCCCATAATTCACAATAACTTTTACATCTCCGTTTTTATATTCCTTGATGTACTCAACTCTATCATAAGTCAGAGTGCCTCCATCAACACAACGGCAAGATATACCACGTATCATAAGCAATTCAGATAATAGATGAGCATGTTCCACGGAACATGCAAAAACAATTACTTGATGGCCCTCTTCACATAGATTTGCTATTTCTTTGATAATGATGGCGTTACGTTGTTCATCTTTTGATAAAGCCAAAAGCACCCTAGAAGGAATGCCAAGAAAATCACTAATGGAGGCGCGCTCGGCTGGTGTTAGATCAATAGTGACATCTGTGGGAACCTGTCTCCGCGTTATACTCGACAGATATCCATGCTCTTGCAAAAAGGCAATGGGGTCTTCAATATCAGTGTGGCTTTCATCAGTAAGTGTAATTTTATTGTTGCCATAAAATTCAACTAGCTCATTGATTTGGTCAAGATTCGTGCGGCCAGGAGTTGCTGTTAGGCCAATAAGTTTAGTCCTATCTAAATCGCATAAAAACTCAATAGTTGCTTTATAGGTTGGGGCTATACTTTTATGGGCTTCATCAACGACAATTAATCTACTTCTGCTTCGAATATTCGAAATAAGTTTGAACTCTTTATCTGAGGCAGTTGTTCTTAGTGAATGCAGCTTCTGCAAGCTTGCTATTATTAACCCGCCTTCTTTAGAGGTCTTTAATTTATGGCTTCCCCATAACCTAATTAAGTTAATGGGGCGGTCTCCCCTTACTGCCCACATTTTTGCAAATGTTTCTTTTGCTTGAGTACAGAGTTCTTCTGAGTCAGTGAGCCAAACCATAAAACCATTGGCATCACCTTGACTGCGCCAATAATCTACTAACCCTTCAATGGTTGTCCTAGTTTTCCCTGCACCAGTCGGCATGTGTAATAGGATACGTTGAGAAGTTGATAGTAATAACCGTACTAATCTGTCTTTGACCCGTTTTTGGTAAGGATATAAAATTGTGTCAGCATTCAGAATATCAGTGCTAGGAATTTTTTCTCTGATTGGAGGCAAGTATTCATTTGTTAAGCCAAACAATGAAATCCAGTTGCTCGTAATCGCATTATTGCGTTTCCAAGGTTCCGTTTCTAACCGTGATAAATTTATCTTTGTTAGGTCAGAAGACGAGTTGCTGTCACCAAACAACAGAAATCTTAGGCTGTCTTGATTTAGTGTTTTTAATACTGCACCTCGAATGTCTTTGTTAGACATTATTTGGCTACCGTATTTGGATAGCAAAATGTCAACCATTTGACTTTCAATAACTCGCCCTCCCAAAATAGAAACAATTGTTTCCAAACGAGCAGAACCAACGAGGGCAGAGAGCTTTGCCGCGCCACATTTTTTTAGTGATGCTTTTAGACTGAGAATCTTGGCTTTGTTGTCGCTCGCAAGTATGTCAGTGCCATTATCTTTAACTGCCTGATTCATATATTATGATCCTGTCATGCTTTAGTTCCACTATAAGCTGTGACTGGTTCTGTGCCTTTGGTCAATATGGTAAGATATTCCTGATAGGCAAAACTCGTGTTCCGATCTTTTCCGGCCTAACTGGCTCATAGCTGCATATTTGGCCAGTTCAAAGTACAAAAAGAAAACACAGCTTAAGGGTCTTCATTTCACAATGCATGTTGCAACGCACGATACACAGTCATTCGTGATACACCAAGATCACGGGCAATTTGCGCCTTGCTGACGCCACTATCTGCCAGCTTACGTATTTCCGCTTCATCAATCGTTTTCTTACGACCTTTATATACACCTTTTGTTTTTGCTGCCTCAATGCCTGCGCGTTGACGGTCTTTGATGAACTTCAATTCCATATCGGCTACCATGCCTAGAACTGTGATAACCATGCGCCCCATATCTCCCGCAGTTGTTACATCAGGTTCCAAAACGCGAAGAGATGCGCCTTTCGCATCCAACTCATGGACGAGATTCAAAACATCACGTATTGAGCGGCCCAAACGATCAAGTCGATGAACGACCAATTCATCACCTTCCCGAACAAACTGCAGAACGGTTTCCAATTCGGTGCGATTGTCACGTGATGCACCTGACCCAGTTTCAGAACGCACTATTTCACAACCTGCGTCTTTCAGTTTTGTAATCTGGATATCTAAATCCTGATCAGCAGTGCTAACACGTGCATATCCGATGCGGCTCATGGCTTATCCGTAACATTAGGGTGGTATGATGTGAATAACGTAACATTAATCGTTTTACTACCCAAAAGTGACATGCACGGTATGTAACATCAACATGCCTCACTAGGGTGTACCCGCAAGTTCCGTTTCATTCATTGCCAAAATTGGCTGATGCTGTGCGCGAACAAGTGCCGGCACCCGATCAGGGATTCTTACGCACAAACTGGGAGGTGCTTATTGTTGTTTTGCGCCGCTCTCTGGGGCGTTCAACTAAAGCACCAACCATACGGCAAGCACCACATATGATTACCGAAGGCGGTACGTATGAGCGCATTGCCCATAAAACGATGTGATGAACATGAAACGTATCTATACTTATGGCGGACAGCCAGCCAAACGCAATCTGACTGTCGCCTGTTTGCGTGCAAACAAGGCCGCAGGGATTAAAATGACGCAAGTGTCGGCGGCAGATGCAACCGAAGCCGCTGCCTGTGAAAAACTGGGCATTGATCTGATTACAATCGCAGATCTGGATATTGAAGCCGTTCGGGCTGCGGCACCGCATACCTTTGTTACGGGCAGTCAGACGATGACGCAATATGCAACGGAAGATATGGCACTTGCAGGAGCGATCTGGTGTGCAGAGCGAGGCGCCGATGCCATTTACACGCCGCGGGGACTGTCCACGGTCGAAAGATTGGCCAAAGAAGGTCTGTGTGTTCAGGGTCATCTTGGGTTGATTCCACGTTTGTCCACGAAGCTAGGCGGGTTACGGATCGTTGGTAAAACTGCGCAAGAAGCAATGCAGCTACTGGAAGATTTTAGACGCCTGGAAGATGCTGGTGCAGTTGCGGTCGAAGTCGAATGTGTGGCGACCGAAACTCTGGTGGAAATTAACAAGCGCACCAGATTGGTGACCCACTCTATTGGCGCGGGATCTGGCGGCGACATCATATTTTCCTTCATGGAAGATATTTGTGGCGATGTTGAACACCCACCACGCCATGCAAAAGCCTGGGCGGACATGTTGTCTGCTCGTAAGGCCGTGTCAACAGAACGCGAAAACGGTTTGGCTGGATTTCGCGATGCAGTTAAAGCGGGTTCCTTCCCGGACGCGAAACATTCGGTCGCAATGCCGCAAAACGAATATGAAAAACTACAAGAAGCACTCAGCAACTGGAGGCCCATTCACCAATGAATACAGCTACGGATTACACAAAAACTTTTCCTGCCAAACCACAACCTCTGACATTAGACCAAGCTGCGTGGATTACGCCACCGATGCAATTGACCGATACCGAAGGCGTGATCGACGTGCCGCGGATGCGGGCCTATCGGCAAAACCGGTTACGTGCACAACTCAAACGACTGGGACTAGGTGCGGTTATTCTGACAGACCCTTTGTCGATCCGTTATGCAACAGGCGCGCGCAATTGTACCCTGTTCCAGATGCATATTCACGCAGGCTATCTGTTTGTACCAACAGAAGGACCAGTGATCTATTTCGATAGTGAACCTGGACGTAACACGGCCATGCAATTGGAGACGATTGACGAGATTCGTGATGATTTGTTACCGCTATCCTATATGTTTGCAGGCGACCGTCATCACGAATGGATCGTTAAATGGGCCAAGCAGATGAAGGACTTGGTAGACGCCCATTGTGGCGGTGAAAGCAAAATTGGCATCGAACGATCTGGGCCTCTGCCACACAGCGCCTTAGAGGCCGAAGGCCTGACTTTGGTGGATGCCGGTGAAGCTCTGGCGCATGCGCGAAAGATCAAATCCCCCGAAGAAATTCTGTGCATGAACCAGACAATTGCCATTGCCGAAGACGGTATGACGCGGATGCGGAACAATCTGGTCAATGGCATCAGTGAACAGGCTCTTTGGTCACATATGTGGGCGGCAAATATTGAAGGTGGTGGAGAGTGGATAGATTATCGCCTGCTGGCATCAGGAAATCGAACCAACCCCTGGCAGCAAGAGGCATCTAGCCGCATTATTCGTGCAGGCGAAATGGTTGTATTTGATTGCGGTATGATTGGCCCGTGGAGTTATGGCGCTGATATTTCGCGCGCGTTTCATTGCGGCCCGGGTAAACCCACCGATTATCAGCGGCGCCTGTATCAATATGCCTGGAATGAAATCAATCACAACAAGGATATGTTACGCTCAGGCACATCTTTCAGAGACATAATAGATAACCGCTACATCCAAGAACCTGGTTTTGGCGACCAACCGTACCCTTGTATCATGCATGGGCTTGGCATGGCCGATGAATACCCGGTAATTTACTACCCTGTGGACGAAGCTTTTCACTATGACGGTGAGCTTGAAGCGGGGATGGTGATCTGCGTCGAAAGCTATGTCGGCGAGATTGACGGTGTCGAAGGCGTAAAGCTGGAAGATCAGTATTTAATAACTGAAACAGGTGCCGTTTGTTTGTCTCGTTATCCATTTGAGGAAAATCTCCTCTCAGAACAATCTATCAAAACGAGATAAAAACATGAGTGAATGGATTAACGCCTGCACAACGTCCGATATAGATGAAGAAGACCTGATCCGTTGGGAGCATAACGGTCACGTCTATGCAATTTACAACACGGACGATGGGTTTTTTGCAACCGACGGCATGTGCACGCATGAAGAACAAAGTCTAGAAGACGGCTTGGTCATAGACCGCGTGATCGAATGTCCACTTCATGGCGGACGGTTTGACATTCAAACTGGTAAAGCGCTGTCCGCACCTGTCTGTGTTGATCTAAAAACATACCCCGTAAAAGTTGAGGGTGATCAGGTGTTTATACAATTATGAATGACAAAATTTCCACTCCCTGACTGGAGAGGGCGGCGTGTAATTACAATGCCCTCTCATTTTTTTACTTATGCCAGTCAATGGGAGGGCAAACATATCTAAGGGGGAAATACAAAAGATAACAAAAACAATAAGATATCATTCAACAAAATGGGAGTTAAGAAAATGAAACCACCACTAATGGAGTTACCCATCGAGGTCGCGAAAAGCGGCTTTTATCGAGGGTTTACAACGCATGTTACGATTTCCGCGAAAGTTATCGTGGGCTTGATAATTATATGGGCAGTCGCCTTCCCTGAGCACGCGGCAGCTTCTTTGGGGAACATCAATTCGTTTATTCTGTCCACATTCAATTACTGGTACATCTACTCGATGGCATTTTTCGTCCTCACATGTATAGCGCTGGCACTTTGGCCCGCTTCCGGGAGATTGAAGCTTGGCCTGCCTGACGATAAACCAGAGTTCTCAAATTTCTCTTGGTTTTCGATGATGTTCAGTGCGGGTATTGGCATTGGGATGCTAACTTTCGCAACTGCGGAACCAATGTATCACTTCGTCTCGAACCCGCATACGATCCAAGGGTTGACAGAAGGTGAAACCGCAGGAAACGTCAGAGCCGCTTATATCTGGTCTTTCACCCATTGGGGCTTAGCTGCATGGGCATCTTATGCCATTGTAGGCTTGGGACTTGGCTATATCTCTTACCGCAGAGGGTTGCCGCTGACTATTCGATCTGGTTTGACACCTTTGTTTGGTGAAAAGCTCTCAGGTAGCCTGGGGCACATCATCGACATATTCGCAGTTGTAGCGACAGTTTTGGGTATGGCCCAAACACTCGGCTTTGGGCTCGATCAGTTTATATCTGGTCTATATCAAGTCGGTGTGGGTGAGTGGTTGTATGCGACGGACGCAGAAGGTGGCAAGACCGCTTCCGCTGCTGCAATAATCGTTGCATTATTGATTATCATGGGGGCGTCCACCATTTCAGCGCTTTCAGGTGTCGGTAAAGGCATCAAGTGGCTGTCGAACATTAACATGGGTCTTAGCTTCTTCCTGTTGGCATTCTTCTTGATCTTTGGGTCAACATTCTTCGGTCTGACGGCATTGTTTGTTGGATATTTCGACTATATCTTGTCACTCCCCGTGAGCATGTTCACTGTCTGGACAGATGATGGAACCGAAACCGGTGCGGCTTTGGCTGGCTGGCAAGGTAGCTGGACTGTATTCTACTGGGCTTGGTGGATCGCCTTTGCACCCTTCGTTGGTCTGTTTCTTGCGCGTGTGTCCAAAGGACGGACAGTGCGTGAGTATATCATTGGCGCAATGTTAGTACCGGGTACAATGTGCTTTATCTGGTTCTCAATCGTTGGTGGAACGGCAATCGATCTGGAACTGACTGGCGAGGCCGGTGGCCGCATCTTGGGTGCTGGGCAGGCTGATCAGCTTTTCGCCATGCTTGGGGTAATGCTGGACGGTGGTCTGGCTTGGGTCATGACAGCCATCGTGGTTGTTCTGCTTTTGACCTATCTGGTTACAACAGGAGACTCCGCTATTCTGATCATCAACACAATCAATGCTGGTGGTGACGAAGGTCCCAAAGCACGGCCCCATATTATCTTTTGGGGTGTAGCTCTTGCCTGTGTTGTCGGCGGATTGATCCTCGCTGGCGGGCTGAGTGCGATCCAGACAGCGATGGTGATCGGCGCACTACCGTTTAGCTTCATCATGGTATTGATGGGCATCTCGGTGCTGAAAGCTGTTTACCTAGACAGCAAGCGCGAACAAGCAGGTGTGCAGAGTACAGTTGAGCCGATTGCTGCTGAGTAAACCTTAAAACAAGACCTAGGCCGCAACGATAAAAGTTTGTGGCCTAGGTATAATATCGAATTGGCGACGCAGATAAGACACATTTGATCAATTTGCAAAGCTGATATCCCTCCCCGGGATGGTACTGAGCCAATTGGCTCAGTACTTTATTTTTGGAGGAGTTTTTGAATGATTAACTCATTAAAGGTACATAATACATGACACATGTAGTCGTCATTGGCGCGGGACAAGCGGGCAGTTCCCTGGTTGTTAAGCTGCGTAATCTTGGTTTTGAGGGTGATATCACATTGATTGGTGCAGAAAATGCACCACCCTATCAACGCCCACCTTTGTCCAAAAAGTACCTGTTGGGTGAAATGGATTTGGAACGCCTATACCTGAAGCCAGAAGCATTTTATGCCGAAAACGGGATTAATTTGCGTACAGGTGAAACTGTAACGAATGTTGACGCGGACAACAAAACGCTGCAAATTGGTGACGGCACTCTGAATTATGATCATTTAATATTCACGACTGGATCAAGCCCCAGATATTTACCGGCAGCTATTGGTGGCACATTGGATGGCGTTTACGTCGTGCGTGACCTATCGGATGTGGATGCAATGGCCCCAGAGTTTGGCGAAGGTAAACATGTTCTGATTATTGGTGGTGGTTATATCGGCCTAGAGGCCGCTGCTGTTGCTGCATCCAAGGGTCTAAGGGTTACTTTGGTTGAAATGGCAGATCGTATTTTACAACGCGTAGCCTGCCCGCAAACCTCGGATTATTTTCGTGGACTGCATACCTCAAAAGGTGTGAAAGTTATTGAAGGTGTTGGTTTAGATCATCTGGTAGGTGAAGGCCGCGTGACTGGGGCAAAACTAACAGATGGGACTGAATTGGACATAGATTTCGCGATAGTTGGTGTTGGTATTATGCCAAAAATTGCATTGGCTGAAGCTGCGGGTGTGGAAATTGAGAACGGTATTAAAACTGATACGCATGGACAAACATCCCAGCCAAATATTTGGGCGGCTGGTGATTGCACATCTTTCCCGTACCAAAATGGGCGTATTCGTTTGGAAAGCGTACCCAATGCCATTGATCAGGCAGAGATTATTGCTGAAAACATTATGGGAGCTGGCAAAGATTACATAGCGAAGCCGTGGTTCTGGTCGGATCAGTTTGATGTGAAACTGCAAATCGCAGGACTAAATATGGGTTATGATGATGTGATCACTCGAGTGGGTGATAAGGATGGCATGGTATCCTTTTGGTATTTCAAAGGGGATCAATTGCTGGCAGTGGATGCTATGAACGACCCGCGTGGTTATATGATCGGTAAACGAATAATCGAAGCAGGTAAAACCGTAGATAAAGTAGCAGTTGGTAATCCTGAAACGAACTTGAAAAAATTATTATAGTTCCCTCATCACGCAGCCTTCCTTGTAAAATCAATCCGCCGCTTCATATCTACATCAAACCGCCCGTAGGGATTGAGATGCCCATAAATGGCTGGCGATAAACCACGGTAATCTTCTGGGGTCATACGCTTCACCCATTCGGGTTTCGCCAACACAGATTGCATCATGCGGGTGTTCACATAGACCAGGGACGCTTGCAGTAGATGCAGCGACAGAGCGGATATTTCCTGATCCTCAATTCTGTTGGTTGCAATCTCGCCGCCTTTGCCAAAGAACACAAAGCCGTTTGCGCTGTTCCAGTTTTCTACAACATTCAAGCCTTCGTTGATCTCGCGCCTGTACGCTTCAGAGCGTAAATATCTACACAAGAAAATTGTTTTGATCGCACGGCCCAGTTCAGCCAAGGCTTTGTAAGTTGGGTGCATGACTTCGGCGCGGGCAAAGCGGCGTAAGATAGCCTCTGGATCAGCCGTTCTATGGCGCATGGCCGCTGCGTAATTAACCATTTCATCATATTGGCGTTCAATTTCAGCCCAGTCGATTGTCCCTGACAGAATGGGCGTGAGATTGGGTAATGATGCCTTCATACCTGCATAAGGTAGCGATAGTTTCTGACGTGCAATTACTTTCAACCGTGGTGCCAGTTCAAACCCAAGCAGATGACAGAATGCAAAGCCCACAGCGCTTTGACCATGGCTGTCCACATATTGCCGCTGAATATCCATATCTGTGCAATGGCGTAAAACGCCTTCGATCATCGATGCCACTTCAGATGATGAACACCGCTTGAGTTGGGAATAAACACATGTGGCTTGGCGTTCGACACGCCAGTAAATCATAACACCGCGTCCACCATACCGCGCATGCCATTCCGTCATCAGGTTTCGATCCCATGCCCCAAACTTTGTTGAATCGGATGCCCAAGCCGTACCAGGTTCACCCCAAACATCAGGATTTCGAATTGCCAGAGTGGCATTTGCCACTTGCGCTGCGGCTTCCCGCAAAGCAGCAGGGTAAATATAACGTCGGCGAATATGAAGCAGTTCATCATAACTGACATCAGAAACACCAGAGGCAATTCGCTTCAGGCCAGCATTGGTGCCAAGGCCGTATAGACATAATAGTAAACGCCGATCTCGTACTAGGGGCGAAAGAACTTCACGCGATGCTGATGTTTCAAAAGCATTTTGATATCCAGTATCAAGAGCTGCTTCTTTCAAAACATCCAACAGCCTTGTCATCGGCCAGCGTTTACCAATCTCGGATTTCATGGAAACCAAACCCGTTGGTTCTGGTAATGGGGCAAACGGTATGATTGAGATACGGTTGTCACCACCCAAACGCAGGCGAACCTTCTCGTTTTTAGGAATATCCACGTTCAAAAGACGTAGCTCTTGTTCAAGTTCAGATTTTACACCTGCCACAAAGGCTTTGGCATCCTGTTGTAAATTGAGGCTGGCATAATAATCATCGCGCCGTTTCTCAAAATCCTTTGGTAAATCATCATCTGGATTACGGTAGCGATCTGCGCCTTCAACCCAGATTTCCTTCCCCCTGATACATTCCCGTAATTGGGTTAGTATACAGAGTTCGAAGCTAATAACATTAACCCGCCCTTGTTTATCAATCACGGAAGAACGCCACTTTGATGGGATAACATCCATTGGTGCTTCGCTTTGTGTCGCAACCCGCCGCCCTTCACTACGCATTTTCTTTATCCAACCCAGTGCATCAAGAACTGGCCGCCAAGCGGTATTGTTGGATTTAAACTCCAATACATCTAAAAGTTCGGGCAACATGGGGCGGTAATGGCTTGAATAGGATCCGCGCATCACCTTTTGCACACGACGATCCAAACCACCCTTAGCTTTGAATTCTTTGATGATCGATGTCAGTTTGCCTTCATTGGCAACAGGGAAGATGATATCGCAAATACGACCTGTTGGTTCATCGATTGAAGCTAAGGCAATATCGGCCAATAGTTTTTCTTTACTGTAAACCTTTTCAATCTCGCGGGTGATACCTGCAACAACCTTACGCCGTGACCGTGCTGAAATACGGTGAACCGTTTCCAAAAGAAGATCGACCACATTATCAATCAGAGCAGATTCACGGGCCATCAGGTATACAGCATAAAGGCCAAGACGATGCATTTGACCGTGCCTACGCATTTCTGAAGCCGTTTCACCACTTACTCTTCGGGTAATACGGTCTATCCAAGGCCGCCCGACATTCATCAACAATTCTTTTGGTAAGTTCAAACTGCGTATGAAACTTAAACGTTCAATGACAACGAGCATGTTTTCCAGCGTCGCAGCTCCTGCATCATCTTTCAGACGATAAAACTCTGTAATTTCACCAGGTGCTGCAAGTGACGCCTCAAGCCTGACTTCTGTATTAGATGAAAGACGGTCAGCAACATCACTTAGGAACTGCTCAAGAAATTGTTTGCGCGCTGAGCGTACAAGGCGTTCCATGATCTTTCTCGAATAGGCAAAGACCTTATGGTCCCGACACCATAGAAAAGCTTTCGTTACCATATCTTCAATCGAATTTCCTTGATGGCATAGTTTTGTCAGTAACCATGTCTGGAGAGTAGAACGGTGATCGCCCGTCATGCGCTTAAAACCTAGGTGTATAACGATTTCGGCACAATGGCGTCGGGCTGAACGACCTTTAAAGTCATACAGGGCCGCATTCAAAAGCTGACTATCAAGCTGCTCGCAAAGATAAGCGGAGGCGTCTTCTGGAACGTCTGACCATTCACTTAGAAACTGACCAGTATGTTGGAAACACTTCAACTGTGCGGCCAAACCAACGCGCATTGCCTTTGGGCGTGCATTAATAAACTCAACATCGTCAAACGACAGCCCCCACTGTCGAGCTATATCTTCATCTGAAACCATATCTTCCCTCTAATCTTATTGATCCCAGAGGCAACTATTTATGTGGTAAGCCGTCAATGCCGATTTTGTTCCCCATCCGTTCTTTCAACTGGCCAAATATGCAGCTATGAGCCAGTTAGGCCTTTCCGGTAAGTTTCTTGCACAATGTCCAATGCTTCAAGAGTTGCCAGGCTGCGTAATACAGTAGGTAGCGATATGTTGCACCCGCTTTGATTTTGGTAGTATTGGTGATGCGATGGCGCTGTAAAAAGCGATGCACTGACAAAACGCCAGCTCTTACAGATCTCATTGGAGCTTGTCTTAGCTTTCGGGATACCTTGTAAGTGCAACAAAGCAATCCGAATGAAAAACGTATCCAAATAAGTTGTTTGTTACAGTATTTTGAGGGATTTTATGACCAGTAAACGTACAATTGAATATTTCAACTGTATGCACTACAAAGAATGTCATTAACATATTGATATTAAACGGTTATTTAACATAATCTTGATTATCAGACGGCGGAACTGGTCATCCTCTAACCGCTTGAACGCGGCGATCCCGATTTGGGCAAACGCCAGCGTGATTGGTAAGGCAACCGCAATCAGAACCAGTGTTTCGGATGTATACTGGCCCTTGATGCCGAGCAATACCGCGGTAAGCCCCAACGTGGCCACGTTAAATGGTTGCAGCACCGCCCGAGTTTCCGATTTTCGCCAAGGGCGCATCGAGCACCACATAGTTGGCAGCGCGCCTGACAACGAAGCCGCGCCTCCGAGGAACCCACCCAAAAAACCGACAATACCGTCTGCGATTGGGGTTGGGTGGATAAACTTTGGCAGGTTTTTTCGAAGTATAAAAAACCCGCCGTACAGAATCAAAAACCCAGCGATGGTAATTTTAAGCAGTAAGGGATCCATATTCGAAAGCACCGCAACACCCAACGGGATACCAAACAGCGCGGGCAACAGAAACCGCAACAGCCGTTTTGGCTGGTCCTTAATCGAATGGCGCACCAGAATCAGCCCTTGAATCCCGCTGGCTACTGACATGATCACAGCGACAGAAACTGCCTGTACCGGTGGCATGATCTGCAACCAGAATCCAAGCGCAACAGGGATGTCCCAAAACCGGCCAATCCGTTGATGAACCCGCCAGCCGCAGCCCCCGCAGCAAGAAAAAGAACGAAACCAAGGTCCATTTATTCGCTATCCGTCTTTCTTGGGCCGCGGAGAAAACTCACCGCATTCTACGGCTTCAAGCAGCTTTGCGCGAATGGCCGAGACAACGCGGTGTTTTACTGTGTCGTTGCGCGATATCAGTCCAAGAGATCGAGACAGAGGTTTTGGTTCCAACGCCAGCCGTTTTAGCGGTAGTCGAGTCATACTGGTAACGCAGGACCGCGGAACAATCGAAACACCCAGATTGCCAAGCACCATAGAACTGATAGCTTCCAGCCCTTCCAGTTCCATACTGTCCACGACGTCAATTTTGTTATCTTGCAACCAAGCTTCAATTTGACCGCCCACCACCGCATTACGTGAGAACCGGATAAACGGGTTGTTTTTCAACAGAAATATTGGGTCGTCACTTTCATTATCCAGCGATGCTATAAGTTGCAGCGGCTCCTCAGCGATCTCATGCCAAATCAGGACGCGGGGCAAAACCTGGGGTTTGCTGACAATTGCTGCATCAAGCGATCCGCGTTCAACCTGTTGCAATAGATGCGTGGTCAACCCCGGAACAACGCCCACGTGAAGATCAGGATATTGCTCTTTGAGCAAACAGGTCGCCAATGGAACCAGCCCGGTCAATGTGGTTGGCAATGCCCCTAGCGATACGTCACCACTTAACCCGTCGTCCCCCAGAATCGAAGGGACAATCCCGTCGTAGGCTCGTACAATTTCGCGGGCTTTTTTCACAAACACCCGCCCCAATGGTGTGAATTTTGGTGTACGCTTTGACCGGTCAAAAATGGAAACATCCCACTCTGTCTCCAAAGCTTTCATTTGCTGACTGACGGCGGCGTGGGTCACAAATACTGCATCCGCAGCAGCAGTGAACGTGCCATTATCCTCGACCGCAATCAGGGTTCGAAGCATGCGAATGGACATTATTCGACGGTCGCTTTCTGTAAGGTTGAGTTTCCGGTATTGTAACTATTTACTCCTTTTATTTAAAATTACTTACGAATACAACTTGCAGAGATTTGTATGTCGTGGGCGGTTGTAAGCTGTATCTCGACATCAAACATCACCCTATATGTGGACTATCCGCCTGATTAAAATCTTCGATAAGACCAGCCCTGTTTCAGGACCAGTAAAAGGACAACAAGGATGCGTGGCGCAGACCTTATTATCAAGACACTCGTAAAAGCAGGTGTGACCAAGATCTTCAGCCTGTCAGGTAATCAGATCATGCCGATTTATGATGCTTGCGTGGATACCGATATCGAAATCATCCACACCCGCCACGAAGCCGCGGCTGTTTATATGGCAGAAGCTTATGCCCAGCTGACCGCGGAAATCGGAGTATGTTTGGTGACTGCCGGTCCCGGTGCTTCCAATGGCGCCGGTCCTCTGTTTGCGGCGCGAATGTCTGAAAGCCCTGTGCTGTATCTGACTGGGGACTCACCGCGGCTGCAAGATGAGACAGGCGCATTTCAGGAGCTGGATCAAGTTTCGACGGGGCGGTAAAAAGTTGTTGGCCGATGGCGTGCTTGTACAGGTCTTTGCGGTTCGGTGAAGAATATTTGCCTGTCTCCGCGTTGCTGGTGGATAAAACCTGATATTACCTATCCTTGGCTTCTCCTTGGCTTCGTTTTTTATGGTGCGATTGCCGCGCAGCGTTGGATATTGAGGCCGAGGGCACGCAGATTGACCACGTAGCGCATGGCCGGCATGCCGCGAATGCGTAGGTGAGCCAGGTTCATCTGGTACTTTAATCGCGACATGGTCGCTTCTATGCCGGCCCGCCATCTGTAGACGTCGCGGAAGGCATCGCTTTGTTCATAAAGCCGGCGCTTTTGGTTGGCAGCCCTGTCCGGGGTATATTGAAAGCGGGAAAATTGGCCGTCACGCTTGGCCGCCTGCACGGGACATCGCAGTATATCGGGACATTTTTGGCAGATGGAAAGGTCGAAACGGGCCTGCAGCTTGGCTTTGGCGAGCGAGGCTGAAACCGGTTCGACGTTATTGGGACAGCGCAAGACCAAGCCTTCTTCGTTGAGAGTGAAATCCTCCAACGTCAACCGTCCCGAGACGGCGCCTTTCGGCGGTCGCGCGGGCGCCGCGAGATTGATGTTCTGTTCGCGCGTCAGAGCCATGTTGTCACTGGAACCGTAATGTGAATCACCCAGCATCACCGCCGGCGTCAGCGCGCGCTCGCTCAGATCATCCAGCGCATCGGCCAAGCGATGGCCGTCATGCACCGTCATCTTGTGGACCTCCACGTGGGTGATGAGGTCCGGTGTCGCGGCAACCGCCTCGTTACTGTCATCTTCACAATAGGTTTCGACGATCTGCGCCATGTATCCCTGACCCTTGTGCGCGTTGTAGCTCGCGTCCGGGTCGGCCGGATTGCCGACGGTATCGCACGGCACATCCTTTGGATCTCGAATCGCGGCGCGCGTTGCGTCACGATCGCCACACTCATCATCAACGATCTCGAACTGATCGCGCAGAACCCTCTCCAGGATCGCAAAACTGGAAAGCTTTGCCGCCGCCGTGTCACGGAATTGCAGCACCAGGGCTAGGAGATCCTGACCCGCTTCGCCGAGGCGGCGTTTTGAAACACTCGGCGCCGTATTCGCGAACGCGCCATTACCCTCGCGATCGACATAGCGGCGGATCACCTCCTTGCTGATCTGCTCGTGCAGACCGGGATGATATCGCTCAAGCTCACGGGCAAACTTCGAGATGCTCTCAACAACGATACCAAGTCGTGTCAGCGCCCGCATCGCCGAACGAAGGGCCGTCGAATCCATGCGTTGGTGGCTGGTATCGACAGAGAACCCCTGCACCAGCCGATCCGTCAAACACCGGAACAGCAATTCATCGAGACCTTGTTCGATAAACAGACGGCGATAGTTGCGCAGGGTTTTCTCACAGAAATAGCTGTCCGCTTCGCTGCGCACGTCCAAGGCATAGTGCCACGCCATATTGAAGGCCAGGGCCTCGACGGTCTCTGCATCGCTCAGATCGTGCAGCTGCTGCAAAAGCAAGACCCCGATGACAACGTGTAGATCCTTCGATGGTCGGCCCATGCGTTCATCAAGGTGACGGCAAAGATCGTCAACCGGAAGTTCGACAAGCAGATGGTTCCGAAAAACCCCGGCCCAGGATTGCTCCATCAGGCGCCGACGTTTGTCCCCGAAATCGGACCAGCGATCAAACAATTCTCCGGTCCGTCGGTCGCGTAAAGTAAACATGCACAATTATAACCCAGCCGACTCTCATGAGGAATCGACTTTTTACCGCCCCGTCAAGTGTCCGCAATAGCCCTGAATGGAATACCGTGTGATTCCAGCATCACTCGACAAGTGCTACTGATCAACAAGGTTGCTCTTTTTGTCCGCCTTCAGTTCCTCCAACACGAAATCTCGGAAAACGGCGACGCGTTTTGAGTGTCGCAATTCTTCTGGATAGGCCAAATAGACCGGAATCTCCTGGCTCTGTTCATCGGGCAGAACCCTGATCAATTGCGGGTAATCCACAATCACATAGGTCGGTAGCATACCGATACCAACATCATGCAGCACCGCACGCAATACTCCAAAATAGTTATTCACCGACAAGTGTGACAGATGCTCGCCCGACAGCAACGGTGCAATCCATTGCATACCGGCGCTGACCTGCTGGCTGGTCAGATTCTGGCTGACGATGCGATGATTGCGCAGGTCATCAAAGTTATCCGGTTGACCAAATTTTTCAATATAGGACTGGCTGGCGTACAGGCGCATATTCACGTTCATTAACCGTCGGCGCACCAGATCGGCCTGGCTTGGTTCCTTCATCCGGATTGCCACGTCAGCTTCGCGCATCGGCAGGTCGAGCACGCGTTCTTCCAGCAGTAGGTCAATTTTGAGGTCTGGGTATCTGTCATAAAGCCGGCCCAATCGCGGTGCCAGCCAGAGCGAGCCAAAGCCGACGGTTGTGGTAACCCGCAATTCGCCAAAAGCTTCATCCTCCGAATCCCGCAACCGGGCTTCAGTGGCTTCCAGTTTTTGGTTCATTGACGAAGTCGCCTCGAACAGCAATTCCCCTTGTTCAGTCAGGATCAGGCCACGCGCGTGACGATGAAACAGGGTGACGGCAAGGCTGTCTTCCAGCGCCCGGATCTGTCGGCTGACGGCAGACTGCGACAGGTGAAGGGTTTCACCTGCGTGTGTCAGACTGCCCGCGTCTGCGACCGAGTGAAAAATGCGCAGTTTGTCCCAATCCATCGCGGAGTTCCCTCTAGTGAGCAGAGATTAACAGTCTGCTAAGCTTCGGAAATCTTTTAGGACCTGCAATGTACAATTTCAATCAAAAGGAATTGAACGAATTACTCTTGATAGGTCAGAATTAATGACCTATTATAGAGAAAATCGCCGGAGGAATCATGTCCAAACCAGAGATCACCCTCAAAGATCGATTTGATCTGTCAAAACACACAGTCCTGCTGAATGGAACCCAAGCGCTGGTGCGGTTGATGCTGGCGCAAAAAGAACGTGACCAGGCAGCGGGGTTGAACACAGCGGGTTATGTTTCGGGATATCGCGGCTCACCATTGGGAGCGGTAGACACACAGATGATGCAGGCGGAACCGGAACTGACTGCCCAGGACGTGATCTTTCAATCTGGCTTGAACGAAGACCTGGCCGCGACCGCAATCTGGGGCACGCAGCAGGCGGAAATTCGTGGCGAAGGCAAATACGATGGGGTTTTTGGCCTGTGGTACGGAAAAGGTCCGGGGGTGGACCGCAGCTGTGACGTATTCCGCCATGCCAATATGGCAGGTACATCGACGAATGGCGGGGTTGTGGCCTGTATGGGCGATGATCACACCGGTGAAAGTTCGACAGTGCTGCACCAATCGGATTTCGCTTTCGTCGATCTCATGATGCCAATTCTGTCGCCCGCGGGGGTTCAGGAATTGCTCGATTACGGCGCTTATGGTTACGCGCTCAGCCGTTACACCGGCTGCTGGGTCGGCTTGAAATGCGTGAAGGACACCGTCGAAGCGACTGCGGTTGTGGACGGCAACCCGCATCGGGTGCCGATTGCAGTGCCGCTAGACTTTGACATGCCGGACGGCGGGCTGAATATCCGTGCGCAGGACAATCCAACCGATCAAGAAGCACGTTTGCACGATCACAAACGTTTTGCTGCTGAGGCGTTCGGACGGGCGAATCGGCTCGACAAACGCGTGTTTGGCAAGGCGGGTGCCAAAATTGGCATCGTCTCTGCGGGAAAAAACTGGCTCGACACCACGCACGCGTTGGATTTGCTGGGGATTGATGCGGCAGAAGCGGATCGTCTGGGGATCACCACGTATAAAGTAGCGATGACATGGCCGCTCGACATGGTTTCTTTCCACGAATGGGCCGAAGGGCTGGATCTGATCATCGTGGTCGAAGAAAAGCGCAAGCTGATCGAGGTGCAGATCAAAGAGGCGATTTTTGACGACCGGCACGGGCGTCGCGTCGTCGGCTGGAAACACGATCAGCGGCCCACTGAAGTGGTTTTCACCGTCAAAGGTGCCCTTGATCCGGTTACAATTGCGCAAAAACTGGCGATGCTGCTGGGCGAACAGGGCCTGCTGAACGACGCGATGAAATCGCGGCTGGCGATTATCGAAGATGCGGTAAAAGCGGACAATGCTGATGATGTTGCTGCGCGACTGCCGTGGTTCTGTTCCGGCTGCCCGCACAATTCCTCGACTAAACTGCCCGAAGGTTCGCGGGCCTACGCCGGTATTGGCTGCCATTACATGGTGCAATGGATGGATCGGGACACCACCGGGTTTACTCATATGGGGGCTGAAGGGGCGAACTGGATTGGGGAGTCGCTGTTTTCCAAGCGCGACCATGTTTTTCAGAACCTCGGCGACGGCACATACAACCACTCAGGGGTTCAGGCGATCCGGGCCGCGTTGGCGGCGAACACCGACATCACCTACAAAATCCTGTTTAACGATGCGGTAGCGATGACCGGCGGGCAGGCCAATGACGGCGGGCTGACCGCCGACAGGATCTGCGCCGAAGTCAAGTCGATGGGCGTGGAACATGTGGCGCTGGTATATGACGAAAAAGAGGACGTGAATCTGGGAGATTATCCCAGTGGCACGAAGACTTACCCCCGCTCGGACTTGATGTCAGTTCAGAAAGAATACCGTAAAATCAAAGGGGTGTCGGTCATAGTTTATCTTCAGACCTGCGCCGCCGAAAAACGCCGCCGCCGCAAACGTGGAACGTTTCCTGATCCCGATCAACGCATCTACATAAATCCCGAAGTCTGTGAAGGCTGCGGCGATTGTGGGGTGCAGTCGAATTGCGTCTCAATCACGCCGCTGGAAACCGAACTGGGCCGCAAACGGCAGATCGACCAATCAAGCTGCAACAAAGATTTTTCCTGCGTGGACGGGTTCTGTCCGAGCTTTGTGACGGTGAAAGGCGCCAAGCCGAAGAAACCGGCGGCAAGCGAAATCGTGTTGCCAGACCTGCCTGAGCCTTTGCTACCAACGATCAACGGCACTCATAACCTAATTATCACCGGCGTTGGTGGCACCGGTGTAGTTACCGTTGGTGCAGTGTTGGCGATGGCGGCGCGGTTGGAAGACAAAGGTACCGGCATGATGGAAATGGCCGGGCTGGCGCAAAAAGGCGGTGCGGTGCATATTCATTGCCGATTGGCTGATAAACCCAGCGATATCAGCGCAGTGCGGGTATCTGTTGGTGAAGCGGACGGGGTGATTGGCGGTGATCTGGTGGTCACGGCAGGTGCCAAAACGCTGAGTCTGATGGCGCGCGATCGCACAAAAGTGGTGTGCAACAGCCACGAGATCATCACCGGAGAGTTCACTCAAAATACAGAATTCACCCTGCCGAGTGATCGTCTGGGCCTGTCCCTGACCGCACGACTGGGTGAAGAGGCCGTCAGCTTCCTTGAAGCAACTGAATTGGCCCGCGTGCATCTGGGCGACAGTATCTATGCCAACGTGCTGATCCTCGGCGCGGCTTGGCAAAACGGGCTGATTCCATTGCGCTACGACAGCATCTTGCGGGCGATCGAATTGAATCGGGCTGGTGTCGAAGGCAACAAACGTGCCTTTGAAATTGGTCGCTGGGCGATGGTTGATCCGGCAGCGGCAGCGGCTTCGCTGAATCCGAATGTTGTGGAGCTGCCGAAGTCATTGGCCGAAAAGATTGACTTTCGCGCGGATCATCTGACGCAGTACCAGAATGCTGGACTGGCCAAACGCTACCGGGCATTTGTGGCGCGATTCGAAGATGAATCGCTACAAGAGGCAGTGGCGGAATCCTATCATAAGCTGTTGAGCTACAAAGACGAATACGAAGTTGCGCGGCTACACTCGGCTCATCTAGAAAAACTGGTCGCCGAGAATTTCGACGGCACTAAATCGCTGCAATTCCACCTCGCACCTCCGATACTGAGCGGCAAAACCAGTGACGGACGCCCCCGCAAGCGGGTATTTGGCGGCTGGATGATGTCAGCTTTTAACCTGTTGAAACGGGGTAAGTTCCTGCGCGGCACAGCGTTTGATCCGTTCGGGTATTCTGAAGACCGTAAAATGGAGCGGGCGCTGGTTGTACAGTTCGAGCAGGACATGTCCAAAGTTTTGGGCAACCTGTCAGACGCCACCTTTGACATTGCCATGGAACTGGCCAAACTGCCAATGCAAATACGCGGCTTTGGCCCCGTGAAGAGCAAGAACGCACTGGAGGCGGGCAAACGGCGCGAGGAATTGTTGGAGGCGTTTCGGGCGGGTGGGACGCCGACGGCGCAAGCGGCTGAGTAGGCTAAGGCATTTGGAATTCTTGTAGGATAGTTGAACCTGCCGCGCAGGCAGAACCGCCCATCCTACCGGCTCACCCTTTGCGGATCAGATAAACCTGCGGAGTGGCACCGTCCTCTTTCGCCACCAACTCATGCCCTTGCTCCGCACAAAAATGCGGCACGTCCACCACGGCGGCCGGATCATCCGCCAGCACCCGCAAAACTTGCCCGCTGGCGAGCGCTTGCAACCGCTTGCGGGCTTTCAGAACGGGCAGGGGGCACAACAGGCCGGTGGCGTCGAGGTCAGAGTCATATCTCATGGCCGCCAGATAGGCCGGTTTGTTGCAAAAGTCCACGCAGGAGTGATGAGATGTGGCGTGACGCCGGTCGGTGCCTCCGCTAAGAATATTTCATGTTCGGGATCGAGATCATTGATGCAGCGCTGCTGCCGTCGCTGCTGATTGCGCTGCTGGCCGGGGTGATTTCGTTCCTCAGCCCCTGTGTGCTGCCGATTGTGCCACCTTATCTGGCTTATATGGGCGGAATATCGATGGGCGAGATGACCAATCAGCAACGCTCGAACCGCCCGGTGATTGTCGCCGCTCTGTTTTTTGCTCTTGGCTTGTCGACCGTGTTTATTTTTCTTGGTTTTACCGCCTCGATACTTGGTCAGATGTTTTTGCAATATCAACGGGCTCTGGGTATCGCTGCCGGGCTGGTCATCATTCTGTTCGGCCTGCATTTTCTGGGCCTGATCCGCATTCCATTCCTCTACAAAGAAGCGCGGTTGGATGCTGGAGACCGGGGCGGGTCTGCCTTTGGTGCCTACATCCTCGGCCTTGCTTTTGCATTTGGTTGGACGCCGTGCATCGGCCCGATCCTCGGTGCGATCCTCTCAGTTGCCATGCAGGAGGATTCGGTTGCCCGCGGAACCCTGTTGATGGCAGTCTATGCCTTTGGCCTGGGTCTACCGTTTGTTCTGGCGGCTATTTTCATCAACCGAGCAATGGGGCTGATGAGCCGCTTCAAGCGCCATTTGGCATTGATAGAAAGAATAATGGGGCTTTTGCTGGTTGCCGTTGGATTGATGCTGGTTACAAATGCATTTTCACGGCTGTCATATTGGCTGCTGGAAACCTTCCCCACCCTGGCTTTGATCGGCTAAATCACCTTACTTTTGTTAAATCTTTGCCTATAGTATGGCGTGAGTACACGCGTAAGGCAGAGCAGTCATGCCTGAACAGGCGAAGCAGTCGGTTAAACGCCGCCATATGTTCTATGTCCCCGGTTATGATCCGGTGCCGCCGCGCCGGTATCGTGAACTGTACCGATCTGAAGGTGCGGATCAGGCGGAAATCTCCGGATATCAGCTAAAACTTGGCGCCAAGCAGATTGATACACCCAACTACGGCTGGGCAGTGGACGCGATTATTGATGGGCAGGCTGCGCATACCGACGTCGAAATCCTGATGTGGTCCGATATCGTGCAACACTCGATGGACCGGAATATATTTGCCACCTATTTGCTGCTGATGCGCACTGTCTGGGAATATATCTCATCCGGGGCGCTGATCCGGCTGATGCGGCTGCGTATCGGTCCGATACTGACGGCGCTGTACCCGATCGTCATGTTATTGCTGCAGCTCATGGTGGCGGTGATTTTTGGCGGCGCGTTCTATTGGCTGTCTGCTCCCTTTCTCAACAATCTGTTTGCCGCCGCAATGTGGGTGAGTTTTATTGTTTTGTTGCTGATCTGGTTCAAACGCAATGACGGGCTGTTATTTGCCTATTATCTGATGCATGATTTTGGCTTTTCGGCACAGTTCAAAGGCGCAAATCCCCCTGAACTGGAGGCGCGGATGGCGGAATTTGTCGCCCGGATATCCGACGTTTTGCGTTCAGATGTGGACGAGGTTTTGGTGGTTGGACATTCATCGGGGGCGCATCTGGCGGTTTCGATCTTGTCCGACGTGATCCGCAATGTCGAAGGCTGCGGCCCGGCGCTTAGTTTTCTCTCACTGGGACAAGTGATCCCAATGGTCAGTTTTCTGCCGAAAGCAGACCGGCTGCGCGCTGACTTGAATTATCTCTGCCAACAGGACCGCCTGACCTGGGTTGATGTGTCGGCTCCCGGTGACGGTGCGAACTTTGCATTATGCGATGCAGTGTCGGTCAGCGGTGTAGCCCCCAGCGCGGGTAAATTGCACCCTCTGGTCTTATCCGCTGCCTTTACTCAAACCCTGTCGCGGGAAGCCTATGCCAGGATCAAGAAACGGTTTTTTCGACTGCATTTTCAATATCTTTGCGCATTTGACCGTCCCGGTGACTACGATTACTTTAAGATAACGTCGGGCCCGATGACACTGGGTGACCGTTACGCCGACCGCAATCCCAGCCCTTCACGGATCGAAAAGCCAGTGAACCGCTTTACAACGATGCGTGCCGCATGAGCCGGAAACCGGACTTTGTGCCGCCAAAACCGGAATCGAGGCCGGAGTCAGTCTCGCTCTGGCAACACATTGAATTATTCCGAAAAGATATTTTCGCCTCACAGCCGGAACGTTTATACCACGCCCTGATGGCGGAATTCCGGATGCCGTTTTTCCGTAGCTATTTTGTTAACCAGCCGGAAATAATCAAAACCGTATTAAACGAACGCCCGGACGATTTCCCCAAATCTGAAATCATTCGCGGTGCGCTTTATACCTTGCTCGGCGACGGTGTGTTCGTCAGCAACGGTGAGACCTGGAAGCGTCAGCGCAGAATTATCGATCCGAGTTTCGAAGGAGGCCGTTTGCGCGAAGTTTTCCCGGCGATGCTGGCAGCCGGAGAGTCCGCGGTTGCGCGATTGGGAGACATGACGGGCACGGCATCGGTCGAGATCGAAGAGCAGATGTCGCAATTGGCAGCTGACGTAATATTCCGTACTTTGTTTTCGATTCCGATTACCGATACCGACGCCGCTGACGTGTTCGAAAATTTCCGAGCGTACCAGCGCACACAGCCTTTGATGAACGTGGCGTCCTTTCTGAAAATCCCGCGTTGGATGCCGGTTTTTCAGCGTCGCGGCACCAAACAAGCCAGCGCCCGCATTCGGGCCCTTTTGACAAAGTTGACCGACACGCGCACGGCTGAAATCGCTGCAGGCAGTGCGCCGGACGATTTGGCGACCAAGATTATGACAACCACGGACCCGGTGACCGGCAAGGCTTTCAGCGGCAGTGAAATGGTTGATCAGGTGGCGATATTCTTTCTCGCAGGGCATGAGACTTCCGCTTCCGCTCTGGCCTGGTCGCTGTATTTGTTGTCAGTCGATCAAAACGCACAGGACAGGATCGCCTTGGAAGCTGAGGTGGCGGCACCAGAGGTGGGGTTCAAGTTCGCCAATCTGTCAAAACTACAATTCACCCGCAATGTATTCCGCGAGGCGTTGCGGCTGTTCCCTCCAGTTCCGATGATGGTGCGTGAAAATCTGAAGCGAGAGAATTTTCGCAGCCGAGAGATCAAGGTCGGCTCGCAAATCGTTCTGTCCCCTTGGCATCTGCAACGACACCAGAGGTATTGGGACCGCCCGGACGTGTTTGACCCGGACCGCTGGGACAAGACCGAAACCAAAGCCAGTGCCCGCGACGCCTATATGCCGTTTTCCAGCGGGCCACGGGTGTGCCCCGGCGCCGGTTTTGCCATGGTTGAGGGTGTTTTGTTACTGGCGCTGCTGATCCGGGCCTTTCGCTTTGAAACTGTCGCTGCGAAGGTGCCGGTCCCGCAGGCGCATTTGACTGTGCGCGCGCGTGACGGCATTCACCTGAAAATCACCCGGCGCGGTCTCGATACCAGCGAAAAACATAAAGGCGGATAGCGGAGCCCAATCCCGTGTCGAGCCTGCGCTCTGTGTCGATCCGGGCGGCCAATTGGTTGAGCGGTACCCCCTCGGCTTTGGCAACTTCGCGGAACGCTTGCCAAAATTCGGTTTCCAATGAGACAGAAGTGCGGTGGCCTTTGAGTGTAAGTGAATGTTTTTTGGGACGATCGTAAGACATACGACGTTCTATGCGGCCCGCAGCAATTTTGCCTCTTCAACGCGCAATGCGAAGCGGGCGGCATGGCTATAGCTCAAAGGATGGTTTTCCAGATTTGGCAGCACGTCGAACACTTCAGTTCTCGCCTTTTCCTCCAGCGACATCAACGAGTTGGGACACGGGTAGAAACTCTCAGTCGGGACGCCTTCGACAAAAACGATCTGGTGCTCATCAAACAAAAGATGGACATACATTGCTTCGTTCAGACTGTGATCTTCAATTACCTTGTCGTTGTCCACCAATCCATTTGCCGGGGCCAGCACCTCTTCTTGTCCAAAAAGCAAACTGGATTGCATATTGTCGAGCAAAAAACGATGCGAGGGCGAAACCCACATGTCCGCCGCCGGCAATCCGGGTCCAAATGCGTCGCGGAATATCTTTATCGGGCGCAGATGCGGTGCAACGTGCAGTCGGCTACCGGTCAATTGCCGCTTGCCGATCCAACGCACCGGTTGCAGACCGTTGTCAGCTGTGTGGACCAGATCACCCGCGCGAATATGTTCGACGGGGATATCGCCAAAGGCCGTCAGAATTCGACTGCCAGGTGTGAAGCAGATTAAGGAGTCGCCTGGCATCAGGCCGGGTTCCTCGACGCGTTGGATGTCAAAAATCGCCTCACCGCGCTTGATTGTCCCGGAAAGCAGAACAATCCTACCCGAAGTCTGACCGCCCTGTTCTGCATGGATTCCGGCAAACCGAACCAACCGCTGCTTGCGGGTATTTGGCTGAATGACACCCTCAAAAAAGTTGGATTTTCCTTCCGATGCAGAAAATCGGTAGGTGACGTCGTTAATCATGCATGTTTCTGCTGCGTTTCGGCCACGGTTCAGAAAGGCATCCTTGGACACCAGCAAATTTGCCGACCCCTCACGAGTGACCGTGATCTGACCATCCTGTACGGGATCGCCAAAAATCTCATAAAACGCAAGTTTCACACTACGCCCTTACCACTCAAAGGGACTGAATTCCGCACCTCGTCGCGCGCATTCGTCCTGCCTCATCCAGAGCGTTTCGTGCTTTTCTTGAATCGCAAGGAAAGTTCCAAACGCAGCCACATCGATGTCTTAACCCGGCGTTTCCCGTTCAATCTGATCCAGATTTAACGCGAAACGCTTTGGTGCCGGTCTCGTGCCGGATTTCACAAACCTCATCCTGATTCATTCGCATTGCTCAATCAAGACAGGCGGGATTCGGAGAATGTATTGAATTTAAGTGTGTTTCTGCAATGTCACAGGCGTAATATCAGCTTTTTTCAGCAAATATCCAACGATTTCGAAGAGTTTTGGTTTCCTGAACATGCAGGGACAGGCGCGCCGAAGGACCGTAATCTTCGGGTCCCTGTTCCAGTTCTGGGAAGATTTCAAACAGCTCCTTTCGGGAACCGTCTTCGATTGCGGACAAAGAGATCGTGCCGGGGTGAAAGCTTTCGGTCGCGGCGCCGTTGGCAAAAACGATCTCGTGTTTGTCGAACAGAATATGAATATATTCAGTCTGGCGGATGCCGTAATCGACAGTAATCGAAAGGTCGTTCAACAATCCCTTGGCCGGGACCAGAACTTCACGTTCGCCGTGTTCGAGCAGGGTGCGGTCTGAGCTGACCAACATCCGATGCTGGGGTGACACCCACATATCGCGGTCGGGAAGACCAGAGCCAAAAGCGTCCTTGCGAATGCGGATCGGGCGCAATTCGGGGAAAGCCTGCATTCGGGCACCGGTCATTCGCTTGCGTCCAATCCAGCGGATCACCTGCAGACCGTTGTCAGCGGTTATGACCAGATCGCCGACAATCAATTGTTCTACCGGAACCTGTCCACGCGGCGTGGTGATCATTGCGCCGGGAGTGAAGCAGATAAAGCTGGGAATGGTTGAGTATTCAATATTCGTATTACCGCTGTCCAGATTGATGTTGGTCAGTTGATCGCCAGGTGAAATCGAACCGGACAGCACGACTATCCGATCTACAGAATCGTCCACACCGTCAAATGCAGCCGTAAGGTAAGCGAATGTGACCGTCTGTCCGTTTACCGTCGCCGAATAAATTTCAACATTGTTGCCGGTTTGAGAATAGTTTGGATAAGCGGAAGAGGTGAAATCGACACCGTTGATGGAGAACTGAGCGCCGGTATCTTCAGTGTCGGGTTGCAGAAAGTCGTCGTCGTCTTCGACCACAGCCTGACCGGAAGTGCCGACTGTTAGCGGCCCGCCTCCCAACGGATCCCCGTTGATCTCAAAAAAGGTAAACTCCATGTACCCGCCCGACTTCCAAGGACAGATACCCCACTATTTAACGTGGTTGTTTCACTGCCCGCCCCTTGTGCCCGTTACCCCTCTTTGTGGGTTTGGGTCTTCTGAGTACAGCATACAGTGGATAATTTGGCGATCAACAATATTTTAACTCTAAGTAGCGATTTTTTGATCACACAACTTTAAGCGGATTAGATTATGTGAACCTACTTTAAGACGTGAGCACTTGTGTTTCGCTTGTTTTAAGAACGTGGCGGACGCTGGGGCCAAAAGATTGCGGGCTGAATTGCAATTCGGGGAATATTTCAAACAGTTCGGCGCGGCTGGCTTCTTCAACTGCGTCCATGCCCATAGCACCGGGATGAAAACTCTCCGTGGCAAGACCGTTTGCATAGATAACTTCGTGTGCGTCAAACAGGAAATGGATGTATTCGGTGTGGTCCGCCCTCGTACTAACCACAACAGTTTTGCCGTTTAACAGCGCCTTGGCCGGGGCCAACAACTCCCGGTGGCCGAAATTTACCTCCGCTTCATAGCCTGAAATCAACATTCGATGTTGCGGCGATACCATCAAGTCGCGCGTTGGCAGACCGGGGCCAAAGGCATTCTTGCAAATGCGTACAGGCCGCAATAGCGGGTCGGCATACAGTCGTGCCCCGGTGATCAGTTTGCGACCAATCCAGCGAATGGGTTGCAGCCCTCGATCTTTGGTTATCACCAGATCGCCGACCTTTAAGTCCTCAACCAGTCGGCTGCCGAGCGGCGTTGCAATCCGCGCTCCGGGAGTGAAACAGATCACATCCGTGTAGTCCCAACCTTGATTCGGGTCAGTCCAGCCCCCGCCTGTGTTGCCCAGTAATGTGTCGTCGGTTTGAAAAGCGGAGCCCGGGAGGGGAATAAAATACCACCCAGCGCCAGCTATATAAATAAACGCGACATCTTCTTGCGTGTCCTCTGAACCATCCGAGCCAAAGTCCATTCGAACTTCCAGAAATGATCCGCCGCTGATCGTGCTGCCACTTGCCAGACCGTCCGATGTGGTTGCGGTTTGCGCGGTGCCGGTGTCACCACCAAACCAATCCAAGGTGCCGTCATCGTCGGCGATGTCGATGGTAACCGCGGTAGTGCTGGGGCTGCCGTAATAAGTGCCGGTCCAGCGAAAGCCTGTGAAGGAAAACGTCGGCATCGAATTATCCTGTGCCTACCACACCTGTTTTGACCCTGTGTCGATCAAAGCCGTCCTGCATGCTGGCAAAAAGTTGAGATAGCTGACCATGTTCGAGCCACCGGTTGCCTGTGCCGCCGATCTGCTGCAACGCGTGTTCGCGGTCGCCTGCTGTCTCCAGAACCAGTGGCGGCGCCACGCAAAATGGCCTTTTTGCCCCTGCCTTTCGCGTCGCGCCTTTGTCTTTGCCACTGCCCTCCAGGGTTGATTTTTGCCCTATTTGCCTCATCTGCCTATTCCCTTTGCGGATGCTGCACGTCCAGCAACCGCGCCGCCACCAGTTGTTATAATCAAGTTGCAATGTGGGGATTTTTAGGCTGTCAGAGTTGTTTTTTGGTAAATCCGGCGGGTGGTGCGTGGCGTAAAGGCGACAAATACCACGTCTTGCAGCGTGGCAGCCAACAAATGGTCACAAAAGATGTGGCAGGTGCCTTATTTCGGCCCGATCATGTCTTTTGGTTGCACGACGCGGTCAAAGGTTTCCGCGTCCACGAATCCGAGGTTGATGGCCTCTTCTTTCAACGTGGTACGGTTTTTATGGGCGGTTTTGGCAACTTTGGTGGCGTTGTCATAACCGATTTCGGGGGCCAGCGCTGTCACCAGCATCAGGCTTTCCCACATCAGTTGGCTGATGCGTTCTTCGTCCGCCTCGATGCCGTCAACGCAGTTATCGGTGAAGGCGACGCTGGCATCGCCTAAAAGTTGCATCGATTGCAAGACATTATAAGCCATCATCGGCTTGTAAACATTGAGCTCAAAATGCCCCTGTGATCCGGCGAAGCCCACAGCCGCATCATTGCCCATCACATGGGCGCAAACTTGAGTCAGCGCTTCGCACTGGGTTGGATTCACCTTACCCGGCATGATCGAACTGCCGGGTTCGTTTTCCGGCAGCATCAGTTCACCCAAACCGCAACGCGGACCGGATCCGAGAAAGCGAATGTCGTTGGCAATTTTGAATAGGCTGGCGGCAACAGTTTTCAAAGCACCTGACATTTCGACCATCGCATCATGCGCGGCCAGCGCCTCGAATTTGTTCGGCGCGGTGACAAATGGCAGGCCGGTGATCGCCGCCATGTTGGCCGCGACATTCTCGCCCCAGCCCACAGGCGTGTTCAGACCTGTGCCAACGGCGGTGCCGCCCTGAGCCAGCGGGTAAATGTTTTTCAGCGCCTGTTTTATCCGCGCTATCGCCTGTTCCACTTGAAACGCATAGCCGCCAAATTCCTGACCGAGTGTCAAGGGCGTGGCATCTTGCGTATGGGTGCGTCCGATTTTTATGATGTCTTCGAAAGTGGAGGACTTGGATTCCAGCGCAGCGTGCAGCTTTTCCAGTCCCGGAATCAGCACGTTATGTGCTGTCATGGCCGCGGAGATATGCATTGCAGTCGGGAAGGTGTCGTTCGACGACTGTCCCATGTTGCAGTGATCGTTGGGATGAACCGGGGTTTTCGACCCCAACTCGCCGCCCAGAATTTCAATAGCGCGGTTCGAGACCACTTCATTGGCATTCATGTTCGACTGTGTGCCGGATCCGGTCTGCCACACCACCAGCGGAAAATGATCGTCAAGAGTTCCGTCGACAACCTCACCCGCTGCCGCGATGATCGCGTCGCCGAGTTTAGGGTCAATTTTGCCCAATTTAACATTTGCCTGAGCACAGGCTTTCTTGATCACGCCCAACGCCCGCACCAGTGCCACCGGTTGTTTTTCCCAGCCAATTGGAAAATTAATCAGGCTGCGCTGGGTTTGTGCGCCCCAGTATTTGTCTGACGGCACTTCAAGCGGGCCAAAGCTGTCTGTCTCGATGCGGATCTTGGTCATACGATTGGTTCCTGCGCGTCTGTTTGGGAATCTATAAAATGTGGTGGTGATAATGACAACCGGCACCTACTGTTAAGCTATGTGCATCGGCAAAAGGGGGTATGACAGCGTGACAGGCTATTATGATCTGGGACATTACAGCCGCCCCGTCCAAGCAAGTTCGGCGGACGCACAGCTCTGGTTTGACCGCGGATTGAACTGGACCTACGGATTTCACCATGAAGAGGCGTTGAATTGCTTTGAAAAAGCACTTCAGCTCGATCCGAATTGCGCCATGGCCCATTGGGGTATCGCCTACGGCCTGGGGCCGAATTACAACGTGCACTGGGTTGATCTAGGCCTTGAGGAGCGAGCCGAATACATTACTCGCGGCCGGGCCGCATTGGCTGCGGCGAAAGGCCAGGAGGCCGAGGCTGCCTTGCTCGCGGCATTGGCCCTGCGCATTCCCAACGATCCCGAAATTGACGACTTCGGTCCTTTCAACGAGGCCTATGCCACAGCCATGCGGCAAGTCCATACGGATTACGCTGACGATCTTGATATCTGCGCTTTGTTCGCCGAGGCGTTGATGAACTGCACCCCGTGGCTGCTGTGGGACCTAAAAAGCGGGCAACCGGCAGAAGGAGCACATACAGCAGAAGCGGTTGCGGTGCTGGAATCGGCATTTGGTACTCTGGACGGGGCGATGCGGCATCCCGGCCTGCTGCATTTGTATATCCACCTGATGGAAATGTCACCTACACCTGAAAAAGCGCTCAGAGCAGGCGATGCGCTTACCGGTTTGGTGCCCGACGCCGGTCACCTGCAGCATATGGCAAGTCATGTTGATGTATTGTGCGGGCATTATGAAAACGTCGTGCGCCGCAATTGGCGTGCCTGGGAGGCTGATAAAAAATATCTGGCAGCCGAAGGTCCGCAGCATTTCTACACGATTTACATTTGCCACGACCTGCATTTCGTCATCTACGGCGCCATGTTCCTGGGACAAATGGCACCGGCGTTGGAAGCTGCACGGATCTTGCAGGACATGCTGACACCCGACGTCGTCGAACCGAGCGCGGACTGGATCGAAAGCTATGTCCCGATGCGCCAACACGCGTTGATCCGATTTGGCCGATGGGAGGCAATCAAGGCAACCGAATTGCCTGATGATCAAGAACTGTTCTGTTTTACAACAGCTGTTATTCATTATTCAAAAACAGTGGCATACGCTGCGACGGGAGAAATCGAAAAGGCCGAGGCAAAATGCAAGTTGTTCCGTCAGGCCAAAGACAAGGTGCCTGAAACCCGGATGCTGTTCAACAACACATGCAACGACATCCTGGACATTGCCGAAGCGATGCTTGAGGGCGAGTTGTCCTACCGCAAAGGCGAATATGATGACGCTTTCGCCCATCTGCGCCGCTCCGTCGATCTGGATGACAATTTACCGTATGAGGAGCCCTGGGGCTGGATGCAGCCGACCCGCCACGCCCTCGGAGCACTGCTGTTGGAGCAGGACAGGGTCAAAGAGGCAGAAGCTGTCTATCGCGCTGATTTGGGTTTTGACCACACCTTGGCCCGGGCTGGCCAGAACCCTGACAATGTCTGGTCGTTACACGGGCTTCATGAGTGTTTGATGCGTGAGGGTAAAAAGGATGAGGCGCGGTTGATAAAACCGCGCCTCGATCTGGCGAACGCGCGGGCGGATGTCCCAATCCGCGCGTCTTGTTTCTGCCGGATGCAGTCTATGGCCGGTTAGGCTATGCTGCCGCCATTACACTTTTTTCGACAAGTTTCTTGTTCTCGGCCAGCATTCCGGACAGTAATTTAGCGAATTGCGGCTTCATGACCGGCAACATCATTTTGCCGATGATCCCCATCTTCGGGGTAAAATTCATCGTCATTTTGACCTTGCTCCGGTTTGCGTCCAACGCAGTGAAATCAAATACCGCGCTGGCGTTTTTGAGCGGCATCGAGAGGTCATAAATATCGATTTCCATCCGTTCTTGCGGAATATAACCGGTTATCCTTTCGCGCAGGTAGTTTTTGCCGTCTTTCAAATCGCACTGACGTTCAGCGCCCAGACCGGTGTCTCGGCTGTCGTTGATCAGGTACGACGCCGCAATATTGGGTGCGAACACTGAAATGTTAGCGAAATCATCCCAGCTCGCCCAAAGTTCGGACAGCGGTGCATTGACGATTTTTTCGACTGTAACGGATGCCATTGGATTTTTCCTTTTGTTGATAAATCTAACTTATGCGGGTTGATTGTAATACAGTAGAGGTAAAATTTGGACATCGTGGATAATAAATGTTACACGAAATAGGCGTTACCCACACCCGCAATCTCCGGAGCCGCAAGTGACAAAAGCAATCGATTGGGCCGAACTGCCGTATTTTCTGGCGGTGGCCAGGACCGGCAGTCTGCGGGCTGCTGCCGATCTGGTCGGCGGCACTCATGCCACCGTGGATCGGCATCTGCGCGCGCTGGAAGCCGCCTATAGTGTGCGTCTGTTCGAGCGCTCCACGACAGGTTTGTCACTGACCCCGGCCGGGGAATCGCTGTTGCCAATGGCCGAGGAGGCAGAGCTTGCAGTGATCGGCGCCAGACGGCGGATCGAAGGCCTTGACCGTGAAGCCGCGGGAACCGTACGGGTTACTGTGCCCCCCGCTCTGGCATATGATGTGCTGCCGCCGATCTTTGCCCGATTTGCCGACCAGCACCCAGACATAGACCTCGATATCACTGTAACCGACCGGTTTCAGGATTTGACCCGTTCCGAAGCCGACGTATCCGTGCGGGTCGCTTTTGAAGTCACCGACGATGTCATCGGCCGCCGCATTCTGCAATACACCAGTGGCATTTACGCCTCACGCGATTATCTGGCTCGGAACTGGGAAACAGCTGGACACAGAGGCGAGGGGCTGCACTGGATCGGCTGGGGTGACTCATCGCCAATGCCCGATTGGGTCCGCAGCAGCCCGTTTCCGAACGCGTCCCTGCGCCATACGGTGCGCGAAGGCTATATGGTCATGCACATGATCCACCAAGGACAGGGGATGAGCTATCTGCCCTGCTTCGTTGAAAAATATCTGCCCGGTTTGGTCCGGGTTCCGGGGACCGAAGCGACGCCTGACCGATCAATCTGGCTGTTGCTGCACGCGGATTTGCGCAAAACCACGCGGGTGCGCCTGTTTGTGGATTACATGGCGCAGGAACTTAAAGCGATGCGGTCGGAATTTCTCGGGCCCTTGGCCTGACTATTTGCGAAAACTGTCCAGCGACACCACTTCCGCTTCACTTTTAGGGGTAATTTCTTCTTCTATATCGTCTTCTTCCAGAACAATCATCGGGCTTTCCGGCACGTTTTCCTCATCGTCATCATTTTCGCTGTTCTCAAACCGCAGTCCGAACTCTACGGACGGGTCCACAAATGTTTTGATCGATTCAAACGGGATCACCAACGGTTCGGGCTGGTCGCCAAAATTCAGCGTCACTGAAAACCTGTCGTCCATCACCAACAGATCATCGAACCAATGCTGCATCACCACTGTCATTTCGCTCGGATAACGTTCACGCAGCCAGTCTGCGATAACAACACCGGGATGTGTGGTGTCGAGCGTGATGAAAAAATGATGTTCCCCAGGCAGGCCGTTGGCGGCTATATCGCGCAACAATTCATTCATCAGCCCCCGCATCGCACGATGCATCAGATTTCCATAGTTGATCGATTCAGACATTTTATTCTCCGCCTTCGTAGGGCTAACATATAATAAACCCGGAAAGGGGAAAGCCCAAGTCGCCCGCCCGAGTAAAAAAAATCAAAGCGGTGTGATCTGGGGCTGCGCAGGACAAAACCGACTTGCATCTTTGGTGCGAAATTGGAAACCTTAGGCAAACAGATCATCAAAGGAACAGCGCCATGACTATCGACATCGTAATTCTCGACGGTTCCAGAACAGCAATTGGAACATTCGGGGGCTCGCTGGCTGCGAAATCGCCAATCGAACTGGCGACATCAGTTGCCAAAGAGGCGTTGCACCGCAGCGGTGTTGATGGTGCCCAGATCGGCCACACGGTTTTTGGCCATGTCATCAATACCGAGCCGCGCGATATGTACCTCAGCCGTGTTGCGGCTATTGATGCCGGTGTGCCGGACACCGCCCCGGCGATGAACGTGAATCGATTATGCGGCTCCGGGGCGCAGGCAATTGTTTCCGCCATGCAGCACATCCAACTGGGCGATGCCGATTTTTCCTTAGCAGGTGGTGCCGAAGTGATGTCGCGGTCGCCGTACATCATGCAATCCGCCCGATGGGGGCAGAAAATGGGCGATACACCGGTACTGGATATGATGCTGGGTGCATTGTCTGATCCCTTCGGTGCCGGGCATATGGGTGTGACGGCGGAAAACGTTGCTGCTGAACATCAGATTTCCCGGGAAGAACAAGATGCATTTGCTGTGGAAAGCCAGCGCCGCGCGGCGGTCGCCATTGATGCAGGACGGTTTCAGAGCCAGATCCTGCCCATTGAAGTCAAAGTGAAACGGGATCTGGTGCCGTTTGATACCGATGAACATGGCAAAGCCGGCACTACGCTCGAAAGCCTCGCTAAACTACGGCCGGCCTTCAAAAAAGACGGCTCCGTCACGGCGGGCAATGCATCTGGAATCAATGACGGCGCGGCGGCAATGGTGCTGGCGTCTGGTGAAGCGGCACAAAAGGCTGGGTTGAAACCCAAGGCCCGGGCTCCTGGGTTACGCCCATGCTGGCGTGCGTCCGGATGTGATGGGACTGGGGCCAGTTCCGGCGGTCACCAAACTGTTGAAAAAACTCAATATGACAGCGGATCAGTTCGATGTCATTGAATCCAACGAGGCCTTTGCGGCGCAGGCCTGCGCAGTTAACAAGGGGCTTGGGTTAAACACCGATAAAGTCAATCCCAATGGCGGCGCAATAGCGCTCGGCCATCCGGTGGGTGCCACTGGTGCGATTGTCACCATAAAAGCGCTGTACGAGTTGGAACGTGTGGCGGGTCGCTTTGGCCTGATTACAATGTGTATCGGTGGCGGCCAGGGGATCGCTCTGGCGATTGAGCGGATCTAATTTTGGTGACAAATTGAGGCCTCCGGCCATTCGCGGCACCAGGCTGGGCGCGATACTGGATTTCTGGATTTCTTTTCGACTGTACTCGTTTTCTGCACAGTCTTTTTCACGCAGGAACCGCGGGAGTTGAGCACCAATCCTGATGCACAGGTCTTTTTAATACATTGGTCACCCTGCTTCACAAATTTTACGCCGCAAACCAAGGGGCACACTCGACCCTGTCGCGTCAGGAGTTCGTTCAGCAGTTTTCGCGTGGGTTCGGTGGACGCGAATTGAACATTCCCGTGCGTTGAATACCTCTCCAGCGATTTTCGTCCTTTTGGCCCCCATATTCCGTCAACATTGCCCGCGTCACATCCGATGCGATTCAACTCGGTCTGAACCGAACGCGCCAACTGCTCAATGTTCTCCGGTTCTGGATCGATCAGCCCGGAATCCGGGTCGGTTTGGGGTTCAGGTAAAGAAGCTGTTTGAAGTTTATCGCCAGTGTTGACCGGTTCCTGTCCTTCGCCTTCAACAACGCCTTCAGAAGGCTGATTGGGTGTAAGAACTTCCTCCAGCAATCGCAATTGTTCCAACTTCAAAGCCGCCACTTTCGCCAATTTACCATCGGGGTATTTTTCAAGGAATTGCTGCACCAATTCTGGTTCGCGGGTGTTGCGAATGGCATCCCAAACTTCCAACTGGCGTTTCAATGCCTCAATTCGATTAAGTTCGGCCACCTCTTCCGGATCAGGTTCGGGTTCCACAGCCACCTCGGTTTCTCCGGATTTGAAGTAAAAACGGCCAAGTAATGCTGTATTTGTCCACGGCAGTTGCTGCTGTTGCGTTACCTTATGGACTTCGACGCGGACATCTATCATCAGGGCGTTTAATTCGACTCCGGGACGCTCGATGTTCTTCAGAAGGGATGCGGTAAACGGGCTGTTGCGACCATCACCGTCAAAGGCCACGCTCCCCGGACTGGTTGCAAACGCTATGAAAGCGCCCCCGGGTGAAGCTTTTGGTTGGGCGAGTCCAACAGCATTCAGCGTGCGCCCGGTTGGAACCAACCGGGTTGCAAGGGGATTGTCGCGGCAAGCATCCAGAAAAACCAGAACCGTCTTCGCGTTAAGTTCCATTTTGCGCAGCACCAAATCAAGCGATACGGTCTCAAATTCCAAGTCTGTCTTGTGCCTTAACGCGGTGTCCACGGGCGCAAGATAATTCACGCCGTCCACCTGCAATGCATGGCCGGCATAAAAGAACAGTGCCACATCGGCGGATTGGATGCGGGCGCTGAAATCCTTAAGAGCGTCACGCATGCCGTTGTTGTCAAGATCAAGTCCCTGAATGACATCAAAGTTCAACCGCTTCAAAACGGTGGCGATATCCGTGGCGTCATAGAATGGGTTTTTGAGCTCTGTGGTTGAAATGTAGTTTGAATTGCCGATGACCAAAGCGACACGCTTTTCGGCGAATAACGGCGCACAGGAGAGCACCAGACAAAACAGCGCTGCCAAAAGTTTGTCCGGAAAGTTTCCTATTCTGGCGATAACATGACTGTACATATTCTAACCGAAGTGTCCGAAACGCTCTGCTTCCCCAAAAGTTATTTCGACGCAATTTAGCAAATTATTGCAGTAGTAGCTAATCACAATCGATTTTTTGAACCGGTCGCAGGTCGGACACCTGACGTTGCAGTGCTCTAACTTAACACCTGCACCTCAACCCGGCGGTTTTCCGGCGAGTTGGGATCATCCTCTGCTTTCAGGCGGTTCTCGCCCTCACCAATCGCCTGGAGCCGAGCGGCATCAATTCCGCAGTCGCTAACCATATAACGCACCACTTCATCGGCACGGGCCTGCGACAGGACCTGATTATAGCTGGCTTTGCCCTTCGCATCAGTATGGCCGATGATTTGATAGCGGCCTTGGCTGGTGTCCGCCTGAATCGCCTGACACAAAGCGTTAAGTTGAGTTTTGGACTTGGCCTGCAACACGGCGCTGTCGAAATCAAAATAGATCGTCAAGTCGATGGTCAGTGTTATTTCCATGTCTTCGGGGACTGACGAAGATGTGGAAACCACAGGCAAGGTTTCCGATTGCTGACCCGTGGCAAGCTGGGTTGATCCCTGCGAGCTGACGCCATCACTAGACGTGCTTAAAGCAACGCTCGAGGCACCGCTGCCGTCGTCGACCGGAGTCAGAACAAGTCCGCCGGAATCAACGGACGGTGCGGTCGTTGCCAACTCTGTATCATTTGCTGGTGTGACTGACACCGCGGTCTCGTCACTGCCTTCAGGTTTTGATTCCTCGACAAATGAAAGCGTACGGGTGCGTTGCGCTTGGAGCCGTTTGAGGATGTCTTCGGCTGTCATTTCCTGAGCTTGGGCAACGGGAGCTGCAAGTGCCGTCAATGTGCCGATGAGCACGGCGATCTTAAAAGGGCGGTACATCTGAAATCTCCGATGCTAGAGCGCTGTGCGTTTTGTCTGAAACAGATAAAACGCACAGCGCCGGGTTTGGTCTTTGATGGTGCTGCGTTATGCGCTTCATTGGTGAGTCCAATGAAGCGCATAACGCTCTGAGGGGGCCGGTAGTGCAAGTGTAGCGCAAAGGCGCTGTTATGAAAAATCAATTTCCTATTAAGGCTTGGTAATCAAAGGCCGGTAGGCGACAATATGCGTGTCGCTGTTGCTTTGAAAATCTTTAACCCGCCCAGCCAAAGCTTCGACAAAAGCAGAGGTGCTTTCGGCTCTGGGACGCAGATCATCAAACAACCGCTCCGGTGTGACCACCGCGATTAACAAGTTGGCACCCAGCGGTTCCACCACCTTGAATCCCAGCTTCTCAATCGAGGCTTCGGCGACAGGAAAGGCAACCCTGACAATTCTTGAATCGCCATCGGTAGACCCGATATCGCTCAGTTTGTTTTGATCGCGGGCCTGATGCGGCAGCAAATGAAAGACCTGTTCGTCCAGCGACACAAATATGACGCTCAAAAAGCCTTCAATGGCTGTTGGCAGAACAATGTCGATCACCGGGTTGTCACCCAAATGATACGCACTGCCAGGTGCCAATTGATCGTCCACCGAATTTCGATAGAAGGCGGATGTTAAATTATCGGCCTGGGAACCGGAGGGCAATTGCGCCATCGCCTGGCAAACGCTGTTGTTCAATACGGTCATCGAATTGGTAACCGGGCGGCCCGGTGCTGCCTCGGACAGCATCGCCTGAATACGCGAAATTTCAGTGGCGTTTGCCAGGTTGCCGGCAACGCTCAGCGTGTCATCGGGTGCAACAGCCCCGCCGCTGCCACCAGTCAGCTGCAACGGACCGCAGGATTGTAAACTCTGCAAAGCCGCTTTCAGCCCGGCAAGATCGACGGAAGCAACAATAATCGCAATTTCATCAATAATGGTCATGCCGCTGCCTTGCAGCACCGCTTCTGTGGCATTCAACAGGGCGACTTTTTCGGCCGGGTTTTGGGCTTTGGCGGTCAGAGTGACGCTGGTGCCGCTGGCGGACACTTTCCACGCATCGATCTGGTCGAATATCACCGCGATCTGCACGATTTTTTCGGCCCAGCCGTCCAGCGGCACTCCGTCAGCCGGAGTGACCTCAGCCAGAACCGCGAAAGTGTCTAATTGTTCTTCCAGCTGTGTGGTGATTTTTGGGATCGCCTCGGCACTGGGCAGGTTGCCGCGCAGGGCGAGGGGATCGTTTTTAGAAGTGCGCTCCACACTCAGAACATAGGGGTCGGCGACGGGCAGCGCGGGGTCGGTGACGATTTTGACATCCGGCGTAATCGGATCAGGTGTTGGAGACAGAATTCCGCTGAACCAAACACCGCCGCCAACACCGGCGACCACAAGTACCAGCAAAGCCAACCAAACGCCGGTGCGGCTCTTTTCCGGCTCCTCAATTTCACGCTGAAGCGCTTCAATCGTACCTTCGGTGGAAGGTGGAGCAGGTGCTGGCGGCGAACTTCCCGGCTTCACAATCGGCGACAGTACGGCTCCCTTTTGCAGTACCACTGTTTTTTCGTCATCAGGTGGCGTGGACAACGGTGCGGCTGTGCCGGGTTGCAGAAATTTCAAGGCGTCAGCGGCGGTTTGGAACCTGTTATTCGGATCAGGTTCGACCAGCCGCGAGACCAGATCGTGCAACTGGCCGGTCATGTCCGAAATATCGGGCTTGATTGCTTTGGCGCTGATGATTTCCATCAATGACGAACCCTTGCTGGGGCTTTGTCCGCGATAAGCACCCACCAGTGTCATGCCAAGCGAATAGAGGTCCGACCGCGCGTCGGCGTTGCCCTCCATCTGTTCCGGAGCGGCGTATTGATATTTCCCGGCAAAACCGCCGCCGACCACGGTTTTGGCCCCTTCATTGACATCTTTGGCGATGCCGAAATCTATCAAAGTGGATTGAGCAGGATCACCGTCTCGCAAAATGACATTGTCTGGCGACAGGTCGCGGTGAAACGCGTTTTTTTCATGCGCGGCCATCAAACCCAACAGCACCCGTTCGGCCACTTTTAGCAACACGTCTGCATCGACGGGCCCCGCAGTGCGCATATTTTCAGCCAGGGAGGGGCCATGAATGAACTCCATGACAATAAACAAAAACCCGCCGTGAAGATCGCTTTCCAGCAGGTCGTAGTACCGCACAACGCAGTCATCGATCACTTCGTGCAGGACCGACGCTTCGCGCTTCATCAGGTTGGTGAATTGTTCGTCTTTGGCAAATTCGGCTTTGAGGATTTTAACTGCGATTTCGCGTCCCGATACCCGGTTCGTGGCGCGATAAACTTCCCCTGTGCCGCCAGAAGCCACCAGTTCTGCAACCACATAAGTATTGTTCAGCACATCGCCGGGATTCAGGATGCCCAGTTGCGGGTCGTCAATCAAGTCAAAGTCCCCGAAGTTTGGTTGCTGGAATGATGGCCTTGCCTGGCTTGCTCTGTCAACCGGTCAGCGCTGTGAGAGATTCAGCAAGTCTGCGGGTGTCGGCAATGGTTTTTTGCAGATTGGCGAGCCGTTCCTGATCGGTGGCACCGCCCGGTTCCGTGGTGATCGCCTGGTTGATCTGAACCAATGTCGCTCCGTCAATGTTGCCTTCACCAATACGCACTTTTGTCACAACCAGATCGTGTTTTAACCGCGCCAGCGCGTTTTGCTGGTTACCAATTTGGCGCTGCAGCGAATTGCGTTCTGCGAGAAGCCTTTGCTGCCGCGCTTGCAGAGCCAGAACCTTTTGCTCGCGGGTCGCAATGCGCTGGTCATATGTCCCGTCGGCGATGTTCTCGATGCCATTGAAAAATCCTCCGTAGGCCGGATCGTCAAGATTGCCGCGCGGCGTACAGGCCGCTGTTGCAGCGGCGAGGGCGGACAGGGACAGCAACAGGCGGGGGTTCGGTTTTGTCATATCAAATCTCCGAAACCAAAGTGTTGGCGATGGAACGCATGGCGGAAATCCGATCAGCGAGTTTTTCGTACCTTACGTTTAGTGGCTGTGCTTCTGTCTGGTCGGTCACAACCATCAGCGAGCGGGCTTCGCCCAGGACCGCCTGGCGTTGGGTTGCGGCCTCGACAGCTCTGTTCATCACTGCAACCGTGCCTGCAGCGCGTTCTTTGGCGCGCGTGATCGCTACAGAATTGCCGCTGGTACGGGCTTGCGCCAGCTGCGTCCTTTGCTGAGACAGCACCTGGCGCATGGTGGCAATCGCGCTTTCAAGATCCTGGTTGTTCAGTTCCAGATCCAGCGCTAGCCGGTCCAGCTGTTCTTCGCGCGTGGCATAATCTTCCTGTAAGCCGCGCACATACGCGCCGGAAGCTGAACCGATAAATCGCCCCAAACGCGCGCCTAGAAATGCACCCTGCATGCCGCCCGTCAAACCGCCGATAACAGCGCCAAGCGCAAAACCTGCACTGCCTCCTTCGCCAACAGTCGCCTGCAAGGCTTCGGCTTTTTGGCGCAGCTCTTTTTCAGCTTGCGTTTCTGGCTGCCATTCAAACGCCTTTTGCCCGCCCGGATCGGCCAGGCAGGCGCCGAGCGGCGCAATCATCAGGCAGATAATCAGCCTTTTGGCAAAAAGTCGGACAGCCATAGGTAAGTCCCTTGCGTTTCGGCATTTGCCGCTTGTTTGACGTGTGTTAGAAACAGCTTCGCACGATCGGTTTGTTGAGTGTCAGTGTTTTCAAAAGACCGGGTTACGACGCCACCGATGGTGCGGTCCACCATGTATTCCGAAAAATTCGCATTGGCCCGGCTCATCAGCTCTTCGTAATAAACCCGTTCCTGATCAAGTTGCGCCAGAACTTCGGTCTGGGCCCGTTCAATCGCTTGAATATCCTGTTGTGCCTGATCCAGGATGGGCTGCGCCGCTGGGTCATCTTTGGCGATCTCTTCCAACTCGTCAAAAGCGTCTTGGGCAACAATGAGGGTCTGGTCGATGGCCGACAAGGCTGCGATGTCGATTTGGATTTGTTTGCCAACGCTGCCGCCGAGATACAGCAACAGCCGCGAGGCATCAGCAAACAGATTATCGGGTGTCAGGGCCGCTTCCGCCCCAAGCGAAGCGCGATATGCGGCGGCGGCGATCTCAAGATCGTCCAGATCAACAGCGCTGCGACTATCCGGCGCAAAGCCCAGTATATTCAGCGCTTCGGCGATTCTGGCGCTGTCTTGAGTGACGTCCAGGGCTACCACCTGTACAGCTTCCGAACTGCTTGTTGCTGTCGCATCGGTGTAACTCAGACGGACAATGCGTTGCTCGGCAAAATCTTTGAACATTCCGTTGGGAAACTCTTGTAAATAGGCGCGGTAGGGATCAGCCGTGGTTTTGGAACTGACCTCGCGCCAACGCCGGATGTCCCGCGCCACCTGCGCTTCGCGACCCTGTCCATCCAGCGAGTCGTTTATGCTGTGATCGCCAATCAGACTCTCTTCGACCCAAGGCACCTGTGAACCGCGTGTGCGCAGCACCACGTCTTGACGCACCCGGCCAAACATCAGCCGGACATCCAGGCCAGGTTCCGCCAGATGCCGCAATAAGGCGGTGGTAAATATCGAATTATTGCCGGTGCCCTCAAAAGCGACGTTGCCTGGATCTGTAGCGTATGCAATCAAAAGGCCGGTCACACCTTTTGCGCGGGCCAGGCCGACTTGACGCTCGCCACTGGCCAATTCGATCTGCAATGGATTGTCCCGACACGCATCCAAAATAACAATACCCGCCGCGGGTCCGGAGCGCGCAAACACCTCACGTACCGATGACAAGGTTAACGATGCCTTTTTGATTGCCTTGGAATCCGTTCCGGAAAAATCGGCAGCCAGAAGAAAATTCTCGTCCAGCACCTGTGATCCGTGGCCGGCATAGAAAAACACCCCCAACTTTGCACCGCGCATTTGATTTTCAAACGCCGCGAGCGCATTGTGCATGTCTTTGGTCGAGGCATCCTGCGCGGTTATGATGGTAAATCCAAGCGAGGCCAGTTTTTCGGACAGGGCTGCAACATCATTTACCGGATTGCGCAGCGACAGCGCTGCATTGTCGTACCGGCTGTTGCCAATAAGCAGGGCCACCCGTTCCGCCGCATCGACTGGCGACAAAGTAAGACAAAATACGACAAGCAAAGCCATTTTTTGCAAGGCGCGTTTCATCAGTCCGAGGTCTCCTTTGTCTATTGGCTCTAGAATTCATACCCAAAGTTAAGATTCAGCCCGCGGATACCATTGTTGGCGTGAGTATAGGTTAATCCGATGCGAACGCTGTCCCAAGTTACCCCGTTTTTGGAACCAACCGTGCCCACAGACAGCGACAGGTCAACCCACTGGTCGACATATGACGGTGTGCCGTTGATTTTGCTGTGAACCAGTGGCAGCTGCCAATTCGTCGGCAATCCGTAAAGTTTCCGTTTCATCGGGCCGGATATTTCAGCGCCGTTTTTGAGAATTATATTCTCCAATCCGTAGTTTACGCCACCGGTGCTCAGAGACCGGGAATAGATCACTGCATTGCCGAACACCAAATCGTACCCATTGCGCAGAGCCTGTTTAAAGTTCGAAGTGATCGACGCCTGAAAAAGCATAGCGTTAACGTTGAGAATCTTGTTTTGGGTGTACCCGATCCGCACTTCAGGTGTCAGGGTCCAATGATCGTAAATTGGTATCCGCACCCCGACGCCAACCGATCCGGCAAGCACCCGAGTTCCGTTGATGACCGTAAAGGCAAGTGGCGCGCTGATATTCAAGGCCCATCGCGGGTCATCAAATGGGATTGTGTAGCTGATCGGCAGCGACTGGATCGATGCTCTGAAGCCTGGGCCGGTGTACTTACCACTTTCCAGTGCCAGACCCAGATGATTGTAGGCCAAGGTTCCACGAACGCGCGATCCACCGGCGAACGGTGAAGGGCCGACGTCTGAACCTGCTGCAAACGCCGCGTTTGCCATTGTTGTCTGCAATGAGACGGGGTTGCCAGCAACCGGATCTGTAGCAGTATTGCCGACAAGTAACTGCAGCGCCGCCGATTGTGTTTCAAACAGAAGCAGCAGAAAATCCATTAACAGGACTTCACTTTCAGCCCGCGTCATTTCGGCGAATACGGCCAACAATGACCCGGTGCTCTCGTCAATCAATTCAATTAATGCAAAATCACTGGAATCGTAATTGATCGACACAATCTGATGACCCAGCGTGAAAAAGAAAGTCGCTTCATCAAATTCCGAGTAGGTTGGGTCAATTGTCAGATAGGTCGCCGTTCCCAAGGCATCCACTGCATCCTCTAGCGTTAAAAACGGCGCAGCGCCGATCAGGATTTCTACCGGCTGGGCTCTGGCGCTTGAAACCCATGCAGATAAACTTAGGACTAGTGCAAAAGCAGGCACGAGCAGAATTCGTGTCATCATGCAGATTCCTCAGATTTTAAAACTATCAACTACTACCATCTTCATCGTGAATTATCGCGCTATCGGTTGCTTTTTGCAAGAATTTCAGATGGAAAGCGATTTTGCTGATCGTTGCGACATCCAATATCACTGGCCGCGGATCAGTTCCTGTCGCAGCCATTGATCGATCTTTTCACGCGAAACCTGAAAGTGCATCGAGTCTTCGCGGCCAAATCCAGCGCCCCAATACCAACCCTCTTTGTTGAAAAAATCAGCGAGCAGGATCAAGCCCAGCTGGGTTTTACCGTCGCCCAGAGTGTCCAGATGCCCGTCGACGTTTAAATCAACCGACAACCCATAGGCGTGAGTTGAAACGGAACCGGGGTTTCCGCGAATGTGGCGAACGCATAATGCGCCCGCTGTGTTGATGCGTGCGTAGAGCTCCGGCTCGAAAATCTTCACATTGCGAAACACTTGCCTTAATGACAGCAAAGCGGGTTCGATCATTGTCACCTGAATCGGTCCGACATTTTCGGTTTTCACCAGATCCTTTAGCAACGGATTTGTCATAGGTTGACACGCTTCCGACAGATCTGGGCGCGGCAAGCCGAACAAATCAATCAGATATTTCGAGCCGGAATTTGTCAGACCTTTGTTCACCTCGCGACGGTTTGCAATAAGTACAACCTGCGCAAAACTGTCCTTTAGAGAGTCGGATGCGCCTTCTTCCGGCTCGGAAAATGTCTGGTCTTCGCCGCCGCCTACGCCCCGGCTTTCCAATTCAGCAACTCTTTGGGACAGGGCGTTCAAGTCAATTGTCAGATCTCTGGATTTCTGCGCCTGCTCTTCAATAATCTGGCGCAATTCACCATTGCTTTGGTCCTGACCGCGCTGCAGGGCAATTTCAGCCAGATACCATCCAACCGGCGCTGTCAGAGCCGCCAATACAGCCACAATAACTAGAACAGTCGTTTTCAATTTACACACGCGGACACGTGGCCCGTTCCTTGATCATCTTGTCGCCCTTTCGGGCAATCCATTCAAATTGATACTAAATTATTAGTCTCTCTTTGATGTTCTGCAAAGAGAAACAGCGCCCAACTATAGAAAATTAAACGGAATTTTTGTTGCCAGCCAAATAAAATCTTACTAACGTGAACCAATCCGAGGAGGTAATTAGTGCGTTAACTCACTGTTATCATTTATCTCCTTCGTTATCTAGAATTCAAAAGACGGGGCGCCAATTGAAGCTGGATCTTGATAAACTGTTAGAGAGTTACGGCGACGACGAACCGTCCGGGCCGGATATGGAGTACGAGCCAGAGTTTTCTGAACTCACAATCGCCGCCCAATCCAAAGCCGAACAGCAGGTCGGAGACAAGGTAATTGCGGCTGAAGATGCCGATTATACCGAGGTCTTGAAAATTGGCCCAAAAATTCTGAAAAAGTCAAAAGACCTGCGCGTTGCAGTGATTATGGCCGAAGCCGCGTTGAATCGGGATGGCTTCGCATCGTTTGGACAAGTTCTGGAATATATCAGCCGGGTATTGGATGAGCATTGGGATACCGTGCACCCGCAGCTCGATGCTGATGACGACAATGATCCTACCGAGCGGGTTAACTCTCTGGTGGGTCTGATTGGCGACACTGGTATCGTGCGTCAAGTGCGCCACGCCACGCTGCGCTGACCGACAGCAAAGTGATGGGTCGGATGACCCTGCGCCACATTGGCGTCAGCAAAGGCGAAATGACGATACCGCCGGATATGGAAGAAACGCCAGACGAGGCGTCGATCAACGCGGCTTTCAAGGATACCCCAAAAAAAGCAATGGACTCCATCCGTGCCGGTTTGGAATCCTCGATCGAACACGTTGCTTCCATCGAAGCGTTGCTGGATGACAAGGCTCCAGGATTGTCGCCTGACTTCACGCCGCTCAGATCACAACTTCAAAATGGGTTGAATGCAGTTAAGCAGGCTGCAGGAGAGACGGTATCAACACCGTCCCAAGACGCCGCCGCTGGAGCCGAAGATGCGCCCGCCAGTGCAACAGCGTCGGGCAGTGGTACAGGCGCTATCAATACAACCAGCGATGTAATCCGTGCGGTTGATTTGATTTTGGACTATTATGAACGAAACGAACCATCTTCTCCGGTGCCGCTGATCCTGGCTCGTGCCAAACGTCTGGTGTCGGCGGATTTTATGACGATCATCCAGGACATGGCCGCATCAGGCGAGGACGAGGTCCGCCAAATCAGCGGCTTGCCATCAGAAGAAGACTATTAACCGTTTGAAAAAGAGGCCCGTCAAAAGGTCATAGACCATAACAACAGAGGAGACGGCAAAAATGGCCGAAAGCCAGAAATTCATCGCCCGAAACAGGGCACCGCGCGTCCAAATCGAATATGATGTGGAAGTTTATGGCGCCGAGAAGAAAATTCAGCTGCCCTTTGTGATGGGTGTGATGTCCGACTTGTCCGGTAAATCCGAGGAACCACTGCCATCCGTGGCGGACCGGAAGTTTCTCGAAGTTGATGTGGACAATTTTGACGATCGGATGAAGTCGATGAAACCCCGTGCCGCGTTCACGGTGCCAAATACGTTAACAGGTGAAGGCAATCTGGCCGTCGATATCACTTTTGAAAGTATGGACGATTTTTCGCCAGCCGCCATTGCGTCAAAAGTCGAACCGCTGAAAAAACTGCTGGATGCCCGCACGCAGCTGTCCAATCTGATGACCTATATGGACGGCAAAACAGGGGCCGAAGACCTGATGGCAAAAATCATTCAGGACCCGGCGCTGCTGAAAGCGCTGGCATCTACGCCCAAACAATCTGACGACGCAGGGGAGGAATAAGACATGGCCGAACAAGAATCCCAGGTCGATCAGGCCGCAGGTGGATCGGTCTTTGAAAATGACGAATTTGCTTCGCTGTTAAAAAAGGAATTCCGGCCCAAATCAGACACTGCCAAGACAGCGGTGGAAGAGGCAGTCAAAACACTTGCTGAGCAAGCGCTGTCAAACACCAATCTGGTTTCTGACGATGCGTTGCGTTCAATCGAAGCAATTATTGCTCAGATCGACGCCACATTGACGGCGCAGGTAAACCTGATCCTACACAACGATGAATTCCAGAAACTGGAAAGCGCGTGGCGCGGGCTGCATTATCTGGTGAACAATACCGAAACAGACGAGATGCTGAAAATCCGTGTTCTGAACGTTTCGAAAAAGGATCTCGGCAAGTCGCTGAAAAAATTTAAAGGAACAGCCTGGGATCAATCACCGTTGTTCAAAAAGCTCTACGAAGAAGAGTTCGGTCAATTTGGCGGTGAGCCTTATGGCTGTCTGGTGGGGGACTATCATTTTGACCATTCGCCGCCTGACGTTCAGATGCTGGGTGAAATGGCCAAAGTTGCGGCGGCGGCACACGCGCCGTTCATCACCGGGGCCGATCCGACGCTGATGCAAATGGACAGTTGGGGTGAACTGGCCAATCCGCGCGATTTGACCAAGATTTTCCAGACTCCGGAATATGCAGCCTGGCGGTCTTTGCGCGAGAGCGAGGACAGCCAGTATCTCGGCCTTGCGATGCCGCGTTTTCTTGGGCGGCATCCCTACGGCGAAAAAACTGACCCTGTCGAGGAATTTGCCTTTGAAGAAGACACCGAGGGCGCCGACAGCGGTAAATACGGCTGGGTGAACGCGGCCTATGGCATGGCCACAAACATCAACCGGTCGTTCAAGGAATACGGTTGGTGCTCGCGGATTCGCGGCGTTGAGTCCGGCGGAGCGGTAGAAAACCTGCCGACACACACATTTCCGTCTGATGACGGCGGTGTCGACATGAAATGCCCGACAGAAATTGCCATTTCAGATCGGCGCGAGGCCGAATTAGCCAAGAACGGGATGATGCCTCTTATTCACCGTAAAAACAGCGACTTGGCGGCATTTATAGGCGCCCAGTCACTACATAAACCAGCGGAATACGACGATCCGGACGCCACCGCGAACGCAAATCTTGGGGCGCGTTTGCCCTATTTGTTCGCAACGTGTCGTTTCGCACATTATTTGAAATGCATTGTGCGCGATAAGGTGGGATCGTTCAAAGAAAGGGGCGATATGGAGAAATGGTTGCAGGACTGGATCAACAACTATGTGGATTTGACGCCTGATATTTCAACAGATGAAATCAAGGCGGAAAGGCCGCTGGCTGCAGCGGAAGTTGTTGTTGAAGAGGTCGAAGGAAATCCGGGCTACTACAGCTCCAAGTTTTTCCTCAGACCCCACTACCAGCTCGAAGGCCTGTCCGTTTCTCTGCGACTGGTATCCAAACTGCCGTCTGAAAAAGCCGGCTAATTCATTCACGGCTCACCCTGCCATTTTGAGCCCGCAAATTGAACACAAACAAGGAGGAATACTATGGCTGACCTATATGGATGGTTTGTTGGAGGCAATCCGAAAATTGAGGGTGAAACCCTTGATGAAGAGGCCAAGAAAACCAAGGCATTCGACATTGAAGACTTTACCTTTGGGGTGGAGAACCCTGTGAACGTAGGTTCTGCTTCTGGCGGGCTCGGGTCCGGTCGTGTTGTTATGGAGCGGCTTGAAATCAACAAGCGCACTGACTCGGCCACTGCCAATATGGTTCTTGCGTCCTGTACTGGCGCCCATATCGACGAATTTCACATCTCCATGCGCAAAGGCGGAGCAGATGCCAAATCGTCGGGTGGAGAATTTGTTCATATCACTATGAAAAATGTCGTGATCGAAAGCGTGAAATGGAGTGGCGCCGACGGCGACGAAACCCTGAAAGAAGCGCTTGTGCTGGCCTCTGCCGGGATCAAGATCGAATACATGAAACAGGACATGAAAGGCAAATTGTCCAAAGGTGGTGCGGTCGAATGGAACCAGACCACCAACAAACCGAAAATGTGATCCTGACCCTTGTTGCCGGGCGCGAGTTGTGCCCGGCGCGGACTTCATTATAATCAATTGCGGCGGTGCGTTTATCAGCGTGCTGCCGCGGTATTGCGAGCCGCCAAATGACTGCACTTGAACAATTAAAACAAGGCAACCTGGCCGAAACTTATACCGACCTAACCGCTCAGATCCGCAAAAATCCCGCGGATGACAAGCTGCGGATATTCCTGTTTCAATTGTTGTGCATCCGCAGCGAATGGGATCGGGCGCTGACCCAGTTGAAGGTCATTGGCGAGATGTCTCCGGCGGCATTGCCGGTGGTACAGTCTTACCGGGAGGCCATCGCCTGCGAAATGATCCGCGAAGCTGTCTTTAACGGTGATAAGGCTCCGATGGTATTCGGTGAACCCGCGCAATGGATCGCGCTATTGATCGAAGCGTTGAAACCCCTGGCCAAAGGCGAAGCGGCGCGTGCGGCTCAGTTGCGTGCACAGGCATTTGACGCGGCACCAACCACATCAGGCAGTGCAGACGGTGTGGCATTTGACTGGATATCAGATGCAGATATGCGGCTGGGACCGGTGCTGGAAGTGATCATGAACGGCCGCTACTATTGGGCCCCGTTTTCGACGGTATCGCGGTTGAAGTTCGAAGACCCAACAGATCTGCGCGACCGCGTCTGGACCCCGGTAGAAATTACCTGGGCGAACGGCGGAGAAGTTGTGGGCTTTATTCCGACCCGCTATCCGGGTTCCGCAGACTCTGGGTCCGACAATACCATGCTCTCTGCAGAAACCAATTGGCAGGACGTTGGCGCGGATACGTTTATTGGTGCGGGCCAGCGTTTACTTGCCACCAACGAATCTGATCTAGCAATAATGGATGTTCGGGAAATCCTTCTCGAATCCGCAATAGACGCTCCGGAAGGAAACGCCGATGGTGCGGGTTGATCTGTCAGAAAAAGAGCGGCTGCAGCCATCACTGCTGGATCGCCTGACGGACCGGGAACCCGGCGAGATCAAGGAAAGCGCCCGTGAGCGGGTCATCGACATCCGACGACTGCGTGAAATCATTCAGCGCGATCTGGGCTGGTTGTTGAACACGACAAACAATCAAGCCATTATTGATCCCGATCTTTACCCCAATGCCGCTCGGTCTACCCTGAATTACGGGATCACCGATGTAGCAGGTCGTCAAGTCGTCAGTACCGGCATCAATGAATTGGAAAGCGCTGTAAAAAAGGCGATCTACGATTTTGAACCACGGATCATTCCCGGATCGCTTGATGTGCGGTCCAGCACACAGGACGGCAGCCCTCAAAGTCAGATCACCATCGACATTCGCGGAGACCTGTGGGCGTCGCCGGTGCCGGTCGAGATGTTTTTGCGCACCCATCTGGATGTGGCTGATGGGGATATCGTAATCGACAAGATGATGTGACAGGCGGAAAATGGACACACGGCTTCTAAAACACTACGAAACCGAACTGGCCTTCATCCGCGAGATGGGGGCCGAGTTTGCCGAGGCCTATCCCAAAATCGCCGGCCGCCTGGGTATGGATGGTGTCGAAATTAACGACCCGTATGTGGAACGGCTGATTGAGAGTTTTGCCTTTCTGACATCGCGTATCCAGTTGGAGCTGGATATGCGGTATCCGGTCTTCACTCAGCATCTTCTGGAAATCGTCTATCCGCATTATCTGGCACCAACACCGGCCATGACCGTGGTCCAATTCCAGCCGGAAAAGGGTCTTGCTGAAAAATTCACCATGGCGCGCGGCACCCGGATGCGCACACCGCTACGTGAAGGCGATCAAACGGCCTGCGAGTTTCGCACGGCTCACGAGGTGGACTTGTGGCCGCTGAAAATCAGCGAAGTGCAATATCACAGCGGCAGAGGCGAGGTGGTCGCAGCCGGAATCGGCGACGGCAACAATGCCCGTGCCGCGCTACGTCTGCGGCTGAAAGCCACCGCCGGGTTGAAACTGAGCGAGTTGCCGCTGGATCATATAGACGTTTTTCTGCCGGGACCGGGCCGTCAACCCTGGATGCTGTATGAACATCTGTTGGCGAATTGTCAGGCGGTGGTTGGACGGTCAACCGACAGGCGTGACGACTGGTTTGTGACGCCGCAAGACGCCAAGGTGTCACCCTTGGGGTTTGAGTCCGAACAAGCGATCTTGCCGTATCCAGGCCAATCCTTTGACGGATATCGCCTGTTACAAGAATATTTTGCCCTGCCACAGCGATTTTTCTTTGCGCGGCTGAACGGGTTGAAGCAGATTTTTTCGGCTGCCAAAGGCGACGAGGTCGATATCCATATTTTGCTGTCGGAAAACCGTTCCGAGTTACAGCAAACCCTAAGTGTCGATAATTTCGCGCTCTACTGCACACCAGCAGTCAACCTGGTTGAAATGCGTTGCGACCGGGTTCAGGTGCAGCGCAAAGATGCGGATCATTTTGTGGTTGTCGACCGCACTGTGCCGATGGATTTTGAGGTGCACACTGTTCTGTCGGTTGAGGGCGTGACCAAAGACGACCGGGACGATATCCAGTTTCGTCCGTTTTACAGTTCCGACGATTATACCGCTGCCGGGGAAAACCACGAAGCCTATTATGCGGTTCGCCGCAGGTTTCGACAACGCTCGGAACGGCAGAAACTGAAAGGCACCCGCACGTCGTATTTGGGAACGGACATTTTCCTCAGTCTAGTGGACCGGCAAGAAGCGCCCTATCCTGAATCCGTTGAGCAACTGGCTGTTAAAGCGCTGTGTACCAACCGCGATCTGACCATGCTGTTGGAAACCGGCAAAGGCAAAACCGATTTTCTACTCGCGGACGGTGGGCCGGTTACGTCGGTAAAATCGGTAACGCCAATATCCAACCCGCGCGCATCGCTGGCGATTGACGGTAACAGCGCATGGCGGCTGGTCAGTCATTTGAGCCTTAATTACCTGTCCATGGATGACGCCGACCGAGGTTCTGCGGCCGCTGCGATCCGCGAATTATTGGGAATTTATGCGCCTGCAGGGGACAGGAACCTGGCAAAACAACTGGAAGGCGTCAACGAAGTATCGTCGCGTCCAATTGTGCGGCGCATGAGCGACGAGGTTTTGTCGACCGCCGTGCGCGGTCTGGAAGTCAATGTCACATTCGACGAAAGTTATTTTGAAGGCACCGGCGTTTTTCTACTTGGCGCCGTGTTGGAGCATTTCTTCGCCAAATATGTGTCCCTGAACAGTTTTACCGAAACGGTGATTCACAGTGTTGAAAGAGGAGAAATAGCCAGATGGCCAGCGAAAAGCGGAAGGCGGCGGATGATCTAAGCAGCCTCGAAGCGCTCGCTGATGATCCGACAAAATTCAATTTTTTTCAGGCGCTGCGTCTGATTGAAGCCGCTTACGCTTCCGCGCCGCGATTGGGCACGTCTTTGCGTCCGCGCCAGGACAAGATCAGGCTGAAACAAAAGGTCGATCTGGCTTTTGCGCCCTCCACTGTGGAAAGCTTTGAAAAGACAGGTAAAAATGGTGGCCCGGGGCATTTGTCGAGCTATCTGTTCGGCGTCTTCGGCCCAAACGGTCCGATGCCAATGCACATCAGCGAACATGTTCGGGAACGCCAGCACAATGCGCGCGACCACACTTTTGCCGATTTCGGTGACATGTTTCATCATCGCCTGATCAGCCTGTTTTACCGCGCCTGGGCGTCGGCGGAACCGGCCGCCTCGTTTGATCGCCCTGGTGACGATCCATTTGCCGGGCGGGCGGCAGCCTTTGCCGGATTAATGGGGCAGGGGCAAACTGACCGTGATGCAATGCCCGATCTTGCAAAACTGCGTTTCGCAGGACGCCTGTCAAACGGGTCCAAAAACGAAGACGGTCTATTGGCGATGATCGCCGCATTTTTCCGCGTTCCCGTGAAGATCGAGAGTTTTGTGGGCAGCTGGCTGGAACTGGACACGGCGGATCAATGGCAATTGGGTGTGAAAGGCGCGGGTGGCGGATTGGGACAGGCCACTTCGTTGGGTTCGCGGGTGTGGTCACGGCAAGCTAAGTTCCGCGTCCGTGTTGGCCCTTTGAACCTAGACGAATACAAACGTTTGCTGCCTGGTGGCGTCAGTCTGTACCGGCTGGCAGCGGTGGTGCGAAATTATCTGGGGGAGATGCTGGACTGGGACGTTAATCTGGTATTGACCGCCGGGCTGGCCCCGCCAGCCAAGCTGGGCGAGCAAGGGCAATTGGGCTGGACCACCTGGATTGGCGAACCTCCAGCTGATCAACCGATTGACGATTTGTATGTTACGGTTTCAAGGGTTTAGGGGTTGAAGTGAATGTACGGGGTTGAAAATGCCCTGCGAAGCGAAAGGATTGTGAGATGTCAGAGATCAGCCGCGTTGCCTTGTTCGGTAAACTGAACAAGCTGGGATATCAGGGGATCGAGGGCGCCACTGTATTTTGCAAGATGCGTGGCAATCCATATGTCGAGCTTGTCCATTGGCTGCATCAGATTTTACAGGGTCAGGACAGCGATTTACACCGGATTATCTCGCATTACGACCTTGATCCAAGCCGGGTTGCCAAAGATATGACCGAAGCACTGGACCGGTTGCCGCGTGGGGCGTCCTCGATTTCTGATCTTTCGGCGCATCTGGAAGAAGCGGTGGAGCGGGCTTGGGTTTATGCCTCGCTGATGTACAAATCACCGCAAGTACGATCCGGGCATCTGATATTGGGCATGGTCAAAACACGGGGGCTGAAGAATGTCCTAAACTCCATTTCCGGTGAGTTTTCAAAGGTTAAGCCCGACGATCTGTCTGATAATTTCAGCGATATTGGCGCCGGTTCACCCGAGGACGGTTTGAGCCCCCAAGATGGTTCCGGCGTGGGTGGCGGTGCTGTACCGGGGGAAGCATCCGGTGCCATGTCGCCTGCCGAAATGGGCAAGGAAGAGGCGCTGCAGCAATATTGCAAAGATCTGACGGCATTGGCAAATTCCGGCGAAATCGATCAGATCGTCGGCCGCGACGAGGAAATCCGACAGTTGGTCGATATCCTGATGCGCCGCCGCCAAAACAACCCGATCCTGACGGGCGAGGCGGGTGTGGGTAAAACCGCTGTTGTTGAAGGTTTTGCACTGCGCATTGCCAAAGGCGATGTGCCGCCGATGATGCAGGGCGCGCGCCTATTGGAACTGGATGTTCCGGCACTGCAGGCCGGGGCCTCGATGAAAGGTGAGTTTGAAAACCGGCTGAAACAGGTGATTGAGGAGGTGCAATCCAGCACCACGACGATCATTATGTTCATCGACGAAACCCATATGCTGGTGGGCGCGGGAGGCGCGGCAGGCACTGGCGATGCTGCCAATATTCTGAAGCCTGCTCTGGCACGGGGCACCCTGCGTACCATCGGCGCGACCACCTGGGCCGAATATAAGAAACATATCGAAAAAGACCCGGCGCTGACGCGGCGCTTTCAAGTCGTGAAAGTGGATGAACCGGATGAAGCCAAAGCCATTCTGATGATGCGTGGTATAGTTGGAATGTTTGAGAAACACCATAAAGTTCAGGTGCTTGACGAGGGGATTGAAGCAGCAGTCAAACTGTCTGCCCGCTATATTCCGGCCCGGCAGTTGCCTGATAAATCCGTTTCCCTGATCGACACCGCTTGCGCACGGGTGGCGATTTCCCAGCACGCCACACCGGCGGAAGTGGAAGACAGCCAGAAACACATTGCGGCGCTGGAGACTGAACTGGAGATTATCGGGCGCGAGGAATCGGCGGGTTATGACGTGGGCGAACGGCGCAGCGACGCAGAGGCTTCGATGGCTACGGAAGAGGAACGGCTGGAGGAATTGACCAACCGCTGGACGCAGGAAAAAGAAGTTGTCGACGCCATTCTCGATTTGCGGGCGAAATTACGTGGCGACGGCGGTGCGGTCGACGGTGACGATGCAGAAGAGGTGCCGGAAGGTTCTGTGCTCAGCAAAAAGGAACGCGCTGATCTGTTAAAAGAACTAAAGAACAAAGACGCGGAACTGGCCAAAATTCAGGGTGAAAATCCGCTGATCCTGCCGATTGTTGATGAACAGGCGGTTGCGTCGGTCGTTGGCGACTGGACCGGCATTCCTGTGGGCCGCATGGTCAAAGACGAGATCAACACTGTGCTGAATATGGCCGAGGCGCTGGCCAAACGCGTAATCGGCCAGGATCACGCGATGGAGATGATCGCCAAACGTGTGCAGACAGCCCGTGCCGGACTCGACAATCCATCAAAGCCGATCGGGGTGTTTATGCTGGCGGGGACATCCGGGGTTGGGAAGACAGAAACAGCTCTGGCCATCGCCGAAACGCTTTATGGCGGCGAAAACAACATGATCACCATCAACATGAGCGAGTTTCAGGAGAGCCATACGGTGTCCACACTGAAAGGCGCACCTCCGGGTTATGTTGGCTATGGTGAGGGCGGCGTCCTGACCGAAGCGGTCAGGCGCAAACCGTATTCGGTGGTGCTGCTGGACGAGGTCGAAAAAGCCCATTCCGACGTGCACGAGATTTTCTTTCAGGTTTTCGACAAGGGCCAAATGGAGGACGGCGAGGGCCGGATGATCGATTTCAGAAACACGCTGATCCTGCTGACGTCGAACGCAGGCAGCGACCTGATCATGGACATGTGCAAAGATCCTGACTTGATGCCCGAACCGGAGGGTATTGCGAAAGCCTTGCGTGAGCCTCTGCTGAAAGTGTTTCCGGCGGCCTTGTTGGGTCGGATCGTCACCATACCATATTTCCCGCTGAGCCCTGAAATGATCGGCAAAATCACAAAACTTCAGCTGAACAGGGTGGTCAAACGGGTGCAGGAAACGCATGGCGTGCCATTCAGCTATGATGACAAGGTGGTCGATCTGATCGTTTCACGGTGTCAGGAGGTCGAAAGCGGTGGACGGATGATTGACGCCATCCTGACCAACTCGCTGCTGCCTGCGGTTTCAGGGGAATTCCTGCGCAAGATGATGGTGGGTGAAGAGGTGAAAAGCGTCGACGTCAGTGCGAAAGACGAGGAGTTCACATACGCGTTTGGATAAATCTTGCCCGAACACGCAGTGAAATAATGAAAGCCAATATGAAAACAGGAGGATAAAATGGCAACTGTAGTATCAAGCGGCAATCTTAAAATCGGCTATAAAGGGAAAATGTTCGCGCAGCCGAAATGTCAATATGAACTGACACATATCATTCCCGAAGGCGAATCCCCGGAAGAAACCAAACTTTTGGTCGCAGCTTTCAAAAAGCTGTTCACCAACGGGTTTAATAAGTTGGCGAAAACCCGCGAAAAAGCCATCAAAGCCGCCATGGAAGGCACAGAAAAGGACATCAACAAAAAGCCGCCCGCTGATATGGACGCGTTCATAAAAACCGCAAATCAGCTGATCCAGCAGGGCGTGGATGTCTGGCGCAAGGTCGAGGTTGTCAGGCTGGCGGATGACTGTATCGCCAAATGCTATGATTACGTTGAGAAAAAGCTGAAAAAGGCGGTGACCAAGAAAAAAGTTAAAACAGTCCTGAAGATCATTGCTTTGGTGTTGATTGTCGTCGTCGTTGCCGCAGCCTCGATTGCGGCGACTGTTCTGACCGGCGGTATTGCCGCTGTTGTCATTGCTGCCGCGATTGCAACTGGGATTGGCGCGCTGGTTAAGATCGGCAAGATTATTTACAAGGAATACCAGGACTACAACAAATTTCTTGAGAAAATCGAAAAGGACATTGAGGCGATAACGAAAGCCATCGATTATGAAATCAAAAAGAAAAAGGCGCAGGAATACCGCAAGCTGGGACCAAAAGAACGGGTGAAACTGTTGATGAACGGCACCAAATCGCACGTCAAATCGCTCAAGAAACATCTCGCAGCCGCCGAGGGGCGTATGATCCTGCTACGCAAGGCAAATCTGATGCTGATTGCCCAGGCCAATGAAGCTCAGGAAAACTGGGAGAAAATGGCGTCCCACCCCAATGCCGACATTTCCGCTGAAGCGAAGAAAGCCCGTGAGATAGCTGGCCGCACGAAGCACAAGGTCGTAAAATTCGAGAAGAAAAAGGCCGATTTCGCCAAACTGAAAAGCGAAGCCAACGCGCAGTTGGCCCGGCTTGAAAAAACCGGCGAATTCACCAGCGAAAAGGTCTCCGGTCTGATAAAATTCGCCCGCGACCACGAAGGCACCGCCAATTTCCTCATGACGGCAATCAAGGCACTTGCAACGTCGGGCAAGAAAATTGCGAAGGCAGTGAAGTAATATCTGATGGTCCCGCGACAGTCTAACCGAGCTCGCGGGGCCAAAAATCAATAGCAGGAAGAAGATGACAGATATAACGGAGCCCAGTGTAAATCAAGGTCCCTCGGGCCACCGCGCCAAACTGGCCGCGTGGCTGGAAACGCCTTTGGTGCGCTACTCCATCCTCGCGGTCATCGTTATCAACGCGATTACCCTTGGCCTCAGCACATCTGATAGGATTGTTGATGCAACCGGTGGTTTTCTGGGATGGTTTGACAACGCGGTTGTCACCATTTTTGTCATCGAACTGAGCCTCAAACTCTATGCCAACGGTTTTAGATTTTTCCGCAACGCCTGGAATTTATTCGATTTTGTGATTGTATCCATTTCGTTGGCACCCACAACTGAAGGCCTGTCAGTGCTGCGGGGTTTGCGGGTAATACGCGCCATGCGTTTGCTGTCTGCCGTACCGCAGATGCGCGACGTGATCAAAGCGTTGCTGGACGCGCTTCCAGGCATGGGCGCCGTGGTGATCCTGCTGAGCATCGTGTTCTACATCTTTTCGGTCATGGCAACCATGCTTTACGGCGAGACATTCCCGCAATGGTTCGGGTCGGTTGGCGCGTCGCTGTATTCACTGTTCCAGATCATGACGCTGGAAAGCTGGTCGATGGGAATTGTGCGCCCGGTCATGGAGGTTCACCCATATGCCTGGGCGTTCTTTGTACCGTTTATCATTTCGACCGCTTTTGCGGTTTTGAATCTGTTCATTGGCCTGTTGGTCAACACCATGCAAGCTGCTGTTGAAGAAGAACAGGATGCGGAAATGGAGCGGATCATGGCCACGGTCACGACCGCCCATGATCGGGTGAGCGCGCAATTGACCGAGCTGCGGGCGGAAATCGTAGCCCTTAAGAAAGAAAGAGGCGGTGACGATGGCTGACAGCCAAAAATTCATCGCGCGAAATCGTGCGCCCCGAGTTCAGATCGAATACGATGTGGAGGTCTATGGGTCTGAGAAAAAGATTCAATTGCCCTTCGTCATGGGAGTGATGTCGGACCTGTCGGGCAAGTCCGAGGTGTCGCCCGGTGCGCTGGAAGACCGCAGCTTCATGGCTGTCGACGTGGATAATTTCGACAGTCGGATGAAGGCGATGAAACCGCGTGTTGCGGTTGCGGTTCCAAATACGTTAACCGGTGAGGGAAATCTGAACGTCGATATTACCTTTGAAAAAATGTCCGATTTTGCCCCCGGCGCGATTGCCGCCAAAGTCGAGCCTTTGCGCAAACTGCTGGAGGCCCGAACCCAGCTTTCCAACCTGATGACCTATATGGACGGCAAGGCGGGTGCAGAGGATATGATCCTGTCACTGTTGCAGAATCCGGACCAGTTCCGGGCTTTGGTGGGTGGCGGTTCAAACGAGAGTATTACGGGGGTAGATGCGGTGCTGGGTGCGCTGAAAGACGCTTCGGTGGCGGTGCCAGAAGAAGTATCAGACAGCGGGACGGACAAAGTTCTGGAAAGTCTTGCCGCCGCAGCACCGGCGGACGATGAACCTGACACCAGCGTTGACGATGCGCTGGATGCGATACGGTCGGTCCCATTGATCGAAGAGGTCGAAGAAACCGGCGACAATGTGCTGGCTGCGTTGGTGGATCAGGGTGACACGGTTGAAGAAACTGTGGACACGACAACGGATGATGTATTGACGGCGCTGGCCGACGAACAGCCGAAGGACGCTGATCCGGACGACGGCGTTGATGATTTGCTGGGGGCAATCGCTGAAGCAGCACCCGATGAAGTCGTGCCAGAAGAAACCACAGATGCCCTGCTGACGGAAATGGCAGTTGCCGGACCTGACCAGGCGCCGCCCGATGAGACAACCGATGCGTTGCTGGCAGAGCTCGCCGATGCCGCGGCGGAAGAGGAACAATCGGGCGAGGACGCTGACGATATCTTGGATGACTTGGCTTCCGAGGCGTTGGACGAGGAAGTTGACGCAGGAACCGATATCGACGCGTTGTTGGAAGATGTTTCCGCCGCAGCTGAGGAGAAAATCGAGGACGATACAACCGATAACCTGTTGGCCGAATTGGCGGAAACGGGTGTTGAAGAGGATCACGAAGAGGACGATCTGGACGCTCTGCTCGCCGAAGTGGCGGACGTCGAAGAAGACCCGGAAGCTACAGATCAGACGGATGATGTTCTGGCAGCGCTTGGTGCCGAAGACGGCTTCACAGACGACCTGGCTGGCGGCGATGATTTGGACGCCCTGTTGGCTGATGTTGCGGACCAGGCTCCAGTGGAGCCGGAAACGACTGAAGATGATCTTGACGCTCTTTTGGCTGACGTTGCCGACGTCGAAGCAGACAGTGTTTCCGATGAAGATGGGGATTTGGAAGCATTGCTGGCGGATGTGGCAGATGGAAGTGACGAATTTGACAATGCGGATGACGATTTGGACGCGCTTTTGTCAGATGTGGCGGAGCAGGGAGACGCCGAACCAGAGGCCGACGAAGAGGACGTTGATCTTGACGCTTTGCTAGCGGACGTCGACGAAGAAATCGTGGAGGACTCGGACAAAGCCGATGCCGATCTCGACTTTGATGAATTGCTAGGGGGCGATGGCGAAGAGACTGACGATCTTGACGCCTTGTTGGCAGATGTCTCGGAAGATGAGGCGGAAGCAAGCGAAGATGACCTCGATGCTCTTTTGGCGGACGCTGACGCGGCGGAACTGGATCTCGAAGCGCCTTTGGATGGCGATGAATCCGAATTTGATAACTTGCAAGACACGGCGGCGGAACAAGAAGAGCCAGCCGAAAAACCCAAAATCGCCTATAATCCGGCCTTTGGCACGATCAGCGCAGCCAAGCCGCAAATCAACCCCGGTGATCGCAGGAAAATGCGGATCGCAATTCTTGGCGATTTTTCTGGCCGTGCCAACCAAGGCGACCTGCAAATCGGTGCGGACTTGGCGGGCCGCAAGCCGATCAAGTTTGACGTGGACAGTTATGAAGACGTAATTGCCCGGTTTGCAACATCTTTAACCCTGCCGCTGGGCAACGACGGCTCTGCGGTGGCTGTGGAATTAAACGAACTTGACGAGTTGCACCCCGACGAATTGTACGACAATGTCGAGCTGTTCTCTGAACTCGCGACCCTGCGCAGCCAAGTCCAGCAAGGCGTCAATCTGGACAGTGTCGTCGGCCAATTACAAGGCTGGGGGCAAGAGTTTGGTGATTTCAGACTGACGTCAAAAGCCCGCGCCAAAGGATCGAAAGCCAACACCACGTTGGCCGTTAGCGATTTTGAATCGCTGATTGGCGGCACGGTTGAGGCCCCGAAAGAACCGACCGGCATCAACGCGATGATTCAAAGGGTTGTTGCGCCGTTTGTGGTGGATGCGCCGGACGCTGAACAGGAATCCATGCTAACAGCTGTGGATCAGGCGCTGTCAGCCGCGATGAGCAGCATCCTGCACCACCCGGATTTTCAAGCGGTCGAGGCAAATTGGCGGTCGCTTGAAATGCTGGCGCGGCGGGTGGAGACCGGCAGTCATCTGGAATTGGTGCTGTATGATGTTGCGGTTGAGGAGTTCACAGCAGATTTGGCCGCTCAGGAAGACCTGAGCGGCAGCGGGCTTTACGACATGTTGGTCGAGCGCCCACGTCTGGATGAGGCGCAGGGGCCGCTGGCAGCAGTCTTCGGCCTTTATACTTTTGAGGAAACCCCGCCGCATGCGGAATTGCTGGCGCGCATGTCGCAAATTTCCGCCCATATGGACGCGCCTTTTGTGGCGGCGATTGGCCCGGGTTTTCTAAACACGAAGGTCGAAGATCTAAATCCGTTGATCTCTAAAACATGGGACGCTTTGCGCGGCACGCCGCAAGCCAAATACATTGGTTTGGCCAGCCCACGATTTTTGTTGCGGATGCCTTATGGCAAGAAGACAGATCCCGTGGACCCGTTCGCTTATGAGGAATTCAACGTCAAAGAAGGCCTGCGGTCGCTGCTGATGGGCAATCCGGTTGTGCTGGCTGCGGTGTTGCTGGCGGAAACCCTGAACCAACAGGGTTCGGACATTTCGCTCGGCTCGGTGATGAGCGTCGACGACATGCCTTTTCACTACATGACTGATCAGTACGGCGATCAGATTGCGCTGCCGTCGACCGAACGGCTGATCAACGTGCGAATGTCAGCAGATACGATTACTCGCGGATTCATGCCGGTTTTGTCAATTCAGGGTCAGAATGTGGTGCGCTTGGGCTCGTTTAACGCTGTCGGCGGCGGGGAGTTGCTTGGTCTGTGGTCAGGCGAGGAGGCAAAATCCCTGTCGTCTGGTAAGATCAGGGCGCGGACCGGCGTGTCGCTCTCAGCAGGTTCGCAACAACCAGAAGCCAGCACGGCAGCACCCAATCAAGCCAATGAATCCGACGACGAAGATTTCGAGTTGGGCGGTGATGACGGATTTGATCTCGGTGGCGACGATGATTTCGATCTGGGTGACGATGAAGACCTAGATCTTGGTGGTGACGATGAATTCGATCTGGGCCTTGATACCGAGGATGATTTCGACGTTGGCGGAGACGGCGATCTGGACGATTTGCTTGCCGATTTTGACGATGACGGCACTGATGACGGTGGCGACGAAGAAATGGATGCAGACCTCGCGGCTCTGCTTGGAGATTTATAATGGACGCTTGCGCATTGCTGCCCCAAAAAGGCGCACCAGCGGACGGAGGATAACATGGCCAAAGACGCATTAAAGATCGAAGGGCGCTCGCTCAGGATCAATTGTAAAACCAGCCAGGCGGATTTGTTCCTGCTTTTTGCGAATATTTCCGAAGGTATGAGCAAAATTACCGAGATCGAGGCGGAATTTTTAACCAACAAACTTGATTTGGACGGTCAGAAATTGCTGGCTGAGAGCTTCGAATTTGAAATGGACGTTCCACAAGAAAGCACGCCGCGTTATTGGTCAGCGATGTGTGTCGAATGCACCAGTTTGGGTGAATCCACGGGCATGGGATTTGGCACATATCACCATTTTCGCATCAAACTGCGTTCATGGCCCTGGTTTTTGACCCGTACCGCCGACTGCCGGATTTTTCAGGAAATGAAGACTGATGATATTATCAAAGAGGTTTTCAAAGACGCCAATTTTTCCGACTACAAATTCAATCTTTCCAATACGCCGCCAACGCGGAATTACTGTGTTCAATACCGCGAAAGTGATCTGGAATTTATCGTGCGGCTGATGGAATCCGAAGGCATGTTCTTCTTCTTCGAGTATGTCAAAGGCAAACATACCCTGATGATATCGGACGACAGTGCCGGTTTGAAATTAATCAAGGGCGAGCATAAAATTCCGTTTTTGGACCACGAGGCGGGCCAGCGAACAGAAATGGATTTTATCCACAAATGGGAAGAAAAAAAGCGGTTTGAGACCGGCACTGTGACCTTGATGGACTATAATTTCACCATCTCCAAAACCGAAGTCAAAGGCACGCGAAAAGGTGTCAAAGATGCGTCGAAATACGAGATTTTTGATTACCCGGGCAAGTTTGAGGAAAGCGGAGTCGGCGCAAAAATCGCGCGGCGCAAAATTCAGGCGATCAGCGCAGGCAATCTGCGCACCAAGGCGGAAGGTTTGGTAAATCTACTGACGACCGGTGGTAAATTAATTCTGAAAGACCACCCGCAAACCTCAGCATCTGAAGAACAACTGGTGGTGGCGGCGGACCATAAGCTGCGGTTGGAAATGACCGACGAGATAGCGAACCCAACCGACAAAACAATGCAGGTCGATCAGACGGACATGGAAGAGTCCCACTCTGTTGAATTTGAAGTACAGCCCGCAAAAACCGCATATGCACCCTTGGAATCCATTGCCTTTCCCAAAATATTCGGGATTCAAACCGCGGTTGTTGTTGGACCGAAGGGCGAGGAAATCTACACCGATAAATACGGGCGTATCAAAGTACAGTTTCACTGGGATAGACTGGGAAAAAACGACGATAAATCATCCTGTTGGATTCGGGTGGCAACACCAATGGGCGGTAAAAACTGGGGCATGGTCCATGTGCCGCGCATCGGCATGGAAGTTATGGTACAGTTTGAGGAAGGCGACCCGGACCGACCGATCGTAACCGGCGCACTCTACAACGACTTCAACACACCACCGGTTACACTTCCTGCCAATAAAACCCAGATGGGGTTTGTCAGCGACACGCACAAGAACACGGATACCAAGGCTTTTCACGAGATCATTCTGGAGGATGACAAAGATAAAGAATTCATTCGGATGCAATCCGAGAAAGACCTCAAAATCAAGATCAAGAACAACACCGAGATCACCTACGGTACCGGCGACAAAGATCAGGGCAAGTTGAAGCTCGATGTCTGGAAAGATACCGAAGAAACCTATGGTGTGGGCGCGGGCGCGGGGTTTCTGAAACAGAAAGTTCAGGACAATTTTGAGAAAAAGGTTCTGATCGGTGACTATATCCTCGATGTTGGCACCGGAAACCGAGTAACCACGATTGCGACAGATGACTCGTTAACTGTTGGTAGCAACCAAAGCATCAGCGTCGGAGCCGACAAAACCGAAACCATAGGTGCGAATAAGGACGTGACCGTGGGTGCCGCCATGACCGTGACTGCAGCCACCAAGATCAAATTTGTCTGTGGAGGGTCCACCATCGAAATGACTCCAAATGCGATCAAGATGAGCTCCATCGTCATCAAGGCGGACGCGTCTGTTTCGGCCAAAATCACTGGTGGGGCCTCAGCGACCTTGGAGTCAGGAGGTGCGGCCACTTTAGAAGGTAGTGCGGTTGCTGTGGTGAAGGGTGGTTTGGTGAAAATCAACTAGGGAGGCAAAGCGATGACTGACCAGTCAAAATTCGAAGGCCCGAACAAGCTTCCCAAGACAACTTTGGGTGCGTTTTGCCGCCATCACCGGATCAAGTTAAACAGTGATTTGGATGTGGACGACAGTGTATCCCTGCCGGAGGGATTGGAAATTCTGTTTCAAAAAAGAGCGGTTACCGAGTTTTTTCTGATTTTTTCGACCGCCCTTCCAGCTCGGGAACGGGTTTGGTACGCTTGTCTGGCCGCGCGCGACATGCTGCCCGAGGGCGCAGAAAAAACCCCGCCCTGAAAGCCGCTGAAGCATGGGTGTTCAAGCCGAATACAGAAACCCGAGCCGCGGTCGGAGAGTCAATTAATAAGGCTGATGTGGATGATTTGACTGTGCTGGCGGCCGATGCTGCGTTTCACGGCATTGTTCCGGGACTGGAGGAAGTGGTTCAAAGCCCGCCGACTGCCTCGCCCGCCATGGTTTTCGCGGCGGTTTTGCAATCGCTGTTGCTGGACGATGATCCAGACGCGATTGAAGCCAAGTGGTCGATGCTGGTCAGCCGAGGTCAGAATATCGCTGCAGGCGGAAATGGGAAATCCGAAAGCTAGGCTATGGATGGTTGGCCAAAAGCGCTTATAGTGGTCTGAAAGGGAGACAAAAATGACGATGCCCGCTGCTCGGATTTCCGACATGCACGCCTGTCCGATGGTGACGCCGGGATTACCGCCTGTCCCGCATGTCGGGGGGCCAATTGTGAAACCCGCCACACCATTCGTGCTGATCGGTGGACTACCGGCGGCCGCTGTTTCTAGCCTGTGCACATGCGTCGGTCCGCCTGACGCCATAGCAAAGGGATCGACCACTGTTTATATTGCCGGACTGATGGCAGCACGTGCTGGGGACCCGACAGTCCACGGAGGCTCTATTACACCGCCGTGTTGCCCGACCGTCCTGATTGGCGGCTAGCGAGGACAAATCACGACATATGACGCTGACCCTGCATATCCTCTCGACCGGCGCACAGGCCGGGCGCGACAGCACGATCACCATGACAGGTGAGGCTTTGACCATCGGGCGTGCGGATACCAATGATCTTGTATTGCCTGATCCAAACCGTGAGATTTCATCGAGTCACTGTGTGCTGCAAGCCAAGGGTTCGGAATTTATTGTCGTGGACACGTCGACCAACGGCACTTTTCTGAACCGCGAAACTGCACCGCTTGGTGACTTTCCTTCACCGCTCAACAACGGCGATACGCTGCGGATCGGGCCCTACGAAATGCGGGTAAATATTGCCTTGGCCGCTGTCGATCCGCTGGCTGGATTGCCACCTCCGGCGGGAGAAGAGGCGTTGATGGACCCAGAACTGGCAGCCGCAGGTGCCGATGCGATTGCCGATATTGCTTCTCTGGATACCGAAGGCGGGGATTTTCTGGATGGATTGCTGGGAGAAGCGCCGCCGAACGCGATGAAAACGCCAACGCGGGACATTGCTGCTGACGGACCGGAGGCAATCAACGAATTTCTCGATGAAACGCCTGATCCTGAGCTGCAGGGAGGGGCGAGCACGCCGAACCACTCCGCCGCTGTCAGTGATTTCTACCAGGCAACACCGGGTGCCGAGGGTGCAATACCGGATGACTGGGACGACGATCTGTTGTCGCCGGGCACGCCAAAAGCGTCAAAGCCCGGGGCAGCAATTCCCGAAACAACGGATTTCGGATCCGAACCGGGCGCACCGCTGGATGACAGTTTTAATGATCCGCCGGCCCCTGAACCACCGGCAAAAGCACCAGAACCGGCAGCGGCACCTCCGCCAAAGCCGGCACCTGAGCTCGCGCCGGTTGCAGCCAAGCCACCGGCCAAAAGCGGCAGTGGCGCAGACTTGGCCCGCGCATTCCTGATTTCAGCGGGGGTTAACGAAGCTCAGATCGCCGACGACGAACTCAAAACCATCATGGAGCAGTCCGGCACAGTTTTTCGCACCTTGATAGAAGGTGCGCGCGAAGTTCTGATGGCGCGGGCTTCGATCAAGGACGAGTTGCGGCTTGGTCAAACAATGATTTCACCTGACGGCAACAACCCGATCAAATTTTCGATCAGCGGCCAACAAGCGGTTGAGGCGATGGTGAAGCCAACTGTTGCTGGCTACAAAACCGGCCCGGCGGCGGCCGAAGAAGCGATGCGTGATATCAAGGCGCATGAAGTTGCAATGATGTCTGGCATGGAAACCGCGATCAAAACTCTGCTGAAACGTTTCGATCCCGAAAACCTTGCTCAAAAACTGGAAGACAGCGGTGGCATCAGCGGCCTATTGAAAGGGAAAAAGGCCAGATATTGGGAAGTATTTGAAAAGCTGTACAGCCAGATATCTGACGAGGCCGAAGAAGACTTTCAAACCCTCTTTGGCAAGGAGTTTGCCAAAGCCTACACAGAACAAATGCTAAAGTTGAAAACCGCAACCGGCAAGGAGACCTAAGATGATTTCCACGTTAAGATATTCAATCCTAATCCTTATTTCATTGGCATTTGTGGCGTCGTGTGCGCCGTCAGCCACTTCGGTTTCACTGAATATTGCCGCTAGCGGCGGTTCAAATGGCGGCCTGCCGGTCAAGGCAACGGTTTTCTATCTGACAAGCACCGGCAAATTTAACAGCTCCGATTATAACACTTTGGCCTCCAATCCGCAGGCGGCTCTGGGCGCTGATCTGCTGCGCAGCAATTCGGTTTTGCTGTCGCCTGGGCAGAGCAAATCACTCAGTACATCGTTTGACGGCGACGGACCGGCGGCTGTTGGCGTTATCGTCGGGTTCAAAGCAATCAGCAGCGCAAAATGGCGTACATCCGCAAACATCAAGTCTGGCGGAGCAAATCAACTGACCGTCAGTATCGGAACGAATAACGTGAGCATCAGCAAGTAAGGCGTTGATAAGAAATACTAAAGGGTGAAGAGGAGAAGCCTGAGTGTCGTGGGAAAGTAAAGTTATCTGGAGCGAAGGGTTGTTTTTGCAGCCGCATCATTTCCAGCAAAGCGACCGCTATCTGGAGTCGTTGGTTGCCGGAGTTGCGCGCGGCGTCGCGCCGTATGTTTGGGGTTTGCGTGCGCTGACGCTGGACGACGAATTACTGCGTCTGGGCAAATTTGCCATCAAAGCTTGCGAAGGTATCACCCCGGATGGGGCCACTTTCAGGGTACCGGCTGTGGACGATCTGCCAACGGCCATGGAAGTACCGCAAACCGTCAAAAATGCGGTGGTTTACCTGACAGTACCGACCCGGAGACAAGGGGCGGTGGAGGTGGAATTGGATTTCCACGAAAACTCTGCTTCGCGTTTCGTACCGTCAGAGGTTGACATCACCGATGCGGTAGGGCGCGACAAGAAGGGGGCAACGATTGCCGTTGGCAAAATGCGCCTGCAATTTGCTTTGGATCTGGATGATTTGGAAGATCGGCTGGTGATCCCGATTGCCAAGATCATCGAAGTGCGTTCGGACAATGAAATCCTGCTCGACCGCAATTTTATCCCCACGGTGCTGGATCAACGCGCAGCGCGTCCATTGGAAGAGTTTGTTCGCGAAATTGAGGGCCTGCTGGGACATCGCTGTGAGGCATTATCGGGCAGATTATCCGACAGTGGCCCGGCCAAGGGCGTGGCGGAACTCAGCGATTTCCTATTGCTGATCGCAGTCAATCGCTACCTGCCGCAAATCCGACATCTGGCGAGCATCGAAAACACCCATCCTTGCGGCCTTTTTACTTTTCTGGTCGGCATGGCGGGCGAAATGTCCACTTTTATGACCACAGAGAAAAGTGCTCCGGAATTTCCAGCCTATCAGCACGACAATCTGACCGACAGCTTTCAGCCGGTGATGCGCGTGCTGCGGCAATATCTCAGCGCAGTGCTGGAACAAAACGCCGTTAAAATCGACCTGCAGGCACGCAAATATGGCATTAGCGTTGCGGTGATTGCCGACAAACGCCTGTTGTCCGATACCCAGATGGTACTGGCCTGCAAAGCAGATACAGCCGCCGAAAACGTGCGGCGGCATATCCCGACACAGGCCAAACTTGGCCCGGTGGAAGATATCCGACAGTTGGTCAATTCTGCGCTGCCAGGGATTGGGCTGCGGCCATTGCCGGTGGCACCGCGGCAAATCCCATATCACGCGGGGGTGGTCTATTTCGAACTGGATCCGGACAGTGAATATTGGAAAAAAATGCGCACATCCGGCGGGCTGGCGGTGCATGTTTCCGGAGAGTTTCCCGGACTTGAAATGGAACTTTGGGCGATCCGAAGCAGCTAATCGGCTGCGATAAGGGGTAAAATGGCGAACGAAGACGATCCTTTTGCAGAACCCGGTGATACCGAAAAAACGGTCGTCAACCTGAATCCCGGTGGACGAAAACCGGACGTAACGCCGGCTGCTCCAGCCCAGCCTTCGGCACCTGCCGCGACCACCCCGCCGGCGACAGCAACGGCAGTGGATATTCAAGATGCTTCATCAGGAATGAACCCGCTAAATGCGGCCGCGGCACCGCTGTTCGCGTTGGTTGGGCGCATCCGCAACCGGGCACAGCACAATGATCCGGCCGCGCTGCGTAATTCCGTAATCCGCGAAATCCAGACGTTTGAATCCAAAGCCTTGCAGGCGCAAATCCCCGCCCAAAACGTCAAGATTGCACGCTATGCGCTGTGCGCCACCATTGATGATGTGGTGCTGAACACACCCTGGGGTGGGCGCTCGGTCTGGGCACAGCAATCTATGGTGGGCACGTTTCACAAGGAAACCAGTGGCGGCGACCGTTTTTACGAATTATTGGCCCGGCTGGAAAAAGAACCGGCTGTCAACCTGATGATGCTGGAATTCATCTTCCTGTGTCTGTCGCTGGGATTTGAGGGGCGGCTTCGGATTGAAGACCGAGGCTCCGAAAAACACGCCTCGATCCGCGAAGGGCTGGCGGGGGTGATCCGTGCGCAACGCGGTGCACTGGAGCATGAGGTTGCTCCGTTCTGGAAAGGGCTCGAACTGCCGCACAAGGCCTTGTCTGCCTGGATGCCTGCCTGGTTGATCTTTGGGATCATGGCTCTGGTTCTGGGCCTTAGTTTTGTCGGTCTCGCATGGGCACTCAGCGGCGATACTGAAAGGCTGCAAGGCCAACTTGCGGTTCTCAGTGCCAAAGAGCACATCGTGCTCAAACGCCGCGCACCGCCACCGCCACCGCCGCCGCCGGTGGAATCCACTCAAAAAGAGCGGGTGGCGAAGTTTCTGGAAGCCGAAGTGGCCGAACAACTGGTCACAGTGCTGGAAGATGCCAATACAATTACTGTGCGGATAAAGGGTTCAGGCATGTTCCAACCGGCGTCTGACACGCTGGTAGAACGGTTTGAGCCGATCATGTTCCGCATTGCAGAAGCCCTGAACGAGGAACCGGGGGCGGTTATTATTGCGGGCCACTCTGACAATATTCCAATAAAGACGACGCGGTTCCCTTCAAATCTGCATTTATCGCTGAAACGGGCAGAGTCGGTGATGCAAAAAATAGCCGATACCCTGAAAGATCCATCGCGAATGAGTGCAGAAGGTCGGTCCGACAAAGAACCGATTGCGGACAACAGTACCAAAGAAGGTCGCGCCGAAAACCGGCGTATCGAAGTCATACTGATGAAGGTGGGTTAGGGGCATGAATTTTATCAGCCGGATGATATCCGCCTTTATGCACACCAACGGCGTATTGTCATTCGTGGCGATAATCCTATGCGCAATGGTGTGGTTCATGGGGCCGCTGCTGGCATTAGGCGACGGCAGGCCATTTGAAACGGTCAGCCAGCGGCTGATCACCATTGGCATCATCCTGACCGTTACCATTTTCCTGATGCTAATTTTGGCGCTGTTCCGCAATCGCCGCAACAACAAGATGGCTGAGGTCATTGTCGAGGAAAGCGACGAAGAAGAGGAAGCCGACGAAACCGACGAGACTGTCAAAGCCGAGCTGGCCGAGATGCGCACCCGGATGAAAGCGGCGCTCAAATTGCTCAGCAAGTCTAAGCTCGGTGGCAGAGGGCGGTCGCAAAAGCTGTATCAGCTGCCCTGGTACATCATGATTGGGCCTCCCGGCGCAGGCAAAACCACAGCGATCGTGAATTCCGGGTTGAAATTCCCGCTCGCTGAAAAAATGGGTATGAAAGCGGTTGGCGGTATCGGCGGCACCCGCAATTGTGACTGGTGGTTCACCAACGAGGCTGTGTTGATCGACACAGCAGGGCGTTATACCACTCAGGACAGCGACGCGGAAGCAGACAGCCGTGCCTGGAGCGGTTTCCTGAACATGTTAAAAAGGTTCCGTAAACGCCAGCCGATCAACGGCGCGATTGTGGCGATTTCGCTGGCCGATATTTCCACCCAGAACGAAGCGGACCGCAAGGAATATGCCACCGCCATCAGGCTGCGCCTGGTCGAATTGCGGGAACGTCTGGGCGTGCGGTTCCCTGTTTATATCCTGTTGACCAAAGCCGACCTGATCGCAGGGTTTGCCGAGTTTTTTGAAAACCTCGGCAAAAAGGAACGTGAGCAGGTCTGGGGATTTACCTATCCGATGAAATCCGCCAAATCCAAACGCAAACCACTGGACGGGTTTGACGACCAGTTTACGGCTTTTCTGGAACGGTTGAACAATCATTCGCTGGAACGACTGCAACAGGTGTCTGATCCCCAGCGCCGCGCGATGATTGCCGGGTTTCCGCAACAAGTGGCCAGCTTGCGCCCGGTTGTCAGAGAATTTCTGTCCGACATATTCCTCGACAGCAAATTTTCCGAAACCCAACTGGTGCGTGGCCTGTATTTCTCTTCCGGCACGCAAGAGGGCACTCCGATTGACCGGCTGATGGGCGGCATGGCGCGGACCTTTGGGCTGGGTCGTCAGGCTGTTGGTTCAGGGCAAGGCAGCGGACGCAGCTATTTCTTGCGCCGCCTGCTGGACGAAGTGATGTTCCCCGAAGCCGGCTTGGTCTCCGCCGATGACAAAGTCGAGCGCCGCTACCGCTGGATCGTGCGCGGCACGATTGCCGCGGCTGTACTGGCCACTGCGGGCATTGTTGGATTGTGGAGCATGAGCTTTCTTGGCAACCGCGAGCTGATCCATGAAGCCAGAGAAGAAGTGGACAAATACGCCACGCTAATCGCGCAAGTGCCCGGCAACCCGATCGAAGACACCAATATCCGCATTTTGGTTGAACCTCTAAACATCCTGCACGATCTGCCCGGCAATCCAGCGCAAGACGACCCGGAGCCGCCGCGTTCCCTGACTTATGGTTTATATCAGGGCGATGCTGTTGGCACCGAAGCGGCGCAGACCTATCGTGCGGCGCTCAACCAAAAACTGCTGCCTCGCCTGCTGCTCAGCATGGAAGAGCTGATGCAAAGTAACATGAACAACCCAGCACTGCTGTACGAAGCGCTGAAGGTTTACATGATGCTCGGTCAACAGGGCCCGATGGATCGTGATCTGGTGACCCAATGGTTCGCGCTTGATTGGGCAGGCGCGTTTGCCGACGATCCAACCGGCCAAACCCAGACCGATCTTGTGCGGCATTTGGATAAAATGATCAATCAGCCGATGATTTCAATTCCGCTGGACGGTCCATTGGTGGAACAGGTTCAGGCTCTGCTGTCTGAAACTCCGGTGGCGCAACGCGCCTATCGAACCATTGTCGACGGGCCGGAAGCCAAAGCACTGGCGGAATGGACTTTGCTGAAAGCGGGCGGTCCGGCAACGTCTCGCGTCATGATCCGCCCGTCCGGCCTGCAATTGAGCAGCGGTATCAAAGGCATCTATACCTATGACGGATTTTACCAGGTATTTTTGCCCGCCGCTCTCGATGTCGCGGAGCAGATCAAAAAGGAAAACTGGGTGCTGGGCCCGCGTGCGGAAGACCTCAGCGACCCCAATGCGCTCAGCCTGATCGCCCGCGATGTGCTTGACCTTTATTACTCTGATTACATCGTTGAATGGGAAACCATGATGGGCGACGTCGATGTGGTACCAATGGCGTCGATGTCGCAAGCGGTAAACACGATTAACGTGCTGTCCGGCCCCACATCACCGATTATCAATATCCTGAACGAAGTTGTGGACCAGACCAGACTGGCTGACCGCCGGGTGTCCGAAGTTGTATCCGGTGTCGCATCCGGTGTCGGCGAAGAAGGCAGTTCTCTGGTCATCGAAACCATGGGTGTGCGCACCCAGAGATTGTTGGCGGTACTGCAGTCCTCGGCCACCGCAGAGGGCCAAAAACCACCGAAACCGGGGCAGGTGGTGCAAGATCGGTTTCAGTCGCTGAATGATTTTGTGAAGGGCTTTCAAGAGGGCGAGCCGGGCGAGCTTGACCGCATCATGGATATTCTGACCTCGGTCTATCAGGAGCTTAACCGACTGTCCGTCAGTGGCAATGTATCCACTGGGGGCGAAGCTATTTTGCGGTTGCAAGAGGCAATCACCCCGCTGACCGGACCGATCAAACGCTGGTCCAACCAGATCATCGAAGGCGCGTCGGGTGCTCAGGCCGGTGGCAAACGCTCCAAATTGAACAACCAGTGGCAGGCCCAGGTTTTGCCGTTCTGTAAACAGGCGCTGGAAAACCGCTATCCGTTCAACCGAAAATCCCGCGCCGAGGTGGGAATCCAGGATTTCTCCAGGTTGTTTGCGCCGCAGGGCCTGATCGACAATATTTTTGCCGCCAATCTGTCCGAGCACGTCGATATAACCGCGCGGCCTTGGAAGTGGAAGCGCACCACCGCCAAGGACCTTGGGATCTCCGACAGCGTGTTGCAGCAATTCCAACTGGCAGCGGAGATCCGGGATGCGTTTTTCCTCGCCCCTGGCCTGCCGTCCGTGACCTTCGATCTCAAACCCATCGCGCTGGACCCGAATGCGCAGCAGGTCACTCTGATGGTGGACGGCCAGCAACTCGCTTATGCGCATGGTCCGCAGCAAACAACTTCGTTGAAATGGCCGCAAGGCGGCAGCACTTCCGTTGGTTTTGAACCGGCAATCGAAGGGCGCAAGAACCTGCGTCAGAAAGACGGACCCTGGGGTTGGTTCCGGCTGCTCGATTCCGCCGAGGTGCGGCGCACCAACGTGGCTGACCAGACCCGGATCGTATTCAATGTCGGCGGACGCATCGCGGTATTCCAGATGCGAGCCGGATCAGCGATCAACCCGTTTTCGTCGACAGCAGTGAAACGTTTCCGCTGTCCGAGCTCGCTGTAATGCTTGGGTACTACGGAAAACTGCCGGCACAGGGAGATTTCCTGCGCCGACGTGCCGACGTGACCTTTGTAATGCAATGGGATGCCTGGCTGCAACGGTGCCTGGCGACGAGCCGTGCCACCCTCGGCGAAAACTGGCAGGAGTTTTACGAAAACGCCCCGATCTGGCGCTTTTGTTTTGGTGCGAAAGTCTGCGGCCCCAATCCAATGATTGGCGTTATGATGCCGTCGCAGGATCGCGTTGGCCGCTGCTTTCCGCTAACCGTTTTTGCACGGCTAGAATCCAATGCCGGACCGGCCGATCTGGATGTGGAACCCTTCATGTCTGCGCTCGAGGACACCGCGCTTTACATGCTCGCAGACGGGCAAGGCAAAGATGCGCTGGATCAAAACCTTGATCAGATTGACCCGCCCGATTTGGCCTATCAGACCGATGGCGCTGATCAAAGCCATTGGCTGTCTACTTTTTTTGCAGGATCGCCCCGGCGTGACAGCCGCCAATTCACCGGATTGCCCCAACCCGCCCAATTCATTGATCTCCTGAACCCGGCCAGCGAGGGTGCAGATGTTTGACCCAACGCCACAATTCATCACCGAAGAAGCCACCGATATTGGCTTGATTCGCAAGTTGAACGAAGACAGCTTGCTGTCCCGCCCGGGCCTCGGCGTCTGGGTCGTGGCAGACGGGATGGGAGGCCATTCAGGCGGCGACTTTGCCTCGCAAACCATTGTCGAGCAAGTTGGTAAGATCGACAAATCTTTGCCGGGGGCCGAGTTGATGCAGGCCGTGCGCGACGCACTGCTGACGGCCCATGACCGCATTTTGATCGAGGCAGAAAACCGCGATGGCCAAACCATGGGATCAACTGCTGTGGCCTTGATCCTTGCAAAGGAACATTTTGTCTGCCTCTGGGCCGGTGACAGCCGCCTGTACCTGTGTCGGGATGGCGAAGTCAGACAGTTGTCACTCGACCACTCGCTGGTCGAAGAATGGGTGCAGGACGGCAAACTCAGCCGCGCCGAGGCGGAAAAACACCCGCACGGCAATGTCATTACCCGTGCGGTTGGTGTTGGCGAAACCCTGGAAGTCGATAAAATTCGCGGAGAATACGAGCCCGGTGATCGCTTCCTGTTATGTTCGGACGGACTTAGCGGCTATATGGAGGAATCCGAAATATTTGCCGTGTTGGCCAATGAACCCATGAGTGGTTTGGCACAAAAGCTGATTAACGGCGCATTGGCCGGGGGTGGGCGCGACAACGTATCGGTGATTGTTGTCGAAGTGCCTTACTGAGCCTAAAGCACTTTTCACTCAATCTGAGACAGAATGAGTGAAAATACCGGATGCAACCCTTTGAACGAGTTGCGTTTTACCCGAACTCTTTGATTTAGAATTCGGGAAAAACGCTCTAGGTCAGGCGGCGTCACGCCCCGACATAACGCCACATTCCTCAAATACGTTCTTGGAACAGGTCGCGCAGATCGACCTGTCCAGATCGCCCAAAGCCACCCGCACAGCGTCGCCTTTGGAGACCAACAGATGGTCTTCACCCAACTCGTCGATGACATGGAACCGATGCAGGGTTTTGATCAGCGGCGGAAACAGCGCTACGATGCGGAACGAACCACCCTGCGCCTTGACGTCACGGATGATGCTGATCAGCAAATCAGCTCCTGCCAGATCAACCTTGCCGCCGCCCTTGAGGTACAGGATCATGTGAATCTGACCGGGGCGTTTGGCGCGCATCTGTTTGATCCGCCGTTCCACATGTTCAACTGATCCGAAATACAACGCACCATCCAACCGGAACGACAATAATTGCGGGCATTCCGGCAGATTGTGTAATTCAGCATTGCGAAACTTGCGCCGGCCATCGGCACCGATTGTTGGCGCGGTAATCGGCAATTCCGGATGCGAGCTTTCGAAGATGAAGACGCAAAGCGATGAAATCACCCCGACGTAGATGGCAAAATCCAGCTCGATGAACAGTCCGGCAGCAAATGTCAGCGCCAACACCACTGTTTCCGGCCGACTGGAAGTAACGATGTGACGCACTTCTTTGAAGTCAATCAGCCGATAGGCCACAAACAGAATCAAACCGGCCATCGCGGGCGTCGGGATATGCGCAACCCAGGGTGCGATAAAGATCAGGATACGCGCCAGAAAACCACTGGCAAAAATTCCGGACAGAGGCGTCGCAGCCCCGGCAGCAGCATTCACTCCGCTTCGGGTAAAAGAGCCGGAACCGGCATAGCATTGGAAAAATCCACCCACCGCGTTCGACAAGCCTTGCGCCACCATTTCCTGATTGGCGTCGTAGGATTCCTTGCGGCGGACGGCAAACGACCGCCCGATGGAAATTGCTTCAAGAAGCCCGACAAGTGCTATCGCCGCTGCACCCGGTGCCAGTGTCGCCAGATCGTTCAGCGCACCGGTTGGCGGCTCCCATCCCGGCAGCTTGGCAGGCAGCGCCCCGACCATCGACACACCGGCATCGGCTGCATCCAGCACAAAGGCAAGCCCGGCGCCGATCATCAGCGCGATCAGAAACCCCGGCAAACGGGGCGCAAACTTTTGCAACAGAATGGCGGACCCCAGCGTGGTTGCAGATATTACCAGCGCGAGAAGATTCAACTCGCCAAAATGCTCCCAGACCTCAAGCATCCGTTCCAGCACATTACCACCACGCTCCACGTGCAGACCCAGTGCGCCAGACAGTTGGCTGACCCCGATCAACAACGCGGCCGCCGCCGTAAACGCCGTAATTACCGAATGGGACACAAAACTGACCAACCCTCCCAGCCGGGCTGCGCCCGCGGCAAGCTGGAACAGACCGACCATGATGGTCAGCGTCAGTGCCAGCTCGATATACCGATCCGAACCCGGTAGGGAAATATCGCTCAAAGTGGCGAACAAAACCGCCGAAATCGCGGTTGTCGGCCCGGAGATCATCACCATCGATGACCCGAAGATCGCCGCGATAACCGCCGTTATCATCGCTGTGTACAACCCGTACTCCGGCGGCAGTCCGGCAATGGTCGCAAATGCCACGCCTTGCGGCAGAACGATCGCGGCATTGGTGAACCCAGCAAAAGCGTCAGCTTTCAGCGTTTGACGGTTCGTAAGCTTCATCCATCCGGGGATGGGAAGGGCGATTTTCGTGACCATTTGGGTGTGGCTTTCCAGAACCGGTCCTAAGGGGCCGGAGAGCAGCAGCTTTGTCCGTCGCCATTGCGCCCGCGGCATTAAAAATGCAAGCGGAATCATGACGTGCACTGTTCAGTTGGTCAGTTTGCCTGGTCAGTATTTTTCACTGATCTATAGATAAAGTTGACGGGGCGGTAAAAAGTCGATTCCTCATGAGAGTCGGCTGGGTTATAATTGTGCATGTTTACTTTACGCGACCGACGGACCGGAGAATTGTTTGATCGCTGGTCCGATTTCGGGGACAAACGTCGGCGCCTGATGGAGCAATCCTGGGCCGGGGTTTTTCGGAACCATCTGCTTGTCGAACTTCCGGTTGACGATCTTTGCCGTCACCTTGATGAACGCATGGGCCGACCATCGAAGGATCTACACGTTGTCATCGGGGTCTTGCTTTTGCAGCAGCTGCACGATCTGAGCGATGCAGAGACCGTCGAGGCCCTGGCCTTCAATATGGCGTGGCACTATGCCTTGGACGTGCGCAGCGAAGCGGACAGCTATTTCTGTGAGAAAACCCTGCGCAACTATCGCCGTCTGTTTATCGAACAAGGTCTCGATGAATTGCTGTTCCGGTGTTTGACGGATCGGCTGGTGCAGGGGTTCTCTGTCGATACCAGCCACCAACGCATGGATTCGACGGCCCTTCGTTCGGCGATGCGGGCGCTGACACGACTTGGTATCGTTGTTGAGAGCATCTCGAAGTTTGCCCGTGAGCTTGAGCGATATCATCCCGGTCTGCACGAGCAGATCAGCAAGGAGGTGATCCGCCGCTATGTCGATCGCGAGGGTAATGGCGCGTTCGCGAATACGGCGCCGAGTGTTTCAAAACGCCGCCTCGGCGAAGCGGGTCAGGATCTCCTAGCCCTGGTGCTGCAATTCCGTGACACGGCGGCGGCAAAGCTTTCCAGTTTTGCGATCCTGGAGAGGGTTCTGCGCGATCAGTTCGAGATCGTTGATGATGAGTGTGGCGATCGTGACGCAACGCGCGCCGCGATTCGAGATCCAAAGGATGTGCCGTGCGATACCGTCGGCAATCCGGCCGACCCGGACGCGAGCTACAACGCGCACAAGGGTCAGGGATACATGGCGCAGATCGTCGAAACCTATTGTGAAGATGACAGTAACGAGGCGGTTGCCGCGACACCGGACCTCATCACCCACGTGGAGGTCCACAAGATGACGGTGCATGACGGCCATCGCTTGGCCGATGCGCTGGATGATCTGAGCGAGCGCGCGCTGACGCCGGCGGTGATGCTGGGTGATTCACATTACGGTTCCAGTGACAACATGGCTCTGACGCGCGAACAGAACATCAATCTCGCGGCGCCCGCGCGACCGCCGAAAGGCGCCGTCTCGGGACGGTTGACGTTGGAGGATTTCACTCTCAACGAAGAAGGCTTGGTCTTGCGCTGTCCCAATAACGTCGAACCGGTTTCAGCCTCGCTCGCCAAAGCCAAGCTGCAGGCCCGTTTCGACCTTTCCATCTGCCAAAAATGTCCCGATATACTGCGATGTCCCGTGCAGGCGGCCAAGCGTGACGGCCAATTTTCCCGCTTTCAATATACCCCGGACAGGGCTGCCAACCAAAAGCGCCGGCTTTATGAACAAAGCGATGCCTTCCGCGACGTCTACAGATGGCGGGCCGGCATAGAAGCGACCATGTCGCGATTAAAGTACCAGATGAACCTGGCTCACCTACGCATTCGCGGCATGCCGGCCATGCGCTACGTGGTCAATCTGCGTGCCCTCGGCCTCAATATCCAACGCTGCGCGGCAATCGCACCATAAAAAACGAAGCCAAGGAGAAGCCAAGGATAGGTAATATCAGGTTTTATCCACCAGCAACGCGGAGACAGGCAAATATTCTTCACCGAACCGCAAAGACCTGTACAAGCACGCCATCGGCCAACAACTTTTTACCGCCCCGTCGAAAAAAGACTATTGGAACATACGGGAAAGTTACGGTCGATCAAGCGAGGAAGGAGGCCGAAAAATACTTGGCTGAAGCCAAACTGGGGCGAGACTTGGTTTCGAAGAATAAAAGCCAGGCAACCGGCATGACAGTGTCTCAACTTTGCGACGAATACCGTAAATACGGCATGTACCACAAAAAACCGTCAACGATTTCTACGGATATTGGACGAATAAATGGTCATATTAGGCCTCTTTTGGGCCACATGTTTGTAAGTGATGTCGAGAAGTCGGATGTTGAAAAATTCCTTCAAAATGTGGCTATTGGAAACTTTCCTGTTGGGTCCGGCAAGTTCTTTGGAACCCGGTCAAATGTTCGAGGCGGCAAAGGAACTGCAACGCGAACTGTTCGTTTGCTTGGGGGAATATTTTCGTACGCTGTTGAGCGTGGTTATATTAAAATAAACCCAAAAACGGGCGTGAAATTATTTAGAGACAATCAAAATGAAAGATACCTCAATGCTGACGAATTACTTCGACTAGGAAAGGCTCTTGAAAGAGCCGAGACTATTGGATTGCCGTGGCAATTAAAAAGAGGAGCTAGAGAAAAGCACAGACCTCGAAAACAAAATCAAACTCAGACAATTTCCATTTATGTAACAAATGCAATTAGGCTTCTGCTTTTGACAGGTTGCCGGCTAAGAGAAATTTTGAACCTTAAATGGGAGGAAGTCGATCTGAAAAATGGTTTCCTTCACATCCCCGACAGCAAAACCGGGAAGAAAAAGATATATTTGTCTAAAGGCGCAATAGAAATTCTATCAAGCATGCACCCTATCGGAAGATACGTGGTTTTAGGCCAGAATTTGGATAATCCAAGGGCAGATTTAAAACGACCTTGGTTGCGCATTACGAATTACGCTGAATTAGACCGCGTTCGAATTCACGACTTAAGACACACGTTCGCGTCCCAGGGCGCTTCCAATGGAATGAGTCTTCCGATGATAGGTAAGCTTTTGGGCCACAAATCACCTTCGACAACTCAAAGATATGCTCATTTGGCTGATGACCCAGTGCGACGTGCTTTGAATGAGATAGATAGCTCTTTATCGGTCTCAATTTTGCATCCGCTTCCAAAGTCAAAATAGCCCAGTAAATCACATTGTAACAAAATGTGATCGTTATCCGAGGCACGGATTATTTCTCCGACGGTATTACATCTTGTTAACAGGCCATAACAAGAAAAAGGAAATCAAATGAAATCTCAACCTCTTACCCCGAAAGAAGCCGTTCAATACCTGCTTTCTGAATACAATTTGGCCTACAGCCATCGATACCTTGCAAAGAAAAGATGCATTGGTGGAGGCCCTGGTTATTTTAAAATAGGAAATCGAGTATTTTATGAAAAGCGAGATATCAACAGTTGGATTGTTGCTCACAAAACTAAGACAGTTCTCTCCACTTCTCAAATGCCAGAATCCATCGAAGAGCCTTTTTTGGTCGAAAATGTTTGGGGCGAATATTGTGAAATTGACTTCAATGAAGAACGAGGGTTTGGGTATGTGTACATGAATTAGTGAGTAATAACAATGCCTTACTTGAACTTATTACTTGACAAACCTGCAGGGTATGGTTTATTAGTAGAGGTAGAGAAACTCCTTCTCTGCCATGATTCAACTTCCAACAAAAGGAAACTATCATGGAAGATAATTCTGATAAATTCATCCTCATTCCAGCAAAATCTGGCGGTGGCGCTCTACTTCGACACAGCCAGATTGCGGGTGGACGTGCTAACGGGAACGATGGCGCAATTGTCTATTTGCAGTGTGGCCCTTCGGTTTACACAACTGCTTCAATTCCACAAATTGCGGAGTATCTCGGAGCAGTTCGAGCCGATATCACAGGCTGAAAAGCATAACAATATTTGCGGGGTGTTGTTATGATACCCCGCAAAGAACTCAACAATATCCAAAAAATGCGCCGCTTACGTGGTACGTTGATTAACAAACACGATCCCCGTGGTCGCAACGATGCCTATTGGGCGCTACGGCTGCAGGGCTATTCGCACACTCATGCAAAGCGTGTTTTTCGAGATATGCTTCCGCGTTTCTATAAGGAAGAATTCAAACTCTCAGACGACTACATCGAGGATATCGACCCAGATGATCTTGTAGTCATCCCACCAGTAGATTGCGTCTTACAAAAGATGGCTGTGGTCGTTCGGCCCGACTTGACCGAAGAAACGGTGTTGGACGCACCCGCTAGAGACACCGAATACACTATTTGGTCTGAGTCCCCAAATGGGTTTGGAATGCGGGTTCGTCCGTCGGGAGCGAGAAGTTATGTCGTTATGTTTCGGATCAACAATACTTCCACCCAAGGGAAAGTAACACTCGGCAAAGTTGGAAGTATGTCTCTAGGTACTGCCAAGAAAATGGCTGTTGAAATTCGATGGGAAGCAAGAATGGGAAATGATCCACGCCCGCTGCACAAAAGCGGAGAAATTCATAAACGTGTGGATAATGATTATGTGCCGTCTGGGCTCGGTTCCCCCTCGTTACCCCAAGATTAAAGGAAACAAGAAATAGGCAAAACTTTCAACGAACGTGACTGGGTGGGTTCCATAGTAAAATCCAGGCGAAACAGCAAAAGGAAACAACGGATGAACTATTAAACAATAATCCTGAGCAAAACTGGCTTTTGTAGATTCCAAAAAGGAGTCTGTATGCAATTTTTGAGGAGCGATGTTTTTTTGACGTCGTCGATATATGCCACGCACAATCCTCTTCGTGAGACCAGCTTACACATGTGGCGGCCCTCACGATGCGTGGGCCAGACTGCATGACCGCGCTTGGATGAAAGCAGATTTAGTATGGTCACTTAGGATAAACGTTAGCTGAAAACCGTAACAGTATATTGGGATAAAACTATCTGATTTCATATGTAGAATGACGATAATATTCAAATGATACGAGCTATTATTCGAGTGCGTACCTTTTAGACAAGGGTAAATACTAGCAAAGTTCGAGATGGGTTGTATAACCTGTCTCGAACTAGCCCTTTTGGCCTAGCCTCAACTCGATCTATCTGCAATGTTCACGGAGAGGCGTGGGTAATTCAATTCCATCTACAACAATTCAGCAAAAGGTCCAGCAACCTTTCATACATTAATATAGGCGAAACAGTTGAAATGAAACGACTTATAGATTCTCCAACATTTCGTCACATGGACCAATGCCTATGTCACGCCTGACCGATCTAATTGCGCAAGCAAAGATGAAGGACACCGAGTTTGGAAACGAGCTTGAACGGGAGTTCAAGACCCTCGCAAATAGGCGTTCCTTTGGCCTCAACTTTGAACGGCATAGACCAGAGAATGTGGAACTGCCGGGGAGGCCAGTGCGCCAGGGCGACAAAGTTCATGTCCTGCCTCCGCGTGGTGAAACCAAGAAGGGAGACCAGCGGGTATGGCGGGTGCACGGCTTCTCAAAGGTGGATGGCAAGCGTGTTGCTTCGCTGCAGTTGACCGGGGCGGAAGAGGCAGTTGGCGTGGCGGTTGAAAACCTTGTCGTTGTGGTTGATTTCCGCGATTATATTTACCCGGGCCTCGTTAGCACTGGAAAGGTGGAGCGGGGCGGCGACAAACCTTATCAAACCGTGATCAACGGCGAGAATTTCCATGCACTGGAGGCGCTGACTTTCACTCATCGTGGCAAAATCGACTTGATCTACATTGATCCACCCTACAATTCTGGTGCGCGTGACTGGAAATACAATAACAATTATGTGGGCGAGGAAGACATATATCGGCATTCAAAGTGGCTGGCGATGATGGAGAGGCGTCTCAGGGTGGCCAAGGACCTTCTGAACCCCAGCCAGTCCGTTTTGATCGCCAGCATCGACGAGAAAGAGTTCCTTCGACTTGGTTTACTACTCGAACAAGTATTTCCAGAAGCTAAAATTCAAATGGTCTCTTCTGTCATTAACCCCGCGGGCGCGGGTCGAACTGCTGAATTTGCACGAACGGACGAATATATCTTTTTCTGTCGCTTTGGAGATGCGAAGGTTGCTCCCGAAGACAGGCAACTTGAAAACGTTCCTATCGTCTGGGACACTTTGCGCAGAAGTAGTTTGGCGGGAGCACGGGGGCGAAAGGGCAAGGGGGCATGTGGACCCAACCAATTCTACCCAATCTATGTTGATGAAAAGACGGGCTGGATTGCGGATATTGGGGAGCCTCTTGCCGTGGATGTCAAAGTGGAAGATGCACCCCAAAAGGACGGCATGGTTACCGTTCTTCCAATTCGCCCAAATGGAACTGAAATCAACTGGGGTGTTACTCCGGATGTGGCCAGGCGGCTGCTACGTGACGGGCATTTGAGAGCAGGGAAGTTCACTGAAAGTGCTCCACAACCATACGTAATTAGTTATCTAACTGGAGGCATCATTAGGGACATTAATTTGAGTAAGGTTGTTGTGACCGGCCGCAAGCTAGATGGTTCAATAGAAGGTTATTACCCGACAGGCAAAGAAAAGATGCCAACTACAAATTGGAACAGGGCGTCACATGATGCCCAACGATACGGAACGGAAGTATTGAAGGCGCAGATCGGCAACAGGAGTTTCCCTTATCCGAAAAGCCTTTATGCAGTGGAAGACTGCCTTAGTTTCTTTCTTTTGGACAAGCCAGATGCTGTCGTTCTTGATTTCTTTTCGGGTTCAGGGACAACGGCTCACGCCGTAATGAAGCTCAACAAAAAATTGGGAGGAAGGCGCCACTCAATCTCAATAACCAACAACGAAGTTGAAGCCGCTGAGCAGCTTACTTTGCGCCGTGCGGCCAGGCGACGATGAATGGGAGAAGCTGGGCATCTGCGAATTCATCACCAAACCTCGCATCGAGGCAGCGATCACCGGAAAAACACCAAATGGCAGGCCAATCGAAGGTGATTATCAGTTCACCGACGAATTTTCCATGGCGGATGGACTTAAAGAGAATGCCGAGTTCTTCACTCTCACTTATGAAACCAAAATCTCGGTCGATCACAACCGATCTTTTGCCCAGATCGCCCCACTCCTGTGGATGCGGGCGGGAAGCGAAGGTCGGCGGATTGATGACCTGCCAAACCTAGGCTGGGACGTAGCTGATACCTATGGCTTGCTCACTAATCTCGACAAGGCCACGCCGTTTAGCGAGGCCGTGGAAGCCACAGTCGGCATCCGCATCGCCTATATCGTGACTGACGACGAGCGCCGATTTCAATCCGTTGCCCAACGCCTGCCCGAAACTGTTGAATCCGTTCGACTTTATGAGTCCTACCTTACTAATTTCCGCTTTTCGATGGGTCGCTAGATCATGAAATTTACGCTCAAAGATTATCAACATGACGCCGTCAAAGATGTGCTCACCAACTTGAAACAAGCGTCAGCCATGTTTGACCAATTCAAACAGAAGACCGCTTTTTCACTCACCGCGACCACAGGTGCCGGTAAAACTGTCATGGCCGCTGCCGTGTTTGAGGCTTTGTTCTTTGGCAATGACGATTATGATTTTGAACCTGATCCCGGTGCTGTGGTAATCTGGTTCAGCGATGATCCCTCTCTCAACGAACAATCGCGCTGGAGGTTGGACGAAGCGTCCGACAAACTCACAGTTTCCGATTTACTCAATGTTGGCAGCACCTTTTCACGCGAGACATTCGAGCCAGGGAAGGTTTATTTTCTGAATACGCAGAAACTTTCGAAAAACAGCCTTTTGGTGCGGGGGCACGATTCTGATGATCCAGCTTTGGAAACCGCGAACGGTCAACGGATTATGCCAGACATGCGGTCACATACTATCTGGGACACAATTCAAAATACTATCGATGACCCGGAGTTGACTCTTTACCTCATGCTGGACGAAGCGCATAGGGGCATGAAAACAGGCACCAAACGCGGTGACAGCAAACCCACCATCGTCAAGCAGCTTATCAACGGCACTAGTGGTGTTCCGGGTATTCCAGTGGTCTGGGGAATCTCTGCAACAGTGGAGCGCTTCAACGAAGCTATCAAGGATATGGAGGGGCGCGCCACCCTTCCCAACGTGGTGGTGAATTCCAAGCTGGTTCAAGATTCGGGTCTATTGAAAGACACGATCAACTTGGACGTACCAGATGAGACTGGGGATTTTTCGACCGTTCTCCTTCGTCGAGGAACAGGCAAATTGCGCGACATATCTCTGGCATGGGAAGACTACGCCAAGCAGCAGAATGATGTAGATGTGGTGCTGCCACTCATGGTACTGCAGGTGCCTAATTCACCCGATCCCGACGAGATAAGCCTTTGGTTGGATACAATCTTCGAAGAGTGGCCCGATCTACCGCCTGATAGCGTGTTCAACGTGTTTGGCGAGCATAAGACAGAGACTTTTGGAAAGTACACAGCGCCCTACATCCAGCCCGAGAGGGTTCAGGAATCAAATTGGATTCGTATCTTGATTGCCAAGGATGCCATTAGCACAGGTTGGGATTGCCCAAGGGCCGAAGTAATGGTCTCTTTTCGGGCAGCGACAGACAAGACGCACATCACACAGCTTTTGGGGCGAATGGTTCGGACTCCCCTTGCCCGTCGCATTCCCGGCAATGACAGGCTCAATGCTGTTGATTGCCTTCTACCACATTTCAACAAGACGTCTGTTGAAGCAGTTGTCACAGCACTTATGACAGGCGGAGAAACCGGAGACGAGCTTCCTGGTCGTCGCGTCCTGATCAACCCGAAGGAAATGAAGCCAAATCCCGAAATTCCCGCTGATGTTTGGGACAAGTTGTTATCACTTCCATCTCAGACGCTGCCAAAAAAACAGGCCCGACCCGTCAAACGCCTCACCGCCTTGGCACATGAACTGGCGGCTGACGGATTATTGGCCGACGCAGGCAAGATCGCTCATGCCGAGATGCACAAAGTCTTGGATGGTGCACGAGTTCGTTATGCAGAAGAGATCAAGTCGGCCCGGGAAGCGGTTCTAACCGTCGAAGGCAAGACAGTGAAAGCGGACGTTGAAACTAAGGCAATGACTTTTGACGATTTCATCGAGGCCGCAGATTATGCTGTGATCGAAGATGCCTATAAACGGGCTGCTCGATCCGTAACACCTGACTTGTCCAAGACCTATAGCGATCACCTTGCCAAAAAGGCACCGGACGACGAAGACCCTGACGACGCGTTGATTGAGGCCCACACAGATGTTGCAGCCATCGGCCTAGTACCCGCAATCAAGGAATATCTGGAAGTCGAAGCTGAAAAACTTGCCAATGAATGGCTGACTTTACATCGCGTTGCGATCAAAAGCCTTAACGATGAGCGTCAAGACATTTATCGACAAATTCGAGAAATGAGCGCTGATCCTCTGGATGTCGATATTGCCCGACCAAAGACCTGGCTGCAACGAACTACGGCCAAAGACCCAGACGGTACTGAGTATGACTTGCCACGGTTCGAAAAGCACCTGCTGTGTGATGAAAATGGGCTGTTTCCAGAATATTTCAACGAGTGGGAAGACAAAGTCTTGCTGGTGGAGATTCAACGCCCCGAAGCCGTCGCCTGGTATCGCAATCCTTCGCACGCAAGTCAGGATTCTCTTGGGATAACCTATGACGCTGATCGCGACGTGCGAATTGTTCGTCCGGATTTCTTGTTCTTTTCCTCTAGCAACGATGGCTCCATAGCGTCCGACATAATCGACCCACACGGCTACTATCTGGCAGACGCTCTTCCAAAACTTAAGGGATTGGCGAAGTACGCCGAAGAGCATGGAGGACACTACCGTAGGATCGAGGCCATTTCTAAGATTGGCGATGGTTTCAGGGTCTTGGATTTGAAAGAGCAGCGCGTCAGAGACGCGATTGGCAATTCAACAAGTGCAGAGTCCTTATACGAAAGCGCTGAGAGCGACGATTATGTTGTTTGACGTGTTCAGCATTTTTTAGAAGGATCGTGAATCTGTACTGTTTCTGCGAAGCTTACCTAAATTTAGCGTAAAGGAACCAAACGTTGCCCGTCTCCAAGATCACACTTTCTAGCAACCCTGTTTCCCCGCATAAGTCGTATTCAAAACCTGATTTTAAAGCGAAGGCTGCACATGTTACTGACCGATTTCAGTATGTGGACATGTGGCTGCGGCAATCTAATGACGATGGTAGAGCCGCTTTGGTCTACTGGAGGCAAGCCGCAAACTTCTATCGGGCGAACTCTGCGGTAGATGAACTCGCAAAACCTCTTACCTCGTACTACTGTCTTCTCAATATGGTTAAGGCCCTGTTGGTAAGCACTGGCAAAGACATGGTTCGTGCACAGCACGGTGTTTCTGGCTACTCAATTGGAGCAAAAGCGGCTCTCTCTAACGAGATTGTGAAGTTCAAGTCTGCAGGAGTATTGTCTGATCTAAGTAAATTCTATGAAGAGGCCGTAACTGGGGCGGACAAATGCACTCTGCTGGACCTCTTGTATAATCTGCCGCATATCCACCGTGCCTACTGTATGACGATCGCCAGCAGAAAGAAGAAAGAAATCTTCATCCCCCTTAAAGATTGTGGCTTCTACCGCATTGATGGAACGAGCGATTGTTTTTTCAGGGGGCACCTGACATCTGGTTGGAGCGTACCGCGGACAAAAAATAAACTTCCAGCTGGTTTCGAGTTTGACTCGACAACAGAAGATGGCCAATTTGCCGTTCGCAGAAAGAAACGCTTCAAATGGGAAGGAAGGTCCGAAAAAGCAAAAGTTGAAAGCTTGGGAAAATACCACAAAAATCTGCGCCGCAAAATTTTCCAAATCCATGACGCACCTGATTATTGGTATCTCAAGAGAGATACTGTCAGCGGAATTGCGGAGGGTTTGGTTGACAAAAACCCTACTGTGATTGCATTCGCAGCGATGCATAGGCTAAGCGAACTCTCAAGATATGACCCAGATAAGTTAGCGCGGCATTTCAACAATAGGTATGGATGGCTGCTAAGCGAATTTCTTGCTCGTACGCTTGACCAGGCACTGGATGACTTGGCGTCGGAGATTTCAGGTCACGAGGTGAAATAGTTCGGTGATCGTCTTGTTGAACTTGGCGATTGAAGGAAGAACGCTCTTACTCTCCAAAGAAAAACGCTTGTTTTCTTCGAAGTCGTCTTCGCCTATATCATAGGCAAGCGAAGACGGCTCCGAAGAAAACAAGCTACCTCTTTATATCTATCTCTAACTATCTATAGTAGTTTGAATTGCGTTGGTGGTGCTATTACTATTCCATTGTTCGCAGCCAAATATCTCCACAAACAGCTAAAAATATAGAGGTCTACAACAAATCAACATGCCAAAGTCAGAAGTAATGAAAGTTGAGTGTTTCTCCTTTCCAAACCAGCCTAGTGAAACGGAATATTGTCTGTTTTCTGAACAAATGGAGGGAGATGAGTACGTCTTGTTCCACGCAACATCTGTGGAAAACTTCGACAACATTTCAAGAGAAGGTTTTAAGCCAAAAGAGCCGCTTAAATCTGTGACTTTTACAAAGAAGAGCTCCACAGCATTGGATCACGCATGCAAAAACCGGTCGGGCAACGATCCAGACTGGATGGTGATTGCTGTCAGATATAATGACTTTGCTAGACCTGGAATTGTTCACGAGCCATTTGGTCTGTACGACTACACATGCGACCCGCAGCCAGAAATAGTTAGCTATTGTAAAATTCCAGCAACTTACCGCTACATTTAATTATCGTTATTTATTAGTCACTTAGCGACTCACACTTACTTCGCTATTTTCTCAGAAACCCATAATGTTCGGATGATCTTTCGATTGCTCTACAATGTGCTGTTTTCTCGCTCTCACTCATTCCTTCAAATTGACGCCTAGATGTTCTAATCCATAAGCTCAAATCACCCGCAAAATCCATATCACTCGGATCAACGTTCTCGTCGATCCACACAGCGATGGCTTCTTGAATATAGTTAAATTCACAAATTTCCTCGCTTGCAAGGATCGTAGCTAAAGCCATGGCCTTCTCTAGATTGCTTGCCCAAACACCCTTTGAAGAAAAAATAAGGAACAATACTATCAGCGAGGTTTTCATGAATATCTCTTTGATTTTAGGCTCTTATGTCAAACTCTTTATGATAGCCATACTACAGCACGATATATCCAACATCAACCTTCAAACTGCCTAAAACTTACAAATATCTTGTGTACTGTGCTACCCAGGTGCTTCCCTGGTTTCCACTTCGAAAAACTCTAAAGACCTAAGAGACTGATTTTATTGGTGCACCCGACACGATTCGAACGTGTGGCCTCTGCCTTCGGAGGGCAGCGCTCTATCCAGCTGAGCTACGGGTGCTTGCGAATGCATATATGGCAAGCCTGAAACCGGTTCAATCCTATAATAGACGCGCGCGCCCTATTCCGCAGCGTCCGTTTTCCGTCGCCGCCTGGCACTGGCGTTTTTGGCCAGTTGCATGGTGTAGGCGGCCAACTCACTGAGGGCGGTTTCAACCTGTTTTGGATCCCGCGCCTCCAGCCCGTCGGCAATTTTGGTGTGTAACGCGATGATGCTGGTGCGGTTACGCTCGGAGAACGTGATCATGTTCATCAGCGGCTGCATTGCTTCGACAGCGCCCGCTAACTGGTATGAAATCACAGGGTTTCCGGCGCTATCCACCAAGGCGCGGTGAAACGCGACATCTGATGCGCAGAACACTTCGTCGCTCAGGCCGGGTTGCGATTGCCGGTGAATTTCTGCCCGCATGGCCGCCAGATGGTCTGGCAGTCTGCGCTTCGCGGCCAGCGGCAGGCAAGCGCGTTCCAACGCATAGCGGGCTTCGCAGGCGGTCTCAAAACTGACATCGTTCATCGAGATCAGCAGAGTGGCGGTGGTGATGTGCTGACCATAGGCGTCCTGATAGTTTAGCTGGTTGACAAAGGCGCCGCCGGTGGCGCCGCGCATGGTGCGGATCAGGTTCTGCGCGGCCAGCCGTTTCAGGGCTTCGCGCACCGTCGGTCGGGATACTGCAAACTGGTCACACAGTTCGCTTTCAGACGGCAGTCGCTGATTCACGATCAGTTTGCCGGCAACAATCGCGGCGCGGATTTCTTCGGCAATCTGGGCAGATAATTCGCGGTCCTGATCCAGTTGGTACTTCATCGCATCACGTTTCCGGTGCCAGGTTGCAAAATTCAATTGTCAGACAATTGAAACTCTGACACAGTTCGTCGTATAGGTGAAGCATTCAATTGCAATCGACACGCATGCCCTACAGGAGAACCAATTGGCAACACTCGCAGCCCTGACGTATAGGCGATCCCTGCGCTGGATCGGTCTTTACGGCCTGATCCTGGCGGCCTGGGCCGGGCTGTTGGCTATGCAGGCGGGACGCGGGGTGTCCTCCGGCGGGATTTGGTCTGACCTTTGCACACAGGCCACATCCGGCTCTGCTTATCTTCCGGTTCTGGTGATGTGGGTGCTGATGTCCGCAGCGATGATGGCCCCGACTGTGCTGCCTGCGTTCAAAACGTATTCGGACTTGCCTTTGGCGGCGTCCTCCGGCACTGGGTTCGGCGCATTGGTTGGCGGATATCTGATCGTCTGGATCGGCTTTTCCGGTGTTGCAGCCGCGCTTCAGCTTTGGTTGGCGAACCTATCGCTGATCTCGTCTGAAGGACGCAGTATCGCGCCGGCTTTCACCGCGGGCATGCTGCTGATGGCCGGTGCCTATCAGTTCAGCGCATTGAAACAAGCCTGCCTCAGCAAATGCAAAGCGCCGCTGGCGTTTTTCCTGCAACACTGGCGGGCAGGGCCCTCGGGCGCGGCCAATATGGGTTTGCGGCTGGGGTTGATCTGCCTTGGCTGCTGCTGGGCACTGATGGCGCTGGCTTTTGTCGGCGGCACGATGAATCTGGCCTGGATGGCGCTGGCGACGCTGATCATGGCGATGGAGAAATTGCCGGAGCTTTCCAAGCTTATCACCAGACCCCTCGGGTCTGCATTGATTGCGCTAGGGCTTTGGGCTGGAATGAATGCGATTTTGACTTAGAGGAGACCGCATATGGCGGAGAAAAAGAAACGTATCAAAGACCGCATTGCGGTGATGGACAAACTCGACCAGCGAATGACGCCTACGCGGCGGCGTAAAGAGGCCACCGACTGGGCGATCAAGGGCGAGCTGTTTCTCAATTGTTCTTGCACCGTGTTCTGCCCCTGCGTGATCTCGCTGGGTGAACACCCACCCACCGACGGAACCTGCAAAGCCTGGATGGCGATCCGCATCTTTGACGGTCATTTCGAAGGCGAGAACCTGACTGGCATCAACGTTGGCTTGATGGTCGAAATCCCCGGCAAGATGGGCGAGGGCGACTGGCGTGTGGCGGCCTATGTGGACGACAGTGCGTCGCAGAAGGCCTATAACGGCATCCTGAAGATATTCTCTGGCAGTGCGGGCGGTACAACCGGGCTGTTCACTATGCTGGTCAGCACCATCATCCATGCCGAGCGCACCAAGGTGATCATCGAACACGAAGGAATTACCCGCCGCCTGATTGTTGGTAAGAAAATCCAGGGCGAGATTCAGGAGGTGATCGGCAAAGATGGCCAGACTCCGATCATAGTCAAAAACACCAAATACTGGATGGGGCCCGATATCACCGTGGCACAAGCCACCCGCAGCCGGGTGCGGGATCATGGCCGGGTGTGGAATTTCGACGGCAAGTCCGGGGAGATTTGTGCGATCAATTGGTCGGGGCCTTAAGCCATGCAGGTCAGCCCAGAATGGATGCAGATGATGGCGCGTTACAATTCGTGGCAGAATGGTTGGATGGTTGAAGCGGCGGATAGGCTGTCCGATGCGGAACGGGATCTGGACCGCGGCGGGTTTTTTGGATCGATTGCCGGGACGTTCAGTCACCTGTTGTGGGGTGATCTGATCTGGATGTCACGGTTTGACGGCGGCGAAGCACCGGAAATACCGGCTGATGCTAGTGGCACTGCCTATGCCTATCGGGACTGGCCTGCATTTCGCAGCCTGCGGGCAGACACCGATCACCGGATTGAAAGCTGGACCAATGGTCTGACGCAAGCAGAGTGCCGAGGGCAATTCCGCTGGCGCTCCACAACCGGGGAGGATCACGAGCGCCCGGTGGCTGTGGTCTTTACCCAGTTGTTCAACCACCAGACCCATCACCGCGGGCAGGTTCACGCGATGCTGACCGCGGCCGGCGTAAAAACCGAAACCACCGATATACCGTTCATGCCAACGGCCACCACGCAAGAATAAGAACGAGAGGAATTACGATGCCGTTTAACGCTTTGGTCGTCGAAAAAGATGACGAGGGAAAGACATCCGCCAGTGTACAACAATTGACGCTGAACCAGTTGCCGGAAGCCGAAGTTACCGTCGCAGTGGAATATTCCACCGTGAATTACAAAGACGGGCTGTGCATCGGATCGGGTGGCGGGCTGGTGAGGAATTACCCGCATGTACCGGGAATCGATTTGTCCGGAACCGTCGAGAGCTCCAGCGACGACCGCTACAAAGCGGGCGACAAAGTTGTGTTGACCGGTTGGCGCGTCGGTGAGGCGCATTGGGGTGGCTATACACAGAAAGCGCGGGTGCGGGCCGATTGGCTCGTGCCTTTGCCTGATGGGTTGTCAACGCGGCAAGCAATGGCTGTGGGTACGGCCGGTTTCACTGCGATGCTGGCGGTGATGGCGCTGGAGGATCACGGGTTGGCGGCAGGTAACGGGCCGGTGTTGGTCACTGGCGCTGCCGGCGGGGTCGGGTCTGTGGCGACTGCAATTTTGGCCAACCTTGGACATGAGGTGGCCGGGGTTACTGGCCGTCCGGAAACCGCCGACTATCTCAGGTCGCTCGGGGCCGGTCAGATCGTGGCACGGGAAGAGATCAACGAGACCACCAAGCGTCCGCTTGAGGGCGAAACCTGGGCCGGGTGCGTTGACGCAGTTGGTGGAGCTATGCTGGCACGGGTGCTGGGGCAGATGAAGTACGGGGCGTCCGTGTCCGCGGTTGGCCTGGCGGGCGGGGCAGGTCTGCCGGCGACGGTGATCCCGTTTCTGTTGCGCGGGGTGAACCTGCTGGGGATCGACAGCGTGATGCAGCCTTATAACAACCGGGTGCGGGCTTGGCAGCGGATCGCCAGTGATCTGCCGAAGGATAAGCTTGAGGAAATGGTGCAGCCCGCGACGCTCAGTGATCTGCCTGGGCTGGGGCGAGACATTCTGAAAGGACAAGTAAAGGGCCGGGTTGTGGTGGATGTGAACGCCTGACACTGAATTCGGAAAATGTTCCGCGCGCGGAACATTTGCTGTTTGTTAACAATTGATTAACTTATTTTTTGGTTAACCTGATGATCGGGGATTTGCCTCGGATACCGCCTGTGATCGGACTGAGGTTATTGGCGACGCCTATCGCACATACCAAGCGACTCAAGTGTTTGCCTATGCGTGGAAAGCATAAATACCGCTATGCGCAGACATGCGAGCATTCTTGTGAAAATAATGCTGTTCAGACTTAGCGACAATTTTGAGTTTTGCCGATTATCCAGCTTGCGACACATTTTATGTTGTCGAAAGATGCCAGGAGCGGAAAATGCCATCATGCGCTAGTATTAGGCTTTGGTGGTATGATGCGTTGAGGTAATATCATCATCGTTTGCTTAAGAACCGAATGAAGAAAGATTCCCGATGCCGGCAATGTTTCATCCAGTGAATATTCCCTTTATCGGTGCCAGTAAAGAAACTGATATCGCAGATGCGGATTTGGTTGTTTTTGGTGCGCCACATGGAACACCCTATCGCGATATCGACAATGAGCCATTTGCTACAACGCCGGATACATTGCGTTGTGCTTTGAAAGAAGATGCCCGATGGCTCGATCATTGGGATTTTGACTTGGATGGCCCCCTGCTTGGCGATGGGAGTTTTACCGTCGCCGATGCTGGCAATCTTAAAACTTCACCTTTGGACGGAGACGGCAACAGGCATCTGATTAGGAAAGCAACCACTCAAATTGTTGGAAATGGTGCAGTACCGGTAATGATTGGCGGAGATGATTCTACCCCCATTCCTTTTATCGAAGCACTAAAACCCTTTGGTCCGCTGACAATAATTCAGGTGGATGCCCATATAGATTGGCGGGATGAGCGTCGCGGCGAGCCTATGGGATTCTCCAGCACGATGAGACGTGCATCGGAACTGGATCATGTTGAGACTATAATTCAAGTTGGCATTCGTGGACCGGGATCAGCACGCCGTGCGGAAGTTGAAATTGCAAGAGATTGGGGAGCAAAAATTGTAACCGCGAGAGAACTTCATCGAGATGGAATAGAGGCTGTGATGAAGCACCTGAAAAGTGAAGTCAATTGTATGATCACCTTGGATTGTGACGCGCTGGATTCCGGTATAATGCCTGCCGTAATGGCACCAACTCCCGGAGGATTATCCTATACTCAATCGATCGATCTGATTGATGCCGTTATCACGAAATCCAAGCTTGTTGCATTTGACATGATTGAATTTGTGCCATCACGAGATCCGAACGGAACAGCAGCCATTACTGCAGCGCGAATATTAGCAAATGTTCTCGGTTGTCTTGCACGCCGGTAACAATTGGCACTTGCGCAGGAAATGCCGAACAAACCTGGTAAATCCTTGATGTCCGCTTTGGGTCAATAACGCCAATTCACTTCAACGTCCAACATCCAATCTGCGACATAAATCCAATGACCAAGAAGGGCTCAAAACGGCCCTGTGAGCGCCTCTGATAAATTGGCGCAATCCGAAAAATACAGTGGAAATTCAATGTGCCTCAATGTGCCTCCAGAAACGGATGGTTTGTGACATTTGAGGCAAGTACACAAGCTTCCCCTTCGTTTCGGAAGGCGTTTCGATGGTCGATTCGTGTCTTGGCCCGCGCCTACAGCCCGGGAGCCCAAAGCGAAATTCAAGTGCGCAGCGTAAATGTGTTGCTTGCAGATAAAACCTGCAACTGGCGATATTGGCGCGATTAACCGCGACTTGTTGTGGTTGGACTGCGACCTCGCCCAAGTCCGGCACAGGCAGATTCTAAGGGTTGAAACCCAAAAGTTTTAGACCGAAGGTGGCACGCCTGAGCTTGTGGCACGGGCATTCCAATTCAGAGGTTGAAGATGACATTAGACACCGAATTCGTCCGCGCGCAATTTCCGGCCTTTGACGAGCTGTCCTTGCAAGGGCAGTCGTTTTTTGAAAACGCCGGTGGGTCTTACACCTGTCGACAGGTCATCAGCCGGCTGACCCGGTTTTATCACCAGCGCAAAGTGCAGCCCTATTCGCCATATGCGGCGTCTCAATTGGGTGGCGTGGAAATGGATGAAGCGCGCAGCCGGCTGGCGGCGGTCATGGGCATTGAACCGGATGAGCTGAGTTTTGGGCCGTCAACCACACAGAACACCTATGTTTTGGCCCAGGCATTTGGGCAGATGCTGCAGCCTGGAGACGCGATCATCGTGACCAATCAGGACCACGAGGCGAATTCAGGTCCGTGGCGTCGACTGGGAGAACGAGGTGTTGATATCCGGGAATGGCAGATAAATCCGGTTTCCGGCCATTTGTCGATAGAAGATCTGAGTGCCTTGCTGGACGACAAGGTCCGTCTGGTTTGTTTCCCGCATTGCTCTAACGTTGTGGGTGAAATCAATCCCGTAGCCGAGATTTGCAACATGGCGAGATCAGCCGGAGCGTTTACCTGCGTGGATGGTGTCAGCTATGCACCGCACGGCATTCCGAACGCGGGGGTGCTTGGCGCTGATATCTATCTGTTTTCCAGTTACAAAACCTACGGACCACATCAGGGTATAATGGCGATCCGCCGCGAATTGGGCGCGGCATTGCCCAATCAGGCACATTATTTCAATGCTGATAATTTGTACAAACGGTTCACTCCTGCCGGGCCGGATCACGCGCAAATAGCAGCATGCGCGGGAATGGTGGATTACATTGATGCGCTTCATGCGCATCATTTTGACGATAATCCGGACCTAGCAGGCCGTGGCGAGGCCGTTCACGATTTGATGAGGAGCTATGAAATCAAGCTTCTCCAGCCTCTTCTGGATTACTTGTCAGACAAAAACTCGGTGCGGCTGCTTGGGCCGTCGGAGGCGGTTTTAAAAGCGCCCACGTTAGCGATGATTGCCGAAAAACCCGGCCTGGAATTGGCGGCGGATCTGGCCGGTCACGGCGTCATGGCAGGCGGGGGTGATTTTTATGGGGTACGGTGTTTGCAGGCGTTGGGTGTCGATCCGGATTACGGAGCGTTGCGGGTGAGTTTTGTTCACTACACCTCGAAGAACGAGGTGGACAGGCTGATAACAGCCTTGGATCAAGTTCTGTAAACTGGCCTACAGCCTCAGTTTTTGGTATATTTGGGCAACGTTTGGCCAATCTGGGTTACGCGGCGTTCGAACTTGGCCGAAAGACTTGGCAGAGCAAAAACCTTGGGCTAGGATTTGCCGAAACAACTAGCGCGTTTTGCAATTAGTCTGATCAGGTTTAAACGCAGGCCGTTTTTGGGAGACATGGATGGAGTTACTGACATCCACACGCGGGCAGAGCGATCTGCCGAGATATTTCGCCCAGGCTTTCATGGTGTTGAAAAACATCCGCAAAGGCGCGATTGAACTGGCTTTGCCGGACGGGCGGGTGTTCCGCGCCGAGGGGGATGAGCCGGGACCGGTTGGCCGCGTGGACATGGTCATGCCCGATGTCTTTGTCCGGCTGGTGCGCGACGGTGATATGGGATTTTCGGATTCTTACCTGGATGGAGGTTGGACGTCGCCGGATTTACAGGCCTTTCTTGATGTGGTGTTGATGAATTTTCATGAAGTCGCCGACGGATATCCGGGTTCCTTCATATTGCGCGCATTCGAACGGATGCGGCACTGGATGAATACAAACACCAAGACGCAGGCCAAAAAGAACATTTCCTACCACTATGATCTTGGCAACGAGTTTTATGCCAAGTGGCTGGATGAGACGATGACCTATTCTTCTGCTCTGTTCAAAACCGGACAAGAAGATTTAGCTAAAGCGCAAATCCAAAAATATACCAGCCTTTGTGATGAAATGGGAATGCAATCAGGCGACCACCTGCTGGAAATTGGCTGTGGTTGGGGCGGGTTTGCAGAATATGCGGCCGGCCAGCGCGGAGCCAGGCTGACCTGTCTGACAATTTCAGAAGAACAGCATGATTACACCAAAAAGCGCATTTTTAAAGCCGGATTGGCAGAACGCGTCGAAGTGGTTATGCGCGATTACCGGGACGAACGCGGGACCTATGACGGGATTGGCTCAATCGAAATGTTCGAGGCCGTTGGCGAGAAATACTGGCCGACGTATTTCCAAACAGTCCACGATTGCCTGAAACCGGGAAAACGGGCGTCGTTGCAGGTTATTACCATGTCCAACGAATTGTTCCCCAAATACCGGAAAACTGTAGATTTTATTCAGAAACATATATTCCCGGGCGGGATGCTGCCAAGTCCGACGACGCTGCGCCAGCAAATTGATCTTTCCGGGCTGAAATTTGTCAACTCAACAGAATTCGGAGAAAGCTACTCGATAACATTGCGCCGGTGGCACGATACGTTTAACGAACGTTGGAACGAGATAGCGCCATTGGGATTTGATCAGCGGTTCAAAAATATGTGGAACTTTTACCTGACTTCTTGCGCGGCCGGATTTCACGCCGGTACAACGGATGTAACCCAAGTAACGATGCAACGACCACGGTAGGAGACCGAATGCCAACAGCAGCCAAATTAATCGCCGGTTTTGGTCTCGGCCTGACCGCTGCAATTGCGGCCTATTTATTCGCGTTAGAGAACGACCAATACCAGATTGGCCTGAGATTCCTTGGCGGTAATTTCCTGGTCGGTTTTTTCTGCGGCTGGTTTACACTGGGCAAGCGCTATGGATACGGCAATATCGCGGCAATTATGAATGGATTGCGATCGCTGGTTTTGTTGTTGGCGGGCAGTGCGATGGTTTTTTCTGCGATTTTCATTTTTGGCAATTTGCAAAATAACAATTTCCGTGATCCGACAGACTTACCGCTTTTATGGATCGAAACGTCGTTCGATTATATCGTTCTGGCTTTGAAAAAGAATGTGCTGATTGCGCTCGTCATCGGCGGTATTTTGTCGGGCATCGCGACGTTTCAGGCGAGCCTGCGTTGGCGTTGAACCGGGCAAAAGACTGGTTCCCGTCTGTTGCGCTTGAAACCCTTTTCATGCAAGCGTATCAAGGTTTAAACAGACTGGAGCGTTTCTGGATTTGTTTGAATCACAAATGAAACCAGAAACGCAGCGGCACCAAATACTTGGACCTGCGGTTCAGGTTTAATCTGGTTCAGCTTAAACCTGAACCGCTCTAAGCAGGACTTACCCATGATCGTCTATCCAGATTTGCCCAGCGCCGTCGGGCACACGCCTTTGATCCGCCTGAACAAAGCCTCTGAACTGACCGGATGCGAGATATTGGGAAAAGCCGAATTTATGAATCCCGGCCAGTCCGTGAAAGACCGCGCTGCGTTGGGCATCATCACCGACGCAATAAAATCGGGCATTTTGCACCCGGGCGGCACGATCGTCGAAGGCACCGCCGGCAATACCGGTATTGGACTGGCGCTGGTCGGAGCCTCGATGGGCTTTAAAACCGTGATCGTGATTCCCGAGACCCAATCTCAGGAAAAAAAGGACATGATCCGATTGGCGGGCGCCGAGTTGGTAGAGGTCCCGGCGCAGCCCTACAAAGACCCCAACAACTATGTGAAATATTCCGAACGTCTGGCGGCGGAACTGGCTAAAACCGCGCCGATGGGGGCGATCTGGGCCAACCAATTCGACAATGTCGCCAACCGACAGGCGCATTTAGACAGCACAGCACCTGAAATTTGGACGCAAACCGAAGGACAGGTCGCTGGATTTATTTGTGCGGTTGGCACCGGGGGAACGCTCGCAGGTGTCGCCGAAGGGCTGTTGGCGATGAACAAAGACGTCAAAATCGGGCTGGCCGATCCGGACGGTGCAGCGCTCTATCACCATTATGCTCACGGCGAGATGAAAGCCGAAGGAACCTCGATTACCGAGGGCATCGGGCAGGGGCGGATCACAGCCAATTTGGAAGGTCTGGAAATTGATATGCCGTTCAACATCCCAGATGCCGAAGCGCTGCCGATCATATTCGATCTGCTTCAGGACGAGGGGCTGTGTCTTGGTGGCTCCAGCGGTATCAATATTGCCGGCGCAATCCGTATGGCACAGGAAATGGGTCCGGGACATACCATTGTGACTGTGCTGGCAGATTATGGCAACCGCTACCAATCCAAACTGTTCAACCCGGCGTTCCTGAAAGAAAAAGGCCTGCCGGTGCCGGAATGGCTTGCGAAGAAACCGCCCAGTATCCCGACCGTTTTTGAATAGGCTGTCGCAGATTATGCGGATCCTTCTCACCTTTGTTTTCCTGATACTTTCCACAAGCTTTGTGCTGGCTCAGAACGAAGTTGCAAGCTTCGATCTTGAAGCTTTTGAGAAAACCGCAGCACGGGCAGAAGAGGTTATCACACAGGGCGAAGCTTCGAATGACGCTTTGGATAATCTGCGTGGACAATTGTCGGAGTTGCGCTCGTCGGCGTTAGCGGAGCAGAAAGTTTATTCTGACCGGATCGCCACAATCACGCAGCGAATGACCGCCCTGGGTGTCGCGCCCGCCGAGGGCGAAACAGAATCCGCCGAAGTCACCAACCGTCGCAACGAGCTGCAGGCGGAGTTGAACAAGTTTATGTCGCCGGTTCTAGTGGCGCAGGAAGCCTATCAGCGGGCCAACGGGTTGATCCGCGAGATTGATGACCTGATACGGCAACGCACTACAAATGAGTTGCTGCAATTGGGACCATCGCCGTTGAATCCTTCCGTTTGGTGGCAGGCTGTCAGCGCAGTTACCGGTTATTCCCGGCAAATCCTGTTGGAAGTCAGGACCAATTGGCAAAACGAGTCCCGCAAGGCAGCGCGGGTTATCAACATACCTGTTATCGCAGTGCTGTTTGCTGTTGGAATGCTGCTGTTGTGGCGTGCGCGTGTTTGGTCACGGCAGATGTTGGCCTATTTGAACCGCAGCGCGTCGCTGAGTACCGCCACCTTTTACAGTTTTTTCAGTTCGCTGGCTCAACTCCTGTTTCCGGTGATCGGGCTGGCTGTTTTGAAGCAGGCCGCCGATCTGCTTGATGTAGTCGATTTGCGCGGGCAGTTCTTGCTGGAAGCCGCAGTGGCTGCGGGCATCATGCTGCTTCTGGCCAGTTGGCTGTCGCGCAGCCTGCTGCAACCGAACGGCCGGTTGCCAGCGCTGGTGCATCTGGAGCCACCTATGCGGCGTCAGGCCAGACGCGGGATCACAGTGCTGGGCGTGGTTTTTGCCCTGAGCGCGCTGCGCAATGGCATGAACAATGGGTCCGAACTGTCAGAACCGATTAATGCTGTTTTGTTGTTCCCGCTGGTTCTGGCAGGAGGGTGGGCGTTGGTCATGCTGGGCCGGGTTGTTTCGGCCGTAGCGCATGTGTCCGGCGGCTCCCAAGAGGCGAACCCGTTTCTGTCACGTGTCGGAGTTCTGATTGGAAATTTCAGCGTCCTGGCAGGCATCGTGGGTCCAATTTTGTCAGCCATCGGCTACGGTGAGGCGGGATCCCGGCTGGTCTTTGCCACGGCGCTTTCTTTGTTGTTGATGGCCGGTTTTTACATTCTGTTCCGACTGTTTGGAATGCTGACCGGCCAGATAACTCAATCGGTCGTTTCAGCCGGTTCAGAACAGGAAACCCAGCGCTATGGGGCATTGTTCCGAATTGCGCTTGGTTTTGCCTTCATCTGTCTGGCTATTCCGCTGCTGGCGCTGATCTGGGGTGCGCGGGTTAGCGACCTACAGGAAGTCTGGCTGTACCTGCGGGAAGGCGTGTCATTGGGTGACACAAGGATATCGTTTACCGATTTCCTTACTTTCGTGCTGATATTCTCGGTCGGATTCACCGCTACGCGACTGTTGCAGTCCGCACTGCGTTCCACCGTGCTGCCAAACACCAAGCTTGACAGCGGCGGGCGCAACGCGATCGTCACAGGCACCGGCTATGTGGGCATTTTCCTATCTGCCATTATTGCGATCTCCTCGACCGGACTGGATCTGTCGAACCTGGCGATCGTCGCGGGCGCACTGTCGGTTGGCATCGGTTTTGGCCTGCAAGCCATCGTGTCGAATTTCGTCTCCGGCATCATCCTGCTGATTGAGCGTCCGATCAAGGAAGGCGACTGGATCGATGTGGGCACATACTCGGGCTATGTGCGCAAAATCTCGGTGCGATCGACACAGGTGGATACGTTTGACCGGGCCACGGTCATCATTCCCAACGCCGATCTGATCGCGGGCGCAGTAACAAACTGGACCCATGTTTCGTTGACCGGGCGGGTCAAGGTACCGGTTGGCGTTGCCTATGACAGCGACCCACGCCAGGTTGAGGCGATCCTGCGCGAAATTGCAGAGGGCCATCCGATGGTGTTGCGCAACCCGGCACCATCGGTTGTGTTCATGGGATTTGGCGCTGACAGTATGGATTTCGAAATCCGGGCGATTCTGCGCGACGTCAACTGGATGCTTTCTGCTAAATCGGACATGAATTACGAGATTGTTGAAAAATTCCGCGCAGCCGGAATTGAGATACCGTTTGCCCAGCGTGACGTGAATCTGAAGAACATCGGTGAATTGGGTGCCGCGATTGTCGGTCCGGGAAAGAAGAAATCATGACTGAACCGCTGTTCCGGGATGATGCGTACCTGCGGCAGGCCGAGGCCGTTGTTTCGGAAGTGAATGATCGGGGCGGGATTGTGCTGGATCGGTCGCTGTTTTATCCAAACGGCGGCGGCCAGCCGGGTGACGCGGGTAAACTGGCCTTTGACGGGCTTGAGATTGAGATCGCCACGGCGGTGAAAGGCGACGGTGACAACATCGTGTTGGTGCCTGCCGAAGGGAGCGCATTGCCGCAAGTTGGCATGACGGTTAAGCAAGATCTCGACTGGGACAAACGCCTGAACCATATGTGCATCCACACCGCGCTGCATCTTCTGTCGGTGGTGATCCCGTTGCCGGTAACCGGAGGTCAGATCACGGCAATCAAAGGGCGGCTTGATTTTGATATGCCCGAGGCGCCGGAGGACAAGCAGGCCATCGAAGATGCACTGAATGCCCTGATCACGCGGGATTTGGAGATCACTGAAAGCTGGATCACCGACGCGGAACTGGAAGCCAATCCCGGACTGGTCAAAACCATGACAGTTAAGCCGCCGATGGGCGCGGGCCGGGTACGGTTGGTTCGGATTGGCACTGCCGATGAACAGATAGATCTGCAACCCTGTGGCGGCACTCATGTGCGCAGAACAAGCGAGATTGGTACGGTGCGGCTTGGCAAGATCGAAAAAAAAGGCCGCCAGAACCGCCGCGTGTATATGCATCTGGATCAATAGAAACTGTGGTCTGAAAAATGAGTTTTGCCGTTATGTGTCTCGCTGCATCGGTGTTTTTTGCCGGACTGTTCGTTGTGTTTCTATTTGCTCCGCAGCTGGTCTATTGGCTGCTGGGAATACTGGGCGGGCCGGACGCCAGTTTCATCGCGCGCCGCGCCGCGATGTTGTTTCTGGGCTTGGGCGTGCTGTGTTGGTTCGCACGGAAGGCCTGTGTTTCACCGGCCCGTTCCGCGGTCTGTCTGGGTGTGGCCTCAGCTATGGGCGGGCTCGCTGTTTTGGGGCTGTTTGAACTGCTGCGGGAGTATGCTGGCTTCGGAATCCTGCTGGCGATCGCCGTCGAGTTGGTGGTTGCTGTGTCGTTTCTCCGCTTTGCCGCAATAGATTCCCGATCCCGATAACATTGTTTTTAGCACTCCCTTTATACTCTTGCGTAAGGGTAAGCAGTCAGGCTAATAACCCGCGCAACGGACAGGTGGCCGAGTGGTCGAAGGCGCACGCCTGGAAAGTGTGTAGGCGGGTGACCGTCTCCAGGGTTCGAATCCCTGTCTGTCCGCCACTACTCTCTTTTTTCCGATATCACTGAATTACCCTGAGAGGCGAAAGCCCTTTGTTTAATTGGCAGATCGTACCCTTCACCTTTTCATTCGCCTTTGTTCAATATAGCTTGTATTCTTTTTTGGCGTGGTATGAAATGTGGTATTTTAGAATTGGCTTACTTGAACGGCAAACTGACTAAGAGGCTGGAGGTGGATTTTGAGGCGCGTCTGTGGACTGTGCCCTCCGAACGCAAGAAGACGAGCGAAGAGCATCGTTGCTGCTAACAGAAGAAATGCTAGCCATTCTAGAGCCTCTAAGGGCCATAAAGTCCGACTTCGTGTTTGAGGGCCAGAAACGCCACAAGCCTCTGTCAAACATGGCGATGCTGATGCTATTGCGGCGGATGGGTGTGGAAGACGTCACGGTTCATGGGTTCCGCTCTACGTTCCGCGATTGGGCCGGTGAAGTTGCCAATGCGCCGCGCGAAGTTGCCGAAATGAGTTTGGCGCACAAGGTTGGGACCGATGTGGAGCGGGCCTATGCCAGGTCTGATCTGCTGGATCGACGCAGGGCTCTTATGGCACGCTGGGCACAATTTGTGACGGGTGCGCAAGGTAGAATTGTCAGATTGGAAAATAGATAACGACCATGAGAAGCAAATGGATTCCATTGAGAAGTGTGTTACTGGAAATCGACGAACTGGTAGACGCAGCGCTTCCCAAATGTCCTACAACTTCGGAAGTTATTTTTTCACCTCGTCCAAAATCACCCCCATATACACGCGTAGATGATCCAGCCTTCCCACACGGCATTGTTTGGAGGGAAAGTATAGATTTGATCTGGCGACTGTGTGAGCGCCTCGGCGTTGCATGGTTGACCAAAAGTGGGAGTGAACCAAAGGAAGTAATTACAGGTAATATTGTGAAGCCCCCCAGGATTGGGGGCTCGAGAACGAATATGTAAACCTTTTGAACGGCGAATTTATCTGTGAAACGACACTGACGGACAACAAAGGAAAGGCTTATGGATGCAGGGTTGGCGAGAAAATTTCCCTGCCTAAACCTGCCTATGTCGCATTCGTCCAACTAGAACTCAGTTCCTCGGACCTCGCTAGAGCTCCTGACAAAAGACTCTTGTTGGACGCCCCCCCACTAAGAAGATCAAAGCGACTCGCGACTACAAATCAGTCTTTCCTGACGGGCACGGCAACAAAACCTGGCCACAAGTTATTCGTGATATTGAAAAAGCGACGAATCGGCCCCACGGGATCAGCACTTTGAAAAGAGGACTTGGATTGAAGGCGTAAGCCATAACTCCAGGCCAAAATGGCTAATAATAGAGCCAATACCCCAAGCCAAAATTAAAAATCATTTTGGCCATTTTGGACGTGTTTCTTAATCAAACAAACTGTGAATATTGGGTGTCACCAAATGAAACCGGGTGGCGCTGAAAGCGAGAACGGAAGCGCCGTACCCCTGCTACTTCTGTTACTTCTGCTACATCTGCTGCGCGGGCACCAAAATTGACTCTTCATGTAGCAGAAGTAGCAGCCCCGCACTCTCAAACACAGAAATCCCGGACATAGACGCCTTTGAGGAACGCGCTGCAATTTGTGAATTTGATGGCGGGATGACACGCGCCGACTCTGAGCATCTGGCGGCGGAATGTCAGGGTTATGAAAATGTGATTGCGTTTCGGGCGACGCAGCGGAAATCGGAGAATATCAAGTGAGCGAAACAGACCGTAATAACGGCGGAAATACGAGCGAACGCACTGCGAATGATAAATTTGCCGAGGGCAAGACCAGCACGAAGCCACCGACCTGATGATGCTGAACGCCACAGACAAGCGTGTGGCCTCCAGAGTGCGCAGGTACGGCATTGCCCCACCGGGGTTTCCCATACCAGTTCACCATACGCGCCAGAGTGGCCTCAGGAGCCAAGACAGAGCTTGCCAAGATAGTTGAGGGCAAAGGCGACTGGATGTTCTACGACCACTCCAACGAGGCCTGTAACGGCTTCACGCTGTGGTGGTTGCTAGGACCTGGATGCGTTTAGATCAGCGCTGATCCACAGGCATAACAGCCCGATAATCTGTGGAGACAAGGCCGCTGGCGATGGCACCTATTTCAAGTGGTTTGATATCGGGTCATTTCCAAGGGAGTTGGTTATTGCGAGTAGTAGGCGAAACCAAATGAAGGCTCTGATTGGGCCGTCATCATTGAATAGTTTGGGGCATGTCGGCTAAGTGTCACACCACACTTTGGCAAGACACCACCTATAATATCTGGGACTACGCCTGATCGAGATCGTATATTCTAAAATACGAAATCATTCGCATCGATTGTCCCGACAAAGCCCTCAATTGTAATGCTGTGCGCGCCGAAAGTTATTTCCGTGTTGACGCCCGAGGATTGATCGATGTTCAGATCGCTGATGTCGTTTATGACCGAATGGGTGGTGAAATCGATCAGGTCAAAGCCGTCTTCCCAGTCCCCGATTGTGTCGTCTCCAAAGCCGTCTCCAAAGATAAACACGTCTGCCGCACCGTCCGCGCCACCGCCGAACAGCTGGTCGTTGGCCTTGCCGCCGTTGATGCGATCCGCCCCGGTGCCGCCAAACAGCGTGTCGTTGCCATTGCCGCCATTCAGCGTATCGTCGCCGGCGTTGCCGGTCAAAATGTTCGCCGCACTGCCGCCCGTGATCATGTCGTTACCCGAGCCGCCCGTGACATTCTCGATCTTGTTCAGTTTGTCGGTCCCAACGCCTGCACCCGTGACTTGTTTTGCCGTTGCGGTGATGCCCAAGGTGTCATCGGAATAATCAGCCGTGTCTCTGCCGGCGCCGCCGAACATTTTGTCGTTGCCGGTACCGCCGAAGAAGGTATCAGCACCTGACCCGCCAAACAGCTTGTCATTGCCACCGCCGCCGAAGAACGTGTCGTCGCCGTCATTGCCGTAAATGACATTTGCAGCGCCACCGCCGGTAATGTTGTCATCTCCGGAACCGCCTAAAACCTTGGAAATCTTGTTTAGTGTGTCTGTACCAATACCGGTGCCCGTGGCTGAACTGGTGGTGACAGTGATACCCAAAGTATCGTCGGAATAGTCTGCAGTGTTCGTACCGGCACCACCGAACAACTTGTCGTCACCAGCGCCACCGACCATTGTGTCATTGCTGTTTCCGCCAAACAGCTTGTCATTGCCATCGCCACCAAACAACGTGTCCTTGCCGTTATTGCCCGTCAGAGTGTTGTCAACACCGTCCCCGGTGATTGTATCATCGCCACTGCCGCCTAAAACATTCTCGAATCCGGAAAGCACATCGGTACCAATACCTGTTCCAGTGGCCGAGGTGGACGTTACTGTAACGCCCATTGTATCACTGGAATAATCGGCCGTATCCGTGCCGGTGCCACCGGCCAACGTGTCATCGCCGATACCGCCGGTTATTGTATCGTTTCCGCCAGAACCATCAATGCTGTCATTGCCACCGCCACCATCAATACTGTCATTGCCAGCGCCACCGTCGAATGTCTCATTGCTGCCAGTGCCGACTATGATATCGTTTTCTGTGCTGGTTGTACCCGCCGGCGAACTAAAGAGAATTGTTTCACCCGGAGCAAAGGGCCCAGTCGTTATTTGGCCTTCACCGGTTATCGTTGCTTCAAATGCCATGAACTCGGCCAAGTTGTTAATTGGTCCAATAGGGTCGCCGCCCAAAACAACTACAAAATCTGTTGGCACTCCGCTAACCGAGACCACGAAAAGCAATATATAGGATACGTTACCTGCGCCCCAGCTTAGTTCTATGATTTCGGTCTCAAATGAGTCGTCCATCGAAACGGTTGTGCCACCGCTCTGCGCGGTAAAAGAATACTCGCCACTTGTAATTGTTACTTCGGTTGATCCCGCACCATCGTAAGTATAGGTAAATCCTGTGGCACTGTCTGGAGCAACCAAAGTGAGCGTGGTATTTGCAAAACTGATAGCTTCGTCAGTGACGTCATCGTACACAAGCTCAACGCCTGGAATTGTATAGGTTGTCATAGTAAGTCCCGCCCAGGAGAATAGTTATAGTTATGATGGGCTTAACGTACAGGCGAGAATAATTGTTGCAAGTAGTATTTTGAACCTCAAAAATCCTGCCGCCGAGACCTAAACTCGATTTCGGGATATTCGCATTAAAGTCACAGCTTACAGACGGCAAAAAGCAGGAAATAAACAAGATTGGCTTTGATCAATAAGAGCCCGAAATAGCGTAAATTCTCTGGAGGAAAATATCGTCACCTTGAGCCCTCAGGAGTCAGATCCAAGTTGAGGGGCGCACACCATCATTGAGCGCGACACATACCCCCCTCAAAACAGCAACTCCCTATCCAGCGGTCATAGATTTTTCAACAAGTGTGAAAACCGCGCTAGAATCGCAAGATGATATGGAAATCTGTCCCCCATATGTCCCCCACGAGAGAAACCCACTTGTATAATTCGAGGCGCTTTCTACGTAACCCATTGATTTTATGGTACCAGCGCCCCGGCTCGAACGGGGGGCCTCTTGATCCACAATCAAGCGCTCTAACCTACTGAGCTACGCCGGCACTAGAGCACCAATTACCGCTCCGACCCTTCGATTGCAAGGGCGATGTGGCTTGAAATCAGTCCAATCTACGGGTAGAGCGGCACTTCTGAAGTTGGAGGCGAAAATGGGTATCAACAAACAAAGCAACATCGAAGCAAACTTGCAGATCGGCCCGACGTCAGAGGGTATGGTGCGCTTATTTATCGAAGCCGAAGGTGTTGAAATTCCACTTGATTTCGACCCCGAGGAAGCCGACGAAATCGCCGAAGAGATCCGCGCAGCCGCGGCGGCATCACGGGCTGTGAAATTAAAATGACGATTGTCAGGTCAGGGTCCCGCGCGGTTTTGGATCGGTAAAGCCGCGCAGCCGGTCTGCGGCATTGCGGCCAAACTTCAACAGCACCTTTTTACGCCTGGCTGCGTTCAACTTGATTTCCGGCGCCTCCCGTACGATTTCCGCGTCATAGGCATCCGCGATGATCAACCCGGTGTTATCCGGCAGCAGGTCTGTTGGAAATTCCGGTCCAACGGCCCAGAAAAAGCGATCGCACCAGTCGAGATAGCCCTGCCATTTGGTGTCGGTCTGAAAATCGGCGCGGCTGGATTTGCATTCAATCACCCAAATCTCGCCTTTGGGACCAATTGCCATGAGGTCCACCCGCAGGCCAGACGTTGGAACAAACTCATCCAGACAAATGAAATCATGCTGGCGTAAATGCCGGGCGGTTCCACGGGCGATGAGTTGTCCTGGTTGAAGATCAGAGTCCATCCAACAATAAGAACAATAAGAGAACAAATCGTCAAGCTATTTGCTGCGTTCTGCATTTGGCTCTCTTGTCAGGGTCACTCAGTTGCCCTACATTCGGGGCAGGCGGGTTCTGCCCTTCGCGTGAAGAAGCCCTATTCCAGTGGCCGATAACTATTCTCTAGGGAACTGGCTCTGTGACTGGCTCTGGCCTATCGTATCCGGTGCCCACCTGGTTGTACCAGGCTCTTTGGGAATAACAAAGCTTCCACGGTTGTGCCGCGTATGCGGATTGTGGGCCCGCCGCTTTTCTCTTACATTTGTCGCCACGCCGCGTTTGTTTTATGCAAAAATCTTGCATGAGTAGTGTTATGAAACATATCGCTGACCAAAAAGCCGACGCCCGTAAATCCGCCTTCGCCTGTCGCAAAGCAGCTCATGCTCTGGGGAAAGGCGAGGCGGCTAATCGCAATTTGATCGGGTATCTGGCGTTGTTTCCGAATGCCGAGATCATTTCGGCCTATATGCCAATCCGCACCGAGATCAGTCCATTGGCCACCATGACCATCCTGCACGGTCAGGGAACACGCATCTGTGTGCCGGTCATTCAGGGAACAGCACAACCTTTGAAGTTTCAGGAATGGACGCCAGATGTTGAAATGGTGGACGGGCCTTTTGGCGCTGCGGTTCCGGCACAAGGCGCATTCCTGAAACCTGATCTGATCATCGCGCCGTTGGTGGCGTTTGACCGCAAATGCTACCGTCTGGGCTATGGCGGCGGGTTTTATGACCGAAGTTTTGAGGAGCTTGAAGCCGAGAAACCGGTGTTTGGAGTCGGGTTTGCCTACACGGCGCAGGAATTGCCTAAAGTGCCACGCGAGGCGACGGATCGGCAACTGGATGCTGTTGTGACCGAAAAAGGCGTTATACAGATTCAGGGCCGGTCGAAAACCCTTGCTGGAAAAACGGCGGCACGATAAGTCAAACGCTATGAGAATACTGTTTTTAGGCGATGTCATGGGTCGGGCCGGGCGCCGGGCCATCACCGAGAAGCTGGCCAAATTGCGTATCGACTGGCGGCTCGATTTTGTTGTGGTCAACGGTGAAAACGCAACCTCTGGTGTGGGAATGTCGGGGGCTCATGCTAAGGCGTTGCTGGAGGCCGGTGCGGATTGTATCACGCTTGGTGATCATGCATTTGACCAGCGCGATATGTTGCAATTTATCGAGCAAGAACAGCGGGTTATTCGCCCGCTAAACTTTGCTCCCAATGCGCCGGGCAAAGGCGCACGGCTGTTCACTGCACAAAACGGGCGCAAGGTATTTGTGGCGCAAGCCGTGGGTCAGGTGTTTATGAAACGCGCCTTTGCTGATCCGTTTTCCGCGCTTGATCAGGCGCTGAAAGCCGCACCACGCGGTGGCTTGGCTGATGCGGTTCTGGTGGATTTTCACGCCGAAGCGACGTCAGAAAAAATGGCGATGGGGCATTGGCTTGATGGTCGGGCAACACTGGTGGTGGGAACCCACACCCATGTCCCGACGTCGGACACGATGATCCTGCCAAAAGGCACCGGGTATCAGACGGATGCAGGCATGTGTGGCGATTACCTGAGTGTGATTGGTATGGACAAAGCCGAACCGATGCGACGGTTTATAAGCCAGATGCCAAAAGAGCGCTTCACACCGGCCAAGGGCGAAGCAACCCTGAGCGGTGTATTTGTTGAAACCGACGCAAAAGGAGCCGCTAAGATTTGCGAAGCAGTGCGCTTTGGCGGTCGTTTGACGCAACAGGTGCCGGAGTGAGCCATCGGCCGTTCCTGATTGGCGTGTTGGTCCTGCTGGGCGCGCTTTGGGGAGTCACTATTCCGATGACCAAAATTGCGGTGTCCACGGGGTATCAGCAATTTGGTCTGATCTTCTGGGAGTTGGTTTTTTCGTCTGTTGTTCTGTTTGGCATCACGTTGGCGCAGCGCAGCCAATTCCGCCTTGGGGCCCGGCATTTCTGGTTGCTACTGGTGATTGCGTTGAGCGGGACGATTGTTCCAAATTCCTTTTCCTATGTGGCTTACGCGCATTTGTCTGGCGGGGTATTGGCTATCATTATTTCCCTGGTGCCGATGTTTACCTTACCACTTGCGCTGTTGTGGCGATTGGAGCGTTTTGAGCCGAACCGCTTGCTGGGGCTGTTGTTTGGAGCTGCGGCAATCGTGCTGTTGATCGGGCCAGAAGCTAGCCTGCCAAATGTCGGTTCTGCCATCTATGTTGTGTTCGCGATTATAGCCGCATCCTGTTATGCGATAGAGGGCAACTATGTGGCCCGTTTCGGGCTTGGCGACCTAGGAGCGGTGCAGGCCTTGTTGTTTGCGTCACTGGTCGGATTGGCAATAATCACCCCGGTAGTTTTCTATTCGGGTCAATGGATTGATTTGAACATGCGCTGGGGCGTGGTTGAATGGTCTTTGTTAGGGTTGTCCATTTTTCACGCCTTTGCCTATTCCGGATATGTCTGGCTGGTGGGCCGTGCGGGTTCCGTTTTTGCTGCACAGGTCGCCTATCTGGTGACGCTTTTTGGGGTGCTCTGGTCAATCCTGATTCTCGGCGAGCAATATTCCGGATGGGTGTGGGCGGCGCTCGTGTTGATGATGGTTGGTCTGTTTCTGGTGCAACCCAAAGAGACAGCAGAAGCAGCTTGAGCCTGCGCTGTGCATCGGCAACAATGCCACCAACAGTTGACAAAGGGCGAATATGTTTGAGTTGATGTCCGACCCGCAAGTCCGGGCCTTTACCGCGCTGGCAGTGGTTGGCGTGATGTTCATTCTGTTCCTGCGCGAGGCCTATCCGACCGAGGTTGTGGCCATAAGCGGCGCGGCGGCGATGCTGGTTCTGGGACTTCTGCCCTATGAGGACGCGCTGCACGTCTTGTCAAATCCGGCCCCTTGGACCATCGCGGCGATGTTCATCGTAATGGGGGCGCTGGTGCGAACCGGTGCGCTGGCGTGGTTCACTGGCTTGGCCGAAGCGCAGGCAGACACCCGCCCGGCTGTGGCGATCGGCGCACTGATGGTTTTTGTCGTTCTGGCTTCGGCATTTGTGAACAACACGCCGGTTGTCGTGGTGATGATCCCGGTATTCGTGCAGTTGTCGCGCCGGCTGAAAATCCCGGCTAGCAAGCTTTTGATCCCGCTCAGCTATGCCGCCATTCTGGGCGGCACGCTGACCCTGATTGGAACCTCGACAAACCTGCTGGTTGATGGCGTTGCTCGGGCGCGGGGCCTGGAACCGTTTACGATCTTCGAAATAACTCCGCTGGCGATCGTTCTTGTGGCCTGGGGGGGGATTTATCTTCGATTCGTTGCACCACACCTGCTGCCCAACCGCGACAGCATGGCATCGCTTCTGTCTGAAAAACGTACGCTGAAATTCTTTACCGAAATGGCAATTCCGGAAGGCAGCGATCTGATTGGGCAAAAAGCGGTTGAGATTGACTCGTTCAAGCGTGGCGGCGTGCGACTTATAGACGTGTTGCGCGGTGACGCCTCGCTGCGCCGTGACATTCCTTCGGTGGTGATGGAAGCGGGCGATCGCGTGGTGCTTCGCTCGGCCATGACCGAGCTTCTGAGCCTGCAGGCGAACCCGCAGCTTAAGTCTGTTGACAAGCTGGCCTCGGTTGCGACCGAAACCGTCGAGGTGCTGATCTCGCCCGGTTGCAAGATGGTCGGGCGGTCGCTGGGCAGTTTGCGGCTCCGGCGGCGCTATGGCGTCTACGTGCTGGCCGCACACCGGCGGAACCAGAATATCGGCGGACAGCTTGATGATCTGGTGGTGCGGGTCGGCGATACGTTGCTTTTGGAAGCAGCACCCGAGGATGTCGCACGACTGGCTGCGGATATGGATATGGTGGACGTTTCCAAACCCTCGGCCCGGGCCTTTCGCCGCAGCCACGCACCAATCGCGCTTGCCGCGATTGCCGGGATTGTGGTGTTGGCCGCCTTTGGCGTGGCGCCGATCCTGCTGCTGGCGGTGCTGGCCATGGCGGCGGTTTTCGTGACCCGCTGCATTGACAGCGATGAGGCGTTTTCCTTTATCGACGGTCGCCTGCTGGCGTTGATTTTCGCGATGCTGGCGGTGGCAACGGCGCTGGAAACTTCGGGTGCCATTGACCTGATTGTCGATGCCTTCGCACCGCTACTCTCCGGCCTGCCCCCGTTCTTCATCATCTGGGGAATCTACTTGCTGACCTCGTTCCTGTCGGAGATTATAAACCACGCAGTTGCGGTTGTCTTAACGCCCGTGGCGATTGGCCTTGCCATTTCGCTGGGCGTGGACCCGCGCCCTTTGGTGGTGGCGGTGATGTTTGCTGCCAGCGCCACTTTTGCGACACCAATCAGCTATCAGACAAACATGATGGTCTATGGGCCCGGTGGGTATAAATTCACTGATTTCCTGCGCGTCGGCATCCCGCTGAATTTGACCGTGGGGTTGATTGCGAGTGCGTTGATACCGGTGTTTTGGCCGTTGTGATGTAAGGAAGTGCTTCGGGTTAGAGGGGAGTATGACTTACACGAACCGGATGTCTGAGATGCGGACTAAGCGGTCGATCATTTAGTGCCGGGAAATTTCCGTGTGAAGTCGATTGAATTGCGTTCATTATCAGTTGTCGCAGTTACTGACACCAACAATTTGCAAAAGGCGGTCATAAGGTGCAAGTTTGTCTGACATTCCGCGACGTAGAATGTAGCCTAGCCCTATTTGCCTGAAGCCGCCTTGGCCAAAGCAGCCTTGGCAAGATCAACCGCATGCTCAGTTGGCAATTTCGGTGGCTTTCCAATGTCAAGCATATCTGGAGAAAGAGAAGATACATACTTTTCGTAAACATCCGGCTTTATCTTCAAGTCGATCAACTCAAGAGCATCAGCACGTGCGTCGTAGTAGGCCGAAAGCCTAATATTATATCGGTACAAATTAACAAGAATGGATACAAAGAAAAGTATAATTATCATAGGCCCGAAGCGGGTGATATTCGTTTGAATTAGAAATGGTACACTAATATTAAGTTCTTGCCGTGGCGTAGTATCTACTCCGAACCGTTGTTTAAATTCTTGGTCTTTTACTAATTTCAGCCCTTCATTGAGTTCCGTTAGTTCAGTCCGTTGTTTTGCAGTGTCAACTGCCCATTTAGATGCTTCCACGTCAGCCGCATCGATCAGTTTCTTTCGTTCGGCTTCAAAAGCAGAGCGTTTTTGAGCTCGAAATTCACCAGCCGTTGTAACTAATTGAGCTAATTCGTCGGCTCGACTCTGTAGTGTATTTACTAAAGCTAAATCTCCTCCAATAATAAATCCGAACACAACAACATTGCTGGTTTCAAATTCTGAATCGAGCATATATATTTTTGAATATTGGCTACCGTATAGACTCGACGGGGCGGTAAAAAGTTGTTGGCCGATGGCGTGCTTGTACAGGTCTTTGCGGTTCGGTGAAGAATATTTGCCTGTCTCCGCGTTGCTGGTGGATAAAACCTGATATTACCTATCCTTGGCTTCTCCTTGGCTTCGTTTTTTATGGTGCGATTGCCGCGCAGCGTTGGATATTGAGGCCGAGGGCACGCAGATTGACCACGTAGCGCATGGCCGGCATGCCGCGAATGCGTAGGTGAGCCAGGTTCATCTGGTACTTTAATCGCGACATGGTCGCTTCTATGCCGGCCCGCCATCTGTAGACGTCGCGGAAGGCATCGCTTTGTTCATAAAGCCGGCGCTTTTGGTTGGCAGCCCTGTCCGGGGTATATTGAAAGCGGGAAAATTGGCCGTCACGCTTGGCCGCCTGCACGGGACATCGCAGTATATCGGGACATTTTTGGCAGATGGAAAGGTCGAAACGGGCCTGCAGCTTGGCTTTGGCGAGCGAGGCTGAAACCGGTTCGACGTTATTGGGACAGCGCAAGACCAAGCCTTCTTCGTTGAGAGTGAAATCCTCCAACGTCAACCGTCCCGAGACGGCGCCTTTCGGCGGTCGCGCGGGCGCCGCGAGATTGATGTTCTGTTCGCGCGTCAGAGCCATGTTGTCACTGGAACCGTAATGTGAATCACCCAGCATCACCGCCGGCGTCAGCGCGCGCTCGCTCAGATCATCCAGCGCATCGGCCAAGCGATGGCCGTCATGCACCGTCATCTTGTGGACCTCCACGTGGGTGATGAGGTCCGGTGTCGCGGCAACCGCCTCGTTACTGTCATCTTCACAATAGGTTTCGACGATCTGCGCCATGTATCCCTGACCCTTGTGCGCGTTGTAGCTCGCGTCCGGGTCGGCCGGATTGCCGACGGTATCGCACGGCACATCCTTTGGATCTCGAATCGCGGCGCGCGTTGCGTCACGATCGCCACACTCATCATCAACGATCTCGAACTGATCGCGCAGAACCCTCTCCAGGATCGCAAAACTGGAAAGCTTTGCCGCCGCCGTGTCACGGAATTGCAGCACCAGGGCTAGGAGATCCTGACCCGCTTCGCCGAGGCGGCGTTTTGAAACACTCGGCGCCGTATTCGCGAACGCGCCATTACCCTCGCGATCGACATAGCGGCGGATCACCTCCTTGCTGATCTGCTCGTGCAGACCGGGATGATATCGCTCAAGCTCACGGGCAAACTTCGAGATGCTCTCAACAACGATACCAAGTCGTGTCAGCGCCCGCATCGCCGAACGAAGGGCCGTCGAATCCATGCGTTGGTGGCTGGTATCGACAGAGAACCCCTGCACCAGCCGATCCGTCAAACACCGGAACAGCAATTCATCGAGACCTTGTTCGATAAACAGACGGCGATAGTTGCGCAGGGTTTTCTCACAGAAATAGCTGTCCGCTTCGCTGCGCACGTCCAAGGCATAGTGCCACGCCATATTGAAGGCCAGGGCCTCGACGGTCTCTGCATCGCTCAGATCGTGCAGCTGCTGCAAAAGCAAGACCCCGATGACAACGTGTAGATCCTTCGATGGTCGGCCCATGCGTTCATCAAGGTGACGGCAAAGATCGTCAACCGGAAGTTCGACAAGCAGATGGTTCCGAAAAACCCCGGCCCAGGATTGCTCCATCAGGCGCCGACGTTTGTCCCCGAAATCGGACCAGCGATCAAACAATTCTCCGGTCCGTCGGTCGCGTAAAGTAAACATGCACAATTATAACCCAGCCGACTCTCATGAGGAATCGACTTTTTACCGCCCCGTCTAGACTCGGATATACCTCATATTCGCGGCGATTTTTCAGTTGTACCACACTTTTTAAATTAAAATATCCTCTATCAATCTCTGCTTGCCGGTTGGATATCCTTTCCAAAACCGACTGGTCAATATCAAACAACAATTCATTGAACTCGTTGCCTTTTACCTTTATGGCACTGAAAATATCCGCATAATTCTGTTCATCTTCCTCCGTAGCTTTATACACTGGTTCAAGAAATTCTGGCCTTGGTGGGATTTTACCCTCTAACTCCGCAATAAGCGCTTCGATATCGCTACTTCTTTTAAGTACTTCTTCGACAGCGACATCTTGTTTGGTAATTTCTGCTGCTGAAAAGAAAATCCAGATTGCCGCACCCAGCAGCAGAACGATTAAACCGAGAATAGCAAAACCTTGATACCTGAGGTGTCTAGCCCGGCGTCGGAACGCAACGCCAACACTGGAGGTATTGATATCTTTTGATCCATCTGCAATTTGATTCATGGTTCGAGCCTAATGAAATATTCAATAAATCTATTCGAGACTACACGGACGATTGAACTACACTCTCCTGCAATCCGCAAGGCGTGGAGGAGTTAATTTCGAAAAGTGCTTTCCTGCTGCAGTACGCGCCTTGCGATCAATCCTGTGTGGCGCCATAGCAAAACAAGGGATAACTGCAAACTGCTGTGTCGTCTTTCAGCAGATTTCGACCTACATTTTACGTCCGCATTGCGAATTCTTCGGCCTCGCTTACAAAGGCCAGAACACCAGTATCGCCGGAATACTCACCGCTACGATCAACACTTCAAGCGGCAATCCGGTCCGCCAATAATCCCCAAACTTATACCCGCCAGGCCCGAGTATCAGCGTGTTGTTCTTGTGGCCAATCGGGGTCAGGAACGCGCAGCTGGCCGCAACTGCTACCGCCATCAGGAACGGATCGGCATCGACGCCAAGGCTCTCGGCCATCTGAATCCCAACCGGCGCAGCCACAATCGTGGTGGCTGTGTTGTTCAGCACATCTGAAAGCGTCATCGTCACCACCATCAGCACTGTCAGGATGGCCCAGGCGGGCATGCCTTCGGTCAGCCCGATCAGCGACCCAGCGATCAGTGCGGTGCCGCCGGAACTGTCCAGTGCCTGCCCAAGCGGAATCATTGACCCCAGCAGGACAACAACTGGCCAGTTGATCGGCGCATAGATGTCTGACAGAGGTACAATCCGCGTCACGGCGTAGAGCGCAACCACAACCCCAAGCGCAATCGGCAAATAGACCAGCCCAAAACTTGCCGCAGCAACCGCCGCCGCGAATATCCCGATCGCCGCCCAGGTCTTTTCATTCTGCGTCACCGTCAGCCCGCGTTCCGCCAGCGGCAGGCAGCCGAGCCAGTCGATCACCTCGTTCTGGGTGTCGGCGGGGGCCAGCAACAGTAGGATGTCGCCGGGCAGAATAACCGTGCGCCGCACCTGTTTCGTGATGCGTTTGCCATTGCGCGAAATCCCCATGACAATTGTGTTCTTTCGCCAGTTCAGACCCACCGCCATCGCGGTTTTGCCACTGATCCTTGCCTGTTCGGTCACGACAACTTCGGTCAGCGTCAGTCCTTCACCAGTGGCCTGCACCAGGTCCTGTCGTTTGGGATCGGCAAAATCCAATCCAAGCGTGGCGCGCAATTCGTCCAGTGCTTCCGGTGTTGCTTCCAGCACCAGCGCGTCGCCGGCTGCCAGCCTCCGATGATGCGACGAGCCATAAAGTCGTCGCCCGTCGCGGATCAGCCCCAGAATCGCAACATCGGCTTTCTCGGCTTCGTTGTGCAAGTCCAGAACTTGGCGTTCGATGTGTTTAGAGCCTTCCGGTATCGTCAGTTCAGCCACATAGCTGGCGATATCCATCAGCTGTTCCGCCGCGCCGTCTTTGCCCCTGTGCCGCGGGATCAGCCGCCAGCCGATGGTGGCAACAAACAGCAATCCCGCGAAAGCCGCGACCAATCCGACGGGCGCGAAATCGAACATTTTGAAAGGTTCGCCAAAGGCATCCTGCCGGATCGTGGCGATGATGATGTTCGGCGGGGTGCCGATCATTGTCACCATGCCACCAAGAATTGTGCAGAATGACAGAGGCATCAGGCTCAACCCGGCATCGCGCTTGGCTTTCTTGGCTGTTTGCAAATCTACCGGCATCAGCAAGGCCAGCGCTGCGACGTTGTTCATAAATGCCGACAGGACGGCACCAACGCCGCCCATCAAAGCAATGTGACCGCCAAGCGAGCGACTGGAGTTCACCAATGAGCGGGTAATCAGATGCACGGCACCGGAATTGACCAGCCCGGCTGATACGATCAACACCAACGCCACGACCAGAGTCGCAGGATGACCAAATCCGTCAAACGCATGTTTGGTCGGAACAACGCCGGTCAGCACCCCGATTAAAAGCGCGGCAAAGGCCACGAGGTCATAGCGCCAGCGGCCCCAGAGCAGCAGCGCAAAAACGCCGCCGAAGATGCAGAATAAAATGATTTGGTGAGGTGTCACAACAAACTCCTTTGATAACACCAACCCAATCCGATTTGGCTGCAAAGTGCAACGCTACTCCACCCTTGAACCACTGTGCTGCACTGGCTAATAGAAGCGAAGTTAAAGTCCAAGGACGGAGAGAACCATGGCAGGCCATTCCAAATGGGCAAATATTCAGCACCGCAAAGGGCGGCAGGACGCGGTGCGCTCTAAGTTGTTTTCGAAATTGTCCAAAGAAATCACTGTTGCCGCCAAAATGGGTGATCCTGATCCTGACAAAAATCCGCGTTTGCGGTTGGCGGTTAAGGAAGCCAAGTCGAATTCCGTGCCTAAAGATGTGATCGATCGCGCAATCAACAAAGGTGCCGGTGGCGACGACGAGAACTACGAAGAAATCCGCTATGAAGGTTATGGGCCGGAAGGCGTCGCGGTGATTGTCGAGGCGATGACCGACAACAAAAACCGCACAGCGTCCTCGGTGCGTTCCACATTTACCAAATCCGGTGGTAATCTGGCGGAAACCGGTGCCGTTTCTTTTATGTTTGAGCGCAAGGGACTGGTCGCCTATCCGGTGGAAGCAGGCGACGCGGACACCATTTTTGAAGCAGCGATTGAGGCTGGGGCCGAGGACGTGGACAGTTCCGACGACGGCCACGAAATCTATTGCGAATTTACCGATCTGAACGATGTGTCTAATGCGTTGGAGGCGGCCTTGGGCGAATCCGAAACGTCAAAGCTGATCTGGAAGCCAACCACCACCACGCCGCTTGATCTGGATGGGGCGGAAAAGCTGATGCGGCTGATCAACGCGTTGGAAGACGACGACGATGTGCAAACTGTGACGGCGAATTTCGAGATATCGGACGAGGTTATGGCACAGCTTTAACCCGTTTGACTCGACTGATTCTTGCTGGAACGCTGTGTGAATCGGAAGATAGTGTCGCAGAAGTAATTTATGCCCTTGGGTTCCTCCCCTAATTGCTGATAGATGCGCCGCGAGATGTATAAATCCGCGGTGCGCCTGGTCATGAGGCCGGATGTCAGCCGTGACGCTTGAACAAAGGAGGCTTGTCATGCGCATCGGGACACCGAAGGAACTTTTTGAAGGCGAGGACCGGGTTGCAATGACGCCGGAGTCAGCCTTGCAATTGCAAAAGCTTGGCTATGATTGTGTGATTGAGACTGGCGCGGGCGCGGGGGCTCGTTTTTCAGACAAAGATTATAAAGACGCGGGCGTTGAAGTGGTCAAAACCGCCGCTGCTTTGTGGAAAGCGGCTGATGTCGTCGCCAAAGTACGCCCGCCGGAAGAGGTGGAACTGAAGCGGCTGCGCAAGGGGCAGACGCTGATCAGCTTTTTCTATCCGGCGCAGAACGAAAAGATGATGAAGGCAGCCAATAAAAAGGGTGCGCATGTCATTGCGATGGATATGGTGCCGCGCATCAGCCGGGCGCAAAAAATGGATGCGCTGTCGTCGATGGCCAATATCGCTGGCTATCGCGCGGTGATCGAAGCCGGGAATAACTTCGGCCGATTCTTCACCGGGCAGGTTACGGCGGCGGGCAAGGTGCCGCCAGCCAAGGTTCTGGTTGTGGGTGCCGGTGTGGCTGGGTTGGCCTCGATTGGTGCGGCGACATCGCTTGGCGCGATGACCTTCGCCTTTGACGTGCGCCCGGAAGTGGCGGAACAGATTGAATCGATGGGGGCGGAGTTCGTTTACCTCGACTTTGAAGAGGCGCAGACTGATGGGGCCGCAACTGGTGGCTATGCCGCGCCGTCCAGCCCCGAATTCCGCGAGAAACAGCTGGAGAAATTCCGCGAACTGGCTCCGGATATGGATATCGTGATTACGACTGCGCTGATCCCGGGGCGCGATGCGCCGAAACTCTGGACCGAAGATATGGTGCAGGCGATGAAACCCGGATCGGTGATTGTCGATCTGGCCGCGGAGCGCGGTGGCAACTGTGATCTGACGGTGCCGGACGAAAAGATCGTTACCGACAATGGCGTGACCATCATCGGCTATACCGATTTCCCGAGCCGGATGGCGGCGCAATCCTCGACGCTTTATGCCAATAACATCCGCCATATGATGACAGATCTGACGCCGGAAAAAGACGGTCAGGTTAATCACGACATGGAAGACGATGTGATCCGCGGCGCCACGGTGACGTTCAAGGGCAAAATCACCTTCCCGCCGCCGCCGCCGAAAATCCAGGCGATTGCGGTGCAGAAACCAAAAGAGCCGCAACCCACAGCCGAAGAAAAGCGCGCCACCGAGATTGCTGCGTTCCAGAATGCCACCAAGCAGCAGGGAATCCTGCTCGGCGTCGGGGCGCTGCTGATGATTCTGATCGGGGCCTATGCGCCTGCCAGCTTCATGCAGCATTTCATCGTGTTTGCGCTGGCGGTTTTTGTTGGCTTTCAAGTGATTTGGGGCGTTGCCCACGCGCTGCACACGCCGTTGATGGCGGTCACCAACGCCATTTCCGGCATCGTAATCGTTGGTGCGTTGTTGCAAATCGGATCAAGCAGTTGGCTGGTGGTGTTTCTGGCCACGATTTCGGTGCTGATTGCCACCATCAACGTGGTGGGCGGCTTTTTGGTGACACGGCGGATGCTCGCCATGTTCCAGAAATCTTAGGGGAGCAGGGGCATGTCATCAGGTATCGTTTCCGCAGCGTATATCGCTGCATCTGTCCTCTTCATCCTGTCGCTTGGCGGGCTGAGCAATCAGGAAAAAGCCAAACGTGCTGTTTGGTATGGCATCATCGGCATGGGCGTGGCGATATTTGCCACCGTGTTCGGACCCGGCATCAGTAATTACTGGCTGTTGATTCCCGCGATGGGTGCGGGCGCGTATCTGGGGTATGAAGTTGCGCGCCGGGTCGAGATGACCGAGATGCCGCAACTGGTGGCAGCGCTGCACAGTTTTGTCGGTCTGGCAGCGGTGTTTATCGGGCTGAACGCGCAGTTTGAGCTGAGTTCGGTGACAGCGATGAAAGAGGCTGGCGAAAGCCTTGCTGATCTGGCCGGGTTTTCCGAGAAGCTGGCCCATAAGAACAGCGTCGAAATAGCCATCCTAAAGGTCGAGGTGTTTCTGGGCATCTTCATCGGTGCCATCACTTTCACCGGTTCGGTTGTTGCCTTTGGCAAACTGGCGGGCAAAATTAGCGGCTTGCCAGAAAAACTGCCCGGCGGCCATGCGCTGAACGCGGGCGCGTTGGCACTGTGTCTGATTCTTGGGTTGATGTATTTCGGCGGTTCTGGCGTCTGGACCATGATCTTTGTGACGATCATCGCCGGCTTTATCGGCTGGCATCTGATCATGGGCATCGGCGGGGCTGATATGCCGGTCGTTGTCTCGATGCTCAACAGCTATTCCGGCTGGGCGGCGGCGGCCATCGGCTTTACGCTGGGCAACGACCTGTTGATCGTGACTGGTGCTCTGGTTGGCTCCTCGGGTGCGATCCTGAGCTACATCATGTGTCGCGCGATGAACCGCAATTTTGTCAGCGTGATCCTGGGCGGCTTTGGCGGAACAACCGGACCGGCAATGGAAGTCGAAGGCGAACAAATTGCGATCGAGGCCGAAGGAGTTGGTGCGGCACTCGACGACGCGGACAGCGTTATCATCGTGCCCGGTTACGGCATGGCTGTGGCCCAGGCGCAGCAATCCGTGTCTGAGCTAACGCGGCGTCTGCGCGACAAGGGCAAAACCGTGCGCTTTGGTATCCACCCGGTTGCCGGTCGCTTGCCGGGACATATGAATGTGCTGTTGGCCGAAGCCCGTGTACCCTATGACATCGTTCTGGCAATGGACGAGATCAACGACGATTTTTCCAGCACTGATGTGGTGATGATCATCGGCTCCAATGACATCGTAAATCCGGCAGCACAGGATGATCCCAACTCGCCCATCGCCGGTATGCCGGTGCTGGAGGTGTGGAAAGCCAAACAGGTGTTTGTGTCCAAACGGGGCCAGGGCACTGGGTATTCCGGCATCGAAAACCCACTGTTTTACAAGGAAAACACCCGCATGTATTACGGCGATGCCAAAGACAGCATCGACAAGCTGCTCACGACTATCAGCTAGAATTGCAAACCGGAAACGGCCCAATCAACGGAGCCGTTTTCTTTCCGATACTCCGAATATCACTTATCCGGGAAAATATCGTCCCAGGTTACCTCGTAGACTGCAAGCAAAAACCAAGCTGCAAGCCCGCCGGTTATCATTCCGATTGCAAATTCCATTTTCAGTCACCTTTGAAGTTTAGAGAGCTATGCGTTTGATCTGAACCAGATTAATCGCATAACGATCTAGGAAGTCGAACAAAAATACCAGTTACTGGATACTCCAAAAGCAATCGGAAAAATTTGAGGCATTTTTGTGGCACGACGGCAGTTTCCGGGTTTTGGGCTGAAACACTATAAATTAAGCGTGAAATTGAACACGGTTTCACGACCGGGACTGCCTGAGAAACTGCTGGACCGCACCGCAGCGGGAAATTAGAACGTGGAGAGGTTTTCCAAGCACCAGACTGGCCGCCGCTATGAGTTCTGAAATCCCTGTCAAAAACATGACTGAGCTGCAAGCAGAAGCTGAACTCGGTCGGCTGGCCCAGGTTCTAGGGCGGGCCAATGTGGCGTATCATACCGAAGATGCTCCAGCGATTTCGGATGCTGAATATGACCGCCTGAAGCGTCGGAATCATGTGCTGGAAAACGCGTTTCCAGCGCTCAAACGATCCGACAGTCCCAGCGATCAGGTGGGGGCACCCGTTTCCGAAAAATTTGCCAAGGTCAAACACAGAGTGCGGATGCTGTCGCTGGGCAATGCGTTTTCCGATGAAGACGTGTTTGACTTTGACGACAGAGTCCGGCGGTATCTGGGGCTGCGGGACGCGGACCCATTGGTGTTTACCGCGGAACCGAAAATCGATGGTCTGTCGTTGTCGTTGCGCTACGAAAACGGCAAATTGGCTGCGGCAACAACGCGAGGGGATGGTGAGACTGGCGAAAATGTCACCCTGAATGCCCGGATGATTGCCGATATTCCTCAGGTTTTGGAAGATGCGCCGGAGGTGCTGGAGGTGCGCGGCGAGGTGTATATGAGCCACGCGGATTTTGCGGCGTTGAACCAGCGGCAGATGGAGAGCGAAGGCAAGCCGTTTGCCAACCCGCGCAATGCGGCAGCGGGTTCGATGCGGCAGTTGGATGCGCGGATCACCAAATCCAGACCTCTGCGCTTTTTTGCTTATGCCTGGGGAGAATTGTCAGAGCAGTTTGCCGAAACGCAATCCGGGGCGATTGCGCGGTTGAGAGACCTTGGTTTTGCCACCAACGCGCTGACCAAAACCTGTAACAGCCCGGTGAAAATGCTGGCGCATTACCGATTGATTGAGGAAAGCCGAGCCACTCTTGGCTACGACATCGACGGCGTGGTTTACAAGGTTGATGACCTGGAACTACAGGCTCGGTTGGGATTCCGGTCCACAACTCCGCGCTGGGCGATAGCGCATAAATTTCCCGCCGAGATCGCCCACACGACATTGGAAGCCATTGAAATTCAGGTCGGACGCACCGGTGCTCTGTCGCCGGTGGCACGGCTGACCCCGGTCACGGTTGGTGGTGTGGTGGTGTCAAACGCGACTCTGCACAATGAGGATTATATCGCAGGGCGGGACAGCAAAGGTGAATTGATCCGCGAGGGCCGGGATATCCGAGTTGGTGATTGGGTTGAGGTTTACCGGGCCGGTGATGTGATCCCGAAGGTGCGCGATGTGGATGTATCCAAACGCTCGACAGATTCTGTACCGTATGTTTTCCCGACCGTCTGCCCGGAATGCGGTTCGCTTGCGGTACGCGAAGAAGGCGACAGCGTCGCGCGCTGCACCGGAGGGTTGATCTGCCCGGCGCAGGCGGTTGAGAAATTGAAACATTTTGTCTCTCGCGGGGCGTTTGACATTGAAAGGCTGGGGGCCAAGCAGATTGTGGCGTTTTTTTCGGATGAGACGCTTCCGATCCGTGAACCGGCGGATATTTTTACACTGGCGGCGCGGGACGCAGTTAATCTTGCCAAGCTGAAAAACCGTGACGGCTGGGGGGAAACTTCGACTGCCAATTTATTTGCGGCGATTGACGAGAAGCGGGTGATAGCGCTGAACCGTTTGATATTCGCGCTTGGAATCCGCCATGTGGGAGACAGCAGCGGGTCGTTGCTGGCCAGTCACTTCACTTCGTGGGGCGCTTTGGTAACGGGTCTCGATTCCGCACAGAACCATGAAGGCGAGGCATGGGACGCACTGCTGTCCATCGACGGGGTCGGAACCGTGATGGCGACGGCACTGGTGGACAGTTTTCATGCGCCAGACACCCGTGCTGCGATAGAGCGGCTGGTGCCGCATCTAGACGTTCAGGATATGGCAGTTGCTGACACATCCGGCAGCCCCGTAGCGGGGAAAACCGTGGTCTTCACCGGCACGCTGGAACAGATGACCCGGGCCGAGGCCAAGGCGCGGGCTGAAGCTCTTGGGGCTAAGGTTTCCGGTTCCGTGTCTAAAAAAACCGACTATGTGGTGACCGGGCCGGGGGCTGGGTCCAAAGCCAAAAAGGCGGCGGAACTGGGGGTGACAACTTTGTCGGAGGTTGAATGGCTTGCCATGATCGCCGAATGAGCGTGAAATGAGCGCATGAGCCGCCGCCCCGAAATTCTGTTCCCGTTGTTTGCAGAACTGACGCAACTGGACGGTGTCGGCCCGAAAATCGCGGATAATTTTGCCAATATGGAAGTCACGCGCCCGCGTGATCTGCTGTTTCAACTGCCGCAATCGATCATCAACCGCGAAATCATCGCAAGTGTGCTGGACGTATCGCCGCCGACGGTAGCGACGGTTGAGATTCAGGTTGGTCTGCACCAGCCCAATGCAGTAAAGGGGCGTCCGTACCGGGTGATGGTGCAGGATGCTAGGACCAGTTTTCAATTGGTGTTCTTTCACGCGCGTGCTGACTGGCTGCGGGACCAATTGCCAACCGGGCAGAAGCGGGTGGTTTCGGGTAAAGTCGAGCTGTTTGACGGAATCGCGCAGATGGTCCACCCGGATTTCATCCTGCGCGCCGACAAAGCGGATGCAATTCCGCAGAATGAACCTGTTTATCCGTTGACCGCCGGTGTGACCCAGAAAACCATGCAAAGGGCCATGACTTCGGCACTGGACAGGGCGGCGGATTTGCCGGAGTGGATCACGCCTTCGGTGTTGAAAAAACAGGAATGGCCAGGCTGGCGCGAGGCTTTACGTTCTGCACACACGCCCGAAATCCTGCATGATGTAGCGCGGGACGCTAAACCGCGAGAACGGCTGGCCTATGATGAAATGTTAGCGCATCAACTGACGTTGGCGCTGGCGCGTGCAAAGCTGCGTAAAGCCCGTGGCGTTGAGACCCGGGGTCACGGCGATCTGCGCAATAAGGTGCTGGCGGCATTACCGTATAAACCGACGGATGCTCAGTTGCGCTCGATAAACGAGATTACCGCCGACATGGCCGCGCCGGTACGGATGAACCGGTTGCTGCAGGGGGATGTCGGGTCTGGCAAAACGCTGGTGGCATTGGTTGCGCTGATGGCTGCCGTTGAAGCGGGCGGGCAAGGCGTTCTGATGGCACCGACTGAAATTTTGGCGCGGCAACATTTGGAAGCGTTGCAACCTTTGGCTGAGCAGGCCGGTGTGGTGCTGGACATCTTGACCGGGCGCGACAAAAGTGGCGAGCGTCGCCGAAAATTGGAAGCGCTTGCAGCAAATGACATCCAGATCCTGGTCGGAACACATGCCGTATTTCAAAAGGATGTCGCCTTCAAAGACCTGCGGTTGGCTGTTATCGACGAGCAGCATCGGTTTGGCGTTCGGCAAAGGATGGACTTGGGGGCCAAAGGCGCTGCGGTGGATATTCTGGTGATGACCGCAACGCCGATCCCGCGCAGCCTGGCGTTGGCGCATTACGGCGATATGGACATTTCCTTACTTGATGAAAAACCGCCGGGGCGCAAACCTGTCGAAACGGTTCTGGTGTCGAATTCGCGGTTTGAAGAAGTGGTGAACCGCCTGAAGTCGGCAGTGGAAGAGGGGCGACAGGCCTATTGGGTCTGTCCGCTTGTTGGTGAAAGCGAGACAGTGGAATGGGCGGCAGCCGAGGACCGGTTTAGAACTTTGCGGTTTGCTCTGGGTGAAGAAAACGTCGGGCTGGTGCATGGGCAGTTACCACCTGCCGAGAAAGACGCTGCGATGGCGCGGTTTGTTACCGGGGAAACCAAGCTGTTGGTTGCCACCACGGTTATTGAGGTTGGGGTTGATGTGCCTGCGGCCAGCATCATGGTCATCGAACAGGCCGAAAATTTCGGGCTGGCGCAATTGCACCAATTGCGCGGGCGGGTGGGACGCGGCGGCGAGGCTTCGACCTGTTTGCTGATGTATGCGCCACCGCTCGGCGAGGCTGCTGAACGGCGGATGAAGGTGATGCGTGATACGGATGACGGGTTTAAAATCGCCGAAGAAGACCTGAAGCTGCGCGGAGCCGGTGATCTGTTGGGCGTGGCACAATCCGGCCTGCCGCGATTCCGCATTGCTGATCTGGAAGTGCAGTCTGATCTGATGAAAACCGCGCGGGACGACGCCCGATTACTGTTGCATGAGGATCCGGATTTGCAGGAGCTTCGGGGGCAGGCGGCAAGAGTGCTGCTGTATTTGATGGAGCAGGAAAAAGCTATTCGTTTGATTTCAGTGGGTTGAACGGTGTTTTCGGATTAAGTTCACAAATGTTCCTATAAAGTTCTTGTCAAATGAGAACTTATGTGGAACATTAAGCGAACTTAAGAGAACACGAATACAACAGGACCATGAAAATGATGAATGATTTGCTGAAGATAATCTATCGTTCGCCGCAATCCGTTTTGGAAGACGTGCTCGGTGTTTCTGCGGTATTCACCATCGTTGTTGTGGGCCTGCACTTCCCCGTTTCGTTCTAACCTCTTTCGTCTGCGGTCCGTCCGGACCCTTTGCATCAGTCTTGCCTTGCCTGATGCCTGCAGCCAGACCCTCATCGCGGCTGCTGGAATAAGGAGCAATAAACCATTTGGTTCAATGCTCCAGCCTCACATGTTTCCTCTGGGGCCGGACGATATGGACCTGCTAATACTTGCGCCGCGCACCTGATGGTGTCGCGGCGTTTTTTTGCGAGGCTTTGATATTTTGGGAACTCAGAGCGTATATCGTCTTATTGGATTTACCAATGAGACGATATACGCAGCAACACCAGATACTTATACCTGCGTGTCCGGGTTAATCTGTATTCAATTAAACCGGACACGTTCTAATTGAAATCAGGCCGCTGCGATCAGGCTTTCCATCGCTTCCAACGTGGCGTCATAAGCCAACAAAATCGAGGCGTGGCGGTTCTTGTAGTCTTTGGCCGGTTGCAAAACTTCAAGTGCTTCAAACGGAGCCGCAGGCGGCGGGCCGTCGTTTTTCAACATAGCGTTAAGGGCGTCGCGGGCGCTACGGATATCCGTCAAGCTGCTGCCGACAACCTGTGAGCCCAAAACACTGGCCGAAGCCTGACCCAAGGCGCAGGCTTTGACGTCCTGGCCGTAGGCGCTGATTTTACCGTCTGCAATGTTCACATCTACAGTCACCGTTGAACCGCACAGCGGCGAGCGTTTCATGACAGTGGCGTCGGGTGCGTCAATGCGCTCGGTCAATGGAATCTGCGCTGCAAGGCCCAGAATCCGTGTGGAATAGAGTTTTATCATGTCTGAAGACTGGCTCACTACAAACGGCCTTTTATCGCGGGCTATTCCGTCCTAATTAAAGCGTGTCGCGGTTGATTGAAAGCACCAATGAAGCGTGACTCACAGCGACGTGAGTGGCTGAGACCGGTGTTCCGCATTTGATCTAAAGCTGAACAAATGCGAAACGCTCTGGTTCTGAGCTGCCGATTAGAAAAGCGAAAGAATGTCACCGATGGCTGAATTTGATGCAAGCACGTTAAAATTTGATGATCGCGGCCTGATCCCCGCGGTTGCGCAGGCTGATGGCAGTGGCGAAGTTCTGATGTTGGCCTGGATGAACCGCGCGGCGGTGGAGCGGACACTAGCGAGTGGCAACGTCACGTATTGGTCGCGTTCGCGGCAGGCATTTTGGATCAAGGGGGAAACTTCCGGACATGTGCAGAAGCTGGTGTCGATGCGGGTCGATTGTGACCGGGATTGCCTTCTGCTGATTGTGGAGCAAACCGGACCAGCGTGTCACACCAACCGGCGGAGTTGTTTTTATACGGCTGTCGACGGTGGTAAAGAGGTCACGTTGATGGGTCCAGAGACCTAGAGTCCAACCAATGCCCGTATATCACCCGGCGATTTCCCCTGATCGCGGTAGGCGCGCAGTGCCATAGCGTCGTGTCGTTTTGCCAAACGCTTGCCGGTTGCATCTCGGATCAGCCGGTGATGACGATAAATCGGTGTCGACACGTCCAGCAGCGCCTGCAACAACCGGTGAATTGGCGTTGCTTCAGCCAAGTCCCGACCGCGTGTGACATGGGTGACGGATTGCGTTGCGTCATCGACAACCACGGCAAGATGATACGAGGTGCCGATATCCTTGCGGGCCAGAACGATGTCGCCACAGCCATTGATCAGCCATTCTGCATCCAGGGATATTGTTTCCGGTTCTGATCCACCAATTTCCTGATACGTGAACCTGCGCAGTGCATCTGAACCGCCGAGATAAGAAACCGTTCCGGCCATATCGAGCCGAATAGCGTCATCAGATAGCCGCTCGGTGATGGCCCTTTCTCGGCAAACGCCAGGGTAAACCGCGCCGTCTGGTCCGGTTTCCTGGCCTGCTCCTTCTTGCGGCGCGGCCAATGCCTCTGCGATATCTTTACGGCTGCACCGACAGGGGTAGCAGAGTCCCAGATCGATGAGTTTTTGGAGAGCCGTTTCATAATTGGACATATGATCCGACTGCCGCAAAACCGGTTCTTGCCATTTCAGACCCAGCCATCGCAGATCCTCATAGATCGCCTGTTCAAACTCCGGGCGACACCGCGGCCCGTCAATGTCTTCGATCCGCAGCAGAAATTCACCGCCCGTTGCCTGTGCCGCTTCAAACGCCACCAACGCAGAAAACCCGTGGCCGAGATGTAAAAGCCCGGTTGGAGAAGGTGCAAAGCGTTCAACGGTCACTGTTTTCGCAGCACATAAACGCGGGATTTCATACCGACGTTGATCAGGTGCTCGCCGTATTCCTTGAACAGGAGCTGACAGGCACCGCAGTCCAGACAATCCATTAATGCGCCTTCATATTCAGGGTGTTCGAGTGTGTGGTCATTGAAAGAAAACACAAACAGATCTCCTGACAGCATTTTGGCGATAATTTCGTGGAACAGCCCCAGACGCGCTGCGCCAGCGCCGATCACGCCTATCGCCGCAAATAGTTTATAGTCGCCTGCGGCATAATCCAGATCGCTGTCCGGGTCGCTCTGCCAAAGGCGCCTGTACAAATTCAACTCCTTCGCCTTGCTCAGCATTTCCGGGGTCAGATCACAGCCGTCTATGGTGTCGAATCCGGATTTTGCCAGTGCTGAACCGGACAATCCTGTTCCACAGCCGACGTCTAGCAAAGGTGCGTTTTTGTTCTGGGCAAATCGGGCAAGTGCCTTGCCGCATCTACCGGGTGTTACATAGCCGTGTTCGGCGACCTCTGCGTCATAGGTGGCCGCCCAATCGGCATAAAAATCCTGTGTGTCTTCTACGGTATTCAAACCATAGGCCTGATGTAGATGGTTCTTGTGTTCCGCCATGTTTCCCCCGTTTCAGGGAGATTAGCAACGCGGTCCTATGCCTGCAACCAATTGGTCCAGTCGGCCTTCGCACGGTCGGTATAGGCTTTGTAGCGTTCTTTGCGATTGCGACGTCCGCCTTTGGCATCGTCGATTGGCGGGAACAGTCCAAAATTCACGTTCATCGGCTGAAAGCTTTTCGCCGCTGCGCCGCCCGAAATATGTGTGACTAGTGCGCCCATGGCGGTGGTGTTTGGAGGTGTCGGCAACTCGCCGCCATTCGTCTCGGCAACAGCCATGCACCCAGCAAGCAGACCCATTGCGGCGCTTTCGACATAACCCTCAACGCCGGTGATCTGACCGGCAAACCGAATGTTTGGGCGAGATTTCAGGCGCATGTTGGTGTCGAGCAGGCGGGGCGAGTTGATGAATGTATTGCGGTGGATGCCGCCAAGCCGGGCGAAGCGGGCGTTTTCCAGGCCTGGGATCATCGCAAATACGCGGGTCTGATCAGCGTATTTCGTCTTGGTTTGAAAGCCGACGATGTTGAGCAATGTGCCGAGCGCATTGTCGCGGCGCAGTTGTACAACAGCGTATGCTTTGTCTCGTGGTGCGTGGGGGTTGGTTAGACCGACCGGTTTCATCGGTCCAAAGCGCAGAGTTTCACGGCCGCGCTCGGCCATTACTTCGATCGGCAAACACCCCTCGAAATAGGGCGTGTTTTGTTCCCAGTCCTTGAACTCGGTTTTGCCAGCGTCCAGCAGCGCGTCGACAAAGGCTTCGTACGTTTCCCGATCCATCGGGCAGTTCAGATAGGCGGTGCGTTCTTCTTCGGTTTCGCCTTTGTCGTAACGCGATTGAAACCATGCTTTGGTCATGTCGATGCTGTCGGCGTAGACAATCGGAGCGATAGCGTCAAAGAACGAGAGGCCGGATTCATCGGTGGCATCCAGGATGCTCTGAGCCAGCATTTCTGTCGTCAGGGGGCCTGTTGCGATAATGGCCTGCCCCCAACTTTTTGGAGGTAATCCGGTGATTTCGTTGCGTTCGATGGTTACCAGCGGGTGCTGGCTCAGACGTTCGGTGACCGCCTGTGAGAACGGCTCTCGATCCACGGCCAATGCGCCACCGGCTGGCAATTTGAACCGATCCGCCATTTCCATGATCAGAGAGCCAGCGGCACGCATTTCCCAATGCAGCAGGCCAACGGCATTGGCTTCGTCATCGTCTGAACGGAAGGAGTTTGAACATACCAATTCCGCAAGGCCATCGGTCTGATGTGCAAAAGTGCCGGTATTGGGCCGCATTTCATGCAACACCACTGGCACGCCGGCTTGTACGGCGGCCCAGGCGGCCTCGGATCCGGCCAAGCCGCCGCCAATTATGTGGATTGGATGAGTCATAGGCGCGACTTAAAGCGTTTCGTGTTCAATTTAGTTCAAATTGAAGAGGAAACGCCGCTCTCCGTATCAACCGAGGTTGCTTTTAGCACCAGATTTGTAAATCAAATCCGGCACGAAAAGCTCTAGGCCAACAGAAGCAGATTGGAAAGGGCTTGGTGCAAAGTAGTGTCCCCCCCGCAGTAGGGGTACGCAGAGGGGACGGGTACAAGCCTTTGCAAGCCTGGCAAGAGCCGAAGTAGATGGGTAGCTGGCTCTTAGACCCACTATAATGAACTTGAAAGTAAATCCGAGGTAAACAGAAACAAATGCAAAGGTGGGTTTGCAAAATTGATACGTAAAGTTCTAAGGCGTTTTGTAATTTGTTTTAATCACAAAAGAAATGCGCTTTGTCGAGGGTTTCGACCACTAGAAAGCATTCAGATTGTTTCCAACGGATCGCAGATCGTGCTAGATTACGTACTCTGCGAACGCCTGTTCGACCCAATTGGCGACTTCACGCAGGGCCTGGTCGTTTCTGCGGGTCTCGTGAAATACCAACCATGTTTGGCGCGGCAGCAGTTCGCATTTGGATTCAAGTGGCACAAGTCCGGTGTTATTCATCAAGATAAATCGCGGGCCAATACCCGGCAGCCCGGTTTGGAGCACCGCATTGGTAATCGCATGAAAACTCGCCAGCCGTATAGAAGGTGGCTTTTTGAAATAGGCAAAACCGTTTTTCATCTCCTGTGTTCCGTCCAATTCCGAAGGCAGTCCGATCCAGTCAGTTTCGGTACATTTGGGCAAGCCATAGACACCCATTTCAATGTTGCCGATGCTTTTAACGATCAGACGCCCTTCGTCCGGCCGCACAAGCCGTATTGCCAGGTCGGCTTCGCCAAAGGCCAGGCTGACCACCTGGTCGTTTGAGGACAGTTCAAGGTTGATATTCGGATGCTGCTGATAAAACCCACCCAGATTCGGGCTCAATACGTCGTTAATCAGAAATTCCAGGGTTGAAATGCGGATGACACGTTCCCGTTGGGATTCGTTTTGTTGGGCGCTGGAGAATTCGGTCAGCTCGTCTTCAAAACGGGCAGCTATTTCAAACAGCTTTCGCCCGTCCTGGGTCAGTTCCCAGTCGTTTTGGCCTTTGTGGAATACAGTAACGCCGGTCGTCTCGATAATTCGTTTGATCCGCCGGGATACGGTTGATGTATTGGTGCGCAAATGTCGTGCGGCCTGGGCCATGGAACCAAACCGAGCCAGCGCTACAATAAATTTCAGGTCATCCCAATTGTCCATATTTGACCCATCAACATTGAAAAATTTATACGGCAAATTTGCAGTAATTCAGTGTGTCTTGTGCAAAAATGTCGTGTCTGTTGTGCGCTAAATTGTAGCCGGTGCGGTGGTATTTTGCAACGGTAAGTCAAGTTTTCTACTTTAACTTGTGCTATCAACTTTAAGTTTTAAAAAGGATATTTTTGCGAGTGCCGGGGCGTCACCATTTGTCTTTGTGCCGGTACCACAGGTAAGCTGCTTTGAGGTATTGTGGACGCAGCCGTGCAAAAGGAAAAGGGTGCGACTGATCCGTGTAGAGACGGGGCACATCTTGCAGGTTTTTGTGACCGAGGATCAATTCCGCCAGAGTTTTCCCGCTCCAACTGGCCATAGCAACCCCCGATCCTTGGTAAGCTAGACTGGCCCATGCGGAGTGATCTGTATCGATCGGGCCGATAAACTGGGCGCGTTTGCGATTTAAACAGACAAAACCGGACCATTGGTATTCAGTTTCCACATTGCGCCATTCGGGAAAGATTTCTTCGAATTGGCGACGAAGTTCTTTGAAAAACGTGATTTGTTCAGATGGATCACCGCTGTTGGCACCACGTCCGCCAAACATCATACGCCCGTCTGGCAGAAGGCGGAAATAATGCAGCAGTGTGCGGGTGTCATAAGTCAGGTGGTGGGTGGTCCAACCTTGCCGCGCCTGTTCTTCAGGTGTTATCGGTCGGGTGACGAGAATGCTGGAAACTGCCGGCAGCAACCGCCCTTTGCTCCATCGGGGGATGGATTCGGCAGTATAACCATTGGTTGCCACAATCATTTTTTGCGCCCGGATTTCGCTTTGGCTGGTAGACAGGACATATCTGCCGTTTGCCCGGGCGACGCTTTTAACTTCGGTTTGGGTGCCAAGGGTTGCACCCGCGTCGATCGCGGTATCAGCCAACGACCTGACGTAATTCAGAGGATGCAGCCCAAACCCCCACGGCAAGATCATTCCGCCGTGAAATTCGGGGCTGTGAGCACCGATAGCATCCAATTCCGCTTTATCCATCATGGTCAAGTTCAGTCCAATAATTTCCCTGAATTCATCACGTTTCGCCCGTAATTGTTCGAACTGATACGGAGAATGCGCGGCGACCAGCTCGGCATTTTCTTCCGGCGTGTGGCTGGGTTGTCCTGCGCTTGAGATAAACGAACGGACCTGATCTATGGCCTCTTCCTGCACCCGGACCACAGCGCGGGTTTGTTCCAATCCGTATTTGGCGCAGATATCACCGAGAGATTTTTTGGTGCTGGTGTTGGCGCAAAAACCACCGTTGCGCCCGGAGGCTCCCCAGCCGATATGACCAGCTTCGGCGACAACCACATCAACACCCGATTTGGCCAGATATAGTGCAGCATTCAGGCCGGTAAAGCCGCCGCCGATGATGGCGACGTCACAGTCTTGCGATCCGGCAAGCGGGGTAGGGGTGTGGCGCATCGGGTCGGCAGATGCTTCCCACCAACTGGCTGCCTTGATCTCGGGATCTGCGGCACTTTGATGGTAGATGCGTTTTAACGGCATTCGGCAATCAATCCTCGACGGGGCGGTAAAAAGTTGTTGGCCGATGGCGTGCTTGTACAGGTCTTTGCGGTTCGGTGAAGAATATTTGCCTGTCTCCGCGTTGCTGGTGGATAAAACCTGATATTACCTATCCTTGGCTTCTCCTTGGCTTCGTTTTTTATGGTGCGATTGCCGCGCAGCGTTGGATATTGAGGCCGAGGGCACGCAGATTGACCACGTAGCGCATGGCCGGCATGCCGCGAATGCGTAGGTGAGCCAGGTTCATCTGGTACTTTAATCGCGACATGGTCGCTTCTATGCCGGCCCGCCATCTGTAGACGTCGCGGAAGGCATCGCTTTGTTCATAAAGCCGGCGCTTTTGGTTGGCAGCCCTGTCCGGGGTATATTGAAAGCGGGAAAATTGGCCGTCACGCTTGGCCGCCTGCACGGGACATCGCAGTATATCGGGACATTTTTGGCAGATGGAAAGGTCGAAACGGGCCTGCAGCTTGGCTTTGGCGAGCGAGGCTGAAACCGGTTCGACGTTATTGGGACAGCGCAAGACCAAGCCTTCTTCGTTGAGAGTGAAATCCTCCAACGTCAACCGTCCCGAGACGGCGCCTTTCGGCGGTCGCGCGGGCGCCGCGAGATTGATGTTCTGTTCGCGCGTCAGAGCCATGTTGTCACTGGAACCGTAATGTGAATCACCCAGCATCACCGCCGGCGTCAGCGCGCGCTCGCTCAGATCATCCAGCGCATCGGCCAAGCGATGGCCGTCATGCACCGTCATCTTGTGGACCTCCACGTGGGTGATGAGGTCCGGTGTCGCGGCAACCGCCTCGTTACTGTCATCTTCACAATAGGTTTCGACGATCTGCGCCATGTATCCCTGACCCTTGTGCGCGTTGTAGCTCGCGTCCGGGTCGGCCGGATTGCCGACGGTATCGCACGGCACATCCTTTGGATCTCGAATCGCGGCGCGCGTTGCGTCACGATCGCCACACTCATCATCAACGATCTCGAACTGATCGCGCAGAACCCTCTCCAGGATCGCAAAACTGGAAAGCTTTGCCGCCGCCGTGTCACGGAATTGCAGCACCAGGGCTAGGAGATCCTGACCCGCTTCGCCGAGGCGGCGTTTTGAAACACTCGGCGCCGTATTCGCGAACGCGCCATTACCCTCGCGATCGACATAGCGGCGGATCACCTCCTTGCTGATCTGCTCGTGCAGACCGGGATGATATCGCTCAAGCTCACGGGCAAACTTCGAGATGCTCTCAACAACGATACCAAGTCGTGTCAGCGCCCGCATCGCCGAACGAAGGGCCGTCGAATCCATGCGTTGGTGGCTGGTATCGACAGAGAACCCCTGCACCAGCCGATCCGTCAAACACCGGAACAGCAATTCATCGAGACCTTGTTCGATAAACAGACGGCGATAGTTGCGCAGGGTTTTCTCACAGAAATAGCTGTCCGCTTCGCTGCGCACGTCCAAGGCATAGTGCCACGCCATATTGAAGGCCAGGGCCTCGACGGTCTCTGCATCGCTCAGATCGTGCAGCTGCTGCAAAAGCAAGACCCCGATGACAACGTGTAGATCCTTCGATGGTCGGCCCATGCGTTCATCAAGGTGACGGCAAAGATCGTCAACCGGAAGTTCGACAAGCAGATGGTTCCGAAAAACCCCGGCCCAGGATTGCTCCATCAGGCGCCGACGTTTGTCCCCGAAATCGGACCAGCGATCAAACAATTCTCCGGTCCGTCGGTCGCGTAAAGTAAACATGCACAATTATAACCCAGCCGACTCTCATGAGGAATCGACTTTTTACCGCCCCGTCAATCCTCGGCTACTTCTCCGGACTCATCATCTGATTGCTCGGCAATATAAGCGACTGAAACAACTTCTTCATTTTTACCAACATTAAACACTGTTACGCCTGACGACGTCCGCCCCTGCCGGGAAATGCCTGCGACAGGACAACGGATGGATTGGCCGGTGGAGGTGGCCAACATGATCTGGTCGTCGTCGTCGACGGTAAAGGCCGCTACGATCTTGTCATCACGCCGACCGAGATTGGCGGCGGAAATGCCTTGCCCGCCACGGCCCGCGACCCGGTATTCATGGGCCGAGGAACGCTTGCCAAATCCACCGGAAGTGATGGTCAGGATCCATTGCTCCGATGTGCTGAGTTCGGTGTAGCGTGCGTCACTGATATCCCCGTCAAAGCTGGCGTCAACATCGCCGCCTTCTTCTCCGGTTTCTGCTCGGCGCCGTTTGAAATATGCGTTGCGTTCATCCGGTGTGGCCACCACGTGGCGGATCACTGCCATCGAAACCACAGAGTCGCCTTTGGCCAGTTTGATACCGCGCACACCCGGCGAATTGCGGCCTTTGAACACGCGTACACCCGTGACCGGGAAGCGAATGACCTTGCCAAGCGCGGTCGTCAGCAAGAAATCGTCGTCTTCATTGGTGATGCGCACGTTGACCAATGACACCCCATCCGGCAGACGCATGGCGATTTTGCCGTTGCGCATGACATTGGTAAAATCGCTGAGCGCGTTGCGCCGGACACCGCCGCCGCTGGTGGCAAACACGATGTGCAGGTCGTCCCATTCATCTTCTGGTGCGTCGACGGGCATGATTGCGGCAATCGAAGTGCCGGTTGGGATCGGCAGGATGTTGACGATGGCTTTGCCGCGCGAATTCCGGCCACCCGGCGGCAGGCGCCAGGTTTTTAACTTGTAAACCATTCCGTCGGTGGTGAAGAACAACAGCGGCGTGTGGGTGTTGGCGACAAACAGGTTAATGACGAAATCCTCGTCTTTGGTGTTCATCCCTTGAAGGCCTTTGCCGCCGCGTTTCTGTTCACGAAAATCATCAAGAAGGGTGCGTTTGATGTAACCTGAATTAGTGATGGTCACGACCATCTCTTCGCGTTCGATTAGGTCTTCGTCATCCATATCACCGCCGTATTCGACGATTTCAGAACGGCGCGGAACAGCGAATTGGTCTTTTACTTCCGCCAGTTCGGCAGCAATGATGGCCATGATCCGTTCGCGTGAACGCAGGATGTCGAGGAAATCTTTGATCTTGCCCGCAAGATCCTGCAGTTCGTCGGTAACTTCTTTGACACCCATCGCAGTCAGGCGTTGCAGACGCAGTTCCAAAATGGCGCGGGCCTGGACTTCGCTGAGGAAATAGGTGCCATCTTCGTTCATCGTGTGGCTAGGGTCGTCGATCAACTTGATGTAAGCGGCGATATCCTGCGCCGGCCAGCGCCGGGTCTTTAGTTTTTCACGGGCTTCCGCCGGGTCGGCAGAGCCGCGGATGGTGGCAACGATTTCATCGACGTTGGACACAGCCACGGCCAAACCACAGAGGATATGGCTGCGTTCGCGGGCTTTGCGCAATTCATAGGCAGTGCGGCGGGCGACGACTTCTTCGCGGAACGTGATAAAGCTCGACAGGAATTTCCGCAAGTCGAGCTGTTCAGGTTTGCCGCCGTTCAACGCCAGCATGTTGCAGCCAAAACTGGTTTGCATCGGGGTGAAGCGGAATAGCTGATTCAACACCACCTCAGGAGTTGCATCACGTTTCAGTTCGACCACCACCCGTACGCCAATTCGGTCGCTTTCATCCTGGACGTGGGCGATGCCCTCGATCTTTTTGTCGCGCGCCATTTCCGCGATGCGCTCGATCATGGTGGCTTTGTTTACTTGATAGGGAATTTCATCGAGGACGATAGCAAAGCGGTCTTTGCGGATTTCCTCGATCCGGGTTTTGGAGCGGATAATGACGCTGCCGCGCCCCTCTGTATATGCTTTGCGGGCTCCGGAACGGCCTAATATGATACCGCCAGTCGGAAAGTCGGGCGCCGGGATATATTGCATCAACTGGATGGAATCGAGATCGGGGTCTTCGATCATCGCCAAGGCCGCGTCGATCACTTCACCCAGATTGTGCGGCGGAATGTTGGTGGCCATACCGACCGCGATACCGCCAGCGCCGTTGACCAGCATGTTGGGATAGCGGGCGGGCAGAACCGTCGGTTCGCGTTCCTTGCCGTCGTAATTGTCCTGAAACTCAACTGTGTCTTTGTCGATATCAGCCAGCAGGAAATCGGTGGGTTTGTCGAGCCGGGCCTCGGTGTAACGCATGGCTGCCGGGTTATCGCCGTCCATCGAGCCGAAGTTTCCCTGGCCGTCGATCAGCGGTAGCGACATCGAAAAATCCTGCGCCATCCGCACCAGTGCATCGTAAATCGCTGAGTCGCCGTGCGGGTGATAGCTGCCCATCACGTCGCCAACTGATTTCGCTGACTTCCGGTAGGGCTTACCGTGCGTATACCCGCTTTCGTACATCGAGTATAGAATCCGGCGGTGAACTGGCTTTAAACCGTCGCGCAAATCGGGAATCGCGCGGCTGACAATCACGCTCATCGCATAGTCGAGATAGGAGGTTTTCATCTCCTGTTCGATGGTGATTTGTGGGCCGTCATACGGCACGCGTTCAGGCGGATTTTCCTGGGGGATTTCGGTCTCGTCGCTCACGGGGGGGTGCCTTGGTCATTTCCACAACATTTTGTGGTTAACTTATAGCAATTGCGCTGCATAAGGGCAACGGCAGCGCCCGTTTTTCACGCTGAATCCGGCTGGTTTTGGCTCGAAAACGGTCTTGCAGATCAGTCAAGCGGCAATCCCCGAAATTCAATCAAAAAAATCGGCTCCGTTGAGCAGACTTTTGTGACTCTTCTGCCCGGGAATATCGGTTCAGCACGCTTGGCATGTGCCGGTGCACCGATGACAAAGGAAAACTAGAAAATGACAAGAATGCTGCGGAACATCATGACCAAATCAACACTGGGCTTTTAACTCACCCAATAATGCACAAGTTTGTTTTAAAAATTTGGAGCTAGGCACAGTGCAGACAGAGCGAAAGATGTCCATCAGCGACAGTGAATTCGATTGGAATCAACCTAATTATTGAGTGGTTTCCAGATTGCCTATTCCAGCATCAGTCTTGTTGAAGAAGATTGGCCAAAGCCTGAATGTCCGTCTCGTCATTGAAATGGGCGATCGAGACGCGAATGCGCCCATTTCGGCTGCCACAAACAATATTCGCGTTTCTTACAGCCTCTAGTGTTCCTTCGACGTCGCCGCTCGGGTTGCCAAGAGTAATGATGTGGGCCGAGGCGGCGGTGTCTGCGATAGGGCGAAATGGCATCCAGCTGGTGCCGATCAAAGCTTCGGTCAGCACATAAGCCAGCGATTGCGCATGTTCTTCGATATTCTGCGCACCCATTGATCGTAGTTCACGGAGCGAAACAGTGAGTCCAGCCATGGAAATATAAGACATGGTGGACTGGGTAAATCGCCGTGCATCCGGTGCTAAAGGTAAACGTGTTGCTTGCATGTCAAACGGGTCTGGCGCGCCCATCCATCCTGGGGCCGGCGGTGTTTGTTTCAGAAATTCCGGAGCAACAACTGCCAGACCAACTCCGCCGTGGCCACCCAGCCATTTGTAGCCACTGCATACGATAATATCGGCTTCCCAGCCTGTTGCATCAATCGGCACGGCACCGGCGGCCTGGGTTACATCGATAACCAGATAGGCACCCACCTTCCGCGTTGCCTCTCGCAGGCGTTTCACATCAATCCGGGTTCCAGTCGAAAACTGGACATAACTGACGGCGACCACTGCCGTATGTGCATCAATAATTGCAACTATCGCGTCGGTCAGGTCCGTATCTGGATGTTCGTCCACGAAATGCAAGTCTAGATCGTGGGTTTCAGCATACCCGATCCAGGGCCGAGTAATGGCCGGAAAGTCGCTGGACACTGAAACAAACTTGCGGCCTGCCGGTATGTTGAACAGATACGGCAACTGGCTGAGCATTTCACCTGCGCTCGACATAATCGCCAACTGTTCCGGAGGGCAATTCATCAGCAAAGCCGCGTTTTCGCGCAAAGGGGTGAACAGGGCCACTTCTTCGGCGTCGGTAAGGTTCATGTTACCGTGGCGGCCGATATCATCCAGATAGGCGTGCATCGCTGACACAGCGGGCTGCCCGACCAACCCGAGGGATGCTTGGTTGAGGTAAACAGCGTTGTTAAGACTGCTGTAATGTGACCGATTCGATAGAGCGGAAATCATCGGGTTTCCTGGTTCTTGACCCTGTCAGTTTTAAAGCGAGTCCGGGACACCCGCACTGCCATGCGCAGGCGCTATCTAGAACGGAATTTCGTCGTCCAGATCGCCGCTGCCGCTGGATTGCCCGCCGTCGATATCACCGCCGCTACCGCTGCCAAAGTCGCCGCTGTAACCGCCGCCGCCCTGGCCTCCGGTATCGCCGCGTCCGTCGAGCATGGTCAAAGTACCGCCCCAACCCTGCAACACCACTTCGGTCGAATATCGGTCATTGCCGCTTTGGTCTTGCCATTTTCGGGTTTGCAACTGGCCTTCGACAAAGATTTTCGAACCTTTTTTCAGGTATTGCTCACAGACTTTGATCAGACCTTCGGAAAAAATCGCCACCGAGTGCCATTCAGTTTTTTCACGGTTCTCGCCGGTGTTCTTGTCTCGCCAGCGCTCCGAAGTGGCGATGCGCAGGTTACAGACCCGACCGCCGTTCTGAAAGCTGCGGATTTCCGGGTCGCGGCCCAGATTTCCGATCAACATAACTTTGTTTAAACTTCCAGCCATTGTTCCACTCCCTGCCGATTCTGTCCTGTGTCTGTGTTCTGACAGCCGTTGTTAACCATCTTCTCAATGCCTCGCAACAGGTGAAGATTTGATGAAAATTGGCGTCACGTGGACCGTGTGGGCCGGTGGGCTGGCATTCTGCTCTGAAAAAGACTATAGAATCGCGCGAGTAACGGGCGGTAGAGGCGTGGCGATGCGCAGTTTTCTTGCGGTGATATTGGTTTTTTGTCTAGCAATGGCGCCCGCGGTGCAGGCCGCAGGCATTATAAAATCTTCCAAATCGCGCTCCCGTATATCATCCAGCCACACCAAATTGATCGACACCCGCCTGTCGACGCAATATTCCAGTTCGTCCCGTCTGTTGCCACAGAATAACCGGTTGGATCTGGTTCCCCGTTACAAAGGAAGATACAAAGGCGTTTACAAACCAATGGCCGAAGCCGCCGCGCGTAAATACGGCGTGCCTGTCGACCTGTTTAACCGGCTGGTGCAGCAGGAGAGCGGTTGGAACCCCCGTGCGAAATCCCGGGCCGGTGCGATCGGATTGGCGCAGTTGATGCCGTTTACCGCACGCAAACTTGGCGTCAATCCGCATGATCCCAAACAAAACCTTGATGGCGGGGCACGGTATCTGAAACAGATGTACAACAAGTTCCGCAGTTGGCGCCTGGCGCTGGCTGCCTATAATGCCGGACCGGAAGCGGTGCAGAAGTACAATGGCGTGCCGCCGTACAAAGAAACACGAAATTACGTGAAATCAATTCTTGGGAATTGAGTTGGTTGACTTCTTCAGCATCTGGATGATCCCGTAACCAATCAAATATGTTGAGCGTAATTGCGCCGTTAGGCGACGGTAATTGCCGTCCAAGGAATCGTTGCTTGTTCTTATTATGTTCTTTATTTATTATTGGCTTTACCGACTCGATACACTAGGTATGCCGGGTGGCATCAGGACAAACCCATGGCCGAGCTGAAAAACATCGAAATTCGCGGTGCACGCGAGCATAACCTGAAGTCGATTGACGTGGATATTCCGCGTAATCAGCTTGTGGTGATCACCGGTTTGAGCGGGTCGGGGAAATCTTCGCTGGCGTTCGATACGATTTACGCTGAGGGTCAGCGGCGCTACGTGGAATCGCTGTCGGCTTACGCGCGGCAGTTCCTTGATATGATGCAGAAACCGGATGTGGATCATATTTCCGGTCTGTCACCGGCGATATCGATTGAGCAGAAGACAACGAGCAAGAACCCGCGCTCGACTGTCGGGACGGTGACCGAGATTTACGACTATATGCGGCTATTGTTTGCACGGGTCGGCACGCCCTATTCGCCAGCCACCGGGCTGCCGATTGAGGCACAGCAGGTGTCTGAGATGGTCGACCGGATTATCGCCATGGAAGAAGGCACCCGGGCCTATCTGTTGGCACCGATTGTGCGCGACCGGAAGGGTGAATATCGCAAGGAATTTCAGGAGCTTAAGAAACAAGGATTTCAGCGGGTCAAAGTTGATGGCGCGTTTTACGAACTGGACGATGCGCCGGAACTGAACAAGAAATACCGGCATAATATCGACGTTGTAGTTGATCGTCTGGTGGTGAAACAGGGGCTCGAAACCCGGCTGGCCGACAGCCTGCGCACCGCGCTTGATCTGGCTGACGGGATTGCAATTCTGGAGACTGCACCGAACGAAGGCGAGCCGGAGCGGAACACGTTTTCGGAAAATTTCGCCTGTCCGGTCAGCGGATTCACCATTCCGGAAATCGAACCGCGGCTGTTTTCATTTAACGCCCCGTTCGGGGCCTGCCCGGAATGTGACGGGCTGGGGGTTGAACTGTTTTTTGACGAGCGGTTGGTGGTGTCGGATACGTCGATTTCGCTGTATCAGGGGGCGCTGGCTCCCTGGGCCAAAGGCAAGTCGCCGTATTTCCGCCAGACCATTGAAGCGATAGCGCGGCATTACGAATTTGACAAGGATATACCCTGGTACAAACTGCCGGAACGGGTGCAGCAGGTCATGCTGCGGGGGTCTAGCGACGAAGAAATCAAATTCCGCTACGACGAAGGCGGTCGTGTGTACGAAATCAGCCGGTCATTTGAGGGTGTCATTCCTAATATGGAGCGCCGCTATCGCGAAACGGATTCAAATTGGATACGCGAAGAGTTTGAGCGCTATCAGAACAACCGGCACTGCGGCACCTGTGACGGGTTCCGCCTGCGCCCCGAAGCGCTGGCGGTGAAAATCGGTGGCTTACACGTCGGCCTGGTAGTGCAGATGTCGATTTCCGAGGCGTTGGACTGGGTTAAAGCCGTCCCGGGCACACTGAACGATCAGAAAAATGAGATAGCCCGGGCGATCCTGAAGGAAATCCGCGAACGATTGGGGTTTCTGGTGAATGTCGGGCTGAACTATTTAACGCTGTCGCGGGCGTCAGGAACGCTTTCGGGCGGCGAAAGCCAGCGCATTCGTCTGGCGAGCCAGATCGGATCCGGTCTGACCGGGGTGCTGTATGTACTCGACGAGCCGTCGATTGGATTGCATCAGCGGGATAATGACCGACTGCTGGTGACGCTGAAAAACCTGCGCGACCAGGGCAACACGGTGATTGTTGTCGAACACGACGAGGAGGCGATCCGTTCCGCGGATTATGTGTTGGATATCGGCCCCGGTGCTGGAGTACACGGCGGCGAGATCATTGCCAAAGGTCCGCCAAAACAGATTGAAAATTGCAAGAAATCGATTACCGGCCAGTATCTTACCGGGCAAAGGCAAGTTCCGATCCCTCTCGAGCGGCGGCCCGGAAACGGCAAGAATGTTGTTGTTGAGGGTGCTACTGGTAACAACCTCAAAAGCGTCACCGCGAAATATCCGCTGGCCACATTCACCTGTATCACCGGTGTGTCGGGCGGTGGCAAGTCGACGCTGACGGTCGAGACATTGTTCAAAACCGCATCCATGCGGCTGAACGGAGCAAAGCAGACACCCGCCCCCTGTGATGCTGTTAAAGGGTTGGAGTATCTCGACAAGGTGATCGACATCGACCAACGGCCGATCGGGCGCACGCCGCGTTCGAATCCGGCGACATATACCGGGGCCTTTACCCCGATCCGTGATTGGTTTGCCGGGTTGCCGGAAGCCAAGACGCGAGGGTACAAACCAGGCCGGTTTTCCTTCAACGTCAAAGGCGGGCGTTGTGAAGCCTGTCAGGGCGGCGGAGTAATCAAAATTGAAATGCACTTTCTGCCCGATGTTTATGTAACCTGCGAGAGTTGCCGAGGGAAAAGATATAACCGTGAGACTCTGGAAGTATTATTTAAAGGCAAGAGCATAGCGGACGTTCTCGATATGACAGTCGAGGACGCGGAGCAGTTATTCAAAGCAGTTCCGTCGATCCGGGACAAGATGACGGCGCTGCTGCGGGTCGGCCTTGGCTATATCAAAGTTGGCCAGCAGGCGACAACCCTGTCTGGTGGTGAAGCGCAGCGGGTGAAGCTGAGCAAGGAGCTGTCGAAGCGGTCCACTGGTCGGACGCTCTATATTCTGGATGAACCTACCACGGGTTTGCATTTTGAGGACGTGCGCAAATTGCTGGAAGTGCTGCATGAATTGGTAGACCAGGGCAACTCGGTGCTGGTGATCGAGCACAATCTTGACGTTATCAAAACGGCGGACCATATCATCGATATCGGCCCCGAAGGCGGCGATGGCGGCGGTGAGATTGTGGCGACAGGGACACCGGAAGAAGTTGCGGCGAATCCAAATAGTTACACAGGGCATTATCTCAAAGAATTACTTGCCGCCAAAAGGGTGGCGGCCGAGTGAGAGGGTTGCTTTTGAAACGTCGTGCCCGACTTGTTCGGGTGATCTATTTCGTTCTGAGCAAACGGTTTGTTGAGCGAAGTCCCCCGGACGAGCCGGGGATGACGATTTTTTAAATTTGGGCGCTTTATATTGTGCTTTCCTGGGCATGATTCGGGGATACTTTCACAGTATTGCAAGAGGTCCCGGATCAAGCCCGGGACAGTAGCCTGCGGCTACTGATCCCACGCTGGTTGTCGCTTTTCCAGAAACGCCGCTATGCCCTCCTCGGTATCCCGGTACAGCATGTTTTCCACCATTACCTCGCCGGTGAATCTGTAGGCTTCTTCAATGGACATTTGTGATTGGCTGTAAAACGCGTTTTTACCAATCTTGACGACTGCACCGAGTTTTTCAGCCACTGTTTCAGCCAGTTCACGGGTCATTTGGTCCAATTCGGCTTCCGGCACCGCTTTGTTGATCAGGCCGATTTCAACAGCCCGTTTGGCTTCGATGAACTGGCCGGTTGTCAACATTTCAAACGCCTGTTTGGTTGGGACGTTGCGGCTGAGGGCCACCATTGGCGTGGAACAGAACAGGCCGATGTTGACCCCGTTCACGCCAAAGCGGGAGCCTTCAGATGCAACAGCCATATCGCACGTGGCGACCAGTTGGCAGCCTGCGGCGGTCGCAATGCCGTGCGTTTGGGCAATGACGGGCTGCGGCAGATCACGGATCGCCAACATTACTTCGGCGCAACGGGAAAACAGATCTTGAAAATAGGCTCTACCGCCGTCTTCGGCCTGTCGTCCTGCAGTCATTTCCTTCAGGTCGTGTCCGGCGCAAAAGGCTTTTCCCGCGCCTTTTAGGATCACGGCGCGAATGGAATTGTCCCGAGCCAAGGCCGCAAATTCTGTTTTCAAAGCCGCCAGCATCGCATCGGACAAGGCGTTCAGCGACTTTGGTGTGTTCAGCGTCAATTCAGCAATTGCGCCGGTATCGTTGCGTAACAGGATATCGTCGGACATGTTTCCCTCTTGTTTGCCGCCGGATTTTCGCAGAGCCTATGCCCGAATAACGCCAGTGGAAAGAGCCTCATGTCGCTGAAAATGACTATAGACCAATTGCACGATCTGATTTCTGATGTTTTTCCGCAAGTCGAAGACAGTTTTGAAGTTCTGGAACTGGCACCTCATGAAATTATGGTGCGCATGAAAATGCAGGATCAGCACCTGCGCCCCGGAGGAACGGTTTCCGGCCCGGCGATGTTTTTATTGGCGGACTGTGCCTATTATCTGGTCACATTGGCGATGATCGGACCCAAAGCCCTGGCTGTAACCACCAATTGCTCAATTGATTTCATGCGCAAACCGACGCCCGGTGACATGATTGCCGAGGCGCGGGTGCTCAAGCTTGGGAAAATGCTGAGTGTGGGAGACGTGTTGTTGTATTCAGAAGGGCAGGACAAGCCTGTGGCCCACGCCAATCTGACCTATTCCATCCCCCCAGAACGATGAATTTGTGGGGTATTATAATACCCAAATTGTAAGTTGTTGTTATTTCACCTTTTTTGCAGACTTATGCGTGTTGACTTGGCGCAGTGACAGGGTAAAACCCACTTCAGAATTCTGCGAGAGCTGTGGCGCTCTTTTAAACCATCCTCACTTGGGACGAAACCGATGAAAACCTTCTCAGCAACTGCTGCTGACATCGACAAGAAATGGATCCTGATCGACGCTGAAGGCGTTGTTCTGGGCCGTCTTGCGTCGATCGTGGCCATGCGTCTGCGTGGCAAACACAAAGCAACCTTCACGCCGTCGATGGACATGGGTGACAATGTCATCATCATCAACGCAGAAAAAATCCAGATGACCGGCAAAAAACGGGCCAACAAAGTGCACTACTGGCACACAGGTTATCCCGGCGGCATCAAATCGCGCACGGCCGGCCAGATTCTGGACGGTGCACATCCGGAGCGTTTGGTCACCAAAGCGGTGCAACGTATGTTGCCAGGCGGCGTTCTGAGCCGTCAGCAAATGACCAACCTGCGGGTCTATGCCGGTTCTGATCACCCGCATGAAGCGCAGTCGCCCGAAATATTGGACGTAAAAGCCATGAACCCTAAAAATACGCGGAGCCAATCATGAGCGACGATATTAAATCATTGGACGATCTGAAAGATGCGGTAGACGAAAATGCCGAAGCAGTTGTCGTAAACCATGAGGAGCAAATCATCCGTGAACCGAAGCGGGATGCGCTTGGTCGTTCTTACGCCACAGGCAAACGGAAAGATGCGGTTGCCCGGGTCTGGATCAAGCCGGGTTCTGGCAAAGTGACTGTGAACGGCAAAGAGCTGAACACCTATTTCGCACGCCCGGTTTTGCAGATGGTGTTGAACCAGCCGTTCGAAGTGGCCGGTGTTGAAGGCGAATTCGACGTGATGGCAACGGTCAAAGGCGGCGGATTGTCCGGTCAAGCCGGCGCGGTCAAACACGGTATCTCAAAAGCTTTGCAGTTTTATGAACCGTCTTTGCGGGCTCCTCTGAAAGCCGCCGGTTTCCTGACCCGAGACTCGCGCGTTGTGGAACGCAAAAAATACGGCAAGCGCAAAGCCCGCCGCAGCTTCCAGTTCTCGAAACGCTAGTCCATTCAAATTTGAAATTTGGAAGGGCCCGCGTTTCGCGGGCCTTTTCTTTTTGTACTGTTGGTGATCAATTGCGCGAAGTGAGACCAGGAATACTACGATGCCGGTAGGAGTTTTTGACAGTGGTTTGGGCGGGCTAACCGTTTTTAACGCCATCCGGAGACGGATGCCGTATCAACCACTTTTGTATCTGGGGGACAACAAACATACTCCTTATGGCGTACGCGACCCCGAAGATATCTATGACCTGACTGTCAGAAACACCCAGCGGTTGTTTGATCAGGGGTGTGATCTGGTGATTTTGGCGTGCAACACCGCCTCAGCTGTGGCGCTAAAGCGGATGCAGGAGACCTGGATACCCGGTGACAAACGCGTGTTGGGGGTGTTTGTGCCGATGATCGAGGCGGTGACTGAACGCAAATGGGGCGACAATTCGCCACCGCGTGAAGTTGCGGTAAAGCAGGTGGCGTTGTTTGCCACGCCTGCAACAGTGGCCAGTAGGGGGTTTCAGCGCGAACTGGCGTTCCGGGCAGTGGGGGTGGATGTAGAGGCGCAGCCCTGTGGTGGTCTGGTCGACGCGCTGGAAATGAACGATCTGGAGCTGGCCGAGGCAATGGTTCACTCACACGTTGCTGCGTTGCTGAGGCGAATGCCAAATCCCGAAGCTGCGGTGTTGGGTTGTACCCATTATCCGATTTTAGAGCGGGTGTTTCAGGCGGCGCTGGGGCCGGATGTCTCGGTCTATTCGCAGGGCAATCTGGTAGCCGCCAGCCTAGAAGACTATTTGCGACGACATCCGAACATGACGGGCGCTGACGGGCAAACCCGATGTATGACCACGGGCGATCCGCACAAGGTGGGCGTGGCGACGACGCGCTTTCTTGGCAAACACGTGGTGTTTGAGGTGGCGTAGGGAGCCTCCGACGGAGGTAATTTCGCCAAAGTATAAATATGAAGTGAAGAATTTGGGGATGCATCCGGCATTTATTGCGGGGTGCGGCAAAATCCCTTACATCACAGATATAACTGAATTGGAGAGAGCTGATGGTACAGCCGAAAAACATCGCGATTCTGGGGGCTTCCGGCTATACGGGGGCAGAATTGGTGCGCTTGATTGCAACGCACCAGGGCATGGAAATCCACGCGATGACGGCTGATCGAAAAGCCGGGCTGGACATGGGCGCGGTGTTTCCGCATTTGCGGCATTTGGATTTGCCGGTTCTGTCGCGGATTGAAGAAATCGATTTCACCGGAATTGATCTGGTGTTTTGCGCTTTGCCGCATGCAACATCGCAAGAGGTGATCCGGTTTTTGCCGGACACAGTGAAAGTGGTGGATTTGAGTGCTGATTTTCGGATCAGAGATCCTGAAGTTTACGCCAAATGGTATGGCGGCGAACACACAGCTCTGCAATTGCAGGCTGAGGCGGTTTATGGGCTGACCGAGTATTACCGTGAAGACATCCGCGCAGCCCGTTTGGTAGCCGGTACGGGTTGCAATGCAATGAGCGGACTGATGCCCGTATTGCCGCTGCTCTATGCGGGTGTGATTGATCCGGACGATATCATTATTGATCTGGCGACAGGGGTTTCCGGGGCCGGGCGAGCGGCCAAGGAAGGCATGTTGCATTCCGAAGTGTCCGAAGGCTATCGCGCCTATAACGTGGCCAAACACCGGCACTTGGCAGAGTTTGATCAGGAAATGTCGTTAGCGGCTGGGCGGAAGATTGAGGTGACCTTTACGCCGCATTTGTTACCGCAAAACAGAGGGATACTGGCGACAGTTTACGTCAAAGGTGAGGCGCGGGCGATTTATAACGCCCTGGCGGAGAAATATGCCAACGAGCCCTTCGTCTATGTGTTGCCGTTTGACGAATCCCCGGCAACCCAGCATGTGCGCGGTTCGAATTACTGCCATATCGGGGTGATTCCGGACCGGCGTCCGGGTCGTGTGATGGTGTTTTCTGCACTTGATAACCTGACCAAAGGGTCGTCGGGACAGGCAATCCAGAATGCAAACCTGATGCTGGGGCTGCCAGAGACGCAAGGGCTGGAACTGGCGCCGCTGTTTCCGTGATCCACGCTCTGTATACGATCTTCAAAGAGGCGGTTTCCGCCTTTTTGAGACGTGAGGGCGATTTACATGCCGGTTACATCGCCTATGCGCTGTTGTTGGCGATTTTTCCGTTTCTGATCTTCGCTGTTTCGCTGACTGGGTTGATCATCGGCGAGGCGCGCAGCAGCGAGGCGGTGGGTGTTCTGTTTGATTTCGCCCCGGAATACCTGGCCGAAGTGCTGGAACCGGTGCTGATACAGGTGCTGGCGCAGTCGCACAGCCTGTTTACGTTGTTTATTGTGCTGGCCATCTGGGCAGCAATGCGGGCGGTGGAGGCGATCAATCTGGCGTTTGACCGCACTTATGGCGAGCGTGGAGGCGCTGTTTGGATTATTCGCAAGGCTAAAGCGATCATCGTGGTAGGTGTTGCGGCTATTGTTACCGTGGTGCTGGGTCTGTCGATCCTGTTTGCGCCGGTGCTGATCAATCTGGTGGAAAGTTACACGACAGTGGACCTGCCACAAAATCTGTTGTTGACGCGATATGCCGTTGGAACCGTTGTGTTTTATCTATTTCTGTGGAGTCTGCACTGGTTTCTGCCGAATCATCACGCCCGTGGTTTTCCGATCTGGCCCGGGGTGCTGGCCTCGACGGTTTTATGGGTTGCAATGGCGACCGGCATGTCGATTTATCTGGCCTATGCTGGCAGTTATACGGTGACTTACGGCACGCTTTCCGGGATTGTTATAACCATGTTGTTTCTGTATTTCTCCGGCGCAATTATTATCTTTGGGGCCGAGATGAATGGTTCGGTACAGCGGTACAGAGAAAGACAGGGTTGAATGGCCGGATTGAAGAAAAAACGAAGAATACAGCTGATTGTCGCCGGTTTTGTGTTTCTGGCCGCCGCGGCGACACTGATTGGCTATGCCGCCAAGGACGGGATCGAGTTTTTCCGCAGCCCGACGCAGGTAGCAGAAGGTCCACCTCTGCCCAGCGAGACCTTTCGCATTGGCGGGCTTGTTCAAGACGGTTCCTTGGTGAAAAGCGGTAAAACTGTCAATTTTGTCGTGACAGATGGCGGCGCTTCTGTGCCTGTCACCTTCACGGGTATTCTGCCAGACTTATTCAACGAAGGTCAGGGGATGATTGCGACCGGGAAACTGGTCGATGGAACTTTTCAAGCCACTGAAATTCTTGCCAAACATGACGAGGATTATCTGCCGAAAGAGGTGGCTGAGGCGTTGAAAGAACAGGGTGTCTTTCAGCCTTCTGACAAGTAGCGCTCGCTGTCAAAACCGAAAATTAGCAAAATCCCGTTACAGTTCTGCCCGATTTATCTGATGGAATTGGGTGGTTATGGTCGAGGTGGATAAAATTGCACGAGACATCGTGCGCCGTGAAGGTGGGTATGTGAATGACCCGGATGATCCGGGCGGGGCGACCAATTTTGGCGTAACAATCCACACCATGCGACGCCTTGGGCTGGATCTGACCGGAGACGGACAGGTCGATACCCGCGATGTCAAGGCGCTGAGCGAAGCCCAGGCAGTACAAATATTCAAGGATCACTATTTCCACCGTCCCCGCATTGGCGAATTGCCCTTTGTGTTGCAGGTCAGCGTTTTTGATATGTACGTCAATGCAGGCGGCAACGCGGTGAAAATCCTGCAGCGAATGTTATCTTTGTTTGGTGATAAAGTCTCGGTCGACGGTGCGCTGGGGCCAAATTCCCTGCAGGCTGCGGAGCGGGTTGTGGTCGCTGCACCGGACTATATCGTTGACGCCTATGGCATTGAGCGGCGCAACTATTATTATCAATTGGCTGACCGCAGACCAAGTTCCCGCAAATACGCACGGCGGCGCGACGGCGGCAAAGGTGGCTGGATCAAACGCGCCGAAGAGTTCATTTCGCCAAAATATCATATGTCATTACAAGATCATAGCAGGAGATGCGCCAAATGGGCCTGATCGGAAATATACTTGGTATCGGTCGTGCCGCACGCGAAGTCGCCGAAGTTTTTGTCCCGAACAAGACCAAAAACCAGACCTATGAACATCTGGAGCACACCGCGGCGCTGAAACAGTACGGCACTGAATACCAGCTTCAGCAACACGGTTGGTTCAACGGGGTTGTCAATGGTCTCAACCGCCTGCCGCGTCCGGTTTTAGCGCTCGGCACCGTTGGATTGTTTGCCTATGCGATGGCCGAACCGGCCGGGTTTTCGGTCCGCATGGCTGGCCTTGAGACAGTGCCACGCGAATTGTGGTGGCTGCTCGGTGCGATTGTGTCGTTTTACTTTGGCGCGCGCGAATTGCACCATCAGCGCACACGCTCCTCCGGGCGCCGGCAAGCTACACCACACGGAATCGCCAATGTCAGTGACAACGAAGACGGCAACGCCGCCGTCGCGGATTGGTTAAAAGTGCAACGGTAAAGCCTCTTTTATCCGAACCGGACGATACCGGAACCACTCTGGAATTTATAGAACACGACCCCACTTGACGATACTGTGCTTGCAGTACAATCGACAAATGAGGTTCTTGATGAAATTTTCGATCTTGCTCATCACTCTGGCGATGATGGTTCATTTGTTCGGCCATTTTGTACCCGCCGCATTGCCGGAACATATTTTGGACGCAGAGCTTGATTCCCACATGCGTTTTCATGTCTTTCAATCTTCGATCTGGATATTGGGTATTGATTTTCTGATATTACTCCTTGCCTACGGCCCGTTCATGAACCGCCAACGCTGGTCGGTTGTGGCCCTGTTGGTTGCCGGAATTCCATCACAACTTGCGTATTTTTTCGCGATTGGCGTTTTCCCCGATGGCGCGCCACCGGTTGGCCCGGCGATAAATGCGCTTATGGCGGTGACAGCGGTGATATTTTTTGTTGGTGTGCTAATGGGCGGCAGGCAGATATTTGCAGCACAGTAAGAGGCTATCCCACACGCCAATTCGCCGTGCCAAGCGTTTGAGTGACGCGACCAATACGCGCTGGTTGCGAGGATGTGATTTTACTCCCCTTCGCATGCGGATATAGTGCCAGCGACCAACTGGGCAGGCCACATGATCACTGAACTCGGGCATTTCGCAATTCTTCTGGCATTCAGCCTTTCACTGGTGCAGTTAAGCGTGCCGCTGTTCGGAGCGCAGAAAAACTGGACCGGATGGATGAAGTTGGCAAGCACAACGGCTGCCTTGCAATTCCTGCTGGTTGCCTTTGGCTTTGGCACGCTGACCTGGGCCTTTGTTACCTCTGATTTTTCCGTACAATTGGTGGTGTCCCATTCGCACTCCCTGAAGCCGATGCTCTATAAAGTCACCGGGGTTTGGGGCAATCACGAAGGGTCGATGCTGCTGTGGATTCTGATCCTGACTTTTTATGGCGCGTTGGTGGCATGGTTTGGCGGCAACCTGCCCGCAGCGCTCAAAGCCCGCGTCTTGGCTGTGCAATCGATGATTTCCGCTGCTTTTCTGGCTTTCCTGATTTTCACCTCAAACCCGTTTTTGCGTCTTGAACGGGTGCCGGTGGACGGCAATGACTTGAATCCGTTACTGCAGGACCCTGGCCTCGCGTTTCACCCGCCGTTTCTTTATCTCGGCTACGTCGGTCTTTCGATGTCATTCAGCTTTGCGGTGGCAGCGTTGATTGAAGGTAGGGTCGACGCTGCTTGGGCCCGCTGGGTGCGTCCCTGGACTTTGTTGGCGTGGATCACCCTGACCATCGGCATCGCGCTGGGGTCCTGGTGGGCGTATTACGAACTCGGCTGGGGCGGCTGGTGGTTCTGGGACCCGGTGGAAAATGCCAGCTTCATGCCGTGGCTGATCGCTACCGCGCTGTTGCATTCTGCCATTGTGGTGGAAAAGCGGGATACGCTGAAAAGCTGGACCGTACTGCTGGCGATTTTAGCATTTTCCTTCTCTTTGATCGGCACGTTTATCGTGAGGTCCGGCGTGATCACGTCGGTTCATGCCTTCGCCAACGACCCGGAGCGCGGGGTGTTTATCCTTGCCATTCTGACGGTTGCCATCGGCGGGGCACTGACGTTGTTCGCGGCCCGCGCATCCACGCTGTCGACCAACTCAGCTTTCGGTTTCGTTAGCCGGGAGAGTGGGCTGGTGTTAAACAATCTGTTGTTGCTTGTGGCCGCCGCAGTGGTTTTTTGCGGCACCATCTGGCCTTTGGTGGCGGAGTTGACCACCGGGCGAAAACTGTCGGTGGGCGCGCCGTTTTTCGAGCTGGCATTCACGCCGTTTATGGTGATTTTGGCTATATTTCTGCCACTGGGTGCGATCCTGTCTTGGAAACGTGCACGGCTGCGCAAATCCATCAAATTCCTGCGTGGTCCGATCGCCCTGTCCCTTGCCATTGGTCTGTTGATCTGGAGCCTGCAAACCGGCGGGCGGATGCTGGCCCCTATTGGATTGGCACTGGCCGCGTGGATTGTAATGGGTAGCTTTGTGGATCTTGCAATACGGACCCGATTTGGTGCAGTACCAATCGGCGAAACCCTCCGCCGTCTTCGCAATTTGCCGCGCTCTGATTGGGGCAAATCGGTGGCCCACGCCGGTTTGGGCCTGACAATATTCGGCATTGCTGCGGTGACCGCCTGGGAGCAGGAAGATATCCGAGTCGCCAAATTTGGGGATAGCTTTACAGTTGGCGGGTATGAGTTTCAGTTCAATGGTGTAAACCGCCTGCAGGGTAAAAATTATTCGGTTGATCAGGGGGATTTCACCGCGTTTCGCAACAACAAGGTTGTTGCAAACCTTTACCCCGAAAAACGCTTTTACCCGGTGCAGCGGATGTCGACCACCGAAGCCGCCATCGACATCCGTCTGAGCCGCGATCTTTATCTGGTGCTGGGTGATCGGCAGGAAGACGGGTCCTGGGCAGTGCGCACCTATATCAAACCGTTTTCCAATTGGATTTGGCTTGGCGCAATTGTGATGGCGTTTGGCGGATTGCTGAGCCTGACCGATCGGCGTTATCGGGTGGCTGCGACTGCACGGGCTAAGCCGCACGATGCGGTTGCGGCGGAGTAGGGCCATGAAGCGGTTGATGTTTCTATTGATGTTAATGGCTACGCCTGTGTACGCAGTAGAACCCGACGAAATCCTCGCTGATCCAGTACTAGAAGCCCGCGCCCGCAGTATTTCCAAGGAATTGCGCTGCCTGGTCTGCCGCAACGAAAATATTGACAGCTCAAATGCCGGTATTGCCAAAGACCTGCGGTTGTTGGTGCGCGAGCGGCTGGTCGAAGGCGACAGCAACGCCGAAGCAATTGGTTATATCGTTGACCGATATGGCGAGTTTGTGTTGCTGAAACCGCGATTCAGCCTGTCAAACGCAGTGCTTTGGGCGATCGGGCCGCTGATGCTGATTGTCGGAGCCTGCATCGCAATTGTATTCATCCGCCGCCGTCCAAAAACCGTGCCCGATGGATTGAGCGCGGCCGAGCAAAAGCGCTTGGACGAGCTGATGGAAGAGTGACGCCGCGTTTGGCCTTTTCAATTCCGTCGGCGTTTCTATGGTGTGCGCAACAATCAGGAGCCATTCCAAATGCAATATGAAACCATCCTTTATGCGCTGGAAAACGACGTCGCCACATTAACAATGAACCGCCCCGAAGTGATGAACGGGCTGAACTCGCAAATGCGTGCTGAATTATTCCATGCGGTCAAACGGGCCGAAGGCGAAGCCCGGGCGCTGGTTTTGACAGGTGAAGGCAAGGCGTTTTGTTCCGGGCAGGATCTGGGCGCTGCCAAAAATGTGTCTGAAATTGATCTGGAAGGAACACTGCGGGATGAATACGAGCCGCTGCTTCGGGCGATCTTCGACAGCCGCATCCCAACTGTCGCAGCCGTAAATGGCGCGGCAGCCGGTGCAGGTGCCAACCTCGCGTTGGCCTGCGATATCGTAATAGCGGCAGAATCTGCGATTTTTCTGCAAGCGTTTTCGCGCATCGGCCTGATTCCGGATGCAGGCGGCACCTATTGGCTGCCACGCCAAGTGGGTTTTGCCCGCGCCATGGGCACGGCGCTGTTTGCCGAGCCGGTCTCTGCCCGACAGGCGGCCGATTGGGGGATGATCTGGGAGGCGGTGCCGGACGCTGTTTTTCAAAACAAGATTTCCGACCGCACTGCGCAACTGGCCAAGGGTCCAACCGAAGGTTACCGGCTGGCAAAGAAAGCTCTGCGCATGAGTTTTGACCAGAATCTGGAACAGCAGCTGGAAACCGAAGCGCACTTGCAAGGCCGAGCCGGGCGGACCTATGACTTCAAAGAAGGGGTTATGGCGTTTCTGGAGAAGCGTGAGGCGAAGTACGAAGGGCGGTAAGGGAATTCTTAGTATTCGTTCAATAAGTCGGCCAACTATTGCAAAATTGTTCGATGGGAACCGCCGCCACATATGTGTTGCGTTCATATCGCAAGGCGAAACTTGACGCATCCAACATCAGCAATAGACTCCATGACATCAATTTGGAGGATAAACTCAATGTTCACACGTCGCAATTTTATACAAACTACGGCTGCTGCCGGGTCGATCACAGTCTTTCCGTATATCTCCACGGCTGATGGTCATACGATGAGTTTCGGTAATGGCGCTGTCAAAGTTATCCCGGTTTCTCACGCCTCGGTTGTGATGGAAACTTCGATGGGTGTGATCTACTCCGACCCGGTTGGCGACCCCGCGCAATACGCAGACCTGCCACCCGCAGATCTGGTGATGATAACGCATCACCACGGCGACCACCTGAACAACGATACATTGGCCGCCGTACTGGGTGAGAAGACTACGCTGATCTCCAACAAAGGCGCGCAGGAAAAGATGGCAGATGACCTCGCTGCCCGTGCGGAAGTCATCGGCAACGGTGAGACCACCAGCTTTGGAGACATCGGGATCGAGGCGATTGCTGCCTATAACACAACGGAAGACCGACTTAAATTCCACCCAGAAGGGCGCGACAACGGGTATGTGATGAATATCGGCGACACTCGGGTGTACCTGTCTGCAGATACCGAAGATGTGCCAGAGATGCGTGCGCTCAAAGACATCGATGTCGCCTTTTTGTGCATGAATTTGCCGTTCACAATGGACATCGAGGCAGCAGCCAGTGCAGTGGCAGAGTTTAAACCCTCGGTTGTCATTCCCTACCACTATCGCGGCAAAGATGGTGGCAGCCAGGACCCTAAAGCCTTCGCGGCCTTGCTTGATGGCGCAATCCAAGTTGAGCTTGGCGACTGGTATGGCAAGGGCAAGGGGATGGTCTAAGAGGTATTCTGAGTTTCATTGATACTTGAGTGCTCGGAGGGAAACTGCTGACCTTTAATCTTGTTGCTTTTCTTATTCTATCCCCCGTCAAAAAAAGGGCCGCGCATTAGGCGGCCCTTTTCAATATGTTTTTCAATATATTAGCGTTGTTCCACGTCTATATAATCTCGGTTCACTTCGCCAGTGTACAACTGCCGCGGGCGGCCGATTTTTACGTTGCCTTCGTCGATCATTTCTTTCCACTGGGAAATCCAGCCGACGGTGCGGCTGACTGCAAAGATCGGGGTGAACATCGAGGTTGGGAAACCCATCGCTTCGAGGATGATGCCGGAATAGAAATCGACGTTCGGGAACAGTTTCTTGGAGGCGAAATATTCATCTTCCAGCGCGATCCGTTCCAGTTCTTTGGCGACCTGCAGTTTCGGGTTGTTTTCGATGCCCAGCAGGCTCAGCACCTCGTCGGCGCTGTTTTTCAACACGGTCGCGCGTGGATCGAAATTTTTGTAGACCCGGTGGCCAAATCCCATCAGGCGGAACGAGTCATCTTTGTCTTTTGCTCGCGCGATGAATTCCGGAATTCGGTCCACAGTACCGATTTCTTCCAGCATTTCCAGACAGGCCTGATTGGCGCCACCATGCGCCGGACCCCACAAACACGCAATCCCGGCTGCGATACAGGCGAACGGGTTTGCTCCGGACGACCCCGCCAGACGCACGGTCGAAGTAGAGGCGTTCTGCTCGTGGTCCGCATGCAGGGTGAAGATCCGGTCCATGGCGCGGCTGAGGATCGGGTTAACCTCGTAATCCTCTGCCGGGACCGCAAAACACATGCGCAGGAAATTAGACGCGTAATCCAGATCGTTGCGTGGAAACACAAACGGCTGGCCGACGTGATATTTAAATGCATAGGCAGCAATTGTCGGCAGTTTGGCGATCATCCGGATCGACGCCACTTCGCGTTGCCAGGCATCGTGGATATCGAGCGAGTCATGGTAAAACGCAGACAGCGCCCCAACAACGCCGGTCATGATCGCCATCGGATGGGCGTCGCGCCGGAACCCGCGGAAGAAATTCATCATCTGCTCGTGCAACATGGTGTGGTTGGTCACGCGGCTCTCAAAATCTTCCAACTGATCCGCCGAAGGCAGCTCACCATATAGCAACAGGTAGCACACTTCCAGATAATGCGATTTTTCAGCCAGCTGGTCGATCGGATAGCCACGGTGCAGCAGTTCGCCTTTGTCGCCATCAATAAAGGTGATCTTGGATTCGCAGGCTGCGGTCGAGGTAAAGCCGGGATCAAAGGTGAAAACCTTGCCCTGACCATAAAGTTTCGCGACGTCGATAACATCCGGCCCAAGAGTCGGCGAGAGCATCGGCAGTTCCAGTGATTGCCCGTCAAATTCCAGTTTTGCTGTACGTTGGCTGTCCTTCATTCGATACCTCTTTCCTGTTCGCAGGGTTTGCCCCTGACATGTTTCGTGGGCGACTGGCGCTTTACGCCCCGCCGGCAAGGCTGCCGGTGCCCGGAGAATTCGCCGCTGTAGACTTGCAACGTTACTTAGGTCGCGTCTTGCAGCCGGCCAATCGTTTCGTCTTTGCCCAATGCAACCATCATCTCGAAAACGGACGGAGACACCGTGCGACCGGTCAGTGCTGCACGCAAAGGTTGCGCGATCTGACCCAGTTTGAGGTTTTTGGTCACTGCGAAACCTCGCAGGCAGTCCTCCAACCCTTCAAGGGACCAGCTAACATTTTGCAGCTGTGGGGTCAATTGCGACAGCATACCACGGGATACCGTATCCAGGTTTTTTGCGGCGGCTTCATTGGGTGTGAACGGTCGGCTGCCGAGAATAAAATGCGCTTTTTCAAGGATATCGGGCAATTTCTTTGACCGGTCTTTCAAAATTGGCATCTGAGCCAGCAGATTTTCTCGTTGTAATTGCGTCAATTCGGGTTGGCCGGTTGAGTCCAGAAACCGGTCAATGTTGTTCACAAGGTCCTGATCGGCAGCCCGTTGGATGTGGAACGCGCTGACATTATCGAGCTTCTTGAAATCAAGCCGCGCCGGAGCTTTGCCGATGCCTTTGAAATCAAACCATTCAATTGCCTGTTCGGTGCTGAACAGTTCGTCGTTTCCGTGGGCCCAGCCAAGCCGCGCCAGATAATTGCGCAGGGCGGCAGGCAAATAGCCCATATCGCGGTATTCTTCGATCCCCAGTGCGCCGTGGCGTTTGCTGAGCTTCTTGCCGTCTTCGCCGTGAATCAGCGGAATATGGGCAAAAACCGGCACATCCCATCCCATCGCGCGGTAAATCAGGCTCTGGCGTCCAGCGTTGATCAAATGGTCGTCGCCGCGAATAATATGGGTGACGCCCATATCGTGGTCATCGACAACAACGGCGAGCATGTATGTCGGAGTTCCGTCCGAGCGCAGCATAACCAGATCGTCGAGTGTTTCGGATTTCCACTTAACCTCTTTTTGAACCTTGTCTTTGATGCGCACCTCGCCCTCTCGCGGCGCTTTCAGGCGCACAACAAAGGGCGCGTCTGGTGCCGTCGCAGGATCAGCGTCCCGCCATGGGCTTTGGAACAGGGTCGGCAATCCGGCAGTGCGGGCGGTTTCTCGGAAGGCGTTGATTTCTTCTTTGGTGGAATAGCATTTATAGGCGCAGCCGTTGTCGAGCATCTCCTGCGCCACTTCGGCATGTCGCTCGCGGCGTTCAAACTGGCTGACCGCCTTGCCGTCCCAATTCAACCCCAGCCATTCCAACCCGGTAAAAATTGCCGTTGTTGCCTCAGGTGTCGAACGTTCGCGGTCTGTGTCTTCGATGCGGAGCAGAAATTTGCCGCCGTTTGCGCGTGCATAAAGCCAGTTGAACAGCGCGGTGCGAGCGCCGCCGATATGCAGGTATCCGGTGGGCGACGGGGCAAAACGGGTGATGACTTGCTGCTCTGACATGTGACGAGGTTAACCTTCTGGAAACCATGTTGAAGATAGGCTTGCGCCGACTTTTAGGCACAACCGGAGGCAAGGACAAGACAGGTGATCGCAGCCCGGTTGACAGAGATGTTTTTCGCCCAGCGGGCACGGTATTTTTGCTGGGTCCCGGTGTGGCTGGCTGGTGGCATCGGGGTGTATTTTTCTCTGCGGTTTGAACCTTCATCTGTGCATGTGATTTGGGCGGTCACCGTGCTTGCTGCCTGCTTGTTTCAAATTTTGTTCCTTCAGTCGATTTGGCGGGCATTGTTTTGGGTACCTCTGTTGGTCTCGATCGGTTTTTTGACTGCCAATCTGCGTGCCAAACTGGTTGCCGAACCAAAGCTTGGCTGGCATTTTTACGGCGCTGTAGAAGGCACGGTTACACATCTGGATCGTTCTGCCAGCAACCGGTTGCGTGTAACTTTGGTTGATCCGGTGCTGGAACGTACGCCGCTTTGGCGCACGCCATCGAAATTGCGGATATCACTGCATTCCGATTTGGCATCCACCGCGCTGGTGCCGGGTGCGCGGGTGATGCTGACGGCAAGCCTGTCGCCACCGGCAGGCCCGGTGGAACCGGGCGGGTTTGATTTTCAACGCAAGGCTTGGTTTGTTGGGCTCGGCGCAACTGGCTATACACGCACACCGGTGGTTCTGGCGGAACCGGCGCTTAGAAACGGTTTTTCGTTGCGCCTGTTCGCGCTGCGGATGAACATTGCCAATGCTGTTCGGGCGCAACTTCCAGGACAACGCGGAGCCTTTGCCGCTGCGATTGTGACCGGTGATCGTTCTGCCATTGATCCAACGATGATGAGGGATTTACGTCGTTCCAACCTGGCGCATTTGCTGGCGATTTCAGGGCTGCATATGGGGCTGTTGACCGGGATTATATTTACCGCCATCCGCTATTCGCTGGCTTTGGTACCCTGGTTGGTGATGCGTTTACCGGCCAAAAAAATCGCAGCCATGGCAGCACTCGCCGCCGGGCTGGCCTATTTGCTGATATCGGGTGCCAATATCGCCACACAACGGGCTTTTGTTATGGTTGCCGTGATGTTCATCGCGGTCTTGCTGGACCGCCCAGCCATCACATTGCGCGCGGTTGCGATTGCCGCGATCCTGATCCTGTTGTGGCGGCCGGAAAGCCTGACCGGGCCGGGGTTTCAGATGTCTTTTGCGGCAACCACTGCTTTGGTGGCCACTTTTGAACAATTGAAACGCACCGCGTGGTGGTGGCAGCCAAAATCCACTGGTACCCGAATGCTGCGGGGCGTGGCGGCGCTGGTGGTGTCTTCCTCGGTAGCCGGTCTGGCAACAGCGCCGATTTCAGCATTTCATTTCAACCAGATCGCCCAATATGGGTTGTTGGCCAACCTTGCCTCGGTTCCGATGATGGGATTTGTTGTCATGCCGGCAGCGGTGCTGTCCGGTGTATTGAGCCTGATTGGGTTACATGGCATGTCACTTGCGGTCATGGGTTTTGGCATCAACTGGATATTGGGCGTCGCGTCTTTGGTGGCAGGGCTCGAAGGCGCGGTGATCCGTATTCCATCGGCACCGACCCCCGTTTTGGCTGTTCTTGGCTTTGGCGCAGTTTTTCTGATTCTCTGGAAGGGCCGGCTGCGTGTGGTCGGGCTCGCCATTGCCGTGGTGGCCTTCGTGCTGTGGTCCGGTGTCGAGCGGCCGGAGTTGCTGGTCACCGACAACGGCAGATTGGTTGGATTGCAGATGGACGGCGGCAGGGCATTGAATCGGGCCAAAGGCAACGGTTTTGCCGCACGGTCCTGGTTGGAAAATGACGGTGATTGGGCGTCGCAGAGCATTGCCGCGAGTCGCCGGGCGTTTGGCCGGGACAACTGGGTCGTTACGCTGGGGGCGCAGAAAATTGGCTATATCTGGGACAAGAAGGCGGGTCTTGGCCTTTTGCAACAACGCTGTGCGCAAGTGGACGTGCTGATTGCGCCGAATTTGATGGGTGATCTGACGGGTGGATGCACCTCGATATCGCAAAAGCGGCTGCGCAAAGAGGGAGCATTCGCCCTACGCGTGACCAAGGCGGGACTTGAGATTGAAAGCGCTGCAGAGCGTACCGGAAAACGCCTTTGGAATGAATGAATTCGCGCGGTTCGCAAACAGAAACGCGGACCATCAAAAGGGTCAGTGCGACGAAAGTTGTGCCAACACGTAAACTGAGTGCTCAGATCATCCCAAAACGCCTTAAAGCGTTTCTACATTAACTTGAGACAAGTTGATGTAGAAATCGCCGGTCTATGATGCTGATAACGTGGCAGTTTCGAGTTACACTTGTGATTCAAGAAAAAATCGAAACTCTCTAGTAGGTGCGAATCAAGCCAACCAGTTTGCCTTGTACCTTAACTTGATCGTCGCGGTAAACACGGGTTTCATACGCCGGATTAGCAGCCTCCAGCGCCACGGCAGAACCGCGTTTGCGCAAACGTTTCAGCGTGGCTTCCTGTTCTTCGACCAAAGCCACAACGATATCGCCATTTTCCGCGTCGGTCTGTTCGTGGATCACGACGACATCGCCGTCATTGATACCAGCGTCGATCATCGAGTCGCCTTTGACCTCCAGCGCGTAGTGACGACCGGCGTTGTGCAGCATGTCTGCGGGAACGGTGACGTTGTGGGTGGCGTTTTGGATCGCTTCAATCGGCGTACCAGCGGCAATCCGGCCCATGATCGGCAAAGGCGCTGATTCCGAAGGTTCAACCTGCAGGGCGGCGCGCGGTGGTGTTGTGGCGCTGCCTTCGATCACGCGGGGCTGAAAACCGGAGCTGCCACCGTCGATCGATTCCGGCAGGCGGATAATTTCAATGGCCCGGGCGCGATGGGCGAGGCGGCGAATGAATCCACGCTCTTCAAGCGCGGTAATCAGTCGGTGAATTCCGGATTTGGAGCGCAGGTCCAACGCCTCTTTCATTTCGTCAAACGACGGGGGAACCCCCTCTTTTTGCATCCGTTTGTGAATAAACTGCAATAAATCGAGCTGTTTACGTGTCAGCATGCCCTGCCTCCTGTGCCGATATGTATACCTTACGTACAGTATTGTTCTACATGTGTTCCCGTTTTGTGTCAAAATATTTTTTGAAGAGTGATGAGGCCTTCCGCCGAGATATTTAGAGGAACAAAGAAATAAAGAGTCAAAGGCGGATGATTTCCACGGATTGACCGGCCGATTTTGCCGGTTCATCGGGGTCGCGGACCATCAGGCAGTCTGATTTTGCCAGAACCGAGAGCAGCGAACTGTCCTGACGATTAAACGGGGAACAAGTGAGTTGTCCGTTTTGTAGGGACAATTCGGCACGCATGTAGTGGCTGCGGGGACCGTTGGGCCCGATGTCTGCCCCAAGACTGGCTTTTTCGCGCGGCAAAGCGGCTTTTCCCAGGCCAAGCATGGCGCGGATAACGGGGATCAGAAAGACATGTCCGCAAACCATTGCTGAGACCGGATTGCCAGGAAGGCCGATCATCGGCGTGCCGTTCAGCCTCCCGGCCATCAGCGGTTTTCCGGGGCGCATGGCAACCTTGTAAAACGCGAGTTCGAGACCCGCGGATTTCTGCACCAGATCATGATCGCCAACCGAAGCACTGCCCAGTGTGACGATAACATCGGCAGACTGTGCAAGATCGAGGACATAAGTCAGAGAGGCTTCTGTATCCCGAGCAATCGGTAACATCATTGATTCGGCGCCTTGTGCTTCCACCAAAGCTTTCAGTCCAAAGTTATTGGACGAGATGATCTGATCCGGGTTCGGCGATTCACCGGGCATGACCAGTTCGTCTCCGGTGGCCACCAGTGCGACCTTCGGCTTGCGGGTGACCTCGACCGCGGACACATTCATTGACGCAAGGAGGGCGATTTCGGCGGAGCCGAGTGTTTGCGGTGCTGTGATAGCGTCACCAGCTTTGAAGTCTCCTCCCGCTGGGCGGATATAGGTGTTTTGGTCGAAATTTTTGCTGATTGAAATGAGGTTGCCATCCCGGGTCGCGTCTTCTTGTATCAGAATCCGGTCAGCGCCCGGCGGCACTGGCGCACCGGTGAATATGCGCACCGCTTGGCCAGACGCGACATTGCCGACAAACCTTCGGCCAGCGGCGGACTCGCCAATCACCTGCAAAGTTGGCGCGGTCGCAAGGTCGGCCGTGACAATGGCATATCCGTCCATGGCAGAGGAGGCAAAAGGGGGTTGGTCGCGGGTGGCAATAGCGTCTTTGGCCAAAATACGTCCGGCAGCATCGGCCAGTGGTACAGTTTCCGCGCCAAGCGGTTCGAACAGCTTCAGGACTTGAGCGAGGGCTTCAGAGACCGAGATCATCACTCCGCCTCGAACCGGCCCGATTTGCCACCGTCTTTCAGAACCACACGTATGTCGCTGATCTGCATGGTTTTATCGATGGCTTTTACCATGTCATAGACCGTCAAAGCGGCTACGTTGACTGCGGTTAACGCTTCCATTTCCACGCCGGTTTGCCCGGTGGTCTTCACTGTGGCCTCAATTTCGATACTGCTGTTGGCCGTGTCAGCGATCAGATCAACTGCAACTTTGGTGATCGGCAGCGGGTGGCACAGCGGGATCAGGTCTGCGGTCTTTTTTGCACCCATGATCGCAGCTAGTCGGGCAACCGCCAGAACGTCACCTTTTTTTGCGCGGCCTTCTGTGATTATTGCCAGCGTTTCGGGGGCCATCAGAACCCGACCTTTGGCGGTGGCAATACGGTTTGTCACAGCCTTGTCGGACACATCCACCATATGCGCGCCGCCTTTGTCGTCAAAGTGAGTCAGCTCTGCCATCACATCGCCTGCGGTGCCCAAGGGGAAGACAGGATTTCGCGGGTTGCACCCTCGACATCCTGCTGGCGCATCAGGGCTTCGCCAATCAGGAAACAGCGCGCACCAAAACGGGCCAGATCAGCCAGTTCCTGCGGTTTGGACAATCCGCTCTCGGCGACAATCAGGCGGTCTCCGGCAACGTCGCGGGCCAGTTGTTTGGTGGTTTCCAGTGTCACGTCCAAGGTTTTGAGGTTGCGGTTGTTGATACCCAGCAATTGCGAGCGCAGACGCGCGGCGCGTTCCAATTCGCCGACATCATGGACTTCCAACAACACATCCATACCCTGTTCAAAAGCAGTGGCCTCCAATTCGGCAGCTTGTTCGTCGCTGACCGAAGCCATGATGATCAGGATGCAATCGGCGCCCCAGGCGCGGGCCTCGATCACCTGATAGGGGTCATACATGAAATCTTTGCGCAGCGCGGGCAGGATGCAGGCATCGCGGGCCGCGGTCAGGTAATCCGGCTGACCTTGAAATGACGGCGTGTCGGTGAGCACGCTGAGGCAGCTGGCGCCACCTGCGGCGTAGGCTTGCGCCAGCGCGGTTGGATCGAAATCCTCGCGGATCAGACCTTTAGACGGGCTCGCCTTTTTCATTTCAGCGATCAGACCATAGCCTCCGCTGGTCGAGGCCAGCCGCAGCGCATTGGCAAACCCCCGCGGAACAGAGGCTTCTCGGGCCAATGCCTCCAGTTCAACCAAAGGCATGGCGTCTTTGGCGTCTGCGATTTCCTGTAGTTTGTATTGTTTTATTTTTTCAAGAATATCAGCCATTTAACTCTCATTGGTGATCTTGACAAGCGCTGCAAGTTTGGCTGCCGCTGCGCCGTTGTCAATGCTTGCAGCAGCCATTTCTGCACCCTCTTTCAGGTCGGCTACTTTGTCTGCCACTACCAGAGCCGCCGCTGTGTTCAACAGTACTGCGTCACGATAGGCAGAGTGTTCACCAGCCAACAACGCCCGCAGCGCAGCGGCATTTTCAGAAGGCGTGCCCCCGATAATATCCGCAAACGGATGGACGGGCAGGCCAGCATCTTCCGGGTTTATTTCAGCATCATTGACGGCACTGTTTTCCAGTTTGGCAACCCAGGTCGGTCCGGCTATTGAAATTTCGTCAGTGCCGTCGGACCCATGCACCAGCCAGGCTTTGTCCGATCCCAGTTCCAGCAATGTTTCCGCCATCGGCCGGATCATGGCGCGGGAAAACGCGCCTGTCAGCTGGCGCTTCACACCAGCCGGGTTGGTCAGCGGGCCAAGAATGTTGAATATGGTTCTTGTGCCCAGTTCTTGGCGTGCGGGCATGACGTGTTTGACAGCGGGGTGGTGCATCGGTGCCATCATGAAACCGATTCCAGAAGTTTTTATCGCTTTTTCAACAACCTCTGGCCCGACCATAACGTTAACGCCAAGTTCACCAAGCGCGTCTGCGGTGCCGGATTTCGACGACAGGTTGCGGTTGCCGTGTTTGGCAACCACGACGCCGGCGCCCGCCGTAACCAGCGCCGTCGCGGTTGAGATGTTCAGTGTGGATTTGCCATCGCCGCCAGTTCCTACAATGTCCATTGCCCCTTTAGGCGCATCCACCGCGAGGCATTTGGACCGCATCACAGTTGCGGCCGCGGCAAATTCTTCGATGGTTTCGCCACGTGTGCGCAATGCCATCAACAGACCGCCGGTTTGCGCCGGAGTCGCTTCGCCGGTCATGATGATGTTGAATGCGGCTTCTGCTTCTGTGCGCGTCAGCGGACCTTCGGCGGCCTTTGCGATCAAAGGCTTAAGAGCATCGCTCATGCCGGTTCCAGTGCGTTTTCAAGGAAATTCTTCAGCATGGCGTGGCCGTGTTGCGAAGCGATGCTTTCCGGATGAAACTGTACCCCGTGGATTGGCAGCTCGCGGTGTTGCAGACCCATGATAGTGCCGTCTTCCAGCCAGCCGGTGACCTCCAGGCAATCGGGCAGCGTTTCGCGTTCCACCACCAGCGAATGATACCGGGTGGCCTCGAATGGTGTCGGCAGACCGGCAAAAACCGATTTGCTGTTGTGGTGCATCAGCCCCATTTTTCCATGCACAATCTCGTGGCACCGCACAACTTTGCCACCAAAAGCCTGTCCGATAGCCTGGTGGCCGAGGCAAACACCCATCAACGGCGTCCGGGTTTCGGCGGCGGCTTCAGTCAGCGCCAGACAAATTCCAGCCTGATCCGGGTCGCAAGGACCGGGTGACAACAGGATGGCATCAGCCCGCAACGCCATGGCTTGCTGAACGTCCAGCTCGTCGTTGCGCTTCACCACGACATCCGCACCCAGTTCGCCCAGATAGTGCACCAGATTATAGGTAAAACTGTCATAATTATCTATCAGTAGCAGCATCTTGCTCTTCCCGGCCGAGGGCTGAATTAGGGGATGATCCCGGTCGCATTTCGCGGTATACATGTTCAACAGTGCGGCCCATAGGTCAAGAGCAGGCGAAATAAAACAGCGCACGGGGCAAGAGAATGGCATTTAATGCAAAAACCGCAGGGATTTTGGCTGGGCTGGCCGTAGGTCTGGCCAGCGGTGTGTTTATGGCTGCGCTAAACCCGATGATCCCGCGTCAAGACCCAACAGAAATCGCGCTAATCCCGGAAAGCGGCACTGGTGAAGTCGCTCAGGACGATGCACCAACAGTTGCGCCTAGCGTTGACGCAGGCGTCAGCACAACAGCGGCGCAGCAACCAGCGGTATCCGGTGCAGATGAAGCTCCCGCCACAGATCGCGAAGTATCCCGCCTGGTTGTTGCAGGACAGGTTGGTGAATTGAAGGGTGTTGAGGCGGAAGAGGAATCCGAAATAGCACTGCTGGCACCGACCGAGGCGCCGAGCGGCACAGCAGAAATTGGCAGTTTGCCTGAGCCAAGTATCGATCCGTCGCCGGAACTTTCAACTGATCCGGCCACGCCACTGATTTTGACGGAGCCGGACGCCGGAACAGAGGCCGCCATTGCCAACCCGGAACAGCCGGAAGCTGGTGATGCCGTTGCTGTGGAAACACCAGCGGTAGATCCTGACACCCCGACAGCTGGCACCCCGAAGCAAATTGATCCAAAACCGCTGGAAACCGCCGCATTACCCGAATTGCCGGCGCAGCCCAGTGAATTGCCGGCGCAGCCCAGTGAAGTGCAGGAGCAGCCTAGTGAAGTGCAGGGCTCCCGCAACGCCAATACATCTGGCACGTTCAGCACCGCAACATCACGGTTGCCATCGGTCGGTGGTTCAGGTGATGCATCCAATTTCACCAACCGCGACAACAGCGGTTCCGGGCTGAACCTGCCAAGCATCAGCGGCGGAACAGAAAATGACCCCGAAGCGAATTTGGATCAGGATGTGGTGCTGCTCGGTGCCCTGCAACGCAACGCCGTCGCGTTCGAGGCGACGGATAAACCACTGATGTCAGTCATTTTGCTGGATATTGGTGCCGACGGTCTGGCGGCGGATACACTGATCAAACTGACCATCCCCGCGTCATTTGCCTTGCCAGTAGAAGGCGATCAACCGCGCGCCAAGGCGCAGATATTCAAAAGCGCCGGATTCGAGGTTCTGGCCCTGTCGCCCCGTTCGGTTGAAATGAGCCTGTCCGGAGGGTTGTCCCAGGATCAGGTTTCAACCACGTTGGACAAAATTTTTTCGATAATGCCGGAGGCAATTGGTCTGATCGACCGACCCGCGGCTGACTTGCAGAAAGACCGCAAACTCGCAAAGGCGGTGATCGAGAGTTTTCGGATCAGCGGGCATGGGTTGGTGACCTATAACAAAGGGTTGAATTCTGTTCCGCGCGAAGCCGGCCTTGCCAATGTCGCCGCTGGGAATGTTTTCCGTATCCTGGATGAAAATGGCGAAAACCCCTCGATCATCGAGCGTTATCTGAACCGCGCAGCCCTAGATGCCAGACGGGAAGGCCATGTCATTGTGATGGGCACCACGGCACCTGAAACGGTCACTGCAATTGTGAATTGGTCGCTAAGTTCCAAAGCCCGGGCGGTTGTCTTTGCGCCGGTGTCGGCGAGCCTGTTGCAGGCGGTGCAGTAAAGGCAGGCTAATAAGAAGACGCAAGAAGTCTCCAGAGCGGTTCAGGTTCAGTCTGAACCAGACTGAACCTGAACCGCCGGTCTAAGAAATTGATGTTGCTGCATTATTGGTTTCGTTTGTAATTCAAACAAAACCAGTAACACTCGAAGCAACGGTAACATTCGTCACAGTATTTTTGTGCGACCTTTCTACCATTAGGTGAATTCAATTTATCCAGATTGAGAGGGTTTACGTGATGTCAATTCTCGGCAGACTGAAAATTGCCGCAACTGGGCTGGTAATTTTGATCGTGTCAAATGCCGAAACCTGGGCGGCCAATCCCAGTTTTCGATGCAGTTCAAACAACACGCGAACGGAACGAACCATTTGTATCAGCGACGTGCTGTCTGAATTTGACGTCCAGATGGCCAACATCTTCCGACGCAAATTTTCCGTCACACCACAAAACAAACGCAATGCCATGCGGCGCCAGCAGTTGAGTTGGCTGCAATGGCGAGATTCCTGCGGTGGCGACAAGCGCTGTTTGCGCCGTCGTTATGTCAACCGGATCGAGGAACTGTCAGGAAAACCGATTGGCCACGCGACAACAACATCTGCGCCTTCATCCGATCCAAATATTGTGGAACGCCGCCTGCGCGATGGGCGGCTGGAAACCGTGTACAAAGACGGCAGCATCGGGTGGGTCGAGGTTGATGGCAGCGGCATGGGCACAATTTTTCCTGACGGAACCGAATCCATTTTGGCAATGACCCAGGCACCGGTCCCCAACCCGGTGGCGCTGCCGCCGCCCTATTTGGGGTGGGCGGAAAGCGTAGAAGCGTCCTTGATGACAATATTGAGCCAGGAAATGAGCAACAGCGAATTGGCGGCGTATAAAGCGAACTACGCCAGCGGAGAATATTATCAGCGGGTCACAAATCACTTGAAAGCGGTGCGGTTCTTCGTTGCGCAATAGCAGGAACTGTCAATATTAGTCGAACTGGGAGGGTTATCATGATTTCATTGTTGAGAATTGTCCGGTGTTTGGGGCTTGCCGCTGTTCTGGTTTCAACGCTACTCCTGACGCCAGGTTTCGCGCAAGATGAACCCGCTGCCGAGACCGATCAGCCCAACCTATTCAGCGAACTTGAACAGCATATGAATTCCGAGCCTTCTGCCGGGTTCGACGAAGCTGATATCTTTCCCGGTTTGGCAATACAGCAGCTGTTGGACGCGGACGGCAAGGCAGCGATGCAACAATCCCTGACCGCCTATTACGACTATCGAACGCAGGGATTCGAGCATCGCTCAAAAGTGTTTAGCTGGCAGCATATCTCGACCATCATCATATTCGGCATGGTGATGCTGATCGTCTTTGTTGGCCTGTATTTTTCTTGGATGCAGTTTCGCACGGTGTCAAACCTGAACGACATGAAGGAAAGCACCGTTGAGTTTGGCAAAGCCGGGATCAAGGTAACGTCGCCGGTGTTGGGCGTGATCATTTTGGCCCTGTCGCTGGCGTTTTTCTATCTGTATCTGATCCACGTTTACCCGGTGTTCGATACATTTTAACTGCTATTTTTGACATCAACCAACTGCGTACAACCGCCATTTGTCATCGAACCCTTTCAGCTCAACATTGCCACGATCTCCAAACTCGTAGCCCGAGCCTGCAACGAGATCGCACACAGTCCGGGAGACCAGCAATTCACCGGCACCGGCCTGCGCCGCGATCCTTGCCGCCAGATGAACCGCCACGCCTGCCACCCGGTCGCCGCGCAGCTCGCACTCTCCGGTGTGCAGACCGGCGCGAATATCCAGACCCATTGCAAGGCCTTTTTCCATAACCGCTTTCGCGCAAGCGATGCCCCGTCCCGGACCGTCAAATGTCGCCAGCGCACCGTCTCCTGTATTGTCGATCAACCTGCCTTGATGGACCCTGACCGTCTCTTGAGTCATCTTGTCATGTTGGTCGAGGCGTTCTTTCCAGCCTTGATCTCCCAAGCTGTGAGCCAGATCGGTAGACGAAACAATATCGGTGAATAGTATCGATGCCAAAACCCGCGTCGCAACAAAGTCAGGTTGTTCTCCAGTCAGGAAGTTTTGGATCGTTCCCGTAACAGAGTCCTGATCGCCGACCCACGGCAAATGATCTTCACCGGGCAATTCCTCGAACCGGGCCTTGGGAATGCGGTCTGCTATCCAGCGTCCCTCTTCGATCAACGCATCCCGGTCTCTAGTGCGATGAAGCACAAGACTGGGAACATGGATGGCCGGTAATATGTCGGTAATGTCGATCTGTGTGTTCATCTTCAGCAAGGCAACAGCCGCACTGGGACTGGCTGATCGCCGGAGGTAAGTTGCGGTTCTGAGCGCAAACGCCTCATCGCTGATTTTGCTTGGAATATAACGCTCCAGATCCATTTTGTTGCCCCATTCGCGTTCGATCAGCTCATATTCTTTCTGGCGCTGCTCCGGCGTTGGCGCCCATGGGTAGTCCGGGCTCCATATTCGTTTGGCGAATGTGCCGAACAACACCAAAGCAGTGGTTCTGTCCGGATAAGTGGCGGCGAAATAGGCGCTGAGGTTTCCACCTTCCGAGAACCCGAACAGGGCAGCCTTTTGTGATCCCACGGCATCCATGACCGCCAAAAGATCATTGGTGCGTTCCTCTAGCGTTGGCAATTGATCGTTAGGCACACGATCTGAAAGGCCGGTCCCGCGTTTGTCGAACATGATCAGTTGGGAAAACGAAGCGATCTGGTTCAGGAATCGCGCATAGGTCGGCTCTTCCCAGCACAATTCCACATGCGACACCCACCCCGGCACGTAAACGATATCAATGGGGCCGTCGCCAACCACCTGATAGGCGATATGAACATCGCCGCTGCGCACATATTTCGTTTCAGGCGGCATTGCGCACGCGGCGATTTGTCAAAGGTGTCCCGGTGTGTTGGACCGGGATGAAGCATTTAAGACAAACTTTTCCAGACATGCGGTCAGCATAGAGCGGGTAAACAGGCAATCCAACGAAATTCCTTTGCGGCGTACCGGATGCAGCAGGAAAGCCTTAAGCCGCAAGCCCATAAAATCTACCCGTTCCCGCCGACTTTGACGAACCGAATCGCTTCTTTCGCCGCTTGCCGTAAGGCGTTGGATTTATTTACAGTTTCCTGAAATTCCGCTTCCGGATCGCTGTCGAATACCACGCCGCCACCAGCCTGAATATAAAGCTTCTCGTCCTTGGTCACCGCGGTCCGCAGCGCAATGCAGATGTCCATTTCCCCGTTGGCTGAGAAATACCCAACGCCGCCGCCGTATACGCCGCGCTTTTCACATTCCAGTTCGTCGATGATCTGCATGGCGCGGACTTTGGGCGCCCCAGAAACCGTGCCGGCTGGCAGGCCCGCCAGCAATGCCGACAGCGCGTCGTGATCGTCGCTCAACTGCCCAACCACGTTTGAAACGATGTGCATCACATGACTGTAGCGCTCGATGATAAACTGCTCGTTCGGGTCAACTGTGCCGATTTTGGCCACCCGGCCAACGTCGTTGCGGCCGAGATCAAGCAGCATCAGATGTTCGGCCAGTTCCTTGGGATCGGCCAGCAGGTCCGCTTCCAGAGCTTTGTCTTCGGCTGGCGTGGCACCGCGCGGGCGGGTGCCGGCGATTGGGCGAATGGTGACTTCGCCGTCTTTCACCCGCACCAGAATTTCCGGGCTGGCGCCAATGACCTGGAATCCGCCGAAGTTGAAAAAGAACATATAAGGCGATGGGTTGGTGCGGCGCAGGGCTCGATACAGCGCAAAAGGTGGCAGTTTGAAATCCTGCGTCCAGCGCTGGCTCGGGACCACCTGAAAGATGTCACCGGCACGGATGTAGTCCTTGGCCCGCTCGACGATGGCATAATAATTGTCTTTCGTGGTGTTCGATATAGGCTCGCTTACTGCATTTTCCAAGTCCGCAATCATTGGATTGGCTGGGGCCGGGCGGTCCATGTCACGAATTGCGTCCATCACCCGTTCAGCCGCTTGGTTATAGGCAGCCCGCGCAGAGCCTTCGCTGTTGCCCCAAACCGGGCTGACAACGGAGACTTCGTCTTTGACCCCATCCACAACAACAATCACCGAAGGCCGTAGCATCATTGCGTCCGGCAGCCCCAGCGGATCCGGGTTGACGTGCGGCAGATGCTCCACCACCCGGATCATGTCGTAGCCGAGAAAGCCGAACAGGCCGGCAGAGATCGCGGGCAGACCCTCGGGCAACGGCATCCGGCTCTCATCCATGATCTGGCGCAAGGAGGTCAGCGGACCCCCATCCATCGGCTCAAACGCCTGCGCGTCAAAACGGGCTTGGCGGTTGACGCGGGTGATTTCGCCGCGACATTCCCATATCAGATCCGGTTTCATGCCGATCACTGTGTAACGTCCGCGAATTTCACCGCCGGTCACAGATTCCAGCATGAAACTGTCTTTCTGTGCCTGCGCCAGCTTCAGCATTAACGCAACCGGCGTGTCCAGATCGGCCACCAGTCGGGAATAGACCACCTGATTTTGGCCAGCTTTGAATGCTTTTTCGAAGCTTTCGAAATCGGGAGTCAGGGTCATCGCCGGGTCGCAACTCCGGTATTCACCGAATTGATTGCCGCTTGGTTGAGCTGAACACCGGCATTTTCCTGTAGCGCGGTGGTGTAAAGGTCCAGAATGTCGAGGCTGACCTGTTGATCCAGCGAGGTTGTCAGGCTGCTGACGATTGCGGCATTTTCATCCGACGTCGCGTCAAATGCATTTATCGCCGCAAGGCGGGCGAGGAAAACACCGCTTTCGCCTTCCAAAATCACAACCTGGCCGTTTTCCAGCTCAAAAATAGAGGTTGTGGTTGTGGCTGGCAGCCCGTCAAAAAAACTGTTGCGCTGGGCGTTCTGTTCGGCGTTTGGCGCAAGTTCGAGGGTGGCGAAGCTGCCGCCTGCTTCCAGTTTGGTCTTAAAGTCCGCGGCGACAACGTTGAGAGCCTTGAGGGTTTCAGCCTGGGTCCAATCCGCGGTAACCTGTTCAACCACCTGATCAAGCGGGAATTGCGCCGGTTCGTTGATCGCATCCACCCGCAGGGCAAATACGCCACCGTCCGACAGGTCAACCAATTCGGGGAAATCGCCGTCACTGGCCGCCAAAACAGCGATACGAAAAGCAACGTATGCGGCAATTCCCGCGTCACTCTCCGCGGTGAATGCCAACGTCCCCAATTCCATATCAGTGTCGGCCGCCAATTCTTCCAGCGTTGCACCAGCCGCCATCAAGTCGTCGATATCGGAGATCAGGTCAAACACCATGCGCCGGGCCGCTTCAACAGCCAGTTCGGTGACAAGTTGGTCGCGGGCTTCCTCAAAAGGAGTGACATCCGCCGCCAGTACTGCGTTGATGCGAAAAATGGCGGGGCCAAGGGAACTGTCAACTGGCCCGACAATGCCCGGACCGTCGGCCGAAAACACCATATCGGCTGCGCTTTGCGTCAGGGTGTTGGCGGCCACTTCGCCAAGGTCAATGTCCGCCAGTCCAAGGCCGCGTTCCTGCACCAGTTCCTCAAAATTAACGGTTTGAGCGTCCAGCCGGTCGCGCGCGGCTTCTGCCTCTTCAACGCTTGGAAACACTAACCGTTCCAACGCGCGTTGCTCGGATTTGTTGAAGCGATCAGATTGCAGTTCATAAGACTCGCGAATTTGATCTTCCGGCACATCAACCTGGTCAATCAGATTGTCAGGGTTGAGCCAGGCGTAAGTGACGTCTTGGGATTTCAGCGAGCGGTAATTGTCTTTGTTTGCATCATAAAACTCCTGCAGCGCTGAATCGGTTGGCTTGCGCACCTGTGTTTCCAGCTGCAAGTCTGTCACCCAGGCCCATTCAAAGTCCCGGCTTTCCCGAACAAAGGCCAGCAACGCCAAAGGGACAACTTTGCTTGAGGTGATACCGCCACCGATGCCACCTTCCAGCAACGCCCGGGTGTTTTCCTTGCGCAGAAGTTCGTCAAATTCAGCGGCGGTCACCTGAATGCTGCGGTCGAGAAAAAACTCGTAGGCCTCTTTGTCGAAAGACCCGTCCAGCCCCTGAAAATTCGGGTTCGCCAGAATGGCCTGCCGCACCAGATCATCGCCGACGCTGATGCCGATGCGGTTGGCTTCATTGTCGAGCGCGGCAACGCCGATGACCGCTTCCAGCACCTGAGAAGATATCCCAAAGGCCTCTATTTCGGCAGGCGACAAGTTCCGGCCAAACCGATTGCTCACGTCATTCACTGCCCCTTGCAGAGCCCGGATATAGGTGTTTACAGGGATTTTTTCTTCACCGACTGCACCGATCGAGCGGATTGTGCCTCCGCCCAGACCGCCAAGGCCAAAACCCATCAGACCCAGCACCAGCAGGCCCATGATCACCCACATAATCTTGCTGTTGCCGCCGGAACGTAAGGATTTCAGCATCTCTGGCTCACCTGTCTAGATATATCTCGCAGCGGTTTTAGGGGCAGCGGCAGCGAAGGGCAAGCGGCATCACAACTGCAAGCTGGCCAGCCGGTGGAACAGCTGGTTGATGTCAGCTCGATCGACATTGGCAAAGGCGATCCGCAAGTGGCGTTCAGCGGAACCGTGGCCGCCCTCAGCAATCGTTGGGCTGAACATCGTGCCGGGCAGCATCAGCGTCGCGGCATGGTGCACCAATTGCCGTGCCAGTTGGTCTGAGGCCAAATCATAGGGGTGTTCCGCATAGGCGAAATATGCACCGCAACCCTTGAGCGTCCAATCGGGCAGTGTGGCGAAAGCTTCGGTGATCGCCGCTCGTCGGTCGAGGATTTCCCTACGCTCACCCGCCAGCCAGTTGCCGAGATTGCGCATGCCAAACAGCGCCCCGCGCTGGCCAAGTTGATTGGGGCAGATCGTCAGCGTGTCAAGGAATTTCTCAACTTCCGCCAGCCTGTCGGCTGAACCGATCAACGCGCCAACGCGGTGGCCGGTCAGCCGGTAGGCTTTGGAAAAGGAATACAGATGGATCAGCGTTTGCGCCCAGTCAGGATCGGTGAACAAGGCATGCGGTGCTTCCGTGCTGCTGTGAAAATCACGATAGGTTTCGTCGATAATCAGCGCGATCCCAGCGGATTGCGCCATTTCATAGAACGCCCGGATCAGGTCCGGCGGATATTCCGCACCGCTGGGATTGTTGGGCGTGACCAGAACAATCGCTTTTGTGCGGTTGGTGATGAGTGCCCGGGCGCTTTTGGGGTTCGGCAGCATATCGTCGCCACACATCAGAACCTGAGTCTCGATCCCCTGCATATCAAGCCACATTTTATGGTTGAAATACCATGGAGCGGGCAGAATGACCCCGTCACCGGTCCCGGCAAGGGTCGATATCGCAGCACAAAACGCCTGATTGCAGCCGGATGTGATTGCGACTTGATCAGTGGAGATTTTGCCTCCGTAGGCAACTGACCACTGGTCGGCAACCTCAGCGCGCAAATCCTGTAATCCCAGAACGGGGCCGTAAAGATGCGCCTCGGCCTCGTGCAAAACCGCCTCAGCCAACGCCTGCCGCAACGGTTCCGGCGGTGGGTCCACCGGAGCGGCCTGGCTGACATTGATCAGAGGTTTGTCAGCAGTGAAATGCGCTTCGGCTAGCCAGCGGCGCGATTCCATGACTGGCGGTGCAAATGTTTTGGCGAAGGCGGGATTAAGCGGACTGGACATGGGGATTTTCCGGTTGATTGGCCGCGACGATACCAGCCGCATTCACGGATGCAAGGACCGCTTGACCTTGCCCAGTGGATCATGGATGAGGACGCCATGGCGCAACCTCCGTTTATGACCCTGTCCGACGTGATGCTGACCTTCGGTGGCAATCCTTTGTTTAATGGTTTGAACCTGTCAATCCACGCCGGAAGCCGGATTTGTCTGGTGGGACGCAACGGGTCCGGCAAGTCGACATTGCTGAAAGTCATTGCCGGAACAACTGAGCCGGATGCCGGCGAACGTTTTGTGCAGCCCGGAATATCGGTCGGCTATTTGGAGCAACATCCGGACCTTTCGGGCTTTGATAACTTGGGTGATTTCACCATGTCAGGGCTTGAATCCGGCGAGGAGTATCGGGTTGAGATGGCGGCGGAGGGATTGAAGCTCAATCTCGACCAGACACCACAAGCAGCTTCCGGCGGTGAGCGCCGTCGAGCTGCACTGGCAAAAATCCTCGCCGAAGCGCCGGACCTGATGTTGCTGGATGAGCCGACAAACCATCTGGATATCGAGGCGATTGTCTGGCTTGAAGAGCATCTGCGTCAGACTCGCGATGCCTTTATGCTGATTTCTCACGACCGGGCATTTCTGCGTAACCTGAGCCGCGCCACGTGTTGGGTGGATCGGGGTATCGTGCGCCAGAACCCGCGCGGATTTGAATACTTCGAGGAATGGCGCGACAAGACCTTTGAAGAAGAGGACCAGTCACGCCACAAGTTGAACCGGTTGATCAAATCCGAAGGCCGCTGGGCCGTCGAAGGCATTTCTGCCCGGCGAAAACGCAATCAGGGCCGGGTGCGCCGGTTACAGGAATTGCGCAGCGAACGAGTCGGGCAAATTGCCCGCTCGGGCGCTGCCAGGATGGCACTGGAGTCCGGCCCGAAGTCGGGCAAAAGGGTGATCGAAGCACGTGGCATCAGCAAGCAGTTTGACGGCAGAACCATCGTCCAGGGTTTTGACATGCGTATTCAACGCGGGGAACGCATTGCTTTTGTCGGACCAAACGGTGTGGGAAAAACCACCCTGTTGAATGTTCTGATCGGGCAAATCGAACCGGACGAAGGCTCGGTTAAACTCGGCACCAACCTGATCCCTGCGGTTTTTGACCAGAACCGCAGCAGCCTAAACCCTGATGCCACGCTTTGGGACAGTTTGACCGAAGACAAGGAACTGGGGGTGTCTGGACGCAACGACCAGATCATGGTGCGCGGCAAACCCAAACATGTGGTCGGTTACCTAAAAGAGTTCCTGTTTGACGAAGGGCAGGCACGAGGGCCAGTGCGGGCGTTGTCGGGCGGAGAAAAAGCACGCTTGTTGTTAGCGCGGATCATGGCCAAAGAAAGCAATCTGCTGGTGTTGGACGAGCCGACAAATGATCTTGACATCGAAACGCTTGATCTGCTGCAGGAACTTCTCGACGACTATGACGGTACGGTGCTGCTGGTCAGCCACGACCGGGATTTTCTGGATCGGGTAGCGACCAGCTCAGTGGTGATGGAAGGCGACGGAACCGCTGTGATCTATGCTGGTGGCTGGTCGGATTACCAGGCGCAGCGGCAGGTGCGCGAGGCTCCATCCGTGGCTTTCGCACCGAAGTCGAAGACGTCGAAGCCGAAGCAACCGGCCGCTGCCAAGTCAAAAATGAGTTTCAATCAGGAGCACCGATTGAAAGAATTACCCGCGGTAATAGACCGGCTGTCTCTGGAAATCGCCAAGCTTGAAAAATTCCTCGCCGATCCCAGCCTGTTCAAGCGCGAGCCGCTGAAGTTTCGAAAAGCTACTGAAGGACTGGCGGCACGGCAAGGAACATTGAGCGCTGCGGAGAACGAGTGGCTTGAGCTAGAAGAACTGGCAGATCAATTGCAATGAGGCGTATTCCGCGCCGCAATCGGATTGATTTTACCGGCCGATCGCAGCATCGCTTGGCTCAAACCCAAAGAAAGGCGCTTCATGAACAAAATCACCGTCTATCTCGATCAGATCGAGGAAAACTCCCGCGCGGCGCTGGTGCGTCACGGTGCAGCGCGCTGGATTGCAACTGAAGTTGCCAAAGCCGTGCGCAGGGCCGAGGCCACTGGGAATGTGATTTGTGGCCTGTATTATCTGGAAAGCTATTGCCTGCAACTGGCGACGGGCCGGGTGCAGGGGGATGTGGAACCGGAGGTGAAAGTCACCAAAGCCTCCGCGGTCGAGGTGGACGCGAAACTGGGATTTGCCCAGCCTGCCTTTGCTCGCGGCATTGAAACCGCGATCAGCCAAGCGCGCGAGAACGGCAGCTGTGCACTGGCGATCCGGCATTCGCACACCTGCACGTCGCTTGGGTATTTCACTGAGCAGATTGCAAACGCCGGACTGATCGGAATTGGGTTTACCAATGCGTCAACCATTGTTTCCCCGCCGGGTGGCCACAAGGCGGTTCTTGGCACCAACCCGATCGCGATGTCAGTTCCGGCCAAAGATGGCGGTCTGGCGTTGCGGTTTGACCAATCCACCAGTGCGGTGGCGCTGGGCAAAATCACCATGGCGGCGGCGGCGGGCGAAGATATCCCGCTTGGCTGGGCGGTTGATGAGAATGGCAATCCGACAACCGATCCCACTGTAGCACTCAAAGGCTCGCTGGTTTCAACCGGCGGCTATAAAGGATGGGGGTTTGGCCTGATGACGGAGGTGCTGGCGGCTGCGGTGACCGGGTCGGTCAATTCGCTTGATGTGAAAGGTTTGAAACTTGCAGATGGACCGCCGCATGATCTGGGCCAGTTCTATTTCCTGCTCGACCCGACCGTTTTTTCGGGTGACACGTTTTTCGACCGAATTGCGCGGGTGACAGAGGCTGTTGCCAAACAGGAAGGCGCGCGTATTCCGGGCGCAAACCGAGTTTTGAAAGAGCAGGTTACGCTCGACCAGACGCTGTGGGACAAGGTGCTGGACTTGGCGGGCTAGCCGGCGTTTCTTTTGCCAGACGACAGGTTTCTACTACCGGACGCAGGGCTTTGCCGGAGCCGCGCAGCGGCAACCGTTCGGTGATCCCGGTCGCCATCAGGCTGATGTCGGCGTAGTTGCCGGTGATCAGGCGCGAGAAGACCGGTGACAATGGTTCCGGCTCATAAAACTTCCAGTCAGAGTTTTCCGCCAGGAAATAGGCAACGCCTGTGTAGCCAAAGGACCGGAAATCAAAAAACACCATTTCGCGGGGCGCGTCGGGGAAACTCGAATCCGATGTGATTGCCGGGTTTACAAATGGGATGTCTTCGATGATCTCACCGTCAGCGTTCGTAATCTCTGCGTCAGTCTCGGTGATTTCCGCAGCGGCGACGAATTCGACCTCGGGCAAGGTTGGTGGTGTAAAGATATAACCTGGGCGATAGGTGACAGCGATGCGTTTTTCTTCTGCCAAGCATTCAATCCTGAGCGACATCCAGGTGGTTTCTTCGTCACTGCAAAACAACAGCGCGGTTTCCGGGTTGCCGAGAACCTTGGACGCCGGAATATATTCCCATTTACCACATTGCTCGCGCCGGTTGACGACGTCTGCTTGAGCCGCGGTTGCGCCCAGAAGGCAGATACAAAAAACAAAGGTGGGAAATTTCATAGATATCAAGCCAGTTGAAATTCAAGATTACGACGAAAATACCAATAAAACACGCGCGGGAAAGGGTTAATTTGGTTGAATATATAATTGATAACGCGAGAAACTGTAAATTTTTGCCCGTTTGCCGCGTATGTCGGTGAAAAGCATGGATTCGGCGCAGGGGAGGTCAGCGACACCCGGAAATCCTAATTGTGACTCCTCCGATTACACCCGCCGCATTTTCAAGCTTTTGACCTTGTTCTGCTCGCGCTCGACGATTTCAAAGCGAAAGCCGTGAAAGCTGAACACCTGACCCGGAACCGGGATCATCTGAGCCTCGTGGATCACCAGCCCGGCGACCGTGTTGGCTTCCTCGTCCGGTAGGGACCATTCCAGGGCACGGTTCAGATCGCGGATCGTCATACCGCCGTCAATCAAGTAGTTGCCGGTGTCGTCTATGCTCAGGATTTCGGCATCATCAACATCATGTTCGTCAGAGATTTCACCGATGATCTCTTCAATGATGTCTTCCAGCGTGATCAACCCCTGCAAATCACCGTATTCGTCAACCACCAGCGCAAAATGCGTGCGGCGACGCAGAAACTCGCGCATTTGGTCGTCCAGAGTCGTTGTTTCCGGGACAAAATAGGGCTTCATCGCCACGTCCAGAATCTTGAATTTAGCGAGATTCCTGGTTCCGTCTTGGCTGGAGCGGATCAGTTTGTCCACTGCCCGCAACAGGTCTTTGGCGTGGATCACACCGACGATGTTTTCCGGATCGTTTCGGAACACCGGCATTCTAGTATACGGCGACGCGAGGCATCGGGTGATGATGTCTTCTGGTTTTGCATCTGCGTCAATCATCTCGATATCCGAGCGGTGCAGCATGATTTCTTCGACTTCGCGGTCTTTCAGGTCCAGCGCTCCGAGCAGTCGGTCGCGGTGATCTTTTTCGAAATTGCCTTCCCGGTGCCCCAACGCTATGGCCCCGGCGATTTCTTCCTGAGCGGCCGCGGCTTCGTCTTCGGTGTTGGGCCGCACGCCGCACAAAAACAGAATGCCGCGTACGACAAGCTGGACCACACTAATAAATGGCGCCAGCACCCAAACGGTCACGGTGACGGGCAAGGCAACCATTTGTGCGGCCTGTTCAGATCGCAATATAGCGTATGTTTTCGGCAGGACTTCAGCGAAAACCAGCACCAGAATGGTCATCAGCAATGTCGCCAGCGCTACGCCGTTTTCACCAAACAGCCTTATCAGCAGGCTGGTGGCCAGCGAAGCGGCGAGGATATTCACCAGATTGTTGCCCAACAGGAGGGCGCCAATCATCCGCTCGCTGTCCTCGGTCAAACGCAGCGCCCGTTTGGCGCCGAGTGATCCCTTATTGGCCAGCGAATGCAGTTTGCCCCGGCTGGCCGCTGTCAATGCGGTCTCGGAACCGGAAAAAAACCCTGAGACAAACAACAGGGCGACAATAGCGATAGTGGTCAGCCAGAAATCCAGATCGAGGCCCAAAACTCCGCTTGCAGCGCTTTCCATGGGTGCGTTTTCCTTGCGATAAACAATAAGAGACCGTTATGGCGGTTCCAGCGAAGCCCCGCAAGGCTGCCGTCATGTTCCGCACCCGCCAAAATGTTCCGAGTGCGGAATATTTGTTGTTTATTAACAAATGGTTAGTGGTGAAATTGATTGGAATCAAAGAGTTAGCGCGGTTCGTCTTTTGCCAATGGATGGTGTTGCAACACCAGTTCTTTTAACCGTTCATCCAGCACATGGGTATAAATCTCGGTTGTGGCCACATCGGCGTGGCCCAGGAGCATCTGAATCACACGCAAATCGGCGCCACCGGCCAGCAAATGCGTTGCAAATGCGTGGCGCAGTGTGTGGGGTGTAACCGTATCCGGGCTGACGCCGGCAATTACGGCAATTTCTTTGACCAAAGTGTAGAACCTGATGCGGGTCAAATGGCCGAGCTTGCCTGTCGAGGGGAACAAAAACCGAGAGGGCTCGTTGCCGTTTTTGCGGGCCAGTTCCTGAATAGCATCCCAAGCCCGCAGCCATACGGCAATTGCCATTTTCGCGGGTGGCGATAAAGGCACCATACGTTCTTTGTTGCCTTTACCCCGGATTAATAACATTTGCGGATTGCCACGCACCGCGGCGACCGGCAGCGAGACCAGTTCGGTAACCCGCATTCCGGTGGCGTAGAGCACCTGCATCAGGCAAGAGTTGCGCAGGCGGTCATGTTCGCTGCGCCCGGTTTGCGTGGCGGCAACCAACAGACGGTCGACGTCGTTTTCGGATAGTGTTTTTGGCAAATGCCGTTTTTTGCGGGGGCCGCGGATTTGCGCGGCCGGGTTGTCTTCGCGCCAGCCTTCTTCAAACGCAAAACGATACAGTTGCCGGATGGCTGACAATCGCCGTGCACGCGTGCTTTCAGCCAGGCCGCTGGCTTCGAGCGAGATCAGGAAGCCTTCGACATCTGCGCGGGTTGCGTTTTTCAGGGTCAGCTTGCGTTTGCCGAGATAGGCGCAAAACCCCTGCAGATCGGTGGCATATGATTTCAAGGTATTTTCAGAGGCATCCTGTTCGGCGAACATGGCTTCGAGAAAGGGCTCAACCCAGTTTCCGCTCATATCGCCGCCTGACGATTGAGGATGACCAGTTGCACCGCAATCCTGCGCGCTTCGCTGCTCAGGCCCGCTTGCAACAGCACCGATAATACGGTTTCGACTGCGACAGGGTCCGATCGGCCGGATTGTTGCAGCAAGGCAAAGGATTTCAGGATCGCCTCGCCAATGCGGCCCTGTTTTGCGTCGCGGAGCAGTTGAGTTTCGACCGGTGTTCCGCGAAACGCGCTCAGAATTGCCGACTGCAAATCATCTGAAGGTTGAATTGTAGCGAAATCGCCACCAGAAACCCCGATGAGAAAGGCATCGTGTTGGGTGATATCGGCGAATTGTGCGGCCAGTTCGGCATCACTCTTCTGCAGCAAGGACAAGAAAAACCGGATGGTCGCTGCTTCGCCAGTCAGGGGTAGATCGGAAATTTGCGGCAAGATCAGTTCAGCCAGGGCGAACTCCAGATGGACCTCGCTTAGTGTTTGATAGGCAGCGATTAAGGAATTGGCTGCGGCAGCATTGTCCCCCGACTCGAGCGCTGCCGAGAGTTTCTGAACCGCACCGACCCGTTCCCAGACCCCGCCCGAGGCCGACGGCCTGCCTTCGGAATACACTTCCAGCAGCACTGTCACAGGGACTGATTGCGCTCGCACCAGCCGTTCCACTGCAGCCAGACGGTTGCGCCAGCCTCCGAAATTCTCGAGATCGCCATACAGGAAAGCCAGGGGTAGGGATTGTCCGGAGCGCGGCAGTGCCAGAGCCTCGCGCATGGTAAAAACCAGCGGTGACAGGCGGGCAGGGACGGGAGGCACGGGTTGGCCTTCAAATAGGTCCGGGTCTAGAAAGCGGCTGAGCAATTGCACGTCGGTTGCATTGATCTTGTTGAGCGCGGCGGCGGTTGTCAGCGTCAGCGCGGCTGCGGACCAATCGCCGGAGCGGGACAGGCAGAACACGCGCGCCTGCAGCGCCGGTGTCAGTCCGGGATCGCCCAGCATCGCCGCGCAGGCTTCTTGTGCGCGACCGGTCAGCAGGCCAACGTCGAACCAGCGGCGAAACAGCTCTGCGTTGGCAATGCCGGAGCGGTCAAGCAAAGCCTCGGCCTGATCCAGCGCACCGGCGGCCAGCAGATGATCGAGACGGGCCAACAACATCTTACCATCCTGATCGTGACCGATGGGTACATCCAGCTCGGCTAGCAAAATGCGATGAAACAAAGCGGTGACTTCCGGCAGGGCGGATTCATCGTGAGACCGGAGCAAGCGGCTGAGGATGGCAGAGTTGCTGTCACCCCAAAAATCGACCGGCAACCCGGCGACATTTGCGGGCAGCACCCCGACAGCGTCCAGTTTGACGTCGTCAAGCGGCGTTACGGCGATGACTTCAGTGGCCAATCCTCGAGCAGCGCCGTAAACGGGGTGTTTTGTTGACAAGACAACACTGCCGGGTTCCAGCGATTCCGACAGCCACTGATCCGGCAATACCGGCGTTTCTGCACGCACGGAGGCAGCTAAAATCAGGCCAAAAGCGGCAAAAATCAGCTTATGATGCATCCGGTTCAACAGCGATTGTCACCTCCGTTTGAGGCGCGGAAATATCGCCTACATAGGAAAACACCAACAGACCAGCAAAGGCCACCACTGCCAGATAAAACAGGTATTTTGTCAGTTTGCCCATGTCTTCGTTCCAACTGCTCGATTTTTATTATACCTCAGGGCTTGCCTTGCGGTTGCTGGATGATATCATCCAAATTGAAAAAGGGTAATCATTTGCTATTTGTTTCGGCGGAATGCCGCAAACGGCGAATGACCGCAGAAAAGAGGGTTGTCGTGGCGTTCACACTGACCAAAACCATCGTGGTTGTCGGGCTGATGGGGGCCGGCAAAACCGCAGTAGGGTCGCTGGTGGCGCAAAAGCTAGGGGTACCGTTTCTCGACTCGGATCAGGAAATTGTCAAAGCTGCCAATATGTCGGTGGCCGAGATCTTTGAGCGCGATGGAGAAGCGTTTTTTCGGAGCAAGGAAACTCTGGTCCTGGAACGGTTATTGCGCGGAGATCCCTGTATTCTGTCGACCGGCGGTGGTGCCTATATGACCCAGAAAAACCGCGACCTGATCAGTCAATACGGCGTGGCGGTTTGGCTGCGCGCTGAGTTGGAGTTGCTGTGGAACCGAGTGAAGCACAAGGACACCCGACCATTGTTGCGCACGCCTAAACCGCGCCAAACTTTGTCCGACCTTTTTGATCGGCGCACGCCGGTTTATGACAATGCTGAAATCACGGTCGATGCGGAACCCGATCTGTCACTTGGCGAGATGTCCGACAAGGTGATCGGGGTTCTGCTGAGTGATCCACAAAGTGGAGTCGCAAAAGGGGTGGCGGCATGAAACGGCGGGTAAATGTGGATCTGGGTGACCGATCCTATGATATCGAAATCGCACCCGGATTGCTGGCGGATGCGGGACGACTGGTGGCACCGTTGTTACGGCGCAAAAAGGTGGCGGTGGTTACTGACGAAAACGTTGCGGCGCTGCATTTAGCTGACTTAAAAATAGGCATGCAAGATGCTGATATCGAATGCGTTTCCCTGGCGTTACCGGCTGGAGAGGCGACCAAATCATGGGCGAATTTAGAACGCACCGTGGAATGGCTTCTGTCCAAAAAGATTGAACGCGGTGACGTGCTGATCGCCTTTGGCGGCGGCGTGATAGGTGATCTGGCCGGTTTTGCCGCGGCCATTTTGCGGCGTGGTATCCGGTTTGTGCAGGTGCCAACGACGTTGCTGGCGCAGGTGGACAGCTCGGTGGGTGGCAAAACCGGCATCAACTCGCCGCACGGCAAAAATCTGGTCGGCGCGTTTTATCAGCCGCAACTGGTGTTGGCGGATGTTTCGGTGCTGGGGACGCTAACCAAACGTGATTTTTTGGCGGGATACGCGGAAGTGGCGAAATACGGATTGCTGGGAGATGCGGAGTTCTTCGGGTGGTTGGAAGAAAATGCCGCCGACGCTGCGGCCGGAGACGTGGAGAAGCGCATTTATGCAGTGCAGCGCTCTTGTGAAATGAAAGCGGGTATTGTGGCGCTGGACGAACACGAACACGGTGACCGGGCGTTGCTGAACCTCGGCCACACGTTTGGCCATGCGCTGGAAGCGGCGACCAGCTATTCCGACCGGCTGTTGCATGGCGAGGGGGTGGCGATAGGCACTGCGCTGGCCTTTGAAACCTCGCAGCGGCTGGGACTGTGCTCTCAGGAAGCCCCAAGCCGGGTTCGCGCCCATTTCAAAGCAATGGGAATGAAATGTGATCTGGCGGATATTCCCGGTGATTTACCGGATGCTGATGGTTTGATTGCGTTGATGCAGCAGGACAAAAAAGTGCAGGACGGTGTGATCGGGTTTGTTATGGCCCGGGAAATCGGCCAGGCGTTTGTGACGCGGGATGTTGATCTAGATGCGGTAAAGTCGGTGTTGCGCGAGCGGTTGGTTGCGCGCTAATAGCCAGATTTCTGCGTCGTCGGACTGCGCCTACGCAATCGCAAACCAGAAGCAAACGCGACACCGAGCGAGACGACCAGAATCGCACCTGCCTTAAATGGCGTCAACGTCTCACCAAGATAAACCCAGCCACCGACAGCTGCCAGAACGGGCACTAGGGCAGCCCAGGCTGCCGGCCGAGCGGCTCCTAGCAGGCTGATTGCGTAAACGTATGTAATTGTGGAAATAAAGCCAGTCATTACACCTTGTAATACGATTTGAATTGCCAATTCCTGACGGCTGAGAGCTGAAAAATCCAACCCGGTTAACAGTGCGGTTAACAGCAGGGCCAGGGTGCTCCAGAAACAAATCATTGCCGCCGCATTGATCGGGTCAAGACCCGATAAACGGTAGCGGATCGTGTAGACCGCCCAAAAGATCGAGGCGAAAGTGAATAGGATATGGCCGCGCCATGCCCCGGACGTTGCATCGGCCACTAACTCCTTTCCACCCACTGCACTGGCCCCGATCAGGATCAATGTAAGCCCGAATATCCGACTCCCAGACGGCGTATCATTTAAAAATAGATAGGCGAGACAGGCCACGTAAATTGGCAGCATCGACGGCGTAAAAATCACCGCATCGGCGACCGAAGCGTATTTCAGCCCAGTGCCAAGGCACAGGATAAAGGCAAATCCGCCACACAGGGCAATCAGGGTGACGTCGCGCCAACCGGCACCATCCGGCATCGGTCCGCGGCGGATCAGCACCGGCGCAAACAAAACGGTGGCGGGCAGAAAGCGCATAAGACCCAGTTCGACCGGGCCAAGCGCGGTCGTCACCATGGATCGTGCAACCACCATATACCCAGACCAGATCAGGATCGTTATTGCCAGCGCGGCCCAAGCCAGCGCTTGTCGATTCACGTTGAACAACTTGCGCCGCCCAAAACACAGAATTTGGCACAATGTGGGTGATTGAGCTTCACCGCGCCTTCGGCTTTGGCAAGGGTGTTTCCCAACTCAAACTCGGGTTCATAGGGCAGGAGGGTACAAGCCAGAACAGCCGGTTTATCAGCGCCTTTGCGTTTGACGACCATGCGAGAGGATGAACACATGACATCGGAGGGCGATTTGTTCAGGATGCTCCAGCAGGCGGTGGTGATTTCCGGGACGTCAACCGAGACATCCATTTCCGGGAAAAGCACGGTTTGGCTTGGATCGTAGGCGTCGACCTCGAATCCGTGGCGATGATAGAACTCGGCGAAACCCGCTCGGCTGGTCGCGTCTTCTTCGCCCCATAATGTTCGTCCGGCCACAGCCATTTTTATGCCGTTGTCGCGCAGCCATTCCATGCCGCGCAGGGTTACGTCAAAAGACCCGGCACCACGTTCCTGATCGTGCAGGGCGGGACTGTAGTGATCGACGGAGATACGCAATGTTAACTGGTTGGCGAATTCGGTGTTCAGTGTTTGTAGACCAGCCTGCATTCTCGGGCGCATCATTGGCAACATGGCATTCGTCAAAATCAGAACCTCAAAACCGCGCTCCAGACAAACCCGAGTCATTTCGATCATTTCCGGGTTCATGAACGGCTCGCCGCCGGTAAAGGCTATTTCGGTGGTGGGCCAATTGCAGTCAATGATCTGGTCAAGGAAATCAGTGACTTCCTCAGCGGTGATGTATTCCAGACGGTCGTTGGTCGGCGAACTTTCGATATAGCAGTTCACGCATTCGATGTTACACAGGGTACCGGTGTTAAACCAAAGCGTGGTGGCCCCTTGCAGCGTTACCGAAGCCCGCTCTTCACCATTCGCAGTAATATCCGGATGTTCGAATTTGCCGAGCGGCTTGAGTTTATCCAGCGAAAAATATTGATCGTTCATTGACCTGCCTGCGGGTTGCGTGGCCTATTCGCTACTATGAGCTTGCAATGAAATCAAAGGTTAGCTTCCTATTCCCACGTTTTTGTGACCGATGGGCAATTGTTGGATGCAATAGCTCTTGAAAATTACTCCGGGTCTGTTATTGCGTTATCGATAACGTAGATTTGAATTCGCTATCCAAAGTCTGAAAGGCATAACAATGGTTGCACAAACGATACCGGTTGACCCTTTTGACCTGGTGATATTCGGTGCCACCGGCGATTTGGCCCGGCGCAAAGTCATTCCTGGGTTGTTTCGACGTATGTGTGCCGGGCAAATGCCGGATGAAGCGCGGATAATCGGGACAGCACGCAGCGAATTGAGCGACGCTGGGTTTCGTGAGTTCGCGCGTGAGTCGATCACCGAGTTCGTCAAGGAATCGCAGTGCAGCGAAGACGGGATTGACCGGTTTTTGAGTAAGCTGAGTTACGAGCATCTGGACATATTCGAAGACAGTGGCTGGACGGCGCTGAAAAAGCACCTGCGCGACGGTGTTGTGAATGCGTTCTATTTTTCAGTTGGCCCATCGCTGTTTGGCGAAATTGCCCGTAAATTGACCAAACACCAACTGACAACGACCGACAGCAGAATTGTGGTGGAAAAGCCATTTGGCCACGATCTGGACAGTGCGATTGCGCTGAATGCCGAATTGAAAAGCTGCTTTGACGAACATCAAATCTACCGGATCGACCATTATCTGGGCAAGGAAACCGTGCAAAACCTGATGGCGATCCGCTTTGGCAATGCGTTGTTTGAACCTTTGTGGAATGCACAGCATATCGATCATGTTCAGATCACCGTGGCTGAGAGCATAGGTGTGGACGGACGGGGGGCCTATTACAACAAATCCGGCGCGATGCGCGACATGGTGCAAAACCACTTGATGCAATTGTTGTGTCTGACAGCGATGGAGCCGCCTTCGAAATACGGTGCCGATGCGGTTCGTGATGAAAAACTCAAAGTGATCCGGGCCCTGGAACCTGTGCCGCTGTCAGGGGCCGTTCGTGGGCAATATCTGGCAGGTGATGACGAAGCCGGTTATCTGGAACACAGCGAAGACCCCAACAGCCGGACCGAGAGCTATGTGGCGCTAAAGGTCAATATTGCCAACTGGCGCTGGGCTGGAACCCCGTTTTACCTGCGCACGGGCAAGCGGTTGCGGGCGCGGATGTCGGAAATTGCCGTTGTATTTAAAGACCCGCCGCATTCGATCTTTGCCGGGGAGTTCAACCGGCGTGGCAATGCTTTGGTGATCCGCCTGCAGCCTGATGAGGGGATCACATTGCGGGTGACAATCAAGGATCCGGGGCCGGGTGGTATGCGATTGACCGAAGTGCCGCTTGATATGACTTTTGCCGAGGCGCTGGGCGATCAGATTGCCTATTTGCCAGAAGCCTATGAGCGGTTGATCATGGATGTGATCCGCGGTGACCAGACTTTGTTTATGCGCGGCGACGAGGTTGAAGCTGCCTGGGAATGGATTGACCCGGTGATCGCGGGCTGGACGGACGCCCGGGACAAACCTTTGCCCTATGATCCGCTGAGTTCCGGGCCTGAAGACGCGCTGATGCTTTTGCACCGCGACGGGCGGCGCTGGCGGGAGATCAAAGCGTGAGCGAACTGGTGACTTATCCTGATCGCGCGTCGCTGTTTGCTGGATTGGCGCGGGAAGTTGCAGTGGAGTTGGCAGCAGCTTTGAAAGTAAAGGGGCAGGCTTCGCTGGCTGTTCCGGGTGGGACGACCCCTGCGCCGTTTTTTGAAGGACTGCGCAAAATCGTGTTGGACTGGAAGAATGTGACCGTTCTGCTAACGGATGAGCGCTTTGTGCCGGAGACATCAGTTCGGTCGAACGCACGGTTAGTGCTTCAGCATCTTTTACAGGATAGAGCGGCGGCAGCGGATTTTATACCGTTGTATCAAGCAGCTGACAGGCCTGAAGAGGTATTGGATGACCTGACGTCTGCTGTTGAAGGGGCATTGCCGCTTGATGTCTGCGTTTTGGGCATGGGGGCCGATATGCACATCGCGTCGCTATTTCCTGGCTCAGACTTGCTGGAGTTGGCGCTTGCTGACGATGCACCGCCAGTTATGTCGATGCGGGCAGAGGGCGCTGGAGAGCCGAGAATTACGTTGACCGCGCCGGTTTTGCGAGCAGCCGCAGCCAAGCATATCCTGATTGTCGGGTCGGAAAAGCTGATGGCCTATGAAATAGCGGCGAAAGCTGGGTCGGAACTGCAGGCTCCGGTTCGAGTTGTGCTTGCCGCCCGTCAGACGACGCGGGTTCATTACGCTGATTGAAAGGATTGGAATGTCTGTTTGGGAAAAATTGAGCGCTTTGCAATCAGCGGGCACAAACCGTTCGCTGACAGACCTGTTTGATCAGGATCAACACCGGTTTTCGCGATTCTCAGCGTCATGCGGTGATTTCCTGATGGATTATTCCAAAACTGCTTTGGATGACGATATCCTGAACACGTTAATCAAGCTTGCGGATGAGGCCGGTGTCGAGGCTCGGCGCGACGCCATGTTCGCCGGCGAAAAGATCAATGAAACCGAGGGCAGGGCGGTATTGCATACCGCATTGCGCAACCTGTCCGGTGATCCGGTTCTGGTGAACGGTCAGGACGTGGTGCCGGGAGTACTGGCAACGCTTGAGCGGCTGAAATCTTTCAGTTCGGCCGTGCGCGCGGGTGAGATTACAGCGGCAAACGGCAAACCCTTCACAGATGTGGTTAATATCGGGATTGGTGGGTCCGACCTTGGTCCGGTTATGGCGAATATAGCATTGTCGCCATACTGCGACGGCCCGCGAACCCATTTTGTGTCCAACATAGACGGTGCGGATATTGCCGATACACTGGAAGGGCTGGATCCGGAGACGACTCTGGTGATCGTGGCTTCGAAAACCTTCACAACTGCTGAAACAATGACCAATGCAGCAACCGCACGAGCGTGGCTGGAACGCGCCGTGGCGGTCGAAGACATTGGGCAACATCTGGCGGCTCTGTCAACAGCGCAAGACCCAACTGCCGCCTTTGGTATCGCGCAGGACCGCGTGTTCGGTTTTGAAGACTGGGTTGGCGGGCGCTATTCGGTCTGGGGGCCCATCGGATTGACGTTGATGCTGGCCATCGGGCCAGAGCGGTTCACCGAATTTCTGATTGGTGCCGAGGAGATGGATACCCATTTCTGCACGGCGCCACTGGCGGAAAACCTGCCGGTGTTGTTGGCGCTGGTCGGACTCTGGCATTCAAACATCTGCGGTTATGCAACTCGCGCTGTGTTGCCCTATGACCAGAGGTTGGCGAGACTGCCGGCGTATTTGCAGCAGTTGGATATGGAAAGCAATGGCAAGGGTGTGACGATGGGTGGCGCGGCTCTGGCACATGACTCAGGGCCAATTGTCTGGGGTGAGCCCGGCACCAATGGTCAGCACGCGTTTTACCAGCTGATTCATCAAGGTACGCGGGTAATCCCCTGCGAGTTTCTGGTGGCAAGGCAGGGGCATGAACCAGAGCTGACGCATCAACACCGAATGCTGGTGGCCAATTGTCTGGCGCAATCAGAAGCGCTGATGGTTGGGCGATCGCCAGACGTGGCGCGGGAACTGATGGCGGCAAAAGGGCTGACCGGTGACGAACTGGAGCGGCAGGCGGCGCATCGCATGTTTCCCGGCAATCGGCCCAGTGTGACCATGATGTATAACCAGCTTGACCCGCGCACTTTGGGCAAAATCATCGCGCTGTACGAACACCGTGTGTTTGTCGAGGGCGTGATCTGGGGCATCAACAGCTTTGACCAATGGGGGGTGGAACTGGGCAAGGTACTGGCTCAGGAATTGCTGCCGTTGGTGGAAGGTGCGACCCCGGGCGGTGTTCACGACGGTTCGACGTTGGGTCTGCTGGCGTCGCTGAAACAATAGGGCGCGTATTTGGCTTACCCTGCTATATTCCGACATTTTTCTTTGTCAGTCTTCAATTGAGTGTAAGCTTGGGTATCCACAAAATTATTGCACTCGGGGAGGACAATATGAACTTTACGTTTACGGAAAAAATCTGGAAAGACAAGCGACCGAAGTCTGCCAAGGGAAGCGGTGTTGCCAAGGCCCTGAAACTTGTTGCCAACACCACACGCAAGAATGCGACCGCGATGAACGCGACAGAAGTTCAGGCAGCCAACGATGCTCTGACGGCGTTGAACAATGCCTATTCGACCGCTTCTGCGAAAATCAAAAAGGACACGAAAGACAAAAAACGGGATGAAATTACGGGCTTGATCTCCGGTTGGGTGCGAGAAATCGCCAATGCGTTAAAGGAGCTTCGCGAACAGGGCTATGCGCTGAAGGTCGAAAAAGTGCAGGCCATGTATTATGACACTTACAACGGCAACCGGGACGTGATGCTTGTGTCCCATGCTGCCGCCTTGTCTGCGAAGGCCACGTTGGATCAGAGTGGTACAACTCCCAGCAGCAGGGATCTGCAGAGCTGGATGGGGTCGGTGCGGGACTTCAGCAAATTTGCGTCAAAGCAAGGCATTGCCTCGATATCCATCCCCGAGGCGAAACAGATCCGGGTCACCGATGTGGCCATGCCGCCGGACGTGAAGGCCAACAAGGTCAAAGTGAAGCAGTTGATGGCACTGTGTGAGGAATTTGCTAAGGCCATCAAGCGCGGCACCAAAGATCTTGGGGCCAGCGTCAGCGACCTGAAGGCGGTGGATCGCGAGTTCAAAGGTATTCTGGTGGAATACAAACGGATTTTGACCGGCAATAAGAAACACATCGCGGACGCCAAGCGGTTGGAGGCGACGACCAAGAATGCCGCTGGCAAAGCCAAGGCTGCCGCGGGTCTGTCACACGATGACCTGACTGACAAAATTGATGGAGTCAAACAGCTGGTTGCATTGATTGTCCAGATTGCGAAGGCCGTTTCGGATAAAACCGCCGAAAACGCAGCATTGCATTTCGACTACAGAAAAAGCGATGGCGACCTGGCAAAGCGGCAAAAGCTTTTTCGGGCTATGGATGGCTACGACGCCAAAACCCATGGCGAAGTGATCACCAAGGCGCAGAACAACCTCCAGGTCAACATTCGGCGGGTCACCATACCGTTGGGCGAAGCCGGGCGCCAGATCGACCGCAGTAAAAGATTATTGTCAGACGTTCCCAATCTGCGCGGATTTGTCGATAAAATACCCAATATGAAGTAAGCCGCAGCCGGTTCAAACGCCCTACTCAAAACTCGCGCAGGTTTGGCGGGTCGTAGTCGCAGGCCCTATCAGCTTTCCGCTCCAATACCGATGGATGGATTTCTGACCCCGGCGGAATGTAGCGGTATTGGCCAAGCGGAAAATAGTAACCCAGAATATTCCATTGATTGGGCCACCGGCTGCGTTTGCTCAGGCGCGGGAAGATTTCGGAGATAAACCAGCCATTCCAGATTTGATTGTGTATTGGAGCCTTGGCATCGGGGCTGGCGATATTTAGTTTCATGCGCTTTGTGATTTTGTCCTCTTTGCCAAGCACATAGCGGTCATAGTAAATCTTGCGGAAATCCAGCTTATCGACGCCCAGCCCATCCAGTTCCTGCCGCATCCAATCCATTGTGATCTTGGTCAGGCCGGCTTCGGATTCGGTGACGCTACCGGCCGCATCGGTATGTGATCCGGTGAACCAGACCTGCTTGACGTCCTGGTCCGGCGGCTCTTTTTTTGAACGAAACCGGTTGCCATAGTATTTTTTCCCTGATTGCCAGAATTGATGCCGGAAAAACCGGCGGGTTTCGTCGATCGCCAGCGCATGGCGCACGGATTCGACCGACGGGTTTTCATCGACGCTGGAATGGGTGTCGTATTCGACAATGGTGCTAAAGCGCAGTCTGATCCGGATCAGCGAACTGACGGTGTCCCACAGGCCAAGAAAACGGATAGGCGGGTGGGTGACGTGAAAGAACTGTTCAAACATGCGCAGGCTGGCATGTTTTTCCCGCGCGTCAGATTTCGACAGTTTGCGATATTCCCGGAAAACCGGTCCGATCAGATGCAATTCATGCGGCGCGACAAGCCCGAAATCGTTGATAAATCCGGCCAAAACCCGCGCGGTGTAGGCACCGCGGCTGTAGCCGAAGAAATACAACCGGTCGCCCTCCTGATAATTTTCGCACAGAAATTTGAAAGCACGCAGCACATTGGCTTCCAGTCCGCGCCCGGAAATCAGACCCAATATCAGCTTCGGTTTATCCAAAAACACCTGTTTCAAGGGGCGGGTATTCAAAGTTCCAACACCGGGTTCGTAATACACCAGTTGCTCGTCTGAATGGTTCAGACATTTATAGAGCCGCAGGACGTTGGATTCATTTTTTTCAACCTCATTTCCGGTGCCGTCTAGGCAGACAATCAGTTTTCTAGACATAATTTTCCCGCGATCTGTCAGTTATCCCGACAGGGTACGCGACAGCGGGAATATTGCAACCATTCAGCAATTGGAGCGGGTAACGGGAATTGAACCCGTAACTTAAGCTTGGGAAGCTCGCGTTATAGGTTTGAGTCCTGCCGAGCCGACCAACCCAACGCCATCCCACCTGTTTAACGGTTTCCGTGGCGCGGTAAAATTCTACGACATCAATTGGACCCTATCCCCCCGGCGCGCGCGCGGGCTACGAAACTACCTAGGTACCCGATCGAAGCTACAATCCGAATTTTCGGGTGTCGAATCTCGTGGGCGGGTATTGCCGCGACTTGACGTAAACACAGCTGCGGTATTGGTCTTGCACAATATGGGGCGGCGGCCGATCCCCTTCACGCCCAAAACTCGTAGTGGCCGTTTTGGTGGCCCGTTTGGTGCAAATATCTATGGCTTCTTCAAGCGAAAGGATACTTCGGCTGCTCGCGTAATTTGGTGCCCCTAACGTAAAGGAGGCAATAAGAGTTACAACAAATCCCGTTTTCATGCGCGAATCCTTTGATTATGCGATTGCGGCAGCCCTTGGAGCTGCCCGCGCAACTGATTCAAACCGGGCTCAGTCCGGCCTTAGTGATACATATAAGTTCATCATGGTGTTCGGCAATAACCAGAACGGTTTCCACTGGATCCGCACTAGGACTCAGTACCACCGAATCTGCAACGATGCTGCTTTTTCTAATAGGCATGGCAAAGAATGGCTAGACGATGGTTGGCTTGCAACGTAGTCGGTCTTCTCGCTCTGTTTTTCCCGTCGACAGCCACGCGTCTGATGGTCAGGAATATTTGTCACCGAGCCTCGCTCAATCGGCGTCTAGAAAACTTGGGTGATCCACATTCGAGCATAACGCGAACATTACGATTTTTGGGTCTCTAAGTGTAATCCCGATTCATGCTCTGGCCCTCCAACATACCCTCTGACTAACGCAGTGATCTGGAAGACGTTCCCTCAATGCGTGTTAGCGGTGCGCCTGAAATATGGGGTGTTGTAAAGGAATGACTGGAAAGCAGGAGTCTTGCCCCTCAACTAGCCATAAGAGCTATGACTGCTGGCCAAGGGTTGCAATCTTTAGGGCCAGAACTTGGGCAAGACAATGATAAATGAGGGGTATTGTTGTAGGCGGTAGTAGACGCTTGAATTCCCCAGTCTTGCTAGGTCAGTTCTGCGCACGAAACAGCCGTTCGCTGCCTCGTCTCCAACGGCAGCTTCCGGCAGTTTGGCGCCGGTGTCAGCCACGAAATTCTTTCACTTGCTGGATTTCGACGCTCCGGCGCGAAGCATGCCGCAATGAAATCTTGATGAACCTGGATGCGCCCGTGAAAATTCGTCGCCGCCTCAGCAAGTTTAATACTCTGTGGCGGCTTTCCAGCCAGCGACAAGTCTCGTACGTTTCCAACATGAAAGAAATCCGATCGATCATATTCGACCTCGACGGAACATTGGTTCACAGTGCGCCCGACTTGCATGCAGCCGTCAACGTGGTGTTGGCCGGACTTGGCCGCGAGCCTTTGGAATTACATCGTGTAATTTCCTTCATCGGAAACGGAGTTGAAAAACTGGTTGAGCGAAGTTTGGCCGCCACCGGAGAAGTAAATGCAGATCTGTTGGTCAGTTCATTGTCTCGATTTAGGAGAAATTACAAAAAGAACATGACGAGGCTTACCCGTCCATACCCAGGTGTAGTGGAGTGCTTGGGCAGGCTCAGGTCGGAAGGCGCCAAACTTGGAGTTTGCACCAATAAACCCACAGAACCCGCGAGAGCCATCTGCGATCAGCTTGGCCTTGCACAGTATATTGACGTCATAGTGGGAGCCGAACGTGGTAAACCCAAAAAACCCGACGCTGCGCCGCTTTTGTCGTGCGTTTCTGCCTTGGGTGGCAGTAAATCGAAGGTAATGTACGTGGGCGACAGCGAAATTGACTATCAAACAGCATTAAACGCCTACATCCCTTTCCGCCTATATTTGGGTGGTTACCTCAGGACTGCACTGCCCGACCTCGGTCCGTCGGACCGATTTGACGACTGGCACGAGTGTGGGATTTGAAACCAACTCTGAACGTGGGACAATAATCCTTGCGAATTTTGTCTGTGCTAGTAGCGTGTGTAGATGGGAGGAAATCCAATGAAGAAAACAACATACATTCTCGTGGGCGCTCTGCTGGCGTTTGGTTGGGCTCTAACAGGAGCTGCTGTTGCACAAAATTGTCCGCGTGGTACGCTGGACGACCGATTTTGCGATGCAGACGGCGATCTGATTGCGGATATTCCAACGGATGCAAGTGAACTTGTTGATCCAGATACGCTGATATTCACCTATACGCCGGTTGAAGACCCGGCTGTTTACGTTTCGGTCTGGGCCGGTTTCATGGACCATCTGGCGGATGTTACCGGCAAAAAGGTCCAGTTTTTTCCGGTTCAATCGAATGCGGCACAAATCGAAGCCATGCGCTCCGGTCGTCTGCACATTGCAGGATTCAACACCGGTTCAAATCCTCTGGCGGTCAACTGCGCAGGTTTCCGCCCCTTCACCATCATGGCGTCGCTTGACGGTCATTTTGGTTACGAGATGGAAATCCTGACCTATCCGGGTTCAGGTATTGAAACGGTCGAAGATATTAGGGGCAAGCAACTTGCCTTTACGGCACCCACGTCGAACTCTGGCTTCAAAGCGCCCAGCGCGATTTTGAAGGGTGATTTTGACATGTTGCCTGACCGCGACTTTGAGCCGGTGTTCTCTGGCAAACATGACAATTCAATCTTGGGTGTTGCCAACAAAGACTATATGGCCGCCTCGATCGCCAACTCAGTTAAATCTCGGATGATCAAGCGTGGTGTCATCAAGGCAGGAGATGTGATTACAATCTATAAATCACAGACCTTCCCGACCACCGGATTTGGCACGGTCTACAATTTGACACCAGAGCTACACGATAAGATTCAGGAAGCGTTTTTCAGCTTTGAATGGGATGGTAGTGCACTGAAGGAAGAGTTTGAGAAATCAAACGAAGGCCAGTTCCTGAAAATGAACTATAAAGACTTTTGGGACGTGATCCGCAAGATCGATACGGCAAACGGCGTTTCTTACAGCTGTAGCTGATCTGACCAAAGATATGGTTATGCGCCCCAAAAACATTGGGGCGCATAGCTTTTTATGGGGCTGTGGGGCAAAAAATGCTGCTACTGGAAAATCTTACAAAGGTCTACAAAACCGGTGACAAAGCGCTGAATGCCGTTGATCTTGAAGTTCCAAAGGGACAGGTGATGGCGCTGATTGGGCCGTCAGGCGCAGGCAAGTCAACCTTGATCCGTTGCATCAACCGGCTGGTCGAACCCACGTCAGGCAAAGTGTTTCTGGACGATTTGGAAGTAACCAAGCTTGGCCTTGGAAGCTTGAGAAAACAACGTCGGCGCATGGGCATGATCTTTCAGGAATACGCGCTGGTCGAGCGGCTAACAGTCATGGAAAACGTCTTGTCGGGCCGATTGGGATATGTCGGGTTCTGGCGCAGCTTCCTGCGCAGGTTTCCACAAAGTGACGTGGACGAAGCGTTTCGCCTGCTGGACCGAGTGGGCCTGTTAGAAATGGCCGACAAACGCGCCGACGAGTTGTCCGGAGGGCAGCGCCAGCGGGTTGGCATCTGTCGGGCATTGATTCAAAATCCGGCGGTGCTGTTAGTCGATGAACCTACAGCTTCGCTTGACCCCAAAACCAGCCGCCAGATCATGCGCTTGATTGTCGAGCTTTGCGAAGAACGCGAGCTGGCGGCGATTGTGAACATTCACGATGTGGCGCTGGCGCAGATGTTTGTTCAGCGCATCGTTGGACTTGATCAGGGTACGGTGGTTTTCGACGGTGCGCCAAAAGATTTGACCGAGGACGTATTAACCGAAATTTACGGCAAAGAGGATTGGTCGGAGACGATCCAGAAAGTCGAAGACGATGCTGAAGAAGACGCTGCGTAATGAGCCGCATGCTTGACACGCGTATTGGTCGGCGCTGGAAAAAACCTCCATTCGTTACATCCGCGGCGTTGCGTTGGACACTGATCATCGGGTCGATGGTTTACCTGATCCTCGCGCTGAACTCGATCGACGTGAATTGGACCCGGGTCGCGCGTGGGCTGGAACGGGGACAGGCATTTATCTTCGCGTTCGGACATCCAGACTTTTTGTCGCGCGCCACTGATATTCGCATGGGTCTGACGGAAAGCGCTGTGATGACGCTGGCCTCTACGGTTGTCGGCATTGCCATATCCATTCCAATTGGCCTAGGTGCTGCGCGCAATATTTCCATTCTGCCGGTCTATCTGGTGTGCCGTTCCATTGTTGCCGTGTCCCGCGCGCTGAACGAGATTGTGGTTGCAATTCTGTTGGTCGCCATTTTTGGATTTGGGCCCCTGGCCGGGTTTATCACGCTGAGTTTTGCCACCATCGGGTTTCTGTCCAAACTGTTGGCCGAGGAAATCGAGGATATGGACAAAGTGCAGGCCGAGGCCGTGCGAGCCACCGGTGGCACGTGGTTGCAACGCTATGTGTATGGCATCCACCCCCAGGTGGTGCCACGCTTGATCGGTCTGTCCATGTACCGGCTGGACATCAATTTCCGCGAAAGCGCGGTGCTGGGGATTGTGGGAGCCGGCGGGATTGGTGCGACGCTGAACACCGCGTTTGACCGGTACGAGTTTGACACGGCGGCGGCGATATTGCTGGTAATTATCGGCGCTGTGATGGTGTTGGAGTATCTGTCGGGCATCATCAGGGCGAAAGTGCAGTAATGGCGATATCAAGCAAAGACGGCGTAAAAATCTGGCAGCGGCGGGACCGGAATTCGCAGTTGAAAACCTGGGCGATGTGGCTGGTTGGCACCGCCATTTTCATGTGGAGCTGGACGCAGATTTCAGAAGTAACCACCTGGGCGTTTTTTTGGGACGCACCGCGCATTGCCGCCGACATCGGTGGACGCGCGGTTCCGCCGCGCTGGGCTTATATAGATAAGCTGTGGAAGCCTCTGTGGGACACGTTGAACATTGCCACGTTAGGCACGATTGCGGCTTTGATCATGGCCGTACCGGTGGCGTTTCTGGCGGCGCGAAACACCACGCCGTCGGCCCTGTTTATCCGGCCCATCGCTTTGTTGATTATTGTATCCAGCCGCTCGATCAACTCGCTGATCTGGGCGTTGTTATTGGTTAAAATAGTTGGACCCGGCGTGTTTGCTGGGCTGATTGCTATTTCCATCCGCTCTATCGGATTCTGCGCTAAGCTGCTCTATGAAGCGATTGAAGAAATCGATGAAAATCAGGTCGAAGCAATCACCGCAACTGGCGCGTCCCGTTGGCAAGTCATGGCCTACGGCATCGTGCCGCAAATCATGCCAGCATTTGCTGGCATCGCGGTATTTCGCTGGGACATCAACTTGCGCGAATCCACTGTGCTCGGATTAGTGGGCGCCGGCGGCATTGGGCTGCAATTGCAAGGCTCGCTCAATACGCTGGCCTGGCCGCAGGTCAGTCTGATCCTGATCATTATTTTGCTTGCGGTGATTGTGAGCGAATGGGTGTCAGCCAAAGTACGTGGAGCCATTATTTGAATGTTCATACTGCATTCGAGGCCTACGAATCTGTTCGCCATCGACTGCCATCAATCCAGCGATCTGCAGCTTGCCAAACAGTAGATAATTTAGGCGTGATTTCGCATCTCTTCGATGCATTTCTTTTAGACGCTTTTGGTGTATTGAACCTAGGAGAAACCGCAATACCCGGTGCCCCCGAGAGAGTGGCGGGACTACAGCGCCAAGGTAAACGCGTTCTCGTTGTCTCAAACGCGGCAAGCCTCCCGCGATCTGACCTACGAAGAAAATACGCCCAACTGGGATTTGATTTTGCGCCAGAGGATGTAGTTACCAGCCGAATGGCCACGCTGGAGGCACTGAGATTCGAACCAGAGCGACATTGGGGTCTAATGCTTCCCAATGATGTCGGCCACCACGATATCGACCACATTAATTTCTCCTACCTGGCGGATGATCCGGCTCTTTACGATGACGTTGAAGGTATTCTATTGCTCGGGAGCGGCGCGTGGAACGAGGACCGGCAGGTACTCCTGGAAAACGCACTCCAGCGAAATCCACGCCCGGTTTTGGTAGGAAATCCCGACATAGTTGCTCCCCGCGAGTACGGATTTTCGATCGAACCGGGATATTATGCCCATAGGCTTGCAGATCGCACAGGGATCGAACCAACCTTTTTCGGAAAGCCGTTTCTAAACGTATTTGAACTTGCACGCGTCAGAACGTCCGGTGCTGATCCGGCCCGCATCCTAATGGTCGGCGACAGCTTGCACACTGACATTCTCGGAGGGCAGGCAGCTGGGCTAAAGACTGCGTTGATTACTGAATTCGGATTCTTTGGCGGCCTGAGTCCGATTGGTCCGATCCGAACATCGGGAATTCAACCCGATTATTTACTGAGGCGCCCCTAATACGGCGGTTCTGTCGCCGATACATCCGCCCGCACAGACTTTTCTGAGCTTTCGGTTTCTTAGGTTTTGGTTTGCCGGGTGACCGGTATTTGCTAGAGCGATTCTGGTTTGGTTTGAATCACAAACGAAACGAGAAACGCAGCGATGCCAGACACTTAAAGCGGCGTTTCGGGTTCAATCTGGTTCAGACTGAACCTGAAACGCTTTAATGCGATAGGTTACCGCATCGCTGACAGGTTTGAAATCAACACCGACCGGACTTTTCGGATTTCCTCCGCTACATAATCGCCCTTTTTCTCATCGTCTGCATGGCATTGGTGAGCGACTGCGGCGCAACGTTCGCGTTCGGCTATCAGGGCACGGATGATCGCGTGTTCCACTGCATCTGCCACTTCTTTCGGGTGGTCGTCTTCTGAAACCCCAAGAATTTGTTGCACCTCTTTTGCAGCAATTTCAGCGCGTTCCCTCAAGTTTTTTGTCATTTTCCGTCCCTCATAATGTTAGTGTTCATTCCCAATTTCTGGGATTCTAACAAAGTTCAGGCCTTTGAAAAAGCGCAAATGGCAGTTGGCAGGACGAAAGTCGTTCCCGCTGACCGTGGCGAACCAAGTCACAACAACAACTCAGAAGTCGGGTGTTTGTATATCTCACGGCAATCCGCTGGCTGCCTGACGGGAACAGCGTGCCGAGTTGAGAGTTCGCACAAAGGCAATTACGCGTTTGGTTTATTGTTTGGCACCATACCGCTTTCGGTCCATTCCAGCGCGGTTTTCCCCTTGCAAGGCTGGCGGGCTGGCCCTAGAAGAACCACTGATTTTGCTGCGACCCGCCGCGCCCATCCGTGCGGCCATGACACACGAAGGATACCCGATGCAGGTAACTGAAACGCTCAACGAAGGCCTGAAACGCGGTTATGCGATCACCGTATCTGCCACCGAACTGGCCGATAAGGTTAATTCCAAACTGGCTGAAGCGCAGCCGGACGTGGAAATGAAAGGATTTCGCAAAGGCAAGGTGCCGATGGCGCTGCTGAAAAAGCAGTTTGGCAAGTCAGTGCTCGGCGAGGCGATGCAGGAAAGTATCGACGGTGCGATGAGCGACCACTTTGAATCATCGGGCGACCGGCCTGCGATGCAGCCCGATGTTAAAATGACAAACGAAGAATGGAAAGAGGGTGACGACGTTGAAGTTTCGTTGAATTACGAATGCTTGCCAACCGTTCCTGAAGCAGATTTTTCGAAACTGAAAATTGAAAAGCTGGTTGCAAAAGCCGAAGACGGCGATGTGGATGAAGCACTTACCAATCTGGCCGGTTCCGCCCAGAACTTTGAAGACCGCAAGAAAGGTTCCAAAGCAAAAGACGGCGATCAACTGGTGATCAATTTCCTGGGCAAGGTGAATGGCGAAGCTTTTGAAGGTGGCACGGCTGATGACTATCCGCTGGTGCTGGGCTCAAACAGCTTTATTCCCGGGTTTGAAGAACAGTTGGTTGGCTCCAAGGTTGGGGACGACGCGGAAGTGACCGTTACTTTCCCGCTGGACTATCAAGTCGAGCATTTGGCCGGAAATGAAGCGGTATTTGCCTGTACAGTGAATGCCGTAAAAGCACCGGTACCTGCAGAAATTGACGATGAACTGGCGAAAAAATTCGGCTCTGAGAGCCTTGACGACCTGAAAACCCAGATCTCCGAACGACTGGGCCAGGAATATGCCGGTGCCGCGCGTATGGTGATGAAGCGTAGGTTGATGGACGAACTGGACAAGCTGGTAAACTTTGACCTACCGCCGTCGCTGGTCGAACAGGAAGCCAATTCCATCGCGCATCAACTGTGGCACGAAGAAAACCCGGACGTTCAGGGCCATGATCACCCGGAAATTGAACCAACAGACGAACACAACGCGCTGGCGGAACGCCGGGTACGATTGGGCTTGTTGCTGGCCGAAGTTGGCCAAATTCAGGAGATTTCTGTCACCGATGCTGAAATGCAGCAGGCTGTGATGCAGCGGGCGCAGCAGTATCCGGGACAGGAGCGTGAGTACTTTGAGTTCCTGCAGTCCAACGAGCAGATGCAACAGCAAGTGCGGGCGCCGATCTTTGAAGACAAGGTTATCGACTATATTGTTGAACTGGCTGATGTGACCGACAAAGAAGTGTCCAAAGAAGACTTGCAGAAAGCCGTTGATGCGCTGGAAGAAGACTGAGTATCATCATTTGAGATTTTGCGAGGGCGCCCTTTTTGGCGCCCTTTGTTGCTTTGGACCAAGAAAAATGGTATTCACTCGCCGTTTAGATATGGCGGAAAATTATTATGAAAAAGATACTTTTAAGGCTGTGGCATGGACGGAATAGCAGTCCAGCTGATCCCAACTATGATGTCAGCAACAGGAACTGGATTGGGTTTCTAAATATCGCATTTGTAGGGTCTATGTGCCTTCTCGTACTTTCAGGAACCAAATTTGAGATTGGAGCAGGGCTCGCGCAAGGGCTTTATGCAGCTCTTATTGCACTGTCAGCTATTTTTTGCGGCGGTTTTTTGGGTTTCCTTTTTGGTATTCCGCGCGCGCACAGCGGTGGCGGGTTGCCAACCGGTGACGCGACCGACGGCACCGCAAACAAAAAAAGGAGGGCCTATGAAGAGAACACCAATCTAGAACAAATATCGGACTGGCTAACCAAAATCATTGTTGGAGTAACGCTGGTTCAGTTTGAGCCAATATTTGGCAAACTGGATACGTTTGCAGGAAACGTATCTCCCGCTTTGGTGCCGAACCTACCCACAGCAATCTCAGGCAAAGTGGCGTTGGCGGTTTTGATTTTTTTGCCATTCTGGGGTTTATGTATGCGTATATGTGGACTCGAATATATATGGTTCAAGAGCTGACCCGTATGCAGAACGCTATAGACGATCTAACTGCGGTGGTCAGTAAAGCCACTGATCAGGCGCAAAAACAACAGGCACGAGTTGATGCCAAGGCCATCGCGCTTGTTGAGGAGTACCTGGATGCGCCAAATGGAGAATCCCAGATGGATGTGAATAACTTGAAAAAAGCGATTAGCAAAGCATCTGCTGGCGTTCGAACAACCACATTTTTTAAGGCAAGAAATCACCGCAAAGCACTATGGAAAAATCCAGCAGAAAACGAAAAAATGGCGAGAGCTCAGCACATTTTCGAAGCGATTATCAATGCGGAATCTGGAGAATTCCACCGCAATTACGCTCAGTTAGGGTTCACATTGAAAGAAAAAAGGCCGGCAGAATGGAAGGCTGCGATAATTGCGCTTAAAAAGGCAATCACGCTGAGAGACGAAAACTCAGTGCCATACTACGGAATATATGAAATGAATCTCGCAGATTGTCTGATTGCAGAGGCTAAAGCGAGTGCTACTGGTGGACCGATGAGCGCTGACCAAGTGGATGAGTTGAGGCGGCTGATAGAGATCGGAACAATAAGCGCGAAGCTGTCGAAGTACAAACGAGTTGAGGAATGGTTGGCCGCAAACCCAGTCCAGGGGTCCTGAGTCAATTTGAGTTGCAAGCACCAGCATAAGCCTGTTCAAAGACACCAACCCAGCCGGAGTTATAGCCGTCCCGCATCTTGTTGGCGTCGTCGCCAAATGCTTCCCAGCCGTGGTGTTTCAGGGTTATTTTGGTGCCTGAAGCCGAGGCCTGGAAATCAACTTCCACTGTGGTCGCCTGTTCGGCAGGCATGCCGATGTGCCAGGCAAGCACGAGTTTGTCAGGCGGGTTAAAGGTGCTGACTGAACCCCACACAACGGATGTGCCAGTGTGATCTATCTCGGTAATTGCACCGCCTTCGATCTGCTCCATCTGCACCGATTTCGCGACTTTTCCGGCCATTGCTGAAACAGAGTTTTTGTCCTTGGGCCACCACAGGTTCATATCCTGAGTGAATACCCGAAAAGCACGATCCGGAGGGCAGGGAACGGTGATGGTCTTGATGACAGGGGGCGGCATTTAGTCTTCCTTTTCGGATTTTGTGATGTGGTCGGCAAATGCAGTGAGTGTGTCGTTCCAGAAACTGTCGATGTAGTCCCGCAGAGAGACCAGACCTTTGCGGTCAACAGCGTATATCCGGCGGGTGCCCAAAGCAGTTGCTTTCACCAGGCCGGCGGTTTGCAGTACTTTGAGGTGTTGGGAAACGGCTGGCCGGCTGACGGGTTGCGTGTTGGCCAGTTGGACCACGGACATAGGTTTTGCCGATAGCGCTTCGAATATGATGCGACGACGGGGGTCGGCCAGGGCAGCGAGGGTGATTTCGTAAGTCATGACTAACGGTAAGTCATTACTTACAGAGTTTCAACACATATCCCAAAAACATTTCGTTGCACTTGGTCAGGTTTACAATCAATTGGCATCTTGAAGCTACTATGTGACCGAACTACACTTATCAAAAGCAACCCGTGTGCAAATTCAAAACAGGCAGAGTTAATGATAAACCTCGCAACCCCGGCAACCAATTTTGTTATTCCAAGTGTAGATGAATTTACTGCGCGCGGACATATTCGCTACGACATATTTTCCCGGCTTCTAAAAGAGCGTATTATTTTCGTTTCTGGGCCGGTGCATGATGATATGGCGACAGTCATCGTTGCCCAACTTTTGTTCTTGGAAGCGGAAAACCCGAAAAAAGACATCGCCATGTACATCAATACGCCTGGAGGCGTGGTGACAGCAGGTTTGTCGATCTATGACACTATGCAATATATCCGGCCGAAAGTTTCGACGCTTTGCATTGGACAGGCGGCATCGATGGGGTCGCTGCTGATGGCTGCCGGTGAAAAAGGCATGCGATTTTCGCTGCCAAACAGCCGCATCATGGTGCATCAGCCCTCCGGCGGTTTTCAGGGGCAGGCGTCTGACATTGCGCTGCACGCCAAAGAAATTCTGGAATTGAAAGACCGTCTGAACAAGATTTACGTTGATCACTGCGATCAGAAACTTGATATCGTGGAAAAGGCTCTGGACAGGGACAATTTCATGACCGCCGAGGAAGCGGTGGAATGGGGTTTGATCGACGAAATCGTGCAAAAACGCACCGTCGAAGCCGAAGAATCCTGAACAAAGTCAAAGTTTTCTTCACAGATTTGTGGCATTTCGGACAACCGGACTGCCGCATTATTTTGTGAATAACAATGTCATTGTGCCTGTTTTGAATCTGCCATATTGTTTTGGTGCAGGCCAAATCGGGGTGGATATTTATAGACATCTGGCAAGCAAAAGTAAAAAGAATGAGCGGAGTGAGTGATGGCAAATTCAGGAAACGGTGAAAGCAAAAACACGCTTTATTGCTCGTTCTGCGGCAAGTCTCAGCATGAAGTACGCAAACTGATTGCGGGCCCGACCGTGTTTATTTGCGATGAATGCGTTGAATTGTGCATGGATATCATCCGCGAAGAAGCAAAATCTTCGCTGGTGAAATCTTCTGATGGCGTGCCGACACCCCAGGAAATCTGCGCCGTATTGGATGACTATGTGATTGGCCAGGATTTGGCCAAACGGGTTTTGTCTGTGGCCGTTCACAACCACTACAAACGCCTGAATCACGCCGAGAAAAACTCTGAAATCGAGTTGGCAAAATCAAACATTCTGCTCATCGGACCAACTGGGTGTGGTAAAACCTTGCTGGCGCAAACTCTGGCGCGAATTCTGGATGTGCCATTTACCATGGCGGATGCCACCACGCTGACCGAAGCCGGCTATGTGGGCGAGGATGTGGAGAATATCATCCTGAAACTGCTGCAGGCCAGCGAATATAACGTTGAACGCGCACAGCGCGGCATCGTCTATATTGATGAAGTCGACAAAATTACCCGCAAGTCTGACAACCCGTCGATAACTCGGGATGTATCAGGTGAAGGAGTACAACAAGCGCTGCTGAAAATTATGGAAGGTACAGTTGCAAGTGTACCCCCCCAGGGCGGGCGCAAACATCCTCAGCAAGAGTTCCTGCAGGTGGATACCACCAATATCCTATTCATCTGCGGTGGTGCCTTTGCGGGGTTGGAGAAGATCATCACACAGCGCGGCAAAGGGTCTGCCATCGGTTTTGGAGCCGATGTGAAAGAGGAAAACAGCCGTGGCGTCGGCGAAACATTTACAGATCTGGAACCCGAAGACCTGCTGAAATTCGGCCTGATCCCGGAATTTGTCGGCCGTCTGCCGGTGATCGCTACGCTGACCGATCTGGACGAGGATGCGCTGGTGACCATCCTGAGCCAACCGAAAAACGCCCTTGTCAAACAATATCAACGGTTGTTTGAACTGGAAGACGCGAAACTGAGTTTCACCGAAGACGCGCTGAAAGCCATCGCGATACGCGCGATCGACCGGAAGACCGGTGCCAGGGGCTTGCGTTCGATCATGGAGGATATCTTGCTGGACACCATGTTCGAACTGCCGGGAATGGAGAACGTTACGGAGGTCGTGGTTGGCGAGGATGCTGTGAACCGCGAAGCAGAACCGCTGGTGGTTTATGCGGACCGTGACGAGGATGCAGCGACAGCCTCTTAAATTGACAAGACCGACACTCTTTGTGAAGTTCATCGAGGTCGGAACATCCAAAAAAGGCGACACATGAAATTCATTCTTCGATTTTTCACATGGTGGGACGGGCAAACCCTCAACACACAGTTCTTCACTTGGCGCAAAGGTGTACGTGTCGGAGAAGACACCGAAGGTAATGTATTTTACCAGTCGCGCGACGGCGTAAAACGCTGGGTAATTTACAGCGGTGAAGTCGAAGCCTCACGGGTGTCGCCGGATTGGCACGGCTGGCTGCATTATACTTTTGACAGCCCGCCCACGGATACACCGCTGATCCACAAAGCCTGGGAAAAGCCACATCAGGAAAACCTGACCGGAACGGCGATGGCCTATGCACCTGCGGGCTCGCTGCGTCAGGCGAATCCGGCTGACCGGTCTGACTACGACGCATGGCAACCTGAATAGAGCGACCGACCATGGCGAACAATGCAGCAGAAACGGCTATCGGTGCGGTGGTTCTGGCCGCCGCCGCTGGATTTCTGGTCTATGCCGCTAATACTGCGGGCGTATCTGGGCCGACGGATTCTTACGAAATCCACGCTAATTTTCGCTCTGTTGAAGGAATCAGTCTTGGGTCGGATGTGCGGTTGGCAGGCGTCAAGGTTGGCACAGTGACGGGGCTGTACCTGAACCCTCTAACATTTCGGGCCGAAACCACAATGGCGGTTTCCGATGGTATTGAACTGCCCGACGACAGTGCAATCATGATTTCGTCAGAAGGATTGCTGGGTGGGAATTTTGTTGAACTGATCCCGGGAGGATCCGAATTCAACCTGGAAGAGGGTGGTGAGATATTGGACACCCAGGGTGCTGTTAGCCTGATTACGCTGCTGCTGAAATTTGTCACCGGCAAGGACGAATGAGAAGTTACTGCCTGAGCGTTTTGGCGGGGTTGTTGATGTCACACTCCGTATTTGCCCAAAGTAATGTTGAGACTGAAAACGGCGCCATCGTGAAATTGCGCGCGCTCGATACAATCACTGGCATTGTCCGCGATCTTGAAATTAACGTCGGTGAAACGCTCGAATATGAGCGGTTGATCATTAATTTGCAGGAATGCCGTTTTCCCGCAAATAATAAGGCAGCGGATGCTTTTGCGTTTTTGGTGATCCGCGATGTGCGTGAAGAAACGCCAAGATTCGAAGGTTGGATGATTGCTTCCAGTCCGGCTTTGTCAGCGCTCGAACACCCGCGTTATGACGTTTGGTTGTTGGCCTGTAATACCGCCGAAGGCTGAACCTGCTGCGGCTGCGCGTGAAATTCAGCTCTGACACTCAGCGCATCGATCAGCCGTTCATGATATTCGGCGCGAGGTATTTCCACAGCGCCGAGGCTCTCCAGGTGGTCTGTCAAAAACTGCGCGTCAAACAGGGCAAACCCTCCGAACCGCAATCGGCTGACCAGATAGGCCAATGCAATTTTAGAACCGTCAGTCCGCCTCGAAAACATGCTTTCACCAAAAAATGCACCCCCCAAAGCAACCCCGTAAACACCACCAACCAGCTTAGAATCGGCCCACACTTCGACAGAATGAGCAAAGCCAAGCTGGTGCAACTGGTGGTAAAGTCGGCAAATACGATTATTGATCCAGGTTTCTTTGCGGTCTGCGCAGGCTACAACGACAGCGTCAAACGCGGTGTCATAGCTGATATGAAAAGGTTTCTGCTTGATCCGCCGCTTCAGCGAACGCGATATATGGAAGCCATCAAGTGGCAGGACGCCACGCATTTGTGGGTCGACCCAGAAGATATCCGGATCGTCGGCGCTGTCGGCCATTGGAAACACGCCAGAAGCATAGGCTTGCAGCAACACTTGAGGGGTAATTTCCTCCGGCGGGTCTTGGCTCATCTAGCCTTTGGCCCGCGCATCCAGCCATTTTTCCAGCCAATGGATATTGTAGTCACCAGACTGGATATCCGGCTCGTCCAACAACGCGTAGAACAGCGGAATTGTGGTATCAACACCGTCAACGATCAATTCTCCCAAGGCACGGCGCAGACGTGCCAGGGCGGCCTTACGGTCAGTGCCGGTGACAATCAACTTAGCGATCAAACTGTCGTAATAGGGTGGGATTGAGTAACCGTCGTATAAAGCGGAATCCATCCGAACACCCAGTCCGCCAGGGGCGTGAAAAGTAGAGATCGTACCTGGGCAGGGTGTGAAATCAGGCAGTTTTTCGGCATTAACCCGGACTTCAATTGCGTGGCCCTTGATCGACAGGTTTTCCTGCTTGAACCACATTTCTTCACCCGCAGCGACGCGGATTTGTTGTTTGACCAAATCGACGCCATAAATCGCCTCGGTTACGGGGTGTTCAACCTGGAGACGGGTGTTCATTTCTATGAAAAAGAATTCACCGTTTTCGTACAGGAATTCCACCGTGCCGGCACCGGCGTAGTTGATGTCAGCGACTGCATCAGCACAGATTTTACCGATCCGATTGCGGGTTTCTGCATCGATCACTGGACCCGGCGCTTCTTCGAATACTTTCTGGTGGCGACGTTGCAGCGAGCAATCGCGCTCGCCCAGATGCACAGCGCGGCCTTTGCCGTCACCAAACACCTGAATTTCGATATGACGAGGCAGGGTAAGGTATTTCTCGACATAGACTTCGTCATTGCCAAAAGCGGCTTTGGATTCGGCGCGGGCGGAGAAAAACGCTTCCTCCAGATCATCGCGGGTCTTGGCTAGCTTCATGCCGCGCCCGCCACCGCCAGCGGTGGCTTTGACGATCACCGGGAACCCCAGTTCATCCGAAACTTCAAAGGCTTCTTCGATCGTATCCACGCCGCCGTCTGAGCCTGGCACGCAAGGCACGCCAAGATTTTTCATGGTGTCTTTGGCGGTGATCTTGTCGCCCATAGTGCGAATATGTTCAGCTGTCGGGCCAATGAACTTGATATCGTGGTCTTCCAGAACCTGCACAAACTGCGCGTTCTCGGACAAAAAACCATATCCGGGATGCACCGCTTCTGCACCGGTGATTTCACAGGCCGAAATGATGTTGGGCACATTCAGATAGCTGAGGGCGCCAGAAGGCGGGCCAATGCAAACACTTTCGTCAGCCATGCGTACATGCATGGCGTTGGTATCTGCGGTGGAATGCACGGCAACTGTCTGGATGCCCAATTCGCGGCAGGCGCGGATCACCCGCAGGGCTATTTCGCCCCGGTTCGCTATCAGAACTTTGGAAAACATCTGTTTTGTCCCCGCGCCGCTATTCGACAATCACTAGCGGTGTACCAAATTCAACCGGCGACCCGTCTTCGACCAGAATACGCTTCACCTTGCCTGCTTTGGGCGCCGGGATCGCATTCATGGTTTTCATTGCCTCGACGATCAGCAAAGTTTGTCCTTCTTTGATGTCGTCCCCAATGGAAATGAATGCAGGCGCGCCAGGTTCCGGTTGCAAGTAAATGGTTCCAACCATAGGCGATGTCACAGCACCGGGGTGCTGTGCTGGATCTTCAGCGGGAGCCTCTGTCGCGGCGGCGGAGGCCGGACTGGCAACTGCTGCGGCGGCTGACACTGGTGCGGTTATGGCAACTGGGGCTGCGGCTGCCACGTGCCGCGACACGCGAACATTGATGCTGCTGTTGTCCTCATAATTGCGTTTGACCTGCACTTCGGCCAAATCATTCTCGCTCAAAATTTCGGCCAATGCCTGAATAAAGCTCACATCCGCATCTTGGTTTTTTTTGGACATCGTACCCTCAGTATTTATTGGCCCGTCTTCCGCGCAGGCGTGACCCTGTGTATATGGGATTTCGACCATCGGATAAAGGCCGGAGTCTGATTACAGGCACCACAGCTAGAATGTGGATACATCCGCCTGAGTATCCCGGCTGTCCGCTGATATTGATGTTTGGCTCAGTTGGCCATCGCTCGCGCAGCATCAACAACTTGACGCATGTCGGCCAAAGGCAAATAGCCGCGCAGCACGGTGTCGCCAACCACGAAAGTTGGTGTTCCGCTAACCAGTATGGCCTGTCCCAAATCATGAACCGCCTCGATGTGACCGGCAACCGCAGAAGAACCCATTCGAGCAAGAACCCGATCAGCATCCAATCCCAAACGCCCCATTATCAAGCGGATGGATTGTTCATTGACGGGACCTTTAAAAGCAATCAACTCTTCGTACAATCTTTCATAGGCTTCCGGACCGAACAACTGCAAAGTCGAAATCGCAGCCTGAGAGGAAGCATCAGAATCAGGCCCAAGTATGGGGTATTCTTTGACCACCAAACGGATATTGCCATCAGTCTCCAGCAATTTAGCCACTTCTGTATGGGCACGCCGACAATAACTGCAACGATAATCGACAAATTCGACAATTGTCAGATCGCCGTTCAGATTGCCGCCGACGTAGGAAATACCATCGTTGCGCAGAGCTTCGGCGTTGTCTTGCACGAGTTTCAAGTCGCGCAGCATTTCGCTCTGCCTTTCCCGATCTTCCAAAATCGACATTGCTTCGACCAAAACTTCGGGGTTATCCAGCAAATAGTTGCGGATTTCTTGACGGAAGGCTTCGCGTTCTGCGTCGCTCATCGCAGCGACATCAAAAGCCTGTGCGGCCAGCGGCAGCACGAATGCGCCGATCAGTACCAGAGATTTCAGTATACGCATGGCGCGTCTCCTATTTTCGGCGCTTCGCCTTTTTGGCGGCTCCCAGAATATCGTCTGCTTTCAACCAGCCGACCGATCCGCGCGGCAACAGTTTTTGCGCCCGATTGGCATGGAGTTCTGCCTGTTTGAAGTTGGATTGCAAGGCATAACGTTCGGCTGTGACAACAGAAGCCATTCCATTCTGTCCGGCACGTGCATAGGCAAGCGCCAGATTGCGCAGCGCCCTTCCATCCAGCGGATCTCTGGCATAAGACCGTTTCAACACTGTTAATGCTTCTTTGTTGGCTGATCCGGTGTTAACCCCCAACAGCGCGTGACCCAATCCACCGAGGATCAGCGGTTCCTTTGGAGCAAGTTGTGCGGCGCGGCGGTATGACCCGACAGCCGCAGCAGCTTTTCCATTTTCCAGCAATATCTGGCCTTCCAACTCGTGGTAATAGGCATCCTTGGGGCGCATCTGTGTCAGTTGCGTTGCATAAGCCACTGCCTTTTTTGGCTTTGGCAAACGATGATAGGCAATTGCGCGGGTCAGCGTGGCGATTTCGGATTTGTCCTGTTTCTTAAGCCGCCGCAAATTGTAGGATGGGTTTCCGGCAAAGCCGGTGAATTTGGTAACCATCCGGGCATACCAGTAATCCACGCCCGCCACCTGCGTGCTTTGCCGGTCTTTGTATTTCTGAGCATAGGCTTTCATACGTGACAGTCGCTGCGAAGTGAGCGGATGGGATCGTACATAAGGATCCTGTCGCCCGACGCTCAAAACTTCCTGACCGCGGAATATTTTCAGGACGTCAACACCAGCTTGCGGGTTGATGCCCGCCGCCACCAGATAACGAACCGAGGATTCATCGGCGCTGGCTTCTTGGGCGCGGGTGAAGCCTAACAAGTTCCGCCGCACCACTTCTGTTGCACCTGCCGCGACTCCTGCGCCGCCGCCCGCTGCCGCCGCGGCAACGCCAAGCAACAGTCCCAATCCCAATGCCGTCGTGGCAGAACTTGCCTGAAGAGCGCGTTGGGAAACATGCCCGTTGTTGATATGCGCAAGCTCATGGGCCAGAACCGCTTGCAGCATGTCGACAGATTTCAGCCGTTGAATCAGTCCAGAATTCACAAAAATATTACTGCCACCGGCGACAAAAGCATTCATGGAGCGGTCGTTGACAATGTAGATTTTCACCCGGTTGCCAGAAGTTCCGGCAGCTTTCAGGATTGGCTGCATGATAAATTTCAGGGTGCGCTCAATCTCGGCATCGCGGATCAATCCCTGCGCATTCCCAACTGCACCCGCGAACACCAGGGCGCAGGTTGCCGCGAGGCCGATGGTTCGTCGCAAGATCATGTATCTGCCGCCTGCTGCTGGATGCGCTGCTCTTGACCGGTTGCCGATTGGCTGAAACAACGCGAATGCCGTACTTTAGGAACGAGATTATGCGGTTATCAAGCCGAAGTGAAGTTGATCCCTTCATTGTGATGGACGTGATGGAGGCTGCTCGGCACGTCGAAGCAGCTGGGCGTTCGGTAATTCACATGGAAATTGGGCAACCGGGTACACCTGCACCTGCTGCGGCGCGGGCCCATTTGGCCAATATTATGGAGACGGATGCGCTGGGTTACACCGTTGCATTGGGTCGACCGGATTTGCGTGAACGGATCGCACAATTGTATCAGCACTGGTACGGAATTGTGATTTCACCAGATCGCATTGTGGTAACTGCCGGTTCATCAGGAGCATTCCTGCTTACTTTCGTCAGCTTGTTTGAAGCGGGCGAGCGAGTGGTTGTCGGCGAGCCTGGGTATCCCAGTTACCGCAATACTCTCAAAGCGCTCAGTTTGGCCCCGATCGGCATCCAGACGACAGTTCAAAACCGCTTTCAACCGACATTGCAAGAGATTGATAATGAAACAGATGTTGCCGGTGTTCTGGTGGCTTCCCCGGCCAATCCCACGGGTTCCATGTTGAACCGCGACGGGTTGAGAACTTTGATCGAAGGGTGTCAGGCTCGGGGAATATCATTCATCTCTGACGAAATTTACCATGGCATTCAATATGAAGACCGGGCGGTGTCAGCACTGGAAATCAGCGACGATGTGTATGTGATCAACTCGTTTTCTAAATATTTTTCGATGACCGGATGGCGGATAGGCTGGATGGTCGTTCCGGACGCCCATGTTCGGACTGTCGAGCGTTTGGCGCAGAACATGTTTATTTGTGCACCGCATGCCGCACAGGTGGCTGCATTGGTAGCCATGGATGCCGACCAAGAGCTGATCGCCAATATGGAGGTCTATGCGGAAAACCGCCGGTTGATGCTGCGGGAGTTGCCAAAAATGGGTTTCACCCGGATCGCGCCACCGGATGGTGCATTTTACATCTATGCAGATGTATCGGATCTGACGTCGGACAGCGCCGGATTTTGCGCTGATATTCTGCAACAGGCTGGGGTGTCTGTGACACCGGGGTTGGATTTCGATCCAAAGCGGGGAGGTGGCACGATCCGGTTTTCCTATGCCCGTTCAACGGATGATATTCGCGAAGGACTGCGACGGTTGGGTGAATATATGGCGTCCCGTGGTGAGCCAAACGAAGGGGCCCGTAGGGCCCCAGAGATTATTTTCCGATAGCGCGAGACCACCAACCGGATTTTTTCGGTTTGGAGGGATCGACCGGTGTGTCTGGCGGCGGCGCGGACGTTTTCACAGGCTTCGCTTCGACTGGCTCTGCCTCTGCTATTGCCACCTCAGAAACCATTTCGACAGGTGCCGCCTCGACGTCGCTGGTTTCCTTCGCCTTTGATGCAGATTTCTTCGCGGCCGGTTTTTTGGCAGCCGTCTTCTTGGCGGTCGTCCCTTTCGCCTTGGTATCGGTCGTCTTGCTGGTTCGCGGTTTGCGAGCCGGTTTTTTTTCAACTTCGGCTTCGGCTTCTGTTGAAATTTCGACGTCCAGAGCAGCTTCCGCAGCAATTTCTGAGACCGGGGACGCTTCAGCCGCGTCTACCTTTTTCGATTTCGAACGCGACGTTGTGCGCGATGTGCGGGGTTTTTCGGCGCTGCCTGTGCCGCTTCCACAACCGGTTCAGAAGGAGCGTCTGCTTCTGCGACCTGATCGACATTTGCAGCAGGTGCCGATTCAACGCTTTCAGAAGCTGTTTCGTTTACCGCTTCATGAGAATCCTGCCGGTCCTTGTTACCTCCACGCCGCCGCCGCCGCCGTTTTTTCTTTGGTGGCTGGTCTTCGGAAGCGGTTGCTGCAACAGCCTCTTCAGCGTCATCTTCTGCAATCAGCGGTTCGACGCTGTCGATGGTCACCGCAGTGCTTTCGGTACTGCGGGCGATCCTTCGGGTTGCGGTTTTGAACCGTTCCAGATTGTATTCGGGCGTAATCAGATGTGGATCAGCAATGACGCGGATAGACATCCCAAACCTGGATTCAATCATCGCAATATGATCGCGCTTTTCGTTCAGCAGATAATTGGCAATCGAAACAGGGGCGGTAATGAGCACTTCGCGGGAACGCTTTCGTGTGCCTTCTTCTTCCAGCTCGCGTAAAATGGACAATGCAAGCGAATCGTCAGACCGCACCAACCCGGTCCCATGACAAGACGGGCAGGGCTTGGTGGTTGCTTCCAACATACCCGGTCGCAACCTTTGGCGTGACATTTCCATCAGACCAAATGTCGAAATCCGTCCGATTTGGATGCGGGCACGGTCTGATTTCAACTTGTCCTTGATGCGCTTTTCAACGGCAGTGTTGTTGCGCCGCTCTTCCATATCGATGAAGTCGATCACGATCAGGCCAGCCAGATCGCGCAGCCGCAACTGCCGGGCGACTTCTTCTGCGGCTTCGAGATTGGTGCGCACGGCAGTGTCTTCGATTGAGCCTTCTTTGGTTGCTTTGCCGGAGTTTACGTCAATGGCAACCAGCGCTTCGGTTATGCCAATCACAATATAGCCACCGGATTTCAGTTGCACGACCGGGTTGAACATCGCATCCAGATAGCTTTCGATCTGATGCCGCGCAAATAGGGGCAGGCCATCGGTGTAGTGTTTGACCCGCGTTGCATGGCTTGGCATCAGCATTTTCATATAGTCTTTGGCAACACGATAGCCGGCTTCTCCCTCAACAAACACTTCGTCAATCTCGCGGTTGTACAAATCGCGGATCGAACGTTTGATCAGGTTGCCTTCTTCATAGATGGCAGCGGGCGCAATTGATTTCAGCGTCAGATCGCGGACTTCTTCCCACTGACGCAACAGATATTCATAGTCACGCTTCACTTCCGACTTGGTGCGTCTGGCACCCGCCGTACGAATGATCAAGCCAGCACCTTCGGGCACTTCAATCTCGCCCGCGATTTCTTTCAACTTTTTACGGTCGGTTGCGTTGGTGATCTTGCGTGAAATTCCACCGCCTCGGGCCGTATTGGGCATCAGAACGCAGTATCGGCCAGCGAGCGACAGATAGGTTGTTAGGGCAGCACCTTTGTTGCCGCGTTCCTCTTTTACCACCTGAACCAGCAGGATTTGCCGGACCTTGACAACTTCCTGGATTTTGTAACGGCGCGGGCGTGGTTTGCGTGGCCGGACTTCGGCCCGGACATCGTAATCAGAAACGTCGTCCTCTTCTTCGTCACCGGAATTATCTTCGGTCGGCTCGGAAGTTTCAGTGTCATTTTCAGGTGCTTTGGCCTCCACGGGTTCCTCGGTGTCAACCGGTTCTTCAACGGTGTTTTCATCCGCTGATTCCGCTTCGACAACGGATACGTCGTCCGCCGCTGTCTCTGCATCGCTGTCAGATTTCGCTTCCGGCACGTCGACAAGTCCGGTGTCATTTTCGTCGATATCAATGACATCGGTTTCAATGACGTCGCTTGTGACCACATCGTCAGCACTGCTCGGCGCGCCTTCGCTGGCGGCTTCGGATTTACGTGACCGTGAAGACCGGCGCGATCGGGATTTCGGCTTTTCGCGCGCATCCTCTTCAGCCATTGCTTTGGCGTATTCCGCTTCTTCTTTCAGAAGCTTTTCACGGTCCGCCACAGGAATTTGATAGTAATCCGGGTGAATTTCCGAAAACGCCAGAAACCCGTGCCGGTTGCCGCCGTAATCAATAAAGGCAGCCTGCAAAGAGGGTTCTACCCTGGTCACTTTGGCGAGGTATATATTTCCAGCTAGCTGGCGTTTGTTTTCTGATTCAAAATCGAATTCCTCGACTTTGTTTCCGTCAACCACAACAACGCGGGTTTCTTCCGTGTGGGTGGCATCGATAAGCATTTTCTTTGGCATCGGTACTCTTCTGCACGCACGTCCGCTCGTTGCGGCCCTGGGGGCGGCAGCGAGGAGTTTGCGTGTGTGTTTAAGGCGATTTTGAACGCAGGAATCGTTGGCACAGCCATAGATGCTGACCAACGAGATGTATTACCATGTTCCACGCGTATCATCGCGGTTCTCTCCAGCGCTCAATAGATCGAGCGCCAAGCTCTGGCCAAATGCACTGCACTGTCTGCAGTGCACATGGCAATTCGGGGTGGCCTTGCGGCCTTGCCTGCGTTTCAGTGGCGGACTTTGGCCACTTTGTTTGTGTGGCCTGTCGCGTAAAATCGCGGGCGAAACTTTAAAAATCGGGTATTCGCATAACACCCGTCATAAATTTAGTCTTAAGTGCGGCTTTGGGGAATTACAATCAGTTTTTACTTCCTGTAGGATGGGGGGGTGAGCAAAATGATCTCTGAGAAAGAGGCGCAGCAGTGACATTATTGAAGGCTTTCCATGCGGTTGCGCTGACGATCGCGTTAACCGGGACTGCAGCAGCACAGGAGTTACAGGCATTGGCTCGTGTCAATGTTGAGAATTCGTCGATTACCGGGCGGGACCCCAACCATTTGGAAATACGGTTGTCCTTGTCACAGCCCGTGCCCTATCGGCTGTTCACGCTGGCTGATCCTGCGCGCCTGGTAATGGATTTCCGCGAGATTGACTGGGCCGGCTTCGATCAGGATCAGGTGCTACAGACCGACAAGATCAGCGATTTGCGTTATGGAATCTTTCGTCCCGGATGGTCCCGGATGGTGGTTGACCTTGTCGAACCCGCAGCGGTGCAATCCGCCGAAATGAAAACCAATTTGGCGCGCGGGTCAGCAGAACTTTTTATAACACTTTCAAGTGTTTCTGAGGAGATATTTAAGGAACAAAGCGGCCAATTTCTTGGTCAAACCTGGGCGATGCCACAAGTTCACGGCACAGTAAAACCGAAACTGCGGCAACTGGGCGATCGTCCGTTGATGGTTGTGATCGATCCAGGTCATGGGGGCATTGACTCCGGTGCCAGGCATAATGGGTATCTCGAAAAAGAACTTGTGCTGCAATTTTCCCGAGAGTTGAAGGACGCCTTGATTTTGAGTGGGCGGTATAAGGCTGAATTGACGCATAATGCCGATGAATTCTTCTCGCTGCCGGACCGCATCACGCGGGCCCGAAGGTTGGGCGCAGATGTGTTTCTGTCTATTCATGCCGACGCTCTTTCGGAGGGATCAGCCTCTGGCACAACCGTTTATACGCTGTCCGATAAGGCGTCCGATGCCTCGGCTGACGAATTGGCAAAGCAGCACGACCGCAGCGATTTGCTGGCTGGGGTTGACCTGCGTCAACAGGACGATGTAATCGCGGAAGTCCTGATGGATATGGCGCGTTTGGAAACCAAGGCCCGCAGCGATCTGTTGGCGGGCATGTTGGTTTCTGGCATTGGCCAGTCTGTTGGACGAATCCGCAAACGACCGCATCTTTCTGCCGGTTTTACGGTACTCAAGGCACCGGATATCCCTTCTGTTTTGTTGGAATTGGGGTTCATGTCCAATCGCAGCGATCTGTCTAATCTGTTGACCGACGCATGGCGCGAAAAGGTGATCCGCGGAATCGTTTTGTCGCTCGACACCTGGACAGTTGAAGATGCCGCGCAGGCGCGATTATTGCGCCAGTAAGGTTCCCTTAAAGTCGAACACCCACTATATACGCTAAATTCGGCGTGATCAGGCGCACTGGTGCCTCTTCATATTTTGACGCAAAGGGCGACTGGGACTATACTCAGCCCGGTCTCTCACCAACGGAGTCGCTTGCGTGTTGCGTTTCATCTTATCTTTTGTTGGGTTTATTTTCAGCTGGTTGACAATCGGCACAGTGCTGATTGCGCTGGTTCTGGGGGCTGTCTTCTGGATGTATGGCCGCGACCTGCCGGATCACGAAGCGCTGGCGTCTTACGAGCCGGCCACAATCAGCCGGGTTTATTCCATCGAAGGTCGAGTGATGGACGAATTTGCCCGTGAACGCCGCAGGTTCACCCCAATTGATGAAATCCCGGATGTGGTGAAATATGCGTTTATCAGCGCCGAGGACAAGAATTTCTATTCCCACAAAGGCTATGATCTGCAAGGCATCATCAAAGCGGCGATCGATGCAGCGCAGGGTGCGAGGTTGCGCGGAGCGTCGACAATTACCCAGCAGGTGATGAAAAATTTCCTGTTGTCCGGCGACAGATCGGCTGAACGCAAGATAAAGGAATTGATTCTTGCGTTGCGGCTGGAAAGTACGTTGAACAAAGAACAAATCCTTGAGCTTTACTTGAACGAGATTTTTCTGGGGCAAAACTCCTACGGCGTCACGGCTGCGGCGGAAACATATTTTGCTAAGAACCTCGAAGATCTCACGATTGCGGAGGCAGCTTATCTGGCTGCGTTGCCCAAAGCGCCGAGTGATTACCACCCGGTGCGCCAGCTGGCCCGGGCCACCGCGCGGCGCAATTTTGTACTCAAGGAAATGAGCGAAAATGGTTACATCACCCGGGCTGACGCAGATTTGGCGCAGGCCAGCGAAATTTCAACGGTGCAGGGTGGGCAATACGCCTCGGTCCGTTCGAAGCGTCCGCCACGCGACTATTTCACCGACGAGATCAGACGGCAACTTTCGGGCAACTTTGGCGAAGCCGAATTTTTTGGTGGCGGTTTAACCATACGCGCCACAATGGACCCGGTATTGCAAAAAGAAGCAGCCAAAATGCTGCGTCAGGGACTGGAGAAATACGACCGGCGACTGGGTCTATACCGCGGGGCCAGCGACAAGATTGAATTGGCTAAGCTCGACAGCGAGGAAAACTGGCGTATGGCGCTGAAAGAAGCGGAAATTGCCAGAGACATAGAAGGCTGGCACGCCGCGGTTGTTTTGGATTTGCTCGATAAGTCCGTCAGGATCGGCATCGAAGGCGTGGAAGAGGTCGACGGCGGCCATCTTATCCCGATGTCGGATATGAACTGGCGCCCAATGTTGGAAAACGGTCGCGGTGGTAAAAAGGCCAGGCGCCCGGCGGATTTACTGGCAGTTGGCGATGTCATCCATACCCGGGCGGTTACCAAAGATGAACAGTTTGTGCGCTGGTCACTGCGCCAGATACCCGGAATTCAGGGCGGGTTTATGGCGATGGACACCAATACCGGGCGCGTTTTAGCGATGCAGGGCGGGTTTTCTTATCAGCATTCGGTGTTCAACCGTGCCACGCAGGCCACCCGCCAGCCGGGATCATCGTTCAAACCGTTTGTTTACGCGTCAGCGCTGGACAGTGGCTATTCGCCGTCAACAATTATTATCGACGCCCCGATCGAGGTGCGCACTCCACAGGGTTTATGGCGCCCGCAGAATGCAAGTCACAAATTTTACGGCCCGGCCCCGTTGCGCATGGGAATTGAACGGTCCCGCAATCTGATGACGATCCGGTTGGCCCAGGACGTCGGCATGAATGTGGTTGCAGATTACGCGGAACGTTTTGGCGTTTACGACGATATGGGCGAGTATCTGGCCAACGCTCTGGGATCTCAGGAAACCACGCTGTTCAAGATGGTTGCTGCCTATGCAATGTTCGCAAATGGTGGCGAGCGGGTACTTCCGACACTGGTAGACCGGGTACAGGACCGCTGGGGCAAGACAATATACCGCCACGATCAGCGGGATTGCGAAGGTTGCAAAGTTGCGTCGCTGGAAGAAGGGCTTTCGCCGCGGATCGTCTCTAATCGTGAGCGGGTTATGGATGCGGTTACCGCCTATCAATTAACCTCGATGATGCGCGGAGTGGTGGAACGCGGCACAGCCAGCGGAACTGTAAGATTGGGCGTGCCGGTCGCCGGTAAAACCGGCACAACAAATGACGCAAAAGACGTTTGGTTTATCGGCTTTACGCCAAATATCGTAGCTGGCTGCTATATGGGATATGACCGGCCCAAAGGTCTTGGTCGCGGGGCCTACGGCAGCTCGATGTGCGGCCCTGTGTTCAACAATTTCATGAAAAAGGCGATCGAGCTTTACGGTTCGTCCGATTTTGCAGTGCCGCCGAACAGCGTTTTCATCAAGTTTGACCGTTTTTCCGGAACCCGACTGCCCAGTGACGCACGCGGCGACCATGTCGTAGCGGAGTTGTTCCGCGAAGGCGAAGAGCCAAGCTACGGCATCTTCTCGATCATCGATGGTGGATTTGCCATGGGTGAAGACCTTCTATTGTTTGGGCGCGGCGAGACAGACGGCAGCGAACAGTTTGTGATTACGGGAACAGGTCAGAAAACAAAAATCCCGAAAAAAGCAAGCTTCGGATCGCTGTCTTCGGGCGGGCTGTATTAACTCCAACCACTCTTTACCCTTCGAGATTGCACCGATAGAAGTGCGTTAATCACAGGACGTGGACTTCAGGCACATGCGCGCAGAAATTGAAAACACCGCGGTGGAAATCGAAAAATCCCTGGCCTTGCTGCGTCAGCGGATGGATTGGGAAACGGCAGATCATCGGCTGGAAGAATTTAACGCCATGTCCGAAGACCCGGACCTGTGGAACAACCCGGAAAAAGCACAAAAGCTGATGCGCGAGCGCCAGATGCTGGTGGATGCGATGGAGACGTATAAATCCCTGTCCCAGGATCTCAGCGACAATGTCGAATTGATTGAATTGGGCGAAATGGAGGAAGATGAAGAGGTTGTGGCCGAGGCCGAAAAAGCCATCAAACGCCTTCACAAATCGGCCTCTAAGAAGGAGCTGGAAGCCTTGCTGGACGGTGAGATGGACGCCAATGACACCTTTCTGGAAATCAACGCTGGGGCCGGAGGCACGGAAAGCTGTGACTGGGCTGCAATACTTGCGCGGATGTACGTTCGTTGGGCCGAAAAACAGGGTTACAAGGTCGAAATGATGTCCGAGAATTCGGGCGAAGAAGCCGGTATAAAATCCGTGACTTATCAGATCAAAGGCCACAATGCCTTTGGCTGGTTGAAATCAGAGAGCGGTGTCCATCGGCTGGTGCGCATCTCACCTTTTGACAGCAACGCCCGGCGGCATACGTCGTTCAGCTCGGTCTGGGTTTATCCGGTCGTCGATGACAATATCGAGATCGAGATCAATCCGTCGGACATCCGCGTGGATACATACCGTTCGTCTGGCGCGGGCGGGCAGCACGTCAACACAACTGATTCCGCTGTGCGGATCACCCATATTCCAACCAATATCGTGGTGACCAGCTCCGAAAAATCGCAACACCAAAACCGCGCCAACTGTATGGCGGCGCTGAAATCGCGTCTTTACGAGATGGAAATGCGCAAACGCACCGAAAGCATCCACGAAGCCCATGAAAACAAGGGTGACGCGGGCTGGGGCAACCAAATCCGATCCTATGTGCTGCAGCCCTACCAGATGGTCAAAGACCTGCGCACCAACCACGAAACGTCTGACACATCAGGCGTGTTGGATGGAGACTTGACGCCGTTTATGGCTGCGGTGCTGGCTCAGGATGTGGTGGGTATGAGCCGGGGCGAGGCGCAGGGCGAGGGGTAGCGAAGGACTTACAATCCGGACTCTTAGGCAATCGAAATTGTCATATATGGGATGCGCCGACCCGAGATTGAACCAGAAGGCACGTCACCCGCCAACTCAAATCCCAGAGACTTATAAAATGGCACGGCGAGCGGGTCGGCGTCCAAGTGAAGTCTCGTAAGCCCCAATGCATTGGCGCGTTCAATCAGTTTTTGCCAAAGCAAACGCCCGATGCCCTTGCGTTGCCAGTCCGGTTCTATGAAAAAGGCCTGTATCTCACCAGTTCGGGTGCTCTGATCCGCACGCAGGCAGGCGCATCCACATATGACTCCCACATCAGCAACCCAGTATTCATCAATTTTTATGTCGTTGGTTGTTACGGTCAGTTCCTCGCGGCAGGCCGCCATGAACTGGTCATCGTAGCCATTCGAGCGTTTCGATCGTATGGACAGCTCTGTCAGGTTATCACATTCGCTGATACGTGCCCGGCGGATCACGATGTCCATATTGCTGCTCCCGCCCCACAAAAAAGGCCCGCATATGCGGGCCTTTTGTCACGAGCGTCTGGTTTCAAACTTTCAATCAGTCGCACCAACCGGTTTCTTGGCTGAAGAAGCGTTCAACGGGTCTTCCTGCCGTTGGACCGACCCTTCAAAATGCGCACCGCTCTCGATGGCGATGGTTTTGTGGATGATTTCACCTTCCACACGCGCGCTCGACGTCAGGCGGACTTTCAGGCCACGCACACGGCCAACCACACGGCCATTCACCACCACGTCGTCGGCGACGATTTCGCCTTTAACGGTAGCGCTTTCACCGACCGTCAGCAGATGGGCGCGGATGTCACCTTCGACTGTGCCTTCGATCTGAATATCACCAGTGGTCTTCAAATTGCCGGTGATGGTCAGGTCTGTGGACAATGTGGATGCCGGTGGTTTTGCTTTAGGCGCTGCCGGGGCAGGGACCGCGCTGCCGGATACCGGTTTTGGGCTCTGAGCGGCAGGCGCTGTTGGAGCCGGTTTAGAGGGAGTGGAAGTATCACCCGTCTTGGCGGGTTCGTTGATTTTGCTTTTAGAAAACATCTTTTGCTGCCTTCATGTAGGGTATGGGGTTTACGGCAGAGCCGTTTTTTCGGATTTCGTAGTGCAGATGCACGCCAGTGCTTCGTCCAGAGTTGCCCATATCACCTATTCGCTCTCCGCGCGAGACCCTTTGTCCCGCTTTAACGTGGATTCGGTTCAAATGAGCGTAATAAGTCTCAATTCCTTGCGCGTGACGGATTTTGATCAGGCGGCCATAACCGCTCTGCCGTGCGGCAAATGTCACGACACCGTCGCCGGATGCAACCACCGGTGTGCCTAACCGACCGGCCATGTCGTGGCCTTTGTGCAACCGCTTTCCGCCTGATTTTGGATCGCGGCGATAGCCAAAACCGCTGGTGTTGCGATAACTGCCGGAAACGGGAATTGCCAGCGGCAGCTTTTGGGTTGCCACTTTCTTAATGCCCAGCAGGTCAAGAGTTTTCAACAGCAAGCCGGTCCGTTTTGTCAGCGGGTCATTGCCGCTGCCTTTGGTCGAAACCGCCAATGGCGTCAGCGGTCCGCCTGTGCCGGAGTAGCCGCGACGGACCTCTTCTAGCAATTGCTCGGTGTTCACGCCGGAACGTTTCAAGGCTCGATCCAGTGGCGTCATCGTGATCTCGATCGCCTGTTCCAGACGCGTGAAGATGCGTTCGTTCTGTTGATCACGCAATTTGGCATCATGTTCCATTTCCGTCATGCGGTCATACATGTCTTCAGTGGCGACTCGCATCTCGTCGCGTTCACTGACAGTGGAATTTAGAACACGGCTTAGATAGCTCAGCGTTTCCTCGACGTCCTTGGCGCCACCCAGACGAGTATTCAGTGACCCGGTAAGCGCCTGCATTTCTGCCAATATACTGTCAGAGGACTGTTGTGCTTCATCCCGTTTTGCCACCGCCGCCTGCAGTTTCTGCTGCATGATTTTCAGCCCTGTGGCCAGTTCGCGGCGCTCTTCCTCGGCCGTCAGTAATTCACCTTGCTGCAACGAAATTTGTTTAAGCGCCACGTAAAACCGTTCCTGTGCAGTCTGTGCCTCCAGCGCACGCTGGTCGCGTTCAGTCGAGAGTTCGTTGAGCCGGGTTTCGTAGGCGCGTTGAAGCACTTCGGCACGGGATTGATTGGATTGCGAGCTGATCCTGTCTATCATCAAAGCCGAAGTGACAATTACGGTCCAACAAAACCCAACTGCCAGAAAAACGCCAAAAGCTGTTTGTACCAGGGGTGTTGCGCGAAAATACCGTGTGGTAGTTTCTGTGCGCATGTAAACCCGCTGTTCAGGCACATGCCGAGACAACAGCGCATTTAGTCTGGCAAACATGGCTTTCATCTGAACAACCCCTCTGCCGCTTTGGGCAGGTCCTTCCCGGATTTTTAATTAGTGTCGCACATTTAAGGAAACTTGTAAGTTCAGGCAAGGATTTCCTGTGGATAGGCCAAATATTGCTGATCAGATATGGGCTGTTCGAATAAGTGCACGCTCGGGTAGATGGCTAATCGCCTCTGTCTGCCATGGGCCAATAGAAGTCCAAAGGTATGCCCGCTTCGGCGCGTTTCTCGTCGTTAAACGGAGGTTTCAGACCACCGGGGAAATAAAGCCGGACCAAGCGATGGAACTCGACTTTAGGGTCCAGATTATACCGACCGCACAGAAAATGAAACCATTTGGAGCCGAAGGCCACATGGCCAACTTCTTCGGCATAAATGATTTCCAGCGCCGCCACAGTGTCAACGTCATCTACCCGACTGAACATATCTATCATGCCCGGCGTCACATCCAGACCGCGGGCTTCGAGAACCATTGGAACAATCGCCAACCGGCCCAGAAAATCGGCGCAGGTTTCCTCTGCGCCGCGCCACATTCCTGCATGCGCGGGCAAAGCACCGTAAAACGATCCCATTGCTTCAAGACGATCGCTCAAAAGGTTGAAATGTTTAGATTCTTCATCTGCCGCTTTCACCCAATCGTCGAAATACCCCATCGGCATGTCAGTGTTTGCAAAGCGCGGGATTATATCCCAATGCAGATCAACGGCGTTCAATTCAATATGAGTGACCGCATGAATCAGCGCTATTCGGCCCTTTTCAGAACCGGTTTTGCGTTTTGGCATCTTGTTGGGCGGCAGTTGTTCAGGTCGGTCAGGACGTGACGGGCGCGACGGCGGCTTACAGGATCCGAGCTCAAGCGGAGTGCCAGAGTCGCGACTTTCAAACCAAGTTTTGGCGGCAGCGCGGGATTTGGCGGTTTTCTCGCGGCCATCAGCCGTGGACAGCACGTCCACCGCCAGTTCTGTCAGAGTCGGTCGGCTCACGGCGAGAACACTCTTTGCAACTCGTTTTCCAAGTGCATGTCGCATTCAACCGTTCGGTCCAATTTAGGCAGAATTTCTCCTATTCCATGCATTTATCTCTCCACCACTTCGAATTCACACTCTTGATATTGGTATTTTCAGCATTGACCACCTAAAATAGCTATTGCGTTCTGTTAAGGATTGGAAAAAACCAGCAGAATTGCGCGGGCAGCACAAGGGCGGATACGATTGATCTGGATAAAGCACTGCTTAGTGGGGTTGATGGCCCTTGTGATGGGGGCGGTCATTTTGTGCTTGCTCGGGATTGGCGTACTTTATTTCATGATGCAGCGCGGACCGGTGGAATTGCCGCAGCTGCGCAGTTTTGTTGAAGACCGGCTGAACGAACAGCTCCAATCGGAAAAACTCGCAGTTGGTGGAATCAGCGTTTATTCGGACGAGCACGGAACCACAAACCGTATCCAGATGAACAATGTGTCGCTGCGCGCTGCAGACGGTCGTCTGTTGCTCGAAGTGCCGGAAATCCGCACGAATTTCTCACTTATTTCGTTGCTGAAAGGATCATTGGTTCCCAGCCAGGTCGAAGTGGTGGGCTCCAAGATCAAATTGGTGCGCCAGCGCGACGGCAAACTCAACTGGCTGCGTCAATCAAAAGGCAAGGAAACCGTGTTCAAAGGCGACGTTTTGGCGCTTATCGACGGGTTTCTGAAGCGTGATACTTTGAAGAACCTGGCTACTGTTACGTTAAAAGACACAGTTGTTAGCATTCGGGATGTCCGGTCCGGTCGACAATGGGAGATTAACAACGGATTGCTGACGCTGACCCGCGACGAAAACCAGCTGAATTTGCGAAGCGAAGTTGACATGGCGCTGGAGCAGGGAGGCAGCACTGGAATAATCGCCAACGCCAGTCATCAAGTCGGCACCGCAAAATCCGATATTTCGCTGCAGTTGACCAATGCCAAACCGCGCGATCTGGCCGATATGGTGGGCGCTCTTGATTGGCTGCGCTACCTTGATACGCAGGTTTCCGGTTCCCTCAGCGCTTCGCTTACTGGCACTGGTGAAGTGCAAGCTTTGTCCAGCGTGTTGGATTTGGGGCAGGGCCGTGTCCGTGAAACACCTGCCAGTCTGCCAATTGTTTTCACCCGTGCCAAAGCGTACTTTGAATATGACAAAGTAACGGACACGCTCGATTTTACCCAGTTGCAAGTGGACACCAGCTCCGGCGCCTTAACCTCGGACGGTTACGCCAGATTGCACCGGGACCAGCAGGGTGCGGTCGATTCGATGTCAGGGCAATTCCGGTTTTCCAATATTGCCATTAACCGTCCCGAGTTATTTGCCCAGACATTGGAACTGGATGCCGCTGCGCTGGATGTGCGCGTGTCGTTCGCCCCGCTGACGATCGAAGTTGGAGCGCTGACCGCTTTTGACCAAGACGCGACCTACCGAATCAAAGGTACATCTGTTGCCGGACAAGATTTCTGGCAAAACAGCTATGATGTGGATGTAGACAAAATCAGCCGCGACCGGGTTATGGCGTTTTGGCCCGTCAATGTAATTCCCAAAACCCGCAAATGGCTGATCAAAAATTTCCACCAGGGCAACTTGAGCAATTTTCGCGGCGGTTTACGCAGCCGGGACGGCAAATTCAATTATGCCTTCAACTTTGACATCAACGATGCGCGTGTCAGATTTATGAGATCAATGCCGGAATTGCGCGATGCCGACGGTTACGGATACTTGACCAACGCGGACCTGCGGGTTGATCTGATACGTGGCCATGTAATTTCGCCAGATAACACTCGTGTTGATGTACCCGGATCCAGCTTTTTTGTCCCGGACATCACGGCACGCTCGGCAATTGGTGAAATCGAGCTGCATCTGGAATCGGGTTTGCAGGCCGCCCTGCACCTGCTTGATGTGGAAAAGTTCCAATTTCTCAAGAAAGTCGGTCTCAGCCCAAAGGTGGCGCAGGGGACAGTGGTTGCTGATGGTACGTTGCAAGTGCCCTTGGAAAAAACCGCGAACCCATCTGATGTAAAATTTTCGGTTTCGGCGGATGTTTTGGACCTGCGCAGTGACACGTTGGTCAAAGGGCGAATACTGCGTGCCGGAAAACTCAAACTGAATGCGACGGACGCGGGGTTAAAACTCTTTGGTCCTGCAACGCTAGACCAGGTGCCGCTTGACGCGACCTGGACAATGAAATTTGGACCGGAGTCGAAGAAAGGTAGTCGGATTGTTGGTAACATTGGCCTTTCCGACAAAAACCTGCGCGGATTAGGCATCAATTTGCCAAAAGGATCGCTTTCTGGCGAAGCCGAAGCGCAGATTGTCGTTGATATCAAAAAAGGTGTGGCGCCCGAATATGTTGTGAATTCAGATCTGGTGGGTGCGGTCCTGCGGGTTCCTGCGCTGCAATGGGTGAAAACCACCAATACCGCCGGTGAACTGAAAATGGTTGGCCAGTTTGGTGCGGTGCCAACAGTCGACAGCCTGTCACTGGTTGCCCCCGGTCTGCAGGCGCAAGGAAAAATTGACTTCAATGATGATGGCACGATGCGGGCCCTGATTTTAAATGATCTCAAAGCAGGCCGTTGGTTGGATACCGCCGCAACCATCTTGTTGACCAATTCCGGCGCTGCAACAATATCTCTGCACGGTGGCGCCCTTGATCTGCGCAATATTAGTTTGGCCGGTGGTTCCAGTGGTGCCAGCAGCAGTGGCAATCCGATTGATGTCAGGCTGGACAAATTGACCATTATCACCGGGCTGGCGCTGACCGGGTTCACCGCCAAATTGCAGCCAAAGAATGGTCTCTGGGGCAGTTTTTCCGGTCAGGTGAATGGCGGCACTTCGATAACGGGGCAGATGTTCCCGCAAAAACACGGCACTGCGTTTGAAATCAATGCGACGGATGCCGGCCGGGTGCTGGCTTCGGCAGATTTGCTAGAAAATATCTATGGTGGGTCGATGCGTGTGGTTATTATCCCACGGCAGGGCGAAGGCCACTATGACGGAACGCTGAGTATTGAACAAACCAAAATGCGTGGCGCATCGGCGATGGCAAGCCTGTTGAATGCAATATCGGTGGTTGGACTGGTCCAACAATTGGACGGTGAAGGTATCTATTTCAGTACCGTTGAAGGCCAGTTTTTAATGCGCCCGAACGGAGTGCAGCTGAAAGATATCTCGGCAGTGGGACCATCGATGGGTCTGACACTGGATGGGTGGTACGACAGTGCCAATAAAACTGTGGATTTCGAAGGGGTCACGACCCCGATCTATCTTCTCAACGGCGTTTTTGAGCGGGTGCTCGGGCCGTTGTTTGGCCGCCGAAAAGGCGAGGGGCTGTTCAGTTTTACTTATCGGATGAAAGGCCCCGCTAAAAACCCAAGAGTTGCAGTCAATCCCCTGTCGATTCTCACGCCGGATGCTTTTCGTGAGGTGTTTCGCTCTGATGTGCCTGTACCGCTTTCCAGTGATGGGACTCCAGCGCAAGCCGAAGTGTCCGCAAGTGCGTCCAATGATCCGACTATATCTCCCGCACCGGTTGAAACAGACCCCTGGGCTGCCGCCAAACCGCTGGCCAGCGATCTTCGGTAACGACACACAGAAGTCATTATTTGTGCGTCTGCATGTTTTACCTGCTGTAACCAACGCTTGAATCCCGGACATTTATCCGGCAAGGGCTCTGCCATGAAGCTCAGCGATATTGACTTTGATTTGCCCGAAGAACTGATTGCGTTGCGCCCTGTCAGCCCGCGCCGGTCGTCGCGTTTATTGGTGTCTGACGGGAGTCTGATTTCCGACCATCACTTCAGTGATTTGCCCGATTTTCTGCGCCGTGACGATCTGCTGGTCTTGAACGACACCAAAGTGATTCCGGCCCGGTTGCAGGGTCGGCGCCGTCGACTTTCGGATCAGGGTGAAACCTTCGCAAAAGTAGAGGTAACATTGCTGGCCGCAGACAAAAGCGGTGATTGGCTGGCGCTGGCCAAGCCCGGCAGGCGCGTGAAATCGGGTGAAACCATAGTGTTTTCGGACGATCTTTCAGCCGAAGTTGTGGGAAAGTCAGAAGAGGGCGTCCGGTTGCGGTTTTCGGAACGTGGCGAAACGCTCGACCAGCTGATCGGAACATTGGGCTCGATGCCCTTGCCACCATACATATCCGGGCGCCGCGCCGCAGATGAACAAGACAAAGTTGACTACCAAACAGTTTTCGCCCGCGAGCTCGGAGCCGTCGCCGCGCCGACCGCATCGCTGCATTTTGACCAGCCGTTGCTGGATCAGCTGAAAAGGCAGGGTGTGATAACAACAACTGTAACCTTGCATGTCGGAGCCGGAACCTTTTTGCCGATCAAAACGGACGATATTGCCAATCACAAAATGCATGCTGAGCGCGGCCATATCAGCAGACAAGCAGCGGAAGCCATCAACCAAACCAGAGCCCGTGGTGGTCGGGTTGTTGCAGTTGGCACCACTGCCTTACGACTGATCGAGACCGCAGCCCAGAAATCGCGGAAAATCACGCCTTGGGAGGGGGAGACCAACATCTTTATAAAGCCCGGGTTTCATTTTAACGTGACCGACGGTTTGATCACAAATTTCCACTTGCCAAAATCGACATTAATGATACTGGTCTCGGCCTTAATGGGCCAGCGGACGATCCGTGACATTTATGCCCACGCAGTTACCAACAACTACCGGTTCTTTTCATATGGCGATGGGTCGCTGTTGCTACCCGATCTTGGAAACGACGCTTAGTGTGTCGCCTCTGAGCGCATTCCTGTGAAATGTTTCGGATAGCTTGGCTGTGCAAACCTCCGGTTAAGGCCAACCAAAATGATCTTTGTTGTAAAAAACTCCTGGGCGCTGTTTCTCGGCATGTTTTTGTTGATGCTTGGCAACGGTGTACAAGGCACCCTGCTGGGTGTCCGCGGCTCGATTGAAGGGTTTTCTGCCGGCACAATGGCCTGGGTCATGTCCGGCTATTTCATTGGGTTTTTGGGTGGGTCGCGCATGGCACCACGTCTGATCGCGCGCGTGGGTCACGTGCGGGTTTTTGCTGCGCTTGCGTCGCTGGTTTCGGCCATCCTCATCCTATACGCCGCGATTCCCGACGAAATCAGCTGGTTCTTGCTGCGTATCCTTGTTGGCTTTTGCTTTTCTGGCGTTTATGTCGTTGCCGAAAGCTGGTTGAACGACGCGGCGACAAACGAAACCCGCGGTCAGGCACTGTCGGTCTATCTGATTGTGCAAATGATGGGAATCGTGGCGGCGCAATATCTGTTGACCGTTTTTGATCCCGCCGGGTTCATGCTGTTCATCATTGTCTCAGTGGCAGTATCGGTGTCATTTGCACCGATTCTGTTGTCGGTCAGCCCGGCACCTGTTTTTCAGACCACAAAACCGATGTCGCTCTTCGAACTCTATACCGCTTCTCCTTTGGGTGTGGTTGGGATTTTCCTGCTGGGCGGAGTGTTCGGCGCGCTGTTTGGCATGGCGGCGGTTTATGGCACCGAAAAAGGCCTGGATGTAACAGAAATTGCTATGTTTGCCGCGTCGATTTACGTCGGCGGGATGTTGTTGCAGTACCCTATCGGGTGGGCTTCCGACAGAGTGGACCGGCGTTTGCTGATTCTGGGAGTGTCTTCGATCGGTGCTGTCACGGCCCTCGTGGCCCTGCCATTTTACGATAATTTCGCTGTTCTTTTGGCCGCAGGCTTCATAATTGGCGGCACATCCAACCCACTTTATTCACTGTATCTTGCATATACAAATGACTATCTGGACCACGATGATATGGCGGCGGCTTCTGGTGGATTGATCTTTGTGAACGGCATCGGAGCCATCACCGGCCCCTTGATCGTTGGCTGGACCATGACCAGATATGGACCGAACAGTTTCTTTGGGTTTGTCGGTGTGGTGATGGCGCTGATGGCACTGTGGGCGGTGTACAGGATGTCGCAACGTGCGGCGCCAAATGTTGCTGACACAACAGCCTATACGCCAGTGACGCCATCGTCATCACCCGTTGCGGTTGAAGTGGCGCAGGAAATTGCTATCGAACTGGCAATAGAGGAGGAAAGCAACAATCCGGAAGAGATTGAGGCGAAGGGTTAATTTTGTGTTGACCTGTGGATAACTTTCGAGTTTTGATTTGATCAAAACGTGGGTGATGAGGCCGTACCTTGGAGGCGAGCTATGGAAAAAGCTCAGAGAATACTTGACTTCTGGTTGGATGAGGTTGGCCCGTCGGGCTGGTATCAAGGATCGGAAACCCTCGACCAGACTATCCGCGACCGGTTTATGGAAGATTGGCTGGCAGCATCTCGCGGTGAGTACGACAGTTGGAAGACCTGCCCAACCAAATCACTGGCTCTGATAGTCCTTCTGGATCAGTTCCCACGCAACATGTTTCGCAACGATAAACGCGCTTTTGCCACAGACAAGCGGGCCCGCTGCGCCACCAGTTGCGCATTGGAGCTGGGGTTTGACAAACGGACCCCGGAGCCGCAACGCCAATTCTACTATATGGCGCTGGTGCACTCGGAATGCCTGACAGATCAGGAACGCTGTGTCCGTCTTATGAAAACGCGGATGCCGGAATTTGGTGGCGGAAATTTGATCCACGCCAAAGTGCACCGCGAAATAATCCGCATGTTTGGCCGCTTTCCTTACCGAAACGACGCATTAGGGCGTGATTTCACGGACGCGGAATCAGCTTTTGTGAAAACCGGCGGATACAAGAAAACCATGGACGACCTGATGACTGCTGCCTAATAAGGCACCAAAGTCCCAGGACACGACCAGCTGCCAGCCAAATGCTGTGTCGGCCTTGTATCCCTATAAAAATTCCCGCATATTTCGCCTTCAGGAAATGGTTTAAAGCCAAACCAATTTTTTCGTGAGGGTCGAAACATGGCAGATAAATCCTTTGATATAATTGTAATAGGTGCTGGCCCTGGCGGCTATGTCTGCGCCATCCGCGCAGCACAAAACGGCTTAAAAGTGGCTGTGGTTGAACGCGAACATCTGGGTGGTATCTGTCTGAATTGGGGCTGCATCCCGACCAAAGCGCTTTTGCGATCCTCGGAAATATTTCATCTGATGGAACGCGCGAGTGAATTTGGACTGAAAGCAGATGGCATAGGCTACGACCTCGATGCGGTTGTCAAAAGGTCACGTGGCGTTGCCGGGCAATTGAGCGGTGGCATAGGGCATTTGCTGAAAAAGAACAAAGTTACGGTGTTTATGGGTGATGCCGCCTTGAAGAAAGGCGGCAAAGTCTCTGTAAAGTCGGAAAAAACAACAGAAGAAATCGCTGCCAAGACTATTGTTGTCGCCACTGGGGCCCGGGCTCGGGAATTGCCTGGACTGGAGGCGGACGGCGATTTGGTCTGGACTTATAAACACGCCTTGCTGCCGCCTCGGATGCCCAAAAAGCTTTTGGTGATTGGATCAGGCGCCATCGGCATCGAATTCGCCAGTTTTTACAACACACTCGGAGCCGAGACCACGGTGGTTGAGGTGATGGAGCGGATCCTGCCCGTTGAAGACGCTGAAATAGCCGGGCTGGCCAAGAAAGAATTCGTCAAACAGGGCATGAAAATTATGGAAGGCGCGATGGTTAAAAAACTCGACCGCGCCAAAGGCAAGGTGACCGCGCATATTGCGGTCGGCAGCAAGGTCGAAAAACTGGAATTTGACACGGTAATTTCAGCTGTTGGTATTGTCGGCAATACCGAAGATCTGGGGATGGAAGAGCTTGGTATCAAAGTTGACCGCAGTCACGTTGTTACCGATGAATTCTGCCGCACAGGCGTTGCAGGAGTTTATGCAATCGGTGACATCGCGGCTCCGCCCTGGTTGGCGCACAAAGCCAGCCATGAAGGCGTCATGGTTGCGGATCTGGTTGCCGGAAAACATGCACTCCCTGTTAAGCCCGAAAGCATTGCCGGCTGCACTTACTGCCAGCCGCAGATCGCTTCTGTTGGCATGACCGAGGCTCAGGCCAAAGAAAAGGAGCTGAACATCAAGGTCGGGCGCTTTCCATTCATCGGCAATGGCAAGGCGATTGCATTGGGCGAATCCGACGGGCTAATAAAAACCATATTCGACGCCAAAACCGGTGAATTGCTTGGCGCCCATATGGTTGGCGCAGAAGTAACCGAACTGATCCAGGGTTATGTCATCGGCCGCCAACTCGAAACCACGGAAGAAGACCTGATGCACACCGTCTTCCCGCATCCGACTTTGTCAGAAATGATGCACGAGAGTGTTCTGGACGCCTATGGTGGGGCGATTCATTTCTGATAGACGATTGCAAAGGAACCGGGGTTTCGGTACTTGACTCTGCACGCCGTAATCATCATTCGCGCGCCGCGGTTGTCATCAGGTTATTCCGGTACTGCATCAAGGATTTAACCGAGGCACTAGGGAACACCGAAGAATTATTAAAGGCGAATTCTTCGTCCAGCTTTGGAGTTCTTTTGGCACACTCGTAATCCCAAATTTCACACCAAACGTTTAAGTGATGAAGAAGCTTCAAAATCTCCATCTTCAACTCATCTTCCACACCGTAACCGTTGCCTTGGAGGAGCTGTCGGAGTTCTTCGTTTTGCCTGCGAAGAATCTTCGCAAAAAAGAAAAACTTTCTGGTTTGAATGATAAAGGGCATACGTATCCACAATGCACATCAGCATGAAATTTAGTTGATCCAGAAAGCAACGTAGATTTTTTCATTTTTGACATAGACAGTCCCGGTTATTTAGCTTCGCCTAGGAAGAACTTATAACCGTGCAGTACAATCTTTGGGGATACAATTTCGTATAAGTTGCCCTGACAACTCGGTCCAATTCGGCCTTTGATGCATCTTTGTCAACTGTCTGCAATTTCTCAAATTCCCGCATCGTTCTGGCAACACCATGCCAGGACTCGCCGCTTGATTTTTCTTTACACTTTTCAACGAATGCCCCGCCATCAGCAGCAAGATTGATTACAAAATCACAAAACTGGTCCAGCAATTTCCTATGAGTTCTTTCAAGCAGAGTGTCGACGGAATCCGAAGCGACAATCGGAAATCTTCGAGCCTCAAGAATTTGTCCGTTATCAACTTTCTCATTCATAATGTGCGCGGTAACACCGTAATGCTCGCTTTCGTCGTATAATGCGAAGTTCAGGCAGCCGCTTCCCGGATATTCAGGAGGCGCGGGATGAAAGTTAATAGCCGCAATAGTCGCCTGGTTAAGGAGATGTTCAGGGAGGACAAAAAAGCTGCGATAACAAAGAATGTACTCACCTTGCCAAAATCCGACATCATCCGGTAACTTTTCACCACGCGACTTAGATTTTATAAGCGTAATTTCAAAACCCAGATCTCGAAGCAGCTCAATTGCAACTTTTGAGCCGTCACAATTGTCTCTACCAAAAAACAGCACCTTTCCAATACTAGACCCGTCACGTCTGTTTTTTTGTGGTATGTTGTACATTTCTGGCATGTTGGTACTCCGAATGATTTATTTAGCATCTTGGCCCATAACCAAGTTACTCATCGGATTTAAAGCCGTAAAGCAAAGGCGGATAGGCTTCTTTTTCTTTGAAAGGGAAAGTGCTTTTTCTTACTTCAAACGTTTATGTATACCAAACTATTCCCACTCAATCGTACCGGGCGGTTTTGACGTGATGTCATAGGTCACCCGGTTAATCCCCTCGACTTCGTTGATAATCCGGGTCGCGGTTTCGCCGAGAAACTCATGGCTGAACGGGTAATAATCAGCGGTCATTCCATCCACCGAATTCACAGCCCGCAAAGCACAGGCATAGTCATAGGTCCGCCCATCGCCCATCACGCCGACAGTTTTTACGGGCAGGATGGCAACAAAAGCCTGCCAAATTTCATCATACAGCCCATGTTTGCGGATCTGGTCGATAAAAACCGCATCGGCCTTGCGCAGGATGTCGAGTTTGGGTCGGGTGATTTCTCCGGGGCAACGGATGGCGAGGCCGGGACCGGGGAAGGGGTGGCGGCCAATGAAGCTGGCGGGCAGGCCGAGTTCGCGGCCAAGCTCGCGCACTTCGTCCTTGAACAGTTCGCGCAGCGGTTCCACCAGTTTCAGACCCATTTTTTCGGGCAATCCACCGACATTGTGGTGGGATTTAATCGTCACTGAGGGCCCGCCGGAAAAGCTGACGCTTTCGATCACATCGGGGTACAGTGTGCCTTGGGCGAGGAACTTAGCACCGCCAACTTCACTGGCGTGTCTCTGGAACACGTCGATGAACAGTTTCCCAATGATCTTGCGCTTGGTTTCTGGATCCGACTGACCGTCCAGTTCTCCCAGAAACAACTCCTGCTCATCCGCGTGAATCAACGGCATGTTGTAATGGTCGCGGAACATGGTCACGACCTCTTCTGCCTCACCCTGGCGCAGCAATCCGTGATCAACAAACACGCAGGTCAGCTGGTCACCTATCGCCTCATGGATCAACACAGCTGCGACGGAAGAATCCACACCGCCGGACAATCCACAGATCACCTTGGCGTCGCCTACCTGATCGCGGATCTTACGGATGGCTTCTTCGCGATAGGCGCCCATTGTCCAGTCACCGGTAAATCCGGCCATGCGGACAAAATTCTCGTAGAGCTTTGCGCCGTTAGGAGTGTGATGCACTTCGGGATGAAACTGCACCGCGTAAAAGCTGCGTGATATATCCGCGGTAATCGCAAATGGCGCGTTTGGTGAGGTGCCGTAGACCTCAAAACCGGGTGCGATTTCAGACACATGGTCGCCGTGCGACATCCAGACTTGCTCGCGCTCCCCGGCGAACCAACCTTCCAGCAGCGGCAATTTCGCCGCCTCCGGGGTCACATAAGCACGTCCAAATTCTGCGGTTCCGTGCCCCCGTTCCACCTTGCCGCCCAGCAGGTGCATCATCACCTGCTGACCGTAACAAATACCGAGGATTGGCACGCCGCGATCGAAAAGTGACCTTGGCGGACGCGGCGCCCCGTTATCAAAAACACTGCAGGGACCGCCCGACAGAACCACGGCTTTTGGGCCAAATGCGTTCAGAAACGCGTCGTCAACATTCTGATACGGATGGATTTCGCAATAGACATTCAACTCGCGCAGACGCCGCGCGATCAGCTGCGTGACCTGGCTGCCGAAGTCGACGATGAGGAGACGGTCGTGGGCGGTGTCTGGGGAGGTGCTGCTCATGGGCGGGGTTTAGGCAAGCCATTGGATTCGCGCAAGGGGGCAGGCGTGGCAAAAACGACAGCCATGTCGTTTGCGGTGAATGTGGGGGCGAATTTGCCAGAGGGCCCACCTTGCTAAATCGTTAAATTAGTTGGGATACAAGAACCATTCCGGATTTGACCGGATTCTAAAAGGCTGAAAACATGGCTGATATCGAAGCTCTCATTGAAACTCCCAAACGCCGTGCTCGTGGTGGTGGTGGTGCGGCGCGTCGTGCCGAACGCACTGCCGTCAAACTCGAAGCAGCGAAATACATCGAGCGCAATATTCCGAACTTCGAAGTGCTGAACGAAGAAGCCCTGCAAATCATCGAAACCAACGCGGAAACCGTGCTGGCCGAAATCGGTGTCAACTTCCTCGACAATCCTGCAGCCCTTCAACGCTGGCGTGATGCCGGGGCGGATGTGGACGGCGAACGGGTGCGCATTCCGCGCGGTCTGGCGCGTGAACTGATCAAAACCGCCCCTTCAGAATACGTTCAACACGCCCGCAACCCGGACCGCAATGTGCGCGTCGGCGGTAATTCCTTGGTGCTGGCCCCGGTCTATGGCCCGCCCTTTGTGCGCGATATGCAGGGCGGGCGGCGTTATGCGACGATGGACGACTTCCGCAAGATGGTGAAGCTGATCTATATGTCAAAATGGATTCACCATTCCGGCGGCACAGTTTGCGAACCCACAGATATTGCAGTGAACAAACGGCATCTGGATATGCTGTATGCGCATATGACGCTCAGCGACAAACCCTATATGGGTTCTGTTACGGCACCTGAACGGGCGCAGGATTCGGTGAATATGTCGGAGATTCTGTTTGGCGAAAGCATCGCCAACAAAACCGTTATGACCTCACTGATCAACATCAACTCGCCGCTCACCTTTGACGACATCATGATGGGGCCGATGGAGGTTTACGCCAAGAACAACCAGGCTTGTATCGTCTCGCCGTTTATCGTTGGCGGTGCCATGGCGCCGGTTTCTGTGGCGGGCACGTTGACGCAAGCGTTGGCCGAAGGGTTGGCTGGTGTTGCCTATAACCAGCTCTGCAATCCCGGTGCGCCGGTGATCATGGGTGCGTTTGTGACCTCGATTGACATGAACTCAGGAGCGCCGACCTTTGGCACACCCGAAGCCTCAAAAATTCTCTATGGCATGGGTCAGTTGGTGCGGCGTCTGAACCTGCCGTTCCGTTCCGGCGGTGGGCTGTGCGGCTCCAAACTGCCCGATGCGCAGGCGGCGTATGAAACTGCGAACACCTTGAACGCAGCTTTGCTGGGCGGCGTAAACTTCTGCCTGCATGCAGCTGGCTGGCTCGAGGGCGGCCTGGTGACGAGCTTCGAGAAATTCGTCATGGACGCGGATCAACTCGGCGTGCTGCACTCGATTGCCGAAGGTGTTGACATGTCCGAAAACGGCCAGGCCATGGGCGCGATTGCCGAAGTCGGGCCGGGCAGCCACTATCTGGGCTGCGAGCACACCCAGGCGAACTTCAAGGACGCGTTCTGGAAGTCCGGGTTGCTGGATTACAAGCCGTTCGAGACCTGGCAAGATGACGGCTCCAAAGACACCATGACGCTGGCCAATGAGAAGGTGCAGAGGATGCTGGGCGAATACACCCCACCCCCCGCGATCGATCCGGCTGTGGATGAAGCGTTGCAGGCGTATATGGCGGAGCGCAAGGCGAGTGAGCCGGACGCGTTTGGGTGAGGGGAGTCGGTATTCCGAGGTGTGAGGTTGAGGAATTAGTCGAGCCCAATCCTTACTCCATACTTTTTGCAGAGTTTAGAATACTCGACCTCTGGATAATGTTCTTCATAAAATTTTACCATGGTCGCTGGAGCATAGTAATTCACTTTAGGTAACGAGTCGAAGTATAGGTAGGGGTCTTTCAGCGCTAGCGCAAATTTTATTAGACGGTCAGGTTGAAGGTGTTTGAAAAATTTAGCCAGTTTTTGAACATCTGTTTTCTCCAGGCCTAGTAGCAGTTCGTCTAAGTCTTCAACGGTATCAATATTGAATGCTTCAAAACCTTCGCCAAGCCCAATTTCGTTAACATACCGGATGTTCAAGTTTGCATATCTCTTTATACGGTGTTTTTTTACTGCTCTGTTAAAAATGCCAACAATGGCAGCAGTCGTTACTGGATCACTTCTGGTTTGTTGGTCGCCATTTTCGATCATTTTCTCATAATTCCTTGCTAATTCTACGATATCGGAGAACTCACGATCCACTGTTTCGATTACTCCAGAAGCCAGCATTAGTCTTCTCTGAAGCCGAGGAGGAAGCGAAGTTGTGGATTTGTAGTTTTGTTTGTGCTCGATTTCCGCCCACGCGTGTTGCAGAGCAGTTCTTATTTGAATTTCGAATTTTAATTCGGTCAAGTTTTGATACTCAGGCAAACTTTCCCTTCTACTCCCTAGTGATGCGACTAAATGAAATGATCTATAACCGACGTAATTAACATTTTCTGAGTCAAGCTTATTAACCGAATTCACTTCGTCTATTTTGAATAATCCGCGTAGTTCTTGTTCAGTTCGTGCAATATCAGACTCCAAATACAAAATAATTCGCGCGCCAACTAAATCCGTCAGATCGGCAAACGGGTTGTCATATTCCTTGCGTCGGGTTTTTTCCCACGAACTTTCGCTGCTTTTTGTGCGCGTATCAATCTGGAAAAAATCTATACCCGCATTTTTCAAACCGGTAGACAAGAGACCAAATACAGTTGTTCGGAGTTTATCTAGTTGCGGCTTTAGTTGAGAGTATTCAAAATCAAAATCATTCCTATCCATAGCGAGCAGATACACAAAAAATATTTAAAATTCAACTTACCGACAATTCTGTGTTGAGATATTTTCAATAATATTGCGGCTTTCTCACGCGAATTAGTGCGACGGAGGCGAAACAGACTAATACTTCCAATCGGGCAGAAATATTTCTATGGACATATCTAACAGTCAGCGAGTGGCAGCGCACTTGTCTGAAGCGCCCAACTCAAACCGAGCTCACCCACGCCAGATCCAGCCACCACCCCAGATTCGTGTCCCGTCACTTTCGTAAAACACGCAGGCCTGTCCGGGGGCCACGCCTTCTTCCGGGGCCAGCAGTTCCACTTCGGCCTGCGTTGCACTTAACGGCCGAACAATCGCTTCTTTCGGGCGGCGGGTCGAGCGCACCCGCACCGAGACATGCCATTCTGTCCGGTTCTCAAACGCCTCATCCCCAAGCCAGTTGATCTCGCGCACCGGAATAACCCGCGTCGCCAGTGCCGCTTTCGGGCCGACGATCACATGGCGTTTTTCCGCATCCAGTTTCACCACATACAAAGGGTCACCGCCGCCGATGCCCAGTCCACGGCGCTGGCCGACGGTGTAGTGGATCACACCTCGGTGTTGCCCCAATACCCGTCCGTCCAGATGCACGATGTCGCCGGGATTGGCCGCTTCGGGGCGTAGTTTTTCAATCACTGCCGCGTAGGAGCCATTGGGCACAAAACAAATGTCCTGGCTGTCCGGTTTATCCGCCACACCCAATCCGAATTTCGCTGCCAGTTCACGGGTTTGCGCCTTGGATTGCAAGTGGCCAAGCGGGAAGCGCAGGTAATCCAATTGCTCTTGCGTGGTGGAGAACAAGAAATAGGATTGATCCCGGTCGCCATCCGCCGCTTTGTGCAGCTCCGTTTTCTCAATGCCTTGAAACCGCTGGATATAATGCCCGGTCGCCATGCAATCCGCGTCCAGGTCTTTGGCGGTTTCCAGCAGGTCACGGAACTTCACCCGTTCGTTGCAGCGGATACAGGGCACTGGTGTGGCTCCCGCCAGATAGGCATCGGCAAACTCATCAATCACGCTTTCGCGGAATTTGTTTTCGTAATCAAGGACGTAGTGTGGAAACCCCATTTCCTCGGCGACCCGCCGCGCGTCGTGAATATCGCGCCCGGCACAGCAGGCGCCCTTTTTGGCCAGTGCGGCGCCATGGTCATAGAGTTGTAGCGTGATGCCGATCACGTCGTAGCCTTCGGACGCCAGTTGTGCTGCCACAACCGAGCTGTCCACGCCGCCGGACATGGCCACGATCACACGGGTATCGGCCGGCGCTTTGGCAAAGCCCAGTGAATTCAACCCAGATGTTTTTACGTCCAGCGCCATGGGCGGTAACCACTCCTTTAACCTGCCGCAATATAGTAAAACCTTACGCAATCTCAAGGCCCAGCTTCACTTTGGCTTTACCCTTTCACCGCAGGGTCGCGGCAAGGGCAGCGAAAGGTGGAAGATGTATATCAAGAAAGAGCAGGGACCGCTGTTTATCACGCTGCCTGACGGAAGCAAGCTCAGCCGGTCCGATTTACCGCCAAAAAATACCACGCGCTGGGTGGTGCGGCGCAAAGCCCGGGTGGTGATGGCGGTGGTTGGCGGATTGTTGTCGCAAAAGGAAGCCTGCGACATGTATGATCTGTCGGACGATGAATTGCAGGGCTGGTGCCTGGCGGTCAAAACCCACGGCACAGCAGCCCTGCGGGTGACCGCATTACAAAAATATAGACAACTTTAAGTTGTATTGATAATAATCCCTTCAGCGTAACCACTGATTAACCAATCAGGTTCAAAGTTAACCAATCGAAACGCTGTCACTTGGAGATTATCATGCGGGTTTTGCTGGTCGAAGACGATCCGACAACATCAAAAAGCATCGAATTCATGCTGGCGAACGCCAACCTCAACGTTTATGCCACCGATCTTGGTGAAGAAGGTATCGATCTGGCAAAACTTTATGACTACGATCTCATCCTGCTGGATTTGAACCTGCCGGATCTGTCGGGGCACGAGGTTCTGCGTCAACTGCGGGTTGCCAAGGTGCAAACCCCGATCCTGATCCTGTCGGGCAACGACGATGCGGCGGAAAAGGTGAAAGGATTCGGCTTTGGGGCTGATGATTACCTGACCAAGCCGTTCCACCGTGAAGAATTGATCGCCCGCATTCACGCGATTGTGCGCCGATCCAAAGGCCATGCGCAAAGCGTGATTGAAACAGGGCTGATTACGGTAAACCTGGACGCCAAAACGGTTGAGGCATTGGGCGATCCGGTGCATCTGACGGGCAAAGAATACCAGATGCTGGAGCTGCTGTCGCTGCGCAAGGGCACAACGCTGACCAAAGAAATGTTTCTGAACCATCTGTACGGCGGGATGGACGAGCCGGAGCTGAAGATTATCGACGTGTTTATCTGCAAATTGCGTAAGAAACTGGCCGAGGCAACTGGCGGCGACAATTACATCGAGACTGTGTGGGGGCGCGGATACGTGTTGCGAGACCCGGTTGCGGAGACCGGAAGAAGCCGGATTGCGATTGGTGCGTAAGGCCGCGGCGTTTCCCGTACTGACAGGTGCCGGATAGGTGCGTGACTTGTGCGGTACCATCTTAGGATCGGACGTGTGCCGTGCAATTAAACCGATATAAATCTAACTCTTAACGCTCTTGGTGGCGCGGGGATCCAGCAAGGCGCTCAGCAGTGTAGTAGATTCAATCACACCGACCAAAGCACCGTTGTCGATGACGCCAACCGGATTTGTGTCGGTTTTCATCAACTCCATGATGTCGCGTACGGTGGTGCGCACTTCGACTGAACGGGCAGGAGTTTTGCCATTTGCCGGTTTCATCACATCCACAGCGCGCAGAACCCCCATTGGGTTCATATGCGCTACAAAATCGGCCACATATTCATTCGCCGGCTGGGCCACGATCTCTTGCGGAGTGCCGCACTGCACGATGCGCCCGCCTTCCATGATTGCAATCCGGTTGCCCAGCTTGAATGCTTCGTCAAGGTCGTGGCTGACAAATACGATCGTGCGTTTGAGCTGTTGCTGCAGTTCAAGCAGCTCATCCTGCAACCGGGTGCGGATCAGCGGATCGAGCGCCGAAAATGGCTCATCCATCAGCAGAATCGGAGCTTCGGTGGCAAAAGCGCGGGCCAGTCCGACGCGTTGTTGCATCCCGCCGGAAAGCTCGCTCATTTTGCGCTCGGCCCAGTCAGTCAGGCCAACCAGATTCAGTTGTTTGTCAATTATTTCATTGCGCTCGGCACGTGGCATCCCGCCAAGCTCCAACCCAAGGCCGGTGTTGTCCCGGACGGTTCGCCACGGCAATAAACCAAATTGCTGAAACACCATCGCAATGTGGTGCTGGCGCATGTCGCGCAGCGCGGCTGGGCCCGCGTTGGTGATGCTGACCATGCTGTTTCCGTCATTCACTGACACATTGCCACGCACCACCGGATTGAGCCCGTTGACGCCGCGCAACAAGGTCGACTTGCCCGAGCCTGACAGCCCCATCAGCACCAGGATTTCGCCGGTTCCAACCGACAGCGAACAGTTGTGCACGCCCAGTATCTGGCCGGTGGCGACCTGGATTTCCGCGCGTTCCATGCCCTGATCCATCAGTGGCAGTGCGATTTCAGGCTTGTTGCCAAAAACAATCGAGACATTGTCAAATTCTACCGCGGTTGGCATGGCTCAGTGCTCCACTCTTAACATGCGATCAAGCATGATTGCGACGACAACGATGACAAGCCCGCTCTCAAATCCAAGCGCGGCATTAACTTGGCTGAGCGCACGGACCACCGGCACACCCAAACCGTCAGCCCCGACAAGTGCAGCAATCACAACCATTGACAGGGACAGCATGATGGTCTGGTTCAGCCCTGCCATGATCTGTGGCAGCGCATAGGGCAATTCAACCTTCCACAGAGTTTGGGTAGGGGTGGAGCCGAACGCTTCCGCTGCTTCTAACAATGACTTGGGCGTTGCGTGTACGCCAAGATATGTCAGGCGGATCGGGGCGGGCACCACAAAAATAACCGTAGCCACCAGTCCCGGCACCATGCCGATGCCAAAGAACACAATCATCGGAATGAGGTAAACAAAGGTCGGCAGGGTTTGCATCAAGTCCAACACCGGACTGATCGCGCTATAGAGCCGCGGACGGTGCGCTGCGGCAATGCCAATCGGCACGCCGATGGCCATGCAGGTCAGACAGGCAAAGGCTACCAGTGTCAGACTTTCCATTGTTTCTTCCCAATAGCCCTGATTGAGGATGAACAGGAATCCGGCGAAGGTCAGCAGGCAGGGTTTCCAGTTTCTTTGGATGGCCCAGGTCAGGGCCACAAAGAGGGCGACGATGATCAGGGGATTTGGATAATTCAGCCCGAACAACACTGCCTCGATCAGCCAAGTGAGTACGTTTTCAAAATTTTCAAAAAACCACTCGGCATTTTCCCGCAGCCATTCAAAGCCGTTCTTTGCAGTTTTCCCTACCGGAATTTTGCTGCCTGTCAGCCACTCCATGTCCACCCCCTGCCGCGTGGGCGCGGCTGTAATTCATAGTTCAGAAAGTAAAAGGCCCCGGCGATTGCCAGGGCCAATTGGATTTGATCAGATACCGAGGGCAGAAGAAACAGCCGCCATGGCGTCACCTCCGTCTTTGGTGGTCACCCCGTCAAGCCAGGGACCAAGCGTGTCGCTGTTGGCTTTAAGCCATGCAGATGCAGCGTCATTTGCGTCTTCACCCCCATCCAGGATCGCGCCCATGATTTCGTTTTCCATCGCCAGCGTAAAGCTGAGGTTGTTCAAAAAAGCACCGACATTGGGGCATTCAGCAACGTAGCCTGCGCGGGTGTTGGTGTAGACGTCCCCTTCAGCGCCAAACCACTCTTCGCCACCGGTCAAATAGGTGACCTCAAAATTCGAGTTCATCGGGTGCGGCGCCCAGCCGAGGAAAATCACCGGCTCGTCTTTGCGACTGGCGCGGTCAACCTGCGCCAGCATGCCCTGTTCGGAGCTTTCGATCATCTCGACAGCGCTCAGCCCAAAGGTGTCTTTGTTGATCAGATCCATCACGATGCGGTTGCCGTCGTTGCCGGCTTCGATACCAAAGATCTTGCCATCCAATGCATCTGCATTCGGCGCAATATCAGCAAAGGTCTTGATGCCGAGTTTGGCTCCGGCAGAATTTGTCGCCAGTGTATAAGCTGTGCCGTTGAGGTTGGCGCGTACGGTATCAACAGTGCCGGCCTCACGGTATTTTGCAATATCGCCCTCCATTGTCGGCATCCAATTGCCAAGGAAAACATCGACGTCACCCTGTTCCATCGAAATATAGGTCACTGGAACCGACAGAACCTTGATGTCAGTTTCATAACCCAGCGCCTCAAGCACGATGGTGGTGGTCGCTGTGGTGGCTGTGATGTCAGTCCAGCCGACGTCGGAAAACGTCACTTTGCCACAGTCAGCGCTGGCCGATGTTGCAAGAGCGGCCATCAAAGCCACAGATGCGGTCGTTAATTTCAACATTTTCATTTTTCTCTCCCTTTGGGCGTTCAAAATCTAATCCGATTTGGACCGAATGTGAAACGCCGGTCTGTTTGTCCGGTGTTGGCGCGTCTCTGGGTTCATTGAGTGACGGCAAACCTGGGAACACAACGTCAATGTATCAGTTGTTGCATTTTATTGATTGACGCGTCAATTAAAAATAATCATGATCGCGCTCAAACTGATTTGAAAGTGTGCAATGCCCAAAGTTGGTATGGAACCCATTCGCCGAAAGGCGCTGATAGACGCGACAATTCGGGAAATCGGCAACGCGGGGTCTCTGGATGTGACAGTCAGTCAGATCGCGAAACGGGCAGGAATGTCGTCGGGGTTGGCGCATCACTATTTTGGCGGAAAAGAACAAATATTTCTGGCGGCTATGCGCCATATCCTGACCACTTTCGGCGATCATGTTCGCCGCGAGCTAGCACTGGCCAAGACCCCGATAGAACGGCTGGAGGCGGTGGTCGCCGCAAGTTTTCATCCATGGAACTTTACCCCGGAAGTGGTGGCCGCATGGCTGAGTTTTTACGTGCAAGCGCAAACCTCCAGTGATGCGCAAAGGTTGCTGCGAATCTATGCCCGCCGTTTGCATTCGAATCTGGTTTTCAATTTGCTTGCCCTGACCAGCCGGGGTCAGGCAGAAAAAATTGCCGACGGTGCGGCCTCGATGATTGACGGGTTTTACATTCGCCATGCGTTGCACGACCGGATTCCGGGGCGGCTGGAAACGCAGGCTGCGGTCATGGAATATCTGCAATTGCAACTGTCCAGTGGGCGGGCGACATGACAAAACCCAGCATCCTGATCTTCATGGTCGACCAGTTGAACGGAACATTGTTTCCTGACGGACCTGCCGACTGGCTGCATACCCCCAATTTGGCCGCGCTGGCAGCGCGCTCAACGCGGTTTCAGAACGCATATACCGCTTCGCCGCTTTGTGCGCCCGGACGCGCGTCTTTCATGTCCGGCCAGTTGCCCTCGCGCACTGGCGTTTATGACAATGCAGCCGAATTTGCCTCTTCAATCCCCACCTACGCCCACCACCTGCGTCGCGCCGGTTATAACACCTGCCTGTCGGGCAAGATGCACTTCGTCGGCCCGGATCAGCTGCACGGGTTTGAAGATCGGCTGACCACCGACGTTTACCCTCCGGATTTTGGCTGGACGCCGGATTACCGCAAACCGGGTGAGCGCATCGACTGGTGGTATCACAATTTGGGATCGGTGACTGGTGCTGGCGTCGCGGAAATCAGCAATCAACTGGAATACGACGACGAAGTAGCATCCCACGCCACTCAAAAACTCTATCAACTGTCGCGGGGACTGGATGACCGCCCCTGGTCGCTGACTGTAAGTTTCACGCACCCACATGACCCTTATGTTGCCCGGCGAAAATTCTGGGACCTGTACGAAGAATGCGCGCATCTCGACCCAATCGAACCGGCTTACAAATTTGAGGACTACGACGCACATTCGCAGCGGATCATGTTGGCAAATGACCACACGAAATTTGACATCACCGACAATGACATCCGACGTTCGCGCCGCGCCTATTTCGCAAATATCTCCTATCTTGATGAAAAGATAGGCGAAATAATTCAGGTGTTGAAAGACACGCGCCAGGTCGAAAACACCATAATCCTGTTTGTCTCGGACCACGGCGATATGCTGGGCGAAAAAGGCCTCTGGTTCAAAATGAACTTTTTAGAAGGCTCCGCGCGGGTGCCGTTGATGATCTGTGCTCCGTCGATGCAGCCCGGAATGATCACCGCACCGGTGTCAACAATCGACGTGGCCCCGACATTGGCGGAACTGGCCGGCATTTCGATGGACGAAATCATGCCGTGGACCCAGGGCGAAAGCCTGGTGCATCTGGGGCAGGGCGGTGAACGGACATCGCCAGTGGCAATGGAATACGCGGCGGAGGCATCTTACGCTCCGCTGGTATCCCTGCGCAGTGGCCGGTGGAAGTACAATCGTTGCGCGCTGGATCCAGATCAACTTTTTGATCTTGACGCCGATCCGCAGGAACAAACCAACCTCGCGGATGATCCTGCGTTTGCTGATCCGCTCAACGCCCTGAGAGCACAAGCTGAGGCCCGCTGGGATCTGGCGGGGTTTGATGCGGATGTGCGTGAATCGCAAGCCCGCCGCTGGGTTGTGTATGAGGCGCTGCGCAACGGCGACTATTTCCCCTGGGATCACCAGCCGCTGCAAAAAGCGTCCGAGCGCTACATGCGCAATCATATGGATCTGAATGTTCTGGAAGAAAACCAGCGGTTTCCGAGGGGCGAGTGATGGCAACGACTAACAATGGAAGTACGGCGCAATTCAGGCGTGACTGCAGCCAATCTGGCCGGTGCAGAAGATTTGTAAGGACCTGAAATGGAAACGGATTACATCATCATAGGCGCTGGTTCTGCGGGCTGTGCAATGGCGTACCGACTGTCCGAGGATGGTTCTAACAAAGTGCTGGTTGTTGAGTTCGGCGGTTCTGACATCGGCCCGTTTATTCAGATGCCGGCGGCACTGTCGTATCCGATGAACATGCCGTTGTATGATTGGGGATTTCAGTCTGAACCCGAACCGCATTTGGGGGGTCGCAGGCTGGCGACGCCGCGCGGCAAGGTGATCGGCGGGTCGTCGTCGATCAACGGCATGGTCTATGTACGCGGTCATGCTTGTGACTTTGACCACTGGGCTGAAAGCGGGGCCGAAGGCTGGTCTTATGCTGATGTGTTGCCCTATTTCAAACGCATGGAGCATTGGCACGACGGCGGGCACGGCGGTGATCCGGAATGGCGAGGCACGGACGGTCCCCTGCACGTCACCCGCGGGCCGCGCAAGAACCCGTTGTTCGAAGCCTTTGTCAAATCCGGCGAACAGGCCGGATATGAAGTGACGGGCGATTACAACGGCGAGAAACAAGAGGGTTTCGGCCCGATGGAACAAACCGTGTGGAACGGGCGTCGCTGGTCCGCGGCCAATGCCTACATGCGACCTGCATTGAAGCGGCAAAACGTTGAAATCATTCGTGCATTTGCCCGCAAGGTGATCATCGAAGATGGCAAGGCGGTCGGTGTTGAGGTTGAGCGCGGCGGCAAGATCGAGGTGTTGCGGGCGCGGCGCGAGGTGATCCTTTCAGCCTCTGCCATCAACTCGCCCAAACTCCTGATGCTGTCTGGGATTGGCCCTGCGGAGCATCTGCGGGAACACGGTATTGAGGTTGTCGCGGATCGCCCCGGTGTGGGGCAAAACCTGCAGGATCATATGGAATTGTATATCCAGATGGCCAGCTTGCAGCCAATCACACTCTACAAACACTGGAATCTGTTCAGCAAAGGTATGATCGGGGCGCAATGGTTGTTTACTAAAACTGGTTTGGGAGCGTCGAACCAGTTTGAATCCGCCGCATTTATTCGCTCTAACAAGGGCGTGCAATATCCTGATATTCAATATCATTTTCTTCCTATGGCGATCCGGTATGATGGCAAAGTCGCAGCTGAAGGGCATGGGTTTCAGGCCCATGTCGGGCCAATGCGGTCGCCCTCGCGTGGTGCGATTACGCTAAAATCCGCGGACCCCAAACAAGCGCCCCGCATTTTATTCAATTACATGTCGGCAGATCAGGATTGGCAGAACTTCCGCCGCTGCATCCGCCTGACACGCGAAATTTTTGGACAGGAAGCCTTCGCGCCTTACGCAGGCAAGGAAATACAACCCGGCGAAGCCTGCGCCAGTGACACGCAACTTGATGATTTTATCAGAGAACATGCAGAAAGCGCCTATCATCCGTGTTGCACGTGCAAAATGGGTGCCGTCGATGATCCGATGTCTGTTGTGGACCCGGAAAACCGGGTGATAGGGGCGCAAAACCTGCGTCTCGCGGACAGTTCGATCTTTCCACGCATTACCAACGGCAATCTCAATGCGCCGTCGATTATGGTGGGAGAAAAGGCCAGCGATCACATCCTCGGAAAACCGGCACTGCCGGCGTCCAACGCGGAGCCCTGGATCAGCCCCCGATGGCAGGCGGCGCAGCGCTAGTATTTAGGGTCACCTTTCACTCTTTGCCGCCAAAAATCATGCTAAGCTTACACGCGTAAACTGCACGCCGAATTTTTGTATCGGTCGGTTTGGTTGTTTTTCATGAGTTTCATTGCAGCCCGAGGAATTTGATATGACCAAAAAATTGGCACTGGTGGTCCACGGAATCGGAGAACAGACGCCGGGCGCAACGCTGGATCAATTGGTGGGTGGAGTAACCGGAGATGCGCCCTGTGTGGTGCAATCCGAAGAACGCATGCTGCGGGAAGATCACCACGATATGGACAACCGCGCAGTGGATTTGTTTCCCTGTAATCTGCGCCGGGTTACCTGTTCCAACAGAAATAACGGCAATGCAGAACCGGATTCACTGGTTTTTGCAGAAGTCTATTGGGGAGATTTGTCTCGTGGCGAAAACGGGCGCCGGGCGTCGTCGAAGAAGAGGAAAATGGCGTTAAATACCTGATGGTACCCAAAAAATCAGCAGACGGCAGCGCACCAGAAACTGAAAAGGAAAAAGTGATCGTCTACCCGAACCGCACCCGGATTCAACAACGCCTCGAAATTGTCTACAAGGCGCTTCTGGCTTGCGAGAATCCGGACGAAGTTGTGGTGATCTCGCATTCGCAGGGCACTTTGATTGCGCTGGAAACTCTGCGTGACGGGCGATTGGCGGGACAAGTGGGCGACGCGTATATAAAACCGACGCTGGTCACCATGGGATTGCCAACATGGCACATCTACAATTACTATTTTTCAAGCGATTTTCCGATCGACGGCAATATCAAAAAAGATGTCGCCAAATGGATCAATATCTTTCGGTTTGACGATTTCGTTGGCACGAATGTGGCTGCACTCGCTGGTGACAGCAAAAGTGAAACAGACTGGCCGTTGAACATACCTGTACCGCCGCGGGGTCACACCGGGTATTGGGTTGACGATGACGTCCGCCCGCATCTTGTCAATCACGCATTGTCCGAGTTTTCCGGTGTTGCAGCTGGGACCACGCTCTCCTAACCTGCGCCAAAACACAGGACTCTGTAGATGAAACCCCTGTTTCCGCTGCAAACGCTCGAAAAATCCGCTGCACTGGTGTACCGTCAGATGCCGCCGACGCCGCAATTCAACTGGCCTCTGCTGACTGAGCGGCTCGGGACGGACCTGTGGGTCAAACACGAGAACCACACGCCGATCGGGGCGTTCAAGGTGCGCGGTGGCATCACCTATCTGGATGATTTGGCGCAAAGGGGCGATTGCCCCGGCATCATCACCGCAACGCGCGGCAATCACGGTCAGTCGATCCCGTTCGCGGCACGGGCGCATGGCATTCCGGTGACCGTCTATGTGCCGCATGGCAACTCTGAAGAGAAAAACGCTGCGATGCGGGGCTGGGGTGCCGACTTGTGCGTACACGGCGCGGATTTTGAGGAGGCGCGGGTCGAGGCCATGCGGATCGGTGCGGCAGAGGATCTGCACCCGATTCCGCCATTTCATGAGATGCTGTTGCGCGGTGTAGCCACCTATGCCCGGGAATTTCTGCTTGGCGTTGAAGATTTGGATGTGGTCTACGTCCCGATTGGCATGGGGTCCGGCATTTGCGGATTGTTAACGGCACGGGAGTTGCTCGGACTGAAAACTGAGATCATCGGCGTTGTCAGCGATCAGGCTCCGGCCTATGCGCTAAGTGTTGCGGCGGGCGAGATCGTCGGTACAAACAGCGCCAACACATTTGCCGACGGCATGGCCTGTCGGTTGCCCATGCAGCAACCGCTGGATATCATTCGCGCCGGGGCTGCCGATGTTGTGCAGGTCACGGACGATCAGATCGCAGCGGCCATGCGGATCTATTATTCCGACACCCACAATATTGCAGAAAGTGCCGGGGCAGCTCCATTGGCGGCTGCTTTGGCGGATAAAGACAAGCAGATGGGCAAGAAAGTTGGGGTGATCCTGAGTGGCGGGAATGTTGACCGCGCCTGGTTTCAGATGGTGCTGGCGGGTACGACCCCAAAGGTTAGATGACCACTACAGACCATCAATAAATCCGTATATCGCGCGCTGGCCTGCGCTGCTCCACAGTCGGAAGTGATCTTCGCCCGGCATGGTTTTCATTGTTTTGGCTTTTGTGCCGGCGGCCTCGAAAACCTGTAAGCCCTGAGTGTAAGGCACCACACTGTCAGCGGTGCCGTGGATCACGAAGAGTGGCACATTGATTTGTTTTATCCTACTGAATGTATCCCATTTGTCGCGCACAAACGGGCGCACCGGAAAGACTGGCAATTTATCGGCGATCAGGTTTTCAACGGATGTGAACGGCGCTTCCAGCAACAGCGCATCGGGCGGCGTTAGGTCTGCCAGCGCCACCGCAACACCGGAACCGAGGCTTTCGCCGTAGTACAGGATTTTGCCGCGTGGTTCCGCGCCAAGCAGCGCTCCAAGCGATTTGCGCGTCAGCGCAGCGCCCGCAATGATTGTGGCCTCGGACGGCAACCCTGTACTGCCGGAAGACCCGCGATAGGCCAGCGCCACAACGCCCAAACCGCGATCCAGCAGCCGGTCAAACCGCTGCGCCCGCATCGCAAGATTGCCGGCATTGCCATGGAAATACAGGATCGTCGGCTCTGAACCCTTGGCTGGTGCCGCCCAGACGATCAAAGTTTCACCTTCCGGCGTGCGCAGTGTCTTTTCCAGGAGCCGGGGCTCTCCTGCGTCTGCTGGGGCCACCCGCGATGGATCAAACGGATATATCAGCTGGTCCTGCGCCAGAAAAAGCGCTGCAAACACACCGCCGTAAATCAGAAACGCCAGCGAAAACAGCCGCATCATGCGTCACCGATCCGATAGGGCAGCAACCCGCGCCGGTTGTGGTCAATCTGCAAGCGGCGCTCCAGCGGAGGAACCGAGCGTTGGTGGCAGTGCTCGCGCTCGCAAATCCGGCAGGAGATGCCGATTGGTTCAAATGCTTTGGCGTTGTCCATGTCCAGATCGTCGGCATAGACCAAGGCTCCGGCGTGGCGCACTTCGCATCCTAGCCCGATGGCGTAGCGGCGGGTCGGTGCGTTAAACGAGTTGCCGGGTTTGGATACGTCGCGGGCCAGACAGAAATACTTCAAACCATCCGGAGTCTCAGCCAATTGCCGCAAAAACTGTCCCGGGGTTTCAAAAGCCCGGTGGACATTCCACAGCGGGCAGGCTCCGCCAAAGCGGGCAAATTGCAACCGCGTCGCGGAATGGCGTTTGGTGATGGTCCCGGCCTGATCAACACGGACAAAGAAAAACGGAATGCCCTTCATGCCGGGGCGCTGCAGAGTCGACAGGCGGTGGCCCACCTGTTCAATCGACGCCCCGAACATCTGGGCCAGTTGCTGCAAGTCGTGACGGGTGTCCTGTGCAGCCTGTAAGAACCGGGTGTAGGGCATGGTCGCCGCCCCGGCAAAATAATTCGCCAGTCCTATTTTACAGATCGAACGCGCCTCGCCAGTATGGAAATTGGCGAAATCAAGGGTCGCTTCTAGCAAGTCGTCATGGGCGATCAACGCTGTCTGATGGGCAATCTGGAACAGTTTGGTTGCTGTGCTGGCATTGCTGTCGAGCGTCAGTGTATTGGAGGTCGGGTCGTAATTGCGCAGCAGGTCAGCGGGTGCAAAACAGGTTGTGGTTTCGTGGTGCTGAACCAACCAGTCAGCTGCCGACAGTGCGGGTTCGGGACCTTGCAATCCCGCGTCCTGCGCATAGTTTTCCCCGACCCGGTCAATGCTGTCGATATAGTTGTCGCAATAGTGGAAAAAGTCGCGCACTTCTTCCCAGGGTGATGGCGAAACCGCACTGTCTTCGCGACCCAAAGCTTCGTCAAGAGACGCGAGGCGTTCCTGGTTTTGTCGATAGGCTTTGTGTAAATCCAGAAAGGCGCGGGCAAGGGCCGGGGCGTTGGATGCGGTTAATTGCAAATCGGCGGTGGGCGGCTGGGCCTCGCCAAACACCGGATCAACCAGCGCTTCGCGCATATCGGCTACCATACGTTCGCTTTCGCCGACCGACAATTGGGTGACGTCGAAACCAAATTCTTGTGCCAGTGCCAAAACCACAGTTGTGGAAATCGGCCGATGGTTGTTTTCCATCTGGTTGAGATACGGCAGCGAGACCCCGAGTTTGGCAGCGAAGTCCTTTTGCGTCAGGTTAAGTTTCTGTCTGGTTTCGCGCAGGATCACACCTGCATAGAGTTTTTGTCCGCGCATCGCATGATCTTTCGGCTTTGCTAATTTGCTGACTATATCTTAGGCTTTGCAAAGTTGCATTTCAAGCCGCTGCAGGATCCCGCACCTGACGTTCGATATGAATGGCGTAGATTGTAAAGATCAGTGACCCGACCGAGCAGACCAGGATGCAGATCAAAAGCGGGTAAACCCCGCGTTCTTCGGTCAGGATCGAGGCTACAAACGCCGATATTGCCGCACCGCCAAGCGTCATCAGCGCACCTCCCAATCCGGCCGCAGTTCCGGCAAGCCGCGGATTGATGTTGAGCATCGCCGCAGTGGCCCCGGGCATGATCAATCCGTTGCCCAATCCGATGGTGACCGTCGGGCCAAAGAATGCGATCGGATGTGTGGCTCCCAAAAGGATCAGAATAAGGGAAATCGACATGCCGCATATGGTCGTCAGCGCGCCTGATGTGATCATTCGGTAGATGCCAAACCTGGTTGCATAACGGCCCGAAAGGAAATTCCCAACCATGTAACCCAGCGGCGTGAAAATAAAATAAACCCCAAGCTCGCCTGGCGACAGGTGGTAAACCTTGTCGCCGACAAACGGTGCGCCGCCCAGCATCGCAAAGAAACAGGCCGAGGCCAAAGCTGCGGCAGCGGCATAGGCCCAAAAGCGGCGCGACGTCAGCAGTTCGGGATAGCTGCGGAATTGCTGGCCCAGATTTGTCGACATCTGCTGGTTGGTTTCCCCCTGATCCCGCCAGACCAGAAGCAGGGTCAGGAACCCGGCTCCGGCCATGGTCCAAAAGGTTGCCTGCCAGTCAAACAGCTCTTGCAGGAATCCGCCAAGCGTTGGTGCCAGCATCGGCGAGATCGCCATGCCCATGGTGACATAGCCGATCATACTGGCGGCGCGGTCGCCGGGCACGATGTCTCGCACAGTGGCGCGCGACACCACAAAGCCGGACACCACGCCGGCTTGTATGACACGGGCGGACAACAGGATTTCCGTTGACGGCGCGAGGGCGCATATGACCGAAGCGAAGGTGAAGATTGAAAACCCCACCAACATGACCGGACGGCGGCCAAAACGATCCGAAATCGGCCCGACAAAAAACTGCACAATTGCAGTGGTCAGAAGGTAACCGGACACCAGAAACTGAATCACCGCATAATCTGCGTCAAAATGGGCGGTGATTGCAGGCAGCGACGGCAGGAAGATGTTCAACGACAACGCTGCTGTGGCTGCGACCACCACCAGTGTGAAAAGAGTTGGTGGCGTTGTTGGGTCCAGAAACCGGGCTTTAGGAAGGCTGCTCATATACAACCTCTACGGGGAGTTTCTGAGGGTGTAAATGGTTATAATAAGCACTGATTACCTAGGGCCGAAACCCGTTGTCAGCGACATTTTCGCTGATGATGCAAAGGTCGATGGCCCTATGTGTTTTTCACTTTTCTAGAGGAGGCGCAGTCCGTAGTCCCTTAACCCGGCATTTTTGGCCAGGTGTCGGCGATGCGGTAACCGGTTGGCCAGGGGTCATCGGGATCGCGGAAGATTTCGGTTTTGCCGCAGATCCAGGCGCGACCTTCCAGGCTTGGCACTATCGCGGACCGGCCGCCGATTTCGGTTGCCCGTTCCACCCGGCACTCAAATCGCGAGTCGATGATAGAGAGACCGGTGTAGGCATCGCCAATCGCGAGTTCGCCACGCGCCACCAAAGTCGCCATTCGCGCCGAACAGCCGGTTCCACAGGGGGATCGGTCGAGTTTGCCTGGGTCGATGACAACCGTGCTCTTGCCGGTCAGCACCCCGTCGACCCGGCGGGTTGGCAGGATCATCTGGCAAAATGAGATGATTGACCAGTCGTTGGCGGGATGGCGAAACCCAAGTTGGTCGTTGGCAGCCGCAGTGACGCTTGTGCCTACCGTGGCCAGATCGTGGGCTTCGTCCGGGGCCAGCGCAAAACCCAGATCGCGGGCCGCGACAATCACATAACTGTCGCCACCAAAGGCGACATCAACGGTCAGCGTGCCAAAACCAGCGACCTCAAGGCTTGCGTCCAAACGGTCAACAAAAGAGGGGACATTGGTGATGCGCACGGATTTGGCTTTGCCGTCTTCACACCGGGCCCGGACATGAACCAGCCCGGCGGCAGCTTCAAGCTGGAACTCGGTCACCGGTTCGGTCATCGGCACCCGGCCGGTATCAAGCAGAACGGTCGCAACACACATGGCATTCGAGCCGGACATCGGCGGGGTGTGTTCGGGCTCCATAGTCAGAAAGCCATAGGCGGCATCAGGGTGTTTGGGCGGCACTAACAGGTTGAAATGATTGAACACACCGCCGCGCGGCTCGTTCAGCAACAGGTTGCGCAAACTGCCATCTGCCTGCAGCCACTCCATCTGCTCCCATAACGTGTCGCCGGGGGGTGGAGTCGCGCCGCCAACCACCACATTGCCAACTTCGCCCTCGGCATGGGCGTTGATCACATCAATCGAGAGATTTGTGCGCATGAAAGAACTTTACTTGGGTGCCGGGGATTGGCAAGACCATTGCCGTGTCGGTCGAAGATTTGCAAGTTTGCAGTTAGCGCGTGCATATGCGATCCGAGTTTGCAAATATACCAAATATCACTTCCTTCCCTTGGTATTTCCCAATAGTTTGGCCCAACTCAAGATTGCCGAAGGGGAGGGCGTAGCGTGCAGGGAATTCTTCAACAGCTCGAGGATCGCAGGACGGAAGCGCGGCTCGGTGGCGGCCAGCGGCGCATTGATGCGCAGCATTCCAAAGGCAAGCTGACGGCGCGGGAGCGGCTGGAAGTTCTGCTTGACGACGATAGTTTCGAAGAGTTCGACATGTTTGTGTCGCATCGCTGTACCGAATTTAACATGCAGGACACCAAAATTCCAGGCGACGGGGTTGTCACTGGATGGGGCACAGTGAATGGGCGCATGATTTATGTGTTTTCGCAGGACTTCACCGTTTTTGGCGGCAGCCTGTCTGAAACCCATGCCCAGAAAATCTGCAAGATACAGGAAATGGCGGTGCGCAATGGCGCGCCGATCATTGGGTTGAATGACTCTGGCGGGGCGCGAATTCAGGAGGGTGTGGCTTCGCTGGCCGGCTATGCCGATGTGTTTCAGAACAACATCATGGCGTCCGGTGTGGTGCCGCAAATCAGCGTGATCATGGGGCCCTGTGCGGGCGGCGCGGTGTATTCGCCGGCGATGACCGATTTTATCTTCATGGTTCGCGACAGCTCATACATGTTTGTCACCGGCCCGGATGTGGTAAAAACCGTGACCAACGAAGTGGTGACAGCTGAGGAACTGGGTGGTGCAAAGACCCACACCTCTAAATCTTCGGTGGCGGACGGAGCGTTTGAAAACGATATGGAAGCGCTGATGGAGGTGCGCCGACTGGTGGACCTGCTGCCGCAGAACAACCGGGAAAAACCACCAGTTCGGCCGTTTTTTGACGACGTGAACCGTGTGGAAGTTTCACTTGATTCGCTGGTGCCGGAAAATCCGAACAAGCCTTACGATATGAAGGAATTGGTGCGCAAAGTTGCCGATGAAGGTGATTTTTTTGAGATTCAGAGTGATTTTGCCAAGAATATCCTGACCGGTTTTGTCCGGCTGGAAGGCTCGACCGTAGGCGTGGTTGCGAACCAGCCGATGGTGCTGGCGGGGTGTCTGGATATAGACAGTTCACGCAAGGCAGCCCGGTTTGTGCGATTCTGCGATGCGTTTGAAATTCCAATCCTCACTATTGTGGATGTGCCGGGGTTCCTGCCGGGAACGTCACAGGAATATGGCGGTGTGATCAAACACGGGGCCAAGCTGTTGTTTGCCTATGGTGAAGCAACGGTGCCGAAAGTGACGGTGATCACCCGCAAGGCTTATGGCGGGGCCTATGACGTGATGGCGTCAAAACACCTGCGCGGCGATTTCAACTACGCCTGGCCGACGGCAGAGATTGCGGTGATGGGAGCCAAGGGCGCGGTGGAAATACTGTACCGCTCGGAACTCGGGGACGCAGAGAAGATCGCGGCCCGGGTGGCAGATTACGAAGACCGCTTCGCCAATCCGTTTGTGGCCGCCGAGAAAGGCTTCATCGACGAGGTGATCATGCCGCGGAATACGCGCAAACGGGTATGTCGGGCGTTTGCTTCGCTGCGGGGGAAGAAACTGGAGAACCCCTGGAAGAAGCACGATAATATACCGCTTTAACGCGGTGTGCTGCCGCATCCCGGACTTGTTCCGGGATCTCGTGCAGGATTGAGAGAGACCCCGGAGCAAGCCCGGGGAAGTGGAGAATATTTAATGCCGATGGGTCTCGAAAAACAATGCTCTGCTCCGGTGACGAACTTAGTTTGTGTGCTCGCCCTCGCCACGCCCGCACTGGCCGACAACACTGTCCCGTCTGGCCAACCTCTCAAACTCTACGCCTCCGAAGTAGTCACTCAACTCGAGCAAGGCGCTGTCCTCTACCTCGGGTTTCTGGCACCTCGGATCGCAGCTGAGGAGGGTGCAGTGGATTATGAGGACGCCATCCTCGACATGGACGCGATCTGTGCGGATATTGGCCTGACGATGGTGGCGGAAAAGGCCGCAGCGGGTGCGCCGGTAAAAGCCGTCATCATTCGCCTGTCCGACCGCCCCATCGCCTATGGCGAAGCAAACCCCGAAGCCGCCCAATTCATGGGGTTTTACGACATTTCGGCGGGAGATTGCGCATGGCAATGAGCTTTGAGCCTGCCAATAACCACGGGAAATCAGAGGGATTCAGCCTTTTGCGTGACGTTATCGCACCACATTCGCAAGAAACCGCCGGTTTCGGGCCTTGCGGATTCAACGGCAGGGTTGTTTCCCGCCGGTTCTCTGCTAGCCTCGCCTCAGGTTGCACCCAAGCGGCCTCAACCTCGCTTTACGTAAGTAAAAAAACAACAACACGAACTAGGAGGATGGCAGTATGTCCTTTAAGCTTAAAACAGCCCTCGTTGTCATGGCCGTTATCATTGCGGCCTGTGCACAGCCAGAGCCGGAACCGATGGTCGAAATTCAACCAGAACCAACATCATCTAAATACTAAAACTATCCGCGAGGGGCGTGGTAGCCGCGCCCTTCGCAATATTGCCGGAGTTTTGTCCAGCCCTTGTCGGGGGGCTGTGTTATGCTGAAACACCGTGGCTTCCCTTCGCGGATGCCCCATTCCGACTTTCAATTCACTATCCGTCGGGCCAACAAAGACGGCGCAACGCCGTTGAAAGCGCGTGAGCGCTATGCGGACCGGCGTCCGGCAGACCGGCGTGCTGATCTGGCGTTTATGGCCGCCCTTTGGGACCAATTCAGTGCAGAGCCGTTTGAGCGCGGCAATCTGGATGCGGGGCGGTTGAACTGGTTGCTGGGACGCGAAGTTGTCGCCGCTGAAGACCCGTTTGACCCGGCGGATTATCAGGCATTGTTACGGATCGATGTCGGCAAGGCGATGACGGCGTTTCCAGACGTGTTTGGCGGGGAATCGGTATGATTTTGCCTATGAATCCACAGGTTTGGCGGCAAACAGCCGAAATGACACCACACCCAGGAAACCTGCTTTGCGCCGGGCAGGGCGCGGGTTACGGTTGTCGTGCGGATGTCCAATCGGGCAAATATCGTCCGCCTATAACAAGAGGCATAAAATGCGCAGCAGAAACCTTATCCTCGGTGTTTTCGCCGCGATGGCCCTGTCGGGTTGTCTGGAGCCAAACCAACGAGTCGTTAACCGCGCCGCAACCGGCGCTGTCGTCGGGACGGTGGCTACAGCCGTCGTTGGCGGCCATCTTCTTACCGGTGCTGTTGTTGGTGGCGCCATTGGTGCTCTCACCAGTAAAGACCAACACACATGGGAATAACTGTCCCCCCCGGCAGCTAATTCCTTTCATTTCCCCTCTACTCTGGCCCCTCCGCACTCGCGGAAGGGGTCCTTTTTCGTGGCGAGACCGCGGCCGCTGTTCATTTAGAAAATCCCTCATCAAGGTGCTTGCGCATGTTTAAGAAAATCCTGATCGCAAACCGGGGCGAAATTGCCTGTCGGGTCATCAAATCCGCTCATAAGATGGGCATCGCGACTGTTGCGGTTTATTCTGATGCTGACAAAGACGCTCTGCATGTGCGGATGGCGGATGAAACGGTGCATATCGGGCCACCACCAGCCAATCAATCCTATATCGTGCTCGACAAAATCATGGACGCAATCCGGCAGTCAGGTGCGGAGGCGGTGCATCCGGGCTATGGATTTCTTTCTGAAAACAAGTTGTTCGCCGAAGCTCTTGAAGTTGAAGGTGTGGCGTTTATTGGCCCACCAGCGGGTGCGATTGAGGCGATGGGCGACAAAATCACTTCGAAAAAACTGGCGGCCGAAGCTGGGGTATCCATTGTGCCGGGGTATATGGGACTGATTGCCGACGCGGATGAAGCGGTGAAAATTTCCAACGATATCGGCTATCCGGTTATGATCAAGGCATCAGCTGGGGGCGGCGGCAAAGGCATGCGCGTTGCCTGGAGTGATGATGAGGCGCGGGAAGGGTTTAAACTGTCGAAAAGCGAGGCTGCGAACTCTTTTGGCGACGACCGGATTTTTATCGAGAAATTTATCACCCAGCCGCGACACATCGAAATTCAGGTGCTGGGCGACAAACACGGCAACTGTATTTATCTGAACGAACGCGAGTGTTCGATCCAGCGGCGCAATCAAAAGGTTGTGGAAGAAGCGCCGAGCCCGTTTCTGGACAAGGCCACCCGCAAAGCAATGGGCGAACAATCGGTGTTACTGGCACAGGCAGTAGATTATTGCAGCGCCGGGACTGTGGAATTCATCGTTGACGGTGACAGGAACTTCTACTTCCTCGAAATGAACACCCGTTTGCAGGTGGAGCATCCGGTGACCGAGCTGATCACCGGCGTTGATTTGGTAGAACAGATGATCCTGGTGGCGAATGGCGAAAAACTTGCGCTGAAACAAAAGGATATCGGCATTAACGGCTGGGCGATTGAAAATCGCTTGTATGCCGAGGACCCGTACCGGGGCTTTCTACCGTCGATTGGTCGCCTGTCGCGCTATCGTCCGCCGGCGGAAGTCGCGGAAGACACATTTGCAGTGCGCAATGACACCGGTGTGTTTGAGGGCGGCGAGATTTCGATGTACTACGATCCGATGATCGCCAAACTGTGCACCTGGGGACCGACGCGGGGTGAGGCGATTGAAACCATGCGCGAGGCGCTGGACGAGTTTGAGGTTGAGGGCATCGGGCACAATCTGCCATTCCTGGCGGCAGTAATGGATCATCCGATTTTCATCAAAGGCGACATGACCACCGCTTTCATCGAAGAACAGTATCCCGAAGGATTTGAAGGGGTTGCGCTGGAGGAAGCGGCGCTGAAACGCATCGCTGCCTCGGCCGCTGCGATGTATCGCGTTGCCGAAATTCGCCGGGCGCGGGTTTCGGGGCGGATGGACAATCACGAGCGCCAAGTGGGTCGCGACTGGGTTGTTTGGCTGCAGGATATTTATTTCCCGGTTTCAGTTGATGCGGATCACAAGGGTTCGACCGTGACATTCGAGGATGGCACCGTGCACCGGGTGTCGTCAGACTGGACGCCGAGCGATCAACTGGCAAACATGGATGTGGACGGCAGCCCACTGGTGTTGAAAGTCGAAGCTATTTCAGCGGGTTATCGCATCCGCTCGCGCGGGGCCGATCTGAAAGTCCGGGTGCGCAGCCCGCGTAATGCGGAACTGGCGTCCTTGATGCCGGACAAACTGCCACCTGACACTTCCAAAATGCTGCTCTGTCCGATGCCAGGCTTGATTGTAGCGGTTGAAGTGGCGGTGGGCGACGAGGTTCAAGAAGGACAGGCGCTGTGTACGGTGGAAGCGATGAAGATGGAAAACGTGCTGAGAGCAGAGAAGAAGGGCGTCGTTTCTGCGATAAAGGCTGAAATTGGCGCAAGCCTGGCAGTGGACGAAGTGATCATGGAGTTTGCGTAAAGTGTTGCTGCAGGCACTGACAATTGAATCTAAAATATTCTCGGTGCTGAACGGCGCTGGCGTATTTGCGTTGGGTTGGAGTGTCAGACCTTTTTCGCATTGTATTCCATGCGCTTGTCGCCACCAATTCAATAGCCGAACTCAGCTCTCTTTCGCCCGCGCAATTTCGTCGCGCCGCAACGGCATCTTGTCGATTGCACGAGACAGCTCGCGCACCGTCCAGGGCCGGGGTTTGCGCAGTTTCACTTTGCCGTCTTTGCCGATCAACACCAGCATGAACCCGCGTGGGCGCAGAGTTTCGCGCAAGTCAGACACAGCTGCCGGGTCGGTATCGAACAGAATGACCACATCCCGGTCGATGAGCTGCGCTTCATCGTCGGCCAACAGTGCCATCTGGCGGATAAACCTCGGGTCATCCGGCGTATCGGAAAACACTACGATTGGTCGGTTTTTCCAAAGATATTCGGACAGGTCCTGCGCAGGCACCGGTGCGGACACCAAAGCAGCGGCAATGCTGAACAGAAACAGACGGCGTAACAGCGACATAAACAATCCTTTCCGCGATGAACTTAATACCTTCGTGGGGAATTGCGAGGGCAACATTGCGTTTTCGAACCGGTTTTTTAATGCCAAAGGCCTGCCCTAATGACGGTCCAAAACCTATCAGCCTCGCAAATTGACCAGAGTTCAGAGGCGAGACCGCTGCTGTGGTTGGCATTGGCGGGCGCATTAGTGCCCTATGCGGTGCTGTTTGTGTTGACTTTAGTAAAAACCGGCGGTGTTTTTGAATACGCACTGGATGATGTCTACATCCATCTGGCTATGAGCGAACAGGTGGCGCAGGGCGGATACGGTGTGAATGCCGGCGAATTTGCCTCTGCATCGTCATCAATCCTCTATTCCTACATGCTGGCGCCGTTTGCCGCGTTTGGCTGGCATCAGTGGTGGCCACTGGTACTGGGATTTGCGTCGTTGATCGGGGCAGGCGTGCTTTGGGCGCGCGCGATGACGATCGCTTCGGAAGACGCAGGTAACGTTATGCGCGTGATGCTGTATGCACTGGCTCTGCTTGGGCCAAGTTTCCTTCATTTCCAAGCCATGGCGCTGATCGGCATGGAGCATATGCTGCATATCATGGTGGTTTTGTTGCTGCTGAACGGCCTACTGGATTTTGCCAGAACCGGGCGGATTGGATGGATGTTGATTGTCGGCGTGATACTCAACCCGCTGCTGCGGTTTGAAGGCGCGTCGATTGCAATCCTGGCCTGTGCGGTGCTGTATTTCGGTGGCAGGCGGCGGTTTGCTTTGGCATTGCTGGGACTGACGGTTCTGCCGTTGGCGGCACATTTCTGGCATATGACGCAGTTGGGCCTGGATTTGCTACCCAATTCGGTGAACGCAAAGGCCGTGGTGACTGGTGGTTGGGATGGTTACCCCGGCCTGCAGGATGCCAGCTGGTTTGAAAAGTTTTTCGTCAGTTGGAAAGTGTCTTTGAATACACCATCCGGGCGCACTTTGATGGTGGCACTTGTTGCAGCGGTGTTTGGGATGTTGCTGGGGCGGCGCCAGATCAGGGGCGTTTACGCGGTGATAGGCTGGTCGTTGGTGCTGGCCTGTCTGGCGCATGTGTTGTTCGGGTCCTCGGTCAGGTTTTACCGCTACGAGATTTATATCTGGACCTATTCAGTTGGTGTCGGCGTTGTGTTGCTGGCGCAGTTACAGGCGGGACATGTGATGCTGCGTCGTACGTTGCCGGTATTGTTTACATTTTCGGTTTTGTACGGCGGGGTGCATTATCCGGTGACTGCGTTCCAGGATATTCCCTCGGGAGGTGCCGCCATTCACGCTCAACAGCGGCAGATGGGCCTGTTCGTTGATCGCCATTGGCAAGACTCCGTTGCGGTGAATGATCTTGGGCATGTGTCCTATCGCAACCCTTATTACGTGCTGGATCTTTGGGGGCTGGCGTCAGCCGAGGCGCTGGAAGCACGGCTGCGTGGCAGTGACAAGATGTGGGCTGGTAAGCTGGCTACTAGAAAAGGCGTGCGCGCTGCGATGATCTACGAATCCTGGCTACGCGGACAGATTCCACCGGATTGGGTGCCCGTCGCCGCGTTGAAGCTGACCATCCCGCGGGCCACGCTGGGCAGCAATATCGTGACGTTTTATGCGATCACGCCGGACGCAACATCGGAATTGGTGGAGAAGCTAACCGCTTTCCAACCGGAGCTGCCCGACTCGGCAGAACTGATCTTTCTCAAAATACCTGATGTGGAGGAGTCCTGACATGTGCTTCCGCCATTTCGGCAACAAGACAACAACGACAAAGGACTGCGTTGGATGACGAAAACTGACATCAAAGGCTGGGAAAACCTCGCTGAAAAAGAACTGCGCGGCAAGCCGTTGGACGATCTGACCTGGGCAACGCCCGAGGGGATTGCGGTTAAGCCATTGTATACTGTAGCGGACGTGGAAAGCATTGAAAACATTGACGGGCTTCCCGGTATAGCACCTTATAAACGTGGTGTTAAAGCAACAATGTATGCGGGCCGGCCCTGGACTATCCGGCAGTATGCGGGGTTTTCAACGGCAGAGGAGTCAAATGCATTTTACCGCCGCAATCTGGCTGGCGGACAACAGGGTGTGTCGGTGGCTTTCGATCTGGCGACGCACCGAGGCTATGACAGTGATCACCCGCGCGTGGTTGGGGACGTTGGAAAGGCGGGCGTTGCCATCGACAGCGTCGAAGATATGAAAATCCTGTTCGACGGCATCCCGCTGGATCAGATTTCAGTGTCGATGACGATGAACGGCGCGGTGATCCCGGTGTTGGCCAGTTTCATTGTTGCCGGTGAAGAGCAGGGCGTGGACCGGGCCAAACTGTCGGGCACAATTCAAAATGATATTCTGAAGGAATTCATGGTCCGTAACACATATATTTACCCTCCTGAACCATCGATGCGGATCGTTGCAGATATCATCGAGTATACTTCGAACGAAATGCCGAAATTCAATTCGATCTCGATTTCCGGCTATCACATGCAGGAAGCCGGGGCCAATCTGGTACAAGAACTGGCGTTTACCATTGCCGACGGCAAGGAATACGTCAAAACCGCGATTGCGCGGGGCATGGATGTGGATGTGTTCGCGGGGCGGCTGTCATTCTTCTTTGCCATTGGCATGAATTTCTTCATGGAAGTGGCAAAACTGCGTGCGGCACGGGTGATGTGGGCGCAGGTGATGGCTGAGTTTAATCCAAAGAATCCAAAGAGTTCGATGCTGCGCACCCATTGCCAGACGTCTGGCGTCAGTTTGCAGGAACAGGATCCGTACAACAACGTGGTGCGCACCGCCTATGAAGCGATGAGCGCCGTATTGGGTGGCACCCAGTCGCTGCACACCAACAGTTTTGACGAAGCGATCGCGCTGCCGACTGACGAAAGCGCACGGTTGTCGCGTAATACCCAATTGATCCTGCAACATGAAACCGGCGTTACCAATGTCGTCGACCCGCTGGCGGGGTCGTATTACATCGAAAGCCTGACCAATCAGATGGTTGAAGAGGCCTGGAAAATCGTCCGCGAAGTCGACGATATGGGCGGGATGACCAAAGCTGTGGCCTCCGGCATGCCCAAACTCAGGATCGAAGAAGCGGCTGCGCGACGACAGGCAGCGGTCGACCGAGTGGATGAAGTTGTGGTGGGTGTGAACAAATTTCAACGCACCGACGAACAACCCGACATCAAAATCCGCGAGATCGACAATTCTGCAGTGCGCGAAGCACAGGTTGCGCGGTTGGAACGGATTAGGGCCAACCGCGATCAAACTGCCTGTGACGTAGCACTTGACGCGATGGCACAGGCAGCAGCGACAGGCAAAGGCAACTTGCTGGAACTGGCGGTCGAAGCTACGCGGGTTCGCGCCAGCGTCGGCGAAATTTCAGATTCGATGGAAACGGCGTTCGGACGCCATAGTGCAGAGGTAAAAACATTGGCAGGTGTTTACGGTGCCGCCTATCACGGCGATGAAGACTATGAACAAATCCAACGAGACGTCGAGGCATTTGCCGAAGCAGAAGGCCGCCGCCCGCGCATGCTGGTGGTCAAGATGGGCCAGGACGGACATGACCGGGGAGCCAAGGTAATTGCCACCGCTTTTGCCGACATCGGGTTTGACGTCGACGTGGGACCATTGTTCCAAACACCAGAGGAGGCGGCGCAAGACGCCATCGACAACGATGTGCATGTCATCGGCATCAGCTCACAGGCGGCTGGCCACAAAACGCTGGCCCCAAAGCTGGTAGAGGCGCTGCAGGCGCAGGGGGCTGGCGACATCATCGTGATCTGTGGCGGTGTTATTCCGCAGCAGGATTATGAGTACTTGTTCAATCGCGGTGTTAAAGCGATATTCGGGCCGGGAACCAATATCCCGGACGCGGCGCGTAACATCCTGCAACTGGTGCAAGACGCGCACAAGTAACCAGAACAAAAGGAACGCTTTATGGCGGATGACGCCGCACCAAAGCTTGCCAAACCGGCACTGAATTACCACGAGTTCCCTCGGCCAGGTAAGCTGGAGATCCGGGCCACCAAACCGATGGCCAACCAGCGTGATCTGTCGCTGGCTTACAGCCCCGGTGTGGCGGATGCTTGTCTAGAAATCAAAGCCGATCCCGCGACCGCAGAACGCTATACAGCGCGGGGTAATCTGGTGGCGGTGGTTACCAATGGCACGGCTGTTCTGGGATTGGGAAATATCGGCGGGCTGGCATCTAAACCAGTGATGGAGGGCAAAGCGGTTCTGTTCAAGAAATTTGCGGATATTGATTGTTTTGATATCGAACTGAACGAAACTGACCCGGAAAAACTTGCGGATATCGTTTGTGCACTGGAACCGACGTTTGGCGCGATCAACCTTGAAGACATCAAGGCACCCGATTGTTTTATAGTGGAAAAACTGTGCCGAGAACGGATGAATATCCCGGTATTCCACGACGATCAGCACGGCACGGCGATTGTGGTCGGGGCTGCAGCGACCAACGCGTTGCATGTGGCGGAAAAAAAATTCGAGGATATCAAGATCGTCAGCACCGGCGGTGGTGCGGCGGGGATTGCCTGTCTGAACATGCTGCTGAAACTGGGCGTGAAACGCGAAAATATCTGGCTGTGCGACATTGCCGGGTTGGTCTATCAGGGCCGCGATCATGAAATGACCCCGCAGAAAGCTGAGTTTGCCCAAGCCAGTGAATTGCGGACTTTAGATGACGTGATTAACGGTGCCGATTTGTTTCTTGGTCTTTCGGGGCCGGGGGTTCTGAAACCGGATATGGTGGCCAAGATGGCTGCGCAGCCGATTATTTTTGCATTGGCCAATCCCACACCGGAAATCATGCCCGAAGACGTGCGCAAGGTTGCTCCGGACGCGATCATCGCCACTGGACGGTCGGACTATCCAAATCAGGTCAACAACGTGTTGTGTTTCCCGTTCATATTCCGGGGGGCGTTGGATGTTGGCGCCACCGAAATTAACGACACAATGCAGCTAGGCTGTGTTGCCGGGATTGCGGAGCTTGCGCGGGCAACCAGCAGCGCTGAGGCCGCAGCTGCTTATAAGGGCGAGCAGATGACATTTGGGCCGGATTATTTGATCCCAAAGCCGTTTGATCCGCGATTGATGGGTATTGTCGCCTCCACAGTGGCAGAGGCTGCGATGAAAAGCGGTGTCGCCTTGCGTCCGGTGCCGGACATGCAAGCCTACAGGGCTGATCTGGACAGTTCGGTCTACCGGTCGGCCTTTATCATGCGCCCTGTATTTGAAGCCGCGCGCGCAGCGGTGCGACAGATCGTTTTTGCCGAAGGCGAAGACGAACGTGTGTTGCGGGCCGCCAATGCGATGCTGGAAGAAGGTGTAGATCGCCCGGTCCTGATTGGCCGCCCAGAAGTCGTGGCCCGCCGAGCGGAACGATTGGGCCTGCCAATTCGCCCGGTTCAGGACTTTGACATCGTAAACCCGGAACATGACCCGCGCTATAAAGTATACTGGCAGACCTATCACGCCATCATGCAGCGTAAAGGTGTAACGCCTGATCTGGCCAAGGCGATCATGCGCACCAACAACACGGTGATCGCTGGCGTCATGGTGCATCGCGGCGAAGCAGACAGCGTGATCTGCGGCACCTTTGGGCAATACCTGTGGCATCTGAATTATTTGCAGCAAATTCTGGGCGGAGACGATTTGCATCCGATCGCCGCGCTCTCGTTAATGATCTTGGAAGGCGGCCCGCTGTTTGTTGCCGATACGCATGTGCATCCGGAGCCGACAGCAGAGCAGCTTTACGATACCGTGATCGCCGCAGCACGGCATGTGCGTCGTTTCGGGGTCGAGCCGAACGTGGCGCTGTGTTCGCATTCGCAATTTGGCAATCTGGATTCCGACAGCGGGCGCCGGATGCGCGATGCTATGACGCTGCTTGACTCACAACCCCTTGATTTCGCTTACGAAGGTGAAATGCATACGGACAGTGCCTTGGACCCGGAACTGCGCCAACGCATATTCCCGAATGCGAGGTTAAAAGGCCCGGCCAATGTTCTTATCTTTGCCAATAACGACGCGGCAAGCGCGGTGCGCAACGTGCTGAAGGCGGCGGCAGGCGGGCTGGAAGTCGGGCCGATATTGATGGGGATGGGCAACAAAGCCCATATCGTAACCCCATCAATTACGGCAAGGGGAGTGTTGAACATAGCTGCGCTGGCAGGAACCACTGTGCAGCAATACGGGTAAATAAGGAAACCGGGCAGATGAAATACCAGGACGTATACGCAGGCTGGCAGGCCGATCCCGAGGCATTCTGGATGCAGGCGGCAGAGTCGATAGATTGGGACAAGAAACCGTCCAAGGCGCTGTTTGATGAAAACGCACCGCTGTACGAGTGGTTTTCCGATGGCGTGGTCAACACCTGCTACAATGCCGTGGACCGGCATGTGGAGGCTGGCCGCGGGGATCAGACGGCAATCATTTATGACAGTCCGGTAACCGGGGTGAACGACAGGATCAGCTACGCGGATTTGCTGAATCGGGTAGCCAGACTTGGCGGGGCGCTACAAAGCAAGGGTGTCGGCAAAGGCGACCGCGTCGTCATCTACATGCCGATGGTGCCGGAAGCAGTGGTTGCGATGCTGGCATGTTCGCGGATCGGCGCTGTGCATTGCGTGGTGTTTGGTGGATTTGCGGCCAACGAGTTGGCCACACGCATTGACGATGCGCAGCCCAAGGCAATTATCGCCGCATCCTGTGGTATCGAACCGGGCCGGGTGATTGCGTATAAACCGCTGCTGGATGAGGCGATAGACCTTGCCGCACACAAACCGGATTTCACTGTAATATTACAGCGTGAACAACAGATTGCTGATCTCATCGAAGGTCGGGATGTTGATTGGAATGCGGTTCAGGACGGTGTGGCACCAGCCCCTTGTGTGCCGGTTATGGGCAATGATCCAGTGTATATCCTTTACACGTCCGGCACCACAGGCCAGCCGAAAGGTGTCGTGAGGCACGCTGGTGGGCATCTGGTGGCGCTGAACTGGACTATGAAGAATATCTACAACATGGACCCGGGCAATGTGTTTTGGGCGGCGTCTGACGTGGGTTGGGTGGTTGGTCACAGCTATATCTGCTACGCGCCGCTGATTCATGGCAACACCACCTTGGTATTTGAGGGCAAACCGATTGGCACACCGGACGCTGGGGCATTCTGGCGGGTGATCGAGGAACATAACGTCCGGGCTCTGTTTACGGCGCCCACAGCATTTCGAGCGATCAAACGCGAGGACCCCAAGGGTGTGTTGGTTGGAAAATATGATTTGTCCTGTCTGAAAGCTCTGTTTCTGGCGGGCGAGCGGGCCGATCCCAATACAATCGAATGGGCGCAGGATCAGTTGGGTGTACCTGTGGTGGATCATTGGTGGCAAACGGAAACCGGATTTGCCATCGTGGCCAATCCGCTGGGCATTGAATACTTGCCGGTCAAACTGGGGTCGCCAACCGTACCGATGCCAGGCTATGACGTGCAAATTCTGGACGAAAGCGGCCATGAAATGGCACCGGGTGAACTAGGCGCAATCGCCATCAAGCAGCCGTTGCCGCCAGGCACGTTGCCAACGCTGTGGAATGCCGAGGACCGCTTTCGCAAGTCCTATCTGAACACCTTCCCCGGATATTACGAAACCGGCGACGCCGGATACAAAGATGAGAACGGCTATTTGTACATCATGGCGCGGACGGATGATGTTATCAACGTTGCCGGTCACCGCTTGTCGACCGGAGCGATGGAAGAGGTTCTGGCCAGCCATCCCGATGTCGCTGAATGTGCGGTTATTGGTATTGCGGACGCATTAAAGGGACAGGCGCCATTGGGGTTCTTGTGTTTGAACGCGGGCACCCAAAAAGAAGACAGCTTGGTCGAGCAAGAATGTGTGCAACTGATGCGCGAAAAAATTGGCCCGGTTGCAGCGTTCAAAATCGCCTGTGTCGTGGATCGCCTGCCCAAAACCCGCTCCGGTAAAATCCTGCGCGGAACCATGGTCAGCATCGCAGATGGCAAAGATTACAAGGCGCCTGCAACAATCGACGATCCTGTGATATTGGATGAAATTACCGCTGCACTGGCGCGATTAGGATACCCAAAATAACACCTTCGAACTGCTTTGTGGTGCCCTAAATTCAGTCACCGACTCTGTGTGCGTTGCATTTTACGACAGATTTTGCAACTTGCCCGTAGAAAGCTGATGAATATGCAGTAAGCACCTGAATGATTTGGAAACTTGTGTTAAACTACAAAGTTCATTGACTTGAGAATTAGGGGTAGGGGTATGAATCTTACCAAACGAATTTTTTGCGCTGTTTTGGCTGTTTTGTTTTTGGGCAACGCGGGCTTCGCCGAAACTGTTCTAACGGTTCTTGTCAAACAAATTGGCCAAGCTGACCGGACAGTGGAATTTTCCATGCCGGATCTCGAATCTATGCAGCAGCACACTCTGCTTACGGCGAATGAGTTTGTTGACGGCATGCAAGAGTTTCGCGGGCCCCTTGTGCGTGACATATTGGCTGCTGTTGATGCGACTGACGTGGAAACGGCCAGATTGACAGCGGCAAACGACTATACAGTAGAAGTATCAGCCGCTGAATTTTTTCGCTATGACGCTGTTCTTGCACTGACAATGGGCGGTCAGCAACTTTCTAGGCGCGACAAAGGGCCGATTTGGGTGATGTATCCCATGAGCGACCACGAAGAGCTGCAGGATCCGGTTTATAACAACCGTCTGATTTGGCAGTTGGTCGGAATGGAACTTGAGTGACCAGCGCTTCTAATGCGATCCGGGCACTGCTGCTGGCGGTGATTCTCGCTGGCATCGCCGCGGCGGGCGTTGCATTCGTATATGTACGCTCTGACGTTGACGCAATGCGCGAAGAAAGCCGGGAAAACCTGCTCTGGTCATCTTCACAACTTGAAATCGAATATCTGCGTTTTCTGGAAACCCTGGCCCGCTTTGGCCGCGTGGAATTTGATGTCAACGACCGCGTGGTCAACAACCGTTTTGACATTCTGTGGAGTAGGGTTGGTCTGTTTCAGCAAGGCGAAGTGGGAAGACGCCTGAGATCATATCCGACGGCCGCCAAAACGCTGTCTGATTTGTTTGTAACCTTGCAACAGCAGGAAAGTGCAGTTGTCGAGTTGAAAAACGGCGACACACAAGCAGCGGCAGAGATTTTGCGGGCGTTTCAGAAACATTTGGCTCCTTTGCGGCGGTTCAACCAGGACGTGCTGCATGGCGAAGAGCGGCGGGCGGCGGGACTGCGAGAAGAGCTATACGGCAGCTCTACTCTGCTGACCTGGCTCAGCATTGGTGCGGTAGCGATATCGCTGGCGCTGTTGGCCCTGTTTGCAGCGGAAACCCGTCGCCACCGTCTGATAGCGGCGGAAAACAGGCTGTTGTTTCACACCGCACAAGCAGCCAATCGAACCAAATCACGCTTCCTGACGATGATGAGCCACGAACTGCGCACACCAATGAACGGTATTCTGGGAATGATCGCGCTGGCCAAGCAGCACGGGGTTTCGACCCAGCAGGAACGCTTGCTGAACCAAGCGGCAGATTCAAGCAAACAGATGAACGACCTGCTGACCGATATTCTGGATTTCGCTTCGCTGGAATATGAGAACCTGACATTGACCGAAAAGCCATTTGAAGTCGCTCAATTACGGGATCGCATCGCTCAATCTCTTGAGCCTTTATCGCGGCGGAAAGGTATTGACTTTGAGCTCACACTCGCACCGGATTGTCCGTCACATTTGTTTGGAGATGTGCGCCGGTTGCGGCAATCGATCATGCATCTTGCAGGCTATCTGGCTGAAACTGCTGGAACCAAATCGGTGCATGTAAAAATAGATTATACCGATGGCACACTACAGGTTCTGCTGTCTTATATCTATGGAGAGGATGACAGCGATTGGCGGCCGACACTGATTTTGGGCGATGTCGAGCGGGGCACCGAAAATTTTGCGTCTGATGCGTTAGGACCAGCTGTGGCGCGTGGGTTTATCGAGAAAATGGGTGGCAACATCCTTTTGCATTGTCCGGATCCTGCGCGGGAACAGGTGGCGGTCTTGCTGACAATCCCGATGCAAATACATCAGACAACAAATATTGTCGTTCGGATTGAAACATCCTCTCTGGCGCTGTCGGCAATTTGCAAAAGCGCAATGGCTGACGACCATGTGCAATTTTATTCGGACGGGTATGCCGGTCGGGTGGACACTGTTGTCATCGAAGGCGGTTCCGAGACAGAATTGGATACCGTGCAAAACATGAAGGCGTTGTATCCGATGGCAGTTCTTGTGGCGTTGGGTCGGCCAAGTCATCAGGAACAATTTGACGACGAGATTACACTGCCCATCGACGTTGATAGGTTGCGCAAATCCGGATTTTTGCGACCAACGGGTTAATGATGCGGTTTCAGTAAGTTGCCGGCTCGACCAGCAGATCTCACCAAGGTTAAGCCGACCGCCGATTCCGATAAATCAAGAATTGATTATTACCTTTGCGCTTCAACCTATGGGGGACTATGCTGATAACAATTGCCACAGATTCTGAGTGAAATGGACAATCAACACCCAGTCAGTAAGCCGACCAGTCAGAACGGAGACCCCACCACCGAAATAGCTGCTGGGGCGTTGTTGTCGCACGATCTCAGGTCCGCAGTATCGGACATCATTGGGGGGCTGCATCTGCTTGATTTAACGGGGATCAGCAGTGAAAACCAAGCCCAGATCGGAAGGATCTCGGCTTCGGCAGGTTTACTGTTTCGGCTTCTGGAAAAGTCGTTGGGCGGCGAGGCGCCACCGAATGATCTGGCCGTTGGTAACCGTGCGATACCGACCAAACTCACCGAATTACTGAACGATCTCGAGCGGCGATGGAAGGCGCGGGCCTCGGCAAAAGGAATTATTCTGGCGTTTGAACAGGATTTTGATCCCTCACAATTGCTGCAATGCGATCACCTGGCTTTGGAGCGTTTGTTGTCCAATGTGCTGGACAATGCTGTCAAATACACCGACTCGGGACAAATCCGCCTGAAAACCGAGGTTCGGGGCAGCGATCAGTTGCGGTTTAGCGTTCAGGACAACGGCCCGGGGTTTAGCACTGAGGCGCTTGAAAAACTGTTCAGCTTTGGCGGGCGTCCGGGTCAATCGAACAAGCCTGGGTCGGGACTGGGGTTGCATATTGCCCAAAAAATGGTGCAGCGGCTGAGTGGCGAAATTGATGTATCAAACACTGCCGGAGGTGCGTTGGTGCAAGTGCGAATTCCGCTTCTGGAAGAAGTTGATCCACCGGTTGAAATGGGGAGCCGCTGGACTGGTGCGCAACCGGTTCAGCATTTGGCGGGCCTGCGGGTGTTGCTGGCTGAAGATAACAAAACCAATCAAATTGTAGCCGGGCAAATGTTGCGCGCACTTGGCGCCGAAGTCAGCGTTGCAGCGGATGGGGTCGAAGCCTGGGAAATGTTGGAAATGCAAGAAATGGACTTGGCAATTCTGGACATTGAAATGCCACGCAAGTCTGGACTGGAACTGATCCGGGAAATTCGCGCCCGAAATGATGCTAAGTCAAAAATGCCGCTGATCGCCTTGACGGCCTATGTTATGCGCGAACATCGGGAACGGATTATGGCCAATGGCGCAGACGGTATTATTGCCAAGCCCCTTATGAACATCGGCGATTTTGGCGATTCGATCCAACAGCTGATGGGGGTACCGGTGGCAATCCGGAACCGCGAAACGCGGCAATCGGGCGCTGTCGATGGGCCGGTGGACATGTATGTCTACAATTCTTTGTGCAAAACCATCGGCGAAGCTGCGTTTTCGGAGCTCTTGGTCAAGCTGTTAGATGATTTGAGCACTGTGCAGAACCGCCTGCGCGACGCTTTTGCCAATGGTGACGCCAGTCAGGCCAGGGGCGCGAGCCACGTCCTGATATCCTTGGCAGGCGCGGTTGGTGCGACCCGGTTGCAGGAAGTTGCTCAATCGCTGAATTCAGCCGCCCATAATCCGGGAAACCAGGAAATATCCGAATTCGAGAATAGAAGTCTGGAACTTCTTGACGAACTGACCGATTTTCTGGAAACAGCACGCGGAGTGTCCTACGAGGGTTAAATGCCGGAACCGGTTCTGTTGATTGAAGATACGCCGTCATTGCAGATGGTGTATGAGGCGATCCTAAACAAGTCCGGGTTTGAGGTGGATTGCGCCAATACCGCCGGCGAAGGCGCCAGCTTGTTTGCAAAATCACACCAAAAGATCATTTTGCTGGACCTGCTGCTGCCGGATCGGGACGGGTTGGATCTGATGGCAGACATGTTGCGGGAAGATGCTGACCTGAAAGTCATTGTTATTACTGCCAACGGGTCGATAAACCGCGCCGTTTCAGCAATGAGAGGTGGAGCGTTTGATTTTCTGGTAAAACCTTTTGACGAGCAGCGGCTGATTTCTTCGGTAAAGAACGCCATAATTGACTTGGGCCCGCAGAGTTCGGCGCCGGGTACTGCACAGGGTGATGATCGTGGATTTCACGGATTCATCGGGTCTTCGGCGATCATGCAGGAAGTGTACAAGAAAATCTCCAGCATCGGCCGGTCGATGGCGACGGTGTTTATCACCGGCGAGAGCGGCACAGGCAAAGAAATTTGTGCAGAGGGGATTCACACAGTTTCAAATCGTGCATCGGGCCCATTTGTTCCGTTAAACTGCGGTGCCATCCCCGGAGACTTGTTGGAATCCGAAGTGTTTGGCCATTTGAAGGGCTCGTTTACCGGCGCAATTGCCGACAAGATCGGCGCGGCGGCGGCGGCGGACGGCGGCACGTTATTCCTGGACGAAATCTGCGAAATGGACATGGCGCTGCAAACCAAATTGCTGAGGTTTCTGCAAACGTCAACGATCCAGCCGGTCGGGTCCGTGCGACCGCGCAAATTGGATGTTCGGATTATCTGTGCCACCAACCGCGATCCGGCCGAAGAGGTGGCTGCGGGCCGATTCCGTGAAGATTTGTTTTATCGGCTGCATGTTGTTCCAATTCACCTACCAGCACTCAAGAACCGGGGCGATGACGCTATCGAAATCGCCAAAACGGCGTTGCGGCGGTTTTCGAAGGAAGAAGACAAGAATTTCACCCGATTAAGCGGGGACGTGACCCGGGTATTTGCCGCCCATCCCTGGCCCGGCAATGTCCGGCAATTGCTGAATGTTCTGCGCAACGCGGTGGTGTTGAACGACGGTGGCGTTATCGAGTTGAAAATGCTGGCACCGGAATTTCTCGCAGCGTTGACCACTCAAACGTCAACAGCCAAACTGCCACGCGGAACAGTGGATTTGAATGCAGACGCTCCAGTTGCAACCCGAAAATCGGCCATCGATACTCTGTTACAAACCCGTCAGTCATTGGCCGAATTGGAGCGTGATCTGATCGAAGCTACCATTGAGAAATACAGCGGATCAGTGCCTCGTGCTGCAAGACATCTGGACCTTTCGCCTTCGACGATTTATCGCAAGCGGGAGAGTTGGATCAAAGACGAGCCAGAGTAAAATAGCCCACCAGGTCGTGTGGACAACCAATATCAGCCCACGACATGGGCGCAAAACCCCTATATTTAGCTTTACTATGTGGCGAAAAAAAGGCACCCTTCGGCCAATTCCCCGGGGGTTTAGATGCGGATTATTTTTGGCGCAATTTTGGGCAGTGTGTTGGCGTTGTCGCCGGTTGATCCGGTAGACGCAAAAACCATTCGCGAAGTAGACGGCCCGGCAGAAACTCCGCCGCTTAGTTACACCAGCAGGCAATATGTTGACAGCCGGGGCTGCGTCTTTATCCGCGCTGGCTACGGCGGGAGGGTAACCTGGGTGCCGCGCGTCAATCGCAAACGACAGGTCTACTGCAGCAAACAAAACAAACCGTCATTATCATCTTCCCAGCTCGCAGCGCTGGGAAGTATCCCAGTTGTTGTAAAAACCGATCCAAACGACGCCGTAGAGCATCCTGTTAAAAAGAAGCCGGTTGCCATAACAAACACCGAAGTGGAGGTAGTAAAGAAAAAGGTGGTGCGGAAGGCAGCAATACAGCGTGCGCGCAAGGGCAAGAAGATTACTGTTGCCGCAGTTCAGGACACACAGTATCGGCTCAGCGCAAACGGTTCGCGCATAGATCCCGATGTCACCAAGGCAGGCGACGCCCAGATGAATTTGATCTGGACCCAAACTGTGCCGCGCCGGTTGATTGAAAAAACTATAAAAATCCAGCGGGTTGCGTCTGTCAGTGTCACAACTTCAGTTTCAAGCAAGAACTTGGCCGGGTCTTCGGCAATCGGTGTGCGCTATGTTCAGGTTGGCGTATTTGGCGAACCCGCAAATGCGTCACGCACAATTTCCCGGTTTCAGGCGCAGGGTTTACCGGTCGCCAGTCGAAAATTTTCCAGCAACGGCAAGAGTTACAAATCAGTACTATTGGGGCCGTTCAAAGACTCTGCTGGTCTACAGGCTGCAATGACCGCGGCCCGCAAGGCCGGATTCTCAGATGCAGTCTATAAATGATCTGTCACATCTGAATCCGGACCGATTCCTGCCTTTTTGAGACTTTCAGGCAGAAAGTCGCAGCGCTAGAGTGAAAGCACAGCAAATTCGAACAGGAGTGTGGTTGATGGCCTCTGTCGTATTACAGGGCGCAGATGTGGTGGTAACCATGGACAGCGAGCGCAGCGAGCTGGCCGGGACTGACGTGATGATCCGTGACGGGATCATTGCGGCGGTGGGTTACGATTTGCAGGGTGATACGACTTTGGATGTCAGCGGCTGTGTCGTCACGCCGGGATTGGTAAACACCCATCACCATCTGTTTCAAACCCTGACCCGGGCAGTACCGGGCGGGCAGGACGCGCTGCTGTTTGGCTGGTTGCAAACGTTGTATCCGATCTGGGCACGGATGGGACCAGAAGAGATATTTACCTCGGCTCAGGTCGGGTTGGCAGAGTTGGCACTGTCGGGTTGCACCTTGTCGTCTGACCACCTCTATATGTTCCCGAACGGCGCGCGGCTGGAAGACACCATAGAAGCCGCCAAAACCATCGGCTTACGGTTTCACGCCACGCGCGGCGCGATGAGCATTGGAGAAAGCGACGGCGGTCTGCCACCGGATTCGCTGGTGGAGCGCGAAGCCAATATTCTGGAGGACTGTATCCGCGTGGTCGACGCGTTTCATGACTCCGAGGAGGGTGCGATGGTGCGCGTCGGGCTGGCACCCTGTTCGCCGTTTTCAGTTAGCCGTGACTTGATGCGCGATGCGGCGCTGTTGGCACGTGACAAGGGTGTGATGTTGCACACCCATCTGGCGGAAAATGAAGAGGATATTTCCTACAGCCTTGCGAAATTTGGCTGCCGCCCGGGACAATATGCCGAAGACCTGGGCTGGACCGGTGATGATGTCTGGCACGCCCATTGTGTGAAACTGGATACGCAGGAAATTGATTTGTTTGCCCGCAGCGGAACCGGGGTGGCGCATTGCCCCTGTTCCAACTGCCGCCTCGGGTCCGGCATCGCGCCGGTCCGTCAGATGCGCGATGCCGGAGTGAATGTGGCGCTTGGTGTGGATGGATCAGCGTCTAACGACGCAGGGCATTTGCTGGACGAGGCGCGCCAGGCGATGTTACTGCAACGGGTTGCAACTAGACTGCAATCTACAAATGTAGACCACGAAGCGGGCATCTCATGCGTATAAGTATGGAGAAGCGTAAGCTGGAGACAATTTCTCCCTACGCTCAGAACTCAAAGAACCACGGCGAAGAAGACATCGCTTTGATCGAGGCATCCATCGAACGGTTCGGATTCAATGACCCCATTGCAGTTGACGAAGACGGCACCATCATAGAGGGTAATGGTCGATATCAAGCTGCCGAAAATATGGACCTTGAGCACGTCCCTGTCATTGTTCTGACGGATTTGACCGATAGGCAGAAGCGCCTGTACCGGATCGCGCACAACAAGATTGCCCTTTCATCCACGTTTGATTTTGCGAAGCTGGCTGAAGCCCTTGGTGAGATCGTCGGGGAGGATATCAGCTACAATATGCTGGGGTTCTCGGACGTGGTCGCGGACAATCTTATGAACGTGGTGTTCGGGGACGGCAGTCATATCGCGCCCACCATCAGTCCGGTTGAACCTTTCGAGGTGATCTGGGACGACAAAGACCAGCGGGCACAGTGGCAGACTTTTCAGAAGTCCCTGATGCGAAGATTTCCGAACATGACAGACGCCGAGGCTCTGGAAGAGTTCATCAAGATGTGCGGCATCATGGAGGGTCGTCGCGCCGTGGATGAAAACCCTGACGAGGAGACAGTCCATGAGCAGTGAAGCGCTGGAACTGGGAACACGTAAGGTCTCGGACCTGAAACCAAATCCAAACAATCTGAAGCTGCATCCTCTGAGCCAGATCGAGCAGCTTGTGGCGTCCTTTGAGAAGTTCGGGTTCAACGACCCAATCGGTATCGATGAAGATGATAATATTTTGGAGGGGCATGGCCGGTATGAGGCAGCACTGAGTGCCAAGCTGAATGAAGTTCCAGTCGTAATTGTCTCCGGCCTGAATGCGGAAGAGAAGGTGGCCTATGCCATCACGCACAACCAGACCACACTCAACACTGGCATGGACCGGGAGGCGGTACGAAACGAGTTCCAGTCTCTGGACGTGAAGGAAGAAGATTACATGAGCGTCGGGTATTCGGCAGACGACGTCCTGTTTTTGTCAGACGTGTTTGATCCGTCGTCTGATGACGAAGCAGATCACAACGGGCACGCCACCGGGCGACCAAGTTTTCTCCCGCCCGTGGTTCGAACCGCCATCCAGTTTGACAACGAGGCTCAGTTCGAGCAGTTCCAAGAATTCCAGATGTCCCTGCGCAGGCAATACGCCGAGGGGGCAACCATCGCTGACCGGCTGCTTCTGTTCGTGGACGAGTACGGGGGCCAAGCTGGATGCGCGGGGCAAGGCTCGCTCTGCTGCCCCGGATGTGGAAGGGCTGGACACGCTGGAGATGCTGATCGCAGCCGTGGACCGGGAAGAATATGCAGAGCACCGGATCGTTGCTGCGCGTCGGCGGGAGATGCTGAACCCGAAAGACTTCATCCCGGTAGAATTTAGTCATGGCATGAATATCTACACCTATCTGGATGTCACTCTTGACCAATAATCAGGGTCGTGGTATCTTGAATAAACAGTGAGAGATGACTAATCATGTCAGATCAAATTTTTAATCCAGATTGGCACTGGGATGCGCCAGACTGGAACGACAGGGCGATTGAATTTCAAGTCGTGAACGCCGTTAATGACGGCACAGTCAAACCCCGAAAATGGTTATGGCCAATGCTCAAGGCTTACAATGGTTTGCCGGGGGAGACCCGCGTGCTGGGCTGGCAGAAAGTCTGGGCTGCGGTGCATCTGAAGTTGATACCATATGCCAAGGTTTGCTCAGTGTGTGGTTCCCGGCACCGGATACAATATCACAACGAAGATTACCTCCGGCCCTTGAATTGCAGGTCAATTTGTTCGGGCTGTCACCGAACGCTGCACAAGCGCTTCAAAGAACCCAAGGGGTGGAAAACTCGCTGATAAAGAGGTGTGCTTATGAGGGGTGCTGGTTTGACGATTTGATCATGGATCAGGAGCGCTCGCCTGAAGACGCAGAGGTCCAGCGACAACGATTGCGCGAGTGGGACATCAGTGTTCCTGCACCATTGATCCGGGGATTGTGCGCCCTGCCGGAGCCGCAAAAATCATCCAAAAAGAAAATTCACGCCGAGCCTGCCTAGCCTGTGGACATTGCAACGGGTTGCAAACGGGGCGGACGCGATGTCTGCACGCGAAATACTGGAGATCGCAACGCTTGGAGGCGCACGGGTGCTAGGGCGTCCCGACTGCGGGTCGCTGGAAGTTGGCAAACGCGCCGACGTTGCGGTCTGGGATATGTCCGGCATCGCCGCCGCAGGCAGTTGGGATCCGGTGGCGGCATTGGTGTTGACTGGCCCGTACAATGTTCGGGACTTGTTTGTGGAGGGCAGGCCAGTTGTGTCAGGCGGGCATCTGACCGGAGTGGAGTTGGGGGCGCTGGTGGAACGGCAGAATTTGTTGGCACGGGCGTTGATGGGCTAGGCGTCAGCGTTGAGGTGTGATTTGACGCAATTCGTTGATTAACGCGGTATTCAAAAAGCAGTCATGACCTTCGAGCATTTTACCTTTCAAGATTCTCTGAACCTGCGGTGGGGTCAGTTCTTCGGGCAAGGCAGGCGGTTCTGCATTCAAAGCTTTATCGGCCCATTCAGGTTCGTTGCACAATTTTTGAAATGCCTTTGGGTATTCCGACAACAAGATGATCCATAGCACCAAAGGATACCACAAATCTTTGGCTTCATCGGTGCCCAACTGCGATCGTGCGCTGATCGCGTAAATGCCGATCATATTTACGATTCGCTTGATCCGGCGCGGGTTTGTGGGCAGCAGATCTTTTAGATTGGTCAACTCGTGGCGTGTGTGGGCCTCGGTTTCTTCATCAAAAGCAGCCTTCAGTGTTTCGGGCAACTCGATAGCGCGGACAACCCTTGAAAGTGCCTCCTCATTGTCTTTGAATGTATCCTGCGCAAGGGCTACAAGTTCTTCGGTCTTATGTTCACCGCTTTTGATTTTCTCTTTAAACTCCATGAGCTTGACCGCTTCACTGTCCAATCTGTCGCGAACCAAAATATGATCCAGATATATTGACCTCGCGGTTTCGCTGGTTTCCGGCAGTGTGAAAGATAGCTGAATTGCCTTTTCGGCAAACCGCGCGCCAAAGGGAATGCGGGCGTCTTTATGCGCCTCTTCCATGTCGGCGTGGACCTCTTTGAACGATTGCTCGATCCAGTTCTTGTCGCCCAAGAGCACGTAGACCACGCGGTGGGAATTGAATATGGTCATCAGGCCACTAAGCAGGGCGACAACGTATTCCGGATCGCAGCGATCCAGATCGTCGATGACGACGAAGAGCGGCTGGCGCATGGCTTTAACCATGCTCTTGAAGTGTTTTGACAACCGCCCCGTGGGATCGGACTCGCCCAGCTGTTTGGCGTTGACGGAACTGCCGGATGTGTGGACAACGGCATCGATGCCGCGTTTTCCTGCTGCAAGCAAAAATGCTCCTCCACCTGCAAAACCGAGGCTTTTAATGACCTTTTCCAAGTCGAAACCCAATGACTTTTTAACTTTTTCAAAGTCAATAAATTCCTGCCCGAATAGCAGCCAAGCCAATCCACCAAGCAGCAAGATGCTGAGCAGCCATCTTCGGGTCGTAGGCGAGTTTAACCGCCACCAGCGTTCGCGGAAAATCAGCCAACAGCGGTGGTGAAACCACAACTGGCTGCGGCCGCCCTTCAGCAGTTTTTCATAAAAGTTCCACCACGGCGGCTGAACATGCTGGTTTTCCCAGGCATTGAAAGTAATCGGTATCCAGCGACGATTGGCGAATTCTGGAGGCCAGCTTTCGGGGTCGTCAAGCGGTAAACTTGCCAGAATGCTGTCATTGACGGGTTCCTTTTCAAACCTAAATAACCTCTCACACAGCATTGGAAAAATAGACAATTCTTTGATATTGCGGCCAAACGCCGCCGGGTTCAAAATACGCGCGATGAAGTTTGCAAAGGTGGTTTTGCCACCGCCCCATGGCGCGTCGATATGCAGTATATAGGCAGCATCATCTGCATTGTTTTTATGTTCGGTACTATTTTCGTCAGTTTGCTGTTCCCAAATACGGTTCAGCAACACCGCCAGCGCATAGGCCAGCGGAGCCCGGTCCAGCAAATCAAGCGTAGTTTCCGCCCGGTCCGACGTAATGTTCGTGTTGCGCGCGATTTCAGCAAGGATTTCAGGTTCCTCCTCCAATTCCTCACTTTCATAGGTTTCGTTGCGCGATTTGCTTTCTTCTTCGAACCCTTTGAGTACTTCAGCCTCAAATCCGGTGAGCCTTTTCAACGCACCTGATTCTGGCCAACTGTCGCTCGAATCACTCAATGCACTCAGAACAGCGTCACGTGATATAGGATTTCCCGGGTGCGCGGAGGATATCTCAAACTGAAATGGAGCTTTGTCGTACATATCGGCGAGCGACTTAAACCGCCCATAGCCGATAATTCCACCCCTCGACATCTGGCCGTTCGGCGGGGTCGTCCTGTCTATCATTCGCCAGATGACAACGAGGTCGTTTACAAAGGTGTCGCTGGATATCGTAGTGCGGTTAAACCGACCGATCCGCCAGGATTCGCGCTTGCCTGACCGCATATTCCGCTCGAAATCCGGTGTGCTTTGCCGGTCATACTGCACCAACCATACTGGGCGCTGGGTGTCTGGATTTTGCTGCGGCGTCTCAGGGCCTGCGTTATCAGCGGCTGTCTGCGCGCTTTGCCCACTTTGCGTAGGCGGTGCTGATACAGTTTCAGCGACCGCGCTCTGCGAAATATCTATTGTTCCTGATTTGGTATCTTTGCTGTCTGCCATAGCTAAAAATAACGCTCCGCATCGCTTGAAACAAAATCAAATAAAACAAATCCAAGCCTATCACTAATGCGCCCAACAGGCCAGCGCGCCACCAGCGTTACGCCGGTGACGCGCGGTTCAGATCAATCCTCCTGCGGCAGCACCTGATTGAGCACAATCGCGATCAATGCTGTAGGCAACAGGCCCGATATCGCTAGGGTTTTCACCACACCCGGCAGATATTGCACGGCCGTTGGCACCAGGTTCAGGCCCAGACCAACCGACAATGACACCGCTATGATGATCATGTTGCGGCGGTTCATTTTGACTTCCGTTAGCATGTTCAGGCCGGCAGCCGCCACCATGCCAAACATCACGATCACACCGCCGCCCAGCACGGGCAGGGGCATTGAGGCGATGATAGCGCCGATTTTCGGGATCAACCCGCAGAAGATCAGGATCAGCCCGGCGATTGTTACCACATGGCGTGACATGATCCCGGTCATGCCTATGATACCAACATTCTGGCTGAACGAAGTGTTTGGAAGGCCGCCAAATACCGCAGCGAGTGCGGTGCCTAAGCCGTCCGCATAGGTCGCGCCTGCGATTTCGTCGTCGGAGGCATCGCGCCCGGCTCCCGCCTTTGTAGTTGCCGAGGTGTCGCCGACAGTCTCGATTGCCGAGACAACGCAGATCAGCGTTACTGCGATCACAGCGCCAAGATCAAAGACGAAGCCATAGGGCATCACCTGTGGTATAGCCAGCCAGTCAGCACCGCCGACTTTGCTGAAATTCACCAGGCCGAACACCAATGCCACAAGATAACCGGCGATCAAACCAATCAAAATACCTGATGCTGACAAGATCCCTTTGGCCCAGAATTTTAGCGCCAACGCCACCACGATGACAGTGCCCGCGACCGTCCAGTGCATCAACGAACCGAAGCTCTCGGCCTCCATCTGAAATTTAGCGGCCCCGCCGGCGGCGTATTTGATTGCAACAGGGATCAGGTACAGGCCGATGGTCAGGATCACCAGTCCCGAAACCAGCGGTGGAAACAAGAACCGCAATCTGCCGATAATGGTCCCAAGCCCGAAATGAATGATGCCGCCGATCAGACAGGCGGTTAAGGCTACGCCCAGACCCTGTGTCGCGGCAATCGCCGTCAGCACGGAAACAAAGGCGAAACTGGTGCCTTGCATGATTGGCAGCCGCGCCCCGACTGGGCCCACACCAACAGTTTGAAACAGCGTCGCAATCCCGGCAAACAACATTGCCATTTGGATCAGATAAACTTGTTCCGCCCCGCCAAAGGCCAATCCCGCGGCACCGGCGACAATAATTGATGGCGTCACATTTGAAGCGAACATCGCCAAAACGTGCTGCACCCCAAGTGGGATGGCTTCTTGCATGGGAGGCGTGACATTGGGATCAGACATTGATCCAGAAGTTACGTCGGTCATGATATGTCCCTCGCTGTTTTCTCTATTACGACCTTCAAAAGGCGTCGTCCGGCCGTTGTGAGCTTGTACTTGCAAGGGCAAGTTTCGCCCATATTTAGCGAAAATCAAGGAAAAAATACAAGATATGGTAGAAACAGTTTATCGATTTTATTGATAATCCGACGATGACCAACCAAATTATGCAAGTCCCGAACCTAAGCGTTTCTACATTAACTTGAGACAAGCTGATGTAGAAATCGCCGGCCCATGATGCTGATAACGTGGCAGTTTCGCGTTTCACTTGTGTTTCAAGTAAAACTCGAAACTCTCTAGTAGGGTGTATAAGATTTCTCTTCAACGATGCCAGAACCAAGCGCCAGATTAATCTGGCGTTTCAAGTCTGCGCGCTTGTCGTTGGTGACATAAACCGCGCGTGCCAATCGGATGAATTCCGCCCCGAAATCACCAGTTCGCTCGCAATCACGGATATCATCCTCGATATCCCACAGCGCCTGATTAACCAATCGCAGCGCGTCGGTCAGGGCTCGGTTATCTGCGGTGTCTGGGATTTGGCGGTTGGCTACGTCTTGCAACAATAGCCGCTCATTTTGCACGTTGACCAGCTTCGCAGCATCTTTGATTTGCGCACATTTAATCTGAAGGATTGAGAGTTTGTCGAGGAGCTCACCTGGGGATATCGGGGTCAGAATATCGCTCATGTTGCGGCCTTTTCTTTCACTCGTTCAGAAATCTCTTGGTGCAGTTGATCAAATACAGCCTGCCACGCGCCAGATTCTCGCTGCCTTATCAAGCGCATGGAAGGATACCAAGGTGTGTGGTCCGCATAGGGTTCATAGAGCCAATACGCCTCGGAATGCAGCAGGTTCCACACCGGGATGCCCAGCGATCCCGCAACATGGGCCACGGCGCTGTCCATTGTTACCACCAGATCAAGTTGCTGCATCAACGCCGCGCTGTCCGCAAAGTCCCGGTCGTTGCCGGACGCGTCCACAATGATGCAGGATGTGCCGTCGTTTTGGAAATCTTCAAGCAGCGGTCCCTTGTAAAGCGAGAACATTTGTAAGCCGTCGATATCAGCCAGTTGCAAAAAGCTGGTGTGGGGGAACGAGCGTTTGTGGTTGGCGCGATAGGTCACAGAGCCGGACCACAGCACTCCGAGTTTGAACATATTTTGATAGGGCGAGGTTATTGAATGGGCGCGCTCAACTGCGCCTTCCGGTACGTTCAGGCTCACAGGTGGCGGTAGAGTGTCCAGCGTTATCTCCAGCCAGCGCGGCAAATCCATCATTGGTGTCCAGAAGTCGCTATTCGCCACTTCGGCGTTGGTTTCAGGAAATGCATCGACGCTGTCCAAGCCATCAAATACCCGGCGCAGTTGCGGTTTGCATGCAAATTTAACAGTGCCCCCTAGCGCTTTGAGTTGCTTGAGAAAACGGGCCATCAACACGGTGTCGCCAAAGCCCTGTTCAGACGTTACCAGAATGGATTTGCCAGTCAAATCTTCACCCTGCCATTGTGGAAAAGTAAAATCCGGTGGAGAAATTTCGTCACCTTTCCAGCGCCAGTGAAAATTCTCAAAACCATCCCAGTAATTGCCAAGCGCCAATTGGCAAAAGGACAGTTGAATGTGCAATTCGACATCGTCAGGATGTGCCAACAGCGCATTTTCCAGAGCTGTTTGGGCTTCTGCATGCCGCCCCAATCCGCGCAGGCATTTGGCCAGTGACGCGTAATTCTCAGCATTGCCCGGCGCCATTTTCAGCACCTTCTTCCGCAGATCCAAAGCTTCTTCTATATCGCCAGCATCAAACAGCGCGTTTGCGGCGTTGTTCAGAATACTTTCTGAGGTGCCGTCGATTGAGACGGCGCGGCGCTGGCACGCCGCGGCCATCACGAAGTTTTTTTCGGTTCGGAACAACGCACCCAGGTTCGACCAGAATTTGGCATCATTTGGCTGGCGCTCAAGATATCGTCGGTACAAGTGGCGTGCCGTTTCCAAATCGCCTTTTTGATGCAGATCCATGGCGGCGGCCCGCAGTTCGCCAAGCGATTTGAATGTTGTGGGATGGTTCTGATTGCCTGTCATATTCCGTGCGGATTGTTTTCTGGCCTGCACGCCGGAGACTACTTGCTGGCTCAGTCCAAGTAAACCGCATGAGTTCGCCAAATTGGCGTTGTTGACAATAGCATAGCTGATATACTCCGCCGGTGAAAAGGGGCGGACAATGACCGAGCAAGTCCTTCAGGAGGCTGAAAAGACTGATCGCGCCTACGAATTTGAGGCCGATACGATCGAGACTGTTCTGGACGCTGTCAAGGATGGCGACCGGGATCGCTTGATCACCTTGCTCGACCCGCTGCATTCGGCCGACATTGCGGACCTTCTGGAGCAAGTTTCGACCAAGGAACGCCGGGCGCTGTTGCAGCTTTGGGGTGATGCAATCGACGGTGTCGTGCTGTCGGAGGTCGATGAAAGCCTGCGGGCCGAAGTATTTGAACACCTGCCCGATGAAGTTGTCACAGATGCGGTGCGCGAACTGGAAACCGACGATGTCGTCGACCTGGTCGAGGACATGGAGGAGCCACAGCAGGAACGGGTGCTGGAAGCGCTGGAAGCCGCAGACCGGGTCGCGGTTGAGCAATCGCTGCAATACCCTGATGAAACCGCCGGACGCCTGATGCAACGCGAGTTGGTGATGGCCCCGCCGGACTGGACGGTTGGCGACGCCATCGACCATCTGCGCAGCGAAGTGGATCTGCCGGAGAATTTTTACAATGTGGTGATTGTGGATCCGATGCTGAAACCGGTTGGTAAAGTTGCGTTGTCCACCCTTATGGCCAATGCCCGAGTAACAGTTCTGTCCGATCTCATGGATGAGGATTTTCGCGTCATCCCGGCAGAGCAAAGTCAGGAAGACGTGGCTTACGCCTTCAACCAATACCACATGGTTTCTGCCCCTGTTGTCGATCAACAGGGGCGTTTGGTTGGCATCATCACCATTGATGATGCGATGGACGTGCTGGATGAAGAAGCTGAGCAGGATATCAAATTGCTGGCTGGGGTTGGGGACGAAAGTCTGACCGACAATGTTTTTGACACCACGCGTCAAAGGTTTCCTTGGCTGTCGGTGAATCTGCTGACCTCGGTTTTGGCTTCAATCGTGATCGCACAGTTTTCCAGCACCATCGAAGCGCTTGTCGCACTGGCGGTGCTCATGCCGATCGTGGCGTCTATGGGTGGCAATGCCGGCACACAAACGCTGACTGTCACCGTGCGGGCTTTGGCCACCAAAGACCTGACCTCCGCCAATGCCTGGCGTATCATTCGGCGCGAGGTGATTGTCGGATTACTGAATGGCTGTGTTTTTGCTGTGATTATCGGTATCGTTGGCGTTATCTGGTTCGGCAGCCCGATGCTGGGGGTGGTTCTCGGACTGGCCATGGTTGGCAACCTGACAGTTGCAGGGCTGGCCGGAATTCTGGTGCCGCTTGGGCTTGATAAGGTGGGGATCGACCCGGCGCTTGCCTCGGGTGCATTTGTGACCACTGTGACGGATGTGGTTGGTTTTGTTGCCTTTTTGGGGTTGGCGGCTGCGATACTGATCTGACGAGAGGTGCTTAAGGCATCCGCAAAACTTGATCTTTGCTGCCTTTGCGTATCCGTACCGAGCTTTCACCAATCGCGGATACCTTCCAGCCACTCAGACGATCACCCTTTTTGATTTTGACATATCGGCCAGAGGGCAGGCGCACCAATGCCCGCCGGTCGTTCGGAGTGCCAAACACACCGACAAGGCTCATTATCTTCTTGTTGAAACGGCCCTTTTCGGTGGCTGCCTTGGCGACGGTGGTGGGTGTTGGCCCGGGGGCAGGTTTGGCTGTGCCTTTGGCCGCATCCGGTGTGATAGCTGTCGCTCTGGTGTTCAGTTCCCCGGACCTTGCCGCGATTTTTGCAATCTTGGCCGGGCGTTTGACCGGCAAAATGCTCTTGGCGGCAGCAAATATTGTAGCGCTGTCGAGAGTGTTTTCAGAGGTCGTGTCAAGCACGGCTGGATTTTCCACCGGTAATGCGGTGATTTTCAATGAACCCGGTCGGTTTTTGGGGCGAAACCCCGAAAGCGTCGGGTCGGCCAGTGCCAGCAGAGTTTGCGGGTCGGGTGCTTCAATAATTTTCAGGTTATCGGGACGTCTAGGTGCTTTGAAACCGACCAATGCAGGATCCGCCAGAGCCAGCAACAACGCCCCGTCGACTGGCGTTTCCGGTTCTGCGGCAGGTTCTTCAGCATCTGGCTCCGGAGTCACCGGCTCCTCAGCTGACTCGGCAATCAGCTCTGCCGGTGCCAACCCCTCGGGCCGCGGCAGCGGACGAAAGCCGGCCAGCGGGTCCGGCGGAGGCGTATACACAGGCCGGGCGCGCGACACGATTTGTGGTCGGCCTGAGAAAATCAGGATGTTTTCCGGCCCCAGTGTCCCTTCGGTGGTTGGTGTCAGAGTACCGGGTTCCGCAAACACCAGCGATGGTGGCGGTTCCGGAGGGTCGGCGGGTTTGGTGGCAGCTTGTGGTGGGAGGCCATGATCCGGCTGTGGTTCTGCAAGCAGCGTGTCGGCGGTGACGGTCGGAGTCGTCAAAGATGCCAGCACCACGCCGGCTTCGGGGAGGGCAGGTGCCAGCTCTGCGATTGACATGGCGCTCTGAATGATTTCAACCACGCCATCGTTAATCCCAACATCCGGCAGATCACGGCGGGCTTCAGCGATTATTAGGTCGTCAGTTTTATGCTCGTCTGATGACCCGTCATATACTGGAACCTTACTGGTGTTTGCTGTGGCGCGAACCAAACGTTTGAAACCGCCTAAAGCCAGTCGGCCTGCATCGCTGATTACAATTTCCGGATACGGTGTCGTGCTGGGTGCGGCCAAACCGGTTGTTTGAAAACTGGCAAGCATCGGTTCCAGATCACTCGGTTGCACCGTTTCCTGCGGAATTTCTTTCGGCGGATTGTCTGCGACTGCAACTTCAGGCTCGTTCTCTGCGGGTTGCTCGGTTTGCTGCGCCACCGGTTCTGTCACATCGCCCTGCGCAAGAAACATGTTGTAGCCAAAATAACCCAGCGTCAGGCCAAGCGCCACGCCAGCGGCAATCCGGCTGACCAATGGCAGAACCGAAGGTTTGGGCGGAGTGAGGTAAAACTTCGGTTCGCGGGGAAATTCCCGGGTGCTACATTGCGTGGTGAAATAGATCGGCTGAAATCCGTGGGTTTTGGTAAATTCTTCTGCTTCATACAAAGTTTTGCGGGCAACCACGGCAACCGCGGCCATATTGCCGACGCTTTTGGACCCAAGGTCATAGGTGACTTCGCTCAATTTGTAAGGGGTCAGGTCGGCTATCAACTTCAGAGCATGTGAATGCGCCGCTTCTCCCTCAAACACGCCGAGCTTGAGGCGCGACAGCATGACTTCGCTGCGCGGAATACGCACCACTGTTCTAAGCGCGTTTCCATGTAGTGCCACGGCTTTGCCGTGTAGCTCCGACATCCGGGATTTGAGTTCAGGATCATCCAAGGACATCTGGCCAAATTCGGTCCATCCGGTCCCGCCGCTGCGGTGCCAGAGCACGATTCCATCGTTGGACAAGTCCAGCGCAAAGATCGGCTTTGGTTCGGCCATTCTACCCGTCGCCACCAGCTATTTTGTTTCTAAATGCCCCGTAGGGCGCTTACACGAATTACCTTATAATAGCCATCTGTTTGATTTTAACAGCCCCAGATTAGCATGAATTTGCCAGTTTTTCTGCTAAGGATTGTCAGACTGGATCGATAAAACTGCAACGGTTAAGAATTGGTAAAAATGAGGTGTAAAATGTTTCGATTATTGGTGATTTTTTGTTTGGTATCTCATTTGCAGTCCGGGCAAGCGTTGGCCCAGGCGCGTCAGATGACACTTGTTGGCGAAGGCCGAGCAACTGCCGTGCCGGACATGGCAACAGTCACAGTCGGTGTTTCGGTGTTTGCCAAGACAGCGGAAGCGGCATTGCGGGAGAACTCTACCGATATGGCTGCGGTATTGACGTTATTGGCGGAATCGGGTGTTGAGCCGCGGGATATGCAAACCTCGCAACTTTCGCTGCATCCCCGGTGGAAAAGCCAATCCAGCAGCAATCAACAGCCAGAGGTGGCAGGGTTCCAAGCATCAAATACCGTATCTGTGCGGGTGCGGAATCTCGATAGCCTGGGAACGATACTCGACGACATCACCCAAGCTGGAGCAAACCAAATACAGTCAATTGGGTTTGGCCTGCAAAACCCCTGGCCTCTGCTGGATGAGGCGCGGAAGAGAGCCATCAGGGACGCTTTGGCCAAAGCCACGCTTTATACCGAAGCTGCCGGAGTGCAATTTGGTCAGATTCTACGCATTGAAGAAGCAGGTGCACATGCACCGCAACCACAATTTGCGCGAATGGAGGCGATGGTGTCGGATGCTGTGCCGATCGCCCGCGGCGAGACCGAGATAATCGCGCGCGTGATGGTGGTATTTGAACTGGAGTGACGCGTGCTGGCCGGATTTCGGCTCTAAAGCGCTATGCATTTGATCTGAACCAGATTAAACGCATAGCGCCGGTCTCAGCCTTCGATGTTGCTGCGTTATGCGCTTCATTGGTGAGTCCAATAATGCGCATATCGCCCTAGCTGACCGCTTTTGCCAGCGCCTGATCCAGATCAGCGATAATATCGTCGGAATCTTCGATTCCAATCGACACGCGTACCACATTGGGCGCCGCACCGGCTGCTTCCTGCTGTTCCAGCGTCAGTTGGCGGTGTGTAGTCGAGGCGGAATGGATGATCAGCGAGCGAGTGTCTCCCAGGTTGGCAACATGGCTGAACAATTCCAGCGAATCCACCAATTTGACACAGGCGTCATAGCCTCCCTTTATTGCAAATGTGAACAATGCGCCGGCGCCCTTGGGATAGAGTTTTTTGGCCCGCTCTGCATAAGGCGATGAATTCAGTCCCGCATATGTCACGCAATCCACACGCGGGTCATTTTCCAGCCAGTTAGCCACCGCTTCCGCATTTTCAATATGCCGCTCCATACGCAACGACAGGGTTTCAATTCCCATCAGCGTGTAATGCGCCCCTTGTGGATTCATCGTCATGCCAAGGTCACGCAGACCAATCGCGATGCCGTGGAAGGTGAACGCCAGTTCGCCGAATGTTTCGTGAAATTTCAACCCATGATAAGCCGGTTCCGGTTCTGACAACGATGGAAAATTGCCATTGGCGGACCAGTCAAACTGACCTGAGTCAACCACGCAACCGCCGGTGACGGTGCCGTTGCCGGTCAGGTATTTTGTTGTGGAATGCACAATCAGCGTTGCGCCCATCTCGATCGGGCGGCACAGATAGGGCGTCGCCGAAGTGTTATCGACAATCAGCGGAATACCCACATCATCCGCAATCGTGGCCAGCGCCGGGATGTCGGTGACATAACCGCCTGGATTGGCAACAGATTCGCAGAACATGGCGCGGGTGTCGCCGTCGATGGCGGCTTTGACAGCATCAAGATCATCGGTGTCGACAAATGTCGCCGACCAGCCGAAACGTTTGATGGTATGGCTGAATTGCGTGACCGACCCTCCATACAGTCGGGTTGAAACTACGACGTTGCGCCCAGGTGCCATCAATGGAAACAGTGCCATAATCTGCGCCGCGTGGCCCGAGGAACAGCAGACCGCGCCAACACCGCCTTCAAGCGTGGCAATGCGTTCTTGCAAAACCGCGACTGTCGGGTTGGTTAAACGAGAGTAAATAAAGCCAACTTCTTGCAGGTTAAACAACGCCGCCGCGTGGTCGGCATCGCGAAACACATACGCCGTGCTTTGATATATCGGCGTCTGCCGGGCACCGGTTGCCGGGTCGGGCCGGGCGCCGGCGTGTATTTGCAATGTGTCAAAACCGTAGGTGGGGCGGTCGGTCATAAACTGTCTCCCTGAATCAATATTTTAGGCAAGTTAAGCCAAGGCGTCGGGACCCTCAACCAAAAGCGTCTATGACGAAAACGCTTACAGCTTTGACGAAATTATCCCGGTATTAAACCCACCCATGCGCAATTCACCAAACAATCGCTGGTATTCGATTTTGGGACAGCGGTTTTGGATCACCTGTATGCCTTTTTCTTCTGCCAATGCAGCAGCCTCGGCATTTTGCACTCCGATTTGCATCCAGATTGTTTTCAAATGCGGCAAACATGCCAGTGCGGTTTCCACGATCGGCAAAACTTGTTCGGAGCGGCGGAAAATATCAACCATATCGACCCGAATGTTTGAAGGGATGTCTTCTAGCCGCGCCCAGACAGGTTCACCAAATAGTTCTTTGCCCTGATGGCCGGGATTTACAGGGATCACCCGGAACTCCTTTGTGGTCAGGTAACGCGCAACAAAATACGACGGCCTGATCGGGTTCATTGACACACCAACGCTGGCGACAATTTCTGTATCAAGCAGGATTTTTCGCAACAGATTGTCACTTGGGAAATCGGTCATGGCGACAGTTGTATCAATGCGAGCAATTCACGACACTAAAAAAGCGCCCAAAGCTGAGCTTCGGGCGCAAAGTTGTGGAACGAGGGACAGTAATGTGAAGCAGAATGTTCCAATTCTCTCCGCTTCGGTAATTCTAATATAGGTCGTTTCGCGATTTCTTTAAGACCTTGTAATAAAATCGTGAAGAAACCCCTAATAGCGCTTTAGTTCAAGACATCCGGCCAATTGTTGTTGGCTTTTGATATGTTACCGGGAATATCGCGCCGCCACAGGTCAAGAACGGTCGGCGGATAGTTCAGGTAGAGCTTGTTCTCGTGCACCGTCCAGGCGGTGGGATCCGTGGATGCGGTTCCCCCTTTGGATACTGCATAGGCGCAATAGCCGCCGTATTGAGGAGCGTAACTTGCAGGATCAGCCGCAAATAAGGCTTTGTTTTCAGCAGAAGAAAAATGCCAGTCCGCGCCTTTCCAACTGAAGCTATGCGCTGCATTGCCTTGCACAGGTCCGTTCAGATCGAAATATGCAACCGGATCAATACCTCGAATGGCAGCTCCGCCGTGCGAGAAAACTTCCGGTTGAGCAGCGAACGCCGGTGTTGCGACTGCCGCAGCCCCGATCAGCGCGAGTGTGGCGCGTCTGGTAAATTTCATGAAAAATCTCCTGCTGTTTTTCGGAGGATAGGCGCGAAAAAGCAAACGGGGAAGGGGGCTCTCCGAGATGTGAAAATTCGGCGGTTTTTCGTGAATTGGGGCGAAGGCGCAGAGAGGTTATCGATATTACCCGTCAGTACCGCCCAACTGAATATAACGCAACTGCGGCTGCATTTGATACGTTTAACGAGCCGAATTCCCCGGCGAAGTTGATCTTGGCAAGCTGGTCGCAGGTTTCGCGCGTCAGCGCCCGGAGACCGGGACCTTCTGCGCCCAATGCCAACGCAATGGGCATATCAGCCGATTTGGCCGCCACAACGTCAACAGTTGCATCCGCTTCACCGTCCAAGCCGATGATAAAATACCCCATTTCCTGCAAAGTTTTCATCGCAGTGGCAAGGTTTTGGATGCGCAGGTAGGGTTGGCGTTCCAGTGCACCGGACGCGGTTTTTGCCAGGGCTCCGGTTTCCGGGGCCGAGTGCCGGTGTGGTGCAATTACCGCGCGGGCGCCGAATACTTCGGCGGACCGCAGGATCGCCCCGACGTTGTGCGGATCGGTCACCCGATCAAGCAGAACAACCACCGGGTTCCCGCCGCGCGGCGCACATTGTTCCGACAGGCTGCCCCAGTAGAGCGGTTTGACTTCCAGTGCAGAGCCCTGATGTACGGATTGAGGGTCCAGCGGCGCGTTGAAATTGCGCGGCTCGACGATTTCCGGTTCCACGCCCCCTTTGGCCACGGCATCTCCCAACCGGTCCAAAGCATTTTTTGTCAGGATCAACCGTATTTTTTCCCGCGCCGGGTTTACAAGTGCATCCCGTACGGCGTGGAGCCCAAACAACCAGACGGTCTCGGCTTGACCGGCCTGCCGTTTGCGGTCTTTTTCCACCGCCCAGCCTGGCTTTTTGTAATGCTTCTTTGGGTGAGGTTTCGCCATGGCCCGTCTTTCCAGTTCTTCAGCCTCTCTTGCACGGTCCGATTGGTCTGGCAAGTTGGTCTGCCCAAGGGCCGCCGTGCCCAGTCTGCACATGCCTGTACACTGCAAGTGAAAAAGACGCTACTATATCCGCTTAATACGATTGCACATTGGAATGGAGAAACGGCATGTGGCCTTCGCAAATATCTACTCGGATTCTGACTTGGGCAATTATTATTGTGTCGGTACTCCCGTTGAATCTGGCCGCTCAAGTGGCTCCATCCGCAATTGAAGCCAAAAAGTATCAGGGGCTGCACCGGGCGGCTCTGCAAAATGATGCGGATGCGATCAGGTCCTTGATAGCAGCGGGCGCTGATGTTGAAGCACAAGACGGCAGTGGACGCAGGCCGATACATGTCGCTGCCTTTGCCAGTGCGGATGAGGCTCTGCAGGCGCTGGCGGCCGCGAGTGCGGAAATGAACGCTCTGGAAGACCAGGACTATGATGTCGTGACCATTGCGGCAGTGGCCAACGATCCGGCCCTTATGTCGCTGGCCATCGAACTCGGTAACCCCAGCGATCTGGTGACCAGCCCTTATGAAGGCACTGCGCTGATCGCGGCTGCCCATCTGGGCCATTACGAAGTTGTTCAGCGACTGGTGGACGCCCGTGCGCCTTTGGATCACATCAACAACCTTGATTGGACCGCCTTGATCGAAGCCGTGATTCTGGGAAACGGCGGGCCTGACCATGTTGAAACGGTGCGCATTCTGGTAAGCGCCGGAGCCGATATTCAGATTGCAGACGGCAGAGGGATTACACCGTTGCAACATGCGTTGGCGCGGGGGTTTGATGCGATAGCCGAAATCATCAGTGCGGCCGAATAGATTGGCCGGATAACCAATTCGGCAACCGCAAGATCAATTTACCTAGAGCGCTATGCGTATTGTCTGAAACAAATAAAACGCATAGCGCCGGTTTAAGTTTTCGATGTTGCTGCGTTATGCGCTTCATTGGTGAGTCCAATAAAGCGCATAACGCTCTGGACCAAGCATTTGTGGTTGACGGGCCTTGGTGGGGCAATTAATCAGTCGCAACTTACCGGGTGCAGCGACACCCTGGTATGGGCGACGGGCTGCAAGGTGCGGCAGGGGACTGTAACTCCCCCGGGGTGACCCACGCCTGGTTCGATTCCAGGGTCGCCCACCACTTCTCCAGAGACGTTAAGGATCGCAGGGGCTTCTTATTCCGCCGCCAGCGCCGGCGCCTTCCCGGCGTGTTTGTCCAGCGCCTCCAGGGTAAACACCCTGAGCCCCAGATCAGGCCGGTAGCCGTGGATTTCGTTCACGTCTAGCGCTTGCATGAAAGCCAGGATTTCCTCTGATATCACCTGACCTGGCACCAAAATCGGAAATCCGGGCGGGTAGGGGATGATAAAGGATGCCGAGACCAAATCGTCGTTTTTCTGGCCGCCTACGGTAACATCCCCATACAGGTCGAGGTAATCGCAGTTATTCTCGTCGTAGCTCAGGAAAAAAGCCGACCGCATGCCGCCCTCGGGCGTGTCTTGATCGGTTCGGAACGCATCGTGGAAACGGCTGAAATCGGGAAGCGGCGGCTGTTCTTTGGTCAGTTGCCTGACCCGTTTGTCAAAGCCCAGTTTTTCCATTTTTGAAGCATCGTTCAGCAGGTCATCCAATTCCTGCGCTATCTGCAGCAACACTTCGATCAGATAGGCAACCGAGGACCGCGTGGTGCCGATATTGGTCATGAACAACACTGTATTACGCGAGGTTTTGTTGACCTGGATACCGAATTTATCCATCAATATCTTCGTTTTGAACGTGTCCCCGTCCCAGCCGGTGCCGCCAACGGCAACGGTTACGCGGGTGGCGTCCAGCGCAAATTCATCCCGCGCCCAGCTTTCCCATATGTCGTTCCAACCCTGTTCTGGATCATAGTACGACTTGATGCCGCTCTCGCGGTATTCTTCCGGGATCATGTCGCCCGCAGTCAGCAGCTTGAAATATTTCTTCAACAGGGGATGGGTTGAAATTGTCCGGCGCATCGTCATCGCGGCTTCGACCTGTCGCTGGACAAATTCAAATCCTTCCAACTCCACCTGTCGCCGTCCGACATCAAGGCTGGCAATGATCTGATAGTTCGGCGAAGTTGAAGTGTGGGTCATATAGGCTTCGTGAAATGCCTGCTCCACCTCACCTTTGAAATCCTGGTCACGGACGTGAATCATCGACCCCTGCCTGAGCGCTGTCAGAGTTTTATGGGTGGATTGCGTGGAATAGACCCGGACCCGGGCATTTGGCGGCGGAACCAGTCGCGTCGAAAGCAATGTTTCGTCATCCGCATCGCCAAGTTCTTTCTGTTGCGCGTCATACCGCACGACATGGTCAGGAGAATTGATCCGTCCACGCAGGATTTTCGCAGCATTCATCGCGGTGCGTTGGCGGTAAGTAGGTCCAAAACGGGCAAATGCAAACCAGGCTTCATCCCAAAGGAACACCAGGTCCGGCTTAATCGCCAGACATTCCTCCATCACTCGTTCTACATTATAAACGATCCCGTCGAAGGTGCAGTTGGTCAGCAGCAGCATGCGTACGCGGTCCAGCTTTCCGGCGGCTTTGAGCTGTAACAACTGCTGCTTGATTGCACGCAGCGGCACTGCGCCGTACATCGAGTATTCATTCAGCGGGTAGCTGTCGAGATAGACAACCTGTGCGCCAGCCAAGACCAATCCGTAGTGGTGCGATTTATGGCAATCCCGGTCAACCAGCACGATGTCTCCGGGCCGCACCAGCGCCTGAACCACAATTTTATTGCACGTCGAGGTGCCGTTGGTGGCAAAAAAAGTCTGCTTGGCACCAAACGCACGCGCAGCGTTTTCTTGCGCCTTTTTAATTGGCCCAACCGGTTCCAGAAGGCTGTCCAACCCGCCCGAAGTTGCAGAGGTTTCCGCCAGAAATATATTCGGGCCGTAGAAAGCTCCCATATCTTGAATCCAGTGGGATTTGGTGATGGACTTGCCGCGGCTGATCGGCATGGCATGGAAAACACCGGTGGGTTGTTTAGAATATTCCTTCAGCGCGGTGAAAAACGGTGTTTTGTAGCGCGATTGAACACCGCGCATAATGTTCAAATGCAGTTCGTGGAAATCCTCAGAATTATAGAAAACCCGCCGACACAGACCCAAATCCAGAACTGCGATTGCTTCAGCCGACCGGTCGGTGACCAGATAGGCGTCAAGCTCAGGGCGTACATTGGCGATCAAACGGCAAAGCTCTGGCCCGTATTCCGCGGGCGACAGGGTGTTGAGGTCGCGACTGGCACTGGCGCCTGACAGATGGCGGGTCAGGATCGGCAATTCGTTGGAAGATTTCAGAGATACGCCAGGGCGCACAACCACGGCCTGAATATTGTGGTTGAACAGGATCGCAATCAGTGCGTCTTCAACGCTGGGCACGATAACCGGCTCATAAATGAACGAGTCCTCAGCGCGCCGCATCCGCTGCAGGGAACTGCGCAACCAACGCTCCTGATGATCCGATACATCGTCCACAATCAGCACTTCGAAATAGGGTTTGGTCAGCGCCCGCGCTTCCGGCGACAAAAGGGCTTCGTCTTCCAGTTCATCGCTGTCCAGGGCATCGCTTTGCAGCGGAATTGTGCGGCGCCGGTAGGCCCCGGAAGTTAAGGCCCGTAAGACGCGTCTGACCACGATGGCAAGGTCAGCGTAATTGTGGTGTTCAAACTGGCGGCGCATGTGATCAAAGGCCGCTATGCCGGGAAAGGCCCAATAGGTTTCGATTGGGGCCAGGGATTCCAGCAGATGCTCAACGCGTTCTATGAGCGGACTTGCGGATGAATCGCCTGAATCGGGAGCCAATGCGTCCGTTGCCTCGCGCAATGCACTCCACCGATCCGATCGGAGCTGGATTGCGCTGTAATAGTCGGTCATCGATTGCATAGTGACCACTGTTGCCGAATTGGTTGAAAGTTCCAAGGCGTTATTTTTTGAACACTGAATCACTCAGATATTTGAAGGAACCTCTGGAGCGCTAAGGCTGCACTCTGTGTCGGATGAATTGCAATGTTGTAGTCCAAACCATGGCGGAGTAGCCGCGTATTCCTGCGCGATGTATCAAGAGGTTCATTCAATACCGTCGTGCGGTCGGTATCCTACTCGCGTAAGCGGTTGGGTTGTAATACCAATATTTGGCACAATTTCATTTGCACTCAAATAAAGTTGGGTGAAACAGTGCCAAATTCGAGCATATTTTTAGATATTTTTCTTAGTAATTGTGTTAATTTCGCCAAATGGTTGTAGTTGATCGGGGATTAGTCGCCTTATATTTGAGCTTGCGGGGGAGTCATGCACACAGGAACTGTTCTTTGGTACGATAGAATACGGGGTTATGGCTTCGTTGCCGATCACACCAACAATCAAAAGATATTTGTCACCCAAAGGGCGCTGGAAGATTTTGGCGTCAGCGCCCTGAACCGGGGCAGCAAGATTTGTTACGAAATCACGCGTGGCAAAGCCTCGGCTAAGGTCCGTCGCATCAGTTCATTGATTTCAGCCCAGATGCTGCACTGAGTTGGTTTCAAGTGCCGCGGGTGATTGCGGCAACGCCGGTGCGCGCAACTTCAGCCACACCCAATGGGCGCATCAATTCGACGAAGGCGTCGATTTTTTCCGGGGCACCGGTGATTTCAAACACAAAGCTCTCCAATGTGCTGTCAACAACACAAGCGCGGAACACATCTGCCGTTCGCATAGCTTCCACCCGTTTTTCGCCGATCCCGTTGATTTTGACCAGGGCCAGTTCGCGCTCAACCGACGGTCCTTCGACTGTCAGGTCATGCACATCGTGCACTGGTACCAGACGGCCCAACTGGGCTTTGATCTGCTCAATCACAGCAGGGGTTCCGGTTGTGACCACGGTAATCCGCGATCGGTGGCCCTCATGATCGACCTCCGCCACCGTCAGGCTTTCGATGTTATAGCCGCGCCCTGAAAACAGACCGATGACGCGCGCCAGAACCCCGGCTTCATTGTCCACGATAACCGCAAGCGTGTGGGTTTCAATCTCGTCCCCAAGATTGGAACGGAGGTCATAGGCGCTTTTGCGGGAAGAGCCTTTTTTAAGCGATAGGGCGTTCATATGCGCGTCCTTTGAGTAACGTGTTATTTATCAGTTGATTGCGGTGCGGTATTAAACCATCACTGCGCCACCAGCGTCGATGGCGTCTTTGGTAGACGCCTCACCGAGCAACATTTCGTTATGGGCTTTGCCGGACGGGATCATCGGAAAGCAGTTTTCGTGCTTTTCAATCAGGCAGTCAAAGATCACTGGCCCGTCATAATTGAGCATTTCCATGATCGCATCGTCCAGATTGGCAGGATCCTTGCAGATAATCCCTTTGGCGCCAAATGCTTCGGCCAGTTTTACAAAATCAGGCAGGGCTTCGGACCAGCTGTGCGAATAGCGTTCGCCATGCAGCAGTTCCTGCCATTGCCGCACCATTCCCAAGCGCTCGTTGTTCAGAATGAATTGTTTAACCGGCAGGCGGTACTGCACGGCGGTGCCCATTTCCTGCATATTCATCAGGAAAGACGCCTCGCCGGCAACATTGATCACCAGACTGTCCGGATGCGCTATCTGCACACCAACGGAAGCGGGCAAGCCATAACCCATGGTGCCCAAACCTCCTGATGTCATCCATCGATGCGGATCATTGAAGCCAAGGTATTGGGCGGCCCACATCTGGTGCTGGCCGACATCAGTTGTGATGTACCGGTCGTGATCCTTGGTCAATGCTTCCAGCCGTTCCAGCGCGTATTGCGGTTTGATGACAGTGGTCGAATAATCGTATTTCAGGCACTCGATCCCGCGCCACTCATCAATTTTTTTCCACCACTTTTCAATGGCTTCTCTCTGTGTTTTGCGGCCCCGGCTTTTCCAGATCTTTAACAGGTCTTCCATCACGTGCCCGACGTCGCCAATGATCGGTATGTCGACATGAATCACCTTGTTGATCGACGACGGGTCAATGTCGATATGGGCCTTTTTCGATTTCGGGCTGAAGGCGTCCAGCCGTCCGGTGATCCGGTCGTCAAACCGAGCTCCGATACAGATCATCAAGTCGCAATCATGCATCACCATATTGGCTTCATAGGTGCCGTGCATGCCCAGCATACCGATCCATTGCTTGCCATTGGCCGGATAGGCCCCCAGACCCATCAAGGTCGACGTTAAAGGAAAGTTCGAATTCTTTGCCAACTCACACATCAACATGCTGGCGGCAGTGCCTGAGTTGATCACGCCACCACCAGAATAAATCACCGGGCGCTTGGCTTTTTCCATCAACTCAACCAGCTCGGTAATTTTCTCAATGTCGCCTTTGACGCGCGGGTTATAGTGACCCAGATCAGTTTTTTGCGGACTGATGTAGGCACCGTTGGCAAATTGCACGTCTTTGGGAATATCAACCAGAACCGGCCCCGGGCGCCCGGATGTGGCTACATGAAAGGCCTTATGTATGACGCCCGCCAGTTCGTCGGTTTCTCTGACCAGCCAGTTGTGTTTGGTGCAGGGGCGGGTGATACCCACTGTATCCGCTTCTTGGAAAGCATCGTTGCCGATCATAAACGTCGGCACCTGACCGGTCAGAACAATGATCGGGATTGAATCCATCAGCGCATCGGTCATTCCGGTTACCGCGTTGGTCGCGCCAGGGCCGGAAGTCACCAGAACGACACCGGGTTTGCCGGTAGAGCGGGCATACCCCTCGGCTGCGTGAGTCGCGCCCTGTTCGTGGCGCACCAGAATGTGCCGGATGTCATTCTGCTGAAAAACCTCGTCATAAATCGGCAGCACCGCACCGCCCGGATAGCCAAACACGGTGTCCACACCCTGATCTTTGAGGGCCTGAACAACAATCTGCGCACCTGTCATCTGGGTTTTCATCGGTCTACTTGCTCCGTCTTGGTCTTTTGTTTTGCGGACAATCCCGCGGGGCATAAAAAAACCCCCGATCAAGGGGGCTGCGCATGGGTGAGAGGACGATTGTTACCGTCTTCGCGCCATGCGCTTGGTCACCACGACTAGGATTTGGGTCGAGTTTTTCATGCGCGTGACAATATTTGCGGGTTCTGGGGCGGTCAAGGGGTATTTGTGAAGAAAATGTCGCGTGTTGCGGTTGTTTAAGTAATATTGTTGCGTGGATTTCCCCATAAGCAAACTCGAATTATTCAGCCGCTTCCATTTTGTCCTGCGTTTTCAAGCTAAAATCACTGGCGTCATGGCGTTCGTGAAGTTGTTGATCCAAGTCCCCATAGGTTCGGTTGACTTTTCGGCCGCGAGAGACAGCGTCTCGTTTCGCGATCTCTTCAGTCCAGCGCAGCACGTTTTTATACGACGGTCCGTCTAAAAACTCAGCAGCTTCATAGGCACGGTTGGTGACCACGGCTCCATACCAAGGCCAGATGGCAATGTCGGCGATGGTGTATTCGTTGCCGGCTATGAACCGATTGTTGGCCAATTGCCGGTCCAGGACGTCGAGTTGCCGCTTCACTTCCATTGCAAAACGGTTGATCGGGTATTCGATTTTGAATGGCGCGTAAGCGTAGAAGTGACCAAATCCGCCACCAAGATAAGGTGCGCTGCCCATTTGCCAAAACAACCAAGACAGGCACTCAGTTCGGCCCGCCGGATCCGACGGTAAAAAGGCACCGAATTTTTCCGCCAGATACAAAAGGATTGCGCCTGATTCAAAAACCCGCGTCGGATTGGGAGTAGAATAATCTATCAAGGTCGGGATTTTCGAGTTGGGATTGGCAGCGACAAACCCACTGCCGAACTGCTCACCGTCAACGATTTTTATCAGAAAGGCATCATATTCGGCACCGGCATGTCCAAGCGCCAGCAACTCCTCCAGCATAACTGTCACTTTCACACCATTTGGCGTTGCCAGTGAGTACAGTTGTAAGGGATGTTTGCCCTTTGGCAGCTCTTTGTCATGGGTCGCGCCAGCGATCGGCCGATTGATGCTTGCAAAAGTGCCACCGCTCTCTTCCTCCCATTTCCAGACTCTGGGTGGCTCATAAGCAGGTTTTTCGGACATATATTTCTCCGCGGAATTTGAATTTTCCTTAAAGTGACGCACAAGGACATATTGTCAACAGATCACAATCCACCACCAGATCCCTGCAAAACCCCATGCTCTATGGCATAGCGCGTCAAACCTGCAGTCGTTGAAATCCCAAGTTTACGTTTGATATTTTTGCGGTGCGTCTCGACCGTTCGCACCGAGATATCCAGATCGAAAGCCACCTGTTTGTTGCTTTTGCCGCCCGCGAGTTCCAGTAAAATTGTCTGTTCCCGCGCAGTCAGAGGCTCGCGCCCGGTTTCCTCGTCCGGGATCAGTTGTTGTTCTGAACCGGTGCACAGATACGTGCCACCCCTATGCACCTGCTTAATCGCCTCGGCGATCTCGTCTACCGGCACGTCTTTCAGCAAATACCCCTTAGCACCATAGCGCATGGCGGTGGCGATGTATTCCGGACTGTCGTGCATCGACAAAACAAGAATCTTGGTTTCCGGGCGCCTTTCCAACATGATTTCGGTTGCCGCCAGTCCGTTCAGTATTGGCATGTTGAGATCGAGCAGTATAACGTCCGGGTTCAGTACCTCAAACCTGTCGACCAATTCTTGCCCATCGGAAAGAGTGGCGAGAACTTCAATGTTATCAAAGCTTTCAAGTATGCCCTTAATGCCTTCGGTTACCAAAGGATGGTCGTCCGCGATAACAACTTTGATTGTCTGACTCATGCGCTTTCCTTTTGCGGATTGGTCTCTGGTGCTAGCATGTGTTTCAACGGCACTTGAGCTTCGACCAAAGTACCTGATTTGGTAGAAAGTATGCGCAGTGTCCCATCCAGATATTCAATCCGTTCCTGCATATTCCGCAACCCCAATCCGCTCGAGCTTGCGCGTTCAACTTGAGGATAGGCCATGCCGACCCCGTTGTCCTGAATCCGAAGCGTTGCACCGCCGCGGTGCCCGAATACCTTTAACGAGACATGGCTGGCCTGCGCGTGGCGTTCGATATTAGTCAGCGCTTCCTGCGCAACACGGTACAGGGCAGTTTTTGCGTCCTGGTGCATCCTGTTGCGAAACACCACGGTTTCAAATTCGGTTTTAATGCCGGTGCGTTTGCGGAATTCATCCATCAGCGATTTCAGGGCAGGGCCCAGGCCCAGATCATCCAGCACACCTGGGCGCAAATCCCGGCTGATCCGCCGCACTTCGGTGATCGCACCGCTCAAGCCGTCGCGGCCTTTTTCGATGCTTTGCAATGCGCGATCGTCCTGTTTCGCAAACCTGCGGATGCCGAGCTCAAGCGCGTAGCGGACGCCAACCAGTATTTGGCTGATGCCGTCGTGCAATTCACGCGCCACCCGGCCGCGCTCTTCTTCCTGGGTGTCGAAAATCCGCTGGGTCAGTTTTTTAAGCTTGGCATCCGCCAGTCGCCGCTCACGCACGTTGATGAACATGCCCGACAGAAACACCAGAGTCAGCGCACCGATGGTAATTGCCACGATTTGCAGGCTGGTTGCATTTATCCGCGCTTTGGTTTGGGCGCGGGTGGCCGCCAGGTTCTTGGTGACGTCATCGATAAAAATCCCGGTGCCAACCGCCCAACGCCAATCCTGCAAACCAACCACATAAGTCACCATCTCCGCAGTTTCGCCAGTCGAGGGCTTTTTCCACAAATAGCGATGATAACCGCCACCAGTACGGGCAATCTCGATCAATTTGTCGACCACCGGTGTTTCGTTTTCATCTTTCAGACCAGTCCAGTTGCGGTTGATCAGGAAGGTTTGGCGGGGGCTGACCAGATTTGTGCCGTCGTAATCATAGACAAAGAAAAATCCGTCGCGCCCGTAAATCATGGACGACAATATTTGAGTGACTTTCAGTTTGGCTTCTTCGTCGTCCGGTCCGGCATGTCCGTAGATGTGGCCATAGGACGTCCGCGCGAGGCTCATGTAATTTAGCAGTTCTGCTTCCTTGGCAGACAACAGTTCCGCTTCGAGAGAGCGAAGTTCCTGCTCTGAAAGTTGCCGCGTCTGGTAATTCACTAGAAGAGCAATCGCTGCCGCCGCCAGCACAAGCGGTATCGTGGCCAAGAAGAATACTTTCTGACCATAGCTTACGTGGAACAGGTTGTTCAGGCGCTCCAATCGGTTCTCCCGCCAACAAACATCGTCATTTTCAAGCTTCGACAAATTAAAGAGCAATGCCAAGCACCGTCAAGTCGGGGGTATTGGGTACGGTTTTTGCGGATTTGTCGTGATTTGGCCGCTGAACTACGGGTTACTCGGTATTGGCCTTTATCTCAAACCTGCGCTAGGCTTCGCGCACGACTAAATGACTAATTGATCCGTCCAAGCAACGGACGGGCACAAACGGGAGGAATATTCCATATGGATCGTCGTTCATTTCTAAGAACATCTGCACTTGGCGGGACCGCAGCAGCGGCCACATCACTGGCTGCACCGGCAATCGCGCAGGGCAAGGTCAAGCTGACCATGGTCACCAGCTGGGGCCGGGGACTTGCAGGCGTATTCGACGCAGCACAAAAAGTTGCGGACAACGTAAACGCCATGTCCGATGGCAGCATTGAAATTGAAATTAAGGCTGCTGGTGAACTTGTTGGTGCATTTGAAGTGTTTGATGCGGTGTCTTCCGGTCAGGCCGATTTGTATCACTCGGCTGACTATTACTTTGTTAGCCAGCATCCTGCGTTTGCCTTCTTTACAGGCGTGCCTTTCGGCATGACCGCAACCGAGCTGAACAACTGGTATTACCATGGCGGTGGACTGCAGCATCACCACGAGCTCGGTGAAATATTCAACCTGAAATCCTTCCTGGCGGGAAACACCGGCACACAGGCCGGTGGCTGGTTCCGCAAAGAGATCAACGGACCGGAAGATTTCAACGGATTGAAATTCCGGATGCCGGGTCTGGGCGGCAAAGCTCTCGGCCACATGGGTGCGTCAGTGCAAAACCTGCCGGGTTCCGAAGTGTATCAGGCGCTTTCGTCAGGTGCGATTGACGGAACCGAGTGGATTGGTCCCTGGGCTGATGAAAAAGCCGGTTTCCAGGAAATTACCAAGTTCTACTATACTGCTGGTTTCCATGAGCCTTCAGCTGGTCTGTCTCTGGCTTGTAACCTCGAGAAGTTCAACAGCCTGACACCACAGCAACAGGCAGCCATTGAGGTTGCGTCAGGTCACGCAAACGTCTGGAACCTGAGCCAATATTTGTACAACAACGGTGCGGCGTTGCGACGTCTGGCCGCCGGTGGTGTTAAAATTCTGGAATTCCCGGACAGCGTTTGGGACGGTTTCGGCGTGGCTTCGCAGAAAGTCTATGACGAGTTCATGGGGGATGAAATCTTTGCGAAAATCTTCAAAGAGTACCAAGCCTCTATGAGCGACAGCTCGAGTTGGCTGACGAGCTCTATCGGTGCATACCGTGCACAGCGCGACCGCGTTCTGGGCTAAAGTTCAAAACATCGATGTCATGCCCCGGTATCAATCCGGGGCATGACGCCTAGGGCCCGCGACCAAGGCTACTACATCCGTACCGGGGGGACGTAATGTTAGATGCAATTGGCTGGTTTTTTACGCAGCTGTTCATGGCATTCTACAACTTATTCTACGCGATCACCCATCCTGCCAGTTGGCTCGATTGGACCGACAATGTCGCAATGGTGAAGTTCATATATTACGGCGCATCTTCCGAATTATTCTTTGTAGTCTTCGTTATTTTTCTGATGGTTTTGATTTTCGGCCTCTGGCGCCGAAATTTTCTGTGGGGCGTGGTGCGTGTCATCGAAGGCTTCAGCAACTTAGTAGGTCGGTTTTTCGCTTGGGCTGCACTGGCTATGGTGCTGCAACAAATCATGATCGTATTTTTGCAGCGGATTTTCTTGCGGTCGGAAATAACCGTTTCCCCGTTTGGATATGGCATCACCAAAGACCTGAGTTGGTGGGCCGAGGAGTTGAAGTTCTATAATGCAATGATCGTGGCGCTGTGTTGTGCATATACCTTTGTGCAGGGAGGGCACGTCCGCGTTGATCTGTTTTATGCCGGGATGAGCCACAGCCGCAAAAGGATTGTGGACATGTTCGGCTCTCTGTTCTTCATCCTGCCGGCGATGTCGCTGATCTGGATGTACGGCTGGTTTTTCATGTGGCGTCATCTGGTGACGCCAAAAATTTCGGCGATGGACAAGATAGAATTGCTGGAGCGCAAATCTAAGCTGTTGAAGTGGAATGTCGAAACCATCGGTTTCAGCCCGAACGGATTCAACGGCTATTTTCTGTTCAAGATTCTGTTGATCAGCTTCGCGGCGATGATGTTCGTCCAAGGCCTCGCATTTTTCTACCGCTCACTGCTGGAGTACCTCGAAGGCGAGGAAAGCGCCGGTAAATTCTTAGACAAAGACAGCCTGGGCGACGAACTCGCTGAGCTTGTTGCAGATATCCATTAGAGGACCGGGGCATGTTGTTTGGACTAGATGGCGTCGAAATCGGCCTGATTATTGTGTTTGCCTGCCTGTTTGGTGGCATCATGTCAGGCTTTCCGGTGGCCTTTGCGATTGGCGGCGCCGGGGTTATTTCATTCGGAATACTGGCGGCGCTCGACAGTTCGGGCATCCTGACGCGGCAGATAATTGATACCGGATCAGAAGCTTACAAGAGTTTACGAGGCAATGGCGTTTCTGCCTATGACATTTCGCATTTCCGATACCCCGAAATACCGTTGGTGGTGGAGCCGTTATTCACGGGCGGTTGGGAAACCGCGCTGAACCGCAACCTGTCATTTATCGTCAACCGGATGAACGAACGCGTTTTTGCGGGGCAGTCCATCGAAACCCTGCTGGCAGTGGCGATGTTTGTGCTGATGGGCATCACGCTGGAGCGGTCTAAAATTGCCAATGACCTGCTGACCACAATGGCCAAAGTGTTTGGACCTTTACCAGGTGGTCTGGCCGTTTCCGTGGTCGCCGTGGGTGCATTTTTAGCGGCCTCAACTGGCATTGTTGGCGCGACAGTGGTTACCATGGGACTGTTGTCTCTTCCGACCATGCTGCGGCAGGGGTATTCACCGGAAATTTCCACCGGCGTCATCGCGGCCTCAGGAACGCTGGGCCAGATCATTCCACCGTCGATTGTGATTGTTTTGCTGGGAACACTCGCGGGTGACCTGTATTCCACCGCGCAAGAAGAGCGCGCGCAGGCGCTTGGATGCTCTGATGCGCTGACATATCTCGGCGAAGCTGCTGTTCTGTCCGTCGGCACCCTGTTTCAGGCCGCAATTTTGCCGGGTATTCTGCTGGCGATCCTCTACGGGCTTTATGCATTCGGCTATGCACTTCTCAATCCTGACAAAGCGCCGCCGGTTCTGAGCGAAGGCCCAACCGGCGCAAAAATCGGTCGCCGACACGGTGTGATGTGGTTTCTTCTAGTCCCTGCCGGTGTCATCGCATTTGCGATTGCTTCGAGCACAATCAACCTGTCCGGCAATCAATCGGTCGTGGTGGATTCCATCTCCGATATTGGGGTTACTTCAGAATTGCGCACCAATGTCGAACCCGCTTGTCAGACGGCGATGATCGACAAGCACGGTCAGGAAAAATGGGACCGTTCAGTCGCACAACAGGCCGAGATCGATGCCGCCGGCGGAGTTCAGTCGCAGTCTGACCGCACCTTGACCGAAGCGGAAATGGCGCAATTGAAGCTGGACAAGATCGCCAGCATTGCCCCGATTGGTTCGGGCGTTCTTGTCTTTTTTGCGGTGCTGGCACTGGTGATGACCACAGCTTATGGCGTGTGCAAAACTGCGGACCCGCGGCCGTTGCTGATTGGTTGGGGCGGGTGTGTGCTGGCGCTGTTGACCGACGTTGTGCTCATTCAGCCGACAACAACACCGGGGATTTCCTTCCTGATGCTGGCTGTACCGTTTTTCATGGCCATATACGGATCGAAATACGCGGCTGGATTGTTAGGGCAAAATGACCTCTTGCGGGTAGTTTTCCCACCACTGATTCTGATCATTGCAGTTTTGGGGTCAATCCTTGGTGGTATCACGAACCCCACTCCTGCCGCAGCACTCGGGGCAGGCGGGGCGATCATGCTCGCGGCCTTCCGCAAGCTCGACGAAATCGACGGCAACAAGAAAATGGTCCTGATTGCCACTTTTGCGATGGTGATCATGCTGCTGCTGGGTGTGAATTTTGATCTGCGGATCAACACCAAAGTTGTCGGCTTTGAACGCTGGGTTGCCTTTTTCATTGCCTACGGGTCTTACCTGATTGCAATGGGTGGCCTGCTTTTTGCCTGTTGGGTGCTTTACGTCAATGCGGTACTGCCACCGGTAGTTCGTGAGACTGCAAAAGTAACTTCGATGGTATTCACCATCCTGATCGGCTCGCAGATATTGAATCTCGTCATCATCTCGTTTGGCGGCGAGCATTATATTCAGGATTTCCTGCGCTCTTTTGACCGCGAATGGGTGGTGTTCCTGATCGTCATGCTGGTGTTGTTCATACTCGGCTTCGTGCTGGATTTTCTTGAGATCATCTACATCGTGATCCCGATTGTTGGCCCGGTGATTTATGGCGGTACGATGGACCCGAAATGGGTCACCATCATGATCGCGGTGAACCTGCAAACCAGTTTCCTGACACCGCCGTTTGGCTTCGCCCTGTTTTATTTGCGCGGCGTAGCCCCGCCGGAGGTCACAACCCGCCACATCTATCGCGGTGTGGTGCCGTTTGTGATTATCCAGGTGGTCGGGCTAGCGCTGTTGTGGACTTTCCCGGGCGTCGTCACGATTATACCAAACCTGCTACCGAATTAATGGTGCAGGTCTGATGCCCAAAGAATTTTCGGTCAGGTTTTGGTGCGAGTCAGTGCATCCGGCAGGCTGATTGCTGCGACTTGTTCTGGAATCGGCTCGTTGATGATCGGCTGGTCTTCGAGGCGGAATGATTCCGGATCGTCTACGATTTGCCAGCTGCCGCCACGGTAAACCTCCAGCGCACCGAAATTCGCCTTGTAGTTCATCTTTTGGCTGCCAGGCACCCAGTAACCAAGGTATATATGTGGTAATTCCGCCTCTTGCGCGATGCGAATGTGATCCAGGATCATATAGGTACCCAAGCTCAACCGCTCCATCGCCGGATCAAAAAACGAATAGACCATAGACAACCCATCTTCGAGCACGTCAGTCAGGCAAACTGCGGTTAAATCCTCGCGTTTGCTTCCATCTTCCGAAGGGCTCATATATTCCACCACCCGGCTGCGCACAGGCGTCTCTTCAACCATCGACGCAAATTCGAACACATCCATATCTGCCATGCCGCCATCCGCATGACGTGCAGCCAAATAGGTGCGGAACAGATTATACTGCGCTTCTGTCGCCCAGGGGCTGGTCGCTTCGCGCCGCAGGTGTGCATTTTTCCGCAGAATTCGTTTGTGGCTGCGTTTCGGTTTGAAATCAGCCACCCGGATGCGGGCAGACAGGCAGGCGTTGCAATCGGAGCAAGACGGGCGATACAGCACGTTTTGTGATCTGCGAAACCCTTGCTGGGATAGCGCGTCATTCAGAATATTGGCGTGATCTCCCTGCAGGGCGGTAAATAGTTTACGCTCCACGCGACCGTCCAGATAGGGGCACGGCTGCGGTGCTGTCACATAAAACTGGGGCGCCAATGGCAAGGAATGCCGCATAAACTGACCTTAGGGCTTGATTTGCTAATGAAAGGTAACAACGGATTTGCAAACCGATCAAGGATTCTCGGCGTCAGGACGGCCAAGCTGTCACATATCCGCCGGTCTGTTGATTGCAGTTGTTCCGAGAAAATGGTCGTGCAGGCCTTGACCACGTTCGCTGATCAACATCATGACAGCATTGACGATTACCCCAAAAGGCACAAAAAAGATCACCGAATACAAAGCAGTGTGCCACAGGGCTTCCTGCGGCGAAAATCTGTTGCCTTCGACGTTTCGCAGCTCAACCGACACCAGACGCATTCCTAAAGTTGCAGAACCAGCTGAAATTGTTGCCGCGCGATAAACAAACCCCACCAGAAACCACAATCCAAAATAGACAAAAAACAAAATTCCGACTGACAAGATTGCCAAAACAAACGTCAACACCGTGATAATGGCAGTATCTACCAGCCAGGCCAGAAACCGTTTGAACGGCACTCCGTCGTAAAACTGGCTGTCAAGTCGGGGGTCGGGCAGGCCGCTGAGTGTGTGAGTATACATATTCTCTCCGGAAATCATGGCTTCGCCCCCGAAATCAGGGGCGAAGCGGCAAGGCTGCAAGGGGGAGGGGAAAGGACGGCCTTGCCTGTGGCGTTAGGCGGTTGCTTTGATCTCTTTTTCGCGGTCATCCATAAAGGTGTCGAATTCGGTCTTGTCCTTGGCATCGCGCAACCGTTGCAGGAAGGATTGAAACGCCGTCTGTTCATCCTCCAGCCGTTTCAGCGTGTCATCGCGGTAGGCATCAAAGGCGCTGTTGCCGGTGCTGTTCCGCGTCATACGGCGCTCAGAATGGCGGTTGCAAAAGAAAGAACGGGACATGCGTTTGCTCCAGATCATGTAAAAGAGGATGGCCAGACCAACCGGCCAGATGAAGATAAAGCCCAGGATCATTGCGGCGAGCCAAGCGCCCTTGCCGCGCTCGTCCAGCCAGCTCTCAGTTGAATTCAGCCAAGAAGCAGGGGTAGACATGGGGTTGTTTCCTTTCTGTTAAGCGTTTTGTCGATGTTAATGTTAATCACATTTACATATTTGGGAAACATCGCCGGGAAGTCAAGGGAACCATCAAAAATAAATTCGGAACAATCTTAGCCATTGCCCGCATGGGCTAATTTGCTACCGGTCTTCAGGCAGCACACCCAGCCCACGCAGATATATCCCAATGCCGCTTTCCAGCAATTCTTCGGGCGAGTAGGGCGAGCGGGTGCCAGGTTCTCCGCGGGCAAACAATTCAACAACCCCGTGGCTCATCGCCCAGATATGGTGGCTGACCATGCTGGCGGGCGGGCGTTTTTCCGGAGGCAGAACGCGACACAGTTCTTCGGCGGAATTTATCAGCACGTTCATGCCGCGATTGGCCACCGTTGCCAATTCCGGATTTGCGTTGATCTGCACTCCGCTTTCGAACATGGCGATGTAATAGCCGGGGTATTTGCGCGAAAATGCCAGATAGGCGCGGCCCACGGCCTCAAACGCTGCCAAGGCAGAAGGCTGGCTTTTGCGCTGCGCATACTCCATCAGGTCTGCAAAGATGCCAAACCCCTGGCGCGCAATTTCTGCGATGATCTCGTCGCTGCCTTTGAAATGTCGATAGGGCGCGGCGGCGGACACACCGGCCAGTTTGGCGGCTTCAGCCATGGTAAAACCGGTCGGGCCCTTATCTTCAATCAGCTTGATCGTTGCCTCGACCAGCGCCTCTTTCAGATTGCCGTGGTGATAGCCTTTGCGTGCCAATTTGGGTCCGTTTCTCGGTTGCAAGTTGTCATAGGGGATATACGCAGTGCGCCGGATTGATCAAGCGGGCTGTAATTTCGAGCAGAGATATTAGCGTGCCGCGACAGAACAAGTATTGGACCTTATTCCATGATTTCGGGGCCGCCAGTGATTGCCGGATCAGGGGCGCCGACAACTTCACTGTATTTCGCCTGATAAGGGATTTGCACCAGCACAGTGCGGATCGCGGCCAGTCGGGCACGGCGCTTGTCGTCGGACCTGATCAGCTGCCACGGTGCCTGATCCGAGTGACTTTTTTCAAGGGTTTCAGAGATCGCTGCGGTATAGGCGTCCCATTTATACAGGCCTTTGACGTCGATCCCGGACAGTTTCCATTGCTTTAACCGGTCGGATTCACGATCCAGAAAGCGGCGCAGCTGTTCCGCCCGGCCAACATTGAGCCAGAGTTTGACAAGAAAGATCCCGTCGTCCACCAGCATGGCCTCATATTCATTGACCTGGGCAAAGAAATGCTGGCGCTGTTCAGGAGTGCAAAATCCAAACACATGCTCCACAACGCCGCGATTATACCAGCTGCGGTCGAATAATACCACTTCACCCGCGCTCGGTAGGTGTTTGATATAACGCTGAAAATACCACTGGCTGCGCTCCGTATCCGACGGCTTTGCCAACGCCACGACCTTAGTGTTGCGCGGGTTCATGTTTTCGCGGAACCGCTTGATGGTGCCGCCTTTGCCCGCCGCATCACGCCCTTCAAACACAACGGCAACCCGAGCGCCTGTGTTCTTCGCCCAGGCCTGCATTTTTACCAGTTCAATTTGCAGGTCTTCCAGCGTATTCTCATAGTCCTTGCGATCCATGCGTTTTCGGTAGGGAAAACCGGGGTTAAGCACGTTGTTTTTACCCGCGCTGCGGACCGCGTCACGCACAGAGTCGGTGGCATCTTCGGCAAAATATTTGCTGATCGCACCGTCAAACGGCTTTGAGCTACTGGATTTTGCCATAATACCTCTTCGCACTTGTATCAGCGCACTATGGCTGCGACCGCAGTGCGGTGCAACTATCCTGCGGCCAGGATCCGTTTCAGACCGGCGAAAATTTCCGCATGCGCATGGTGTTGCGTGCTGTGGCCAAGGTCTTGAATTAGAGTTAAATTGGCCTTCAATATATTTTTTTTCAGCACATGAGCATGGATGACCGCCGGAACTGAAAGGTCTTTGCGGCCATGAATTATTTCCACCGGCAGAGTCAATTCGCGGTACCGTTTGGATTGTTCCTTGATGTGGGGCAGCAGCGCCATAACCTGACGACCGTTCGCCAGAATACAGGATTTGCGCATGGTCAGCCCTGCGCCGATGTAATCGAGATAACCGTGAGGTACCTCATGGGGCGCAAAAACAGACCGCAGTGTGTCTTCAACCACGGACTTTGGCGCAAAAGCTGACACTGTGGCGGCAAACACCGGGCCGGTTACCGGACCCCCGGCTAGTTTGTACACATAACTTGGCGGCTTGACCCACGGATTAGAAACACCCGAAATGACCATCAATCCGCGCACCTCTTTCTGGTAATCCAGCGCCCACCGCAATGCCACCGCACCGCCAATGGAATATCCGGCAATAATTGGGTTGCTGACACCAAGCTGATCGGCAGCAGCTTTCAACAGCGAAGCTTGTTCCGCCGGGCTTTCACCCTGATTATGCAGAGCATCAGTGTAGCCGTGACCGGGGCGGTCAAACGCCAGAACCGTGTAATCCTTGGCCAGTTTGTCAGCCAGTGCAAAGGTGAAATCGCGCAGGTTACCTCCGGCACCGTGCAGCAGGATCACCGCCGCGCCGGACCCCGCCTTAACATAATGCACAGATGTGCCATCAACGTTGACAAATTTGCCAACGGGTGGATGGCTGGCCTCGGCACGGCGGTCGTTTGCGCGACTTTTAATGCCGGTAATTCCCAGAACATAAGACAGGAAAATCCCGGCAGAAAGCGCTGCCTTGCGGATCATTTTTCACTGCCGATAAGAGGCATGTCATAAGGAGTCGACTGGTATATCTCATTGATCCAATTGCCATAAAGCAGATGCCCATGGCTGCGCCAGCGGTTCTCAGGTGGTTTGCCGGGGTCGTCACCGGGATAATAGTTGATCGGCACATTGATCGGCGTGCCATTGGCAATATCCCGGTCATACTCCCGTTTCAGCGTGCCCCGGTCGTATTCAAAATGGTTGAAGATATAGAGCGCCCGATGCGCCGGATCCTCAACCAGACAGGGGCCAGTATCCTCTGAACTCATCAGTGTATTTAATCCGGGTGCCGCGTCGATTTCACTGGCCCGGTTTTCCGTCCAGCGGCTCACCGGGATCACCAGATCATCCGAGAACCCCCGCAGATACGGCGAGGAATCATCATGCCGTTGATGGCGGAAACATCCAAACGCCTTGTGATCCAGCATATGTTTGTCGACGCCGTGAAAATGCTTGATCATCGCCATACCGCCCCAACACACGCCAAACGTGGAATGTACATTGGTTTGGGTCCATTCCATGACCTCCACCATCTCGTCCCAGTAGGAAACCTGTTCAAACGGCAGATGTTCGATCGGTGCGCCTGTAATGATCAGCCCGTCGAATTTACGTTCTTTGGCGTTTCGGAACGGCTGATAAAACGCTTCCATATGGTCGGCGGACGTGTTTTTAGACTCATGTTCGCTCATCCGGATCAGGGTCAGCTCGATCTGCAATGGCGTTGCGCCAATCAGCCGGGCAAATTGCGTCTCGGTCTGGATTTTCTGCGGCATCAGGTTCAGCAATCCGATCTGCAGAGGCCGGATATCCTGCCGCGCCGCATCCCGGTCAGCCATCACCATGACACCTTCGGAGCGCAGAACGTCGAAGGCAGGCAGGCGAGAGGGGATTTTGATCGGCATTGCGGTTTCCTTGAACCATTGGAAGGGGTTACATAGGCTGTGGCGCTGCCTCAGGCAAGAGCTTGGGCGATGAGACTCAAGAAGTCTGCTTCTGATGTAACCCGCGCCACATCATTCGCCTTCACCGTCACGCCCCAATTGTCGGCGATCGCCTGATAGCGGGGCAGGCGGTGGGTCAGTAATTGACGGTATCCCCAGCGGATAAAGTCATCGGGATCGACATGTTCAGAACCAACCTTGTGTTCGGAGAGATATTTGTCCCACAGCCCGATCAGGACATCCTCCTGATAGTACATCGGCTTCGGGTTTTTACTGAACCGCGCGGCCAGTTCATCGATGTGAGCGTCACTGCCTTTGATCCAAACCGGCAGCACATTATCGACTAATGCAGAGAGCACTCGATCATCAGAATTGTCCGGATCCACAAGCTCAACCACCGAGCCCGATGTGTCGCAGATGAAATTGTCATAGCCATAGATGGTCTTGGCGCGATCACTGAAATAGACTGTATCCAGCATCGCATTGATCTCGGCCTGCTGATGCAAACGTTGGCGGCGCAAGTATTCGTCGAACGGAATGCCACCTTTGGCTGGATCACCCGGTTTGCCGAGATATGTGCTGAGCGGCGATAGATTGTTGAAGGTAATGTTGGATCCGATATAGATACTGTCAGAACGCAGCAAATCCGCCAGAAACGGGTTCTGCATCGCTTCTTTTTTGAAATTATCAACGATATGTTCGCCCAGATACCGGGTGCCGATACGGTAATCGACGGAATAGTGAAACCAACTTCCACCGTTGCGCAGGATGTTCGAGACATGGGTTTTGCCCAAGCCTGACATGCCAAACAGCATGATCCGCTTGTTCGGAGTTTCCAGCCAGTCGTTTGCCGATGTGTAAAGCATCCGTCGCCTCTGAGTGATATTCAATGGTAGTTAACGCAGAGGTGGGCTGAAATTCAAATGGAAATGGACCGCGTAAGACGATTGGTCAGGCGGCCATCCAATATTGCCAGCCCCAAGGCCAGCAAACCAAATCCTGCAAAGCTGTTCGGCGAGAGGCTTTCACCCAGAACAATCGCGCCCAACACTACAGCGACCGGGACCATGATCAGTGTGACAAGCATCAGATTGGCGCTGCCAGCCATCGCCATCACCCGGTAATAGAGCAGATACGCGCCTGCGGTTGCAAAACCGGCGTAGTAGACAATCGCGGCCCATGTTTCCGGCGCAAGAGTCAATTTCGGCGCGCCCTCGAACCAGATTGCAAGCGGCACAGTAACCAGTGTCGAACCGGTCAACATCCCGGTGGCCGCCATGATCGGGTGCAGGTCTGACAGGAATTTGCGGCCCCAGACACTGGCGCAGGCATAGGACAGGGTGCCCGCGATCACCGCCAGTTGCGCCAGCGAGCGGACGTCAAACTGTGCCAAGGCGTCCAGCCCGATCGCCACACTGACGCCGAAAACGCCCATCAAAACGCCAATAATTTTGCGCAGATTGAGGCGTTCGTCCGCAAAGAAAATGGCGGCCAGCAGAACGCCAAAAACAGCCGTTGTTGCGTTGAAAATTGACGTCAGGCCGCTTTCGATATGCAGTTGGCCCCAAGCCATCAACAGAAACGGGACCGCGTTGTTCAACAACCCCATGACCAATAAAGCCAACCATAATTTTAGCGTTCGGGGCAGGGGAACGTGCAAAAACAGCACCACAACCCACAGAATCAACGCACCCCAAAACACCCGGTGTGCGATCGAAGTAAATACGCCCACTTCGCGCAGGGCGATCGCTATCGACAGAAAGCTGCCGCCCCAGATCAGCGCAAGCAGCAGCAGTTCTGCCCAGGCACGGCGGGTCATGGTGATTTGTTTGGTCATAGCCTGAATTTATTCAGCGCCACCAGCAACCGCGACCCGTTTCCTGCTGGATTTACCGGCATTTTGTTCAGCCCGAATATTCAGGTAGTTGGCTCCGAATACGATCGCGGCACCAATAAATATAGCGGCCTCAAGCGCTTCGTTATAGAGCATCCAACCAACAAATGCGATCAACGGCAGGCGCAGGAAATCGATTGGTGCAACAACAGTGGCTGGGGCCAGTTGCAAAGCAGTGGTAATACAAAAATGCGCCAGCAGCCCGCAGACACCAACAAGACTGACCCACAGGGCCGCTTGCAGGTCCGGCACCGCGATATCGCCATCATACCCGGCGCAGACTAGACCAAAAATCGCTTGTATGGACACCAGCCAGAACAGGATGCACGTTGTGGTTTCGGTACGCGACAGCAGTTTTGTTGTGATGACAGCCCCGGCAAAACCCACCGCACACAGGGCGGCGGCGATGGTAGGAGCGCTGATCGCGGTACTTTCCGGCCGTGCGACGATCAAGATACCCATAAACCCGACCACAAACGCCACCATGCGCAATTTTGTCATCCGTTCCCCAAGGAACAAGGGCGCGAGCACTGCGACCCAAAGCGGACAGGTGAATTCAAAAGCAAAAAGTTGTGACAGCGGAATGTAAATCAGGGCATAGAACCATAGATTTTGGCCTATGAAGTGCATCATATTGCGCAGGAAATGTAGACTGAGCCTGTTGCGCCGCACCTGACGCAACGTTCCAGCAGTCTTGGCAACTGCCAAAACGATCACTATTCCCACAAATGAGCGGTACATCATGATCTCGAACGTATCGAGTTTTCCCGCCAACTCGCGTCCGGCAACCGCCATCAGCGAAAATGCGAACATCGCGCCAACCATATATCCGGCGGCCAGGAATGGCTGGGACTGTGGTCCGCTCATTCAGCGGGCCTGCAACAGCCGCTCAACAAGATCGGCAGTCCCCGGTTTTGTGTCATCATATACGCCGTCATCGGTGCGCCGGTTTCACAGGTTATCGGGTCAATCAGCAGGATTGCAGTGTCAAATTCTGAAATCAGAGTATATGCCGTCGCTGCTTTGCCACCTTCCGCTACAGAGAACTGGGGAATTTCAAAGCTGGTATTATTGTTCAGATAAAAAAATTCCGCAGCTTCATTGGATATATTTGCGACCCAATCGGGTGCCGTTCCCTGACAGACAATATCCAGTGCACCCGCAAGAGTCGGCAAACAAAGCATCCAGCCAAACAATAATACCTGCTTAAAGCACATTCTTTATCCTCGCCGCTAATTCCGGTACTCACAAGGTTCTGAAATAGACCTAAGAATGACTTTCGGCAACTGGTCTGCTTTTGGAATGAAGGACAGTCCCAAACAGCCCTTGGGATCACGTTTCTTCGATAATTTCGTAGGTTCGAGGTATCCCATCAGCGATTTCACCCCAAACGGATGCCGCACTGCGCGCCTGATGCGCATCAAACGTCGCGCGGTCCACAAACTCTTCGTGAACATCAAAACGCCCAGGCTGATTCAGACTTTCTGTCACCTCAAACAACAGGCACCCCGGCTCGCGCCGTGTCAGGGCGACGTGGCTTGACAGACCGGCGCGGACCAATGCAATCCGATGGTGGGGTACAATAATATGACCGGTCAGCGTGATTTTCCCCGAGGTTTTGTTTTCCATGCATAACTGCCTTTCAATATAGCAAATCATTACGGGTGTTTGTGTCATAATTCAGCCAACCTGCCGCTTCCCAGACCGCCAGCCGCCCGGCGTTAAACCAAATCGCCAAAGCTTCGCGCAGACACATGGTCAACCACGGCCATTTGGCGTTCGGGCTGGTTTTTCGAAACGCTACAGATCGGGCCAGCGCGATGTCGAAGTCGCCAAAATATTTTAATGAGGCCCAGCTGCGTGGCAGATGAAATCCCTCGGTCACGAGGATAATTCGGTTTGCGTTCCTCAAGTAAGGCTCGGAAAACAGGGCGTTTTGTAGAGTGGAGTAAGATTGACCCTCCGCTGACGTCACATGTTCCGGCACGCCAAGTGATATTGCCAAAAATCCCATTTGCGCTCCTGCGGAATTACTGCGCGGGCCTGCCAGTCCACCTGTAAAGTGCATCCGCTCGGCGGCTCCGGATTTGAACAGTGCAACGCCTTTTTCAACCCGCAATACGGATGAGCGATGCAGTGTTCCATCCGGGTCCATTCCGGCACCCAACACAACGATCACATCTGCATTTTCAAACTGTTCCGGCTCAAAAACCGGCTGCAGAGCGGCAAAGCCCATCACAAAGCCCAGCGTCAGCAGATAGGCCATAACGGCCAGTGTTAACAAAGTTCTGATTTTCCGCAACAGGTTCATACTCACACCCTATACGTGAAAAAGGCGCCTCAGGAAGACGCCTTTTCCAAATTGAGACTGATGTCTGTCTATTTCGTTGCGGTCAGACCTGATTTATGCACGATACCGGCCAAGGCGCCGCCAGCCAACGGACCAACTAGGTAAATCCAGATATTGCCGATTTCCGCCGCATTGAACACGTTGGTAGCGATAGAGCGGGCCGGGTTCACCGAAGCGCCGGAAATCTTGATACCAGCCAGATGGATCAGCACCAGCGTCAGGCCAATGGCCAGACCCGCCATTGCTGCCGGTGCCCCGTCCTGCGTCGCACCAAGAATCACGGTGACAAAGATAAAAGTTGCGACAATCTCGAAGATCAGCGCGCCCATCACACCGGCGCCTGGTGTTGTTGCTGCATTGCCAACGTCTATACCGTTGCCCGCGCCGATGATCATCAGTACAATCACGGCCAGCAGACCTCCGGCGACTTGGGCAACCCAATACATGATCATGTCACCGGCTTCCATTTTACCGGCCATCATCACGCCAAGGCTGACCGCCGGGTTCAGATGCGCGCCTGATATTGCGCCGATACCGTAAGCCATGGCGACAACCGCCAGGCCAAAAGCGAAGCTGACGCCCAACAGGCCCACTTCGCTGGCCATAAACAGGATTGTCCCGCAGCCAAAGAAAACCAATGTAAATGTGCCGATCACCTCGGCGATTGCTTTTTGCATGAGTACAGTCCCTTTGTTCATGTTGTAATCGGGCAATTTCTACTACCGCCGATCTGATTTGCATAGCTGATATGAAAATTCACGGGTTAAAAATCGTTCTCGGCATGATATAGAGACGCAAACGACACCGTAAGCCATGGTATACATATGCGTGACCTGAAAATTCCCGAGCAGCGCCATCCGGAAAAAGCTCACCGTCCAGACAACAGCCAGCCGAAAAAGCCCAATTGGATCAGGGTGAAAGCCCCCAGCGGGCCGGGATATAAGAAAACTCGTGATCTGCTGCGCGAGAACAAGCTCGTTACGGTTTGTGAAGAGGCCGGTTGCCCGAACGTGGGCGAATGTTGGTCACAAGGCCACGCCACAATGATGATCATGGGTGATATCTGCACTCGAGGTTGTACTTTTTGCAACATCGCCACAGGTCGGCCCGACGCGCTTGACGCGTTTGAGCCGGGCAGGGTGGCCCATGCGGTGCAAAAACTTGGTCTGAACCATGTCGTGATAACCTCGGTCGACCGTGATGACCTGAGCGACGGCGGCGCGGATCATTTCGCCCAGACCATCCGTGCGGTACGGCACCGCGCACCGGATACCACCATCGAAATCCTGACACCGGATTTCCTGAAATGCGCTCCGGGCACACTCGAAACCGTGGTTGAGGCGCGACCTGATGTGTTCAACCATAATCTGGAGACCGTTCCCGGCCTCTATCCCGAGGTCCGGCCCGGTGCCCGCTATTTCCACTCGCTGCGATTGTTGCAACGGGTCAAGGAACTCGACCCGGCGATGTTCACCAAATCCGGCATCATGATTGGCTTGGGTGAGGACCGCCAGTCAGTGCATCAGGTGATGGATGACATGCGGGCGGCGGATGTGGATTTTATGACCATCGGGCAATATTTGCAGCCGACCCCGAAACACCATGTGATTGACCGGTTTGTCACGCCTGACGAATTTGCATCCTATGAAAAAGCAGCTTTTGGCAAGGGCTTCCTGATGGTGTCTGCCACCCCGCTGACCCGTTCCAGTTATCACGCAGGTGATGATTTTGCGCGACTCAGGGACGCAAGGCTGAAGACGCTTCGGGGCTGACTCTCCTATTTTCTGATATCCCTGTCTGAAATTGAACTCTGCGCGCCAACCGACCTGTGATCCGGTTTGGTTGAAGCACCAGCGGATTCCGGCATCGGCTTGCGCTTCTTGTTCAACACGTCATATGTACTTGTCGCATAGGGGATTGGCGTACCACACGCGCCACAATACCGATGCGCTTCCGACAGGTTTCGACCGCAGTTTGTACAGATCAAGTTGACCTCCGCTATCCTGATTTACGGGCGTATATAAGCCTCCGGAGCATAGCAAATTCCAACTTTAGTATCCACCTCGCGCCATATTCTCGCTGACCGGCCGGGAAGGGTGGTTGAACTTTCCCTTTCTCTCTGATTTCCTGCGGAGTCTGTTGGCTACGTTCCGGCAGCCCCGAATTCCGGGCAAACAAAGAACCAAAACGATGACAATGACAACGCAAAGCTGGCGCGATCATATACGTGCCTCAGCGATCCTTGGCCTGCCGCTGATTGGCAGCCATATCGCACAAATGCTGACTCACACCACCGACGTGGTGATGATGGGTTGGTATTCTGTGGAGGGACTTGCCGCTGTGGTTCTGGCGGCACAGGTCTATTTTGTGGTGTTTATCGTCGGTTCGGGCTTTGCCTTTGCGGTGATGCCGATGGCAGCCGCCGCTCTTGGTGCTGATGACCACGCGCAGGTGCGCCGCTCGGTGCGAATGGGTGCCTGGCTTGTTCTGGGTTACGGATTGGTGATGCTGGTACCCCTATGGTATTTAAAGCCAATCCTGCTCGCGCTCGGGCAAGAGCCGCATTTGACGGAAATCGCCCAGGATTATATGCGGATCGCGGTTTGGGGAATTTTCCCGGCGTTGCTGATCATGGTTTTGAAATCCTATTTGGGCGCTCTGGAACGGGCGCAAGTTGTGCTGGTTGCAACTTTGGTGGCCGCAGCTGCCAATGTGTTCTTTAACTACGCTTTCATTTTTGGCCACTTCGGATTTCCTGAAATGGGTGCGAAGGGCGCCGCAATTGCGTCGGTTTTGACCATCACGCTGGATACTGTTTTTCTGGTGCTCTACGCCGCCTACAAACCGGCGCTGAAGCAATATCAACTGTTCGTCAAACCGCTGAAACCGGATTGGCCGGCATTGCGCGAAGTCACGCGGCTCGGGGCGCCCATCGGGATGACCATGCTGGCAGAAGTTGGGATGTTTTCTGCGGCCACTTTGATGGTCGGCTGGGCAGGCACCCTGCAACTGGCGGCGCATGGCATTGTGCTGCAAATTGCTTCGCTGTCGTTCATGATCCCGCTGGGCATTGCAAACGTGGCCACCATCCGCGCGGGCAGGGCGTTGGGGCGGCAGGATCAAACCGGCCTGTGGCGGGCGTCGGTTGTTGTGGTTCTTTCAGCACTTGCAATTGCGGCATTGGCGATGGTTGTGATGCTGTCAGTTCCACAAACTCTTATATCCCTTTTTCTCAAACCGTCCGAGCCAAACTACCTGCTGATCCTTGAAATGGGTGGTGCCTTGCTGCTGGTTGCGGCGGCGTTTCAGGTGGTGGATGCGATGCAAGTGGTCGGGCTGGGGTTGTTGCGCGGCATCAAAGACACCGGCGCGCCGATGGTTGGCGGCGTCGCTGTTGCATCAATCTGGCCGGTTGTTGAAGGGTCGCGGATCTGCGGTGACTTGGATGGCATGGCCGCGATGCAAGTGAAAACACCTGCGGGCCCAATCTGGGTAATCTCGCTGCATCTGCATTGGCCTTATCCGCATCGACAGCCAGTTCAAGTGCGCCGCCTGATACCGCAAATCGAGGCCCTACAGGGGCGCAAAATCATCGGTGGAGATTTTAACATGGTGCCGTGGAGTGCAACACTTCGCCGGATTGAAGCCGCCAGCGGTTCCAAAAGAATTGGATACCCGCACAAGACATTTCCAATGTTTGACGGGGGACTGCGGCTACCGATTGACCATACTTTGGTGCCTGACACTCGTCTGTATCAAACAAAAATGCGCCCGTTGTTGGGATCAGATCACCACGGGCTGTTCGCCGAATTTAGACTTTGAAGCTTTATCGCTTCAGGCCAATTCGGTTTTCACAGATATCTCACCTTCAAGCGTGCGATGAACCGGACATTTATCCGCGATTTCCAGCAATTTTTGTTTCTGATCAGCATCCAGGTTGCCCGTGAGGTGAATCATCCGTTGGAACTGATCGACCTTGCCTTCAACGGTCTCGCAGGTGTCGCAATCCTGCGCATGTACTTTGTCGTGGGTCACGTCGACAAAAATATGTTCCAGCGGCCATTTTTTACGCCGCGCATACATGCGCACAGTCATCGAAGTGCATGCTGCCAGACCGGCGGACAGGAACTGATAGGGCGTCATACCTTTGTCAGTGCCACCATAGGTAACTGGTTCATCTGCCAACGTATGATGCAAAGGGCCAGCGGTGATGTCCTGCAGAAATCCTGCCGCATCGGCTTCGTTGGATCGCACAATGCCCTCCGGCGCACCAATCGGCGCTGCGGGCTGTTGGATGTTCAAATAGCGCACCGACCATGCAGCGATCACTTCTGCCGCGTATTCGGCGTCTTCTTTACTGGTGATCAGATGATCCGCTTTGTCCAAAGTTACAAAACTCTTGGGGTGTTTGGCCGCACCAAATATATTAGCGGCGTTTTCAATGCCGACTGTCTGGTCAATAGGTGAGTGCAGAACCAGCAGAGCCCGTTTCAGGTCACTGACGGCGGGTGCAAGATTGGCCGCAGAAACATCTTCGACAAAATCTTGCCGGATCGTGAACGGCCGCCCGGCCAGCGAGACCTTCGCTTCGCCTTTCTCTTTGATTTCATCCAACGAAGTGCCGAAATTATGCACCACATGACTGGGGTCAAAGGGCGCGCCGATGGTCACAACCGCTTTGATTGAAGGAATTTCACCGGCGGCTTTCAGAACTGCGGCACCGCCCAGCGAGTGGCCGATCAACAGGCTCGGCGCAGTGCCGGTTTCGGCAAGATATTCAGCGGCATGTACCAAATCCTGCACGTTCGAGGAAAAATTGGTATTGGCGAACTCGCCATCCGAATGCCCAAGCCCGGTGAAATCGAACCGCAGCACCGCGATTCCCATGGCCGCGAGCCGTTGCGAGATTCTGCGGGCCGCCGGTATGTCTTTGGAACAGGTGAAGCAATGGGCAAAAACAGCGGTCGCCCGCAACTGACCTGACGGCATATCCAGACGGGCAGCAAGGGTGTCTCCGGAATGGCCGGTGAATGTTATTTTGCCGTTGCTCATGGGGGGGCTCCTGTGTTGCTGCCCTCCAACATGCGGCGATTGCATGGAACCGGCAAGGCGGGGCCGCAAGTCGTCACGGGGAATTGACCTTTGTGCGAGGAGCAGGCTCAGCTGCGCAGCCGATCCGGTCTGCCGTTAGAGCCAGAAAAAACGGCCCTGAAGGGCCGTTCATCTGACACAAGGATACGGAAAAGCCTCTAGAAATGAAACGTCACACCCAATCTGACCACCGTTGTCTTGACACCAATACTGACGAGATTAACGGTATTTGCGGCATTCGTCAGATTGTAATCTTTTTCGCCGAGGTCATAGTGCAGGGCTTCAATGCGAGTGCTGATCTTGGCGCTGCCGCGCATGGCGGCCCAATATTCCACTCCGCCGCCAATCACATATCCGACATGAGTCTGATGCGGCGCATCGAAATCATTGCCCGTCTGAAGGGCAATAGGATCCACGGATCCAAAAGCGATCCCGGCAGTGATAAACGGCAAGAACGCGCCCTGGGTACAGCCAATACGTCCCCGCAGGCTGCCAAGGTAGTTGAGCTCTGTCTCACAGGTAAATGCCGGGTTTGGGCACAGAGACGCACCATGGACATTTGCAAAACTGAGGTCTGCTTCCGGACCGTACACCATGGTGCCGTTTTGGAAGTTGTAACCACCGTGAATGCCGCCGACAGCGCCTTTCATATTGTGGTCCGTCATGCTTGCTGCGTTGGGAAAATACCAGTCAGAACTGCCAAAGCCATGACCCAGATGCAAACCCGCATAAGGGCCGCTCCAATCGTGTTCGCCTTCGCCCACCCTTGGCCCAAAAGACCCGGCGCTGGAAGCAGCACCCCATGAACTCTGCGCGTCTACCGGAGCTGCGAATATAAAACTGGCGACGGCCAAAACGGATGCTGCAATTTTCAGACTATATCTCACACGACTTCCCTTCTTAAAAAGAACGCTTTCCGAATGCCTCGGAAAAGAGGATGCCTGCTAAATCAGGTAGCCAATTATTGGCAGGATTGCAATGTAGCTTGCACTGGATGTTAACCGCCACCTAAAGATAAACCATTGTAAATTATAGCAATACCTTACGCAGCGTGTTCTAACGTTGCTGTCAGATTCAATCTAGACGTTCATCGCATTGGTTCGGTATACCACCATAACTAGCAGAAAAACTGAAGCGGAAATCCACAAGGTGGACAAGAAACAAGTTCATCACATCCACACAGCTCTCTTGTTATCCGCGAATACCTTTAGACAGCACCCATCAGCGCCGCATCAAACGGATACGTCGTCAAATTTTCATACCCATCCTCGGTCACCAGCACCTGATCTTCCAGCTTGATCGAAAAATCGCCTCCGTCTGGCGATATCAGCGCTTCGACGCAGAGCACCATGCCGGGTTCGACAACGTAATCAAAGGCGCCCTCGACCCACTGGTCCGGATATTTGATCGACGGCCATTCGTCGCACAGGCCGGCGCCGTGCATCCGCACACCGTATTTCAGCCGGTCGTATTTGGGATCAAGCTGGTGACCACCAAAGGTCAGTTCCTTGAAATGCACACCGGGTTTCAGCAGCGCCATGTTGGTCTGAATATGCTCAACCCCGTGGCGCATTGCGTAGATCATGTCGTCTCGCGGTTTTTGATCCCCCACCCACCAAGTGCGCGAGATGTCGATGCAGATGCCGTAACTTCCGATCAAGTCGGAATCAAACGCCACGATCTCGTTATTCTGCACGATCCGCGGGCCGCATTCTTGAAACCACGGATTGGTGCGGGGGCCCGATGACAACAGCCGGGTTTCGATCCATTCGCCGCCGCGTTTGATATTTTCGGCGTGCAGCACGGCCCAGATTTCATCCTCGGACATGTTGCCTTGTGGCACACCCTCCCGCATGGCATTTTCCATTGCTGCAACCGCCTTGTCGCAGGCGTCATGGGCACAGCGCATGGCCAGGATATCATCCGGGCCTTTGACTGAGCGGGATTTTTCGGTGACTTCTTCGCCCTCCATCACTTGAAACTGCTCCCGTTCCAGCGCCCTCAGGCCTTCGATCATGATCTTGTCCACACCCAACCGGTTGTTTCCGGGGCTGTGCTCATTCATCAGATCGCGCACTTCTGCAACAAAGCCCTCGGCAACCTCTTCGCCCTTGTCACCGGCCACGAAATAGAACATCGACGCACCCGACCGGCATTCGCGCACCAGCGGGTTGAAATCCGCCAAAAACGGTGAATTCTTGTAATCCCAGATCACCATATAGCCATCAGCACAGAGCAGCACAGCGCGAAACGGGTTATGGGTGTTCCAAAGCTGCATGTTGGTGGTGTCAGTGGCATAGCGAATGTTGAGGGGGTCAAACAGCAATAGCCCGCCGTAATCGCGGTCGACAATGTGCTGCGTCAGCCGTTTCCAGCGGAATTCGCGAAGCTTTTGCAGATTTGGCAGCGTCAGCCCCGCCGCTTCCCATTCTCGGAACGCCAGCTGTGTCGGCCCGATTTCGATGCGGTTGTTGTCGTTGGGGCTTCCGTCCGGCAAATGGCTGCCGCGTGACGGGTCAATTTTGCGGGTTTCGGAATAATGCTGGTCCATGAACACTCCCCTCGGGTTCTCGCCGATTTAACAGCGCACCAAACCCAACTGACGCGCTTGTTTGCGTCCTTGTGGCAGAATTTTCGTCGTTTGCTGACCATCCTGGCTCAATGGGAGGCGCTGCCGCAAAAGCAGGCATTGAGCGACAGAGATTCGTTGGACCTGCGTTTAACGCGCACGGCGATGGCGGATTATCTGGGTTTAACTCTAGAAACCGTCAGCCGCCAGATCAATGCCCTGAAAAAAGACGGCGTAGTCTCATTGCAGGGCTAACGTCACGTTTAGATCAATGATTTTGCCCAATTGCTGGCCAAAACCAGTGATGACTCTGATGGCAGCATAGTGATTTGAGCGGGGTAGGGCGGACGGGATGCCCGGGCCTGGTACATTCAATGAGTCAGACCGCTTTTGATCGCATTGACAAGTTCAACTAATAATATAACCTATGTGTTATGGAACAACTAGGTTATACGCGTCCACAACCCAACCTTGACGCCGTCTTTGCTGCGCTGGCCGATCCGACACGACGCGCGATCCTGTCCCGGCTTGCAGAAGGCCAGGCTTCGGTGAATGAGATCGCAGCACCCTTTGAAATGTCGCAACCAGCCGTATCAAGGCATCTGAAAGTGCTTGAGCGCGCAGGCCTGATTGAACGCGATATTGACGAACAACGCAGGCCCGCGCGCTTGAAAGCCGAAAAGATGGCCCTGGCCGTCGATTGGCTCGTCGAATTCAGAGATTTTTGGGACTCCAGTTTTGACCAGCTGGATCACCTCCTCGTCACAATGAAACACGACAATGAACAGGAAATATCCAATGAGTGAATTACCGGAGTACATTCTCGACCGCGTGTTTGACGCACCCCGCGAATTGGTCTGGCGGGCCTGGACAGACCCTGAACTGCTGCCGCGCTGGTATGGTCCGGGCGCAGACACGATCATCCACAAATTTGATCTAAGGCCCGGTGGGATGTGGCTGAACGAGATGAAATGGGGTGGTAAATCCGATCTCAGTAAAATGGTTTTTCAGGATGTTGTGCCTCAAGAAAAGTTGGTTTGGCTTCACTCTTCAACAGATGCTGAGTGGAACATAATTACCAGCCCGATGATGCCGGACTGGCCCCGTGTGTTGTTAACAACGGTAACATTCGATGATGCGGGTTCAAAAACCAATGTGCGGCTGACCATGGTGCCAGTTGACGCAACCGACGCCGAAATCTCCTGTTTTTCCGGAGCAATGGCTGGAATGGATCAGGGCTGGGGCAGCGGATACGCAATTATGGATCAACTGTTGGCAGAGTTGCAGAAATAGAACCTGCGCGCGCGAGTCCAACTCAAATTCCAGACGTCAGGTCGCAGGCCGACAACAAACGAGCCGGCCCGACACAGCCTACGCCAATGCGCCATCAAAATCGGGATTTCGCTGTTTTCGCGTCGATAACCATCACCACCCCGATTCAGAATTCCGATCGGGGCTCTAACGCCCCAACATCGCCAATGGTCTGTACTTCTTGCGCGGCGTGTCCACCAGATGCCGGTTCAGGCGTTTGCTGCAATAACCAAAGAAACCCACGATCAGCAATGTCACGCAGATGAAGTAAAAGGCGACAATCGGGTAAGACACAAACGGGTTAAACGACTTTTCCGCGAAATAGTTAGAGTAATAGAGTGCATCGCCTTTTTGCCTCCAGGCCGGAAAGCCCGAAAAATAGACCAGCGCAGTGGAGTGGAACAGGAATATCGCTTCATTGGAATAGCTTGGCCAGGCTAACCGCAACATCGTCGGGAAGATAATGCGGCGAAACTTTGTATACCCGGTCATGCCATAAGCGTTAGCAGCCTCGACATCCCCTTTTGGGATCGAACGCAGAGCACCGGTAAATATTTCGGCGCTGTAAGCCGCGGTGTTCAGGAACAGCACGATGGTTGCACCAAGCCAGGCTTTGGTCAGCGAACCGGTGTCTGCTGTGATGGTGACAAAGCCAAGGGAAATGTCGAAACCGGCGCGTGGAAGCTGGACAAAAAGCTCGTAGGCGAAGAAGAACTGAACAAACAACGGCGAGCCGCGGATGACAAATACGAAGGCTTCGGAGGGCCAACGCACCAGCGGGCCGCCGTTCACTCTGCCAACGGCCACCGCCGTGGCAAGGAAAAACCCGAGTCCAACTGCAATCACGGCAAAATAAACATTCCAGATCAACCCGCTGCCAATCAGAATGAATTGCTCGCAAAGTGTAATGTCAGCCTTTGGAAGCAGTCTTTCGCCATAACCAAATGCCCGCAGACCATAGCCGATGAGAGTTTCACCGCAGCTCATGTCGCCACCGCCATTCCGCGTGAAACGCGCTTGAACAATCGGTCAAATGCCTTCTGGCTGAAATATGTCAGCGCCAGATAAAACAGCAGAAGTCCGGTAAAGTACCACAATCGCCAATCCGGATGTGGATAGGCGTAAACCTCGGTTTTCATGCCACCCAACTCGCGCGCCCAATAGACGATATCTTTGACACCCAACAAAAACAACAATGGCGTGGCCTTGATCAGGATCATCCACAAGTTTGAAAGGCCGGGCAGGGCGTAGACCCACATTTGCGGCAGGTGAATGCGCCAGAACGTCTGGCGATCACTCATGCCATATGCTTTGGCGGTTTCCAGCTGACCGCTTGGCACCGCAGCCAACGCGCCGTGCAGTGTGTTCGCGGTAAAAGCGCCAAAGACAATGGCAAAAGCAATGATTGCCAACACAAACCCCCAGGTTTCGTGCACCCATGCAGGCGAAGGACCTAGCGGCATTTTTGCCGCCGCACAAACCACAAAATCATTGCCTTGAAAGATCGGTTCAACCACATCTGCGCACTTTATTTTATGACGCAGGGCTTCGACCAGCTGATCCAGCGCAATCGGAAAAAACAGAAAGAACACAATGTCAGGAACGCCACGCACGATCGAGGTATAGGCAAGGCCGAACAACCGAATTGGCGAATATTTTGACCGTCTGGCAAGCGCGCCCGCGAAGCCGAGAACAAAGATTGGAGGGACCGCTGCCAGCAACAGACCAACAACCGTGAACACGCTCAGATAGATCGAGGCATGTTTTGGTGTGGTCATATAACAGCTAAGCCAGGTCAGGCCTTCCAGCGATTTGGGATCGGCACAAAATTCGAACATATGGGCAGCTTCCCCGCAACCGTTCCTGAGAGCGCTGAAAAAAGAAGAGGGCGGTTACGCCCTCCCCAAAGTCAGTTTACCACTGAGGTGTGTTTTCTTCGAACCATTTGGCAAGCATGGTGTTCAGCGAACCATCTGCCTTCATCGAATCGATAGCCTCGTTCAATTTAGCTTTCAGATCGCCATCGCTTTCGCGTATGCCCATGGCGACGCCCCCACCGATAGCAACGTCTTCACCAACGACTGCTAATACACCGCCGGATTCTGCGACAATCGGAGTCAGATAGTCTCTGTCCGCCAGAACCGCCTCAGCCTCACCATTTTTCACAGCCGCGATGGTCTCGTCTGCAGTGGCAAATTCAACCAGCATCGCACCGGACGCGGCAACGTAACCGGATTGGATTGTATTGGTTTGCGCCGTTATCACGCCTTTTTCAAAATCTACTTCTGCTCCCGCCAAAGCCACATAGGCCGAAGGCGAGCCTGGGATATACTCGTTGGTAAAGTCGATCACTTCGTCGCGTTCAGCCGTTACCGACATGCCAGCGATAATGGTGTCATAGTTTCCTGACACCAAGTTGGGGATAATACTGTCCCAATCATTGATAACCCAGATGCATTCGAGGCTGGCGCGTTTGCACAGTTCATCGCCGAGCTCGCGCTCAAACCCGTCAACTTCACCGGCGTCGTTGATGAAGTTATACGGAGGGTAGGCGCCCTCTGTCCCCATGCGCACATCTTGCGCAAAAGCAGAACCGGTGGCGAGAGCCGATACAACGGCTGCAATCATCAGTTTTTCATTTTCTTCTCCCTGGTTATGGTTGCTGGTTATTTATCAATGCGATGCGCTTAGAAACTTCTGCAATCGCTTGGATTTGGTATTGCCGAAGACCTCTTCAGGCGGGCCTTCTTCTTCTATTTTTCCCAGATGCAGGAAAATCACATGGCTGGCCAGATCACGGGCCAGTTTCATGTCATGGGTGACGAGCAACATGGTGCGACCTTCGGCTGCAAGGGCGCGGATCACTTGCACAACTTCAGCTTCGGTTTCCGGATCAAGGGCTGAAGTTGGCTCGTCAAACAGCATGGCCTGGGGTTCCATACACAAGGCCCGAGCTATTGCAGCGCGTTGCTGCTGGCCACCGGACAATTGTGCCGGATATTTTTCGGCCTGTTCCGAGATGCCGACTTTAGCCAACAGCGCTCGTCCGCGGGCTTCGACTTTTTCCCGGTCCTCTCCCAAAACAGTAATCGGAGCTTCGATGACGTTTTCAAACACTGACAGATGTGACCAGAGGTTAAACTGCTGAAATACCATCGATAATTCTGTGCGGAACCGGCGTACCTGCTCGGCGTCCGAAGTCACGCGACCACCTGCCTTGTCTTTCCAGCTTACACTTTCGCCATGGATTTTAATCTCGCCAGCTTGCGAAGTTTCCAGCAGGTTAATGCAGCGCAACAGCGTACTTTTACCAGAGCCTGAAGAGCCGATAAGTACCACAACGTCGCCGCGATGCGCTGTCAAGTCCACGCCCTTGATGACTTCTATTTCACCATAGGCTTTGTGGATGTCGCGTAACTCTATTACTGGGCTGCCGCTATCTTTACCGTCATCAGCCAATTCTGGCTCTCCCCTCGCCATTAGAATCGATCAGACAAATAAGATGCGCAGAAGATTGTCGAGAGTCAACGAAGGCCATCGCGCCTGAGATGAACCGGTAAACTCGGGCGAAAAACCAACAAGGGCAGGGGGTTAACAGTGTAAAAATACCGCGAGTGTTATAGTCCGGCGCATAGATACCGGGCCTTTCGTCGGTCGATCCAAAATCTGGTGTCATTTCGGTGCATTCTGTGATGCACTTGTCAAAAAGGATAAGAAAGGTACCCGATGGCTGAACTTTCTGGAAGATGTCTGTGCGGCGCGGTTGGCTGGACCAACGCCGGACCGGTCACACGAAATCTGGTGTGCCACTGTGAAAGTTGCCAACGGGCCACATCATCACCGTTTACCGCTTTTGTTGGCGTCGATCCGGAGCAACTTACCTGGTCTGGAACCGTGAACCACTATGAAAGCTCGCCGGGTACGCACCGGGGGTTTTGTCCAGCTTGCGGCAGCCGGTTGTACTTCCGCTCGGACAGATGGCCTGGTGAAATTCATATACATGCGGCCACTTTGGATGAACCAATGACCTACAGGCCGGATGCCCAAGTGTTAATGGCAGAGCGGCAAGGGTGGCTGGATGAGTTGGATGCAGTCCCGAAACATCAAAGTTTTCAGACAGCGCCGAAGATTTGAATCCTGAGGTAGGGAGCGTTTCAAGTTTGTGTAAATTGATGTCTGAGCCAGACGTCTGCTTGTTGGATCATTACTACGTCTAATATATATTATGTTAATAAATTACTTAAGCAAAACACCGCAAGCTATTATTATTAAACCTTTTACCAATCGATCGGCAAAGCTGCACCGAGAGATTTTCCTACCCTCCAAGCGATAATTGGTTAAATCTGATACTGCTGCCGTTTAAATTGAAAGTTTAGCCGGCGGCAAGATAAATAGAAAACAGTGATGTATGTCACATTGTACCCGCATTAGAACTCATAGGTTCAGCCTGTCTAACGACAAACGAACCAACCTCTTCCAAGTTGATTGGTTCAACCCTTGGGCAAGTGTGAGGGGGCGTTCTTCCCGGTTCCAGCCTCCTTGCACTTGCACTCCCCTTCAAATTCCGCTCTCGACAAGACTGCCCGGCCTCGTGTTATCTGCGTGAAATAACCCGCAAGGCGCTGCAATGACCACGATTCTGATCCTGAACGGCCCGAACTTGAATTTGCTGGGCAGCCGCCAGCCAGATGTGTACGGCACCACAACGCTGGCTGATATCGACGCCATGTGTCAGGTCAAAGCAGTTGCACTTGGGGTTTCAGTTGAGATGCGCCAGTCGAACCATGAGGGCGAGTTGATCGATTGGATTCATGCAGCCAAAGGAACGTTTGACGGCATCATCATCAACGCCGGTGCGTATACACACACGTCAATTGCACTGATGGATGCGGTTTCGGGAGTTGAGATCCCTACCCTTGAATTGCACCTGTCAAACATCCACGACCGAGAGGAATTTCGGCACGTCAGCTATGTTGGCAATGTGGCGTTTGACTTGGTCATGGGGCACGGCGCTGACGGCTATCCTTTGGCGATCGAGCGGATGGTCAGCCACTTGTCATCCTGAGCAATCCCACTATCGACAAAGCAACCAGCAACAGCAGGCAAAACTGTTTGTAGAAGACTGCCAAAGACGGGCGGAACAAGGCACCGCCAAGAACCACACCGAACAACACTACCGGTGTAAACACCAGCCCACGCAGCAACGCCTGTCGGTCCATAATCCCATACAGAACGTAGTAAACCAGCGACGTGAACATGCCGATAAACAGAAACATCACCAACGAGCCGCGCATCGAGCGCGGTTCCGATTTACTGGCGAGCACGTAGAGCGCCACGACCATACCGCCAACAGATGCCAGACCGGTAACCACACCGGCGACCAGCCCCGTGCCGTACAGCCCGGCCCGGGTTCCGACAAATCGGGGCGTGATCCGTAACAATTGCAGCAAGGTCAGTGTCAGCACCACTATCAACGCCACGATCTTGGAAATCTCCGGTGAAATTGACGTGGTGGCCAGAAGACCGATCGGTACGCCGATAGCAGAGCCAATCGCCAGCACCCAGACCACACCCATATCCGCATCGCGGATGCCGCCGCGAAGCATAAAAACGCTGGCCGCGCCTTCCAACACATAACAAATCGGGATCAGCTCGACTGGTGGCAGAATCACTACGATGCTGGCCATGACAGTGGCAGAAAGAGCAAATCCGGCAAAACCGCGCACCAGGCCGGCGACGAAAATGGCGGCGGTGCAGATCAGGAAATCGGATGGCGTCAGGCCCGTCAGAGTGGTGAGTGTTTCAAGCAAGTCTGCCCCCGGCGAATTTTCAAGGCAGACAGTACCCGGTCAAAGCACCGTGGCAAGATCAAATCCGCCACCTTACAAAGGGCGTGACGGCACCCAGGCGTAACCGTCCTGATCCAGAATAACGCATTCGCGCAGCCCGTGCGGCTTGTCCGCCGGAGCTTGCAGAACATGGCAGCCTGCTTCATCCGAACGCTCTGCCGCTTTGTCAGGGTCCGTGTCATAAAGCCTGATTTCGATCCCTGCCCCGCGCGCGCCTGCCTCCGGCAACACCCCCCAACAGAGGATGCCCATCAAAAGTGCCGTCCGCGTGCAACTGAAACAGCTGGTCCCCATAGCGCATGATCGCAAAATCGCGGGTTGGCTGATACACAGTCATGCCAAACAGGGTTTGCAGAGCTCCGACCGAGCGCAGAACATCCGTCACCAAAAGGTTCAACCCCAGGCCCCGTAATGAGGCCCCGAATTCCGCTCCGCCGACCTTGTCAAAGTCCATCTTTCGCCCTCCGGTTAATCATTTTGACAGCATAAGACCGGAGAGCGCCAAAGAAAAAGGCTCCGGACAACACCGGAGCCTTTCCATTCCTGAAAAGCATGGGCTGGTATCAGCCACCCATGGTTTTCGCCACTTCCGCAGCGAAATCTTCTTTCTTTTTCTCAATGCCTTCGCCCACTTCCAGACGCACAAAGCCGACCACTTCGGCACCGGCATCTTTGGCGGCCTGACCAACAGTAATATCCGGGTTCATCACGAAAGCCTGATTGATCAGCGTAACTTCGGAGAAGAATTTCTTCATCCGGCCTTTGATCATGTTTTCAATAATGTTTTCCGGCTTGCCGCTTTCGCGTGCTTGCTGGGTCAGAACATTTTTCTCGCGTTCAACCAGAGCCGGGTCCAAATCAGCTTCGGACAGCGACGCCGGGCTGGTGGCCGCAACATGCATGGCGATCTGTTTGGCGGTGGCTTCGTCGCCACCTTTCAGCGCAACCAGAACACCGATTTTGCCAACGCTGTCGGCGGCGGCGGCATGAACATAGGCAGCAACAACGTCGCCGGACACTTTTGCCATCCGGCGCACGGATATATTTTCGCCAATAGTGGCGATTGCATCAGTTACAACGTCGCTGACAGCTTTACCGTTCAGGCTCGCCGCTTTCAGCGCGTCAACATCATCCACAGATACGGCAGCGCCGACAATGCCGCGCACCATGTTCTGGAAGTCCGCGTTCTTACCAACGAAATCAGTTTCGGAGTTTACCTCAACCGCAACACCAACGCCGCCTTCAACTTTTACACCAACCAGACCCTCGGCGGCTGTGCGACCTGATTTTTTGGCGGCTCTGGCCAGACCTTTGGTGCGCAGCCAATCCATGGCCGCCTCGATTTCACCTTCGGTTTCGGTCAGCGCCTTTTTGGCGTCCATCATACCGGCACCCGACAGGTCGCGCAGTTCTTTGACCAATGTAGCTGTGATAGCCATGCGTATTCTCCTACTGAGAAAGAATTTGGAACCGGGCGGTTTTACGCCCCCGGTTCGTTGTGTAGCTTGCTGCTAGGCTTCAGCAGGTGCTTCGGCGGCAGGTTTTTCCGACGCCGCTTCTTCCGCGACTGCTTCTTCAACCGGTGCCTCTTCCAATGCACCGACGTCGATACCGGCAGAGCCCATGGCCGCAGCCATACCGTCCAGCGCCGCACGGGCGATCAAGTCGGTGTAAAGCGCAATCGCCCGCGCCGCATCGTCATTACCTGGGATTGGGAAGTCGATACCCTCAGGTGCCGAGTTGCTGTCAAGAACCGCAACCACCGGAATGCCCAGTTTGTTGGCCTCGGCGACTGCCAGCGCCTCTTTGTTGGTGTCGATGACAACCAGCAGGTCCGGGGTGCCGCCCATTTCGCGAATACCACCCAACGAGGCTTGCAGTTTGTTCTGTTCCCGCTCCATGCCCAGACGCTCTTTCTTGGTCAGACCCTCAGCGCCGGTTTCCAGCTTCTCGTCGATCTGCTTCAGTCGCGAGATCGAGTTGGACACGGTTTTCCAGTTGGTCAGCGTGCCACCGAGCCAGCGGTGGTTCATATAGTATTGTGCAGAACGTTCAGCAGCTTCGGCAACCGCTGTTGCGGCCTGGCGTTTGGTGCCGACGAACAGGATACGCCCGCCTTTGGCAACGGTTTCACGGGTCACGTTCAGCGCCGCGTCAAGCAGTGGGATGGTTTGCGTGAGGTCGAGAATGTGGATGCCGTTGCGCTGGCCATAGATGTACGGACCCATGCGTGGATTCCAGCGGTGTGTCTGGTGGCCGAAGTGAACGCCTGCTTCAAGCAATTGGCGCAATGTGAACTCTGGAAGAGCCATTGGTAGTTCCTTTCCGGTTTGAACCTAGGGCGGGAGAAGGGCATGTACCCAACCGGTGGAGCTTTAGGGATGTCTCCCCCAAAACCCGCAAGTCCCGCCTGTGGATTTAGTACGGGCGCGTATAAATGGGATTTGGGGGGATGGCAAGGGAGGAAAGCAATCCCAACACAGTCGTGGATTAGCAGCCCAGAGGTGAGAAGCTTCGCTGTGATTGCCTGGCGGCATGGGTTACTATTGCAATTACGCTAGACACCGAACGTTTGTTGTGTGGTTTACCTTTATTGTCGGGATAAAATGAAATGGTCCCATCCCCAGCTACGCATTTTATTTTACGTAGGCGTTTTCCGGTCCTAGAAGCTTCAGCCATAGCCTCAACGACTACAATACTGTCCGGAACTAACTTCTCAATTCTGTCCTCAACCGTATCTGAAGTTGGGATATACTCGCCAAAAAACTCGGCACCATCACAGATCCCGTGTTCCGCCATTGAAGAACCGAGAGCTTCTCCATAGAATTTTTTGTGTCTGGAAAAATGACCCCCATCGGCATTTAAATACATCCTTGGTGTCGCAACTCTATATTCCGGTTTTCTAGTTTTTGGAAAGTTGCGCGCTCGAGCAGCGTGGACCAAACACTTCCGCGGAGCCAACCGATAGTGAACAATCAAAATAACTGCTGCTGCCAGCATGACAAGCACAACCATTTTTTCACTCCTTTTTGCGTTTCAATCTGCGTCAACTTGTGTGGGCAAACGCAGGTCATCAACTTCGGTGATCTTAATGTAGGACAACAGCCTAACCAAGAAAAGCAATACAAGCGCAAATCCCGCGGCTATTTTGACGATATCTGGTGAAATTTCACTGAATACTTGGGAAATAATGGCCCCAAAAAAGGAAACAATGATTGTAAGAACGACAAGTTTCAGCGCCAAACCAGGCCGCTTTCGAAAAATTCCATCAGCATTTCCAATAATATATGTATCCAATGCGATATCTACAAGGATAAGGAGTCCTATCAACAGAGGAGTAAAATTTCCCATTAGATGGCTTGCTATTAGCGATATATCGAATGTTAAACCGTCAGAATGAACAACTAGCAGCACAGTCGCGCCCATCCAAAGAACTGCCGCCCAAAACGCGCTAAAATAGGTGAAAAACAATTTTTAACTCCCACCGGGGCTACGAATCTCGTCAAATTGGTTACAAAAATGTAACATTCCACACGAAATGGCAATCACTTTAATGATAGTTGCTGATCATCTTGCCCATCCGCCGCATCTGCACCAAAAACCCCCATGACCACCCCAGCCCCAATCCTTTGCATCGGCTCCGTCCTCTGGGACACTGTGGGCCGCTCCATCCGCACTATGCAGCACGGGCATGACGTGCCGGGCCGTATCCTGCGGATCCCAGGCGGGGTGGCGATGAACATTGCGATGGCCCTGCGCAAGTTGGATATGCCGGTGTCGTTGCTGTCGGCACTCGGAGATGATGCTGCGGGACGCGAATTGCTGCTGGAATGCGCCGCACGGGGCATGGACACGCAGTACATTCACATCTCGGACGGCCATCCGACCGACCAATATATGGCCATCGAAGGACGCAACGGTCTGATCGCCGCAATAGCGGATGCGCATTCATTGGAAGAACTGGCTAATCAGGTGATTGCGCCGATGAAAGACGGGCGGCTTGGGACGACTGACAGCCCGCTACAGGGCACTGTAATCTGCGAGGGCAACTTGCCCCAGGAAACACTTGGCCATATCGCCTCAGCGCCGGAATTCAGTGCCGCCGATATCCGGCTGGCGCCCGCGTCGCCGGGCAAGGCGGAGCGTCTGACTCCGTTTTTGGCGCATGAAAAAGCCACGGCTTACGTCAATTTGATCGAGGCGCGGATTTTGCTGGGCGATGATATCGGTTCGTCAAAACAAGCGGCACAAAACCTCACGGCAAAAGGACTGTACCGCGCGGTTGTTACAGACGGACCAAGAGCCGCATCTGTCGCTGCTGCGGATAGCGTAATTTCGCTGACACCACCTGATGTCAAAGTCCTGCGTGTTACAGGTGCCGGAGATGTGTTCATGGCATCTCATATCGCTGCCGAGAAAAACGGTCTGCGTGATGCCGAAGCTTTGCAATTCGCGCTGAACCACACCGCCACTTATATCTCGACGGAGACTCTCCTTTGACATTTGCCTTGGCATTCTCCGCCGAAGTCGCTGCTGCCCGACAGAACAATCAGCCTATCGTGGCGCTAGAAAGCACGATTATCACTCACGGTATGCCGTATCCACAAAATCTGGAAACCGCACAGGAAGTCGAGCAGATGATCCGGGACGGCGGCGCGGTTCCCGCAACAATCGCGGTTTTGGCGGGGCAGATTCACATCGGTTTATCCGGCACAGAACTCCAAATGCTCGCCCAGACACCTGACGCCATGAAACTTTCGCGTGCAGATCTGGCGGTTGCCTGCGCTTCTGGCAAAACCGGTGCGACCACTGTGGCTGCCACCATGATCTGCGCCCACGTCGCCGGTATAGAAGTTTTCGCCACTGGGGGAGTCGGTGGTGTGCACCGTGGCGCTGAACTCAGTTTCGATGTTAGCGCCGACCTGCAGGAACTGGCGCAAACGCCGGTTACAGTGATCTGCGCCGGGGCCAAGGCCATTCTGGACCTGCCGAAAACGCTGGAGGTGCTGGAAACTCTGGGTGTGCCGGTGATCGGATACCGGACCGATGCCCTCGCCGCATTCTGGTCGCGTGACTCGTCGCTGGCGGCTCCTCTGCGCATGGATTCCGCGGCTGAGATTGCAAAAGCCCATCGTGTGCGGGCCGGTTTGGGATTGGCCGGTGGCCAATTGGTCGCCAACCCGATTCCGGAAGATGCCGAGATACCGGCGGACTATTTGAACCCGATCATAGCCAGGGCAATACAAGAGGCGGACATCAAGGGAATTGCCGCCAAAGAGGTTACTCCGTTTCTGCTCGACCGGATTTTCCAACTGACCGAGGGCCGCTCACTGGCGGCCAATATCGCGCTGGTCAAGAACAACGCCCGGCTGGGTGCCGAAATCGCACGGGTCTTGAACACGCCCTAATCCGTGCACGGTTAATTCTTAAAGCGTTTCACGGTTGATCTGAACCAGATTGAACTTGAAACGCCTGTCTAAGCCTTTGGTATGGCAGCTTTTCACGCTCCGTTGGTGAGTCCAATAAATCGTGAAAAGCTCTAGAGGGATTGCCAGCACGCGCCCTATTGCCTACATGTTCCCCGTTCAGGTTTGTCGAAAGCACCAATGGCCCAAAAACCAAAGAAATCCAGAGCCAGACCCCGATCGTGGCTGTTTAGCGGTTTGCGTGGGAACTTTCTCACGGGATTGGTGATCGTATTGCCGGTGGCGCTGACCATCTGGATGATCTGGGGCTTTATCGGATTTGTCGATGACCGGGTGCTGCCACTAGTTCCGGAAGCTTATAAACCGTCCGGGCAAACCGGCTGGCGTGGCTACGGTCTGATTGTCTTTCTGGTGTTCACCACCTTTGTCGGCTCTGTCACCAAAGGTATTTTTGGCCGCCAGTTGCTGCGTTATGCCGAAAGTCTGGTCGACCGGATGCCGGTGATCCGCTCGATCTACAACGGCGTCAAACAGATCGTCGAAACGGTACTGAGCCAGAGCAATTCCAGCTTTGAACGGGCCTGTTTGGTCGAATACCCGCGCCGCGGAATCTGGGCGATCGCCTTTGTGTCCACGTCCACTAAAGGCGAGTTGCTGGACAAGGCCGGTGAAAAGGAGATGCTGAGTGTGTTCTTGCCGACAACGCCGAACCCGACGTCCGGTTTCCTGCTGTTTTTACCGCGCAAAGACGTGATGATCCTCGATATGGATGTGGAAGCCGCCGCCAAACTGGTGATTTCCGCAGGTCTGGTGATGCCGCCAAGTAAAGAAGAGATCGCCGCCGGTCGCGTGGTTTCGGTGAAAACCAAACCCAAGGCCAAAGCCGCCGAATGATCTCTGCTGCCGTTACCGGGTATTTCACTGCATTTTCGCTGATACTGGCGATTGGGGCACAGAACAGTTTTGTGTTGAGGCAAGGTCTGTTGCGATCCCATGTCTTTGCAATTTGCCTGTTTTGCGCTCTGTCAGACGCCATTTTGATCGCTCTGGGTGTTGCCGGTTTTGATCAGCTTATCAATTACATACCAGTCCTGCCGCTAATCCTTTCGATTGGCGGCGCGGCGTTTTTGTTTGTCTATGGCCTGACCCGCTTTCGTGCCGCCCTGAAAGGCGATTATACATTGGAACTCGGTGGCAATGGATTGGACTTGTGGCCCGCTTTGGCGGTGGTTTTTGCCTGCACCTGGCTTAACCCGCATGTCTACCTCGACACTGTTGGCCTGATCGGTGCAGTTTCAATGCAATTCACCGGCGCCGGGCAAAAAATGATCTTCGGCAGCGCCGCCGCCTCATCATTCACCTTTTTCTTCGGACTGGGCTATGGCGCACGGCTGCTTGCACCAATCATGCAGACGGCCCGCACCTGGCAATTTCTCGATATCGGTATTGGCTGTGTGATGTGGTTGATTGCGAGTGGGTTGTTGACCTCTTTGCTCTGACCCTTATTCCTCATACCACCAGACGTCCGGTAAAAAACCCGACCAGTCGCCGTAAATCGGTACGCGGTCAGGAAGGTGAAACGCTTTTCGATGTGCCAGATTGGACGTTGTTGCGTGCCAGATCGGGATCACATAGCGCCCGGTGGTCAATATCCGATCGAGTGCTTTGACTGCGGCTACAAAATCCATTTCATCCTGCGCATTCAACATCGTTGTGATCATTGCCTCGGCCGCCGAGCTGTTCAGACCCATATAATTTCGCGTTCCGGGTAGAGTTACACCATCCGCGCCCCAGTACAGCAGTTGCTCGTTGCCCGGCGACAATGACAACGGACGAAAGTAGTAGGCCATGTCAAAATCATAATTGGTGACCCGTTCCTTATGCTGTACGGAATCCACCGACGTGATACGGGCTACAATCCCCAATCGCTTTAATGCATCGATATAAACATTTATAATTGCTTCATTTTCCGTGGATGAGGATTTCAGAAGAACTTCAAACTGAAATGGCGCGCCATCTGCGTTTCGCAAAACTCCGTTATGAATACTCCACCCGGCTGCCTTCAACAGTTTCGTCGCGGTGCGCAGATTACGACGGTTGCGCTCGGTCCCATCTGCCGTCGGTAAACTATAGCCTTCCAACGCGCCGGGCAGCAGATCAGCCTCATAAGGTTCAAGCAGCGACCGGACCTTGCCCTCTGCCGGGCCTTCCGACATTCCCAATACCGAATTCGAAAAATAAGAAGTCACACGCGGTTGTGATCCCCCGTTCAGCGCCTGACTGATGAATTCAAAGTTGAATGCATGGATCAGCGCGTCACGCACCCGCCAGTCAGCAAACAGCGGATTGCGGGTGTTCATGACAAAACCTTTGATCCCCGATGGCCTCTGGTGTGGCACTTCTGATTTGACGATTTCTCCCGATGTCAGCGCGGGAAAATCGTAGGTGTCCCATTTCGCTGCGTTGCCCTCGCGGTAGGTTGATATCTCACCGGCCTTGAACGCCTCGAAAATCACACCGCCATCGCTGAAATAGTCGTATTTGATTTCGTCAAAATTGTTCCGCCCGGTGTTGAAATCTAGATCCTTACCCCAATATCCTGGGTTTCTTCTGAAACTGATAAAGCGATTTACCTCAAAAGTATCAATAACATAGGGCCCACTTCCGGTCGGAACCTGCATCCCGCTTTTGGTAAATTCTCGCCCGTCCCAATCAGCTTTGCGCAGGATTGGGCGCAGGCCGAGGATCAACGGCAATTCCCGGTCAGCAGTGTTGAAGGTAAAGCGCATCGAACGCGGGCCGGTCTGCTGTGCGGTTTCGATTTTGCGCCAGGCATTCAGGTAGCGCGGGTTGCCTTTGGTGCCCAGAGTTTCAAACGACCAGAGCACATCTTCAACGGTAACCGGCGAACCGTCGGAAAACCGTGCCGCAGGTCGGAGGGTGAACTCGACCCAATCCCGCTCCGGCCCGGTCTCAATGCTCTGCGCCAACAATCCGTAAAGCGTAAAAGGTTCGTCCCAATTGCGCCCCATCAACGATTCAAACACATGCGCCCGCACGCCCCAGGGTGCGCGGCCTTTCAGAATAAACGGGTTCAGAGAATCAAACCCGCCCGATTCGCCGAGCACAAGTTTGCCACCCTTTGGCGCGTCCGGATTGGCATAAGGCAGCGCCAAAAATCCTTCCTCCAGCGCTGGTTCGCCATACATCGCAATGCCGTGCAGCGGCTCTGCCAGAACCAATCCGCAACTAAAACCAAGGATTGCAGCCGCCCGCGCAACAATCGATAAGCTCTGCTCAATATTAAGTGTCATCTACGCAACATTTCCATTCGTGAATCGTGTTTTTCTAATCCTATCAAGCCTATCCGAGGAATTCTTCAAATTTTTACTTGGCGTTAAGCGTTGGATTTTGTATAACAAACTTACTGCTCGATAGGTTTCTTGCCTGTATGAAACCTGCCTCAATAACTTAGCGCCCTCCTTGTGAGGGCGTTTTTTTTGTTTCAGTTTTCGAACGGTTGTTGAATTTACCCATAAAAAATGCGCTCAGGTTCCACTGTCGCATAGATGTAGTATGCAGGCGCCGTTGAACCGCTACAAAAAGGTGGATAACAGAAATGAACATATTGGTCCTCTGCACCGGAAATTCTGCACGCTCGATTCTGCTCGAATCGATTCTCCGAGAACACGGCGCGGGAAAATTTGCCGCCTTTTCCGCAGGTTCGCATTCAAAGGGGCGGGTTCACCCTGCCGCTTTACAGTTGCCGCACAAGCAGGGTAATTCAACCCACGGGCTGCGTGATAATCATGGGACGAGTTCTGCCACCCGGCGTCCCCGCATATGGATATGGTGATCACAGTCTGCAGCAATGCCCGTAACGAAACCTGCCCGCTTTGGCCCGGAGCGCCTGTTAGAGCCCATTGGAGTGTCGAAGACCCGGCAGAATTAACCGAACCGCAAGAAGCCGTTGAACATGACTTCGCACGCGCTTATGAGCGCTGGTATGCGCAGGCGAATTCTTTTCTGGAACTGAATTATCAGGCGATGCGCAAGCCCGAACTTGAACAGGCGCTGATAATACATGCAACCGACCATGAATAGATATTTGGCGGAAACCCTCGGCACCGCCTTCCTGCTGGCCACCGTTGTCGGTTCAGGCATAATGGCCGAGGCACTTGCTGGTGGTAATGTTGCCATTGCTTTGTTGGGCAACACCATCCCGACGGGTGCCATCCTTTATGTTTTGATCACCATCTTCGGCCCGGTTTCGGGTGCGCATTTTAATCCGGCGGTCACATTGGCCTTCCGGATGCGCAATGAAATCAGCTCGGTTGACGGCCTGATCTATGTGGTTTGCCAGGTAATTGGCGGCGTGTTGGGGGTTTGGGCGGCGCACCTGATGTTTGAGTTGGATGTGTTTCAGATCTCGACCAAACTACGCGCCGGTCCCGCGCAGGGATTTTCCGAACTGATCGCCGCCTTTGGCTTGGTGTTGGTTATCCTCGGCGGATTGCGTCACAGGGCAGAGGCAGTGCCGATGCTGGTGGGCCTTTACATCACGGCAGCTTATTGGTTCACCGCCTCCACCAGTTTTGCCAACCCTGCGGTGACAATCGCGCGCTGCCTGTCGGATACTTTCGCAGGCATCGCTCCCGAAAATGTACTACTTTTCATCGCTGCACAGCTTGTTGGCGCGGCTGCGGCGGTGCTTGTCGCGCAAAAACTGCTCAGCCCGCCAGCGACGTAACCCAAAGGATCACCGCGTCCTCTTGGCTTGTTGAAACCACGTTATGGCCCATCGCGGCGTCGTAATAGGCATTGTCGCCGCGTTTCAGTTCCACCGGTTCATAATACTCACTGTAGAACTTAACCACACCTGACAGCACATACAAAAACTCTTCTCCGTCATGGCGCACCCAGCCGTCGAATTCGCCTATCGAACGGGCCCGAACGCGGGCGCGATAAGGCAGCATCTGTTTGGATTTCAATTCCGGTGCCAGCAGAACATGTTCGTAGGTCGCCGTGGTGTGTAGCTTTCCGGCTGCAGATCGAGTCACCGACATCCGCCCCATAACCTGGTTGCCCTTCGGCGCGGTAAACAGTTGCGGTACCGAAATATCCAAACCTTCTGCCAGTTTTTTCACAGCGTCAAAGGTTGGCGACATTTGTTCGTTTTCAATTTTTGACAGTGTGGACCGCGCCAACCCCGCCTGCTGTGCCGCCTGTTCCAGAGTCCAGTTCCGCGCCTTACGCAATTCGCGCACCCGCTGGCCAAGGTTTAGAGCTTCCACATCTTCCGCGGTCTGCCCATCAGCTTTGGCAATGCGGATCAGCGAAGGTTGCGATTTGTCGGCCATAATTTGGTGGTTCCGTTCCAGAAGGGAGCAAAGTTGTTCCTATCCCTGCCAGCGACGGGTTGCAACTTGGCATACATCCGATACTCAGGGATTCATGACTGAACTTTCGATCTTTGACCAAGGGGGGCCTGCGCCCTGCCCCAACAGGTTTAACCTAGCGCCTTATGTACTGGCGCATGCCGAAACGATGCCCGACAAACCGGCACTGGAAGTTTACCAGTCTGCCACTGCGCCAAGCGAAATCTGGACCTATGCGGATTTGAAAGATGCGGTGATGCGCTCTGCGGGTGGATTGCGGAATTTGGGACTGGGTCCCGGCGACCGGGTTTTGCTGCGCATCGGCAATGTGGCGGAGTTTCCGATCCTATTTCTGGCGGCTATTGCAATCGGCGCTGTTCCGGTGCCGACCTCGGCTATGCTGACTGAGCCAGAAGTCCGCCACATCGTAGCGGAGCTTAACCCGGCACTGGTTTGCTTTGCCGGTGGGGTGGATTGTCTGTCCGACCTTCCCTGCACTGCACTGGATCAAGCCGCGGTTCAAGCTCTGCGCTGTTCAGACCCCGTCACGCCTATCGACTGCGAGTCAGACGACCTCGCATATATCATCTATACGTCTGGCACGTCCGGCAAACCTCGTGCCGTTATGCATGCGCATCGGGCGGTCTGGGCGCGGCGAATGATGTGGGACGGATGGTACGGGTTGCGGGACACTGACCGGATGTTGCATGCTGGCGCCTTCAACTGGACCTACACGCTTGGCACCGGCCTGCTGGACCCCTGGGCAATTGGCGGCACATCGATGATTTACACCGGCCCGCCGAATCGCGGCATCTGGGCAGCGCTGACCCGCAAACACAAGCCTACGATTTTTGCCGCGGCACCTGGAATTTACCGTCAAATTCTCGCGCAACCAGTGCAGCAGGAATTCGGGTGTCTGCGCCATGCTCTCTCCGCCGGCGAAAAACTCCCTCAAAGTCTGCGAGAACGCTGGCAGACAGCAACCGGCAAGATGATTTACGAAGCCCTTGGCATGAGCGAAGTGTCGACGTTCGTTTCCAACAGCCCGTCGATTCCGGTCAAAGACGGCACCAGTGGCAGGCCGCAAACCGGCCGCCGCATCGCAGTGGTAGACGAAAATGGCCCGGTTCCAATGGGTCAGGCCGGTGTTCTGGCTGTTTGTCGCAGGGATCAGGGCTTGATGCTGGGTTATCGCAACCAGCCGGAAGACACTGACGCCAAAATGCAGGGTGAATGGTTTCTGACCGGTGATACTGTTTCAATGGATGCCGACGGTTACATCACATATCTTGGCCGGGACGACGACATGATCAACGCGGGCGGCTACCGGGTTTCGCCGCTCGAGATTGAGACAGCATTGTTGGAGCACGCGGACATCAAGGAGGCGGCGGCCGTGGAGCTGCAAGTTAAAGCTGACACAAATATTGTCTCCGCATTCTACGTGTCTGATCATCACATTCCCGAAGATTCCCTTGCGTCCCATTGCGCTGACAGGCTGGCGCGTTACAAATGCCCGCGGCTCTTTACACGTCTGGATGCCTTGCCCAAAGGCGCCAACAACAAACTGCGGCGTAAAGATTTGCGGCAGTTTTCGATAGGTTAACTCATGACCAAGCTCGACATTATATCTGACCCGATTTGCCCGTGGTGCTATATCGGCAAAACCAAACTAGACCGCGCGTTGGAAGCCAACCCTGACCACGACCTGATCATCGAATGGCATCCGTTTCAGTTGAACCCGGACATGCCGCCTGAAGGAATGGATCGACGCGAATATCTTGAGCTGAAGTTTGGCGGCCAACAGCAGGCTGTGGATGTGTATCTGCAAGTGGAAAACGCCGCTAAAGAAGCCGGTTTGCAATTGGATTTTGCCGGTATCAAACGCACGCCCAGCACGCTTGATGCCCATCGCCTGATCCATTGGGCCGCGATCGAAGGCCTGCAGAACGCGGTCGTTGATCGCCTGTTCAAAGCCTATTTCAAAGAGGGCCGCGATATATCCGATCACTCCGTTCTGGTGCGGATCGCCTCTGCAGCAGGATTGGACGGTGAAATGTTGCGCACCCTATTGCAGGGCGACTCCGACCGGGATGATATCGCTGCGAGGGACAAGGATGCCAGGGTCAAAGGTGTGTCGGGAGTCCCGTGTTTTGTGATTGGCAATCAATATGTTGTGCAAGGTGCGCAGCAAACCGAGACCTGGGACAAGGTGATCAAAGAACTGATCGAAGCGCGCCGCGAAGACGCAGATGGGTAAACGCCTGCCGCTGCCGGAATTTGTGGCGATGATCGCGCTGCTATTTTCACTGATCGCCTATAGCACCGACTCGATGCTGCCCGCGTTTCCGCAGATTGCGGCGGATCTAGGGTTGCAGGATGTTAACCGGGCGCAGCTGGTGCTTACGATTTTTGTACTCGGGACTGGTCTCGGTCAATTGTTTTTCGGCCCATTGTCCGATGCCATCGGACGCAAGCCTTCAATTGCATTCGGGATTTTGCTGTTCGTCATTGGTTGTGTCGTCTGTTACGTCGTCGACAGCTTTGTCTGGATGTTGATCGGGCGGTTTGTGCAGGGCCTTGGCGTGGCGGCACCGCGCACGGTAACGCTTGCCTTGGTGCGTGACCTGTACAAAGGCCGGGCCATGGCGCAGGTGATGTCGTTCTCGTTTGGGGTGTTTATCATTGTGCCTGCAGTTGCTCCGTCAATTGGCCAATTGATCATGGGGGCCTATGGCTGGCGGTCGATTTACTTGTCGTTCATCGTTTTCGGCCTCATTACATTGATCTGGGTGTCGGTTCGGCAAGAAGAGACCCATCCCAAGTCACGCCGCCGCGTGCTTGGCAAATCGGAATTTTTCAGCTCTTTGAAACAGGTTCTGACAAACCCCGTGGTTCTGGTTTATATGAGCATCCAAGCATTGTTGCTGGGCGGTTTGTTTGCCTATCTCAGCTCGGTCCAGCAGATATTCGTCGACAGTTTTGGCGTTGGTGACAAGTTCCCGTTATTTTTTGCGGCCATTGCGTTGGCTTCGGGTGCGGCCGCCTTTATCAACGGTGCGCTGGTGATGCGGCTGGGAATGCGTAGGATGTGCAAGATTGCCTTTGGGCTGGCGTTGATCGCTGCCATACTGTCGATGCTGTTGCAGACCTACGCGCCCGCCGAATTCAAACTGATCGGATTCAGCATCTGGTCGGTTCTGGCGCTGTTGTTCATGAGCCTGTCGCTGGGCAATATCAACGCGCTGGCGATGGAACCGATGGGTGACATCGCCGGGCTTGCATCCGCGGTCATCGGGGCGGTTGCGACTATTTTTGCGGTTGTGATCGCGGTCCCGATTGGGCTGGCCTTCAACGGCACACCCATGCCGCTGATTACCAGCCATCTTGCGTTGTATTTTATCGCTTTCGGGCTGATGCAACTGGGGCTGCGCGGGCGGATGGCGGAAGCGGATTAGGCTTTCACTGGTGCGGCCAGCACCGCCAGATCCCGCGCAATAATGTGGGCGCCCTTCACTTTGGTGTCGTCTTTGTCCCAGTCCCGGCGCACAACAATCTTGTTGTCTTTCACCTTGGCCAACCCGTTCTGTCTGTGTATGAACTCCACCAGTCCGGCCGGATTGGCGAATTTGTTGTTGTGGAACTGGATTACCGCGCCTTTTGGGCCGCCGTCGAGTTTGGCAATCCCGGCCCGGCGGCACTGAGCTTTGACGCGGACGATGCGCAGCAAGGTGTCGACTTCGGCTGGCAGTTTACCGAACCGGTCGATCAGTTCCGCGGCAAAGCCCTCCAGCTCCACCTTTGTATGCAAACCTGACAGGCGGCGGTAGAGGCCCAGACGAACGTCAAGATCGGTGACATAATCCGCTGGGATCAGCACCGGCACACCAAGATTGATCTGCGGCGACCAGCTGTGATCGGCGTCTGACAGGCCTTCCATTTCGCCCGCCTTCATCTTGGCAATCGCCTCTTCCAGCATCTCTTGATAAAGTTCGAAGCCAACCTCACGCACCTGACCAGATTGTGCGTCGCCCAGCAGATTGCCTGCGCCGCGGATGTCCAAATCCTGTGAGGCGAGCGTAAACCCGGCCCCCAGAGAATCCAACGATCCCAAAACGCGCAACCGCTTCTCGGCACTGGGTGTCAGCCGGGCACGCGGTTTCGTGGTTAGATAAGCATATGCACGGGTTTTTGAGCGCCCTACCCGGCCCCTGATCTGGTACAGCTGCGACAGGCCGAACATATCGGCGCGGTGGATGATCATGGTGTTGGCTGTGGGAATGTCGAGGCCGCTTTCGACAATGGTGGTGGCCAGCAGCACATCATATTTGCCGTCGTAGAACGCATTCATCTTGTCGTCGAGTTCTCCGGCAGGCATCTGACCATTGGCGATGACATAGGAAACTTCCGGCACCTGTTCCTTCAGAAAATGTTCGATGTCCGGCAAATCCGATATGCGCGGGACAACGAAAAAACTCTGCCCGCCGCGATAATGCTCACGCAGCAAAGCTTCGCGGATCGTCACGGTATCAAAATCGCTGATATAGGTGCGAATTGCCAGCCGGTCGATCGGCGGCGTTCCAATAATCGACAGATCGCGCACACCGGACAGCGACATTTGCAGCGTGCGCGGGATTGGAGTGGCGGTCAGGGTCAGTACATGAACGTCGGAACGCAGTTGTTTTAGGCGTTCTTTGTGGCTGACACCAAAGTGCTGTTCCTCGTCGATTACCAGCAGGCCGAGATTAGCAAATTTGATGTTTTTCGCCAGCAAAGCATGGGTGCCGATGACTATTTCAACCGACCCGTCGCGCATGGCATCGCGCGTGGCCTGGGCATCTTTGGCGGACACAAAGCGCGAAAGTTGTTTGACCCGGATCGGCAGGCCGCGAAACCTCTCCTCAAAAGACTTGGTGTGCTGACGGGCCAGCAAGGTGGTCGGTGCGATGATGGCTACCTGGGTTCCGGCCGACGCCGCAACAAAGGCGGCCCGCAGCGCCACTTCAGTTTTACCAAAGCCAACGTCGCCGCAGACCAACCTGTCCATCGGGCGGCCCGACGCCATGTCCGCCAGCACATCCTCGATGGCATAAAGCTGATCGTCTGTCTCGTTATAGGGAAAGCGTGCACAAAACCGATCCCAGGTATCATGCGGGGGTTCCATCACTTCCGCCGAGCGCAGCGCCCGTTCCGCCGCAATGCGGATCAGCTTGTCCGCCATCTCGCGGATTCGCTCTTTCAGTTTGGATTTTTTCGATTGCCAGGCGCTGCCGCCGAGACGGTCCAACAGGCCCTCTTCATGGCCGTATCTGGACAATAGTTCAATGTTTTCAACAGGTAAATACAGGCGATCGTTGTTCGCGTATTCCAACAGAATACAATCGTGCGGTGCGCCAGCCGCAGTGACGGTTTCCAGCCCTTTGTAACGGCCGATGCCGTGGTCGATATGGACAACCAGATCGCCGGGCGAAAGGCTGGTTGCTTCGGTAATGAAGTTTTCGGCCCGCCGTTTGCGCCTCGGAGACCGGATCAGCCTGTCGCCAAGGACATCCTGTTCGGAAATAACAGTCAGACCGGGCGTTGCAAACCCGTGTTCCAGCGCCCAGATCGCCAGCGACAACCCTCCTTTGTCGGTCGAGATATCCGTCCAATGGCTGACAGATTGCCCGCCGGTGATGTCATGATCAGCCAACAGCCCAGTTAAGCGTTCGCGTGCACCCGCCGAATAAGAGGCGATGACAACATGCCCATCGCGTCTTTTTACTTTGATATGGTCCGCCAAGGCACCGAACAGGCTTGTGTTTTCCTGTTGCCTCTCGGGTGCGAAATTGCGCCCGATACGCCCGCCCGCATCAACCACTCCCGGCCCAACGCCCTGTGACAACACGATCAGTTGTTTGACGTCGCGGCCTTTGATGGCCTGCTCAAATGCTGTGTCATCGAAGTAAAGCAATTGCGGCGGGCACGGTTTATACACGCTGTCCAGCCGGGCCTTGGATTTCAGCGCTTCAGCTCGCGCATCATATTGGTCTGTAATGCTTTCCCAGCGCGACAACCGGGCCTGAGTCGCCCGCTCGTCTAGAAACAGAACCGCTTTGGGCAGATAGTCAAACAGCGTTTCCAGCGTTTCGTGGAAAAATGGTGTCCAATGCTCGACACCCTGATGTTTGCGGCCCGCGCTGACAGCTTCATACAGCGGATCATCGGTGCCCGCCGCGCCAAATTCGATGCGGTAATTTTGCCGGAATCGCTGGATCGAAGCCTCGTCAAAGATCACTTCGGAAACCGGTGCCAGTTCGACGCGGGACAGTTTTTCAACAGTGCGTTGTGTTTCCGCATCAAACCGCCGAGCCCCATCCAGCACATCGCCAAACAGATCGAGCCGGACCGGCCCGCTCTCGCCCGGTGGATAAACATCGATCAACCCGCCCCGAATGGCAAAGTCACCGGGTTCCATCACCGTTGGTGACTGGCTGAATCCCATGCGCACGAAATAGCTGCGCAGTTCGGCCTCGTTAAGTTGTTTTCCAACCGTGGCGGTGAAGCTGGAGTGGCGCAAAACCTCGCGCGTCGGAACCCGCTGGGTGGCGGCGTTCACCGTGGTTAACAGTATGAAAGGACGATCGAATCCGTCGGCCAGCGCGGCCAACGTCGCCATTCGTGTTGCCGAAATCTCCGCATTTGGCGACACCCGGTCGTAAGGCAAACAATCCCAGGCGGGAAACACAAAAACCGGTACAGCAGGCGCATAAAACTGCAACGCGGTCTGCATCGCTGCCAGGCGCGTGTCATCCCGCGCGATATGCACCAAAGGTCGCCCCGATTTTTCCAGATGCGCAGCCAGAAGCCGGGCGTCAAAACCCTCGGGCGCGCCGCCGATTGTGGTCAGGTTAGGATTGAAATCAGCCGTGGTCATGGCCCAGTCAGTTATCGCAGCCTCAGAGGACTGGCAAGGCCACTCGACCACCCTTGGGTTAGGCTAAATCAAGTCAGCTCCGCGTCGACGCCACAAACCGAAGCGGCGTTGTGTTGGGAGGCGCAGCAAACCGCCCTTTGGTGCCGTCCCGATAGGCGGAAAAGGCATCACTGGCAAGGAACCGCTGCTTGGCATCTTCATCGTCCAACTCCAGCAGCGCGATGAATCGCGTCGGATCGTCGGTTTCGAAAGCAGTGTACTGAAATCCGCTGTCACCAAGTGCTTTCAGCGCGGTGGTAAAACTAAGCAGAGCGTCTTTTTGTTCCTCAGCCATACCTTCATTAATCGTGTATTCTACCAACAAACTCATCGTGTCAGCCTTTCTCTAATATTGATCGTGACGTTTGACCCAAGCCATCGGATTATCCAGCTCATCTTCGTCCCGGCCTTTGGGCAGCAGGTCGAGGTATTGATAGGTGACATTCATATTGTCGATCCCGCGCGCGTAACAGGAATAGGTGTGATAAACGTTGCCGTCAGCATCTTTGGCAAAGACGCTGATGCCGGGGGCTTCTGAACTGGGGAATTTGGTCTGGTGAAAGTTATATTCAACAGACTCAGCTGCCATCTGTTCCGGTGTGAAAGAAGCCTGATAATCGTAGTTAAAGCTGGACTCGTGGCAGGATACCCATTCAAATTTCCACCCCATGCGGGATTGATAGGCGGTGATCTGGTCCAGAGGCGCATTTGATACCGAAACAAATGCGGCATCGCGCTGCGCCATGTGCACCGGTGTTCCATCAAATCCGTCCGCCCAGAAGGAACAACTGGGGCAGCCTTCGGCCCAGCCATCGCCCAGCATGAAATGCTGCACAATCAGCTGACTTTTGCCGTCAAACAGATCTGGCAGCGCTTTTGGTCCGGACGCGGTGTCAAATACATAATCCTCGTCAACTTTCACCCAGGGCAGCGCCCGACGTTTGGCATTTAAAGCGTCGCGCTGGCGCTGAAAGGTTTTTTCATCGGCGAGCAGGGCTTTGCGGGCCGCGAGCCATTCGTCGCGCGAAGCTATACTGTGGGAAGTCATACGATAGTCCTTTCCGGACAACGCGGGAACTTGCCCCGCTTGAATTTTTACGCCGCGGTTCTGGCGATTTCTACAGCGAAAACCAGCAACGAGATAAAGGCGACGGTGAAAGTCAGAGTGCGGGCGCTGAACTTCGCAAACCCGCTGAGCATGATCAAAGCATGGACCACCCTGGCCCAGAAAAACACGGCGGCTGCCAGAGCCGTTAGTGTGGTTGAAACACCCGCCAGATGAGCAACGATGACCAAGCCGGCGAAGGCACCAAATTGCTCCACCATATTGACGTGCGCTCGGTTGGCCCTACGCACCCAGCTGGGCGCCTGATCCGAACTGCGTAAATTACGATAGTCTTCGGGCGTCAGCGGACCGTCGGTGCGTACAACACCGACGATAAAGGGTATCCAAAGAACCGTTAGGAGAATGGATGAGAGGAAAAGATACCAGAGTTCTGTGGTCATTATACGGCCCTCCTGTTGTGCCTGATCTTGGCAATATGTTATTTAGCATTTGTGTTAAATAACATATTGCACAGGTCTCGTCTGTCAACAAAAATATGAATATACAGACCTGAGACGTCCCGTGGCACGCAGGTAAAGTTATATTGCACTATGAATTACAGAAGGTTAGGCGGAAGAGTTAAGCGCAGGTTTCCCGGATTGCAGCGATGTTGCTGCGATAGTCGTCAAGTGTTCCGCCTTTGAATACAGCGGACCCGGCAACCATCGCATCCACACCTGCGGCCCGGCAAGCGGGTGCAGTTTGGGGTGTAACGCCGCCGTCAATTTCCAGCCAGATCGGCCGCTCACCGATCATTTTGCGAATATTGGCCATCTTCTGCACCTGGCTGTCGATGAATTTCTGCCCGCCGAAACCGGGGTTTACGGTCATCACCAGCACCAGATCGACTTTGTCCATCACGTATTGAATGGTGCTTTCTGGAGTTGAAGGGTTCAGCGCAACTCCAGCCTTGCACCCCAACGAGCGGATATATTGCAGCGATCGGTCCAGATGCGGTCCGGCTTCGGCGTGTACGGTTATTATGTCACTGCCTGCATTGGCGAAGGCCTCGAGATACGGATCAACAGGCGAAATCATCAGATGCACGTCCATGACCGTGTGGCAATGTGGACGTAGAGCCGCCACGACATCCGGCCCGATGGTGATATTGGGCACGAAATGACCGTCCATCACATCCACATGCACCCAGTCGCAGCCTGCTTCTTCAATGGCCCGGACTTCTTCGCCGAGACGTGCAAAATCGGCGGACAGGATGGAGGGCGCGATTTTGAGCGGGCGGGCAGGATCGAAGGTGACGGGCATGAGGATTCCGGGATCAGTTTGCTTTGCAGTCTGATACGCGTAAAGACGGGGCTTTGGAAACCCTCATTACTAGACCGCCTGGCCATATTGTAGACAGGTGGCGGGTTTCGTGAGACAATCTTGCGATTGGTTGCAAATTCATATCAAAAAAGGGAGTATCCTATGTCCAGCGATATGGCGCGGTTAAAAACAGAACTAACCCAGGCTGGTGTTAATTTCGACATAGTTGACGGGATCCTGAAAGAGGATGGTGACACAAGTTTTGAAGTTGGCTGGTACTCAGTTTCCTTACGCCCCCACACAGAAGCAGCGGCCAAACCCAGACGACTTATCTTTTGCATTGACGGCACATGGAATGATCCCAGCTCACAAACAAATGTCACACGGCTGGCCCAAGCTTTGTCGACCAGAGAACAGGATCAGCAAATAGTCAGGTACTACAGCGGCGTCGGCGTTCGCAATAACACTGGCCCGGCCTTTGAAATGAAGAAGAACTGGCAGCGAGCGCTTGAATCCGCTTCAAAAGGCTGGACTTGGCTGCCTCAGAGAACTTTGAATTGGTTGGGCCGACGGGCGAAAAGCCACACCCCCGAAGTTGACAAAACACCACTTGGCGGAACGCTGGGGTTGGGCATCCAGCGCATCCGACGTCGGGTTTTCTTCGACTTATTGTCGCTTTACCGACCAAACGACCAAATTTTTGTTTTCGGTTTCAGCCGCGGTGCTGCTATCGCACGGCTTTTGGCTCAACAGATTATGGACCAGGGTATTCCGCAGAGCGTCGTTGCTGTGTTCCGCAAAACGGCCTTGTCCGACGACCTGATCGACCGGCCTCTGCGGATTGCCGCTGGGGACGCAGCGGACGTGCCGAAAGTCGAGATGCTCGGAGTTTGGGACACTGTTTCGTCTTACATAATACCCGGCCAGCCGAAAATCAGGTTGTTTGGTGGCAGCAGAAAGATCGCCGAAAACGTCAAAAAAGCATATCATCTTGTTGCAATTGACGAGCAGCGCTCGGCCTTTGTGCCAACACTCATGGAACGGGAGGACCGCATCCATGAAGTTTGGTTTCCCGGTGTTCACACCAACGTTGGCGGCGGGTACGTCAATCCGAAGACTGATGAAATCGATTTCGGTATTTGCGATATCACTCTTGAATACATGTTGAACCGGGCGCGGGAACACGGGGTGGTATTTATCGACCTTACAACGCTTGAACCGCCTTTGCGGGGCAATCCGAATGGACCAATTGATCCGTCAGATTGGAAATTGGGTCATGAGAGTAGAAAAATATATGTTGAAGGCGACGCCGCCGGTAAACCTCTGATCCACGAAAGCGTCAAGCTGCGGAAAGACGCGACATCCTACGACCCAAAACCGTTGCGTGCGTTTGTACCCGCTGATTACGAAATTGAACGCCGGCGCTAAATTTGGCTCGGATATAGATGCTGATGGCCGCTAAGCTGCCTTCGGCTTGCCCCTTCTGCGGTTGTTCCCGCTCGGTTTACCCGCACCACCATTGCCACGTGATTTGTGCCAACGCCTTTGGCTGGGTTTGCCACTGCGTGGATTTTGTCGCTGGTCGCCGGTTTTTTCTGTAAATCGCTGCGCCTGCACCGGCATCGGCGTGCCGTCCGCAGCCAGCGCCGGTATTGGCAGTTTGATGATTTTTTCAATCGCCCGCAGCAGCTTTTGCTCATCCGGCGAGCAGAAAGTTACAGCCAGGCCAGAGGCCCCTGCCCGCGCGGTGCGGCCGATGCGGTGCACATAGGCTTCGGGCACGTTTGGCAGGTCGTAGTTCACCACCAGTTCCACGTCCGGCACATCAATGCCGCGCGCGGCGATATCGGTGGCAATCAGCACCAATTTATTACCTTTGCGGAAGGCGTCCAGCGCCCGCTGGCGCTGGCCCTGCGATTTGTTGCCGTGGATTGCGTCTGCGCTGATACCTTCGGCCACCAGTTTTTTGGCAACTTTGTCCGCGCCGCGTTTGGTGCGGGTAAACACGATCACACGTTTTCCGGGGTGTTTTTGCACCAGCTTGAAAATCGCGGTGGGTTTGGACGCGCCTTCCATATGCACAACGGTCTGGTCGATCCGGTCAGCTGTGGAAGATTTAGGTGCTACTGAAACCTCAATCGGATTGCTCAGATGATCTTGCGACAGGGCAGCGATTTCTTTTGGCATGGTCGCCGAGAACAGCAATGTCTGACGTTCCGCCGGTAACAATTTCAGAATGCGGCGGATGGCGGGCATGAAGCCGATGTCGAGCATCTGGTCGGCTTCGTCCAGCACCACGGTTTCGACGTCATCAAGACGGACCGAACGCTGGGAAATCAGATCTTCCAGACGCCCCGGTGTGGCCACCAGAATATCAACGCCCTGCGCCAACACCCGTTGCTGTTTGCGGATCGGCACGCCGCCGATCACACAAGTCGAGCGCAGACCCAAGCCTTTTGAGTAAGTCCAGATCGCGTCGTTGATCTGTGTGGATAATTCGCGGGTCGGCGACAGGATCAGGACACGCACTTTCTGGGGTCCCTTAGTCCGGTTTGCGTTCAAACGGTGCAGGATCGGCAGGGTGAAGGCGGCAGTTTTGCCAGTGCCGGTCTGGGCCAGCCCGACAACATCTCGGCCCGCCAGAACCGCCGGAATCGCCTGCGCCTGAATCGGTGTGGGTGTGTCGTAGTTGTTGTTAGACAAAGTCTTAAGGATCGGCGCAGAAAGGCCGAGGTCGGTGAAGCTCACGTTAATACTCTCTTGTGATGCGCAGGGGCGATCAAAAGAAAGACCAACGCGGGTTTCGGGCAAGTGCGCCCTTGTTGTGGGGGCAATGCGCAGGTTTTGACGCAAAGGTCAAGCGTGCTGACGTTTTGGCTGGTGGTCTGTGGCAATATAGTGCCGGTTAAAGTCACCTAACAAAAATAACTGGCCTACTCATTCAAATCCAATGTTGTCTACTGAAACTGACAAACCGCTGTCAAACGCAAATCCAAAGAAACCGATATCACCTTCCTTGGGGAAGCGCACCCTACCCTCAACTTGCTGTAAATGCTGAATTTCCAAGATTGTATAGGGCCGCGACCAGAGCCATTCCCGATTATCAACGGATTTAAGATCGGGGTTTGGCAGTGCCTCGCTGCAGTTGCAGTAAAAATACAGGGTGAATCCAACGTCCTCGACCGGTTGAACCGACATCAATCGCAAACCAAGTGTCTTTTCACAATAACGGCGCATTGCCGACAGATCGGTGCATCGCAATGTCAGATGAGCCAAAGTCGCATCTGCAAAAGGATGGGCGTCGATTGGCAACGAGTGATTGCCCTCGAATCCTCGTTGCAAGAGCTCGATTGACAAACTTTCCGGGTCCCTCAGGTGACACAAATACCCGATATCACGAAATTGGCGCGGTCGGCTGACCGGCCATTCGTTGGCGTCCAGCCACGCGACCGCCTGATCCAGATTTCCCACCGTTATGCCGATTTTCCAGAATAGGTCTGTGACTGTGGGCTGGATCGAATTACCGGCGCTTTTGCGAAACTTGAGCACCGCGTCCGGCCCTGAAAAACTGAATACAGCACCACCATCATCCGAAGCTTGCCAACTCATTCCTAGGAGGTTGGCATAGAACACGGCCAGTGTTTCAGGATTAGCAACGTCGAACGCCAATCGCGAAATGTGATTGTCGCCGGGCAAGGGTTACTTCAACCGCCGCTTCAAACTCGACGTGTCCCAACGTCCACCACCCAGTTTCTGCACATCGTGATAAAACTGGTCGACCAACGCTGTCACCGGCAAGCTGGCACCGTTTGAATTTGCCTCGGCCAGACACATGCTCAAATCCTTGCGCATCCAGTCAACGGCAAACCCGAACTCGAACTTATCCTCCAACATGGTGTAACCGCGGTTTTCCATTTGCCACGATCCGGCGGCACCCTTGGAAATAACATCCACCACAGCTTTGCCGTCGAGGCCGGCTTTTTCGGCAAATTGCATCCCCTCGGACAAGCCCTGAACCAATCCGGCAATACAAATCTGGTTGACCATCTTGGTCAGTTGCCCGGCCCCGGCCCCGCCCATCAAGCGGCACGCCTTGGCAAAACACATGATCGCGTCTTCTACTTTTGCAAAAGACTCCGCGTCGCCACCACACATTACGGTCAGAACGCCGTTGACAGCACCGGCTTCGCCGCCGGACACCGGAGCGTCGATGAAACCGAACCCGCCTGTATGGGCTGTGGCACTCAGTTCCCGCGCAACGTCCGCGGAAGCTGTGGTGTGATCGACAAACACAGCGCTGGACGTCATCCCGGCAAAAGCACCGTTGTCGCCAATTGTCACCACCCTCAGATCATCGTCATTGCCAACGCAAGCAAACACAATTTCAGCACCCGCAGCCGCCGCCGCCGGAGTCAGCGCCATCGCGCCACCGTGTTCTGCCACCCATTTCTCTGCTTTGGCGGTGGTCCGGTTATAGACTGTCACCTCATGCCCTTTGGCGGCCAGATGCCCCGCCATATGATAGCCCATTACACCCAGTCCAAGAAATGCTGTTTTCGCCATATGACCCTCTGATTATCCGTGTGTTTCCGTTGTTTCCAATGCTTTGGACTGCTATGGCGAAGGGGTCAAGATCAAGAGGTTGGCATGGCTCTGGTATTTAGGTGGTTGCTTCGGATATTTTTAGGGCTTTGCGCTTTGTCTGGGGCGGCTTTGTTGCTGGCATATTACCTCGCATCCCGTTCGATCCCGGACTACGACACCGCTTACGAAATTGACGGGCTGTCCGGTCGAGTTGAAATTGTGCGCGATACAAATAATGTTCCGCATATATTTGCAGATGAGTCCGAAGACGTTTATTTTGGCTTGGGATTCGCCCATGCGCAGGACCGTCTCTGGCAGATGACCATGCTGCGCCGCACCGCACAGGGGCGATTATCAGAATTGTTTGGCGAAAAAACCCTCAGGATCGATGATTTCATCCGTAGGCTTGATCTGGTGGAGCTGTCGCGGGCGTCCTACGACTATCAAACAGAAGAGACAAAATCGGCCCTGACCGCCTATTCCGCCGGTGTGAATGCGTGGTTGCGGATTGTTCAGCGGGACGCTCTGGGACGTGGTGCGCCAGAATTCTTCTTGTTTTCGCCGGAAATCGAGCCCTGGACTCCAACCGACAGCTTGTCGCTGATCCGGGTCATGGCATTGCAGCTTAGTGATCACCTGAAACGCGAAGTTGTGCGGGCGCAGGTCTCTCTGGCAATCGGCACCGAGCGGTTGCGCGACATCTTGCCTGATGCGCCGGGTCCGGGTGGTATTGCATTGCCTGAATTTGCGGCTCTGTTTCCTGGTCTGGAAACACCACGCGAATTTGCAGAGGCCCGGCGGCACCCACTTGATCCCGTAAAACCTTTGGATATGGCTGGAGCGTCCAACGGTTGGGCGGCTTCCGGCTTGCGCTCGGCTTCCGGCGCGCCGCTTTTGGCCAATGACCCGCACCTGGGGCTGTCTGCGCCGTCAATCTGGTATCTGGCGCGTCTGGAATTTGCGGACGGCGGCGCTATTGGTGGCACAATTCCCGGCATCCCGACAGTATTGGTTGGCCGCAGTGATACGCTCGGCTGGGGTGTCACCAGTTCTTATCTCGATGATCTGGATGTTTATATTGAGCAACTGAATCCTGACAACCCAGAGGAATATCTGACACCGGAAGGCTACAAACCGTTTAAAACCAAATCAGTGGTGATCGAAATTAAAGGGGAGCAGTCGCAGACACGAACCCTGCGCTGGACCGAAAACGGCCCGGTGATCCCCGGCAATCATTTAGATCTGGCCTCCATCACACCCGCAGGCCATGTTACCAGCATCCGCTGGACGGCGTTGGACGAGAATGATCAGTCGATGACCGCTTCGATTAACGTTATGCGGTCGAAATCGGTGCCAGCAGCTCATGCCGCGGCCTCGTTTTTCAAAGCTCCTTCGCAGAATCTGATTGTGGCGGACAATAATTCGATCATGCTTCAGGTGGTGGGCAAACAACCGAGACGCAAACCCAACCATGTCTCGCAGGGGCGCATTCCCTCGCAAGGCTGGCTGCCACAAAATCGTTGGGACGGGTATTTCGAATTCGAAAAAAACCCGAGCGTGCGCGACCCTGTAAGTGGTATCGTCGCCAATACCAACAACAAAACCTCCGATCGCCCTTTCCCGGAACACATCAGCCATTCCTGGGGTGACACTCAGCGGATCAACCGGCTGACTAGATTGCTGAACAGCCGCGAAGTGCACACGCGCGACAGTTTTATTGAGGCCCAGCTAGATCCGGTTTCAATTACCGCGCGGACTATGCTGCCACTGATTGCCAAAGAACTGTGGTTTACCGGCGATCCGGCTCCTGCGGGAACACCGCAGCGGCAACGGCAAATTGCTCTGGAAATGCTGGCCAATTGGAACGGCGAGATGAGCCAGCACATCCCCGAACCGCTGATCTATGCGGCCTGGTTGCGCAACTTGCAGCGCAAACTCAGCGAAGACGAGCTAGGCCCGCTGATCAGACATTTCCCGCGCCCTGATCCGGTTTTTATCGAACGCGTATTCCGCGACATAGACGGCGCGGCGATCTGGTGCGATATTCACCAGTCCACGCGTACAGAAACCTGCGAAGACATCGCACAGATATCTTTGGATCAGGCCCTGCTGGAACTCACCGAACAATACGGCGACCGGATAGACAGTTGGCGCTGGGGTCAGGCGCATCAGGCGCATCACGATCATGAGGTTTTGGGCAACGTGCCCCTGCTGGGCTGGTTTGCAAATATCCGGCAGGACACCTCCGGTGGCGATAATACCTTGCAGAGGGCACGCACCAGCGGCACCGGCGACACGCCCTACGCCAATGTCCACGCGGCCGGGTATCGCGCGGTAATCGATTTCTCTGATCTGGACAGTTCGGTCTTTGTGATTTCAACCGGCCAGTCCGGACATTTCCTGTCTCGGCACTACGATGATCTGGCACGACTGTGGCGGCGCGGAGAGTATATTCTCATGTCTCTGGATCCCGAATTGGCCAAAGGCGGATCGGTTGGGACAACGACCCTGACACCGCCGACTGGCGGTCAGTGATCTTATTTTGAGCCGTATTTTTCAAATTGCGCGGCTTGTTTGGCGGTCCAGTTTACCGTGACCATATAGCCGAGTTCGTCCGGCTCCTCAGTCAGGACAACATTCTGCTCAAACAACCACGCCCGTCGACGGCCTTCGGCATAAGCGAGCCGGACAGTTTTGGTCGTCTTCGGGACTTGCAGTGCGGATTCTACGCTTTGCAACAGACCAGGCAGCCCTGCCCCGTTCAACGCCGAAACCGCGAGTGTCTTTTCGCTTCGAGTTGCCTGATTTTCAGCGGTTTTACGGGCTTCATCCGGCAGCAGATCGGTCTTGTTCCACACCTCGATGATCCGCTCTTGCGCTTGTTCGGTGATCCCCAGATCAGCGAGAATATCCTGCACATCGTCCGCTTGTGCCTGCGTTTCGGGATGGGAAATATCGCGTATGTGAAGAATGAGATCGGCGTCCAGCACCTCTTCAAGCGTGGCCCGGAAAGCGGCGACCAACTGCGTCGGCAGTTGGGATATAAATCCGACGGTATCCGACAGGATGATTTTCTGCCCTCCCGGCAGTTCGACTTCGCGCATAGTGGGGTCAAGCGTGGCGAACAGCATGTCTTCGGCGATAACTTCGGCACCGGTCATCTGATTGAACAGCGTCGATTTTCCAGCGTTGGTGTATCCCACCAACGCCACAATCGGATAGGGCACCTTTGCCCGGGCAGAGCGGTGTAATTCGCGGGTTTTCACCACTTTAATCAGCTGGCGTTTGATCCTGACGATAGCGTCGTCTATTGCCCGCCGGTCCGCTTCGATCTGGGTTTCACCGGCACCGCCGACAAATCCCAAACCACCCCGCTGGCGTTCCAGGTGGGTCCAACTTCGCACAAGCCGCGACTTTGCGTAATTCAGCGCCGCCAGATCAACTTGCAGCACTCCTTCGCGGGTTTGCGCCCGGTCCGCGAAGATTTCCAGGATCAGACCGGTGCGGTCCAATACTTTGACATTCCAGTGGCGTTCCAGATTGCGCTGTTGGATCGGTGTCACCGGGCCGTCTATCAGCACCAATCCGATGTCCTCGGCCTCGATAGTGCCAGCCAGTTCTGCAAGTTTACCTTTGCCAAACAATAGGCCAACCTGCGGTTTCCGAAGTTTCACAATAAATTCGCCAGCGATATCGAGATTGAGAGCGTGCGCAAGCGAAACTGCCTCCTCCAACGAATGCTCAGGTGCGCGGCGGGTTGCTTTGTTGGCAATGTCCGGGTGGATAACGCATACGCGCATCACATCGTCGTTCAGCCCTCTTCTCCGTCATAAAGCTGCACGGGTTGCGCAGGCATAATCGTCGAGATTGCGTGCTTGTAAACCAGTTGCGATTGACCATCCCGGCGCAGCAAGACGCAGAAATTGTCAAACCAGGTTATCACACCCTGAAGTTTCACCCCGTTGATCAGGAAAATTGTCACGGAAATTTTTGATTTGCGAACGTTATTAAGGAATGCGTCCTGCAGGTTTTGTTTATCGGCAGCCATTTTGTCCAGCCTGCAGTTTTATAGCCCCGCATTGAATGGAGCGGGATGTTGTTGTTGGTTAGTTCGAGCGATTATGGTTACAAATTTTAACTTTTCCAGAGGAAATTCACATTTTTGCGCAAAGGTTGTTTCTCAGCGGAATATGCAAACAGTCATCATCGCCAATAATTCGGATTGAAAAGTGCAATGGCGGCAAGCGCTTCCAGTCTACCGAGCACCATCGCACCACATAAAATGGCTTTAGCAACGTCGGAAATTCCGGCGTACCCGAGACCGCTGTCACTGGCCACATTCACCAGCGGGCCGGTCGTGCTCAAACCAGCAACCGCGAAAACCATACTGTCCTCAAAACTCAACCCGGTCAGTGACAATGCCAAGGCGGTAACCGCCAAAGACAGCACAAACAGCATCAGAAATATCCAGGCAACATAAGCACCTTCGCGACGGATCGTGCGTGCCCGCTTGGAACTGCCTGCCACTGAATTTGGATGGCTGAGACGGTTGATCTCGCGCTGGCCATGTTTGTACAGGGCGTAAACGCGGAGCAGTTTTATGCCGCCCGCTGTGGTGGCCACGCCGCCGCCCATGATCGTCAGCCCCATCAGGATCAGCCCCGGTGTGCCAAGACCAGACCAGCTGCGCGCCTCGCTCCACGCGGCGCTTTCAAAGCCTGTGGTGGTCAGGAAAGACAGCACGGTAAACATGCCACCCCATAGCGCTGAGAGTGCGGTCAGCAAGCTGCCTTCGGCTTCAACCTCAAGCGCTGCTGTCCAGTGTCGCAAAAACAGCAACAGTGGGATGACGGTGATGCAGATCAACATCAGATTGATCTCTTTGTCCACTTTCAGATTGCGATAGGCCTGCCCGTCGCGGTCGTGCAGCAATGTGTGACGCGACACTGCAAAAATCAGAAAAATAAACATCAACACTTCGCCGACATAACCGCTGGACGACCCCGCCAGGCCGCCAGTCGCGGATATGCCGCTTGTTGACAGGATCGCCATCGCGTGGCTGACCGCAACAAGGGTCCGGTCGCCGGACACAAGCAGCACCAATGTCAGAACTGCGGTTACCAGGGTATAGGCCGGAAATATCTGTGCCGAAAACCGATGCAGACGATGCGCCGCATCAGCCCGTTCGATCCGGGTCGATACTCGGGCGTTTTCTTCGGTGGCCGAGTAAATCTCAAACCCGCCGATATTGAGTGGTGCAAAGATCGACATCGCCACCACAAGGATGAAAAAACCGCCCAACCATCCGACAATCGCCCGCATCAAATGCAGCGGTGCAGCCAGAGCGGTAGGCGTATCGAAAAGCGTGGCTCCGGTGGTTGTCAGACAGGACAGCATTTCAAAATATGCTTGAAAATAATTCACCGATCCGACGAGGTAATCAAACGGCAATGCCAGCAAAGCCGGAATAACAATCAGGGCCGCGAAAATGGTGATCAGGTATCCGCGCGCCGTGTTGCGCGGCTGATAGCCGGTGACGGCGATGGAAATCATCGACAACAGGATCAGCAGGAACGTTGAGTAATAGAAAAATGTCCGCGCGATTTTCCAGTCTTCCAACCGGATGGCGAAAGCCATTGGCACATACATCGACAGAATCGCTATGCCCAGCAGGACTATGAATAGTGGAAGGGACCGGAGCCATCGCATCAGCGTCAGAAGAAATCGATGCGAACCTGGAACAACCGTTCGACCTCTGGCACATCGGCGACCAGCGAAAAGATTACAACAATATCGTTCTCATCGATCCTGGTGTCGCCGTCCGGGCGCAGGACTTTGTCACCTTTTTGCACAGCCGCGATCATGGCTCCTTCGGGGAAATCCATATCCCGGATTTTGGATCCGGCGATGGGTGAGGTTGACATCACCTGCGCCTCGATCACTTCGGCTTCGGCATCTCCTATGGAATAGACCTGCCGCACGCGTCCGTGCCGAATGTGGCGTAGAATCGAGGACACGGTTGTGGCGCGCGGGTGGATGAACGCATCGATATTAAGTGGCTCCATCAACGAGCTCAGGGTCGGATCGTTGACCAGCGCAATGGCCATCGGGCAACCTGCCGCTTTGGCGCGCGTGCAGGCCAGTAGGTTGGTTTTGTCGTCGTCAGTGACAGACAGAACCGCATCCGCGGTTTTCAGATTGGCCTCTTGCAAGATATCCATGTCCAGCCCGTCGCCGTGCAAAACAATGGTGCGCTCCAGTGCCTCGGCCGCATCTTCTGCGCAAATCCGATTGCGCTCAATCACTTTGGCGCGAATCCGGTCGGTTTGGGTTTCGAGTTGTCGCGCCACCGCCAGCCCGACATTTCCGCCGCCGATGATAATCACTCGCTCGCGTTTTTTGGCCGCCTTGCCAAAGATCTCCAAAGATCGGTTTAGATCATCCTTGTGGCTGAAAATGTAAACCTGATCGCCTTTAAACAGTTGATCGTCCGGGGTCGGCGAATACAACCGCCCCTCGCGCCGAATTCCGCAGATAATCGCCCTGAGCGTCGGAAACAATTCCGTTAACTGACGCAAGGGCGTGTTGATCACTGCACAGTCGTCGTCCAGAATGATACCCATCATTTCCAGATTGCCGGTTAAAAACGGTTCGGAATCAAAGGTTGCAGGGGCCGCCAGTTGGCGCAGAGCGGCGGCGGCAACCTCCAGCTCCGGCGAGATCACCACGTCAATCGGCATGTGATCGCGTTGATACAGATCAGAATAGATCACATCCAGATAGGCTTGCGCCCGCAACCGCGCGACTTTGCGCGGCACACTGAACACCGAATGCGCCACCTGACAGGTCACCATATTAACCTCGTCGGAATGGGTGGCAGCGATAATCATATCCGCGTCGCGTGCGCCGGCTTTTTCCAGCACATCGGGATAGGACGCAAACCCGGTTACGCCACTGACATCCAGCGCGTCGGTGGCCTGATTGACCAGCGCCGGGTTGTTATCCACGACTGTAACGTCGTTTTTTTCGGCAGACAGGTGGCGGGCGATTTGCCAACCCACCTGCCCTGCACCGCAAACCACAACCTTCATGTCACGCTCCTGCGCCGCCGGGACACGCCCCAGCTAAAGGCGAACTGCTCACGCACTGTCAGCCTCAGTCTGTTCGGTTTCAATCTCCGCAACCCGCATGCCGGCGCGGTTGGTTGTAACAACACTGAGGGTCTTGAGCTTACGATGCAGCGCCGAACGCTCCATGCCGACAAAGCTCGCGGTCCGGGAAATATTGCCACCAAACCGGTTGATCTGCGCCATCAGGTATTCGCGTTCAAACATCTCGCGGGCTTCGCGCAGCGGCAGGGTTGCATAAGCGTTAGACAGGCGTCCACCCTCGCCATCGCTGGTAGCTTCATTGCCTGGGATTTCCTTGGCTTCAATGCCGCCTTCTTCCGGTCCCAGGATCAATACCCGCTCCATCACGTTGCGCAGTTGCCGTACATTTCCAGGCCAGGACATAGTTTGCAAAAGCGCCGAGGTTTCTTCGCCGATTTCACGCAACGGCAAACCCTGATTTTGATTGAATTCGTCAATGAAATATTTGGAAATCATCGGGATATCTTCGCGCCGAGCTTCCAACGACGGAACCGTGATCGGCACGACGTTCAGGCGGTGATACAGCTCTTCGCGGAAACGCCCAGCTTCGATTTCCTGCAACAGATCGCGGTTTGTGGCGGAAATCACCCGAATGTCGACACGCACTTTGTCGGCGCCACCGACCCGGTTGAATTGCTGTTCCACCAGCACCCGCAAAATTTTCGACTGGGTGCCGATGGGCATGTCCGCCACTTCATCAAAAAACAGAATGCCGCCATGGGCCTGCTCGAGCAGGCCAGGTTCATAGCCCCGTTCGGTGCCTTCGCGGCCAAACAGCACTTCCTCCATCCGGTCGGGTTCAATAGACGCCGAATTAACCGAGACAAATGGGGCTTTCGCCCGGTCAGATTTGGAATGGATATACCGTGCCGCAACCTCTTTACCGCAGCCAGACGGCCCGGTCAGCATCACCCGACCGTTGGTTTTGGTCACTTTGTCAAGCTGACCCAGCAAATTTCGAAACGCGCTGGATTTACCGACCATCACTGACGACGTGACGTCGCGCACTTTCAATGATGCGTTTTCTCGGCGTAGTCGCGACGCCTCCATGGCGCGGGCGATAACCACCATTAGCTGGTCAATATTGAAGGGTTTTTCGATAAAGTCGTAAGCGCCCTGCTTTACTGCCGCGACCGCGATCTCGATGTTGCCGTGGCCGGAAATGATCACCACTGGAATATCCGGATTATCGCGGCGCACTGCTTTCAGGATTTCGATCCCGTCCATCCGACTTTCTTTCAGCCAGATATCTAGAATAATCAGATCCGGGGGATCGGCGTTTATTTCACTAAACGCCTCGTCCGAATTGGCTGCTTTGCGGGTGGTGTAACCCTCATCCACCAAGATATCCGAGACCAGCTCTCGAATATCCCGTTCATCGTCAACGACCAGAATATCGCCCATATTATTTACCACTCCTGCTCATGTGCTCTTTACGCCACTTCTACTTTTTTCTGCACTTTACGCTCTTCGCTTTCAAATGGCAAAATGATCCGTGCCATTGCGCCTATGTGTTTTGCACCATCAAATCCAGGTGCGTCCAACAGCTCCAATGTGCCGCCGTGTTCTTCGATTATCTTCTTCACAATTGACAGACCCAAGCCGGTGCCATTGGCCCGGTGTGTCACATAAGGCTCGAACAACCGCGACCGGTTTTCCTGCGGCAGACCGATGCCGTTATCCTGAATTTCGATTTCTGTAGCGTCTTCAGAACCGCGCACCACAACTCGAATCTCGGGTACATAGTTTTTTTCCGGCTCGGTGGCCTGATAGCTCTCGATTGCTTCGCCTGCATTCTTGATCAGGTTTGTCAGTGCCTGGGTTATCATTGTGCTGTCCACATCCGCCTGAATTTTATCATTGTCGGTGTCGAGCGTCACTTTGACTGGGGCGAGAGCGGTCTGTTGCAGCACCACTGCGTCGCTAATCAGTTTTGACAGGTCATAAACTTTACGTTCCGGTTCCGGCATCCGGGCAAATTTGGAGAATTCATCGACGATCCTGCGCAAGTCATTGGTTTGACGGATAATCACATCGGAATATTGCTCCAGCGATTCTGCCTGATCTCCCACCAACGGCGCAAATTTTCTCCGCATCCGTTCTGCAGACAGCTGTATCGGAGTCAAAGGGTTCTTAATTTCGTGGGCGATCCGACGGGCGACATCCCCCCAAGCTGCCATTCGCTGGGCCGAGACAAGATCGGTGACATCGTCAAACGTTACAACATATCCTTCCAGCATACCGGTTTCTGAAACCCGCATGGCGATCCGAACCAGCAGGATTTCCGGGCTGTCAGTTCGGGTCAGCCGGACTTCCTGTTGTGCGACACTGGCAGTTGCATCGCTAAGTTTGTCAAACAGGCTCTGAAATTCCGGCACTGCGAGCGTCAGCTGGGTCTCGACATCCTTTTCGGGGTCCAGATTCAACAGCCGCGAGGCCGCAGCGTTCATCACCTCGATCTGCCCCTCGGGATTCAGTCCGATCACCCCGGCGGTAACGCCGGACAGCACGCTGTCAAACAGTCGCCGCCGCCGCTCCACCCGTTCATTTGCTTCGCGCAAATCGTCATGCTGGTGTTTCACCTGCTGCGTCATGCGGTTGAATATACGGCCAAGCATGGCAATCTCGTCGTCGCCTTCTTCTTCGCGCACCCGTACATTCAGATCTCCGGCCCCAAACCGCTGTGCAGCACCGGCCAACCTTCCGACAGGACGTGCCAGCCGTTCGGCAAACCACAAGCCCAGCCAGATGGCCGCCAATATCACGATCAATGCAAAGCCCAGATAAATCAGGGCGAGATCAAACAGCAGCTTGTCACGGTCACCTTCCATCTGGTTGTAAACCGCAACTGTTTCTTTGGTTTCATCCAGCAGGTTCAGAATTTCACCATCCACTGTACGCGAGACATAGACGTACCGGTCTGCATAAGCATCCAGTCGGATCAGAGCGCGAAATTCGTTGCTGTCCCAATCCTGAATAACAACGGTTTCGCCGGTCTCTGCTGTCTCCAACTCTTCCTGGGAAGGTTGTTCAAAATCAAACAAATAGCTGCGTTCTCCCCGGGCCCGCAGCGTCGCCACCCCATCGATGATATAAGCTTCTTTCAACCCACGCTGAATGCGTTGCTGACCGATAGTCAGCGAACTGCGCAATTCGCCGTCGCTGACAAAGGGCAACAGACGTTTCTGTTGATTCAAGAACTGTGCCAGCAATAACGCGTCTTCGATCAGATCGTCGCGCTTTTCGTTTTCATAGGCCTGCGCCGCGGCCAGCGAACTGCCCACTACATTCTGCACCCGGAGCGAAAACCAGTTTTCAAACCCAAAATTCAGCAGGATTGTCGAAATAACCGCGACCAAAATCGTTGGCACCAGTGCCACAAATGCAAATACACCGCTCAATCGCAGATGCAGCCGCGACCCGGCGGTCTTGGCGCTGCGGGCGCTGAGCATTTGCAGGATTCGCCGCGCAACCAGTGCGGCCACCAAAAGCACGTAAACAAAGTCGCACAACAGAACCAGCCGAATGGCGTCGTTGGACACCGAACCGCTTGTTGGGCGCAGCACCCAATATGTGATGAAAATCAGGACTGGAGCCAGCAAAGCCAGCGACAACGCAAAGGCGTTCTGAACCCGCCGTTTCTTGCGCCACGCGTTCACCCATCGCCAGAGAGCCATCAACCTTGAGTGTTGCACAAAAATACCCGTTATTTCGGTTAAGCACCTGTACCTGTGGCAGGTTTACATCATTTTTTTGCTGCGTGTCACCTGAATATCGAGCTCTCGGATTTTTTTGCGCAGGGTATTTCGGTTGATACCCAACAGCTCGGCGGATTTGATTTGATTGCCGCGGGTAGCCGACAAGGTCAGCGCGATCAGCGGCAGCTCCACCTCGCGCAATATCCGGTTATAAAGTCCCGGAGGTGGCAGGTTGTCGCCGTGTTGGTCAAAATAACGCTGAATATGCGCTTCGACTGATGATGACAATTTTTCACCAGCAGCCGGTGCAGTGTTTGCTTGGGCCTGTGGCATTTGTCTGATCGCATTGATCACAAATTCTGCACTGATTTCCTCTTCGGAACTCAGCACCACCAGACGGCGCACGAAATTCTCTAGACCCCTGACATTTCCCGGCCATTGTGCCAGCCGCATCTGATCCAGCGCTTTTTTATGAATTATCTTTAGCGGCAGGTCTTCGGCAGCGCAGGTCTGCAAAAAATGCTGAGCCAGTTCCGCTATGTCATCAAGCCGGTCGTGCAGCGCAGGCAGCGTGATCGGCATGACGGCAAGACGGTAGTACAAATCCTCCCGGAACAGACCCTCGTTTACAAGAGATGCCAGCGGTTGACTGCTGGATGAAATGAATCGCACATTTTTGACCCCGCCATTTGGCGATTGCATCAAGCTCAGCAGGTGCAATTGGTTTTCCGCAGACATTTCCCCCAGCTCATCCAGATAGACTGTGGCAGCGGAGTCCTGGGCATTAGCCATCAGGGATGGCAAACCGTCCGGCGTCACAGTGCCAGCGGTGATCGGGATAAAGGGCGCAGCCGCACGATTGCCGAGCCGGTGCAAGGTTTGTGCCAGCAGATCTTTGCCGGTTCCACTTTGACCCAGTATCAGAACATTCAAATCTGTGTTCAGTACCCGCGCGACAACACGGTAAACCTCCTGCATGGCCGGCGAACCTCCGACAAGCGGCAATTCTGTGCCGGATCTGGGCATCTCAATCGGCTTTTCGCCCGGAAGATTGGATTTTGTCAGGGCTTTGCTGACTTTTGAGAGCAACTCGCGCAGGTCAAACGGCTTGGGCAAGTAATCATATGCGCCGGATTCGCTGGCCCTTATTGCGGTCATCACGGTATTTTGCGCGGATATCACAATGACGGGCAGGTTTGGACGCCTGCGCTGGATCGCGGGCAGCATTTCCAGCCCGTTGCCGTCCGGCATCATTACGTCAGACACCACCGCGTCGCCTTCGCCGTCCTCGACCCAGCGCCAAAGGGTTGCGGCGCTGCCGGTCGCCCTGACTTTGCAACCGGCCCGGGTCAGAGCCTGCGTCAAAACCGTGCGAATGGTGCGATCGTCGTCTGCAACCAGAATTGTACCGTCCATTTATGCCACCTCTTTCTGTTCCCGCCAGACCGGCAGGCGCACGCAGAAAACCGTGCGATCGTCTTTGCTCGAACACTCGATCAATCCACCATGTGCCGCCACAAATTTGCTGACCAGCGGCAATCCCAGCCCACTGCCGTTGGTTTTGCTGGTCACAAAGGGCTCAAATATATCACCAATCAGGTTGTCAGGAATGCCCCGGCCATTGTCGATTATTTCGATTTGTAGTGGCAGGTTTTCGGTTTTGTTTCCGGCCACGGCAAATTTTACACTGGAATTGTAGGATGTTCGAATCCTGATGGCTCCCCTGGCAGAATCAACCGATTCCGCCGCATTTTTGATAAGATTCTGAAAGACTTGCAGCAATTGGTCACTGTCGCCCACGGTACTGGGAAGCGACGGATCATAGTCCACGCTGAAACTCACATGCGACGCAAACCCCGCCTTGGCGGCACGGCAGGACCGATCAAGAACGTCGTGAATATTCACCGGTTTTCGTTCCGTCGGTCGTTGGTCGCCAAAGTGCTCCACCCTGTCCACCAGGTGGCCGATACGCCGGGATTCCTGCTGAATCATGTCAGTCAATTCACGCTCATTATCGCTGCCTGTCATCGCCAACAGCTGGGCCGCGCCGGAAATGCCTGCGAGTGGGTTTCGGATTTCATGCGCCAGCATCGCGGCCATGGCTTCGACTGAACGGGCCGCGGCAAGGTTGGTCAGTGATCGGCTCATTTTTTGCGCCACCCCTGTTGGCTGAATGATCAGCAGCAAATTCGGGTTATCCAATGACATTTGCCCGACGTGTACATTGCAGCTTGTTGGCGGTTGATCGGGCACTGATACTTCGACGTTGTATTGCATGAATGAGCCGCTGCTGTCCCGCGCCTGCCGGGCTGTGTCGGAGATCACGGAGTTTTCGCCGAAAAATTCGGTGATCGTCTTGAGCTGCATCTGTTTGACCGACGTTTTGACCATCTGTTCCGCAGCCAAATTCGCCGCGATCACCCGGTTATTCGGGCCAATAACAAAGGCAGGAAACGGCAACATTGACCAGATAAACTCGAAATCGACGTCTGTCATGCTGCTGCAGCAAAGATTTGGGGCGCCAGCGTTTGTATTAGGCGCAACACCGTGGATGGCGTCTTTTCGGTCATGATTTGCCGCCGCTGGGCTACAGAAGTGGCCATATCGTCCATATACCAGCCAAGATGTTTGCGCGCGACGCGGTTGCCGAGTTCAGCCCCGTAAAAGGTGAGCATCGCCTCATAATGTTTTGAAATCATTTCAATAAGATTGCTCCCTCGTGGCACAGCTGGTGCTTCACAACCGAACACTTCCGATGCAATCTGCGCAAGCATCCAAGGCCGTCCCTGCGCGCCGCGACCAACCATTACCCCATCAGCTTCTGACCGTTCGATTGCCGCTCTTGCGCAAGTCGAATCCAGAATATCACCATTTGCAATCACTGGAATCGAAACCGCCTGCTTCACCTGTCTAATTGCTGCCCAGTCAGCGCGGCCTTTGTAAAACTGACATCGGGTGCGACCGTGAATTGTCACCATTTGCACGCCTGCATTTTCGGCCCGCAACGCCAGTTCCGGCGCGTTCAACAGGTCGTCATCCCATCCGAGGCGGGTTTTTAGGGTCACTGGTACATCAACCGATTTCACAACAGCTTCGATCAATCGCAATGCATGGTCCGGTTCTTTCATCAAAGCCGAGCCAGAATAGCCGTTTGTTACCTTCTTGGCGGGGCAACCCATATTGATATCAATGAGTTGCGCTCCATTGGCGGCGCATAACTTGGCACATTCCGCCATCCAATAAGCGTCCCGCCCAGCGATTTGCACCGCTGTATTCGCAGCGTCAAATCCCAATTCCGCCCGCGCCCGGGCCTGACAGGACGACCGCGCCTGCACCATTTCCTGGCTCGCCACCATTTCAGACACAACCAAACCCGCACCAAAGCCCGAGACCAATTCGCGGAACGGCAAATCGGTGATTCCAGCCAGCGGCGCCAAAAATACCGGCGGGCAAAGCGCTCTATTTCCAATCAGAATCGACATGTTGCCTGTTTTTTAGGCAATACCACCAGAATATCAAGGGAAAGGTGATCGCAAGGAAAACATTGTCCAACACGCCGGCATTCCGTAAGGAAGACACGCAAAGCACAGGGGAATACCATGCAAATCACCGCCCTGATCGTCGCCGCGGGTCGCGGCAGCCGCGCCGGTGGTGGATTGCCAAAGCAGTACCGCCCCTTGAACGGCGAACCGGTGCTGCGCCACACGATCCGGGCGCTGCTGGCCAGCCCGACTGTGAATGCCCTGCGTGTTGTTATCCACCCTGACGACGTATGTCTTTACGAAGAAACGGTTTTGCCGCTTCCCGATCCACGTATTTTACCGCCAGTTCATGGAGGAGAAACCCGAAGCGCGTCGGTTTCAAGCGGGCTCGCAGCCTGTGAAGGCGATGTTGTGCTGATCCACGATGGTGCCCGCCCACTGCTGCCGGTGGCGACCCTGGATCGTTTGATTGAATCCCTCAAAACAGTTAACGCCGCGTTTCTAGCGGTTCCGGTTACCGATGCCCTCTGGCAGGTAAAAGAAGGCAAAGCAGTCAAGCCCCAGTGTCGCGATTCACTTTGGCGGGCACAAACGCCGCAGGCATTTCGATTGCAAGACATCCGTGCCGCCTATGCTGCGGCCACCGAAGCGATGGCCGATGATGTTGCGGTTGCCCGCGCTGCGGGGCTTGACGTTGCGCCCGTTGTCGGGTCTGAACACAATCTGAAAATCACCCGGCCAGAAGATTTTGCACTGGCGGAGCACCTGATGGGGCAGACCTTGGACATTCGCACGGGTAACGGATTTGACGTGCATAAATTCGGCCCGGGTGACCATGTCGTTCTGAACGGCGTGCGGATTGATCACGAACAGGGGCTGGTCGGTCATTCCGATGCTGACGTCGGCATGCACGCGATCACGGACGCGATATTTGGGGCTCTGGCAGAAAGCGACATCGGCCAGTGGTTCCCGCCAAGCGATCCACAATGGAAGGACGCGGCGTCCGAAATCTTTCTGCGAAAAGCGGTCGAACGGGTGTCTGAACGTGGGTTTTCCATCACCCATCTGGACTGCACTCTGATCTGCGAACTGCCAAAGATCGGGCCCCATGCCGAGGCGATGCGTGCCGCGCTGTCGGCGATAACCGGGCTGAAACAGGATCGCATCAGCGTCAAGGCGACAACCTCCGAACAACTTGGGTTTACCGGACGCGGCGAAGGTATCGCAGCGCAGGCAATCGCTACATTGGTGAAGATATGACCCGAATTATTGCAACTTGGTTCTATACCGGCCTGCTGCCCTTTGTCCCCGGAACCTGGGGGTCCGCCGCCGCCCTGCCCTTCGCGGTTATCCTGCACGAGGCTGGCGGATTTCCTACGCTGGTAATCGCTACTATCGCGGTTTTTTTCCTCGGCTGGTGGGCCACAGCCGAGGAAACCCGGGACAAAGCCGACCATGATCCGGGCGAGATCGTGGTTGACGAAGTTGTTGGCATGTGGATCACCCTGCTGCCGATGTCCTTTGCGTTTTGGTACCATCAGATTGACGTGGCGATCCTGCCCTGGCCGGGGCTGCTCGCCGGCTTTGTTCTGTTCCGGGTATTTGACATCTGGAAACCCTGGCCAGTCAGTTGGGCCGACCGCAAATCGACGCCGTTTGGCGTGATGTTAGACGATGTGCTGGCCGCGATTTATGCGGCTCTTGGCTCGTTGGCGCTGGCAGCGGTGTTTCATCTGATGCTGCAATGACCCCGGTTGACGACCTCGCAGCCGAGGTTTTACGAAGCTGCCGCGAACGCGGCTGGCGGGTAACCACGGCAGAGAGTTGCACCGGCGGACTGGTTTCGTCAGCTCTGACAGATATTGCCGGTTCGTCTGACGTTTTCGAGTGTGGATTCGTAACCTATTCAAACGCCTCAAAACAGGAAATGTTGGGAGTTTCCGTTCAGTCGCTGACGCTGCTCGGGGCGGTATCCGAAGGCGTTGCAGCCGAAATGGCGGTCGGCGCTTTACAACATTCCCAGGCAGATTTAGCCGTTAGCATTACCGGCATTGCCGGGCCCGGCGGATCAGACCACAAACCCGAAGGCCGGGTCTGTTTTGGCGTCGCAGTCAAGGGGGTCGAGCCGATAACGGAAACGCAGGAATTCGGCGCCATGGGTCGCGGTGAAGTGCGCAATGCCGCTTGCGCAAAAGCTTTGCAACTTCTGTTGCAGACTGCCGAATCCTAATTTGTTTGTTTTTGAGCAATCTAAATATTATCGCCTCAATGGTAGCCAATCAGCGGATTGATCTCCTGATTGATCGCCGAATCCTTTCTTCTCTTTGGCAGCTCACGCATGCAGCGGACAATCAATAGCTGAAAAGGTCTCCTTGGCGCACGAGCTTACAACCACGCGTCCTGGTCACTTGAGGCGCGCAAATATCCTGCGCGTCTCGTCCACCAATCGCTCGACAACTTCGGTCGTGGTCTCCTGACGGATCAATCCAACGCCCTGCCCGGTCCAAAGCGAAATCGCGTCTGGTTTTCCCGATTTCGCTGATGCGGCTCGCAACGGTCCGGTTGCCGGGTTCATCAGTGGAAAATCCGGCCAGTCTGTGACATCGGACATTTCCACTGAAAAACTATTCACCACAGTCCGGGCGTTGCGTCCGGAAAATGCCTTCGAATACATCGTGTCGTCACCGCTGGCAGCCAGTAATGCGGTCTGATGGACAGCGCTTGCACTGCTTTCCGGCGTTGCCAGAAATGCTGTACCAATTTGCACGCCCGCCGCCCCCAGCATCAGTGCAGCAGCTATGCCGCGGCCATCGGCGATACCGCCAGCAGCGATTACGGGAATTTTAACTGCGTCAACAACCCGTGGCACCAATGCCATCGTTCCAGCCACGTCCGCCATGCCACGGTGCAAAAACCAACCGTTATGACCGCCAGCTTCGTATCCTTGCGCAATAATTGCGTTGACGCCGCGATCTTCCAGCCACCGCGCCTCGGCTGCAGACGTCGCTGAGGACAGAATGATAATTCCTGCGTCCTGCAGCTGATCTACAAATGTTGGATCCGGCAGGCCAAAGTGAAAACTCACAACTTTCGGAGACAGCTGCAAAACCGAGTCACAGATTGCAGCGCCAAAAGGAAAATGCGTTTCTGCCGGAACCGGGACCGGCCCCGCATCAAATGTATCGTACCAACTTTGCAGTCGGGCGACCGCATTCGCAGACCGTTCTGCATCGTCGTGCGGCGGCTTGTGGACAAAGAAATTCAAATTTAACGCGCGGTTTGTGGCAGTTTGCACCATCTGCACATCCTCACGCAGCTTCTCGGCGCTGTGAAAGGCACATCCGAGTGAACCCAGTGCCCCCGCGTTGGCCGCGGCGGCGGCCATAGCCGGAGATGAAGCCCCGGCCATCGGAGCCTGAACAATCGGATGCTCGATTTCAAAGAGCTCGCATAAGCGGGTGTCTGGCCAGTTCATCCCACAAACGTAACGATAGCGATTTTCAAGTCAACGGTTCTGGCGACGGGATTGCGCCGGGTCGGACAACCGATCATCAGCGCCCTTTGAACAATCCACCCAACACACCGCGAACCAATTGTTTTCCGGCGCGTGTGCCCAATTGTCGGACAAGGGATTTGGCAAACACGGTGCCGATCCCGTCACTTCGGGAAGATCGGGTGCTGCGTTTACTTCGTTTGGTTGATCCGTCATACCGCCGGGCAGTCCGGTGCTCGCGGGCCTCAGTTTCTGCCGCTTCTTCTGCCTGCTCCAGTCTCTCCGCCTCGGCCTCGGCGCGTTCGGCCTCTGCGGCGGCGTCTGCAGCGCGCTTGGCGAGTTTTTCGTAGGCGCTTTCGCGGTCCACTTCCGCCTCATACAAACCGGCCACAGGCGATTGCGCTATTACGGCTTTGCGTTCTGCAACCGTCAGCGGTCCCAGTTGCGACGATGGCGGGCGGATCAGCGTACGTTCAACAATTGTCGGCATGCCTTTCTTTTCCAGCGTCGAAACCAAAGCCTCGCCGACTCCCACCTCTTTGATTGCGTCAGCGGTATCAAAGCGGTCGTTTTCGCGGAAGGTGTCTGCAGCCATCCGCAACGCCTTTTGATCCTTGGGCGTAAACGCTCGGAGCGCGTGCTGAATGCGGTTGCCGAGCTGCCCGAGGATATCATCAGGCACATCAGCAGGGTTTTGTGACACGAAATACACCCCGACACCTTTGGACCGGATCAAGCGGGCGACCTGTTCCACTTTGTTCACCAGCGCCTTGGGCGCATCGTCAAACAACAGATGTGCTTCGTCGAAGAAGAATACCAGCTTGGGTTTGTCCGGATCTCCGACCTCGGGCAACATTTCGAACAGTTCTGACAACATCCACAGCAGAAATGTGGCGTAGAGGCGCGGCGACTGCATCAGCTTGTCAGCGGCCAGAATATTGATCCGTCCCTGCCCGCCGGGTGTTGTCGAGATCATGTCGGTCAGTTCGAGCGCCGGTTCACCAAAAAATGCTTCTGCACCCTGGTTTTCCAGAACCAGCAGGCGGCGTTGAATTGCGCCGATGGACGCAGTGGCAACCGAACCGTATTGCAGCGAAATATCTTTGGAATTTTCACCGAGCCATATCAACATCGAACGCAGGTCTTTGAGATCAAGCAACGGCAGGCCCTGTTCGTCTGCCAAGCGGAAGGCGATATTCATCACACCTTCCTGGGCTTCGCTCAATTCCATTAAGCGGGAGAGCAACAAGGGCCCCATTTCCGATATTGTTGTCCGTACCGGGTGGCCCTGGTCGCCAAACAGATCCCAAAACGTAACCGGAAAGGCCTCGTAGTCGTAATCGTCAAACTTAATAGTAGCTGCGCGCTTCATAAATGGGTCATGCAGTTTGAAATCAGGCGACCCGGCTTTGGCCAGTCCTGAAAGGTCGCCTTTGACATCCGACAAGAACACCGGCACGCCATTTGCCGAGAAACTCTCGGCCAATATCTGCAGCGTCACGGTCTTGCCTGTTCCGGTTGCGCCGGCGATCATGCCGTGGCGGTTCGCATACTTCAAAATCAGCGACTGCGGCTCGCTGTAATCCGCACCACCACCGCCAACAAATATCCGATCAACCGCGTCCATAATTTGCCCCTTATCTACATTATCTCAGAATAACCATATTTAGGGCAGACACCATGGCGCAAATTCACTTTCGCTATGCGTTCCAACCCAATTAAATACATTCACATTTTGATTTTTGGAGAAGTGATCGAATTCCCGTCATTTTTACGGCCTGCCCTGTTGACGGTTGAAATATTCTGACATAGTTTGTGCGCACAATTGATCGGCTAGTCCGATGGGGAGAACTGCGGGAAGCAGACAGAAGGGCGTGCAGGTAACTGTGCGCCTTTTGTCTGTCTAGAAATCTGGCGCGAATTGTCGCTGATCACCAAGATTCCAACTGACAAAACAGAAAAGACCAATTATGACTCGCTGCGATCTATTCAGAGCGTTTCTGGGCTAGTTGGTTTCAACAACGAACCGGACACGCGCGCAACAGAAATATGAAGTAGCGTTTCAAATTCAGTCTGGTTCAAACCAAATGCGAAACGCTCCAGGAAAGAAACGAGCCGGTTTATGAAGCAAATATTGAAATACATGTCTGTCGCCACACTTTGCGCCTTTGGCCCGATGGCACAGGCACAAGAATCCACCTCCGAAACGACGGCTACAGAAGAAGTTGTCACCGAAGAAACGGCGGCGGAAACAGGTGAGACAACAACGGAAACCACGGAGCAAGACCCGGCTGCTTCGGTAGTCAATGAGCAAGACGAAATCTTTCCTGTTGCTGAAGACAACGCCGAACCTGAAGAAGGTAACCTGTACATCCGTGAGGAACACGGCGATTGGGAGGTGCGGTGCCTGAAAGCCGCCGACGCGGCCGCAGAATCCTGCAGGATATACCAGTTGCTGTTGGATGAGGACGGAGCGCGGGTCGCCGAAATCAACATTCAGCCGCTTAAAAACGGTGGCAAGGCCGTGGCCGGAGTTGATTTTGCCACGCCGCTGGGCACTTTGCTGACTGCCAAGGTGGTTATGCGGATCGATTCCGGAAAACCCACAAGTTATCAATACAATTGGTGCGACCAATATGGCTGTTTTTCGCGCTTCGGTCTGACTGAAGGAGAAGTTGGCACCCTGAAAAAGGGCATAAAGGCAACGGTGACAATCAGATCTGTCGCTGTGCCCGAGGAAGCCATCAATTTGAACGTATCGCTGACAGGATTTACGGCCGGCTGGAATGCGATCAACAGCAAGTAACCTGTGCTATAACAAATTGCAAAGAACCCGGTTTAGCCGGGTTTTTTTGTGAGCCATGGTTTAGAAGGCCCGAATTGCGAGAACCGCATTCAAACCACCAAAGGCAAAAGCGTTGCTGATGGCAGCGCTTACTTTTTCGTGACGCGCTTGCCCTGGAACCACATCCAAATCGCAGGCCGGGTCCGGTTTCGTGTGATTGATTGTCGGTGCGATCATCCCGTCTCGCACCGCCGCGATACAGGCCAGCAGTTCCACCGCGCCAGTGCCGCCGATCAGATGACCATGCATGGACTTGGTGGAAGAAATCATCACCGTGTCAGCTGCCGTTCCAAAAACCTCGCGCACCGCGGCGCATTCGGTTTTGTCATTGGCCGTGGTGCCGGTGCCATGCGCGTTAATGTAGCCCACGTCTGACGGATCCAGCCGCGCATCTTTCAACGCGCCGCGAATGGCCCGCGCGGCACCATCCTGATTTGGTGTCACAATGTCAGAGGCATCCGACGTCATGGCAAAACCGACCACTTCCGCAAGAATATCAGCACCACGTGCGCGCGCATGTTCATATTCTTCAAACACAAACACCGCAGCACCTTCGCCCTGAACCATACCGTTTCGGGTGGCGCAAAACGGGCGGCAGCCATCTTTTGACATTACGCGCAGACCTTCCCAGGCTTTAATGCCGCCAAAACATAACATGCTTTCGCTGCCACCGGTCAGCATCACCCGTGACAGTCCCGCGCGAATGGCGTGGAATGCCTGCCCCATCGCATGGTTGGAAGACGCGCAGGCCGTTGCCACCGTGTAACTTGGACCTTGCAGATTGTGGGTCATCGAAACATGGGACGCGGCGGCATTGTTCATCAGGCGCGGCACAACAAACGGGTGTACGCGGTTTTTTCCTGCCTCGTAAACGCTGCGGTAATTCTCGTCCTGTGTTTGCAGACCACCCCCTGCGGTGCCGAGGATCACGCCTGCCTCCAGGGACAGTTCATCGCTCAGATCAATGCCTGATTGCACCAAAGCCTCTTGCGCTGCCAACACCGCGAATTGGGTAAACCGGTCGTAGAGATTAATTTGTGGGCGGGTAAAATGATCTTCGGGAACATATCCATTTACCTGCCCGCCAATGCGAATCATCAGGCGGTCAACGTCCTGAAAGTCCAATTCACCAATGCCACAAGTGGCATTGGCCATAGCTTCGACAGTTGCCGACGCCGACGCCCCCAGCGCGTTGATCGCGCCTTGGCCGGTAATCACAACGCGGTGTGTTGGCATCTCAGGCCTCTTTTGCGTTCAACAGGCCTTCAACTGCGGCAACGATGGAGTTCACAGATGAGATATCGAATCCAGATGCGGAGGGTTCATTTGCGTTAAATGGCACAGACACGTCAAAACTCTCTTCAATGGCAAAGACGACTTCAACCAACGCCAGACTGTCGATCGCCAGATCTTGCAGCGTGGCATCAGCGGAAATCTCAGCCGGGGCGATCATCGCCTGTTCCGCCAGAATTTCGATGATTTTATTGCGTACCGACATGCGCAGTCCCGAACTTTCGGTCAATATTGGCCGTGCATTACCCATTTTCATCGCCCTTGAAAACAGCCTTTTCCAGTTTCGCCATTTTGGCAAGCAGTCGGGGCAGCCGGCGCAATGCCTTGTAGCTCTCGATGTTGAGGTCCATTTTCATCGCCGGGCTGCCCATCATAACCCGGCCCGACGGCACATTGCTGGAAATTCCGGATTTGCCAGCAGCAATGACGTCGGAACCGATGGTCAGGTGATCGGCGACGCCAACCTGCCCGCCCAGCACAACTCGGTCGCCGATTTTGGAGCTGCCCGCGATGCCAACCTGCCCGCACAAAAGGCAATGCCGCCCGACTGTCACGTTATGGCCCACATGAACCAGGTTATCGAGCTTGGTTCCATCACCAATTGTTGTGTTGGCAATGGTGCCTCGATCAATCGCGGAATTCGCGCCGATTTCCACCAAATCGCCGATCACGACAGACCCAAGCGAATTGATCCGCGCAAAACCTTCCGTGTGGCTGGCTTGGGTGATTTTCCCGGTGGTGCGGGCTTCTTCCACCGCACCCGGTTTTGGCGTGACATAGGCAAATCCGTCAACCCCGACAACCACGCCGGAATGCGCAATGAACCCGTGGCCGATCTGAACGCGTGCGCCAATTCGGGTGCCCTGATACAGCAAAGCATCGTCGCCAATTATTGCGCCTTCGGCTACAGAACTATGCGACAGAATACGGGCGTTGGCGCCAATTTTGACACACGAACTGATGACAACAAAAGCACCAATCGCGGCGTTTGGCCCGATGTCCGCCGTTGGGTCAATGATCGCCGTCGGGTGAACGCCAGTTTCTATTTCCGGTTTGCGTTCAAACACATAAGACACGCCGGACAAAACGTATCTCGAGCGCGGCGCAAAAATGGCGGCTTTTAAACCCAATGCCTGCCAATCCGCACCAGCCCAAAGCACTGCCACCTGTGCCTCTCCAGCCTGAAGCGCCGCCGCATAGCTTTGATCCATGGCCAGTGCCAACGTATCCGGCCCCGCGGTTTGCGGTTCTTGAACACCGGTCACCTGCAACGCAAGATCGCCTTCGGCTTCGGCCCCCAACTGCTGGGCAATATCGCCAATTGTGTAACGCGTCATCGCCACGACCCTATATCAAAACGGGCGCCCGATCCGGACGCCCGTCTGTCTGTGTTCCGGTGGAACTGTTTAGCCCTGAACCGCCTGCAAAGCTACCCCGGCTTTTGCCAGCGCGCCAAACACTTTCTTGTCGCGGCCATAGAAGTCTCGGCGATAGTTCATCCGACCGTTTTCATTGAAGAACGCCGTTCTGTAAGACAGGTAAACCGGCACTGGCTTTTCAAGATTCACAAATTGCTCGCGCCGGGTATCCAGCCAGGCTTGAAACGCGCCTTCTGGATTGGAGGTCTGTCTTTCCAACAGCTTGTGCGCAAACTGGATCGGTTTTTGAACCCGGATGCAGCCGTGGCTGAACGTGCGGACTTCTTTCTTGAACAGGCTTTTGGTCGGTGTGTCATGCAAGTAAATGTTGAATTTATTGGGGAACATGAACTTAACAACCCCAAGTGCATTGGCGCGGCTCGGGGGTTGCTTGATCGAAAACGGGAAGTTCTTGGCGGTGTATTGTGTGAAGTCGATTTCAGCCGGGTTGATCGATCTTCCGTTTGAAGCGATCATTCGCAACCCGCGACGCGCCAGTGCTGTGGGATCCTTTTTCAACATTGGCAGGTATTCCTTGCCGGCAATCGAGCGCGGCACATGCCAGGTCGGGTTGATGACCATATGGGTCATTTCGTCATTAAACTCAGGGGTGATCCGGTCGTATTTTACCGCGCCGATCACCACGTCAGATTTGAACGACACCTTGTTGTTGTCATACATAGAGAAAGTGAAATCAGCGAGATTAACAAAGATGTGCCGCTTGCCGCGTTCGAAATTCAGCCAACGCTCGCGCTCCAGATTGACAATGACCTGTTGCAAGCGCTGCTTGGCAGAAACATTCATCATCTTGAGCGTGCCGGGCCCGGCAACACCGTCCGGCCTTAAACCGTGATCCTGCTGGAACAGCTTCAGTGTTTTGGTCAATCCCTCATCAAACGCCGGACTGTTGCCCAGTCGACCATACCCCAGTCGAGAAAGACGTTGACGCATGGCGATAACATTTTTGCTAGAGGATCCCGGTTTTAAGGTTGCAACCGGGACATTGGCGCCAAAATCGCCATTGCCGAGCAATTTTTCCAAACGTTTCTTTTCGGCCATCAGTCGTTTGTATTCCGGGTTCTTTGGTGCCAGCGAGGCCAAAAGGCCCCGGCCTGAACTTTTGGCAACAGCGGCAAGCAAAGCCTGATCCGACCGCTTTGGTCGGCTGATGGACATATTGCGGTCGATCGAAGTGGGTGCGACAATTCCCGAACTGATATCATTGGCATAGGCCAGAAAAGCCCAGGTGGCAAAAATTTCGGTCGCGCCGGCGTTTTGGCCGCGTCTTGCAGCACTCAGTGCCTTTTTCAGTTCCGCCGCTCTGTATCTTTTTGTCGGTAAACCGTGCTCGGCAGAATTCGCCAATGCCGCGATCAATGCCTTTGCCCGACCTGAGTTTTTTGACCCGACCCAAACTGGCTTGTACCCGCGCGCTGCATAAAAGGCCTTGGCGTCTTGTGACAGGCTTCGGTCAGTTGCTACAGCATTCTGGATAACTGCACTTGACGTTGTTTTTGCGAAAACCGGTTCGCTTGTACCAAGTGCGAAACAAGCCAGCACCCCGGCTGTTATCAACTTAATCAGCGCGTTGCGAAAATATAACATTGTGCCCTCGATACCACTCTGACCCGATTGGATTCGGTTCTGCCGATAATCGCAAAGTATCAAACATAGTCCAATCAATTTTTCGGCAATATTTTGCCCAAATTAAGGATTTTGCCCCAAGTTGGGCAAGAACAAAACAAGATCAAGCCAGCATTAAGGACGAATCGGCTAATACAATGCGAAATAAGCAAAAAAACGCTTAGCGCGGCGAAACTGCAAACTTGCAACTTGGCTGACGAATCGCGTTGTGGCATAAAGTTCTAGGAAGTACTGACCGGGACACGAACAAGAGCCGCGCCAAGCGTGGCCGCAGGAACGAGACAGGTTAACGATGAGTAGTACAAGCGGGAAGACAACGCGGCGTGCCGTGTTGGGCGCATTTGCAGTCATAGCCATGATACCGGCCGCGCCAGTCTACTCCAAAGTTTTCAACTACAATAAGCGCGCTGGCAATATCAGACGCATCAGCCTGCGTTCCGGGCGCACCGGTGAATCCATCGACACAATCTATTGGATTGAAGGCCAGTACATCAAACCCGCATTGGAAGAAATTAACTTTTTCATGCGCGACTGGCGCGAAAACTCGGTGACCACAATGGACCGCCGTAACATCGATTTGATTGCAGCAACCCATAACCTGCTGGAAACCGACGAACCCTTCCACATGCTTTCGGGCTACCGCACCGCCAGAACCAATGCCTTGCTGCGGTCGCGTTCGCGCCGGGTTGCTAAAAAATCATATCATGTCCGGGCCATGGCCGCTGATTTGCGACTGGGCTCGCGTTCAGTCGGCCAGATCGCTCAGGCGGGTCTGGCGTGCCGCTCTGGCGGTGTCGGCAAATATTACCGCGCCAATTTTGTCCATCTGGATTGCGGTCCGATTAGAACCTGGGTCAGCTAAAGCAAACTTGAGAATCAAAAAATGCCCGCCGCTTGGTGGGCTTTTTGGTTTTCGACTATGGACGCACTGTTCCGTCGCCTTCAACAATATATTTAAAACTCGTCAATTGCTGCGCGCCAACCGGTCCACGGGCGTGCATTTTCCCGGTGGCGATGCCGATTTCCGCACCCATACCGAATTCGCCACCATCGGCAAACTGGGTCGAGGCATTGCGCATCAGGATCGCGCTATCGACTTTTTTGAAAAAGGTGGCTGCGGTGGCGTCATCCTCGGTCATGATGCAATCCGTGTGGTTGGAGCCATACTGCCGGATGTGATCAATCGCACCACCGACGCCCTCAACGATGCGGGCGGCTATGATCATATCAAGGTATTCCTGACCCCAGTCATCGTCTTTGGCCGGAACAACCTGTTCTATTGACTGCAGGGTTTTATCGCCCCGCACTTCGACGCCGGCATCGAGCAGATCAGCGACAAAAGGCGCACCTTTTGTTTCAAAGAAACCGCGGTCTATTAGCAGACACTCGGCAGAGCCGCAAATCCCAGTGCGACGGGTTTTGGCGTTCAGCACAACAGCGCGGGTTTTGTTCATGTCCGCCGCCGCATCAACATAGATGTGACAAATGCCTTCGAGATGGGCAAAAACCGGAACCCGGGCGTCTGTTTGCACTCTGCCCACCAGACCTTTGCCACCGCGCGGCACTATCACGTCTATGTATTGCGTCATGGTCAGCATTTCACCCACCGCCGCGCGATCACGGGTTGGCACCAATTGAATCGCATCCCGCGGCAGACCAGCGGAATCCAGACCGGACACAAGGCATTCGTGGATCAAAGTTGAGCTGTGAAAGCTCTCCGACCCACCGCGCAAAATTGCGGCGTTGCCGGCTTTCAAGCACAACGCTCCGGCGTCGGCAGTAACATTGGGGCGACTCTCGTAAATGACCCCGACCACGCCCAACGGCGTGCACACCCGCTTGATGTGCAGACCCGACGGTTGATCCCACTCAGCCAGCACGGAACCAACCGGATCTGCCTGTGCAGCCACAGCCCTGAGCCCGTCGGCCATGTCCCAAACCCGGGCTTCATCCAGCATCAGCCGGTCCATCATTGCGGGCGACAGACCTTTGTTTTGACCAAACGCGAGATCCTGTGCGTTGGCAGAAATAATGTCTTCGCGGCGCTGCCACACCACATCAGCGGCCGCTTCCAGAGCCGCCTGTTTGGTACCGCCGGATGCATAGGCAAGCTCGGTCGCCGCGGCTTTGGCACGCGCCCCAAAGCCGGCCATCATCGCTTGAATATTCATTGTGTCCATTTACACCACCATGTCATCGCGGTGCACCAGTGCAGCACGACCCGTATAACCAAGAATTGCTTCGATCTCCGAACTTTGCCGACCTGCAATCGCCTTGGCCTCGACGGCGTTGTAGCCAACCAGCCCTTTGGCCAATTCGGTCCCGTCCGGTCCAAGAATAGCAACAGGATCACCACGTTGGAAGTCCTCGTTTACACCTGTGACACCGGCCGAAAGCAACGATTTGCCTTGACCAAGCGCTTTCGCAGCACCGGCATCTATCCAAATGTCGCCCCGGGTCTTCATGCCCGATATCCACTGCTTACGGGCCGCCTGCGGGTTCACCTTGGCAACAAACCAAGTGCAATTGGCACCCTCAGCCAGAGCGCGAAGCGGATTGGGCTGGTCGCCGAACGTGATCGCCATTGCGCATCCCGCTTGCATCGCGGTTTTGGCGGCCATGATCTTGGTTTTCATTCCACCGCTGGACAATGCAGTTCCCGTGCCGCCTGCCATAGCATCCATAGCCGGTGTGATTTCCTGAACCACATCAAAGCGTTGAGCGGCCGCATCTTCTTTTGGATTGCCAGAGTAAAATCCGTCGACATCTGACAGCAAAACCAGAACATCGGCTCCGGCCATCGACGCGACTTGCGCCGCTAAACGGTCATTGTCGCCAAAACGGATTTCATCCGTAGCAACCGTGTCATTTTCATTGACGATCGGCACCGCGCCATAACCGAGCAACGTATTCAGCGTAGCGCGTGCATTCAGATACCGCCGCCGGTTGACGCTGTCTTCCAGCGTCAGCAAAACCTGCGCAGTGCTGATCTGATGCGGAGCAAGCACTTCTTCATATGCGCGCGCCAACCTGATCTGTCCAACCGCTGCCGCGGCCTGCGATTGTTCCAATGACAAAATGCCTTCGCCGAGATTCAGCACCTGCCGCCCCAAAGCAATAGACCCCGAGGAAACCACCAGAACGTCGCGGCCCTGTGCCTTTTGATCCGCAATATCCGCAGCCAGTGATCGCAACCAATCCAGCCTCAATTCGCCGTTTGCCGCACCAACCAGCAGAGCGGAACCAATTTTGACCGTTATTCGCTTGGCCGATTGCAGTGGGTTCAGGGATGCCATGCTCCCTCCTCTGCTACTTCGATGGCATTTGCGCCGCCGCCGTCCCGCAGTTTGATGCACGCCCGAACCGCGCGCAGGACCTGAGTCAGACCTTCGTGGGACACGCCGGATAATTGCAGCACCTCGCTGCTGGCAGCCTCAACCAGCGCGTTGTGTTTCTGCGCCTGTTCAATGTCATCCAGCGCATCGATCTTGTTCAGCGCTGTGACACGGGGCCGGTTCGCCAAATCGCCACCGTATTTTTCCAGCTCAGTAATAATCGTCTGATAATCCTCAACCACGTCTTCAGCGGTGCCATCAACCAGATGCAACAGAACCGCGCAGCGTTCGACATGACCCAGAAATCGATCACCAAGTCCAATACCTTCATGCGCTCCGGCAATGAGGCCCGGGATATCAGCCATTACAAATTCGGCACCGTCGACGCCAACGACACCAAGGTTGGGGTGCAGTGTGGTAAAAGGATAGTTGGCAATTTTCGGGCGCGCATTTGACGTGGCCGACAGAAAGGTTGACTTTCCCGCATTTGGCAACCCAAGCAAGCCGGCATCGGCAATCAGTTTCAGCCGCAGCCAGACCGTGCGTTCAACCTCTGGCTGCCCGGAATTCGCGCGGCGCGGAGCCCGATTGGTGGAGGATTTAAAGTGCATATTGCCAAACCCGCCGTTACCACCAGCGGCCAGCAGAACCCGCTGGCCCACGTCTGTCAGATCCGCGATTACTGTTTCCTCGTCTTCTTCAAGGATTTCGGTGCCGACCGGCACGCGCAACGTAATATCGTCGCCACCGACGCCGGACCGTGCTTTGCCCATGCCCGATTTGCCGTTTTTGGCGAAGAAATGCTGCTGATATCGAAAATCGATGAGCGTATTGAGTCCCCCGACAGCTTCGGCCCAGACGTCACCACCTTTGCCGCCATTGCCGCCGTCCGGACCACCATATTCGACATGCGCTTCCCGACGGAACGACACGCAGCCGTTGCCGCCCGTACCAGAGCGCAACTGTACCTTGGCCAGATCGAGGAATTTCATCGGGTTTGTCTTTCCTATATTTCCGGTCGCAACCGATAGAGTAAGAACCGTGTCGGGTCCAGCAGCGCAGTGTTAATCCTGCAACCGCTGCACATAATCCCAGGTGTTGACTGTCGTGCCCCGTGCCACCGAAAAAACCTCACTTTCGCCGATCAGAGTAAACCCCGCGTTTGTGACCACTTTGGCCGAGGCTGGATTGTCCTGAAAAACACTTGCAACCATCGAAATGCTGCACAGCGGGTTGGCGCCTACCAACGCGTTGACCGCTTCGGACGCCAGCCCTGAATTCCAGAATTGCGGCGCGATCCAATAGGCGATTTCGGACTGGTATTCAGTGACTTGGATCAGCGATATCAACCCCAGAAATTCGCGCTGGCCGGCTGAGCTGCCGTCGATGGCCCAGACATCCTGTTCACGATTTTCGGCCGTCACGCGGTCGAGATACGTCTCGGTGGCACCCGGCGGCAGCGGGTACGGAAAGGTCGCAGTCATCCGCGCAACGCGCTTGTCCCCCGCATACAATTCGATCAAACCCTGATCAGATTTACGAACCGGCCGCAAATGGAACCGTTCAGTTTCAATGATCGCCTGCCCGACGATGTCTCCCTGTTTCACAACTAACCTCCTGTAAACAAAACAAACAGAACACTCAGCACGGTCAGCCCGGCGAGCGTTAACATGAGTGCGCGTTCCTGCGACGTGCCAGTAACAACGGTCGCCAGCTTTTCGCCACCCCAACACCACAACGGGTGCAGGAAAAGCTGGCAAAGTAATAGAATTGCAGCGATCCAGAATGTCGCTGTGAGTGTTGGTGTCCCCGGATCGACAAAACTGGTGAACCCGGCGGTAATCATTGCCCAAGCCTTGGGATTCAGCGGGTGCACCGCTAGCCCGGCAACAAACCCCGGAGCCTTGGCATCAGCACTAGCCGGACTTAGTGAAGAATTCGCAACCCGCCATGCCAGCCAGATAATATAGGCAGCACTGAGCCATTTCAGGGCGACAAACAACAACGGAACTTGCGCAGACAGGGCCATCAAACCAAACCCGATCGGCCAGATGATCAACTGTTTGCCAAGCGCGACGCCCGCCACAAACGGCAATGCTGCACGCAGCCCGAAGCGGGCACCGGTTGCCAGCAGGGCCATATTGGCGGGACCGGGTGTACCGACCTGGCTGGCGGCAAACACCGCGAAAGTGGCGATGGAAACGCCCATTACATCGATTATCCTACAAACGAGAAAGGGGATCGGCGGTTAACCGATCCCCATGAAACTGTTACATTCCGATTTTGGTTCGGCTTATTCCGCGGCCTCCGCCACCGGCAGTACGGAAATAAAGGTGCGGCCTTTCAGGCCCTTGTGAAATTTCACATTGCCTTCGACAGTTGCAAAGATAGTGTGATCCTTGCCCATGCCTACACCCTCGCCTGGCCACCATTTGGTGCCGCGCTGACGGGTGATGATGTTGCCTGGGATAACCGGCTCGCCGCCAAATTTCTTGACGCCGAGACGACGTCCGGCGGAGTCGCGACCGTTGCGGGATGAACCGCCTGCTTTCTTATGTGCCATATCGCTTCTCCTTACCCTTTAGCCAGTTTTTTGGCTTGTTCGACCCAGCCTTCACGTTCGATACGGCCTTTAAAGGACAGTTTCTCGTCCATGGCGGCAATATCGTCAGCGTTCCAACCAGCGATTTGAGCGAAAGTGGTGACGCCAGCTTCGATCAGTTTTTTCTCAAGTGCCGGACCAACACCGGTCAGCGCTTTCAGATCGTCAGTGGCAGATGCTTGTGCTCTTGCGGCTTTCTTCGGCGCAGCCGCTTTCTTAGGTGATGCTTCTTTTTTAGGTGCAGCAGCCTTTTTCGGTGCCGCAGCTTTTTTGGGTGCTGGCGCATCTGCAACCGCACCGGACCCACCTACAGCCGCGGCAACACCCGATTTAGCTGCACCGGAAGACAGGATGTCTGTAATACGCAGAACAGTCAGTTGCTGACGGTGGCCTTTTTTGCGCTGTGACGAGTGCTTACGACGCCGTTTGACGTAGTTAACAACCTTCGGCCCTTTGCCCTGTTCCAGAATTTCGGCCTGAACGCCCGCATCCGCAACAATTGGTGTGCCAACAGTAACTTTGTCACCACCAAGCATCAGAATTTCGTTGAATTGTACGGTCTGTCCCGCTTCACCGGCCAGTTTTTCGACCTTCAGAACGTCTCCGCTGGCTACTTTATACTGTTTGCCACCAGTTTTCAGAACTGCAAACATGCGTTCGCTTCCTTGGTTTACCGCGTCTTTCGGCCCTTGCGTTGCAAGCGTTTTGGGACAATCCCCGCCTCAAACAGCGCGCCCATCTCTGGGCAGAATTAATATTACCTTCTCTGATCGACAGGAAAGGATGCGCCCGTATCTTTGAATTGCACCGATATGTCAAGTCATGTCGGGCAAATTCATGGCTCCAGATAATCGCGCCACAAGTTTTGATCCAACCCGTCGATGAGAGGCTGCAACTGATCTGTATAAGCTTCCCATTTGCGCACCGAGGACCTGTACATTTTCTGTCTGACTTGCGTCAGGCTCGCGGTTTTGACGGCGCGTTTGGTCTTGTGAAAATCAAGCACTTGATCCTGCCAATCCAGCCCGCAATAGTCCAGCAATTTGCGACTCTCACTTTCCTGATCGGCAGTTAGTTTTTCGTAGCACACATCGTAGATATGCCCCGGAAACAGATCATGCCAGAAGCCGATCAGCGATTTGTAGGAATTCGCGAATTTGGCGAGCGCCTGAAGGTTATAGCCATAGCGGTGCGCCTTATTGTCAAAGTACAAGCGGTAAATCGACAAGCAAACATCCCGCGGGTCGCGCACAAGATTGATGATCTTCGCCTGCGGGAACGCCAGTTTCAGCAGGCCAACATGATGGAAATTGCTAGGCATCTTGTCTGTGACGCGGGCCTGATCGCCGGAGTTTTTAGTCAGGCTGCGCAAGTAATTTTGGGAAAATACATCAATCGCCGCAGTATCGAGGGTTTTAAGATCCTCGTAGATTCGCTGTGAATGCTGTTCTGCGGCCGCCAGTTCACCCGCTCCGTAGACTGTACTGTGACTGGCCAAAATTTGCTCGACCAACGTGGTACCGGAACGCAGCATGCCAACTATAAATATCGGGGTCTGACTTTGCGAACCGGACGATGCGAAACGGCTGACATACTCCTGCGTAAACACCCGCTTACAGGCATCAATTCTGGCGAAATTTTCATCCGCTTCGGCCGGTAAGTGATTGTAGTAGAGGTCGTTGGCGCGGGTGTAATAGGCAAAACTTGCATCCAACTCGCCGATGTCATCAAGCGCTTTGCCCAAACCAAACCCGAGGTTGACCTGTTCCAGTTCGGTCGTACCCGGTCGCTCCATCAGCGTTTTCATTTTGGCAATAATCGGATCACCATCTTGCATCTTTTTGATTTGCATCAGCGCCCGCATCGCGGTGCAGTCGTCCGGTTCACGCTGCAAAAGCGTCTCGAGTTGCGCAATCGCCTCCTCTTTCCGCCCAGTCGTGATCAGCAGAACAATAATCCGGCGCCAGGTGTCCAAGTGATCTGGTCGCAAGTCTTTTGCACGCGAAAACGCCTCCAGTGCGTCCTCAGAACGGCCAAGTTTGACCAGCATGTCGGCAAAACTAAACTGAATGTTCGCATCTTCAGGCTGCAAAGTCAGAATGGCATCATAGTCGGCCAATGCTTCACTGTATTTTTCGATCTTGGCATAGAGCGTGGCACGGCTGTTGCGCGCATTGATGTATTTCGGTGCAAGCTGAATTGCCCGGGCAGCGCCGCCTCCGCCGGTTCGATATTTTGCAACGCTGAATGGGCAATACCGAGGTTGTGGTGCGCTTCTGCATAATCAGGCCGGGTTTTGACGGCCTTTTGCAACGGTATAAGGGCTTCAGCCGGTCGATCCAACTGCACCAACAACGACCCCATATTGCTCAGCGCCTCGACCAGCACCGGATTGACTTCGACTGCCTGTGTAAAACTCGCCAAAGCTGCATCATTCCGGCCGGTCTGGGTCTGACAAAAGCCGATGATATTGAACAATCCCGCCTCGCGCGGATGGTTCTGGCTCAGACGCAGCGCCAGATTTTCAGCGTCACCCAACTGGCCAGAATTTACAAAAGACATCAAACGGTTTGCCTGATCTTTGGGAATACTACCCTCCGCAGCACTCTGAGATTTCTCAAGGTTTTTCAGCGCTTTCCTGGCACCTGTATGTTTTGGGTACTGCGCCAGTATTTGCCGATAGATCGTCGCCGCCCCGGCGACGTCTCCGGCCTTCGCAACCGCCACCGCCGCGGTGAGCCTGTCTTTCAAGCTGGTTTTTTGCGGCGCAGGCATGGGGGCGTTCCGAATGTTTGTTTGGCTGGAATAACTTTTGGCAAAACCCGCGGTCTCTGTCCAGTTCCTTGCAGCCACGCCACAGCCATTGGTCAGAATTTCATCCTTGCACGGCCGTTCCAATCGCCCTAGAAGCATCTCCGTTCAGCCAGAGATATCAGGTTCGGAGAGGTGCCGGAGTGGTCGAACGGGGCGGTCTCGAAAACCGTTGAGGCGCAAGCCTCCCAGGGTTCGAATCCCTGTCTCTCCGCCAGTAAATTTACTAAGCCATTTCTATATAACGAAATATTTAGAAAATGTAGTTTTGACCCACCCATAAACCGGCCGTTTCAACTGTTGATCTAATCTGAGGATACTCGAGCACAATTATCCACTTTGATTCTCGCTGACATCCAATTTCGCTTCAAACTATCAATCACTACCAAGTTGAAATGATTGCGAAATCGCGCGAGCATTCAAGGAGTTCTAGAATTTGCAAGTAATTTGTCGGTCAAGCTGGATTCTCTCTAGTGGCTATTTCTGGAAATAACCCTGCCTTCATCACCTGTCCCGGCAACGGCGCGGTGAAAAACGATTCTGCCCATTTGGCGACATCGATCAGTTCTACAATATCGATCCCGGTGGGATGGCCCATCTGGCGCAGCATATAGCACAGGTCTTCGGTCGCGATGTTGCCGGTCGCGTGTGGTGCAAACGGGCAACCGCCCATTCCCCCGACCGATGAATCAAGTCGACGAACACCCGCTGTCACAGCGGCTACAGCGTTTGCGAAGCCGGTGTTTCGGGTGTTGTGAAAATGACATCCCAAAGGAGTGGCGTTTCCAACCGCATCCGCAACCGCAGAAATGCGGTTCTTTACTTGGATTGGAACCGCACAGCCGATGGTATCTGCCAGGATGATCTCTTTCGCACCCGCGTTCACAAGCTGCCGGGCTAACGTGGCGACCCGTTCCGTTGGCACATGTCCTTCAAAAGGACATCCGAATGACGCACCAATGGTCGCCGACAATTGTCGCCCTGCCCTGGCAACGTTCTCGGCCACAGTTTCAAAGGCAACCAAGGTCTCGTCGATCGAGGCCCCCTGATTTTTCATGTTGAAAGTATTGCTGGCAACGATAACGAATCTCACGATATCAACGCCCGCCCCCAAAGCACGATCTACCCCGCGAAGATTTAGCGCCAGCCCAGCAAACAAAAGCCCATCCCGTCGCTTAACTCGGGCCATTACGCTCTCGGCATCTGCCATTTGAGGGACGCGTTTGGGATGGACAAAACTGACTGCTTCCAGACGCTTGATGCCTGTATTTGTTAGCCGATCAATGAATGCGACTCTTTCGTCAACACTCCAGAGACGTTTTTCGTTTTGCAACCCGTCTCGTGGGCCCACTTCGCAGATCGATATGTGAGCCTCAGATGATGCCATCGTCATGCAATTCCACTAATTCTTTCTCGTCGATACCCAGCATATCTCGGAAAATTTCGTTGTTATGGCTGCCCGGTTCAGGTGATCCAAGCCAGGCAATCTCTCCCGCCGAGACACTCAGTTTTGGAACAACACCAGGAACGGCAATCTTGCCGAACACCGGGTCATCAACACGCTGAATCATGTCGCGTGCCTGAAAATGCGGGTCTTTCACAATATCCGCAATTGTATAGATGGGTCCGACAACGACACCGTGATTATCCAGCTGTTCAGTCAGCTCGGCGGCTGTCATTGTTTTGGTCCACACAGCTATCAGCGCATCAAGCTCGGCAGCATTTTTACCCCGTTCCAGATGAGTGATGTAGCTTGGGTCTTCAGCCAGTTCTGGCTGCGCCATTGCTTTGCACAGGCGGATAAACATGGCGTCCAGATTGGCGGCAATTACCACCCATTTCCCATCGCTGGTTGGAAATATGTTTGATGGCGAAACATTGGCCAGACCGGTACCACTGGGGTTACGGATGACGCCAAGTTTATCGTATTCGGGAAGCGCACTTTCCATCATCGCAAAGCACGATTCAATAATAGACACATCAACAACCTGGCCTTTGCCGCCGCCAAGACCATCTCGCCAATAAAGTGCCATCAGGATTCCTTGGGCGGCAAACATACCGCTCAACGTATCCCCCAATGATATTCCGGTTCTTGGCGGGGGCTGATCAGGATATCCATTGATGTGACGCAACCCGCCCATTGCCTCTCCGACACTGGCAAAACCGGGACGTTTAGCATAGGGGCCAGTTTGACCGTAACCGGAGACTCTGGCGATTATCAATCCGGGATTAATCGCGTGCAAATCCTCCGGGCCAAGCCCCCAGCGCTCCAGGGTTCCGGGTTTGAAGTTTTCAATCAGCACGTCGGCAATCGCAACCAGTTTGCGGACCAACTGCTGACCGCGCGGGTCGCGCAAATTAGCGGTCACCGATTTCTTGTTGCGCGCCAGGATTGGCCACCACAAACCTTTGCCTTCAAAGCGGTCATGTCCCCAAAGCCGCATGGCATCACCGGTTTCCGGTGCCTCCACCTTAATCACTTCTGCGCCAAAATCGGCAAGTCGGGCTCCAGCAAACGGCCCGGCAAGAAGCTGCCCCAATTCAATAACGCGCACACCGGCCATTGGTCCATTTAACTGCGGATCGCGGTCTTCAATGGGCACAGGCATTTTCGATCTCCCTACTTCTCGTTGGCAGTTTCGCTCAGTTACAGCAATTGATTAAGTCCGAGACAATGTGTGATTTCCTCAATTCATTAAGACGTAAATTGCGCACCAAGGCAATTAACGGCTTAAGTTACTCCCAGCATCCCGATCTGCCAGCTGGCCGCGATTGCTCTGACAACGCGGCTATGTTGGGCGACGCCGTCAACCAAGTGTTGACGGGGCGGTAAAAAGTCGATTCCTCATGAGAGTCGGCTGGGTTATAATTGTGCATGTTTACTTTACGCGACCGACGGACCGGAGAATTGTTTGATCGCTGGTCCGATTTCGGGGACAAACGTCGGCGCCTGATGGAGCAATCCTGGGCCGGGGTTTTTCGGAACCATCTGCTTGTCGAACTTCCGGTTGACGATCTTTGCCGTCACCTTGATGAACGCATGGGCCGACCATCGAAGGATCTACACGTTGTCATCGGGGTCTTGCTTTTGCAGCAGCTGCACGATCTGAGCGATGCAGAGACCGTCGAGGCCCTGGCCTTCAATATGGCGTGGCACTATGCCTTGGACGTGCGCAGCGAAGCGGACAGCTATTTCTGTGAGAAAACCCTGCGCAACTATCGCCGTCTGTTTATCGAACAAGGTCTCGATGAATTGCTGTTCCGGTGTTTGACGGATCGGCTGGTGCAGGGGTTCTCTGTCGATACCAGCCACCAACGCATGGATTCGACGGCCCTTCGTTCGGCGATGCGGGCGCTGACACGACTTGGTATCGTTGTTGAGAGCATCTCGAAGTTTGCCCGTGAGCTTGAGCGATATCATCCCGGTCTGCACGAGCAGATCAGCAAGGAGGTGATCCGCCGCTATGTCGATCGCGAGGGTAATGGCGCGTTCGCGAATACGGCGCCGAGTGTTTCAAAACGCCGCCTCGGCGAAGCGGGTCAGGATCTCCTAGCCCTGGTGCTGCAATTCCGTGACACGGCGGCGGCAAAGCTTTCCAGTTTTGCGATCCTGGAGAGGGTTCTGCGCGATCAGTTCGAGATCGTTGATGATGAGTGTGGCGATCGTGACGCAACGCGCGCCGCGATTCGAGATCCAAAGGATGTGCCGTGCGATACCGTCGGCAATCCGGCCGACCCGGACGCGAGCTACAACGCGCACAAGGGTCAGGGATACATGGCGCAGATCGTCGAAACCTATTGTGAAGATGACAGTAACGAGGCGGTTGCCGCGACACCGGACCTCATCACCCACGTGGAGGTCCACAAGATGACGGTGCATGACGGCCATCGCTTGGCCGATGCGCTGGATGATCTGAGCGAGCGCGCGCTGACGCCGGCGGTGATGCTGGGTGATTCACATTACGGTTCCAGTGACAACATGGCTCTGACGCGCGAACAGAACATCAATCTCGCGGCGCCCGCGCGACCGCCGAAAGGCGCCGTCTCGGGACGGTTGACGTTGGAGGATTTCACTCTCAACGAAGAAGGCTTGGTCTTGCGCTGTCCCAATAACGTCGAACCGGTTTCAGCCTCGCTCGCCAAAGCCAAGCTGCAGGCCCGTTTCGACCTTTCCATCTGCCAAAAATGTCCCGATATACTGCGATGTCCCGTGCAGGCGGCCAAGCGTGACGGCCAATTTTCCCGCTTTCAATATACCCCGGACAGGGCTGCCAACCAAAAGCGCCGGCTTTATGAACAAAGCGATGCCTTCCGCGACGTCTACAGATGGCGGGCCGGCATAGAAGCGACCATGTCGCGATTAAAGTACCAGATGAACCTGGCTCACCTACGCATTCGCGGCATGCCGGCCATGCGCTACGTGGTCAATCTGCGTGCCCTCGGCCTCAATATCCAACGCTGCGCGGCAATCGCACCATAAAAAACGAAGCCAAGGAGAAGCCAAGGAGAAGCCAAGGATAGGTAATATCAGGTTTTATCCACCAGCAACGCGGAGACAGGCAAATATTCTTCACCGAACCGCAAAGACCTGTACAAGCACGCCATCGGCCAACAACTTTTTACCGCCCCGTCAAGTGTTTTCTATAACTCAATAATCGCCTATGATCTCTCAGCAATGAGATTTCGGGGAGAGTTTCATGAATGACTGGGCAAAGGACACGCTGGCGAGTTACCAAAGCAAGGGATTTGCAAACCGCTCCGGCTTTGGAAACAATCCGGCCCTTTTGATCGTTGATTTTATCGTCGGGTTCACCGATCCATCGTCTCCGTTGGGTGGCGATTTTTCGAGTGAACTTGCTGTGACCAAGTCGTTGATTGATGTGTTCCGCGACGCCACACTGCCTATAATCTATACCAAAATTGAATACGATGCCGATTTCAGAGACGCTGGTGTTTTCATAAAGAAAATCCCCTCACTTGCGGTGCTGCTAAAGGGCTCGCCCTTGTGCAATTTCGACGAGCGGATCAGGCCACAATTTGACGACTATATAGTTTCAAAAAAATTCGCGAGTTCGTTCTTCGGAACAAATCTGGCCTCTCACCTGCAAATGCAGGGCGTCGATACGGTTATCATTACCGGTTGCACGACAAGCGGTTGCATTCGCGCCTCTGCCATAGATTCCCTGCAAAGCGGGTTTCTGACAATTGTCGTGCGCGAAGCTGTCGGCGACCGCGCCCAGGGCCCACATGAAGCCAACTTATTTGATATCGATGCTAAATATGCAGACGTCGTATCCGCAGACGAAGTTTTTGAATACATAAAAAGTAAGTGCAAAAATTCTGATGCGCCAGAAACGGGTGATCATTCAAACGGTGACTTTCAGCGCTGGTGGCGCGAAGGCTCCCAAGCTTAATGGCGAAAATTCAGGACAAGTAATATGTCATCGAAACTCTCAGACTCATTCGAAAAACTGCTCAACGAGAACCGCAAGCAGATGGGCAGTTTGTTGGGCGATCAAGAAGACTTGGAACAGGCGTCGCCAGAACTCCAATCTGAGCCGCCGCAATCTGCCTCTGCGGGCAATCAGATCAGCGGTACCACAGAGGGTACGCCTTTTAGTCTTGACCCGTCGCGAAGCCAACATTCATCGGAAAAAATGGTTACAAATGAGAGTTCCCATTCCGAAAAACAGCCTGTAGCAGCGACACCAAATCCGACCAGCAATGCTCCGCGCAAGTCAACGTCACCTTATAGATCGGCGCCTGCACCCTCCCCTGATGCCGCCCGTATGGCTGCTGGATCGCGCAGTGCTGGAAAGGGTGGTGGAAAAAAAGACATCCTTTGCGCCATTGGCGTTGACGTCGATGCGGTGGCCGGCTGGCTGGGGTCTTATGGTGGCGAAGATTCACCCTGTGACATTTCGCGTGGATTGTTTTCTGGCGAAGTCGGTACTCCACGCCTGTTAAACTTGTTTGAAAAGCTTGGCATCAAAACGACCTGGTTCATTCCGGGCCACTCCATCGAAACTTTTCCTGAACAGTCCAAAATGGTTGTCGACGGTGGCCACGAGATCGGTATGCACGGCTACTCCCATGAAAATCCAATCGCCATGACCCCTGTGCAGGAAGAGGCGGTGATGGATAAATGTATTGAACTGATCGAGCAACTGTCCGGCCGCAGGCCTACCGGCTATGTGGCGCCATGGTGGGAATTCAGCCCGGTAACTAACGAATTATTGCTAAAAAAGGGTATTAAATACGATCACAGCCTGATGAACGACGACTTCCATCCGTTTTATGTACGTGTTGGCGACAGCTGGACCAAGATCGACTATTCAAAACAAGCCCATGAGTGGATGAAACCTCTGGTACGCGGCACCGAAACGGATCTGGTTGATATTCCGGGCAGTTGGTATCTTGATGATCTGCCGCCAATGATGTTCATTAAAAGTGCTCCCAACAGTCACGGCTTTGTCAATCCACGCGTTATTGGAGAACTATGGCGTGACCAATTTGATTGGGTCTATCGCGAATATGATTACGCCGTTTACACGTTGACCATTCACCCGGACGTATCAGGCCGGCCGCAAGTGCTGATGATGTTAGAGAAACTGTTGCAATATATTCAAAGCCACGCGGGCGTAAGATTTTGTACATTCGATGAAATTGCCGATGACTTCAAACATCGAAATCCGCGAAAGAGCTAATACTCAATGTGCGGATTGTGCGGAATTCTGGGAGGTAAAGGACACTGGACTGATAGCTCGGCCAATCCTGATACATTTAGCGAACGCCATCAAACCCACACGCTGCGCCGCGAACGCATGGACCGTACAGCCCTGGTTGGCCGTGTTTTAGAATTCTATAGTCTCGGCCTAAAGGACTGGTCCGGCAGTTCTTACATTCTGAGCACAAGCACCGGGAAAACTGTGTTGGTGGATAACCTGTCGCAAATGTGGGCCGAGGCCGAAACCTTGCTCAAAGCGGACTGCGGCCCCCTCGACGAAAACTTAATCGAACACCTTTGCCGCGAACGCCCGTCATGAGCAACGTCGATATTTCGGATAAAACCCCAGTCAATATCCTCACCGGCTTTCTTGGCAGCGGCAAAACCACCCTGTTGTCGCGTCTGCTGCGCGACCCTTCACAAAGCAATACCGCAGTTTTGGTCAATGAGTTTGGCGAAATTGGTCTTGATCACCTGTTGCTGCAAAATGTGACCGAAAGTGTATCCGTAATGGAAAACGGCTGCATTTGCTGCGCTATTCGCGGCGACCTGCAAGAAAGCCTGAGCTCATTAATTTCCCAACGCGAACGCGGAGAAATTCCACGATTTACGCGGGTAGTTATAGAGACATCGGGCCTCGCTGATCCTTCACCCATTGCTTACACAGTTCTTGCTGATCCAATTCTGCAGCACCATTACAGGCTCGGCAACATCATCACCGCAGTCGATGCGGTCAATGGATTGGCTCAAATTGAGGGGTTTGACGAGTCACTGAAACAGGTCGCTGTTGCAGATCGACTAGTTATAACAAAAACCGACCTTGCGGGGTCAGACCAAATCGAAATCCTGCACAAGATGCTGAATCAGATCAATTTATCGGCCCCGCTACTTGACGCTGTTAGTGAAGAAATTGCCGTGCAAAGTCTGTTACTCGATGACGCGGGCAATTCAGAGTTCAAATCCCAAGAAGCGGCGGACTGGATGCAGCGGGCGCAAACTTCCCAGACCAATGCGCACCACAACAGCCTAGATCATGTGCATACCGGCGGCATTACGTCCTTTGCAATGTTTTTTGATCAGTCTCTAGATTGGACCGCATTTGGCATCTGGATGACAATGCTACTCAACTGCCACGGAGACAAAGTACTACGGATCAAGGGATTGCTGAATGTCGCCGGGATGACCGCGCCGGTCCTCATCAACTGTGTTCAGCATATTGTGCATCAACCTGTCCACCTGGATTCATGGCCGGATAACAACCACCAATCCCGGATGATTTTCATTCTGCGCGGGTTGCGACAAGATCAATTGGAACGATCCCTCAAGGCGTTCAACGGGCTGTCAAACAACCGGGTACAACTAGAACTGACCATATGAGGATGTAGGCTAGAAATTTCCCGAAGTAGGCTAGAATTTTGAAGAAGACGTTGATCCGGGGTGTCTGCGACGGGTATGCCAGCCATCACGAAAAGCGCGAACGACAAGGTGAAGAAGATAAAACATCAGCGCTAAGATCACCAATAAAACAATGGCAAACAAATTCCCTGAAACGCTTTCCGACGCGCCTGTTGGTGCAGATGATTGACCTGTCAAGCGCACCGCCAGAATGGCAACAGCTTGAACGATCGCCCCAGCACAAAAAATTGCGGCAACAAAAATGGCTGTCTGTAGCGTGTCAAAGACCAATCGGCCAACATTCAGTTCACTGACATTGCCAATGATGTTTTTCTTGAAAGACTGCCAATGAGAGACCGCGTAACCCAGAATGCCGATTACCGACGAGAACCAGAAAATCACATTTTCAAAATGGATGGCGGGAATGCTGTTAACAAGAAAAACTTCAAAGGGCTCATAGAAATAAATAAATACCAGAAAAATAACGGTCGCTACAACGACGAACCAAAATCTAAGTTTCTGAGTGGTTGAAACTTCCTGTGTCACAAGGTCATATTTCTCTCACAGAGGGGCTCATATCGCAATCCATTGGCGGCGCATTATTGTTTTAAAAGGGGTTGCTGTCAACGTGCCAACATTTAGCAAAGCAGTTCGATTTCTCAGATTACGATTAATGAGATTTCCTTTTTTACCAAATCGCGGTATGTTAAAATTTGGTATGCACAAATGAAATAAAATAGGCGACCATACGAAATAATACAAACAAAATTAAGGGATTGGGTGTTTCAGCACCTTGGAAGTTTAGTCACTTACATCGGTGGTATGGCCGTTGAAAACAGAGGGGTAAAACATGTCCAGCCGTCTAGGCATCGATGTTGGGGGCACCTTTACGGACCTGCTGTTGTTCAACGAAGCTAGTGGCGAGATCAACTTATTGAAGACACCATCGACACCGGACGATCAGTCGATTGGTATTCTTACCGGCATACAGGAAATAATCTCAGATACCGGCATCACACCGTCCGATATCAGCACGGTTCTGCATGGCACGACAGTATCAACCAATATTGTGCTCGAAGAAAAAGGCGCCAAAGTCGGGCTTTTGGTAACGGAAAACTTTGAGCAGGTTCTCCACCTGGCCAGATCCCAGACACCGGGACCATTGGCCGGCTGGATCATTATGGAGAAACCGGATCCTTTGGCGGACCTGGAATTGACACGGGGCATTTCCGAAAGGATGAGTGCGCGAGGCGATGTCTTGACGCCACTGGACGAAAACGCGGCGCGCGAAGCCATCCGTGAATTGCTGGATGCCGGGACCGAAGCAATTACTGTGTCGCTGTTACATTCTTATGCAAATCCAATTCATGAAAAACGCCTTGAAGCCCTGATTGGTGAGATGAGTCCGGACCTACCGGTATCTCTTTCATCCGACATTTTGCCCGAATTTCGTGAATATGAGCGCACGCTCGTGACTGTAATGAACGCTTATATTCAGCCTGCTATGCGTCGGTACTTGAGTGGTTTTGAAGAGAAACTCCGCAGCTTTCAATTCAGCCCAACTGTTAACATTGTGCGCTCTGACGGGGGCTTAATGAGCGTCAAACGCGCCGCCGACTCTCCGGTGGCCACCATGGTTTCCGGTCCAGCTGGCGGGGTTTCTGGCGCTGCATTTTTGGCGTCTCTTGCAGGATATCCTGATGCACTTGGATTTGACATGGGTGGAACTTCTACCGACGTTTCCCTGATCCGTAACGGCAAACCTGAAATTTCGCGCCAAACTGCGCTTGGTTATTACCCGATCAATATTCCCTCGGTTGAAGTGCACAGCGTAGGCGCCGGCGGAGGATCGATCGCCCATGTGCCGATGACTGGGGCGCTTCGCGTTGGCCCTGAAAGTGCTGGAGCTGTTCCAGGTCCCGCTTGCTATGGGCGTGGCGGCACGGATCCCGCAGTTACCGACGCCAATGTGGTGCTTGGGCGCCTCCCGCCGAGCCTGTTGGGCGGAGACATGAACCTCGATGTCGCGGCGGCCGAAGAGGCTGTGTCCAAAATCGCCCGCACTCTTGGTCTTGATTTGCATAAAGCCGCCGAAGGCGTACTTGAAATCGTTAATGAAAATATGTTTGGGGCATTGCGTCTGGTGACTGTGCAAAAAGGTCTTGATCCCAGAGATTTTGCACTCGTTGCGTTTGGTGGTGCCGGTCCATTGCACGGCAATGCCATGGCGATGCTAGCCGGGTGTTACCCGGTCATAGTACCGCCGACGCCAGGCGTGCTGTCAGCAATGGGTTTCTTGTGTTCAGACGTTAAAAACGAATTCGCCCAGACGTTTGTGCGTACTCTAGATGAAGTTCAACCCGGAAAAGTTACGGAAATATTCGGAAAACTTGGCCACGAAGCCAGTTCCTGGCTACAGGAAGAAGGTACTTCGGAGCAAAATCAAAACGTACAGTATCAGGTTGACGTGCGTTATTTCCGACAGGGCTATGAATTTTCTCTCGAAATCAACCCTGAAACGCTCGTCAATGGTGGCCTGGATGATCTGGCTTCTCGATTCAGCAGCGCGCATGACCGGCTGTATGGATTCAAATTGGATCAGCCAGTGGAACTGGTAAATCTACGCGCTGTGGGAACCGGCAATACCAACAAAATCCAATTCCCGGAGTTCGAGCTCGGAAGCCCAGAATGTTCTTCAGCGCTGTTCGATCAAAACCAAGTCTATTTTAGCGGCGGATTTGTTAACACCAACATTTATCACCGGGATAAATTGACTGCAGGGAACCAGATTTCTGGCCCTGCTATCGTGACGCAGAAAGATACGACAATCGTGATCCATCCAGGCCACGTAGGTCACGTCGACAAGCGCCTCAATATTCTGATCCATCGAGAAGGCGAAGCACTCGCCAGTCAGGTTTAAGCTATGTCTGACAGTACCCCTACCACAAAACGGATTTCACTGGACGCCCTGTTGAGTGCTAACAAAGCACAGTTCGACAAACTGTTCTCACAACAAGTGGGGCAAAATGGGCTGGTCGGTATTTCCCGACATCCAACGACCCGCGATGAACTGGCCTCGGCAAGCGTTCAGAATGCAGAACCAGAATCGGAAGACCAGATCGACGAAATGCTGGGCGGACGATCATGGTCGTCTGATATCGTCGAACATAAAATTGAGCGCGGTGTTGTCACTGTGCTGTGTAAACTGACGGTTGATAACCAGTCGAAAATGCAATTTGGCACTGCGCGGATAAACGGCGACGAAGGCGCGGCGTTACAACGGGCTACGCAACATGCATTGAAGCTCTGTGCGCAACAGTTCAAGTTTCTGGAAAACACCACGGAAGCCGCTTCAGCGGCGCCGGAAAAACGAACGGGCGCACCACAAGTCGAAACTGCGGCCCCAAGGCCACAAACGTCCGGCAAACTTGACGTCGTAACCCTTGACCTGATCGAAAATGCATTGCGCAATGCGCGCCACGAAATGGACGCGGTATTGTTTCGTTCAGCAATGTCGCCGGTTATACGCGAACAGCACGATGAATTTCCGATGATCACGGATGCCAAGGGCCGGATGATTGTGGGCCAGTTCGGTTCCTACATCACTGAAATGCTAAAAGATCAAGACTTTCAGCTGGCACCCGGCGATGTCATTTTGCAAAGCGACCCCTTTCTGTGTGGCGGTGCCATCAGCCATATCAATGACTGGATGGTGCTTATCCCGGTGTTCTTTGAGAACGAAGTTATCGGGTTCACGTCGATGTTTGGGCATATGATGGATGTGGGCGGTCCCGTTCCGGGCAGTATGCCCACCGCGGCGACGACAATTTTTGGCGAAGGCATGCGGATACCGCCAATCAAAATATACGACGCCGGGCAGCTCAATCGGGGTGCGCTTGATTTGATCATGAACAACACCCGAACCCCAGAAATGAACTATTCCGATCTGATGGCGATTATCGCCGGATGCAGGGCCGGTGAAAAACGAATTATCGAAATTTGCAATCGTTTCGGTAAAGATGTTTACCGCCAGGCCTGCGAAGCGTTGCTGGAGCGGACCAACAGGGCAATGCGCGCACTGATTATGCAAAACCTGCCTGAAGAGCCCCAATATTTTGAAGATTACATTGATGATGACGGATGTGGAAACGGTCCGTTCAAAATGAAGCTGACGGTCTGGCGCGAGGGCGATCATGCCTATTTCGACTGGACAGGGACATCGCCGCAGGCACCTGGACCCATAAACTTCTATCTCCACGAGGGCATGTTCAAGATGTTCATTGGGGTCTACATGATAATGGTGTTTGACCCCCAAATACTGTTCAATGACGGCTTTTATGATCTGATCCACGTCACACTTCCTGAGGGGTCCCTGGTTCATCCCAAATTTCCAGCGGCCCTTGGCTGCCGGACCCATGCACTGTCACGTCAATTTGATGTCTTGGGCGGCGCACTAAGCCGCCATGCACCGGAAATGGCAACCGCCGCAGGGTATGGATCAAGCCCGTATTTTCTGTATTCCGGACACGACAGCAACGGGCGCCCATTTCAACTCATGGAAATTCTGTATGGCGGCATTCCTGGCAGACCAATAGGGGACGGTATGGATGGTCATTCCTGGTGGCCACTGTTTGAAAATATCCCGACCGAATATCTGGAAAGTTTCTTCCCGATTTTGATTGAAAGCTACGCCAGCATTATGGATTCTGGTGGTGCGGGCAAACACCGGGGTGGAAACGGTATTGAAAAAATCTTCCAGGTACTGGAAGACGGCATGGTGTCCATTCATGATGATCGTGACCGAACCCCACCCTGGGGAATAATCGGCGGCCGGCCAGGAGATTGTTCAGAAAAATTCATTCATCGCAAAGATGGGAGCAAGACCCCGCTACCCTCAAAAATTGACAACATTCCCGTGCGCAAAGGAGACCGTATCATATTTAGAACCGCTGGGGGCGGCGGCTGGGGAGATCCGCTGGAGCGCGATGCAACACGCGTGCGCAACGACGTCGCCCGTAAGTTGATGTCGGTTGCTGCTGCGCGGAAAGATTACGGTGTTGTCCTGACGGGATCGCTCCATGAGCTGGACACACGTGCGACGGTGGAACTGCGTGAAAATCTAGAACGCAATCGTAGACCCTTGGAAGTGTTCGATATTGGTGAACGGAAGGCTGCAATAGCATAATAGGCCGAAATGAGGCATAAATTTATATTAGCCGGTCGATTCTGGAAATATCGGGCGGGCTGGTATGTGGGGATTAAACTGTAATTGGAGCGGGAACTGAGACTATGATCGACTTCTGGATTGGACTTGTGTTTACAACGATTGTCGTTATCGCGATCCTCTACATTGTCTCAATTTGGATTTACAAAAGAGCACCGGCAAATGTCGGATTTATACGGACTGGCATTCTTGGAACCAAAGTATGCATTGGTAAAGGCGCTTTTGTGCTACCGGTTTTTCATGAAGTCTCTTGGATTTCCCTCGAAACTATTAAACTGATCGTCAGTCGGTCTCGCGACCAGGCAGTTTTGACCTCGGACAAAATTCGTATTGATGTAGGGACCGAACTTTATACTCATGTAGGCCGTACCGAAGAAGATTTGTTGGTTGCCAGTCGGAGTCTGGGTGAAAAGACCTTTGACGCAGATAAGGTGCGAAATCTTCTGGAAGCAAAAGTGGTTGGCGCCCTGCGCAGCTATGCCGCCACAAAAACCCTCAGCCAGCTCCACGAAAATCGCGACGCGTTTGCCTTGAAGATCAAGGAAAACGTCACAGCCAGCTTTAAGGCAAATGGTCTGGACCTTGAAGAAGTGACCATTGTTACGCTTGAACAATCCAGCAAGGAATATTTCAAACCTGATAATATCTTTGATGCCGAAGGTCTAAAAATAATTACCGATATTACATCCGAGGCCCGTAAAAAGGTCCATGATACTGAAAAACGGACATCCGTTTCGATCCGACAAAAAGAGTTGGATACACAACTGGAGCTGCTTGAAATCGAACGCAAAGAAGCCGTTGCGCGTGCTTCTCAAGATAAAGAAATATCCAACGAACAGGCTTTGCAATTGGGTGAAAAGCAGACCTATCTTCTCGATCAGCGCAAATCCGTTGAGCAGCGCGAAATCACCAATGAAATTGCCCTTGAGCAGCTGCGAACTGAACGTGAAATTACCATAATCGAAGAGCTGAAAAAGCGTGAATCTTCTGACATTAAAAAACTGCTTGTTCTGGAACAAATCCGCCGGGACAAAGAAATTACCCTAATAGAGAAAGCCAAGGAAGAGGAACTCGCCAATATTGACCGCAACCTCGCGTTGGAGAAAGCCGAAAAAGATCGCCAGATCGAAATGATCGCGAAAGGGAATGAGGAAGAAATTGCCGAGATTAGCAGATCTCTGGCACGGCAAAAGGCGGAAAAAGACCGGGAAATAGAGTTAGTTACCAAAGAGGGCCAACGTCAGGAAGCCGAGATAAAACGGGAAACCGAAATTCTGAAAGCTGAAGAACTGGCCCGTGACCAGCGCCATAAGGCAAGTGAAGAGGCCGCACTATCGATGCGTAAGCGCGCGCTCGAAACCAAACTTAAAACGCTGACTGTAGACAAGAACGACGCCTTCGCAGAAATGGGCCATGAAAAGGAAGTCTCGGATGAAAAGTCGCGTGTTTTGAGTGAAAAACACAAGACTATCCTAGAACATCGTTGGGAAGTCGAGCAGGAAGAGATCGCCAAGGAAAAGGACCTGGAGACGGCTAGGATTAACAAACAGGCCGCGATTGTTGAGAGTAATAAAATTCTCGACGCTACCGAAGTAAAGCGCGAGCTTGCCCGCAAACTGGAAGAACGCGACCGGGAAATTGCATTGGTCAAGAAAACCAGTGAACTCGAAAAAACTGAAATTGACCGCCTTAAAATCGCGACAGAAAAAGAAAAAGCCCAGCAACTGGTGGAAACCGCACGCAAACTAGCTGAAGCTGAGCGCGCCAAGGAAATCGAGCGTGTATCAGCTGAGAAAGCGGCGCAATCCAGGCGGATCGGCGAGGCAATGAGTGCGGAAATAGCCGGAATTCACGTTGTTTCCCAGGCAACTTCCCGCAAGAAAGCCGCAGAGCATGAATCCGAAGCAACTCTGACCAGAGCGAGCGCCATGAGCGACGCCCAGAAGATAGTTGCGGAAGGGACCCAAAAAGAAGCCGCCGCGCGCGGCCGTGCAGAAGCGGAAGTCGAAGCTTTGCGCGTCGCAAATAGCCAGAGTATGCTGGAAGCCGAGGCGACAGGTATGGAGGCGAAGGCCGAGGCACTCAAGAAGTATAACGATGCAGCCGCATACCTCGAACTTTCAAAGCTCATGATCGAAGCTGATCGCGATGTGCATGTCAACCAGGCCAAAGCGATGGGCAATGCGCTCACTGGTGCTCAGATACGCATGTACGGCAGTGGTGAAGGGACCATGGACAATATTCGCGATATGTTCACCAAGGGTTTTGCGATGGGTGAAGTCCTTGACGGGGTTGCTCAGTCTCTTCCCGAAGGCCTGCTCAGCCGATTTGCCAACAACGGCATTCGCGGCATTATTGGGCGGCCCTACAGAACCGGAGAATTCAAGGAAGTGGCCGAGCAACTTGACAAGTTGGTAAAGAAACATCTTGGCACTCGCAAGAAACGCAAAATTCCATTTCCTGATGCAGTGAAATTGCTCGAAGAGAAAGCCGGTGACAACGAAGATCAGAAAAAGGCTTTGGACTTACTGCGAAGTTCCAATGAGGAAGGAATCTTTGACGATACATCGTTTGAAAAAGTCTGGTCACTTGTTCAGACAGCCGTAAATGCCGCCAACTAACGGGGCCAGACACCAACTATGGCAGACTATGACGTAGTTATTGAGCACGTCGACAAGACGTTCCCCGGCGGCGTACGGGCGGTAATCGATTTTAACGCGCAGATAGAAAAGGGAGCTTTCGTTGCATTGCTCGGTCCTTCGGGCTGTGGCAAAACGACGATGCTGCGCATGATCGGTGGCCTGGAGGACACGACATCCGGTAGGATATACATTGCTGGCCAGGATGTGACAGACTTGCCGCCTTCGCAACGGGATACCTCAATGATGTTCCAGAGTTTCGCACTTTTCCCGCATCGCACTGTGATTGAAAACGTGGAATTCAGCCTCAAAATGCAGGGCGTGGAGCAAAATATGCGTACCCACAAGGCTATGGAGATGATTGAGCTGGTCGACCTCGTACCATTGGCGCAGCGCCGTCCGCAGGAGCTCAGCGGTGGTCAGCAACAACGTGTTGCCCTTGCGCGTGCGCTCATCAGTCAACCGACATTACTCCTGCTCGATGAACCATTGGGTGCGCTGGATTACAGTCTGCGAGAAATGATGATGATCGAGCTCAAGAAAATTCAACGCGATCTAGGTATAACTTTCATTATGGTTACTCACTCGCAGCAGGAAGCCCTGGCACTGGCGGACCAGGTTATTGTCATGAGCGATGCCGTCGTTCAGCAGATCGGCACGTCACGTGAAATACACGAAAATCCGCGAACAAAATTCGTTGCCGAGTTTATCGGCAACAACAATCTGTTCACAGGCAAAGTAATATCCCAAAGCGGTTCAGTTGTGTTTGTGGAGACTGATAGCGGCATGATTTATGCGCGCGCGCCTGCGCATGCCAAAAGGGCCTCAATTGGCGCGCAGGTTCACGTATCGGTTCGTGCCGACCTGATGCACACAGGCTTGAACCATGAAATGGCCAATCATGTTACCGCCACGTTCGCCGCCACCAAATTTCTGGGCACGTTGGAAACCAATATTTTTGAGGTGCTGCCCGGATTTCTTGTTCACGTCGAACAACATCGCAAAGTGTCGGACTACACCTATTCTATGGGCGATAAAGAAACAATTAGTTGGACGGCGGAAGCCTCGGTCATTCTGGAACAAGTCACATAATTCGCGCTTTGTGTGCACCTACTTCGATTTCCGAACCAACAATGTATAGAGCCCGACAAAACTGGCGATCAGCAGAAGGGAAAATAAAGTGGAGGCAGTTCCGAGCGCAAACAGGGTTGGGCGAATGCGCTGGGTCATCGAAGCGTTTATGTCCAGCGGAAGAGTGTTTAGCTCGCCAGCCAGTAGCGTTGTACGCGCGAATTCGTCGTAAGACATGGTGAATCCAAACAAGCCGGCCGCAACAATTCCCGGCGTAATCAGCGGCAGCGTAATTTCCCTGAACACCGTCCACTCGCTTGCCCCCATATCGCGCGCGGCTTCCTCAAGCCGGGAATCGAAGCGATTGAACACCGCCATCATTACCAGAAACCCGAAGGGCAGAGCCCAAACCACATGCGCGCCAAGTGCGGAGGAATACCAGGCCGGAGGAATGCCCACTTGCCGGATCAGTGTAGCCAGACCAAGGCTCAACAATACACCAGGGATCATGAGCCCTGCCATTATCGTGTAAAACAACACTCCGGAACCCCGGAATTTCTTTCTAAAAGCCATCGACAGCATAGTTGCGAACAGGGCTGTGATAAACATGACGATTATTGCCAGCATTAACGACCGGCCCATGGCACCCTGCAGATCACCAACGGTCGAGGGCTCGATCAATTTTCTCCACCAATAAAAGCTCCAGCCTTTCATCGGAAAATTTGTGCCGCCACGCTTCCCCTGAAATGATAGGATGAACATCGCTATCATCGGCCCATACAAGAACAACAAGAAAACTATGTAATAGACGCTGAACCCAGTCTTAATCCATGCTTTCCGAATACGTCGAGGAGTCCAACCTGCCATCGTCACAATTCCTTTCGAATATCAACTATTCGCAAAATCGTAATGACTCCAAACATCATCGCCAGCATCAGCATCAGAGCGTTAACCGCAGCGAACGGGTAATTGGCGATTGCATAGTAGTTCAAAATTACAGTTCCGGTTGTACTGATCTTTCCGCCGTAAACAACAACTGCAGAGGCAAATTCGCCCATCAGCATGACGAAAATAAAAATCATACCAATTGCCACGCCCGGCAATGACATAGGGCCGATGATTTCACGGAATATCTGGAAAGATGTGGCCCCTAAATCTTCAGCCGCATCAAGTATCGACTTGTCTATTTTTGCCAGAGAGAAAAATATTGGCCCGACACATAGCACTACATAAAGCTGCACCAATGCGATTGTGTAGCTGAATTCCGAGTAAAACAGAAATCCCAACGGTTCATCGATAACACCAAGCCAGAGTAAAAACTGGTTGATCACACCTCTTCGTCCGAGCATCGGAAGCCAAGCTATCGCGCGGATCAGATAGCTGGTCCAGAAAGGCACCATGGCTAACAGGAACAATGACATTTGCCATTTGAAGGACTTTACTTGCATGGCCAGAAAATAGGCGATTGGATAGCCAACAATTAGACACAGGACCATGATGACCAGGGTGAAGTATATAGTTGATCCTAAGGTTTTAAGAAACACGCTTGCGCTCAAAAACCCATTGGAACTTGCGTCGAAAAATCCTTCTTTATGGAAGAACTCGCGGTAATTTATCAACGTCCAATCTGGCGTTACGCCATAGCCAGTGGATGTCCAGAAACTGAAAACAACGATGCTGGCCAAGGGAAGTATAAGGAAGATCACCAGCCACAAAGTTGCTGGTGTGATCAGCCAGACGACCGAGAAACCTTCGTTATAGGATTTGGCTTTTTGTGCCAATGCCCCTTCAGGAGACGCTGGTTGGGTGCCAATAAGTCCAGGATGTTGCACAGCCGCAAGTTTTTGCTTCGTAGTTGGTTGCACCGTGGAAACCATCTTATTTTTTGATGGGCCGGCGCGAATTTCTCGAACCAGCCCATCTACAGAAAAATTTGGTCTCCCTGACGGGAAACAAGAATTCTTAAGCCCCGAGGAACTCCGTCCACCGTTTGACCAGGTAGTCGTTTTCATCCATCAATGAATTCCACACCGCGATATTCTTAAAGCGTTCCTCATAAGATCCACCGTCGCGAACTTCGCCTTTTTCGACGATAATCGTACCAAACGGGTCAGCCAATTCTTCTGCGGCTGGTTTGCCCAAGTACCAGAAATCCCATTCAGCAGCGGACAGGTGTTTTTTGGCATTTTCTGGAATCGAAGTGTAATAACCTTGGCGCGCCACGAAAGCACCCGCCCAGCCGTCAAGCCACCAGTTGATATATTCGTAGCACTGATCAAGTTTAGCGCCTGACACTTTGGCCGAGATCGCAAGTCCGCCGTGCCAGCCGCGCATACCTTCTTTGGGTGATGCGTAGACGCAAGGAATACCTTCAGCCTTGATTGCGGTGACAGCTGGCGACCACATACTCTCAATGGCAACTTCGCCACTAACCATCAAATTGACCGATTGACCAAATGTTTCCCAGAACGCGCGGAAATGGCCTTCTTTCTTTTTTTCGATCAGAAACGCAACAAGTTGGTCGATTTCTGGCCTCGTCATGTTGCCCTTGTCACCGAATGTCATAATCCCAAGAGCTTCGACGCCCAGAGCAGCATCCATAACGCCGATCTGAGGCGTGTTGATCAGTGCAATTCTGCCTTTGAAATCGGGGCTGAATATTTCGGCCCAACTTTCAATCTTGCGCCCAGTTTCTTCGGGGTTGTAGCCCATTGAATCAGCGTTGTGAAATGCCGGAACCATGGAAATGTAGCGCGAAGGGCCTTTTATCCGGACGCCATCTTCGTCGACCCACATGTGGTGGACCGGAGCATCGCCCTGACCGATATTGGATTCTGGTGTCAATCTGCCGGTTTTGCAAAGATTGGTCACCATATCCCAGTCTTTGATACGCTGGGTGTCAATTGGTTGAAACACTTTTGATGGCACCATAACGTCAAAATCGTTGTAATAGCCTTCACCAATTTCGAACTGGTCGTTCTGGTTCAGCATTTTTCCGAACATGGCACCGTAGCCAAGTGCCTGTCCGCGAACTCCAAAACCTAAGTCTTTGGCTGCCTGGCCTTGTATTTCGTTGATAATACTGACGCCAAGACCAACCGTGCGGATTGGATCAGCAGCGTGTACGATGGCTGGAATTCCGAGGACTGAGCCAGCGGCAACAGCCCCCGCGCCCTTAATCACTTTGCGGCGAGAAATGCCATTGTTGGAACTCGCGCGTATACCCATTTTCTTTCTCCCTTTCAAAATTAAAACGCGTTCACTGCCCATCACTGGATCAATTGCTAGCCTGTTCTTGTTTTGATTTGAGGCTACTCTAGACCAAAATATTGCTTAATCAACCTTATTACATTGGCGCAAGATCGGCGGGCGGTGTTCTTGGAAATAGATGGATGCGAACCTTCAATAACAAATATTCCGAAGCTGTCAGTCGCTAAAATTTGAATTTTTGGGTAAAAATGACCATGCATTTGACAAAAAATGAAAATGGACTGACACTTAAAACGATCTAGAATCCGGGTGGTCGCGACGTGAGTGTATTGATCAAGAATGGTCGAATTGTAACGGCGATTGACGACTATCATGCGGATATTTTTATCAACGATCAGACGATAGATTTAATCGGATCGAATTTGACGATTGACGCTGACCATGTGGTTGATGCGAGCGGCAAACTGGTAATACCGGGCGGAGTTGACCCACATACCCACTTGGAACTTCCTTTTGGCGGGACCATCACATCCGATACCTTTGAAACGGGAACGCGCGCCGCTGCATTTGGCGGAACAACCTGTATTATTGATTTTGCAGTTCAGACAAAAGGCACTTCTGTTCTCGATGCGCTTGAAACCTGGCATGGCAAAGCGGCGGGACAGACCGCAATCGACTATTCTTTCCACATGATCATTACCGACATGCCGCAAGAACGCACCCATGAAATGCGGATGTTGTGTGATGAGGGCGTGACCAGCTACAAACTTTTCATGGCCTATCCGGGCGCAATGTTGTCGGACGACGGCACGATATTTCGCGCCATGCGCAAAGCTGGCGAAGACGGAACGCTTGTCTGCATGCACGCCGAAAACGGACTGGTTATTGATGAGTTGGTAAAATCGGCACTTGAGCAAGGCCACGTCGAGCCAAAGTACCATGCTCTCACACGCCCAACCCGTCTGGAAGCCGAAGGCACGCACCGCGCTTTGGCAATTGCCGAAGTGGCCAGAGCACCGGTCTATATCGTTCACCTCAGCAGCTATGATTCACTGCAGGAGTTGCGCCTGGCTCAAGCTCGCGGTGTGATGGCCCACGGGGAAACCTGCCCGCAATACTTGTTGCTTGATGTTTCCAAATACGATGAACCCGGATTTGAAGGCGCAAAATATGTGCTTACCCCGCCTCTTCGCGAAAAATGGAACCAGGAAGAACTTTGGCGCGGTCTGCGCGGCCATGCTTTGCACGCGATTTCCACAGATCACTGCCCGTTTTGCCTGAAAGAACAAAAAGAAATCGGCAAAGACGATTTCTCTAAGATCCCTAATGGCGGCCCGGGCATCGAAAATCGTATGAGTCTGATTTATCACTACGGCGTCAGTCAAGGGTATATCAATATCAACCGATTTGTTGAATTGACGTCGACGGGCCCTGCAAAGATTTTTGGATTGTTTCCCAAAAAGGGAACCATAGCAATTGGTAGCGATGCTGATATCGTTATTTTCGATCCCGAACGCGAAGAGACCATCAGCTATTACAATGGCCATACCCATCACATGAACATCGATTACAATGCGTATGAGGGCATGCCAGTCAAGGGATTTACAGAAACAGTTCTCAGCCGGGGCCGGATCATTATTGATAAAGGGCAGTACCTTGGCGGCAAAGGCGACGGCGAGTTTATCAAACGCGGTGCCTATGGCGGCATGTATACGCCTTCTAAATCAGGGGATATTCCAGAGCAGGCTCCTGCTTCCAGGTCTTCCGTCTAAATCAATTGGAAAATTGTTTTTCCGGCGCTCGGATAATGTTCAGCAACCAAAATAACAGACAGAATAACCCAGTCAAAACCACCAGTGAAATTGTGGCACCCAATTGCCTGCCGAACACAGCATCAAGTGAATAATCCGGCTGAATGAGGTTTGCACACATAATCTGGACAGATTGTAGTGTTGCCACAGCGCTGATCAAAATTGCCGAATAGGTTGACCCCAAAAGCGAACTCAGAACCATCGCTTCAACGTTTTGCTGCTGTACGATATGCAGCATGTAGGCACGCCAGTGGAACGTACAAAATCCAATTATACCGGTAATAATTCCTGCCCAGAAGATCGAATTTTCATAACTCAATCCATAAACGACTAAATTGAACAATTCTTCGAAGGGTTTATAAAAGTACAGGAATATCAGTATAATAATGAAGATGATGTAACTCGCCAAAGTCCAAAACCATCGCCATCCGTTCATTTTGATATTCTTACCCTGTTCGCCACTCAGCTTGGCCAGTTTATCATTCAACGCCGACAGGGTACTTGGAGATTTGCTTGTGCACAACAACGCTTTGTGAATTCGCTGTAATACCTTGTTACCAAAACGATGGTTTGGCCGTGCCGGCCTTTATGCGACCGGAACTTCCGGAAGGGCAATGATCAGGAAAATCACATACAGCACCAGGAACAAAATGTCCTTGGCAATAGCGATGCCTTGAGATCGGGTGTCCCGAGTGACGATCAAAAATATGATTTCAAGAACAAAGAAAATGATGGCCAGAAAAAAGAACGGCCAAATAGTCTCCCACCATGCAATATCTTCTGGAATTTCGACGCCCTGCATACGGCGCCAAATCAGAACTGCGATGGGCAACAGAACTAGGTAGCCATAAGCAATCAGAAACCGCAATCGCGCAACTTTGCGATCCAGCACCCAGATAATTGTCAGAAATACCAGAATGCCAATCAAGTCGACAATCATCGCTCCATAAACTTTTCCGCCGCCGGATTTCAGGAGGTTCAAGTAGGCAAGAAGGAATAAAAAGGTGATGGTATTGCAGAATAACCATTCGCGCAAAGCTTCGCCTGGTGCCTTGATATTCCAGGCGCGCGTTGCCTTGTCGAACATCATCACCAGTACGATGACAAATCCAGCCGGATAAACAAGTCGTAACATCATGCTGAACTGCTCGGAGGGGGACATATAGGACCAGTTCAAAACGGCATATGCGATTGCTAAAACCAACAATCCAAGCAACGCTATGCCCGACGGATTATCGTAACTTGCGGTGGGTATATCTGATTTTGGTTTTGCAGAAATTGGCGTCTCAAAGGTCGAACCAGTTGCACTGCGTTCGGCATTTTGTCTTGCTTGGGATGTGAACACATACACAATGAAAATCAGGATCGCGAGCGCCAATATCAGCAACATAATGACAAAAAAGGTCATTGACCGGGCATCTAGTTGCCAATCAACATCAGCGATCTGGGCCATATGGCTGGGTGGGAACCGCCACAGAAACAACACGGTTGCAACTGCCAGCACAATGGCGGCGAGAAAAAAGCCATAGCTTTGCTGACCGCCCGGCAATGCGTTGCCTTTATTGTCCCTGCTCATTTTCGGTTTTACTTGCGATATCAGCACGATCAAAAATGCCAGAACCCCGATCACACCAAGAACGGCCATTATCTCAACGAAAAAGATATCGTTTTGTCCCACGCAAGTCTCCCAAACCAGAACATTGCCCCGCATCCTAATCTAAAAACTGGTTCGGAATATCGAGCAACTTCTAGTGTTGGGCAAAACTAACATCTGCCCAATCCAGTGTCGATTCCGATCGACTAAATGTCTGTGAGTTGAATTCCTGAACCGGGCAAAGATTTCAGCTCAAGACGCATTGCCACTGAGAATGAGACTTTTCGCCTTGCGTTTCATGAGATCTTTGATGGGGGAACTCCAGTCTCGTTACTCAATCCCTCCCACTCCACCATGTAGCATTCTGTGGAAGTGTTCATTTCAGTGAAGCTAATCTTGGTCTTTCTTTACTATCGGCCTTTCTGGTGGTTTCGATTGCAACATTGCTCAAGAAGCCCAACCAGTTTGCCATCATACTTCGCCGCTTTTCTACCATGTCACCACGTCGGTACGCGCGTTCAACGTCGCTGCCAACTAAATGCGCCAAAGCAACCTCCGCAATCTCGCGTTGGTCGCGGCCTGTTTCTCCGCCATTACCCCAAATACTCAGACCACAGGTCTCTATCCAGCCCGTCGATCAGCGGTTTCAGCCCGTCTGCCACCCGTTCCCAAGACCGCACCGAACTTTTGTAGATTTTCTGGCGCACCTGGTTGACGCTGGCGGTGCGCACCGACCGTTTGGTTTTGTGGAAATCGAGGATTTGCGGTTCCCAGTCCAATTCACAATAGGCCAGCAACTTGCGGCTCTCTTCTTCCTGATTTTCAGTCAAAGCTTCGTAGTTGCAGTCATAAATTTGCCCTGGAAAAACATTGTGCCAATGGCGCATCAGGCTTTTGTATTGATTGGCAAAATTTGCCAGATGTTCCAGATCATAGGCGTATTGATGCGCAGCCGTGTCAAAGAAATTCTTGTAAATCGAATAACAATTGTCACGCGGGTCGCGCACCATATTGACAATTTTAACGTTCGAGAACGCAAGTTTCATCAACCCGATATGGGCGAAATTCCCCGGCATCTTGTCGGTGATCCGCGGTGAATTATCGGCGTTGCGGGATAATTCTGCCAGGTATCCGACCGCAAATTGCGATACTTCATCCGGATCGATACTGCCTTCAGATATGTTGGTTTTGGCTGCGTTCTGCGTCGCCGCCATCAGCTCTCCGGCGCCCCAAACCTGAGAATGGCTGGCCAGTATTTGCTCCACCAGCGACGTGCCGGACCGCATCATACCCACAATCAGGATCGGCTGGGTTGCTGTGTTTCGTGCGGGCCCGAAATCTTTGACAGCCACCGCCGAAAAAGTGTTCTTCAATTGCGCAAAACGGACATTTTCATCAGCTTGTGAGTAACTTAGACGTGCGAAATTCAGATCATTGGCGGTTTTGAGGTAAGAGAACCCGGTTTCATGGTCGCCCATATCTTCCAGCGCCTTGCCCAGCCCAAAACCCAAATGCACTTTGGAGTCAGCGTCCGTTTCCGGATCAGACATCAAATCTTTCATCACCGGGACAAATGCAGCGTCAGCAGTGACTTTCTGTAATCCTGATAAAATCCGCAACGCCTCCGCATGTTTCGGTTCCAAAGCCAAAAGCGACCGCAACTGGTCTTTTGCTTCGTCATTGCGGCCGTGTTCGTTAAGCTGGATAGCATAGCGCAACAACGCAGCTGTGTTTTTCGAGTTCAGCTGAACCGCCTTTTCAATCCGCGCCAACCCTGCTTCGCTGTGTCCGGCGCTGACCAAGGCATAGCTCAGATTTGCGTGGATTTCCGAGTCGTCCGGGGTAATTCGTAGAGCCGACTCATAATCTTGAATGGCTTTGTCCGGCTGCATCATCTGGTTGTACAGCGCCGCGCGGCTGTTCAGGGCGTTGGCGTATTTCGGGTTCAACTCAATCGCTTTGTCATAAGCCTTTAAGGCCTCGGCAAGGCGGCCAAGCGTGGTCAGAGCAACACCCAGATTCTGATGCGCTTCCAGATATGACGGGCGAACCTTGATGGCTTTGTTCAGTTGAACAACCGCCTCTTCCGGCCGGTCGAGGCTTACCAGCAACATGCCTAGATTGTTCAGACTTTCGGCGAAAGCCGGGTTCAGTTTGACCGCTTGTTTGTAGCTGGAAATTGCAGCTTTTGATCGGCCCAATTGGCCAAGTGCCAGGCCTTGAATATTATACAGGAATGGCTCTTTGCGGTTGTGTACGAGCAAGGCGCCGCACCGATCCACGACCTGTTCAAATGCCCGGGAGTTCAACGCCGCAATCAGGCTGTCTGCATCGGCCTGAGTGATTTTTCCGCCGCCCGATGCGGCGGATTTGCGCAGTTTTAACAGCGCCTTCCTGGCTTTGCTGTGTTTGGGCACATGCGCCAGAATATTTTCATAAATCGCCGCCGCACGCGCCAGATCACCCGCCCTTTCGGCCTGTTCAGCGTTGGCTAGAAAATCCCGGATGGATGGTTTTGCGGCTGACATGAAATCCTCGGATGAGCGGTGCTTCGTTTTGCCAAGCCGCAGGCAAACTGTCCAGCAGATTTACCCAACCGCTTGTGATGCCGCCGGCTGCCCACCCTTCCGCGTCTATTTAATCCTTTACAGACGTGCACCGCAGCAACATGCTGGCGCAGCTTTCGCCGCAAAACCTTTGGGAGGTTTCATGGCCCTGCCCACCATAATGATTGAAGACTACAAACAGATGCTCGGTAACGCGCTGGGGACGTCTTCATGGATTACCGTAGACCAACAAATGATTTCCAATTTTGCCGGCCTGACGATGGACCATAATTTTATTCACACTGATGCCGCGCGCACCCGAATGGAAACGCCTTTTGACGGAACAATTGCGCATGGATTTCTGACGGTATCGTTGCTGAGTGCCATGGCACAGGAGGTGATGCCGGATTTGAAGGGCGTAAAGGTGATTGCGAACTATGGTTTGAACCGGTTACGGTTTCTCGCGCCAGTTCCGTCCGGCGGGCGGATCCGAGGGACGTTTAAACTAATCGATCTGAACCGCCGAAAACCCGGGCAGTGGCTGGCAACTCATGATGTTTCGGTCGAAATTGAGGGCGGCAAAAAACCCGCGCTCAAGGCGCAATGGTTGTCGCTGATATTTCGTGACGCCTAAGGCCCGATCAGAAATCCGGTTTTAGGGGAAGTGGCGCGGTTGACGGGGCTCGAACCCGCGACCTCCGGCGTGACAGGCCGGCACTCTAACCAACTGAGCTACAACCGCAAAAATGCGATCGCCAATCCCTTTTGTCAGTGGCGCGGTTGACGGGGCTCGAACCCGCGACCTCCGGCGTGACAGGCCGGCACTCTAACCAACTGAGCTACAACCGCCAATCTGACTGGGGCACGCCGCATTACCCGACGTGCGGGCGGTTTTAGGTCTACATCGTCAAAGCGTCAAGCGCGTTCAGCGATCGCCGAGAATATTCTTTGCAGTCTGCCATACGAAGCGGGAATGCCGAGATCGGGGTCATTATGCTGCACGGAGTTCACGCTTTGGATGTGGTGATCTGGCCACTATCCGGCCAGCTTGCGCATCAAAGTTTCCAATGGACCGGATTTATAAATCGACAACCAGAAAACCGCGAATCCCACCGAACCGACGCAAAACGTCAGCGCAGCGGAAACCGATTGCGCCTCGCTCAATTGTCCGATCAAACCAAACGCTTCCATCGCTCCTATGCCAATCAGGATATGCCCTATGTAAAGGGTCAGGCTAATGCGGCCCGCTTTTGCAAACAAGCGCAATACGGGTTGGATTGCGGGCAGGCGAAACAGCAGGATTGATCCCCCGATAGCCGCCGTTGCACCACTGATGCCAACCGCCATATACAACGGGACCGGTGGCACCGGCGAAGTTTCCGCAAGCACTGCAAGTTCGGGATCAATGGCCGCCAGTATCGGCGTCAAAAGACGCGATAAAGACAGCATCGAAATCACCCCGATGGCACCCCAAAACGCCATCTTGCCCGCATCGTCTAAAAGGTTTTGCCGTGCCAGCCAAAACCCGTAGAACAGAAACCCGATCCAGGGAAATACCGGATGCCAACCGTTGTAGAACAAGTTGCGGATAAATCCGCTGGGGGTCCAGAATCCGGAATACTCCAGTGTTTCCCAATTCCAGCCGGCGTCGTAGTTAAGCCCTAGCAGCCCTGCCAGCGCCAGCAGCGTCACGCCGACAACCATCCACAGCAGGGTTTTAAGCCCGGCACCGAGAAACCAAATGCCAGCAGCAAAATACACCGCATAATAGTGAATGATATCAGCGGGAAACACCAACATGTTCAACAAACCTAGCGCCATCAGAAACGCTGCCCGCTTCAAGGTCACTGCTGTCGTCAGCCTGCCGCTCCGCGCTGCCAACCCCAGCCCAACACCCGCCAGTACCACGAACAATGCCGCCGCTTTGCCTTCCAGAAAACCGACAAAGGCGCCGGAGAATTCGCCGTCCACCAAAACAATGCGGAAATTCACCAACACCATTCCGGCAAAGGCGACAAACCGTGCAAAATCGAGGCCTTCGAGTCGGGATGTGGATGTCAAAGGCGTCACCGCAAATACTTGAGTAATACACTCTGACGTACTACATAGTAACACGAACAACAATTGGAACACCGAAATGTTTGGCATCCCGGGAAAACAGGCCGTCACAATGACTGACAAGGCCGCGGTACAGATCTGCAAGCTGATGGCTGGCGGTGATACCAAAGGCCTGCGCATTGGCGTCAAGAAAGGCGGATGTGCCGGGATGGAGTACACCATGGACTATGTGGATCAGGTTGATCCGCATGACGAAGTTGTCGAGCAGGACGGCGCCCGGATCATGATTGCCCCGATGGCGCAAATGTTTTTGTTTGGCACCGAGATCGACTATGAAGTCGCACTGCTGGAGTCTGGGTTCAAATTCAACAACCCCAACGTGACCGAAGCCTGCGGTTGCGGCGAATCGATCAAGTTTGAGGGGATGTAATGGCTGTCAGCGACGCCGACATCGCTTATATCCGTGATCTTTTTTCTGAACTGGAGCCGCTGACCACCCGGAAAATGATGGGAGGTCTGTGCGTTTACAGCGACAGGCAAATATTCGCCCTGATTGGACCGGGTGAAAAACTGTTTATAAAAGCCAAGGACGATTTTGCCGAAAAACTGGCCGCAGCCGGATCAATACCCTTCAACTATGAAAACAAATCCGGCAAAACCGTGGCTATGCCATATTGGACACTGCCAGACAGCGCGTTGGACGACCCATCTGAAGCCTGTGAATGGGGTCGGCAATCCCTGATTGAGAACAAATAGATGCGCCGAAAAATCGCCGCCGGAAACTGGAAAATGAACGGGTTGCGTGAAGCTTTGCTCGAAGTAGAAGCTCTGAACACAGCGAACCCGTCGCCGGACTGCGAGGTGGTGATTTGTCCACCGGCAACCTTGATCCGTTCAATGGCGAAAATATGCGAACCGATGAATATCAATGTTGGCGGTCAGGATTGCCACGAGAACAGTTCCGGTGCTCATACTGGCGATATTTCCGCTGCAATGCTGTCCGACACCGGCGCAAGCCATGTGATTCTGGGTCATTCCGAACGGCGCGACGCCTACGCAGAAAACGACACATTGATCCGCGCTAAGACACAAGCGGCTTGGCAGTCCGGGCTGACAGCAATTGTCTGCATCGGCGAATCTCTGGACCAAAGGGATGCTGCGAACACCTTGGATATAGTCGGCGGGCAATTGGCCGGTTCGATTCCGGACGCCGCAACCGCGGAAAATCTGGTTGTGGCATACGAACCGGTCTGGGCAATCGGAACCGGCAGAACACCAACGCTCAACGAAATCGGCGAAGTGCATGATTTTATCCGCATGCGACTCGAACGTCGATTTGGCGAAGGCGTTGGCCGATCAGTCCGAATACTCTACGGCGGATCGATGAAGCCCGGCAACGCTGCCGAAATCGCCGCAGTTTCCAATGTTGACGGTGGTCTGGTGGGCGGCGCATCGTTAAAAGCTTCGGATTTTTCCCAGATTGTGGACGCGCTTTAACCGATCTTGCGAACGCCAGCTTCTTCTCCCTGATAGTGCAGATACAGACGCTGTAATGCGATACGCAGCACAATCTTGCCAGACCTTGCCGACCACCCCATGCGTTTTTCCGCCCTCTCCAGCCCTTCCAGAAAACAGCAGCAACGCAAAACTATGTCGCCCAGTCCTGGGCCCAGTGCCGAAAGCGCTGCGCTGAATCTTGACTGCGCCGAAGACAATCCACCTTCGGCTCCGCGAAAATTTCCACGGTCTCCTGCTGTTAAGAACCGGTCCCAGTTCTGTGCAACGCGCGGGCCAATCTGTGCCAGTTCAAAATCTTCCCGAAACTGTTCACCGGCCGCGAGCAATTCGAGGGACAAAAAAGGTTTGCCGAATTTGTCCTTTTTGCGCGCCAATATGGTCAGCGGACTTTCCGCCAGATTCACCCGCAGTTTTAAGGGACCGGGTTCACCTGCTTCAGAGACTTGGCGCTCTCCCCAATCTTTATGTTGTTCCGAGAACACCGAGGGCGCTTCGGCAAAACCGGAATAAGCCGCTGTTTTCCGGGACTCTTCGGACAACATCCGTTTGAGCGCACTGCGACCTGCGGGTGTCACTTCATACCGATTGATCCGCCCTTTTTTGGAGCAGCGCACCCAATCCTTCAGCGCTATTGAGCCAACCAAATCCGCATCTGCAACGGCAGTGCGTGTTTGCGAACCAGACGGGTTCTGACGCATGACAACCGCCTTCTTCAGATCATTTGAAACTGCTAAAAACGCGCCTGTTTCGCACAGGCGCCGCAATATTCGCGCCTCTTCCCTTCTGGTTGGGTGCACCCCAGTTTGCTCAAACATGCTGTACTGAATGGTCATATGTCCTCTGCCTTCGCTATTTCGTAATTTCGGCGGGTTTTTCTCCGCCATATTGGTCAGAAGCCTGTCGATAATCGGGTCATCACGCATCACTTCAATCTTGCGAATACGCCGCAATACTGTTGATAGGTGCACGCCAGTTTCCGTCGCTATCGACCGAATTGTATGCCGGTGTTCTACGTGAAGTAGATAGCAACAGAGCGCAGCAGATATAAATTTTGGTAGGTTGCAATGACCGGGAATTATGCTTTCGGCCCCATCCTTTCGACATTCCTTTGCATCCGTATGGTTCGCTTGGTTGGCGATTTCGACACAACTTATGGTTGTATATTGAAATATTTATTAAAGTTGCCTCTACTTCGGTATTATCGTTTCCAAAGGATAAACAATAATAAAACCACCGCTCGCTGATTTCAAATTTCGCGCAACGGTTGTTTAACTATGCAATTCTCTCTCGCAAAAGGAGAGGCCACCATGCACAAACTACTCGAATTGATTGAAAATCTGCGTCGACCCAGAATTCTGGTCCGTGCCGCAAAAATTGGCATGTCAGAATACAACCGGGACACCGACTTGCGGCGAATTGTACGCCATTGGGTCCATCTGCATAAAGGTACCAAACCCACCACAGGATTTAGCTATGTTTGAGGCGCGTCTGAGTGGTCAGGCCGCAGCTGCTTGATGCGGTCTGTGGGGAAATATTTGTAAAATGCGGTGCGGCCAATTTTGAGCTGGTCAATGACGTCGCCGATGAATGGGTAGTTTTCAGTGTCCTTAAGCATAGCTTCGGCGTGTTTGATGTTTTGCTCGTTCATGGCTTTTGGCCGACCACCTCGCCTTCCACGTTTTGCGGCGGCTTTCAGCCCGGCGCGGGTGTTTTCAACAATCAACTCGCGTTGGAACTCGTCGAAGGCTGCTGTCATATGGAAAAACAGCCTCCCCTCAGGGGTGCTGGTGTCGATGTTTTGGGTCAAAACTTTGAGGGCGATGCCACGTTCGGCGATGTCGGAAGCTGTTTTGATCACTTGCGTAAGAGACCGCGCCAGGCGCGAGAGTTTCCAGACGGCCAGCGTATCTCCGGTCCGCAAATAATCGAGGGCCGCTTTGAGTTGGGGACGGTCGCGATGGGAGCCGGAGGCTTTCTCGACGAAGATCCTCTCGCAGCCGATGTCGCGTAGCGCATCCATTTGAAGCGCGGGGTTCTGATCCATGGTTGAGACGCGGGCGTAACCGATGAGCATGTTTTTTGTTCACAAATTCTGTTTCCAGCATCATAAACGAACCTGTAATTCCGAACAAGGTAAACGGCCCGGTATTTTCAGGCAATGGGACCCTGTCGGACATTGGCCGCCTCTGTTCGTTAAACGACGGTTTTGAGAACACAGACTTTTCGGAGCGACCATGGCCAGAATGCGTATCCTTATGAACAATGAACAAGAAGCTTTCGACAGGCCCCCGGTCTTTGATCACAAGGAGCGAAAGCAATTCCTCGTTTTGCCCAAAGGGCTGATGGATATCGCGACGGGCCTGCGCTCGCCCGACAGCCAGATCAGTTTTCTCCTGATGTGTGGCTATTTCAAAGCAACCAAGCGCTTTTATCAACCACACAATTTTCACGTCCGCGATATCGCTTTCGCCGCGCACCAACTTGATGTGTCAGAGAATGCCTTTCAACCGTGCCAGTACGCCGAGACGACCCGTCTCAGACACCAACGTCTAATCCCCGAATTCCATGGCTTTGTATCCTTTGATGAGCGTGCCAGCAAAGGGCTGGCCACCGAGATCGCCACAATGGCCCGGATGCACCTGAAGCCACGGCTGATCTTTGATCGTTGCGTGGACTTTCTCATCCAGCGCCACGTGCAGGTGCCAACGGCGCGTCGCCTGACGGATTTGATTCGTGCCAGTCTGCACGAACGCAAAGCCGAGTTGGTCACATTGATGGACAGTAAGCTGCCTGCTGAGACGCGGAACCTGCTTGATGGATTATTCACGGCACCAGATGATCAGAGCCGGTATCGCCTGACACTTTTGAAGAAACTGTCGCAATCGACCAGCCCCTCCAAGATCAAGGAAGCCGTTGCTGATCTGGAAGTATTATCAGATCTGTACGGCCATCTGTACGACATTCTTGCAAGACTTGAACTGGGAGCTGCTGGCATTCGGTACTTTGCTGGCAGCGTTCTGAAATCCCGGATGTTTCAGCTTCAACAAAGAAGCCGACCTGATCGCCACCTTCACGCCACGGCCTTTGTGGCGCACCAATTCTATCGCTGTCAGGACAACATGATCGACCTTTGGCTCAGCGTCATGGCCTCGTTCAAATCGGCGGCGGCGCGGAAATATCAGGAAACGCTCGTGCAAGAGCGCGAGGATCAGCAGAGACAGATCGAAATTGTCGTCGATGGCCTGGAGGTTTCCGTCTTTGGGGTTCTGCGCGGCATTCGAAGCGTCATGTCTGCGGCCAATCTGTCAGACGCAGAAAAGGTTACTGCCACACAGGCTCTTCTTGCTCAGGGAAAAACGGAAGACTTCGACCAGCTGAAGAATGATCTGGCCGCAACCGCCAATGAAGCCGGTTGGCATGACATTCTGGAAGCCCGGTCACTGAAACTACAAAACCGCCTCAGTCCGTTGTTACGAGCACTCAACTTCATGCCGAACAAACGGGCCGCAGCGCTGCTGGATGCGATTGATCACTTCAAGGCAGATGGAGACGTAGCTGCCAGCCACGCGCCGATAGACTTCCTTGATGCGGGACAGAAGGCAGCGCTTGTGCGAACGGATGGTACCTTCCGGGTATCACTGTACAAGGTGTTCCTGTTTCAGGCGGTGACCACGGCCATCAAGTCCGGTGACCTGAATGTTGAACAATCCTACAAATATCGGCCCATGGACGCCTATCTGATCGAGAAAGAACGCTGGCAACGGGAAAAGATCCACCTGCTGGAGCGCGCCGGTCTGACAGAGTTCGCCGATCCCGACCCCGTATTGGCAAGGCTGAACGTCACATTGACCGCCCAGTATCGGGCAACCAATGATCGCGCGGCTGATAATCCCCACCTCAAGCTGCGCAAGGACAGGACGTTTCACATTGCCACCCCGGCACTCGATGCTCGTGAGGCCGATCCGTTGGGCGATCTTTTCCCCCAACGTCACGACGTACCGCTCGCGCAGGTTCTGGAAACCGTCAACCACCACTGCCACATGCTGCGGTCTTTCGAGCACTGGCAGCAAACCCATGTCCGGCAGACCACATCACATCCCGCATTGCTGGCCGGGATCATGGGACTGGGCTGCGGGATCGGTGTGCGGAAGATGGCGCGGATTTCCTCGTTTGTCACAGAGAGCGAACTGGATCACACGGTCAATTGGCGCTTCTCGCTGGAGAATATTCGTGTTGCCAACGATGCCGTGGTCAAGGCCATGGATGGGATGGATCTGCCAAACCTCTATCGTCAAACCAAGGATCAGCTCCACACCGCCAGTGACGGTCAAAAGTTCGAGGTGCGCGGTGACAGCCTGCATGCCAGCCGGTCATTCAAATACTTCGGGCAAGGCCAGGGTATCAGTGCCTACACTTTTATCGATGAGCGCAACTTTCTCTGGCATTCCCTGATGATCAGCGCCGCTGACCGCGAAAGCGCCTATGTGATCGACGGGTTGATGCACAACGACGTCGTGAAAAGTGACATCCATTCCACGGACACCCATGGCTATACCGAGGCCGTCTTCGGCCTGACCCATCTGCTGGGGTTCTCCTTCGCCCCACGTATCAAGGGGATCGGCAAACAGACCCTGCACATCTTCAAGCCGAAACATCAGGCTGACCCCAATTGGGTCATACGACCCGACAAGACCATCAACGAAGCCGTCATTCGCGAAAACTGGGATAACTTGCTGCGCCTCGTGGCCACCATCAGGCTCAAGGAAAACACCGCGTCCGACATCTTCCGGAGGCTGAATTCCTACTCGCGGCAACATGCCTTGTACCAGACCCTGAAGGCCTTCGGGCAGATCATCAAATCCCTCTTCATCCTGCGCTACATTGATGATTTGGCGCTACGACAGGCTATCGAGAAGCAACTCAACAAGGTCGAACTCGCCAACCGCTTCACCCGCGCAGTCGCCGTCGGAAATCCGCGTGGGTTCACCCAGACTGAAAAGGAAGAACAGGAAATCGCCGAGGCCTGCAATCGACTGATCAAAAACAGCATCATCTGCTGGAATTACCTCTACCTCGCCAGACAACTCGAGAAGGCACCAGACGTCGAGACCAGAGAAAACCTGCTGCAGCTGATCGCAGCCCATTCGCCCATGTCATGGGCTCACATCAATATGCTCGGCGAATACGATTTCTCGGAAGAAAAGCTCCGCGATACCCTCGGGATCCTACCCCCGAAAAAGGCAGCATAGCAGAGGCGTAAAAACGGCAGGGTAAAATACGAAGAAAACCACTGTAGATCAGATCGCTACCAAAATCCCCGTGGTGGGTGTGGTACCTTTATGCCGACGAACCCCCATTCCGGCAAGCTGACCACCGAGGCCGCTTTGGATCGATTGCTGGCGCAGGAGGACATGCTGGAAGTTGCCCGCAAGTCGGGTGACGCCGCATACAACATACACAACCACATCCGGGTGCTGACGGCGCTGCTGGCTGAAGCCCGGTTTCCGTATCTGAGGGCGCGCAGGAACGCATGATTTATCGCATCAGTACTGAATGGTTTTTCTCTGCAATAACCTGCCCGTTGCGCAAAATTTGAACCAACGCCCGATACTTGCCTTGCGGCCAGCCGCCAATTGGTGCCTTCTGCCCGGCAAAGCTTAACCAATCAGCTTTGCTTTTGGTAAAGGGAACACGGCTGTTTTTAACAATAACACCCTGCGGCCCCGTTAGTTCGAGGTGCAGAATATCTCCCGCCAGCACATTGATCACCAGTCCATATGCCACCAGCGGGTGGCTGCGCAACCGCGGGGTAAACCCGGCATAAACCCCATCCATCGCGGCGTTGTAATCCACCCCGCTGTCGGCAACCCCTGCAATCACCACCTGTGTCGGCTGATAGACGAATGTATTGGTGAAATCCTCTTTCCAAAGTGAATTGTCTGCCTGAAACCCGCAGGCTGGTTCGGCTCTCTGGTACTGAAACGGATCTACCACTTCACCATGCCGGGTTACCGAAATATGTACATGCGGAAACTGGGTGCGCCCCGACAAACCGATCAGGCCCAACACCCGGCCGCGTGTGACACGGTCGCCTTTGGCAACTGTCACAGAACCCTGTTTCATGTGGCAATATTGCGTTTGCCAGCCGTCGCCGTGGTCAAGAACAACACCGTTCCCGCATTCCCGCCCGGCAATGGCAGCCGCATCAGCTTCGGTCTGCAATCGCTTGTCAACCATACCGTCACGCTGTCCAACAACCACACCGTCAGCCGAGGCCAGAACCGCGGCATCCGAGTTCAAATCGGCTGCCGTAGGCACACGGAAGTCAGTTCCTTTGTGGCCGTCATACGTTGCGCTGCCACAGCCGAATTCTTGCGAGCCTACCGTAGGATCAAGATCGACAAATTGCTGAATGAAACAGGTCTCATTCAAATTACAATCCAGCGGTGGTGACAACCGGAACTCTGCGGCAATCAACGGCTGACCAACCAGAACGGCGACAATAATTGTGCAAATCGGTTTCAAGTCAGTCCTCTCGTTCAATTTTCATCGCCAACGCACCAACCGCGCAGATTCGCACTTTAACTCACTGCAAAAAAGGTGTGTAGTTTTTACCAGACCTCAGCAAGCGGAGACAGGCCACATGTCACTCGACCAGGTTCTGGCACATATCGACAATGACCACGAAAATGCAATGGACCGGCTGCTTGAATTGCTGCGGATCGAAAGTATTTCAACCGATCCGGCCTATGCTGAATCCTGCGACTCCGCCGCCGACTGGCTGGTCGCCGATCTGAAGTCAATTGGTTTTGACGCAACCAAACGCCCAACACCTGGCCATCCGATGGTTGTTGCCCATAGTGTCGGCGAAGGGGCACACGTGCTGTTTTACGGCCATTATGATGTCCAGCCGGTTGATCCTCTTGAATTGTGGGACAGCCTGCCGTTTGACCCACAGATCGAGGATACAGCAAACGGCAAAGTGATCCGTGGGCGCGGCGCGTCCGATGACAAAGGCCAGTTAATGACCTTTGTCGAGGCCTGCCGCGCCTGGAAAGCGGTCACCGGTTCCCTTCCGATTAAAATCTCGATATTTTTTGAAGGCGAAGAAGAGAGCGGGTCACCGTCTCTGGTACCGTTCATGGAAGCGAATGCCGCCGAACTGAAAACCGACGTGGCATTCATCTGTGACACCGGCATGGTAGAGCCAAACACACCATCGATCGTCACCATGTTGCGCGGATTATTGGGCGAAGAAATCACCATCACCGGTCCTAACAAAGACTTGCATTCCGGCATGTTCGGCGGCCCGGCGATGAACCCGATCCGGGTGATGAACAAAGCACTGGCGGCGCTGCATGACGACCAGGGTCGGGTAACGCTCGACGGGTTTTATGACGGCGTGCCAGAGTTGCCCGAACAGGTGGCGCAACAGTGGCAGGCACTCGATTTCGACATTGAAGGGTTTCTGGGTGAAGTTGGCCTGAAACACCCGGCCGGCGAAGCTGATCGCTCGGGGCTGGAACAAATCTGGTCGCGCCCGACCTGTGATGTGAACGGTATCTGGGGTGGATATACCGGCGAAGGCTTTAAAACCGTATTGCCGTCTCAAGCCCATGCCAAGATCAGCTTCCGGCTGGTTGGCACCCAGGACCCGTTGAAAATCCGTGAAGCTTTCCGAGCCCATATGAAGGCCCACCTGCCCGCCGATTGTGATGTCGAATTTGCGGATCACGGTGCCTCCGGCGCGGCTTCCATGCAAATCAACCACCCGGCGTTTGAAAAGGCGCGATTGGCGTTGTCCGATGAATGGGACCGCGACGGCGTCTACGTCGGATGCGGCGGATCAATCCCAATCGCCGGGCATTTTCAGGATATCCTAGGAACCCAGTCGATGCTGATCGGATTTGCCCAGGATGATGATTCTATCCATTCACCCAATGAAAAATATGATCTGAGGTCGTTTCAAAAAGGCGTGCGCAGCTGGGCACGGATATTGACGGCACTGGCAAAATGATACGCGGCTGGAATCAAATCGTTGCGTCAGGATGATCACACTTTACCGGCGTTTATTCGTTGCAGCTCGCCTCCGACAATTGTCGAATTGTTTCAATCGATTGTTTCATGAAATTAGCGAAGATAGCTTTGGCGAACACAAATACCAGCGGATAGTAAACTAACGAAGTTGGCCTGAATTGATAGCTCCATTCAATCATGCAGCCGCCGTCGTCGATGGAATAGTGAAACGCGCATCGGGCGTATTTGATGAATGGCGCAGAAGAAAAACCCCAGACCTGATACTCGAATATGTCGTCGTTCTTTTTATGAACGATCTCCAGTGCGTGATTGCCATCGGCGAGGACGACACGCCGAATTGAACCGGGCGACGGGAAATCGCCTAAGATCGGTTCGGTTCTGACAACCGCCGGAATGCGCTTTGTTCCCGGTAGAACATTCTCAAGCGGCGTGCGATCCGCCCAGTCAAGAAACACACTTTTGGGAATCGCCACGCGCTGACTGACCGCAGATTTTGCGTGGAAACCAGATTCGTATTCTGGTGGGACAATATTCTCAGGATCGATATTGTTTTCCATAGCGTGCTCCGGTCTGGAAAATCCAAGAGTTTGAGTTTCGATGCCGTATCACCGCGAGTTTAGCACAAGCCACAAATATCAGACTTACGCGCATGTTCAAAAGAAATGCGGCAGTCTGCTATCGGTTTATAATCTCAAAATCACAATGTGGGAACAAATGTCCGATATTTTTTGGCAACGGCTTGTTGAAATTTCAGGGTGGCGATATCAGCACCCCCTTCCTGCCCGGTCAGGATTTTTACGTGATTGCGGGGTATTGGAAAAATCTTTTCATTTTTGAGCGCGGGACCCACAAGCTCCGGCGGGAGCTTAGCCACTATCCCATCACATTTGGCCACAGCCATATTGTGGCCGCCTAAGGGCTGAGCAATAAGCCTGGCCTATTCGGTGATTAGCTGTGCCGCCTGCGATCTGGCCAGATGAATGATGTCTTTCAATCAGAATTATTCTCAAGTTGTTAATTGATTTTCCGAAATATGGCGGTAATTGTCGACCCAACGAACAATGATTTCAGGACACACCCAACACGAGCAGATAGCTTCAGAATGACCGTGTGTGTTGACAAGAATAGCCAGCGAGTTTGACGCCATGAGAACCCACATTTTACGACTGGCTGCGCTGGCGCTTTGCCTTCTTGGCTGTACCGAACCAGTGACGCGCGATCTCAATCCCAGAATACTCACGATGGGCGATTCCCTGTTGGCCACGCACAAGATTTCGGGCCGCTCGGTTTCGAACGCTGTTGAAAAAACTCTAAACGAACCGGTCGTTGATCGTTCAGTGCCCGGCGCGCGCATATTGTACGGCCTACCGATTTCTGGGAGCGCCGGGTTGAATATTTCTAAACAATACCGGCCGGGAAACTGGGACTGGATCATTCTCAACGGAGGTGGCAACGATTTGTGGCTGGGTTGCGGGTGCATTCTGTGTGACAGAAAAATAGAAAAATTGATTTCACGAGATGCCAATAACGGAGCAATACCGCGGCTGATTTCCAAACTGCGGCAAACCGGTGCGCGGGTGATTTATGTGGGCTATCTGCGCAGCCCCGGCGTTTATTCACTGATTGATCATTGCCGGAAAGATGGCGACGAGCTCGAACGCCGTGTCACCAATTATGCGGAGCAGGATGACGGCGTCTATTATCTTTCATTGGCAAAACTGAGCCCGGTCGGGGATCGGTCATATCACGGCGTTGATATGATCCATCCATCGGTCAAAGCCAGCGCAGCAATTGGCACGCTCATTGCAGGCATAATAAGGCAGTGAAGCTTCTTCTGTCTGCGCAACAAGCACGCGTGCGCTTGAGTGATGTCACCGCCGACCCATCGCCCCGCCGCGCCGTCCTTTCGGTTTCCCTGCCTTCTCCAAACCCTGGCGCAGGACGGCGGTCATCGGGTGCTCCGGCGCAGATTCGCCGTATTCCGACATCAGTGCCGTCAAATTCGCCGTCATATCCGCACCAAGCGGTGTTCCAAGCGCCCAGTCGAGAAAAATCGTTCGGCATTGCTCACCGCCGATGTCCTGCATTCTGTAGCTCTCATAGATCAGCCCGCGTGGGTCGATGTCCAGATTGCCTTTAAACACCATGGGCGCACTCCTTTGATCGCCAACCTAGCGCAAACGCGTACAAACACCGGCCCGAATGCGTCACTTTATTGCAGATAACGTAATATTATCTGCTCCGCATCCTTGGTTTTCTGTAAAATCGCCGCCAGCAATTCCGTATCGGATTTGTAACCGGTCACGGTCAGTACAAATTGCATGCCGTCGCGGCCCAAGCGCACCGGTTCAAACGGCCCGTCGTAGAGCAACCGATGCGCCTGCTGGAACGCGCAGAACAACCGGTGCGTTTCTGACAACACGTTGGCGTCAGTTGCTTCTATAAGCCCGGCTTCTGCGGCTTCCGACAGCTGTCGTTTTGGTTCGTCGGCCGTGGATTTTCCCAGTAAACACAACATCTGAGCCAGCAATTCAATATCGAGCAACCCTCCGGCCCGGTCTTTCACGTCCCAATCCCCGGCCTTGGATGCCTTCGCGTCTGCTAATCGGCCACGCATGTCACGCACGTCCGATCGCACAGCATCCCGATCCCGCGGGCTGCCGATCACATCAGCTCTCACCTGATTGATTTTGGCGGCAAGCGGTTCAGGTCCGGCAACCACACGCGCCCGGGTCAGCGCCAGGTGTTCCCAAGTCCAGGCTTTTTCGCGTTGGTACGCCTCAAATCCAGCAATTGATGTGGCTACCGTTCCCGTGCGCCCGCTGGGACGCAGGCGCATGTCCACTTCATAAAGCTTGCCTTCCGCCATCGGTGAACTGAAAGCGGTGATCAGTGATTGCGTCAGTCGAGAAAAATAGGTGCTTTTTGCCAGCTGCTTTTTGCCGTCTGAAAGATCGCCTTCTGCCTCATAAATTACGATCAAATCCAGATCAGAAGTTGGCGTCATTTGCCGCGACCCTAGCTTTCCCATCGCCAAAACAGCCAATTCTTGATCCGGGAAACCCCCGTAGCGGCGCGAAAAATCAGCCATAACCACCGGCATCAACCCCTGCACACAGGCTTGTGCCAGATCAGAATAACCCCGTTCCGCCTCTTCTATCGACGCCAGTTCACGCAACACCAGTACGCCGATACGGAAATGGTGTTCCTTGAACCAGCGCCGAGTGGTGTTCAGGGCGTCTTCATAGTCGTCCAGTGCGTCCAGCAGGGCCTCAAGCTCGGCAGCAAGCACTTCTGCGGATTCCAGCGGTTCAAAAAACCGCCCGGTCAGCACCGCGTCAAACACACCGGTATTGCGCGAAAGATAGGCCGCCAGTGACGGAGCCGTGGCGCAGATATCAATCAACAGATCCAGCAATTGCGGGTTGGCTTTGAACATCGCAAACAACTGCACACCAGCAGGCAAGTTGCGGATAAACCCGTCGAGCTGCAGCAGAGTCTCCTTTGGTCGGTTCGACGCGGCCAGCCGGTGCACCAGATCCGGTCGTAGCCGGTCGAATATCTCGACAGACCTACGCGACCGCAGGGCGGGCAACCCGGCCCAACTGTCCATGATCTCGACCAGATCCTCTGTCAGAACAGCCCTGTCGGTTTCTTTGTGATCATCATCAGAGGAGGCAAAAAACCGCTCTGTAGTATGATGAACAGCGGTTGAACGCCGGTGGATGTCATGGCAAAACGCGTAAGTGTCGGACCAGCCGCTCAGGCGCGCCAGCCGGTCCATGTCATCGCGGTTGGTTGGAGTAAATGAGTTTGCGCGTCCCGGATCATCTGGATTCTGTGTTCGGTGGTCCGGTGAGCGCGATAGGCTTTGGTCAATTGGACGACCACGCTCGTTGGCGCCCAGTCCTTTGCCGCCAATGCCGCCAGCGCCTCAACGGTTTTGCTTGCCCGCAATTCGGGATCGCGCCCGCCGGCAATTAACTGCTGGGTCTGGGCGAAAAACTCAATCTCGCGAATACCTCCCCGCCCCAGTTTCATGTCGTGACCACCAAGTTCAATTGGCCCGCCCAGACCCTTGTGCTCTCGAATTCGCAGCCGCATATCATGGGCGTCCTGAATCGCCACAAAATCCAGGTGTTTGCGCCAGACAAACGGTTTGATCCGCTGCAAAAACCGCTCTCCGCCTGCGATATCTCCGGCGCAAGCTCGCGCCTTGATGAATGCCGCCCGCTCCCAAGTCCGCCCTTCGCTTTCGTAATACCGCTCCGCGGCGTCCATGGGCACGCAGATCGGCGTGACCGAAGGATTCGGCCGCAATCGCAAGTCGGTACGAAACACATAACCATCCGCCGTTATGTCAGACAACAACTTGGACATATTGCGTGTCGCGCGAAGGAAACCGGCCCGCACATCATAGTAATTTTCAGGGTCGTGACGGGTTTCGTCAAACAACAGGATCAGATCGATGTCAGACGAATAGTTGAGTTCAAACGCCCCCATCTTGCCCATGGCCAACACCGCAATTCCGGCGCAGTCAGCGATGTCGGATTCCGTCACGCCGGGTAATTTGCCTTTGGTGAATTCCCGGCGGATTTGCGATTGCAACGCAGCGTGAGTGGCGAAGTCGGCAAATTCGGTCAGCCGTTGTGTGACCTCCTCCAGTTGACAAACCCCACCCAGATCACAAGCCGCCAGCAACAACGCAACGCGACTCTTAGCCTGACGCAATTCAATCGCCAATTCCTCCGGCACTTCCGCGGTCACATCAGCCATAATTGCTGAAAAGCTTGTGTCCGGTTCGGCATCAAGCACCGTGCCAAACCACGCCGACTCCCGATGCAGAAGCCCGCGCAAATACGGGCTGGACCCGGCCATCCCGGCCACCAGATCATGCACCTTGCCGGCAGACAATTCAAACAGCGCGACCGCTTCATCTGCAAACGCCTGCTCGTAAACAAATGGCGCGGTTTTAAGCATATGTTTCAGAGCCATATCGCAGCTTGTTCCAGTTGCTCTTAGGCGTCAAGCACACTTGTAATTTGCTTACAAAACATGTTTCAAGTTCAATCAATTCCCCATCAAGGGCCAGTAGATGAGCAAAAGCCTCAGACGCTTCCTACGCCATGCAAACCAACTCGGCCTCGAGATCGCGGTGCAGGAGATGCCAGTCAACACCCACACCGCGCAACAGGCGGCGGATGTGTTGGGGTGTCTGGTGGATCAAATCGCCAAATCGATCATATTTCGCGGCGAGAACTCGCAACAGGCAATCCTGTTCCTTACCTCCGGTGCAAACCGGGTTTGCCCTGACAAAGCCTCAAAACTAGCTGGCGAACCGCTTGGAAAAGCAAATGCAGAATTAGTTCGCGCTCAAACCGGATTTGCAATCGGCGGTGTCGCCCCGATTGGCCACCTGAACCCGATCCGCTGTTTCGTCGACCCGCATCTGTGCAATTTCGAAACGATCTGGGCTGCCGCTGGCACGCCGCGACATCTGTTTGATATCGCTCCAGATGTGTTGACTGCAGCAACAAATGGTGAAACCGGCGGGTTTACTGAATAAACTGTAGAACCGATTTCGCCGCCCGCAATCCGGGATCCTCCTGCCCCAGCCCTAAGGCCGCCACGGTGTGATGACAGGCCTCTATCTGCGCGGCGCTGAGTTTCGGATCGGTCAGCAATTCCAACAGCTTGGGTGTAATCCTGTCGGCAGTGCAATTTTCAAATAAGAACTCCGGAACCAACCGGCTGTCCGTGACGATGTTGACCAGGTTGGCGGTGTCGATCTGCGCCATTTTCCGCACCATCCTTGTGGTCAGGTAATTCGCCTTATACGCCACCACCATCGGACAGGCCGCCGCCGCCAGCTCCAGCGCCACAGTGCCGGATGTGGCCAGCGCCGCGTTGCACAGATGAAAAGCAGTGCGCTTGCGCGCCTCGCTCTGCTCCGGCGCATGTCCGGTTGGGTCCAACATCACCGGTTTGACTTGCCAGTGTGCGGTGGCGCGGTGCACTTCATTTACAACTGCTGAAGATACCGGCACGATAAAACGCACGTTTGGCACTTCCGCCACCACCCGCTGCGCCACTGCTCCGTAGATCGGGGCCAAACGTGCAATCTCGCCTTTACGCGACCCTGGCAACAGGCAAACCAATTTTTCAGTTTCCGGGTCCACCCCCAACTCCGAAACCAAGGCCGACATTTCAGCCTCACTCGGAACTGGTTCCGCCACCAACGGATGGCCAACAAATTCACTGCTCATGCCTGCTGCCTGCATCAGCGGCGGTTCAAACGGCAACAACGCCAGCACATGATCCACATGCCGCGCCATTTTTTCCGCCCGCTCTGGCCGCCATGCCCAGACCGAAGGCGCTACGTAATGCACAACCTTGGTGTCCGGCCTTATTTTTCGCACCTTTGAAGCCACCCGCAGGCAAAAATCCGGACTGTCGATGGTGATCAGAACGTCGGGTTTCGCCGCCAGCGCAGCCGCTACTGTCTGTTTCACCCGGTTCAGGAGTTTTGGCACCCGTGGCAGCACTTCCAGCAACCCCATGACCGAAAGATCGTCCATCGGAAACAGGCTCTGCAAACCCTGCGCCTGCATCAGAGGTCCGCCAACACCGTGAAATTCGACTTCGGACAATTGTCCCAACCCCTTCATCAATGCCCCGCCAAGTTTGTCACCAGACGGTTCACCTGCAATGACGAATACCCGCACCGGCCGGTTCATCGGATTTCCGTGTCAAGTGTTTCGCAGGTCAAAAACAAACCAAGAGCATCGGCTTTGGCAACAGTTTCTTCTTGGCCCAGAATCAAAACACCACCGGCCTGTACAGCTACCCCTCCCAGCCCGGCTTTCGCAGCCATTTCAATTGTTTGCGGCCCGATCGCTGGCAAATCTACGCGCCAGTCCTGCCCCGGTTTCGGGGCTTTGCACAGCACGCCTCCACCGCCGTCACCGTGGGACCGAAACTGCCCACCAGTCTGTGCCACAAACGCCAGCAACGCGTCTGTACCCTGAATACTCTCAACACCCAGACACAGGCCTTGCGCCACCACCGCGCCCTGCCCCACGTCTTGGGCTCCTGCTGCCCGCGCGATGGCAAAGCCGCGCAGCATATCGGTGCGGTCCGATTTCGACGGTTGTGCCCGCGTCAGCACCCCCGCGACCGCCAACAACGATTCCAACAGGCTGTGCGGCGCTACAATCTCCATCTTTTCAGCTTCAAAAATACTGTTGATCGTTCGCAAGGTCACATCATCGCCGCTCTTTAGTGCCGGTAGTAACGTTGGCGCCAGTTTCAGAAATTTCCAGTCAAACTTCAGCGGGTTGAGCTTGGGCCGTTGCATCGACCCCGCAAAGGCCACATGCCGGCACCCGGCTGCTTCCAGCGCTTTGAACAGTGCCGCTGGCTGTTCGAACTTTGCGGCAATTCTGGGATGATCTGCCGCCCAGTCCGGCAAAAAGCCGGCAAACAGCACCAACACATAACTGCGCCCTTGCCGCTTGCAATCTTCCGCCAGCAATCGAGGTAGGTCACCTTCACCGGTAACGATAGCCAGAGCAGCGGACATCAGCGCTAATCGCCCTTGGGGACAGTAATATGGCGGCTGCTGTCTTCTAGAATAAAGCCGGTCACATCCTGTACCAATGCGTTGGAAGCATATTCCAACTGCATCGTCGCTGCCCGGTCTCGCAAACTTCCTGAGCCGGAAAAGAGAAGTTTAAATGCACCGCGCAAGCCGTTGATATCGTGTCTTTCCGCCCCGCGCCGTTTCAATCCAACTAGGTTCAATCCTTCCAGTGCGGCACGCTCACCCATTACTGTTCCATAAGGAATGACATCGGCAACAACTGCCGCCAACCCGCCAACCATAGCTCCCCGGCCGATACGACAGAATTGATGCACGCCAGCCAGTGCACCGATCACCACATGGTCTTCGATAACACAATGCCCGCCCAGCGACGCATTGTTGGCCAGAATAACATAATTGCCGACAATACAGTCGTGCCCCACATGCACACCCATCATATAAAGCCCGTCGTCTCCCACGCGGGTCAACCCGCCGCCGCCCTCGGTGCCAGGACTCATGGTAACGTGTTCGCGGATCCGGTTGCGTTTGCCGATTTCCAGCTTAGTACGCTCGCCGCCAAATTTCAGGTCCTGCGGGATATGTCCGATTGACGCAAAAGGAAAAATTACTGTTTCGTCACCAACTTCGGTCCAGCCTTCAATAACAACGTGTGATTTTAGTTCCACACCCTGCCCTAGAACAACTTCGGGTCCAACAACTGAAAGAGCACCGATCTTGCAGCCGGGCCCAACCGTTGCACCAGCTTCAACCACAGCAGTGCCGTGAATCTGGGCTGTCTCATGAATAGACATCAAGTCAGCCCTCACTGATCGTCCGGGGGAACCATCATGGCGTTGAACTCGGCCTCCGCGACGGTTTTACCTTCCACCTTGCCTTCGCCCCAGAACCGCCAAACCTTGCCGCGCCCACGGATCACGCTGACGTGCAGCTCCAGCACATCGCCGGGTGTTACCGGCTGGCGGAATTTGCATTTGTCGATGGACAGGAAATACACAAGCATATCGTTGTCCATCATATCCATCGTTTTAACCACTAAAACAGCGGCGGTCTGTGCCATCGCTTCGATGATCGTCACACCGGGCATAATCGGGCTGGCTGGGAAATGACCCTGAAAATGCGGCTCATTATAGGTGACGTTTTTGATACCAACCGCACTTTTGCCGACATCAATATCACGCACCCTATCTACCAGCAAAAACGGATACCGATGGGGGATCATCCGTTTGATATCTTGAATGTCAGCGCTCAAAAGTTGCGAAGTTTCAACACCGTCTGCCATTCATGCGCGCCTTTTTGTTACCTGTTATTAACAGTGCCTACCAACCCGCAAGGTGCGGATCAACCCGAGAGTTATGGCTCAGCGACCTGCAGGCTGCCGTCCGCGAACATCCCGTCCAGCCTCTCCATCGCCGCGGCGGTAATGTCACCTTCACCGGTGCTCAGTAAAACCGCCTGTTCATCCAGTATATAAATGATCCCGCGTTCCGCCATCAATTCCTTGATGATATCCTCTGTGCGGCGGAAAAATGAAAATCTGGCGGCCTCCAGGTCTTCGGTCAGCTGCTCTGACTTTCCGCTCTGTTCCTGCCGGATGCGTTTGACTTTTTCGTCAAACTCCGCAGCCAGCGGTGCGAATTCCTGCAAGGGTATTTGTTTGCGCAACTCCGTCAGCTCGCGCTCTTCCTGCTCGAGTTCTGCCTGAAGCCTGTCATTTTCCGAAACCAGCGCTTTTTGGCGTTCCGAAATCCGAGCCAGCAGCGCGCGGCCATAGGCCGAGTCGTTGAATAGCCTGTCGCGGTTGATACTGGCAATCGGCAGCGCGTCTTCGAATACTTGATACTGTTGTGCCGCAACCGATGTAGCCATTGCTCCGATCAGCGACAGTGCCAGAACTGCTGGGCGAAGCAACGCCACCCGATCAAAACCGGGTGTCAATCGTGAAATTGAACCGCTGAGTTTTGTCTACACCGGCTACAGAATCCAGCGGCTTGGCAAAATTGAACCGCAACGGCCCAATCACGGTATCCCAGAATATCGAAACCCCGATGGCGGATCTGATTTTGGAACTGTCATCCACGGTACTGCCGCCGGACGACGTAACATCCAGCCCCCACAGGCTGCCCACATCGAAGAAAATACCGCCGTGGATGCCGTATTCTTCAGGCAGGCCGATTGGAAAGCTCGCCTCAAACCGGGCCAACGCATAGTATTTGCCGCCGAGCGCGTCATCGAGGCCACCGGTAACATCCCTGGGTCCGATACCAAAAGACTCAAATCCGCGCAGAGTGTTGCCACCCATGTGGAACCGCTCGACGATACTTGAATTGCCGCCAAAACTGTTCAGAAATCCACCTTCAACTTCGGCTGAAACGATAAACTCTTCGTTCAGGAAACTCCGATAGGCCTTGGCATTTGCTACAGCCTTGAAATACGACCGGTTGCCGCTCGAACCGGCAATCCGGTTGTCCAGCGAAAGGATAAACCCCGCCGTCGGATCAATTGGCGAGTTGCGCCGGTCAAGCGTGTATCTCACTCCGAATTCGCTGGTGTAAAACGACTTCTGCTCGATGTTAAGAAGCGGTGATGCCGTGGCCGGAACATTGTCGACCTTGTTGCGCGCAATACTGTACGATAATTGCAAACGCGCATTTTCGCTGATTGGAAATGCGATGCGTGGCGCAATCCCAAGCGCCGTTGTGTCGTAATTGGTAAAAGAACTGTTGCTGGTCCGATAAAAGATTCCGACCCCGGCCAGCAGATCGCGGTCGTACAGCGCGGGCTCGGTGAAACTAAAGTCAAAATTGCGGTCCTCACCCGAAGTGGTCAACGACAGAGAGACGGATTGCCCGCGACCCAGTAAGTTATTCTCGGTCAGGGTGATGGTTCCGCTCAATCCATCGTCGGTGCCATAACCCACCCCAAATCCAAGCGAGCCTGTCGATTGTTCTTCGACATTTACATCAATGACGGCCTGATCCGATCCGGACCCCTGACGGCTTTCGATCTGCACATCTGCGAAATAACCGAGCGCCCGGATACGATCCGCGGCCTGGCGGATTTCGCGCGGATTAAAAGGATCGCCTTCCACCACTCGGAATTGCCGCCGGATAACCCGGTCAAGGGTCGTCGAGTTGCCTTCAATGTCGATCCGCTCCACAAAAATCCGGTCGCCACGCTGCAACTCGAATTCGATATCGATGGTTCTGGTTTCGTCATTCCGAGTCACACGAGGTATTGCCCGCACAAAAGGCAAGCCCGCGTTATAGGCAATGACGTCCATTCGTTCCAGTGTCGTCTCTACCTTTCGCGCATCAAACGGGCGTCCTGGGTTGATTTTCAGCGCGGTATCATAGTCTTCAACGTTAACATCCGGTTCCAGACTTGTGATGTTCATCTCGCCAAAATTATACTGCTGTCCTTCCTGAATTTTGAAATTCAGTAAAAACGAATTCCGTTCACGCGAAAAATCTGCTGCCGATGAAATAACCTCGGCATCAATATAGCCGCGCTTGTTGTAGAATTCGAGAATCTTCTGTTTGTCGAATTCAACCCGATCTTGAATATAGGTGTCGCGGCGCACCAGCGTGCGGAACAGACCGGCTTGTTTGGTTTCCAAAGTCCGGCGCAAACGTCTGTCAGAATAAACCCTGTTTCCGGTAAAGCCGATGCGGTTCACTTCAACGGTGCGGCCTTCCTGCACTTCAAACACCAAATCGACGCGGTTGTCAGACCGTTTGATGATCTTGGGAGTGACCCGTGCAGCCAGCCGACCGGCCTGCGCGTAAGCCAGGGTGATCGCTTCGACATCGGCCTCAGCCTGGTTTGGTGAATAGGCCCGCCGTGGCTGCGATCCGACCAGTGGCAGCAACACATCGTCCTTGATCCGCCGATTGCCTTCGATCGAGACCCGGTTAATCGTTGGATTCTCCACCACTTCAATAACCAACCGACCGCGCTCGGGGCGCACATCAACGGTTTCGAACAGGCCAGAGGCGTAAAGATTTTGCAAAGCGTCATTGATCTGAGCAGGCGAAACCCGGGTGCCCGGAGCAATCCCGGCTATGGTGCGAATTGTGTCTGCGTTGATCCGCTGGTTGCCGGCAACATCAATTCGGCTGAACACTGCAGACGTCTGAGCCTGCGCCGTCAGCCATCCTGGTGCCATAACCGGCTGCACAGTGCTGAACGCTGTCGCTAGAGCTAAAACTGCACAGCATTTCCCGAGACCATGCCCCATTCGCACGGCGATGCCCGTATCAACCATCTCGATTATGCCCCTCAAGATTCAGCAACACAAAAAACGTTTCCGCGCTTTCTTAATCCAACTGAAACCGGATTCAAAGGCGCATTATGTCGTTATAGGTCGCAAAAACCATCAACAAGAGAAGAATCGACAGACCCACTGTCATGGCAATTTGCAAAACTTTCGCGTTTGGTTCACGGCGGAAGATGGCTTCATAACCGAAAATAACCAGATGCCCTCCGTCCAGGACTGGAATCGGCAGCAAGTTCATCAGACCAATCGCTGTCGATATAAAGCCTACCAAAAAAACGAAATCAGGTAAGCCCTGCGATGCACTGTCGCCAGACGCCACAGCTATGCCCACAGGTCCTTGCAAATTTTTCAGCTCCAAACCGCCAGAAATAAGATTATAAATGGTCAGCGCCCAACCTTCGACGATACGCACAATGCTCAACCCGCCATAATACAGCGATGTCAGCGGGCCGACGCTTTCTATTTGCGGCCCAAACGCCACCGTGCCGCCGATGCCGATCATCGTTCTAGTGCCAAAAGAACCATCCTCTTTTTGATAAGGCATTTCCCGCGGTGTAATCTTCAACTGCAATTGTTCGGCGCCACGCTGTACCAATATCGGAACTTCAACCAACGCAGCGGCTCGGATCACAGATTGCAGCTGTGGAAACGAGACAATATCCTGATCTGCAACTTTCAAGATCAGATCGCCCGATCTGATGCCGGCCTTCGCTGCCGGAGTTACCGGATTGACGCCAGCCACAATCGGCAACCACGGATAAGGCCCCTCAACCGTCAGCCGTTCACCTTCACGTTCCACCAAGTAAATGGTTGTCAGCGTCGGCTCCTCCTCATCCAGAAAATCGCCGATATCGTCACGACTGGCAATCGCCACGCCATTGATTTCTTTGATGATATCGCCTGTCCGCAGGTCATTGGCAATACCTGGAAACTGGCGCAATTCACCGACTATGGGTTCATTGGTGGCCACGCCGGTGCTCATCGTCAGAGCCGCGAAAATCACCACCGACAATATAAAATTGGCGGCCGGACCGGCAAAAACAGTCAGCGCTCGTCTCCACAGCCTGGCACCCTGAAAGGTCTTGGACCGTTCTTCGGCAGGAAGCGCGTCCATCAGCGCTTGATCCGCCATGCCGCTGGCGCTGTTGGCATCCCCAAGAAACTTGACAAATCCACCCAGCGGCAGCACCGAAATCTGCCATCTGGTACCGCGTTTGTCGTACCACGACGTCAGTACCGGGCCGAACCCCATTGAAAATGCTTCGGCGTGGATACCGCACCAGCGTCCGACGATATAATGGCCGTACTCATGGACGAAAATGACGATGGCCAGCACGATGAGGAACGGCACAACAACAACCAATGTGCCACCAATCAACGGAATATGAGATAGAAAATCAAACATGTCAGGTCCTGCTATGATCCGTGGCCCAAGCGCGGGCCTCCTTATCGGCGTCGATGATGGCTTCCAGCGAAACGGACGCTGAATCGCCCCTTATCTTGTGGCTTTCCAGCGTTTTTTCAACAATTTTCGCCATATCCAGAAAACCAATCTTGCGCTCCAGAAACAAATCCATCGCCTGTTCTTTCGCTGCATTGAACACCGCGCCGCTCAATCCACCAAGCGCGATCACCTGTTCTGCCAGTGAAATGGCGGGAAATCGCGCGGTATCAGGGTGGTGAAAGGTCAACGCGCCGAGAGTTCCAAAATCCAGCCGTTCGACCGGTAAATCAACCCTTTGCGGCCAATTCAAGGCGTATCCGATGGGCGCGCGCATGTCCGGCGGGCCAAGATGGGCCATCAACGCACCGTCGGCAAAACCCACGATGGAATGGATGATCGACTGGGGGTGGATAATAACCTCGATCTGCTTCGCCGTGACGTCGAAAAGCTCATAGGTTTCAATCATTTCCATCGCTTTATTAAACAATGAAGCGCTATCAATTGATATCCGCTGTCCCATATCCCAATTCGGATGTGCCACCGCCTGTTCAGGGGTCGCCTTTGCCATATGCTCGCGTGAAGCATTCAGAAACGGTCCGCCAGAAGCGGTCAAAATGATCCGCTCGACCTCGTTGTCATGACCATTGATGCACTGGAAAATCGCTGAATGTTCGCTGTCGACCGGCAGCAAGGTGGTTCCCTGCGCGGCACAAACCAATTTCAACAACGCGCCGCCACACACGAGGCTTTCCTTGTTGGCCAGCGCCAAAACACCACCCTGTTCCGCCGCTTTCAGGCTGATTTCTAAACCCGCAAAACCGACAACCGCGAGCATTGTCCAGTCTGCCGGTCGCTCCGCGGCTTCCAACAGCGCCGCCCGTCCTGCAGCAACCCGAACCTGGCTGCCCGCCAGCGCGTCTTGCAAATCATTCAGCATATCATCATGCGCCGTGACCGCTATTTCCGCCCGCAAAGCCTGGGCCTGTTCCGCAAGCAGCTTGATATTCCGCCCGCCTGTCAGCGCCACGACTTGAAAGTCTGCGGGTTTGCGGACAATCAAATCAATTGTATTCTGCCCGACCGACCCGGTTGAGCCAAAGACCGAAACCTTGCGCATCAAACCAGTCCCAGTGTCAGCCCAACGGCGAACAGAAGACCTGCGCCCATCAACCCGTCAAACCGGTCCAGCAAGCCGCCATGACCGGGGATCAATTGCGAGCTGTCCTTGATGCCGGCCTGCCGTTTCATCGCGCTTTCCACCAGATCACCGGCCTGCGAGGCGACGGAAATCAAAACTGAGGTCAGCACAATTGCAATCGTGCCGAGCCCCATCTGGAACGCTCCCAACCCTATCAAAGCAGCGCCAATCCAGCCCCCGATCGTTCCGGACCAAGTTTTCTTGGGGCTGATACGCACCCAAAGCTTGGGCCCGCCGATCAGTTTACCGGCAAAATAACCACCAATGTCTGTAGCTATGACACAAAGGATCAACCAAAATGTCCAGCCCAACCCATACCACGACCGCAAATATTGCAGCGCAGCACAAGCCAAAACAATTGCGGCACCCGCGGCCAACACAACCAAGGGCCTCTTTTGATGACCGAGCAGCGCCGCTCCAACGGCAATAGCGCCGGACACCAATGCCCAAATCAACGGCAAAAACATCAGGCACAGCAAAGCGGCGGCAACCAGCAAGCCAAACACAAGTGGCACAAGTGGATTGGAGCAATGCATCCGGCTGGTTTCCCAGCCCATCAGTCCGGCAGCAATGATCAGGACCACCGCAAAGACGTCTCCACCAACCCAAAGCGACCCCAACCCAACCGCCAACATCGCCATCGCCGAAAGTGTCCGTGCAGTCAGATCAGAGAAATCCGCCTTGGCATTCATCGCGCCACCGAAGCGCCAAACCGCCGGTCACGGCCCTTAAAATCGTTCAAGGTTTTGACCAGTTCCGCTACTTTGAAGTCGGGCCAAGCGGTTTCCGTAAACACATATTCAGAATAAGCTGCCTGCCAGGGCAGAAAATTAGACGTGCGGTATTCGCCCGATGTACGGATCACCAAGTCCGGGTCTGGTAAATCCGCAGTGTCCAGAAAATTCGAGATCGTGGTTTCGGTTACATCTTCCAACTGCAACATGCCCAGCTTCACAGCTTTGGCCACTCGTTTGACGGCTCGGGCAATTTCATCCCGGCCACCGTAATTCAGCGCCACTGTGAGATTCAACCGGGTATTCTTTTCAGTCAGTTTTTCCAGTTCATCCATTAAACTGCGCAGCTTTGCATCCAGTCGGGATCGTTCACCAATAAAGCGCACCCGAACATTATCGCGGTTCAGGGTTTCAGCCTCGCCCCGGATATAGCGGCGAAACAGATTCATCAGTCCGGTCACCTCGCGCTCCGATCGCTTCCAATTCTCTGTCGAAAAAGCGAATATCGTCAAGTATTCAATACCAAAATCAGGTGCTGCGCGAACCACTTCACGCACCCGGTCAACGCCGCGCACATGGCCTTTCAGCCGCTCCAGTCCGCGTTCCGTCGCCCAACGTCCGTTGCCATCCATAATCACGGCCACATGACGCGCCGTTTTATCCGGGCTTTCAATGTCCGACATACTGCTGTCCCGCTGCTCTGATCCTGCAGTGCCTAAACCTGCATGATCTCTTCTTGTTTGCCTTCAAGAGCCTGATCAATATTAGCGATCGCCTGATCTGTCAGGGCCTGAATTTCGTCCGACCAGAAATGTTGGTCATCTTCGCTCATATGTTCGGTCTTTGCCTTCTTGATCTGGTCCATACCATCCTTGCGCACGTTTCGTACAGAGATACGTGCGTTTTCGGCGTAACTCCCGGCCACCTTTGTCATTTCCACCCGCCGTTCTTCGTTCAACTCAGGAATCGGCAATCGCAAAACCATACCATCCATCACCGGATTGATACCCAGACCGGAGTTGCGGATCGCCTTTTCGACAGCTCCTACGATTGTTTTGTCCCAAACTGTCACGGTGATCATCCTGGGTTCAGGCACATTCACTGTGCCGCATTGGTTCAGCGGCATTTGAGAGCCGTAGGCGTCGACCATTATCGGTTCCAGAATCGAAGCTGATGCGCGACCGGTGCGTAACGAGGCAAATTCCGTTTTCATGGCGCTTAAACTTCCTTCCATGCGCCGTTCCAGGTCGTCCAGGTTAATCTCAACATCAGACATCGCACTGGTCCTCCTATTCTTTGCCTACGATGGTATATGTCCCTTCGCCGCGCAAAATGCCAGCGAAACCACCGGGTTCATCAAGTGAAAACACCACAATTGGCTTGTTGTTGTCCCGTGCCAGAGCGATCGCCGATGCATCCATCACTTTCAGGTTTTTCTGCAAAACTTCGTTGTAGCTAACTTCGGTATACCGAACCGCATCGGCGTGTATGTTCGGATCTTTGTCATAAATCCCATCAACCTGCGTGCCTTTGAATATCGCCTCGCAGGACATTTCGTTGGCCCTCAATGTCGCCGCCGTATCGGTGGTGAAATAGGGATTGCCAGTACCCGCAGCGAAAATGCAGACCCGCTTTTTTTCCAGGTGGCGCACAGCGCGACGACGGATATAGGGTTCGCAGACCTGATCCATCGGGATCGCTGAAATGACCCGGGTAAAGATACCGAGAGCCTCAAGCGCCCCCTGCATCGCCAGAGCGTTCATGACCGTGGCAAGCATCCCCATGTAATCCGCAGTGGTCCGTTCCATACCCTGTGCCGAGCCCTGCAGGCCGCGAAAGATATTGCCACCGCCAATAACCACGCATAGCTCCACTCCCATGTCATGTACCGACTTGATTTCCTGGGCAATTTTTTCGACTGTGGGAGGGTGCAGACCAAAGCCCTGATCGCCCATAAGCGCCTCCCCGGAGATTTTCAGAAGAACCCGTTTATAGGTCGGTTTCGTCTCGCTCTGCGCACCGGTTGACATGCACGACTCTCCAATTTTGCTTTGCGCGGCAAACTGTCTGAAAAGACACCGTGTTTCAATGGCAAATTCAGCCAAGCTGCGTTAAACAATTCTAAATACAATACCGCCACCGCACTGGGTCAGAGTCAAAATCGGAAAGTTTAGCAATGCGATTAACTTGTTTTGGGAAATTAACTGCCATTGCCGCCTGTGTTTTGATCGTCTTGGCTTTTTCCAAAGACAGCGATGCGCTTGAGTTTTCAGTTCACCCCAACAACTCACAAAGTCTGAATGCAATATTCGCTTCGGGGGATGTGGAACAGGGAGATACCGAAAAATTAGGCAGATTTCTGCAGGGTCTGTCGGACAAGAAAAACACTGCAATTTACCTAAGCAGTCCCGGTGGTTCGCTGTACGAAGGAATGCGCCTCGGGCGTTATTTTACCGCCAATAAGATTAAAACCGTGGTGGAGGGCGGACATGATTGCGCCAGTGCCTGCGCTCTGGCCTTTTTGGGAGGGCGTGATCGCAAGGGCAACCCCTGGCGCTCTAGTTCCGACAACAGCCGATTGGGTTTTCATGCCTTTTCCACACCTGGACAGGGACTGGAAGATTCAAACCAGACGCAAAGGGTTGTGTCGGATGTGCTCAGCTACGGTCAGGATGTTGATGCGCCGCTGGAGGTATTGATCATAAATTTTGCAACGCCATCGCATGAAATCTATTGGTTGAGTTTTGTGGAAACCTGTTCACTTGGCATTAAACTCTGGAGCAACACTTACAATAAGTTCCTTTGTAAATGAGACTTTGAACCAGCGGGACACGGTAAACGCCAATACCACGTCAAGCCCAAGGAACGTTTATGCGAATGCCTCTTCAGCCAGATCCAATATTGATCGCCGGTCCCACAGCATCGGGCAAGTCGGCGCTGGCGCTGGCACTGGCGCAACAGACCGGCGGCTGCATCATCAATGCCGACGCGTTACAGGTTTATCGCTGCTGGCGCGTTCTGTCTGCGCGACCCAGTGCCGAAGAAGAAGCTCAGGCACCGCATTTTTTGTACGGCCACATAGATTGCGATGTTGCCTATTCCACAGGTCAGTGGCTGCGCGAGGTGGCCCCTTGTCTGGCGGATGCAAAAAAGAAAGGCCGGCGTCCGATCATCGTCGGTGGCACGGGTCTCTATTTCTCGGCCTTAACGGAGGGCCTTGCAGAAATCCCGCCAACTTCTGAAGCCATTCGCGCCGAGGGCAACCATATCCTCAGCGTCCAGGGCGTGACACCGTTTCTGGATTATCTGCAACTGCACGACGCTGAATCCCTGTCCCAAATCGACACGCAAAACCCTGTCAGAGTACAACGGGCGTGGGAAGTTCACAGGAATACAGGTATCGGATTGACTGACTGGCATCGCCGCACGCCACCGCCACTGCTCGAAAAAGCCGCCGCAACGCGGCTGGTTATGGATTGCGACCGTGACTGGCTGGCCGAGCGCATTGACTGGCGGTTTGGCATGATGATGGAACAGGGAGCGTTGGCTGAAGTCGAAGCAGTATTGGAGCGCGGTTGGAACCCGTTGCTGCCATCAGCTCAGGCCATCGGCGCGCGCGAACTCGTCGCCCACTTACAAGGGGATTTGGAGCTGGACTCGGCAATTTCCAATGCCCGGACGCAATCTCGGCAGTACGCCAAACGGCAACGGACATGGTTTCGCAACCGCATGCAGGGCTGGCAGAAAGTCAGCGCCGAAAACGGCACTGCCAGTATTGTAAAATCGCTGGGTTTACCAGATACAGAACACTAACTTCGCTGCCAAATATTTTTCTTAAACATCCGTGGATATTGGTGTAGCTATGAAACCTTGCACAGGGGGTTATGATTCAGACGGACACACAAGGTCCAACTTTGCTGCAAAACAAGGAGCAACGGGTGTTTGTCGGCTCTTTGGCAGGAACCCTGCGCAGTTCTCATCCCGAATTACGTTTGGACAGCTGCAACGGTTTGCACAAGTTTTTCTGGATTTTCAAGGGCAACGGGCGCTGTATGATCAATGGTGTTACCCGCAGCTTTGGACCCAACACCGTTATCTTTATTCCCCACGACGTGCCGCACCAATTGAATTTGTCAAACTCTGTGTTTGGCATCGTTGTGACCGTCGACCCGGCTGTTGATGTTTCCCTGCCTAATCAGACGGTCTTTCTGTCGATTCTGAATCTGATGGATCAAAAACAGATCGCCAACCGCTTTGATCGGGTTTTTGCTGAATTCAACACCACCGGCGTCGGCCGCAACATTGCGGTGGAATACCTTGTCGGTCTGCTCTCTGTCCATGTCGCGCGGATGGCACAAAAACATTACAAAACCGCGAGAATTTCCGCCTCGCAACGTTTGATGGAGGGGTTCGTGAATCTTTTGGAACGAGATTTTCGGTCTGCCAGAACGCTGACAGCCTACGCAAAAGAGTTGGGCGTAACACCAACTCATCTGACGCGCGTATGCCAGCAGGTGAATGGAAAATCCGCGTCGCGGCTCATTCAGGAACGGGTTCTCAGCGAGGCCAGGATGATGTTGATGAATACGGATCACAAGATACTGGAAATTTCCAATCACCTTGGTTTTTCGTCGCCAGCCTATTTCACCCGTCTGTTTTCCGCCAAGCTGGGCAAAACGCCAAAGGAATTCCGTCAATCCCGGACGCGCCCGTAACCAAGGTGCGCCGCTTGCTAAATTTTCAACGCAACCGCAGAAATCCACTGTGAACTCCGCTTATTATCAGGCGAATTGAAATCACCTCAGCCGGCAAACCTATTTCTTGCATCCAACTTCTATCTGTCGCATTCTGATCAGCAGGTGTCGTAAAGCTGCCGACATCGTGAACACAAAAAAGGTGTGCTGAACCAATGCCTCTGCTATCGTCGCATTTGGTATCAATATTAAAACCGGGGGGAAAGATCACGACGATACTCAGGCAAAATCGAAAAACCGGGATTTCACTCCACGGGCGCCGCTTGAAAGCGACAACTGCCAAATCAAATCAAAACACACGTTAAGGTCTATCAGGGAGAAAAGTATGACCAAACACACAAAAATTGAAAAACCGCTGCATTCCGCCGTGGAAATGTACGCCGAAGAGCACAAAGCCGGGCTGATGTCTCGCCGCGAGTTCATGTCGCGTGCAACCGCATTGGGTGCATCAACCGCTGCCGCTTATGCATTGATTGGCGCCGCTGCGCCAAAAGCCAATGCCGCGATGGCAGCTCCGGGCGGAACGCTGCGGATGCAAATGGAAGTCCGCGCACTCAAAGACCCGCGGACCTTCGACTGGACCCAAATCGCAACTTTTACTGCTGGCTGGATGGAATATCTGGTCGAGTATAACTCGGATGGGTCTTTCCGCGGCATGCTGGTCGAAAGCTGGGAAGCCAACGATGACGCAACCGAATATGTGCTGAACGTCCGCAAAGGTGTGAAGTGGAACAACGGCGAAGACTTCACTGCCGATGACGTTGCCCGCAACATTGCTGGCTGGTGTGAAAAAACTGTCGAGGGCAATTCGATGGCCGCCCGTATGGGTTCATTGATTGATCCTGACACAAACGTGGCACGTGAAGGCGCGATCACGGTTGTTGACAGCCACACTGTGAAACTGGTCACAAGTGCACCGGACATCACCATCATTCCGGGCATGGCCGACTATCCGGCTGCTATTGTGCACTCGTCGCACAATCCGGATGACATGATGGCCAACCCGGTTGGCACTGGTGCTTATTTGCCAGAATCGCTCGAAGTTGGCGTCAAGGCCGTACTGGTGAAAAACGCAGACCACGACTGGTGGGGCAACACGGCTTTTGAAGAAGGCGGGTGCTATCTGGACCGCATCGAGTTCATCGACTACGGCACTGAGCCAGCGGCGCACGTGGCTGCGGCTGAAGCCGACGAAATTGACATGAACTGGGAATCCGAAGGTGAGTTCATCGAAATCTATGATGCCATCGGCCTTACCAAGTCCGAAGTGGTTTCGGGTGCGACCATCGTGATCCGTCCAAATCAGATTGCCGAAGTGGATGGTGCGAAACCTTACGCAGACAAGCGTGTGCGCCAGGCCATCGCAATGGCTGTAGACAATAACGTCTGTTTGGAGCTTGGCTATTCCGGTCTGGGTATTACCGCGGACAACCAACACGTTGGCCCGGTACACCCCGAGTACGATCCGGCCGTTGGCCGTGGGCCGCTTGATCCGGCAGGTGCCAAGGCGCTGATGGAAGAAGCTGGCATGGCAGACTTTGAGCACGACCTGATCTCGATTGACGGCGGTTACCGCAAAGACACCACCGATGCGGTTGCGGCGCAGTTGCGCGACGCTGGTATCAAGGTCAAGCGGACCATCCTGCCGGGGTCCACATTCTGGAACGACTGGGCGAAATACCCGTTCAGTTCAACCAACTGGAATCACCGGCCGCTGGGAACACAGATTCTGGGTCTGGCCTATAAATCCGGCGAAGCCTGGAACGAAGCCGGATTTGCCAACGAGGAGTTTGACACGCTGCTCTCCGAAGCAAACTCGATTGCTGATGTGGACAAGCGCCGCGAAGTGATGGGCAAACTGCAAGCCATCATGGTTGAAGAAGGTGTCACGATCCAACCATACTGGCGTTCAATCCAGCGTCACCACAAACCGGGGATTGTTGGTGCGGATATGCACATCGCATACCTGCCTCAGATCTACAAATGGGGCTACTCGGCCTAAGCCGCCCGATTTGCAAAAATGGCCTCTCCGTCATCGGGGAGGCCACTCAAAAGACGGGCCAAACGACAAAATAACGGCCCGCTGACAAAAGCAAAGCAACAGGGGACAACATGGGCTCGTTCATTCTTCGCAGGGTTGGAGTGATGATCGTCACCGCCCTTTGCCTGACCTTCATCGTGTTTTTTCTCACCAACCTTTATCCGAACCTTGAAAAACTCGCCAAGACTCAGGGCAATATGCGGATGTTGGATGCCGAAGTCGCCAGTTGGCTGGATGTTCGGGGCTATCAGCAAAACGTTTTCGTGAAATACGGCGAATGGCTTGGGGTGATGCCGAGCCATCAACATATGACCGAGGAAGGCAAACTGTTCAGTCGCTGTGCCCGGGCGACAATTCCAACCGAAGAAACTCCAAGTTTTTGCGGTGTTTTGCAGGCGAACTGGGGATATTCAACAGTTTTCAAAGAAGAAGTATGGGACATAGTGCTCAAGCGGCTGGGGTTGACCGGTTGGCTGATGGGGGCCGTTCTGCTTGTCATGGTTCCAATGGCTTTGATTGTAGGCGTGATGGCTGGGATGCGAGAAGGCACCCGTTTGGACCGAAGTCTATCCACATTTTCAATCGCCACCACGGCGACACCTGAATATGTGTCCGGGGTAATTTTTATTGTGCTTCTGGCCTCATCAAATATCGGGATATCGCCGATTTTGGCGGAATGGGGTTGGATCGATGGGAGGACCCTGTTCAAGGGTACCGCAACTTCGGCAATGGATAACATTACCTTTGCCAATTTCACGCTGCCTGTGTTGGCTCTGGCGCTTTACGGAATGGGCTATATCGCCCGCATGACCCGGGCCTCGATGGCCGAAGTCATGACCGCGCAATATATCCGGACTGCCCGCCTGAAAGGCGTCAGCTTTAGAAATGTGGTACTTAAACACGCACTCAGAAACGCACTGATTGCGCCATTCACAGTTATCATCCTGCAAATTCCCTGGTTGCTGACCGGTGTGGTCATCGTCGAGACCCTGTTCAACTATAAAGGGTTCGGCTGGGCGCTGGTCCAGGCCGCACAAAACAATGATATCGAATTGCTTTTGGGCGTTTCAGTCATCGCAGTGATCGTCGTTCTTGTCACGCAGCTGATATCGGATATCGGCTACGTTTACCTCAATCCACGCATCCGCGTATCTTAAGATAGGGAGAGAATCATGGAACCATTAAGCTCCCTACAGATCATCGGGGGGATACTGACCCAGCTGATCCCGGTTTGGATTGGCATAGTGCTTATCTTTGCCGTATCAATTTCCACCAAACAACGCACCGGACTTTATGGAAAACTGTTTGACAGCCCGATTGGCATGGTCGGCTTTGCGCTGGTGTTGTTTTGGGTTTTGACCGCAATTCTGGGTGATATGGTCATGACCCATGATCCGCTGTCACAGGTCTCAGGCATGAAAAACAAGGTGCCGGGCACACCACTCAGCGGCGCAGAAGAAGGCGACTACCAATGGTATCTGCTTGGCGGTGACAATCTGGCCCGTGATGTCTTCAGCCGGGTGATAGCCGGTAGCCAGATAGTTCTGCTGATTGCACCACTGGCAACGGTATTTGCCTTCATGATGGGGATCACACTTGGCCTGCCTGCCGGATATTACGGCGGTCGCGCGGATACTGCTCTGTCGTTCCTCGCCAACCTGATCCTGGCTTTCCCGGTGATCCTGCTGTTCTACCTGCTGGTGACCCCGGAAATCGTAAAAACCGGCCTGCCAAAATACATGGCTGGTGTGTTGTTCCTGTTTCCACTGATCTTTATCTGGGTCTTGTTGTATTCGCGCTATCGAACACGGCAAAAAGTCATGATTCGAATTGTCATTCCCATCACCTTCCTGCTGCTGTTGCTATATTTGGGCACCATCTGGCGGTTTGATCCAGCCATCTGGGTCTACACCAGCCTGGGCGGTTACCTAAACCAAGGTAACGAAATCGGTGAGTGGATGAAACTGACCTCCGACAACTACATACCATTAGTCAGTCTCAATCCCGACAGCGGCGTGTTGATTGTGTTTGTAGCGGTGGTATTCGTGAACTCGCCCACGGTCTACAGGATCGTGCGCGGTATCACGCTCGACATCAAAACCCGCGACTATGTGGCTGCGGCGCAAACCCGTGGCGAGGGTCCGTGGTACATCATGCTCTGGGAAATCCTGCCCAACGCACGGGGACCGCTGATCGTCGATTTCTGTCTGCGCATCGGGTACACCACAATCCTGTTGGGGACCCTGGGGTTCTTTGGGCTGGGCCTTGAATCCGAGAGCCCTGACTGGGGGACTACGATCAATGCGGGACGCAAACTGCTGACGATCTATGCCCACCCTGCCCTGCCACCGGCGCTGGCGTTGATGAGTCTTGTGCTGGGGCTGAACCTGCTGGCCGACGGCCTGCGCGAACAATCACTTAGGGACTAGGGAGAGAGATCATGGCAAAATGGGATTATGACGGCCCTGTCCTTGAAATCGAAAACCTGTCGATTTCCTTTTTCACCCGCGCAGGCGAAATTCCAGCGGTGATGGATTTTTCCACCACCGTCCTGCCCGGCGAAGCAATGGGGCTGGTGGGTGAATCCGGCTGCGGCAAATCCACAGTGGCGCTCGGCGTCATGCAAGATCTTGGCGTGAACGGCGAAATTGTCGGCGGCTCGATCAAATTTAAAGGCAGAGATCTGAACGCGATGTCCGAAGAAGAGCTGCGCGATCTGCGCGGGTCGGAAATCGCAATGATCTATCAGGAACCGATGGCCTCGCTCAATCCGGCGATGAAAATCGGCAAACAGCTGATGGAAGTGCCGATGATCCACGAAGGGACGTCTTTGGAAGAAGCCCGTAAAATGGCCATTGAGGTGGTCGAAGCGGTGCGCTTGCCGGACCCGGAACGCATGCTGGAAAGCTTCCCGCACCAGCTTTCTGGCGGCCAGCAGCAGCGCATCGTGATTGCCATGGCATTGATGTCCAAACCCTCCTTGCTGATCCTCGACGAACCGACCACGGCGCTCGATGTGACGGTTGAAGCCGGCATCGTCGATTTGGTCAAAGATCTTGGTGAAAAATACGGTACGTCAATGCTGTTCATTTCACACAATCTGGGCCTGGTTCTGGATACCTGTGACCGGCTCTGTGTGATGTATTCCGGCGAAGCGGTAGAAACCGGTTCGATCAAAGACGTGTTCGACAAAATGCGCCACCCCTATACCCAGGCGCTGTTCCGTTCGATCCCACTGCCCGGTGCCGACAAGAACTCCCGCCCGTTGGTGGCCATTCCGGGCAACTTCCCCTTGCCGCACGAACGGCCACCGGGATGTAACTTTGGCCCGCGCTGCGACTATTTTGAAGAAGGCCGCTGTAATGTGGGCGATATCAAGATGGACGCAATCGAGGGTCATGAGCGCCACGATTCGCGCTGTGTGAAATTCCGCGAAGTTGACTGGGACGCGCCAATTGTCGCCGGCGTCCACACCGAAAAGGTCGAGCCGGGTGAAGTGGTGCTCAAAGTCGATTCTCTGAAAAAATATTATGAGGTTGCGGCCAACGCCATTTTCGGCGGCGCGGAAAAACGCGTGGTCAAAGCCAATGAAACCATCAGTTTCGTCGCACGGGAATCTGAAACTCTTGCGATTGTCGGCGAAAGTGGTTGTGGCAAGTCAACATTGGCCAAGGTGCTACTGGGCCTTGAAACCGCCACCGAAGGCGCCGTGTCATTGAATCAGAGCGGCATTGAACATGTGCCGATCGAAGAGCGCGACACCAAAACCGTGTCGTCAATCCAAATGGTGTTTCAAAACCCGTTTGATACGCTGAACCCTTCGATGACGGTGGGCAGTCAGATCGTGCGCGCACTGGAAATTTTTGGTGTCGGGGCCTCGGTTGCGGAGCGTGAACAACGCATGCTGGAACTGCTCGATCTGGTGAAATTGCCGCGCCAATTTGCCCAACGTATGCCGCGCCAGTTGTCCGGCGGGCAAAAACAGCGCGTTGGCATCGCCCGCGCCTTCGCCGGTTCGGCGCAGGTTGTCGTGGCCGATGAGCCGGTCTCGGCGCTCGACGTCTCGGTTCAGGCCGCTGTGACTGACTTGCTGATGGAAATCCAGCGCGAAAACAAAACCACGCTGTTGTTCATCAGCCATGACCTTTCCATCGTGCGTTATCTGTCGGACCGGGTTTTGGTGATGTACCTCGGCCATGTGGTGGAAATGGGTACCACGGAAGAAGTTTTCTCGCCGCCCTACCATCCCTATACCGAAGCGCTGTTGTCTGCGGTTCCAATTGCTGACACCAGCATCGTGAAAAAACGCATCGTGCTGGAAGGCGACATTCCATCGGCAATGAACCCGCCCAGCGGCTGCCCGTTCCAGACCAGATGTAACCACAAGGTCAACGTGCCGGACGGCCTGTGCGACAAAGAAGTGCCACCGATGCGCAACCTGAACGGCACCCAGCAGATCAAATGCCATCTTGCCCAGGAATGGCTCGACAAGATGGAGCCGGTTATCAAGATCGCAGCTGAATAAAGCGTTTCGCGTTCAATTTGGTACAAATTGAATGGGAGACGCCGCTCCCAGTATTATGCGACGCTGCCTTTCGTACCAGATTTGTGACTCAAATCCGGCCCGAAAAGCTCTAGGGTCTGACAGCAAACGACAATTACTTCAATTCACCGTACACCGCATCTGTCAGATGCCCCTGACCTGACTCGAACCGCACCTGCAACCCGTCCTTGCTGCGGTAAAAATTATAGCAATCCCACCCCGCGTTCGGCGGCCATTGCGAGCAATATTGATCCCCCTGAACACGCCAGTATCCCCAACTGTCGCGTCCGGCATTGTAAAGCGTCTTGCCAGACTCATAAAACTCCTGCCAACCAGATTGATACTGCACCCGCCGATCATCCAACGCCGCTTCAATCTGCGGCCCGTTCAGTTTTTGCCAGTCCTGCGCATGGGCGGGAAAGGTCGCTATTACCAGCACCACGGTTAAAAACTTCATGCGACACCCCTGTAAGCACTTTGCGTTTAATCTGAATCGGAATAAATGCATTGTGCAGTTTGCAGTCCCTTGACTGGCTGCGTTTTGCGCAATTTCTGTGATTCAGAAATCGCACAAAGCGCTCTGACATTGTCTCTTTGCCATCTTCAGTCTAAGACGCCCCCAATACCCGCTCAAATCAAAAGGCCGTCAGTATGATCCCGCGTTATTCCCGCCCTGAAATGGTGAAAATCTGGTCGCCCGAAACCAAATTCCGCATCTGGTACGAAATTGAAGCCCACGCCTGCGATGCCCAGGCTGATCTGGGTGTAATTCCGCGCGAAAATGCCGACGCGGTGTGGCAAGCCAAAGATGTGGAACTTGACGTTCGCCGGATCGACGAAATTGAGGCGGTCACCAAACACGACGTCATTGCTTTCCTCACCCATCTGGCGGAAATCATCGGCAATGACGAAGCCCGCTTTGTGCATCAGGGCATGACAAGCTCGGACGTGCTCGACACCTGTTTCAACGTTCAACTTGTCAAATCTGCAGATATCCTGATCGAAGACATGAACAGCCTGCTCGCCGCTCTGAAACGTCGGGCACTGGAGCATAAAGACACGGTTCGTATCGGCCGTTCGCACGGCATCCATGCCGAACCGACCACGATGGGGCTGACATTCGCGCGTTTCTACGCCGAAATGGACCGCAACCTGGCTCGTTTGAAAATCGCCCGCACAGAAATTGCCACCGGAGCCATTTCCGGCGCTGTCGGCACCTTCGCCAATATCGACCCGGCGGTAGAAGTGCATGTCTGTGCCAAACTCGGTCTCGAACCGGAACCCATCAGCACCCAGGTGATCCCCCGCGACCGCCACGCGGCGTTTTTCGCAGCGCTTGGAGTTGTCGCCAGCAGCATCGAAAACATTTCCACCGAAATCCGCCACATGCAACGGACAGAGGTTTTGGAGGCCGAAGAATTCTTCTCCGAAGGCCAAAAAGGCTCTTCGGCGATGCCGCACAAACGCAACCCTGTTTTGACCGAAAACCTGACGGGACTGGCCCGTCTGGTACGCATGTCTGTGGTTCCGGCAATGGAAAATGTCGCCCTCTGGCACGAGCGCGATATCTCGCATTCCTCTGTGGAACGCAACATCGGACCGGATACAACGATCACGCTCGACTTCGCTTTGTCCCGTCTGACGGCGGTGGTTGATAAGCTGTTAATTTACCCGGACAACATGCTGGAAAATATGAATAAATTCCGCGGGCTGGTAATGAGCCAACGGGTGCTTTTGGCTCTGACCCAGGCTGGCGTAAGCCGCGAACACAGCTACAAGCTGGTCCAGCGCAACGCGATGAAAGTCTGGGAAGAAGGCAAAGATTTCAAAACAGAGTTGCTGGGCGATGCCGAAGTTCTGGCTGCCCTCAGCGCAGAACAAATCGAAGAAAAATTTGACCTCGCCTATCACACCAAACATGTCGATACGATTTTTCGGCGGGTGTTCGGTGAATAAACGCGCATGCTCATTTGAAAACACCAGAGCCAGCCGACAATAGCCACGCCGCCTCACAGCGTGGGCCGCTTGATGCAATCTGCAACTATAGCGCTTAAATTCGATCAATCGCCTCGATTGTTGCTGATTGAGCGATATTCGGCTTGGCCGTCCTCAAGAGAATCGCATAGCTCAGAGACATCAATGGTTTAGATCGTCATCTTGCACTCAAAATTGGCCAAGACCGTTGCAGGGTCATCCAAAACCCATTTCCCGCAAAAATTGTAAACCAAAGGTTAACCGAAAATGGAAAACAGTGACATACGTCACTCTATTGGCAGTCCATTGGATTAACCTGAACGCATGTATTTCTATCAAGTTTATTTACAGTCGGTGTAGCAGTGGGGGGGGTAACTCGTTTCTGGGGACAATAATGGTCCGGTGGCCTGCGTGTTGTGCTACTTACGCCGACTATTTGTTCATAGAGCGCTTGTTTTTCAGTATCTAAAAATTTGAGTGGAAGGCCCCGGAGAAATCCGGGGCTTTTTACGTTCTGGCAGCCGGTTTTAAAATTCGTTCATGATCTGTTTTTTGGCCTCGACCAGGCTGCTTGCCATTTTCTGGCGAATTTCCGAGTCCGTGGATGCGGTCCCCAGATCAACCGAAACTTTACGGTAAACATCTTCCCGACCGGCTTCTTCAAAATCCGATTTTACAACCTCCACGGCGTAAGCATCGGCATCTTCACCGGTTTTACCCAACAGGCCAGCGGCCCACAGGCCCAGCAACTTGTTAGATCGTGCTGCGATTTTGAATTGAACTTCTTCGTCATGTGCGTATTTGTTTTCGAACGCCATTTCCCGCTCGTCAAAAGTTGTCATATGTGCTGTCTCCCTGAAATGTCGTTACACCGAATATGGGATGATTTTGCGCGGACCTCAAGACATCCGGTCTATTTACTTGCTGCACTCGTGGGGATTGCCTATAGAGAGCGCAAATTTGCAGGGTATTTTTATGGCCCTGTCCCGGCGAGTGGAGACCGCAATGGCGCGTCGCAAGAAAATCTACGAAGGCAAAGCTAAAATACTATACGAAGGTCCGGAACCGGGCACTCTGGTGCAGTATTTCAAAGACGATGCCACTGCCTTTAATGCGCTCAAAAAGGAAGTGATCGAAGGCAAGGGTGTGTTGAACAACCGCCTGTCCGAACACTTCATGGTGGGTCTGGCCACGCTCGGCATACCGACGCATTTTATCAAGCGTCTGAACATGCGCGAACAGCTGGTGCATCAGGTCGAAATCATCCCGTTGGAAGTGATCGTGCGTAATGTCGCCGCCGGATCGCTGTCGAAAATGCTCGGCATCGAAGAAGGCACCCAGTTGCCGCGCCCGATAGTGGAACTCTGCTACAAAGACGACGCTCTGGGTGACCCGCTGGTGACCGAAGAGCACATTCTGGCCTTCAACTGGGCCAGCCAGCAGGATCTAGACGATATGGTGGCGCTTGCCTTGCGCGTGAATGACTATTTGTCCGGCCTGATGTATGGCGTCGGCATCAAATTGGTGGATTTCAAGATCGAGATCGGACGTCAGTTCGACGGCGACTTCCAACGCCTTATAATTGCAGACGAAATAAGCCCGGACTCCTGCCGCCTGTGGGACATTGAATCTGGTGAAAAACTCGATAAAGACGTGTTTCGCCGCGATCTCGGCAACTTGGCCGATGCCTATACCGAAGTGGCGACACGGTTGGGTGTCATGCCGAAAAATCAGCCGACGGCTGGGCCGAAACTGGTGAATTGACGCGCCCGGCCAGATAAACTCCGCCAGTCCCTGCACTCAATTTTCTCGTCAAGTCCGCTTTACACGGGCAGCTCCAGCGTCACGTCGTAGTCGTGAAAGCCCATATTGCGGTAAAACCGCAGGGCGTCGGCATTACCGGCCAGTGCGGTGACAATGACATGGGTCGCCCCCCGTTCCACCGCCGCAGCCCGCAAAAAAGCCACCAGGGCCCGTCCGGTCCCTTTGCCCCGCTGCGCCTGCGCAACAAACAAACGATCAATGTAGAACGGCACCACATTTAGCCGGTTCTGCCCAGCTGAAGGAGAGACGTGCCGCATGATTGCAAACCCCACGACCTCTCCGCTTAGTTCGGCCACACATCCATAAAGCCCGTTCGCATGTGCGCAGGCCTCGGTATAGTAGCGCCGCGCTTCGTCCAGAAAGGGATAATCAACATAGAGAGTCGGCTCGTACTTGGCTGCCTCAATTTCAAACAATGCTGCATCAAATCTCTGCAAGTCCTCAGCATCGCCAGCCTCGGCGGCCCTGATTTTCATGACCCTGTTCCGGACATGTCGCGCATTTTACAAACACTCTTACTGGGACATCTCACAGCCCAAGCCACAGCCCATTTCGAAGCTAGGCAATGAACCCCGTAAAACCCGGCGGTATTGGTCAGGATTTTTTGTCGCTGATTTTCGCGGCGACTTGCCGCACCGCACCCAATCCTTTGCTTACCTTCTCCACCTTGGATTTCAGCGCGCCGGCTTTCTTGGCTTTGGCCGAATCACTTTCCAGGGTTTTGGTGATGGTTGCAGACAAAGACGCCAGCGTGGCCTCGACTTTCTTGAGGCTCTTTTGCTTCTCCTTGTCGCCCTTGGCATCGTCCTTCAGCGTTTTAAGCTGATTGCTCACCGCGGTAGCTGTGGATTTCGACAGCGTCTTATGCGCGCGCAGCTGTTCCAGGGTTTGCAGATTTTTGACGATCTTCTTGTCGGTGGCAAACAGCCCTTTCGCATCCTTTTCAAGTTTTTTGTAGCTGGATGCTGCCCCTGCCAAAGGTGATTTCGGTTCGGGAATCTTCTTGGCTAACGCCTCAATGCTCTTGTAAGCCTTTTCGGCCACACCAAGTTTCGACTTCACATTGCCCAGATTGCTTTCGACTTTCTTCAGGATCGCAGCCAACTCTTCTTTCTGTTTTGCAAGTTTTTCACTATCATCTGCCATATTCCAATTCCTTATTCAGCCGCGAAATGCGCGGATCAATTGTTCCAGCATTGTTTGTAACGCCTGCATCAGGCCGCCGTTGGTTTGCATGGCCTGATCCAGCCGCATTGTATCGTTTAACAACCCTTGGGCGAATTGCAGCAGCTGAGCCATTTCGTCAGTGCTGTTGGACGCCATGGCCCGCGCCGAAATATTACGATGGGTGGACGCGGTTGTCGTCAACACACCACGTATAATCCCTTCATTCTGAAAGCCGGAATAGGCCAGACGAAGGATCGAAAACATCATTCCAACAAAAACAAACAAAAACAATGAATTCTTAATCCAGGATCCAGTAGACCAGGGAGGGGCGTTGCCACCTCCGCCACCGCTGCCTCCGCCACCGCTTCCTCCTGTAGATCCAGACATATTGCTACCTCCTACAAATTGGATGTCTGCAACTATTGCGGGTGACAGACGGCGGGTCAACACAAAAGAGCCATACGCTGTTTCTGCCCACAAACTTTACTTGCTCCTTGTTGGCTTGAAGCGATGGAACTCCGGATAGTCCGCTGAAAATGCAATGCATTGCGCAGCATGCTCATATAATGAATAGACGCCCTTCCAAGTCGGCTCTTCAATACTATCAGCCAGCCACTAACCCCCGTTTCCACCAGGCACGAATTCACCGCGCGCGCAGGCCTTGCCGAGTTTCGTCTTTGCCGCTAAACCGCCCGCAACAACGCACTGCAGGAGACACCAGATGAAAGCCCGCGTTCATATCACTCTCAAATCGGGCGTGCTCGATCCTCAAGGCGAGGCGGTGCGGCATTCGCTGGGAACCCTGGGATTTGACGGGGTCAGCAGCGTGCGTCAGGGCAAAGTGATCGAGCTTGATCTGGCCGAGACCGACCCGGAAAAAGCCAACGCAGCCGTGACCCGGATGTGCAAAAAGCTTCTCGCCAATACGGTGATCGAAAACTATTCGGTCGAAATCCTCTGATGCGCGCCGCCGTGATCCAGTTTCCCGGCTCCAACTGTGACCGCGACATGGCCGTGGGATTTGGCAAATACGCCGGCAATCGCAAACCGGCAGAATTAATCTGGCACAAAGAAAGCAGCCTGCCCGACGGTCTCGATGTGATCGGCATTCCCGGCGGGTTTTCCTTCGGCGATTACCTGCGTTGCGGCGCCATTGCTGCCCGCTCGCCGATCATGCAGGCCGTTGTCGATTTCGCCAACAAAGGCGGCTATGTGCTTGGCGTCTGCAACGGGTTTCAGGTTCTGACGGAAACCGGCCTGCTTCCGGGCGTGCTGATGCGCAACGCCGGGCTGAAATTTGTCTGCCGCGAAATTGAACTCAAAGTCGAATCCACTGCCAGCGCGTTCACGTCGGCTTATCGCACCGGCGATCTGATCCGAGTGCCGATTGCCCATCACGATGGCAGTTACACAGCCGACGGTGAAACCCTCAAGCGGCTACACGGCGACAACCGGGTGGCATTTACCTATACCGACAACCCGAATGGATCGATTGACGATATCGCCGGCATCCTGTCGCTCAACAACCGAGTGCTTGGCATGATGCCGCATCCGGAACGCTTGAACGACGCTGAACTTGGCGGAACTGACGGCGCTGCGTTGTTCAAAGGCATCGCCCATGCGCTGGTTTCAGCCTGAACCCAGAGGCTGAAAAGCTTGAGCAAAAGCCACGGGCGCTCTAAGTTCACGCCATGGCCACGCCGCTCGACATAGAACCTGAACGCACCTGGACCCAGACAGTGCTCCGGCTTGGGATTGTGCTCCTCTTCTCCGCGGTCGGTCTGCTGATCTGGTTGTCCAACCTCTATTTCACCGATCGGTTCAGCCAAAACACCCGTAGCAAAGCCGAAGCGCAAGTGGCGCTGTATACCGGCAGACTGGTCAGTGAATTGCAGCGCAACTCAGTTGTTCCGCTGCTGCTGTCGCGCGATACCACGCTGATCTCAGCCCTCAATTCGCGCGATTTTACCGGTTCCTCACAACGTCTGATATCCTATCAGGACGAGATCGGCGCCAAATCCATTGCACTGTTGGATGAAACAGGCCGCACTGTCGCCGCTAGCGACCGCCGCGAACTGGGTGCGGTCATGCGCGAAAATGGTTATTTCATCGAGGCGCTGCGCTCGAATGATACCGTTTTCACCACCGCCGGATTGGAACAGGGTCCGATCGGATTTTTCTATTCACGCAAAATGCTGTCCCAGAAAAACACCATCGGTGTGATCGTCGTCGAGGTCGATCTCGACAATTTGTTTGATACCTGGTCCGGGCGTGACAGCACCATTTTCGTGACCAACTCCACAGGCACAATTATCCTGTCCACCGAGCGCCAGTTCCGTCATCTGACCATCGAAGAAGCGCTGACCAGCCAACCTTCCCTGTCACCGGTGGAAAGGGCCTGGCGGGCGACCGGCGAGTGGTCCCAATCGGTGGTGGATGCCTATATCAAAGGTGAGCCCCTATTCCGTCAGGAATCCAAAGTGCCGTTTCAAGGATGGCGCCTCAGCTATCTGGCCTCCTTTGAAGGCGTTCGCGCCCGCGTCAACGGGGTTTTGGCGCTGGAACTTATGGCACTGGCCATTCTGACAGCACTCGGCTTCTATATCCTGTCTCGCCGTGCTATCCGCCAATCCTTCCTGTTCAAAGCCGAGTCCGTGCAGCTTCGCGCCCTGAATTTGCGCCTGTCCTCTGAAATCGCCGAACGCGAACGGGTTGAAAAAGACCTTGAGGTGGCGGAACAAAGCCTTGCCCAAAGCTCGAAGCTCGCTGCCCTTGGCGAAATGTCCGCGGCTGTCAGCCACGAATTGAACCAGCCGCTGGCGGCGATGCGCACCTATCTGGCAGGGGCCAAACTGCTGCTGCAACGCCATCGCCCTGACGAAGCGCTCAGTTCCTTTCATCGCATCGACGATCTGATTGGTCGTATGGGGGCAATCACCCGCCAATTGAAATCCTACGCCCGCAAAGGCGGTGAAGATCTGGTACCGGTCGATATGCGCGACGCGGTCAGCGCTTCGATGTCGATGATGGCACCGCAGCTCAGCCAGATGAAGGTGGAGATCGCGGTGAACCTGCCATCCGAGCCGGTGATGGTCATGGGCGACCGGGTCCGGTTGGAACAGGTGATCGTCAATCTGCTGCGCAATGCGCTTGACGCGATGAAACTGCAGGAGGACCGGCAAATGGACATCCTGCTGGTCAGCGGTGACATGGCCAAGTTGACGGTGCGTGACAACGGCACCGGCATCGAAAATCTAGACGAAATGTTCGAGCCGTTTTTCACCACAAAAAAACCCGGCGACGGGGTTGGATTGGGGTTGGCAATTTCGTCAGGCATCGCCAAAGACCTCGGTGGGCGGCTTCTTGCCAGAAACGCCAATCCCAGCGGCGCAGTGTTTGAATTCCAGCTGCCAAGCACCGATAAGATGCAGGTAAAAGCGGCGGAGTAAAAATATGCCCGAGCAGATGACAATCGCAATCGTGGACGACGAACAGGATATGCGCGAAAGCATATCGCAGTGGCTGACATTGTCAGGATACCGCACCAAAACCTACTCCAGCGCCGAGGATGCCTTAAAAGAAGTTGAGGCCGATTATCCCGGCATCCTGATCTCTGACATCAAAATGCCGGGCATTGATGGCATCGGCCTGTTAAAGCGGTTGCAAAGCATCGACAATCAATTGCCGGTCATCATGATCACTGGTCACGGCGATGTGTCCATGGCGGTCGAGGCGATGCGTATCGGAGCCTATGATTTCCTCGAAAAACCGTTTGATCCCGAACGCATGGCGGAACTGGCCAAACGCGCGGTGCAAACCCGGCGCCTGACGCTCGACAACCGTACTTTGCGTCGTGAACTGTCTGACGGCACCGTGCTGCTGCGCAAGCTGATGGGCTCCAGCCCGATCATGGAACGCCTACGCGAAGACATCCTCGATCTGGCCCAAGCCGACGGCCATATCCTGATTGCCGGAGAAACCGGCACCGGCAAAAGCCTGATCGCCCATGCGCTGCACGCCTGCGGCCCGCGTCAGGGCAAGAAGTTCATCTCCGTCAATTGCGCCGCATTCACCGAAGACGAACTTGCACGGCGACTGTTTGGCCCGATGGCAGACGGCACCCCCGCAATCGAAGGCTCATTGGGGGGCACACTGTGCCTCGAAGATATCGAAAGCCTGCCGGCCCCGGTTCAGGCCCGTCTGATCGGCTCGTTGACCGATTACGATCGTGGCGGCGACACTTCGCCCCTGCGCATTATCGCCATTTCCAACGAGCCAGATCCGAACTCTCCGTTGGAAGACTCGATCCGCCAGGACCTGTATTTCCGTCTCGCCGCCATGCAAATCACCCCGCCACCTCTGCGCGCCCGTGGCGAGGACATCCTGAACCTGTTCAACCGCTATGTCGAAACCTTCGCTGAAGAATACGGATGTAACGGCCCCGAAGTCTCGGCCAAAGACGCCGCGCAACTGCTCCAGGCCCCCTGGCCCGGCAATATTCGACAACTCATCAACCTGGCCGAACGCGCCGTCCTGCAACACCGTCGCGGTAGCTATTCCATCGCCAACCTGCTGATGGACGACGGTGGCGAGCCCACGCCCGAAGTGATGACCGGCGGCAAGCCGCTGAAAGAATACGTCGAAGCCTTTGAACGGATGCTTATTGACAACACCATGCGCCGCCACAAAGGCTCGATCCAGTCGGTGATGGAGGAACTGAGCCTGCCGCGCCGGACGCTGAACGAAAAGATGGCGAAATATGGGTTGAGCAGGAGCAACTATGTGGGGTGAGTGGCAAAATAGAATTGATCCGGGGATCATTTCAGCCGCGATCGGGCGGAGCCCGGGGGGTGCGTAAAAACAGGTTTCCATGAGAATTCAGGCAAGTCAGCAATGCGAATTTTTCGCAGACGCCAGTCTATGCTAAAAACCCGAGAAAACCACGTCAAATGTGACCATTTGGCGATTATGGCCAATAGCGAAAACTTCTCCTGTGGCAGCGCAATCCAACAAGAGGAATTACACCGAAGTTTAAATTGTGGTAGAGTCCGCGATACCAATCACCCTATCTAGGGGATAACAGTCAGTGTGAGACCGTTCTTTCATCGAAAACCGATAAATGTAGCTGTTGTCCGTTCGTTTCTGGTTCTTTGCACAGTACTTTTTTTGTTTGGCGGGCCTGGCCTAGTATCTGAAATCGTCGCACAGGTGCCGCCGATTGGACCATCAAGATGCCACGAAGCGCCAGGATATCCTTGCGATTCCCCAAGCCGCCCATCGCTACTCACGACGCCAGGCAAAAGTGCTCCGAGTGAATACGAAACGTCGTCTGATATTCCAACTGGAGGGTGCTCGCCAGTAGCGGAAAAAACGCTGCCGCCCAATGTAACTCGCGCTGCGAACGGAAAATATTTCCCTGCCAGTGGGTATACATGGGTAAACTCACGACGGGGCGGTCTTCGAGTACGTCCTTTGCGAATTGGTGAAAGACGTAAGGGATATTCGCACGTTGTCTGGACTGGTGATGGTTGGCGCCCGCAAGCTTGCTACAAATGGTCGAACACCACCGGCTTTCAGGTTCAACCTGCTTCCGTAGGAAGTCCACATCTGAATTGTGACAATGTGATTTGTACCGGCGACGGTAAATTTAGTCCGGCCGATGGCTACATCTGGCTTTCTTCCGCCAGAAATGATTGCCGCGTCAAATCGACAACGCCCCGGGAAGACGTTGTTGTCAATGTGGAAATTGAGACCAGGATTCTTCCTTTTGATCCCCTCTCTGGCCTCAAATCGTTGCAAACTGTCTCTATCGATTTCAAAAAGAAGACGATCAAATCCAGATTTCAAACTGGTTCGTCGAATTTGTTTGGAGAATGGAAAAGCGTTAGAGACAAATTTGAGCTAACTGACATAAATTTTTCGGCCAACGCGGTCAACTTTACCGTCAGGGGACAGACGGCGTCAGGAGTCCTCTGGATCGGTGCTCTACCTGATATCGATTATAAGTTTGAAATCTCAGTGCCTAGAGATGGCGAACCTAAGGTAACTGGATGCCACGATGGGTATCCGGCCTACTTCGTTAGACGGAATGGGTCTGAATTTTATTCTTATCGGCACAATCCGCGGCGTCTTGGCCTTTTATTTGGTACGTGTGATGTAGTAGTTGACTGAGATTAGAAAACTGTAGGGTAGGCTTCAACCCACTGCTCAAACGGCATCTCTTTACGAACTGTGGAAAATTGCGCGGGTCAATAGTTTAGGCGACCGGGGATGGTGGGCTGAAGCTCGCCCTACGATTTGCCAAAGAATGCTCTAACAGAGGATGGTACTCCACCCCAAAACCCTACTCCGCATCCCGCAGCAAAAACGTGAAATTTGCATCTTCTCCGGTCGCCGTCTTGGCATCGGCATGGCAACCGAGACAGGTGCCATCGTCTTCTGCCTGCAAATAAGTCTCCAGAGTCGTGTTGGTCAGAAACCGCGGCACCTCGCCGTGTTCAAACAGCGGGCTTTTGTCAGCACCGCGCCACTGGGTTGAAATCAGGTTGTAATTTGCCAGTGTGGTTCCGGCGAGCTTTTCTTGCCAAATCTCGTTCAACTCGCGAGTGCCTTCAAAAATCTCCCAGCACCGCACAATCTGGGGCGGCGTGAAATTGGCGCTGTTGCCAATCCGCGCATAGGGTTGCGTCGCTGCCCACAACCCTTTGCCAATCGGGCCCTGATTTGTCACGCAATCGGGGCAGTCCGGATTAAAAAGTATAAAGTCTGCTGTATCCGGCTCAACCGTGGCCCTGCAGCCACCCGGAAACAGATCGTGTGAATAAATTGAGTTTATCTCGCGCGTGTTGTCCGCAGTCGGGACCGTCGCCCGATGCTCAAACGTCGACCACAGCCACTCATCCCCGTTGCCGCTTTGGACGCGCGACACGATATGGGTGCCGATCAGACCCAGTTGTTCACGCAAGCACATGTCCTGACCGGATACCGACAGTTCGGCGGGGATATAAATCAAGCCATCTTTGACAAGATAATCCGCCAAGTCAGCGTCATCTGGTAGAAACCGCCAGGAAGTTTTGATCAGCACGCTCGCCGGTGTCGGGTCCGCGCCAAGGCGACCCTGCGGAAACGAAATCGCCTGCCCGGCGCCCGCACGTTGACCCGCAATCGTGTCCAACGCGTTGTCCAGAATATAGCTTTCCGCAGCCGCGTTGATCCGGGTTTCGTAGACGACATAATTCCCCGCCTGATCAACCAGGATATTCCCGTCCGCCTGAATCAGGCTGGCAGTGATCACCTGCGCACCATCTGCCAGATCGCCACATTTTTCCAGTGTAATATCGTTGTGAAAGACCTGTTGGCGTCGGCGATACCTTTGCCAACTTATGTCCTGCGCTTCCGCTTCGCGGCCCAGCTCCGGCCAGTTTAGCGATACAAATGCCTGCCAGGAAAACACATCAAACCGCGATTGCGTTTCCACGTTCACCAGCATGTAGACAAACTTGTCACTGAATTCGGGCTGGTCGTCCGGAAACTCGGGACAAAGCTGCTCTTTGGCGGGATCCACGCAAAAACTGTTCAACGAAGACGGATGCCGCAAATCATCGCCAAGGGCGGGTCCAGCAAACAGGAAACCCACAATCACAAATAGGCTGGCCGTGTACATTTATCACCTTCCTGTATTAATGGATACGTTTTGTCATTTTGGATACAAAAATTAGTTATTGTCAACAGAAGCTTTGCTCTGTAATCAGAATCTACAACAAATGGGGGCCGTGACCGATGGAATCGATAGAAAAATACGAAGACCCGGTGCAGCGGATTGTGGAGACATTGAGCGGAGAGATCGTCTCTGGCGTGTTGCTCCCCGGCGAATCTCTGGCACAGGAACATCTCGCCGCACGTTTCGGGATCAGCCGGATGCCGATCCGGGAGGCTATCAAACAACTCCAGTCGCTGGGGTTTGTCACGGTAGAACCGACGCGGCGGGCACATGTCGCCCCGGTCAGCCTTGCCGATTTTCTGGAAATCTACGACATGCGGATCGCGGTCGAAACGCTGGCAATCAAATCCGCGATACCGCAACTGACCAATGCCCAGATTGACGCCGCCGCCGCCATCCAGACCGAAATCGAACGCACACAGCCCGAAAAGTTCGGTCCTTTGAATTCAGATTTCCACATGACGCTCTACGCACCATCTGCACGGCCGCGCCTGCTTGAGTTGATCCAGAACCTCTGCAGGGCTGCGGACCGATATACCTTCATGTGCTCGGTCGGTCAGGCGTTTCACGACAAATCCAGCCGTGAACACCACGAACTGCTGGCCGCCTGCACCAAAAGGGACATTGATACCGCTGTCGCCTGTCTGACCAAACACATCGGGGATGCACGCGACAAGTTTGCGCCGATGCTCGATTCATAGAGAAACGCTCCGCTTTAAAGCTTCCTTAGCGCCACTGCCAAATCTCCGTACCCGGTAAACCGCCGTTCCAGTGGCAGGCCCATGAGTTCGGCCACCTCCACTGCCTTGGCATCCAGTGCTGGATCATCTACCTGCGCCTGATAAACCAGCTTGGTGTAATTCCCAAAATACATGTCGCGCAGTTCCGGGTGGCGGTCGAGCCCCATGGGTTTCCAAATGAACGAGTCGAATTGTTTGACCAGAAAATCGGTCAGATAGAATGCGGTAAACTCGTCTTCGCTGATTTTGGCAAAGGCGTCATTGCCCTCAAAAAAACTGTAGCAATGCGGCCCGGCGATCATCTCGACCCCCAGTTCCTTACATTTCGCCTGCAACAGCCCGCCGGTGCCGCAATCGGCATAGGCAACAAATATCTGGTCATAAACAGCGCGGTGCTTTTCCACCGCCTCTGCCACCGCATCAGTGATTTTATCCGGATAAAGATGCAGTTTGGCAGGCAGGCAGGTCAGGTCCATATGGTCCCAGCCATTCAGCCTGATCAGCGCCAGAATTTCCCGCGCCAAAGCCCCGCAGGCCAGAATCAGCACGCGCCCGATCTTGCGATCAGGCGCGGGCAATCCGATTTCTGTCAGCTCAGCATCGATAAGCTGGTTTTCTTTTGCCTTGTCAGGCACTTGCTGCCAAAGCATTGTGCCGTTTGGCCATAAATTCCTTGGCTGTTTCCACCGCCACGGCCGCATCCCGGCAGTAGGCATCGGCACCAATCGCTTTGCCAAATTCTTCGTTCAGCGGCGCACCGCCAACCAGCACGGTATAATCGTCACGCATGCCTTTTTCGACCAACGTGTCGATCACAACCTTCATGTAGGGCATGGTGGTTGTCAGCAGCGCCGACATGCCAAGAATATCAAACTCACCGCTTTCCAGCGCTTCGATGTAATTCTCTACCGGGTTGTTGATACCCAGATCCTGCACCTCAAATCCGGCGCCCTCCATCATCATCGTCACCAGGTTTTTGCCGATGTCGTGAATGTCGCCTTTGACTGTTCCAATCACCATATTGCCCAGGCGTGGCGCACCGGTTTCAGCCAGCAGTGGCTTGAGGATATACATGCCACCCTTCATCGCGTTCGCCGACAGCAACACTTCCGGCACAAACAGGATGCCGTCGCGGAAATCGATCCCAACGATCCGCATTCCTTCGACCAACGCTTTGGTCAGCACGTCATAAGGCATCCAGCCGCGTTCCAGCAGAATGTTCACAGCCTCCACGATCTCTTCTTTCAGACCGTCGTACAGGTCGTCGTGCATTTGCGGCACCAATTCGTCGTCGCTGAGTTCCGACAGGATGATATCGTCTTCTTCGTCAGACATGAGTGTATCCTAAATTTAACACCACGCACGTCGGCATGGGGAGTTGACTGGCTGCAATTTGCGGCTGAATCGCGGAATTTACTGCAAAAATTGCGACACAGTATTTCTTCATTCCGACGTCCGTGGCCCGTTGTGTCGGATTATCCCCTTCGACGGCGGCGGATTCTTTGGGGCGGTACATCGTCGCCAGTCCCGTCGCTGAGCGATGAAAACGCCCCCAGTTGGGCAGAAATTGTTTCCAGATCAGGCGCTTCGCCCTTAGTTGAATTTTCGAGCGCCGCCCGCATAGCGCGCAGGTGATCCGGCGTTGTGCCGCAACAACCTCCGATGATTTGTGCACCGCAATTGCGGGCCAGAATCGCGTAATCCGCCATCAGCTCAGGCGTGCCGTCGTAATGGATATGTCCATCGATATATTTCGGGATGCCCGCATTGCCTTTAGCAATCACCGGCAGTTTAGGACCAGCCTCTATAAAGCCCAGTACAGTGCGCAGCAAGTCAGAGGCACCGACCCCGCAATTGGCCCCGAACGCCAGCGGTTTATATGCCATTTCGTTCACAATTTCGACCAGAGCCGACGACGTCACCCCCATCATCGAACGTCCGGCCGTGTCAAAACTCATCGTGCCGCACCAACTGGCCCCGAGGTTTTTGATTGCTTCAGCAGCCGCGGCGAACTCTTCCGGGGCAGAAATCGTTTCCACCCAAAGCACATCGGCGCCACCTGCCAGCAATCCGGCTCCGGTTTCCTCAAACATTTCAACGGCATCGGAGTGTGAAAGTGTGCCAACCGGTTCCATGATATCACCCGTCGGTCCCATTGATCCCGCAACAATGACGGTCCGGTTTGCCTTGTCTGCAACCTCGCGGGCAATTTCTGCGGCGATACGCGACAACTCATAGGCGCGATCGTGGGCGTTGTGCAGCTTCAGACGCGACGCATTGCCGCCAAAACTGTTGGTCAGAAACAGATCGGACCCGGCATCCACCGCACCCTGATGCAACTTTGTAATCCGCTCCGGGTGCTGCTCATTCCACATTTCCAGCGCTTCACCGGCCTCCAGCCCCATATTAAACAGATTCGTACCTGTCGCCCCATCGGTCAACAGCCAGCCTTGTTGACCAAGTAATTTCAGCATTTTTTCAGACATTTACAGGTCTTTCTTGATGTGATGATCGTGCGTTATTGTGCCGCTCGGTACGGGCTGTTCACCGATTGCTGTGACACGTAACGCAAGGTGAGGCAAATTCATAATTATCATAACAATTATGAGCTTTTTCGGATTACGCGACCAACGCCAACGCCGCAACACTTTGAATACGCTTGATCATCGACCGCAGGCCGTTGGATCGCTGGGCAGAAAGATGTTGATCCAATCCCAATTTGGCAAAAGCTGCCAAAGCGTCTGTTTTTGTCACCTGATCCAACGTGATGCCGCTAAACAGCGCTTTTAGAATGGCGATCAGGCCACGCACAATCATCGCGTCTGAATCGCCGACAAATGTAAAAATCGCGTTACAGCCCTGCCCTTCGATCCGCGGCACAATCCACACCTGCGAGGCGCAGCCGTCGACTTTGGTGGCCGGAACCCGCAACGCATCATCGAGCGGCGGCATGGCTTTGCCCATATCGATGACATGACGATAGCGGTCTTCCCAGTCGTCGAGAAACTCGAAGGTCTCGATGATGTCTTCAAACTCTTCTGTCATCGCGTGATACCATCTGCTGAGCGTTAACCCTGACCTAGGCGGGCCATTTGCAAAGGTCCAGCGAATTTTGACTCGCCACGCCACTCCGGTCTTTCCTTTGCGCGAGGATTTGTCTATCCATTGGCAAAGAATTCTTGGGGTCGAGCGGATGAACAAGCTCCTGATTGCATTGACGATCTGCGGCATGCTTGCGAGCTGTGGCGGTTTCAACAGTCTGGGTGGCGGCAGCCTGGGTGGCAGTTCCGGCAGCGTCGGTAGCGCCCGTTCGTCCGGTGGTGGTAGTTCAGCTGGCAGCTTCGGGCTGTTTCCAAAACGCACCAACACCGTTGTAACCGCCGAACAACAAACCGTCATTACCTACGGAAACCTAGTACCGGTTGTTGCTGACGTGCGGGTTGATCCGGTGAAATCCGGGGCGATCATTCGTGTTACCGGCAAAGCTCCCCGGCAGGGATATTACGATGTCCGGCTACGCGCACCGGGCGGCACGCGCCCGGATGAAAAAGGTGTGATTACACTGGAACTCCGTGCCAAACAACCGCCCTATTGGACGGCCACAAGCACTGAACGATCGCGCGAATTTGTTGTTGGGCGGTTTATCTCGATCCAAACGCTGCGCAATACCAAGACGATCCGGGTCGTCGCCGCACAAAATCAGATCACGGTCGCCCGATAGCAGTGTTTTACAGCTGTACTTTGGTGACCGAACTGCCGTTGGCAGACAGCGCGATTTTGCCCTGACACAACGCTTTTGCATCGCGCCCAAACACTTCATTACGCCAACCCTTGAACACCGGTACGATGGCGGCACCGGCGGCGATAGCATCCAGATCAGCCGAGCTTGCGATCAGCTTTTGCGCCACACCTACAGCTTCGGCATTGGCTTTCAGCAGAACCCGCAACAGGTCCGCCAATCCTTCGCGGCCAATCGGCTTTTGGCGCTGTGGTTCCGCTTCTGGGCAATCCTCGGGACGATAGGCGGCGGCGGCTTTTACAGCGGCCAAAATACCTTCGGATATCGTGCCTTTGCGGGCTTCGCGCAGCAACAGCCGAGACTTGGTCAAATCTTTTGGCGACTGCGGGCGGGTTGCCGCAAGCTCCATCAGGGCATCGTCTTTGTACACTCTGTTGCGCGGCACATTGTTGTCCCGTGCGTGGATTTCGCGAAATTTAGCCAATTCCTTGACAGTCGCCAGAAACTTGCGCGAGTTACTGCGGGTTTTGATCCGCCGCCAGGCCGCGTCCGGTTCCACAACATAGGTCGACGGGCTGGTCAGCACTTCCAGTTCTTCTTCCACCCAGCCCTGGCGCCCGGTTTCGGCCAGCTTCGCCGCCAGAAACTCGTAGATCTCCCGCAAATGGGTGACGTCGCCAAGCGCATAGTTTTTCTGCTTTTCCGAGAGCGGCCGCGCCGACCAATCGGTAAACCGCGAAGATTTGTCCAGTGACTGACGTGCGATTTTGCGCACCAGCGTCTCATACCCAACTTGTTCGCCAAACCCGCAGACCATCGCCGCCACCTGGGTATCGAAAAACGGTTTTGGGATGATCTGTTTGTCGACAAAGAAAATCTCAAGATCCTGCCGCGCTGCATGGAACACCTTGATCACATTTTCGTTCATAAACAGATCATAAAGCGGAGCCAGATCAAGGCCCCCAACCAGCACGTCCACCAGCACGGCACCCTCGTTCCCGGCACCCGGATGCGCCATCTGGATCAGGCAGAGTTTCGAATAATACGTGCGTTCACGCAAGAATTCCGTGTCTAATGTAACATAGTCAAATTCGGCGCATTTTTGGCAAAAGGACGCGAGGTCTTCGGTTGTTGTAATGGTTTTCATAAAGAAATTGCTTAGGGGCTTTTGCAGCGTTATTCAAGGCGCAGTTACGCCCGGCGTCGGTATCTGTTTTATTTGGGACTTTTGGCTCCGGCGGTAGGGATCGAACCTACGACCAATTGATTAACAGTCAACTGCTCTACCGCTGAGCTACGCCGGAACACGTGATCTTACGGTGGGCTGCGTATAGCAAGTCGGATTTGCAGCGTAAAGTGGGATTTTAGGTCGCCAAGTGATTTATTTCAGGCTAAATACGGAGCTGTGGTTGATGTCTTCCTGCGCGGCAACCAGCCCCCGTTCAGACAGGTCAATCAAATGCGCCAGCACATTTCGGGTGGCCGCGGGCAGAAGCCGTGGATCGACCTCGGTATAGATTTTAGCGGCGAGATCGGCCGGCGTGCCCCTGCCCTGTGCCAAAGTCTCCAATATCTGCGCTTCACGGCTTTTCCGATGCGCGATCTGATATCGAACCATGGTCAGCGGATCCGTAATGGCGCTACCGTGACCCGGATAATATATCCGGTCGTCACCGCGGGATTCGAGCCGCGCCATCGATAACATGAACTCGGTCAGGTCGCCGTCGGGTGGTGACACCATTGTTGTTGCCCAGCCCATCACATGGTCACCAGAAAATACCGCGCCGCGCTCCTCCCAGGCGAAACACAGGTGGTTGGATAAATGCCCTGGCGTGTGGATTGCCCGAACGGCCCAGCCGTCACCGGATATCAGCTGCCGGTCTGACAATTTTTCATCGGGCATGAATTCAGTGTCCACACCCTCTTTGCCACCCAGATCACCCAGTGCGGCCAGTCGTTCCATCACCGGGCTCCGGGCTTCATGTGCTTGCCCAAATGCCAGAATGGGGGCCTTGGTTGCAGCCCTGAGCCGGCGCGACAACGGCGAGTGGTCAACATGGGAATGGGTTACCAAAATATGACTAACCGCGGCCCCGCCAATCGCTGCCATCACGGCGTTATAATGTGCGTCGTCATCGGGTCCGGGATCAATCACCGCAACCGCGTCACCCCCAAGCAGGTAGGTCTGGGTTCCGGTAAAAGTCATCGGGCCGGCGTTTCCCGCTGTCACCACACGCAATCCACGCTCCAATTCCAGCGCCTGCCCCACCAGCGGTTTGTGGCTGCGGTCAAACGGATCGCGCATGTTGTATTCCCCTGCTCTGTCAGGTCTTGCCAGTTGCAAGCCCACCAATTAACTCTGTTTAGAGGGTATTGCGTTCGATCTGAACCCCAGATTGAGCGCATTGCCAATGCCGGATTGCCGGGCATATCGATTGGATAATCTGGGCAAACGGCGCAGTGCGGGATGACGGTAACAAGATGTTCAACAAATGGCTCAAGCCCTATTTGCCGCGCAGCCTGTTTGGCCGTGCAATCCTGATTCTGATTGTGCCCATTGTGCTGATTCAGGTGGTTGTGGGGATCGTTTTTGTTGAACGGTTGTTTCAGGACGTCACCCGGCAGATGACCCTGGCCGTATCGCTGGACATAAATTATCTGGTGGACCGGATGGAATCCGAGGGGCTCGCGCAGGGAGTGCCTGAGGAGATTCAACTGGCCGGTCTGGCGTTGGAAATTGATACCAAACCACCCCTATCCAACAGTGGTTTGCGATCGGATCAACTTGGGTTTTTTGACGTATCAGGCCGTTATGTCATTGAAACGCTGCGCGCCAATGTAGCTGGTATTCAGGACGTTGACCTGCTGCGTGATAATGATTTTGTTGTGCTCACGGTTGCAGTTGGTCAGACGCCAGTCGAATTCCAGTTTTCCCGCCGCCGGGTGTCCGCCGCCAATCCGCACCAACTGCTGGTTGCTATGGTGCTTGCGGCGATCCTGCTGACCACCCTGTCGATCTTTTTCCTGCGAAATCAGGTGCAGCCGATCCGCCGGTTGGCTGCTGCTGCCGAAGCCTTCGGCAAAGGTCAAATGCTCGCGTTCAAGCCACGCGGCGCGTCGGAAGTGCGCAGCGCCAGCCACGCGTTTTTGTCGATGCGGGTACGGATTGAACGGCAGATCGAGCAACGCACCTTGATGCTGTCAGGTGTCAGCCACGACCTGCGCACGCCGCTGACCCGTCTGAAATTATCGGTGTCACTGATGGACAGCGACGAAGACACCGAGTTGATGCGGCGTGATCTGGACGAGATGGAAGGCATTCTGGACGAGTTTCTGGCGTTTGCACGGGGCGACAGCGGCGAGGAAACCGAATTGGTACAGCCCAAAGTATTGGCGAAACAACTGGTGAAAAATCAACGCCGGTCCGGTGCCGAAGTGGATTTGGTGTTTGAAGGCAATACCCAGGATGACTCCACTGTGCGAATGCGCAAAATGGCGGTTCAACGCGCGTTGGACAACCTGCTGGGCAATGCCCAGAAACACGGCAAGAAACTGCGCCTGACGCTTTATCTTGGAACCGGGTTTATTGAATACATTGTCGAGGATGACGGACCCGGCATCCGAAAAGACCAGCGCGAAGACGCGCTCAAACCCTTTGCACGACTGGATGCTGCCCGCAATCAGGACAAAGGCAGCGGTGTGGGACTGGGGCTTGCTATTGCGGCGGATGTGGCCCGCAGCCACGGGGGTGGTATGAGCCTGGGTCACAGCGACGATCTGGGTGGTCTGAAAGTAAATTTCAGGATGCCGCGTTAGGGTTCTCAGGGCAAGACCTCTGCATTACTGTGAAACCGTCTGCGACACTAGCCGCCACGAGATGAGGGCAGCCCTTGTCTCGGCAGGGACTTCGCGACAAGGCTTTACTGGGAGGAAAGCTAGGTACGCAATGCGTCCTGGTGGGCCATTACCAAATCTGCCATGCCATTGAACTGAAAATCATATTTCGGCATTTCTCCAGCATTCATCGTTGCGCCAAAACCTTCCTGTTCGTTACGCCGATAGATCCAGCAAGACGCCAACCGATACTTGTTCGCAGGGGCGTGATCGTGAAACATACTTTCGGCAGTATGCAAGATATCCTGTCTTTCCATACTCAGGCCCTTCAGCTTTTCCAGCATGTAGTCAAAGTTACGGATTGATGGCTTGTAAGAGCCAACGTCTTCTGCTGAGTAAACGGCATCAAATTCCACACCAAGGCTGTCATTGCTTGCGTTAAAGCTTTCGTTGTCGATATTCGACAGAATCACCAGTTTGTAATGTTTTTTGAGGTATTGATGCGCACCAACAGAATCCGGGAACGCCAGCCCGTTTTTTACCGACTGGTCATATGTATGGCATTCTTCCAAAGTTACCGACACACCCCATTCCTCTGCCAATCGTTTATAAACGGTGGGCAACAGTTCGGCATAGCGTTTCGCCGGTGTCCATGATTGTTGCGATGACTCGTGACGTGCATGGGCTTCCAGAATTTCATCGCGCGACAAATCGTGGCTCACCTTTGATGTCAAAGGCTCCAGGCCCGCGATCATACCGCATTCCCAGTCAATAAATGTGCCGTAACAATCGAAAGTAAGTGCCTTAAAGTCTGTAAGTTTCAACACTTACGCCTTGTTGCCGGATATTGTTTCTAGTGCATTCGCAACGTGCTTTGCCTGTGTGTTTCCACCCCAAAGGTCACCGATCGGCGTCGCTGAGCTCCGGGAGGCTTGCAGAGACATCGACCACACCTCTCTGGAGTTGAAATGGTAGGCCCGGCAGGACTCGAACCTGCGACCAAAGCGTTATGAGCGCTCTGCTCTAACCAACTGAGCTACAGGCCCTTACCATTGCCCCCGATTATCCAACCCTGATGAGCCGGTCAAGGCTCAGGCTATTGATTTCAAACCTTTGGCCAGAGATTGTTCGCGCAGGATCACAACCAGACCTGCGCTCACTGTTATGGCAATGCCGACCGCCGCCAGCCCGTTGGGGAAATCGAAAAACAGCAACCAGCCAAACAGCGTGGCCATTGGAATTTCCAAATATTGCATCGGAGCAAGCGTTGCTGCGGGTGCAAACTTCAAAGACCATGTCATTAGCAGATGAGCAATCGTGCCAACAATTCCGATCGCCATGAGAAGCCAAAGTGTATTTGAGTCCAGCGCGATCAACCTCAAATCGGCGATGTCGGAACCGCGGGCAGCCAAAAGCATCACCAGCAATATTATTGAGGCAAATACGCCGCTAACTGCCTGCAAAGGCACCGCCTCAACTTCCTTGGCAATCTGTCGCGTCACCAACATGAACAATGCAAACACTATGGCCACCACTAGCGGCAGCAGGGCCGCCGCACCCACATTGACAAAACTTGGCTGAATCACCAGCAGCGTGCCGGAGAAGCCAACCACACAAGCCGCCATACGAAACCGCCCAATTTCCTCCTGCAGAACAAAATGACCTAATATCAACATGATAAACGGCATGACGAAAGCAATCGCCACCGCGTCCGCCAGCGGCAGAAACCGCAGCGACATAAACATCGCAGCGATCCCGAGAATATGCAGAAGTGTCCGGATCAGCATCAGCCGGAACACTCTTGGCTTCATTCGCAGGCTTTGCCCGGCAACGACAGCCAGAGGAATCAGAATCGCTGCTTGAACTGCGAACCGTGCCAGCAGCAATTGCACCAGCGGGGTGGAAGAACCCAACAGCTTGGCAATTGCATCTCCAAGCGGTGCCAGAACACAAAATCCGGTCATCATGGCGATGCCTAAAAGGGGGCGATCAGCAGTCATCCGGGCACAGTAGGGACGCTTCGGATCAGCCGCAATCATAAACCAGTTCAGCCTCGGTTTCCTTTGCCGAGAGCTTCCTATAAATGAGGCGCAACACGACTCGCGGGGCGCAATCATGACCAACTTAAGAAATTCGCTGACCTATGCGGATGCAGGGGTGGATATAGATGCGGGCAACGCCTTGGTGAAGCGCATCAAACCCGCTGCTGCTTCGACCAAACGACCCGGTGTGATGGACGGTCTGGGCGGATTCGGCGCCATGTTCGACCTGAAAGCAGCGGGGTTCAGCGATCCGGTTCTGGTGTCTGCCACCGATGGCGTTGGCACCAAACTAAGGATTGCGATTGATACCGGACATGTGGGCACCGTGGGCACTGACCTGGTGGCCATGTGCGTGAACGATCTGATTTGTCAGGGTGCTGTGCCGTTGTTTTTCCTCGATTATTTCGCCACTGGCAAACTGGATGTGGAAAGCGCGGCAACCGTCGTTGAAGGTATCGCCGAAGGCTGCCGCCAGGCCAATACCGCATTGATTGGCGGCGAAACCGCCGAAATGCCGGGCATGTATAAGGCTGATGATTTTGATCTCGCCGGTTTCGCGGTGGGTGCGATGGAACGCGGCGCCACTTTGCCCTGCGACGTGGCAGACGGCGATGTTCTGATCGGACTGCCCTCAAGCGGCTTGCATTCCAACGGCTATTCGCTGGTACGAAAGATCGTTACGCAGTCAGAACTCGGATGGGATGACCCCTGCCCGTTTGGTGATGGCCCGCTGTCTGACCACCTTCTGGAACCGACCAAAATCTATGTTCGCCCGGCTGTTGCCGCGCTTGCCACAGGTAAGCTAAAAGCACTGGCGCATATCACGGGCGGCGGTCTGACCGAAAACCTGCCCCGCGCTTTGCCCGCTTGGCTTGGCGCGGAAATAGACCTGAACAGTTGGCAACGCTTGCCGGTATTTGTTTGGTTGATTGCACAGGCCGGACTGAAACAGGCCGAGGCACTGAAAACCTTCAACTGCGGCATTGGCATGATTGCGATTACCGCTGCCGAAGACGCCGAGATCGTTGAAACCGCCCTGTCGGGTGAAGGCGTCAGGCCAGTTCGCATCGGGCGCGTGGTTGCAGACAAAGGTATCAGCTATTCAGGCACCCTGACATGACCAAAAAAGTCGCCATATTCATATCCGGCGGCGGTTCAAACATGATGGCGCTGGTGGAAGCGATGAAGGCTCCCGGGTTCGGAGCCAAGCCGGTATTGGTCCTGTCAAATGTTGCCAGCGCCGCCGGTCTGACCAAAGCCGCAATGCGAGGCATCCCGACTGCCGTGGTCGATCACCAGCCGTTTCGCGGTGATCCGGTGCCATTTGAAGACGCCATCGAGCGCGCCTTGCGGCCCCATCAAGTGGATATCATCTGTCTGGCCGGCTTTATGCGGGTTCTTTCGCCGAAATTTATCCAAAAATGGCGCCACAAGATGTTGAACATTCACCCGTCGCTGTTGCCGAAATACAAAGGCTTGAACACCCATCAACGGACGATTGACGCGGGCGACAGAATTGCCGGTTGCTCGGTGCATGAAGTAACGGCCGAGTTGGACGGCGGCCCGGTGCTTGATCGCGCCGAAGTTCCGGTTAAACCGACAGATACCGCCGGAACCCTGGCGGCCCGGGTGCTGTCCGAAGAACACCGGCTCTATCCCAAAGTGCTAAAGGTTTTCGCCAACAAACCCGACCCGTCGAAACTGTTTGAATGAGCCAAAAGCCGTCCAGCATCCGCAACCTGGGTCCGGCATCGGATATCTTCTATGCGCGCGCCGGGATTACGACGGCAGATGATCTGCGCGATCTTGGCCCGGACGAAGCATATTTTCAGGCTCTAAAAGCAGGTGGCAGGCCGCATTTCATCGGCTATTACGTGCTGATTATGGGATTGCAGGGACGGCCCTGGAACGATTGCCGGGGCGCGGAAAAGCAAGCCTTGAAGCTCCGTTTTGAGGCGATCAAGGCGCGGTTGAGCCCGCAAGACAAAGGCCGGTCAAATCTGGAAGCCGCGCTTAACAAACTGGGCGTGGTGAAGCGCGACTGACCCCCACAGTACGCATGGTTAACGGGTTCACAGGTTTATCGCTGTAAAACCTTCCCCGAGCTCAAATTTGTGGTTTCCGATCTTTTGCTGGCACGGACACGCTGTGAAAGATCACCTGAAAATCACCGGTGGAATTAAGGTGCAGGGATAAACAACCCCTGTTTGGCAAGTATAACCGCAATGGCGGGCCCGCCTTTTTATCAATACCAAGTTACAAATGAGAATACCCCGCGTTCCAGGTCAAGGGCAGCGAGGCGTTCGAGATTGTTTAACTGTTGGGCGTTCAGGTATTGGACTACCCAACCAGTTCCAGTCCGCTAAAGAAATAAGCGATCTCTTCAACAGCGGTTTCCGGCGCATCGGACCCGTGAACCGAATTTTCACCCAGAGACAACGCGAAAGTTTTTCGGATGGTGCCTTCGTCCGCATCGGCTGGATTGGTTGCGCCCATAATTTCGCGGTTGCGCAGAATGGCGTTTTCACCTTCCAGAACCTGAACCACAATCGGTTCGGACGACATGAACTCACACAATTCGCCATAGAACGGCCGCTCGGCGTGAACCGCATAGAACACACCCGCCTGCGCCTTGGTGATATGGATACGTTTTTGCGCCACAATCCGCAGACCGCCTGCTTCCAACATAGCGCAGATACTACCGGTCAGATTGCGTTTGGTTGCGTCCGGTTTGACGATAGAGAATGTGCGTTCGAGAGCCATCAGAGCTGTCCTTTAATATGGGGCCGCGTCTGCGGCGATGATCGGCGCTGCGATAACACGAAATGCGGCGGCTTGAAAACACCCAAATCCGCCGAGTTGACACGCCTGAATGACTGAGGCATTGCACGCTCATGCTACGCGTATCTGACATCAGTTTTTCCATCGAAGGCCGGCCTCTGTTTGAACGGGCTTCAGCGACGATTCCCACCGGCCACAAGGTTGGCTTTGTGGGGCGCAACGGCACCGGCAAAACCACCTTGTTCCACTTGATAACCGGGGCGTTGCATCTGGACGATGGCCGCATAGAAAAGCCGCGGCAGGCGCGGATTGGCGGTGTTGCACAGGAAGCCCCGGCGACGCAGGACAGTTTGCTGGACACTGTTCTGGCGGCGGATACCGAACGCACCGCACTGCTGGCAGAGGTTGATATTGAAAGCGATGCCAACAGGATAGCAGACATTTACGCGCGCCTGGCCGATATTGACGCTTATTCCGCCGAAGCCCGTGCTGCCTCTATCCTGCACGGACTGGGATTTGATACAGAAGCTCAGGCCAAACCCTGCGCCGATTTTTCAGGCGGCTGGCGGATGCGGGTTGCTTTGGCAGCCGTGCTGTTCTGGCAACCGGAAATCCTGCTCCTGGACGAGCCAACCAACTATCTCGATCTGGAGGGCACGCTTTGGTTGGAACGCTATCTGGCCAGATACCCGCATACAGTTTTGGTGATCTCACATGATCGGGCGCTACTGAACCGCTCGGTCAATGCGATTCTGCACCTGCATGATCGCAAACTGACGCTGTATCAGGGCAATTACGACACGTTTGACAACACCCGCCGGGCCAAACTGGCAGAGCTGGCAGCCAACGCCAAAAAACAAGCCGCCGCACGCGACCATATGCAATCTTATGTGGACCGGTTCCGGTACAAAGCCAGTAAAGCCAAACAAGCCCAGTCGCGGCTGAAAATGCTGGAGCGGATGGAGCCGATTTCCGCGAGCATTGAATCGCGCGTCTCGGCGTTCAATTTTCCGTCGCCCGAGCAACTGTCGCCGCCGATCGTGAAACTGGAAGATGTTACCGTTGGCTATGATGGAGCCCCGGTTCTAAAGAATCTGAACCTTCGTATTGATCAGGATGACCGGATCGCTCTGCTGGGTGCAAATGGGCAAGGGAAATCCACTCTTTCCAAACTGTTAGCAGCCCGCCTTAAACCGATGGAAGGCGATATCGTCAATTCCCGTAAATTGCGCGTCGGGTATTTCGCCCAGCACCAGGTCGATGAATTGCATCTAGACGAAACACCCCTGCAGCACATGGCGCGCGCGCTGCCAGGACAACTACCTGGCAGATTACGGGCGCGTCTGGCTGGTGGCGGGGTTGGTGCAGAACAGGCCGACACCGAGGTCGGGCGCTTGTCCGGAGGCCAAAAATCCCGGCTGTCGATGCTGTTGGCCACGTTTGATGCGCCGCATCTGGTGATTTTGGACGAACCCACAAACCACCTTGATATCGAAAGCCGCGATGCGCTGGTTCAGGCGTTGATGGCCTACGAAGGCGCAGTGATTCTGGTCAGCCATGACCCGTTTCTGGTGAATGCAGTTGCTGATCGGCTCTGGCTGGTGAAAGACGGTTCGGTCGCCCCATTTGAAGATGATCTTGATACATACGCCAAGATGTTGCTGTCTGAACGCGGTGCGGGCAGCGCAAAATCCGGACAAAACGGCGAAAAACGCCAGAAAAAACGCAAATTGTCCGCACAGCATCGACAACAGCTGGTGCCTTTGAAAGAAGAAGTCACCAAATCCGAAGACCGCATCGGAAAATTGGAAACGATGCGAGACAAAATCGACAGCCGGCTGACAGACGCCGGACTGTATGAACCCGGCGGCAAAGACCAGCTGCTGCAACTGCAAGCCAAGCGGACCGAAGTTTTGCACGCGCTGGACCGTGCCGAGGGGTTGTGGTTGACGGCGCAGGAAAGACTGGAAGCGGCAAGGAATGGATAAATGACAGAAGTCTTTATCACCGCCTTTATCACGCTGTTTGTGATCATTGATCCCATTGGCCTGACGCCGATGTTCATCGCGTTGACCCAAGGCACCAGTGCCAACGAACGACAGGGCATCGCGCTCCGGTCGACCGGCGTGGCCTTTGTTTTGCTGGCCCTGTTTGCCGCATTCGGGGAACACCTGCTGGATGGGATCGGCATCGGCATGCCCGCGTTTCGGATTTCCGGTGGGGTTCTGTTGTTTCTGACTGCGATAGATATGCTGTTTGAACGCCGTGCGGCGCGGCGAGACAAACAATCCGAAAGTTTGGAACGGGCAGACCCATCGGTGTTTCCTTTGGCGACACCCTTGATCGCTGGCCCCGGCTCCATGGCGGCGATGATCCTGTTGGCGGGCACAAGCGGTGATCGCTTAAATGCGGTATTATTGACAATTTCCGCCATGGCCGGCGTGATTATTGTTGCGTTAGTGCTGTTTATGTTGAGCGGTGCCCTTGCGAAATTACTCGGTCGAACCGGCATTAACGTCATTACCCGTCTGCTCGGCATGTTGCTTGCTGCTTTGGCAGTGCAATTCATTGTTGACGGATTGCGCGGATTGGGTGTGTTGCTGTGAGCGGCGGCGACCGGGCATATCTGTTTTATCTGGCACTGCTGTTGTTGTTTATCGGCAGCGGATTTGTGTATCGACAACGCGGTAAGTTGAGCCAGACCTTGCAACAGGTGGCGGTCTGGGCGCTGATTTTTGTCGGAGTGGTTATCGCATATGGCTTCAACGACACCCTGCAAAGCCAGCTGTTTCCTAGTCGGGCACAGCAAACCGGAACTGGGTCTTATACGCTAGACCGACACCGGGACGGGCATTTTTATCTGACGCTGGAAGTGAACGATAAATCAGTGGATTTCATCGTCGATACCGGCGCCAGCGGCATTGTCCTGACCCAAAGCGATGCAAAGCGGATCGGGCTGGACCCGGATCAGCTGATCTATCTGGGTCGGGCCAACACCTCAAACGGCACCGTCAGCATCGCCTCGGTGGTCCTGGACAGCGTCCGGCTGGGCGAGATCGAAGACCGCCGCATCCGGGCTTCGGTGAACGGCGGCGCGATGGAGGACTCCCTGCTTGGCATGACCTATCTCAGCCGATTTGGCGATATCCGTATTCAGGGCAATACGATGACCTTGACCAGATAGAGCGTTAGCGCGCGGATTTTACCACGCCCGCAGCCACCCAATCGTCTAAAACCTGAAGTGCCGCATCGGCAAATTCCGCGTCATTGATGTGGCACTTGAGCTCGCGCAGGGTGACATTGGTCGGGGTGTTTTTGCGCAGTGTTTCGCAGAATGCGGCCAACCCGTCGGGGTCGTGTAAATCCGCGCCGGGGCGGTCCCATTCACCACAACCTCCGCTTGGCAGCAGAAAGGTCGTTTCGCCTTTGGCTTCAGAGAGTTGCCTTGTATGTGCACGGGCAACTTCACGGCGTTCTTCGGTGTTCAGCACCACAGAGGTCAGCAACCGGTTGTGGGCGTGAGTCGGGTGGTTTCGCCACTTCTCCGGCAGTGGTTGCCAACCGATCAGGTCGACGAGATCATAACACCCCGGCGCAACAATCTGCGGGATCCCGGCCTTGCCAGCGTTGGTCAGCCGGTCTGCACCCGCGGATATGTTCGACCCCATCACATGGTTGCCCAGCTCCTGGGTGCAGAAATCGAACACGCAGGCAAAGGCGCCCTGCTCTGCCAGGCTCTCGAACGCGCCCCCCCCCATGCCAGTGGCGTGGAACACCGCCACTTCATATCCGCGCTGTTCCAGGGCGGGTTTGAGCGGCACCATATATTTCAGTGCGGATTTGCCCAGACTGGTCATGCCGATCAGAGGACGGTCTGACTGGGGTTTTTCAACTGTTCTTGCAGCTCCCAGAACCGCGCCGGCGGCCTGTGACAGCGAAGATTTACAGACAGAATTCAACCCGTAAAGTCCACCAGCCCAAAGGATCATCTGGGTGTCCGCCGCCAGCCGTTCGGCCGGGATCAGCGGCGAAAACGATACCGTTGACACCACATATTTCGGCACCCCCAATGGCAGTGCCCGGCAGACATCCAGCGCCAGATCGGTGCCCATTGTGCCTCCGAGGATTATCGTGCCGTCGAAGACGCCTTCGGCAAACAACCGCGCCGCCAGCGCCGATGCGCCCGCCGCCATGATCTGCATCGCAGTGTTTTCATTACCACTGTCAATCGCTGCTTTGATCGAGCTGCCGCCCGCTTTGGCCACATCGTGTTTCGAGTAATCACACGGCGCGGACGGATCCCCCAAAACGCTGACATCCATCGTCACCACGCCGCCGCCCTGCCCGATCAGGCAATCCGCGAGATACCCGAGTTCATCGTCTTTGGTGTCGTAGGTTCCAATCACCAGTATCGTGTTGTCAGGCATATTCGTCTCCACTCAGAAAGTGTCCGGCAAGGTCCGTTGCGGTTTTGATCGCGACCTGGCATCGCTTTTCTGCACCCGGTTCTTTGATGCGGCTGGCTATCCAGCCAACATAAGTCAAGGCGCGCAATACCATAAAAAGTTGTAGCTGCGTTGTATCCAGCGGTCGTTCAGAGCGATATCCGTCAAAAAGCGCTTGCGACAGTTGGTTAAAATCCGGCTCGGCCCGGATGCGCAACAAGGTGGTGGCCACATCAAACAGTCGGTAACCAAAGCCACAGTCGTCAAAATCAATTATCTGCACACCATTGGGCGAAATCAGGACGTTTTCCCAAATCAAATCCGCGTGGATCAGGCCGTAATCCAGTGTTGCGGCGCAGGACTGCAGGCCGCTGCTGGCCCGGTCACGGGTTTCAATCAACAGGCGGTGCTGCGTATCAGTCAGTGCCGGATTTTCCCAAAACCGGCCCCACAATGGTGCTTCGCCCAGCAAACCGTCCAGGTCCCAACTCGGACGATAAAAATCTTCGGGTTGTTTCCAATTGTCTGAAACCATGTGTATTTTGGCCATATTCTGTCCGATATTTCGATATGTTCCGGCTCGATCCGCCAGCGCCAATGGCTGCCCAGTCTTGCCCATTAGCACACCGTCAAGCCAGGTCAACAGATCAACCTGAAAGCCGGATATTTCACGCAGAAGCGCACCGTTAGATGAGGCCACTGGCTGCGGAACCGGCAATCCCGAACTGTGCAACGCTGCCATCCAGCCAAGCTCTGAAGTGATCGCAGCGACGGTGTGATACCCGGGCCGGTGCAGCCGCAAGGCGTATTGTCCGCTGCTTCGCGCGGTAGCCCGAAATACAGAATTTTCGCGCTGCGCCACGAGTTTCAGATCTGCGGCTTCGATTCCCCAGAATTCCAGGGCAAGCTGTGCCGCTTTCAGGCTCATTCAATCACCGGCAGGTCCGTCAGTACAGCCTCCAGCGTTGTCAGCATCAGGTCGGTATCCTGTTTGGTAAATTGCATATTAGGTCGTATTTTCAATACGTTGTAGTGAATACCTAATCTGTTCAGCAAAACCCCGCGGCGGCGCATTTCATTGGTAACCTGATCGGTATAGGCGGTGGCCGGAGTTTTACTTGTCCGGTTCAGCACCAGTTCCGCACCAAAGAATAACCCGGCACCACGTACGTCACCGATGACTTCAAATTTCCCACTCAGTTTTTGCAATCCGGTCCGGGCATAAGCCCCGACATTCAGTGCGTTTTCCAACAAATGTTCGATTTCCAGCACATCCAGCACCGCCATTGCCGCGGCGCAGGAAACCGGATTTCCACCGAAGGTATTGAAATAACGGAATGTTTTGCGGAACTCGGCGATGATTTCAGTGGTCGTCACCAGTCCGGCAACCGGATGGCCATTGCCCATCGGTTTGCCCATCGTAACCACATCCGGAGACAGGCCAACCCGTTGATGGCCCCACATATGGCTGCCCAGACGGCCAAAACCGGGTTGTACTTCATCCGCGATGATGATGCCGCCTGCCGCGCGGACCAATTTGACGGTTGCATCAAGAAAGCCCTTCGGCAGATCTGGGAAGCCCTCGTTGGCAAAGAACGGGCAGATGATCAGTGCCGAGAATCCGTGGTCGGTTTTGTTCAAGTCATTAATCGCCTCTGCCACCTTATCGGCAAAGGCTTGGGCGTGGGCAGCACCACCAGTTCCACCCAACGGGCGGTAGCTGTCAGGCGCTGGTACATGGCGAATGTGGTCGCCAAAACCGGTTTTTGGCGGATTGGTGCGCGACAATTGCGCAACCGCGGATGTATTGCCGTGATAGGTATGGTCGGTGGCAATCACACCGCGCTTGCCGGTCACGGCTTCGGCCATCCGCAGGGCAATGTCATTTGCTTCGGATCCGGTGCAGGTCATCACCGCTGCATTGAGCCCACTGTCGAAAGTCGCCGTCAGCCGTTCGACGTAATCCAGGATCGTGTTGTGCAGATAGCGGGTATGGGTGTTCAGCGTCGCAGCCTGTTTGCAGATCGCCTCGACGACATGCGGGTGGCAGTGGCCGACGTGGGGCACGTTGTTGTAACAGTCGAGGTATTTGTTGCCGTCGGCATCCCAGACGCTGGTGCCCTCACCACGCACCAGATGTACCGGCTCGTCGTAAAAAGTGCTGAATCCCGGACCCAGCAACCGGGTGCGCCTTTCGATTATTTTCGATGTATTATCAGTGATTTGCGCCATTCTAAACTTTCTACAACTGAATCCAGGCGGTTTTCAGATCAACGTATTTGTCAAACGCGAGCAGCGATTTATCGTGCCCGTTGCCAGATTGTTTCACACCTCCGAGCGGCACGGTCAGATCGGAGCCGCCGTAGGTGTTCACATGCACAATACCGGCGCGGATCGCCGCGATCATCCGATGAGCGCGCGACAGATCGGCGGTCCACAAACCGGCGGAGAGGCCGTAATCGGTGCCGTTGGCCAGCGCGACAGCTTCTTCTTCGGACGCAAAAGCGGTGACGGCCAAGACCGGACCGAATACTTCTTTCAGAGCGATGGTATCGGTGGGTTTAACTGCGGTGAAAATCGTCGGCTCCATGTAATAGCCCCCACTGTCCTGCAGCATCCGATTGCCACCCAATTGTAATTCTGCCCCTTCGATTTTCGCTGTATCGACGAAGCCGAGATTTTGCTCCAACTGCTGTAGGCTGTTAACCGCACCCAATTGGCTTGAAAGGTCCAGCGGATCGCCAACTCGCATTTTTGCTGCGTGTTTTGCGACGGCAGCCACAAAATCGTCGTGGATACCGCGCTGCACAATCAGCCGCGACGCTGCAACACAGACCTGCCCGGAATTGCGGAATATCCCGTGGGCGGCGGCCATCGCCGCCTGATCAAGATCTTTTGTGTCGTCGAAAACAATGTTGGGGGATTTGCCGCCGAGTTCCAGAAAGACCCGTTTGAGGTTCGATTGTGCAGAATATTCCAGCAACCGTCGCCCGATATTCCCGGAGCCGGTGAACGCCAGCACATCCACATCCATCGACAGGGCCAAAGCTTCGCCCGCAACCGCGCCCTGCCCGGTGATAACGTTCAAAACGCCATCCGGCAGACCCGCCTCGGTTGCGAGGTCCGCCAGCCGCAACAAGGAAAGCGACGCGGTTTCGGCTGGTTTGAGAACCACGGAATTGCCAGCCGCCAAAGCTGGTGCCAGCTTCCAGGTGCCTATCATCAAAGGGAAATTCCAGGGCACAATAGCACCAACAACACCGACGGGTTCGTGCAATATCAAACCCAAAGTATCATCCGCTGTCGGAGCGATCTGCCCGTAAATCTTGTCCAAAGCTTCGGCGTAATACCGGATTGTGGCCGCAGCGGACCCAGCCTCTGCTTTGAACGCCATGCCGATTTCGGTGCCGTTGTCGCGCACGCCGAGAACCGATAGGGCCAGAGCCTCTCGTTCCACGAGTTCGGCCCATTTGAGCAGTATCTTCTTTCGTGCTGCCGGGGCCTGTCCTGCCCACCGCTTGTCTTCGAATGCGGTCCGCGCTGCGCTAACAGCCAAATCAATATCCGCAGCCCCACCATCCGCAATCGTTGTCAGCAATTGGCCGTCGATCGGCGACAACACGTCGAGCGATTTGCCTGATGCCGAAGGTGTGGTTTTACCGCCGATAAAATGGCCGCGCGGTGACAGGGCCACACTGCGTATCGCATTGATTTCGTTTTGGTCCAACACTGCCGCTTACCTTTGCTGTGTGTCGTGAAGCTCGGTGTCCGGGTTCATTTTCCGGCCGCGGTGTTCCTTGATCAGCGTTCGGATATGCAGTGCGATGATTAACAGAATGATGCCAAATAAAATTGCAGCAATCGGGCGGTCGATGAAATCCAACGGCGTTTTGACCCGTGCCATGGAGCTGCGCAACTTCACTTCCATGATGTTGCCAAGCACCATGCCAAGGATGATCGGCACCACCGGCAGGTTCAGGCGTTTGAGGATCAGGCCAAACACACCGAACCCCGCAGCAATGGCACAATCGGTCACGGAGTTGCGCAGGGAATAGACGCCTACAAAGCTCAGGATCAGGATGACAATACCCAGGAAGCGGGTTGGCACTTGGATGATTTTGGTCAGGATATTGGTCGAAAAGATCAGGAATATCAGAACGATAACGTTCAGTGCCAACATCGCCATGTAGAGTGCGAGCACAAAATCCATGCTGTTCTGAAACAACTGTGGCCCGGGGATGACGTTGTGGACGTAGAATACTGACAGCATCATTGCCGTCAGTGCTTCGCCTGGAATACCAAGTGCCAGTAGCGGGATCATCGCGGCACCGGGAACTGCGTTGTTGGAGGCTTCGGAGGCGATCAGACCTTCCGGCGAACCTTTGCCGAACAATTCGGGATTTTTCGAGGTTTTCTGCGCGTAGGTGTAAGACATGAACTGCGCAGTAAATTCTCCTACGCCCGGGATCATGCCCATGACCACGCCAAAGGACGCCGCAGCGCTTGCCACGCGCTTGTACAAGAACAGCTCGCGCATCCCCGACAGCAGGCTGCCTTTAATCGGCTGCGGGTCCGGACTTTCATCTTTGCCGACCAGCAGAGTGAATGCCTGTGAGATGGCAAACAGCCCCAGCACCACAACGATCAAGTCAATGCCGGATGCCAACCAGGTTTGATCGAATGTAAAGCGTTTGGTGTATTTGACCGGCTCCAGCCCAATGGTGTTGAGAAAAATACCGAAACAGGCCAGCATTCCGGAGGCGAAAATCTGGCCGCGATGCGCCAGCACCACCAGGATGATACCCAACAGGGCCGCAAGGAAAATCTCGCGCGAACCAAAATGCGGCGCAACCAGTGCAAGTAAAGGCGACAGAATGATCAGGCAGAGGATCGCAAAAATACCTCCGAAAAACGATGCGGAATAGGCCAGAGCCAGGGCGCGTCGGGCCTGACCCTGCTGGGTCATCGGATAGCCGTCATAGGTGGTGAGCGCGTTAACAGCGGTGCCGGGAGTGTTGATCAGAATCGCAGGCAGCGCGCCGCCGTACATCGAGGAGCCGTAGATCCCCAGCAGAATGGTCAGACCGACGATGGGATCTAGAGAAAACGTGGCTGGCAGCAGAATGGCAATGGCAACTGCGGCGCCAACGCCGGGGATTGCGCCAATGATGACCCCGCCAACCGAACCGATCAGCAAAGCCACCAATACGTCCCAACGGGCAAGCAAGTTAAGGCCGGAAAGCAGGTCGTCCATATCTCAGCCTCAGAAATAAGTTAGCATGAAAGCACGCAGGCCGTCCGGCAGAGCCTCATAGATTTGGCCGCCGGGAACTTTGACCTGCAGAAAAGTCTTGAAAACCAGGACAACCGCAATGCCGGTCAGCGCGGCACTTCCCAGAATTTTTGGGCTGCGGTATCCAACACGCAATGCCAATAACACCGCAAACAAAAGTGTTGAAGGCAGATATCCCAACCGCGGAACCACTGTTACATAGATCATAAACCACAGAGCATATTCAAAGGAACGCGCCCAGAACGCCACTTCGGCCAGACGCCCGTGAATGCGCGGCGAACAAATTGAACCCAACCAATGCAGTGCCGCAAAAAATGTCATTCCGATCAGCGAAACCGCGGGCCAAAAGGCCGGCTGCGCCACCAATTTTGTGCGTTTGACCCATTTTGTTTCAGTCCCCAGCTGGCTGAGAAGGAATATCGAAACCGCCAGAAACGCGACAGCAAACACCAGATCGCCGGGTCGGCGATAGCGTTTGAACAGGTCCTGCAGGGTCTGGATGCGCGACATGGAGGTCCCTCCGCGGCGTTTGGTTCAGTTGTGGGATAGCAATAGGACGTTGGCAGCCCTCAATTTGAGGGCTGCCAAATCAGGAATTGATCAGTTTTCCAACGCGGCGTTGACCTTAGCGACCGCTTCGATGTCGGCTGCGATCTGGGCGGCGGCGGCCTCAGCATTTTGCCAGTAGATCAATGCGCCGGTTTCGGCAGCCAGCTTTTTAGCACGATCAGAAGTTACGGCTTTCTCGGCAACAGCGATGATTTTTTCTCGGACATCTGCGGGCGTATCTTTGTGCACGAACAAGCCGTTCCACAGGGAGAGTGCCAAATTTGGATCCAGCTCAGCAACCGTCGGCGTGTCCGGCGTCAGGCTGATCCGCTCACCCGTTACCGAAGCGAGCACTTTGACCTGATCAAGGCAAGGCAGGATCAGTTGCAGCGTGGTGTTGATCACGTCTACATCGCCGGAGGCCAGCGTGTTGCAATCCAATGCATCAAATGCGGCTTCAGAGGCGAATTCAAAGCCTTTGCTCGCAGCCAAAGCAAACGTAACTTTGGTCGGGATCAGCGGCGCACCGAAATGCCCAAGCGCCACATCGTGGTCCTGCGCATAGGCCGCCAGGCCGTCGATATCATCGTATGGCGCATTCGCACCTACCGCGATCACGAACGGATAGGTCAGAAAATTGCCGATTGGTTCAAACGGGTCAGGGCTCAGTTCTGGAATTCCGATGTTCGGACCAATCACAGGAACTGCGATAATGAAGGACCCAATTGTATAACCGTCTGCCGGGGCATTTGCGACTTCGACGGCGCCGGGGAATGGTCCACCGCCACCACCGGGCTTGTTGATCACTGCCGCTGGAACGCCATACGCAGCCTGAAATTCCTCTGCGATCATCCGGGTCAGCACGTCTTCGAGATCACCCGGTGGCCATGGGACCACAAATGAAACCGGCTTTTCCGGATATTCGGCCAGCGCCAAACCCGGCGCGATTAATGCCGCTGCGGACACAAGCCCGGCGACCAAAGTGCGTTTCATCATTTTTTGTCTCCCTGTTTTCCCAATGCATCTCGTGTGGTTCATTATTTGAACCGTCGGTGCAGATTTATATTGATCGCATTTCTGTTTTCTGTCAACATTTGAGTCGTACAAGGGCAAATAAATTGCTGCCTGAATTCTAATACGGTCAAATACCACCATGGGAACTATCACTAAAGCACTGTCACTATTAAATTTTTTCTCAGCGCAGCGGCCTGTGCTTGGATTAACCGAATTCACTCGTCTGACTGGTCGTGACAAGGCTACAGTGCATCGTCATTTGGTCGAACTGGTTCAAAACGGTTATCTGGAGCAGGATTCGGAAAGCCGAAATTACCGGCTTGGATCCGCTTTGGTGCGTCTTGCAGCAGTCCGGGAGCGGATATTCCCAGCCCGTGAAGCGGTGATTCCCATCGTTAACGCGCTGTCAGAAGAGCTGGGCGAGCTGGTGCATGTTTCGCTACTCCAGGGGGAGAACGTGTCGCCTCTGTATCATGCCGACCGGATGTTTCACGGCACCCGAGTGCATTTTGACGAATCGGAAATGTTACCGCTGCACGCCACATCTTCCGGCCTGGTCATGCTGGCATTTGGTCCGGCCGAGTTGATGGAACGAACACTTGAATCGCCCCTGCGCCCTTATGCCGTCAATACAATTTTGGATAACGAGAGTTTGCGCGAGACGGTCGCAAAAACCTGCAAGCACGGTTTCAGTTTTATAGATCAGGGGTATGAAGACGAAGTATGTTCTTATGCTGCCCCGGTTTTTGACCACAAGCAAACGGCGCTGGGTACGCTGGCGGTGGCGTTGCCAACCTCGCGGCTGAATCCAGTTAAAAATGCGCAGGTAATTGCGGCTTTGCGCAAAGGCAGTGCGCAGATTTCAGAAGCGTTTGGAGGAGTTATTCCCGAAGGTCTGGCACAGAGGCAAAGCCATGCCGCCTAGCGCCCTGATCCTGGACTTTGGCGGTGTTGTTTCGCGGACGCTGTTTGAAACGCATGGTATGACAGAACGGGCGTTGGGATTGGCGCCCGGAACGTTGACCTGGCGCGGCCCGTTTGATCCTGATGGAGACCCGTTGTGGCAATCCATGCAGGCGGATGAGATCAGCGAGCGGGACTACTGGCATCAGCGCACGCGCGAAGTTGGCCGTCTTGTTGGCGAAAACTGGACCGAGATGTCGGATTTTGTCAAAGCCGCACGTGGGGCGGCCCCTGCCGAGGTGATCCGGCCGGAGTTTCTTAGCTCAATTGCGCGGGCCAAAGCAGACGGCGTGCGGCTGGCAATTCTGTCGAACGAACTCGACCTGTTTTACGGCGCGGATTTCCGCGATAAGCTGCCGTTTCTGAAAGATTTCGACGTTATTCATGACGCCACATACACACACGTTCTGAAACCGGACCCTTATGCCTATCAGAAGTGCATCGAGGACATCGGCATGCCGACCGGTGACTGTGTATTTGTCGATGATCAGGCCCGCAATATTGCGGGTGCTCAGGCGGTTGGCCTGAAAACCGTGCACTTCAACGTTCAAAACCCGGCAGCAAGCTATGCGGAAGCATTGTCTTTGCTGCGGGTTAAAGAAGGAATTTCGCCGTGAAAGACTCCAATTTCCTGAAAGAAAACAATGCCCGACATATGTGGCATCCGATGACGCATCCGGCGGACAGTTTGGCAAACCCTCCTAAGATTGTAACCGGTGCTAGTGGTGTTCGGATTACCGACATCGACGGGCACGAGACCATCGACGCGGTTGGCGGGCTGTGGAATGTGAACTTGGGGTATTCCTGCGATCCGGTGAAGCGGGCGATCAGCGCCCAGCTGGATCAGTTGCCCTATTATTCCATTTTTCGCGGCACATCGAACGATGCAGTGATCGAACTGAGTTTTATGCTGCGGGAGTTTTTTGCACCGGACGGGCTGACGCGGGCGTTTTTTACGTCCGGCGGGTCGGACAGTATGGAAGTCGCGCTGCGGCTGGCGCGGCAGTATCACAAGCTGAGGGGAGAAGCCGGGCGGGTGAAATACCTGAGCCTGAAAAAAGGTTTTCACGGAACCCATACCGGCGCTGCTTCGGTCAATGGCAACGCCAAATTCCGCACCCAGTATGAGCCGCTGATGCCAGGGTGTTTTCATATCCCGGCCCCGTATACCTATCGTAATCCATTTAACGAAAGTGATCCGGAAAAACTGGCGCAGTTGTGCCTGTCGGCGCTGGCAGATGAGATTGCGTTTCAGGGGGCAAACACCATCGCCGCCTTTGTGATGGAGCCGATTTTGGGAGCTGGCGGAGTAATCCCGCCACATGAAATTTTCATGCCCGGAGTGCGTGAGATTTGTGACCGCAACGGGATATTGCTGATAGCGGATGAGGTGATTACTGCGTTCGGGCGCACTGGTAGCTGGACCGGTTCGCGGCATTGGGGGGTGCAGCCGGATATGGCCTGTACTGCTAAGGCAATTACCAACGGGTATTTTCCTTTTGGTGCGGCGATGTTGTCGGAACAGATAGCGGAGACTTTTGAAAAAGATACCAGCGGTGCCGGGGCGATCGGCTCGGGCTATACCTACTCCGGGCATCCGGTTGGGGCGGCGGCGGCGATGGTTTGTTTGCGTGAAACGTTAAAGCAGAAGGTGAATGTAAACGCCGCCGCGCGGGGGGCGGAGTTGTATCAGGGGCTGCTGGATTTGCAGAAGAAACACGATCTGATCGGCGATGTGCGGGGTGGACACGGGTTGATGTGCGCGCTGGAGCTGGTGTCCGATCGGGCAAAGAAAACCCCGGCCGACAAAGCCGATATCGCGCGGTTGCATGAGGCGACGTATCAGGATGGTGTGATGGTGCGAATTTCCGGCCCGAACGTTATTCTTTCACCGCCATTAGTGGTGACCGCGGCGGACGTGGCCAAGATCTTGTCGGCGCTTGATACCGGTTTGCAGGCGGTTTTATGAGATTAATTTCAGTTAACATGTTCAGTAGTTGACAGGTCTCAATAAATGCTTAACATGTAAATTATCAGGAGACTTCCATGCCGCACATCAGCCTTGAATATTCAGCCAACCTGGACGCCACGGTTGATATTTCAGGCCTGTGCGAAGTGTTGCGTTTGGCGGCGATTGAGACAGAGGTGTTCCCTAGCGCCGGCATCCGGGTTCGCGCTGTGGCCTGCCAGCATTATGCCATCGCAGACGGTGCTCCGCAGCATGGGTTCATTGATATCGGAGTTCGCCTGCGTGCAGGCCGCCCGTTGGCATTGCGCAAGACCACAACAGCGGCTTTGTTCGCTGCGGCGGAAACGTTTTTGGCATCGACAATGGACCGCCAACCACTCGCCCTGTCGATGGAAATGCGCGACATTGATCCGGAATTGTCACCAAAAATCGGGTCCATTCGGAAATTTTTGGAAGGCGGTGCCTGATGGCTGATCTGCAAACCCATACAAAAATGCTGGAGGGATATCTGGAGCGGTTCCGCAAAACTGGTATTCAGAACCTGATTGCGGGGCAGAATATTGCCGGTAGCGAGACGTTTGAAACGCATTCCCCGGTTGACGACAGCTTGATTTGTACTGTGGCGCGTGGAACCGCCGCTGACATTGACACTGCGGCGAAAGCGGCGGCTGGAGCTTTCCCTGTGTGGCGCGACCTGCCTGCGCTGGAGCGTAAAAAAATCCTGCATCGGATCGCGGACGGGATCGTTGTACGCGCCGAAGAAATCGCGCTGTGTGAGTGTTGGGATACCGGTCAGGCGTTTCGGTTCATGTCAAAAGCGGCGCTGCGCGGGGCTGAGAATTTCCGGTTTTTTGCCGACAAGGCCCTGACCGCGCGAGACGGGCAGAACCTGCAGTCACCGACGCTGATGAATGTGACCAGCCGCAAGCCGATTGGACCGGTGGGCATTATCACGCCCTGGAACACGCCGTTTATGCTGTCGACCTGGAAAATTGCTCCGGCGTTGGCGGCGGGCTGTACCGTGGTGCACAAACCGGCCGAGTTTTCACCGCTGACAGCGCGTATTCTCGCTGAAATCGCGCATGAGGCAGGGTTGCCGCCGGGTGTTTGGAATCTGGTCAACGGGTTTGGTGAAGACGCCGGACGGGCACTGACAGAGCATCCCGCGATCAAAGCGATTGCCTTTGTCGGCGAGAGCCGGACTGGCTCGATGATCATGAAACAAGGTGCGGATACGCTGAAGCGGGTGCATTTCGAATTGGGCGGAAAAAATCCGGTGGTGGTGTTTGACGATGCCGATCTGGACCGGGCGTTGGATGCGGCGGTGTTCATGATCTATTCGCTGAATGGCGAGCGCTGTACTTCGTCTTCGCGGCTGTTGGTGCAGGACAGTATTGCAGATGAATTTCTGGCGAATTTGACCAAACGCGTGAATAATATCCGGGTTGGCAACCCGCTGGACCCTGACACCGAAGTTGGGCCGCTGATCCACCCAGAACATTTTGACAAGGTGACGAGCTATTTTGGGATCGCCGAGGCAGACGGAGCGACCATTGCCGCAGGTGGCCAACGGGTCGGTGACGTCGGCTGTTTCATCCGCCCTACCCTGTTTACTGACGCCAAACCCGATATGCGGATTGCGCAGGAAGAGATTTTTGGCCCTGTTCTGGTTGCGATCCGGTTCAAAGACGAAGCACAGGCGCTGGAGATTGCAAACGGCACTCAATACGGGCTGACCGGCTATGTCTGGACCAACGATCTGACCCGCGCCCTGCGGTTTTCCGATCAGCTGGATGCCGGTATGATCTGGGTGAATTCAGAAAACGTCCGCCACCTGCCGACGCCCTTTGGTGGTGTAAAAGCGAGCGGTATCGGGCGCGATGGCGGAGACTGGTCGTTTGAATTCTACATGGAACAAAAACACGTCGGGTTTGCCACCGGGCAACACAATATCCCGAAACTTGGTGGATAGAGACGAAGGCATGAGCAATACCGACATCATCTGTGGAACGGAAGCGCAAATTACCGCGATAAGGCGCGCTCAAAGCCTCTATATATTGCTCAGGGATGATCCACGCTACACCTTTCAGGGGCGCACGGTGTCGGTTGTCTGCGACGCACCTGACACGGCCGAACTGGTCATCAATCTGGCGCGTCTGCAGGGCTACGCCAGCGCTCAATTTGCCAGTCGGGATTTCGGCAGGAAATTGCAGGAGAGGTACCAAACTGCCGGGCTGATCCCGGTTGAATGGGAGCAATTTTGGGGCGGTGGATCCGCATTGGAGGCCTCGCGCGCGTTTTTGACTAGTTACCAACCACCAGACCTTGTGACCTTGCACGAAGTAAGCCGGGAATCCTCCGACGAAACCATTCGGGCGATTTGCGAATGTTCGCTGGCCAGTGGCGTCACTCCGGCTCCAGGCTCGGTTATGCGTGGCGGCGGACCCAGTGGCGTTGTGCTCTATGCAACGGACCGCAATGAACAGGTAATTGCCACAGGCGGTGGGTTCATGGCCTATCATCCTGATAGTGCTTATGCCAGCGAAGCCTTTTGGGGCGCGCTCGCGACCTCAGACAGCTGGCGGGGCAATCGGCTTGCGTGTTGGTTGGGCGCACAACTGGTTGTTCATCTTAACGCACGTTTCGGTGCCACCGGGTTTTCCAGCGGCGTCAAGGCTGACAATCCGTCCTCCCAGGCGATGTGCGCGCGGCTGGGGATTACCAAATCAGACTATATCTACGCTGGAGCCACCAACCCCGAAATCATGGGCTCCTCGCCTATCACCCGCTAACAGAAGAGATTCTCATGCCCATCCCTGCCCTCGTTCTGTATCCGCCGTTCAATATCGTGCGCCTGTCCCATGTCGAATACGGCGTGCAGGATTTGATCGCATCCAAAGCGTTTTATGTGGACACTTTGGGCCTGCAAATCACCCACGAAGACGCGGAATGCCTGTATCTGCGGGCGATGGAGGAGCGCGGGCATCACTGTGTGTGTTTGCGCAAATCATCCGAATCCGTTGTGAACGTGTTGGGCTTCAAGGTGTTTGACGAAGATGATCTGGACAAGGCGCAGGCGTTCTATTCCGCCAAAGGCCTGCCAACGGAATGGATCGAACGCCCCTTTATGGGACGGGTGTTGCGCACCCGCGATCACAGCGGTATCCCTTTGGAATTCTACGCAAAAATGGATCGCTTGCCGCCGATTCACCAGCAGTACAAACTGTATAACGGCGTCAAACCCCTGCGCATCGACCATTTCAACATGTTTTCTGCAGATGTGGATGCGAGCGTGGCATTTTACAATGAGATGGGCTTTCGCACCACCGAATATACAGAAGATGAGGAGTCGGGCCGGGTCTGGGCAGCCTGGATGCACCGCAAAGGCGGGGTGCACGACGTGGCCTTTACCAATGGCACCGGGCCGCGCCTGCATCACACTGCGTTTTGGGTACCCACGCCGTTGAACATTATTGACTTGCTGGATTTGATGGCGACCACCGGCTGGGTTGATAACATCGAGCGCGGTCCGGGACGGCACGGGATCTCGAATGCGTTTTTCCTGTATATCCTGGATCCGGACGGGCATCGGATCGAGATTTACTGTTCGGATTATCAGACGGTTGACCCCGATCTGGAGCCGATCCGCTGGGATTTGAAAGACCCGCAGCGCCAGACTTTGTGGGGCGCGCCGGCGCCGCGCAGTTGGTTTGAGCGCGGCAGCGTGTTTGACGGAGCGGAGACGCAAGAAAGCGGCCTCAGCGCCCAACCGATTATTGCGCCATGACGCAAGGGGGCAAACGCGTTGCAACGGTGCTTGTTGGGGCTGAAACGCTATATGGGGTGGTCACTGACGACGGTTTTGTCGCGCTGTCACCGGAATTTCCGCAATGGCCGAGCCTGCGCGAAGTGATCGCCGAAAGGGCATTGGCAGCACTCGCCGCCACAGCAATTGGGCGTGAAGTTACACATGTAAACGGTTCTTTTACTTACCAAATTCCGATTCCAGCGCCGGAAAAAATCATCTGCGTCGGAGTAAACTTCCCGGACCGGAATGCGGAATATAAAGACGGGGTTGAGGCGCCACCGAATATGTCACTATTCATTCGCTTCCCCCGTTCTTTTATCGGCCACGATGTGCCGCTGACCCGACCTAAAGCCTCCGACCAGCTTGACTATGAGGGTGAAATCGCGGTGGTGATCGGCATCGGCGGGCGGCACATTCCGCAAGACAATGCGCTCGACCATATCGCTGCCCTGACATTGTGTAATGAAGGCACGCTGCGCGATTGGGTGCGGCATGCGAAATTTAACGTGACGCAAGGCAAAAACTTTGATGGGTCCGGGGCGATGGGGCCGTGGCTGGTGCCGTTTACGGACCGTACGCAGATCGAGGATGTACGACTGACCTCGCGGGTGAATGGCGAGGTTCGGCAGGATGATCGAACCGGGCGAATGCTGTTCCCGGTCGCACACCAAATCGCCTATATTTCGACGTTTACAACGCTTGTGCCTGGCGACATCATCGTGACCGGCACCCCAACCGGTGCCGGGGCGCGGCTTGACCCGCCGATTTTCCTCAAGCCGGGGGATGTGGTTGAAGTTGAAGCCGAGGGGATCGGTGTTTTGCGCAACGGAGTGGTGGACGAAGCATGACATTGAGCGCCGAAGATGTCGAAAAGGCTGGGGAAGACCTGTTTCAAGCTGAGCAAAATCGTCGGCAAATCGACCTGTTGTCACTGCGACACCCAGAAATGACACTGCAGGACGCCTATGCGGTTCAGACAGCGTTCACCGGTCGCAAGCTAGCGGCAGGCGCGCAGATCAGCGGCTGGAAAATTGGGCTGACATCAAAAGCAATGCAGGATGCTTTGAAAATCGACACACCGGACAGCGGAATTCTGTTTGACGATATGATGTTTGTCACCGGCGCGTCTATTCCCACAGGCCGCTATATTGAACCGCGGGTCGAGGCCGAGATCGCTTTTGTGATGCGAAATGACTTGTCGGGAGGGGATGTCACCCGCGAAGCGGTTTTCGAGGCAACCGATTTTATCACCCCGGCGCTTGAAATCCTCGACACGCGGATTTTGCGCAAAGATCCGAAAACCGGTGATCTGCGCAAGATCGTCGATACAATCGCCGATAATGCCGCCAATGCAGGTGTGGTGCTGAGTTGCACCAGGCGCGATCCGGCAGAGATTGATTTACGCTGGATCGGGGCTATCGTAAAACGCGCCGGTGAAATAGAGGAGACCGGTCTAGGTGCCGGGGTTCTGAATGACCCGGTAATGGGAATCGTCTGGTTGGTGCACAGACTTGCGAAATATGATCAAGGACTTAGAGCCGGTGACGTGGTTTTGTCCGGCTCTTTCATCCGCCCTGTCGAGGCACCGCCCGATACAGAGTTCCACGCCGATTTTGGCGAATTTGGCAGCGTTAGCTGCACTTTTGAATGAGGATATCCGATGCCTGCCCCAAAAAACCTGTTCAAAGAAAAGCTCGCCGCTGGTGAACGGCAAATCGGCTGTTGGTTGAGTATGGCCGAAGAGTATATGGCCGAGATTTCTGCCACCGCTGGATTTGACTGGCTGCTCATAGACGGGGAACACGCGCCGAATGATCTGCGCTCGATCTCGCGCCAGTTGCAAGTGATCGGCGCGTCGCCGTCGCATGCGGTGGTAAGGATGCCAATCGGACGCGATTGGCTGATCAAACAGGTGTTGGATGCGGGAGCGCAGAATATTCTGGTGCCGCTTGTGGACAGCGGGGCACAGGCCGCGGAAATGGTGCGGGCGGTACGCTATCCGACACGGGGAAACCGCGGCGTCGGGTCGTCGGCTGCGCGGGCGTCCCGCTTTGGCGCGATCCCGGACTATCTGGCGACCGCCGACAGTGAAATCTGCCTGTTGCTGCAAGTGGAAAACCGCGCCGGGCTGGCGGCGCTGGACGACATTCTGGCGACCGATGGCGTGGACGGCGTGTTTATCGGCCCGTCGGATTTGGCCGCCGATATGGGGCATCTGGGCAATCCGAAAGCGCCGGAAGTTCAGGCAGCGATCAAAGACGCGATGCGGCGTATTCGAGCAGCAGGCAAAGCGGCGGGCATCCTGGCCATGGACCCCGCGTTTATCGAAGACTGCATTGAAATGGACGCGACATTCCTGGCCGTTGGCATCGACGTGAGCGTATTTGTTGGAGCATTGCGCGCGTTGGCAAAGAAATATCGGGCCTAGCCCGCCGTTTTTTCCGCTTTCTTCGCCCAAGTGCCGCCGTCCTGTGACCAATATTGTGCTGCAACACCTGCTTCGGTGAGGGATTTCCAATCCGCACGGGCAGCAGCAACCGCCACATCATCATTGCCGTCGAACATCAGGCAGACTCGCTCAAATTCGGCGGCTTCCGCGGCGTTGGTTTTTGCGCCGTGCACCAGCAATAGCACATCGGCGAGATTGCGGTTTTCGACGTCTTTGGTGAGCAATACTGGCTGCTGGAGGTCTTCTGCACTACCGCTCAGGCCGTGTGGTAAAAAACCGTCGTCGCGGCCCAACCAGAGTCGTTCATCAAGCCATTTCAAACGGTTATCATCAACGCCGCGCACCAGTGCACGCCAGCCGCGTGACAGCACCCGGTCCAACAATTCTGGCAGCGCCTGCTCCAGCGGCGAGCGCGTCAGATGGTAGAAATAGACCTCAGCCATCTGCCGGTTCATAATTGTCGGCGATCAGCCGGTCCAAGGCCCGCACACCCCAGCCTGTGGCACCTTTGGGGGCCAGATCAGTGGCGGATTTTAATGCCGCCACCCCAGCAATATCAAGGTGAATCCAGGGCATATCGTCCTGAATGAACCGCTGTAGGAATTGCGCTGCGGTAATCGAACCCGCCGCGCGTCCACCGACGTTTTTCATATCGGCAACATTGGATTTCAGCAGCTTATCATAGGCCGGTGACAACGGCATCCGCCACGCACCTTCGGCCTCGGCGTTTGCGGCCTTCAGAAATTTGTTGGCCAATTCGTTGTTGTTGGAAAAAACACCTGCATTTTCATGGCCCAGCCCGATGATGATCGCCCCGGTCAATGTTGCCAGGTTGATCACCCCGGTTGGGTTGAACGTCTGCTGCGCGTACCACAACACATCTGCCAATACCAAGCGACCCTCGGCATCGGTGTTGATCACCTCAATCGTGTCACCCTTCATGGATTTCACCACGTCACCAGGACGCTGTGCCTTACCGTCCGGCATGTTTTCCACCAATCCGACCAACCCAACCACGTTGGCTTTGGCTTTGCGCAAGGCCAGCGATTTCATCACCCCGGCCACAACCCCGGCACCGCCCATATCCATGGTCATATCTTCCATGCCGCCCGCTGGTTTCATCGAGATCCCACCGGTGTCAAACACCACGCCTTTGCCAACCAGAGCAAAGGGTTGCTCGTCATCGCCACCCAGCCATTCCATCACCACCAGCTTGGTGGGAGTTTCCGACCCGAGCCCGACACCCAACAGGGAATGCATCCCCAATTTGGCCAACTCTTTTTCTTCAAGCACAGTGACCTTCAGCCCGATTTTTTTAAGCGCAATCAGACGATCGGCAAATTCAACGGTTGTCAAAATATTGGCCGGTTCATTGACCAAATCGCGCGTGAAGAAAATACCTTCGGCCTGGGCCGCGAGCGGTTGATAGGCGGTTTCAATGTCCGCACTGATGTTACTCATCACGATTAATCCCGCAACGTCTTTCTTTTCGGCGGTCTTGTGGTCATCAAAATCATACTGGCGTAGGGCAAAACCCAACGCAATATCAGCAGCGGCAAGGTTTCCACCGGCGAGCAGCAGCACCTGGGCCGCACCTGCAGCTTTGGCCACGGATGCCCCGGCCTTTCGGGCAGTTGCGGAATCAGATTTTTTTGTCATCTTCAGCACGATTACAGAAGTTGCCGCCACGCCGCTGGGATAACTCAGCGTCCGGGTGCTGCCCGTGTCCATCGCGGCAAAATCTTCACTCTCTAAAAAGCGGGCGATGGCGCCCTTGCACAGCTTGTTAACCCGGCGGGACAGTACGTCAAGCCTACCCTCTGGCGTGACAAAAGCCACCAGCTTGCCGTCAAATCCACCGATCTGATCTGGATCGGTTTCAACAAATTTTGGTGTCAGCGGAATGCTCATGCCCATGGCCCCTATTCGAGAGAATTATTTCCCAATCCTCTAGCGATTTTTGGCCGATTTGACCATCGGCATCTGTTGTCTCGGCAAAAAATGCGATAACTCTCGGATCGGGAAGATGTTTGGGGCAATTCATAGTGAAACAGATCGACAAATACGTCATACGGCAACTGGTTGGTCCTTTCATTTACTTCTTTATTATTTTTGCCGGGATCATCTGGCTCAATCAGGCTTTGCGGATCGTCGATATTGTGGTCAGCAATGGCCAGTCCGGTATGGTTTTCGCCGAGCTCAGTTTGTATCTGCTTCCGAAAGTCGCAGAAACTGTGGTGCCAATCGCTGCTTTTTCCGCCGCGATTTACCTGACAAACCGGTTGTATTCTGAATCCGAACTTGTGGTAATCATGAGCGTCGGGCGCAGTCCCGGTCTCGCCACCCTGCCCTATTTGGTGTTTGGCGGATTTTGCTTGGTGTTGATGACGGCGCTGACGCATTTTATTACGCCAGCGTCGATCACAGCCCTGCAGGACCGGCAGCATGAGATGAGCAAGGAGTATCTGACCCAATTCATCGTCGAAGGCGAATTCAGTTCACCGGAAAAGGGCGTGACGATATTTTTTGGCAAGACCACGCCAGAAGGCAATCTGGCTGATATACTGATAAACGACAAACGCAGCCCGTCGACGGTCGTAACGCACACAGCGACATCAGGTCAGATCATCGCCAGCGAGACCGAGCCGAAGCTGGTTCTGTTTAACGGCAGTGTTCAGCGCTACAGAACGGAAGACGGAACGCTGAGCATCGTGCAATTTGACAGTCTGGCCTATGACCTGAGCCAGTTTGCCAAGGAGGTGCAGGAACGCCGGATTCTTGCGCGCGAGTTGGCGACGTCGGACCTGTTTTCACCGCCCGAAGGGTCGCCTGCAGCCGACCTCACACCTTCGGCCCGCAAAGTCGAGGCGCACGACCGTTTTGTAAAATCATTGCTCGCGGTCGTGGTGCCGGTGATCGGTGCGATTATTCTGATCAGCAGCGGCTATAACCGATCAGGTTTTTTCCTGCGCATTGCGCTTGGCGTGGTGTTTATGGTCGGGATCAATTCAACGCGGGGATTGGTGCAGAGCTGGGTCACCAATGACGGCGCGGTTTGGGCAGTTTTATATCTGCCGGTGCTGATCGGTATGGCTACAGGTGTCATTTTGGTAAAGGCAGGCATGGCGGACTGGAAATCCGGCCTGAAAGGTATTTTCTTTCGCAGGGCGGCGGCGCGATGACGCTTTATCTGTATTTCGGCCGCCGGTTTTTGCAGGCGTTTGTGCGGGTATTTACGGTTCTGGCATTGCTGATCTTTGTAATTGAATCGCTGGAGAATATCCGCGGCCTGTCGAAATTCGGCGTGGATTTTCCGCAGGCCGTTATTCTGGCTGCAACCAGCGCCCCTGCCTATGTGCTACAAACCATGCCGATAATAGTGATGCTGTCCGGGCTGACATTTTGTGTCGGATTGGCGCGGTCAAACGAGTTTGTTGTCTCTCGTGCAGTTGGGGTATCTGCGCTCAGGTCGATGGGATTTCCGGCGCTGTATGCTTTCGTTCTGGGGCTGATTGCGATATTGTTTCTGAACCCGCTCGCAGCAACGTTTTCGACCAAACACGCCGAACTGAAGGCCGAATACACCAATTCGAACCGCAGCGCCGTGTCATTTGGCGAAGACGGGTTCTGGTTGCGGCAAAAGGACGAGGTCGGCCACACGGTCATCCACGCCCAAAGCACAAACCGGTTCGGAACCAGCCTGCGGGGTGCGCTGGCATTGAAATTCAGTGACAACGGCGATGTGATCTCGCGGATGTTCTCACGCACGGCCCTGCTGAACCGGAATGAATGGATTTTCACCAGTGGCAAATACTGGGAAGTCGGCCGAGACAGCCTCAATCCCGAGAGCACTGCGGAAAACTTTGCGATCCGGCGATTTCCGACGGATATCACGCCGGAACAGATACTTGAGGGGTACCCAAAACCCAATCTTGTTCCGATCTGGGACCTGCCGAGGATGATAAACACGATCGACGAAGCCGGGTTTTCAAATCTGCCGCATCTGATCCATTTCAATATCGAATTGGCCCGGCCGCTGATGCTAATTGCCATGACCATTATCGGCGCGGCCTTCACGCTACAAAACGCGCGCCTGGGCAATCTCGGCGTGTCGGTTTTTCTGGCTCTGACTTGCGGATTTTCGCTCTACTTCCTGCAAAATCTTGCTATGACTTTGGGCGAAGCAGGAGAGATTCCTGTCTTCATAGCTGCCTGGGCTCCGCCGCTGTCTGCTATATTGTTGGCATTGGGATTATTCCTCAAGTTTGAGGATGGGTAAGACATGAATCGAACGGCAATTGCGTGTCTTGTGGCCCTGATTGGCATTTGGGTGTCCACGTTGCCGGATGCCGCCTCATCCCAGGCCAACACCAACCAGCGGATATCATTGGTCGCGGATTTGGTCACCTTTGATCCCAACAGTGAGATTCTGATTGCAAGCGGCAACGTTCAAATTTTCCACGGCAATGAGGTTTTGACCACCGAGCGGGTGATCTATGACCAGCGCAACAAACAGATTACGGTCCCGGGTCCACTGACCATTGTTGCGGGCGAGGATTTGACGGCGCGGGCGCGATCGGCGGTTCTGGACGAGGATTTGCAAAACGGGCTGATCCGGGGTGCCGAGGTTCTGATTTCACAGCAGTTGCAACTGGTTTCAGATGAATTTCACCGCATTGACGGCCGATTCAAGGTTTTCACGAAAACGGTCGGCAGTTCCTGCTTCGTTTGCGCCAAAAATCCGGTGCCGTTTTGGCAAATCCGTTCCCGGCGCGTAATTCATGACGAACTTGAGCGGCGTCTATATTTTGAAAATGCAACCATGGAGATCTTGGGTGTACCGGTGTTTTACACTCCGAAACTGCGTGTGCCTGACCCGTCGGTCGACCGCGCTACAGGGTTTCTGGTTCCGCATTTTTCGACATCAAATACACTCGGTTACGGGTTTGAAATCCCATATTATATTGTGTTGGGCGATCATGCAGATTTCACTATCCAACCGGCGTTTTATTCCAAAGGCAGCGTGTTGATCAGCGCCCAATACCGGCGGAAGTACCGCAATGGTACGCTGAGTGTTGATGGCGCGTTTACTTTGGCTGATGTGCTGACAACAAAATCCATTCGCAGCACGTTGAGCGCAGAAGGGCATTTTCAGTTGCGTCGGGAGTTTGAGCTTAATTTTGGCATCGAAGTTGCCTCGGATGATGATTTTCGCTCGGATTATGCGATTGGCGATCCGGAACAGGACCGGCTGACGTCATTTCTGACCCTGCGCCGCACCCGTAAAAACAGTTATGTTTCCCTGTCCACCTCCTACATCCAAAGCCTGCGCACCAATGAAGTGGATCAGGAAATTCCGCTGGTCCTGCCGGAATTCTTCGCACGCAAAACCTGGGCCGAACCCTATTTGGGAGGGAAATTCGGCCTTACAGCGCAATCGGTTACCCTGCTGCGCGAAGATGGCAGCGAGTTTATTCGCGCCGGGTTGAATGTGGACTGGCAACGCGATTGGATTTTCAATAACGGACTGATTGTCAATGCTTATGGCGCTGTGGCCAACAGCCTGTATTACACGGAAAACTACCCAGTCATCGGTAGTGCCAATTACAACGAGACCGTGCCGGTCGCCGCGCTCGATTTCCGACTGCCGATGTCACGCCAAACCGGCAGTGCGACCCATGTGATAGAACCCCGCCTGCAACTGGTCTGGAGCCCCGATACTGCCCGCAGCAATCCAAATGAAGACAGTGTCCAGGTGGAATTCGAAGAAACCAATCTGTTCAGCTATAACCGATTCCCGGGGTTTGACGACACTGAGCGCGGGTTACGCGCCAATATCGGCGTGTCTTACAACCGGTATAATCCAAAAGGCTGGAACTATGGGGTGACCGTGGGTCGCATTATCCGCAGCAAAGATCTGGGTCAGTTCAGCAGCGGAACCGGGATTGACAGCAAGAATTCCGATTACGTGAGCGCAATTAACGTCTCGTATATGGACAAGTTGGACTTCGTGAACCGCACCCTGTTTGACAGCGATTTCAATCTGTCCAAGAACGAGGCACAACTGGCTCTAAATTTCGACCGCTTTATGACAAATGCCACTTATGTCTGGCTTGAACCGGATGTGGTCGCCGGCGCCAGCGACCGGCGTCACGAGGCAACATTCAGAGCGGCCTATCGGTATTCCGACTATTGGACTTATTCAGCCGAGTGGCGACACAATCTGCTGACAGGGAACCCAACCAGCGGCGAGTTTGGCATCACGTATGAAAACGAGTGCGTGGCCATTAATCTTTCCCTCTCGCTTCAATATGCAGGCTCTGGTATTGTCCGCCCAACGCGCGAGCTGGGATTGACCGTGGAATTGGCCGGTTTTGGCAATAAAAAACGCAGTAAACGGTACGCACACAGATGCGCCACACTTTGAAGCAGGTGAGTAAGCAGTTATGAAATCATGGATTTTAGCGCTGGTCGCCGGGATTGTTTGCCTGTCGACTGCTGTGTTTGCGCAAAGCACCAACCCATATGGTGTTGCCATCAGGATCAACGACAGAGTAGTGACAAATTTTGAAGTGGCGCAACGCACATTGTTGCTGCAGGCGTTTGGGTCCAGCGGTGACTTACAATCTCTGGCCGAGGACCACCTAATCGACGACAGATTGCGCGTGCAAGCAGCGTCCGAACTGGGTCTGACCGTCACAGAGGATGAAATTCAGGCTGGTGTTGATGAGTTTGCATCACGTGGAAACCTGACTGGCGAACAGCTGTATCAATATCTGGGCGCGCGCGGTGCTGCACAGGAAACCATGCGGGATTTTGTTCAAGCCGGCCTGCTGTGGCGCAACGTGGTGCAGGCCCGTTTTGCCGCCAAAGCAAATGTCTCGGATGCCGAACTGGATACCACGCTAAATCTATCCAACGCTGTTATACAGGAATCGGTGCTGATTTCCGAGATCCAGCTGCCGCTGAATGAGCGGGGAAACGAACGGACAATGGAGCTCGCCGAACGCCTGTCCAACACCATTAAAGGCGAAAGTGCGTTTTCATCTGCGGCGCGGCGGTATTCGCGCGCGCCGTCACGTGGTCGTGGAGGGCGGCTTGACTGGCTTCCGGTGGCGAGCCTGCCGCCGCAACTGGCGGGTCAGGTCATGGCACTGCAACCAGGTGAAGTCACAGCACCGATAACGCTGGCGCAAACTGTCGGTATTTTTCAGTTGCGGGCGATCCGGCAGGACAAAGGCACGCCGGAAACCGCTGTGTCCGTCAGCTACACCCAAGTGGCGGTTCCGGCAGGCGGCGGAGATCAGAGCCGTCAGGTGAATGCTGCGCTGAAGCTGATATCTGACGTTGATACCTGCGCAGACCTGCGAGCCGAATCCGAGCGTTTTGGCGACGCCGCTTTTTCCGACCACACGGCAGATTTGGCGGCGATACCTGCCAACACTGCTTTGGCCCTGGCCAAGTTGGACCGGCACGAGGCCGGTTATTACAACGCCGCGTCTGGCGCTTTGGCTGTGGTGATGGTGTGCGACCGCATTCGTGATCTGCCGGAAGGTGCCCGCGAAAACATCCGGAGTGCGCTGTTCAACCGGCGTATCAGCAGCTTTGGAGACGGATATTTGCAAGAGTTGCACGGCGACGCGGATATCACCCGCCAATGACCCTGCCGATTGCGTTAACCTGCGGTGAACCAGCCGGGGTTGCGCCAGAAATCACCGTTTCCGCTTGGGAAGATTTGCGCGACAGATTGCCCTTTTTTGTGATTGGCGACAGGCAACATTTCGGAGTGGCGGCGCAAGCCCGGTCGGTGCCTCTGATCGATATTTCGACCCCGGATCAGGCCGCCGTGGCCAGTGCCTCTGGTCTGCCATTTCTGCAGCATGATTTTTCCTCGCCTGTCACACCGGGCCAGCCAGCGCTCGACAATGCACAAAGCGTAATTGACGTTATCCACCGTGCGGTTGAGCTGGTGCAAGACGGACGGTGCAATGCGATCTGCACAAATCCGATAAACAAGCAGGTTTTGAAAGAAGGGGCTGGATTCAGACACCCCGGTCATACTGAGTTTCTTGCTGATCTTGGTGGTGTTGACTGCGCGGTGATGATGCTGGCCGCGCCGGAACTGAGGGTGGTGCCGGCCACCATTCACATCGCGCTTGATCAAGTTCCACAGCAACTGTCCGAACAGCTTTTGGAAGATACCATTCGAATCACCCATCACGCCCTGATCCGGGATTTTGGCCTGACCGCGCCGCGTCTGGCCGTTGCCGGGTTGAATCCGCACGCTGGCGAAGGTGGCACAATGGGGCGTACCGAAATCGAAATGATCGCGCCATTGTTGCAGCGCCTGAGCGGCGAAGGGCTGATTGTGCGGGGCCCGATATCGGCGGACACCATGTTCCATCCGGCGGCAAGAGCCGGTTATGATGCGGCGATATGTATGTATCACGATCAGGCGCTGATCCCGATCAAGACAATTAACTTTTCGGCCGGCGTGAACGTGACGCTGGGCCTGCCGTTTATTCGGACGTCGCCTGATCACGGCACGGCTTTGGACATCGCCGGACAGGGTGTCGCAGACGCGACCAGCCTGATCGAAGCGCTGAAAACTGCGCATGCGATGGCTGGAAAAAGAATCGATTATGACACACAACACGCTTGACGGGCTGCCGCCCCTGCGCGAGGTGATCGCAGAGCACGGGCTGAGTGCGCGCAAATCGCTGGGTCAGAATTTTCTGCTGGACCTGAACCTGACGTCAAAAATCGCCCGGCAGGCGGGTGATCTGGCGGGCTGCGATGTGCTGGAGGTCGGACCCGGACCCGGTGGCCTGACCCGCGCCCTGTTGTATGAAGGTGCCCGCAAAGTGGTGGCGATCGAACAGGACGAACGCTGCCTGCCTGCACTACAAAAGGTTGCGGATCACCACGATGGCAGGCTGAAGGTGTTGCAGGGTGACGCGCTAAAGATAGACCCTATGGAGCATTTACGCGCACCTGTACGGATCATTGCCAATCTACCTTATAATGTCGGCACCGAGTTGCTAACGCGCTGGCTCAGCCCGCCGGAATGGCCACCATTCTGGCAGAGCTTAACGCTGATGTTTCAAAAGGAGGTCGCGCAGCGCATCGTGGCTCAGCCCGGCAGCAAAGCCTATGGTCGTTTATCGATCCTTACGCAATGGCGTTGCGATGCCCGGATTGCGATGGAAATCCCGGCCGCCGCTTTTACGCCGCCGCCGAAGGTGACCTCGGCTGTGGTCCATCTGGAACGCCGGGAAATCCCAGCATTTGAAGCTGATCCGCTGGTGCTGAACCGAACCGTCGCCAAAGCCTTTGGTCAGCGCCGTAAAATGCTGCGGGCCAGCTTGAAGGGCCTGCATCCGGAAATCGAAAACTGCTTGCTGTCTGCGGATATTGAGCCCACGCAAAGGGCTGAAGAGATTTCGATTGAGAAATTTTGCGCACTGTCGCGAATTCTGGAAAAATTCAGATAAGCTTGCTTTATTCCGCAGCGTCTGGCGGTGCCTGCTCTGCTGCTTCGCCCGCGTCGGCAGGTTTTTCTACGGCAGGTTCCGGCTTTTTACGCGACCGCGAAGTGGAGGATTTCGGCTTGGCGGACTGGCTTTCCGGTGTCTGCACCAGATTGCTGTCGTCAGTTTGACCGGGGAATAATTCGGACGTGGCTGCCATCGGTATCGCAGGCTGATCATCCGATACATCCACCGCGGGCTGTTGAGCGGCTTTCTTGTGGTCATGCGCCGCTTGGTGGGTTTGTTGTTGCGATTGGCGTTGCGCTTCCTGGGCTTCGCGTCGCGCGTTCATTTCGTGCTGCGCTTCACCCAGCATTCGACCGTAATGTTCCGCGTGCTGCAAAAAGTTCTCTTGCGCCACCCGGTCGTCAGATAATTGTGCATCCCGCGCCAGTGACTGGTATTTTTCGATGAGCTGCTGCGGTGTGCCGCGAACTTTGCCTTCGGGTCCGGAACTGTCAAAAACCCGGTTAACGACATTACCGACGTTGCCGCTGCGGTTGCGATTGCCTTTATTGCGCGAACGCGATTTGCTTTGCGATCTCATATGATCTTTTTGTCCTATGTGGTCTTTGTTTGATTGTCTGGTGGTCTTTCAAAAGACCCGATGTCCAAATATTGATAGTTGGCTGACGGCGCGATGAGAACCTGGTTGGTTCGATCATCCGTGTTCCTTTGTACAATGTCGGTTTGCACAAAGACAAGTGGAAATATACCGAAAATGGGTCGATAACGGCCATTTACCTGAGGCGGTTGCGCACATTAGCTTTGAACAACCACTACCCGGTCGTGCCCGTTGAGGTCTTGATGCAGGGTGAGATTGTCAAAACCCTGGTCCCGAAAGAGGCCCGTAACCGCCTCACCCTGATCTTTTCCGAGCTCAAAACCGGCGCGGCCGCCGGGTGTTAGATGTTGGGAGAGCTGTGCTGCGATCCGGCGATAGGCATCCAGCCCGTCGCCCTCTGGCGTTAACGCCTGTCGCGGTTCCCACTCAGCGACTTCCGGTTCCAAACCCAGCATTTCGTGTTCTGTAATATAGGGCGGATTGCAGACGATCAGGTCAAATTGGCCTTTGACGGTATCGAACCAGCTGGAATTTGTCAGCCGGGTGCGCGCAGCCAAGCCCAAAGCGATGGCATTTTGCTGCGCCACCTCCAGGGCGGGTGCGGATATATCTGTGCCGACACCTTCAGCGTCAGAAAATTCCGCCAGTAAAGTCAAAAGGATACAGCCCGAACCTGTGCCAAGGTCCAACACTGTTTTCGGCGCCGTGCCTTGCATTACCAAATCAATCAGCAATTCGGTTTCTGGACGCGGATCAAGCACATCGCGGGTTACCATAAATTCGCGCCCCCAAAACAATCGCCGCCCGATAATCTGAGAAACAGGCTGGCGCGTTATGCGCCGGGCAAGATGCGATTGGAAAACTGTGCTTTGATTGGGGGATATCGGCTCCGGTAATACCAAAGTCAAACGACCCAATTCGACACCGAGGGCGTCGGCCAGCAACACACGGGTATCCCGTGACGCCTGCGTACCCAAAACCGGTTTTAGCCTACGCACCGCTGCCCGCAACGCATCCGCTGCGGTCTGCGTCATGGGTCCAATTCCGACAGTCGGGTTGCCTGATCATCGGCAATCAACGCGTCAATGATCTCGTTCAAATCGCCCTGCATCACTTGGTCCAGCTTGTACAGCGTCAGGTTAATCCGGTGATCTGTCATCCTGCCTTGCGGGAAATTATAGGTTCGGATGCGTTCAGAGCGGTCACCGGAGCCAACCTGCCCTTTGCGATCCGCTGCCCGTTCATCCGCGACTTGCTGGCGTTTCAGGTCATACAATCGGGTGCGCAGCACCTGCATGGCAATTTCCCGGTTGCGGTGTTGGGATTTTTCGGCGCTGACCACTATGATACCGCTTGGTATATGGGTGATGCGCACGGCTGAGTCGGTCGTATTCACATGCTGACCGCCCGCGCCTGACGCACGCATGGTGTCAATCCGGATATCGGTGGCTGGAATATCCACATCCACATCTTGCGCTTCAGGCAGGACCGCGACGGTTGCTGCGGACGTGTGTACCCGCCCGCCGCTTTCCGTCACCGGGACGCGCTGCACCCGATGCACGCCGCTTTCAAATTTGAGCCGGGCAAAGACGCCCTGACCTTTGACGTTGCAAACGGCCTCTTTCAGGCCGCCAAGTTCAGTGGAATTTTCCGCGACCACTTCGAAGTTCCAGCCTGCATTTTCGGCAAAACGCTGATACATCCGCAGCAGATCGCCGGCAAACAGGGCCGCTTCGTCGCCCCCTGTACCGGCTCGGATTTCCAGAATTGCCGAGCGTTCATCTACCTCGTCCACCGGCAACAAAGCCAGTTGCACCCCGTGCTCCATATCCGGCAGGACCTGTCGCAGTTGAGGCAGTTCCTCTTCCGCCAAGGCTTTCATTTCGGCGTCTTCGAGCATCTCTTCGGCATCTGCTATATTTTGCAGAAGCGTCTGATATGCCTCGACCTTTTCCACAACCGGCCGCAGATCCGAATATTCCTTGGACAGCGCGGCAAAATCATCGCCCACCGAGCCCTCGGCCATTTTTGCCTCCAGAAAAGCAAATCGGCCTTTGATCATTTCAAGTTTTTCTATCGGGATCATGGCCATGGAATTGCGCGGGCAGTTGCCAGCGTCAAGCCCGAAGTGACAATTAAACGCATTTCTGCTAGGCTGACGCCATGAAGACAGGCACATTAACGTTGATAATTGTAATGCTCCTTAGCCCGGCCGCTGTTGCTGACAAAAAGGGCGTTATTTGGCCGGATTGTTTTTGCACCGATAAAACCGGCACCAGGGTCGAACTGGGTCAATCCATTTGCATGTCGGTGGACGGACGCAATTTTACAGCACGGTGCGAAATGTCTCTGAACAATCCGATGTGGCGGGAAACCGGCGACAGCTGCCTGTCATCCAGCAATGAACTGTTCCAAAGCCTTGACCCAATTTTTGATACGGGCGCGGTTAACCCCAAAATCTGAACGACCGTAGCGCGCCCGTGAATATATCGCCAGCGTCGAACTGCCATCCTCGAGATCGAAGAATTTTACCGAGATATAGTCCGGGTATCCAATGTACCTCGAGCGTTGCATATACGTAACAAACAATTCCGACGGCCCGCCCGCAAGCAATCTGGTGCTGGGTTTATTCATCACCAGGTCGTTGAAAGTCTGAGCCAGAGTGGCGGCATCCGTATTGAATACGGGGCTTTCGATGTCGCCGTTGACCGGAAGCATGAAAAACTGGTTGGGTTTCGGGCCGCGCACCGCCGTGGTAGGATCGACATGCCACTTGCCCGGATCGCCAACCGAAAACCGGACGTAGCCAATCGGAATCAGAATAAAAAGCAATATTATCAGCGTGATGTAACGCATAGTGTATCTATTCCGCCGCTTGTTCCACGGCTGTGCCGGCTTCGATTTCGGCCGCTCTTTGCTCTACCATTTCAACGATATGATCCACCATTTTGGAATTTTCCAACTTGTGATCCTGCGCCCCGGCCAGATAGACCATACCCGAACCTGCACCACCGCCGGTAAATCCGACATCGGTCATCATCGCCTCACCCGGCCCGTTCACCACACAGCCGATAATCGACAGGCTCATCGGCGTGTGGATGTGGGCCAGCCGCGATTCCAGCGTTTCCACGGTTTTGATCACGTCAAATCCCTGCCGCGCACAACTGGGACAAGAGATGATATTCACCCCGCGGTGGCGCAAACCCAGCGCTTTCAGCATCTCAAAGCCAACTTTGACCTCTTCTACCGGGTCCGCAGACAGCGATACCCGCAGCGTATCACCTATGCCCATCCACAGAAGATTGCCCATGCCGATGGCAGATTTGATGGTGCCGGAAGTCAGTCCTCCCGCTTCGGTAATACCAAGATGAATTGGCGCATCCGTGGCTTCGGCCAGCCCCTGATAGGCGGCGGCAGCCATGAACACGTCGGACGCTTTCACCGATATCTTGTATTCGTGGAAATCATTGTCATCGAGAATGCGCATATGGTCCAGACCGCTCTCGATCATCGCATCGGGACAAGGTTCGCCGTATTTGTCCAGCAGGTGTTTTTCCAGAGACCCGGCATTCACACCAATGCGGACCGAGCAGCCGTGGTCTTTGGCGGCCTTGATGACTTCCCGCACGCGTTCGGGCCTACCAATATTGCCCGGATTGATCCGCAAACAGGCTGCTCCGGCCTCTGCTGCTTCTATTGCGCGTTTGTAGTGGAAATGAATGTCCGCGACCAAGGGCACCGGGCTTTCGCGCACAATTTCATACATCGCCTTGGTCGAGGCTTCGTCCGGGCAGGACACGCGCACGATATCGGCACCTGCATCGGCACAGGCCTGTATCTGCGCAATCGTCGCTTTGGCATCATGTGTCAGCGTGTTGGTCATAGTTTGGACGGTAATCGGAGCACCGCCACCCACCGGCACCGGGCCAACATGGATCTGACGGCTTTCGCGACGGTAGATATTTCGCCAGGGGCGGATCGGGTTCAGCGACATGAAAGCAACCTGTTAAAGCGTATCACGTTTAATCTGAACCAGATTGATCGTGAAACGTCTGTCTAAGCCTTTGGTGTGTTTGCTTATCACGCATCATTGGTGAGACCAATAAAACGTGAAAAGCTCTAGTGTTCTGATGGCCCACTATATAGGCGCGATTCATGCCCGCGACCATGCTGAAACGACGATTAATTTTTTGGGATCATTCCACCGGAACTGCTGCACCGGAGTCAGCATTCAGGTTCAGTTCGTTCAGATTGATCGGATCACCAAGCGGTGCATCGAACAGATCAAAGACCTGTTTCATCTGGACCGTCACATCCGCCTCGGCCAGTGAGACCTTGCGCGCGACACCGGCCGGATTACCAACCGGTCCGTAGGTATTGTCGCCAACCATCACAAATACCGCCCCGGCATTGCCCGCCCGCAGCAACGGGGCTTCGATTCCCTGTGGCAGTTGATATCGTTCACCGGAGTCGAGGATTTTCTCAAACAAAACAGAGCCATCGGCCAGGTAAACCCGCACCCAGGCTGGTTTTACCGCAACTACATGCATCGGCGGAGGACCTTCTTCGACAACTTTTGGTGCGGTTTCTATAACCAGCGCAATGGTGGGTGGTTCAGCAGATGCAAAATTTCCAAAACTGTCCGGATTGATCGCAACAATCGGGCCGTCGCGGGCGATCAATTGCGGGACTTCCAGTTCCTGTGGTCGGTACAACTGATCCAAAGTCACCGTTTGCAGCGGGGCTGCCGGCTCGCTGATGGCGGCAACTCCGGTGTCCTGTCCGGTGCCATCCGTTGAAAGTTCCGCAACATTGGATGTCACACCCGGCGTTTGGTTGACCGGCGCAAACTGCACGCGCTGAACCTCTTGAATAACAGTCCATCCGCCATATCCAAGCCCGGCAACGAGGAAGGCAAGAACCGCGACAGACCCCAAACCGGACACGGATATGCGGCTTAAAATCCCGGGAGAAACCGGAGTCAGCGGCACCCGCGGGTTGGAGATAGGATCAGCGTTTGCCGGACGGATTGGTGTTTGCAGCAGCGCTGCGGATTTCGACGCCAACGATGTAGTGCTTTTGAGGTCGGCATGAACGCCGTCAAAGCCACTTTCTTCACAGAAGCGGAAAAAACTATCTTCCGGATCGAGGTTCAAGTAGCGGGCGTAAGACCTGACGTAACCGGCAATAAATCCGGGAGTCTGAAAAACCGAAGTGTCGCAGTTTTCAATGGCTGCAAGATATGTCGCCTTGATGCGGAGGTCGCGTTGGACATCGAGCAACGACTTGCCCAACGTCGCGCGTTCACCGCGCATCTCGTCCCCCAACGTAACTTCGAACGCATCGAAGCCGCGCGGTTCGCGACCCTCCAAGCTCTCTTCCATGGAACCTGCCAGACTTTCGTTCCTTGCCTCTTAACAGAGCCGATTCGTACATCGGCCATGCTTGGCGGCAGTATATATCACAATTAGGTGGATTTGTGCACCCCTGAGGGCATTTAGAAGGCTTAACCGGTCATGTCCATACGGTTCAGCGCGCATTGCCCCCAAAGCCCGTCTAGAGCGGAAATCAGCTCATTCAGCATTTGGTCCGTGTGAACTGGTGAAGGGGTAAAACGCAGCCGCTCCGTACCGCGCGGAACCGTTGGATAGTTGATCGGTTGGACGTAGATGCCACATTCCTCCAACAACATGTCGGACAGCATCTTACATTTCACCGGGTTGCCAATGTGAATCGGTACGATATGGCTGCCGTGATCGTCCAGCGGCAGGTCCAGCCCCCGCACCCGATCTTTCAGTCGACGCGCGATATTTTGATGGGCTGCGCGCCGCGCGGTGTCGGTTTTGAGATGCGAGACTGATGCCGCCGCAGCCGCAGCAACGGCCGGTGGCAGTGACGTTGTGAAAATAAATCCCGGTGCGTAAGAGCGGATCGCATCGGCCATCCGGTCAGAAGTGGCGACATAGCCGCCCATGACGCCATAAGCCTTGGCCAGAGTTCCGTTAATGATATCAATTCGATGTGCGAGGTTATCGCGCTCTGTCACACCACCGCCGCGCGGTCCGTACATGCCAACAGCATGAACCTCGTCGATATAGGTCAGCGCGTTGAATTCCTCTGCCAGATCGCAAATTTCAGCCACCGGACCAAAGTCTCCGTCCATCGAATAAAGCGACTCGAAGGCAATCAGCTTTGGTGTATCGGCGGGCAGCGTCTGCAGCAACTCGCGCAAATGTGCGAGATCATTGTGGCGAAATATATGCCGTTGGCAGTTGCCGTGGCGGATACCTTCGATCATCGACGCGTGGTTCAACTCATCTGACAGGATAACCAGACCGGGAAACAATTTCGGCAAAACCGAAAGCGTGGCTTCGTTGGCGTTGTAAGCCGAGGTAAAAACCACTGCGCGTTCTTTGCCATGCAGATCGGCGAGTTCCAGCTCCAGCGCGTGGTGATAGGCCGTGTTTCCAGAAATATTGCGAGTGCCGCCTGATCCAGCACCGGCGCTATCAATCGCCGCTTTCATGGCGTCCAGCACAACCGGATGTTGTCCCATGCCCAGATAGTCATTGCCGCACCAGACGGTGATTTCTTTCGTGCCGCCGTCTGGTTTGGTCCAGATCGCCTTGGGAAACCGCTGATTGATCCGGCGGATATTCTGAAACACGCGATAGCGTCCTTCATCATGCAATGAAGTCAGCGCAGCGTCGATCCGTTTGTTGTAGTCCATGCCGGGGCCTATCCTTTAATCGAAGGATCACATAGGCCACTATGGCATGAAATGGCAGGCAGCAAAACGCCGCATTTGCAACTTTGCGTGATCCACGATGGTTTTTGACCCGAATTGACACAGGAAGTTATGTGATCAATTACAAGCGGTTGGATAAGATCCGTTGGTGCTAATTTTCCCGGTTCAACCAAAATCAGGATTCGCTTATTCGAACAGGAGGTTAATAGATGTAGCGAATCTGATCGGTCCAATAACGCTCCACCCGGCGCAACACAGAATTGATCGATTGCAGTCCAACTTCGCCGATAACATCTTTCTGCGCCATACCTTCCGCATGCCGCTCAAACAGTTCGTTCACAATGCCACGGATATTACGGCCCTTTTCCGTCAAACGCACCCGCACCGCGCGGCGGTCAATCTCGCACCTTTGGTGGTGCATGTAACCTGCCTCTACCAGTTTTTTGAGATTGTAGGACACATTCGAACCCTGATAATAACCGCGCGATTTCAACTCGCCTGCGGTCACCTCGTTCTCACCGATATTAAACAGCAAAAGCGCCTGCACCGAGTTGATGTCCAGCAGACCCAGCCGCTCAAACTCGTCCTTGATCACGTCAAGCAACAACCGGTGCAGCCGTTCCACCATCGACAATGTTTCCAGATACGACCCCAAAAACTCGGTCCCTTGCGGGGCCTGTTCCGTGGTTTGCATTGCTGAATGAATGCTCATTAAAAATCTCCGCCATGAACTGCTCGACTTCGGTTTTGGCGGAAAAGTTCGAACAACAAGTTAAACTGTTGAGTTTTTTTGCCTGTATTAGAATTGTTTTTTCTGCAAATAGGCGGAAACCCGTGCCACGGCCGGTTGCAGTTTTTCCGGCGCGTCGCCGACCCCGCTGATCCATAAATACAGATCCTGATCATTTTCATCCATCAGCGTTTCATGCGCATCCAAAGCGGCGTCGTTCAGGCTGCGCAGATCGCTGTCGGCAAATCCGCCGAGGATCAGGTCCATTTCTTTCATCCCGCGGCGCCAGGACCGCATCCGCATCCGGCGAAGTCGGGTTTCACGCGATTCTGTCACTGCAACTCCTTTCCTGAAACACCTGCAGGTCCGTTTTATTGGCACGCACTGGCGTTGCGCTCAAGTCCGGTTTCGCCGCTTGCAGTCGGCTGGCCGCAGGACTAATAGGGCGCGAATGCAACAGATTACTTTGGAGCAAACCGGCCATGACTTTTCTATCCGATACTTTGTCGCGGGTAAAACCGTCTCCAACAATTGCCATCTCGACCAGAGCTGCGGAGCTCAAAGCGGCCGGACGGGATATCATCGCGCTCAGCGCCGGTGAGCCGGATTTTGACACGCCGAAAAATATTAAGGCGGCGGCCAAAGCGGCGATGGATGCGGGCAAAACGAAATATACAGCGCCGGACGGCATCCCCGAGCTGAAACAAGCGGTTTGCGCCAAGTTCAAACGCGATAACAATCTGGATTACCAGCCGTCGCAGGTCTGCGTGTCCAACGGCGGAAAACACGTTCTTTACAATGCGTTGATGGCGACTCTCAATCCCGGTGACGAGGTGGTTATTCCAGCTCCTTACTGGGTGTCCTATCCCGATATGGTGCTACTGGCGGGTGGTGTCCCGGTTGTAACGCAGGCTTCGATTCAAACCGGGTTTAAGCTGACCGCCGATCAGTTGGAGGCGGCGATCACGCCGAAAACAAAATGGCTGATCTTCAATTCTCCTTCAAACCCGACCGGCGCCGGCTACAGCCACAGCGAACTGAAAGAACTGACAGATGTTCTTCTGCGTCACCCGCATGTCTGGGTGATGACCGACGACATGTATGAGCACTTGGCCTATAATGATTTTAAATTCTGCACCCCGGCTGAAGTTGAGCCAAGGCTCTATGATCGTACTTTGACCGTCAACGGCGTCTCCAAAGCCTACGCCATGACCGGCTGGCGCATCGGCTATGCCGCCGGGCCGGCACATTTGATCGCCGCGATGCGCAAAATTCAAAGCCAAAGCACGTCCAACCCTTCCTCCATCAGCCAATGGGCGGCGGTCGAGGCATTAAACGGCCCTCAGGATTACATCGCCATGAGCTGTCCGGTGTTCGAACGCCGCCGCGACCTGGTGGTGGATATGTTGAACGCTGCAAAGGGCATTGCTTGCGCCACACCGGATGGCGCGTTTTACGTTTACCCGTCCATTGCAGAATGCATTGGCAAAACAACACCTTCCGGTACTGTCATCTCGTCGGACGAAGATTTCGCCACCGAGCTGCTGAGCGACCAGGGGGTTGCCGTCGTGTTCGGGGCGGCTTTCGGCCTCAGCCCGAATTTCCGCGTCTCCTACGCCAAATCCGACGACGATCTGCGCGAAGCCTGCCGCCGTATTCAGACTTTCTGTGCCGCATTGACCTGACCAGCATTATTTGCTTCCCTCTGACGGGTATGAGGTAATCGCGGCGGGGCAGATAGGGCAATATGTCAGAAATCCACAACCTGTTTTTTCGGGTGCGCGAAAACGGTGCCGCTGTGTATCGAGTCGAAACTGAAAACCGCCAGCGGCGGCTAGATATGCAGCAGATTGCGGTGATCAAAATCCGCAACGGCGAGGTCAAACCGCAGGGCGATCAGGTGCCAACCGCCGCCGAGCGCAACCAGATCGACGCCTGGATTGTCGAGCGCCGCAAGGTGATCGAGGAACGGCGGATTGACGATTTGAAACGCACCACTGATCATCTGAACCTGACCGCGCAATGGGTGCAAACCCGGGCGACCGACGAACAAATAGATGAGTTCGCTGATGAATTACTGCTGGCGATGCATGATTTGCGAGGTGTAATCGTCCGGCGCAAGGCGGATAGTGCGGTGAAGAAATAGCGGTAATTTTATGAAACAAACCACCCTCCCCATCCAGCCCGACGCCAAATCCCCTGCTGGCGCGGACATTCGGTTCATCATGGATGGTACCACCGGCAATATGATCCACAGCACCGTACCACCGCAGCAGATCAACCGCGCCACTGTCCATGCGACCGTCAGCGAGTTCTGGTACGTGCTGGAAGGTCAGGGTGAAATCTGGCGCAAAAGCAATACGGACGAGCGGGTTACAGCGCTGGTCGCGGGTGTTTCAATTGACATTCCGGTTGGCACCGCATTTCAGTATCGGAATATTTCGGACCAGGACCTGAAATTCATCTGCATCTCGATGCCGCCCTGGCCCGGTGATGTAGAAGCGTCGCATCTAGAGGGGCCCTGGCAGCCAACCGCGTGACAGGAATCCCGGTTTTGTGGTGTTTGGATAAAAGCCCAAGGGGGCGTATTTTGAAAGAAGGTGAAATATGAAAGTCATCATTGTTGGTGCCAACGGTGCAGTCGGCAAAACGGCAGTCGACGCGCTGTCCGGCCGGCATGAAATCGTAACCGTGGGCAGAACCAGCGGCGATATACACGCCGATATCGAAGATATTGCCAGCATCCGGGCGATGTATCAGCAAGTGGGCAAGGTGGATGCGGTGGTTTGCGCCATTGGCCACGGTCATTTCGGTGCGGTGTATGAAATGACCAGCGAAGAATTCATGAAAGGTATCAACCACAAAACCCTGCCCCAGGTAAATCTGGTGCTGGAAGGGTTCGATTATGTCAAAGATGGTGGATCTTTTACGCTGACCAGCGGCGTTTTGAACCGCGACCCGATCCGGGGCGGCTCTAGCGCCGCCGCAGCCAATGGTGCGCTCGACGGTTTTGTGTTGGGTGCTTCCGTTGACATGCCGCGCGGCATTCGCATCAACGCGGTCAGCCCCGAAGTTCTGGAGATTTCCCGTGAAAAATACGACGGGTTTTTCCGTGGCCATGTACATGTATCAAGCGAAGCTGTTGGGCTGGCTTACAGCAAAGCTGTAGAAGGGTGCCTGAGCGGGCAGGTTTTAATCGTAGAGTAATGCTCTCAGGGCTCCGCAAAAAACTGAGGAAATCAGGGCCTTTCAATGAAACAGCCGATGGTTTTTACAACGGTCGAGCGGCGGCTTTGAGCCCATAAAGACCGATGATGCATAGCGCACAGATGTCCGCTTACTTTAGAAAAGCAAGAAGCCTTCAACAACCCAATCGGTTTTGAACGGGGTTTGTGGCAGCGTCAAAGGAAGAGATTTTCGAGCCGTTCCACAAACGAGCCTTTGCTGCGCGACCCCTAGGTCTGGCATGCGAACAATGCGCTGTTGTCGCCCGTGTTACCCTCGTTATCCATCTCGTCCGGGTTCGTCCGGATCGTTAGAGAACAGTGCGATCTTGTTGCCTTGAGGGTCGCGAAGGTAGCCAACATAAAAATGAGGTCCATACGAGTCACGGAAGCCCGGCTGGCCCTCGTCAAAGCCGCCTGCGGCAAGCGCGGCGGAGTGAAGGTCACGAACCTGCTTTTGACTGCGAGCCTCCAATGCGATCATAGCACCGTTCCCAGCCGAGGCCGGATGTCCATCGAAAGTTGGTTTAACGTAGAAATCCGGCAGAGCGACAGACTGACCTGGTTGTTCGGGCAGCGCGTAGCTTAGGCCCTCAGGACCCTCGTTCAGCCCGTAATCAAGGGCTGGCAGGAACGCAGAGTAAAACCGTTTCGCACGAGCGATGTCATCAGCACCGACGGTGACGTAGGCAATCATGCTGCGTGTTCCTTTCCGGAAGTTTAGTTATTGCAACGAGTTCACTGCATTATGGTAGGCTAACACAGAATTCGGCTCAATAACCGCTACACGAAACGACGCATGATCGACCATTTGGGCATATTGCGGCTAGGGGCTTGAAGTAGTCATTCGTACGCTGGCAAAAACCACACCGAAAACGACCGTTTGTTGAACGCCTCCCCCAAAGCCGACATTGGTGCAATTGCAGCGAAAGCTCACTTTGTCCGCATAGGGCTGTTATTCCCCGCAGTCTTCCAGCACCGCTAAGACCAAATTCCGAATTTCTTTCTCGTCCAGAGGATTCAGCTCACCGAAATCGTTCTGTTTAACTTTCCTCGGCGCACAATAAGCTGGCTCTCGGGAATGGGGTGTTTGCAAAGGCGATAGGCGATAGTTGTCCGCTAAAACCCACCGATGGCTGGAGCGCGTGGCGTTTGAACTATCAATCCCATTATACATAGCTCGCTACTTTTTTACTTTGTCCACAATCTTGGCGCCAAACCCAGAACGAATTAATTGCGGACGCGTTGCGGTTACATGCAGGCAGGACGAACTGCCTATTGACTTGGAAGAGTGCCTGAGCGCCTAGGAGTCAAATTTTATTATCCGCCATTTTTTCCTGTGTAGCCAACGTCTATGCGTGAAGCGACACCTATTCTTCGTGAGATAACACATCCAATTAATTTGAATTTTCCGCGTTTCGCGAAATACAACATCTGATTTTGACGTTCTTTATTGTTGTAAAGGTCGTTCTGCTCCTCGGGTTTTGGCTTGTCATTGTGTAGTGAGAATTGGCTTGCGGCGCTATTTACCAACCGCGCCTTGCTTTCACGCGTCAGACACCGCGCAGTTCAATCGCCATCATCAAGCCAATCAAGTTTCAAAAGCTGGTCTATACTCATAGTGCCCAATCATTGGTCCAAGGACACTCTCAAAATCATCGTGTGCAGCAAGGGTATTCCGGTACCCATCGATACAAGCACAATGTGCCGATTGCTGCGTATCGCACAAATGTCCGTTTTCCAGCGGATCTTTCTTGGAATATTGAACTGCAATAAGCTACCGTTGACATACTACAATTGAACGGCAGGTTTGTCCGCATAGCTGACCTTTAAGCACCGCAGCAAAATCGATTGTTTTTACAACGTTTGAATCAGACTAATAATTTCCGAAAATACACCCTGTTAAAGCCGTTTTCGGTGCGCCTTTCAGTCTCTGTGTATCCCAAGTGCGGATACAGTGAGAGGTTTTCTATCATCTGTTCGTTCGTATATAATTCAACAGTATCCAGGCCCATTTTGATGGCTTCGGTTTCGCAGAATTTTATAAGAGTTTTTCCCAGCCCTGTTCCGGCCGCTCTGGGACATACGGCTAAGTTCTCAAGAAACATGACCCCATTTCGTGGGAAGAAAACTATAAAACCATCAATCTCACTGGCAGAACTTTCGATCACAAAAATCTCACCCCGCGCGATTTGTGCTGAAAAGTCCGCGATCATCGGTGCAGGCTTTTTTCCAATCGCAGGGATGTATTGTGCATATGCGTCTTCTGCGCATAGGCGCACGGCGTTTTCATCTTGTGGCCGGGCAATTCTGATCATGCGTCTGTCTCGGTCTCACGGATATTTTTTCGCATAGTCACAAATTATGGTGTTGGTTGCAAAACCGTTTAATTTTGCAGCCGCTCGATAAAGCTTAAAGACGCCCGCGGTTTGTCGACCGGCAAAGTCGCAACCGCTGTTATCGGGGCGTTCAGCGATTGATACCGTTCAACCTCTACAACAACAGATGATTTGAAACCTGCCAGCAGATACCCAAGACCCAAACGGATTTTGATGTTCTTGACCATTGTGACATCCTTTCGCTGAAACGTGCCAATTTGTCTGCCGCCTGTTTGGCGGAAACGACTCCGTTGCACAATTTCCAATTGCGAATGCCCGCTATGCGTTTGGCGCCGGCCCGGAATCAGACATCAGAACCCGGGCGTTGCAAGAACGTCCTCAAATGAGTCCAATACCGCAAGGCCAAAGCGGTCCAGCAACACCGCGTCCAGTTCGGCGAAATGCAGGCGCGCCCGTGACATCATGCGCTCGCCTTCGTCGGTGAACAGGATCACTTTCTGGTTGCCGTATTCCGGATGCGGTTCTGTTTCGAGCCAACCCAGCCGGTCCAATTCAACAACGGATTTGTGGATTGCCTGCCGCGACACCCCCAGACGACGGGCCAATTCTGAAGCGTGGTTGATGCCACAGTCCAGCTCGCCCAGGAACGCCAACTGATTTGCGGTCAACAGTTCAAATCCATCCCGGTGCAATCGACCGAGCAGCCAAGACACCATTCGGTTTTGAAATTCACCAACCAGGCGGGTCAGTTTTAACGACCGGCTATCGACCAGAGGATGTTGGCCTCTTGGAGATGTTGTCACTTTAGTTGACAAGATGGTTTCCTTCGCTTAGTTGTCAACTCAGTTAACAAGAATCACGGAGTGAAACAATGCTGAAAACCGTTCTGATTGCAAATGCCGCATCCTGCGCCGTTTTTGGTGCACTTTTTCTGTTGAAAGGCACTGCAATTGCCGCGTTCCTGGGTGATCCGCCGATCTGGTTGCTGCAAGTTATTGGGGCTGGACTGATGCTGAACGCGGCTTTTCTCGTCTTTACGGCAAGTCAGACACCACCTGGCTGGAGAAGCGTTTACCTTTTCATCGCAGGAGACGCCATCTGGGTGATCGCCACAATCAATCTGCTGACCTTCGGCATTTTCGTAACCACGCCATCCGGCATCTGGGCGGCCATTGGCGTCGCGGTTTTTGTCGGGGCTTGTGGTGTCGGCCAGTACCGATATGGGCCGAGACGTGGATAATTCCTGCGATGCCTTCAAACCGGCAGAATGGTTGTCGCTTTGATCTCTTCCATCGACAACAGCGCGGTGACGTTGAAAATCTTTACCTCCGCGATCAGCGCTTGATAGAACACGTCGTAGGCTTTGGCGTTTTCAACCCGCACTTTCAGGATGTAATCAATATCGCCTGCCAGCCGGTGCGCTTCCATCACTTCCGGCCTGTCCTTCAATGTTTTCAAAAACTTGTCCTGCCAGTTTTGTTCATGTTCAGACGTGCGGATCAGCACGAAAAAACACGCCTCAAGCCCTAGTTTGTCCGCATCCAGAATAACCGTCTGCCGCCCGATGATGCCGGCGTCGCGCAGCTTGCGAATCCGGTTCCAGACCGGTGTTTTGGATGCGCCGACCTTCTTGGCAATCTCATCAAGCGATTGTGAGGCATCCTCCTGCAATTCAGCAAGGATTTTCCGATCTATCACGTCGAGCTGGGCTGCCATTCCATCAATCCATTCATTTTGGGAAAAAATCATCGTTTGAGCAACCATTACAGCACAACGTTCTTATTTTCCAGCGCATCTAGTAAAAAACTGGAAAAATGTTCTACACACACCAGGTAAATGACCATGTAAATATTCAGCGGAGCCAGGTGTGAGACATTTCCCGATCTTTCTAAACCTTCAAGGACGCAAAGTTGTTGTGGCTGGTGCTGGTGAAACCGCCGTTGCCAAGCTGCGGCTGATCCTGAAGACCGAGGCGAAAGTGGTGGTTTTTGGCACCGACCCACACGCCGATATTCTCAAATGGGCTGACGACAATCGACTGATCCATATCAATCGCCGTTTGCAAGATGGCGATGCGGATGAGGCCGCCCTGCTCTACTGCGCACTGGACAATGCGACAGAGGATGCGATTGCCGCCAAGATCGGCCGGGGCGCCGGGGCGCTGGTCAATATCGTCGACAACCTCGCTGACAGCGCCTTCATCACTCCTGCCATCGTTGACCGTGATCCGGTCACTGTTGCGATCGGCACAGAGGGCGCGGCGCCGGTGCTGGCCCGCAAGATCAAAGCTGAGATCGAAGAGGCCTTGCCATCATCGCTCGGCCTTTTGGCGCGGATCGGACAAGCCTTCCGCCCACAAGCCGACGCTTTGCCAATGGATTGCCGCCGTCGGGATTTCTGGTCAAAGTTCTATTTCAAACGCGGCCCGCAAGCACTGGCCAAAGGTGGCGAATTGGCTGTGAAGGAAGCACTTGGCGATCTGCTGGACGATGCTCTACACGCCCGTGCAATCGCAGGCTTCGTGCATCTGATCGGCGCAGGCCCTGGTGATCCCGAATTGCTGACCCTGAAAGCCCGCAATCTGCTGCACGAGGCCGACGTGGTGATCCATGACCAGATGGTCAGCGGTGAAATCCTTGAACTGGCCCGACGCGAAGCGATTGTCGTTGAAACCGGCAAACGTGGTTTTGGGCCAAGCTGGAAGCAGTCAGACATCAACGCGCTGATGATCAAACACACGGCCCAAGGCCACACAGTTGCGCGGTTGAAGTCCGGCGACCCGACTGTGTTTGCGCGGCTTGACGAAGAAATGGATGCCCTCGACGCTGCCGATATCGGCTGGCAGATCGTGCCGGGGATCACAGCCGCCTCCGCCGCCGCCGCCAACGCTGGTGTGTCGCTGACCAAACGCGGCCGCAACTCGGCCCTGCGCTTCCTGACCGGTCACGACATCGACGGCTTTGCCGAGCACGATTGGCGCGATCTGGCGGCTCCCGGATCTGCTTCGGTCATCTATATGGGCAAACGCTCTGCAAAATTCCTGCGCGGTCGGCTGTTGATGCACGGCGCATCTGACGCAACTCCGGTCACCGTTGTCGAAAACGCCTCGCGCCCGGATCAGAAAATCCTCGCCACCACCCTGCTGGCTTTGCCGGATATGATAGAACAGGCACAGCTGAGCGGCCCCGCCGTTATCCTGCTCGGCCTGTCGCCCCGGGCGGCGCTGGATGTGGTGGACGACATCGACATGTTAAAAGTGGAATCCGCCTGATGGTCCGCAAATTCACCCCAAAAGTCCTGACCGCCAATCACCTGATCGAAGGTGACGTCATCTATTGGGGCGCGAAAGGTAACTGGGTGCGCAGCCACGATGCGGCGCTGTTCATCAATGATGAAGCGCTGGCGAACCAATTGCTGGCGCAGGCCAAATCCCAGCCAGACGTCGCCGTTGGTCCCTATCTGGCCGACGCAGCCTTGGATGCTGATGGCACCCCCGTCCCCACCCACTTCCGCGAAGACTTCCGCACCCGAGGCCCGTCTAACTACGACCACGGCAAGCAGAGCGAGGTATAAAAGATGTACAGCTACAATGAATTTGACACGAATTTCGTCGCCGAGCGCAACAAACAGTTCCGCACCCAGGTCGCCCGCCGTGTAGACGGCTCGCTGACCGAAGACGAATTCAAACCGCTGCGCTTGATGAACGGCCTGTATCTGCAACTGCACGCCTATATGCTGCGGGTTGCGATCCCTTACGGCACGCTCGACGCTGGAAAAATGCGCAAGCTGGCGGATATCGCAGACAAATGGGACAAGGGCTACGGTCATTTCACCACCCGCCAGAATATTCAATTCAACTGGCCGAAACTGACTGACGTACCGGATATCCTCGATGCTTTGGCAGAAGTTGAGATGCACGCGATCCAAACGTCCGGCAACTGTGTGCGCAACGTGACCGCTGATCACTTCGCCGGTGCCTCCGCTGACGAGATTGAAGATCCCCGCCCCAGCGCAGAATTATTGCGGCAATGGTCGATGGATCACCCGGAATTTGCCTTTCTCGGCCGCAAGTTCAAAATCGCCGTCACCGGCGCACCCAACGACCGCGCCGTGACCAAAGCCCATGACATCGGCCTGCGCATGGTGCGCAATGACGCTGGTGAGCCGGGTTATGAAGTGCTTGTCGGGGGTGGCTTGGGCCGCACACCGATGATTGGCAAAGTGCTGCGGGAATTCCTGCCAACCGCCGATTTGCTGCCCTATGTCGAGAGCATTCTTCAGGTCTACAACTACCTTGGTCGCCGTGACAACAAATACAAAGCCCGGATCAAGATCACTGTGCATGAAAACGGCATCGACACCATCCGCGAGATGGTAGAAGAGCGATTCCTGCTGCAGCGGCAGGCTTTTGGCGGCAATGATCAGAAGCTGTTTGAAGACATCAAAGCCGCCTTCGCACCGCCCCTTTACAAAACAGCTCCAACCGACGCTTTCCTCGACCGCCAGAACAGCGACGGTGCTTTCCGCGCCTTCACCGACACCAATCTGGCGACGCATAAAAACCCGGACTACAGCATCGTCACGATTTCGATCAAAGCTCACGGCCAAACACCGGGGGATGCGACATCCGAACAAATGCGGGTGATTGCCGATCTGGCGGAAAATTACGGCCACGACGAACTGCGTATCAGCCACGAACAGAACGTGATCCTGCCGCATGTGCACAGGGGTGACATTCCGGCGATCTATGATGCGTTGCGCCGCGTTGGCCTGGCCACCGCCAACATCGGCCTGATCTCCGACATGATCGTCTGTCCCGGCATGGATTACTGCGCGCTGGCCACGGCACGCTCGATCCCCGTGGCCCAGCAAATCGCCACCCGGTTTGACGAATTGAAGTTGGAACACGACATCGGCCAGTTGAAAATCAAGATTTCCGGCTGCATCAACGCGTGTGGGCACCACCATGTCGGCCATATCGGTATTCTCGGCCTCGATCGCGCCGGTGTCGAAAACTATCAGATTACGCTTGGTGGCGACGGCACAGAAACAGCGTTCATTGGCGAACGCGCAGGTCCCGGCTTTGCCTATGACGATATCGTGCCTGCGGTTGAACGACTGATCTACGCCTATCTGGATATCCGCGAAAGCACTGACGAGACCTTTCTGCAAACTTATCGCCGGTTGGGATCTGAACCGTTCAAAGCGGCACTGTACCCGGCAACCCAGATCGCGGCAGAGTAAGGAGCGCGTTATGCCTTTTGAAGCGTCCTACACACCGCTTGCTGAACGGGTCGAAATCCTGAATCACATCTATCACCACCATGCGGTGATCCCTGTGCTGCGCAACGTTCTGAACGACCCGATGATCGGGCGGGTTACGATGGTGTCGTCTTTTGGCGCGGAATCCGTGGTGTTGCTGCATATGATCGCGACAGTGAACCCTGACACGCCGGTGCTGTTCATCGACACTGAAATGTTATTTCCCGAAACGCTGGACTATCAGATCGAGGTAGCTGAAAAGCTTGGCCTGACCAATGTGCAAATCATTCGTGCTGACAAAGCCGAAATCGACAAGATAGACCCATACGGCCGCCTGCACCTCGCAAACCCGGATGCCTGCTGTAATTTACGTAAAACTGAACCACTGGAAAATGCGCTTGGCAATTTCGACGCCTGGATCACTGGGCGTAAACGCTTTCAGTCCGGCACCCGCGCCGAGCTCGATCTGTTTGAGGTCGAAGACGACAAGCGCATCAAGATCAACCCGCTGGCCCGCTGGCGCAAAGAAGACGTGCGCGATTATCTGGAGAACAACAACCTGCCGCGGCACCCGCTGGTGGCACAGGGCTACCCGTCCATCGGCTGTGCTCCCTGCACCAGCAAAGTTGCGGAAGGCGAAGACGAACGCGCCGGGCGCTGGCGCGGCGCGGACAAGGTCGAATGTGGCATTCACTTTGGCAAGAACGGCGTCGAGCGCGCGGCATAGGAGACAACGATGACTTTTGTTCTCATACAAGATACCGGCTTTGTCGCCGACGACTGGAGCCGCGAATTGATCGACTGGGACGTCACCACCACAGCCGCCTGGCAGCCCGTGCCCGGTTACGGTCTTGATGTGCCCAACATCGTGACTGCCGACCAACTGCTGCCCTATTTCGACGACGCTGCGATGATCCGTATATCCTTTCCGCATTTCTACGATGGCCGCGGATTTTCGCTTGCCAGCCACCTGCGCCTGCTCGGATATCAGGGGCGCCTGCGCGCCCACGGCCACGTGATCGCCGAACAATATGCCATGGCCCGACGCTGCGGCTTTGACGAAGTGGAAGTCGACCAAAAGCTCGTCGACCGCCAACCTGAAGATCAATGGCTGTCCCGCGCCAACTGGCGGGACCACAGCTATCTCAACCGTTTGCGCAAAGCCGGATAATCCGACAAGCGCCCCTTGCAATCCTCTCTAGGATGACAACGATGACTGAACAACCGAATTTGACCCAAGTGAAGGCGCAGGCCGTGCCCGTACTCCCCAATGCCCAGACTGTAACCTCGGTCACTCATTACACGGATCACCTGTTCTCGTTCCGCGTCACCCGTCCGCAATCGCTGCGCTTTCGCTCAGGTGAATTTGTGATGATCGGGCTGTTGGGGGATAATGGCAAGCCGCTGTTGCGTGCCTATTCCATCGCCTCTCCATCGTGGGACGAGGAGCTGGAATTCTATTCGATCAAGGTTCAGGACGGTCCGCTGACTTCGCGTCTGCAAAACATCAAAGCCGGCGATCAGGTGATCGTGCGCCCAAAACCTGTCGGCACGCTGGTGCTCGACGCGCTGTTGCCCGCCAAAAGGATGTATTTCATCGCCACCGGCACCGGCATTGCGCCCTTTGCTTCGCTGATGCGCGACCCGGACCTTTATGAGCGTTACGACGAAGTAATCTTGTGCCACACCTGCCGCGAGGTGGCCGAGCTGAAATATGGCGCTGAACTGGTTGCTGCGCTGGCGGACGACCCACTGATCGGCGAATTTGTCGGGGACAAGTTGAAATACTACCCAACCACAACCCGCGAAGACAGCCCGCAAACAGGTCGGATAACTGCCCTGTTGAAAGACGGCACTGTGGCCGCCGATCTAGGCCTGCCACCACTGAACCCGGAAACGGACCGGGTGATGATCTGCGGGTCGATGGGACTGAACACCGACATCAAGTCCATTTGCGAACAAGCCGGACTGACCGAGGGCTCCAACAGCCAGCCAGCCGAGTTTGTGCTAGAAAAGGCGTTTGTCGGGTAATAATCCTCAAGAAAGCGTTATTTATTCTAACAATGTTTCAATACGGGCCGGTTCTTGCCGGCCTTTATTGCGTTTTAAGCGGCGAATTGTAACATTTCCTGAACCATCTGTTATACACGCCGATGTGAGTGGCGGGTTACAAATCCAATTTGCTATGTCTTGGTCATCGCAAGACGCGACCCTTTTTAACAAACCTTCAGGAGAGGTTCCAATGTCTAATTCAGTTAAAGCTCTGGCCGTTGCATCCGCAGTTGCCGCCGCCCTGACCGCTCAGGTCAACACCGCTTCCGCCGCTGGCAAAGTAAAATGCTACGGCGTTGCGCTTGCCGGCCAAAACGGTTGTGCAGCAGGTCCGGGTACGTCCTGCGCCGGAACTTCGGTTGTGGATTACCAGGGCAACGCCTGGTCGCTGGTCGACGAAGGGTCCTGCGTAACTGCAGAACTGCCGGCTATGGACGACGGCCACACCCGTATGGGGTCTCTGGAACCGCTGGAACGTGACGTGCCGAGCTAAGCCTATCACCTATTTAGGGGCGGTGCGGTATTCGCCCGCCCCTTTTCTTTTCAAAGCCCTGTAAACAAGGTCTTTTCACATGCTGGACAAAGCGCCCAATCGCCCCGGGAAAATCCCAAACCGCGCTGGTGTTGGCTACAAGGCTCAGCATCTTGACGGCATCTTAAAGGACCCGAGCGATATCGGCTGGCTGGAAATCCATGCCGAAAATTATATGGGTGACGGCGGCCGCCCGATAGCTCAGCTCAAACATCTGCGCGAACAATTTCCGATTTCCTGCCATGGTGTGGGCCTGTCGATCGGTACCGAAGGACCGCTTGACGCTGACCATCTGGCGCGGCTGAAACATCTGGTGGACTGGCTGCAACCGGGGCTGTTTTCCGAACATCTGGCCTGGTCCACCCACGACAGCCATTTCCTAAACGACCTGCTGCCAGTTCCCTATACTATGACAACAGCTCAGCGGGTTGCCGAGCATGTCGATCAAGTGCAACAGACGGTTGGGCGGCAAATGCTGCTCGAAAACCCGTCTACCTATGTGGCATTTGCCGAAAGCGATATGTCCGAGATAGATTTTCTGACCGAAGTAGCCAAACGCACGAGTTGCGGCTTGTTGCTGGATGTAAACAACGTTTTTGTATCCGGAATCAATCAGGGCTACTCGCCGGAAGGGTTCATTGACGCTTTCCCACTCGATCTGGTCGGCGAATTGCACTTGGGCGGCCACGAAGAAGACGCCGACGATCATGGCGCCACCCTGTTGATCGACAGTCATTCAAGGCAAGTCGTGGATCCGGTCTGGGCGCTATATGAATACACGCTAAAATGCGGCGGTGCACGCCCGACGCTGATTGAATGGGACAATGACATTCCGGAATGGGACGTTTTGGCGTCCGAGGCGGCGCAGGCTGAAACCTTGCTGTCCAAATTGCCGGTCGGGGCGGCTGTATGATTGTCGACCAGACGGAATTCACCTGTGCATTGCTGGACCCAAAACAAGCCACGCCGGCAGGTCTGACCGGCCCTGACGGCGGCCCAGCGGGAAAACGCTTCGACGTATACCGCAACAATGTCGTGGTCAGCCTGCTCGACGCGATGGAAACCGCATTTCCGGCAGTTCAGAAGCTGGTGGGGGCCAAATTTTTCCGCGCCATATCGGGGATTTTCGTGCGAAAACATCCGCCGACGTCGCCTTTGTTGATGTTTTATGGTGACAGCTTCCCCGAATTCCTGACCAGCTTCGAACCTGTGGCAAAACTGGGGTATTTGCCTGACGTTGCCCGGCTGGAATTGGCCCGCCGCGCCAGCTATCACGCCGCTGACAGCGCCGCCGTACTCGCCCAGGCCTTCGCGGACATCGCGCCGGACACCTTGATGAACGCGCGGTTTAAAGTTTCCTCCGCCATGCAAATATTCGCCAGCCGCTATCCGGTTGCTTCGATTTGGGAGTTCAACATGAACGACGGGGCGGCAAAACCGGAACCGGTTGGCGAGACGGTGTTGATCACCCGTCCACAGCTTGATCTGGACATGGTAGTGATCTCAGACAGCAACGCCGCCTTTTTAAAACATATACAGTCCGGCCAAACCCTGTCGGTCGCTTATGATACCTTAACCGGGCGCGACTCGGAATTCGACCTGAGCGCTGCGATCAGTCTGATGATGAACAGGGAAATCATAACAAAAATAAGTCTTTAGGGGGGGCATGATGAACCGAATTCTTTCACTTTACGACAGCCTGGTTGTGGGCCTTACCAATGCATTCGGGGCCTGGCTTTTGCCGACGCTCGCGCGGTTCAGCTTTGCAGCGGTTCTGCTGGTCTACTTCTGGAACTCCGCCAGAACCAAGATCGGCGACGGGTTCTTTGGTTTTTTCAACCCGTCTGACAATGGATACATTCAGGTATTTCCAAAGAAATTCGAAGCTTTGGGATATGACTCCAGCCTGTTCGGCACCTTTGACTCGCTGATCGTTCTGGTTGGCACCTGGGCCGAATTCATCTTGCCGCTGCTGATTGTGCTCGGTCTGTTCACCCGTCTCGCAGCGCTCGGCATGGTGGGTTTTGTGATTGTACAGTCGGTGGTGGACGTTACCGGCCACGGTGTTGATGCCAAAACCCTTGGCGCCTGGTTTGACGGGCCGTCCAACGCATTGATTATGGATCAGCGACTGTTGTGGATGGTCTTGTTTGTGATCCTGATTGTCAAAGGTGCGGGGCCGATTTCGGTGGACCGGCTGTTGAGCAGGGCGCGCAGCTAGAGCTTTTCGGGCCGGATTTGAGTCACAAATCTGGTACGAAAGGCAGCGTCGCATAATACTGGGAGCGGCGTCTCCCATCCAATTTGAACCAAATTGAACGCGAAACGCTTTAAGCCCCAATTACCGCATTGTTTTACAATCCAAATTGGGCCCGAACCTCTTCGTTCCAGCCCAGTGTAAGTGCTCCATCGCGGTCGATTACCGGGCGCTTCATCAATGTTGGATGCGCTGCAAGCAGGTCCAGCGGTTCGGTGCCTTTTTCTGCTGCGTTCAGCCCGCGCCATGTGGTTGACCTTGTGTTGAGCAGGGCTGACCCGAAGGCGTCGTAGAATGCCGCCAGCCTGTCGGCAGACAGCCCATCCGCCCGAACGTCGATAAAGCGGATATCAAAGCCTGCAGCCTGCAGCGCTTTCAGAGCTCCACGGCAGGTGTCGCATGTCTTCAAACCATAGAGATGGATCATTGGATTTCAGGGTCCTCACTGTGGTTGTCAGCGCAACTTCAAGCATATTCCTGCTAGTTAACCCAGCCGAAATGCGCCCCAATTTGCTTTTCCATATGTTCTGGCGCATAAAAAAGCCGTGAGTTTCGTCTTTCTCCGTTCCGATGACTTCTACCACGTAGCGCACGGCCCGATTTGAAGACCCAAAGCTACACCAACAGCCACGGCACGTTGCCGGTGGTGAATACCGATAGGAGCGCCCGATATGGCAACCGGAACAGTGAAATGGTTCAATTCCAACAAAGGCTATGGCTTTATCCAGCCGGATGCGGGTGGTTCAGACGTGTTTGTGCATATTTCCGCCGTGCAGAGTGCTGGGCTGGAAGGATTGGACGACAACCAGAAAGTCTCTTACGAGGTCGAAACCGGCCGCAATGGCCGCGAGGCCGCTGCCGAGCTGAAACTGGCAGACTGACCCAACAGATCATTCTGTTTATTAAGGGCTTGTCGGGCGACAGGCCCTTTGTTTTATGGAGGCTGCTCAAAGCCTTAGCTTACGCCTCTGGGTCGTTTGCCTGTTCAAATTCCGGGTTTTCCACCCAGTTTTGTCCGGCGGCCATAATACAGCTCACGCCGTTTGAATCAGTAATCAGAACCGACCAGCTGCCGGTTTTTTTGGACGACCAGACTTCCAGAATCTGAGTGGCCGAGCGCAATCCTGCGCCTTGTCTGATTTCTCCGTATTTTTCAGAGAGTTGGCCGACGATCCGGTCTCTTGGTCCACAGGTGGTTGGTTGCGCGCTAACCGGCGGTGCCGTAGCGACCATACCAAAAACCAATGCAGATGCTGCGATACGTTTAAACATGGGGTCACTCCTTTGTCTGAGAAAGGAGCCATAAGCCCCTCTCGGGTTAGCTTATTACTTATGTGGTTACCGGGAGGGAGCAAAACAACCGGCGTCACCATCCCGTGACTGCACGGGAGCAGACTGGGCTCAGGTTTCCGCAGGATTAGGGCGGAAATGTGGCAGCGGCGGGCGGATGGTGTAAACCACGGGAATGTGTGACATTTCATCTGTCAATCTAGGCGCGTGGGCAGCCACGCAAATACACCCGAAATTGACCCAAAATCCGCCGATTTCCCCGCAGGTTGCAAAATAAACCTTTCCAATCCGCTGAAATTTGATATGAGGCCTGCGTGAAGTAAGGCTTTCACGTTCCGTTATCTCTTTGTTGCAGACCTCGGTACCGCTAAGAGACCCACTGCACCAAGCCGCCGCATTTTGCGGGCGGTACGACACTTAGGAGACGACGGATGGCTAATGGCACCGTGAAATGGTTCAATTCAACTAAAGGCTACGGCTTTATCGCACCCGATGATGGCGGCAACGATGTGTTTGTACATATCTCTGCTGTTGAGCGTGCTGGTTTGAACGGCCTGAACGACAACCAGAAAGTATCTTTCGACCTGGAACAGGGCCGCGACGGCAAATCGTCCGCTGGTAACCTGGCACTGGTTGACTAAAGCGTTTCGACTTTTCATTGGATTAGTAATATCGAAAATCACCCACTCTTAGGGTGAATTTCGATTCGATGTTAAGTCGAACCGCTCAATCAACGGGTTTCGGCCCGTTTGAAACCCCGCGAATTCGAATGCCCGGCAGGAAACCGCCGGGCATTTTTCGTATTTGCAAAGAAAATCCTTTCCATATGCCCAAAATAGGCGCAAGGGGGCGGTGTGAAGTAAGTCTTTCACAGTTCCGTTTTCTCCTCAAAGCAGGCGCCGGTTCAGACACAAGACCCGACGACACCGGACCACCGCATTTCGCGGGTGGTATTTACTTAGGAGAAAACGGATGGCCAATGGCACCGTGAAATGGTTCAATTCAACAAAAGGCTTCGGCTTTATCGCACCTGACGATGGCGGCAACGATGTGTTTGTACACATCTCTGCTGTTGAACGTGCTGGCCTGAACGACAACCAGAAAGTATCTTTCGACCTGGAACAGGGCCGCGACGGCAAATCGTCCGCTGGCAACCTGGCACTGGTTGATTAAAGCGGTTCGACTTTTCATTGGATTAGTAATATCGAAAATCACCCACTCTTAGGGTGAATTTCGATTCTATGTTAAGTCAAAGCGCTCAATCGGATGGCCTGCGGGCCGTTTGATTGATTTGAGATAGAACGCCCGCGGTGAAAGCCGCGGGCGTTTTTTCGTTGGCCTAAAGCACAACGCCAGCCATCCACCACCTGTCATCCCCGCGAAAGCGGGGACCTCCCTCGAATTCGTACGACGCTGCAATGGGTCCCCGCTTTCGCGGGGATGACAACTTTACGAATCCTCAGGGCATCGCGCGGACCTCGGGGTGGGTGCAAAGCGCCCTCCCCGTGGGGGAGGTCCGGGCGCTGCCCGTGCCGCAAGCGGCCCGGACGTGGGGTTCGTAGGGTGGGCTTTTAGCCCACTATGACCTTAGAATGAGGATCGGTTGGAACGGTGGGTCAGAAAACCCACCCTACGGCTTGCTACGCTTGCCATGTGTACACTTCACGAGCCGTACCGTTACAAGATGCGTTGAACCCCCACATCCGTTCCTTCGACAACAGCAAGGTATTTATTATTGTCCAGATCAAACTCAAAAACGTGGATCATTGTTCCATGGTACTCCAGTTGCCAGCTAGACTCACGTTGGGAGGCATCATCATACTTTTCAAATCTGGAATCCGCAGTTTTATATTGGGCCAAAGTAACTTTGCTAAGGTTGGGATCGGCATGAATAGCGACTACTTCGTCGAGCGCCAACGCACCCGCAGCCGAACGGCTAAGCACAGCTTTTCGACCTAGAAGCAAACGTCGAACTTTGATCGCCATTTCATTCCAGGCTTGGAGATTCTCGAGAATGTTCTTTCCCTGAAAAAACACTGAAACTGCCATTGCCAAAAAGGCAATTTGCGCAACAGGTAGTTCAATCATCCACCCGGGTCCTGATGCCCCCGGATAAATGTCAACATCCTCCAGCATGTGTTCGGCTTCAGCTTCAATCTTGTTTTTTAACGCACGAGATTCAGTGTCATTGTCGCCAAATCTTCCGTAAGTTGTATCCCAAAAAATAATACAAAACGACGTGTCGGGTATTGTTCCTCGTTGATCGAAAGTACTCACCCCAAAACCCTCATAAACTCCCGCCACTCCCCGGCACTCATCCCGGCAGCCTTGGCGTCCATCTCCTCACCCTGCAACATCCGCTTCAGCGCCTCAACCCCACGTTGCGAGATATTGGCCCCGCCCAACCGGTAATCCGAAAACGCTCCGTAAGCCGCAGGCACCCAGTCGGCGATCAACCGGCATATCTCCTCGGCATAGACCCGGATTTCATACTGCGCATGCGCGTCCGCCCTAAGCCGCAGAAAATGGAACAGGTTGTGCAGATCGACCTTCCAGTACCACTGGGTATAAACATTCGCTGGCAGGTTCATCCGCGCCAGCTCACGGGCGAGGCCAGCTTGCCCCTCCTGCCCGATCATCTCTTCATAGTGATCGTAACAGCGCTCTGAATCCGCCTTCAGGATTTCCAGCACCCGCGCCGCCTCTTCGCCTTCCAGCACATCGCCACGCCCCTGATTGTTCACCACCGACTGGGCGTTGATGTGTTTCGGTGCGGGAATATAAAACTCCCGGTCCAATATCGAATAGCGCGCCGAATATTCGTTCACATTGGCGGTCCGGTGCCGGATCCATTGCCGCGCCACAAACACCGGCAATTTCACGTGCAACTTAATCTCGCACATCTCAAACGGCGTCGAATGCCAGTGCCGCATCAGGTAGCGGATCAGGCCTTCGTCATTGCTCACCGCCTTGGTGCCTTTGCCATAACTCACCCGCGCCGCCTGGCAGATGGCTGAATCATCGCCCATATAGTCGATCACCCGCACAAACCCATGGTCCAGAACCGGGTGCGCAGTATACAAATGCTGCTCGATCCCCGGAACCGTTGCTCGCCGAGTTGTGTTCGATTGCGCCCGCTGCGCATCAATTTCGGCCTGTTGTTCAGGGGTAAGCGGCATATGATGGTCCTCATGTGATAGGGAATCGGCTTTGACTATATATAGAAGCTACGTTGGGCGTAACCGCAAGATGAAGCGTTTTTTCACCCTTTTCGGAATTTATTTTGGCCTGCTGCCGGGCATCGCGGCAGCACAAGCCTGCGGCATTGCCCTGGCGCTGGCGGTGGATGTATCCGGCTCGGTGGACGACCAGGAATACGCGTTGCAGATGGGCGGGCTGGCGGACGCATTGCGCGATGGCTCGGTGGCCGATGCGTTGGTGGCCGAACAGGCTTTTGTGTCTCTGATCCAATGGACCGGCAGTTCACGCCAATCGATGGTTGTGCCCTGGCATCAGGTGAAAACCACCGCCGACGCACAAACCCTGGCCGAAAAAGTTGATCAGGCGCCGCGTATTTGGCGGCATTTTTCCACTGGCATCGGCGAGGCGCTGGTGTACACCGCCAACCAGTTCGCCCAGGTGCCGGGTTGCAAGCGCAAGGTGATCGACGTTTCGGGCGACGGCTATTCCAACGAAGGCATGGCCCCGGAACACATCGGCGCGGCACTGGCAGCCCAGGGGTTTGTAATCAACGGGCTGGCGATTGAAGGTGATGTCGAAGACCTGACCGGCTATTACGGCAAACACGTGATCGCCGGGCCAAATGCTTTTGTCATGACCGCCAACAATTTTGCCGATTATCCCGCGCGCATCCGCCGCAAATTGCTGCGCGAAGTCACCAAACAGATTGTTGCGCGGTGAAACAGAAACTCCGCATCGAACGCCGTCTGGGCGCTTGGGTCCGGGCCTGGTTGCCCGGCTGGCTGGCCGAGTTCATTATGTTTGTGCTCAAACAGGCGTGGGCAAGCCTGTTCGGGATGCTGTTTGTCGTGATGCTGATCACCACCGCGCTGATCTGGCAGCCGGATTGGGCGCTCTACCGCTATGACGCGCTGTTCATCTTCGCAGTGACCACGCAAATTCTGTTCCTGCTGCTGAGATTGGAAAGCTGGCGCGAGGCCAAAGTCATCCTCCTGTTCCATTTCGTCGGCACGGTGATGGAGATATTCAAACTGCACATGGGATCTTGGAACTACCCCGAACCCGGGCTGGTGAAGCTCGGCGGTGTGCCATTGTTTTCCGGTTTCATGTACGCCTGCGTCGGCAGCTATATGGCCCGCGTGATCCGGATTTTCGACATGCGTTTCGCGCCCTATCCGCCGTTCTGGATCACAGTGGCGCTGGCGCTGGCGATCTACGGCAATTTCTTCTGGCATCATTTCACCTATGATATCCGCCTGATCCTGTTTGCCGCCACCATCCTGATCTTCTGGCGCACCCGCATCTGGTATTTCATCGGCACCCAGCCACGCTGGATGCCGTTGCCACTGGCCGCGTTCCTGTCGTCGTTTTTCCTCTGGCTGGCCGAAAACGTCGGCACATTCACCGGCACTTGGGCCTACAAAGGTCAGGCCACCTGGCAGTTGGTTGGCTTTGCCAAACTGGGGTCGTGGTACCTGCTGCTCTATGTCAGCTTCCTGCTGGTCACACTGATCTACCGCGATGCGCTGTTTCGCCAGCCGCAATTCCCAAGCGACCGGTTGCACACAGGGCGTGTTCCCCATGCGGTGTAGATTTCTCGTAGTTTTGGTTTTCGGCCTGCTGGCACAGCCCGCCAACGCCTGCCGACAGGCCTTGATCCTCGGTCTTGATGTCTCTGCCTCGGTCGACCGCAAGGAATATGAGTTGCAGCGACGCGGTCTGGCCCATGCCCTGATCGACCCGCAAGTGATGGATCTGATCATCGGCCCGCCGGGTGCGCAGATCGAGCTGATGATTTTTGAATGGAGTGGCGCCGCCTATCAAAGCCGGATCGTCAACTGGACCACGATCGACAGCCAGGGAACCCTGCTCGACATCGCAACCACTCTGTCTAATATGGAACGCGCTATCGCGCCCCATACCACCGCAATTGGCGCGGCCATGTTGTTTGCTGCCGACAGGTTTGACGAACGTTCCCATTGTCAGCTGCGCACACTCGATCTGTCGGGCGACGGTCGCAACAACGGTGGTTCCAGACCGCAAGCTGTCAAACCGGCGATCGCAGCTGCCGGAATCGTGGTGAACGGTCTGGTCATCGGACTGGATCAGGGAACCCTGCAACCCAGAACCGACAATATCGCCGAACTCACCGCCTATTATCATGCAAATGTTATTGTCGGACCCTATGCGTTTATCGAAACCGCGATCGGATATGAGGACTATGGCGATGCGATCAAACGCAAGCTGATCCGCGAAACTGTGCCGGCATTTGCCGCATTACAGCGCCCTGCCAAACACCGCCCGCTCTGAAAAGTGATTTGCCTGCCGCGAAGCTGAGGTTAACCTGCGGCGCATGGCTTTCCGGCGCGCAACACTCTGGTCGCTGTTTGCGGCATTTTTCCTGACCCCACCAGTGGCGGCCTGCGAACTGGCGCTGGTGATGGCGCTGGATGTGTCGCGTTCGGTTGACAAGCAGGAATACAAGCTGATGCGCAACGGCATTGCGCACGCCTTTCTGGATGAAGAGGTGATCCGGCTGGTTGATCGGCTGCCCGGCGGGTTGATGGTGACCGTTAGCCAATGGGGCGGATCGGGGCATCAGCATCAGTCCGTCGGCTGGCGGCATCTGACAGATAAAAACTCGGTTCTGAGTTTTGTCGAGGAGCTGACCCGCATCGACCGGGTGTTTCTGTGGAGCGACACCTCGGTATCCGAGGCCCTGCTGCACGCCGACAACCTGTTTACCGACAATCCAGTGCCGTGCCGGCGCCGGGTGATCGACGTTTCAACGGACGGGATTTCAAATTCCGGTCCTCCGGTGCTGCCGATCTCGGCCAGCATAGGGTTTCGCGGCACCACGATCAACGGGCTGATCGTCACCGGCCATGTCCCTGATCCGGTGGCCTATTTTCACAAAAACGTCCTCAGCGGTCCGCTGCCATTTGTGGTGGTGGCCAATTCCTACAGCGACTATCCCAGCGTCATGAAACGCAAATTGCTTCGGGAAATGTCGCCGGTGTTGGGGCTGTTGGTTACGGAGTAGAACGCAACAGAGGGTATCGTGCGGCCCCCGGGGCGGGCAATATTACCCACACTCAACCATCGACCTGAATACCTACAGAGGTTTGCGCCGATCCCGAGGGTGGGCGTTTCGCGCCCGCCCTGGGGGCGGGATCGGGCGCGAACCGGATCGCAAGCGACCCGGATTGAGTTTGTTAACGCAACCGGAACCGGTTGCGCAGGCCGAGGCCGAGGAAGAAGAGCAGGATGAAACCGAGGACGGTTTGGGTGCCGCTCAAGGTCTGCAAAACCACAGGCAACTTTTGATAGAACTCCCCACCGAAAAACAACCGCCCAAACCCGAGAAAACTGAATGTGTTGGCCACTGACAACCCCAGCGCCTGCAACCCCAACCCGTTCACCGTCATTTCTCCACGCGCCAACGACAAAACCAGCACAAACCACCCGGCGGCGATCACCATTCCCAGCCCCGCCACAGGCCGCACCACGCTATACCCATAATCCGAAACCACCGCATAACCCCCGTAAACCAGCCGCATCAGCCCGCCGGCCATCTCGCGCTCGCAGGTCATCTCGCGGTTGTGAAAGAACTGCTCCTCCTTCACCTGCAGGGTCTTGTTGTAGAACAGCCGCAACCGGTTATAGGCGCGTTTCTGTTCGGCGGCAGGCATGACCACTACTGGTTCCTGCCGACCCTTCACGTCTATGGTCCCGCCCAATGGCGGCCAGTATTGCAGATAGTCGCCAGGCAATGAAAACGTGGTGTCGTCATAGAGTTTGGCGGCGTGGAATTGCGGCACCGCAGACAGGAACCTGGCCGCATCAAATCTGGTCGCTGATTCAAACCCCGCCGAACTGAAATAGGCAACATAGCTGAACGTCGCGGAGCCGAAATCGGCAAAACCGCTGAACGTCGCAGAGCCGAAATAAGCATCACCGCTGAACGTCGCGGAGCCGAAAGAGGCAACACCGCTGAACGTCGCGGAGTCGAAATAGGCACCACCGCTGAACGACGCGGACTCGAAATAGGCAACACCTGCTACAATGCACTTCGTAAATACAAAAGTATTTACGAAGTGCATTTTCCTGAAATCCACACGCTCTTCAGACATCGGCACGATGGCGTCGACCCCCAGCCGGTCCTTGAATGCCTGTTCCAGCAAGCTCTGCTCGTCCGCGTTCAGATCGGCCAGTTCCGCCGTTTCGAGTCCCAGTTTTTGCGCAAGATTTTCCCGATCCTCCTTTGACATCCCCTGACAGGCCCAGCCGTTCCAGATACGCCGGTTTTGCGCGGCGCGCTCCATGTTTTCCGTCTCCCAAAGCGCGCCCTCGATCTCCCCATGAACCGTCGCCAACACGTACCAGGGGTTCTCATTCGCAGGCTGCAGCTCCAACCCGTCATTGCGCAGTCGGACTCCGAGTTGCGGCGCATCAATAATCGCTCCCGGAGGTAAGTTTTGGTTAATTAGTTTCTCAGCCATCCCCTCAAATCCCCTTAACAAATCCTTATCAAACCAAACATATCCGCACCAAACCCTGCAAGAGGGTTAACGCAGCGGGCGCCCGATGCACGCCCCAATCGGACGCGGACTCCGCCGTTTCAGGCAAAATGCGTACCAATTGCACACCCAATGCACACCATTTGCGTCCCTGCCGTTTTGGCCAATCCTCCCGCAGTCCCGGACTTGATCCGGGACCTCATATCGATACCGCCCCGGACCTGATCCGGGGCCTCCCTCAAAAAAGAGACCCCGGCTCGAAGGCCGGGGTGACAGGTGTAAAAGTTAACAAAACAGTTGCTTGTTACCCGCGATGAATCAGCGTCTCAAACAACCGCGGATCGAGGCTGTCGGCATCAAACAGCGACCCCCGCGTCAGCACCGATATTGCATCGTGTGAATGCAGGCTTTCCTGATGGCTGGCCACCACCCGGAAATCACCGATCCGCTGGTCGTTTTGCAGGCGTTCACAGAACAGCCGCGCCGCGTCTTCGACAAAGATCGGGTTGGCGGCGTTCAGCTCGGCAAAGGCCTGTTCGTCTTCACGTTTGACCATCACCTGGGTTTCGGTTGGCACCGCTTTGAGACAATGGTCGATCAGATCCTCGAACCACAGCAATTCACCGTCCAGCACCTCCACTGATATGCGCGCAACCGAGCGCTGCGAATGCGGCGTGGCCAACTGACCCCGGGTCTGGCGTGCGTGTTCGGACAATTCCAGCGAGCAGGGGCAAGTCGACGAATAGACATAATCCAGATGCATGATCTTGGTTTTATGACCATTTTTGCGGGCGGATTCCAACGCGATATCATAGTATTGATACCCCTCCAGACCGGATCGCAGGGATTGCCGCTTTACTGGAAAGGACAGACGCATTTGAATCCGCGCATCAAAGCTTTCCAGATCAGAAACGTAATCCTCCAACGCGGCGTCGATCACCTCGAAACTGAAGGTCTGTTCGGCATATTTGTAGAACGAGCGCATGATGCGGCTCATGTTGATGCCTTTTTTCTCCGCCTCCAGCGATACGGTGCCAGTGACAGAAGTTTGCAGGCTCAGGTCGCCATTGTCTCGGGTACGATAGCGCACCGGCAGGCGGAAATTGGAAATGCCGACGTGCTGGATCGCGGTCCGGGCACCTTTGATCAGGCTGGACGGGCCGTTCTGCAAATCCGGCAGCTGTTTGATATAGTCGCCATCTACCGCAAAATCGTCCTGATATTGGCGCGATAACAGCGGGTATCCGGCCTCCCTGCCCCTGCCAAGAAAGGCAGCGGCTTCGCCGGGTTCAATGTTTGGAAACGCAGTATCGTCCTGCCGTGACGCCCATCGTCGCAGCGTTTTGAGTGCATCCTGGGCATCATTTTCTGTTAACGTATCGTCACCAGAATTCTGGTTTACTTTGGTCTCAATAGCCGGGTCATGAACATTCATGAGCTTTCCCCTTGGTTTAACCGCAGACGTATCTTATATGGCCTGGACCCCCCACAAATCCAGATGTTAACGACGTCTTTTTTGCGTTGTTTGTGACGCACCCCAGGTAATACTTTATTTAAAATTGTTAAGAAATCAACAAATTCTCTCTTAGGTTGTAAATTTTTCTGTGTAATTTACATCGATTCCTGATCGGCTCACGCTTTGTTCAAGGCCTGCGTAATATCTGCAATCAGGTCATCAGTGTCTTCCAATCCGAGCGAGATCCGCACTAGCCCGTCGCTGATGCCCAGTTCGGTGCGTTGATCTTCGGTCAACCGCTGGTGGGTGGTGGTGGCCGGATGGGTCACCAGACTTTTGGCGTCCCCAAGATTGTTAGAAATGGTGACAATCTGCAATGCATTTAAAAACCGGAACGCTGCCGGTTTGCCACCCCTGATATCGATTGAAACCACCGTACCGCCATGGGTCATTTGCCGCCGCGCCAAGTCGCGCTGCGGGTGATCATCGGTGAAGGGAAACATGATCCGCTCCAATTTGGCATGGCCCTGCAATGCAGCAGCCAGCTTGGCGCTAGTCACCGCTTGCGCCTCGCAGCGCAGTTGCAGAGTTTCGAGGCCCTTGAGCATCACCCAGGCGTTAAACGGGCTCATCGCCGCGCCGGTATGTTTGAGAAACGGTTCCAGCGTTTTGCGGATGAACTCTCGGCTGCCCAGCACGATACCACCCAGACACCGCCCCTGTCCGTCAATATGTTTGGTGGCGGAATAGATTATTACATCTGCACCAAGTTGCAGGCTTTTCTGAAACACCGGGGTGGCAAACACGTTGTCGACAACCAATATCGCACCTCCAGCATGGGTGATCTTGGCGACGCCAGAAATGTCGATCACTTCAAGCGTCGGGTTGGACAGCGCTTCGAGAAAACACAGATTGGTGTTCGGGCGCATTGCTGCCGCCCATGCGTCAAGATCGGTGCCGTCAACAAAGGTCACCTCGACCCCGAACCGTTGCAGGATGTCCTCGACAACATAGAGGCAAGAGCCAAACAGAGCGCGGGCTGAAACCACATGATCACCGGCCTTGAGTGACGCCATCAGCGCACCGTTGACCGCCGCCATGCCTGACGCGGTGGCAAAGGCATCTTCTGCCCCCTCCAACGCCATCAAACGCTCTTCGAACATCCGAACGGTTGGATTGCCATACCGGGCATAAATGAATTCGTCATCACCGCATTCGATAAACCGGGCTTCAGCCTGTTCAGCTGTGTCGTAGGCAAATCCCTGCGTCAGAAAAATCGCTTCAGACAGCTCGCCAAACTGGCTGCGCTTGATCCCGGCGTGCACCAATTTGGTCTTGGTGTTCCAGTTTTCCATAGTCACCCTTCCCGGGCCTTCGGCCCAACAAAAAACCCCAACCGTTGATGATCGGGGTGCTGTTGGCCCTCGACCTTTTAGCGGCATATTTAACGTGGCCCACAATCCGGTTACAAATCGCCACAGAGATTGATTACGACAAAGCCGAATTTCGGTCAATCAAAGATTTCGGGCTGACAAACTTTCCCTGCCTCACTTCACTTTTTCGTAATTCACCATCGCTATGTCTGAGTAAGGGCAAGAAGGCAGATGAACATGGCAGTTATTCAGGCGGCCGCTAAGCGCGGTTCAGTATACAACCCCCTTTGGCCGCGCCGTCGGATGCGCAACGTACTGGAACCGGTTTTAGAGACGTTGCCAAAGGGCGCGCCGATTGTGGTTTACATCCACGGACACCGCGAATGGCCGCATCCTGATCTGCTGGCGCAGGCCGAACACCAGTCCGGCTTGGCTGTCACCTTTTGTTGGCCAGGCATCGATCGGAGAATGACGAGTGTGAACCAGCTTTATGAACGCGCCGGACAGGTGGCACCGGCTCTGGCGTATTTGCTAGACATATTTGGTGAAATCGCTCCCCGAAGGCCGGTGGATCTGATGGCCCACTCTCTTGGCGCACGCGTCGGACTGCAAGCCCTGCAGCACCTAAAGCACGGAAATCTTTCTCGTTTTGTCTGTCTGGCGGGAGTTGAATTCTGCGCCGTGACGTTGCTTGCATTGCAAGCACCGATTGCCCGCAAGGTATCTTTCTACAACGTTACCTCCGAGCATTTTTCCCTGTTCCACCGCCGCATGCATTATTTTGGTCCCCGCCCCGGCCCGTCGGACGGGTTGCTGTGCCGCGGGTTCGCCTTTCCACGTAAAAACTGGATCGATATCAGGCTAGGAGAACCGGAAGTTCGCGGGCCTCTCAACAATTTCTGCGCGGCGCTGGGGACCCTGAGCAGTGAATTGGGCAAAGGGCGCAAACCGGCCTTGATTTCGCAATTTGGCTCGGCGGTTTTACAGAACCGCAGCGTTACCAGCATCACTGACTTGCGCAACCTGCTGGGCACTGCGGTTCCGGACCCGCTGTCGATGATACCGGTACGCACGCCTCGGGTCCGCGCAAATCGTTAAAAGAGCTTGCCCTCGCCGCCTGCTGTGCCAAGTTAGTCGCCAACACGCAGCAGGAACCGGTCATGCAAGACCCTATCGACCTTTACTATTGGCCAACTCCAAACGGATGGAAAATCAGCATCGCGTTGGAAGAGATGAAACTGCCGTATGAACTGCGGTTGATAGATATCGAAAAAGGCGAACAGTTTGAGCCGGATTTCCTGAAAATTGCGCCCAACAACCGGATGCCAGCGATTGTTGATCCTGACGGCCCCGATGGTCAACCGGTCTCGATTTTTGAGAGTGGGGCGATTCTGCAATATCTGGCGCGAAAAACTGGAAAATTCTGCGGCGCAACCGAACGCCAGCGCATTGAGGTTGATCAATGGTTGATGTGGCAGATGGGCGGTGTCGGACCGATGGCGGGACAGGCACATCATTTCCTGAGCTATGCTCCAAATCTGGAGCCGCCGCAGATACTGCCATATGCGCAGGACCGTTACCGGACAGAGACCGGGCGATTGTACGGCGTTCTTGAACGACAGTTGCAGGGGCGCGATTATGTTTGCGGCGATTTTACCATTGCCGACATGGCGATATGGCCCTGGGCGTCACTTTGGGAACGACAGGAACAGGACATCGCCAAGTTTCCAAACATGGAAAAATGGCTGGCGCGTTGTGCTGCACGTGACGGTGTCGCCAAGGGCCGGGACTTGGCCTCTGAATTGCGCAGCAACGTCAGTTCCAAAGAAGCACAGGAAATTCTATTCAAACGATGACGCTACCGAATTAAGAGAGATTAAGTATGCTTAGTAACTTGTTGCAGTTTCTTTCGAACCCTCAGGAATCAGAAAGCCTTGAACCGGCAGACGCCCGCGTCGCTCTGGCGGCATTGCTGGTGCGGGTTGCGCGCGCGGATCAGCAATATGACGCCCGCGAAATTGAAGTCATTCTCGATGTTCTGCAGAACCGGTTTGGACTGAATGCGAGCGAAGCAGAAAACCTTCGGTCGGAAGCAGAAGAACTGGAGGCGGCGGCCCCTGACACCGTGCGCTTTACCAGAGCTATCAAAGAGGCGGTACCTTTCGAAGACCGGGTGGCTGTGGTCGAATCCCTGTGGAAGGTCGCATTGGCAGACGGTCAGCGGGACCACGAAGAAGACGGCTTGCTGCGGTTGGTGGTGAGCTTGTTGGGGATCAACGACCGGGACAGCGGCCTGGCACGGCAGCGGGTGATTGCTGAACTGAAGCGCGAATAGCGGTGATTCCACCGAAAATCCCACTTTGATCATATAAAAATACCGCATCAACCCTTTGTAGTTACTAAATTAAACGCGACAACTATAATTTGATCAAATTTTTCTTGCACCCGCTTATATTCAGATGGTAGCCATGAGTCAGACAATCAGACAGGTGAAGTATGAAAATCGGTATTCTGCAAACAGGCAGATCCCCTGAAGAGCTTGTGGATGAATATGGCGAATACGGTGGCATGTTCGAACACATGCTTGGCGGACGCGGCTTTACCTTTCAGGTTTATGACGTACTGGAGCATGAATTCCCACAATCTGCGACAGAAGCGGATGGCTGGTTGATCACCGGCTCCAAGTTCGGGGTTTACGAAGATCACGACTGGATTCCGCCACTCGAGGCGTTTGTGCGCGAGATTCATGTCGCCAACCAGCCATTGGTGGGGGTCTGCTTTGGCCATCAGGTCATTGCGCAGGCACTTGGAGGCCGGGTTGAAAAATTCGATGGCGGCTGGTCCTTGGGCCGGGTTGAATACCAGATGAAAGACGGCAGTACCCTGCCCCTGCACGCCTGGCACCAGGATCAGGTGATCGAACCACCGGCCGGAGCCCGCACGCTTGGATCCACCGATTTTTGTGAATACGCGGTGTTGGCCTATGGCGACACGGTTCTGACCATGCAGCCGCATCCGGAATTTGATAAGGGATTCATTGCCGGGCTGGCAGCAGGCCGTGGCAAAGGCGTGGTGCCCGACAACCTATTGCAAACTGCAGTTGACAGTTTAGGTCCGGAGGTGGCGCAAGACCGGGTCGCTGACACCTTTGAAAAACATTTCAAAAACAACCAAATACAAGAGAAACGGTATGGATAGCTCTTTAGATTGGATTAAACAATTGCCTCAGGCGGCGCAGGACTATGTTGCCGGGCGCAAGCTGGAAGAGGTGGAGTGTATCATCTCGGACACGCCGGGCATCAGCCGCGGCAAATGTATGCCAGCGCGGAAATTCGGCCGTATGGAGCGGATGTTTCTGCCTGACAGTATTTTTTATCAGACCATCACCGGTGGCTATGTGGATATCGACGACATCGCCAATCAGTATACCGAGGGCGACATGGTGCTGACGCCGGATTTTGCCAGTGCCACGGCGGCACCATGGACCGGTGATGTGACGCTGCAAATCATTCACAATGTCGAAGACCTGAACGGCGATCCGGTACAATTGGTGCCGAGAAATGTCCTAAAACGGGTGCTGGCGCTGTATGAAGCTGAGGGCTGGCAACCCGTTGTCGCGCCGGAAATGGAATTCTATCTGGTGGCGCGCAATACCGACCCGAACCAGCCGATCGAACCGCCGCTGGGTCGCACCGGGCGCAAAGCCGCCAGTCAGCAGGCCTATTCGATGTCAGCAGTCGATGAATACGGTCCGGTGATTGACGATATCTATGATTTTGCCGAGGCGCAGGGCTTTGAAATCGACACCATCATTCAGGAAGGCGGTGCCGGCCAGATTGAGATCAACCTCAAACATGGCGATCCGATTAAGCTGGCTGATGAGGTGTTTTTCTTTAAACGTTTGATCAAAGAGGCGGCACTGCGGCAAAACTGCTTTGCTACTTTCATGGCCAAACCGATGGGTGATCAGCCGGGATCGGCGATGCACATTCACCACTCGATCGTGGACATGAAAACCGGACAGAATATCTTTACCGGCGCAAATAGTAGGCCGACCGCTGCATTCACTCAGTTTATCGCTGGGTTGCAAACCTATTTGCCTGCGGCGACGCCGTTCATCGCACCTTATGTAAACAGCTACCGCCGATACGTGGCGCATTATTCCGCACCAATCAATCTGGAATGGGCCGAGGACAACCGCACCACCGGTATCCGGGTGCCAATTTCCGGGCCGGAAGCGCGGCGGGTGGAAAACCGCGTGGCGGGAATGGACTGCAACCCCTATATTGGCATCGCCGCCTCGCTGGCCTGTGGCTATCTGGGCATCAAGAACGGTTTGACGCCAAGAGACGCAGCCAAAGGCGAGGCCTATGACGCCGACCGCGACATCCCGCCTTCGATGTACGAGGCTCTGTCTCTGCTCGATGGCTGTGCTGAGTTGGCAGAGATCATGGGAGAAGAGTTCACTTCGGTCTATAAAGCCATCAAGCGGATGGAATATGATGAGTTTCAAGAGGTTATCAGCCCCTGGGAACGTGAACATTTGCTGATGAATGTCTGATGAATCTGCTTTACGCGAATGATATACGCGGGGAATACCCCGACAGCTGGTATGCGGCGACGGCCAACACTCTGGCTCCTTTTGCTCAACTGAAGGGCACGCAAAAGGCCGACGTTTGCGTGGTTGGTGGCGGGTTTACCGGCCTGTCTACTGCGTTGCATCTGGCGGAGCGCGGATACTCGGTTGCGGTGGTCGAGGCACAGCGTGTTGGTTGGGGCGCGTCCGGGCGCAACGGCGGACAGGTCGGAACAGGTCAGCGCAAAGAGCAGGATGAGCTGGAGGCGATGCTGGGGGACGGCGAAGCTACCACGTTATGGGCAATCGCCGAAGAAGCCAAAGAGACAGTCCGGGCTTTGGTTAAAAAACTCACCATCGACTGCGATCTGCACCCTGGCGTGGCACATGTGGAATGGCAGGCCAAACATGTTCAGGCGACGCATAACTATGCGCGGCATTTGCAGGATCGCTACGGCTATGACCAGATCGAGTTGCTCGACCGGGATCAGACTCGCGCCTTGATTGGATCCCAAGCCTACCACGGGGGGACACTTGATTGGGGTGCGGCCCATATCCACCCGCTGAATTTTGCGCTGGGGTTGGCCAAAGCCGCTGCGGATGCCGGCGTCCAGATATATGAACAGAGTGAAGCCACCACCTTGGTTGAAGGTGATCCGGTATCTGTCGTCACCAAACATGGGCGGGTTGAAGCCGCCTATTTGGTGTTGGCCTGCAACGGGTATCTGGGTGGGTTGAACCAGAAAGTCGCCCGCAAGGTCATGCCGATCAACAACTTTATCGTTGCAACCGAGCCCTTGGGGCAAGACGCGGCAGAAGCGTTGATTTCCAAAGACGTGGCCATCGCCGACAGCAAGTTTGTTGTCAACTATTACCGCCGCTCGGCAGATAACCGGATGTTGTTTGGCGGTGGCGAGAGCTATGGTTGGCGCTTTCCATCGGACATTCGGGCGTTGGTCAGCAAACCGATGCTCGCGGTTTATCCGCAGTTAAAGGACGTGAAACTCGACTACGCCTGGGGCGGCACGTTGGCAATCACGATGAACCGGATGCCGAATTTCGCGCGCCTCGCGCCGAATATGTTTACGGCATCGGGCTATTCCGGCCACGGAGTTGCGCTGGCAACAATGGCAGGCAAGATCACGGCTGCCGCAATAGCAGGTCAGGCGGAACAGTTTGATGCGATGGCTCGGGTGCCGGTGCCGACGTTTCCGGGCGGTACCCTGCTGCGCTGGCCGGGGTTGGTGTTGGCGATGACTTGGTATTCCCTGCGCGACCGGTTCGGCGTATAAGTCGATACTCGCCCTGACCATACATCCTCAACAAAAAAGACTCCGCCCCGGAAGGCCAGAGTCAGTTGGAGAGAAACGTGTAACAGTTAGGCGCGCAGGCGTTCACCCTTGGGATCAAACGCCAGCTCATCTAGCAGCGTTGCGCGGTGTGGTGTGCCAAGGATCGCGATGTCAAACTCTGCGCCCGGTTTGACGTGCTGTGCTTTGACGAAACAGAGCGCCACCGATTTACCAACCGAAAACCCGTAGGCGCCGGAGCTGACACGGCCCACCGGAGTTCCATCGGGCAAGAATACTGGCTCGCCGCCGGACGCGTCCGCGTTGGTGGTTTCCACGGTCATGTTGACCAGCAATTCACGCGGTGGGTTGTCTTTGATCTTGGCATAAGCTTCTTTGCCGAGGAATTCTGGCTTGTCCATCTTGATCAACCGCTCAAAGCCCACTTCCTGCGGCCAATATTCCGGCGAATATTCACGGCTCCACGACCCGTAGCCTTTTTCGATCCGAAGGGACCCAAGCGACCGGCCACCAACCGGGGTGACACCAAGGTCTTTACCGGTTTCAAACAGCGCATCCCAGAGTTTTTCTTGACTGTCGGTCGGCACATAGACTTCCCAACCGAGATCGCCGGTAAAGGACACCCGGATCGCAAATCCGTCAATACCGGCTATGGTCAGCTTGCGTGATCGCATAAACTTCCAGCTGTCGTTGCTCAGGTCTTCTTGGGTCAGCCGCGACAGCAATTCACGCGATTTTGGTCCCGCGACGTTGAAACCACAGTAGTCTTCTGTGATGGTTTCAAATGTTGTGCCTTCGGGCAGCGGCACCATCTGGAAATAGCGCTGGTGATAGCGCTCGCCGATCCCGGTGCCGACCATGAAAAACTGATCTTCGTCGAGTTTGGTGACGGTAAAGTCACCGGCAATACCACCGCGAATACCCAGCATCGGTGTCAGGCAGGACCGACCGATTTCTTTTGGCACGTTGTTGGCAATGAATTTGTCGATCCAATCTGCCGCGCCCGGCCCTTTGATCTCGTATTTCCCGTAGTTCGACACATCGACAATGCCGACACCCGAGCGCAGAGCTTCACATTCTTTGCGAACCGGCTCAAACCAGTCCTGACGGGTAAAGCCGTAGTTCTCTTTGCCTACCTTGCCTTCACCGGCATACCAAAGCGGGTGTTCCCAGCCGTAGTTCAGACCGTGGATCGCACCCATTGCCTTTTGTTTTTGGTAGACCGGGCGCAGACGAGTTTCCCGCCCCGCATCACGTTCCTCGAACGGGAAGTGGATGGCGAAACGTTTTGAATATTGATCCGCAACTTTTTCCTTGGTGAATTTCTTGTCGGCCCAATGACCGAAACGCGTCAAATCCCAGGGGAACATGTCCAGCTCAGGCTCGCCTTCAACCATCCATTGCGCCGACATCAAGCCAAGACCGCCGGACTGCGAGAAGCCGGGGATGATACCACAGCAACAGAAGTAGTTTTTCAGTTCCGGAACCGGGCCGTACAGCGCGGCGGAATCCGGAGACCAGATCATCGGGCCGTTGATCACCCGTTTGACACCTACTTCGGCAGCGGCGGGAACACGGTCCATGGCGCGCATAATGTTGTCCATGATCCGGTCGAGGTCATCGGGAAACAACTCGTGGCCGAACCCCGGAGGCGTCCCCTCTTCAGCCCAGAATTTCAGCTCTTTTTCGTAGGCGCCGATCAGCAGGCCGTTGCCTTCCTGGCGCATGTAGTATTCGCCGTCCCGGTCCGCGACTGACGGCAGGCGGTAATCCAGCGCTTCGATTTCCGGCAGGGCCTCGGTCACCAGATACTGGTGCTCGGTGGGTTGCAGCGGCAGCTTGATGCCTGCCATAGCCGCAACTTCACGTGCCCAGAGGCCGCCCACATTTACCACCCATTGAGTGTGGATGTTACCGTTTGGAGTTTCGACGATCCAGGACCCATCAGGCTGCTGGATGGTGGCGGTGGCCGGGCAGAAGCGGTGGATTTCCGCACCCATCTGCCGCGCACCGGCTGCATAGGCCATCGTCACGCCAGACGGGTCCACGTTACCGCCATCGGGTTCAAACATCACACAACGGATACCTTCAAAATTGACCAGCGGGTTTTTGGCCTGAGCCTCTTCGATGGTCAGCTCATAGAAGTCCTCACCGAAATACCGCGCCTTGGCGGCCTGAATACGCAGTTGGTGCTCTCGTTCTTCGGTCTGCGCGAGATAGAGCGAACCGGGTTGAAACACACCACAGCTCTGGCCGGTTTCAATCTCGAGCTCTTTGTAGAGCTTCATAGTGTAATACTGAATTTTCGAGATGTTATTGTGGTCATGCAACCCGTGCAAGTTGGCCGCAGCGTGCCAGGTGGACCCTGATGTCAGCTCGTCCCGTTCCAGCAAAACCACGTCTTTCCAGCCAAGTTTGGCCAAATGGTAAAGGATGGAACACCCAACCAGTCCGCCACCAATTACCACTGCCTGTGCATGGGTTCTCATGAGTAGTCTCCCTATCGCGGGCGGTGCCCGACCTGTTTCATGAGTCAACTTGGCCAATTTTACTCTTCACACAACGCGGAACACAGTTATGATGTTCCGTTATGACCATGACAAATGAATCGGCATACCCAAACCATGCAACTGCCTGACCTCGACTTATTGCAAACATTTCTGACTGTTGCAGAGCATCAGTCGATCTCTCAGGCAGCGCAGACGCTGGAGCTGACCCAGCCTGCTGTGACGAAAAAAATCAAACGCCTGGAAGAAAGCCTGCAGGTTCCCGTGATTGACCGGAATGCACGTCCTCTGCAATTGACGGAAGCCGGTATGATTCTGCGTGATCGCGCGCCTGGGCTGTTGAATGATGCTCGCAGGCTGGCTTCTGACATCCGCAGCATGAGCACCAGCGGCCTGCCACTGTTGCGGATTGGCATGTCAGACACATTATCGGAAATAATGGGTGCTGAATTTATTGGCAGCATGCAGAGTTTTGCGCATGTCGTGGAGTTGAAATCGAGCATTTCACCTTGGCTGGAAACCGCTTTTCGCGCCCGGCATTTTGATTTGGCTGTGGACAGCCCACCGTTCGTGGATACCCAGCAGGTGGACGCCAAATTGCTCTTCCGGGATCCTTTTGTCATTGTCGTGCCCAAGGCAATGGAAGAAAAATCGCTCGAAGACATTTTGAAGAACGAGAATTATGTGGGGTACGGCCGGTCATCAAAATTCGGCGCCAATTGCACTCAATTGATCAGCCGATTGGGTGTAGAACGTCCAACCCGGTTCAACTTTGACAGCACCCAAAGCCTGCTACGCTTTGTTCAGGCCGGATACGGCTGGGCAGTTACAACCGCTTTCTGTGTGTTGCAATCACCCGCAGCGCTAAATGACATCAGCGCGATGCCTTGTCCTAAATCAGAACCGCGCGAGTTTTTTCTGCTCAATCGAAAAGGCGAGCATGAAGAATTGGCCAAGGCTGCTGCACAGAAATTTTCAACTGTGTTCAACCAGTTGGTCGAAGGTCCGTGGCCTCAGCTAGCGCCGCAAACTTCTAAGATGATCCGCGAAGCTAATGCAGATTTGCGAGATTAATGCTGTTTTACTTTAATCTGAAGCAGAATGTCGTAAAGCAGCCGGGTCAAGCCATTGATATTACGTCGTTCTGCCCAAAAACTGTGTTTCAGAATTAGCGCAATACGCTCTAGAGCCGTTCATTCTTACGCGTTTGATTGTCGCTGAATCGGCGTCACTGCTTTCAGGACTCACGCCCGTACTGAATTAAAACACCCCGCAAATTTTGTGCTTCGGGCAACCCAGCTTCAAGCGCAAATACATAAGCGTGCGTGAGGAAGAAGCAGCCCCGCAGCACGTCATCTTCGGCCAAAGCCAGTTCACCCGCCTGCCGGTACAATTTCACCAACTGTGCTGCGTCTCCCAGTTCGTGGGCACGTAACAAAGCGGCCTCCAAATCGTGTAAATCGTTCACTCGGCCGCCATTTGCCGGCCTGCGCAAACGGATTGCGCCACCCAATCGTGAAAATTATGCGTCGGGCCATCCATCGCCGGTGAAAATTTTCCGCCGTCAAACATCGGTCCGTGACGGCCCCGCTGCATGCCTTCCACAACAAAAATGTCTTCTTCGAAGATCTCTTTCCACTGAACCAAATTCTTGGCTCGCAGCGCAGCGTAGTCCGACCCGATGGCCGCGGCACTGGCATAAAACAACTCGATATGTTCACGCGTTTTCCCCAGTTCCATCGGCTCCAATAAAATTGCAAAGATATGGTCGCGGCCGACACCAAACAGCACGTTGGGATAAACCGCGATGTATTCCGCGCCGGTGTCCCATTTGTCGTTGAGACCTTCGAAATCGGGAAACACTTCATCGCCGTCGCCACGCAACTGGCGATACACCAGTGATCCCTGCCCAGAATACTGGCCCGGTGATTCTATATTATAGTGGTCTTCCAACCGGGAGTAGGAATTCAGACCCGGGTGGATCCACGGCAGATGATAGCTTTCGCAGAAATTCTCGACCGCCAGCTTCCAGTTGCAGGCGACGTCGAGCTGCATCGAACAGTCGTCGCCACCGTGATACAGCGATTTGTCAAATTCCTGCCAGCGATCCAGAAGTTCGCTATGTTGCTCTTCAAATGGCAGCGCATCGCCAGAAACATTCACAAACACCACGCCCAGATACACATAGCTGCGGATTTCGATCAGCCCCAGTTCGCTCCGCTTAATGTTTTCGTGAATATTCTGACCCGGCCCACCAACATGCGGAGTCGCACGCAATTCACCGTCCAGTCCGTAGCACCAGCTGTGGTACGGACAGCGGATGGTGCCGCGGATATTGCCCTTTTCCTTGACCAAAATCATCCCGCGATGCCGGCACGTATTCTGATACACGCGCACATCGCCGTCCTGATCGCGTAGGATCAACAGCGGTATACCAAGAAAATCGGTCGGATTTGCGTCACCGGAATTTGGCACGTCTTTGGCAAAACCGACGCCTGACCAATTGGCAAACAGCACCGACTGGCGCTCTTCGGCAAATGCGACAGGGTCGATGTAATGCGCATTGGGCAGGCCCCGTGCAGTGGCTATTGTTTGTGTGACTCTGGACAGGTCGGTTTCGACGTGATTGGACATGGGTGTGCCTCCTGGCGAAAAGATGTTGCACCGAGAGTGTCATAATCCGGATTTAAATCAACTCTGGATATCATCTGATTGAGTTGAAATTATTTCAACTTACAATCGCTTCATCCAATCGAAAAACACCCGCGAGGCCGGGTTGGAGGTCTGCTCAGAAGCGACCAGGTAAAACGCGCCCGGAGCCGCGCATTGAAATCCGGTCGGGCAGACAATTGCGCCCTGTTCAAACAACGGCGCAATCAGTGTCTTCCAGCCCAGCACAACCCCTGCCCCTTCACGGGCAATTTGCAGGGCGATGGAATAGTTATTGACCTGTTGTCCGCGCGGGATTTCGCCACTGTATCCCATGCGCTCAAACCACTTTTGCCAGGTTGTCCAATTCCGTTCCGGTGCATCCATATGAATCAGCGGCGCCTCTGCCAGATCTGCCAGGCTGCAACTTTCGATTTTCCGGGCCATGGCTGTGCTGCAAACCGGAACCAGCGTATCACCAAACAACCGCACCGAAGTTGGTTCAGCTGGTGGTTCCACACAGTATTCTATGGCTAAATCAGTCGTCAGCGGGCGCTTTATGCGCCGGTCTGTAAGCTGTTGGTTAATTGCTATATCGCCATGCTCTCGCCAGAACGTCACGATCCGGGGCGTCAGCCACAGCGACGATACTGCCGTGGTTGCGGCAATGACCACTCTTTGCTCTTCACCGCGCCGACGCAGTTGCTGCACGACGCGTCCCATGTCCTGAAATCCCTGCCGCAGCACGCGGTAAAGCTGCTCGCCTTCTTCGGTCAGATCAACCGATCTGTGACCCCGCACAAACAGCGCCACGCCAAGCTCTTTTTCCAGAGCCTTGACCTGATGACTGACGGCGCCCGGTGTAACATTCATCTCCGACGCGGCCTCGTTGAAAGCGCCGCGCCGGGCTGCCGCTTCAAAGGTGCGCAAGGTTGTCATCGCTGGAAGATCGTAGGGACGGTTGATCATCAGATACAAGCCAGTTCAGTTTATCTGAACTAGCCTTGCATGGGGTGCCACGAATTGCAAGTCGCGGGTCGTGTCAGCCATAACTGACGGCCTGAAAACAAATTAGGACCGCGTCTGTGTGGCCGAAATTGGGTTCAGGAAACCGTATAAATTTTGTGCGTGACCGGTGTGCGGAAGCGCGCAATAATTCACTGTTTCATTGGGACAAGCGGCGCTCGTTTTCATGTAATACCGCCACTGGAATCAATTACGTGAGTCAGATATTGTAAAGTGGTAATTCCAGCTTTGCTGTCACCTTTACCACGTTAAACCAGCCAGCCACCACAACCGCTGGCAAGGTAAAAGCAAAACGCCCACAAACTACCCAGCTATAACGTCAATATATGCTCGCAGCACGGGCACTTGCCTGTTAGCAATCACCGGGAAGGGATACATCATGAAATCACTGTTTCATCTGGTCTATCACGTTAACGATCTTGAAGCGGCCCGGACATTTTACGGCAATATTCTGGGCTGCACCGAAGGCCGCAGCACCAACACTTGGGTCGATTTTGACTTTTTTGGCCATCAGATCTCGCTGCATTTGGGCCAACCATTTGCCACCGCAAAAACCGGTAGCGTTGGCGAACACATGGTGCCGATGCCGCATATGGGAGCCATCCTACCTCTGGAAGATTGGCTTGTTTTGTCAGACAGGTTGACCAAAGCAGGGCTGAATTTCGAAATCCCACCGGTCATCCGCTTCGCGGGTGAACCCGGTGAACAGCGCACGATGTTTTTCCTTGATCCAAGCGGTAATCCGATTGAAATCAAAAGGTTCGCAGATTTTGACGGCGTATTTGCGCAATAGGCCGATCGCGTTTGGGACGCCAACTCCAGGCTGTGCTGTGTTGGCAAGCCGGAACGCGGCCGTCGTGGACCTGACATGCCGCCATTCATACTGAGGCGGGCGTCATATCAGTTTGCGGCAGCGTTGCCCCTAGAAATGTGAGTCGCGCTCTGCTACATGTTTTCCGAAAGTAGGTTTCGAGAAATCCAAACGAATGAGTGCGCAGATGAGAAATCTCCATCAGGCCGAACCAATACCGCAACCAGCGCGAGAGGCGTTGGACAAGCTGCTGCAGTCCGGCGATCTGTTCCGCTACACCGCAGCCGAAGATTCTCCGGTGACCCTGTTGGAGCAGGAGTTCGCCGAGATGCTGGGTGCGAAATTCGCGCTCGCAGTTGCGTCCTGTTCTGCCGCACTGTTTTTGTCACTGAAAACGCTTGATCTGCCATTCAACGCCAAAGTCATCGTACCCGGCTTCACCTTTGCCGCTGTCCCTTCGGCTGTGGTGCACGCGAATTGCCAACCGGTGCTGGTCGAAGTGGGTGAAAATTACCGTCTTGATATGGCAGACTTTGAGGCCAAGTTGACCCACGACATCGGTGCCGTGGTCATTTCCCACATGCGCGGGCATACCTCAGACATGGACACGATCCAGCGTCTGTGCGATGCCAAAAATATCCCGATCATCGAAGATGCGGCGCATTCGCTTGGCACCACCTGGAACGGTCGGAATATTGGCACCATCGGCAAGGTTGGCTGCTTTAGTTTTCAGTCCTACAAACTGGTGAACGGCGGCGAAGGCGGCATTTTGATCACCGACGACGAGGATATGATTGCCCGCGCGGTTATCATGTCCGGCGCTTATGAAAACAACTGGCAGAAACACCGATGCGACAGCGAACTGTTTGCCAAATACCAGAACACTTTGCCCCTGTATAACACACGGATGAGCAATCTCTCTGCTGCGGTGATCCGCCCGCAATTGGCAGAGGTTCCCCGGCGCGCCGCGGACGGGCTGCGCAATCATGACCATTTGGCTGCAATGCTGAACGCTCACCCAAATCTGACGGTGCCGCCTGCCCTGCCACAGGAACATCGGGCACCTGACAGTATCCAGTTCAATCTCGACGGTTTTAGTGACGAAGATGCCCGCGCGGTTATGCAAAACGCGGCGGAAATGGGACTGACTGTCAGCATTTTCGGCCTGCATAGGGAAAACGCCCGGGTGTTCTGGAACTGGCAATTTCTTGACGAGATTCCAAACCTGCCCAATACCCGTGCCATGCTGATGCGCGCCTGCGATGTACGGCTCCCAGCGTCGCTGACGATTGAAGACGTGGAATTGATCGCCGGGGCGATTCTGAGCTGCGTGGACCGGGCGAAAACGGCACAGGCCGCTTGAAAATTACAAAATCCGCAATTTATCAGCCAACCAGTCAAACTCGGCAACACAGGGTACGACAAGCATATCAGTAATCATCGGGCGGAGCCGGTTTGCGATATCACGTGGTATCCGCTCCATCGCGTCTTTGCGGGCGATCAGTGAAATGTTGCGCGACAAGGCTTTGAACGGCAGCGGCAGGATATCTACTGCATCGTGAAACCGCTGGGCGCGCAGGTATCCCAGAGGCGTGGTCACGGTCCAGCCGGCGTTGCTGGCAACCATCGAAAGAATCGCGTGATAGCTGTCAAATTCGAACCGGTTTGGCAGATTGATGCGCTGTCTGGCCAGATGTGCTTCAATCTGGCGGCCCATCATCTGACGCGAAGAGTAGCGGATAAACGGATGTTTCAACAATTGATCCAGAACCGGCATGCTCTGGTCAATCATGCCTTTGGGGGCCGCCAGAACGAAAGGGTCCGCCAACAACGGATACACCTCCATCCAGGTCGCGGTTATATCCAGATCAGCCGCCACAATCACATCCATCGAGCGAGATTCCAACGCCTCGGCCAGCGCGTAACTGCTGCCGGATTCCAGCAGAAACTGGCAGCCTTTCATGTCCTGGGCCAGCGTCGACATCAGCGCCGGCGTTACATCGGCGTCGAAATCGTCAATCATACCCAGTCGTAGGCGGGTCATCTGACTGAAATTGAAAACTGCAAGTTCCGCCTTGGCCTGATTGGTCTCGGACAATATGGTTTGAGCGCGGCGCAAAAACAGCGCACCGGCGCTGGTCACCTGCTGCGGCCGTTTGGACCGATCCAGCAAAGTCGCGCCAAGCGCCGTTTCCAGATTTGTCAATTGTTGGGAAATTGAGGAAACACTGGCCCCCAACCGCTTTGCCGCAAGCGAAACCGAACCTTCTTCGACCGCCGCCACAAAAATCTCAATCGCCCAAAGCGAAAATTTTCCGGGAGTCTCCACCATAGCCTCATTAAGCCGGTCCGCGCGCGCCGGGCAAGGGTTTCTTATTCTGCCACTTGTAATTCGCCTGGGATTTTTTGCCCGTCCAATTCAGCCAGAATATGTTCCAGAAAACGCCGCGTCAGCGAAGTTTTACGCGCTGCACGGGGCCAAAGCGCATATAACCTTAATTGCGGCAACGGCAGTTCCGGCAAAACATTCACCAAACGGCCGGATTGCAGATCGCTCGAAATTCTGCGGGTTGGCAGAACCGAAATCCCGTTTCCCGCCGCGCAAAACCCGAAGGCCACTGACATATCATTGCAACGCATCCGAAAGCCGATATCACCAAATTCGCTGCCGGTTGCATCTGAAAACGCCCGCACCCAATCGGATTCTTCAAACCCCGGCGACAAGATCAACGGGATTAGATACGGAACGTCGCTCAGTGCGATTTTCTCGATTTTACGTGCCAAATCAGGGGCTGCGTAAAATCCGACTATAGTCTGTGTGAGTTGGCGGCTTTCCACCGCGTTTTCCTGCGGCCTTTGACTGGCAAACACAAAATCGAAACCATCGTTCAGGGGGTGAACCGCCTCGGCTGTAAAGGTCAATTCCACCTGGACCTTGGGGTGCATCGACATGAATTCTTCGATAGTGCGCATGAACGCACCACCAGACATGACCTGAGGTGCAGCAATCCTGAGTGAGCCACACGGCTGCCCACCCTTTTCTGTTATCGCAGTCAGGCCATCGGAAACGGCATCAACCATTTCCCGCGCGGCTTTGTGCAGGACCGCGCCCTTTTGTGTCAGTTTCAGCTTGCGAGACGTGCGATAAAGGATTGCACAGTCCAGCCACTCTTCCAGATTGGATATATGGTGAGAAACCACCGAAGGTGATAAGCCAAGTTTTGTTCCTGCTCCCCGAAAAGAGCCCTCTTCAACAACAGCGGCCAAAACCGCCAATGACCTCAAATTCTCTATCATAATATGACTTGTCTATCGCTACCCATCTAAATTTGCTCATTATTTTTGCAAATTGCAAGGAATTATCGATGGGTTACTTTGGGTCAACCTTGGGGGCTCTAACAAAATGTCGAATGAAATGCGGAGTTTTTGCAGCCGTTGCTGCAGTTATTCACCTTCAGTCTTGGAACAAGCCGCCACCCGACCTATAACGCCAACAGAATAAGCGAAGGCGAATGATATGCGCACAGCAACAATCAGCCGCAACACGGCGGAAACCAAAATCAGCGTCGACATTAATCTCGACGGTACCGGCATTTATGACAACCAGACCGGCGTTGGTTTTTTTGACCATATGCTGGACCAGCTGTCCCGCCATGCATTGATCGACATGACCGTGCGGGCAACGGGTGATCTTCACATTGATGATCACCACACGGTTGAGGATGTTGGCATCGCGCTTGGCAAAGCGCTGGCGCAGGCTGTCGGCGACAAACGCGGTATCCGGCGGTACGGGTCCTGTCTGCTGCCAATGGATGACGCGCTGGTGCGCGCGGCGCTGGACCTTTCCGGGCGGCCCCATCTGGTGTGGAAAGTCGACATGCCAACCACCAAAATCGGCACATTTGACACCGAATTGGTGCAGGAATTCTTCACCGCATTTGCGATGCAGGGCGGTATAACCCTGCATGTTGAGGCCTTGGACGGATTCAACAGCCACCATATTGCCGAAGCAACTTTCAAAGCCGTTGCGCAGGCACTGCGGGCAGCACTGGAGGCCGACCCACGCAAAGGTGACGCGATCCCGTCAACAAAGGGCACCCTGTCCGAATGATCACCGCGATTGTTGACTACAATTCCGGCAACCTGCGCTCGGCTGAGAAGAGCTTTCAGCGCATGGCCGCAGAACTGGACGCGGGCGAGATTGTTGTTACGCCAGATCCTGCGGTAGTGCGCCGCGCGGACCGGATTGTGCTGCCCGGCGTGGGGGCATTTGCTGACTGCCGGCGTGAATTAGGAGCGATTGACGGGCTGTTCGGGGCAATCGAAGAACAGGTCAAGGTCGGCAAACCGTTTCTCGGCATCTGTGTCGGCATGCAAATGATGGCGAGCGTTGGGCGCGAGCACGGCGATCATGCCGGTTTTGGTTGGATCCCGGGTGAAGTGGTTCGACTGGCCCCATCGGACCGGACTCTGAAAATTCCGCATATGGGGTGGAATGAACTGTCGAACAGTCCCTCACATCCAGTATTCGACGGCATAAACGCCGGAGATCACGTCTATTTCGTGCATTCCTACCTTTTGCAGCCGGAAAATCCGGAAGACCTGTTGGCGAGCGTGGATTATGGCGGACCCATCACCGCGGCGGTTGGGCGCGACAATATTGTCGGCACCCAGTTTCACCCCGAAAAGAGCCAGGCGACCGGGCTGAGGCTGATCGGGAATTTTTTGCGGTGGAAGCCGTGAAATCGAAAACGCACCGGGCTCGATCCTGGGCCGCTCGAGGTCCCGGCGCAGGGGCCGGGACGGATTAATGCACTAATTCACCCGTGTCCACTTGCCACCATCCCGGCAAATTCCCAGAACACATCCCTGAATCGCCAGTTTGTCGCCGGACAATTGCATTTTGGATTTATAGGTTTTGTCCCGGTCAGGCGACCAGACCTTGCCTTTGCCGTATTTGCCATCGCCCAGATTCACCATATCCCAAATAATATTTTTGCCAACATTGTCGGACTCGATCTCGCCTCCGTCGCTGCCAAATGCTTTGACCAGAACACCACAGATTTTCGATCCACAGGCGGACACATTGATATGACCAAAGTTGTTGTTGTCGTCCGGCGTGGTTTTCCAGGTGCCAAATACGTCGTCGGCAAAGCCGATGGAGGGCAACATCGCCACTGCGGCTGCTAGCAAAATGCGTTTCATTTTAGTCTCCCTGTTTGCTGCGTACACTGTGCAAAACCGCGATATGCGGCGTCAAGGCAAACGTAAGGTTACGCGGCCGCTTTGCAATCCGCCGCCGATCAGGCTAGAGCATGGCGAAACGCGGCACGATAGGCGAATTTTGATGATCCTCTACCCAGCTATCGACCTGAAAGACGGAAATTGCGTGCGGCTGTACAAAGGCGAAATGGATCAGGCGACCGTGTTCAATGACGATCCGGCGGCGCAGGCGCAGGCGTTTGTCGATCAGGGCTGCGAATGGTTGCATCTGGTGGATTTGAACGGCGCTTTCGCCGGCGCACCGGTGAACGCCGAACCGGTGGAGGACATCTTGAAAACCGTGGGTGTTCCGACCCAACTAGGCGGCGGCATCAGAGACATGGCAACGATCGAAGCCTGGCTTTCCAAGGGATTGCAGCGGGTTATTCTTGGCACTGTTGCAGTGGAAAACCCGGATTTGGTCCGCGAAGCAGCGGCGGCCTTCCCCGGTCATGTCGCGGTGGGAATTGATGCGCGCAACGGAATGGTGGCAACACGGGGCTGGGCAGAGGAAACCGATGTGGAAGTCACCGCCCTTGCCCGCCAGTTCGAGGACGCCGGCGTTGCTGCGATCATTTACACCGACATCAACCGCGACGGCGCGATGATGGGACCGAATGTAGCGGCCACGGCGGCGTTGGCCCATGCGGTCAGCATTCCGGTGATTGCCTCGGGCGGAGTTTCGTCGATGGCGGATTTACGTGCGTTGAGGGAATGTGGCGCGCCGTTGGACGGCGCGATTTCCGGTCGGGCGTTGTATGATGGTCAGATCAACGTTGCCGATGCGGTCAAAGAGCTCAAAGCACCATGCTGAAAACCCGCATCATCCCCTGTCTCGACGTCAAAGACGGGCGAGTCGTAAAAGGTATCAACTTCGTCGATCTGATCGACGCCGGTGATCCAGTGGAATCCGCCAAAGCCTATGACGTTGCCGGGGCGGATGAACTCTGTTTCCTCGACATCGCCGCCACAGTCGAAAACCGCGGCACGATGTTTGACGTCGCCCGGCGCACGGCGGAGCAGTGTTTCATGCCGCTGACCATCGGCGGCGGTGTGCGCACACCTGACGATGTGCGCAACCTGCTGCTGGCTGGTGCTGACAAAGTCAGTTTCAATTCTGCCGCCGTCGCCAACCCCGATGTGGTCGCCGACAGCGCCAACCGATTTGGTAGCCAATGTATTGTGGTGGCGATTGACGCCAAAACCGTCAGTCCTGGCAAATGGGAAATCTTCACCCACGGCGGGCGTAGATCAACCGGCATCGACGCTGTGGAATTCGCCCTGCTGATGCAATCCAAAGGTGCCGGGGAAATCCTGCTGACCAGCATGGCCCGCGACGGAACCCGCGCCGGGTTCAACCTTCCCCTCACCCGAGCCATTTCCGATGCAGTGCAGATCCCGGTGATCGCGTCGGGCGGAGTTGGCACGCTGGATCATCTGGTGGATGGCGTGAAACAAGGCCACGCCAGCGCAGTTCTGGCTGCATCGATCTTTCATTTCGGTGATTTCACCATTAGAGAAGCCAAAGAACACATGATGGCTGCAGGCATTCTGGTGAGATTGTAAGACATGGCGAACGCATTGACCCGTCTGGCGCGTACAATTGAGAAGCGCAAAGGCGAAGACGAGAAAAAGTCCTACACAGCCAAACTGTTTGCCCGCGGCCCGGAAAAATGCGCCGAGAAGTTTGGCGAAGAAGCGATTGAAGCCATCATTGCGGCGGTGAAGGGCGACAAGAAGAACCTGACCGAAGAGGCGGCGGATGTTCTGTTCCACCTGTTTGTCATGCTGGCGTCGCGGGATGTGAAGTTTGACGACGTACTGGCAGAACTGGAACGCCGCGAGGGGGAGTCTGGGATTGTGGAGAAGGCGTCGCGGGGGAAAGGATAGCGATCGATAGGCCGATAGAATTGAAATTTTGGGGGTTTTGAGGTAACTTGACAGTATTGTCAGGAGTTATTCACCCCCATGTCGCGGTTACACAAAAGAAATATTCGCGTTGCAAAAAGCCGCCAGAGCAACCACGATAAAGACACGCTGGAACGCATCGACACCATCTCAAAAAACGCCCGTGGCCTTTGGTTCGGCCTGCTTGCGGCGTTGGTGTTTTCCGGCATCACCTTGCTGCGCATCGAGGACATCGACTTTTTCGGCGTCAACCGGACAACCCAATTGCCGCTGGTGGGCGTCTCCGTCCCGGTTACCGCCTTCTTTGCAGCTGGCGGAGCGCTGACAACTGCGATCTATGTCTATTTCCACCTCTATCTGGTGCAGTTGTTCGAAGCCTTGGGCGAGGTTGAACCCATGCCAAAGGGCATACCGCTCAGCAAATCGGTCTATCCGTGGATGGTCACCGATGCGCTGATCCGCTGGCGCAGCCGCCTGCGCGACGATGACGGGAGCGCGGCCCGGCGCGCGCTCGGGCGGCTGAGTTCGCTGGTCTCGTTCGTCGTAGTCTGGCTGTTCGGGCTAGGCATCATTTGGTATTTCTGGTGGCGCTCGATGCCGGCCCACAACGAGGCAATGACCCTGTTGCTCGGCGTACTGTTGGTGCTTGCGCTCTGGGTTGGCAATTCGACCATATTCGCCGCGAGGGACTATCTAGCCGGACGGCGGCGTACGGCCCGTGCTCTGCGGTTGGCCCGCTGGCCTATGGTCGTGATCATAACGCTGACTATACTGCCGTTGAGCTGGATCAGAACCGAAGGCGGCCTTGAAGGCTGGGCGCTGTGGTACAGCGATTGGCAACACGAGACGTCTGGCCTGCATGAATTTGAAAGGGACCGGCAAGCCCGCCATGACGGCGTGATCGCAACCACATTCACAACTGATGACCTGAAAAATTGGCTGGGATTCGCGCCTTTATCCGCCGCGTCAATGCCTGAAAAACACCTTGCGGAACTGCCCAATGACTGGCGTGACATTGATCTTGCCCGCAAGTGGTTCCGCCAGGACCTGGTGCAAACGCGAAGGGAAAAACCCTCCCTGCCCGAATATTGGCACGGAAAAGGAAACCGAATTCGAGGATGATTTCAGCGCGGATCGCCAAACCTATCTGGACAGCATCAGCAAACCGATCCTGAAAGACCGCGATCTACGGCAGGCCGAATTGTCATCGGCCTTTTTGCCGGGCATTGATCTACGCCAAGCGCGACTGGAGGGGGCAAACCTTTTCGGGGCGCGGCTGGAGGGGGCGGACCTCGGCGGGGCGCGGTTAGAGGGGACTGTCCTTTGGGAAGCGCGGTTAGAAGGGGCGGACCTCCGCGGGGCGCGGTTGGAAGGGGCGGACCTCATCGGGGCGCGGTTGGAGGGGGCGGACCTCCGCGGGGCGCGGTTGGAAGGGGCGGACCTCCGCGGCGCGCGGTTGGAGGGGGCAGACCTCAGCGGAGCGCGGATGGAGGGGGCTTTGTTGACAGGCAGCCTAGATCAGCCGATGAAGCTAGTAACCACTGATTTCACCGCGGGAACAAACCGGATGGCCGCGTTGAAACTAGTGGATTTTACAGGTGCCGCCATCACGCACAATCAACTTAGAACTGCCTTTGGCGACGCCAGTGTCATTTTGCCAGATGGAATGACGACACCATGCCACTGGAGCTACGAAGACCTTGTGACAGAATTAATGGACAGCTCTGGAGCTCCCCCCGGCCGAAACGACCCCTTTTTCGGGCGCTGGCGCGGTTGGGTGGAGGCTAATGGCGAGGACTGGTCGACGTCTGCGGCTTTTGAAGACTTCAAAGACGTCATCGCTATTCCGCCGCCGAAGGAATGTCCATTGATCAAGGATATGTAACTCAACCCGCAACCTCCCTCCAACCCCCTCCGAACGGAGGGGGAGTGCTGGTGTTACGGTTCCATCGTACCCCTCTCCGAGTCGGAAAGGGGCCGGGGGAGAGGCCCTCGCCTCAAGCGCAGCCCCTTTCACCGCCACCACATCCGTGCCTTCTTAATCTGCTGCCTCAGCGCTTTTTCTCTACGCGGCAGGTTCTCGCGGTCAAACATTTCGCGCAACTCACGCCCCTTGCCCTGATAAATCAGCCTGCGCGCCGGTTCGTATTTCTTCAGCACCTTCTTAATTTGGTTCGGCGCAACGGCTTTTTCCAGCGTCTCAACCACGGCATCGGATTCCCGGGCATAAAGCAGTGGCAGATAGCGGTAGTGGCAGGTGACATCTCCATCCAGCAACCCGTCCGGAATCGTATTCCGCGCACCGCCGAGTTTGTGGATCACCAGCGGCAGGGCGATCTGGTCGAGCCACGGGTCGAGTTGCTGCGTTTCGATCTGCCACGGCGGCTCGCGTTCTATCTCGGTGGCGTAATGGGTGAACCAGGTCGCAAATTCCGCCGGGTCTTTGTAGAAAAACCACCCGGCGCTGAAATAGAGATACCGCTGCCAATATTCATCCGGCTGGCTCAGATCCAGCGAACTGTCAAAATCCAGGTCGAACTTATCGTAGAGCGATTTCCACATTTCGCCATAGCCCGGACCGTATAACTCCACTTCCGGCCAGGTCGCGGTGCGGTTCATCGAAGCAGACGGTCGGTTGAAATCGAACGACACCGCATTCAGGCGGCCGGTGAAGATCGTGTCTGTGTCAAAGAACACAAACGGTTCGCCTTCGGGCAGTGCCGTCAGGCCGACAATTTTATTGCCCTGGGGGTAACGGCTGCCGAAAACGCCGTTCTGGAACGGCAATATTTCCGCCCCCATGTCCAACAGCAACCGACGCACCTCGCTGTCATTTATCCGCGGGTCCTGTTCCCAGTGTTCACCGGGTTGCGGCTCGCCCAGAATCAACCGGCCTTTGAAATTGGGATTCTTGTGGCGAAAAGTGGCAACAAAAGCGATCGCCTCGTATTGAAGCCGCCCACCCTGCACAATCGCAAATACGTTGTAATTGCCTGCCACTCGCCTGCTCTCGCTGGTTTCATGCAAATATAGACTTTGCGGGTTTAAAATGAAATGCTTGTGGTTCAATAAACGGGAGTAACCAATGCGAATGACACAGTTGAAAACTGGGATAGCAATGGCGCTGGTGCTGGGCTGCAGCATGCCCGCTGCGGCACAGAAATTTTTGGACGCGGCACAGATCAAGCCAATCCTGGGAGCCACCAAAGGCAATTGGGTGGCGGTGCGCGAATACAACGGCCAAGATCTGCTGTATTTTACCCATCTATTGTCCTGGCGCTGTGGACTGACAAATATCAACTATTCGATCAATTCCGATGCCGCTGACCAACAATGGCCGCTGGGAATTTGCGACGAAGAGGCCGCAAATCCGAATGCCATGGCCGAAGATCAGGTAATTTACGGCGAGTTTGAGTTGCAATCGGTCAACAGCGTTACGGTCACAATCACCTATGATGACGGCTCAACAGATACAGCGACGTTTGAGCGCAAGGCAATTCAGATAAATTAAGATGTACTCCACGCAGATGGTTTCTTAGAGCGTTTCAGGTTTTGTTTGAATCACAAACGAAATCAGAAACGCAGCGACGCCAGATACTTAAAATGGTGGTTCAAGTTCAGTCTGTTTCAGTCAAAAACTGAACCGCTCTAGATGCGCTTTAACCCCCAATCGCTGCCCAATCAAATGCTGGGCCAATATCCTGTTTCGCCGTGGGCGTGCGAAAATTTACGTGACTGCAGATGCCGGTAAAGTTGCGGGCCGTTTTTGCGGTAGCAAACATGTTATACCGGTCTTTCTCCGGCAAAAACCGGGGCGGGATATTATATTGTATTGTCAGCACATCCAGCAGTTTACCTAGCGATTGATACTGCGCATCTGTAAAAGTCGCATAGTATTGATAGCCGCGGTATTTCTTTCCGAGATCAATGTAGTATTGGGTTTCAGGGGGCCGACAATATTTCGAACCTGACGAGTTGAACAACCAGTTGCCACTGCGTTCCAGACGTCCGAGGTTTGACATCTCGATTGCCACCGAACGGCTGGAATTGTATTTGTTCCCACCCACGGCGGTCCGGCCAAGATGATATGACCAGTAATCCGGGTCAAACAACGACAGGATTTTACCTGAACGGGCAACGACAAAAGGAACGCTGACGTGCAAATCATCCGATGTTAACGTCGCTAGATCACCCCACAAATACCCGGCAGTGTAATGGAGCAGGATTTTGCTCTTTGTTAGCTTACTTTTGTAAAAATAGTTGTCCTTTCCAAGCGGCGAGTAGTGGATAATATCCACTCCGTGATAGGTCTTTTTCTTGAGTTCTCCGCGGCTGTCGTAAAAAGCCAAACTTTTTTCTTCTTGCTGAATAATGTCTTTCGCTAGGGGCATAATAATATCCTCCAATCAATGGACCGAAGGATAACACGACTTCACTAATTAGCCAAATTGAACGGGAATATGGTGGGTGATGAGAGGCTCGAACTCCCGACATCTTCGGTGTAAACGAAGCGCTCTACCAACTGAGCTAATCACCCGACAAAGCGGCTTTTAGTCTTAGTCTTCTACCGCTTCAAGGGCTTCTTTGGCTTCCTCATCATCTTTTTTACCGCTGCCTGGTTTTTGCAAGACCAGCTTGTAGATAACCTTGGCGTCCTCGCCGTCACCCTTGCGGATCACCCGCAGTTTTCCAAGCGGTGGGCACTGCACGTCTTTGCCGTCGCTGACACAATCAAACAGATAAGCAAAAGTTGCATCGACGGCTTCGCGGACTTCGCGCCGGCGCAGGCCGGTGGCAACCGTGACGTGGTCGTAGATTTCTTTTTTCTTGACGAGGTTTGTCGGTGCGTCGTCGCTGCCGTCTAGACCAATTGCATCTGTCTCTTGAGAATCGCTCACATCAATTTCCTTTTTTTTGATTTGTCCGCTCGTCCTTTTTGTAACCGGACCCATACAACGAGCCACGTTACCCCGGTTGAAATCAATATTGCCGGTATCCCGCACCGCCACAACCAAAAATCGGCTGTGGCGACGTGGTTATTTGCTCTAGTGGGCGACGGTCTGCGATTCTCCACCGGATTTGGACGACAATGCCGCGGCTGCGGCTTCTTCGGCGGCTTCATCCCAATCAATCGCTTCCGGTACCGAGATTAGGGCACGGCGCAGAACTTCCCGCACATCTTTGACCGGGATGATTTTCATACCTGCTTTGACATTGTCGGGGATTTCCGGCAGATCTTTTTCATTGTCAGCCGGGATCAGCACGGTTTTGACGCCACCTCGTAAAGCTGCCAAGAGTTTTTCCTTCAATCCGCCAATCGGCAGAACATTGCCGCGTAGCGTAACTTCACCGGTCATCGCAATATCCTTGTGCACCGGGATGCCTGTCATGACCGAAACAATCGACGTGACCATGCCGACCCCGGCAGAAGGACCGTCTTTGGGTGTCGCGCCTTCCGGTACATGTACATGGATGTCGATCTTTTCAAACTGAGTTGGTTTGACACCGATGTCAGGGGCAATGGAACGCACATAAGAACTGGCGGCCTCGATGCTTTCTTTCATGACATCGCCGAGTTTACCGGTGGTTTTCATCCGCCCTTTGCCGGGCAGTTTCAACGCTTCGATGGACAATAGATCTCCACCGACCGACGTCCAGGCCAAACCGGTGACGACTCCCACCTGATCCTCTTCTTCGGCCAAACCGTATTTGAACCGTTTGACACCAAGGAAATCTTTGAGTTTTTCGGCCGTTATGGAAACTTTCTCAACCTTGTCCTTGATAATACGCGTAACCGCCTTGCGGCAGAGCTTGGCGATTTCGCGCTCCAGATTCCGCACCCCGGCTTCGCGGGTATACGTGCGGATGATTTCCGTCAATGCACCATCATCGAGCGAAAATTCGCCTTTGCGCAATCCATGACCTTTCATCTGCTTGTCCAACAGATGCTGCTTGGCGATTTCGCGTTTCTCATCCTCGGTGTAACCGGCCAGGGTAATGATCTCCATCCGGTCCAACAGAGGGCTGGGCATGTTGTAGGTGTTTGCCGTGGTCAGGAACATGACGTTCGACAAGTCATATTCGACTTCCAGATAATGGTCAGTGAAAGTGGCGTTCTGTTCCGGGTCCAGCACCTCCAGCATCGCGCTGGCCGGATCACCGCGGAAATCTTGTCCCATTTTGTCGATTTCATCGAGCAGGATCAGCGGGTTATTGGTTTTCGCCTTTTTCATCGACTGGATGATTTTACCCGGCATCGAACCGATATACGTCCGCCGGTGGCCGCGAATTTCGGCTTCGCCGCGCACTCCGCCCAGCGAGATGCGGATAAACTCGCGCCCGGTGGCCCGGGCAACAGATTTGCCAAGCGAGGTTTTACCAACACCCGGAGGGCCAACCAAACACAGGATCGGGCCTTTCAGCTTGGAAGACCGCGCCTGCACCGCCAGATATTCGACGATGCGTTCCTTGACCTTTTCCAGCCCATAGTGATCCGCGTCCAGAATCTCCTGTGCCTTATTCAAGTCCTTCTTAACACGTGATTTTTTACCCCAAGGAATCGACAACATCCAGTCGAGGTAATTGCGCACCACAGTGGCCTCGGCTGACATCGGCGACATATGTTTCAGTTTTTTCAGCTCGCCTTCGGCCTTTTCTTTGGCCTCTTTGCTGAGCTTTGTGTTTGCGATCTGCTGCTCCAGCTCGGAAACTTCGTCTGAACCCTGCTCACCGTCACCCAGCTCTTGCTGAATGGCTTTCATCTGTTCGTTCAGGTAATACTCGCGCTGGGTCCGCTCCATCTGGTTTTTAACCCGGCTTTTAATCTTTTTCTCGACCTTGAGCACAGACATTTCGCCCTGCATCAAGCCGTAAACTTTTTCCAGACGGATGCCGATATCGAGCTCTTCGAGCAGCTCCTGCTTTTGATCGACCCGCACATTCAGATGACCGGAAACAGTGTCGACCAGCGTGTCCGGGCTGTCTGCTTCGGCCACAGCGCTCAGGGCTTCTTCGGGAACGTTTTTGTTCAGCTTTGCATAGCGCTCAAATTCACTGGCGACCGTGCGGCTCAAGGCTTCAATGGCGTCGGGATCGTTGGCAGATTCATCCAGAACTTGAGAATTGGCCTCAAAATAATCTGGATTATCAAGGTATTCGGTAATCTGAACCCGCTCTTTACCTTCGACCAACACTTTTACCGTGCCGTCGGGCAGTTTCAGCAATTGCAGCACGCTGGCCAAAACGCCGATGTCGTAAATCGTTTCTTCGGTCGGCTCGTCCTCGGAGGGGTCGATTTGCGACGACAACAGGATTTCCTTATTGTCGGCCATCACCGCTTCCAATGCCCGCACCGATTTTTCACGGCCGACAAACAGGGGAACAATCATATGTGGGAACACGACAATATCGCGCAAGGGCAGAACGGGGTAAGATACGCTGCTCGTATCAGTCATATTTTTTCCTTCGTGTTAGCAAGAAGCCTCAGCCCCGGAAAATCCAGCAGCGCCCAGCCTCTTCTGTCTTCGGTCTATAGGTGGTGTTGCCGGGTATTTCTGTCAAGCAACAGCGCCGCCGATTGTTGTTTGGCATAGTGCATGGGTAATGTAGCGAGGGCAAGATGGTGCAGCGGAAATAATGGGTTTCCGGGCTGGGGTGGTATGAACTTCATTAAAACGTCGTCACTTGGAAAATAAAACGTCCACATCCCCCAACTTCCGCCGGGCATGAAATGCCTCGGTAAACTCGTCCAATTTCCCCGCCCCAATCGCCGCCCGCATCCCGCTCATAAGCTCCTGATAATAATGCAGGTTGTGCCAGGTCAGCAGCATTCCGGCGATCATTTCCTGTGACCGGGTCACATGATGCAAATAGGCACGCGAATAGTTGATGCAGGCAGGACAGACACAGGCTTGATCCAGCGGCCTTGGATCATCTTTGTGCCGGGCGTTTCGCAAATTAATTGCGCCCATCCGCGTCTGCGCCTGGCCTGTTCTGCCCGACCGCGACGGCAAAACGCAGTCGAACATATCAACGCCGCGCTGAACCGCGCCAACGATATCATCCGGCTTGCCAACCCCCATCAAATAACGCGGCTTGTCCTCGGGCAATTGCCCTGGCGCGTAGTCGAGACAGCCGAACATGGCAGCCTGCCCTTCACCCACGGCCAGACCGCCAATGGCGTAACCATCAAACCCGATTCCTTTCAGCGCCTCGGCACTTTCTTCACGAAAATCCTGCTCCAGCCCACCTTGCTGAATGCCAAACAGCGCGTATCCCGGACGGCCGCCAAATGCGTCGCGCGAACGCTGCGCCCATCGCATGGACAACTGCATGCTATCCGCTATGCGTTTGCGATCTGCTGGTAACGCCGGGCATTCATCGAAACACATCACAATGTCAGCCCCCAGCAGCCGCTGAATCTCCATCGAGCCTTCCGGTGTCAGGTTGTGTTCCGAGCCGTCGATATGGCTGCGGAATTTCACGCCCTCTTCAGTCAATTTGCGCAAATCCGTCAGACTCATAACCTGAAAGCCACCGGAATCCGTCAGGATTGGGCGGTCCCAGTTCATGAATCTGTGTAACCCACCCAGATTGGCAATCCGCTCGGCGCCGGGCCGCAGCATGAGGTGATACGTGTTGCCGAGCAGGATATCCGCCCCTGTCGCGCGCACGCTCTCCGGCATCATCGCTTTGACGGTCCCAGCGGTACCGACCGGCATAAACGCCGGAGTCCGAATGTCACCTTTTGGTGTTTTTACAACACCTTGCCGGGCCTTGCCATCGCGGGCATGTATTTCAAAATCAAAGCATTGTGACATACGGCTGCCGCCTCTGGACGAAATGAAATTTATTTCTTATATGATTACTCAGGAAATCCAAGACGGAACTGCAGAATGACCGCCCAGAACGCCCCGATGGAAGGCACCGCGCTGATCAAGCCCTCCAACACCGACCACCCGCTGTACGACAGCGTGGTTGAGGCGTGCCGGACGGTGCATGACCCGGAAATCCCGGTGAATATCTACGACCTCGGCCTGATTTATACGGTGGAAATCGAGGACGACGGCGTGGTTGACCTGGTGATGACCCTGACGGCGCCCGGTTGCCCGGTGGCCGGTGAAATGCCTGGTTGGGTCGAAGACGCAGTTATGGCGATCCCCGGCGTGCAGACCGCCAGCGTGTCGCTGGTCTGGGAGCCGCAGTGGGGCATGGACATGATGTCCGATGAGGCGCGGCTGGAACTCGGTTTTATGTAAGTCTTCCTGCGACATCATTTGTCGATCCTTGACCATCAAATCCTTAAATCGCGGCTAAAATCCCTGAAAGATCACATCAGGGAGCTTTGCCATGCCTATTCGGACAACCTGTGTCGGCGCATTTCCAAAACCTGACTTTGTGCCAATCAAAGATTGGTTCCAAGTCGATTTGGGTGATGAATCCTACGCCGATCAAGTGATTTCGAGGTGGACGGATGACCCGGAGCATGACGTCACCTTTCGGCGGGCAACCGAGCAGGTTGTGAAGGCGCAAATCGAATGCGGCATCTCGATCCCCACCGATGGCGAACAGCGGCGAGAAAACTACGTGCATTATCAGTGTCGACACTTCACCGGATTCGACTTTGAGAAATTGGAACGCCGGGTCCTGCGCAACGGTGTCTACGACTGCCACGTGCCCGCCATCCGGGGCAAGGTGACCGCCGGCACCAACGTTTTGATCCGCGATTACCTAGAGGCTCAAGACGCCAGCGACCGGCCGGTTAAAATCACCCTGCCCGGTCCAATGACCATCACCGACAGCACGGCGGATTGTTTTTACAATGATAAACAGCGGCTGGCGTTTGATCTGGCAGATGCGTTGAATGCCGATGTGCGGGCGCTGGCGGATGCCGGTTGTCAGCATATCCAGATTGACGAGCCGGTGTTCGCCCGCAATCCAGACGCGGCGCAGAGTTATGGGGTTGAGGCGCTGGAACGCTGTTTTTACGGTGTTTCAGACAGCGTGACCCGCACCATGCACATGTGTTGCGGTTACCCCGACAGGTTGGACAATCCAGACTACCCAAAAGCGGATCGCGCAGTTTATCACGCGCTGGTCGAAGCGCTGGATGGACGTATTGATGCGATGTCGATCGAAGATTGCCACTGCCATAACGATCTGACGTTATACGAAAAATTTCGCAAATCGACGGCAATTGTCGGATTTGTTGATGTTGCTTCCAGCCGCATTGAACCGATGGAGGAGATTGCCGCGAGAATGCGCGAGGTATTGCAGATATTACCGCCCGAGAGGTTGATCGGAGCGCCGGATTGCGGTCTGGGATTTCTGGGCACCAAATTGACATTGATAAAGCTGAAGAACCTGTGTGAGGCAGCCCAGTCCGTCTAGCTTGCGTCGCCGTATAACACGTCTGCCCGCGCCTCAAATGCCCGCACAATTCGCTGCATCGCTTCGTTGAACACAACCCGATGACCGCTTGCAAGATCGTGGACTTGAACTCGAAATCGACAAAAAAATCAACTTCGCAGCCACCATCGGGCAGAGGTGCAAATCCCCAATGATTGTTGAGATAACGAAACGGACCGTCTAGGTATTCAACATCAATCCGATTTTCGTCCGGGCGCAATGTGACACGGCTGCCGAACCGTTCGCGGAACACCTTGAAAGATATCACCAGATCGGCGTCGATAATTTCTGCCATACCTGCGGGAGTGCGTTTCTTGATCCGCGCGGCGACGCACCAGGGTAAAAATTGCGGATACGATCCGACATCCGCAATCAGATCATACATCTGCTGCGCGCTATGGGGCATATGACGGATTTCAGCATGGATTGGCATGGGCGGCTGAATAACGGCTTCGGATTGGGATTGCACCCGAAAACTGCACGTCGATATGCGGTATTGAATACACCACATTCTAAAAAAATGCTGGCGATGGCGACGATCAACTGCGTGGTGTCGATGGCGAAGACCAATTGTCAGGCGGCGACGGACCGGATCGGTTACGTGGCAGCGGTGACAACGACGGCGATGATAATTTGTCCGGCAATACCGGCGACGACTATCTGGGTGGCGGTGTGGGCAGCGACGATCTGGCTGGCGGATCAGGCAGGGACTTTCTTGAAGGCGGGGCCGGCTCTGACAGACGGGCGGGTGGCGAAGGCGGTGCGGCAAGTGACAAGTTCCTGCTCAAATCGGTTGACCCCAGCGATCTGGACGAGAGCAACTTTATCCTTTGAACAGCGCAGCCGCAGTTGCCTCGGAGTAAGGCTCAACACAATTGAAAACGGTGCTTTGCGCCTTCGGGCGCAATGCGCTACACCGATTCCTAGGAAGTTTCTGCTATGGGGAATCGGGGCCATGGACCACAACAATTATGTGATCGATCAAATGATTTCGGCCAAAACTATTGCGGCGCGCGTAGAATCTCTAGCGCGTGAAATCTCGGAGCATTTCAAGGATACCGACAAGTTGATTGTTGTCGGTCTGCTGCGCGGGTCGTTTGTTTTCATCGCAGATCTGGTTCGGGAACTTGAATTGCCATGCGAGGTGGATTTTCTGGAAACGTCGTCCTATGGAAATTCCACCGAAAGCTCACGGGAAGTCCGCATTCTTAAAGATCTGCGCGGCGAAATCGAAGGCCGCGATATCCTGGTGGTCGAAGACATTGTGGATACTGGCCACACATTAAGACACGTCGTAAATCTGCTGGCATCGCGCAACCCGGCCCGCATGGAAGTATGCGCTCTTTTGGATAAACCTTCTCGGCGCGAAGTTGACGTCAAGGCGACTTGGATAGGCTTTGAAATTCCTGACAAATTTGTCGTCGGCTACGGCATCGACTATGCGCAACGCAACCGCAATTTGGATCATATCGGTGCGGTGCGGTTTACTGACGCTGACGCATGAATGTCCGAAGATTCCTGCGCTTAAAACGCTGGGCGCATAGACCGCCCTCGCCCACACGGGTAAAGTTGGTGTTTGGCGTAGTCGCGGTATGTCTGTTGCTGTTCGCCTATGAATATTTTTTCGGCTGGCCGGACTTCTTAACGCTCAACAGCAACGGTCGTGGGTCGATACGAAAATAGAACCCGTCAAGCAGGACAAACCCGCCCTTCAAGAATTTCTGCAGCTGCGGCCAATCGCGCCACCAAATACTCTTTGCAAGCACAGATGCGCGGCAGATCATCCAAATCGCGGTGGTTGGCAACCCAAAGTCGCGTTTCCAGTTTAAAATCCAACAGCTCCGGCGTCACCAAATTGTCGGATTGCCGCACAAGACAACAGGGCAGGAAAGTAAGGCCAAGCCCGGTTTTGGCCATGCTTCGCAGACTCAAAAAACTGTCGGCCCGAAACACGATATTCTGTGATGCGATGTTTTTCTCAATCCAGAGGCTTGGTGGCGACCTGCCGCTGGCCGCACTTGCAGACAGCCATTTTTGTTCTTGCGGCACAGTGTTGTTGTCCAGATACGTTGGACTGCAATAGACCTGAAACATCAGCTTGCAGGCTTCGGTTCCCACCAAATCATCCGGCAGCGCCAAGGCCGGGCGTACGGAAATTTCCGCATCAAGCCGTGCAAGGTTCAAGCGTAAGTTCGTGACCAGCAATTCCAGCTGCAAATCCGGGTATTCAGTCTGCAATCCGGCAATAATACCGGGCAGAATTGACTCGCAGAGTGAATCGGTCGAAGTGATTTTGACAAGACCGTTCATCGTTTGATCCTGCCCCTTAACCGCGCGGTGCGCGGCTTCAACCGCGTTACGTACCTCGGTGAGCGCCGCCACAAAATTCGCCCGTGCCGATTTGATCCTGTAGCCTGTTTTCTGCCGCTCAAATAATTGCACATCATGTCGTGCTTCGAACGCAGTTACGCGGCGCAGTACGGTCGCATGGTTGACCCCCAAACGCTTTGCTGCAGCGTTCAGCGATCCCTCCTCCATCACCGCGATCAGATAACGGTAATCATCCCAATTCGTCTTGTGCATAAATGCACAATAACATCTTTGTGTTTTGTGAATACCATTAACTTGCGCACATACTACACTTGCCGGGAAATTCACTTTTAGGGAGAATCAATGATGAAGCACGCGATATTGAAAATTATTGCCGCTGTAACACTGACCGTTGCTGTGGCGACGCCAACTTTTGCAGATGAATCAGCAATCAAGGCACGCAAGGCTCTGATGCAGCTCCGTGCTTTTAATATTGGGCAACTTGGCGCCATGGCAAAAGGTGCGGTGGACTATAATGCAGAGGCGGCACAAGCCGCTGCGGACAATCTGGTGGCAACCACCACAATCAATCAGATGGCGATGTGGCCCCAGGGCACCGACAATGTAGCTATGGCGGGAAAAACCGGCGCGCTGCCCGAACTTTGGGCGACATTTCCTGCTGTGTTTGAAAAAGACAAGGCTTTCGTAGAAGCCGCAACCGCAATGGCAGCGGTTGCCGGAACTGATCTTGCCTCACTTCAAGGCGCGATGGGAACCTTGGGAGGCGGCTGTGGCGGCTGTCACAAGCTCTACAAACAGGCTGCCGAATAACAAATTGAATCATTGCCCCGGGGGGCACCTCGGGGCATGTTTAATTCATGCGTATTCAACGACTGTTAAAACAGCTGACGACCCTGCTGATTATGGGCCTGATTGGCTTTTGGCTGCTGACTATCCCCAAAAAACATGATCTGTCGGAATTAGTCAGTCTGACTGGTTCCGCAGAGAGAGGTGCTCAGGTCTTTGCCGCATCCGGCTGTGCGTCCTGTCATTCTGCCAAAGGGGCCGAAGGGGCCGATCGGCTGATTTTATCCGGCGGCAGAGCTTTTCCATCGGATTTTGGCACGTTTTTTGCACCAAATATTTCTCAAAATCCAGAGACTGGGATCGGCAGCTGGAGCCTTGCGGACTTGGCCAATGCAGTCAGTTTTGGCACCTCACCAAATGGCGAACACTATTTCCCGGCCTTCCCTTATGCGACTTATCAGAATATGGCGTTGCCGGATGTCTCAGACTTATTTGCCTATTTGAAAACCCTGCCTTCTTCAGACCTACCCAGCAAACCGCACGATGTCGGCTTTCCATTTTCGTTTCGGCGCGGACTTGGATTGTGGAAACTTGCGTTCATGTCTTCGGGCTTTCATCTGACCGACGACGGCCTGACACCCGAGGAATTGCGCGGCCGGTATCTGGTCGAGGCAATGGGTCACTGCACGGAATGCCATACGCCGCGCAATATCCTGGGGGGGTTGCGCACGGCCCGCTGGCTGTCGGGCGCGCCCAATCCTGAGGGCAAAGGCAGGATACCCAACATCACACCGCACAAAGACGGCACCGGGGATTGGGTGGATATTGATATCGTGACCTATCTGAACTCCGGCTTTACACCGGATTTTGATGTTGCCGGTGGACTGATGGCCGAAGTTGTTGAAAACATGAAACTGCTGCCTGCCGAAGACCATCGAGCGATAACAGCGTATTTGCGGAAAATCACAGCACTGCCGGACGGGAAATAGTGGACCGTGGTTTGAAAATGGAAATAGTCGGCATATGAACCTGATCCTGCGTTATCTCGCCTTTATGCCACTCACGTTTTTCCTGCCGCTGTTTGTGCTGATCCCCAATGCGGCGATCTCAAACAGCGCACTCGACTTGATGATCCGATTGTTGTCGCTGCCGATCTATTGTTGTCTGGCAACTTTCCTGATGACGTCATTTGACCCCCCGCGGATGCGCGCGCGGTTGCAGGCCACACCAACCAGGCTGGATGATTTGCACCTGTGGCTGGCACCGATTTTGGTTATTCTGGCGTTTCTGTGGGCCGGGTTTTGCGGTATCGGCGCGCTGGCGCTGGCCGAGTTTGACCAGAGTCACCCGTTGGTATTCCTGCTGCTGACGATCGGGGCGACGGTGTTGGCCATCTGGATGGGGATACGGGTGCGGCGGGCGTTTATGCGGAGCAGTTGACGCTTCAAAATATATGCGGGCACTGCAATATCCAACACAATATATTGCGCACCCCTGCCCCAAATGTTCTAATACCAGCCAACAGAGCCACGCAAGAATCGAGCACTCATGGCCGCAGACGACCTGTTTATCGAAAACGAACCGGATAAATCTTATAACGCGTCCAGCATTGAGGTGCTCGAGGGGCTTGAACCGGTGCGCAAGCGGCCCGGCATGTATGTTGGTGGCACTGACGAGCGGGCGCTGCACCATCTGGTGGCCGAGGTTCTGGACAATTCGATGGACGAGGCAGTTGCTGGTCACGCCACCCGCATCGAGGTGGAGTTGCATGGCGATTATTCGGTCACCATCAGCGACAACGGGCGTGGTATTCCAGTGGACCCGCATCCGAAGTTTCCGAAGAAATCCGCGCTTGAGGTGATCATGTGCACCCTGCACGCGGGCGGCAAGTTTTCCGGCAAAGCCTATCAGACGTCCGGCGGCCTGCACGGGGTTGGTGTTTCGGTGGTAAACGCGTTGTCGGATTTCGTTCGGGTCGAAGTTGCCCGAAACAAAAATCTGTATGCGCAGGAGTTTTCCCGCGGCCTGCCACAGGGCGGCCTTCAGAAGCTCGGTCCGACGCAGAACCGGCGCGGCACCGCTGTGACCTTTCACCCCGACGCCCAGATATTCGGCACTTCGGCCCGATTCAAACCCGCCCGCCTGCTGAAAATGGCGCGCTCCAAGGCCTATCTGTTTTCCGGTGTCGAAATCCGCTGGAAATGTGATCTGGCGACGCTGGGCAAAGACGATGATACGCCACTGCAAGCTGTATTCCACTTCCCCGGCGGATTGGCGGACTATCTCGGTGAACGGTTGAACGGCTCGGCCACATACGCCGACGCGCCTTTTGCCGGTAAGGTCAGTTTCGCAGAAAAATTCGGCGCGGATACGCCGGGATCGGTGGAATGGGCGATCAACTGGACGCCCGCGCGCGACGCCTTTATGCAATCCTATTGCAACACGGTGCCAACGCCTGAAGGCGGCACCCATGAGAGCGGCTTCTGGACCGCCGTGCTCAAAGGCATCCGAGCCTACGGCGAATTGGTCGGCAACAAAAAGGCAACCTCGATCAACCGCGATGACGTGATGGCCGGTGGCTGTGCGATGGTGTCGTGTTTCATCAGCGAACCGGAGTTCGTCGGCCAGACCAAAGACCGGCTGGCCACCGTTGCCGCGGGTCGCTGGGTCGAAAACGCGGTGCGGGATCACTTCGACAACTGGCTGGCGAGCGATACCAAGGCCGCGGGTGCGATCCTCGATTATCTGGTGCTGAGAGCCGAAGAACGACTGCGGCGCCGGGCGGAAAAGGAAACTCAGCGCAAATCGGCGACCAAGAAACTGCGCCTGCCGGGGAAATTGGTGGATTGTTCCACAAATACCCGCGCCGGCACCGAGATATTCATCGTCGAAGGCGATTCCGCTGGTGGCTCGGCCAAGATGGCCCGCGACCGCAAGACGCAAGCCTTGCTGCCGCTGCGCGGTAAAATCCTCAACGTGCTCGGCGCGGCCTCGTCAAAAATGAGCCAGAACAACGAGATAAACGACCTATGTCAAGCGCTCGGGGTGCAGCCGGGCACAAGGTTTAATGTCGAGGATTTGCGCTACGACAAGGTTATCATCATGACCGACGCCGATGTGGACGGTGCCCATATCGCAGCGCTGTTGATGACGTTTTTCTTCACCCAAATGCGCCCGCTGATCGACAAGGGACACCTGTACCTGGCTTGCCCACCGCTCTACCGGCTGACTCAAGGGGCGGTACGGATTTACGTGGCCGATGACGTGGAAAAAGACGCCAAACTGGCCAGCGGGCTGGGCGGGCGCGGTAAAATCGAATTGCAGCGCTTCAAAGGGCTGGGCGAGATGGACGCCAAAGACCTGAAAGACACCACCATGAACCCCGCAACGCGCCAATTGATCCGAGTGTTGGTGGACGACGACGAACCGGGAGAAACGGCGGATCTGGTGGAGCGGCTGATGGGTAAAAAGCCGGAACTGCGGTTTCAGTATATTCAGGAGAACGCGCGGTTTGTTGAGGAGCTGGATGTTTGAGGTCGTCAGTTTAATACTCTAAAGAGATTATAAATTGGGAAACACGGGTAATGGACTACAAAATCGACTACAGGAATTGCTGCTGAATCATAAAAATAAACCCAATTTATTTAGTCGAGCAGATATGGACGAAGTAGCAATGATAGCTAAAGCGGCCGGCGACACCCTACCGAGCAGGCTAGTCGATTTGATTGATAGCTACGATAAAGATTTTACGACGTTTACTGGTGATCGTGAGAATTTTCTTAACCGCTGCATCAAGGTATTTGAGGTTTCCGCGTCACTTCCAGACGTCACGACAAGAGTTAACAGCACCGAATTGCTGCCGACTTTCACTCTAGCGAAAAAAGACAAAGATAGGGTGCTGAAACTTTGCGGCGACATGAGGAAAATCGTCTTCGCATCGTCAGATTTTGATGAACCTCACAAAAAGAGATTGTTGAACAGAATCGCCGCAATCGAAAAGCAGATTTTGTCTCCCTCTGGCCTATTTGATGTTGTGCTTGGCGGCGTGTCCGACATTGGGGAAACTCTTGGAAAATTTGGCAGGGATATCAGACCACTTACGGATAGAATGGCAGAAGTGGCAAAAATTACGCGCAAAGGCACAAAGGATTACGACCAAATACCTGCGCTGGAGGAAATTAAGAAACTCCAGGCGCCGGAAGATGGCGATGAAGGCGAATAAAAACCAAGTATGGCGTTTGAGTGCCCGCCTCTTGGTCGACTTTTGAGATTCCTAAACGACAGGTTCGCGCCGGCCCTTGGGGTGGCGGTGTCGGGCGCGAACCGGATGGCAGGCGATCCGGTGGAGGTTTGACCACGTCGTTGACTCACATTGATTTTCTGCCGCGCCTCCATACGTAATACCGCACAAAGGGAGGCCTCCCCATGCTACATAACCTCACTTACCTGCCCAAACTCATCCCAGCCCTCCTCGCGGCGCTCTTCCTTACCGCCTGCGAAACCTCCGAAGAGCGCGCGACTCGCCTCAACCAGCACAACGGCAAAACTGTCGATCAGATCATCGCCGTCTTCGGCTCGCCGATCAGCCACACGTCGAAACAGGCCGTGTGGGAGCACCGGGACAGCTATGTGGTTCGCCATCCGATCCGCGAGTTTTTCAACGGACATTGGCTGATCGTCGGCTATGACTACCAAACCGTGTACCAGCACTGTGTGTTGGCCGTGACGCTGAGGCGCGGGATTGTGGTTGCCAGCCAAGTGAACGGCACTGGCTGTATAAAACTGGTGCCGCGACTGCCTAAGGGGTAGGTGTTTTACCTCACCGATCCAACACTGTAAGAAAAATGGCCGGTGGCGGAGAGACAGGGATTCGAACCCTGGGAGGCTTGCACCTCAACGGTTTTCAAGACCGCCGCATTCGACCACTCTGCCACCTCTCCGGATGCCCTGCGCCATGCGCAGCGTGCTCTGGGCGGTACAGGTAAAACCCGCATCACCAAACTTCAAGCGGAATTTTGGGCAAAACCCTGCTGGGTCTGATGCCTGCGCCGATTAACAGACTTCCCTAAAGCAGCCATCTTGGTTAGAGTGCAGCCGAACCCGCCAATACAGGTGGGAGGCACAAGAAAACGGCAGAATACCGCCAGCCACATTTCCGGGAAAACGGGTCCGGGCACGATTGTGGATGCGGTTACAGGAGACAGTGAATATGGGCATCGGCTGGGATTTACGGCGCAGGAATATCACGTTCAGAACCGGGCTTATGATGCTTTTGACGGTCGGCATTTCGGCTTGTGGCGAAGAGGGTTTCCAGGGCCTCAATTTCGGCAACAATTCCGAGACCGAAGAAATTATCATTCCTGATCCCGCAAATGGCTCAATCAAGCTGGTTGAACGCGATGTGGAAGCACCCGAAGCCTTTGATGTAACTGCCAAAGCTCTGTGGGATGGCCGCCCATCACTTGGCGGCGTCTGGGTGGCACATCCCGCCAGCAAACAGCCCGAGCGGGTGATCATCCGCAACCCCGGCAACGGCAAATTCGTTATCGGCGCGTTGTTCAGACGCGAACGCAACAACCCCGGGCCAAGCCTGCAACTGTCGTCGGACGCGGCTTCGGTACTGGGTGTGCTCGCCGGCACGCCGACTGAATTGAGCGTCACGGCGTTACGGCGTGAAACTGTGAACGTCGCGGAAGAGGTCCCGGCCGAGCAAGAGGCCCCTGCCGAACAGGCGCCCGAGCCGGAAACCGTAGCCTCTACGGAAATTGAGCCGGTCAGCACATCAGAACTGGAGAGTTCCGTTCTTGCCTCAGTTCAAAAAGCCGAAGCGGAAAAGGCTGCCAAGAAAGCAGCGGCGGCGGCAGAACCGAAATCCAATCTCGACAAACCCTATGTTCAGATCGGATTTTTCAGTGTCGAGGCAAATGCCAAAGCAAATGTCGCTAGTATGAAGAAGAACGGCATTCCGGCGGCAGCGGTCAAATCCACCGCAAAAGGCAAAACATTCTGGCGGGTTATTGCAGGGCCGGCGAGCTCGGCTGCCGCACGGCGTCAATTGCTCGCCATGGTGAAAAACCAAGGCTTTACAGACGCTTATTTCGTCGCCAACTAAAGTGTTATACGCTTTGCTGGACACACCAGTGAAGCGTATTATGGACAACCGAAAAGGCTCAAGCCAGCGCTATGCGTTTAACCTGTTTCAGATCAAACGCATAGCGCTCTAAATTGGAGTTCAATTATCCGATGAACAGATTGGGGATCGTGACCGCTCTGGTTCTGGGGCTCAGCCTGCCTGCCGCTGCATTCGAAACCGTCGCGCGCGCCGCATTGGTGTTCGATCAGTCCAGCAACACAGTTTTGCTGTCAAAAAACGAAACCATGCCGATTCCGCCCGCGTCAATGTCCAAGCTGATGACGCTCAATATGCTGTTCGAGGCATTGCAGGACGGTCGGGTAACGCTGGAGACCCTGTTCACCGTCTCGGCCAAGGCTTCCCAAAAGGGCGGGTCAAAGATGTTCCTGCGCCCGGGCGAGCGGGTCAGTGTGGAAAACCTGATCCGTGGGATCATTGTCCATTCAGGTAATGACGCCTGCATCGTCGTTGCGGAAAACCTGGCGGGATCCGAGGCTGATTTTGCCCGGATCATGACCAACCGGGCGCTTAAGCTGGGGATGAAAAACTCGATATTTGCCAATTCCACAGGTTGGCCTGACCCCAACCAGAAAATGAGCGCCGAAGATCTGGTGCTGCTGGCCAGCCGGCTGATCACTGATTTTCCCGTATTATACGAGTATTTTCGGGAAGACAGCTTTGTCTGGGCCGATATCGCCCAAGCAAACCGCAATCCGCTGTTGAAACTGGGTATCGGTGCGGACGGGTTGAAGACCGGGCACACAATAGAGGCCGGTTACGGTCTGGTTGGCTCTGCTCGTCAGGGTGACCGGCGGGTGATTGTCATGATCTCCGGAATGGAAAGCTCTGAGGAACGGGCCCAAGAAGCCGAACGCCTGATGAACTGGGCGTTTCGGCAGTTTTCAGAAACGACGCTGTTCAAAGCGAAAAAAATAATCGCCGAAGCAAGAGTGTGGTTCGGCCAACGCGATAGTGTAGGATTGGTCTCGCCAACCGATATTATTGCGCTGGTACCGTATGAAAGCAAAGACGATGTGAAACTGTCGGTGACTTATAACAGCCCGCTGCAATCCCCAGTCCACAAAGGCGACGAGGTTGCGCGACTGACGGTTGAAATTCCCGGACTGGAACCAGCCAGCCATCCGTTGGTCGCCAGCCATGACGTATTAAAAGGCGGCATAATCAAACGTTTGCAGATATCTGCTAAAGTGCTGGCTGGGTCATTTGGTGTTCCCGTGGAGGCCACACAATAACGGATGCGTGACAAAGGCCTGTTCATAACATTTGAAGGCATCGACGGGTCTGGAAAAACCACTCAGGCCCGGTTATTGGCGAGCTATCTGAACACGATGGGTCACAAGACATTGCTGACCCGCGAACCTGGCGGCTCAGACGGTGCCGAAGAAATCCGCCGTCTGCTGGTCGAAGGCGATCCCGGCCGCTGGTCACCGGAAACCGAAATTTTATTGTTTACAGCTGCTCGGCGCGACCATCTGGAACGGACAATCGATCCGATGCTTGAAGACGGTGGTAATGTGGTTAGCGACCGGTTCGCCGACAGCACCCGGGTTTATCAGGGTGTCGCAAGAGCCGATTTGCGCGAAACCGTAGATCAATTGCACAATCTGATAATCGGGCGGGAACCGGATTTGACTTTCATAATCGATATGGACCCGGAAATTGCACTGTCACGCGGATTGGCGCGAAATTCGGGCGAAAACCGGTTTGAAGAGTTTGGGCTACCATTCCACTTGGCGCTCAGGCAAGGTTTTTTGAATTTAGTCGACCAATTTCCAGCCCGCTGCTGTGTAATCAACGGCAGTGACTCGCCGGCTGGCGTCCACGCGCAGGTTTACGCGAAGGTTGAGGAACGGCTGTGATTGCAGGCGATGCAATTCCAGAACCGGATCGGGCCGAAGGCGCACCGCACCCCAGAGAATCGATTGTATTGCTGGGCCAGGAGGAAGCAGAACATACATTTTTGCAGGCCTATAACGCAGGTCGGTTGCATCACGCTTGGATGATTACCGGCCCGCGCGGGATTGGCAAAGCAACACTTGCATGGCGTATTGCCAAATTCATGTTGAGCCGTGATCCGGTAAACAAATCAGGAACTTCTGAGAATACCAAGCGGGCACCGGTTTCGCTTGATGCCGACGCCAGCCATCCCGCCGTACGCCGCTCACTGGCGCTTGGTGAACCACGATTGTTTTTGTGCCGCATACCCTGGGACGAAAAGAAAAAGCGCTTAAAATCAGCGATTTCGGTGGATGAAGTGCGCAGGCTGAAGAGTTTTTTCAACCTGTCTGCCGCCGACGGTGGCTGGCGGATTGCCATTATTGATACCGCCGATGAACTCACTACATCGGCCGCTAATGCACTGTTGAAGATTCTCGAAGAACCACCGGAGAAAGTTTTGCTTTTACTGGTTTGCCATCAACCGGCAAAACTGTTGCCTACAATCCGATCGCGCTGTCGCGATTTGCGCTGTGCCAAGCTGACGCCTCAGGATCAGGCGCGGGCACTCGGTCAAGCAGGCTATGATGCCGGCTCCGAAGCCGAGGCGCTGGCAGTGTTGTCAGATGGTTCAGTTGGTGCTGCCTTGCGCTTGATAAACGCCGAAGGATTGTTGCTCTACAAATCCCTTACGTCCCTCGCATCTTCAGCGCCCGGCATGGGTCGCACCGCAGCCCTTGCCCTGGCGGACAAATGCAGCGGACGCGACGCCGCCCCACGATTTGACATGACTGTGCATCTGATCACTTTGCTGATTTCGCGTCTCGCTCGTTATGGCGCAACACAACCTTCGGTCTGGACAGAGGCTGCGTCTGGCGAGGCACTGATGCTGGCAAAACTCGCCCCGAATGCCGCCGCAGCGCGCAGATGGGCCGATCTGTCACAATCCCTGACCGGCCGCGTTGCGCACGCCCGCGCGGTAAATCTTGACCCGTCCAGCGTGATCCTAGATATGTTGCTGAAATTGGATGAAACGGCGCGGGTCTGACCGGCGCGTACGAGTGCCTTTATGACAACAGTTCCGCAAATCGTCGACAGTCACTGCCACCTCGATTTTCCAGATTTTGAAGGCGAAATCCCAGACCTGGTCGCCCGCGCCCAACAGGCAGGTGTGGCGCGCATGGTCACCATCTGCACGCGATTGCGCAACGAGCCAAATATCCGAGCAATTGCCGAGGCACATTCCCCGGTCTTCTATGCAGCAGGCACCCACCCGATGAGCGCTGACGCAGAACCGTTGGCGACGGTCGAAGAACTGGTTGCCATCTCCCGGCACCCGAAAATGGTCGGCATCGGAGAGAGCGGTTTGGATTACCACTATACCGCCGACAGCATGGATATTCAGCAAGCAAGCCTGCGCATCCATATCGAAGCCGCGCGCCAGACCGGCCTGCCGCTGATCATCCACGCCCGAGCCGCCGATGATGATATGGCGCGGATTTTAACAGATGAGTTCAAAGCAGGTGCATATTCATGTGTCATGCATTGCTTTTCCAGCACTGCCGAACTAGGCCGCACCGCGCTGGATCTTGGGTTTTATCTGTCGATGTCCGGGATCACGACATTTAAGAAAATTCAGGACCTGCGTGATATTTTTGCGGCAGCCCCGGTGGATCGAATTCTGGTGGAAACCGATGCGCCATATCTGGCTCCAATGCCTCATCGCGGCAAGCGCAATGAGCCCGCTTATTCGGCGCATACAGCACTATTGGGCGCAGACGTTTTTGGTCTGGATTACGCCTCGTTCGCCGCTCAAACGACCACCAACTTTGACCGATTGTTCACCAAAGCCGCGTCCTATGAGGCCGCTTCGTGATGGCGGAACGGGTTTTTACCATTCTTGGCAGCGGATCTTCCGGTGGCGTTCCGCGTATCGGCGGCCACTGGGGTGCTTGCGATCCAAATGAGCCGAAAAACAACCGCCGCCGCTGCTCGATGCTGGTGCAGCAATTTTGCGACGACGGCGTGACCAACGTGTTGATCGACACCTCTCCGGACTTACGTAGCCAGTTGCTGAGTGCCGACATCGGCCATTTGGATGCGGTGATTTATACTCATGACCACGCCGATCATACGCATGGTCTGGATGACTTGCGGATGGTTGTATTCAATATGCGCAAACGGGTCCCGGTCTGGGCTGACGAAGAAACCAAGCACACTTTGGTCACCCGGTTTGGCTATGCCTTTGTGCAACCCGAGGGCAGCCTTTACAAACCTATATTGGAAATGAATGACATGGACGGCCCTGTCACCATCGACGGTGCCGGCGGGGCAATTACATTCACACCGTTTCCGGTACAGCACGGCGAGATCACGGCAAAAGGCTTTCGAATTGGCGACCTGGCTTATTTGCCGGATGTTTCAGACATGGACGAGGCGGGCTGGAAAGCGTTGGAAAACCTTGATTGCTGGGTGATCGACGCGCTGCGTCGCGATCCGCATCCAACCCATGTGCATCTGGAAAAAACTCTGCTGTGGATCGCACGGGCGCAGCCAAAGCGCGCCATTTTGACCAACATGCACATTGATCTCGATTATCAGACCCTTTGCGACGAAACCGAAGATCACATAACCGCGGCCTTTGACGGTATGCAAATCAAGTACGACCTTTAATGCTGGGCATCCTGCAGATAGTTTTACCAGTCTTTCTGCTGATTGGAGCTGGGTATTGCGCTGTCAGGTCCGGAATTTTCTCTGATTTCCAGGCCGATGCACTGATGAAATTCACCCTAAATTTCGCGGTTCCTTGCCTGCTGTTTCGGGCCATCGCAGGTTTGGATTTGGCTGCGGTTTTCAAGCCGCAATTGCTTGGATCTTATTATGTTGGCTCGTTGGTTTGCTTCGCCCTCGGAACACTCGGCGCGCGCTGGTTTTTCAATCGGCGCCCCGGCGAGTCCGTGGCCATCGGGTTTTGCTGCCTGTTTGGAAATGGCGTCCTGCTGGGCCTGCCCATCATGGAACGGGCCTATGGTGCCGGGGCGCTGGAACCGATTTTCGCCATCATCGCCATTCACGCACCGTTTTGTTACGCCTTAGGTATCACAACAATGGAATTTTCCCGTGCCGACGGACGCAGCCTGGCCGCCACGCTGCGCACCGTGATCAAGGCCATGTTTTCAAATGCCTTGATGATCGGGCTGATGCTGGGCTTCAGTGTGAATCTTTTGGGTATTCCGCTGCACATCACGCTGACTTCGGCCATCGACATGCTGGCCGTCGCCGCCATTCCGGTTGCTTTGTTTGGTCTTGGTGGTGTGTTGGTTCGCTATGGGTTGACCAGCAACATTGGCGAAGTTGCTATGGTTGCCACCGTCAAATTGTTCATTCATCCAGCGATTGCTTTGTTCATGGCGACACAGATTTTCGATCTTTCAGAACCCTTTATCCGCGGCGCGGTTGTCATGGCTGCGATGGCCCCCGGTGTGAACGCCTATGTCTTTGCCAATATGTATGACCGTGCCAAAGGTACGGCCGCCGCCTCCGTTTTGATCGGAACTGCTCTATCCATTGGCTCGGTCAGCATTTGGCTGAGCATTCTGGGGACTTAGAGCCGGTAAATCTCGCCAAATTTGGCGTTGAGATATCTGAGCAAAGGTGCTTCGTCCGGTGCGTGCCCAATCGCGTTTGAAATAACGTCCCGCGGTTCGTGGACTGACCCGTGCCGATGGATTTTTTCACCCAGCCACGCAACCGCCCGATTGGTTTGGCCGTTGGCCAAATCGTTTTGGAAATCAGGTACATCCGCAGCCAAGCAGTCGTACAATTCGCCTGCATAGATGTTTCCCAGAGAATAGGTCGGGAAGTATCCGAACAATCCGACCGACCAATGTACATCCTGCAAAACCCCGTTGGCGGCACCTTGCACCGGATAACCGAAATCCGCTTCAAACCGGTCATTCCAGGCGGCTTCCAGATCAGCTACTTGCAGATCACCGGCAATCAGGGCGCGTTCCAGATCGTAGCGCAGCATGACATGAAGGTTGTATTGCACCTCATCTGCTTCGGTCCGGATAAATCCTTTGCGGACTTTGTTGGCGATTTTGTAGAAAAGTTCCTCTGATCCGACGCCGAAGTCACCGAATACATCGACCATGCGACGGTACAGATGCCCGGTAAAGGCGCGGCTCCGGCCCAGTTGGTTTTCGGCGATCCGGCTTTGCGATTCATGTACCCCCATCGAGGCTCCTCGCCCCGCAGGTGTCATTCCGTGTCGTGGGTTGATGCTCTGCTCGTAAACTGCGTGGCCAACTTCGTGGATCGTGGAGTAGAAACAATTGAACGGGTCGTCTTCGGCAATCCGGGTGGTGATGCGCACATCGTTAAAGCTGCCGGACGAAAACGGGTGCACCGAAAAGTCGAGCCGCCCGCGATTCCAATCATAACCAAACGCATCAGCCAGCTCGCGGGCGATCAGCATTTGCTGGTCTTTGGAAAAACTACCTTGCAGATCAGGAATTTCAACGCCGCTGTCAACGATGCGCTGGCGCAGTTCTACAAGTCCCGTGCGCAACCCGCCGAGTAGTTTATCGAGCGTTGCGTCGGTCATGCCCGGCTCATAATCGTCCAACAGCGCGTCATAGAGGTTGCCGTCTTCAGATAGCGCTTCGGCCTCCTGCCGCCGCAAGTTCAGCACCTCGGTGAGCGTATCCTGAAAATCCGTAAATTTTCCGGCGGCGCGGGCGTCGGCCCAGATGCCCTGCGCCTCAGATGTGACACGGGCCTGCGCAATTGCAAGATCGGCCGGGATTTTGGTCTGTCTCTCATAGCTGCGCCGCACAAGCCGCAGGTTTCCTGCCGCCACTTCATCTAGCACTGATACATCAATCGCCGCGAGCCAGTCACCTATGCGCGGATCGGTTCGTTTGGCATGCAAGACAGATTCCAGGACGCTGGCCTGCTCGGCCCTTTGCTTTGCTCCTCCTCGTGGCATAACCGCTTCTTGATCCCATCCAAGCAAACCGGAAACCTGCCCCAAAGCGACGGTGTCTTGTGCGAAGGCCATCAAATCGCGGTGGGCTGTGTTGTTGGTCATAGGAAATCCCGGCTATTGAAGGCGCTGTGTCAAAGGATAAAGCGAGAGAAACCGGCACCGGAGTACTGCGCAAATCACCAATATCGCACCGATTTGATGCAGGATGGCAGCTTGCCACGGGGCAGCATAAAGCACCGTGAAAATGCCGAGCGTCAGTTGAAGTATAACCAGCAGAGTCGCCAAATCGAAGGAACGCTTTGTGGTGTTAATGGCCGAGCTTCTGCTAGCCCACCACGCAAACCCGGACATGAGCAGCACCAGATAACCCAATACCCGGTGGTTAAACTGCACCAGTGCCGGATTTTCAAAGAAGTTGGTCCAGATGGGTGCGTAATCGAAACTTTCTGACGGCAAGAATTCACCATTCATCAGCGGCCAGTCGACATATCCCCGCCCGGCGTCAATTCCTGCAACCAACGCTCCCAGCAGAATTTGGGCAAAAATCAACAGTGCCAGCAACGTCGACAACGTGACCAAACGCGGTTCTTTCGTACGCCGTGCCTGCATCAGTTCCAATTGCGGGCGGAGCAGCTGCCAGACGGACCAGATAATCACGCCCAGAATGATAAATGCCAGCCCCAGATGGATCGCCAGCCGGTAGGATGCCACATCCACCATCCTGCCGGTCAGCCCAGATGAAACCATCCACCAGCCGATCGCGCCCTGCAGACCGCCCAAGATGCCGACAACCAACAGCCGTGGAGTCCAGCCGACTGGAATACGTCTGGTCGCAAGAAGAAACACAAAACCGACCGCCCAGACCAACCCAATCAGACGACCAAGCTGGCGGTGGCCCCATTCCCACCAATAAATCGACTTGAATTCCGTCAGAGTCATGCCTTTGTTTTGCAGCTGATATTCCGGGATTGCTTGGTATTTGGTGAATTCGGCATTCCAGGCATCAGCACCCATCGGAGGCACCGCACCGGTGACAGGTTTCCACTCGGTTATCGACAAACCGCTGTCAGTCAGGCGGGTCAGCCCGCCAATCACGATCATCAGGACCACCAAACCAAATAGCATCATCAGCCAGGTTGCAACAGATTTACGCGACCCCTGCTTACCACCATCGATCAGACCACCATTAGAGGTTTCCTCCACAGGTTTTCTGTCGCCAACGTCTTCAAATATGCTGCGGGGCTTGCTCATTCCGCGCTCCAGTGATTTGCGGGAAACCTAGGGGGTCTTGCCAATGCCGACAAGCGGTTCAGCGCGATTTGGGATGTTTGTCTGACAAAGCGCGGATAATGCCATGCATGGTGCGTACATCGGCCTGGGTCAAGGGCATCCGGCTGATCATGTTGCGCAGATTTGTCACCATGCTTTCCGCTTTGTGATCCGGCCAGAAAAAACCAACCCGATCGAGCCGTTCCTCCATCTGCTTGGTCAGATTTTGCACTTCCTGCCCATCAGCAAAATTGGTGCCAGCCAACGCCAGGATATCCGCATCCTCGGGACCGCCCTGACGGCGCCATTCGTAAGCCATCAACAGCACACATTGCGCAAGGTTGAGCGAAGCAAAACCCGGATTCACCGGCACTGATATGATCGCATTCGCGCGGGCCACGTCTTCGTTTTGCAATCCTGCACGTTCGGGGCCAAATAATATGCCAACTTTCTGGCCTTCCGATATCATTGCGCGGGCTTGCTGCATCGCGCGCTCGGGTGTGAACACAGGTTTGGTCAGGTCGCGTCCCCGTGCCGTGGTGGCAAAAACATAGTTGAGGTCGGCGGTCGTTTCCCGTGTTGTCTTGGTCAGCATCACCTGGTCCAGCACACGCCCGGCCCCGCTGGCCATCGCCACCGCTTTTTGGTTCGGCCAGCCGTCGCGCGGGTTGACCAAACGCATCCATTCCAGGCCAAAGTTCCACATCGCCCGCGCCGCCGCGCCGATGTTCTCGCCCATCTGCGGCTCGACCAGAATCATCGCGGGCTGCGGCCCGCCCCAATCTGTTGACTTGCCGTGATCGGTTCCCGACATCCTGTTAGCTCTCCAAAATCAGCGTGTTGCGTGATACTCTGGGGCCAAGCTGAGATCAAGGAGCCGCAAATGGCCTATGACGAAGGATTGGCACAGATCATGCGCGATGCACTTGCCGGAATGGACGGTATCGTCGAAAAGAATATGTTTGGCGGGATCGGCTTTATGCTGAACGGCAATATGCTCTGCGGAGTGCATCAAACCGGCGCAATGTTCCGGGTGGGCAAGGTAAACGAGGCTGCGGCCTTGGCGGTTGACGGTGTTTCTCCGCTGTCTTTTACCGGCAAAAAAATGGGCGGGATGCTGGATGTCGACGAAGAGTTGCTGGCTGACGATGTGCGGCGAGATCAGGTGATGGCATTGGCTTTGGAATTTGTCGCAGCCCTGCCCGCGAAATAGCAATTTTTGACCGGAAAGCCCCGCGATTTCGCTTGTTCCTCGGTCGGGCTGACGAATATTGTTGGCGCAAATTTCCAGCGCCTAGGATACCTGCCATGCCTCTCCATTATTTCACTTTGATGACTGCGGTTGTGTTCGAGATCATCGCCACATCAGCTTTGCAGGCTTCCGAACAATTTACCAAACCTGTGCCAATGGTAATCATGATTTCTGGCTACGGCGTGTCATTCTATCTGCTGACCTTGGTGATGAAGGTCATGCCAATGGGTCTGGTCTATGCCATCTGGTCTGGCTTGGGCATCATTTTTATCGCCATTGCCGGTTATGTGCTTTTTAACCAGAAACTTGATCTGGCTGCGGTCACCGGAATGGCCCTGATTGTCGCCGGCGTGTTGGTGATCAATCTCTACTCCGGCAGTGCCACGCATTGAAGCGTCAGGCGCCTTCGACAATCACCAGATCGCGGTTGGAATTCTGTAAAGCAATCGGCAGGATTTCCTGATAATCCGGCGCGTTGTAAAACCGCCGCGCGGACTCGCTGTCGGGAAACTCGATCACAACGTGACGATCCGGCCCCGATCCTTCTACCTGTTCATAAGGCCTGCTTTTACGAGGAACTTTCCGCCGTATTTCTCAGCCAAAGCAACAGTCTGGCTTGCGTATTCCTTGTAGGCTTCCAGGTTCGTGACCTCGATCCGCGCGATAACATAGGCTGCCATCAAATGCCCTCGACAAACACATACTGACGGTCGGCCGCAGCCAGGCCGTAAGACAGTGCCTCCTGATATTCCGGACCGTTGTAAAAGCTTTTGGCGGTTTTCATATCTGCAAACCGAATGATCACGTTGCGCGCCCGCGCTGTGCCTTCCATCACCGCAGTCTCACCACCGCGGGCCAGAAATTCGCCGCCGTATTTGGCCACCGCCGGGCCGGCAAGCTTGGCGTATTTGGCGTATTCATCGGCATTGGTCACATCTACTTGAACAATCGCGTATACCGGCATTTATCCCTCCAATAGTTTGCGGGCTGCTGCCACAGCCCCTTGAGCATTCTGCGCATCGGGCCCACCGGCCTGCGCCATATCTGCACGACCACCGCCGCCCTTGCCACCCAGTGCCTCCGCCGCGGCGCGCACTAGATCAACAGCCGAAATTTTATCAGTCAAATCTTCGGTCACACCAGCCGCTACTGCCGCTTTGCCGCCGGTGTCGGAGATCAGAATAATCGCTGCCGATCCGAGGCGGGCTTTGTGCTCATCGACAAGTCCACGCAAGTCTTTGGCCGGAACGCCGGACAAAACCTGCCCATAGAACGACGTGCCGTTAACCTGTTCAGTATCGGAATCGCCACTTGAAACGCCGCCCATCGCGGCCTGTTTGCGCAGATCTGCAATTTCGGATTGCAACGCTTTGCGTTCATCGAGCAGGGTTTTCAGCCGTATTGGCACATCTTCCGGCCTTGCTTTCAGGACGCCTGCCGCGCTGGTCAAATGCGCTTGCTGGGTGGCCAGATGTTCAAATGCCGCCTGCCCGGTCAAAGCTTCTATCCGGCGCACACCCGAGGACGATGCACTTTCGCTGATCAGAGAAAATACCCCGATGTCACCCGTACGCTGTACATGTGTGCCACCGCATAGTTCCAGCGAATATGTTTGCCCGTCACCACCTTTGCCGCTGTTGTTCTGTCGCCCCATTGAAACCACGCGTACTTCGTCGCCGTATTTTTCACCAAACAGTGCCTGTGCACCAAGATCGCGGGCCTCGTCCGGCGTCATTATGCGGGTTTCAACCGGGGAATTCTGGCGTATATACGCATTCACTTCGGTTTCCACCTGCCCAAGTTCGACATCAGACATCGCCTTGGCATGTGAAAAATCGAACCGCAACCGATCTTCCGCATTCAACGATCCCCGTTGCGCCACGTGGTCGCCCAGGTGCTGGCGCAGGGCCTCATGCAACAAGTGTGTTGCCGAGTGGTTGGCGCGGATCATGGTCCGGCGGTTGTGGTTCACCACCAGTTCCGCAGCAGTGCCTGTGGCGATGGTCCCATCGGCAACAGTGCCGATATGGACAAAAACACCGGCCTTTTTCTTCACGTCGTGAATTTCCACGGTGCCAGCGTCGGTCTTCAGCGTTCCGCTGTCTCCGATCTGGCCGCCGGATTCGGCATAAAAGGGAGTTTGGTTCAACACAATCTCAACATCGCAGCCATTTGCCGCGTTTTCAACGGCCTCACCGCCGGCGACCACCGCCAGAATTTGCCCCTCTGCATTTTCGGTGTCATACCCGAGAAATTCCGTCGGCCCATGTTCTTCGGCCAGATTGAACCAAATTGTATCGTCCGCCGCTTCGCCGGAACCGGCCCAGGCTGCACGTGCTTTGGCTTTTTGAGCCTGCATAGATTGATCGAAACCCGCGGTGTCAACTTCGACGCCCTTTTCACGCAAGGCATCCTGCGTCAGATCAAGCGGGAATCCATAAGTATCATAGAGTTTGAAAGCGGTTTCGCCCGGCAAGCTGTCGCCCTCGGGCAGATGCGCAAGTTCTTCGTCAAGCAAACCCAATCCCCGGTCGAGCGTGGTCTTGAACCGGGTTTCCTCTAGCAGCAGTGTTTCTTCGATCATTGGCTGCGCACGGCCAAGTTCGGGATAGGCCTGTCCCATCTGGCGCACCAACTCTGGCACCAATCGGTGCATTACCGGATCTTTCGCACCGAGCAAATGGGCGTGACGCATGGCGCGACGCATGATCCGGCGCAGCACGTAACCGCGGCCCTCGTTTGAAGGCAGCACGCCGTCCGCGATCAGGAATGACGTCGAGCGCAGATGATCGGCGATCACCCGATGATGGACATTTTGGGGGCCATACGGATCCACAGAAGTTGCCTGCGCTGAAGCCTCAATCAGTGCTTTGAACAGGTCTGTGTCATAGTTATCGTGGCTGCCTTGCAAAAGCGCCGCGAACCGTTCCAGCCCCATGCCCGTGTCAATGCTCTGTTTATCCAGTGCCTTCATGTCGCCGTTTTCGAACTGCTCGTTCTGCATAAAAACGACGTTCCAGATTTCGATAAACCGATCACCGTCTTCCTCTGGCGTGCCCGGCGGGCCGCCCGGAATGTGGTCGCCATGGTCATAAAAAATCTCGGTACAGGGTCCGCAGGGGCCTGTTGGGCCCATCATCCAGAAATTGTCATGTGTTGGAATGCGAATAATACGCTCATCCGGCAGGCCTGCGTAGTTCTTCCAGATGTCCGCCGCTTCGTCATCGGTGTGGTAAACTGTGACCAGCAGGCGGTCTTTGTCGACGCCAAATTCTTTGGTGATCAGGTCCCAGGCAAAAGGGATCGCTTGGTCCTTGAAATAGTCCCCGAACGAAAAATTGCCCAACATTTCAAAAAACGTGTGATGCCGTGCGGTATATCCGACGTTGTCCAGGTCATTGTGTTTGCCGCCTGCCCGCACACATTTCTGCGCCGTTGTCGCGCGGGTGTAATCGCGTTTTTCGACACCGGTAAAAACATTTTTGAACTGCACCATCCCCGAGTTTACAAACATCAGCGTCGGATCATTGCGCGGCACAAGCGGGGAACTGTCCACAACGGCATGATCATTCTTTTCAAAGAAATCCAGAAAGGTGGTCCGAATGTCATTGAGGCTGATCATTGGCGGCGGTCCTGCGTGCTCTATTTGGCTTAAAGCGGTTTATCTCCCACATTTCATGCTGTCCACATAACAATCAAAAAGCGCCGGAGATTTCACTCCAGCGCTGGCCAATTGTCACGAACTGCGTATGTCCCCCGGCCGTTTTCATTTCATTGCGGGTGGCAATCAGTGCTGAACCAACGACCGGCCGCGAACAAAAGGCCCTTTAAGCTTCAACAACCTCGTCATCGTCATCAGTGTCCGCAACCGGCGGCGGCATGTTGAATTCCAGACCATGGGCCGCACGGATCTTATCTTCAATCTCATAAGCCACCTGCGGATTGTCTTTTAGGAAGGATTTGGCATTTTCCCGCCCCTGCCCGATCCGCTGATCACCATAGGAAAACCAAGAGCCGGATTTTTCCACAATCCCGGCTTTGACACCCAGATCAATCAACTCGCCGCGTTTGGAGATACCTTCGCCATACATGATGTCGAATTCCGCCTGTTTGAATGGCGGTGCGACTTTGTTCTTTACAACTTTTACCCTGGTGGCGTTTCCAACCACTTCGTCCCGGTCCTTGATCGCGCCGATACGGCGGATATCCAGACGGACAGAGGCATAGAATTTCAGGGCGTTGCCCCCCGATGTGGTTTCAGGTGAACCGAACATTACGCCGATTTTCATCCGGATTTGGTTGATAAAGATCACCGTGCAACCGGATTTTGATATCGATCCGGTCAATTTGCGCATCGCCTGAGACATCAACCGTGCCTGAGCACCAACCTGATGGTCACCCATGTCGCCCTCAAGCTCTGCTCTTGGGGTCAGCGCGGCAACCGAATCAACCACCACCATCGAAACCGCGCCGGAGCGCACCAGCGTATCGGTAATCTCCAACGCCTGTTCTCCGGTATCGGGTTGCGAGATCAGCAGCTCGTCCAGATCGACGCCAAGTTTCTTGGCATAGGTCGGATCCAGCGCATGCTCCGCGTCGACAAATGCACAAACGCCACCTTTTTTCTGTTCCTCGGCAATCGCGTGCAGTGCCAGCGTGGTTTTGCCGGAGCTTTCCGGCCCATAAATTTCAACAACCCGGCCTTTGGGGATACCGCCTATTCCAAGCGCAATATCAAGGCCGATGGACCCTGTCGACGTCGCGTCGATCTCCATCGCCGCACTGTCCTGACCCAGCTTCATGATTGAGCCTTTGCCGAACTGCCGCTCAATCTGACTCAAAGCCGATTCGAGAGCTTTTTGTTTGTCCATTGCGCGTCTTTCGTTCAGGTCGAGTAAGCTTGTCGCCATTGTATTATCCTTTATTTCACATCGCTCGGAATTCGGCAATCGCTGCTGATGTTCGCCTCTTGTTCTACTCACACCTTATGAGATCAAAAAGAGAACATTTCAAGATAAATTTTCAATTCCACAATTTCGTATGAAGGTTTATGATTGGTAAAAATATCACCTAGAAAGTGAATTACCTGGGGCGCGTGCACGAGTATGATGATTTTTCTAAAAGAAAAACTGGTGTTTTTTGCAACGCCTAAAACTGCATCGACGTCTATCGAAATGGCGTTGGGAACCAGTTGCGAAATCCGGATTTCAAAATTGCCCAGCGCCAAACACACGCCCTACCGCAAATATCAGCGGCTTTTGGAGCCGTTTGTTCTGACCCTGACCGGTGACCCGCCGGATACGGTTGCCGCGATCCGCGAACCGGTCAGCTGGCTTGGCAGCTGGTACCGTTATCGCAGCCGTGACGAAATCCGGGGCACGCCAAAAAGTACATCTGACATAAGTTTTGACAAATTTGTTGAGGCATATCTGCAGGACAATCAACCCGAATTTGCGCAAGTAGGATCGCAGGCCAAATTTCTCAGCAACAAAGACGGTGACTTGGGCGTCAGCCACCTGTTTCGCTACGACGACATGGACAGTATGGTGCGGTTCTTGCAAATGCGCTTGCACAAACAATTTACGCTGGGTCGAGCCAATTCCTCGCCACCGGGCGAACTCACACTAGCCAAGGCCCTGCAAGCCGAATTGCGACGTCAACACGCGCAAGATTTTGATTTGTACGAACGGTCGATGCCGTGGTTCTGATTCGCGAGAGATGCGTTGCGGGGTGACGTGAAACGAAGTGCCCGGTTGACGCTCCCGCCACGGCCGTTACGGTCTGCCCATTCCGTTTGATGCACGATTTAAGGAGAAAATTACGTTGAAAAAACCATTGTCCACCATCGTTTTACTGTCTCTTGTGGGATGCAACCCGTCCGGTTGGTACAAACCCGCTGTTTCCCAGCGCAGTGCCAACAATGATCTGACAAACTGCCAGGTAAAGGCTGCACAAAATGTGCCCACCAACACCCAAACCCAGGTCACGGGAGGTTATTATGTCGGCTACGTGTTTATCCCAACTTACGGATCGGTGGATACAAATACCCAATTGCGGGGCAAGGTTTTGGCGCAATGTATGAACGGGCGGGGATACCAAGCGGTTGAGTTACCGCTGTGTGCGGGAAATGTGCCTGTGCCGGATATGTCAAAACCGGCACACATAACGGAAAAATCCTGTTTCAAGTCAATTGCCGGTGGTTACTACGCAATTGCGCAAAAGAAATAGCTACTGCGCCAATTCCCGGACCGTTTCTATCAATTGCTGCAAGGAAAACGGCTTAGGTAAAAACACTGCGTTTGCAATCTCGGCGTGCTCTTTGGCAAAGCTTTCTTCGGCGTAACCTGAAACGAAAATCACCTGAGTTTCGGGCCGGTCCTCCAGCGCTTTGCGCACCCATGTCGGCCCATCCATGCCCGGCATAACCACGTCAGATACAATGATATCGACCTCCAGCTCCGGTTCAGCAATCTTTTGAAGGGCTTGCTCTGCAGAGGCCGCTTCCGTGACCATAATCCCATGCATTTTCAACGCTCTGGCAGCGAAAGTGCGGACTGGGGTTTCATCTTCCACCAGCATCACGGACAGGCCGTTCAGCACTTTCTGGCCAGTTTTTCTTAATTTGGCAGCCGGTGCTTTTGGTTGTATTTCCCCGTCCTGGGCCGGTAATAGAACCGTGAATGTCGTACCTTGATCGACAACACTGTCTGCTAAGATAAATCCGCCGGTTTGTTTGATAATCCCGTAAGCCATCGACAGGCCAAGCCCGGTGCCTTCGCCCACCTCCTTTGACGTATAAAACGGTTCAAAAATCTTTTGCAGCCTGTCTCGGCGAATACCGCAACCTGTATCGATCACTTTAATGCAAACATATCCCCCGGACGGAACGGGCACCTTGTCGATAACCGTGTCCTCGTCACAGAAATAGTGACTGCTGATGATTTTCACTTCGCCGCCGTCCGGCATGGCATCGCGGGCGTTTACCACCAGGTTCATGATCACCTGTTCCAGTTGTCTGCCATCGACGAACACCAAGGGCAGATGTTTGCCGTATTCTGTGTGCAGCTACACCTTTTCACCCAGCAATCGGCTCAGCAAATGGGTCAGGTCAGACAGCGTGTCGTTTACTTCCAGCACTTGTGGCTGCAAGGTCTGCTTGCGTGAAAACGCCAGCAGTTGACCGACAAGCGCCGCAGCGCGGTTGGCGTTTTGGCTGATTTGCAACAAATCGCCAAAACCCTGATCACCACGATCATGGCGCAGCAACAGCAAGTCACAATAACCTGAAATCGCTGTTAAAAGGTTGTTGAAATCATGTGCCACACCACCTGCCAACTGGCCGATAGCTTGCATTTTCTGGCTCTGCACAAACTGCGCTTCCAGCGATTTCAGCTCGGTTGCATCGCTCAGCGTTGCAATCAATGTGCCGGCAGAGCCGCCGGGAGAATCCATCAGCGAGACTTGCAATACCGACTCTTTCGATCCGCGTTTGACTTGCACCATTTCCGGCTTTGATTTGCTGCTCTTTTCCCGCGCAACGGCCAGCCAAGACGCAACGCTGCGACCTAGTCCCTCAACCAGATCGTCAAAGGCTGGCCTTTCCTCGGCGTCGATGCCCAGAAAGTCCCTGGCAGCTTTGTTAGATTGAATCACGGTCCCGTCTCCACCAATCCGCAATAATGCAATCGGCAAAGCGTCAAATTGGCGTTGAACAGCCGCATCTGTTGCCTGTTCGGAAATTACCGGAGGTTGTGTAGCAGGTTGTTTTCCAACTTGCTGCGCGGTCGTTGGCGACAAGATCAGCGGCTGCCTCGCTGAACGAGTCCGGGTTCCAAAACCATTTCCCGTCAGATAAAGAACTGCCAGAAAACCGGTTGCGAATGCGGCGCAACCTGCCAACAACTGCCACCCGTTTGTTCGTGATAATAGCGCCAGCGCTATCGCCAGTAATCCGGCGATTGCAACCGGCGCCAGCCAGCCGGCAGTTTTGGACGTATACATGCCACCTCTATCATGAGTCCGGAATCCTGTTCCTCTCCACACCCAATTGATTAAGATTAACTAAAATCAGCAGTAATTACAACCTTGAGTTGTTTTTCGCCCTAGAAAGCACCGTCAAAAAGAAACCATCGCCGCCATCCGACAGGTTCCATCGTTGCTGCAAACTGCAGCGCCAGTCCGGGTTGTCGGCAAGATATGCCGAAATCTGATCTTCATTCTCGCAGCGCAGAACTGAACAGGTGACATAGGCAAGCGATCCATCAGGTGCAACAAAATCTTTTGCCTTCTGTAAAATATCCTTCTGGGTTTGGCAGAAGGTCGCCAATTTTTGTGGCGTTAATCGCCATTTGCCTTCCGGATTTCGACGCCAAGACCCAGAGCCCGAACAAGGAACATCAATAAGAACAATATCATACCGCCCGTTCTTCAACTTTGGTTTTTGCGTCAACAAACATACTGAAATACCCGCCCGGCAGGCGCGACTTTGCAACGGTTGCAGCCGGGCGCTATTTTGATCATATGCCGATATGACCGCATATGGAGCCAAAGCAGCCATCGCCAGAGTTTTGCCGCCGCCGCCCGCACAATAATCGAGGATGGTGGTGGCATCTTCAAGCGGCAACGCTTGAACAACCGCCTGCGAGGCGCTGTCCTGCAACTCGACCAGACCCGACTGATAGGCTTTTGACTGCGCAACTCGGCGCGAATTCGAAATCACGCGTAGGGCGGTGGCGACATTAACAACTGGCTCCGCCAAAATACCGTCTTGTTCCAACATTTCTTGCGCCGAGGCCAAATTGCCCTTGCCTATATTCACCCGCAAATCGACCGGTGCGCGATTCTTTAAGGCCGAAATAGTTGCTGCAAATTCAGCCCCCAGAGATTGTCGAAACTTCTCGACCAACCAGTCTGGAAGGTCTGACTCTACTGACCATGGCACCGTGCCCTCCACTGCCTCCAGATCCGCCGTCTCGCTTTCGCTCAAAGCCGCAGGCGCATAACCCTGTCCGTTAAATACATCAGCAGGAACAATACCTTGCGACAAACAATGGCCAATCGCAAGTGCCCGCCCGCCCGCGATTCCACTGGCCCACTGGTAAGATCGAAGATTACGCAAGCAGTCAAAGGTGATATCGCGCACCGCCGCCCGGTCTTTCGAACCGGCATAACGGTTCCGGCGCGCCCAGTTCGACAATGTTTTCTCAATCGGTTCGCCATTCAGAAACGCATCCAGCACCCCAATAGCAGCAGCATAGCGGGCAGCCGGGGTCATATTCGCACCCTATCCTGCCCTGTAATTCGGGCTCTCGCGCGTTATCTGAACATCGTGCACATGGCTTTCTTTCAGACCGGCACCAGAGATCTTCACAAATTTGCACTTGGTCCGCATGTCTTCGATGGTTGCGTTGCCGGTGTAACCCATGGCCGCCCGCAATCCGCCGATCAGCTGATGGATAACGGCGCTTGCCGCACCTTTGTAGGGCACTTGCCCCTCGATGCCTTCCGGCACAAGTTTTTCAGTGCTGGCTTCTTTCTGAAAATAGCGGTCTGCAGACCCGCGCGCCATCGCGCCAACCGACCCCATGCCCCGGAACGATTTGAAGCTTCGCCCCTGATACAGGATCATCTCGCCCGGCGCTTCATCGGTTCCAGCAATCATCGATCCGACCATTGCGCAACTGGCACCGGCGGCAATCGCCTTGGCGAAATCACCGGAATATTTGATGCCGCCATCAGCAATCACCGGCGTGCCGGATTTCATACCTTCTTCGGCGCAATCGCCGATCGCTGTCAGTTGCGGCACCCCAACACCTGCGACGATCCGCGTCGTACAAATCGACCCGGGGCCAATACCTATCTTCACCGAATCCGCCCCTGCGCCGATCAGCGCTTTGGTGGCTTCGGCAGTGGCGACGTTACCAGCAACAACCTGCACTGAATTCGACAGCTTCTTAACGCGTTCGACCGCCTGGGCAACGCTGGCAGAGTGGCCATGTGCGGTGTCGATCACCAGCAGATCGACACCCGAATCAATCAACTGTTCCGAGCGTTCAAACCCGGTATCACCAACCGTCGAAGCCGCTGCGACGCGCAGCCTCCCTAATTCATCTTTGCAGGCATCCGGGTTGATCACAGCCTGTTCGATATCTTTGATGGTCAGCAAGCCGGTCAGCTTGTTTTCCGCGTCCACAATCAGCAGTTTTTCGATTCGCCGGGCGTGCATCAGCGATTTGGCTTCGCTCAATTCGGCCGGTTCGCGCAGAATTGCAAGATTGTCGCCGGTCATCATCACCGACACCGGCGTGTCGTCAGAACTGGCAAAACGCATGTCGCGGTTCGTCACGATTCCCAGCACGACGCCGCATTTATCCACCACCGGAAACCCGGTTATCCGATACCGCTCCTGCAAGGCCTTCGCGTCACCCAGAGTTTGATCGGGCCGCAGTGTCACGGGTGTGTAAACGATACCGGAAACAAAGCGTTTCACACGGCGAACCTGCGAGGTTTGCTGCTCCAAAGTCAGATTGCGGTGCAGCACACCCATACCGCCAGCCTGCGCCATTGCAATTGCCATCGGCGCCTCGGTCACGGTGTCCATTGCAGAACTCAGCAGCGGGATGTTCAAGGGAATGGATTTGGTCACAAATGTACGGGTGTCAGCCGTCGCAGGCAGCACTACGGAAGCGCCGGGAACCAGCAGAACGTCGTCAAATGTGAGGGCCTCACGAATCTCCATAGGTGTCTCCAGAAGAAATACGGTGTTGGCACGTCCCTATCTCATGGGCGGCGGAAAAAGGAAAGCCCTATAGATGTCGATTCCTTTGCATCTTTAGGGCTTCACCTTTTTAGATAGTCATACCCGCACCGTTCATCGTGTTCACGGTCATGCCGGAGATGGGTATCTGTCCGCCATCGCCACCCAATGCCAGGTCGAAGACGCCGCCGAAGGAATGCATGCGGCCGGGTAGATCAGCCACTCCTGGCCTTTCAGATCAGAAAATGAAATCGGCGTCGCTGAGCTGTGATTTGGTGATGCCTTGCAGCAGGATCACCCCGTCGCCACCAACCGCGCTCAGGTCCAAGAGCACGCCAAGCGCCGAATCCGACAGCCCGCCGAGGTTGTTCAGCTGGGTCCGGCTGACCAGGTTGTAATCCGACAGGTCGATCAGGTCGGTCCCGTCCTCGAAATCCGTCAGGATGTCGTCGCGGGTGCGCAGTCCGAACACGAACACATCCGCGCCTGAACTGCCGGTCAGCGTGTCGTCGCCGCTGCCGCCGGTCAGCGTGTCATTGCCGCTGCCGCCGACCAGGGTGTCGTTGCCGTTGTTGCCGTTGAGCGTGTCGTTGCCGCCGCCGCCGGTCACGTTGTCATCGCCCTTGCCGCCGGAAACATCGTCATTGCCGTTCTGGCCGCGCACTTCGTCGTCACCGCTGCCGCCCCAGAGCGTGTCGCCGTTTGCGCCGCCCGATAGATCATCATCGCCTGCACCGCTGAAAATCGTGTCGTTGCCGCTCCCGCCGTCCAGCGTGTCGTCGCCAAAACGGCTGCGCAACAGGTCGTTGTCGTCACCGCCCACAAAATCGTCGTTCCCGGCTCCGCCGTAGAGCGTGTCGTCGCCCGCGCCGCCGTCGAAAACCTCGCCCCCGTCGCTGCCTCTCAGCACATCATTCCCGCTATCGCCGAACACCGTTCCGTTGACCACGCCATGGCGTCCGTCGTAAATGTCATCGCCGCTGAGAAGTTGGATATCGCCGTCCATCAGCCCGGAATTGTAGATCCGGTCGCTGCTGCCGAGTCCGAAAGATCCAAGGAAAGAAGTGTCGGTGCCAGAGATGGTCCCGGAATTCCATACTTCGAGAACGGTGTCGGTAGTGAAAAACGCGTGAATCCCGGTCGTGAAGCCTGAAATCGTGCCACTGTTGACGATAGTGGAGGGCGCGCCAGCGGGTTGGACTTGCACGCCATATTGCCCCGAAATCACACCGGAATTGACGAGGTTGAGAATTGCAGAGGCGTCGCTCGCAAAAAACCCAACGCCCGTCCCGGTGGAGCTGATTGTACCGTTGTTAATAATCTCGGCTTCAATTAATACTCCTGCAAAGACACCATAGGTGCCAGTTGTCAGGATATTGCCCAGCGATCCGACCACCAGTTCCAGTTCGGTGCCGGATGCATCCACCCCGGTCGCATTGGTTGCCACCGTTCCGTTGATGACCAGATCATTGTTGCCGGTCGCGTTGATGGCGTCTGCGCCAATAACCTGAATGGACCCGTTCTGGCCCAAAAGACCGGTTTCAACGGTGTTCAGGGTCTGCGTTGTTGTGACGGTGCTGTTGATGTTGAAATTTGGCATGGTCTGAGTCCTTTTCGATAAGCGGGTCGTACGGAACACTTGTCAGCGGAGTTGCTTAGCTGAATTCTGACACTGACTGTTACTGCCAAGACCCCCACCGAGGGGCAGATTAGCACAGCAATTCAGGCAACGCAGGTGATTTTGGTCGCTTCTAAGTCGATCGACGCGACATGCGCCACCGCTGTCCCAGAAAATCATATCCGCATTGTTCATCGTGTTCGCGGTCATGCCGTGGATGGGTATCTGCCCATCACCGCCAACCAATGACAGGTCGAAGACGCTGCCGACGGGATGCGAGAGGCCGGGTAGACCGGCCATTTCCCGGCTTTTCAGATCAGAAAATGAAATCGGCGTCGCTGAGCTGTGATTTGGTGATGCCTTGCAGCAGGATCACCCCGTCGCCACCGACTGCGCTGAGGTCCAAGAGCACGCCAAGCGCCGAATCCGACAGCCCGCCGAGGTTGTTCAGCTGGGTCCGGCTGACCAGGTTGTAATCCGACAGGTCGATCAGGTCGGTCCCGTCCTCGAAATCGGTCAGGATGTCGTCGCGGGTGCGCAGTCCGAACACGAACACATCCGCGCCTGAACTGCCAGTCAGCGTGTCGTCGTCGCTGCCGCCGGTCAGCGTATCATTGCCGCTGCCTCCGATCAGGGTGTCGTTGCCGTTGTTGCCATTGAGCGTGTCGTTGCCGCCGCCGCCGGTCACGTTGTCGTCACCCTTGCCGCCGGACACGTCGTCATTGCCGTTCTGGCCGCGCACGTCATCATCACCGCTGCCGCCCCAGATAGTGTCGCCACTTGCGCCACCGAGCAACTCGTCATCGCCGCCTGCACCACGCAGCTCGTCCGCGTCGGCGCCACCGTCGAGCGTTTCATCCGCTGAGCTGCCAAAAAGCATGTCGTCGCCGGCGCCTCCGGCCACGCCGCCAGTGACCTGGCTGCCTTCGTAAGCCCGGAATACATCGGCGCCGTTGCCGAGATCGACATCGCCGTTAATCTGCCCACTGTTGAAAACTTTGTCTTTGTTGCCGCCGGTGCTCACATCGCCAACCATATGCCCGCCGTTATGAACGATGTCGATTTCGTCGTGTCCCATGAAGGCCCCGGCGCCGCCGGTTATGGTGCCGAAATTTTGCAGCGTCACCGTGTCACCAGTCAGACCGGAAAAATAGACCCCGAAATATTGCAGTGATGAAATTTCGCCGTAGTTGACGGCTGTGGAGCCGCTCATTGAAGTACCGCCAAAACTGCCGTCGAACCGGATTCCCGCGCCTTCGCTGGACACGGCGGAAAGGATTCCGCTTGCCAAGTTGGTGACAAGGGTGTCGCCGCCCTCGGAATGTACAGCGTTGTTGTATCTGAAGCTCCGAACGGCGTCGTCGTGCGCCGAAGCTGAGATCGTGCCGCCGTTGACCACACTGAAACCCGTGCCCCCAAATAATCCAAGAAAGACGCCTGAACTACCGGAAATCGAGCCCTGGTTTTCGATGCTGACAAAACTTTTTCCCGTCGTCACAGCAATTGAGTTGTTTCCGGAGATTTGACCGAAATTGGTTAGAGTGCTTTGCAGCGAAGACAAGTATACAGCGGTGCCTCCACTGTTCTGGGCTGAGCCTATGATGCCGGTTTCACCAATCGTCACAACGGCCCGGTCACCTAACATGTTAATTGCTCTAAAACTTGAATAGACACTGCCATCGACCTGCAGCACATTGTCTTCAAAAAGGCTGCTGATTGCGTTGGAGTCTGTGCTGGCCACTGTCACGCCTTGCAAAACGAAATAACTGTCGTCGTCGGCGGCATAAAGGAACCGTACGCCGGCCCCGATTGAGTTGGTTGTCTGAAAAGTTGTTGTCATTGTTATCTCCCTGGTTTGACCCTTCTTGCGTAAGGAAAACTGAGCAAAAGCGGTAAGACTCTGATCAGAAAATGAAATCAGCGTCCGTTAGCTGCGATTTGGTGATGCCTTGCAGCAGGATCACCCCGTCGCCGCCGACTGCGCTGAGGTCCAAGAGCACGCCAAGCGCCGAATCCGACAACCCGCCGAGGTTGTTCAGCTGGGTCCGGCTGACCAGGTTGTAATCCGACAGGTCGATCAGGTCGGTCCCGTCCTCGAAATCCGTCAGGATGTCGTCGCGGGTGCGCAGTCCGAACACGAACACATCCGCGCCTGAACTGCCGGTCAGCGTGTCGTCGCCGCTGCCGCCGGTCAGCGTATCATTGCCGCTGCCCCCGATCAGGGTGTCGTCGCCGTTGCCGCCGCCCAGGATGTCATTGCCGCCGCCGCCGTACAGGTCGTCGTCTCCTTTGCCGCCGTAAACTTCGTCATTGCCGTTCTGGCCACGCACGTCGTCGTCGCCGCTGCCGCCCCAGACCGTGTCACCACTTGCGCCACCGAGCAATTCGTCATCGCCGCCTGCACCGCGCAGCTCGTCCGCGTCAGCACCGCCATCCATGGTCTCGTCGGCTGAACTGCCAAACAACATGTCGTTGCCGGATCCGCCAGCGATGCTGCCCGTGATCTGGCTGCCTTCATGGGCCCGGAATACATCGGCGCCATTGCCAAGATCGACATCGCCGTTAATCTGCCCACTGTTGAAAACCTTGTCCTTGTTGCCGCCGGTGTTCACATCGCCAACAATCAACCCGCTGTTGTGGATGATATCGATTTCGTCGTTGCCCATGAACGCCCCGGCACCGCCGGTAATGGTGCCGAAATTGCTTAAGGACAGCGTGTCGCTGGACAACCCGTCAAAGTAGACGCCGTAGTATTGCAGCGAAGATATCTCGCCGAAGTTGACGGCCACGGAGCCGTCCACAGAAAAGTCGACGGAGCTGCCGTCAAACCGGATGCCGGCGCCTTCGCTCGACACTGCAGACAGCACCCCGCCTGCCAGGTTTGTCACCAGTGTATCGCCGCCTTCGGAAAACACCGCGTTGTTGAAGCGGAAATCTCGAATGGCATCCTCATAAGCCGACGCCGATACCGTGCCGCCGTTGATCAGGCTGCACCCGGTATCCCCGGACAATCCCAAAAAGACGCCGGAGGACCCGGAAATCGCGCCGAAGTTTGCAATGCTGACGTTATTTTGAGCCGTCAGGACGCCGAGCCCGGTGTTTGCGGAGATTTGTCCGAAATTGGCAAGCGTGCCGTCCAGCGAGCTCATGCGGACAGCCGCGTTTACGGAAGTGATGGCCGAGCCGACGACGCCGGTTGACCCAATGGTCACAACGGCACGATCTCCGACCATATTAATTGCGATGCCGTCTGCATAGACAGTGCCATCGATTTGCAGGACGTTGTCGTCAAAACCGCTGGTGATCGCGCCACCTGTGGTGCTGGCCACGGTCACGCCCTGCAAGACGAAATAGGCGTCGTCATCGGCGGCGAAACTGAACTGCGTGCCGGGCCCGATCAGGTCGGTTGTCTGATATGTGGTTGTCATTGGTTGTCTCCCTATACTGCGAGCAAATGGTTATCGTGCTGTGTTAGCAACCGATGGCATGACAGTCCCGGCTCAGAAGGTCGGGACAAATAGGTCGTCCAGCAGCACAAGCAACGTCGTGACAGTTCACGTCAAAGTGCAGGCTAGCATGGCGATGCAAATTAATCATGTGATTTTGTTCATCTATGTGGGGTTCAGCCTGCCGGTCCCGAAGCGAACCGCGCGGCTCTACCAGCTGCCTCGCCAACAGCAATGCGGCGTTCGACACAGAATTGGCCGTCAGGTTTTTATTGCAGTCAGGGCCGGACTGAGCCATCCCTGAATGTAACGCAGCGACAAGAACCGTCTTAGGAGCGAACATGAGCGAACATGGTTACGAAGCAGGTCGGCTAAACCTGCCATTTGTCGGCATCGCGACTTTCGCCAAGAAACCTTATGTCGAAGACTGGGACGCAATCGAGGCTGATGTGGCGATCCTTGGAGCACCTTTTGATTTTGGAGCGCAGTTCCGCTCTGGCGCGCGCTTCGGGCCGCGCGCGGTGCGCGAGGCTTCGACGCTGTTTTCCTTCGGCCATGCAGGGGCTTACGACCACGAAGACGATGCCACCTATCTTGGTGCCGACGTGCAAATCGTGGATTTGGGCGATGCCGATATCATCCACACCGATACGCTGCAAAGCCACGCCAATATCGAGTTCGGCGTGCGCAAGGCCCTGAGCGCTGGCGCCTTGCCGGTAGTGATCGGCGGCGATCATTCGGTGAATATCCCCTGTATCAACGCTTTTGACGACCAAGGCGATTTCCACATCTTGCAAATCGACGCGCATCTGGATTTCGTAGACGAACGCCACGGCGTACGCTTCGGCCACGGCAATCCAATGCGCCGCGCTGCAGAAAAATCCTATGTGACCGGCCTGTCGCAATATGGCATTCGCAACGTGTCCTCCACCGCCAAAGAGGGGTATGACGCGGCCCGCGATATGGGCAGCGACATCTTGTCGGTTCGGCAAATCCGCAAGTTGGGAATTGAAGCGGCGTCGGCCCGTATCCCATCAAGCACAAAGGTTTATGTCACCATCGATATTGACGCATTCTGCCCGTCCATCGCACCAGGAACCGGCACGCCCAGCCACGGCGGGTTTCTATACTACGAAGTGCTCGAACTGCTGCAATTGGTTGCGCGAAACAATCAGGTGATTGGGATCGATCTTGTCGAAGTTGCTCCAGATTACGACCACACCGGCGGCACGGCAATATTGGCCGCACAGCTGTTGCTGAATTTCCTAGGTTTCATTTTTCATGCAAAATCCTGATCTGTCGAACGGCGCGGCCTGGATGAATGGTGAAATTATCCCAATATCTGACGCCAAAATCGGCGTCACCGACTGGGGTCTGACGCGCTCTGACATCACTTACGACGTTGTGCATGTTTGGGACGGGGCATTTTTCCGGCTCGGCGATTATCTTGATCGGTTTATGGCTTCAATGGGAAAACTGCGCCTTGAGATTCCGCAATCCGCTGAAGATATCGCCGAAATACTGCATCGGTTGGTTGCTGCGTCTGGTCTTCGTTCTGCCTATGTCTCAATGGTCGCCAGCCGCGGCACGCCGAAAATGCCCGGCACCCGAGACCCGAGGGCATGCGACAACCACTTTTACGCCTGGGCTGTGCCGTTTGTTTGGGTGATCCCGCCAGATGTAGCCAAACGGGGCGCCCATGTCCTGCTGACTGGAAACACCACCAGAATTTCACCACAAAGCGTTGATCTTACAGTGAAAAACTATCATTGGGGCGATATGACCCATGCTTTGTTCGAAGCGCTGGACGCCGGGTATGACTCAACCGTCCTGCTGGACGATCGCGGATGTGTCACCGAAGGGCCCGGTTACAACGTTTTTGCAGTAGTTAATGATACTGTGGTTACTCCCAAATCCGGCGTACTGGAGGGTATCACCCGCAAGACAGTCTTCGAAATCAGCGCGGAGCTTGGTCTGGAGTCAGAAGCGCGTGACATCACAGCCGAAGAATTTCTGAATGCCGACGAAGTATTTACCGCCACAACCGCAGGCGGCCCTGTTTCCGTGACCCGCGTGAACCAGCGTATTCTTGGCAATAATGTACCGGGTCCTGTCACGCAGCGGATCATTCAATCCTATTGGGATTGGCACAGCCGGTCGGCGCTGATCAGCCCAATCGATTATAGCGACCGCCAATGACCGATCTCACCGCCCAAGATGTTATCAAGTCGCTCAATCTGAAACCGCATCCAGAAGGCGGCTGGTTTCGGGAGAATTGGCGTGCTCCAGCAAGAACTGACGAACGGTCGAGAGGCACTTCAATCTATTTCTTGTTGGAAGAACACCAGCGCAGCCATTGGCACCGGGTTGATTCGACGGAAATCTGGCATTGGTACACTGGGCACCCGATGGAATTGTATATCCATGAACAAGGCGCAACCCGCGTCGCAACCCTCGGCCCTGACATTTCAAACAATCAACAACCACAGTTGATTGTGCCGCCAATGGCTTGGCAATCTTCTGTTCCACTCGCCGGCTGGGTGTTGGTAGGTTGCACAGTTTCGCCAGGGTTCGAGTTTTCCGGCTTTGAACTCGCTCCTGAAAACTGGTCGCCACCGGCATAGTCATGGATCACAAAACCCTCCTTGCTTCGATGCCCAACGAAACTCGCCACGCTTTACTGAAAAAGAGCGACGCCAGAGGTTTGGCACATCTGACATTGCATTGGGGAGCAACGGTTTTACTGATTGTCGCCGTCGCATTGAAAATACCGCTGTGGCAACTGCTCGAACTCCCGCTCGGCATTTTGTTGATTTCAAACTTCATGTTGCTGCACGAAACAGTCCACCAAACTCCGTTCAATTCAAACTGGCTAAACCGAATTACAGGCCGCGTTGCCTCTGTCATTGTTGTGCTGCCGCAGAATTGGTTTGGTTATTTTCATCTAGCGCATCACAAATACACCAATGATCCGGACAACGACCCGGAGCTGGTTATCCCAAAGCCCGAAAATCGATTGGAATATATTTTCCATATCAGCGGCTTACCAACATGGTTGTCGCAGATCAAAGGGCTGCTGCGCAACGCTGCCAGCCACAACCAGGACCGTTTCGTGCCGGCCAAAGCCAGTGAAAAACTGATCCTCGAAGCTCGACTAATGTTGGTTTTCTACATGCTAGTGATTGCTTTGATTTTGCTCGGCCAAAGCTGGCTCTGGCGCTGCTGGTTGCTGCCGGTCATTCTGGGGCAACCGTTTTTGCGGCTTTACTTGATGGCAGAACATGGACGTTGTCCGCCGGTGGCAAATATGTTTGAAAACACCCGCACAACTTTCACAACATCGGTTGCGCGATTTTTGGCGTGGAATATGCCGTACCACTGCGAACATCACGCCTATCCGTCAGTGCCGTTTCATCGGCTGCCGGATTTACATGCGCTGACAAAGGAGCATTTGGTAACAATTTCAGATGGGTATACGGCGTTTCACATCGAATATTTGGATAACTTATGACTTGCCATAACTATCTTCAATACCGAAACCCAAAAAGTGCGAGGGTGGTTTGATATGAAATCACCCACCCGGCGCTATCCCCGAAATCCGGTCGCAACCACAAATTTCTCGGAACTGTCGGATCGGCTTGCCGGTGGCTTCACGTTCACCACTTTGGAAAATTTCTGCTTCAGTAACCGCTGCAATTCGCCTTCGGCGCCGCCAGCCAATACCTTCGCCACAAACGTGCCACCCTCGTCCAGCACATCAAAGGCGAAATAGGCCGCAACCTCGCACAGCGCCATGATCCGCATGTGATCGGTCTGTTTGTGACCGGTAGAAGACGCTGCCATATCCGACATCACCACGTCGGCCCGACCGCCCAGCCAGTCTTTGACCTTCACATCCGCATCGTCTTCCAGAAAATCCAGAACGTGAAGCTCGGCACCGGGAATCGGTTCCATTTCCTGTAGATCGATACCCAGTATCGTGCCCAACCGCTTGCCTTGTTTCTCGCCCAGCGCGTTCACCCGCCTGACCCCAACCTGACACCAGCCACCCGGTGCACACCCAAGGTCGACGACCCGCGCACCCGGGACCAAAAACCGGAATTTGTCGTCCAGTTCCAAGATTTTATAAGCTGCCCGCCCGCGATACCCGTCCTTTTGCGCTTTTTGCACATAGGGATCATTCAGTTGCCGCTCCAGCCACAGTTTTGAACTCAGCGGTCGACCTTTTGCAGTTTTCACGCGCACGCGCAGGTCGCGTTGGCCGCGACCCGAAGATTTCTTGCCATTTGACATTTTAGCTTGGCCTTGCTTCCCAGACGCCTGCCGCCGACATTTGACTGTACAGCAAACCCTCGCGCAACCCGCGGTCTGCCACGGTCAGTTGTCCCGACGGCCAGACGCGCAGTATCGCTTGCAGGATGGCGGCACCAGACATAATCAACTCGTGCCGGTCCGTTCCAATGCAAGGGGCCTTGCGCCGTCCTTCCGGCCCGATCGACAGGTACCGATTCACCACGGCATCAATTTCTTGTTTACACATGGAAATCCCGTCCACTTTGCACCGTTCATAACGGGGCAAACCCAAATGCGAGGCTGCAACGGTTGTCACTGTGCCGGATGTGCCGATGATTTGAAACCTGCTGCCCAGCCCCTCACGGGAAAACTCCGGAGGTAAGAATTCGTCGATCTGTTCTTCAAAACAACAGGACATAAGGGCAAATTTCGCACAATCTTCGTCTACATCAGCGAACATATCTTTCAAGGTCGCCACACCCATGGGGACCGACTTCCAGTCCACCACTTTTGCAGAATTGGATTCGAGTGCAGCTTCCAGCTTTTTTTCGCCTAATTCCAGCCGCACCATGGCCTGTGCACGGTCGCCGGCGGAAACACCGCTAAGATCAAGCCAGACAAGTTCGGTTGATCCGCCGCCAATATCGACGATCAGCAATTGATCGACCGCTTCTCCCAAATGCGGAGCACAGCTCACAACCGCCAACCGCGCTTCTTCCGAAGGTTCAATGATTTCCAGCTTCAACCCGGTTTCCCGCCGCACCAAATTGACAAAACTCTTGCCATTTTTGGCCCGGCGACACGCCTCTGTTGCCACCAAACGCGAATGCTGAACGCCGTGCTGCTTTAGCTTTTTGCTACAAACACGCAACGCGCCGAGGGTTCTTTTGATCGCAGAAGGTGCCAGGGTGCCAAACCGTTCCAGCCCGGCACCCAAATGCACAGGTTTGGAAAAGGCATCAACGACTTGAAATTCCCGTCCTTCAGGTTTGGCTATAAGCATACGGCAAGAATTGGTACCCAAATCAAGCGCAGCAAACAGAGGGCCTCGGCCAATTTCTGGTCGCGCCGTACCATTTTTGTTGCCGCGTCCCCTCACAGGCCGCCTATTTTCGTTGGCTCGCATACGCTTGCACCAAATTCCGTTGCCCTAAAGGTAAGCGCCGGAGCAAGAATATTCAAGAAAGTTATCCGCGTCCTTCCATATTGTATTTCTGTCGCATATTTACAGACGCAAGTCGAAAATGAGCCTCGGTACATTCGAAAGAAAGCGTAGAGGTGGCGAAAGTAATAGGAATCTGATCCATGCCTCATGTAACCGTGGTTTACTGGCGCGATATCCCGGCCCAGGTCATTGTTGGCAAAGGCCGCCGTGGTGCCAAAGTGCAACTGACCGAACGCTTTGAACAAGCCATCGATCGGTGCGCGATGAAAATCGGGGCAGCGGACACAGATGCCTATCTTGCTGAATGGCGCAAAGCTGACCCATACTCTGTTGACGGCGAACAAATGGACGTGGCGCAACAAGAGGCTGCAAAGCTTGAGGCTGAATTTGACAAAACCCGGATCAAGGACCTGATTGACAATGACGGATGGTCCACCCCACAGGGCTAGCGCCCTTATCAAAAGGTTAATACCGATGGCACTGCTGAAATTTGCCCGTAAGTCTGATGTGGCTGCACCAGTTTCGCCAAATCTGGAGGCTTTTCTTGAAGGCTACTCCATCGAAGTGATGCCGCGAACCGCGGCAAAAGTGGAAGATTTCCGTGATCTCCTGCCGCAAAAAACGAGGGTCTATGTTGCCCACATCGAAGGCACTCCGATTGAAGAGATGGTTGAAACCGCCAAACGCCTGAACGCTGAAGGTTATGCGGTGATGCCGCATTTTCCGGCTCGGATCATCAAAAACGAGGCAACGCTGGCCGACTGGATCGCCCGCTATCAGGGCGAGGCCAATGTCGATCAGGCCTTGTTGCTGGCCGGTGGCGTGACCGCGCCGCACGGTGAGTTCCACAGCTCTATGCAACTGCTGGAAACCGGATTGTTTGACAAAGCCGGCTTCAAACGCCTGCACACCGCTGGTCATCCGGAAGTGAACACCGACATCGATCCGGACGGCAAACGCACCAATGTGAACGAAGCCTTGAGCTGGAAGCAGGAATTTTCAAAACGCACAGATGCGCAAATGGCGCTAGCCACGCAGTTTTGTTTTGAAAGCAAGCCGGTCATCGAATGGGCTAACGATTTGGTCGCCCGGGGCATCGACATTCCGGTCCATATCGGTATCGCTGGCCCGGCCAAACTGCAAACTATGATTAAATTCGCGATCACCTGTGGTGTCGGCCCGTCTTTGCGTGTACTTCAACGCCGTGCCAAGGATGTGACCAAACTGTTGCTGCCCTTCGAGCCAACCGAAATTCTGTCCGAACTGGCGGATCACAATGCCGCCAATCCGGATTTCAACATCGAGCAGGTGCATTTCTTCCCGCTCGGCGGCATCAAAACCAACGCCACCTGGGCGATCAACAACGGCGGCGCTTCCACCGTACCGGCATCACAAGAATAAGGGCCAGCAGGCATGACACAGACAGTTGTCGAATCCAAAACCAAAACCGCGATCATTGGCTTTGACCAGCCGTTCTGTGTGATTGGCGAGCGGATCAATCCCACCGGGCGCAAGAAGCTGGCGGCCGAATTGGAAGCCGGAGATTTTTCCACGGTTGAGAAAGATGCGCTGGCCCAGGCTGCGGCCGGGGCAACGATCCTCGATATTAATGCCGGTGTTGTCTATAATTCCAACCCGAACCCGAACGAAACCGAGCCTCCGCTGATGCGCAAGGTTGTTGAACTGGTTCAGGGATTGGTTGACCTGCCGCTTTGCATCGACAGTTCGGTCCCCGGCGCACTCGAAGCCGGTCTGGAAGCTGCTCAGGGGCGCCCGCTCCTGAACTCTGTTACTGGCGAAGAGGACCGACTGGAACTGGTTCTGCCGTTGGTTAGAAAATACAACGTGCCGGTGGTGGCAATTTCCAACGACGACACCGGCATTTCTGAAGACCCGAATGTGCGGTTTGAAGTTGCCAAACGCATCGTTGAACGGGCCGCTGATTTCGGCATCCCGGCGCATGACATTGTGGTGGACCCGCTGGTGATGCCAATTGGAGCCATGGCCACCGCCGGATTGCAAGTCTTTGCTCTGGTGCGGCGTTTGCGCGAAGAACTGGGCGTAAACACCACCTGCGGCGCCTCAAACATCTCCTTTGGCCTGCCCAACCGCCACGGCATCAACAACGCATTTCTGCCCATGGCTATGGCCGCGGGCATGACTTCGGCGATCATGAACCCGGTCGCCCTGCCCGTCGGTCTTAAGAAACTGGATGAAAAACGTGCTGAACTCGCTGCCGCCGGGATCATCGTACCCGAAGACATCGACCTCGAACTGCTGGCCAATATCACCGGCATGGGCTCAACGCTGTCCCGCTCCGGCAAAGAAATGGAAGCCATTCGCGCCGCCAATTTCCTGACCAACAACGACCCCCACGGGGCAAATTGGATCAAGACCAACAAGCCGCCAGTCAAAGCTGGTGAGGCCGAAGCAGGCGCACGAGGGCGAAGGGCTGGTGGCGGACGCCGTCGTCGGGCTTGATCCGCAGAGACTACCGCGAAAATTGAGCCGTCCGGCACAGCCGGACGGTTTTTTTGTTGGGGTCTGCCATGCAGAAATAAACTGCAGTTTATTCGACGTCCGCATGTGGAATCGCGGGAAATGGCTAAACTGAGAAATGGCCTCTCCAAATTTTGGCCCGGTCCTTGTCACGATTTTCATACGCAATGATAGATTGCTCTAAACTACCTGTCTCTGCTGCCTCGCGATTCTCACCAATCTCGGTCAGTCTCATCGTAAACCATGCGGTTATTCCACCCTCAGGTGGGTTCGTAAATTTCGGAAATGTTGGATCATCCCTCTGCCCATTTTTCCACTTATTTGGCAGCGCAGGTTCGAGAACCAGCGCGCGCGCCAGACCAATAACATCGACGGACCCTTCCGCAATTGCATCAACGGCTTGCCGTAAGGTTTTAAAGCCCCCGGTTGCCATTAGGGGTTTGCTCGTAACCTGACGGGCACGTTTTGCAAAATCAATGAAATACGGGCCTCTACCGGCACGGTCCGAGGCGGATTTGGCGCCGGGGAAATATGTCCCGCCGCTGATGTCAATCAAGTCGATGCTGGTATCGCCCAGCGCAGCCGCCACGACAAGGGCCTCCCGTTCTTCAAGCCCACCTTCCAGTTGGTCGGTTGCGTTAAGTTTCACGGCGATAGGAAAACCTGGCCCGACAGCGACACGCACTTCTTCAACAACTTGCAACAACAGCCGCATCCGGGACCCGATAGGCCCGCCATATTCATCGCTTCTCTTGTTAAACAAAGGAGACAGAAATTGGCTAAGAAGGAACCCGTGTGCCGCATGAACTTGTACTCCGCCAAAGCCAACGTCCATAGCAAGTCGCGCCGTTTGCGCGAATTCCGCGGGAAGCGCCCGGATTTCATCAGTTGTCATCTCGGCGCAACTAAGGCCGGGGATATTTATTTCACTCGGCCCTTTGGGGTCACTTATCGGTGGGTATGCCATTGCACCAGCATGGCCAAGTTGAAGCCACAACTGAGCACCGTTTACGGCACCTCGTTTCGCGAGCATTTCAAACTTTTCTAGATCGGAAGCTGTGCTTAGCACCAGATTCCCGGGTTTTTCTGCAAATCGTGGATTACCTTGAACCTCCCCGATGATCGAGGCAGCCAAACCGCCTTTCGCCCAGCGTTCATAAAGCCGGCATTGGGTTTGTGTTGGACTACCGCCACCATCGCCCAAAGAGTCTGACATTGCTGATTTGACAATCCGGTTTTTCAAAACACTGCCACATGGCAATTCCAAAGGTTGGAACAGTAGATAATGAAGATCATTTTCTATGTTTGCATTCATGGTTCGTGCTTTCAAAATTCTTGCTCTTTGCCAAAAACACAGCTTGCCCAGTACCTGAAAGACCTTGGCTCTTCTTGGTCGTTAAGATCGGACACTGGTTCCAATGCAGAATGTTGTCAATTAGAGCTCAATAATTCCAACGTAAGTCACAAGCTTCTCAGATCGTCACCTTACGCCGCGCTTACCAGCGTTCCGCTACCGGTTCGCCATCAAATTCACCTTGCCGTTCTCTAATTCGACAAGGATATTGGCAGCAAATCTCCTTCGGAGACTGAAAACGGAGTACTCTATGCCCGACACCTACACCGCCCCCGCTGGAACCTCCATCGGCCACATCCATCTGAAAGTGGCCGATCTGGATCGTGCACTTACCTTCTACAAAGGCGTACTGGGCTTTGAAATCACCCAACAAATGCCCTCAGTCGCGTTTTTGTCGGCAGGTGGTTATCACCACCATATCGCGCTAAATACCTGGCAGTCGAAAAACCAACCACCTGCCCCTCGCCGTAGTGTCGGGCTTTTTCATCTGGCAATTCTTTACCCCACTCGCCGTGAACTTGGTATTGCCCTGAAACGCCTGCAAAGCCATGAAATTGAACTTTCCGGTGCTGCCGATCACGGCGTCAGCGAAGCGCTCTACTTACGGGACCCAGATGATAATGGCATCGAATTGTACTGGGACCGGCCAAAAGAAGACGGGCCGCGCGATTCAGACGGTATTCTGATGATGGTCACCGAGCATCTCGACCTCAACACTTTGCTCGCGCTGGCTAACACATAAGAAAACGGCCCCCGAAGAGACCGCTTTCGTGCACCCTATCTACTCGGCTACTTAATATGATCTGCCGTGAACAAGTAATCATCTCCGTCCGCGCCTGAATGGCAGGCAATACAGCCCATGTCGGCCCCTTTTGCCACACGCCCTGCCAGTTGCATCCCTTTGGGGTTTTTATCCAGAGAGCCGTCGGGCAGGAATTTCGCCCAGAACCAGTTGCCGTTGTCATCATCATACCCAGTTTCACGCTTGAACATGACGGTTATTGCACCCAGATGTTTGTCCGGGTCCATCAGAACCTGGCTCGCTTCAACACCTTCCGGCCCGTAATTACGTTTCACAACCAGCGCTCCGGTATGGCCGCCGATTGTGGCATCTGTATAAAATGTTTCGAGCATCAGCCCATGCGGAGCCAACCCTTCGTAGGGCGTTGATCGGATCATGCCGTCGCCGACCATTCTGGCTTCGCCCAGAGCTGCCCATAGTTGGGCGGCATATTCCACTGATTTATCGTCACCAAATGGCGCCATTTCCTGTGCTGACACACCGCTGCCAAAAATCATGGCAATCGACGCAGCGCATCCTAGTAAAGTGGATTTCATGGTTCCCTCCTCGTTTGGAACGGTTTTGAAAACCGGTCTTGTGATGGTGTCATTTTTGCAGCTTGCCACATGCGTTCGGTGCGCGTGTTCAATTCCGACTCAACTTGTTGTGACTGTTGAATTGATAAGGTGACTGGACAAGCCTTCGACCTTGGCCCGAAGATGTGAAAAGGCCACAACCGGGAGACCAGCAATGACGTTCCATTTCACAGTCGCAGTCGGCGTAGTGGTCGCTGGTTTATGCGCCGCGGCGCCTGCGATTTCGCAGGATGCAGAAGCCGGCGAGAAAATATTCAAGAAATGCAAAGCGTGTCACAGCGTTGGCGAAGATGCAATAAACGGTCCAGGACCGGTCTTGAACAATGTGATCGGCAGGGCTGCCGGATCTTTTGAAGGCTTCAAATACGGCAAGGGAATGTTGGAGGCTTCGAACATGGGTCTGGTCTGGTCAGAACGGATGATTGCGGAATACATCACCGATCCCAAAAAGTATTTGAGGGCATTTACCGGCAATCAGAAAGCCAAGGCGAAGATGACTTTCAAATTGAACGATGAACAGCAACGTCTTGATGTCATTGCATATCTGTCTGGGTTTTCTTCTGGTTCAGAATTGGGATCCGACACGAACGACAGTGCCACCAACGTTGTGACAGCCCCAACAGACATCCCGGAAAACGCGGTGTGCGTCCAGAACGCCTCTGCACACACCCATTTCTTTGCCGCCGAAGCAATTGAAGGCAGCCGGGTCACCCAGGAACTGCAATTCGGCGAAATCCTTTGTACCGCTGCAATGGATGAACCCCTCCATGGCACCGTCAGCGTCTTTGAGCACGAAGACGAATTTGAAGGCTGTACCAGAATTGTGCGATCGGGCATGGTAGAGCAGATGAAGAAATACTCCGAGTTCGACCGCTGTTTGTGGAGTTCCAACGACAGTTGAACCGGTAAAACAGCGACAAAGGACCAAACGTGGAGCCCATGCCCGCAAATCCTCCGCGTTCCTGGCTGCGCACGGCTATCCGAATCGGCGCAATTATCGCTTTTGCGTTGGTTATCCACCAGTTGCTGAACTGGCTAAACTTGCAGATTTCAGAACAGGATTCAGAGTCTACCAAGCTGATGTTAACAGGTATGATCCTGATGATACTTCTGGTTTACGCTCTGCTGATCGCGATACCCTTTGTTCCCGGCATCGAAATCGGCCTGAGCCTATTGTTGCTGCAGGGTCCGGCTTTTGCGCCGCTTGTCTACTTATTCACAGTTTTAGGTCTATCGCTGGCCTATTTGATCGGGCGCTTTGTTCCTTATTCCTACATCTATCGAATATTGGCAGATCTGGGTCTCAAACGAGCTTGCGATCTTGTAAGTCATTTGCAGGGGCAAACAACTGCGGAGCGGCTCGACCTGTTGAGTTCGAAACTGCCTAAAATCGCCGCACCTGTTCTGCTGAAATGGCGATATGTGGTCCTGGCAGCCGCGATTAACATACCCGGCAACGCGCTGATCGGCGGCGGCGGCGGTATTTGTATGATGGCAGGGTTGTCTCGATTGTTCACGCCGAGCTGGTCTATGCTGACCCTGGCGCTGGCAGTTGCTCCGGTGCCCATGTTCGCCTACTTCTTTGGCCCGGTTCCGTTTCTGGGCAGCGCAATTTGAGCAATATTTCTTGATAATTTGACGGCAAAACGACTAAAAACGTCGCGCAGCTACTTTCAAAACGGTGCATGCTCGGTATTGTCTCCACAACCAACCGAAAGCCACAGGCAGACCAACCTGATGACCACCCAAGACAATCCCCTCGTGATCTTCACTCCGTCCGGCAAACGTGGCCGGTTTGAAGTCGGAACCCCCATCCTGACGGCGGCAAGACAATTGGGGGTCGATCTGGACAGTGTCTGCGGCGGGCGCGGTATTTGTTCAAAATGCCAGATCACCCCGTCTTATGGCGAATTTCCAAAACACGGTGTCACAGCTGGCACCGACGCTCTCAGCGAGTGGAATGCCGTCGAAGAACGTTACAAATCCAAACGCGGACTGATCGACGGCCGGCGTTTGGGCTGCCAGGCCCAGGTACAGGGCGACATCGTCATCGACGTGCCGCCGGAATCCCAGGTTCACAAACAGGTCGTGCGCAAACGCGCAGAGGCCCGGGACATTGTGATGAGCCCGTCTGTGCACCTCTATTACGTCGAAGTCGAAGAGCCGGATATGCACAAACCCTCCGGTGACCTCGAACGCCTGGTCGCGGCCCTGCACGATCAATGGCAGCTCGACCATGTTCGCGCCGATCTGCACGGCCTGCAGCCAATCCTGCGCAAAGGCGAATGGAAAGTGACCTGCGCCGTGCACCTAGGCGATGATGCAAATCCACCGCGCATCATGCATTTGTGGCCGGGGTATTACGACGGCACAGTTTACGGGCTGGCTGTGGACCTGGGCTCCACCACCATCGCCGCGCATCTGTGCGACCTGCAATCCGGCGAGGTTGTCGCCTCTTCCGGCATCATGAACCCGCAAATCCGCTTTGGTGAAGACCTGATGAGCCGGGTCAGCTATTCAATGATGAATGCGGGCGGAGCCGCCGAAATGACCACCGCCGTGCGCGAAGGTATGAACGCGCTGTTTGTCCAGGTGGCGTCAGAAGCGGAAATAGACAAGTCCCTGATCGTGGATGCGGTTTTTGTCTGCAACCCGGTTATGCACCACCTGTTTTTGGGAATCGACCCGTTTGAGCTTGGACAGGCTCCTTTTGCTCTTGCCACATCAAACTCACTCGCTTTGCGAGCTGTCGATCTTGACCTGACCATTCATCCGGCAGCACGCGTATACATCCTACCCTGCATCGCCGGCCACGTCGGCGCAGACGCTGCCGCCGTTGCGCTCTCAGAATCCCCGAACACTTCCGACGACCTGGTTCTGGTGGTTGATGTCGGTACCAACGCTGAAATTCTACTCGGCAACAAGGAAAAGGTCCTTGCCTGTTCATCGCCGACAGGGCCAGCTTTTGAGGGTGCACAAATCTCCTCAGGCCAGCGCGCCGCACCCGGCGCCATTGAACGGGTGGAAATTGACCCAGTAACCAAAGAACCCCGCTTCCGTGTCATCGGCTCTGAGCTGTGGTCAGACGAAGACGGGTTTGCCGAATCCATCCTGTCCAGCGGCATCACCGGCATCTGTGGGTCCGGCATCATCGAAATGGTCGCCGAGATGCGCATCGCGGGCATCGTTGACGGCCCCGGCCTGATCGGCTCGCCCGAACAAACCGGCACCGAGCGCTGTTTTCTCGACGGTCGTACCCATTCCTATCTGGTCTGGGACGGCTCCGCAGACGATGGACCCAAGATAACGGTCACCAACCGTGACATCCGTGAAATCCAGATGGCCAAAGCAGCGCTTTATTCCGGTGCCCGCCTGCTGATGGACAAATTCGGTGTTGAAACCGTGGATCGCATCGTTCTGGCCGGGGCTTTTGGCGCCCACATCAGTCCCAAACACGCGATGGTGCTCGGCATGATCCCCGATTGTCAGTTGGACAAAGTCACTTCCGCCGGCAACGCCGCCGGCACCGGTGCCCGCATCGCCCTGCTGAACACCGAAGCCCGCGCCGATATCGAACGCATCGTCCGCGAAATCCACAAGATCGAAACCGCCATTGAACCCCGGTTTCAGGAACATTTTGTCAACGCGTCCAACATCCCCAACAGCGTTGAACCGTTTCCGATCCTCGACACGATAGTGACTCTGCCCATTGTTAACTTCAACACCAGCAAAGAGGCAGATTCTGGCGGTCGTCGTAGACGCAGGCGCGGTTAAATTCTACAACTGGTGCAGATCAGCGGAATATTTCATGCACCTCACTCGCACAGCTATCATTGCAGGTTTTCTCGTCACTCTCACCGGATTGGCTTCGGCTGATGACGGCCATCCGATAGGCGATGCCATCAAAAATGTACCGCTGTTTGACGCCCATATTCATTACAAAGAACCAGCCTGGGGGCCGTTTCCACCCCACACAATCATAGAGATGATGGATCGGAATGGTGTTGCGATGGGGTTGGTCTCGTCAACCCCGGACACCGGCACCATTAAACTATGGGAATATGCCCCAAACCGAATCGTCCCGGAACTCCGCCCCTACAAAGAGGGTGCTGGTTCTTCTGACTGGACCAAAGCCGCGGGTATGGAAGATTACCTGCTGGAACGGTTGGCCGCCTATCCGCATGAAGGGTTAGGCGAATTCCACGTTCACCGCTTTGACCCCGCCGACGAACCGTTGCTTCGCAAAGTAGCAAAAATGGCCGTTGACCGGAACATTCCCATCCACATCCATTCTGGTGCAGACCCGGTGGAACAATTCTTCCGCTATGAACCCGGCCTGACTATCATTTGGGCCCATGCGGGCATGTCAGAGCCCGCGTCTGTTGTTATGCGCACCATGAACCGGCACAGATCGCTCTACGCGGACACTTCTTACCGGGAATTTGACATTCTTTCAGGGTCCAACGGTATCGATCCGGAATGGCGCAAAGTCATCGTCAAACATCAGGATCGGCTGATGATCGGCAGCGATACCTGGGTGAACGACCAGTGGGACAACTATGACCAGTTGATCGACATCAACCGACGCTGGCTCAGCTATTTCCCCCGCAAAATCGCCGAAAAAATCGCGTTCCGAAACGCTGAACACCTGTTCGACCGGGCGATCAGCGGTGATCTGCTCGGCACGCGCTGATCCACCGTTTTCAAGTCTCAAGGAACGTCTTTGCAGTGGACGGGCAGCGGCTTAGCTCTTAAAGATGCAGCGCAGCGCGGGTATGGTGAAAAGGTATCACGCGAGCTTCCCAAGCTTAAGTTACGGGTTCAATTCCCGTTACCCGCTCCACTAAAATCAAGAACACACTCCTTTACCATTGCTAGGGCATCTTCCCGCGATTGTGCACGACCGCAGTGTGCAGGGTGGACCCACGTTGCCCAGAGCCATTTGCCGCCACCATTGTTCGAATGCGATTTGCGGGCGCTACCAACATCTTTGGCCGTATATCCGGGAAACTCACTGTATATTCGTATAGTCCAGTCTTCCGGTTTGGTCTCACTGCCGATAACAGCCAATCTGCAGTAAAATTTGTATCGGGGCATTGATAGAACATAGTGAGAACATTGCTTGCGCGTCAACGCTCTCCAGGTGGTTCTTGTGTCAGACTGTCGGCCGTTCTACGCCATGCTTTTCCAGCCATTCCTTAAAGGCACGCCAAAGACGAGCTGCACCTTAGCTACGCTTGCCTAAAGCGTCTTCAGAGCTACGGCAGCTCTGGGCCCAAATTTTCAGTACAAATTGGCTGGCCAGCCAGCACCGGCGTGACCAGAATACGTCCCTCGACATCGTTCCAAAACTCAGCGCCAATGCCTGCAGGCGGAAAAGAAAAGGCAGTGTTTACCAAGTTTATCGCCTCACCGGCAGAAATGTCACAAAGCGCGCGCAATGACATCCTGCCTCTGTGAGTTGCAATCTCTTGCCGGGGCCGGTCCGAAACCGAACCCATGGCGCGAAACAGCAATTTTATCTGCTCAACGGTATTTTTTAACTCGCCCACTGGCAACGCGTGATAGACATCCTGATCCGACGGTTCGTTGTCGCGGCACAGCCCACATTCGATCACTGCGGCCCCAAGCGGGACAGACCCCAGCATCACCAAATTCCCTCGATAATGGTCCGAAAGACCGACGGGTACTCCGAAAGTGGACCTAAGTTGTTCGATCCAGACCAAATCCTGGCGCTCAACTGGCGCTGGCGGTGCCAGGGGACTGTGCTCAAGAACCAGCCGGTCTCCACCACCATTGGCCACCACCCAGTCAACCGCGCGGGCAATCTCGGCAAGCGTAGATTTTCCAGTATCCATGATTAAAGGCAGACCGCTTTGCACAGCATATTCAATCAGCGGCCGATGCGTGATGTTGGACGACGACAATTTCAGCGCGATGACGTTCTGCTCCAGTGCCAGATCGACACCGGACCTGTCATAAACCGAGACAATCAGATCCAGCCCGCTTGACCGGATCATATCGAATAATTCCAAGTGCTGTGCGCGTGTAAGAGCCTTTTTTTCAAGCAACGCCCGATAATTAACCGTTTCGGGTGTTCCATCATTGCGCAGAAACGTCTCGGTGCTGCCATTGTCAAAAGCTACAGACGCATCTTCAAGAATCGCGGCTTTGATCACATTGAGCCCGGCATCTTTCACCGCGTTGACCAGTCCCTGTGCAACGGCCAGATCACCGTTAAAGAACAAATCGATATCAGGCAGAACCAGTGGACTGAATCCCGGACCAACCAGGTAATTTCCGATTTGAACAGATTGAATCGCTCGAGAATTCATCGTGGCATTCCTTTGGTTTCTGTGTGACCTAATGCAGCACCTTACTAAACACCAGACGGGCCGTCATTGCCAAAACCCCTTGAGCACGTCCAGCACTTTAACCGCTGCCGGTTCTGAAAACACGGATTGAATCATGTTTGGGCGACGCAGCTTGTCCGCGCATAAATCGCTGAAAACCTTTCCTAAATCCGCGAGATCAGAAACTTCCCGTGCACCGGCCAGCTCGTGAAACGGCACGTCCTTGGAAAACATCGAAAACATCCCCTGCACCACGGGCTTGCCAATCAGCGCTGCCTGATACCCCAGCGTTGACGAACACGTAAAGACAGCATCAACCGCGTGCAGAAGCGAGGCCAGATCGTCCGATTGGCCGCTTTGCGAAATCCGGGTTTTTTCAGGCAAGTCGATTGGCGGTTCATTGGGATGGCAGCGCACACACAACCGCACTCGGTCATCGGCAACTATAACAGCAGCCGACAATGCGTTGGCAAGTTTCTGCGACAAACCGGGATCCCCTGTCTCACCAGTAAAGGGATGCCTTTCAGGCTCCACTTGTGATGCAAACAACAAAACCCTGTCATTGTCGAGCCAGCCTTTTTGTTCACGGAAATCTGCGCATTCAGTCTGCCGTGCACCGTGGATCAGTGCATCAAATTGTGGGTTTCCGGTTATAACGATTTCATCGCTGGGTCGGCCAGCGCCGATTAATCTTCTGCGCGCATAGACGCTGTCAACACAGACTTTGCTGGTGAACCCCTTTCGCCCAATCCATGCCAATGTGTAGCTGGAAAGCGATAGCCAAACGGCCAGTGACGGGCACCCCTTTTCGCGCGCTGCAGTCAAAAACGCACGTTCGGCGCGGGGTGAACCGGTGGCGACAACGGCATCAATATGCAGCCGTTCAAGCGCACGACGCGCAGTAAGCATTGGCAGAAAACTTGCGCGCCCCGACGTTTCAACCTTTTCTCTCGCGCGTTCCTCGCCGTTCTGAGCGACCAAATCACGGAAATTCAGCCCCATATAAGCAACGGATTCACTGTGCGGAACCGGGCTGTCTGGCTCAGGATCCCCGACCAGTTCCCGGCCCCACGCAAGCGCTGCGCTGTCTTCATCCGGTACAATCAAATCGCGAAATCCCAGGCATTTAAACCCGGCGGCCTCAACCTCCCGACGGGCAGTGGTGAGCCCCAGGATAACTGGCTCGAACTGCGCAGCAGCCGCACGATCCGCCTTTAGCGCTTTCACGATCGGCAGAACAGTTCTTATGTGGCCGGCACCATAAGCAACAAAAAGAACACGTTTCAATCGCATCGTCCGAATTTTGCAATTGCACGTCGGGCCAACTGGTCCAGCAACGGGCGATGGCGCGAATGCAATTTGCTCAACTTTTCAAACTTCCGCCATTCAGCGTCCAGGTTGCCGCGTCCGGCCCGGTCAAGCGCGTCAAGAATGGCGACAGCCCGCAGAATTGAAAAAGTTATTGCGTCGTTCAGACAGGTTTCCGAGGTCAGAACCGGATCACCTGCATCTGTTGAATAGCTGTCAATCAGCACCTCGGCCAATTCCATCCAGTCCGAACTTTCCATATCGGAAGCAACAAACTGCCGTTCGATAAGGATGGCCAAATCAAAGTGTGGGGGAAACAGGCTTTGGGTCGCCGCCTCAAAATCCACAAAGACAATCCCGATATTGTCGATATTACCGGTGCAGAAAATGTTGCCTGTGTTCAGATCAGCATGGATCAGCTGGCAGGGTTTGCTGAAAAAAGCTTCAAAGCTCACGTTAGCGTTTTCGGCTAGGTAACCCGGCAGCCAGTCAAATCTGTCCGTCAGACGTTGCAAATTACCGTCGGAAAATTCCGCCATTAAATCGCCGTGAATGCGGACCAGCCATCTGCGGTATTCCTGTGCCCGGTCGCGGAACGTCCTAAATTTCCCTTGTCCCTGCAACTGCCGCAGGGACCTGTGCAGATTGGCCAGCGCCGCGCCGAGCAATTTGATCTGATGCTTGTTATTTGGTTTGACTGCATCACCGTCGACAAACGGCCAGGCCAGAAGAGTCATCGCTGGCCCACTGCTACTGAACTGAGTTTGCAAGGGGAATCCTTTGGCTGGCACCTGGACATTTTCACAGATTTCCGCAAGGTCGCGTTCTAGTTTGTAGCTGTCCAGATCGCGCGCTGCTTGGGCCGTGACAAGCGCTTTCATAAACCACAGGTCTTCGTCATCGGTGGCGCTGTTATGGAGGGTCCCGAACGGGTCGGTATTCTTGCTCATGGTCTGCTTGCAGATTATGTATTTTGCTTGAGCATCATAATAACGGTTTTTGGTTGTTATTGCAACTCTTGGCGTTATGGCCTCTTCACACCTGATAAGGTGCCGCCAAGGTCCAAAGCAAAACGTTGGTCTGGGATCAATTTGGTTTGGTCAATTGGAACTGCAGGCGACGCCTGCTTGATAGCCAGGATTTCATGCTTGATTATAGATTGCAATTTTCCAGCGGTAGCATTTACCATTTGTTATTATCGAGGCCAATTCTAAGTTACAGATTGAGTGGTTATATCGAACACATCATACAAGCTACATCAAATACGATTAGGATTGGGACAAATGAGTTCCGAAGAGTTTAAAAACCATGCCCAAGGTACTGCTAGTGTCGTCTCGGCAGTGGCTCTTGTGATTGCGGGGGGTTTTGCTTTTTATAAATTTGTGTGGGTTGAACAGAATACTGCCGAGACCGAATTAACCGCGTTGATCGGAGGTACAAGGGCGTAAGTCGACGTTAATTCAAATATTGATGTCAATGAGATCTACATCGACGAGAATGCAATGCGCGCGGCTGCTCATAATATGACTGTAGCGCATTATTGCCCAGACCCGCAGGACTTAGAGCGCGAGGAATGTCGAAATTATTACCGTCCTGTAGAGGTACCCCGCCTCGTTCATCCTAACGAAGGAGCAGTTTGTAAACTCAGTGAATTAGATAAGGGGCTTACAGAAATCCTGTCAGGTTGGAACTTTGTTTTTACTGTAGATATTGAAAACAAATCGACAATTCCTGTTGATTTTTTGTGGCGAGAGTTGAGTATTTTCGAAACTGATAGTCTTACTACTTACGGTCGAAATTTTAACCAAGCTAGGGACACCAAACAAATAAGACCGATTAAGCTAGAGAAAATATCATCAACCAGCGACTTGACGGACTATTTTTTTGGGACAAGACGGCACTGAAATCGGTGTGGGATACAAAAACTCGCTCACTGGGATTGGACGAATGTGGGTACCTTTTTCATGCAGAGAACAGAGCAAAGTCGTCGTTTTTCGTTTTGTTGCCGACATTGGTCAACTTTCAGAAGTCAGCGCTGCAGATCGTCAATTCCGGTCAACCGAGAAGACATTCATTCATGTATGTGAGTTGGGTCGCGAGCCCGAATACGCATTTCAGATGCGGTACCTTGCCAACTGCAACGATCTTGTGTTTCGCTTTCACGCTCAATGAATTGTGGTGGCGCGGAAAACGACCACTTTGTCCCGCACTGCTGCCGTCGTAATCTTTAATATTCCTGCACAACAATAATCTCCAAACCTCCCCGAATGCTCCCTAGCTGGTTCCGCCGGCAATTCCACAGGCTCTACACCATTCTTTTCCAGATTTTCTTCAAACTTCAATCCAGGTTTATGGTAGCGCTAAAGATTCCCAACAGATGTCCCGATATGCGGGACGATCCGAGGCACAATTCGAAACTTTGCTGAAGAATGACAGCTAAACGAGCAGCCAATCTCCAAAGTCGTCGACGCTAAGTGAAGAGATGTTTTTGAGGACAACTGCGTTTGCGGCATTTCCATCAACAAGGTCACCATCAAACTCCAGAGTAAGGCGTCCTCCCGAGAAAAAGGAATGATCATCAGCGCCAGTTACCATGCCATCGTTGTTTGTGTCGAAAAACATGAAGACATCTACACTAGTAGCAAACCCAAGTGCACCTCTCGCATCGATAATATCGATGCCAACTTCGAAGTCTTTAATTTTATCTCGCCCTGAATTTTGTGAGAATACAAAGGTGTCTGCGCCACGGCCGCCTTTGAGTTTATCGTCGCCAAAGCCACCATTCAGTGCATCGTCGCCCCTTTTTCCTTTGAGTTTGTTATTTCCATCATCGCCCTGAAGGAAGTCATTTCCCGCACCACCGATGAAATTGCCAGTATAGTTTGGTTCCTGCACACCAACAATTGTTACCGTCACTGTTTCAGTGCTGAGGCCGCCATTGCCATCTGAAATTGTGTATTCAAACGAAGTTAAAAATGATTCACCTGGCTCCAGCGCGTCGAAAACAGGATCATCAGCGACAAAAATCAAGGATTGCGTACCACCGTCAAAATCGACCGCCCCCAATGTGCCAGTAGTGTTAACAGATGAGATGGCCAGTGTGTCACCGTCTGCGTCACTATCATTTGAAAGCAGTTGATCCCAGAGATTTAGTGTCGTGCCGTCCTCAAGAACGATAACTGCATCAGCGACCGCCACAGGCGCTTCGTTTAAACCGAAATCAAACTCTACTGTCACTGTCTGAACGATGACATTTCCCGGTGAGTCAATAAAGTCACCAACAATGTTGATGCCATTTTCGTCAATTGTGAATTCGTGAGCAGTAAATCCTAAAGGAAGGGAGATAGTTTGAGTTATTGTGAAGTTAACACCGTCGTCAGAGAATGCGATATAACCCTCTGTGCCACTTGAAAACAAACCAACAATCTGATCCCCTACGGTTGTTACGGCGCGTAGCTCGTTTACGCCTTCAACATCTACCACCTGATCATCTGTGAAATTGATGCCGTCGTCTGATACGGCTCGCATATGTACATGATTTCCATCGGAATTTAAGTCGAAATAATAGGCGATGTATTGATCGCCCAGCGTAACAACTTCAATAAGACGCGCGCCTTCATTGGCTCCATCTTGCACCCTAATTGGGTCTTCAAGGACGTCCCAGTTAATGCCGTCCGTGGAAGTTGCGTACCCAAAGCCGTGCGTGTTGGTGGAGTCAGTAAACAAATTCGAGTCATTTCCCCAAAACCACATCTTATATATACCGTCTTCGAATAAGACGGTTCTTGGCACGATGCGAAACGACGCCCAGTCGGGAGCGTCAAAGCGGGAAATTACAGGGTCATCTGAAACTCTGGTGAAATTGATGCCGTCGGTTGAAGTCGCGAGACCAATGCTATGATTATTCCCTGACCCTAGGCCTGCGCAGTAGAGGTAAAATGTACCATCCACCTCCAGCATTGTCGGATATCGCACTTGGTTGGCGTCAAAGCCAGACCCATCATAAGTGAACACTGTCGTGGCATCGGGAATAATGATTTCGTCTAATGGCATCAGCTAACATCCAATTTATTTTGACTAATGAGGAAAGACGATAACATCAATTTGTTGATCTGTGAACGCTCACTCTTTCGAACGCCACCAGTGCCGCTCATCCATTTCTGGCCGGGCACTGGCAACAATGCGGACGAAGCCGCCGTTCGAATACCCGCGGGAGATAGGCATGCAACTTGTAGAGTCCATGCCTTGGGTAGGTTTTCATCGAATGAACAACAGGTATGGAACGCAAACGCAATTAATCAATCCCACCCTAATCTGGCTACTGCCCATAGCCGTTATTGCGATTCTTTTCTGCCAAGAACCACTAAAAGGCCATCGAGAACCTCGTCAAAAAACATGAGGTCGTTTTGCGTTCGTTTGATGAGCATACTGCCTTCGACCACGCTAAAGGCAATCTTCGCCATCACGGCTGGGCTCGTTGCAAATTTGAATTCACCCGTCGCCAACCCAACGCTCAGGATGTTAGTCAAAACTGCGATGTGATCACCGAAGAACGCAGAAACTTCGGATTTCATCTCATCGGGAAGCGCCATGAATTCACCACCTAGAACGCCGCACAGGCAGGCAGATGAAGGCGTTTGCGCTAGCCTTATGATCGGCTCAAGATAGCTGCTGAGGGCCTCCCACGCATCGGATTTTTCGTTCGCCTGCAAAGCCTCGCGGGATTGCGACATACGTTCGCGATACCGCGTAACTACAGCTTTTCCAAGATCAGCCTTTGCCGGAAAATGATAGTAGATGCTTGCTTTCTTGATCCCGACTCTTTGGGCGATATCGGCAAAGCTGAGGCCAAAGTATCCGCGATCCTGAATCAAATCTTCAGCGGCATCAAGAATGCGGTTTGCTGTTGTCACTACTACGTTGACCTTCCGTTGGCCTCCCCAGTTTAGAGGAACTTTGCGACACCAGTAAACACCGGTGCCGCAATTTGTTAGTCCACTTCATAGCCAAGTTTGGCAGCCGCTTCGATGGACAAATTCAGGTGATTCTGAAAATGCGGCAGGACAGCTTCAAGATGTGCTCTGAACTCAGCGTTCTCGACTCTCGGAACGAGACTGTCGCGAACAGCAATCGACGCATTGCGGTGGAATGGAACTTCATGCGCTAGATAGGCCTCATCAAATGACGCCCCGCTTAATGCAGATAGCTTTGCAATCGTCGCTTTGTGATCTTTGGCCATTCCTTCATCTGCTGGCAAAACGTATTTGATACCAGCATCTGCAGCGATGTCTCTTGCCATCTGTTGCACTGCAGCGTGGTCTTGGAGGATCGTCGCGGCAATCGTCCGGACCTCGATAGAGCTCCCCGAGATCACCCCCAAACGGGCGATCTCGATATCTGCTTGGTTCACTTGATCATAGATGGCGAAAAACATCGCGTCCGATGTTTGCTCAGCGGCTGCAACACCTGGAATCAGCAAAAAGATAGTGCTCATCGCAGAGTAGATTTGAGTTTTCATCTTGGTTACCTCATATTTTGGGATCAGTTGGTCGGTTTGAAGTCGAAGTTCTCATTCTGGAACAGCGCCATCACACAGTCTTCGCCCGCTAAGCACTCACTGACATGCGGCAATTCAGCTGGAATGAACCAGTGCGACCCTGCGGGCAGTTCGACCTCTGTTTCGGGTTTACCCGGAACGAAATGTCGCGTGACACCTGACACAACGATGCCCGTGTAATCATGCGAGTGCGTATGCACCGGTGTCTTCATCCCAGCCCCGAATTTGATGTAAGTGATGTGCTGCCCTTCGGCGAAATTGCCTCTGACAGGGGAGGCGAGCGGGCCGAACGGCGTTTCAATCCATTGCAACTGGTTGACTGGTGTTCTGGTCGAATTGTCTGCGTCATTCTCCCCGCCAATGGCCTGAGAGCCAATTGTGAGTGCGATGCTGATAACTGATTTGAGTTTTAAGAGCTTGGAGGAGTTCATTGTATATCCTTTCACTATTGAATGCGAATCTACCTTACGACAGGTAGATAATATATGAAACGAAGAATTGTTCACGAAACAGTGAAACCTGAGCCAAACTCGAACTTTAGAGCTAGTGATCTCCATGTGACTTAGATGGTATGAAAGGGCTCCTTGCAGACATTTTTCGCGTTGCAGCATCTTCATATTTAGGTGTTAGGCTAGCGGTCGAGAACGGCCCATTCCTGCCGTTCGACGCAAGCTTCGATGCTGCAGCGCAGCTTTCGCATTGCGGACATTCATTGCACTGCAGCAATCTCATGGCAGGCAATGGCAACTCTGCGGACTTTGTTGCCGTTGGATGAATGTCGGCTTTCGAAAAACGAAAATACGGGACAGTTTTGATTTGTTACGGAATGAATTATTTTCGGGCACCCAAAATGTCTCTGCCGTCTTCACGAACGCCGCCTAGCGAGTTCCCTGTAGAGTGCTTCGCGACTAACGCTGAGGACATCAGCCAAATCATGCCATTGTCCCTTGGGTGGTAAAGACCTCCCCTCTCCACACCAGGCGTCCAATCTGTCGGCCACAGTTCTCAGCGATCTAATCTCCGCGCTCATTCGTGCGGCTTGTGACGCATAAGCCAAGTACTCCGCCCAGGCACGCGATAAACCCGCATCTTGATCCAGCCGCTCCCGAAAAACAGGAACCGGAATTGAGCGAACTTTCGATACCTCGGCAGCTAATCCATCGCAATGATAATAGTCGCAATAGGCCGAAGCTTCTGCCACGACTTGCCCGCCTGAAACCACCTGCAAGATTAGCCGTGAACCTGATTTCGCATATCGGACCAATTCAACCCGTCCCTCAACCACTTGGTACATAGATATTATGTTATCGCGAGCGCGAAACAGGACTTCACCCTGATCGATCTCGATAGAGAGAGCCCCGTCAAATAGTGATTTAAACATGCTCGACATGATAGAGATCGTATTCCGGGATGGGTTGCGATGCTACTGTCTGCATGACCAAAAGAGAATTGTGAGTACTCATGATGGGAAAAGCCATGTTACCAACTATTGCCTTCGCCGTTTCGCTCAGCGGGGCTTTCGCACAGGATCATTCACAACCCGCAAATTCTGCACCTTATGCGGGCTTTCAGAATCGTGAAGTCAAAAGCCTGTCGGAACAAGACATCACGGAGCTGCGTCGAGGTGGAGGATGGGGTTTGGCGCTTCCAGCGGAACTCAGTGGTCGACCGGGTCCGGCCCATTTGTTGGAGCTTCAAGCAGAACTCAGCTTATCTGTTCAGCAAGTTTCTGAAATCGAAGCAATTTATGAAAACATGCGTGCTGAAGCCATAATTGTCGGTGAACGACTGATCGAAGCCGAGGCCGAACTAAGCGCGGCATTCGAGGCCCCTGATTTGGAGCACGAGCGCCTACGCCAACTCGTAGAAGCCACCGCCGCAGTCCGCTCTGAATTACGTTTCATCCATCTCTCGCGACACCTTTTGACGCCTGATCTGCTAACGACGGAGCAAATCAAACAGTACGCTGCGGCACGCGGATACGCAGATGATCCTGGTGCAAGTGCCCCTGACGGGCATGATCCTGATATGTGGCGGCGACACAACGGCTGCGGCTAGATAGGCTTTCTGATAATACCATTGTAAACACTTGCAAGACGCTTAACTCGTTTCGCCGACTTCCAAAACGGTCGTTGGCTGCATTGCAGCAAGCGGTAGTTTGGGCTCGAAGCCGCCGATCCTCGCACTGCAGCATTCTCTGCGCGTTATGCCGCTGCTCGGTGCAATACGAACTGCTTTGCACCGACACTCCTTCAATGCAAATATATTGTGGTTACTACTTTAGATAACTGGAAATTTTTAGATAACTGGACATTCGGGCGGCATCCTTTCATGGCCACTTATCAATCTTCCTTAAACCGCCCATCCAGCACTCGCCTCATTGTGCCATCTTCCTGTTCCATATCGTGCATATCGAGTTCATCTACTCGAAGAGCTTCATGCCGGTAAATGGGCGACCCCGCTGCCACCATACCTCGCAGGCGCGACGCAAGCGCTTGCTTCTTTCTGACTTGATGGGGTTGAAAATCATCGAATAGCCGCGGCGTGAGTTGCGCTCCGGCGCACAGCGTGCCGTATTGAAGCGCGTCATGATACAATTCTTCACCCACCGAAGTACGTGTGATGATACCGTTTATCCCTTCGTCTTCTCCTGTTGGAACGCCATGTTCCCAAATATCGGCTGCAGCAATATCGGCGGCTTCGCCTAAAGCGTCAGGGCATATTTTGCATCGTGTCTGAATGCGCCAGCCGGATTCATCAGCCCACATTTCCAGATAGGATTTTTGAAAGACAGATGTTGCAGTTTCGACTTGGGTGAGCCCAGGGTTGCCGTAACCGCGATAGCGAAACAGGGTCAGATCTTCCTCCTGAAGATCAAATTCAGCCAGCACTGATTTGCTCTTGCCAAGATCAGACGCACCCCCGCAGACCATAGCCAGAACTGCCACCAAATTCCGCGCCAAGATCGGATCTGCCTTTGCCCGTTCGCGTACTGCCCCGGCATCACAAGGCTTTGCAATTACTGCAAACGGCTTATCGCGCTGGACCGCTGCCGTGAGGCCGGCCAGAGTGTCGGAGGGGCCATAACGAGAACCGGCCCGCGCTACCAATTGCTCCGCTGTCTCACTGATGCACCATCGCGTGCGCATGGGGGCATCTGGATCTGCAGCACAATGCAGAATAAACTTGGCCTTGCCGCTGGCCAGAAGGGCGGTTCCAAGCGCCGTCAAAGCGCCGCCCGTGGACGCCCGGTGCCGCACATCGGGATTTCCAGCCCAGGCCTCCTGCATTCTGTGAAAGCCGCCCCAGATCGCATCTGTTTGTGGGGCGGCTTCGCACGTCGGTCGTACAATCGCGCCTGGACAGGCCTGCAAAATTTCCTCGTCGGTACCAGGCCCGATACAGGCTGGGCGCAACCGCCCGGCTTCGGTAACTGCCATTTTCCATCTTGCAGGTGCAATGGCCTCGCATAGGCCACATCCAATGCACAGGCCCGCCTGCACAACTTCGTCAACGGTTTCAGGGTGTTTGATAATCATCTCAAGCGTCCTATAGGGAGCCGCATTATCAGAATGTGCAGCCGAGTCTCCACACAATTTGGTCGAACCGATCCTGGCCGAAAAAAGGTTCGTTGTTGACGACGAAACAAGTGACACCTCCGTTTGTATTACTCTGCCGCAACGCAGCGGCGGGTGTACAGCGCTAACGTCCGCAAAGGGCCGTTCAGCCTAACGGGTATGTCCAGTTTCGCCGCGCATTGCAGTAGTTCGAGAGCAGCGCAGCATGTGGTAGCTTGGGCTCATTGCTACCGATCTCCGCATTGCGGCATCTTTGTAAAACGATAAACGCTTGATCGTCGCTCTCGGCCCATTCCTGCCGTTCGAGCAGGTGCCGGTTGCTGCAATGCAGCTTCCGCAAAACAGACCTTGACCCACAGTGCAGCATTTCAGTCCTAAGAACGACGAAGCAACGGACATAAGTCCGATTAAATCAACAACGACACCTATAAACTCCGAGATCAATTTGAGCGCACAGTTGTGGCAAGATCGGCGACTTCGGCAGACCGCAAGCGTAGGCGGAACGTTATGCAGAAATAAGACCCGGGTCTGGATCCAGCAAGGCTATTGGAACAAAACAGCATGATTTGAACCATCCGTTGTCACCACCGAGCCAACGCTGACGGTGGGTTTTCGCATCCAAAATGCGGTTAGCTCTGGGATACGGAAATAACTGGTAGTTCAACGCTCCACCCAGGCCTCATGCCCAATCAGAGCCGCTTCGACTCGGTTTCGGGCATGCAACTTACCCATGATTGTGGTCATATAGTGCTTCACGGTTTTTTCCTGAATACCCAATTCAGACGCAACCTCCTTGTTGCTCAATCCTTTCGCCACACGCCTCAATATATCTTCCTCACGTTTTGAAAGGTCGTCTATCGGGTTGTGGCCTGCCGGTTTTTTCCGCTTCAAAACACTTAGGACGTGCGCGGCAAGCGATGGGGTGACATGGGTCTGACCTGTTGCGATCTGGCTCAGAATGCGTCGCAGCTCGGAGGCAGACACACCCTTGAGCACATAACCGATGGCACCCGCAGACAGCGCGTCCGCCACGTCATTGTCATCTTCAGATACAGTCAACATTGCAATGCGCGGGGGGTTATCCATCGCAGCAATTTTTGACACCGCCGCAATGCCACCGCCCGGCATCGACAAATCTAGCAACACCAGATCGGGCGAGTGCTGCATTACCAGATCAACAGCCTCCTGCGCTGACGCGCCCATCCCAACCACGTCGAATTCGCTGGTCTCTTCCAGACTCAGCGCAAGCCCATCCCGAAAAATCGGATGATCGTCCGCGATTACTATGCGCGCCTTCACTCTGACCATTCCTCTCGCAGCGGCAGGGACAATTCCAGGATTGTGCCTTGTTGGGTATTGCTGCTTATTTGCAGGTTGCCGCCAATGCTCTCGGCTCTGTCTTTGAGGCCAATCAGCCCCTTCCCCCCCTTCAGCGTGAAAATTGAGCGCCTCTGTGGGATCAAATCCCGGTCCATTATCGTGAACTGAAACAGTTATTTCCTTTGATCGAATTTTACAGCTTACACTAATTGCTGCATCTGGAGCGTGGCGTGAAGCATTCGAGAGTGCCTCTTGAAGGAAGCGAAAAACACACAACTTCTGGGCATAACCCAACTCAGGAGCCAGATCACCCTTTATGGTCAGCGAGATATTTGAATGCGTTCGCCTCCGGTGACTTTCGGTGGCTTGGCGGATAACCATATCGATCTTTTGGGCGTCCAGGTCCGGCAAAGCCAAGCCCTGCGAAAGTATCCGGATTTCACTCATTGCCACGTTTAGGGAGTGCCGAATTTCATTGGCGGCGTCCCGACCGCTATCGCTATCGGGAATCACGCTATCCATTCTAAGCGCTGCAAGCGACAAGTACTGCGCCGGACCATCATGCAGATCTGAGCCAAGCTGACGCAGAGTCTTTTCGATTTTTGAAGTTGCCCTTGCGGAGGCCGTAACTGCCCGGCGGCGCAAATCGGCATTTTGTTTAGATATACCGCGGGTCATTTCCAATTGCGCTTGTAGCTGGTCACTTTGCTGTCTGATTTTATGACCCCCAGCTTGAACAATCCCAAACAGTAACATTCCGCTGGTCAGGAAGGTCGCGCCGACAACCAGCCAACTGGTCCACCGCGCGCTTGACAGGTCGTGCGCCAGCTCTTCCGCCACCTCATAGAATTCCGCCACGGCTATGATTTCACCGGTCCAGTCCTCGCGGATCGGCATGTAGAATTCGAGAAGCGGTATCCCCAACAAAGCCTCTTCAACATTTTCCGCCTCATCCAAACTCTCATACGAAGCGGAAACCTCCCCGGTCCAAGCTATTTTCAAATCCTTGCTTGGCTCGAATTTCTGGCCGACGATTTCTGAATTTGACGCGTGAACAATCACGCCGCCTGGCATCCAAATCTTGTAAGAAACAATTCGGTCGCCAAGGGGCGTCTCATCAAATATTTCTATTAGGGCGCGTTTTGCCTTTTCGGACAACTGCTGCGAATAGGCCAGCTCCTGGCCGATTGGCGAAATAAAACTCTCGACATACTGAGCGGCAGAGTTTGCGGAATTTTGCACAACTGCAGTTTCGATGCGTGACGAGACCCAGCTGCCGACAACAAGCATCGCGATAGCCATAACAACGGCACCCGCCAACAAAAACTGCCCGGGCAAAGTAAGCTGCGTCCAACGAATTCCTCTAATCGACATGGTCTACCCGTTTTGTTCTTTGTTACTCTTTCTGGTGGGGGCAGAAAATAGACCAAAGTCTGAAACTTGATCTTTGTCAGCCTGCGTCAAAATCCAGTACCTAGACCAGCGAGTCTAATCTCCTTTTCCGTCCGGGCATCGCGGAGTAACGCGACAACTGAAGATATGACCGCATTCACGAGACATCTTTTGTAATCTACTTTTTGGCGCAGGATTATGTGTTCAGTGACCAAATATAGGAGCGAGGCCAGGTGCAAATAGTCGTCTGTATCCGCATCAATACCGCCTACCCGATCGAGCCAGATGCCTTTCGCTGTCGCGGGCATTTTCGGGAGCATAACCGGAAGTTGCGCAAGTCTTGCCATGGATTTGGCCACCAAATGTTCACCCACAACACTTAACACGCGCATTCGGTTAATTCGCATCACGGATATTTGACAGGTCGTCATGGGTTTTGAGTAAACCGTGGCGTAGAAAACCCGATACTGTTTTTGTGACATCCGCCTTGACAGTTTCGGGCTGCTGATCGGGAAACGCATTCTGGAAAACAGCAACAATTTTAGCGGGCGTTACAGGGGTTTTCAGCATCGTCCAGACCGCCTTTGCCATCTGGTTGAGATAGTGGATGCGCGCGCCGTGCGACGAGGCCAGAAAACAGGCGTTGTCATAATCAAGCGCCACAACGAAGTCTGACTGGACATAGGCGCAATCCGACCGGCATTCGTTGATTGTGTCTTGGATATTGACAAGGCTGTCACTCAGAATTCCGGGCTGACGCTTAAGTTCTTTCAGGCTCGGTGGAGTGACAGGGGCATACCTCAACGTCTGACCCAGTAACGCCGCGGCCTGTTCCGCGTTTGAATAGCGAAGCGTTTTCAAGCTGGTGTTGGATACAAGAACCCCGAGCATTTCCAATATCCGCGCCGGGTTCATGCTGCGCGAAAAATTCTGCTTGATTAGACGACGCAGGACATCCGTTGGTTGCGTGTTGATCAATTCAGGGGCCGCATCCTCGACGCGGTCGAGTAGGACAACGGTCGAAATCGGCGCCCGCGTGCCATGTGGAGCCAGCAGATCGTCTGCCAGGTGCAGATATAAGTACTGCTTGTTTTGCGGGCCTGCACAGGCATTGAAATAGGTCTTAACCCCGGTGCTGAATTCATCTGGCACCGGCAGGCGCAAGCGCGGGGCTGCCCCGTTTGCGATGCCAATGAACCCACAGGTTTCATCCAGATCCAGCGGCAGGTAGTCATCTGTAAACACGCGGTAGCCAAGGGCAGCAAGACAGGCCGTCAGAGTGCTTTTGCCCGCCCTTCTGCGGTTGGGAAACAGAACCAGCGCCCCGTTGAATTCAACAGCTGCGCCGTGGAAGCATAAATACTCCGGCTGATGGCGCAATCGCGCCCAGGCCAGCTCTGCGACCAACGAACAGGCCACATTCAGTGGATCGGCCAAGTCCTGTATCTTGTCATTAAGCGGCGAGGAAATGCGGTAGTTTCTACCCCTATTGTTAATCAGCAGAACAGGGTCGGCGGTGCATTCATCGCCGTCAAACTGGGCGAAGGGCCAGCGTTGAAAAATTGCGGGGATGTGGGTCAGAACGCCGGCGCATCCTGTCAAATCGACCGGACCGTCGGTCCCTGCAAACTTTACCAGAGTTTTCTGAATCATAGCCTTGATGTCGTCCAGTGGCTCGATACTGTCTCGTGTTTGCGGGAGCCCTAGCGCCTATCGTACCAAACGGCGGTTGTCCAACAATCGACATTTCTGGAAATTGTTGAACAATGCCTCCCCTTGGGGGTGATGGGCCTTGCGGCGCCCATTAGCCTATCTTTCAGGCACACTCGGTCCACTTCCACCAGTGCCTCCGGTTGCACCCGTTCCGCCGCTTGGATCTGAGCCGCCGGTAGGACCGCTACCACCCGTTCCGCCGGTAGGACCGCTACCACCCGTTCCGCCTGTGCCACCAGTACCACCTGTGCCACCAGTACCACCGGTGCCACCTGTGCCGCCAGTACCACCTGTGCCGCCAGTTCCACCTGTGCCACCGGTGCCGCCGTTTGAGGCATGGGCCATACTCAGAGTTGTGAAAGCGGGGGCCGTGTAAACGGCGGCCATAGTCAAACCGACCCGTTTCAGCATACGACGACGATTCCCATCTACTTTGGTTTTCAGCTTACTTTCCATTTTCCTCCGTCCTTCCAATTGGCTGTGATTGATGGAGTAATTTTAGGAGGTCGTTGGTCATTTTTCATCGGACCAAGGTCTGACAACTTGCGGGAATCTGAAACGACGCTTTTACAAGTAGGGTTTCAGTGCGGTTTCAATTCACCGGCTTCCCAAAGAAGTGACCCGTAGACATTCCGTATTCGAATGGCGTCTTGATATCTGTATTGGCACATTTCGCCAATTAGACGCTCGGTTGGAGTCGGGATAAGTCGATCGCCCACGCTTCACCTCCACGAATTATGGTTTCCAAGTCAAGTTCCACCAAACTTAATTCCAAAAACATATCTGCTTTATTCCGTTTTCGGACTTTCCGAGGGAATTGCCTGCGTCTAGCCAATTCAATCCCAATAATTCTAACTTCAGTCATGGGTGTTTCCTCCTGATCAAATTTGCGGCCTTCAAAACCACCCTGGCACGGCGGAATGCCGTTGGAGGGGGCCACCCACGCCATCAGCAATCCCGGAAAAGCAAAAACGGTCAATATGGTAAGCGGACCTTCTAACAAACTGATAACATTTCAACGACCGCTGCAATGTTACCGTCAGTGGCATCGCTATCGGCGAATACACCTATGCCCACTAGTACGTCCGGGCTTTCCCCAAACACCTTTTTGAAGTCGGCGACGAGATCGACATTTTCGCCGGCTTCTCCGGTGCCTGCCGCTTGACGTATGATCATTTTAAGTCTTTGAGTATCGTATGGGCTCGGCAAAACGGTTCCTCGAGCGTGGGACCCGCCCCATACATAGCCCAGAACCCGCGATTTTTTGTTCTTCAACAACAGATTGGCCGAGATTGCCGTCAGACTTTCCGCCGTTGCCGTGTTGGTAAAAATAAAGTAGATCGCCAGATTTCGATCATCCGCACCCTTTTGTGTTAAGTCGGTCGCAATGACAGATTGCGAAACCGACCAACTCCATTTCGCGCTGCGGGCATTCCACTCAGACTTCGGAACAGCGCGAAATATCAAAGATGCCGTACCATTCGATGTCACAAATAGTTGGGAGCCTGACATTTCGTAGTCATTTGACTCTTTCCGCTGGAAGTCATGCTCTATCCAGTTGGAATCAAAACGTAAATCGAGGCAAGCTTCGGCCGCCGCGTTTTCAGATAGGCCAATCCCGACAGAAACCAGCACCGGTAGTGCCAACATTTGAAGTGCCGACTTAAACATTTTCGCGCGGCTTCGTCATTGTGCGGCCCTCACAGCATTCAGTTTTTCGATCCCGCTTTCGGGCAGTCTGTGTGCCCGAGCGCTCTCGCGCAGAAGCGTGATGTAGCGCAGTGACGGGTTTCGTCCTCGTACGCTCAGATGACAACGAGATCACGATCCGCATGTCCGCTACCTCTCCATGTTCACAACGTAGTATGAAGGCGTGACATTCAATCGATTTGGGAAGTAACGCCCTTGTCGAAAGCTCTACCTCCAAACAAGTAGGCGTGGCCCAGAAACTGGTCACGCCTATTCTTTTGTTTGTCAGGCAGGCGACAGCAGCACCTTTGAACAGTGAGCCAATACGTAAGCTATTTCATGCCATAGTGAAAGTCGACGCTCTGTCCAATTGAGTAAACCCGCTGCATCGCAGCCAAATTCCGGAATCCGTCCTTTTTGACAGAAGCGATTACACAAAGCTCAACCTGAGAAGACATCTTCTGGAGCCCATCCATTCTGCGGTATACAGATCAGAGTACAGACTTGGCGGAAGCCATGATTCGTGAAACCAATCCACCGTCTGCGTAAATATCGACTTCACGGCATTTCCGCCGACTTCACCAACCATTTCCAGAAACCGTGCCTGATTACTCCGGCTGGAAAACACCCAGAGCACCAACAGGTTGGCATTCAGATCATAGTGCTGTTTGTAAAGCTGGCCTTCAATCATGCAGCGGTACAGTTCAATTGACCCCGAATAACTTTTGCGGAAAGCTTTCGTGGTCTTCGGCTCGGTGCCACGATCCACTTCCAATGCGAAAGCACAGTAACTGCCGCCGTAATCAAGAGCAAAGAGCTGATCGGGGATCAGTTTGCTCCTGCCTATCTGGATGGCAAGACTTACATTTTTAATGGCAAGAATTTTGTGGCCGGGAATGTATCGAACGCCGTTACGCGTCGCCATAATGTCGAAAGAACTGGTTATACAGGATGTCATGTACCTGTGGACCCAGCGACCGGTCGGTCGGATTGTGGGCTTGGACATTCCAAGATTAAATAGAAGTTCTTTTGATTTGTTGGTCAGGTCATTAATGAAGGGGTTGAAATTGGCGTTTTCTGTGACCCGTTGTTGTTTTGGCAGGCGCAGATAACCAAACATACATGAAATACTTTATCCGCTTCAGGCCACTAAAAATCTGCGACGCAGCGAATGTCCGGTTTTCGCCTGCAATACCGAAATTTCCGCACCGCAGCGAAAGCCCGCTTCCCGCCCTTCGTTGCAAAATACTGCACAGCAGCAATCGGTAACATGGGCTCTTAGCCGACTTCTTCTGCACTGCAGCAATTGATTTAGCTGTCTCGTGTTTTGCTCGCTACATTAGGCCATAAGTTGCTTCATGGATTTTCTTGAAAGTCTTGCCATTGCGCACGTCACGATACAACACACCACGAAATCCGGCTTTCCAATCCGCCGCCGTTTCTACGTCCTTTTTGTATTTCTTAGCATTGGCATAGATTTCCTGAAGAGTCGCTTGTCCATCATTGTTTTCCACGACCCTTTTGATAGCTTCAACTTTTTTTAGTTTCATACTGTATTAATTATTTGCAATATCAATATGATAGCATGTGTCACAAATGTGACAATGTCCAACAAGTAACAAACCACAGTCACACAAGATGTCAAATTCCGGTTTTAGCGGACTGTCGGCCCTATCCAACACCGAAAGGCAGCAAATTCCTGTGGGTGGACTATACGGGGGTCTGGAAAATCGATTATTTATTTAGTTATTCTAAAACAAAAGATTACACGAAATATTGGTGCGGATGAAGGGACTCGAACCCCCACGCCTTGCGGCGCTTGGACCTAAACCAAGTGCGTCTACCAATTCCGCCACATCCGCTAAAACCAATAGGCAGCCACGTCGGACTGCCCTTTAATTCCGGCGCTTTTCTAGCAAAGCTTTCCCCCCTTGGCGAGAGGAAATTTCCTGGACACCCGCGCGACGGCGTTAATCAATTAACACCTGAAAACTTGAGATAACCGGCATTTTGGGCAAGTTTGTCAAAAAACACGTAACAAGTTGAGGAGTATCCAATGTACCGCGCATTCCTGTCCCTGATCGCAGGTGTTTTTCTGGCCACACAAGCCTTTGCCGGCGACCCGGTGGTAATTTTTGAGGAAGATGACAAAGACCTGGCCGCAGCCATCGAACAAGCCCGCGACACTCTGCCGGCGTTTCTGAATTTCGTCGCCGATGGCGCCCGGGACACCAGCGGATTTGGCGTTAAAGTCACGTTGCAGGGAGATGAAATTCTTGAACATATCTGGGTTTCGGACTTGACGGTTCTGGCCAGTGGCAAACTCAGAGGGCGGCTGGCCAACCAGCCGGTCAATCTGGGGCGGATGAAAATCGGCGACCCGATTACGTTCTACGAAAGCCAGATCAGCGACTGGAATTTTGTTCGCGGCGGCAAGGGTTACGGGTACTACACCGTGCGGGTGATTGCTAAGCGTATGGTGGCGGAAGACGCAGCCGCGCTGGCCGGTTTTTTGTCAGCTGAGCCACTGCCGGTGAAATGGTGAAGATTTGAAACCACACTAAATCCAAGTCACATCATTACCCGACCTGTTCGGGTAATGAGGTGGCAAAGACGAGATTAAACCCCCAAATCCCTGAAAATCGCAGGCAACTGCTCTGGCAAATCCTCAGCAATCAATCCCGGCCCGAATTTCAGCGCGCATTCCACATGCAGCCAGGCCGCCGTTTCCGCCGCTTGCATTGGCGCGAAGCCGCGTGCCAGCAGGCCGGTGATGAAGCCCGCCAGAACGTCGCCGGAGCCAGCAGTCGCCAGCCACGGGGCCGCGCGGTCGTAAAGTGCCGAGTTGATGGCACAGCGGCCATCGGGGGCTGCGATCACCGTGTCCGGGCCTTTGTAGAGCACAACGCAACCGGTGCGTTTGGCTGCCTCTCGTGTGGCGTCGACTTTGGAATAGGCCGGACCTTTGGTGGCAGGAGCGTTGAGTTTTTCCGCAATGTCCGGAAACAGCCGCGCGAATTCGCCGCCGTGCGGGGTGAGAACGCAGTTTTTGTGAAGCATATCGAAGAGATGCTGGGGATTGCCGGCAAATGCGGTGAGGGCGTCGGCGTCAAGGACAATTCCTCGCCGCGGCCCCGGACCTGATCCGGAGCCTCCCTCTTCACTGCCAATATGTCCCGGCTCAGGGGCCGGGACAGCGAGTGCTGCTACTACCAAAGCCCGCACGCGCTCCACCCCCAGCCCAGGCCCCAGACACAACGCATTGATACGGTTGTCCTGAAGCACCTCGGCCAGCGCCGCCGCTTCCCCAACCTCGCAAAGCATAACCGCATTCAACTGCGCCGCATGTTCCGCCAGAGCGTCAGCCGGGGCGCCAACTGTCACCAGCCCTGCTCCAATGCGCAAAGCCCCACGGGCAGCAAGACGAGCCGCACCGGTGCGTGTAACGGGGCCGGAGAGAATGAGAGCGTGGCCGTGGTGGTATTTGTGGTCCGATGCTGTCTTTCGAATGGCATTCCCCACGCAGTCGACGCGGCTCACGAAATTTACGTCCTGAGGTTGCTCCAAACCAATATCGACAACCTTGATCTTACCGCATTCAGTGAAATCGGCGTCAAGGTGGTGACACAGCTTCTCTCGGTGAAATGTCACTGTTAAATCTGCAAAAATGCAATCGCTCGGGTAGATGCGGTCTTTGTCAAACAGGAATCTCGCGCTATCTGAGCACGTACCGCTTGGCACATCGACGGATACGATTTTCGGATAATGTTCAAATTCAAAGTAGTTGTCAAAGGCCTCCACCAAGTCTTCGGTAATCGTCTCGAGGCTTTTCATGGGCCTGGTCAAACCGGTGCCAAATAGGGCATCAACAACAACATTGCAGTGCCCCTCCGGCAGGGGCAGGACTTGTACATCCGCTATTGAGCTCACGCCCCCCCGCTCCAACCACCGCTCATAATTCACCCGCGCATCCGGTGGCAGTTTCCCGGCCTCCCCATACAAAAACACCTCAATCTCCCAGCCCCAGTCAAACAACAAACGCGCCACCACAAACCCGTCGCCGCCATTGTTCCCCGGCCCGCACAGCACCACTGCCCGGTGCGACGTCTTCGCCAGCTCCGGCCATTCCTCGAAAATCGCCTCAACTACACCCCTGCCCGCGCGCTCCATCAGCTCAAGGCCGGTCACATCACCACTGTCAATCGCGGCTTGTTCAATGGCCCGCATTTGTGCCGCGGTTAGGAGTTCGGTCATGGTTCAGATTCACCTCTGTCTAATTCTTGTGCAAATTGCCTATTTTTTAATCACTAGTGCAGGATTCGACACCGCTCCAGTATCCCGCCAAAGTCACCCGATTGCCAAGCGTCAAAAAAGCTGGTGAACCCTGCGCAAGAGTTCAATCCGCCCTACGGGAGTCCTGCGCCATGAAAAAGATCGAAGCGATCATCAAACCCTTCAAACTCGACGAAGTGAAAGAGGCTTTGCAGGAAGTTGGTGTTCAGGGGCTGTCTGTAATCGAGGCCAAAGGTTTTGGCCGCCAGAAAGGCCACACCGAACTGTACCGCGGCGCCGAATACGTCGTCGATTTCCTGCCCAAGGTTAAAATCGAAGTGGTGCTCAACGACGATCAGGTTGAGGCAGCCATCGAAGCCATCATCGGCGCGGCCCGCACAGAAAAAATCGGTGACGGCAAAATCTTTGTCTCCACCATCGAACATGCAATCCGCATCCGGACCGGCGAAGAAGGCCCGGAAGCCCTGTAAACAACCCAGACATTCAAGAGGACAATACAATGAGTGCATCTGACATCATGAAACGTATCGCGGATGAAGACATCCAATACGTCGATATCCGCTTCACCGACCCGCGTGGCAAGCTGCAGCACGTCACCGTTATCGTTGACGTGGTCGACGAGGACTTTTTCGAGGAAGGCTTCATGTTTGACGGCTCCTCGATTGCTGGCTGGAAATCCATCGACGAAAGCGACATGAAGCTGATCGCCGATACAAATTCCGCCTACGTCGATCCGTTCTACGCCGAAAAAACCCTTTGCGTGCACTGTTCGGTAGTTGAACCGGACACCGGTGCATCCTACGGTCGTGATCCCCGCTCCACAGCAGAACGGGCCGAAGCCTATCTGATCTCTTCCGGCATTGGCGATACATCATATTTTGGACCAGAAGCCGAGTTCTTCCTGTTCGACGACGTGCGGTTTTCCAACTCGATCAACAAGGTATCATACGAAGTTGATGCTGCGGACGCCTCCTGGAACACCGACACACAATACGAAATGGGCAACATGGGCCACCGGCCTGGGATCAAAGGCGGGTATTTCCCGGTGAACCCGACAGATGCGTCACAAGACCTGCGCTCGGAAATGCTGAGCACGATGAAAAACATTGGCATGAAAGTCGACAAACACCACCACGAGGTGGGGTCCTGTCAGCACGAACTAGGCCTGATTTTCGGCACGCTGACAAAACAAGCTGACGAGCTGCAAAAATACAAATATGTGATCCACAACGTTGCGCACGCTTACGGCAAATCGGCGACTTTCATGCCAAAACCGATTTATGGCGACAACGGCACCGGCATGCATGTCAACATGTCGATCTGGAAGGATGGCAAGCCGATCTTTGCCGGTGATAAATACGCTGATCTTTCACAGGAAGCGCTGTATTTCATCGGTGGCCTCCTGAAACATGCCAAAGCGCTGAACGCCTTTACCAACCCGGCGACAAACAGCTACAAACGCCTGATTCCCGGCTTTGAAGCCCCGGTTCTGCGCGCCTATTCCGCCCGCAACCGCTCCGGTTGTGTGCGTATCCCCTGGGCCGAAAGCCCGAAAGCCAAACGCGTCGAGGCTCGTTTCCCCGATCCGGCAGCCAACCCCTACTTGTGCTTCGCCGCTCTGCTGATGGCTGGCCTTGACGGTATCCGCAACAAGATCGACCCGGGCGAAGCCCAGGACAAAGATCTGTACGATCTGCCACCGGAAGAACTGGCCGATATCCCCACCGTTTGCGGTTCCCTGCGCGAGGCGCTGGGCGAGTTGGAGGCAGACATGGACTTCCTGACTGAAGGCGGCGTCTTCACCAAGGACCAAATCGAAGGCTATATGGATCTGAAATGGGAAGAAGTTCAACAGTACGAGCACACCCCACACCCAGTTGAATTTGGGATGTATTACAGCTGTTGACATTGCCAGCGACGTTAGGTTGAACTTGAAAGGCGCCCTATTTTCCGGTGCCTTTCTTGTCTAGAATTTCAGGCCAAATGACAGCGTCGCCTCTTCTTTGTACGTAAAGGTTTGCCTTCCTCGCCCACGTACATACTCCAGCGAAATGGTGCTATTTTTTTCGGGGTTCAAGTAAGCCGTTGCGCTGGCACTGATCTGCCGTGCCACTCGGTTTGACAAAACATCCCTGAAATACGCACCGGACAACGAAAGTTTGTAGCCGTTCCGAAACAGATTCGGCAAATCGTTGGCTGCATAGGTTCCCCCGACTTCACCACCAAACCAAAGATAGTCCGTGTTCCCAGTCAAAGCAGTGTTTCCAGCATCGTTTATCCTAAACCCATCTAAAACAAATCGTCCGGTAAAATATCGCGTTCGTTTATTGTCGTCTTCTCGTGCGAAATTAACAGCATAACCCTTCGATTTGGGTTCGGGCTCGTCGCGGTTGACCCCAGTAAATACCGGGAGAACGCTGACAGTTAATCCATACCCGGAAGCCTCCAGTGCAAAATCGGTTTGATAATACAGCGCTATGTCAGAGATAATATGGTTTGAGTCCTGGGTTCCAAGCGGCCCGTGGAAACCTTTGAGTTCGAAATTGAGCCCCGCTCTGGCGTAGCCGCTGTCGGCGTCGTTTGCGTTCAGTGCGCCGTCTCCTTCGGCAAATGCGAGGAACCTGTAACCACTCACCTGATCTGCACCTTTTGCGTTCCGTCTTCCCTTGCTGGGATAAAATTTCTTGTACAAAGGAATGGCCACACCGCCTTTGAGTGAAACTTGAGTCGAATTCTTAACACTGTCTCTTTTCACTGAAAATTTAGCGGTTTCGACTCCTGCCTGATTTTTTCGACAGTTTGTCGTTTGCAGCGCGATAATATCTTTTACAACGTAGACTTCCCTACTAAATCCACTTTTATCAACAGGATTACAGGCAAATGATTTGGCGTGATATCCAGCCAAGCGGGCGACTGCTATTACGTTTGGGTTTTTAGAGCGGGTTTTCTCTTTTTTAATCGCATTTTGCAAATCTCTCACATCTAATTTTATTGCAATGTCGTTTGTACCGGCCACAACCTTTTTGAGGTGGTCCTCATATTCTTTGAGTTCATTTTTGTCCAACCAACCATCACCTAGTTTTGTATCACCGTTTTTTCGGTCAAACTCTTTTGGTTCCTTAGGATAAAGAACACTATTGTCTTCCGCCAAAACGGAAACGGAAGTGATCACAAAGCTAGTCGCAGCCAAAATCAAAAAGCGCATAATTGTTCCCCCTTAAAATTGCGTTAAGTTTCAAAAACAACGCTCAGCGGGATAACTCTTGAAAGGGCTTAGAAATGAAACGGTTTATGATTCCGCCTTAATGGTCGACTGACAAACCGACCTGAAAAATAGCCAAAATATGTAGTGATGTCGCCAATTCCAAGATAATCCGGTTGAATAGATGTTTTTGTAATAAAAATAGTAATAGCGTGAGAAAAGCACTTTACCAAACCCGTGTCAACTGACCGCGGTCTTCTCTTTGATAAGCCAGAGAAGAAATCGAGCGCCGGTTCGCGGTTTATTCCAGGCGCGAGGCGCTCGAGGAGCTGACACCCACCATGACTTTCTGACCGATTGCGGCGTCTTCACCCAAATCCAGATCGAAGGCTTCGTAGGCCTGAGTTGGGAAGAAGTGCAGCACTACAAATACACACGCACCTGGTTGAATTCGGGATATTATTCAGTTGCTGAGGCAGCGACCAATTCTGAATTGTCACCTAAATTTTCAAACCCCGGAGCTTGCGTTGGCGATTGTGCGTTCAGCGGCTCTTAGGAATCTGCGTTTCGCGCAGGAAATTCAAAGCGTATCGCCAACCTCAACCTCCGGCTTCAACTCTACCACCGTCTTCACATGCCGGTAATCAGGAGTCTCATGCTCCAGAATAAGCTGCGCGGCCTTTTTGCCGATCTCAAAGCGATAGGCGTTCATTGTGGCGGTGAGAAGCGGCATGCCATGGCGCAAATCGAGGCCGTTGAACCCCGCCAATGCCAGTTGGTCCGGAACCGAAATGTCGTTCATCAGGCAATGCATCAGCCCGCCACAGGACATCGTGTCCGAGGAATAATAAATCACGTCTAGATCGGGCGAACGCCTTAACATTTCTTCGGTCAACTCCCGGCCCCGCAAAACCGACGAGGCGCGGGAAATCAGCTCTTGGTCTGCAAGTTCAACGCCGGCTTCCGCCAACGCCTGCTGAAACCCTTCAAACCGTTTGGCGGCGCGAAAATCCAGCGGCATTTTGGTGCCGATAAAACCCAGTTTCTTATATCCCCGCCGGAGAATTTCACGCCCCGTCTCCAACCCTGCCCGGTGATGCGAAATACCCACGTTGATATCCACCGGTTCGCCGTCCACATCCATGATTTCAACAATCGGAATGCCAGCGTTTGCCATCATTTTGCGGGCCAGGTCCGTATGCTCCAGGCCGGCCACCACCAACCCTTTGGGTTGCCAGCTGAGCATTTCGCGGATCACAGTTTCCTCGGTGTTCAAGTCATAGTCAGAAACGCCAAACACAGGCTGCAAAGCTGTTTCTTTCAGCACCGTGGATATTCCGGTCATCACTTCTGCAAAAACGAAGCTGCTGATCGAGGGCACCACAACACCCACCAGATTAACCGACCGTGAAGACAGCGAACCTGCGATCCGGTTTGGTACATATCCCACAGTTATCGCTGCTTCCTTTACCCTGTCTTTGGTTGCTTCAGATGCCTCGCCCAACCCTCTGAGCACCCTGCTGGCGGTCATTTCACTGACGTGTGCCAATTCGGCCACGTCTTTTAAAGTGGGTCTGCGGGCCATAAGCGTCCGATTGCGAAGTTACTACGTTAGCTAACGTTAGAACACAGCCGGGCATTGGGATAAAGAGCGATTTCAGGTGCAGGATTGGAGCTTCGCGCGATTGGGGTCTAAACCGGATCGATTTGAGTGCAGAATCTCCTAGCCAAACAGCTCATTGCAAAGCTGCAAGGCGTCGACCAGCTTATCCACTTCGTCCTTGGTATTATACATGCCAAAAGATGCGCGACAGGTGGCGGTTTTACCCAGATGTTGCATCAACGGCTGGGCGCAATGGTGGCCGGCACGAACGGCGATGCCTTTCTGATCCACCACGGTCGAAATATCATGCGGATGCGCCGCACCCTCCAATGTAAACGAAAAAATCGCGCCTTTGGTTTTGGAATTGCCCTGAATATTCAGCCAATTCAGCCCGGAGAGTTGCTCTTGAGCATAGTCACGCAAATCTCTTTCATGGGCGGCGATATCTGCCATGCCAACACCCGTCACATAGTCCAGGGCCGCGCCCATACCAATGATCTGGACGATGCCTGGTGTTCCGGCTTCAAATTTGTGCGGTGCGTCGTTGTACGAAACAGCATCACGGCGGACTTCGCGGATCATGTCGCCACCGCCGATAAACGGGCGCATTTCCTTAAGCCGGTCGGAGTGAACATAAAGCGCACCCGAGGCGGAGGGGCCGTAGAGTTTATGTCCCGTGATGGCGTAGAAATCGCAGCCGATATCCGCAACGTTTACTGGCATGTGCACGGCAGCCTGCGAGCCATCAACCAATACCGGCACGCCTTTGGCATGAGCCGCACTACATATGGATTTCACATCAACGACGGTCCCCAACACGTTGGACATATGAGTAATTGCGACAAGATTTGTTCTTGGCCCAATGGCATCTATCACCGCCTGCGGATCCAGATCCCCGTTCACATCGGTTTCAACCCATTTCAGTACCACCCCCTGACGTTCGCGCAAGAAGTGCCAGGGCACGATATTGGCGTGGTGTTCCATCACCGAAAGAACAATCTCGTCACCGGCCTGCAAGCGCGGCGCGGCCCAACCATAGCTGACCAGATTGATCGCTTCGGTGGTACCGGAATTGAACAGGATTTGCTCTTCCGTTTCAGCGCTCAAAAACCGCCGGGTTGTTTCCCGCACCGACTCGTATTTTTCGGTCGCCAGATTGGACAGGAAATGCAGGCCCCGATGCACGTTGGCATATTCGCTGCTATAAGCAGTGTTAACGGCATCAATCACCGCCTGCGGTTTTTGTGCTGATGCGCCATTATCCAGATATACCAAAGGTTTACCGTTTACTTCACGCGACAGGATCGGGAAATCAGCACGGATTTTTGCAACGTCATACATTTATTGAGCCTCTAACAATATCTCGACCCCGAACAGGGGCATGACGGTGATCAAAACGATGCCAAAAGCAAATTGCGCCCCGAATATCCCAAGGACGACCAGAAAGACATTGCTGAACTGATGCAGCTCCATCACATAAGCCGTCAGTTGTATAAACGCGATGATCAGCAAGGCCAGAAAGGCCAGCCCGAACAGCGCATCCGATTGCAGCTGAGCCAGAGGCAAGATCGGTTCGATCAGAAATAATACAAAATTCATCCAAAGGACGGTTTTGAAACAATCGTCAAAACTGCCGACTCCGCGAAATATTCGACCGGCAAAATAGACCAGCCAAGTACCTACAATCAGAATAAAAAACAGCATCGCAAAGGTGCCGAGCAGATTTCCCGATAGGCTTTCGCTTTGATTGGCCGACGGCAATACCAGCTCCAGAATCAGCGCCAGCATCAAGTCGAGAACAATCAGCAGCACCGCCAGCTGGAACAATTGCCGCCGCGACAGTTCGAGCTGTAAAATTCGGCGCAATACGATCCGTGGATGAACCAAAGATTGAAGCGCCCAGGGGATAAGGTCGCGTGGCGTCATCCCAACATGTCCTTTACCCCATACAGCATTGTGGCCACTGTCAGCCCAAGCGCCACAACCGACATCACCATGAAGGTTGGCGATGTCATGCGGAATTTGTGGGCCTCGGCGACACCCGCGGAGATGAACCAGACAAACGGTATCAGTCCGAGCCAATAGACCGGCAGCGCCACCCAGTCGTTTTGCAGCACCTGCAAATCTGGCGACAGTGCGCCGAGACCCACAGACAAAATTGCCGCCAGCAAACCAAAGGGAGCGGATACAAAAGCGCCCCAGAAAACACCGGCACGGGTTTCTTTCCAGGTTCCGGAACCATTAGCCGTTTTCGCGAGCAGAAAAACCAGCAGCGAAGATACATACAGCACCGCCGTACGCAGCATCAGTGCACCAATCATCAACAGGCCAACTTTGTCAGTCGATATCAACGGTTCCGTGCCTGCAGCCGGTGCCACCATTGTTTTCAGCGACCAAGAGATGAAAAACACCATGTCAGAAGCCAAAACATAGAATATCAGACGGCCTTCACTCGGCTGTTCCCGCAACAGACGCCGAGTTGATGCGCGCATATCAAGCCAACCATCCAACACCCTCTCGCCCAGGCCAGCGCGTTCGAGTGAATAGACGCCCCTGCCCGCTTCGAATTCGTCCTGAGATTCTGCGCGTTGTTGTTCATCAGTCATCAGATTGCCTGTCTTTCTGCCCTAGGCTTCCTCATCCTGCGGCGGAAACTCGACCACACGCAGGCATACGACCCATTGCCAAAGGAAAACCACACCGGTTGCTACCGAGACAACCAAAAACACCTGAGATGGCGCGAAAACTTTCAGAACGCCGCCGATAAGTACCAGCGGCGAGGTCACCATAGCAGACCAAACCAGCGCCAGCCGGGCTTGCTGCCAACTGGCCCGCCCACCGACAAGCTTCACCATAATATGAGCTAATGCTGCGATCAGATACAAAACTACCGGGATCCAAAAGACCGCACCCGCAAAGGCGATAAAGGCTTGGTTGGCAAAGGTGTAACCACTCTGAGTTTCCGGCGCAGCCAGCGACAATTCTGGAAGCCGGGACAGGAATGTGAAAAATCCAAACAGAAACGCAAAGATCAGGATGCGGCCTTCGCCGAGCGAGTGCAAATGCGACAACAAAACCGGACGGGGCCTGCGGTATGCACCAAATATGTCATCAACCAGCGACATCAGCCGTGCCGCCGTTCCATCCAGGCTGCCAGGCGGTTGCGGATGTCTTCTGCGATGTCGTTATCCTCAATCTCTTCAATGGCTTCCCCCAGGAACGCCAACGTCAGCATATCCTGTGCCTGCGCCCTTCGAATGCCGCGCGACGTCAGATAAAACAGCGCCGTTTCGTCGATTGCGCCGCAGGTCGAGCCATGTGAGCAAGCCACATCGTCTGCGTAGATTTCAAGTTCCGGTTTGACCAGAAAATTGCTGTCTTCGTCCAGCAACAGCGCCTGGCTTATTTGATACCCATCGGTTTTCTGCGCCCCGGGCTGTACCAGTATTTTGCCCTGAAACACGCCGGTTGCACCATTGCGCAGTACTTTTTTGAACACCTGGCGGCTCTCGCAATTCACAGCGTCATGGGTAATGAAAACAGTGTCGTCATGCACAAATTCGCCCCCGTCCCCAACCGCTGCACCAGAAACTGTGGCGTGGGAATCGTCACCGTTTAACTCGATCACACATTCATTGCGCGTCAGTCGACCGTTTGCAGACAATGTAAACGACTTGAAACCGCTTTCGTTTCCAAGACGCGCGAAAATATGAGTGGCGGCGCGGCGTTCATGGTCGCGGCCCTGAGTGCGCACATGGTGAAAAGCCGCACCGTCGGCAATTTCAACTTCCACTACTTTGTTCAGACGTGCCGCTGCGGGACCACACTCCAGCAAAGTCAAATCCGCGCCGCGTTCCAATTTAATCACATGGTGAAGCACAACGTCCGAGGTTTCATCTGCGTGCAAATAATCAATTGCCACCGGTTTGGACACTTTGCCCGTCACCCGGATCACAAGCCCATCTGTCGCAACCGCGGTATTGAGCGCTGCCAGCGGCCGTTTCACAGGGGTTTGGCCGTTAGATTCCAGCACGCCGTACAGGTCTTTGGCCCAGTGAATATCCTTATCCCCGGCTTTGGACAGTCGTTCGATTTCAATCCCTTCCAGCGCCATGTCGTCTGATTGCGCCGCGTCGAAAACGCCATCAAGGAACACCAGTTTCAGCCGCTCGACGTCTCCGAACATCGGCTCCTCATCGTTGACAAATAAAGCCGCTGACAGCGCCGGGTGCACCACCAAAGACTCCGGGTTGGAAAACCGCCAGTATTCATCGCGTCGGTGGGGCGCGCCCGCTGCACGCAGCCTAACCAAAGCAGCAGAGCGGGCCTGAGACAGCCATTTGCCCTGCACCGGCACGGCGTATGCTGCGATCATCGCTTCCACAGCATCATGTTTTGCTTGCGCAATCGCCATCAAGCCACCTCGGACAATAAATCGGTGTAACCGTTGGTTTCCACTTCAAGCGCCAATTCCGGACCGCCGGATTTGATGATCCGCCCATCGGCCATGATATGCACCACGTCGGGTTTGATATGGTCCAGCAGCCGTTGGTAGTGGGTAATCACCAGGAACGACCTGTCTTCCGAGCGCAGCGCATTTACACCCTCAGCCACCAGCTTCATCGCATCTACATCAAGACCACTGTCGGTCTCATCCAGAATGCACATTTTTGGCTCCAACATCGCCATCTGCAGGATTTCATTGCGTTTTTTCTCGCCTCCTGAGAAGCCAACATTCACCGGACGCTTCAGCATTTCCGCCTCGATTTTCAGGCTTTTGGCTTTGGCGCGGATTTCTTTCAGAAATTCGGCAGCAGACACTTCTGGCTCATTCCGTGCCTTGCGTTGTGCGTTTACGGCGGTGCGCAGGAACGTCATGTTGCCGACTCCCGGAATTTCAACCGGGTATTGAAACGCCAGGAACAGACCGGCCGCAGCGCGCTCTTCCGGCTCCATGTCCAGAATATCAGCGCCCTCCAAAGTGGCACTGCCGCTGGTTACCTTATAACCACCTTTGCCGGACAACACGTAAGACAAAGTGGATTTTCCCGATCCGTTCGGCCCCATGATGGCGTGAACTTCACCGTTTTTGACCTCCAGATCGACGCCCTTGAGGATTTGTTTGTCTTCTTCTTCAAGCGAGACTTGTAAGTTCTTTATCGACAGCATTCGTCATCTTCTTTCTGCGTGTGTTTTTAATACTTGGAGTTGCCGCTTGCGCGCACTCATTCCTGATCCGGATCAAACCGTTTTTTGACATAGCCAAACAGCCAGCCGGCCAACAATCCCATCAGCATCGAAAATAACAGGTTTGGCAGCCAGGAACCGCCCATCCCTGTGGACCAGCCAACAAAAAATACCGCTGCGAAAACGATAAGGCCGTATTTGTAGTTGTCCGGGAGGTTGCTGTAGTATTGCATTTCTATTTCCTTGGAACGCGCGGAACATTAGAAGCCTCGCGCAGCATGACGTCGATTTGTTTCTCGGTTTCGGTTTCTCTTTCGGCTTTGATTGCCTTCATGAGTTCATTATTTTCAACCATTGCAGTCCGAATTTTCTTACTGGCCCAATAGTAATAGCGATTCGCAACAAGTGTGCCAAAGATCAAGGCAACAACGGCACTAATTCCAAATGCATTCAATCCAATCACAAACGGTATCCAGTTATAGATCGCATAGAACGACACAAGAAACATGACAATCGCCACAGCCCAAAACAACAAAATGGCTTCGTTTCCTGCCGATCGGCGCGCGTTTCTGGAAACTTTTTCGGCGTAGCGATCAGACATTATCCAACTGACCCTTCCAGCGATATCGCCACCAACTGCTGCGCTTCCATCGCAAACTCCATCGGCAGCGCCTGCAGCACCTCTTTGCAGAACCCGTTCACCACCAGCGCCACGGCTTCCTCTTCATCCATACCGCGCTGGCGGCAATAAAACAGTTGATCGTCATCCACTTTGGAGGTTGTGGCTTCGTGTTCCACTCGCGATGAATTGTTCTTCACCTCGATATAAGGCACTGTATGCGCCCCGCATTTACTGCCGATCAGCAGGCTGTCGCATTGTGTATAATTGCGCGAATTTTTCGCCTTAGGGTGCATGAAAACCCGACCGCGATAAGTGTTCTGCGCCTTGCCGGCGGAGATTCCCTTTGAAACAATTCGGGACTTCGTCCGTTTGCCCAGATGGGTCATCTTGGTGCCGGTGTCGGCCTGCTGCAAGTTGTTGGCGATGGCGATGGAATAGAATTCGCCCTGGCTGTCGTCACCGCGCAAGATGCAGCTTGGGTATTTCCATGTGATGGCAGACCCGGTTTCCACCTGCGTCCACATCACCTTTGCCCGGTCACCCCGGCAGTCGGCACGTTTGGTGACGAAGTTATAAATGCCACCGACACCGTTTTCGTCACCCGGATACCAGTTTTGCACCGTTGAATATTTGATTTCGGCGTCTTCCAGCGCGATGAGCTCTACAACGGCCGCGTGCAATTGGTTGGTATCACGCGCTGGCGCCGTGCAACCTTCCAGATAGCTGACATAACTGCCTTTGTCGGCGATGATCAGTGTGCGTTCAAACTGACCGGTGTTTTCAGCGTTGATACGGAAATAGGTGCTCAGTTCCATCGGGCAGCGTACGCCGGGCGGAACGTAGACAAACGAGCCGTCGGAAAACACCGCCGTGTTCAGCGTTGCATAGAAATTATCCGATGGCGGCACGACGGTGCCCAAGTATTTCTTAACAAGTTCAGGATGCTCCCGGATCGCCTCCGAAATCGAGCAGAATATCACCCCGGCCCGCATTAACTCCTCCTGAAAAGTTGTTCCAACCGACACGGAATCAAACACCGCATCCACTGCAACTTTGCGCCCGTCAGCGGGTGCATTCTCGGCACCCTCGACGCCGGCAAGGATCATCTGCTCCTTCAGCGGGATGCCGAGTTTTTTGTAGGTTTCCAACAGTTTGGGATCGACGTCATCAATCGACTTCGGCTTGGCTTCGGCCATGGATTTCGGTTGCGCGTAATAATAGATGTCCTGAAAATCTATGCGCGGATAGTTCACCATCGCCCAGTCGGGTTCGATCATCTTTTCCCAGCGGGCAAAGGCGGCCAACCGCCAGTCGGTCATCCACTCCGGTTCTTCGTTTTTGCCGGAAATATGGCGCACGATATCCGGGTTCACACCCTTTGGGGCGTATTCCATCTCGATTTCGGTCTCAAAGCCGTATTTATACTTGCCGCCGACCGATATCACCGTATCAACGGTGTCCTGATCAACGCCTTCTTTGACCTGTAGTTCGTCAACAGCAGCCATGTGCTTTTCCACCTTATTCAGTTCCCGCCCGTCCGCGGGAAATTCTTGTTGGGCAACTTACGCCGCCCGCGCCTTGAACTTCGCGTATTGCGCCAGCCACGCATCCGTAAAAGCCATCACTTGTGCCTCCGTCGTGGTTGGCCCGATGGACACCCGGATCGCAGAACCCGCCGAAATGTCGTCAAATCCCATTGCCCGCAATACCCGGCTTGTTTTGACCTTTCCGCTCGAACACGCCGAGCCAGCCGAAATCGCAAATCCCGCCAGATCCATTTGCATCACCTGGGTTTCGCCTTTCCAACCGGTCACCGCAAAATGGCTGGTGTTCGGCAAACGTTTCGCAGCCTGACCGGCAAATACCACTGTCGGCGCTTCTGCTGCCAATCTCTGCTCCAGCATATCGCGCAACTGTTCCACTGGCTCCCAGACACCGTTGTCCAAATCCCGCTGCGATGCTTCTGCGGCGGCTCCAAAACCTGCGATGCCAGTTACATTTTCGGTACCAGAACGACGACCCATTTCCTGCCCGCCGCCTTTGTTGCGCACCGGCAAATCGACCCCGTCTTTCAGCACAGCCGCGCCGATCCCGATGGGACCACCCAGTTTGTGCGCTGTCAGCAATCCAATCTGCGCACCCGTCCAATCAAACCCGACGGGCACTTTGCCGAACCCCTGCGAGAAATCGCTAACTGCCAACGCCGACGGTAGATCCTGAATCACTCCCGTTTCACCGTTGGCGAATTGCAAGGCTGCCTGTGAACCATCGCTGGTTTTGACTCTGCCCGCGGCATCGGTTTCCAGCGTTTCCTTGCACCAAACATGCACGCAGTCGTGCTCTATACCTGAACATGCCAGATCCCGTTCCGCAATTGCCTGTGCCGCGGCCTCGGTGGCGCCAGATGTGAAAACAATATTTCCAGCTGTCGCGCCAAATGCTGCCGCCACCTGCGCCCGTGCGCGCTCTACTATTGCCCTCGCTTGTCGACCTTCGCCATGCACGCTCGACGGATTGCCAACCGCATCCATCGCCGCAACCATCGCGTCGCGCGCCTCGGGCCTCAGCGGAGCTGTGGCATTCCAGTCTAAATAAACCCGTCCGCTCATTCCGCATCCACCATTTCAAACAGCGTCGGAACCGCCGGACAGGGTGCCAATTGATTGCTGACAATATCACTCAACCGTGCCTGATGCAGGAAAACATAGACATTAGCTGACAGCCCTTCCCAAAACCGATTCGACAGCGATTGCGCCCGGCTGCCACAAGACGCCCCATGCGCCCCGGCACCCTTGGCCAGCGCGTCCATGGTTTCATCGACGGCTTCAAGGATTTCCGAAACGCGGATCGCGTGAGGATCGCTTGCAAGACGGTATCCACCGCCCGGCCCGCGCACTGATTCCACGATTCCCGCACGGCGCAATTTCACAAACAATTGCTCCAGATAAGCCAATGAAATATCCTGTCTCACCGATATTTCACCAAGCGAAACCAAGCCGTCACCGGCTTCCTGCGCCAAATCCACCAGCGCAATCATCGCATATCGCCCTTTTGTGCTGAGTTTCATGCCGGAATGTCCATTGCCACGGTTGACGTATTCAGTTCGGACCCTTAACTCCGGTGTTACCCGAAATACGGCCCGCCGTATCTCAATTTAGAATAGTTCTAGGTTTTCCGAGCACTTTAGTCAACCATTGACTGCGGCCATCGAAACCAAGGCAACAGCGGAGCAGAAACGCACTTATGCCTGAAGTCATTTTCCCCGGACCAGACGGTCGTCTGGAAGGCCGCTATCACCCGCAAAAGCAAAAAGACGCACCGATTGCGATCATCCTACACCCGCACCCGCAGTTCGGCGGAACGATGAACAACAAAGTGGTCTATAACCTGCATTACGCATTCCACGATATGGGTTTTACCGTGCTGCGGTTTAACTTCCGCGGCGTGGGTCGTTCGCAGGGTGAGTACGATCAGGGAATCGGCGAATTATCTGATGCCGCCGCGGCGCTGGATTACCTTCAAGCGATGAACCCCAACGCCAAACACTGCTGGGTTGCCGGGTTTTCATTCGGCGCATGGATTGGCATGCAGTTGCTGATGCGCCGCCCGGAAATATCCGGGTTCATCTCCGTGTCGCCACCGGCAAATATGTATGACTTCTCATTCCTCGCGCCATGCCCTGCGTCGGGGTTGATCATCAACGGTTCGGGCGACCGGGTGGCACCGCCCATAGATACCGAAGATCTGGTCGCCAAGCTGCACGAGCAAAAGGGCATCACCATCACCCATGAAGTGCTGGAAGGCTCTGGTCATTTCTTTGAAAATGAAAACATGGATACGATGATTAGCTCGGTTGATGCATATGTGCGTCGGCGACTGACGGAAAATACGCGGTAGTCAGCCGGAGATCCGACCACCACAGACCGGTTCCTTGCAACCGGTTGTTCCCGGTGCAGAGGTCGGCAATCCCCGTAAAACCCGCACAGCGAGATAGGCAAAAGCCTGCGCTTCCAGCATTTCGCCGTCTAAACCGATGTTTTCAACCGGCGCGACGGGAGCCTCCAAACGCGCCACAAGTTCCCGCATCAGCACAGGATTCTTGGCTCCACCTCCGCTGACCAGCCATTTCGTCGGCTTGATTGGCAAGTGGGTTTGTGCCTGCGCAACACAGGCCGCAGACAGTGCAGTTAAGGTCGCGACGGCGTCCCTGTCGTTCAGGTTTCTGACCAACTCCACCGCATAGGCAAAATCGTTCCGGTCCAGCGACTTTGGCGGCAGTTTCGAAAAAAACTCGCGTTGAAAAATCCGTGCAATAATTGCTTCATCACTATGACCAGAAGCCGCCAGTGTACCATCCTCATCAAATTCCCAGTTCAACCGCGCCTTAACTAGATCATTAACCGGTGCGTTGGCTGGTCCGGTATCAAAAGCCCACAACGCATCCCGCTCTTCGGGAGCTGATTTCAACGGGTCGACAAGGGTTACGTTGCCCACCCCTCCCAGGTTCAAAAAAGCGACCGGTTCGGTAATCCCGGCCCATTTGGCACATGCAAAATGGAAAAACGGAGCCAGAGGCGCGCCTTGCCCGCTCGCCGACATATCTGCAGAACGAAAATCCCAGACAACCTGCCCGCCAAATTCCTGCGCTAAAACCGCGCCATCTCCCAGTTGGTGGGTGCGCCTGCCACCTGGATCATGGGCCAATGTTTGGCCATGAAACCCCACCACACCGACATCTTCGAATTCTCCGATGATCTGCAAATGGGCCGTCTCAATAACGTGCTTCGCGCGTTGCAATGCCACAGTATCATCCTGCGGCCACATCCCTTGCGCCGACGCAATCAACGCGGTTTCATTTTTTGTGAACGGCCGAAACGCACTTTCACCAAACTCAATAATTTCCACGCCGTCGGTCAGCACCTTCGCTCCGTCCACCCCGTCCATGGACGTGCCCGACATCAGCCCCAGCGCCCAGATCGGTTCAAACTCCAGCAACGCTCTTTCCTTTCGCCCCAAACCCGCTATACCACGCGGACATTTCGACAAAAGGACGACGAATACCGATGACTTACAAGCCCAAATCAGAGTTTCTGCATGTGATGCAGACGCGGGGCTTCTTGCAGGACTGCACAGACCTAGAGGGGCTCGACGAACGCCTGCTCGAAGGTGTCGTGCCGGCCTATATCGGTTTTGACGCAACCGCCAAATCGCTGCACATCGGCTCGCTGATCCAAATCATGATGCTGCGCTGGCTGCAAAAAACCGGACATCAACCGCTGGTTCTGATGGGTGGTGGCACCACCAAAGTAGGCGATCCGTCGTTTCGTGCCGACGAACGCCCGCTGCTGACCGAAGATCAGATCGATGCCAATATCGCCGGCATCAAGCAGGTGTTTTCAGCTTATGTGACGTTTGGCGACGGCACATCTGACGCGAAAATGCTGAACAACGCCGAATGGCTCGACAACCTGAACTACCTCGAATTCCTGCGCGATGTCGGGCGACATTTCTCGGTCAACCGAATGCTCAGCTTTGAAAGCGTGAAATCCCGGCTGGACCGGGATCAGTCGCTGTCGTTCCTCGAATTCAACTACATGATCCTGCAAGCCTATGACTTTATGGAGCTTAACCGCCGGTACGGGTGTTCGTTGCAGTTAGGCGGTTCGGATCAATGGGGCAATATCGTCAACGGTATCGATTTGACGCGCCGCATTTTGAAAGGCGAAGTGTACGGTCTGACGTCTCCGCTGCTGACCACGTCAGACGGAAAGAAAATGGGGAAAACAGCGGATGGCGCTGTTTGGCTGAATCCTGAAATGCGCAGTTCATACGAGTTCTGGCAATTCTGGCGCAACACTTCTGATGCGGATGTTGGCCGATTCCTGAAACTCTATACTGAACTGCCGCTCGATGAATGTGAACGACTCGGTGCATTGCAAGGTTCAGAGATCAATGACGCCAAAGTCCGACTTGCTAATGAAATCACCAAATTGGCGCATGGTGCAGATGCAGCTTCTGCTGCAGAATCCACAGCCCGCGAAGTGTTTGAAAAAGGTGGTGTTGGCGATGATCTGCCCACGGTGACGCTGAAGGCAGCCGATGTTGGTGAAGCGATTTCCATTGTGCAGCTGCTGGTGAAATCAGGATTGGCCGGGTCCGGCAAAGAGGCGAAACGGTTGATTGCCGATGGTGGCGCAAAATTGAATGACGCACCGATCGACGATGCCGGAACCATGGTGTCAGCCGATGCTCTCAGCGCCTCCGTCAAGCTGTCAGCCGGCAAGAAACGTCACGCTATTGCAAAGATATAGGGGTAAATTACATTCCCCCCATCATCCACTCTCCGTCCGGGTGAAACGCGTGAAAGGCAAAAGCAAATGCGACGTCATGGGCCAAGTCTTTGCCGGTTTTCGCATCTCTCACCCGAATCGACCCCACGTCGCGGCTGTTTGCAATCTTGCGTTTGTCGAGCGCAGAAGCTGTACCTTTCTTCCATGATATGGTCACCCCCGACTGGGTGATCTCGCCCGCTTCGCTGATGCGGGCCAATGGCCAGGCCTGATTGCCGACAACAACCACACGCGCCAGCGGAGCAATCCCAAACGGCGGGTCTTCGCCGCGGTACAGAAACGGTCGTCCGCTGTCGTATCCCCGATATGGATTCGACCCGTAGGACCGTGCGGACTTGGGCTGGTCCATCACCAATGCATCTGGATTGCGGGTCTTGTATTCGGCCCAGCTTTCCATCCAGCCCGGGATTTTTTTCAATTTTACGCCGGTCATTTGTCCGACGATGCCTTCGCCAACAAACTGCTGCCACCAGCTTTCGGTTTCGCGGTCAAACATCACCATATCAGAATTACGCAGTTTTCCGGAGACACCGAAGGTCAATGTGCGCCCCTGCACCCGGCGGTCAAAGGTGATGCCGGAATTGCACAGCGGGCAGAACGTAACCGCCACCGGAACGTCACCAATCACGTCATTGGCGATTTCGTGCCACATAAGATAGCGGATTGGGTAAGCGCGCGGGATCTGGCCGTCTATTTCGACGGTCATCACCGGCTCGCGGTCACCCTGCCGGGATTCATCAGCAACAGCAATCATTGCAGGATTATTAACTGCCGGGATGCCGTCCCGCGGCGGACCGCCACTGAGAATCTCGTTGAATTCAACCGATGTTTTGCTGAAATCTGTGTTTGGCCATTCGTATTGCCAGCTTGCGACTTGAGCAGCAGCTGGGACAGCCAGCCAAACCAGACCGATTATTGTTGAAACCATCCGCAACATAAGGATCTCCCGAATTACCCGTCTCCAATGTTGCACGAACTCCGCGGTCCAAGAACCCCCGCTCACGGGCAAGTGAGAAAAAGAAAAGGCGGCCGGCTGGGCGCCCTTCCCTGATATTCTGTTGATCTATTCTATGTCAGCCTTGATCTGAACCTTCGCCATATAATCTGGTTCGACAACAGCTCCGTGTCTCGGATCGCCTTTTTTAATTGCGTTAACAACGTCCTGACCGGACAGCACGCGCCCAACAACGGTATATTGCCCATTCAGATGCGGCTTGTCCTGCAACATGATGAAAAATTGAGAATTCGCCGTGTCCACACTGTGACTTTCACGGGCCATGCCGACGATTCCTGGTTCATAGGCCACATCGGAGAACTCGGCTTTCAAATCAGGGAAATCGGACCCGCCGGTGCCTGCATAGCGCATGTTAAATCCAGCCCGTTTTCCGTGCTGAACATCGCCTGTCTGCGCCATGAACCCTGCAATCACCCGGTGAAACGCCACGTCATCATACAGCCCGTCCCGGGTTAGCCGTTTAATCCGGGCAACATGGTCCGGCGCAAGTTCCGGCAGCAATTCGATCTCTATGGTGCCGTTGTTTTCACCGGCAACTTCGATCACCAGAACATTCTCATCCTCAACGGCCCAAACAGACGAGGCCAGAAGCGCAACAATTGCCGCAGCAAATCCCAGCAACCGCATCACAAATCTGCCGCCACTTTGACAGATATCATCTGATCCGGTTCGGCAGGCGGTTCACCACGAACGATGGCGTCCACGTGCTCCATGCCGGACGTGACCCGGCCATAAACCGTATACTGACCGTTCAAAAAATGGTTGTCCGAGAAATTGAAAAAGAACTGCGAATTGGCACTGTCCGGGCTTTGCGACCGAGCCGCGCCGATGGTGCCGCGATCATGCGGCAATTTTGAAAACTCGGCGGGCAGGTTTGGCAGTTCAGAACCACCGGTTCCTGCCTTCCGCAGTTGGAAATCACCTTCCGCGTTGCCATTTTTCACATCACCAGTCTGCGCCATGAAACCGTCGATAACCCGGTGGAAAACCACATTATCATATTGGCCGGAACGCGCCAGTTCCTTCATTCTTTCGCTGTGTTTGGGTGCAACTTCAGGCATCAGTTCTATGTGAACATTGCCACCCTTCAGCTCTATAACAATGGTATTTTCGGGGTCTTTGATATCTGCCATATTGGCCTCCGCAGGAACAGTTGCGCGGCACCCTAGTCAAACCGGCAGGCAGTGAAAAGAGACTGATTGCGCTTAGGCAAACTTTTGACGCAACAGCACGGCCACGTCGTTCGGAACAAAGCCGGAAATATCGCCCTTCAGTCGTGCAATTTCTTTGACAAGTTTGGAAGCAATCGGTTGATATTCGGTATCCGCCATTAAAAACACGGTTTCGATTGTGTCGCTCATCGCCCGGTTCATACCGACCATTTGGTATTCGTATTCAAAGTCAGCCACCGCCCGAAGTCCGCGAATAATCACCGATGCGCCAACTTCCTCAGCGCATTGTATAAGAAGATTTTCAAACGGGTGCACAACAATTTCGACACCTGCCGCAGCGGCAATCTCGCTGCAATTCGCCTCTACCATTTCAACCCGCTCGTCCAGTGTAAACAACGGGCTTTTGTCGCGGTTGATCGCCACACCGATTACCAGTTTGTCGACCAAAGAACAGGCGCGCTGAAAAATATCCAGGTGGCCCAGCGTGACAGGATCGAAAGTTCCGGGGTAAAGACCAGTGCGCATTGTCTGCCTCGTCAGTTTCCAATGGATGAATTACGACGCCCGCACCCAGGATGTCTTAAGAAAAATGTGACTCAATGGCCCATGATCATATGCTCAAGGGCTTCTTTTTCGTGGTTAACCTCGTTCAGTCGCGCGGCAACCACATCGCCCTGCGTCACCATGCCGATCAGCTCTTCGCTGGCCATCACTGGCATGTGGCGAAACCTGCCCTGCGTCATTGTCGTCAACACGTTTTCTGCCGTTTCAGCCTTGTGTGTGCAAATAATATCGCGAGTCATCACTGACGAAACTTTTTCGGTCAAGCATCCGGTACCGCGTTTGCCCAATTCGCGCACAATATCGCGCTCGGAAAGGATGCCCATAACGTCTTTGCCGGTTGTTGATACTACCAGAACACCAATTTTTTTCTTTGACAGTACCGAAGCCGCTTCGTGGACAGATGCATCAGGGCCGATTGTTTCGACTTCGTTTGATGTTTTCATCGCCATGATCTGCTGTACGAGCATGGGCTTACTCCTATATTACCGCGGTTATGGTGCAAGGGTCAGGGCGCGCTGTCAAGCTTCCGCCTCTAACCTTTTGACTTCTGCGCGGATTTTTCTGATCAGAACCTCCGCAAACCGGTTCAGATGCGCCACCCGTCGATCATCGGCATGACGGACGAGATAGAAACTGCGGGTGAGCGAAACCTGATCCATCAAAATGCGTTTTAGTTCCGGGAAGGTCGGTATTGCAAAATCATGGACGATGCAAACACCCGCTCCGCGTCTTGCCCAGTTAAGTTGAACCGAGAAACTGTTGGATGCGAGTTGTGCTTTTACGGTTTCGCCAACTTCATCCATATAATCCAGTTCATCTGCAAAAATCAGATCGGAAATATAACCGATCATCCTGTGGGCATGCAGGTCTTCCTTGCTGATTATCGGCGGATGTGTGGACAGATAGGTGTCTGTGGCAGCGAGGTGCAAATGGTAGTCGCTGATTTTTTGGACTGTTAATCTCCCCGCCTTCGGTGGCGAAACAGTAATCGCCATATCCGCCTCGCGTTTTGACAGGTTCAGAACCCTCGGCAAAGCCACAATCTGAACATCCAACCCCGGGTTTTCATCACATATTTCAGCGCAAACCTGCGGCAACAAATAATTGGCCGAACCGTCCGGCGCGCCAATTCTGACAGACCCCGACAGACTGTCTGCTTTGTTGTCCTGCACTTCGCCACGTGCAGTTCGCAGGGCAAGATCCATTGCATCCACATGCGTCAACAAGCGTTGCCCAGCGTCCGTCATGCCATAGCCCTGTGGGCTGCGAACAAACAGACGTGCATTCATGTCTTCTTCCAACCGGTTGATCCGCCTGCCTAATGTCGCAGGGTCCATTTTCAACACCCGTGCGGCAGCCGTCAGGCTGGCGCCACGGGCCACATGCAAAAACACTTTCAGATCATCCCATCGCAACCGTTCATTCATTGCCTCATCCCTACAAAAACGCAAAACCTTTTTGATTTATTGCCGCTGTTCAGTGGAAAAATGCAAGACTATTCTACTGGCAAATTCATGGAGATTCGAAAGGGAGTTCCCAAATGGAACAGATCGGCCACTACATAAACGGCGAGCACATTGCTGGAACTTCCGGCCGCGCCGCTGATATTTACAACCCGGCAACCGGCGAAGTGCAGGCGCAGGTTGCCTTGGCCTCTACCACGGAAATGGCACAGGCCGTTGAAGTCGCTGCTGCCGCGCAACCCGCCTGGGCCGCACAGAACCCGCAAAAGCGTGCGCGGGTGATGATGAAAATGGTGTCGCTGCTGCACCGGGATATGGACAAACTTGCTGAAGCCCTGTCGCGCGAACATGGTAAAACCATCCCAGACGCCAAAGGCGACGTGGTGCGTGGGCTGGAAGTTGTGGAATACTGCATCGGCGCGCCGGAAATGCTGAAAGGTGAATACACCGACGGCGCCGGCCCTGGCATCGACATGTATTCGATGAAACAGGCCTTGGGTGTGACTGCCGGTATTACCCCGTTCAACTTTCCCGCGATGATTCCGATGTGGATGTTTGCCCCGGCGATTGCCTGTGGCAACGCCTTCATCCTCAAACCCTCCGAGCGTGATCCGTCAGTGCCGATGATGCTGGCGGCGCTGATGGAAGAAGCCGGGCTGCCCAAAGGTATCCTGCAGGTGGTGAATGGTGACAAGGAAGCGGTGGATGCGATCATCGAACACCCGGTGATCCAGTCGATCGGATTTGTCGGCTCCACGCCGATTGCTGAATATATTTACGGCGGCGGCTGTGCGGCTGGCAAACGGGTGCAGTGTTTTGGTGGCGCCAAAAACCACATGATCATCATGCCGGATGCTGACTTGGACCAGGCCGCGGATGCGCTGATCGGGGCCGGATACGGCGCGGCCGGCGAACGCTGCATGGCAATTTCGGTTGCGGTTCCTGTGGGCGAAGAAACCGCCGACCGTCTGATCGAAAAACTGACACCGCGCGTCGAAAGCCTGAAAATCGGGCCTTATACGGCTGGCGACGATGTTGACTTCGGGCCGGTTGTGACCGCGGCTGCCAAACAAAACATCCTCGGGCTGGTGAATTCCGGGATTGAACAAGGCGCCACACTGGTTGTCGATGGCCGCAATTTTTCGATGCAGGGCTACGAAGACGGTTTTTTTGTCGGGGCTTGCCTGTTCGATAATGTCAAAACCGACATGGATATTTACACCAAGGAAATTTTTGGCCCAGTTCTGACCACAGTTCGTGCGCAGACCTACGAAGAAGCGCTTGGGTATGCCATGGACCACGAATATGGCAACGGCACCGCGATTTTTACGCGTGACGGCGACACCGCGCGCGACTTTGCCAACCGGATCAACATCGGCATGGTTGGCGTGAACGTGCCGATCCCGGTGCCGCTGGCCTATCACACTTTCGGCGGCTGGAAAAAATCCGCCTTTGGCGATTTGAACCAGCACGGGCCGGATGCGTTTAAATTTTACACCCGGACCAAGACGGTAACCTCGCGCTGGCCGTCCGGCATTCGGGTTGGCGCGGATTTCTCGATCCCAACGATGGGGTAATACAGCCAAACCCACTTGTAACGTCATCACCCGGTTTATCCCACTGGCGTCAGCCGGGTGATCGCTTGGTTAAACGATTGCCCGGACGAGCCGAGCAATGACAGTTTGGTTTACGGCGCATACATCCGTCGATACCGCGCTGGAGCCAAATCAAACCGCCTCTTAAACGCGCGGCTGAACGCCGCTTCAGAACCGTATCCAACGCTTTCTGCAAGGTCTATCAACGGCTTAACCGTTTCCACCAGCGACTGGCGGGCGATCTGCAAACGCCATTCGGTGACATAGCCTATCGGCGTCATCCCCATCCGGGCGGCGAAATTGGTGGCAAAGGCGGTGCGCGACATGCCCGCCCGTGCTGCCAACCCCTCAACAGTCCAGTCAAATTCCGGGGCTGCGTGCACTGCCGTCAGGGCTTTCTGGATTTTCTGATCGGCAAATGCAGCGAAAACCAACTCAGCCTTGCCGTCGTTTTGCAAATATATCCGTAAAACCTGCGCAAAAATGATCTCGGCCAGTTTCAGCGCAATCAGATCACCACCCAGATGATCCCTGCCCGCCTCTGCCCCGATCAGGCGCAGGGTCTGCTCCATCCAGGTGCCGGAAGTTTCGCCGTAATTCGGGATATGGATAAACGGCGGTAAATGAGCAATCAGCGGGTGGCTGACGTGATCACCAAAGGCGAAATGGCCACACACGAGCTGGGTTTCCAAAGTGCCTTCTTCAGCCCCGTAGACCAGGGCCCCTGTCCCGGTGAAACCGCTGTCTGCCAGCACCGTCTCCAATGGTGCCGCTTCGGGTTCATTCACCGGATCGCAAAACAGCGTGTGGGAGGCCCCCCAGGGGATAATCAGAAAGTCGCCCTGTGTCAGGCAAATCGGAGTTTCCACACCTGCCACCCGGACAAAACACCCACCACGATGCGCATAGTGAAAACGGGCAACGTTTTCATGCGCCGGAACTTTGACGCCCCAGGGCGACGTCAGCTCGGTTCGAAAATAGAGCGTGCCGGACATTTTGATTTGGGAGAGAACAGTGCTGAGCAAGTCCATGAGCGCTTTCCGGTGTTTTTGGCACTCTACCCTATCTAACCATAAATACAAGTTTGTGTACTTTGGATCAAGTTATTTGAATTCCAGATCATTCAAAGTTCAATTCAAGTTTGCTTCTATTGAATATCGAATCTGTATTCATCAAAGGAAAACCACATGAGACTCAAATCCAAAATTGCGGCACTTGCCGTTTCAACTGTCTGTCTGGCCATGCCGGCCATGGCCGAAACACCAGCCGATCTGACCGATGTCGAAATCGCCCATGTCGCCTATACCGCTGACAACATCGACATTCGCTATGCTCATCTGGCGATGGCGATATCAGAAAACGAAGAGGTGCGCGGGTTTGCGGCCACGATGCTGCGCGACCATACCGCCGTAAACGAAATGGCTCTGGCTCTGCTCGAAAAACTGGGGGCAACGGCGCAGGACAATTTCTTAAGCCAGGCTCTGGTGGTGCAATCTTACGCATTGGTAGACGAAATGGCAGCACTGCGCGGCGCGGATTTTGACATGCGCTACGCTCAGAACGAGTTGGATTACCATAAGGCGGTGAACGAACTGGTTGGAAAAACCTTTATTCCCAATATCGAAAACGCTGAAGTTAAAGCGCTGTTCGAACAGGGGCTGGAAATTTTCCTGGCGCATCAGGCTCATGCTGAAGCCATGGTTGCCAGCTTGAAATGAGCGATCCTCTGAACAGACGAGGCCTGATGGCCGCGGCGGTGGCACTGGCTGTGCTGCCGCCCGTCGCGCGGGCGGCGACCCAACACCACGTCGATATCCGCAAACTGAAATTCAAACCCGCATCCTTGACCATCAACATTGGCGATACAGTTGCGTGGAAAAACCACGATATCGCCGCGCACACCGCGACCGAAGTGGAGGGGCTTTGGGATACCGAGGAGTTGAAAAAAGGGGATATCGGGCGAATTCAATTCAATGACGCCGGTGAATTCGACTACTTCTGCGCCTATCACCCCACAATGAAGGGCAAAATCACTGTCGCAGAGGCCTGATATCCTTGTTTTCGCTACAGTTGGGCAATCCCATCCGCTAACATCTGTCCAATGCACATAAGGCCGGAGGGACAGACATGGCTACGGACCCCGATTTCACCATCGGCATCGAAGAGGAATATCTGCTCGTCGATCTGGAAACCTATGATTTGGCCGTTGCCCCCCCGGAATTGATGGCCGATTGCCAAAAGGAATTGGCAGCCCAGGTCAGCCCGGAATTCTTGCAGTGCCAGATCGAAGTTGGCACAAGGGTCTGTAAAACTGTTGCCGACGCGCGTGAAGAACTGGTCCGCCTGCGCAGCAAAATTGCCGAGGTTGCCACGAACTACGGGCTCGCCCCTCTCGCCGCCTCCTGCCACCCCTTCGCCAACTGGAAAGATCAGGCACACACGGACAAGGAACGGTACCGGGATTTGCAACGCGATCTGGGAGGTGTGGCCCGGCGGATGCTGATTTGCGGCCAGCACATCCATGTCGGTCTGAACGACGACGAATTGCGCATCGATCTGATGAACCAGTTTTCGTATTTCCTGCCACATCTGTTGGCGCTGTCGACATCTTCGCCGTTTTGGCAGGGCATTGACACCGGCCTTGGTTCTTACCGGCTGTCGGTATTCGACAATTTGCCCCGTACCGGCCTGCCGCCGCACCTGAGCAGTTTCTCCGAATATGAACGTTCCGTACAGATCATCATCGACTCCGGCCTGATTCAGGACACTTCAAAAATCTGGTGGGATCTGCGCCCCTCGTCGCACTATCCAACATTGGAAAATCGGATCTGCGACGTCTCGCCCCGCCTTGGAGATACCCTGGCGATTGCGGCGCTGACCCAATGCCTGATGCGGATGCTGTGGCGACTGCGCAAAGGCAATCAGCGCTGGCGGATTTATGACAATTTTCTGATTGCCGAAAACCGCTGGCGGGCGCAGCGCTATGGGATTTCCGAGGGAATGATCGATTTTGGGCGTGGCGCAGTTGTGCCGTTTGCCGACCTGCTGGAAGAACTGATCGTGCACGTGGGCGAAGACGCGGAAGAGCTTGGGTGTGTGCAGGAAATTCACTCGGCACGCCGAATTTTGCAGAGCGGCACCAGCGCCGACCGGCAACGCGCTGTCTACAACGCAGCATTGGCAAACGGTGCAGGTACAGTAGATGCGTTGAAAGCGGTGGTTCAGTCACTGATCGCTGAATATTCTGAAGACCTTTAGCGATCTTTGCAAAACTCCTGCAACACTTGGAAATTAACAAGCGTTCAGTTATGACGTCTGGCAACGGAGGACGCCGCCTTGGATTTTGCACTCACCGAAGAACAGACCGCAATCTTTGATATGGCTTACGGTTTTGGGCAGGAGCATATCGCGCCTTTCGCCCGCGACTGGGAAACCGCCGGGACGATCCCGAAAGAACTGTGGCCAGAGATCGCGGCCCTTGGGCTGGGTGGCATATATGTGAGTGAAGAATACGGTGGCTCCGGCCTGTCCCGGCTTGACGCGACACTGGTGTTCGAAGCGCTGGCAATGTCCTGCCCAGCCGTTGGATCGTTCCTGTCGATCCACAACATGTGTGGCGGCATGATCGACACCTTCGGGTCGCCGGAAACCAAACAGAAATGGCTGCCCGCGCTCTGCTCCATGGACAATATCTTCTCCTATTGCCTGACCGAGCCGGGATCGGGTTCGGATGCCGCCGCACTGCGCACCCGGGCGGAAAAAACCAACCAGGGCTATACTCTTAACGGAACCAAAGCGTTTATCTCGGGGGGTGGATACTCGGACGCATATGTCGTGATGTGTCGCACCGGCGAAGACGGACCCAAAGGCATTTCAACCGTTGTGGTGGAGGACGGAAATGCGGGCCTGTCTTTTGGCGCAAATGAAGTCAAAATGGGCTGGAAAGCGCAGCAAACCTGTCAGGTTCAGTTCGATGAATGCAAGATTCCAGCCGACAACTTGATTGGCGAAGAAGGCCGCGGGTTTACCTACGCTATGGCCGGACTCGACGGTGGCCGCCTGAATATCTCGGCAGGTGCGCTTGGTGGGGCACAGGCTGCATTGAACGCCACGCTGCAATACATGGGCGAGCGCAAAGCCTTTGGCAAATCCATCGACCAGTTTCAGGCGCTGCAATTCCGGTTGGCCGATATGGAGACCGAGTTACAGGCCGCAAGGGTTCTGTTGCGTCAAGCGGCCTGGAAGTATGACACCAAATCCCCGGATGCGACCAAATTCTGCGCCATGGCCAAGCGATTTGTCACCGACACCGCGTTCAATGTTGCCAACGACGCGCTGCAATTACATGGCGGATACGGGTATCTGGCGGATTACGGCATCGAAAAAATTGTGCGCGATTTGCGAGTGCATCAGATCCTGGAAGGCACAAATGAAATCATGCGGTTGATTGTCGGTCGTGCGCTATTGGCAGAACGCGACTGATGACTGACATTCATATTCGCAAATCCGGCAAATGTGGCCGCATTACTTTGCAACGTCCCAAAGCCTTGAATGCTTTGACCTACGACATGTGTTTGCAAATCGAGTCCGCGCTGGATGACTGGGCGACCGACGATGACGTTGCAATGGTGGTGATCGACGCAGAGGGCGACAAGGCCTTTTCTGCCGGCGGCGACATTCAAGTAATGTATGACACCGCTGCCACAGGAGATTATGCCTACGGCCGTAAATTCTGGCAAGACGAATATCGGCTGAATGCAAAGGTTTTCAATTTCCCGAAACCCTACGCCGCGTTCATGCAAGGCTTTGCCATGGGCGGTGGTGTTGGGATTTCCTGCCATGGCTCGCACCGTATTGTTTGTGAAAACAGCCAGATCGCCATGCCGGAATGTGGCATTGGCCTGATTCCCGATGTGGGCGGCTCCCTATTGCTGGCGCGTGCTCCGGGACGATTGGGCGAGTATTTGGGCACCACCGGCGGGCGGATGGACGCAGGCAATGCGATTTACGTGGGGTTTGCGGATTATTTTGTGCCGCGGAAAAAATGGGCCGGTTTGATAGAAGAACTGGAATCAAGCGGTGAGTGGGACGCAATTGACCGCGCGGCCGAGCCTGCGCCTGATGCCGGATTCATCACATTGCAGCCGGAAGTGGACCGCCATTTCGGTGGCGAAACCATCGGTGATGTGATGCGTTCGTTGGCCACGGACGAAAGTGCGTTTTCCGCTAAAACGCAGCAAATACTGGCACGTAAGAGCCCGATTTCTGTGGCCTGCACAATCGAAATCATCCATCGCGTTCGCATGGGAAACAGTATCGAACGCGCCCTGGCTGAGGAATATAAGTTTACTTATCGCTCCGCCGAATTCGGGGATTTTGTCGAAGGCATCCGGGCGTTGATTGTCGACAAGGATACTGACCCCAAGTGGCGGCACGCAGATATTGCGGCAGTTACCGGACTGGATGTCATCAAGATGTTGATGCCTTTGGGACGCGAAGCCTTGCAAGAATTGGGAGAGACGGCATGAAAATCGGATTCATTGGGTTGGGCAATATGGGAAGCCCGATGGCTGCCAATCTGGCTGCAGCGGGTCATGAGGTGATTGGTTTCGATCTCGCAGCTCCTGCTCCCGAAAGCGTGGCCATGGCTGCCAGCGGAGCCGATGCCGCCTCCGGAGCTGATGCGGTTATTACGATGCTGCCAAACGGTGCCATCCTCAGAACTGTTGCGGATGAGATTATTCCGGTGATGACTTCCGGCAGCCTGTTTGTGGACTGCTCGACTGTCGATGTCGAAAGCGCCCGCGCAGTTGCGGGACAGGCCGTTGCTGCCGGGCTGCATCCCGTGGACGCTCCGGTATCAGGAGGCATTACAGGCGCAGCGGCCGGCACGCTGACATTCATGGCTGGAGGACCGAAACAAGCCTTTGCCGGAGCAGTTCCCTTGTTTGACATCATGGGACAGAAAGCCGTGCATTGCGGGCCGTCAGGCAATGGTCAGGCGGCAAAAATCTGCAACAATATGATTTTGGGCGCCACGATGATCGCAACTTGCGAGGCGTTCGCACTGGCCGATAAACTGGGCCTCGAACGCCAAAGTATGTTCGATGTGGTCTCAACCTCGTCCGGATATTCCTGGACCATGAACGCCTATTGCCCGGCGCCCGGGATTGGACCGCAATCTCCGGCAGATAACGGCTACGAGCCCGGCTTCGCTTCGGAACTGATGTTAAAGGACCTGCGCCTGAGCCAGCAAGCCGCCGAAGCCGTGGATGCCGATACACCGATTGGGGCTAAAGCGACGGCGCTTTATGCGGAGTTTGTGGAAGATGAGGACGGGCTGGGCACCGATTTCTCAGCCATGTTGCCGCGGTTCGAGGCCAGAGGCCGGAGGTAAGTCACCAATACAAAACGTATTACCCGAACACGACGGGCAACGACATAACTAGACAGCCCACTGCCTGGATCGAGCACAGGGTTGTTAGGCTAACTGTCTTGTATTGACTATAAAAAGGCGGGCCCGCCACGCGGTTGTGTTGCCAAACGGAGATATTACCCCCGTACCTTTGATGTCACCGGTGAATTTCTGGTATTTTTCCACGGGCGTGATTTTGCTGCGGAAAATTTGAAACCACTTTTATTTGAGCTCGGGAACGGTTTTACACGATGGGCGTTAGCAAGCCGTTAGGCCACCGTGCGCTGGTCCCGCGTCATGCTTGCCAAAAGTTAGATCTCTCACCCCGGTGATAACCCTCGCATCCGCTCGGAACGGCGGCGCAGCATTTCCACCACGGTCAGCAATCCGATCGAGACAATCACAAGAATCGTCGCCACCGCCAGAATTGTCGGGCTGATTTGTTCCCTGATGCCAGAGAACATTTGCCGTGGAATTGTACGTTGCTGGACGGCTGCCAATTGCAGGGTCAGCACCACTTCGTCAAACGACGTGATGAAAGCGAACAATGCGCCCGAGATCACTCCGGGAAGAATCAAAGGCATCTGTACCTTGAAAAAAGTTCGCGTCGGATTGGAACCCATATTAGCGGCAGCTCGGGTCAGGCTATCGTCAAATCCAACCAGGGTGGCTGTGACGGTAATTATGACATAGGGGGTTCCAAGCACCGCGTGCCCGATAATGATACCCAGATAGCTCTTTGCGATGCCATTTGGATAGAAGTACGGGATTTTAAAGTCGGAGAATGCGAAAAACATCCCCGACGCAATGATCACCAGTGGCACGATCATCGGCGAAATCAGCAAAGCCATGATCGCCTTTTTATACGGCATTTCAGACCGCGACAGACCAATGGCCGCCAAAGTACCAATCGAGGTTGCCAGAATCGTTGCCATGATCCCGATGAAGAAGGAATTACGCACCGAACGCACCCATTGCGCGTTGTTCCACATATCCGTCCACCAGCCCGCGATTGCATCCGGTGCCACCATGCCATTGCGCAGGATATCGGCATACCAACGCAGCGAATATGCTTCGGGATCCAGTGTCAGCATTCCCGCTGTAAAGCTGAAATAGGGTTCCTGATTAAAACTCAGCGGCATCAAGATGATAATCGGGGCGATCAGGAACAGAAAAATCAGTCCGCAGATAAAGCGGAAAGTATACAGCCACAGCACTTCTTTGTCGGTTGCATAGGGCGGTAAATTCAGGCGGTAGTCGCCGGAACTCAGCCAGATCGACATCCGCCCAATGATGAGTCCCACAACTGCGATCATCAAACCGAAGGCAAAATTGAACAGAATTAGTCCCAGAATCAAAGCCGCTACAGCGCAGGCCGTTCCGGAAACCAGTCTTGTTTTCAGGAAATTCACCGACACATATGCCATCCCGGCCGCAATGGCACCACCGACAATCAGGTAAGGGATCATCAATTCGAACTGACCCTGCGCCGTCAGAAATCCAACGATGGCACCCAATCCCGCAGTCCAGGCTAGGGTGAACCAAAGTGGCGGAACTGGCGGGATATAGCGGTAGGCTTGTGGTTGATCGCTCATACTTTTATCCCAGCTTCATATTGTCGATGCCTACGATCCGGTCGTAGATGTAGTAAAGGAACAGCACGATCACCAGAAGCACGAGGCCCATCGCTGCGGCCAGCGACCAATTCAGCGAACTTCGCATATGGAAGTCGATGAAATTCGAGATCATGGTCCCATCCTGACCACCAACAAGGGCGGGCGTGATGTAGAAACTGATCGCAAGAATGAACACCAGAATGCCGCCTGCGCCGATGCCCGGAATTGTCTGCGGGAAATACACCCGCCAGAATGCGGTCCACGGGGTTGCACCCATGGATTTTGCAGCCCGGACATAAGTTGGCGGGATGGTTTTCATCACTGAATAAAGCGGCAGAATCATGAACGGCAGCAAGATATGGGTCATTGCGATCAGCGTGCCGGTCTTGTTGTAGATCAGGCTGAATCGACCATCATCCGTAGCCAATCCAAATAAGACAAACAGATCGTTCAACACCCCCTCGCCTTGCAACATGGCAATCCACGCAGTGGTCCGCACCAGCAGTGAGGTCCAAAATGGTAACAACACCAGAATTAACAGCAGATTTGATGTGCGTACCGGCAATGTAGACAACAGAAATGCAATCGGATAGCCGAGAATAAGGCTGGCAATCGTCACAATGACCGAGATTTGCATTGTGCGGCCGAACAGTTTGAGGTGAATTCGGCGTTCTTCTGATTTTCGCTCTATCGAACCGTCTGCAGTCACTTTCAAATCCAAGGCTGAAGCAACATAGGCGCCGGAATAGGTTTTGGAGGAGATTTTCATTGCCTCCCAAACTTCAATGTCGCCCCATTTTTTCTTGACCTCAATCAAGCTTTCTTTGAATGGCGCTTCTAGTTTGCCAGCCTTGCGGGCGGAACTGGTAAACAGGGACCGGGTACCGCTGAGTTCCCTGTTCACACGCGAAGCAACTTTGCCAACGGTTTTGTTTTTTCTGCCCAAAGCCAGATCGGCAGCCAAAGCCGCGTACATTTCTTCTGTCGGCTCAGATATTACATCCCACGCCTGGAGGTGCGGAGTCAGATTGGGCATGTTTTTCTCAAAAGTGTCGTTATAAACCGCCCGCGTCAGGAACAAGACAACCGGGATGAGAAAGGCCAGAATGACCAAAATCAGAAGCGGCACAACCAGTCCAAAAGCCCGCATACGGCTGCGAAACATTGCCTGCGCCAGTTTCTTTTTCAGCGGTGTGCCGTCGGCGGCCAGCAGCGGCCCTGTCGGTGTTGTCCCGGTTACGTCAGTCATCGGTCCACTTTATTCTGAATGGTGGATGAAGAGGGCCACGCGGACCCTCTTCATGTTTTTATGGATCAGTTGGCCAGCCAAGCGTTGAAACGCTCGTTCAGCTCGTCCTGATTGTCGGCCCAGAATTCAAAGTCGTTCAGAAGCGCTGTCGCGAAATTCTCAGGTGCTGTTGGCATCTGAGGACCCATCATCAGGTCTGGTTTGGTGTGGTAGGCACCCACCAGCGGCGCAGACGATGCACGCGCCGGACCGTATGCGATATAGGACGCTTGGGCTGCCAATTGCTCAGTCGCAGTTGAGAAAGCAACAAACTCCATCGCCAAGTCTTTGTTCGGCGCACCTTTTGGAATCACCCAGAGGTCAAGGTCAAGGACCTGCGCATCCCAAACGATTGTAAATGGTTTATCTTCAGCTGCTACTGCATTGAAAATACGGCCATTATATGCGGTCGTCATTGCCACTTCACCGTCGGCCAGCAGTTGCGGTGGTTGCGCACCGGCTTCCCACCAGACGGTGGAGTCCTTTATGGTGTCAAGCTTGGCGAATGCACGGTCCACACCTTCTGGCGTACTCAGAACGTCATAGATGTCTGCCGCTGCCACACCGTCCGCAGCCAGCGCCATTTCCAGGTTAGGTTTCGGACCTTTGCGCATGCCGCGTTTGCCCGGGAATTTCTCCAGATCGAAGAAGTCGGCCATGGTTGTCGGGCCATTTTCGATCTTGGAGCTGTCATACGCATAAATGGTGGACCAAACGATGTTGGCCACAGCGCATTCATGCAAGGTGCCTGGCAAGAAATCATCAACGGCAGCAGTGCCGTCAGGCGCTGCGGGAAGCATCGAAGAGTCAATTGTTTCCAACAGACCTTCGTCACAACCGCGAACCGCGTCAGACAATTCCACGTCGACCAGGTCCCAGGTTACGTTGCCGGCTTCAACCTGCGACTTAACCTCGGCCAGACCGCCGCTATAATCCTCGGAAACAACCGTGTTGCCAGTGGCTTCCGACCAAGGCTTGTGGTAGGCCTCGACCTGGGATTTGGTATAGGCCCCACCCCAAGAAACAACAGTTATCGACCCTGCGGATGCGGCGCCTGCGACCAGTACGGTAGCGGCGGCACCCATAAGCAGTGTTTTGATTTTCATTCGAACTCTCCTAGTTTGTTAACCCATTTTATTATCGCACTTGCCGACTTCGGGTTGGCCAGCAGGTGTATTCAGAATCAGACGCTACCCATCCAGAGCGCGGCAGTCCTCTGTTTCCCAACTGATGTTGGTCTTGTCGCCTTCCTGCAGTATCGCGTGTCCCGACGCATTAGGAACTTTTACAACAAAATCTTCGTTTCCGTGTACATTCATCCGGCAGCGGATGTGGTCACCCAGATAGATCAATTCCAACACTTGCGCTTCGACACCGACATCCGAGCCGGCGTCGGACAGCTTCACCCGCTCAGGGCGAATAGACAGCGTTGTCCGGTTACCCTCACCGCCGCAGTTGACCGCCAGCGCTTCGGCCATATGGCCATTGTCAAACTTGATCTGGGCGACATCACCGGCAAGGCCAGTTACCGTGCCGGTCAGTGTGTTGTTCTCGCCAATAAACTGCGCCACAAATGCGTTTTCAGGGCGCTCATAGAGATCGGCTGGTGGCGCTAGCTGTTGAATTACACCATCGTTGAACACCGCAATCCTGTCCGACATCGTCAGAGCTTCGGACTGGTCGTGGGTCACATAAACCACAGTGATGCCGAGATTTTCATGGATGTGCTTGATTTCAAACTGCATATGTTCGCGCAGCTGCTTGTCCAAGGCGCCGAGAGGCTCGTCCATCAACACCAGCTCCGCATCAAACACAAGTGCACGTGCCAAAGCGATCCGCTGTTGCTGCCCTCCTGACAATTGCGCCGGCCGGCGGCCTGCGAAATCACCCATCTGGACCATATCCAATGCGCGCATAACTTTGGCTTCACGATCGCTTTTGCTCATACCGCGCACTTCCAACGGAAACGCCAGATTTTCGCCCACAGTCATATGCGGAAACAAAGCATAGTTTTGGAAAACCATACCGATACCGCGCTTGTGCGGCGGAATGTTGTTGATTGGACTGCCACCAAGCAGAATGTCACCATGAGTCGCGGTCTCAAACCCGGCGAGCATCATCAAACAGGTGGTTTTGCCTGACCCTGATGGCCCCAGCATTGTCAGAAACTCACCCCTGGCGATATTTAAGTTCAGATCTTTGACAACGAGGACCTCCCCGTCATAACTTTTCTGGACACGATCAAATACGACGAAACCGTCGTTTGCTGAATTGGCAGCCAATTCTTTCTCCCAGTACCCTGTTGTTCGAAGTTTGTAGCAACTCCGATTTTTTTATTGATGGCAGATAGACCTAGTCGCTTGAAGATTGCAACAAGTCAAATTTGTAAGGCAAGCCAAATATCGGCATATTAGCACTAAATATCGACACCAAATGCCAATATTATCATTCAAAAAAGCCGTAATTCAATTTTGGCAGGCCTAAGAAAATTTGGCCTTTTGAACACTTTCGGCACAAAGCTGATCAAATATTGACAAAATTTCGCCTCAATTCCCCGCCAAACATTTTGGCAAGCGGGTGCTGCGCCCGTTTGTGAGTTGCCAAAGTAACCAGTGAAGTGTCCTGTGATGAATGGATTTCAATTTCAGTATAGTATGCCGACAAATCAGGCGGCCTTCTCGGTCATCCGAGGGGGTGTTTCGCTATTTTCGGCAAAGGCGGCAGAACCGGTGCGGCCCCGCGACCAATCAAGAAAAATTGGACAAATAAGTTGGAAGCTTAAAGATCTGCGTACGGATCAGGTGTTTGCTGCACGGCAAACGGCAAACCTGTGCGGAGAAGCTGTTCAAACAACTCTGCTGTCTGACCAAAAATTAACTTTCGGCCACACCTATGCAACTCTGGAAATTTCCGCCCGGTCCGCCAAATCTATACCTTTACAAACGCCGGAACGGACCGGTTTTCCTCGCAAACCCGATCATGGTGTCGTCAAAGGCACCCATATCATGACCGAACGCGGAGAAGTTTTGATTGAAGACCTGACAGCTGAGATCAAAGTCGTTACGCGAAATCACGGATTGCAGCCTATTTGCTGGGTTGGCTCTACCAAAGTCAAAATAACGTCGGAAAACGCGCCTATTCTGTTTCGAAGAAACGCAATCCGAAACAGCAGGGACCTGATGGTCTGTCCACAGCATCAGATTGTGCAGAAAGGTGCGTTGCCGATGATGTTGTTTGGCGAGCTCGAAGTTCTACGACCGGCAAACCACTTTGTCGGCGTTGGAATCAGTATACGATCAGAGTTTTCTGAAATCGAGTTTTTTCGAATACTAACTGCACGTCCGGAATTGATTTACGCAGAAGCGGCGGCTTGCGTGAGTTTTATCCCCTCACCTCTCAATTTATCTGCGCTGAAAGACGAGGACCAGGCCAGGATTCACAGAAGATTTCCGCAGCTTACTGCCAATTCTCTGACCCACGGCCCGCAGACATACAGCGCCATCGACCCAGCAATTCACTAGGTCAGGAAGGGCTTTTCCATAGCCCCTGAAAGCCGCTCAGAAAACGGCCGCTCAAACACATTATATTGGCATTTGTGGTATGATTTTACGTGCAAATCCACGCTAATTGCGCTGGTTCATGCAATTTGAAAACTTTCGCGCCGTGAAAACTTGCGGTTAAACTAAGAATGTTGAAAACAGCGTAAAGCCGACAAAACCGACGGCAAAACCGGCAAGAATTCCAGATGCAAAAACGCTAGCAACGACCATTTACGAACCTACAGTTTATCACCGGACGCAGCCACCGGCGTCTGCCATTATTGGCTCAGGAACTGGTCTAAAATGTGTCGAAAATTTGGTGCTTGTTTGTTTTGCTTGCTTGACAATCATACGAACGTCAAACCCGATCTGTCGTAATATGCTGATATCAGTGTGATTTTCAGGCGTTGCTGAGAATCCCTTTCAGACTAACATTCTCTCTCAAACCGAAAGGGATTTCCGAATCATGACACAGGCCCCGTCAACCAGCCGAAAATCTTCTGGACGGGCGAGACGGAAGCGGCTGGTTCAACCGGCACCTGCTTACGTGACCCGCACCATTCCCTTTTTTGAGTTTATGAATGAAGAAGATCTGGTAAAAATCGAAGATCATGCAGATTGGTTGATCCAGGAAGTTGGGCTCGATTTCTGTGATGATCCCAAAGCGCTAGAGATTTGGCAGGGCGCAGGCGCGGATATCAAAGGAACGCGGGTAAGACTGCCCAAAGGGATGGCGCGGGAACTGTGTAAAACCGCGCCCCGACAGTTTCGTCAACACGCCCGCAATCCTGCCAAAAGCGTGGAAATCGGTGGAAACAACGCGGTTTTCGCAGCGTGTTACGGCCCGCCCTTCGTGCGAGACCTAAAAGAAGGTCGGCGCTATGGGTCGCTGCTTGATTTTCAGAAGCTGGTAAAGTTGACATATATGCTGCCGCATATCCATCACGGCGGGTTTGTGGTGTGTGAGCCCTGCGATATCCCGGTGAACAAACGCCATCTGGATATGCTTTACGCGCATATGAAATACAGCGACAAACCTTCGCTTGGAGCGATTACTGAACAGGTGCGGGCTGAGCATTGTATTGACATGGCGAAAATCTTGCATGGCGCTGATTTCATGGCAAAAAACTGTGTTATTATGGGCAACGTCAATACCAATTCTCCGATGCTGGTTGACCGGGTGGTGACGCAGGCGATCTATACCTATTCGGGCCGCAATCAGGGGATGATTATCTCGCCGTTTATTTTGGGCGGTGCGATGGGGCCTGTGACCACTGCGGCATCTATTGCGCAAGCTTTGGCGGAAGTGATGGTTTGTGCAGCATTCACCCAACTTGTGCGTCCCGGTGCGCCGGTGATCATGGGTAATTTTCTGTCGTCGATGAGTCTGAAAAGTGGAGCTCCGACTTTCGGGATGCCGGAGCCCGTAGCTTCGCATTTTATCATCGGTCAATTGGCGCGGCGGTTGCGGCTGCCGTTGCGCAGCGGCGGTTCGCTGACCGCCAGCAAGCTGCCGGACGCTCAGGCGGCCGCCGAAAGCGCGGATTCGATGCAATCTACCGCTTTGGGCGGTACAAATTTCGTTTTGCAATCAGCCGGCTGGCTGGAAGGCGGGTTGGTCACCGGTTACGAGAAGTTGATCATCGATGCGGATCGGCTGGGTGGCTATCAGAAGCTGCTGGGCGGGGTGGACATGTCGGATAATGGGTTGGGAATAGACGCGTTCGCCGATGTGGAACCAGGTGGCCATTTCCTTGGCTCTGCCCACACCATGGCGAATTACGAAACCGCTTATTACGACGCCACAATGTCCGACAGCGAATGTTTTGAACGCTGGGAGGAATTGGGCAGCAAAGACACAGCCGAACGGGCCTACGACCGTTGGAATCAAATGCTCAACGAGTATGAAGCGCCGCCGCTGGATCAGGCCAAAGACGATGAATTACTGGCCTATATCGCCAAGAAAAAGGAAAGCATGGCGGACGCCTGGTACTAGCGCATTTCAAAGTCGGATGGATGGTACGTATCGGGCACGCAATCCAGCATGTTTTTTACGGTGTAACCAAACCAATGGATCGAGTTATGTTGCTTATTCAGGCACCGAACCGTGAAAAGAGCTCACTATGACCGCAGCACAGAAATTTGACACAGATATCGCATCGCGGCTAGACGCCTTGCGCAACGAGGGCTTGTATAAAACTGAACGAGTGATCACCTCGATGCAAGCGGGCGTGATTGAGGTTGCCGGGGACAAGACCATCAACCTTTGCGCCAACAACTATCTGGGGCTTGCTGATGACCCTGCCCTTATTGCCGCAGGTCAGGCGGCGCTGGAACGCCATGGCTACGGCATGGCATCGGTACGGTTCATCTGCGGAACACAGGCGCCGCACAAGGAGTTGGAAGCGCGGATCGCCGAGTACCTGGGGATGGAAGATGCGATCCTTTATGCCGCCTGTTTTGACGCCAATACCGGGTTGTTTGAAACCATTCTGGACGCCAACGACGCGATCATATCCGACGCTCTGAACCACGCTTCGATCATCGACGGAGTGCGATTGTGCAAGGCGCAAAGGTTGCGCTACGCAAATTCCAACATGGATGATCTTGAGGACAAGCTGAAAGCGGCGGAAGGCGCGCGGCATCGTCTGATCGCCACAGACGGGGTGTTTTCGATGGATGGCTATATCGCAAAGTTGCCGGAAATTTGCGATCTGGCCGAGAAATACGATGCGATGGTTATGGTCGATGACAGCCACGCTGTTGGATTCATGGGAGAAAACGGCAAGGGTACGCCGGAACATTGCGGCGTCGTGGACCGGGTAGATATCGTCACCGGCACATTGGGCAAGGCGTTGGGGGGCGCGTCGGGCGGGTATACCGCCGCCAGCGCGAAAGTCGTAGATTGGCTGCGGCAACGCTCCCGCCCCTATCTGTTTTCCAACACACTGGCTCCGATCATCACTGCAACTTCGCTGGAAGTCTTTGACATGCTGGAGGCTGGAAGCGAACGCCGCGAACGACTGCGCCGCAACGCGTTGCATTTCAGGGCGCAGATGGGAACGCTGGGATTTGAGCTGTTGCCGGGCGAACACCCGATTATTCCGGTGATGTTGCGCGATCCAAAACTGGCGCAGGCGATGGCAGCCAAGTTGAATACACGCGGCGTATTTGTAACGGCTTTTTCGTTTCCAGTGGTGCCAAGGGCACAGGATCGTATCCGCACCCAGATGTCAGCCGCCCATACCATTGCACAACTGGACCAGGCGATTGCCGCATTTGCCAAAGTGGGGCGCGAGTTGGGGGTGATCCAGTGAACAATCAAATGAAAGCCCTGGTGAAGTCTAAAGCAGAGGCCGGACTGTGGATGGAAACCGTGCCGATGCCGGAGATCGGGTCGCGCGATGTGTTGATCAAGGTCGGGAAATCGGCGATTTGCGGAACGGATGTCCATATCTGGAACTGGGACGACTGGGCGCAGAAAACCGTGCCGGTGCCGCTGGTCACCGGGCATGAGTTTTGCGGTGAGATTGTTGAGGTTGGCTCGTCAGTCAGCGAGTTCGAAGTCGGTCAGCGGGTTTCTGGCGAAGGTCATATTATCTGTGGGCATTGCCGAAATTGCCGCGCCGGCAAAGGGCATCTGTGCCGCAACACTCAAGGCGTTGGTGTGACCAGGCAGGGCAGTTTTGCGGAATACCTGAGCCTGCCGCAAGGCAATGTGGTGCCGATCCCGGATGACATACCCGACGAGATTGCGGCAATTTTTGATCCGCTGGGCAATGCGGTTCACACCGCGCTGTCGTTCAATCTGGTCGGCGAAGACGTCGCCGTTACCGGTGCTGGCCCCATCGGCATAATGGGTGCAATGGTGGCGCAACGGGCCGGGGCGCGAAAGGTGGTGATTACGGATATCAACCCGCTGCGGCTGGCATTGGCACGCAAAATGGGGGTGGAGCATACGATCAACGCTGCTGAGGAAGGCCTGCGCGATATCATGCCCAGGATCGGCATGTATGAGGGGTTCGATATCGGCCTTGAAATGTCGGGGGCGGCCCCTGCCCTGCGTGACTTGATTGGCGCGATGAACAACGGCGGACGGGTGGCACTGTTGGGCATTCCCCCGGAGAGGTTTGCGATCGACTGGAACAAGGTGATTTTCAAGATGCTGCACGTCAAAGGCATCTATGGGCGCGAGATATTCGAGACCTGGTACAAGATGATAGCATTGGTCCAGGGGGGCTTGGATGTTTCGGGGCTGATAACACATAGGATCGGAATTGACGATTTTGAGGCGGGGTTTGACGCAATGCGGGATGGCAAGGCCTGCAAGGTTGTGATGGATTGGGACTGAGGCAGCTTGCTGCCTTAGCCCCACCCCGGACCTGATCCGGGAAAGCGGTTTTTTAGTTGCGGAGCAGAAAATGCCAGAAATACAGAATGAATCCGGCTTTGCGCAGAAACCCCTGCCCAGCCATGCCAAAGTGGTGATTATCGGCGGCGGTGTCGTCGGCTGTTCGATCCTGTTTCATCTGGCCAAATTCGGCTGGAAAGATGTGGTCCTGCTGGAGCGGAGCGAACTGACAAGCGGCTCGTCGTGGCACGCAGCCGGTCAGATTCACACAATTTCCAGCGGCCCGAATATCAGCCGCCTACAAGGCTACACGATTGATCTGTATAAGGAAATCGAAGAGACTTCCGGGCATTCTGTCGGATTACATATGACCGGCGGGTTTTACCTCGCATCGAATAAAACCTGGTACGATTACCTGAAACGCGAGCGCTCCAAGGCACGGTATATGGGATTGAATCAGGAGTTTATTTCGCCCGCCGAAGTCGCCGAGCGGCACCCGCTGATCGATCCGAAACATTATCACGCAGCACTGTGGGATGATCAGGACGGCGATCTGGACCCATCCGGGGCGACCTATGCCTTTGCCAAGGCGGCAAAGGTGCACGGGGCGCAGTATTTCACCCATTGCGGTGTCACTGCGACACAGCAAAAGCCGGATGGCAGTTGGGATGTGATCACGCCGAAAGGTAATATGAACGCGGAGATCATTGTGAACTGTGGCGGCCTGTGGGCGCGCGAGGTTGGGCATATGGCTGGACTGAATCTGCCGGTGCAGCCGATGGAACATCATTATCTGATCACCGAAGCGATCCCGGAAATCGTCGATCGGACCGAACAATTGCCCTGCGGAATAGACTATGAAGCCAACATTTATTTTCGGCAGGAGCGTCAGGGCATGTTGCTTGGCACCTATGAACCGCGTTCAACGCCCTGGAAAGTGGCTGGCACACCTTGGGAATTCGGCCATGAGCTGCTGCAACTCGATCTGGATCGTATCGCAGACCGGCTGGAGTTGGGATTTGAGCGCATCCCGGCCCTGGGCACCGTTGGCATCAAGGACGCGATCAACGGGCCGTTTACATTTGGCCCTGACGGCAATCCAATGATCGGGCCGGTGCCCGGGATGCGCAATTACTGGTGTGCGGTCGGCGTGATGGCCGGGTTTTGTCAGGGTGGCGGCGTCGGGCTGACCATGGCGGAATGGATGATCGATGGCGAGCCCAGCATAGACGTCTGGGCCATGGACGTGGCGCGTTTTGGCGACTGGGCAACGCCGGACTGGGGCACGATCAAGAGTGCCGAGAATTACGAACGGCGCTTTGTGATGACGTTTCCAAATGAAACTCTGCCGAAAGGACGGAAGCAGAAAACCACAGCACTTTATGACCGGCTGGTCGCCAATGGTGCGCGGATGGGGCAAGGGTTTGGGCTGGAACACGCATTGTGGTTTGCGGATGGGCCTGAAGATGCGCATGAAGACCCGACGTTTGAGCGCAATCGCAGCCACGAATATGTGGCGCGGGAAGTTCGGGCAGTGCGCGAGGCGGTGGGCGGCATCGAAATTGCTAATTTTGCCAAGCACGAGTTCAAAGGAGCCGGCGCGCGCGCCTATCTCGACCGGGTACTGGCCGGGTATGTGCCAAAGCCGGGCCGGCTGGCGCTCACTCCCATGCTGACTGAAAAGGGCAAACTTTACGGTGACTTAACGGTGGCTTGCCTGGCTGAAGACCACTTCATGCTGTTCGGGTCAGGCGCGATGCAGGAGGCGCACCGGCGACGGTTTGAAAGTGATCTGCCAGCCGGCGTGTCTTATGCCAACGTATCGGATGACTGGCACGGAATTGCATTGTCCGGGCCAAAATCACGTGACGTGTTGCAAAGTATTACCCGCGAAGACGTCAGCACCGACGCCTTCAAATTCCGCGATATCCGCGAAACGTTTGTTGGCGATGTGCCGGTGAAGTTGTTGCGGATCAGTTTTTCCGGAGAGCTTGGGTATGAAATCTACTGCAAACCGCAATACCTGCTGCACTTGTCCGAAGCCATCGAAGACGCAGGCACCGACCTTGGCTTTCGCTGGTACGGGGCACGGGCTTTGATGTCGATGCGGTTAGAGAAATCCTGGGGGGCCTGGACACTGGATTACCGGCCTGATTTCACGGCCGCAGAAAGCGGTTTGGACGCATTTATCAATTGGAACAAAGACTTCGTCGGCAAAGCGAAGGTAGCAGAGGAGCGCTCCACTGGCCCCTCAAAACGGCTGGTAACCCTGGTGGTCGACGTTGACGGGATTGATGTCAGCAACGACGAAGCTATTCTGAAAGACGGCATGGCAATTGGCTACGTGTCGTCGGGCGGTTATGCGCACCACACCGGTAAATCAATGGCGATGGGCTACGTGCCCACTGCTAATGCAGTCGCGGGCAACCGGGTACAGGTGGAAATACTCGGCGAGATGTATGACGCGGAAATCCTCGGCGCGCCGATATATGATGCGAACGGAGCGAAAATGCGCGGATAGCAGTTGCAGGGCGGGGAATTTTGATGAAAAAATACATGGTGATCGAGACCTTTCGCCCTGGCTGCTTTGATGCCATTTACACCCGGTTCGGGGTACAAGGCCGGTTGCTGCCGGACGGATTGGTATACCTCGACAGTTGGGTAACCGACGATAAAACCACCTGTTATCAACTCATGCAAACGGCCAACGTGTCATTGTTTGATCCTTGGACCGCAGCCTGGGATGATCTGGTCGATTTCGAGATTGTCCCGCTGGCGTGATACCAGTTGGTAAAAACCATAAGCCCACGAACGCAACCACCCACAGCGAAGCGCGCACTGGCGACGACCAAATGTCAATTTTATCCAACTTTGACGGGGCGGTAAAAAGTTGTTGGCCGATGGCGTGCTTGTACAGGTCTTTGCGGTTCGGTGAAGAATATTTGCCTGTCTCCGCGTTGCTGGTGGATAAAACCTGATATTACCTATCCTTGGCTTCTCCTTGGCTTCGTTTTTTATGGTGCGATTGCCGCGCAGCGTTGGATATTGAGGCCGAGGGCACGCAGATTGACCACGTAGCGCATGGCCGGCATGCCGCGAATGCGTAGGTGAGCCAGGTTCATCTGGTACTTTAATCGCGACATGGTCGCTTCTATGCCGGCCCGCCATCTGTAGACGTCGCGGAAGGCATCGCTTTGTTCATAAAGCCGGCGCTTTTGGTTGGCAGCCCTGTCCGGGGTATATTGAAAGCGGGAAAATTGGCCGTCACGCTTGGCCGCCTGCACGGGACATCGCAGTATATCGGGACATTTTTGGCAGATGGAAAGGTCGAAACGGGCCTGCAGCTTGGCTTTGGCGAGCGAGGCTGAAACCGGTTCGACGTTATTGGGACAGCGCAAGACCAAGCCTTTTTCGTTGAGAGTGAAATCCTCCAACGTCAACCGTCCCGAGACGGCGCCTTTCGGCGGTCGCGCGGGCGCCGCGAGATTGATGTTCTGTTCGCGCGTCAGAGCCATGTTGTCACTGGAACCGTAATGTGAATCACCCAGCATCACCGCCGGCGTCAGCGCGCGCTCGCTCAGATCATCCAGCGCATCGGCCAAGCGATGGCCGTCATGCACCGTCATCTTGTGGACCTCCACGTGGGTGATGAGGTCCGGTGTCGCGGCAACCGCCTCGTTACTGTCATCTTCACAATAGGTTTCGACGATCTGCGCCATGTATCCCTGACCCTTGTGCGCGTTGTAGCTCGCGTCCGGGTCGGCCGGATTGCCGACGGTATCGCACGGCACATCCTTTGGATCTCGAATCGCGGCGCGCGTTGCGTCACGATCGCCACACTCATCATCAACGATCTCGAACTGATCGCGCAGAACCCTCTCCAGGATCGCAAAACTGGAAAGCTTTGCCGCCGCCGTGTCACGGAATTGCAGCACCAGGGCTAGGAGATCCTGACCCGCTTCGCCGAGGCGGCGTTTTGAAACACTCGGCGCCGTATTCGCGAACGCGCCATTACCCTCGCGATCGACATAGCGGCGGATCACCTCCTTGCTGATCTGCTCGTGCAGACCGGGATGATATCGCTCAAGCTCACGGGCAAACTTCGAGATGCTCTCAACAACGATACCAAGTCGTGTCAGCGCCCGCATCGCCGAACGAAGGGCCGTCGAATCCATGCGTTGGTGGCTGGTATCGACAGAGAACCCCTGCACCAGCCGATCCGTCAAACACCGGAACAGCAATTCATCGAGACCTTGTTCGATAAACAGACGGCGATAGTTGCGCAGGGTTTTCTCACAGAAATAGCTGTCCGCTTCGCTGCGCACGTCCAAGGCATAGTGCCACGCCATATTGAAGGCCAGGGCCTCGACGGTCTCTGCATCGCTCAGATCGTGCAGCTGCTGCAAAAGCAAGACCCCGATGACAACGTGTAGATCCTTCGATGGTCGGCCCATGCGTTCATCAAGGTGACGGCAAAGATCGTCAACCGGAAGTTCGACAAGCAGATGGTTCCGAAAAACCCCGGCCCAGGATTGCTCCATCAGGCGCCGACGTTTGTCCCCGAAATCGGACCAGCGATCAAACAATTCTCCGGTCCGTCGGTCGCGTAAAGTAAACATGCACAATTATAACCCAGCCGACTCTCATGAGGAATCGACTTTTTACCGCCCCGTCTTTTTTCGGCTTCGGCTCTGACGCCCTCCAATTCTGTACTGAACTATGAAAGACTTGGCGCCAGAAGGTCTAATTCTGCAGCCAAATCCAGACAGCTTTCCGCACCAAGCAACATAATCCTTATCCAATGGCAGGAGTGAATCGACTATTGTCTTTGTTAAGCGCTTAGAGAGCATTTGAATCCTTAGGTAGCACCGGGGTAGCACATCACTGGTAATTCAGGGTAATCTAAAGAAGCCTAAAATTTCACCATCTCTCTATATTACACTATTTTTTGCCTAAAATCAATGTGATATAGGTTCTAGGGTGTCTGAAGGAATATAAAGGAAATTCATTTCCCCAGCCCTCCGAAGGCAGAGGCCACAGGTTCGAATCCTGTCGGGTGCGCCATAAAATCCTTTAGGTATAATTGATTAGCGGAATCCTTAACGAACATACTTAAGATTCGATAAGCGAATTCACGCGAACAATCGCCAAATTTTGCGAATGTCCGTAAAAATTCGGTAAATAGACAATCTCATAGTTTACCGAATGGCCGCCACTTTCGGACGCATCCATATTTGGTAACACCAGCCAAATTATATCCAGAAACGCCTGGATGAACGACGGTGCAATCTCGCACTTCAGTTTTGCAGAGACCTTGAGCGAGTTCTCGGCATCAGACATCCAACTCGAACAGTTCGATCAGTTCAGGGCCGTCATCGTCTCTTTTAAGCGGAGCGACACGGTGCATTAGAAATCGCCCGGTCCAGCCGAGGCCATAATTTTCAATAATATGTGAATTTTCTGTGGAATGGTTCAACCAAGGTTCAATTTGCTCGGTGCTGAGGATCACCGGCATACGCGGGTGAAAGTCCTTAAGTTCCGGCTCCGCAGCCCGCGTCAGGATTGTACAGGTCTCGGTGCCATCGTGAAGTTTTGAGTGTAGTCCGGCAAAGAAAAACACCGGCATGTTTTGCTCGACGGTGATATACCAAGGCAGTTTTTTGCCTTTCGGCCCGGTCCATTCATAGTACCCACTGGCCGGAATAATGCATCGATCCGATGTCCAGGCTGTTCGAAATGTGGGTTTTTCGAAAGCGGTTTCAATTTTGGCATTGAAAGTGGTGGCTTTCCACTCTTTCGCATTGCCCTTGTGCCAGTGAGGAACGAACCACCACCGTGCTGTTGAGGCAAACAAACTTCCGCTATTTGTATAAGCAATGTTGATTGTCTGGGTTGGCTTTACATTCCAGCTCGGCCGAATTTCGGATGCATCATTATTTGTCAACTGCGGGCCGTACAGAAAATCCTCCAAAATTGCCAGCATTTGAGCCTGGGTGAGATGTCCTGCTGCAAAGCGTCCGCACATGGCGCAATTGTTCACGCGTTTTCAGCGGATGTAAAGCATGGCTCAATTTCCGCGATCAGGTCACGGTACGCGCCGATCACCAGCCTCTGATCATATTCCTGCTGCATCTTCACGCGCCCGGCGCGGCCCATATCTTGGCGCTTTTCTTGTGGCGTCTTCAGGAATTTTATCATGGCGCAACTGAGGCTTGCGGCGGATTTGACCTCACATAAATATCCGGTTTGGTCTCGATCGACGACGTCCCGGCACCCCGGAACATCTGTTGTTATCACTGGGCGGGCCATGGCGGCGGACTCAAGCAAGGTGCGAGGGGCGCCTTCGCGGTAGGACGGCAGCACCACACAATCCGTCCGGGCGATAAAGGGTCGCACATCGCCCGTTTTGCCCAAATACTCAACAATCCCGTCAGAAACCCAGCCCGCAAGCGTGTTTTCGTTAATTGCGCTGCGGTTGCCGGTGCCAAGAGGGCCGAGGAGCCGGAACCGCGCATCCGGGAACTGCGCCTTTACCTGACGCGCAGCTTCGGCGTATTCAATCACGCCTTTGTTGCGCAGCATAGGTGCAACCAAAAGAAACTCAGCGGCCTCGCCGCGAACCGGGGCGGCTTCGGGTTCAAATCGGGTAAGGTCTATTCCCGACCCCGGCAAAAGCCTTGCCTGATCGGCGCGTATCAACCTGCGGGCCAGAAAATATCTCATGTCGTCGGTGTTTTGAAAAAACACAGCGGGTGCTTTCCGGAACGCGGTTTTATACAGATATTCGGCCACCAGTTTGAGAACGGTGCCAGACAGGAACGCGGTTCCCAGCCCGGTGATGTTGGGGACAAACATGATGCCCAGCTTACGCGCCGCAAAGGCGCCAAAAATATTGTTTTTGATCGTAAAACTGAGAATCAGATCAGGTGTTTCACGCCTGAAATGATGATAAAAGCCGGTCGTCAGAGCCAGGTCACGGCGCGGTGACAATCCGTTGGGATCCATATCAAGTGGAATGAACCGACATCCTATTTTTATCAGCGTCGGGCCGCAACTGTCCTTTGGGGCCAGTATCGTAATACTGTGCCCATCGGCCAACAACACTTCCACCAGACCCAGCCGAAAGTTCACGATATTCCACGCGGCATTTACGGTCATCAATATGTGCATAGTTCACTGCCCAAATTGGTGATGCCCCCCACGCGCTGTTCAGCAACCTCACGCAACAATCTGGCCACGCGCGGCCCCTGAACCTGAAGCGAATAGTCCGCTTCGACCTTGCGCCGCCCGGCTGCACCCATGCGGGCCCGCAGCGCCGCATTTTTAGCAAGCGTGTTTAAGGCATGCAGCCATTCCGCCGGGGTTTCCGCCAGCAATCCGGTCACACCGTGATCAACGATTTGCGTATTCACCCCAACCGGCGAGGCCACCACGGGCAAGCCACAGGCCATATATTGGATGATCTTGTAGCCGCATTTTCCCCGACTCCACAGATCATCGGCCAGCGGCATGATCCCGACGTCCAGTTTCCCGATCAGGTCAGCTTCCGTATCCTCGCTCCACTGCAGATATCTGAAGCCGGGATATTCTTCGGCTTTTGACGCGCCGATGACGTGAACCTGCGCATTTGTCTGCCTGAGAAAGCAGTCGAAGACATTGGAATGCAGGCTTGCCTGCTGTTCCCAGGTCGTGGGCGAACCAATCCAACCGATGACCAACTGTTCGCGGTTTTCCGGACGCGTCGTCTTTGGCGCGTATCGGTTGATATCAACCACGGTTGGAACAATCGCGACGCTGGTTGCGCCCGCAGCCCGCGCCCGCGCCGCAAGATATGCATTGCCGGCGGTCACCAATTGGCTTCTGGCCATGACGCAATCTATTTTGCGACCAAGCGCTTTCCTGACCAGCCATTTTTTGTGCCGGTCAAAGCGGTGAAAAACTGCGTCATCATGGTCTGAAACCACCGGTGCATATTTGTGCAGAAAAGCCCGTTCCAATAAGGCTGGCCACCACGGAAAGGCCTCCTTTTCGATCCAGATCAAATCCGGCTTGGGCCGGCGCATTATCTGCGCAGCGCGGCGCCAAAAATATTTCAGAGTCGAGAACTTGGTTGATTGCCCGGCATATAGTCGTTCCAGATATTGATCGTCAAAGAAAGGCGCGTATTCGACGTCAAAATTGACCTGCTCAAGATAGGGTCGGTATTGCATCGTTCGCAAACGGCTGCTGGCACCTTTTCGATCATACCGAGTCAGGACAAGGAGCTTTAACTGCGCATCAGTCCCGGGCATTGGCGAAGCCGTTTTTGGCGCGTTTCATCAGCCATCCAACAAGCCAATAATATGCAACCCAAGTATCCTTTGCACCGCGCATGGATCGGTGCAAAATGGCTGCGACTGATCGAGAAATCGGTTCAATACAGAGGGTTGCCAGCAGAACTGTCAACGCGCCGACAATTGGAAAGTGCTTAAATGCATACTGGATCCGGCTGCGTTGGGAATAAAAAATCCGATGTGCGATAACTTGCCGGGAACTTCCGCCGCCGGAATGAAACGCCTGAACATCCGCGAGATAAACGCTGCTCCAGCCGTTCCTTGCGCAGCGACAAGCTAAGTCAACTTCCTCAAAATAAATAAAAAATCTCGGATCAAAGCCTTTTTCCGAATTAAAGACAGACCTGCGTATGAAGAAAAATGCACCGATCACCTGATCGACTTTTTGGGTTGTCAGATGATCCCACTCCGCCATCGCCGGTCCCAGTTTTGGCAAAAGCTGGTCCAATCCAATCGCCCGACTCACCAGTCCCAAAACACTTGGAAAGCGCGAGCAACTCCTTACGATCCGGCCCGCTTCATCTATCAATTGAACGCCGCAAATTCCGACCTGTGCATTTTCTGCGGCTTCCATAAAGGAATGAACCTTGCCCAGCGTGCCCTCGAAGACTGCGGCATCCGGGTTGAGGAACAGGATATAGTCGCTGGCAGACTGTTCTGCGCCCAGATTGCAGGCGCAGCCAAAGCCAAGGTTTTCGCCCGCATTCACAACATGGACATAGTGCAGCTGCGCCAGAGCCAAGTCAGACCCATCGCTTGATCCATTGTCGACAACGATCGTTTTGTGAACCAGATCGCGCCCAAAGGCATGGATTGAATTCACGCAGTTCAACATTTGCTGACCGGCATTCCAATTGACGATTACGATATCAATCACATCGCAGCCCGGCTGTTCAGGGGCCGCTTGCCCCATCGGGTGAAAGCCAGCGTTATCAGGATGTAGAAGAATATCCAGGTGCTGGTCAGCGACGCGAACTGATCCTGAAACCATTGCAACAACAACGGGTACGTGGCGAGCGAATAGAAAATGACATAGCGACGGTTGCCGGACGTCGCTTTCAGATACAAATGACCAAGAAACAACCCGAGAACAAATTGTACGAGAAACACAAAGACAAGCCCCAGGTCCTCGTAATACGGCCAAAATACGGAATAAACATTGGTCGGGTATGGCACAAATACGAACTCTCTCACCAGATCCGAAGGCCCTGAGCCAAGCCCCAGCTTGCCGAGCACCGCGAAGAAAAACCGGAACGTATGTGCGCCCATCGTATAATCAATTGCCGCGGTGAGCTTAAGGCTGAACGCGCTGAGACCGCTCAGAAGATAGATATAGACCACCTGCAAGGTAGTGAGGTAATTCGCTGAACCCAACTTGAGCAGGATGCTTCCGATTGTGTAGAAGACCCCGGCCAGAGCAGCCGCAGCAAAAACAATTGTTCTGACCCCAAATTGCTCTCGCCGCCTGAAGTAAACGATTGATACGGAAGAGATGATCAGCAAGAAGAAAAATGTCCTGCCAGTTGAAAGAAACGCATAATAGGTGGAGAGCATGACGGAAGACATGAACAGACTGCTGCGCAGCCTTACCCGATGGTCGGATACAAACAAGAAGGTCACCGCAAACGACACTGGAACCGCATAACCCAGAATACCAAATGATCCCCCGAAATCCGGGTTGGTCAGGGCCGTGCGAAGGTCCATCAGGAAAATACCAGTGGTGCTGTGGCCAGCCAGTTCATGAGCTTTCAGCCAGTAGGGATACGCCAGAAACAAGGCCAGAAGCAGATAGAGTTTTGGCACAATCAGCGTGCCCGTGTTGATCCCGGGACTTGAAGGTTGGATTTGACGCCGGTTGAGGGCAACGAAGACACCCAGCGAAAACAAAATCGAACTCAGCAAAATAATGAAAAAAGTGTAGACGCTCAAAGGATAGAGGCCGTGATCAACAAATACGTGGATGCAAAGGATCACAAACCACACACCCGCATTCAGCAAAGCCGGGTTTAGCAAGCCTTTGAAAAGACGTATGTTAAACAGCAGCACGCCGAGCTGGAGAATGCAAAATACAGCCCCGTAATGTGTGTGGGTCATCGTGCGGCCGCCTGTTCACTTCTGACGGCCAAAAACAACAGAATGGTGTCTATGAAAGTCCTGCACACCCAGGCAATCGCCGCCCCGACAACACCGATTTGAGAGACCAAAACGTACAATAGTACGGCGAATACCGGGAGCTCAGCGAGGTGAAACAGTGCGGTTATCCTGGCGTTTCCCTTGGCGTGCAGAAAGCTGTAATACATGCCGCCAATTGCGTTGAAAAAGACTCCAATGCACAATACGCGACCTATGGCGGCGGCGTCCGGGCCCAGAATGCCGCCGATCCAAAGGTTCAACACCATCGGGAATACCCAGAACAGCCCTGCCATCAGCAAAAACATCACCAGCGCCAAACGCCGAGTCCAAACGCGGAAAACAGCAAAAGCGGTTACTGGCTCGGTCGCCAGAAGATTTGTAACAGCGGGAAATGCCACAGAGGTTACCGCACCGACCACAATCAAAGTTTGCGTCGTTATCTCGAAAGGAACAATATAGGTTGTTACCGCCGCTGCGGACAACAAAAACCCAATGAAAAACCGGTCGGATTGAATCAAAAATGGACTGATCACTGCGCTGAGCGCGATCCAGCGCCCAAACCGAAACAGTGCTTTGGCGCGGTTGTAATCCACTCTGCCAGGTTCCGCAACGACTTGTGGCGGCAGGCAAGACCGCGCCAATGCGCGATAGGCCAACAACGCTACCACCCGTGACGCAAACAGTGTCAGAACCAGATGATGCAGATCAGAGGTGACGAAAGACAGAAGACAGGGGCCACCGAAATTGGCGACACCCAGCGCCATGCGCAAAATGTTTATGCTCTTGAAATTCAGATAGGCTTGATTGACCCCCCGGTATGTGGCGCTGATCGCCTGAAGCGGCAGAGTACCGGCCAAAATCAACAAGGTCACATTGATTTCCAATGCGGTGGTTTGGGTGTGGTAAATGCGTTCACCGAGCCCGGCAAAGCTGGCGATGGCGATTAACACAGAGAAAACCGTGCTGACAGTAAGCGTAACAAAAACCGCCGATCTGATGATCGCGTTTGCATCGATCTCTGCATCACCACCGCGATTGCGGGACAATTGTAGCGTTACCGCTCTGCCCATTCCGAAGTCGAGTATTCCAGCATAGCCAATCAATCCCCAAGCCAGACCAAGAAAACCAAAGCGTTCAGCACCGATTTGGGCAAGTAGAATGGGAATTGTCAGAACCGCCACCAAAAGCGGGACGCTCAATCCAAACATGTTCCACAGAATATTTTTCTTGTTCATTGAAATTCATCCAACTTGTCAAAATCAACAAGACGGACCTATACAAAAAGGATTGTTGATAAACTACAATACAACCTCAGCTTGAAATTTCAACAAAGCTAACAAAGCTGTTGAGCTTCACCATTCACCCTGACTTTCCATCGAAACCCAGGGCTCCTGAACTGGCAGCGCGTCGCCCTGCTGCAGCAGCTCTACCGAGACATTATCCGGCGATTTCACAAACGCCATCCGCCCGTCGCGCGGTGGCCGGTTTATAGTGACGCCGTTGTCCAGAAGCCGCTGGCAGGTTTCATAGATATTCTCGACGCTGTAGGCCAGATGCCCCCAGCTGCGCCCGGTCTGATAAACTTCGTCGGAACCCCAGTTGTAGGTCAGTTCCAACTCGGGCGCGCGCGCGGCTGCGGAGCCGGCTTTGTCCTCTGGTGCGGCCAGAAATATCAATGAAAATTGTCCTGCCTCGTAATCGTTGCGCCGGACCTGAATCATGCCCAGTTTGTTGCACCAGAAATCGAGTGAAGCATCCACATCGGTTACGCGGATCATGGTGTGAAGGAATTTCATTTGGGTTTCCAATGCGCGGGTGAGATTTCCCGATACCATAGCTGGATTTGGCGGGAAGTCACGTTTCTGCAAGAGCAGATTGCTGAATTAATTCGCTGAAATATATTCTGTGCGCGGAACATTTTATTTTTGTTAACATATAGTTAACAGGCCATAGCAACTTCTACTGCATTTTGAGGAAGAAACGAGCCAAGGTTGCGACCGCGCAGGTAACCATCCTGGAACCGAATTGCAATAAGGTTCACCAGTCGGCGGTCAGCGACAATCATTTCCGGCAGGCCATCTCCGCAATCCCGGACGCCGCCAATGATATGGTTCTGACCAATCAGGTGGTTGGTGACGCCCTCAAGCGTGGCAATTTCTTGCAAAGCGCCGTCACGAAACGTCCAGACCCGCAGGATTTTGGCCAGATGCGGGCGGTCGATATAGGCCACGTCCATATCACCATCGCCGTTGAAATCGGCAATGCCGACGGGTGCCAACCAGCGGAACCGAGTTCCGATAAACGGCGTGGCGGCTATTTTTTTCAGCCCGCCTTCCGCGCGAGAACCATATATTGCCAGCTGTGCGCCGAGTTTCACATCCGTTTCCACAACAATTATCTCTGGTGTTCCATCGCCATTCATATCCGCCAAGCGAGGGACGAGATCTTCAAACACCCGGTTTTCGGGCAGTTCTACCTGTTCTGTGAGGTAGGGGCCGTGTGCAGCTGATCCCTGCACGATAAATTCCAGAACTGACCATTCCAGCCCGTCACCCAGAACAGAATGTCGATACCGGTCTGTCGGTTTCGAGAAAATGGCATGGAATCCGGGTTTCAATATTCCGTCTTCATCAGTGGTTTGATTTGCAGCCACGCATCCAGGGCCGTCGTTTCTGGCCATGCAATGGGCAGAGTCCTGCGCTTGAGCAGTGCTGCCCAGAAATAAAATTACTAAGACAACAAGTTGCCTCAAATCTGCTTCTCGGGCATTTGCACAACGAGACCGTCTAGCGCGTCGGTCACTTTCAATTGGCAGGTCAGGCGTGAACGCTCGGTATCGGGCTCCCAGGCGAAATCGAGCATGTCTTCTTCCATCGCGTCTTTGGCAGGCAGTTTCTCCACCCAAGCCCCGTCCACATAGACATGGCAGGTTGAACAGGCACAAGCGCCACCGCAATCGGCCTCGATGCCCGGAATGTTGTTGTCGCGCGCGCCTTCCATCACGGTCAACCCGTTGGCGACCTCGACTTCGTGTTTGGTGCCGTTGTGCTCGATATAGGTAATCTTGGCCATCGCCGTTGCATCCTTTGCGCGGTGATTCAATCTTTTGCTATGTAATACAGGCGGTATTGCCGCGCCACCGGTTTTTTTAATGGCTGCAGAATCACCGTTCACATTCGCAATCTTCTCGGCTGATTTGTTAGCGCGAGCATCCGAAATCAAGTCTTTGAATTTGAACATACCGGGGCCTACATTCCGGCGAGTCTTTGGGCCAGTTGGTTCACTCGTTTGCCTACAAGTGCAGACAGTACAAAGGCTACGGGCCAGCCGATCAGAAAGCCTGTTACCCAAGCAGGAAGCCATATTTGGGTGAACCCAAGATTCATCCAAGTAAAGAAACCGGCGAGGACAAATGACATAAAGCCGGACATGATAGCGCCATTGATCAACTGCATTTTCAGGTGTGGTGTCATGGTATTTCCATTCTTCGTTTGATATGATATCATACTATATAATATCAATTGATATAAATTGGAAGTGAAATAGTGCCGCACTCAAATCCCGATGATCTCGCTGTCCAGAAAATCCAACCGCAGGCCGCATTCGGGTTTCTTTTCAACACGGTAGGAAAATTCATTGACCGTGAAGTGGCTTCGGCGATCAAACCCTTGGGGTTGGAGCCAAGGATGTTGGGTATTCTGAGCATCGTTGAAAAAGCACCGAATCTTACCCAAAAAGACTACGCTCAAATCTTATTGAACGACGTAAATACGTTTGGCCGCTTGGTCGATAAACTGGAAGAAAAGAGTTTGATAAACCGTTCGGAAATGAGCGACCGGCGGGCGAAGAAATTGTCACTAACCGAAAACGGCGCCAAAACCCTTCGCGAAGCTAAATCACTCGCCCAAGACATTGAAAAGTCAATCATGCGGGTTATTAGTGAGGACGCGCAGTCAGAACTTCGTGCAATAATCGGCGAGATAATTCAAGGGATGCGGCAGGAAAACAAACTTAAAACCTAAATGTCTTCGCTTTGAGTTTGCCGTCACTTGAAATCACTCTGTGCTCATTTTTTGGATTGATATCTCACAATGCCCGAACCGCCGATCGCCCGCCACACGATCGCCTGGATGAAGCGTTGTAGGGCGTTGGTCCTGGTTGCCAGTCAGGTGCTGGTTCGTCAGCTTCCCGGCTCCGCTAAAGTGGTGATCTTTCTGACGCTTGAGGTTGAGACCGGGATTTCCAACAATAGCTGCCGGTGCAACCCGCCCAAAACACTGCATTAGTAAAAAATCCTTTTCTGCGGCCACAAAACCGCTAATATCTCGCAAAACAAGAGGCCAGAATGGCACCGAGCAGGCAGTTTACATCCCTGGTATTGGGGGCCGTCATTATGGCCTCGACCGCGACAGCGGCCAATCGGATTGTGACTGCATCCGAAAATCCCAATAACCCGAACCTGCCCGCGAACGCGTCGCCCAACAGCTGTTTCGCCCATGAATACCAACCTGCGATCATCGAAACAGTGACCGAGAAAACTCCCCTGAAGCCCGCGCGCGTAGCGGTGGACATCGAAACCGGAGAGACCCGGATCATCAAACCGGCCACATTCGATACCGTCACGGTGCAACGGATCATTAGAGAGCGCGAGGAGTTCTGGTTCGAAACCCTGTGTCCGCATCTTTATACCGAACGCTTCGTCAACAGCTTGCAACGCGCATTGCGGGCACGGGGATTTTACACCGGTGAATTAACGGGCTGGATGGACCTGCAAACCAACATCGCGATCAAACTTTATCAGCGGCAGTTCGGAATGAATTCCGAAATCCTGTCACGACAGACTGCCGAAGAATTCGGCTTGGCCGCACACAGCGATTTCAAAGGTGCTGACGGCAAATCGGATTGAACCGAGCTTGCTTTGGATGAGTTTCAACAGAAAAGGGCGCCGCAGCAGCAGCGCCCCATTTGATTGTGTGTGGGGGCTTCAGCCGCCCAAAGACAAGGCGACAAACCGCGGGTCTCCGCCGCGACGAACCAGTAGAAGCACAGACTTACGCCCCGCTTCACGCGCAGCGCTGAACGCCTTGCTCACATCCTGCGCGGTTTTCACAGGCGTTTGCCCGACCTCGGCAATCAGATCGCCGGGACGAATGCCTTTTTCAAAGGCATCGCTTGTTTCATCAATATTCACGACCGCGACACCCTGGGATTCCGCGTCAAGACCGAGGCCCTGACGAATTTCATCTGTCAGGGCAGAAAGCGTCATTCCAAGCGCCTCCTGCTCGGTCACATCCGGCTTGGCTGCCGTGGGCACGATTTGCGGGCGCTCGGCGTCTTCGCGCCGCCCCAGCACCACCTTTAATGTCTGGGTCTTGCCGTCACGGAATACAACCACCCGCACGGTTTTCCCGACATCCGCGTCACCAACGGCCCGAACCAGAGCCCGAGTATTGTCGACATCTTTGCCATCAAAGCTCAGGATCACGTCTCCGGACAGGATGCCGGCCTCTGCCGCCGGTCCCTCGGGAACGTCACTGATCAGCGCGCCGGCCACATTGTCGAGCCCGATTGCGTCCGCCAGATCCTGATCCACTTCCTGAATTCGTACACCAAGCCATCCGCGGCGGGTTTCGCCAAACTCTTTCAACTGATCCACAACTTTGGAAACCACGTTGGAAGACATGGAGAACCCAAGCCCTATCGAACCGCCAGTCGGTGAAATGATTGCTGTGTTCACCCCGATTACGCTGCCATCCATATCAAACAGTGGCCCACCAGAGTTGCCCTTGTTGATTGCGGCGTCGGTTTGAATGAAATCATCATAAGACCCGCGCAGAGACCGGTTGCGGGCTGAAATGATCCCTGCGGAAACAGAAAACCCCTGCCCCAGCGGATTACCAATAGCCATCACCCAGTCGCCGACCCGGGCAATGTCGCTGTCGCCGAAAGACACAAACGGCAACGGTTCATCCGCTTCCACTTTCAACAAGGCGATGTCGGTTTTGGAGTCACGGCCAATAACCTTGGCTTCCAATTCGCCGCCTTCATACAGTTCGATGATAATCTCGTCGGCGCCATCAATCACATGATTGTTGGTCACAACATATCCGTCGGCAGATATGATAAAGCCCGACCCTAAGGCAGAAGCACGTCGTTGGCGTTTCTTGCCACCTTCCGGCTCATCAAAAAAGTCGCGGAAAAAATCTTCAAACGGCGATCCTTCGGGCACCTGCGGCAAAGACGGGCCGGCGCGTCCGGCAACAACCGTAGTGGTGGTGATATTTACCACAGCGGGACTGAGCCGTTCAGCCAAATCGGCAAAGCTGTCCGGGGCTCCTCTGGCCTGTGAGGCAATCGCCTGGGCAAAGATAAACGCAAGTGTCAAAAACGCACCAATCGCATAAGGTATCGCCCTGTCAGAGCGCAAAACGCGGGTGGGAGTGATCGGTTTCAAAGTCGGGTCTCCTCATTTTTTATACTGCAAGACTTCTGAGCAACCAAAATTCCGGCCGCCAACTGGGTATTACTTCGTGCTCCAAACGTCACAATGCAACTTAATCCGCTGCAAAAAAGATGAATTCGACGTGAGTCATGCGTGAGCAAGCGGATTATCGCCAGCATAGTAGCAAAAATCCGGTTAAATGTTCAGGAGTATCTGGGATTCAAAACCAAAAGCTGCGGAATTTTGCGAATGGGCCGGGTTTCGGCTAGACTTGGTCGGGTATGAATATCCGCAAAAGGGGCGATGCGATGACCGAACATAACTTCGAAAAATTCTACATGAGCAAGGTTGCGCTCGGCGAAGGTTGCGGCTGCGCGGAGCGGGTCATAGATGTGCATGAGTTCAACAGGCTGGCGGGGCAATCAAAAGTGCTACCTTCAACGCAGCTTGGCGGTTTGGCAAATCGATTGCGGCTTCTTGCTCTGAAATTCGGGATTGGCGGCAGATCAGCCGGTCCATCCATCGACTAACCCATCTGCTTGGCTAGCCAGACCAAAACCACGCCACCGGTCACAACCGCCAAGCCCAGGTTCCGTCTTTGCGGAATGCTCAATTTTTGCAGTGTTTTCAGGATATCCTCAAAGCGCAAAGGGGCCAGTGCAAGCACCAGCCCCTCGATAATTGCCAATAAACCCAGCGCGAGCAGCAAGTCGCGCATTATTGGCCGGTATCCGATTTCAAGTAATCGAAGAACTCGCTGTCAGGCGAAATCACCAGCGTCGAATTCTCGCCTTTGAGCGAAGTTTCATAAGCACTGAGCGATCGGTAAAACGCAAAGAACTCCGGATCACGGCCAAACGCTTCAGCAAAAATCGCATTTCGTTTTGCATCTGCTTCACCGCGGATAATGTCCGAGTTTTTCTGCGCTTCAGACACGGTTTCAACCACCGTTCTGTCCGCCTGCGCCCGAACCCGTTGAGCAGCCTCGTTACCACGGGCGATCTCGTCCGCCGCTTCGCGTTCCCGCTCGGCTCGCATCCTGGCGAATGTGGCTTCAAGGTTTTGTTCCGGCAAGTCAGCGCGTTTGATCCGCACGTCGACAATTTCCACCCCAAGAGCTGCGGCCTGCGTACGCGACTGGTCGCGGATTTTATTCATCAGCGCCACCCGATCGGCAGACAGAACCGCGCCTGATGTAACGCTACCCAACACTTCACGCAGTTCTGCGTTCAGAATGCGTTCAAGCCGGGGCCTTGCCACGTCTTCACCGCCACCGCCAACTGCGCGGCGAAAGCGCTTGGCATCGGCAATCCGCCAACGGGCAAAAGCGTCAACCACAAGACGGCGATCATCCAGCGGCGTCACTTCCAAAGGTTGGGTGTCCAGTGCGAGTATGCGGTCGTCATATTTGATGATTTCGTGGAACAGAGGAATTTTGAAGTACAGCCCCGGATCCTTGATTTCTGCAGTGACTTCACCAAACCAAAGCCGCAGTGCCTTTTCGCGTTCGTCCACTATGTAAAATGAAGAAGTTGCTACGATCAGGACTACAACCAGAATCGGAAAAAAGAATTGGATGCGTTTCATCAGTTCGATCCCCCGCGGGTTTTGTTCAACTCGTTGAGTGGCAAATAGGGCACGACGCCCTGACCGCCACCGACACCTTCGTCGATGATGATTTTATTCACATCACCCAACACACGTTCAAGCGTTTCCAGATACAGACGCTTGCGGGTCACTTCGGGCGCTTTGGAATATTCCTGATATACCGCAACAAACCGAGAAGCTTCGCCTTCTGCCTGATTGACAACCTGAGCCCGGTACCCTTCGGCCTCTTCCAGCAATTGCGCGGATTCACCACGCGCCGCAGCTAGTTTTTGGTTGGCATATTTATCCGCCTGCTTTTCCAACGTGTCGCGGGTTTGTTCAGCTGCCTGCACTTCGCGGAACGCGTCGATTACCTCACGCGGCGGATCGGCTTTGTCAAAGTTCACGCGGACGATATTCACCCCAGAAACATAGGTGTCGAGCGTTGCCTGAATCAGTTCTTGCAATTCCTGGGCGATGACACCCCGGTCCCGGTTCAGGATTGGCGCCAGGTTGGAGCGGGCAATAATCTCGCGCATGGCTGATTCCGATACGGCCTGAATGGTTTCGCGCGGTTCCGCCAGGTTAAACAGGAATCTTTCCAGATCGCCGATGTTCCAAACCACCTGAAAATCGATATCAACGATGTTTTCGTCGCCGGTCAGCATCAGACCTTCGTCAGACCGCGACCCGCGGCCAACACCGATGTTTTCAACATTTTCCCGTGTCACCGGCACGATTTCTTTGCTGACAATCGGCCAAGGTGCAAAGTTCAGGCCCTCCTCACCGACGTCATATCGTGCGCCAAACAGCAGTTCGACAGATTGCTCTGACGTATCAACGCGATAAAAACTGGCAAAAACCCAGGCCAAAATCGCAGCCAGCAACACCAGCCCTATGGTGCCCCGTGTAAATCCGCCCGAGGGCAGGCCGCCAGTTGGGCCACCCTTGCCGGTGCCGCCGCCTTTGCCGCCCATAAGAACACGCAATTGCTCTTGTCCCTTGCGCACGATTTCTTCGATCTCGGGCATCTGTGGGGGCTGGCCGCCGGGGCGTTGCCCGCGGTTTTTGTCCTCATCGTCGCCGCCGCGGTTTCCACCGTCGCCGCCCCAGGGACCCCCTGAATTTTTGCTCGCCATATGCGTCAACATCCTTTCTTACGAATTATGCGTGTTGTTAAGAGGCTAGTTGTAGCCCTTTGTCAAATTTTCAACCACCCGGGACTGGCAAGCACACTCACCTGACCGGGTTTTTCATGGTGACCAGCTCTTCGGCGGCAGTGGGGTGCACTGCCATGGTGCGGTCGAAATCTTCTTTTGTAGCACCCATTTTTACCGCGATTCCGGCCATCTGGATCAATTCGCCTGCCGCATGGCCTACGATATGACACCCAAGCACTTTGCGAGAGGCCTTGGAAACGATCAGTTTCATCAACATGCGTTCGTCTTTTCCGGCCAGAATATGCATCATCGGGCGGAATGTGCTGGTGTAAACCTCCACATCCTCCTGCGCCCGTGCATCTTCTTCGCTCAATCCCACTGTGCCGATTTCCGGCTGCGTAAATACTGCCGTTGGGATCAGTTCATGATCCGGGTTCGTGGGGATTTGGTTGTAAACAGTATCAACAAAAGCCACGCCTTCCCGAATCGCAACCGGCGTCAGGTTGACCCGATCTGTAACGTCCCCCACCGCGTAAATCGACGGGACCGACGTTTGCGAAAAGGCGTTCACTTTGATCTCGCCTTTGCGGCCCAATTCAACGCCTGCCGCATCCAGACCCATATCTCCGGTATTCGGCACCCGGCCGGTGGCATAGAGCACGGTATCCACTTCGTAATTGCGACCGCTGGTGCAGGTTATCCGTAGTCCGGTGTCTGATTTTTCGATTCCGGTAACGTCAATCCCAACATGTAGGTCAATGCCCTTTTGGCACATCTCTTCGGCGACAAAGCCCCGCACTTCGCCGTCAAATCCCCGCAGAATCTGTTCGCCACGATAAAACTGGGTCACATCAGTACCCATGCCATTCAGGATGCAGGCGAATTCGCAAGCGATATAACCGCCGCCAACCACCAGCGCGCGTTTCGGTTGTTCTTCGAGGTGAAAAATATCGTTCGACGTGATCACATGTTCAGCGCCGGGAACATTGGGAACAAAGGGCCGCCCGCCGGTGGCTACCAGGATGTGTTTGGAGGAAAATGTTTCGCCGGTGGACAATTTGACGGTATGCGCATCTGTTAATGTTGCACGGGTATCAAACATTTGAACACCTGCAGCATCTAGATTTTTTGCATAAATGCCTTCAAGTCGGTGGATTTCCTTGTCTTTGGCCGCGATCAGCGTTGGCCAGTCAAAACTGCGCTCGCCCACCGTCCAGCCAAATCCGACCGCATCTTCAAATGCCTCAGCAAATTGTGACGCATAGACCATCAGCTTTTTAGGCACACAGCCGCGAATTACACAGGTTCCGCCATACCGGTATTCTTCGGCCAATGCGACTTTGGCACCGGTCTGCCCGGCCAATCTGCCCGCCCGCACACCACCGGAGCCACCTCCGATGACAAAGAGGTCATAGTCATAACCCATTATGTTATCCTGAAATTTGAGTGCTATGCATTTGATCTGAACCAGATTGAATGCATAGCGCAGGTACAAGCCTTCATTGTTGTTGCGTCATGCGCTTCATTGGTTAGTCCAACAAAGCGCACAACGCTCTAGTCTTCGATATCGGCGAAGAGGTTTTCGTTCAGCAATATGTCAATCTGTTCGCTTTCGACAGTACCGTTGTTGATATCGCGGACTTCGACTTTCCCGTCGCCATGTCCAATCACAATCGCATCAGCCACATCCAGAAACAGGCCATTCTCAACCACACCCGGCACTTGGTTGAGGATCAGCGATAATTCGCGCGGGTTTTCGATGCGTTTCAAGTGCAAGTCCAGAATGTAATGCCCTTCGTCTGTAATCAGCGGATCGTCTTTTTGCAGCCGCAAGGTTACTGCATGCCCCAATACGTTGACGTTGTTCAGGCATTCTTCGATCAGTTCTTTGGTGGTTTCCCATCCGAATTTTACCACCTCAACCGGCAAAGGGAACGCCCCAAGAGTATCCACTGCTTTGCTGGCATCCGATATCACCACCATTTGATCAGACGCGGTTGCCACGATTTTTTCCTGCAACAATGCACCGCCGCCACCTTTGATCAGGTTTAATCCCGGATCAAACTCGTCAGCACCATCGATTGTTAAATCGAGCCATTTCACTTCGCCCATTGTAAAAACATCGATACCAACGTCGCGTGCCAGCTTGGCCGTGCGCTTCGAGGTTGCAACGGCTTGCATTTTCAACCCTTCGTCGCGCACCAGCTCGCCCAGCATCTTCACCATCCAAGCCGCAGTTGATCCGGTCCCCAGACCCACGCGCATGCCAGACTCCACAAAATCCACCGCCCGTTTTGCAGCCACAAATTTAGCTTTGTCGATAGGAGAGAAATCGCTGACCATGCCCTGTCCCTTTTTGCCTGTCGAATTTTATATAAAGCCATATACAGATGTGGGTAAGGGTAAATCAGCTATCCGTGCAATAATTATGATGTCTGCTGGCTCCACCTGGCAGGGATGCCTATGAACCCTGGTCAACTTTCGGGAGTTATTCGGCGATCATATAATATTTGTGCAATGTTTCGGTGATTTCCCAAGTCAACTTTGTCCCCTTGGCAATGAAGAAACTGTCCCCAGCCTGAAACGTTTGGGCTTTGCCTTGAGGATCGGTGATTGTCAGCGATCCTGAAATGACCACCATCATTTCGTTTTCCGGATAGGCGTCAATTTCTTCCCGGCATGGTGCACATTTCCAGACACCACAGTAAATCCCGTTCGTTTCATCGGTGTGGAAACTGTGGATGAGTTCCGTTTTGTCAGCGGTTGTAAAGCTGTCTTCCGGCGTCAAATCAGACGGCTGCATGCCCGTTACTGGATCACCCTGCGCCAGCAATCTTAAAGCTTGGTTGCTCATTTCCACAATTCCTTTGTCCATAGTCATTCACCAAGCAAGGTCTCTGGTGCAGGCGAACGATTTCTGCAGTCAGTTTCAGATTACACAACAATACTACAAAATGCTTCAATGCACGAACACCAGAACGCAATGTTTGGGAGGCAAGTCAGAAAATTAATTGGCCGCAGACAAAGCGCTGCTTTAAGCACACTTGCTGCGGAACGTGATATTCCGTCCTAAAATGACAATATATGATCCAAAGGTGTCGGTAATAGGGTTGCGGAGGTAGTTGCTGACAGGCATCAGCGTCGCATATGTCAGGGAGTTTCAGCTCATGTTTTTCAGCATCTTTGAGATATTCAAAGTTGGTGTCGGCCCGTCCAGTTCGCACACTATGGGACCGATGACCGCAGCCGCTATGTTTCTGGACGCGTTGAAGTCCGGCAATATTCCCGCGCATCGCCTGGGTGCTTCGCTGCACGGCTCGCTAGCGTTTACAGGAAAAGGCCACCGGACGGATCGAGCAGTGGTATTGGGACTGGATGGATTCGAACCACAGAATTTCGACCCCGTGGCCGCCAAACGCGAAGAAGAGCGGATCGCTGCGACGCATAGGTTGCAGCCAGAAAACCATCCCGAATACCGCTTTGACCCTGATGCGGATTTGATTTTCGACTATGAAAACGATCTGCCCGGACATGCAAATGGTATGAAGCTGATGGCATATGACAGGGACGGCGATCTCTTGTTCGAGGAAACCTACTATTCAATTGGCGGCGGCTTTGTCATGACCGCTGCCGAAATGGACTGCGCAGAAGAAAAGCTCGATACCCGCGGCGAGGTTCCCTACTCTTTTGAATATGCCGACGAAATGACAAAGATGGCCGCTGATTGCGGATTGAGCATCGCTCAAATGAAATGGGAAAACGAACTGGTGCGTTCGGGCCCGGACAATCTGCGGGAACGCATTAAAAACATCTGGCAGACAATGGATCGCTGTATTGATGTGGGTCTTGAAACCGGTGGCATTCTGCCTGGCGGGTTGAACGTGAAGCGCCGTGCCATGGGTATTTACGGTCAGTTGCAGGCCGAAAAGGGCCAGAACCTGACACCGCCGCATGTGATCAACGACTGGATCGCCGCCTATGCAATGGCCGTGAACGAGGAGAACGCCGCAGGGGGGCAGGTTGTCACCGCACCCACAAATGGTGCAGCCGGTGTGGTGCCCGCCACTATCCGCTATTACCTCGATCACGTTCCGACTGCAAAACGAGAGGACGTGGTGGATTTCCTGCTGACCGCATCGGCCATTGGCGGCATCATCAAGAACAACGCCTCGATCTCTGGGGCTGAAGTCGGCTGTCAGGGCGAAGTGGGTTCCGCTTCCGCAATGGCCGCCGCCGGGCTGTGTGCGGTGCTGGGCGGCACACCGGAGCAGGTGGAGAATGCTGCAGAGATTGCGTTAGAACATCACCTTGGCATGACCTGTGACCCAATCAAGGGGCTGGTGCAGGCACCCTGTATTGAACGCAACGGTCTTGGTGCGATCAAAGCGGTTTCCGCCGCCTCTTTATCGTTGCGTGGAGACGGCAAACATCTGGTTTCGCTGGATGCCTGTATCGAAACCATGCGCCAGACCGGCTTGGACATGCACTCGAAATACAAAGAGACTTCGCTCGGCGGGCTGGCGGTAAACTTACCTGCCTGCTAGGGCATTCACCACAAGCTCCAGATGCTGTTTTGGCAGGACGCAAATCGGCTTGCCGGATTCGACTTCGATCGAAACTTCTGACTCTGAAACTCGGTTGGACGTGCCCACCTGACCGTCCGGTCGCATTTCCAGCCCGTCCAGCGGCCACGCAAGCCCCCGGCTTTTGCAGCGACAAATACTCATCGGAAAAATCGATAGCCGCTCACCAACTGGTAACATCAGCCGCAAATAAGTTGGGCAAAGAAAACAAATATCGACTTCGCCAATCAGGATCACAGATTGGTCTGGGAATTTAGCCAGAGCGTTTAGCGCAGCCAATTGGTGATCGAGCCGCATCCCCATAAAGCCAACCGCCAGAACCACAGGCGCCTGCACAGTCGCGAGACACTTCTCAAAATCGGTGGAATTTTGATCGTCAACTTTGGCTGCCGGTACACCCGCTGCCGCCAGTCCAGCCAAGTCCACAGAATCGAGATCACCGATCACCAATTCCGGAATCAGCCCCCATGCAAGCGCCACATCACCGCCAGAATCCGCACAAATCAGGCGGGGAGCAATCGCCAGAGATCTAATCAAATCTGGCTTTTCTGTGGCACCGCCGCCCAAAAGTGTCAGCATTTGGGCGGTCTCAACAATTTGTGACACATTGTTGTCATTGGTTCCCAAAACGGTTCAATCCCAAAAAAAGTGCACTGATTCACAGAAGTTTTAAGGTTTTTCTCTAGGTAGAACCAATGAAAACCGTTAAATTAACCATGGTTGGGGCGTTTAGTGAGTAGTAGAGTAAAGTATGGAATCGCATCCTAAAGTAATGACCGTGTCCTATGGGACATTCGCCTGCACGTTAGAGGGTTTTGACGATCCTTTCACGACTATGCAACTCGTGGCCGAGTATTTTCGTAAGTTGTCTGCCGAAGATCGCTATTTTGGTGGCGAACCTTTGCAACCGGATACGAATACGTTGCACCGCATAGCGCGTGACGCCAACCCCAACAAAGTGGACGCTGAAGTCTCAGACGGCGGGGTTATCTTGCGTCAAGCTGACGTGGTTGACGCGCCGGCAAAAGCGGCACCGATAGCCGCCAAAGCGGTGGACACTCCTAAAGATGTGGCACCTAAACGCGCGGCATCGCAGAACAACCAAACAGCAAAAACGCCGGACAGTTTTGTCGAGGATGCGGTATTCACATCCCGTCGCGCTGCGCTGGTACCAGCCGCGCATGAATCCGCCAGACCAGTTGCGGAGGTTTTGCGCGAGGAAGAAGGCACAGCTGTGTCTGCGGTGACGACACCGGAGGGTGTTCAGCAGGCCGTAAAACAGGTGGCTGACACAATTGCCAAGGCCGCAGAGCCCAAACGCGATACTCTGAAACTCAAAAAGGTCAGCAGACCGGCGCAACCGCTGCAGACCAAAACCAAAGTTGCGCCGCCACGGGATTATAAACCTGTTCTGACACCCAAATCCGAAGCCAAAGAAGAGGCTGACAGCCCAGTTGTCAGTCGCGCGGTACGGTTGCATGAGCTGCGCCAGACCGACGATATCCAGCGCGAGGAAGAAGCGTTGGAGCGGCTGTTGGAAACCACCAACACAAAATTGAGCGCACCGGCACACGCCCGCCGCTCAAACGCTCTGGAACGGCTTAAGGCCGCTGTCGTCGCCACTGAAGCTGAACGGCGTTTGCGTGGAGGTGCGAAAACCAGCCGCCCGAAAATACAGGATTTAGGTGGCGACCCGGATGCGTTCAAAAAAGAATTGAAATCTGTGCGTACCGGCCACGAAGACAAAATGAAAATTACCCGGCCGGTTCTTAAACGCGATGGTGCTCCGCGTCGACGCGCTGCTGTGGCCACGCTCATTCTTGACAACGAACAACGGGTGGAAAGCGTGGAAGCTTCAGCAACCGCCGAGGTAAAAAAAAGCCGGGCGCTAAGCCGGTAGCGGCTCAGGCTTTGGTTAAGCCGTCGTTACAAATCGTCCCTGCTCCGGAAAAACACGGCGGATTTGCCGCCTTCGCAGACAAAACCGGAGCCAGCACTTTGCATGAGTTGCTGGAAGCATCGGCCGCCTATCTGGCGATTGTCGAGGATCAACCGCGGTTTTCACAGGAGCGGTTGGTTGCCAATCTGGGTGGCTATCTGAAGGATAATCAAATCTCGGAAGACGCAACAAACCGTTCGCTCAGCCGCCTGCTCAGGGACGGAAAACTCCTGCAAGTCAAGAAAGACCGGTTCACCATTTCCAAATCCACCCGTCACGGGTTTCAGGACAAACTGGTAGGGTAATTTGCGGGCAATCGCAGTGAACTCAAATCAGCTTCACGCTCATTGGCACCCCAACTTCAATGTTCATTGATCTGTTGGGGTTCCCTGCTCTCCACTTTTCACCCACAATATTGTTTAGCAAAGAAGGGTGCTGATTCTGCACGCAGCCAAATTGGTCACCCCGTATTCACAATGTCGCCACCGAGTTGATGCTTTTCCATAAAAACCAGTAAATTCAGCGGATTATTTTCGGGGGCTTAAGTAAAATTAATTCTACTTTTGGTAGAAACTCACTCACTTTTGCCGCAATCCCTTGTTAGAAAGTTACTCACGGACACTCTCTACGCGCAATCAGTTCGACGCTGTCTTGGAATTAATCCAAGGCAGCGTCGACGGTTTTTGACCTTGCGTTTGCAGATGTTGCGAAATCGCTGAAGCGCCAGCCAATATCCATGAACAATATTTTCCCGCGTGCCACAACTTTGCGCATGGAATTGGTTTCAGGAAATGCACCGCCATCGCAAGAAATATTGGCAGCAATCCGGCTGTTGGTGAATGTGAAATGGTACCCGAGGCCGGACTCGAACCGGCAAGCCTTGCGGCGGGGGATTTTGAATCCCCTGCGTCTACCAATTCCGCCACTCGGGCAACGCGAGGTCGATGTACAGCGAAGGCCCGGTGGCCGTCAACTCAAAATCTAGAAGGTGGTATCGACAGACTAACTGCCCAAGCCTACAGGGACCCGCATGGTAAGGAAGTGGATAAGGTTGCCCAGCACTACGACCAGGTAAACGTAAAACCCGATCCGCGATATCTGATAGACTAACAGCCAGCGCACCCCCAGAATACCATCCACCAACCACGCTGCAAATGACTGCTTCCTGTCCTCTTCCCGGACTTGTTCTTCTTCCTCATCACTCTTTTTCCGCCGCCACAGGGCCTCTTGCAGGCTGAAGGGTGCAGGCAACCCGCTGGTGGCCTCCCGCATCTCTAGCTCCTTGGTTTTCTTCAGTAATATGGCGCGCACGGCATTGTAGGACAGAGCGATACAGAAAAGCACAAAGGACGGATGAAACGCCCAGCCCGCCTGCCAGTCCTGTCCACCATTATAAATAAAGCGTAGCAGCGCCTCCCACAGCGGGATGCTCGCTTCGACTGCGCCGCCCGGAAACGACGCCCGCCCCCATTGTACCGTGACAAACCACGCATATGGAAAGACAAAGCCAATCAGCGCCAGAAGGTGCATCGCTCCCAGGAAACCGCTGTACTCAGACCGCAGAGTTGCCACATCGTCATGAATGTCCATCTTCATCCGAGCGCCAACGGTCAGCCCGCCGTAGTTTTCCAGTGACTCCAACGCATAACGGTCAATACGCATTTCCTCGGTAGCAGCACCGGTAAATTTCGTGGCATAGTCCAACTCCGCACCCTGTAACGACGCGCGGATCAAGCGGGCATGGGAAAAATCTGCGCTATAAAGGACGGCAAGGTCGAACTTCGCATAGTTCAGATCAGCATTTTGGAAATCCGCGCCTGCCATATTGGCTCGGGCGAATGTGGTTCCCCAGCCACATCGTGCATCCCTGAAATCCGGCGCGGCTAGAAACTGAGTGTCATTAAACTGCGCCGTATTTTCGAATACCGACTGGGCGAACACCGCCCGTTTGTGAAACAATGACCTATGGAAATACCCGCGCTCGATCCGGGCATCCTTCAGGCCGAGCAGCCCAAAGGTCACGACATCTTCCATGAACAGAAACTCTGCCCCGATACCCGATAAATCGGCGTCTTGGGAAAACCGCGTTGAACGGAAGCTGAGCTCCTTCGCTCTGACTTGTGCAAATACCGTCTCACCCAGAAATCGCGTTGTGTTAAAAAACCCCATCGTTTTGAACGCCGCCCCGGCGAATATTGCCGCGCCGTGAAACTCGGCGTCAGAGAACATCGCGTCCCCTTCAAATACCACTTCTCTAAAACTCGCCGCCTTCTGGAAATGCACCCGTTTGAAATCCGCCGCCCCCGGAAAGAGAAAGCCGGCAAAATCCACTTTCGTATCAAACATATGCCCCGCAAAATCTACGGCAGCGCTCTTCCGCCAAGCCATAGTCCCGCTTCTCGACGTGGGCCTATCTTCCCATTCGCCTGCTTCGACCAGCGCTTCTCTATTAGCCAGCAATTCCTCGGCCCAGGCGTTCCACACCTCAATGCCCTGTGCGAACCGGTCCATATCCTCTCGCTTCGCCATCCCGCTTACAACCCCGAACCTTCAAAAGTATCACACTGATCCAGCCGCGCGCTGTCGTAGCCGCGTTTGAACCAGCCTTGCCGCTCGGCCGACGTGCCGTGGGTAAACGTGTGCGGCATCGGTTTGCGGCCCGCGTTCTTTTGCAGCGTGTCATCGCCGATTTGCCGCGCCGCATTTACCGCCTCGCCCAGGTCGCCGCGTTCCAGCGTGCCCAACTGTTCCTGCGCATAGCGCGCCCAGATACCGCTGAAGCAATCGGCCTGCAGTTCAATCATCACCGAAACGCAGTTGCTGTCCGCCTCACCCATTTGTTGACGCGCCTGATTGGCCTTGCCCAGAATGCCCAGTTCATTTTGCACATGATGCGCAATTTCATGAGCCACAACATAAGCCGCGGCAAAATCACCTTTTGCCCCGAGACGGCGTGACAAAGTTGTGAAAAAATCGGTGTCCAGATAGGCTTTGCTGTCTGCCGGACAGTAAAACGGGCCGGTGGCACCGGACGCACCTCCACAGGGCGATTGCGTGCTGCCTTTGAACAAAACCAGAGTCGGCGGGCGATAGGTTTCGCCCAATTGGCTGCGGAAGACTTCGGACCAGACTTCTTCGGTATCTGCCAATGTCACGGAGACAAACTGCGCAGCTTGTTCATCTGCCGCAGTGATTTCCGCGTTGCCCGAGGATATTTGCCCGCCGCCGCCATTGTTCAGCAGCTGCGTTACATCAACACCCAGAAAATACCCGATCAACAGCACTGCGATCAGGCCGACCCCACCAATACCGCCAGCCTTGCCAGGCCCCGCCCGGCGACGATCTTCGATATTACGACTGCCGCGCCGACCTTTCCATTTCATCGGAAATTCTCCCCTACGATTATCTGTCAAATTTACGAACCCGCGACAACAAGCGCAAGGCTTGACGCTCTGCTATCGGATGCGGCATGTAGCGGGAAACAAGACAGGCAAACTTCGTGATCCGCAAACTCTATGACTGGACGCTTTCGCTGGCTGCAACCCGTTACGCCCTTTGGGCGCTGGCGGCGGTGGCCTTTGTCGAAAGCTCTTTTTTCCCGATCCCCCCGGATATCCTGCTGATCCCGCTGATATTGGCGGCCCCCGGTCGGGCATTTCTGATCGCCGGAATTTGCACCGTCGCCAGCGTTCTTGGCGGAGGTCTGGGCTATTACATTGGTGCTGAACTGTTCGACGTCGTTGCCCAGCCGATTCTTGAATTTTACAACAAGATGGCCGATTTCGAAGCCTTCAAAGAGCGGTTTAACGCCCAGGGCCACTGGGCGGTGCTGTTCGCCGGGGTCACGCCATTCCCCTATAAAGTCATCACCATCACCTCGGGTGCGACCGATCTGCCGTTCTGGAATTTCATGTTCTGGTCGGTGATTGCACGCGGACTACGGTTTTTCGTCGTTGCAGCGCTGTTGTGGAAATTCGGCGCGCCAATCCGGGAATTCATTGAGCGGCGGCTGGGTCTGATGTTCACAATTTTCATAGTTCTGCTGGTCGGTGCGTTTTTCCTTGTGAGGTACTTATGACCCGGCAACGTTTGGTCCTGCTGGCGGCGCTGGGATCCGCCCTGACGTTGGCCGGGGCTTTCGGCTTTCAATACATCGGTGAAATGCCGCCGTGCAAACTGTGCATCTGGCAGCGTTGGCCCCACGCAATTGCCGTTCTGATTGGCTTGATCGCTGCGCTGATGCCACATCGTGCGCTTTCTTCATTGGGCGCATTTGTCCTGGCGGCAGGCGCCGCAATTGCCTTTTACCACGTCGGGGTTGAACAAAGCTGGTGGCAGGGCCCGACAAGTTGCACATCAAACGGCGTTGCCGGATTGTCCGTCGATGAATTGCTGGACAAAATTCTTGCCGCCCCGCTGGTGCGTTGCGACGAAATTCCGTGGTCGCTCGGCGGTATTTCGATGGCCGGTTGGAACGGGATCATCTCGGCAGGTTTGGCATTGGTTTGGCTGGTGTCTACCAAACGCTGAGCACGCAAAGCGTCACGCTTCCAGTTCCGCATCCCAATAAAGGAAATCCATCCAGCTTTCGTGCAGGTGGTTGGGCGGGAACTTTCGACCGGCGTTCAGCAAGGCATTGGCCGATGGTCGTACCGGGGTCCTGCGCAACCGCATCCGAGCTTCTTTCAACGACCTTGCGCCTTTGCGCAAATTACACGGGCTGCAGGATGCAACCACATTTTCCCATGTGGTCCGCCCGCCGCAGGTGCGTGGAACCACATGGTCAAACGTCATTTCACATTTGGTACCGCAGTACTGGCAACTGAACTCGTCGCGCAGAAACAGGTTAAAACGAGTAAAGGCCGTCGATCTTGCGGGTTTGACAAAATCTTTCAGCACAATCACTGACGGGATATTGATCTCAACCGATGGCGAATGCACCACCCGTTCATATTCGGCGATGATGATGACACGGTCCAGATAAGCGGCTTTCACAGCTTCCTGCCAGCGCCAGAGAGACAAAGGAAAATAAGAAAGCGGCCTAAAATCGGCGTTCAACACCAGAGCCGGACAATCATTCAGCCCGGCCGGATTTCTAACGAAGTTTTCGGTAAATTCAGAAGTCATTAGAATGGTGTATCTGCTCCGCCGCGTGGCACCAGAACGAGAACATCCCGCCCCTGTTGATAGGAAAACTATATATAGTTCTCCTTTCTTAACAACCCTCTATATTAGGGGCCGGCTCATGAGTCCTTTCGCTGTGACGCGTAATGACTTGCGTCGAAAAATAGATCAGAATAGTTCAAATCTCACTCGCTAGGCGCATAATGTCCGAAAAACTCATCCCGATTGGTATTCTGGAATCTTCTCTTTACGCGACCGACCTGGACCGGGCCGCGGCATTTTACAGCGGGATTCTGGGCATGAAGCAAATTGCACGGGTCGGCAACCGGCATGTATTTTTCAGCGTCGGGTCCACAGTGCTGTTGATATTCAATCCGATGGAAACCCGCAAACCTTCCGGCAATCCGGACCTGCCGGTGCCAGCGCATGGCTCTGTTGGTCAGGGACACGTCTGTTTTACCGCTTCCGCCGAAGAATTGGATCGTTGGTGCGACCATTTCGACGACAATCACATTAACATTGAAGCCGATTTCCTCTGGCCCAATGGCGCTCGGTCGATTTACCTGCGCGATCCAGCGGACAACTCGATAGAATTCGCCGAGCCACGCCTGTGGTTTGGCGATTAACGCAGGCCGTCCTCGCCCGCTACATCGGCCAATTCCAGCCCGCCCATCCGCGCATGCACCCTGCCGCCCTTGGCCATCGCCAGAATGAACACAATTTCGTCGGCTCGGGGGCCGTCCGGCAGGCCGACTTCCATCGAGTCAAAATGGCTACGCACATATGCAGCGTTGATATGGCCCAGCGGAATGTCGATCCGCGTTCCGATTCCGCCCGCCTTCATTGCCGAGGGCACAATCGCCTTGGCTTCACCCAAACGTTCGCGCATGGAATAGCCGCCGGGAACGTGCCAGAGCGCAGAGTGTTCAATCTCACCCGCCGCGCCTGTAATCGCGCCTTTGCCATAGCCGTCGATGCCATCCAGCCCGCCCAGCACGGCGATCAGCCTGTCGGTCATTTGCATGCCAAGCGGTTTAAGAGCTTCCATCGCCGGTTGGATATCTTCCACATACCGGCCAGCAAAAGGGTTGGAGACCAGCGCCAGGGCCGCCGCGCGTTGAATCGGCGGATTCACGGTCGGCCCGCCATTATGATAGATTTCGTCAACAATTACGCTCATTTTGCGCAATTTGAATTCAAACATGTTCGATTTCCCTTGTTACTTTGAGCTCGATTCCCGCCTGGCCACTACAAATAAACTGTCCCTTGAGGGCCAACAAGGCGCCACCGATAAGTCCGTCTGCCATCAATTTGTCGGCGTATTTAATGCCACGCTGTAGCGCTGTTACCACTTCGATCCGCGACAAAGTTCCAACCGAAGTTGTCACCAAACGATCCCCCAGGTCACTGTCGGGCGACAGGTTATTGGCCGCTTGCCGCAAAATTTCTTTGTGCCCCGGCAGGTCAACAGCATTGGCAATCAGCGTAGCCGCCACGTCAGCCTGAGCAGCCGTTTGCGCAACCACCGTCACGTTGTCAGCGATGCCCAACGAGTGGCTGCGCCCTTGCCAGCCGGACGTTGCTATACCGCGCCATGGATCAGTTTCTGTCAGTTTTATTCTGGCGGTTGGAATCTGTGGTATCTGCCCTATAAAGCTTTCGTTTTCTGTAAGAAAAACAGCGATGTCACCGCCATTGTTAACGTAAGATTTTCTGATAAATTCGCCGCGCATTTCCGCCAACACCGCGTCTGCGACGGCGCCTGCGACTGCAGCCAGCGGCGTGACAAACTGCTTGTCATAAGGCTGGACTGCGGCCAGCATCTGCAAAGCGATTGGCCCGGTTGGTTGCGGGCCCTGATCCAGAGGCGTACGCAATTCCGGCAAATCTGCAACAAGTTCCTGCAACAGTCCGTCAAATCTTATTGCGGCACGTTTGTGCGCCTGTTCCCGCCCCGGACCAAATGCCTCGATAATCAGATCAATTGGCCCGTGGTGCAAATGCAGACGCCCGTCTGCCATATGATTCATCTGCGCCTGCTGCACCTCAGTCCTCCGCCTTGGGAACGGCCCGCACGTCAGCACCGTATTCGCCGCCATGTTCCAGCACTTCGCGCAAGTCACGGATTGCCGCATCATGCCCACCCAATGCGATGTAATCTTCCCGCGTCAGGGTAAATTCCAACGGCGCGACAATTGCCGGTGTCGGAACATAGCCAAAGGAGCCATCCGGCATGTCTAAAACATCCACCATGATGGTAATGCCGCCTCCGGGCCAGACATAGGCCGGGCGGCCGCCGCAGGTCACGGTTGTTTTGAAAGCCTGAACTGAGCGGGTCAGTTGCACCGGGTTTGTGGTGACCCCGGCGCGAAGAGAACCACCGGCTCCACCCATAAACATCACCGAACACAGCGCCGGTTCGCAGTTTTCTGCGATCAACTCGACCGATGCCGTCAATTCAACCGGCAATTCCCGCTTTTGCGGCACGAGATCATCATCCAGCACATAATACGCATGCTGCTCTCCGGTTGTTGACACCATCAACAACCGCAGTCCCGGCCTGGCTCCCCTTTTGGCATTCCAATCGCCTAGAATTACCAATGGGTCTTCAATATCGGTGCCTCCCCAGCCCAGCCCTGGATCAGCCACTTGAAAATACCGTCCCGGAGTGGATCTGCGGCCATTGATCCGAATTCCGGTGGCCGGCCAGCCCAGAACCTTGCCCGCCTGATGTTCGGAAACAACGCCCGTGATATGATCGTCCACAACCACAACTTCGTCGACCAGCCCCTGCCATCGAGATGCAAACATGCCGATGGTCGCTGACCCGCAGCCAACGCGCATCCGCTGTTCTGCAACACCGTCCACAATCGGCGGTTGGCCGGATTGCACAATGACGGTCGCGCCATCGTCTATAGTCAATTCCACCGCTTCCCGGTTGAACAGCTGCATCAGTGCATCACACGTGACCCTACCTTCTGATTTTGACCCCCCGGTCAGATGGTCGACACCGCCTAGCGACAACATCTGCGAGCCGTATTCCGAAGTAATCACCAAGCCTACGGCTTCATCCTTAACACGCACGATCGCGCCTTCGCGGCCCAGGTGACGGTCGGTATCCAGTTTTATTTTACACGAGCAGTATGAGAAGATCGCTTCGGTCACGACCGTGACAAAATCCGCACCATCGTATTGACGAGAAACGATAAACGGAGCCGGTTTATAGTCCGGGTAAGTGGTTCCGGAGCCAACCGCAGTAACAAAAATCTCGCTGTCGTTCACCAGTTTCCCGTCCCAATCCGTTCGCAAAAACGGGGTAATCTCGCCGCCTTTGTCCAGCCGCTGATCCAGCACCGTCAGCGGATCACAGCGGATGATTTTACCGTTGATATTGGCATAACGATCGCATGCACCGGCCCGGCCTTCGGCGACGTAACACAAAACCGGACAGGCATCGCAACGGATTTTTTCCGGCCTTTCGCGCTTAACCATGTGCGCCTCCGGCCTTGATCGCTGCGAGCACTCGGTGTGGCAGCGCTGGCAACTGTGTGATCCTCGCTCCAGACGCATGCCGGATCGCGTTCAGGATCGCGGGCGCGGTTGGAATCAGCACATGCTCGCCCAGCCCTTTGGCCCCCATCGGTCCTTCCGGATCGGGTTTTTCGATCAAAATCGAGCGGATTTCGGGCATATCTCCGATGGTCGGGATCAGATAGTCGTGCAGGTTCTCGGTTCGCCCGGGAATATATTCCTCCATCAGAGCCATCCCAAGTCCTTGAGCGATGCCACCCTCAATCTGCCCTTCTGCCAGCATAGGATTGATCACGCGACCCAGATCGTGGGCGGCAGTCATACGCCGCACTTTTACTGTACCCAGCTTCATATCGACCTGAACTTCAGCAACCTGGGCTCCGTATCCGTAAACAGCATATGGGATGCCCTGCCCGTTTTCGTCCAACACAGTCGTTGGCGGGTCATAAGTTTCCTCGGCCATCAGCACATAGCCAAATGCGTTTTGCTCGAGCCCAGCCAGATCAATCTGGCTCGTTTCAGAACCCTGCGTGACAAGCAATTCGCCGCCAGACAGACCAATCTCAGCTTCGGAACCCATATTGCTGAGCGACAAGATCGATTTCCGCAGCGACCGCCCAGCCAATTCTGCGGCCTTACCGGTGATGTAAGTCTGGCGGCTGGCGGAGGTTTTGCCGCAATCTGGCGTCAGAGCGGTATCTGCGCCAATAATGGTGAAAGCACTTAAAGGCACACCCAGAGCGTCGGCGCAAATCTGGGTGATGACCGTATTGGCTCCCTGCCCGATATCGACTGCACCCTGATGCAGACAAAGCGTGCCGTTTGCAGTAATGCCCAACCGGATTGTTGCGGGGTTAGGCAGTGCTGTGTTTCCGCACCCGTACCAGCACGATGCCGCCCCAACGCCGCGTTTGAACGTTTCATTCGCCGCGTTATATGCCTCGGCTTCAGCCAATGCACTTGACCAGGGCTCACGCAATGCTTCCAGACAATCCGCTATCCCGACGCCTTCCAACTGTTGCCCACAGGTTGTTGTGTCGCCGTCCTGCATTGCGTTTTTCAGCCGAAAGGCCAGCCGGTCCATACCACAATCCGTGGCGAGATCGTCAAACAGAGTCTCTTGTAATACAGCCGCTTGCGGCACGCCGAATCCCCTAAACGCACCAGAAATCGGCCCGTTGGTGTGTAAGGCGGTGGCCTCCGCGCGATAGTTCGGCATTCGGTACGGTCCCGACGCATGCACCGGAACCCGGTTTGCCACCGTGGGACCCCAACTCGCGTATGCGCCTGTGTTGAAGTCGCCGGCAAATGTCATTCCCAGCAATGTGCCTTCAGCGTCTGCGCCGATCTTTGCCTGCATCTGCGAGGGGTGACGTTTGGTGGTCGAACGCATCGATTCCGAACGCGAGTAAACCATCCGGCAAGCTTTGCCCGTGACCATTGCCGCCAATCCAACAAGTGGGTGCAGGCTGATATCAAGTTTGGAACCAAAACCACCACCGGTTGCGGCCGGACGGATACGCAGGCGCTCCGCCGGCATGCCCAGAACCTTGGCAGTTTCGTCCCGGTCCAAAACCGGCGCTTGCGTACAAACATGGATGTTGAGGACACCCCCATCCATCCAAGCGACACCTGCCTCGGGTTCGATATAAGCGTGTTCGACATAGGCGGTTTGTATTTCGCCTTTCACAACATGTGTCGCTTTTTCCAGCGCCATATCGGGGTCTCCGGTCATCACCCGCCCGGTAATTAACGTGTTCCCTATTCTGTCGGCATGAACCGGCGTTTCGGCATTTTTTCTGGCTTCTGAACAGGTTAGAACTTCGCTGTCCGGTTGCCAGCTTATTGGAAAGCCGTTCAGATCTAGTGATTCTACAACATCAGGGTCGCCAACGATTATTGCCACGGCCTCTCCTCGAAATCGGACGTGGGCTTCCGCCAGCGCTGGCTGGTCCTGAAATCCGGGGATAGCACCAAAACAATTCTCACCGGGGATATCTTTAGCAGTCAGAACGGCCTCAATGCCAGGGTGCAGTTTCTGCCAGGCAACACTTTCGCCTATCGAAAACCGCGCCGCATGATATGGCGACCGTATCGCTCGGACTGTGAGCGTATCGGCTGGAACGAAATCAGCACCGAATACCTCAGAACCGTTAACTTTGGCCACACCGTCCAGCCGTTCCACCGGAGCACCAACTGCTTGCCCGGCTTCGGGTACCGCAGAATTTGCCGAAACGCCCACATCCATTACTGCATCGATGATCTTGGCGTAGCCTGTGCAGCGGCACAGAACGCCGCTCAAAGCGTCTTGAACCTGTCGGCGCGACGGATCCGGCACTTGTTGTATCAGAGCCTGCGCCGCCACCAGCATCCCCGGTGTGCAAATCCCGCATTGCGCCGCGCCGTGACGCAGGAAAGCAGCCTGCAATTCGCATATCTCCGGACCGGGCAGTCCTTCAACAGTTGTAATCTCGCGCCCGGCCACCTGCGCCAACGGAGTCAGACAGGCACAAACCGGCGCGCCATCCAACAGCACAGTACAGGCACCACAGTCACCTGCATCACAGCCGACTTTGGTCCCAAATAGCCCAATATCATCCCGCAATACTGCGGACAACCGTTTGCCGGGAGACACGGGAGCAACGACCTGCGTGTCACCATTGATCATCAGTTCGAAGGAGGAGAATGACCGGTTCATGCCACAGTCTCCGCAGATCGTTTAAGTGCTGCGGCGATCGTTCTTCGCGTTGCTTCCATCGCGGCAGTTATCCGATAGTCCCGGTCAGCGCGAATATCGTCGATGGGGGACAATTCGGGCGCGATTATTTCCCGCGTCACCCTGTCCAGTGCGACAGCAATCGGACAACCGCTCAGCCTGCGCTCAAGGTCTGGCAACCGCTTGGCAACCGGAGAACAGGCCCCGACGGCAACCGCCGGATCACGAATTATACCATCCAACACAGATACCCGGACTGCAACCATTGCAATCGAAATCACCAGATACATTCGCGCCCCAAGTTTGAGGAAAGCGGACTGGCCCGTTCCCGCGGTTTTTGGGATGTGAATTGCCGCAATTATTTCGTTCGGCAGGAGCGCGGTTTGCCGTGGTCCTGTAATAAACTCAGTAAGTGAGATTATTCGTCCGCCTTTCAGCGATAATATTTCGACTGTCGCGTCAAGGGTCAACAACGGAGGCACCCCGTCAGCTGCCGGAGACGCGTTGCAAAGATTGCCCGCCACAGTGGCGGCGTTTTGGATTTGTCCCGAACCGACTTCTGCTGCAGCCGCTTTCAAACCGTCAAATGCTGGCGGCAGCGGAGCGTCAATCACTTCACTCCAGGTTGTACTTGCACCAATGCGCCACCCACTTTCTGAAACCGAAACGCCGCGCAGTTCTGCAACGCCGGTTATGTCCATCACCTCTCCGGCAAGTTCCTGTCGCTCGGTCGCTGCAAACAGATCAGTGCAACCGGCTGCGATCCGACCGCTTCGCGTGTCTAGCCACACCAACGCGTCTTGCAAGTTTTCGGGTCGAAAGAAACCAACCAAGCGCCGGTCCTCCCCTTGACCTGTTTTGGTTACGGCTTATTGTTTGTGTACCAATAAACTTTGCGCGGCGACTGGTCCAAAGTCAAGAACCAGGCCATTGGTTAATACCCGTTTTTTCTGTTAGGGAATACATAAGAAGAGGGATTTCTAACGATGACTGATTATCGGCTTGAAGATCAAGTCGGCTTTGTTTTGCGCCGAGTCAACCAACGGCATCTTGCGATTTTTTCGCATATGATACCTGAACTTACACCCACTCAATTTGCTGCGCTGGCAAAGCTGGTTGAAATCGGCGACGCCTCGCAGAACGAGCTTGGCAGACTAACGGCGATGGATGCGGCCACTATAAAAGGCGTGGTCGACCGTCTGCGCAAACGGGGATTGGTTTCCGCGAAACCAAATCCCGACGACACCCGCCGTATATTCTTAAGCCCCAGTCCCGAGGGAGTAGGTCTTTATAAGCGCGTGGTTACCACCGCGCTCCGGATATCAGAAAAAACCCTGACACAACTCAAACCGGACGAAAGAAAAGAGTTTTTGCGCCTGCTTGGCAAACTGACTTGATAGCGTCCCAGACTGTGTCTCTTGTCTCTAACGGTTACACGCCAAGGTAGCGGTGCAACAGGCGCTGGTCTTGGCGCAATTCCGCGGATGGTACAGATTCCCGCGAGCGCCCGTTTTCTATAAAGGCAACACGGTCAGCGAGAGACAATACCGACTTGATTTGTTGCTCGACCAGCAGCACACCGACACCCTGGTGTTTCATCTGCACCGCGACTTGCCGAATGCTCTCGATCAATGAGGGTTGCAAGCCTTCCGTCGGTTCGTCCAACAACAGATAATCCGGTTCAATACACAGCGCCCTCGCGGTCGCCAGCATTTGCTGCTCGCCGCCAGACAAAGTTTGCGCCCGCTGAGTCAGGCGATCACGCAGGCGCGGAAATATTCTCAGGACATTCTCGCGGATTTCTGCGCTTCGGCCATCCTTGCGGCCCCGCGCCATCAGACCGATCTCGATGTTTTGTGCAACGGTCAGTTCCGAAAACAGGCGACGTCCTTGTGGGACATAGCCAATACCGAGCGCAGCAATTTTATGTGCGGGCAACTCACTGAAATTGGTGCCGCTTATGCAAATGGTACCGGACTTCAGGGGCAACAATCCCATGATTGCTTTCATAGTTGTGGTCTTGCCCGCCCCATTGCGGCCCATCAGGCAGACAATTTCGCCCGGGTTTACCGTCAACGAGAAGTCCCGCAACACCTGAACTTGCCCATAGGCCACGTCAATGTTGTTCAACGCCAACATCATTCGGACCCCAGATAGGCAAATTGAACATCGGCGTTTTCGCGGATGTCATTCGGCGGACCTTCGGCCAAAACCGCGCCAAAATTTAGAACAGTGATGTAGTCGGCAACCGCCATAACCACATCCATATTGTGTTCGATCAGCAGCACTGTGGTCACCCCGGCAAGCTGGCGGATCAAGATGTTAAACGCCCCGATCTCACTTTCGGTCAGACCCTGAGTCGGCTCATCCAGAATCAGGAGTTTTGGATTCTGCGCCAACCCCATTGCGATTTCCAACAACCTTTGGTGGCCGTGGCTGAGGTCTCCGGCTTGCTGGTCTATGCGTGCCTGCAGGCCCACCTTGATGAGAGCTTTCAGAACCTCGGCATCTACGGCAACTTCGCGTTGGATCCGGTGGCGCACAGCCAAGGCCACGTTTTCGCCAACGGAAAGATTTGCAAAAACCGAAGTGATTTGAAAAGTATATCCCATCCCCAAACTGATGCGTTGGTGGGCAGGCAATCGAGACACGTCTTGACCCAGAAACTGAACCGATCCTTTTGATGGTTCCAAACGCCCGCAAATCAGTCCGACCAGGGTGGTTTTCCCTGCACCATTCGGGCCGATCAAGGCACGGATTTGTCCTTGCGGGATATCCAGACTCACGTCGGTAACCGCCTCTAACCCGCCAAAGGATTTGCTGAGACTACGCGTCGAAAGAACGCTCATGGCAGCCACCGGAAAATGCGTGCGCGAACTTCACCCATCAATCCTTGTGGGGCGAACAGTGTCAGCGCGACAAGTGCGACTCCCGCAACCAGCATATACGCCGTGGTTATTCCTGAGCTAAAATCAATCAGGTAAAACATGAACAAGGTGCCAACAAACGGGCCGAGGATGGTTCCTGCACCACCGAGCAGCACCCAGAGCAGTGGGAAGATGGAATACTGGACAGAGGCAAATGTGGCACCGGCATAGCCGAACAGCAGGCCGTACATTGCTCCGGCAAGGGCTGAGAGCGTGCCGGAGATGACGACAGCGCCGAGTTTGTGATGAAAAACATTGTAGCCTAGCATTCCAGCCCGGTCTTCGTTTTCACGGATGGCTATCAAAGTTTTCCCAAACCGGTGGCGAACCAGCCAAAACGTAAACATCAAGCAGATGGCAAACGCCAAAAGAGCCGCCAGATAACGGTTGGTTGGGTCACTCAGGTCGATGCCCGCCAGCACCCTGTCCACTTGCTGGATTACAAAACCTTCATCGCCGCGGGTGTATTCGCCAAAATAGAGGACGGTCAGAAAAACAGCCTGTGCAAACATCAATGTGACAATCATGAACGCAACGCCGCTGGTCCGGAGCGCGAGAAACCCAACCACTGTCGACAGGGCAACCCCGGACAGAATACCGGCAAGAATTGCGGGCGCGGGCGTCCAGCCCAGATGCCGCATGGTCAGACCCATGCCGTACATCCCGGCAGCGAAAAACATGGCGTGCCCAAGCGACAACAGGCCAGTATATCCAAACAGCACGTTATAACCAACCGCGTAGCAGGCCAGCACCATGATCCGAGCCAGATTGCCGTGGTGATACGCAGGCAAAACCCAGTTCAGTGCAAGCAGCACCATCAACAGACCAACGTGCAGGCTCAGCGATTTTCGGGCGTCAGTCATGGCTGCGGGTTCCAAATAACCCCTGAGGCCGAAACACCAGCACGAAGGCGACCAGCAGAGTCGACAGGATCTTTGCCAGTGTCGGGGTGTAGAAGATCGAGATTATGCCGTCGCTCATACCAATCAGCAGGGCGGCGATCACAGTTCCCGGCAAGCTGCCGAGACCGCCGATAATCACCACGATGAAGGACAATAGCAGCGGATCGGTGCCCATCAAATAATGCGCCTGTTGAATCGGCACGATCAGAACGGCGGCAAGCGCAGCCAATCCGCAGCCGATGCCAAACACCATCGCGTAGACCCTTTCAACCGGAATGCCAAAGGCCTGCGCCATTTCCCCGTCAAGCTGCGTCGCCCGCATGATCAATCCAATCTTGGAACGCGTCATCATCAACCAAACGCCGACAAGCATCCCTGCAGCAGCAGCAATTACGAACAGTTTGTAAGTGGTGGTTGAAAGTCCCCACGGCCAATACATTTGAAATCCGTTCTCGCCAAATTCGAACCACGGAATGGCGATGCGGCTGTTGAAAGGCGGCACCACAGGACGCGCGTCGGGCCCGTATGTCATCAGCGTAACTTGTTGAATAATATAGAGTATACCAATGGTGGCGACGATCGTACGCTCTGGATTGTAAGCCACTCTTTTGAGCACGGTGATATCAACCATTGCCGCCAATACCCCAACCAATACCGGTGCAATCAACAGTGCCGCTACAAACCCAAACGCAGGATGCCCGCCAACAGAGGTCGCCACAAACCACGCCAAAACAGCGCCCAGCATGAAAAACTCACCATGCGCGACGTTGACCACCCGCATCACGCCAAACACCAGGCTCAATCCAACTGCGGTGAGCGCCAGCACCGAAGCCGCGACCGCGCCTTCGAGGGTTGCGAGGATCAGGTAGGGTCCAAATTCCATGGAGGGATTCCAGTTTCCCGGAGCCTTTTCACGCTCCGGGAGATGGGCCTTAGAAAGACTGCGTGGTGTAGTCCACTTCGTCCGGATAAAGCGTATCCTCAATCGACGTTGTATGCGCCAACTTCAGCTTACCATCGGTGACGCGGGTGATGTACTGATGGCCAAACACCTGATGGGTTTTGCCGTTGAACAGCTTGGCACCTTGCGGATGCGCATTGCTGGCGGGCATATCCGTCATTGCCTCGACAGCTTCGATCAGCTTGGACCGGTCGTCAGCGCCCTGATATCCCGCCGCTTCCATTCCCGATTTGATCACATGCAAGGTTTCCCAACAGCCGAACATATGCGCGTAGGTGGCAATATCTTTAGCGTCAGAAACCGATGCGCCGTTGTTGTCCACACCAACGGCCGCGCGATAGGCTTTGTCGAAATCTGTCTGATTGTCCTGTGCGTAACGCGGGTTGCCCTCCCAGAAATAAGTACCATCGAGGAACTCCAGACCCGGAGAATTGATATCCACCGCTTCCAGCGAGTCGATGAACCCGAAGATTTCCGGGCGGATGGGACCAAAAAACTCGCCCAGTTCTTTGACAAAGGTTAGCACAGCCGGACCAACCATAACGTGATAGATCACTTCAGTATCGCGCGGAATTTTCGGGAAATATTTGGTGAATGAACTTTCCGTCGGCGGAATGGCAATTTTCGCAACCACTTCACCACCCTGTGCCTCGATTGCGGCAGAGAAGAAATCCCGATGATCGTGCCCAAAGGCAAAATCTGGAAAGATCATTGTAATTTTTTTGCCAAGATTATCTGACACAAAAGGTGCCATCGCCGCGACTTGGGATTTCACATCGGTGATACCAGGCTGCAACGTATATCGATTCAGCATCCCGCTGGCCACATGGTGGCCTTCAGAAACCACAAAATACGGCAGTTTGAGTTCGCCAGCCCGAGGTGCAGAGCCGATGACAACATGGCTGAACAAAGTTCCATAAGCGACATCGCACTGGTGCTGGTTGGCAAATTTCTCAACCACCTCAGCGCCGCGCTTGGGATCAGTGCCATCGTCTTCCAGAACGATTTCCAGCGGACGTCCATTGATGCCACCGGCATCGTTAATCACTTTGGCGGCTGCGTTGGTTGTACGCTCGTACCAGCGGCCATATGCGGCTCCGATACCAGTCTTATGCGCCTGAAAACCGACTTTGATGGGAGCTGAACTCTGCGCATCAGCATAGCGCGCCCAAAGTGGCAGTGTTGATCCCGCCACGGCTGCCCCGACGCCAGTGCCAAGTGTTTTCAAGGTTTTACGGCGACCAATCGAGAATTTGTTATTGCTGGACATGGCAGTCTCCCTTTAATTTTCTGTGTGATTTATGTAGAGGCGACGCTCTACTTTCCCTAGGGGTGAGTTTGTTCGTGTACATCCAACTTGTCCAGTTTTTTCCGCCGTGCATATCTTGACTCCTTTTTACACTCCTTTGGGAGCGGCCAGCAGCCATAAGCCGAAGAATGTATAAAACACCATAAAGAAGCTGAGCGGAATCAGGCCGAGAACCGCCCGCCGCGGTGATTGAAATACTTGCAAGGCAACAATATGGGCAAGGACGATGGACAAAACATGCCCGGCGACAACCGCGACGCCTTGGGTCAGCCAGATGGCGCGGACCGTCACTTCGTTGAAGAAAAAGCTGGTCGAGACATAATACGTTCCAAGACCAAACAAGTCTGACCCGTTGGACAACGGATCGCTCAGCGCGACGACGACATACTGCATCTCAACCAGAAATCCCGGCAGATAATGGGCGAAGTGATAGCCAAAAGCGATGGGTAAAACCGTCGGGACAAAACGGGCTGCTGTTACAGCTAGTCCTCTGTCGCTGCCTGCCAAACGCAGACCAATAGCAAGAGACAGGCAAATCGCCAGCATCAGAGCCACAACTGCTGCTACAAGCCCGAATGCTGTTGGCAACACCATCGCAGATCGTCCGGGAAACAGCAGCGGATTAATTCCGATCTTGCCAAGCCACCAGAATGTTTCATTCAACCCGTCAAAACTGCCAGCCGCCAACATCAGGAGTGGAATGACAGACAGAGACAACGGCAAGGCTCGCGGGCTGGTTATTTGCCACCCGGGCCATCCAAGGCGGACACCTGCACCAGTCAGACGGATCGGCGACAGTCTGGCGAAGTGGAAAAAAACCACATTGAAGCATTCACACCGGCGCTGCCAAACCGGACCGAACAATAGCATTCCGAGCAGCGTCACAAACCAATACGTGAGCATCAGGCCTGAAATCCGGGCCGGATCCGACGGGGCAGGATCGGCCAGTAGAAATCCGGAAAATCCCAGAAACGCGACTGCTGCTGGCCAGTAACCGAGTCCGGGAGGCAGTTTGAATCCAGCAGGCTCACCCAAAGCGGCGCGCAAAATCTGGTAAGGTCCGCTCCAGGGATTTAACCAGCGCCAGAGGTTGCCAACTACTCCTGTAACAACCACAAATGCCGTCCAAAACAGCGTCCAGACAACCAGTGGTGCCAGGTTGGCTAGCGGATCTCTTGCACCGGTTTGACCAATGTAAAACAATGCCAACAGAAGCACGGCTGAAAAGCAGCTTGTAGTCGTCTTAAGCCAACGGCTCCGTGGCAAGAGGTGCTGATAGGTCGCCCTGAAACTAAGCGCCCAATGATCCGGCTTCAAAATGACCAACAATACTGTCAGCGTGACACAAAGCACGCCAACCGTCGTGTAGACGCCAGTGGGCAAAAGCAGCACAAAAGCCTGATCCGATGCGTGCGCCCTTGCAGCAGTCGGCATCGCCGCGATTGCAACCACCGACAATGAAGAAAGTCCATAAACAGGGTTGCGGGCCAAGTCCATTTGCTAACAATCAGGAAATCCAAGCGGTCTTGCAAGTTTGAATTGTCTGGTGGTGCGATACAAACCTGAGATTGACTCTTACGCACAACTCGCTGTTTCATTTGTACGCAGACAATTTCTGTGGGGAGATGAATGTCCAATACAACAACCTCGCTGATTGTTGGCGTTGATGTCGGCGGCACCTACACAGATTTGGTGCTATTGGACCAGGCTACGGGAGCGGTGCGTCTGTCAAAAGTCGCCAGCACATTGACCAATCAAGCACATGGGGTGATGGCTGCCCTGCAAGAGGCCGCCGCTGATTTGGCAACCGTGGATTTGATCGTGCACGGGACAACCACCACCACCAATGCAGTTCTCGAACGCAAGCTGTCAAAAACGGGGCTGATTACCACGGGAGGTTTTCGGGACGTTTTGGAGCTGGGGCGAAGAACACGCCCGCAAGCCTATGGGATGAAGGGAAAATTCACCCCAATCATCCCGCGCAATCTTCGACTGGAAGTACCGGAGCGGATGGACGCCACAGGCCAAGTTGTTGTAGCTCTGGACGAAAGTGCGGTGCACAAAGCTGCTGCAGAACTACTTGCAGAAGGGTGCGAGTCTGTGGTGGTGCACTTCCTGCACGCCTATGCCAATCCCGCACATGAATTGCAGGCAGCAGCGATTTTGACCGAAGTGTGGCCAAACGCCCATATAACCATGGGGCACGCATTGTTGTCCGAAAGCCGCGAATATGAAAGGGGGGTTACGGCGGCGGTGAACGCATCGGTGCAGCCGCTGCTGGAACGCTACATCGCGCGATTGCAGCGCGAACTGGCCGGCAAAGGGTACAAAGGCGAGTTGCTGGTGATGAACGGCAACGGCGGGATGGTTTCCGCAGACCGTGTTTCTATTGAAGCAGCAAAAACCGTAATGTCGGGTCCGGCCTCAGGAGTGATGGCAGCGGCATATACCGGACCGCTGGCAGGTTTTCCGGATCTGATGACCTACGACATGGGCGGCACTTCCACCGATGTTTCACTGATCCGCAATGCAACCCCTGCGGTTTCAAATGAGATCGAGATAGAATACGCGATGCCGATCCATGTGCCGATGGTGGACGTCCGCACGGTGGGCGCAGGCGGGGGCTCGATTGCGCAGGTCAGCGCAGCGGGGTTGCTGGAAGTCGGGCCGCAGAGCGCGGGGGCCGATCCGGGGCCGGTTTGTTACGGCAAAGGTGGTCTGGAACCAACCATTTCGGATGCCAATCTGCTGCTTGGTCGGCTTGACCCAGGCAAACTGAAGTCGATTTCCGGTGGCATTTCCGCAGAAAATGTAGCGCAAGTTTTTAAGGCAAAACTCGGCGACCCACTGGGACTGTCTGCTGTTGAAGCTGCTGATGCTGTGATCCGGGTGGCCAATACCAAGATGGCCGGGGCAATTCGCACAGTGTCGGTGTCCCTCGGGCACGACCCGCGCGACTTTGCCCTGTTTGCATTTGGCGGGGCCGGTCCACTGCACGCCACTTCTCTGGCCCGGGAATTGGGTGTCCCAAAGGTTCTGGTACCTGCAAGACCAGGTATAACAAACGCCCTGGGCTGTGTGGTCGCGGATTTGCGACACGATTTTGTCCAGACGCTGAACACACCGCTGGATAAATTGGAAAATGGGGCACTACAGGCGGTATTTCGGCAGCAACGGAAGCAGGGTGAGCTGTTAATTTCAAAGGAAAATATCAAACTTCGCAGCGTTCGGCCGCTGTATTCCGTAGACATGCAATTTGTTGGGCAAACCCATTTGATACGGGTGCCAGTTGAATCTGCGGAGATCAGAACTGAAGCTTTGCGGCAGCAATTCGAGGCAGTCTATTTTGCCCGATTCAAAGTGGAACTCGCCGAAATCCGCGCCAATTTGGTAAATGTGAACTGTTCGGTAATTGGCGAAAGGGAACCGTTGGACTTGTCAACTCTACTGGCCCCTGAAAGCCGAAAAAATACGCTGGACGAAGCGATGACCGGCCGTCGAGGCGTTCACTTTGACGGCAATTGGTTCGACGCTCCGATTTATTGGCGGGATTTTTTACCTTCAATCGTTAAAATATCCGGTCCTGCCGTTATCGAGCAACTGGACACAACAATTCTGCTGGAACCCGGTGACGCTGCGACCTGCGATGCCCAGGGCAACCTGATTATTGACGTTGGGAAAGCGCCATGAGCCTCGACCCGATCACCATGAGTGTCATCCAGGCCGGGCTGCAGCAGGTTTGCGATGAGATGGACCTGACATTCTCCCGCGCCGCCTTTTCTCCTGTGATTGCCGAGGCCAACGACCGTTCGGACGGGATCTATGCCGCCGATGACGGATCGCTGATCGCACAGGGTGCTGGTGGATTGCCGGTGTTTGTCGGCACCATGCAATATTCAACGCGAACTCTGATCGAGATGATCGCAGCCGGTCGCGCTGCACCACCACAGCCTGACGACATCTATATCGTCAACGACCCGTATCTGGGCGGCACCCACCTGATGGACGTGCGGTTTGCCCGGCCATTCTATCGAAACGGTGAAATCTTCTGCTGGCTGTCCAATACCGGCCATTGGCCAGACACAGGCGGTTCGGTGCCCGGTGGGTTTTCTGCCTCAGCCACAGCCGTGGAGCAGGAAGGCCTGCGCCTACCCCCAGTGCGACTGTTCAAACAAGGCGTTCTGGACGAGGAAATCTACGCCATTATATGTTCAAATATCCGGGTGGCGGACCAGCGAATCGGTGATGTAAAGGCACAGGCGGCGGCGCTGATGGTGGGTGAAGAGCGCCTGAATGTCCTGTTAGACCGCTATGGCGATATCACCGTACGCGAAGCTATCACAGAACTCAGAGTCCGGGCTGCCGCACAAATGCGTGCCGCAATTTCCGAGATTCCCGATGGCAGTTATGCCTCAAGCGCGTGGGTGGACAGCGACGGTGTGATCAACGAGCCACTGGAAATTCGGCTGAACGTGATCAAACAAAACGCGGATTTGAGATTCGACTTCACTGGATCTTCGGCGCCGTGTCTCGGCCCAATGAACTCTGTCAAGGCGACGACGCTTAGTTCCGTATACCTTGCGATGCGCCATATTTTCCCCGAGGTTCCAATCAGCGCTGGAGCTTTTGAACCGTTGCAAGTTACTGGTATTTCAGGAACTTTTCTGGACGCTCATTACCCGCGGCCTGTGTCTGGCTGTGCCGCAGAAGTGTCGCAGCGCATTGCTGAAGCGGTTTTCGCTGCGTTGGTTCCCGCTTTGCCTGATCGGGTGACCGCCGCTCCTGCGGGCACGTCCGGAAATTTTGCGCTTGGCGGCTACGATCCCGACCGGAACCGCGATTTTGTGATGTATCAATTGTCAGGCGGTGGTTATGGCGGCAACCTGGATCACGACGGCTTGTCGAACGGCTGTTCCACGATCGGCATTTCCAAGGCGCCGCCGGTAGAGATCATGGAACAGATGTTTCCAGTGCTGTATCACAGCTATGCACTGCGCGAAGGATCCGGCGGTGCGGGACAGCATCGCGGCGGATTTGGGCTCGAATATGAACTGGAACTCCGCCGCGGGCAGGCAACGGCAAGTTTTGTGATGGACCACGGACGGTTTGGTCCACAAGGCGCATTGGGCGGCGCGGATGGCGCGGTGAATGAAGTCACCGTTTTGCAGGACGGCATAGCCTACACGCCGGAACATTTGTCAAAGGAACAGGATATCCCGCTGGCAGCTGGTGATAGCGTGCGCGTACGGACGCCGGGCGGCGGCGGCTATGGCGATCCGCTGCTGCGTGCCCCGGAACTGGTGCTGGAAGATGTGCTTTTGGGCCGCTATTCGGTTGCGCAGGCCAAATCATTGTTCGGCGTTGTATTGGCAGGCGAAACACTGGAAGTGGACGTCGTCGAGACGTCGCAGGTGCGAAGCCGAAAAAACCAAATCAGAACACCTTAGCAGCTCCAATCAACGCGGTATCGACATTGGTGACGACACTGAGCGGCATCGCTGCAAGGTCACGGCTCAGACGAGAATCAACATAGAATTCTGAAATAATATCAGAGCGTTGCAGGAACGGTTGTAACGCAAGCGTGACGCCGCCTGCAAGAAAAACTCCACCCCGCGGGCGAAACAGCAACGCTTGTTCCGCGGCAAGATTACAGGCCTGCACTGCTGTTTCATTGCCTCCGGACAACGCCACCCTGACCACTTCTTCAGACGTCATCCTATTTGATGACGAGGCCAGCGCTGCAAAAAGCCGCGACAAACCCTGCCCGGCCAGAGCATATTCTGCATCCACAAATCGACCCTTGGCACTTGCCACCAGTTGGTTGCGGACCCGCAAATCATCCGCGTCACGGATTGGCAGGCTCAGATGGCCGCCCTCGCAAGAGATAGTCCGATAGGTTCCGTTGGCATCCTGAATCAAGATCCCCAGCCCCAACCCGGTTCCCGGCCCGATCACTAAAAACGGCCCGTCTGGGTCGGCCGTGCCCAGTTTCAACGGGTGTAAATCTTCAGGTTTCAAATACGGCAGTATATGCGCCAATGCTTCAAAATCGTTCAGCAGATGCACCGTAACCGGATGTCCGCTGCAATTTCCAATCTGCTTGGACAGGGCAGCGGCATCAAACCGAAACTCGGGTAAGTTCGTCAGATGCGCTTGGCCTCCATCGACTTGTCCGGCAACTGCCAAGGTGCAAGTAGCAATCTGACCCAGCAGCGCCGCGTCAATATCCCCCAAGATGTCCTGCAACACATCCGGGAAACTGGCGAAATCCGCGTTTCTCCGGCGAAAAACCTCAATCCCATCGCCTGTTGTGGTATCAAACACCGCAAATCGAGAATTGGTTCCGCCGATATCCCCCAACAGCTTTATGTTTTGCGCCTTTTCCATCCGTTTGGCAGAGTAACCTCGGGAACTGGAAAAGGAAATGAACCGCGCTGTTGTCAGGTATTAAACAAGAAATGCAAAACATCGCCTTCTGCAACTTCATATGACTTGCCCTCGGCACGCATCTTGCCTTTTTCCTTAGCACCCTGCTCGCCGTTGCACATGATATAGTCGTCGTAAGCGATTGTTTCTGATCGGATAAACCCACGCTCGAAATCGCCGTGAATCACACCAGCTGCCTGCGGCGCCTTTGTGCCTTCACGGATGGTCCAGGCCCGCGCTTCTTTCGGTCCAACGGTAAAAAAGGTTTTCAGTCCCAGCAATTCATGCCCGGCCCGGATCAGCCGATCCAGTCCAGCCTCTTCAAGCCCCATCTCGCTCAGAAACATCTTTGCTTCTTCAGCATCAAGCTGGCTGATCTCCTCTTCAATCGCCGCCGAAATAACCACATGGCCAGCGCCCTGTTCCGCTGCCATCTTTGCAACCCGCTCAGAATGCGCGTTGCCTTCTGCGGCGTTGTCTTCATCCACATTGCAAACAAACAGGATCGGCTTGCTGGTCAGCAGTTGCAACATCCGCCAGGCTTTTTGTTCTTCTTCAGATATCCCAACAGTCCGGGCCGGGCGCCCCTGTTCCAATGCGTCTTTGGCGCGCCGCAACAAAGCATCTTGTTGTTTGGCTTCCTTGTCGCCGCCTTTCAGCTTGCGGACCAGTCCGGTCAGCCGCTTTTCGATGCTCTCCAGATCAGCCAGCATCAGTTCGGTTTCGATCACTTCAGCGTCTTCAATCGGGTCGATGCGGCCATCAACATGGGTCACATCATCATCTTCAAAACAGCGCAGCACATGAGCGATGGCGTCGCATTCGCGGATCGTTGCCAAAAACTTATTGCCCAGCCCTTCGCCTTTGCTTGCACCTTTGACCAGCCCAGCGATATCAACAAAATTCATCCGTGTCGGGATGATTTGCTTGGACCCGGCAATCGCAGCCAGTTTTTCCAATCGCGCATCGGGCACCGAGACCTCACCCACATTGGGCTCAATCGTACAAAACGGAAAATTCGCCGCCTGCGCAGCCGCAGTTTTTGTTAACGCGTTAAACAATGTGGATTTACCCACATTTGGCAGCCCGACGATACCGGTTCTAAAGCCCATGAAACTGACCTTCTGGAAGATGTTTGTCGCGCGCATCTAGTGCAGGCCAACCTCAGGGGTCAAGTGTCGACATTTTTTGCACCCGCCGCATTGATTTCCGCCGCCCTTTCGCGCAAACCCGTCCGGTTATCATTCAAAAGGCAGAACATGACTCGTATCGAAGCCAAATTTGCAGAACTCAAATCTCAGGGCAAATCGGCTTTTGTGTCCTATATCATGGCCGGAGACCCGGACTACGACACCTCGCTCGAGGTGGTCAAAGGCCTGCCTGCCGCCGGAGTCGACATCATTGAACTTGGCCTGCCTTTCACCGATCCAATGGCCGACGGGCCAACTATCCAATTGGCCGGTCAGCGTGCGCTCGAAGGCGGAATGAACTTGAAAAAAACGCTTACGCTGGCCACAGAATTTCGCAAAACCGACAATACAACTCCCATAGTACTAATGGGGTATTACAACCCAATCTACAGCCATGGGGTTGAGGCATTTCTGGCAGATGCCAAAATAGCGGGCATCGACGGGCTGATCGTGGTTGACCTGCCACCGGAAGAAGACGACGAGCTTTGCATACCGGCTGGCAAGGCTGGCCTGCACTTCATCCGGTTGGCGACACCAACAACGGATGCCGAACGGCTGCCAAAAGTCCTGCAAAATACCTCTGGGTTCATCTATTATGTCGCCATCACCGGCATTACCGGTGCCGGTTCCGCTAGTCCAGCCACAGTCGGTGCCGAAGTATCCCGGATCAAACAAAGCACAGGCCTGCCAGTCTGTGTTGGCTTTGGCATTAAAACCGCAAAAGCAGCACAAGACATGGCAGCAGTTGCTGATGGTGCAGTGGTTGGCTCGTCCATTGTCGAAAAACTTGGGGCAGGAGAAAGCGCGGCCGAAGTGCTGGCCTTTGTAAAAGAGTTGTCAGACGGCGCGCACAGGGCATAAATGCGACAATCCGGTAAACTCAACTTACCAATTTGACATTAATTTCCTTGTCCGACCCGCAGTTGCTTGGCTAAAATCATCAAAGCTCCAGCAACCGGAAAACCGTAATGTCCGTGATCACCAATATCGAAGACCTGCGCGTATTGTATCAGAAACGTGTGCCAAAAATGTTTTACGACTACGCCGAAAGCGGGTCATGGAGCGAGCAGACTTTTCGCGAAAACGTCTCCGATTTTGCTCGAATCCGCCTGCGCCAAAAAGTGGCTGTGGACATGACCAACCGGTCCACATCCATGCCAATGGTCGGACAGGACTACAAAATGCCGGTTGCCTTGGCCCCGGTCGGCCTGACCGGTATGCAACATCCGGACGGTGAGATCAAAGCCGCTAAGGCGGCCGAAAAATTCGGTGTGCCCTTCACACTGTCCACAATGTCGATTTGCTCGTTGGAGGATGTAGCCGAACACACAAACCAGCCGTTCTGGATGCAACTCTACGTGCTCAAGAACCGCGATTTCATGAGCCGTTTGATCGACCGCGCCAAAGCTGCTGGATGTTCAGCATTGGTGCTGACCTACGATCTGCAAATTCTCGGACAGCGGCACAAAGACATCAAAAACGGCCTCTCTGCTCCGCCGAAACTGACTTTCACCAACTTGATCAACATTGCGATGAAGCAACGCTGGGCCTGGGGCATGCTGGGCACCAAACGGCGAAGTTTCGGCAATTTGGTTGGCCATGTCGAAGGTGTGAAAGACATGTCTGATCTGGGGGCCTGGACCGCCGAACAGTTCGATCTCACGCTCAGTTGGGACGAAGTGTCCTGGATCAAAGAGCGTTGGGACGGCCCAATTATCCTCAAAGGAATTCTCGACGTTGAAGACGCAAAAATGGCGGTAAAAACCGGCGCTGATGCGATCATCGTGTCAAACCACGGCGGGCGACAGCTCGACGGCGCTCTGTCTTCGATCCGCATGTTGCAGCCGATCATCGATGCGGTGGGCGATCAGATCGAAGTGCATCTCGACAGCGGCATCCGCTCCGGCCAGGACGTGCTGAAGGCTATCGCAATGGGTGCAAAAGGCACCATGATCGGCCGCGCTTTTGTTTACGGACTGGGTGCAATGGGCGAAGCCGGCGTGACCACTGCGCTGGAACTCATCCACAAAGAGCTCGACACCAGCATGGCGCTGTGCGGCGAGCGGACTATATCTGATATGACGCGCGATAACCTGCTAATCCCAAAAAACTTCAGCGGCGACTGGCAATAGGGCGCGGCGGAGCAGAGTTACCGCCTACCACGCCCCTGCGCCTTTTCCACGATGTCCCGGTTAGCCGGTTTGGCAAACGGGTTGGCATAGAGCCTCCCATGGGTTTCCACGCCAACATCAATCACACAATCTTCTTTCGGACGCGCAACACACATTAAAATATAGCCTTCTTTGGCCTGCCGCCGGTTCAATGCGGTGCCTTTGGGCTGCCGCACTTTTCCGCTCACCAGCTTTCCCGCGCAGGTGATGCAACCTCCATAATTGCAGGCAATTGGAATTTGGATACCGGCTTTCAGGCAAGCTTCGTAAATTGTCTCTTCATCGCAGACCTCCAGGGTGACCCCGCCGCGATTGTGCAGAGTCACGCGATGCCTTTTGTCGCCAGTCACACCCGATTGTTCCAGAACAACTTGCGCAACCAGCCAGGCCAGGACCGATTGCTTGGCCCGGCCGTCTCGCTCTTCTCGGCCATTGCCTTCGCCAGTTCTGCAGCGCCACAACACATACGCTAAATCCAGATGTCAGAGGTCACATCCCCGCCCGGATACCGCATCTCGTGACACCGCGACGGGCCGTTGGGTTCTTTGCCAAAATCAACCACGAAGTCAGGATTGATCGACATGCCACCATTTTCGATGTTGCAGTCTATCATATACATTTGCGCGCCTTTCTCGCCCATGCCGGGGTAGAATTGGTTGTCCCAGCTGGAAAACAGCGAAGTCGTGACATAGAGCCGCTTACCATCAAGCGACAGCTGAATCATCTGCGGCGCGCCCTGTACTTCGACACCGTTCACTTCCGGAGCTTTGCCCAACATTCCGCCCATCCACACCTGACCGGTCATTTTTGGGTTGTCTCGGTCGGTGACGTCATATTGGCGCAGGTCTCCGTGCAACCAGTTCGCGAAATACAGGTATTTATCGTCCATCGAGATCAGAATGTCCGTAATCAGCGACGGCATCGGCACCGGAAAGCCCTCGACGTCAATCGTGGGAATGTCGATCACTTTTTCCAGTTGGAACTCACCCGCATCATCTTTCCACCAGTGAAATACGTTTGAGGACAAAGTCGCGGCAACGTATCCGTGATTGGATGCCGGATCGTGCAGACCACGAACTTCCAGTGGGATCATGCCTTCCGCGCCCATATCGACAGACTTGACGATTTTCTTGCCCTCGAAATCCCAGAAATGCACCGACTGGCCGTATTTACCAGCGCCCACATCTTCCAGATCAAAACCGGGCATGAATGTATTGGGCGCAGCCCATTCGGAGCTGACCATCATGTTGTGGCGCGGTTGGTACCAGAAATCATAGTTATAGTTCATGCCGGTGATGTCGTTTTCCCAGCGCCCTACAATTTCAAAGTTCTCGTTAATGTGTAGGAACCCACCCGGCGCATTACCTTCAGCATCTCCGAGCATTGAAACGATAATATCTGCGCCCATGCAGTGGACAGTGTGGGGTGCTGACAGGTTGGTTTTCGCCTTGATTTCATCGCCCGCAATCACCGTGTGCAGTTTCGGGTTTTCTGCGTCAGATGTGTCGATCACATTGATGTTCGACGTCCGGACACCGGGCATCAAAAGGTACTGGCGTTTTTTGGATTCGTCATCGTGACAGCTGGAACAGGCGTTCCACCCCGAATGGTGCAGCTCATCGCCAATCTGCGGCATCTCTGTACGGGAGATTACTGAAGAATAGGTCGGACTGTCAGGATCGACGTCAACCGTCGCCAGATAATCGGGTTTCTCAACACCGGACCCAACATACAGAGCCACTGTGTAAAGCAGTTTTTCCCGATCCGCTTGGATAGCTTCTTGCGGTGATGCATAACCAGGGCCACAACAATCTTTTGCCATTTTTCTTCTCCCATCAGTAAAATTTGAACGATTTTTTTAATTGTCTTACATTTAAAGAACACTCTACCCTTGGGCGCTGTGTCAACATTATTCTTCCCGCCAATAGCGAATGACCAAGAACAGACGATCACTATGACCCGCGTCTTACTGACTTTGTTATGAAAGTTTGGCGGTTTAACTGATAACGGTCGTTCACCCATATCGCTTCGCTGCCATCTCCAGATTCGGCAGATTTGCGCCCAAAATTTGAATCGAATCGTTGCCGAATTAGGTGTGATCCAGTTTAATCAGCGCATAGTCGCAATACTCGTTCTTTGGGGGAACATATGCGCATCTTGGCTGCCCAATACTCCGATGGAGTTGTTGACCTGTGGTTGCGCACAGTCGAACGCTATTACTTGGCGCTGGAAAGCGTTGTTGAAAAACTGTCCTCCAACGATAAATAACTTCTTGACCTGACAACTGAGTCTTCGCCCTGTTTTACAGGCAATAGAGGCTTTTCTTTTCACTGCATCTGTCCTATAGCAGCGGCTTCGCGCGGCACTTACACCCTTGGAGGATTGCCGCTTTGCAAACTTAGGAGAATTATCATGGCCGAGATGCCAAACATCATCGCCACTCCGCGTGCGGGAACCGGCAAGGGGGCCGCCCGCCAAACCCGTCGTGCGGGGCTAGTGCCAGGAGTGGTTTACGGCGGAGGGGAAGACCCGGTCGCAATCAATATAAAATTCAACCAACTGTTTAAGCAGCTGAAAGAAGGTCGTTTTCTGTCGACGCTTTTCAACCTGAAAGTCGAAGGCCACGACGACGTGCGAGTAATCTGCCGCGGCGTGCAGCGCGATGTGGTCAAGGACCTGCCGATCCATCTGGACCTGATGCGCCTGCACCGCAAAACCCGAGTAAACCTGTTTGTTCCGGTGAACTTCGTGAACGAAGATGTTTGTATTGGCCTGCGCCACGGCGGCGTTGTTACTGTTGTTCGCAACGAAATTGAACTGAAAGTGACCGCCGACAGTATCCCCGAATCGATCGATATCGATCTGTCTGAACTGGACATCGGCGATGTGGTCAATATTTCGGACGTGACCCTGCCCGAAGGCACTAGGCCGATGATTACCGACCGTGACTTTGTGATCGCCAACATCTCTGCCCCAAGCAGCCTGAAATCTGCCGAAGAAGAAGAGGAAGAGGCCGAAGCAGCCGCAGCCGCAGCCGCGGAAGCGGAACTCGAAGGCGAAGTGGACCCGGATGCAGAGACCGAAGAAACACCAGTGGAAGAATAAAACGCTCCACTTTTGACATGCTAAAAGCGCCCCTGCCTCCGGCTGCGGGCGCTTTTTTGACTGTCGTTCAACGTACGAGCCTTCAATCCTGCCATCAATCTGTTTATAAACTGCGCAGAATTGAAACGGTTCCGTGAAAGCCTGAAATGCAGCTATTTGTCGGCCTTGGAAATCCCGGCGCGAAATACGCGCATCACCGTCATAACATCGGGTATATGGCGGTCGAACGGATTGCGCAGGATCACGGGTTTTCGCCCTGGAGGCAAAAATTTCAGGGCCGTATTTGCGAGGGCCGTTTTGGCAGCAGCAAAGTTGTATTGCTCAAGCCGGAAACCTTCATGAACCTGTCAGGTCAATCTGTGGGCGAAGCGATGCGGTTTTACAAACTCGACGCCGCCGATGTAACGGTTTTTCATGACGAGTTGGATTTGGCCCCCGGGAAATGCCGAGTAAAACAGGCTGGCGGCCACGCCGGTCACAACGGGCTGCGCTCGCTTCACCAGCATATATCCGACGCTTACAACCGTGTGCGGATCGGCATTGGTCATCCGGGACAAAAGGAACTGGTATCGGGTTACGTGCTGCACGATTTCGCCAAAGCGGATGAATCCTGGCTGGATGATGTTCTGCGCGGTATTTCTGACGGCGTGCCAGAGCTGGCCGCTGGTGATGCAGCACGATTCATGAATGCCGTTGCACTGCGCACAGCACCGCCGCGTTCTTCAATCAGCAAATCGGAAAAATCTGCGAAACCAGCGCAAGAAGCTAAGCCGGAAGTTCCTGAAACACGCTCGGCACTTCGACGGTTGATGGATAAGTTCTCTTGACCTGATACGGTGTCGTTAACCTGTTGACATTAGCGCTGCTATTCCAAAACATCTGGCCCAGAGGCAATGAACACCGTGGCAGATTTTCAGGAAATAGCAGACAAGATTAAAACCCTCTGTGGTTTGCTGATCCGGTTCGATATTTCCGGTTTGAAACGTCTGTTGCGGGTTAACAGCCTGTTCGAAGCCCGCAATATCACCGGAAACTTCACCGACATGCGGTCGATGTTCTTCCATATCGATATTCCGGTGGACCGAAGCAACTTTGAACCCCTGCCAAAGAACCCGCAATCACTGCCGGATATCTATTCTCACAAGGGCCGTAAATTCTCGTTGGTCGACTGGCAGCAGGAACGCGCAGTATGTGCAATGGTGGTGTTGAAAAACAGCGCAATCGCGTATGAGCAATATTTGCAAGGCACCAATGCAGAGGACCGGCGGATCAGCTGGTCGATGTCCAAAAGCATTCTGTCTGCAACGATGGGCGTGCTGCATGATCAAGGCGCATTACCCCATTTCGCAACTCGGATTGGCGACATCATTCCCAAACTACGCCGGTCAGCATATGCCAATGCCACCCTGCGCAACGTGCTGAACATGGCCAGTGGTGTCGCGTTCAACGAGGATTATCTCGACTATCACTCAGACATCCTCCGCATGGGTCGGGTGCTGGCCCTTGGCGGCTCGATGGATCAGTTTGCTGCCGACATGACCCTCATTGCCTGGACGCCGGGGCAATACTCCCACTATGTCTCCATCGACACCCATGTACTGGGAATGGTGATGCGCGCCGTGACAGGCCGACGCACCGATGACCTGATGCGCGAATTGTTGTTTGACCCTTTGGGCCTGGAACACCCGCCGTATTTCCTGACCGACGGTCTGGGCGAACCCTTTGTGCTTGGCGGGCTGAATATGTCCACCCGCGACTACGCTCGCTTTGGGCTGCTGTTTGCACAAAACGGCCAAATGGGCGGCCGGCAAATCATCTCGTCAGATTGGATTTCGGCATCGACCCGTCAGTCCGCACCGCCACCCGATCCAGATACTTCGGTAACTCCCACAGGAGAGTTGGGATACGGGTATCAGTGGTGGTTGCCGCCTGACGCCGAAGATGGCGAGTTCTTTGCAATCGGGATTTACGGCCAATATATCTATGTCAACACGACTTTACAGGTCGTGGTGGCCATCAACAGCGCCGACAGGCAATTCCGCGACGGCGAAGGTGCAGTGGCATTGCAAAATATAGCTGTGTTTCGCCAAGTAGCCGCGGCGCTTTAGAATCGTTCTAACACGTTGACAATTCCGGTCACCGGACGCATATGTAATGCAGCAAAAGGATGCCATCGCATGTTCATTCAAACCGAGTCCACGCCCAACCCCGCGACCCTGAAATTCCTGCCTGGTGAGGCCGTTTTGGCCACCGGAACGGCGGATTTTATAACCGCGGAAGCAGCAGAATCCTCGGCTCTGGCTTCGCGTGTCTTTGCTGTGGAAGGTGTGACCGGCGTTTTCTTTGGCCCTGACTTTGTCACCGTGACCAAAGCCGAAAACGTGGACTGGAACCATATAAAACCCGCCATCCTTGGTGCGATTATGGAGCATTATCAATCCGGTGCGCCAGTAATGGGTGCTGACACCGAACCTGCCGGCGGCCATCAGGATCACGATGGGCCAGATGCGGAAATTGTCCAACAGATCAAAGATTTGCTGGATACAAGGGTGCGCCCTGCCGTGGCGCAGGACGGCGGCGACATTACTTTCCACGGTTTTGACCGAGGTGTGGTTTATCTGCACATGCAAGGCGCTTGTGCCGGATGCCCCTCATCGACCATCACCTTGAAAATGGGCATCGAAAACCTGCTGCGCCACTATATACCGGAAGTGACCGAGGTCCGCCCCGTTGCCGCCTGAACCATTGATTCTGGCATTTGACACGTCGGCCGCGCACTGCGCGGCCGCTTTGATTTTTGGCAATGACGTTATAACTCATGCCCATGAAAATATGGCGAAGGGGCAAGCCGAGCGGCTGTTTCCCCTGCTCGAAGAACTGCTTGCCGAAGCCGATAAAGGGTGGCACGACCTAAGCGCAATCGGTGTTTGTACGGGCCCCGGCAACTTCACCGGTGTGCGAATTTCGGTAGCATCGGCGCGCGGTCTCGCTCTTTCACTGAAAATCCCGGCCATTGGCGTTTCGATTTTGGATGCGCTTGCATTTCAGCAAAACGACAAAACTGCTAGCCTGTTGGACGCTAGGCGAGAACGCGCTTTTATTCAGCTTTATCAGAGCGGTGCAGCGCTAAGTGAACCTAAATTAGTACCAGTGCGGGACCTGAAAGAATCTTTGACAAACGTAGTCCAAATAAATTGCCGTGAACCGCTGCCTTTTACTGATACACTCAATTTGGCGTGTTACTTGCCGTCTAACCCGATCCTCTCCGTCGCCCAAATTGCCCGGAGCCGACTGGGCCATGACAATCCGCGCCCTTCTCCGCTTTACCTGCGCCCAGCCGACGCCGCTTTACCTTCAGATCCTCCACCGGTCATCCTGGCGTGACTCCGGAACGCTGCGCCGAAATCCACGCGGTTTGCTTCACTGTGCCACGGCCATGGAGTGCCGCTGAGTTCGCCGACCTTCTGGTGTTGCGTGAGATATACCAGTGTGATCATCACTCCGGCTTCTCATTAGGCCGGATCGCTGGACCAGAGGCGGAATTGTTAACCCTTGCGGTCCTCCCGGAAGCGCGGCGGCAAGGCTTGGGCAAAACATTGCTCTCCGGATTTGAAGCTGTCGCGAAAAAACGCGGTGCCGAAGAGCTGTTTCTAGAAGTGGCCATGGATAATGCCGCCGCGATTCAACTATATAAACGGGCTGGTTTTACCCAATGCGGCAGACGCAAAGATTATTACGAAAGCCCCAGAGGACCCAAATTATCGGCGGCGGTGTATAAAAAACAATTATGAAAGCCTTGTAGGTTAGGTCACCCCCGTCCGACAAATGGCATCTTATTCGCCATAATGGTCATTTGCAGCACATTGGTGTCCGGCGGTAGAATCGCCATGCTGTAAACCGCATTGGCGGCGTCTTGGACATCCATGGTATCGACTGGCCCGTCAGCGTGTTTGATCAGGTTTTCCACCAATTCAGTGCGGGCGTTGCCGATATCAATTTGCCCGCAACTGATATTCAGGTCCCGCCCGTCGAGTGAAATCGACTTGGTTAGCCCGGTGACCGCGTGTTTGGTCGCGGTATATGCCGCTGAGTTGGCTCTTGGCGTCACCGCCGAAACCGAGCCGTTGTTGATGATCCGCCCACCGGACGGCACCATATAGCGAAAAGCTTCGCGGGCGCATAAGAACATGCCGGTCAGGTTTACATCGACCGAGGCTTGCCAGTCCTTCAGATTTATCGTGTCAAACCGGCACGATGCCGGAAAAATTCCGGCATTGTTGAACAAAACATCAATGCCACCGAAGCGCGATGCAATCTGACCAAAGGCAGAAATTACCCGCTTCTCGCGCGTGACATCACAGCCAATCGTCTGCGCCCGATCATTTCCGTCGGCAACATCTTCAAGCCTGCCAGCCCGGCGCGCCAGCAAAGCAACATTCCACCCCTCTCGCAGGAATTTTCGCGCTGTTGCCGCCCCGATACCGCTGCTGGCCCCTGTCACCACAATCGTCTTTGTCATCTCGCGCTCCTATTTGCTTGCCAGGGTAATCCTTCGCATGCCACCCTTCAACGCAGAACCAAAGGTGGATCCGCAGATGTCCCAAACTCCAAAAGAGTTCTTTCAGCCGGTCTCTTCGCTCGATCAGCCTCGTTTTGCAGGCGTTCCCACCTTCATGCGCCTGCCGCATTTGTCTGAAACCGATGCAGAATTCGACGACGTTGAAATGGGTCTTGTCGGCGTGCCGTGGGACAGTGGCACCACCAACCGGCCCGGCCCACGCCACGGCCCACGCCAGTTACGCGATTTTTCGACCATGATCCGCGCAATGAACCCGGTCAGCGGCATTGATCCATTCGAGACAGTCAATTGTGCCGATCTGGGGGATGTTGGGGCAAATCCGGCAGACATTCAGGACGCCATGGATCAAATCAGTCGCTATTACCGATTGCTTAAACGCAGGAATATTGCACCCATGACCGCAGGCGGAGACCACTTGGTTACTTTGCCCGTCCTGCGTGGCCTAGCCTATGACGCACCGGTCGGCATGATCCATTTCGATGCCCATACAGATCTATTTGACAGTTATTTCGGCGGCTTCAAATACACCCACGGCACCCCGTTCCGTCGCGCCATCGAAGAAAACTTGCTGGACCCCAAACGGGTGATCCAGATCGGCATTCGAGGCTCTGCATATAACAGTGACGATGTGGATTGGGGGCGTGAACAAGGTGTGACCATCATCCGCATCGAGGAATTTTTTGAGCGCGGCATTCCGGACGTCATGGCCCAGGCTCGTAAAATTGTTGGCGAACTGCCAACCTACTGTACCTTTGACATCGACTTTATCGACCCGGCCTATGCGCCTGGCACCGGCACCCCGGAAATCGGTGGCCCGAACAGTTTTCAGGCGCAACAGGTGGTGCGGGAACTGCATGGCGTCAACCTGATCGGCTGCGATCTGGTCGAGGTCTCGCCGCCCTTTGATCAAACTGGAAACACCGGCTGGCTCGGGGTGTCGATAATGTTTGAATTGATGTGCGTGCTGGCAAAGGCAATCGAAGCGCGGCGCTAAAAGCATTCTCTGTTGTACCACTGCCACCGATCTGTAGAATAACCAAATAGATTTCATATGCTTGGAGCATAGCCATGGAGCCGGTGACCCTGACTACAGAAATGATGGTGGTTCTGGCCCTGCTCGGCTTCACCGTCTTTTTGTTCGTCTCGGAAATCGTGCGGGTCGATCTGGCGGCGATCCTGATCATGGTGATACTCGGCGGCCTCAGCTATTTGCCCGGACTGGGTGCGCTGGCGGATGTCAATCACCTGTTCGACGGTTTTGCCTCAAACGCCGTGGTGTCGATCATCGCGGTGATGATCATCGGCGCGGGGCTGGATAAAACCGGATTGATGTCCAAAGTCGCCGCAGTGATCCTGAAATATGGCGGCTCTACCGAAAAGCGCATCATTCCAATCATTTCCGGCTCGGTCGGGTTTATTTCCAGCTTCATGCAGAACGTCGGCGCGGCGGCTTTGTATCTCCCGGTGGTCAGCCGGATTTCTTCGCGCACAGAAATTCCGCTGTCCCGTCTGCTGATGCCGATGGGGTTTTGCGCGATTTTGGGCGGCACCATGACAATGGTCGGCTCTTCGCCGATGATCCTGCTGAATGACCTGCTAGCCACCGCAAACGAAGGCCTGCCCGCAGACCAGAAAATGCAGCCTTTCAGCCTGTTTTCTGTTACCCCGGTTGGCTTGGCACTGGTAACGACGGGTATCCTGTATTTCATGATTTTTGGCCGCTGGGTCCTGCCCGGAACTTCCGAAAAAAAGGACGCGACTTCGGCCACCTCGATGCGCGACTACCTGAAACGCCTTTATGGATTGCAGGCGGATATTTTTGAGGTCGAGGTGCCGCCGGGCAATCTGTTGGTTGGTGAACAGATGGGCGATCTGATGGACGCGCACCACATCTATATCATCGGCAGTTTTTACAAGGGCCAACGCTGGGTGTCGCCGTTGGTTGACACCGAAATCACCACCCCCTGTCGTTTGGCGATCATGGGCCAGCACAAAGTGGTTCAGGCACTGGCGGATGATTTCGGTCTGAAGATCCACCCCGCACTTGATGTTTTTGCGGAAGAATTCGCGCCAACCAAATCCGGCGTCGCAGAAATTGTGATCCCGCCGGACAGCCGCGCCATCGGCAAACCTGCGCGCGAGCTGCAACTACGCAAGAACTATGGTTTGTCGATGCTGGCGATCCACCGGGGCGAGGAAACCCTGAGCCACGTGGAAACCGAAGAACACGAGGCCAGCCGCATCGGCCGGGTGCCGTTCCGCGCCGGAGACACGTTGGTTGTGCATATCCAATGGGACCAACTGACCCGGATAACCAAAGAACGGGATTATGTGGTGGTCACTTCGGATTTCCCACAGGAAGAGCTGCGCCCACAAAAAGTTGGCTGGGCACTTGGGTTCTTTGCCGTCGCGCTCTATCTGATCCTGTTCACCGACGTGCGCTTGTCGCTGTGCCTGCTGACCGGTGCCTGTGGCATGATCCTGACCCGGGTGATCGACATTGATGAGGCTTATAATGCCGTCGGCTGGAACACGGTGTTTCTGCTCGCCAGTCTGATCCCGCTTGGGCAGGCGGTGCAAAATACCGGCACGGCGGAATGGATTGCACAGCTTATTCTGACCGTGCTGGACGGCTGGCCGATCTGGTCTCTGCAGGCCGGGGTGGCAATCCTGTCCACTGTGCTGACTCTGATCATGTCAAACGTCGGGGCAACGGTGCTGTTGGTGCCGCTTGCGGTTTCGATTGCGGTCGCGTCGGGCGGCGATCCGGCGGTATTTGCCATGACCGTGGCAATCTCGACTTCAAATTCTTTCCTGATCCCGACGCATCAGGTCAACGCGCTGATCATGGGTCCGGCAGGTTATAAAGTGATGGATTTCATCCGCACTGGTGGCATTATGACGGTGCTGTTTTTGGTGGTGTCGCTGCTGATGATGAATCTGGTCTTTTAGAAACATGGCGGCACCCGGCTGCATGGCTGACATTACTGATCCGTCTCCAACTCCATCACCGACCGTGTTGGACTGCGCAGATCCTGCACGCTCAACTCGACGGTGGGTTTTGCCAGCATATACCGCGTCACCCAGAACAGACGTGTTTGTGCCCGGGTAATTGCCACATAAGCCAGCCGTTTCCACAGTGGTATCCCGGCCTCGGTCCGCCCGGCGCGCGACGCGGCATAGATGTCGGGTGCAAACACCTGCACTTCGTCCCACTGCGAACCCTGCGCCTTGTGGATGGTACAGGCCGCGCCGTGCACAAACGCCGCCCCCATTCGCGCGGCAGAAGGGATAAACGGCTCCTCCTGCCCCGGTATTTCGATTTTGATAATGGTGGCGGCAGAAACTTGCGGATCTTCTGCCCCAATCACATGCAACCGTGAAAATCCCGGTTTGCGCCCCTCGCCCAGATACACCGCCTGCGCCCCTTTGATCAGTCCACGCGCCTCCAGATCAATCCGCTTTTTGCGGTGTTTGGCTGGCAATTCGATGCCGTCACAGATCAGCGGTTCGCCCGGCAACAGCATTTCGGGCGGCGCTCCGTAAGCATTGCGAAAGGCGTTGATCAAACGAATTCGGGTGGCATTGCGCCAGACCAGCACAGGTGCGCGGGCCATTGCTTGCGCCTGAACCCTTGGACTAACCACCACCCGGTTATCCTTGGCGGCCACCTGCTCAACCATCCGCTCAAAGTCGTGAAATTCGAGCGCCGGATCACCCAGCGCGTGGGCCAGATCAAGGATCGGATTATCCGCTGTCTGCCGGTGTATCCTGTGCAGAAAGTGTTTGCGTGGCTCCGGCAGATCATCAAATGCCATATTGCCGGATTGCCCAACCGGAGCCAATTGCGCCGGGTCGCCAAACAGGATCAGGGTCGAAAAAATCTCCCGCAGATCATCCAGTGCCTTGTCGTCCAGCATCGAAGCTTCGTCAACAAATCCGATATCCAGCGGATCATCACGCCGCTTCCAGCCAATGATGAAATCTGAACCGCGAAGCCCCGCAACTGCCAGCGCCCCGGGGATCGACCTGTTGGATTTGAAAAACAGCGCAGCACGGTCCAACGCAGTGTCAGTCAGCCCCTCGATGTCAGGTTTTTCACCTTGTCCGGCCAGCCATTCGGCAATTTTTTCGTATTCCGGGTCGTACATCGGCGTGTAAAGGATGCGATGAATGGTGGTTGCGGGCACGCCAAAATTCCGCAGAACGCTGGCGGCTTTGTTCGTCGGAGCCAAAATCGCCAGGGTGCGGCGGTCTTTGCGTTTTTTACCTTCGTAATCGCCGGATACCGTATCCACCCCAGCCTCGTTCAGCGCCTCTCCTAAATGTGCCAGCAGCATGGTTTTGCCGCTACCTGCTTTACCAAGGATTGCCACCAATTGGTCCGACCCAGCCGACTCCGGCAACAGGACGCCATTGTCCAGATCGACGCCCGCGCTTTTCAACGCCTCGGTTACAGCGTCATAGGCGCTCGCCTGATCATCGGAAAAATTCATCGCCTGCAGAATCCCATTGGCCGGGTTTTCTGCAGGCTAAAGCCTTTCGCTGGCAGAAGGAACCGCTCAGGCGCAGGCTTCTTGCAAAGCCGCAGTTTCAAACGTGCGATTGAACCACAATGAAGATAATTCGAGTGAGATTCCAGATTTTTGCGCCAATTCACGGCGCACCGCATCACTAAATTCCCAAAGGCCGACGCTGATCTTGTTGCGTCCGACTCCGCTGCTTCCCAATATTTCCGGCGACCAACCGAGATTGCGGTAAATCCGGACCATGCGCCGGTCGAAAACACCGACTGCATGTCGCAAGCCGAAATTTAACCCGATTTCGCAGCCAGCCAACATGATCGCTGCGGATACCCGCGCCTCGTTTTCACCAACCACAGGGCTGAGGCAAAAACGGGTGCTTTCCCAGATCAGTGGGCTGGTGATCGCGCCTCCTGTGATATGGGCAAAGTGGTCGTTGACCAGACATCGTGCGGTGGTCGGCATAACCCGCATTGACCCGCCATGTAACCCGTTTTGGGTCTGCCAAATCACGTAAAGCGGGTTCATCGCATCATACGCATCGCGTTCGTGCCCTTGTGAATCAACGGTGACGTCCCAGTTCAGCCTGTCCCGAAACTGGCTTGTGCGATCGGCAAACATTGTGTGTTTCAGCTTGTTGTGACTGTCCAATTGGTCAGCATAATAGTAGCTCAACAAGATGAGCGCTCCTTTTCTGTGGCGGTATAATTTTTGAGGTTTTCGAGAAAAGGATTGCAGAAAATGGTTAATATATGCTCGACGCGCGGCGGATTCGGACCCTACCAAGGTGCTTTGTCACAATGCAATCAACCCCTGCGACATTGCTTTGGCAACAGCGTGGATTGTATTCGCAGCCCCCAATTTAAACCGAGCCGATTCAATATAAACCCGCAATGTGTGTTCGGAAATTTTCAGATGTTCCGCGACCCGGCCTCGATTCAGCCCCGTGCTCAACAACCGCAACGCATCATTTTCGCGCGGCGACAAAATTGTATACGGGTGCTCTTCATTTCCATGTTCAATTCGCCGGGCAGCCTGATGCAGATAATGTCCAGCCAACAGCAGTTTCGGCAGATTGTTTGTGATAAACTTGGCCCAAACTGTGTCGCTGCAATTGTGGCTCAGCGAAAACAATGCAAATTCGCCGTGCGGACCTCGGATCGGCACTGAAATTCCCTGATTTCCAACACCCCCGTCGATAGCGTCGAGCATTAGCTTTCGCGCTGGCTTTTTTTCCCAGGACAGGGCTTTCCAGTTGTAAGGATGGAACCTCTGAAAAGCACCGAGAACCACCGGATCTATTTTGAACAGTTCTTCTTTTTCGTAATAGTTGGCCCATTCTGCGCCATAAGTCGCCAGGGCAAACGGTTCACCGTCGCGGTTTACAGAGTGATAGACAACATGATTGACTTGAAACAGTCCTCTAAGGGCTCCGACCTGCCGATAGAGTTGTTCGTAAGAGTTACAAAGCGCCGTGCGTTCCAGAAACGCTTCCAGTGGGTCGTGCATAAGGGTCCACCACAGCGCTATCGCGCGCCTTAGCCGTGATTTCAGCTACAGCGATGTGAATGGTGTCGTCCAATTGTTCCGCCAGATTATCCAGCGCATTCTTACATGCAAATTTGCGCAAATCCTGCAGGACGTCGATCATCCACTCCTGAGCCATAGCCACCCTCATTCATAAAGGTTAACGGTTAGTTAATACAACTATACCACGAAAAGTGAAAAGTCAGCAATTCACGTCTGTACACTAGCCAGAAACGGCGAGGTGCTTGAACTCAAAGCACTGTAATTCATCAATTTACCGGCTATCACTTGCCGGTGTATTCAAAACGACAGGAGGCCTTTGCCAGGAACCATCCTTAAAATTTTCTTGGTGCTTTCTAATTCAGCGCCCAACTTGACTCGCCTCTAACGTGTCTTCAAAGGTCCGCAGTCCCGTTCTGGACGCACTGATCAGAACCGCCATGTTCCCCGGCTTATGCTGGTTCTTACGCATCTTTACGTGCGCGTCCGGAACCTGAGTCCAGGGGAAAACTTCGGACATACAGGGGTCGAGCCGCCGTTCCAGCATCAACTGGTTGGCGGCCGCTGCTTGTTTCAGGTGAGCAAAGTGCGAGCCCTGAATCCGCTTCTGATTCATCCAAACATAGCGGGCGTCCATCGTCAGATTATACCCGGTCGTACCGGCACAGATCACAACCATTCCGCCCTTTTTGCAAACAAAGGTCGACACCGGAAACGTCGCCTGCCCCGGATGTTCAAACACCATATCGACGTTTACGCCTTTGCCGGTGATATCCCAGATCGCCTTGCCAAACTTACGAACTTCACCAAACCAGTCTTTGTACTCCTGGCTGTTCACAACCGGCAGTTCACCCCAGCAGTTGAAATCTTTGCGGTTGATGACGCCCTTGGCCCCCAAAGACATCACAAATTCGCGCTTGTCCTCATCGGATATCACTCCGATGGCATTCGCCCCCGCGGTATTGATCAACTGGATCGCAAAAGAGCCCAGGCCGCCTGACGCGCCCCAAACCAGAACATTCTGGCCTGGCTTCAGCGTGTGTGGCCGGTGGCCAAACAGCATCCGGTAAGCAGTCGCCAATGTCAGGACATAACAAGCGCTTTCTTCCCATGTCAGATGTATCGGGCGTGGCATCAATTGCTGCGACTGCACACGGGTGAACTGTCCAAAGGACCCATCCGGCGTTTCATAACCCCAAATCCGCTGACTGTTGGAAAACATCGGATCGCCGCCGTTGCATTCCTCGTCGTCACCGTCGTCCTGATTGCAATGCACAACAACTTCGTCGCCAACTTTCCAGCGTTTGACCTTGTCTCCAACCGCCCAGACGATTCCAGACGCGTCAGACCCAGCGACATGATAATCCGCCTTATGCACGTCAAACGGCGAGATCGGAATGCCCAGCCCCGCCCAGACACCGTTGTAATTCACCCCGGCCGCCATCACAAAAACCAGTACATCCTGGCTGTCTAGCACCGGTGTATCGACAACTTCGACCTGAAACGATTTGTCCGGTTCTCCGTGGCGTTCGCGGCGGATCGCCCAGGCATACATTTGTTGCGGCACAAAGCCGAGCGGTGGAATTTCACCAACTTCATACAGGTCTTTTTCCGGGGCGTCGTATCCACCATCGAGAGGGGCCATGTTTCAACTCCTGAAGCATTTCGGTTCGAGTGCCCACACGAGTCACTTTTCGCACGGGTTTGCAGTGTCTTGCCTCCACCGGCGGTGAATCGCAAGAGCAATAATCGAACAAATTGCCGCAGTGCAGCGAAATATAATTGCGTCGCGGAATTTCTATCCGAATTACAGCACCAACTGCGGGATGATCTGCTTTTTACGCGAAACCACACCCGGTAATACAACTGAATCACCGGTGACACTGGCCCCAAAAGATTTTTCAGCCAGTGACTTAACCAGATCATTTGGCACCAGAAGTGTCGATTCTTCGTTCAGAATATCAACGACAAATAACAGCACTTGATCGACACCGTCTTCCAGAGCCACTGGCCCCATCGTGTCCATCAGACTGGTTTTTCGGTCCAGAACGGTCACAGGAGATGTGGTTTCCAGCACAGAAATCCGAAAATTCTTGCCCGCCACTTCATATTTCTTGGAGTCCATCCGAAGCAGTTCGGCATCGGAGAAGGCGGATATGTCGGATTTGGCAGCAAACATCTCCGCCGCGTAAGACGGGATATTGATGCCCAATTCATCCGCCAGCGACTTTGCCCGTGTCACATCCGCGTCCGTCGTGGTTGGCGAGCGGAATTCCAGCGTGTCCGACAGAATGCAGCTCAGCATCATGCCCTTGATCGCTTCGGGAGCCTTGGCCAGATCATCGCCCATCAGATCGGCCATGATGGTGGCGGTACAGGCAACCGGTCGCACTGTAATGTTGATCGGGGATCTGGTTTTGATGCCGCCGACCAGCATATGGTGGTCGATGATCTCCAGGATGTTGGCATCGTTGATGCCGGGTGGCAGCTCGGCGGGGTTGTTGGTGTCCACCACAACCACGTCATCGCCCTTGGCCACGTCTGCTATGATCTTCGGTATGTCAAAACCCCAACGTTGTAAGACGAAACTGGCTTCTGTGTTGGGCTCACCCAGCAAGCGCGCAACGGCAGCCTTGCCTTTGACCTCGTTCAGATACCAGCTCCAGATAAGCGCGGAACCGGTGGCATCAGTATCGGGAGCCAGATGGCCGAAAACTTGGATCATGGGGGAGTCTCTTGCAATTTAATCGGGGTTCGGGCTTCATATAGACTCAGGCAGCATTAGTGTCACGATGCCATTTGCGCGAAGTTGTTACCTGAACCGTTCACCCCTCCAAATGCGCAATCGAATTCGCGTAATATTCCAATAGCTGACGTTCCTTCATATTTACGGCAAACCCGTCGCCCTCCTGCGCCAATACCCGACGCAATTTCAACTGGTTGATGCCGATCTCCAGCGCCTGCGCCTGATTGCCTTTCGGGATGTGTGTATATGCACCACCCTTGAGCAACGCCTGCAATTCCTCCAGCGCGCTGTCGACCAGTTCTTTGCGGCTGATCCGATGCGCCTCCTGCTGCACCAACACCCGCGCGATCAATGCCACGGGCAACACCGGCACAGCGCGGCCAACCCGCCCAATCAGATCGCGGCCCAGTAGCCGGGTCACGGCTTCGCGTCCCTTACCTTGATTATCCGCCAGAAACGCTTTCAACGATACCGGTTCGTCAAACCGCACGCTGGCATAGCCAAAGCGTCGGAACCGCCCGGCGATCCGCAAAAAGAAATGGCGAATGATAAAGCGGAAGAAGGTAACAATCTTGAGCATTACGCCGGCCTTTTCCGCTTTGCCCGTGGCCAGCAGCACCCGGTCTTCCAATACACGGTCATAGTTCAGCCCGACCGGCACAAACATCACGTCCCGCTCACCAGTTTCGTCAAACCCGGCCACGATGTAACTCAACAACCCCAGCTTGGCCGGTTTCAGCAAACCGTCACGCGTCAACCCGCCCTCGGGGAATACTGCCTGCGCCACTCCGCCGTCAGTGGCCATCTGCACATACCGCGCCAGCACTTTTCGATACAATTGGTTGCGCGATTTGCGGCGGATGAAATAGCCCCCCAAAGAACGTATCAACTGTTTCAAGGGCCAGACCCGCGCCCATTCCCCTACCGCATACGCCAGTGCCGAACGCCGGGCCGCCAGATAGGTGACCAGCACATAATCCATGTTCGAGCGATGGTTCATCACAAAAACCACCGTGGTATTCTCGTCGATCCGGTTCAGCGCATTTTCGTCGGCAAACCCCAGCCGCACCCGATAAAGCGCCTTGGACAGCCATCGCGCAAACCGCGTTCCCACCGCAAAATAGGCAACTACTGAAAACCCCGGCACGATCTCGCGGGCGTAGGAATAGGCCCGCTGTTCTGCCACCGGATAGGGCACACCCTCTTCCGCTACATGTTCCAGAACCGCTTCGATGACCTTTGGGTCATGCGCCAGCCGGTCGATCATCACCCGCCGTTGGGTCAGCTTGAACGGCGGAATCTTCAGTTCCAGCCGCTCGTTCAGTCGCAATATCGCCTTGTTCAGACGCCGCCGCAGATACCAGCTGACCGCTGGCCCCAAAATACGATCCAGCAGACCGGCACAGGCCAGCAGACCGGCAACCCAAACAATCCACAAAGGTATTGCTACGGTTTCAAACATGGATCATGTCTGGCTGCCTTCCCCGCCATGGTCCAGCAAATAATGCACCACTTCGTCAGACACGGCGCTGTACCGGTTTCTTTTTGTCAAAATTTCCCCACCGGAGGTTCGTGCGGGTAAGGCACAGGGCCGCGCAATATTATTCCGCGGCGATTTCCTATTGAGAAACTAAATTACGGCAGGTAAATCTGCCGCCAACGATATGTTCAGACAACGGACGCCCGACATGACCACGCCCGACCGCTCCAAACCCTGGCTGTTCCGCACCTATGCGGGGCATTCCACAGCCGCTGCGTCAAACGCGTTGTACCGAGGCAATCTGGCCAAAGGCCAAACCGGCCTCAGTGTCGCTTTCGATCTGCCAACCCAAACCGGCTATGACAGCGACCATGTGCTGGCGCGCGGTGAAGTCGGCAAAGTTGGCGTGCCGGTGGCGCATCTGGACGACATGCGGGCACTATTTGCCAATATTCCGCTTGAAAAGATGAACACTTCGATGACCATCAACGCCACCGCCCCATGGTTGCTGGCGCTCTATATTGCGGCGGCCGAGGAACAGGGTGCAGATGTCAGCAAACTGCAAGGCACGGTGCAAAATGACATCATCAAAGAATACCTGTCGCGCGGCACCTATGTCTGCCCGCCGAAGCCGAGCCTGCGTCTGATCACGGACGTGGCGGCCTACTGCTATACCAATTTGCCAAAATGGAACCCAATGAACGTCTGCTCCTATCATCTGCAAGAGGCTGGCGCGACGCCGGAGCAGGAACTCGCTTTTGCGCTGGCGACCGCTACGGCGGTGTTGGACGATGTGCGCGGCAAAGTACCCGCCGAAGACTTTGCCACCGTGGTCGGGCGGATTTCGTTCTTCGTAAACGCCGGCATTCGATTTGTGACGGAAATGTGCAAAATGCGGGCGTTTGTCGACTTGTGGGATGAGATTTGTGAAACCCGCTACGGCGTGACCGACCCGAAGATGCGTCGCTTTCGTTACGGCGTTCAGGTGAATTCGCTCGGTCTGACCGAACAGCAGCCGGAAAACAACGTCTATCGCATCCTGATCGAAATGCTGGCGGTGACGCTGAGCAAAAAGGCGCGCGCGCGCGCCGTGCAACTGCCCGCCTGGAACGAAGCGCTTGGCCTGCCCCGCCCCTGGGATCAGCAATGGTCGCTCCGGATGCAACAGATTCTGGCCTATGAAACCGATTTGCTCGAGTTCGACGACCTGTTTGACGAAAACCCGGCGGTGGATCGCAAGGTCGAAGCGCTCAAACAGGGCGCCCGTGACGAGTTGGCACAAATTGACGGCATGGGCGGCGCTGTGGCTGCGATAGAATACATGAAAGGCCGCCTGGTCGACAGCAACTCGGCGCGTCTGGGACGGATTGAACGGGGCGAAACCACGGTGATCGGCGTGAACCGCTTTACTGAAGGGGCTGACAGCCCACTTACGGCCGGGGATGGCGCCATTATGGTGGTCGATGTAGCAGCGGAAGCCGACCAGATTGACAGACTGACTGCCTGGCGCGAGGAGCGAGACGTCCAAGCCGTGAAGTCGGCCCTGGCCGATTTGCACGCCGCGGCAAAATCCGGCGAAAATATCATGCCAAGCAGCATCGCCGCCGCCAAGGCAGGCATTACTACCGGCGAATGGGGCGGCGTGATGCGGTCGGTTTTTGGCGAATACCGCGCCCCGACTGGCGTTGGCAAAGCCGTTTCAAACCAAACGCAAGGACTGGACGATATCCGCGACGCAGTGGACGCAGTATCGGACAAACTGGGGCGCCGTCTGAAATTCCTGGTGGGCAAACCGGGGCTGGACGGCCATTCCAACGGCGCCGAACAAATCGCTGTCCGTGCCCGCGATTGCGGTATGGACATCACTTATGAAGGCATCCGCCTGACACCGGAACAAATCGTCAACGCGGCGCTGGAAGAGCAAGCTCATGTCGTCGGACTGTCGATCTTGTCCGGCTCCCACATCCCGCTGATCAAAGAGATGATGGGGCGGATGCGCGAAGCCGGGCTGGGCGACGTTCCGGTGGTGGTTGGCGGTATCATCCCGGATGAAGACGCCAGGCAATTGTTGATCTACGGTGTCGCCAAGGTTTACACGCCAAAAGATTTTGAGTTGAACCGGATCATGTTTGATATCGTTGGCCTGCTGGACGCGGACGCGGTTGCAGCGCAATAGCGACCGCCTGCTAAAGCCCGTTCACGGGCAGCGGAGTCCGGGTCTTGGACCAGATAGCTCAATGTACTGGAGAATGGGTCAAAGAACGCTTTGACCTGTGGTTTCACGGCCATATCGATTGGGTAGAGTGACATAATCTTGTCCCTCTGATCTCAGGTTTTAACGGCTCCAGATGATTGGGCGGTAAAATTCTGGATCAACCGAGCCGCAAAGATACCACCAAGCATGGCCAATACAAACAGCAAGACTTCGATTTTACCAGTGCCAAGTGCGGGCAGCGCCCCGCCGGGGCAAAACCCAGCGATCCCCCAGCCGATCCCGAAAAACGCAGAGCCGCCCAAAAGCCGTGCATCGATCATTTTGTTCGCAGGCAGTTGAAAGCCGTTTTCAAACAACGGAGCCGGGCGTATAAAGGCCAACCGATAGCCAACAAATGTCACCGCCAGCGCCCCGCCCATCACAAACGCTAGTGACGGGTCCCAGGTCCCAGCGAGATCAAAGAAATTCAACACTTTGGCAGGATTTGCCATGCCGGACAGTGAAATCCCCAAGCCAAAGACCAACCCAATAATAAATGCAGGTATTAATCGCATCGGTTTAGCCTCCAATCACGTGACGCAGCACGAAAACCGTTAAAACGGCCGTTGCCAAAAAGGTCAGCGTCGCCACGATTGACCTTGGCGACAGCCGTGCAATCCCGCATACCCCGTGTCCGGACGTACACCCAGAGCCATAGGTGACACCCATTCCGACAATAAATCCGCCAATCAGCAGTTGTGGCGTGGAAATTGGCACTTGAACTGCCGGAAACCCACCCGTTAGCACCAGAAATACCAATGGTCCGCAAATCATTCCGACCACAACAGCAAGCCGCCACGTACGGTCTCCGGGAACTCGGCTCATGAACAGACCGGTCAGCACTCCCGTTGCCCCCATAACACGCCCATAGACCAGCATCAGCAAAACCGCTGACAGGCCAATCAATATCCCGCCAAATATCGATGCCAGCGGTGTGAACTCAGTGATCATTTTCGCTCAACTTTTGGAGGTGCTGATGCCCAGCAATCGATAGACGATACAGGATTTCAGAACAGCAGTACCGACCAGCACAATACCAATCAGGATCACGGCATAATACATTGCGGGCGTTGAAAAATCCGTGATCGGGGTAAAATATGCAGCGATGAGCACCAACAGCCCCAAAGCCCCCCGGATAATGCGGTCTCTGTTTCCAAGATTTGTCGGCATGGTTTTAACTCCAGAATCATATTTTCAATTCTGAATACAATATAGGTCATTTTTCTGATTGTGGCGAAGCGACAATTCAACTTCCTGCGATCACGCATTAGCTGGGCACTGGCATCTGCACCACAACAAAGTGCCTTGTACATTCTTTGTCGTCCCATTATTTCAATTAGGGTGACGCGCGCACAGCAAAAAGGGCTGCGAATCTTGGGGCATTCACTTTTCTTTCTGTCGCTGGCGCTGCCCCTGTCCCTTGTCGTGATCGTGTTCTCTGCCAACTATTTTCTGCGTGGCGCGGTTTCTATCGCCCATTCACTGAATCTGCCGGAGTTTCTGGTCGGCTCGGTTATCGTCGCGGTCGGCACTTCTGCGCCCGAGGTCGCAATCAATATCTCAGCGGTGCTCGAAGGTGCGGGCGATATTGTGGTCAGCAACATCGTCGGCTCAAATATCGTCAATATCGCGCTTGGCATTGGCATTGCCGGTCTGATCCTCAGCTTTGATCGGGCCCGCAAGGAATACACCCGCACGCTTTGGGTGGGCTTACTGGGGGCGGTGGCGTTGCTGTTGAACACGCTCGTCACCCGGCAAGGGGGTGGCCTGTCCTATTTTTCCGGCGTTTTTGCAGTCGCCCTTATCGTAGCGTTTGTGCTGTTTATGTATAATTCAATCAAGACAGCGGAGGCTGACGAAGACGACGGAACCGAAGCCGATGTCGCCCCTTTGCTCGCCATCATATTCATTGTGCTCGGCGCCTCATCAATGGCCTACTTCTCGCATTTCGCGGTGGAATTGGCGATCGATCTGTCTCACCGCATGGGCATTCCGGAAGCGGTGATCGGCGCCACCGTAATCGCGGCGGGCGGCAGCCTGCCAGAAGTGTCTTCCTGTATTGCTGCGGCCCGTATCCGCCGCCCGAACTTGATTTTGGGAAATATCGCTGGCAGTCAGATTTTCAATGTGCTGGGCATTCTCGGCCTCAGCGGGTTTATCAGCGGCTTTACCTATTCAACAATTCTGATCGCTGATATCGCCATTCTGATTGCCATCACAGTAATCTTGATGCTTTGCATCCAAGTCAACCGATTGCGCCGCTTCATGGGGCCGGTTTTAGTGTTGTCCTATGTGGTTTACGCGCTCTACCTGTTCACCGTCGCGACATAATGCTAAAGCTGCACTCCACGTCGGCCAGCCAGATCAACCACATATTGCCAGGCGACCCGACCGGATCGGTTGCCTCGGGTCTGCTGCCACTCAATCGCTTCTGCCCGCAGGTCTTCGTCGCTTAAATCGAGTTTGTAAAAGTCGCAATATCCGCGGATCATTGCCAGGTATTCGTCCTGATCGCAGGAATAAAATCCTAACCACAAACCAAAGCGGTCAGACAAAGACACTTTTTCTTCTACGGCTTCGGACGGGTTGATCGCGGTTGAGCGCTCATTCTCGATCATGTCACGCGGCATCAAATGACGACGGTTGGACGTGGCATAGAAAACTGCGTTTTCGGGTCGCCCCTCAATCCCGCCATCCAACACCGCCTTCAGCGATTTGTAGTGGCTGTCGTCATGGCCGAAGCTCAGATCGTCGCAAAACAACAGGAACCGCTCTTCGCGGTCACGCAGGATATTCAGCAGCTTGCCAATGCTTGGCAGATCTTCGCGCTGTACCTCTACCAACTTGAGACCGCCAATTTGCCTGTTCGTCTCGGCATGGGCCGCTTTGACCAACGAAGATTTCCCCATCCCGCGCGCGCCCCACAACAGCACGTTGTTGGCAGGCAGGCCGCGGGCAAATTGCAGGGTGTTCTCCAACAGGATATCGCGCGACCGGTCAATCCCAACCAACAGGCCTATCTCAACCCGGTTGACCCTGGTCACAGGATCCAACCGGTCGGGGTTTACATGCCAGACAAATGCGTCAGAGGCGTTGATATCCGGAGAAGCTAAGGGTTTTGGGCTGATCCGTTCCAGCGCATCGGCGATGCGGCTCAACGTGTCGTCATTCACGACGATTCCTCGGGATGTTTGCCGTCATCCTCATCGTCGAAATAGCCTTCTTCCGCCAAACGCTTGTCACGCTTGCGCTCGACCATGATCACCAGCCAGATGGAAATTTCATAAAGCAGGTACACCACGCTGAACAGGATCACCTGGGTAATCACATCCGGCGGCGTCACGATTGCGGCCAGCATGAGAATGCCGACCACTGCGTATTTACGCACGTTTTTCAAACCCTCGGAACTGACCAATCCAGCGATGCCCATCAGGGTCAGCAGCTCTGGCAATTGGAAACAGATGCCGAAGGCGAAGATGAATTTCAGTGTGATATCAAGAGATTCACGCACCGATCCAAGGAATATTGTTGTAAGTTCCTTTTCTTCACCCGGCACGACTTCACCCACGTCGTCCGTCGTCAGCAGGTCTGTAATACTCGGAATAATGTCACCAAACCCGATAAAGAACCTCATCGCCAGCGGCGTCACCACGTAATGGGCAAAGGCAGCGCCAAGGATAAACAATACAGGCGATGCGATGATGAACGGCAAGAAAGCATTCTGCTCGTTGTTGTACAGGCCCGGTGCCACAAACCGCCACATCTGATGCGCAATTACCGGGAACGCCGCTCCAAGCCCGGCCAGTGCCGATATCTTGAACAGCACAAAGAACTTTTCCTGTGGAGCTGTAAAAATCAGCTGCGGATCCTGCCCCCGCGATCGCAGAATATCAGCAATCGGTTCCACCAGAAAATTCAGGATTGGCTCGGAAAAGTAGAAACATGCCAGCATGCCGATCACAAACGCCAATACTGATCGTATCAGCCGGGTGCGCAGCTCTGCGAGATGTTCGATCAGCGGTGCTGAACTGTCTTCTACCGGGTCCGAACTCATGTTTTTGCCTTAGCCGATTTGGTTGTCTTTTTGACCGCCGGTTTCTTGGCGGTGGTTTTTTTGGCCGCGGCTGTCTTTGCAGAGGCTTTCTTTGCCGTTGATTTCTTTGCGGCAATTTTTTTCACTACGGGCTTCTTTGCAGCAGCTTTCTTGGCGGCGGGTTTGCCGGGTGCGGAAACCTTGTCTGGTTCCGGCTCCGGCACCTCAGCTCCTTCCGGCGGCCATTGCTCCGCAGCCTTATTCGCTTCATCCACCGATTTCACTCTCGCTGTATGTTCCGCGGCTGCGTCAACTTTTTTCGGCTCTTTCGATTTTTCGAAGCTGCTTTGAAAGTCCTGCAGATGCTTGGCCGCATCGTCCAGTCCAAGGTTTTTCATACTGGTCGCCTGTTTGACCGATGCCGAAATATCGCCGCCCCCGGCTTCATCCGCCGCCTGATCCATCGCCCGCTGGAAATCCCGCGCCATGCCGCGCGCCTTGCCAACAAACTGCCCCACTTTACGGAACATTTGCGGCAAATCCTTGGGGCCGACGACAATCAGCGCAACCACGCCGATTACGATCATCTCTGACATGCCGATATCAAACATCTGCGAAACAGTCCGTCAGGTTCAGGATTTATCGGAATCCGGCGTCACGTCTTTTGCCTCTTCCGAAGCATCCGCCAGCGCCTGATCCATTTCCTCTTTACCCTCGCTCACTCCGCGCTTGAACGACGTGATGCCTTTGCCGACTTCACCCATCAGCGAAGAAATCTTTCCACGGCCAAACAGCACCAGAACCACGACTGCGATCAGCAATATGCCGGGCAGGCCAACGTTCTGGATAAACATCGGTGTTGTCAAAATCATCGGTATTCTCCCATAGGTCGCGCCTCAGCGCGTCTGTGACATCTTTCAGAGGCTACACATATGGCGTTTGGGACGCATGTTCAAACCCATATTGAGCCGCAAAGGTGGGTATTTGCGCTGATCACCACAGATTTCGCCAATTAGAGCCTGTCCAAAGGAATTCTGATACTTTATGGACGCCAAAATCCAAACCTGCGCTTTGGAAGAGGAACACCGCGACGCAAATTTCCGGCGCAGCCGGGATTCTGCTCAATAACCCTATCAAGAACCAACAGCTGCGCAGTCAAAGCGGCACCAGCAACGGATTTAAATTTCCAACGCTCCATTGGCCAAAGCTGTATCGACGATAATTTCGATCAATTCAAAATTTGATTCCGAGCTGATATCCTCAAAATAGATATTACCGGGCCAGGGTGGAATTCGCTTGTCGTAGCCGTTTTCCGAGATTGATTTCGCAACATTTTTAACGGCTTCCACATAAGTGACAGTCGTATCTTTGATGCTCTGTCTTGACGCGTCCATGTCTTTGATGCTGTTGCGGTCAATCTGCGAGGCGCCAATGCCCGCAAACAACGGAACCTTGCGGTCAATCGCCTGTTGTTCGTAAAAGGACATCGGCACACGGTCATCGTCGAGCCGAATGACAAAGTCGCGGCAAACGCTGTGTTTCAAATCTGTCAGCTCAAGCAATGATATCGACGCGGAACTTTTGTTTTTGGAGGCACGACGCGCCGATGATCTGTTTTTCTTCTCGGCTAGGGTGACATAGTCTCCGCGAAAATTCGCGTCATAGACCCGATGTCCCCAAGGGTTTTCATCGACCAAACGGCGCGAGGATCTGATCGCCATATCTTTGCAATTATTTGGGCCAATGAAAAAGGGAGAACCCGAAGCATCGGATAATTCAACCCACCCATTGGGAAATCGCTTGAAAAAATGGTCGATCCAAGGCTTTAGAACTTTGTCTGTCAGGCGATCCAGCAAACTATTTGCAAACTCAGGCTCGTGAACCAGCGCAGCCAGCAGCGGTTCCTGACCAAATGTATCGGCGGCAAGGCTATAGGCGGCACTCAAGTGAAGAATGGGTTCAAGCCCCGTCAACCGCTGATAAGTTTCGATCATTTCGGTTATGATCTTTGGAATACCACTTTCAAAATCCGGGGTCTCAATATCTTGCCAGTTGTCCCGCGTGAGCAGCATTTTTTCCGGATCAGCCCCGGGGGGAAATCTGTCCGGGTACATCATTGCCTGTCCCATCGCTTCGGCGGTAAACCCATAAACCGGCCAGCTCACGTATAATTTGTTCATACCCAGCAAGCGCCGCGATAACAAAGTGGTGCGGACATATCGCTCAGGATCGCCCTTATAGAACTCAGCCGACTCATACCCGTATAAATCGTTCATTATGGTCAGAGTCATCAGATTCAGCGATCCACCAACATTCACTGCATTTTTCGGGGCCGGCTGAGCGAAAACATCGTCAAAGTCACCAGCTATAGCCGCGTCAAAAATCTCTCTTAGCCGAATCAACGCCGTTGGATCATTTGACTGCCAGCGCGACAGCAAACGGCATCCGTCGGGGGCCTCAAATTCGTCAATCATCGCGATTTTCCTTGCGTCAACGTGTAAACGGGCCTGCTACTGCTTCACTTAGAGACGCCTTCGGCAAGAAAACAGTAGGAAAAATTCACTGGTTACCATAATTAAATTGTATGGAAAATATTCGCTCAGTTCTCAACGCCCTCCCCGCTTTTGTCGAAGCTGCCCGTTTGGGCGGGTTTACCAGAGCGGGTGACAAATTGGGCATGGCACAGCCCTCCGTCAGCCGTTTCGTGAACAATCTGGAGGCTGACACTGGTCTGGTTCTGTTTCACCGAAACAACAATCAGATTGAGCTAACGGCAGCCGGGGAAAAGCTTTTCGACGCCGTGTCTATGGGATTGGGCCACATCAGCCGAACTATCTCCATGCTTCAGGAGAGCGTTGCCAATGCTCCCATCACCATTGGATGCACGCATGGGTTTTCGCATATGTGGTTGCAGTCCCGCCTGTCAGAAGTCCAGGAACTTCTGCCGCACCACGATGTGCAGATTGTAACTACAGATCACACGGTTACCCTGACGCATGAAGATGTTAGCTGCGCAGTGCGTTTCGGAGACGGGGACTGGGCGGACTGCGAGTCAATATTGCTGTTTCCCGAAGAAGTCTTTCCTGTCTGCTCGCCTGAGTTTGCCCAAACAAATGGTATCATTGATGCCATGTCACTGACGCCGCAAAACTTACGGGATATACCACTCCTGATCCAGGATACCGGAACCTATGGCTGGCTGAGCTGGCGGGATTGGTTTGCTCATCACGGATTGTCGTTTGAGATTGCACAGGACGCGACACTGATCAACAATTACGCCTTTGCTTTACAAGCCGCTATGGGAGGAGAAGGTGTCGCTTTGATGTGGGCTGGTCTGGACTCGCCATATCTGAAAAAGCAATGGCTTGCTGAGCTGGGCCAGCTTCGCGTCAGCACTGACAATGCCTATTACCTCACTTTTCCAAAAAACAGTCAGATATCAGAAATGAAGGCGTTTCGCCTTTTGTCCGGTTCAGGTTAAAAGCAAGGCCTTCTGATCGGTGACGTCACTCTTTCTCAAATACAAAACACCGGTCCCGGCGCATCGAAAGCCACAGCGGTCGTCCCTCTTCGGGCATAAACACTCCCGGCACGATCACCTTCAATTCGCTTTGATCGTAGTCCATTACAAATTCCACCAACGACAGGTTGCCCATATAGCGCGCCCGGCGTACCACACCCCGGGCCGGTACGCCTTCCTGCGGTGTCGGGTTCGGCCCGCGTCCTTTGCGGTCAAAATCAAGCTTCAGATGCTGCGGACGAATAATAATCTCAACTTCGATCCCATCCCGGGCCCCCGGGACCAGAAATTGCCCAAACGGCGTATCTGTCAGCGCGTTTTCCACCACACCTTCGATCACATTTATGTCTGAAAAAAACGCCGCTGCCTGTTTGTCGACCGGAGAATTGTAAATGTTGAACGGTGCGCCCATCTGCACAATCCTACCATCGCGCATCAAGGCAATCATATCCGCCATCCGCATCGCCTCTTCCGGTTCATGCGTGACCATCAGCACCGCCGTATCTTCGGCTTTCAGCAGCGCCAGCGTTGCATCCCTTACTTCATCGCGCAGTCGGTTATCCAAGCCTGAAAATGGCTCGTCCATCAGCAATATCCGCGGTCTGGGTGCCAAAGCGCGGGCCAGCGCCACCCGCTGTTGCTCGCCACCAGACAGTTGGTGCGGGTATTTCTGCTCGTACCCTGACAGCTCGACCTTTGCCAGCAGCTCGCCGACCCGCTGGATTTTCTCAGCTCTCGATCCACGCAGCCCGAATCCCACATTCTGGGCCACGTCCAGATGCGGAAACAGGGCAAAATCCTGAAACATCAAACCAATCGACCGGCTCTCGGGCGGCATATGGCGTGTTTCATCTGAAACAACCTCGCCATTTATCAACACTGTACCACTGGATTGCCGGTCCACTCCGGCCGCGATCCGCAAGGTTGTGGACTTGCCACATCCGGACGGCCCTAGCAGACAGGCCAACTGCCCGGCTTGTAAGGACAGCGACACGTCGGACACGACAGCAACACCGCCAAATCGACGGGTAATTCCCTGCAGTTCCAGTCTGGCAGTCACCTGCGTCTTTGCTCCGGGCGGTTAAACCTAACCAATTAAGTCAGGCAATTAACACAGGGGATACCAGCGCATCAGCGGCCATGCAATTCGAAATCACCGGATGCCATGATTCGCCCGTTCACCTATATCGACAACCGGTGCATGCCGGGAAGCACTTTGAACGTGGTGGCATTGCCTAAAAATCGGTGTTTTTTTGACAGAACCAACCGCTCCCCGGCCTTTATTTCCACCTGTTTCAGCTTGAACACCTTTGGTTTGCGCGAGCCGTCAGTCTTCACGAAATCCACCACAAAATCCACCAGCAACCGCTCGTCCCGTTCCGCAGCTATCTCCACCGCAAATCCAAGCTGGTCGCCAATCGCCACCTGCCCGTCGATCGGTGTAAAAGCGATTTCGCTCAGTACAACCTGCGGGTATTGCTGATAGCCCAGCAAGTCCAGCGCTCCGCTGTGCCCACGTTTCACCAGAGTCCGCAGCGCATGCCGCGTCATCCAGTCCAACTCCGCTGGGTCTTGCCGCTCCAGCGCCTGCCAGCGACGCAGAGTCTCAACCACCAAATCCGGATCTTTCTTGGCTATATCGTTCAAGTGGTTTGCCACCGAACGTGTTACAAACCGCGTCGGATCACTGTGCAACCGATCCAAAAACGGCAGCCCCGCATTCACAGCCAACCCCACTTTCAACCCCCAGGGCAGGCTTGGTCTGGTGCCTTCGCTGACCAGCCTCCGCACATGATAGTTATCGCTCTCGGCCCAAAGCGTCATCTGCGCCAAAGTTTCATCTGGCCAGGCGTTCAGGAAATGTCGAATTGGAAATTCCACAGAAAACCGTTTGGTCAATTCTTCAAGAAGATGAAATGAAACCGCCAGATCAGCCGCACCCAAACCGTTTCGCGCCACAATCTCACCCAAAGGCGCAAAAATGAACCGGCCAAAATCGTCATCGTTTTTGGTGGGGTCCAAAGGCGGAGGCAGCGCATTTTCGATTGCCTTCGCCGCCGAAGAAAAATCTTTCGGCAGATGGTTTTCCAGAATTTCCGCAATCATAACAACCCGCTGTTTCAGCTCCAGTTCCGGCAATCGGGCCATCACCTGATCCACAAACGCCTGCTCTTGAAACGCCGCATTTCTGGCGGCAAACAACCCAGCCAAATAGGCCACAGTATCATCGTTAAACAAATGATCCTTCAAACTAAACCCGCGCGTCTCAGCCATTGCACCCAAACCCGGTTTACACTTTGCTTAAAATACCTCCGCCGGAGGCGTCCGACATCTGCGTTCCACACCTACATCGTGGAATTAACCCCACCCCCGTCCAAAAGAATGTTCTGCCCAACAATAAACCCGGCATTTTGTGAACATAAAAACGCACACATGGCACCGAATTCCTGCGCCGTGCCGTATCGTCGGACCGGTATGGTTGCACAGCGCCGCGCCTTGGCATCCTCAATGCTGATCCCCTGCGCTTTTGCCACCCCTCCATCCAAAGATTTCGCCCGGTCAGTAGCGTGAATTCCGGGCTGCATATTGTTAATTGTAACGCCTTTTTCTGCCACTTGACGCGCCGTTCCGGCGACATACCCGGTCAACCCGGCCCGCGCTGAATTGGACAGGCCCAGCACCGGGATCGGTGCCTTGACCGATTGCGAGGTGATATTCACCACCCGCCCCCAGCCGCGCTCCATCATCGCCGGCATTACCGCTTTCATCAGCGCGATCGGCGTCAGCATATTGGCATCCAGCGCTTTGATAAAATCCTCCCGCTCCCAATCCGTCCACATCCCCGGTGGCGGTCCGCCAGCATTGTTCACCAGAATATCCGGTGATCCGGCTGCTTCCAGCACCAGTGCCTGACCCTCGGCAGAGGTGATGTCGCAAGCCACCGTTGTCACTCTTACACCCTCTGCCCGAAGTTGCTCGGCGGCAGCCTCCAACGGTCCCTCGCCGCGAGCGTTCAGCACCAGATCAACTCCGGCTTGCGCCAATGCCTGTGCACACCCAAAACCGAGCCCTTTGGAACCGGCACATACGATCGCTTTTTTGCCTTTGATGCCCAAATCCATGTTTGGCCTCCTATAAGTGAACTTGTCTATTTCGAGTGCGGCGTTTCGGCCGGCGCACCGATAACTTTCTCAATCGTCCAAGCTTAGCATAAATCTGTCTCCCGTCTGCGACGCGCACAAGGCCTAGAATACCCTCTTTGCGAACAAACATTACTGGCTCTCCGCTCTGGCCCATCACCGAAATCTTAGCGGCATATGCTTGCGGCACGTCTTCGTTGGTAGAAGCAATTGCGACAGAGAGGTCCAAAACCTAAAATTCCGCCGTATTCCGCTCCATCCTGTAGTGTTTTTGATCGCCGCAGCACCCGAAGTGAGTGTCTGCGCAATTCACACACCCTATCCACCAATCGTCACGTGACTTGGAGCATCGGGTTTGGTTGTGACCGTAGCGTCGGCTACTCCGATCAAGAACACTCCATATCAATCTCTCTCTCCCTCGACTGAGTTGGGGGTTTCACGCACCGCACGGCGAAATATGCCCTCGCATGCTTTGGTGACATCGCTTCCCCTGGGCTTAACACATTCCGCCAATGCAAGCCTTGAAATCGAACGCTTCGCGTTGTAATCGCGCAAGTCGATCCGCAGCAGCTGGAAATCCGCAGGCATCAGCAAGAACACCGTCCCGTCGAAATCTGTGCCATAGTCGGAGATGAACCCAGGGAAGTCGAACTCCCCAGCATCTTGGTCGAGATGTGCAGTAATCACCTGGTAAGACATGCCGTCGGCTTCGAAGACTCCAAAATACATGAAATTGGAATATTCCTTTTCTTCACATCCAGGCAACGCAAGCGCAACAATCAATCCCCCGAACAAAACCAAGTTCCGCATCGGTCAAACCTTTCTGAACCGGCAATTCCGAATTGTCTTGCCAATCGCGAACGTACGACCGCGGCAGGCGAATGTCCAAGCAATATCCTACAGTTTTATTCGTTCGATTTTTCTACAAGCACACGTCTGTCCTCACCTTTAACAACTCTGACGCTCCCAATCGCAAGTTTGAATCAGTGAAACTATGCTGGCGCGGGAAAATCAAGGTGGCAGAGGCCACGCCAAACCATTTGACTCCTCATCCACCCACGGGCCACACTTGTGCCATGCTCGACACCCAACCGCTTGTATCTTTCGAAAACCTTCGTGTTGAATTCCAAACCAACTCAGGCCTTGTGGTTGGCGTCGAAAATGTCTCTTTCCACATCAACCCCGGCGAAACCGTCTGCGTGGTCGGCGAGAGCGGTTCGGGCAAGTCCGTGTCCTCTCTATCGCTGATGCGTCTTGTGGAATTTGGCGGCGGCAAGATTGCCAATGGCAAACTTAATTTCACCCGCGGTGATGGCCAGATCCAGGACCTGTCGAACGCCGGTGACAACCTGATGCGCACCATCCGCGGCAACGAAATCGGCATGATTTTTCAGGAGCCGATGACCTCTTTAAATCCGGTGTTCACCGTCGGGCGGCAACTGACCGAAGGCTTGCGCGTCCATATGGGCATGTCCAAACGTCAGGCCGAAGACCGCGCCGTTGAGCTGATGAAAAAGGTCCGCATCCCGGAACCGGAACGCCGCCTCGCACAATACCCACACGAATTGTCTGGCGGTATGCGCCAACGGGTGATGATCGCCATGGCGCTGGCCTGCGAACCGCGCCTACTGATTGCCGATGAACCGACCACAGCGCTGGATGTCACCATTCAGGCCGAAATCCTCTCCCTCATCAATCGGCTCAAAAACGAAACCGGCACTGCGGTCATGTTCATCACTCATGATATGTCGGTGGTGGCGCAAATGGCCGATCGTGTGGTGGTGATGTATCAGGGCAATCTGGTGGAAGAAGGCCCGGTCGAACAAATATTCGAGAATCCTCAACAAGATTACACCAGGGCGTTGTTGGCCGCCGTGCCGAAGCTCGGCGAAATGCGGGGCAAGTCGGCGCCGGAACCCATGGCAATCATGGGCCAGGATTCCGCAACATCCACAAAACCTGTTATTGCCGGAACCGAAACCTTGCTCGAGGTTAAAAACCTCACCACACGCTATCCGGTCAAGGGCGGGTTTTTCCGCCGCACAGTGGCCAATGTCCACGCGGTCGAGGATATTTCCTTCACCTTGCGCAAAGGAGAAACCCTGTCGCTGGTGGGCGAAAGCGGCTGTGGAAAATCATCCGCCGGGCGTTCCATTCTCAGGCTCGAGGAACCTCTGTCCGGCCAAGTCCTGCTAGAGGGCCGCGATATCCTGCATATGTCTCATTCCGATCTGCACGAAAGCCGCCGGGACATGCAGATGATCTTTCAGGACCCCTATGCCTCGCTGAATCCCACCCGACGCGTAGTGGATCAAGTCATTGAGCCGCTGATCAACTACAATATCACCAGCGGCTCTGCCTTGCGTAACCGCGCCGCGCAATTGTTCGAACGCTGTGGCCTGCCTGCCAGCTTTCTCGACCGCTATCCGCATGAATTTTCCGGTGGTCAACGTCAGCGCATCGCCATCGCCCGTGCCCTGGCCCTTAATCCAAAACTGATTGTGGCTGACGAGGCTGTTTCGGCACTCGATGTCTCGGTCCAGGCGCAAGTTCTTAATTTATTGCTGGAATTGCAATCCGACCTTGGCATCAGCCTGCTGTTCATAAGCCACGATATGGCGGTGGTAGAGCGGGTTTCACATCAGGTGGCGGTGATGTATCTCGGACGGATTGTCGAACTCGGCCCCCGTTCTGCAATCTTCGAAAACCCGCAGCACGAATACACCCAAACTCTGTTGTCCGCTGTGCCGCGCCCTGATCCGCGCAACCGGCAGGTTGACCGCGAGATGAATTTCAAACCGATCCCCAGTCCGATTTTTCCGGTTGGTCACTCTCCCGAACCGTCGACATATAAAGAAGTCGACCCCGGTCACTGGATATTGGAGGATTAAACTACAAGACATTCCCGAATTCTGCTTTGCCGAAGTAGTGGCGATATTCGGGCGGGATACGGCTTTGCTTCTCCCCTCACAAAACAACGCCGCACCCGGATCCTGGTGTATTCAAACTGAGAACACCAGCGGGCTCGACATCCTCCGAGGCGCCGGCGGAAGTTACCAGCTACCCAAAATACGCTACTTTTGCTTCTGCCCACGCCTCCCCCCTACGCTGTCATAGAAGGTGTACTAAGATTCTCTGATCAGGCGTCTTTCCTCAAACGGTTTTTCGTGAAATACATAAATGGATACGTGAATTGCAGGTTAATGGACGCATGCTGACGATAGTGCACGACCTAAAAGAGCGGCTTCTCTCTCCGGTCTCAATCATAAGTTGGCTGGTTGGTGCAAGTGTGTGCAGCATTGTAGGTCCGTTCAACACCTATGAAGTCGACACCTTTGCATTTCGTGCCGTTTTTTGGCCCAGTATCCTGTTTGTGTCGATGGTGTTGGGCAATGTAACGTTGATTGTCCTGCTTCACCGATTTCCAAGCTGGTCGATTCAAAAGTTGTTGGTCATATCATGTGGGCTGTTTGCCACTCTCTACTGGGCCTTTGTCTGGGTCGCGATCAACATCATATATGGTCCCATAGATCTACCGCATCCCGCTGTTTTATTTGCAGTAATCGCCAGCGTTTCTGTGGCGGTTTACGCTATTATTTATTTCGTGTCCCCCGATCAGCTGCGTCCTGCGCCAACTCCTGAGCTTGAAAGCCGACCGGTTCAAACCAATCCGACTCTGAACCCATTCATGCAGCGGCTGGGCCCTGATGCCGGCGAGCGTCTCATCCGGCTGGCAATGCGAGACCACTATATCGAAGCCTATACCGAACGCGGCCAGCGTATGTTGCACATGCGTTTTGCCGACGCTGTGCGCGAATTAGGTGAATTTAACGGCGACCAGATTCACCGCTCGCATTGGATCAATTTCGATGAGGTCGAGCAGGTGGTCAAACAGGGTCCGAAAACCGGTTTCAAAATGTCCGATGGATTCATCGCACCAATCGCCCGATCTCGCAAGCCGGAATTGAAAGAGCGCGGGTTGCTCTAGCCACAATAGACACGTGCGATCTTGCCCCCGGTATTGATCTCAATATTCATTCGGTCAGTCCTGTAATCCATAGTCACCGCTATACCCGGCTTGATGATCCGCACACTGGGGCCAAAGCGCTGCGACCGAAGCACAGTCTGCGACTTGCCGACGAGCGTTTGAAGGTCAGCAGCACCGCAGGCGTCAGCCACGGGTATTGAGTTGGTCATAACAAGGTCTGCCGGCGCAGGTTTACAGGCGGTCAGCAGCAGCGCCGCGCTCATCGTCACTCTCAGAATCTCTTTTCCGCCCGCCAGTTGCCGCATTCTCCCTGATCTTACCCTATGCCCCGGAGCGCCAACACCAACCCATCGACATCCGTTTTCAAATAAGAAGCACCGCGCCAAAATCAAGCGCTGAAAACCGGACACCCCACCAAAACGCGCTTCACCTTTTCTCAGCAAAATGCAGGCGCAACCAGCCCAGGCCACCACCGGCCTCGCCCCCATAAGCGGCGGAGCCGCTGGCTGTCAGGGAAAACCGTAACCCCGTAGGGCCATCGGGGTTTGGAACATTGGTATTGGGTTTCTAGATTTGGACAGCTAGCCTGAGCGCTTGCTCAGCAGATCAAACAGCTTCTTCGGCACTACCGCTTTCATCAGCCGGTTGCGGGCTTTGGTGGTAATAAGAATCGACAGTTCCCAGACAAACCAAACGTTTGCCACCCAACGCGGCTTGCGGGCGGCAACTTTCTCGTACTCCTCGATAAGGTCCCCAGCCAGACATTCCGCCTCATCGGGCTTGCAGAAAAAGATCAGGAGCGTGTCGGCGGCTTGGAATTTATCGCTAATGTTCATTGGTTCGACGACCAAACTATAAAGGAATATTTTCGTCATTAGTAACATTCCCAACAGCGCACTTGTCGCGGTCGCAAATTCGAGATTTCCAACAAAAATAAGTACCGCCATGAAAGCGGTGATTCCGAAGTTGAGGGCTATGGCTGCAACCGATAATTTCCAATCACCTCTAATAGCTTTCAACTTCACACCACCACCCCCTCACCCGGCAGCCCCTCAAGATCCAGCCCCTCGGCCAATTCGTACAACTGATGCAGCGCGTGGCTCACGGCAATCTGCCCCTCGGCGTTCACCTGATAATACCGCTTCCGCTTCCCACCCCGTTCAGCCGTGGCTTCCCCCATCCAGCTTTCAACCACACCCTTTTCACTCAGCCGGTCCAGAACCGAATATAGCGAACCAAAACTCATGTCCTGCCCGGTGCGCTTCAACAATTCCGCGCGGATCGACGGTCCATAAGCCTGCATCGGGCGATGCAGGATTGCCATCATCACCCGCAGTTCTTTGTCGGTCAGTTTGATATGCTGCATCATTTCCTCGCGTTTACAGAAGAAATACGCCTGCCTCCCCCGAAAGTCAATATCTTCTGTTTTCCAGAGAAAACCCTATTTCCCCGTCATCTGCTGAAACATTGCTTTCATCTTCTCGATATCTTGCTCGGCTTGTTCGGTTGTTCCCGGTTCCAGTCTGCCCTCCGCCTCCGCTTCGGCAAACTTGCCCATCAGCTTGGCGTTCAAACCATCCAGATAAGCCAGTTGCTGTGGCCCGACGTCATGTTCATCCCAATGCGACTGCACATCCCCGGATACCAGCCCGCGCCAGTAAATCCGCAGAATCGCGTTCATCCGCGCCTGATATCCCCGCCCCAACTTGCGGAACCATTTCACCAGATCCTCGTCCAACGTGACCGTCAGCTTCATCTTTTTGGGCCGGACCGGATAGCGCTCCTCCATATAGTCCCAATCTTTCGGAATTGACCGATCCACCCAAATCTCGTTCCATCCTGCTTGCAGATTTTTTAGATTCGCAAACATCTCTACCCGCGCCATTTGCGCTGTTTTTGTCACCATGTGTAAAATCCATTTTCCTTATCGAATATCGGCCTTCTTACCCGCATTTGGTTAAACTTGATTAAAAGCCAGCTTGCGTACCCTTTGCGTACCAATTGCACCCCTAAAATCAGACCCACCTTTTCTTGCCCTCCGACCAAACCTTATCTATACGCACGCTCATGTTAGATCGCGCTTCAAACCAGCCGGTCCTGCCCCCGGAAATCGACAGGCGGCGGACTTTTGCCATCATCTCGCATCCCGATGCGGGCAAAACCACGCTGACCGAAAAATTCCTGCTTTACGGCGGGGCCATTCAGATGGCCGGTCAGGTGCGCGCCAAGGGCGAGGCCCGGCGCACGCGGTCCGACTTTATGCAGATGGAAAAAGACCGCGGCATCTCGGTCTCCGCCTCGGCAATGTCATTTGAATTCAAGGACTTCTGGTTCAATCTGGTGGACACGCCGGGCCACTCGGATTTCTCCGAGGACACCTATCGCACCCTCACCGCCGTTGATGCCGCGATCATGGTGATCGACGGCGCCAAAGGCGTCGAAAGCCAGACCCGCAAGCTGTTCGAAGTCTGCCGCCTGCGCGATATGCCGATCCTGACATTCTGCAACAAGATGGACCGTGAAAGCCGAGATACGTTTGATATCATTGACGAAATTCAGGAAAATCTGGCCATTGACGTGACACCCGCCAGTTGGCCAATCGGTGTCGGCCGCGAATTTATGGGCTGTTACGACCTCTTGAACGACCGTCTGGAACTGATGGACCGGGCCGACCGCAACGTTGTTGCCGATTCGATTGAAATAAAAGGCTTGGACGACCCGAAACTGGCAGAGCACGTCCCCGCCGACCTGCTGGAAAAATTCCTCGAAGAAGTCGAAATGGCCCGTGAACTGTTGCCGAAAATGGACCATCAGGACTTCCTAGACGGCACCCTGACTCCAATCTGGTTCGGCTCCGCCATCAACTCCTTCGGTGTGCAGGAATTGATGGAGGGGATCGGCGACTTCGGCCCAAAACCGCAAATCCGCCCAGCAGTTGAGCGCCAGATTTCTCCTGATGAATCTAAAGTTTCCGGCTTTGTTTTCAAGGTCCAAGCGAATATGGACCCCAACCACCGCGACCGCGTTGCCTTCGTCCGGCTCTGCTCCGGTCATTTCAAACGCGGCATGAAACTGACCCATGTACGCAGCAAGAAACTCATGACCATCGCTTCACCGATGCTGTTCCTCGCCTCGGACCGCGAGCTTGCTGAACAAGCCTGGGCCGGTGACATCATCGGGATCCCCAACCACGGCCAGCTGCGTATTGGCGATGCGCTCACCGAAGGAGAATCTTTACATTTTTCCGGTATCCCTTCCTTCGCGCCCGAGCTGTTGCAAAGCGTACGCGCCACCGACCCAATGAAAGCCAAACACCTTGACAAAGCCCTCAACCAATTCGCCGAAGAAGGTGCCGCAAAACTGTTCAAACCGATGATTGGGGCGGGCTGGATCATCGGCGTTGTCGGCGCGTTGCAATTCGAGGTTCTAGCCAGCCGCATCGAACTCGAATACGGCATCCCCGTGCGCTTTGAGCCGACCCAGTTCACCTCCGCGCGCTGGCTCTCTGGTCCGCAGGACAAGGTCGATGGGTTTGTGAAAACAAACCAAGGCCACATGGCAGCCGACCACGACGGCGATCCGGTTTATATGACGCGTTTACAATGGGATATAGACCGCGTGGAGCGGGATTATCCGGAACTGGTTTTGAGCGCAACGAAAGAAGTATTGGTCTAACCAACTGCGTTCAATGATTCGAACTTGCAACATGCGTTTCCAAACCAGCAACAATCTTCCTATCTCTGCCCCATTGTTCGCCCTTTACACCGGCCACGTTGACATCCTCACAAAACCCTATATGACGCGTCCCAGATGACAGATGCCAATACGGGCATCCGGCCGCAGTCAAAAATGCGGCACCTCTTAACGCCGCAACCTACAGGCCCATATGACAAAATTTGCTGATCTGGAACTGGACCCCAAGGTCCTGAAAGCCATCGAAGAAGCCGGGTACGAAATCCCGACCCCAATCCAAGCCGCCGCCATCCCCCATGCTCTTAAGGGCCGAGACGTACTCGGCATCGCACAGACCGGAACCGGCAAAACTGCCGGCTTTGTTCTACCGATGATCACCGCGCTGGCCAAGGGTCGCGCCCGCGCCCGGATGCCGCGCTCGCTGGTACTCTGCCCGACCCGGGAACTTGCTGCGCAAGTTTCTGAGAACTTTGAAAAATATGCCAAACATCTGAAACTGACAATGGCGCTGCTGATCGGCGGTGTTAGCTTCAAGGAACAGGACCAGAAAATCGACCGTGGCGTTGACGTTCTGATCGCTACACCCGGCCGACTGCTCGACCATTTCGAACGCGGCAAGCTGCTGTTGACCGGCGTGCAGATCATGGTGGTGGACGAAGCTGACCGGATGCTCGACATGGGGTTCATCCCCGATATCGAACGTATTTTCAAACTTACGCCGTTCACCCGTCAGACGCTGTTTTTCTCGGCCACCATGGCCCCGGAAATCACACGGATTACCGAAGAATTCCTGCAAAATCCGGAACGTGTAGAAGTTGCCCGTCAGGCCACAATCGGCGAAAACATCAGACAGTTCGTTTGCGCGTTCAGGTCCTCGCACCGGTCCAAAGAAGGCAAAGAAAAGCGCGAGGTTCTGCGCACGATATTGCGAGATGAAGGCGACGCGATTACCAATGGTATCATTTTCTGCAACCGTAAGACGGAAGTGGATATCCTGATGAAGTCGTTGAAAAAACACGGCTTTAACGCGGCGGCGATTCACGGCGACCTGGACCAGAGCGTGCGCACCGCCACTTTGAACGGATTCCGCGAGGGCACGATTCAACTGCTGGTCGCCTCCGACGTTGCAGCCCGTGGCCTCGACATCCCAAACACCAGTCATGTATTCAACTACGACGTCCCGATCCATTCCGAGGACTACGTGCACCGCATCGGCCGCACCGGCCGCGCTGGTCGTGACGGCAAGGCGATCACACTCTGCCTACCTTTCGAAGAAAAACACCTCGCCAAAATCGAAGAGCTGGTGAAGAAAAAAATCGAACGGATGGAGGCGCCGAAAATTGACGCTGACCGCCAGCCTGAAAAACCCAAGCCCGCTGTAAACAAAGCCGAAAAGAGACCTACGGCCAAAGCTGAACCCAAAGCCGAAAAAGCGGCCGCTTCCGGCAGCACGCGTAGCAACGCACGCAAGCAACCCGCCAAATCTTCAGAGCGCCGCGACCACAACAAAGTTGTCGGCATGGGCAGCCATGTCCCGGCTTTTATCCTGCGCGAATTCCGTATTCTCAAATCCGAAAAAGCCAGCGAGCCGGAAAGCGGCGATAACGGCGACGTCCCTCAGTCCAATGAAGACGCAGCCTGATATCCGCAAATCGCGCCCATAATTCAGGACATCCCTTGAAAGGCTACGTGATCTTTCTGGAAGACGTCTTCGACGCCGCAGAATTTGAGCGCTATAAACAAATGTCGCCGCATTCGATCCGGCAGTACGGCGGCAAATTCATCATCCGCGGTAGTGATATCGAGATGCTGGAGGGCACATTCAACAAATCCCGAGTTGTTGTTCTGGAGTTTCCGTCCGTTCAGGCCGCGCGCGACTGGCACGCCTCGGATGACTATGCCGACGCCAAGGACTTGCGGCTGAAGATTTCCAAATGCGATGCGATCCTGGTAGCGGGGGTTTAGTTCCGCGTCTATTAGTGATGTTTATCATCCATCCACCAAGCGGTTGATCAGCACCTTGCACACCGGCTTCTTGCCCACCAAATCCCGACAGGTCCGTGACACCGTTTTAGCCACCAGGCTCTCAACCTCTTCGTCGCTTGCTAACCGGCCTTTCTTTGCGCTCAGCAATTCCTGATCCACCGCCGTTTCCACCGCTTCCTGTAAACCCGTCTGCATTGCTGACGTATCCGGCAACCCCATGATTTCAGCCCAGCTTTCACCCAGCGGGCGGTTGTCTTCCAACAAAACGCTGACCACAACGGATCCCCGCGTGGCCATGCGAATCCGTTCCAAAACCACACCGTCAAAGGCGCCAATCAGGCGGGAACCGTCGAGGTATATCCGTCCTGTTTCGATGTGCTCAATCACTTCCGGCTTATCACCGCTCAAATCCAGCATCGTGCCGTTCGGTGCAATCACCGCCGCGATACCCTTGTTCTCTGCGAGTTCCGCATGCGCCCGCAAATGCCGGTGTTCGCCGTGCATCGGGATCAACATTTTGGGATTCATCAGCGCATGGATATCTTCCAAATCTGGCCGGTTGGCGTGGCCGGAAACGTGATAGTTGCCGTCTGTTTCATCGACAACACGCACCCCCATCTCACTGAAACTGTTCATGATATTTCCGACCGAGACTTCATTTCCGGGAATGGTTTTGGACGAAAACAAAAACGTATCGCCCTCGCGCATTTCCATGCCGCGGTATTTGCCCCGCGCCAGTTGCGCCGAGGCCGCGCGCCCTTCACCCTGAGAACCAGTCACCAGCAACATGAGGTTTTCACGCGGGATATCACCTGCGTCTTCCAGTTCAATTGTCGGCGGGAAATTGTGCAGAACATCGGCAAAATTGGCATAGCCCAGCATCCGCTGCATGGCCCGCCCCAGAACGACAACTGACCGCCCTGCATCCACACCCGCTTGCGCCAGTGTTTTCAACCGCGCGACGTTGGACGCGAACGTGGTAGCCACCATCATGCCGGATGCGTTCTTGATCAGCGCGGTGATATCCTCCTGCAGAGTTGATTCAGACCGTCCCGCCAGTGGTGAAAACACATTGGTGCTGTCGCAGACCAGCGCATGAACACCACCTTTGGCTATCTCTCGCAGCATCACCGGGTTATGCGGTTCGCCAACAATCGGCTCTGGATCGGTCTTAAAATCGCCCGTATGCACAATCCTGCCCTTCGGCGTATCAATCACCAAACCCGAAGCTTCTGGAATCGAATGCGCCACTGGAATGAAACCAACTTTGAAAGGCCCGAGCTCCACCTGCTCCGGCCAGGCTTCCATCACATGAACTTGATCCACATCCTGCCCATGGTCTTCCAGCTTGGTCCGCGCAACGGCGCCAGTGAATGCGCGGGTGAATATCGGGGCGGGAAGCTGCGCATAAAGATGACCCAAGGCGCCGATATGATCCTCATGCGCGTGGGTGATAAATATGCCGTCCAGCCGGTCCGCCCGCGCTTCGATATAAGCTGTGTCCGGCATAATCAGATCAACCCCGGGGGTGCTTTCCATGTTCGGAAACGTCACACCCGCGTCAACCAGAATAAAGCGCTCTTTCCCCTCTGGTCCATAGCCGTAGAGATACATGTTCATGCCGATCTCACCCGCCCCGCCAAGGGGCAGGAAAATCAGCCGGTTCTTACCACTCATCAGTTTTCCCGATTTCTTTCTGCGATCAATACCAGCCCGTGCATGGTCAGATCGCCGTCTGTTGCGTCAAACATATCGGTTCCGCGCTCGAACAGGCCAGCCAAACCACCGGTGCCGATCACTTTCATCGGGCGCGGGTGTTCCTCGCGGATTTTGGCACAAACGCCTTCGATCAGGCCTATATAGCCCCAGAACACACCGGACTGCATACAGGCCACCGTGTTGGTGCCGATGATCTTGTCCGGCATTGTGACGTCAATATGAGGCAGCGCAGCGGCAGCTTCATGCAGAGCTTTGATCGATAGATTCACACCCGGCGAAATCACCCCGCCGATATAGGCCCCGTCGTTATCCACAACGTCGAATGTTGTCGCGGTGCCAAAATCCACCACAATCAGATCTCCGCCGTATCGGTCATAGGCCCCAACTGTGTTGACCAGCCGGTCAGCCCCCACCAGCGTGCCTTCGTCCACCCGCACAGGCACACCTAGATCACACTCTGGTTTACCCACCACCACCGGGCGGCAATTGTAGTATTTGTCGCAAAGGACGCGAATGTTGAACACCACTTTGGGAACCACAGCGGAAACGATCACCCGGTCGACTTCATCCTCGATGCCGTTCAGCTTCATCAAGTTCCGCAGCCAGACGTAGTACTGATCCGCCGTGCGCTCATGTTCCGTTGCGCAACGCCATTCGGCGAGTGTTTTCTCCCCGTCGTGGACCAGAAAAACCGTGTTGGTGTTACCTACATCTATGGCCAGCAGCATCGGCTGTCCCTTCGCTAAAAAATACGTCGCCGGCTGCAATGCAGCGACGACCGTTGGAGGCTTGTAGTACAAGTGCGCCGCTGTCGTCCACTGTATCAAATGTACCGGTGATCTCTTCATTTCCCACCCGTGCCGTAATTGGCAGGCCTAGATTTGCCGCCCGCGTCAGCCAGGCAGTGCGGATCGGGGTAAACCCGTAGGTTTGCAGTTGGTTTTCCCAACGGGCGAAGGCCGGGGCGAGCGCGTTCAGGAAGTCCGCGGGCGAGACAGTGATGCCGGTCTCGGCTGCCAGTGATTTAGGCGGCACGGCTCGTGATTCAAGTGCATCTGCTTCAGGCAAGGTTTTCAGGTTGACGCCGATTCCGACAATCAGGCCAATCCCACCACCTGATTCCGGCATGCTTTCCAGCAAAATCCCCGCCAGTTTACCACCGCGCAGCAGCACGTCATTGGGCCATTTCAGCGCAAAGATATCTTCGCGCCCGGTTACGGTCACCAGAGCTTCAAACAATGCCAGCGCCGCGACAAAACTGCGCAGTGCCAGTTGGGAAGGTTCCGCTTTCGGTCGCATTAAAAGGCTGGCGGAAAAATTCCCTGCTCCAGTTTCCCAGACCCTGCCGCGTCGGCCCGTGCCCTTGGTTTGTTCGCGGGATAATATCCAAAGCGGCGCTGGCAATTCTCCTGCCTGTCGCCGCACCTCAGCCATGGTGCTGTCCACCGAGTCAAGATCGATCCGGCCAACCCCTTCGGGCCAGTTTTGCATTATTTCAACAACGCCTCTGCCGCCGCCGCTGCGAACACGTCAATCCCGAACGGGTAGACAATCCCAACTACCATGATCGCTGCTGAAATCGCCAAAGCGGCATAATGCAAGTTTGGCATGGCCCCATCGAGCCCCTCGGTTTCTTCGCCGAAATACATGTAGTAAATGATCCGCAGGTAATAAAACGCACCAATCACCGAGGCGATCACCCCGGCAATCGCCAGCCATGTCATATTGGCGTCAACGGCTGCTTTCAACACAAACAGTTTGCCCACAAAGCCGACCAGCGGCGGGATCCCCGCCAGCGAAAACATCAGAACCGCCAGCGCCGCGGCCCTGCCCGGTGCAACCCGCGAATACAGGCCAAGCGAGCGGATATCGGTGACTGCGCGACCGTCTTTTTCCATGTTCAGGATAAAGGCAAAGGTACCGATATTCATCACCACATAGATCGCCATATAGATCAGCAATGCTTGCACACCCTGTTGCGTACCAGCCGCCAGTCCCATCAGCGCAAACCCCATGTGAGCGATTGAAGAATAAGCCATCAGCCGTTTGATATTGGTCTGGCCGATGGCAGCAACGGCGCCAAGGAACATCGAGACCAGCGACAGGAAGGCGATGATCTGGGTCCAATCCACGCCCGCTGCTCCAAACGCGTCGTGCATAACCCGGGCAAACAGACCGGCAGCGGCGACTTTGGGTGCCGTTGCAAAGAACGCAGTAACCGGTGTGGGCGAGCCTTCATAAACGTCCGGCGTCCACATATGGAACGGCGCAGCGGAGATTTTGAACGCCATGCCAGTGCACAGGAAAACAAGCCCGAACAACATACCAAGGCCAAGGCCCTCTTCGCCGATCGTCGAAGCGATGCCTACGAAATTGGTGGTGCCGGTATAGCCGTAAACAAAGCTCGCGCCGTACAGCAACATGCCCGAGGACAAGGCCCCAAGAACGAAATATTTCAACCCGGCCTCGGTCGATTTCAGACCGTCGCGCCGGAATGCCGCAATCACATAAAGCGCCAGAGATTGCAGTTCCAGCCCCATATACAAGGCCATTAGATCACCAGCGCTGACCATCATCATCATGCCGATCGTCGCCAGCGCAATCAGGATTGGAAATTCGAACTTGTGCATGTTGTTGCGCCGCAGGTAATCCTGCGACAACAGCAGCATGATCGCGCTGGCCCACAGCATCAGCACTTTGGTATAGCGCGAAAATCCGTCGTCAATGAACGCGCCGTTAAACGCCGTCGCAGTGCCTTCCGGACGTGTCGCAATCCACGCGCCCAAGCCTGCCATCACCGCGGCGGTCAGCCAGGTCAACATTGGTGCGGTCCGATCCTTGCCGGTATAAACCGCAAACATCAACGCTCCCATCGCATAGACCGCGAGTATGAGTTCCGGCAGGACGGTGTTCAGATCATTCGAAATCATCTCTGCCTCTCCCTAATGGCTTGCCACTTTGGTCACGGTTTCCGCGTCAAGGTGCATGGTTGCTGTTTCGACTTGTTCGACCAGTGCGGTAACGCTCGGCCCAATCACATCCAAGACGAGACTCGGATAAATCCCCAACAATATGGTCATGATCACCAGCGGCGCCATCATCATCCGTTCACGCCGGTTCATGTCCGTGATCGTCATCAGGCTGGCCTTGATCATGTCGCCGAATATCACGCGGCGGTACAGCCAAAGGGCGTAGCCCGCGGATAGGATCACACCTGTGGTAGCCCCAAAGGCTACCCATGTATTGGCCTGAAATGCCGCCGTCAGTGTCAGGAATTCGCCGACAAAACCGGAAGTACCAGGCAGCCCGACGTTGGCCATTGTGAACAACATGAACACCAGAGCATAGGCGGGCATTCGCACAACCAAGCCGCCATAGGCGTCAATGTCACGAGTGTGCATCCGGTCGTAAATCACACCAACCCCAAGGAACAGCGCGCCGGAAATAAACCCGTGGCTCAGCATCTGGAATATGGCCCCGTCCAGCCCCTGCTGGTTCACCGCAAATATCCCGATGGTGACAAATCCCATATGGGCCACGGATGAATAAGCGATCAACTTCTTCATATCCTCCTGCATCATCGCAACCAGCGAGGTGTAGATGATGGCAATCACGGACAAGGTCATCACAAAATCGGCCAGCAGTTCCGTCGCCACCGGGAACATCGGCAGGCTGAACCGTAAAAAGCCGTAACCGCCCATTTTCAACAGAATTGCCGCCAGCACTACCGACCCGGCTGTCGGGGCTTGAACGTGGGCGTCCGGCAGCCAGGTATGCACCGGCCACATCGGCAGTTTCACCGCAAAGCTAGCGAAAAAGGCCAGGAACATCAGCGTCTGCAACCCGCCAACGATCTGGAAACCCATGATGCTCATGGTTTCAGAACTGAACTCATGGTTCAGCAAGGTTGGAATATCCGTTGTCCCTGCCTCAAACCACATCAACAGCATGGCAACCAGCATCAGGACCGAGCCCAGCAGCGTGTAGAGGAAGAATTTGAAGGCCGCGTAAATCCGGTCTTTGCCGCCCCAGATGCCGACAATCAGAAACATCGGGATCAGCCCGGCTTCAAAGACGATATAAAACAGCACCAGATCCAGCGCGCAGAACACCGCGATCATTAGGGTTTCCAGGATCAGGAACATGATCATGTATTCCTTGACCCGGTCCGTCACACCCCAACAAGCGCCAATCACGATCGGCATTAAGAAGGTGGTCAGCAGCACAAACAGCACCGAAATCCCGTCCACGCCCAGTTTGTAGTTCAAGCCAGCAAACCAAGCGTATTCCTCAACCAGTTGGAATTCGGTCACCGCTGGGTTGAACTCGGTGTAAATCGCTATCGACACTACAAAGGTCGCCAGCGTGGCCACCAGCGACAAGATTTTGGCATTGCGTTGCGCGGCTTCGTCTTCACCGCGCAGGAACACCATCAGGATGACGGCGGCCAGCATCGGCAGGAAGGTGACAATAGAGAGCAGATTGTCCATCAACCGGCCCCCCGCACCGCGAACCACGAGATGATCGCAGCCAGCCCGACAAACATCGCAAAGGCATAGTGGAACAGATAACCTGACTGTGCCTTACCGGCGATCCGGGTGAACCAGGGCACGATGCCCATGGCAACCCCGTCAATGGTGCCGTCGATCACCGAGCCATCGCCCTTCTTCCACAAGAACCGCCCCAGCCATTTCGCCGGGTTCACGAAGAGGAAATCGTAAAGCTCGTCGAAATACCATTTGTTCAGCAGGAAGGCGTAGAGATGTTTCTGGCTCGCGGCCAGCGCCTTCGGTAATTCCGGATTTTTGATGTAGAAAAACCAGCTGACAACAAATCCCAGCAACATGGCGATGAAAGGCGAAACCTTGACCCAGCTTGGTACGTCATGCGCATCATGGATCACATGGTTGGTTTCGTGGCTCATATAAGTGCCGACGCCGAACCATTCCTCGACATGTTCGATATGGCCAAAGAACGGCTCCAGCCAGATCATCCCGGCAAACACAGCGCCTATCGCCAGAACCGCCAGGGGTACAGTCATGGTCCAAGGGCTTTCATGCGCGTGTTCATGGGCGTGTTTGTCGCCCTTTTCGGGGCCGTAAAAGGTCAGGAACATCAGCCGCCAGCTATAGAAACTAGTGAAACAGGCGGCGATTACCAGCATGATAAAGCCATAGGTCGCAACACCGGTACCAGCCGCAAAGGTGCTTTCGGTGATCGCGTCTTTTGACAAGTATCCTGCAAACCCGAAGGTTGTAAGCGGAATGCCAACCCCGGTGATTGCCAGCGTTCCGATCATCATCGCCCAGAATGTCAGCGGGATTTTCTTGCGCAACGCACCATAGTTGCGCATGTCCTGCTCGTGGTGCATTGCGGTGATCACCGACCCAGCGCCCAGGAACAACATCGCCTTGAAAAACGCGTGGGTAAACAGGTGGAACATGGCGACTGGGTAGGCCCCAACACCTGCGGCCACGAACATATACCCCAGTTGTGAACAGGTCGAATAGGCAATCACCCGTTTGATATCATTCTGCACCAGTCCGATTGTGGCGGCAAAAAACGCGGTGCTGGCCCCGATAATCACGATGAAATTCGGGGTAAACGTTGCGTATTCCATCAGCGGCGCCAGGCGGCAGACCATAAAGACGCCAGCGGTCACCATCGTCGCAGCGTGGATCAGCGCAGACACCGGTGTCGGGCCTTCCATCGCGTCCGGCAGCCAGGTGTGCAGAAACAGCTGCGCCGATTTACCCATCGCCCCGACAAACAGCAGGAAGGTCACGGTCTCCAGCGCATTCACCTCCCAGTTCAGGAAAGTGAAGGTTTCATGGCTCAACTCTTTGGCCACATGCGGGTCCAGCACTTCGGCAAAATTGATGCTGTCGGTCATCATGAACAGCGCAAAAATCCCCAACGCAAAGCCGAAATCCCCCACCCGGTTGACGATAAAAGCCTTGATCGCGGCGGCATTGGCACTCGGTTTGCGGTAATAAAACCCGATGAGCAGGTACGAGGCCACGCCCACGCCCTCCCAGCCGAAAAACAGCTGCAACAGGTTGTCGGATGTCACCAGCATCAGCATGGCAAAGGTAAAGAACGACAGATAAGCAAAGAACCGGGGGCGGTAGCTCTCGCCCTCTTTGAAGTTCTCGTCATGCGCCATATAGCCAATGGAATACAGGTGAACCAGCGACGAAACTGTATTGATCACCACCAGCATGATCGCGGTCAGCCGGTCAATGCGAATAGCCCAGTCGGTGGACAGTGAGCCGCTCTCGACCCATGTAAACAGCGTGATCACTTCGGCTTCCGGCCCGTGATAGGTCAGGAAAATCACCCAGGACAGGATCGCCGACAGGAACAAAAAGCCGGTCGACACCCAAGTCGCCGGTGTTTCCCCCAGCACCCGCCAGCCAAAGCCGCAGATCAGACAGCCGACAAGGGGCCCGAAAAGGAGTATTGTTTCCATGAAGCTGCTTTACCCCTTCATCACATTCACATCTTCCACCGCGATCGTGCCGCGGTTGCGGAAGAAACAGACTAGTATTGCCAAGCCAATGGCGGCCTCGGCGGCGGCCACGGTCAGCACAAACAGCGCAAATATCTGCCCCACGAGGTCACCTAAGTGAGTGGAAAACGCCACCAGATTGATATTCACCGCCAGCAGCATCAGCTCGATCGACATTAGAATGACGATGACGTTTTTGCGGTTGAGGAAAATCCCGAAAATGCCGATCACGAAGAGGAAGGCAGCGACAGTGAGGTAGTGTTCGAGGGTGATCATTAGCAAAAGACTCCCGGATCTTTTGAGCATTCCATATTCGTGTTCAATGTCAGATGGGGTGCTGGGATATCGATGAATTTACCGTGTCCTAAAATCGCATAGTTATCAATCAGAGTTACCGTGAGGGTAAACGTCGCGAACAATCCTGCCAATATCAGTCGCTTCCCCATCACAACCCCTGCCCCGGTTTCACGTCGACAACTTCCATAGCCGCCGCCGGATCGCGGTGCATCTGGGCCATGACGTTCTGGCGTTTGATATCGGTGCGGTGCCGCATGGTCAGCACAATCGCGCCGATCATCGCAACCAACAGAATTAAGCCAGCGGTCTGAAACAAATAGATGTAATCGGTGTAGATCAACAGCCCCAACGCTTGTGTGTTATGCGCTTCCGCCAACGCCGGTGTGGGCGATTGCAACAGCGCTTCCACGTCCTCAGCAAAGGTCCAGTGTCCGAACACCATGCCCAGTTCCATCAGCAGGATCGACCCAATCAGCAACCCGAGCGGCATGTATTTGGTCACCCCGCCGCGCAGCTCGACAAAATCCACGTCCAGCATCATCACCACAAACAGGAACAGCACCGCTACAGCACCGACATAGACAATTGCCAGCAACATGGCGACAAACTCTGCCCCCATCAGCACAAACAGTCCGGCAGCACTGAAAAACGCGAGGATCAACCACAAGACGGAATGCACCGGGTTGCGGGACAAGACCACCAGCAGGCCGGAACAGACTGCCGTGAGGGCAAAGACGTAGAAAGCGACGACAGATATCATGTTTCGTCCTCATCCCCGCCCTTGGCAGTAAAAACATCTTGGGCGACGGTCATGGCCGCAGTGCTGGCCGGTGCGCCGCCATACATGCCCATCTGCAAGATCACCTCGATAATATCGCGCTGGGTGGCTTCCGCGACCAGTGCGCTCTGGATCGCCAGCTTCAATTGCGCCGTCTGGGTCGCCCCCTGCGCTGTCAGCGCCGCGATCACCACCAGAAACCGGGTGCGGGCATCCAGCCCTTCTTTGTTCACTGAATTGCCAAACATCGCATCGAGAAAAGTCTTCGACATTCCCGGCATGAATTTGTCGAGGTTGGCAGGATCAAACATGTCGGAATTCGGTGCAAACGTCTGCGCCATTTCCTGACCCTGCTTCATCATATCTTCAAAGAGTTTGTCAAAATCGCTCATCGGTACGGCGCATCCATTTCCAAATTCCGCGCGATCTCCGCCTCCCAGCGATCCCCGTTCGCCAGCAGCTTCTCCTTGTCATAGAACAGTTCTTCACGGGTTTCGGTGGCAAATTCGAAATTCGGCCCCTCGACAATCGCATCCACCGGGCAAGCTTCCTGACAGAAGCCGCAGTAGATGCACTTCGTCATGTCGATGTCATAGCGCGTGGTGCGTCGCGAGCCATCATCGCGCGGTTCCGCATCGATGGTGATCGCCTGCGCCGGGCAAATCGCCTCGCACAGCTTGCAGGCGATGCAGCGCTCTTCACCGTTCGGATACCGGCGCAGCGCATGTTCACCGCGAAAACGAGGACTCAGCGGCCCTTTCTCATGCGGATAATTCAGCGTTGCTTTGGGCCGGAAAAAATACTTCATCCCCAGCTTGAAGCCGACGATGAAATCATACAGCAAGAAATACTTTGTCGCGCGGGTGTAATCGAAATTCGCCATCAGCCCTCCGCCTCCACGGTCCAGCGGGCGTAAGACCCGCCCAAATTGCGCTCATCGCCATCCGCGAACGCCAGAATGGCGACCACAACCACCCAGACCAGCGACATGGGCAGGAACACTTTCCAGCCGATCCGCATCAACTGATCGTAACGGTATCGCGGGGTGATCGCCTTGACCATGGCAAACAGGAAGAAGAAGAACGACATTTTCAGAAACATCCACACCGCCCCGTCCGGCAGGCCGGGAATGGGCGACAGCCAGCCACCGAAGAAGAACAGCGTGGTCAGCGCGCACATCAGCCAGATGGCGATGTATTCACCGGCCATGAACAGCAGGAACGGGGTCGAGGAATATTCCACCTGATAGCCCGCGACCAGTTCGCTTTCCGCTTCCGGCAGGTCAAACGGCGGCCGGTTAGTTTCCGCCAGTGCGCTGATGAAAAACAAGAACACCATCGGGAAATGCGGCAGCCAGTACCAACTGAAGAACCCGTATGACCCGTCTTGCGCCATGACGATATCCACCAGGCTCAGCGAACCGGTCGAGATAATCAGGCCGATGATGATAAACCCGATCGAAACTTCATATGAAATCATCTGCGCCGCCGACCGCAAACACCCTAGAAACGCGTATTTCGAGTTCGACGCCCAGCCACCCATAATCACCCCGTAAACTTCCAGCGAGCCAATGGCGAAAATATACAGCACCGCCACATTCAAGTTCGACAACACCAGGTTTTCGGAAAACGGGATCACCGCCCAGGCGATCATCGCAAGGATAAACGACAGCAAGGGCGCCAGCAGGAACACGGTTTTATCCGCACCGGCCGGAATTAAGACCTCTTTAACGATGTATTTTATCGCATCGGCAACCGTTTGCAGCAAACCCCAGGGGCCAACCACATTCGGCCCGCGCCGCATTTGCACTGCGCCCCAGATTTTGCGGTCGCCATACACCAGGAACAGCAGGCTGATCATCACAAAGGCTGTTACCAGCAGGCATTGCGCCACGATGATCACAAACACACCCAGGTTGGTTGCAAAAAATTCTGCCATTTCCGTCCCTTATACCATCGGAATGTTATTCGCGGCGCAGTCCGAGGCTACGACCTCCGCGTCTATCGTATGTGTGCCGCCGGGGTGGGCGTCGGACAAGGTGTAAACCCCGTCGCCAGTCCACAAACCGCGTTTTTCATTCACGTCGTTGCGCACCCTGCGCACAAATCCCGAACCACGGATCAACGCGTATTGCGCCGCTGCACAATCGTTGAACGCGATCACGTCATTGCCGCTCCGCGCCCCGCGCATCTGCACCTGAATGGCCACCAGTTCGCCATCCAGCAATTTCGTATCCACTACGCCGTATTTCGGCGTCCAATCACCCTGACCCACCTGCGGTGTCTCCTCCAGCGAACAACCAGCCGCTGCGGTTGTCACCGCAAATCCCGTACAAAGGAGAATGGCCCGGTTCACTCCGCCGCCACTTTCGTATTGCGCCGCGCCGCCGCGTTCGCCGACAATTCTGCCATAACCTGGCTGGCGCGCGCAATCGGATTGGTCAGATAATGGTCGCTAATTGGCGACTGTAATCGGGTGGAAGATATCGTTCCGCCTTTTTCCGCCAGCCACGCATTCTCCGGCACCTGATCCAGTGCAGCCAGATGCGGAACCGCGTCAAACATCGCAACCCGCAGTTGCGCCAGTGAATCATACGGCAACGTCGCTCCCAGTTTCGCCGACAGCGCCCGCAGAATCGCCCAGTTTTCCCGCGCGTCTCCTGGCGGAAAGCCAGCTCGGGCGGTCATCTGAGGCCGCCCCTCGGTATTCACAAAAATCCCGCTTTCTTCGGTATAGGCGGCTCCGGGCAGGATCACGTCGGCGCGATGCGCCCCGCGATCCCCGTGGCTGCCCTGATAGATCACAAACGGCCCTGCTTCGATGTCAATCTCATCCGCGCCAAGGTTGAACACAACATCTGCTTCGTCCAGCGCCGATGACATGCCGCCATCGGTGGCAAACCCGATGTCCAGCCCGCCAACCCGTGCCGCTGCGGTATGCAGGATCAGCAAGCCGGAATTTGAGATCTCCGCCATCCGCATGGTTTCAGCAAGAACAGCCGCACCCTCCGGCCCGATCAGCGCGCCCTGTCCGACGATCACCAGACTACCGTTGTCGCGGGTCTCGTCACTGACTCCCTTGTCCGCGGCTGCTTTCAACACGTCCGCACCTTCGCCCATGTGGAAATAGTCATATTTTAAATCAGCGGCTTCACCGACAAGTCCAATATTTGCGCCGCGCAGCCACGCTTTGCGCAACCGGGCATTTAACACTGGCGACTCTACGCGTGGGTTGGTGCCCACCAGCAGGATCATCTTGGCGTCGTCGATGTCTTCAATCTTCGCTGTGCCGGTATAACCCGACCGGTTGGCAAACGGCAGATTGGCATTATCCACGCGACACTCAACCTTGCCACCCAGCCCCTCAACAATCTGCTTCAGAGCATACATCGCCTCAACTGGGGCCAGATCACCGGCCAGCGCCGCAACCTTTTTACCCTTCACCGTCTCAGCGACTGCATCAAACGCCTCATCCCAGCTTGCGGGCTGCAAATTGCCGCCACGCCGTACATAGGGCCGGTCCAGCCGTTGCCGCCGCAATCCGTCCCAGATGAACCGGGACTTGTCTGACAGCCATTCCTCGTTCACGCCATCATGATTGCGCGGCAGCACCCGCATCACTTCACGCCCTTTGGTATCGACCCGAATGTTGGACCCAAGCGCATCCATCACGTCGATGGTTTCTGTTTTCTTCAGCTCCCAAGGCCGTGCAGTAAAAGCGTAGGGCTTGCTGGTCAGCGCTCCAACCGGGCACAGATCGATGATGTTGCCCTGCAATTCACTGTCGAGCGTCTGGTTCAGGTAGCTGGTGATCTCGCTGTCTTCGCCGCGCCCGGTCTGGCCCATCTGGGTGATGCCAGCGACCTCTGAGGTAAAACGCACACACCGTGTGCAGGAAATGCAGCGCGTCATTTCGGTTTCCACCAGCGGACCGAGGTTCAAATGATCCACCGCCCTCTTGGGCTCCCTAAACCGTGAAAAATCAACGCCATAGGCCATGGCCTGATCCTGCAAGTCACACTCGCCGCCTTGATCACAGATCGGGCAATCCAGCGGGTGGTTGATCAGCAGAAACTCCATCACCCCTTCGCGGGCCTTCTTGACCATCGGTGACTTGGTATTGACTACTGGTGGTTCACCTTCCGGCCCAGGCCGCAGGCCGCGCACTTGCATGGCACAGCTCGCCGCAGGTTTCGGCGGCCCGCCGACCACTTCGACCAGACACATCCGGCAGTTGCCCGCTATCGACAGACGCTCGTGATAACAGAACCGCGGTACTTCGACCCCGGCAACTTCGCAGGCTTGCAACAGCGTCATCGCGCCGTCGACTTCAACCTCCTGCCCGTCGATGATGATTTTTTTCAGATCACTCATGTCCGTTCATCCTAACCGCCCACTCCGGGCGCACCCAGTCCAAAAGCTCGTTCACTCGGCCCGTTTTCCTTCAAATCCACCAGCCGTTCCAGCGCTTCGTCCACGCTAGGCTGATGCCCTTGTTCGACCGGCCAAATCACCACCTGTGGCGGGTCAATCACTTCGAACCATTCCAGCGTCCGGTCCAGATAATGCCCGTGCGCTCCTTTGTAGGTAAAGGCCTTCAGACTGTCCACATCGCGCCAGACCGATACTGTCGCAGACGTCAGTGCATCATAGCCGTGCCGCGCCAGCCCTTCGGCCATATCCTCATCACCGATCCGCCAGGCAAAACCATCCGCGGCAGCAGCCAACCCGTAGACCCGCTCCAGATCGTCAGCAAATTCCTGCATCCTGGCATCATCCAGCGGCCAGCGCATCCGGCCATAGTTGAATTCTGCAATATGATGGTCTGTCCCCGTCACCTATTGTCCCGTTTCTTCTTTCATCGGTTTCTCAGCAAAACGCCTATACTGCTGGATTTGCTGATTTCTTTGCGACCCAGAATGCAAAATGTTTCCGGCTCCGATCGTTTCACTCCGTTATTGGCCAAATAAACTTCACCCTTGGCCTTAAGGCGGTTCTTTTCAGCCCGGTTTTTTACAAAAGCCCTGATTTCAGCTCTTGAATACCCCTGTCCTTTGGCGTCATTTTCCAGCGATTTCAGATAGTTCAAACCCCTGATCACCCGCCCTGAAATACTGCCGCAGTTCTTGCGGATTGCATCGGCCAGCCCAACCGCCAGCAACCCGTCATTAATGTTCTTAACCTCGCGCAGCGGCGGATTGGCCAAGGCCGTTGTGGTCAACATCGCAACTGCAGTTGCCAATGTTACGATCATACGCATGTTTCATCTCCTTTAATGGCAAGCGTCGCGGGCGCATAACGCCCTCGGTTCGCCATAGAGATGGGTCTCTGTCTTCGTGTTATGCAATAACAGCGGGAGTTCGCACAATTTCGGGCAAATTCCAGCCATATGATCGCGCCAGATGCTCTCATTCTGAAACATCCCGTAACAGAACTGATGCGACGCCAGCACCGAAATAGGTAAGAAGAATCCTCATTCCGCCGCCACTCCACATTGTTTTTGCTGCCACAGTGTCGCGTCTTTGAGGTATTTCCAGCCAAACGCCTGATCGCTCTCGCTATGTTCGTTCAAATGCGTCAGCCGTTCCAGCGCCTCGTCCAATGTCGGTTGGTGTCCTTCTGGCACCCACCACATGACAAAATGCATCGATTTCATCACCTCGAACCATTCGGCGCGGCGGTCGTAGAATTGTTTGTGAACCGTGTTGAAGACAAAATGCTCCAACGAGGCCACGTCCTGCCAAACCGTCAGATTGGCAACCATCTGTGGATCATCACCAACATTGTTCTCGGTATTCCCGGTTCCCGGCTCGCCGGAGCCCTCCATCATCCAGACAAATCCCGGCGAACGTTTGCCCAGTCCGTTGATCCGGTCCAGAGCATTCATGAAATCCGCCACGCGCGGATCATCGGTTGGCGCAACCAGACGCGCGATGTTGAGTTCGGCCAGGTGGTGGTTTGCGGGTGGTTTCACGTCAATTGCCTCCAAATACCGCGATCAGCGCAAGTCCGATCATGCCGAGGTTGCACAGGCTCAGCAGAATCACAAACCCGGTGCGGATGCTGCCATAACTGCCGCCCATACCGCGCAAATAAACTACATTAGCGCAGACCCGAAACACCAGTCCGGCCGAGGCCAGAACGTTGATCCAGAACGGATTTGCCCCGGCCAGGATCGCGGCAAACACGATGGCCGCGTAAAACGTCAGCATTTCGACCGAGTTCATATAGGTCCGGTCCAGCCGATACCCGCTGTGGTCATACTCCTGTGGCTGCGACGCTCCGGGTGCGAGATTATCATTGCCCTTGCGGATGCCGGTCGCCGCGTTCAGAACCTGCGCAATCAGCGCATAGATCAGAACCGATGCGATTGCGTGGCCGTATTGTGCGAAGTGTTCCATATATTCCCCGATTCAGCCGCTAATTTTTTTTATACGCCGCGATAAGATCCTTAACCGCGATGCCATTGATGAAAAAATCGGTCAAATTCGCGTTGTCGATGGTTAGGCCAGTTAGGTTTGCATCATCGATCTTGACGCCGCTCATATTCACATTGGTAAAACAACTGTTCGACAGGTTAACATCATCAAACACCGATCCAGTTAGATCTGCATTGGAAGCGCTGATCAGTTCCCGTGTGTCGATTAAATCCGCCATCTTGCTTCACTCCGCCGCCACGGCGCCCGCTCCACCACGCTTGTGGCGGATACGCTCTTCAATCTCGTGCCGGTAATGCCGGATCAGCCCTTGAATTGGCCAGGCCGCCGCATCGCCCAGTGCACAGATCGTATGCCCCTCAACTTGCTTGGTCACATCCAGCAGCATGTCGATCTCTTCCGGTTCCGCATCACCCTTCACCAGCCGCTCCATCACCCGCATCATCCAGCCGGTGCCTTCGCGGCAGGGCGTGCATTGGCCACAGCTTTCATGTTTATAAAACGCTGACAGCCGCCAGATCGCCTTGATCACATCCACCGACTGATCCATCACGATCACCGCCGCAGTCCCCAGCCCCGAGCGCTGATCCCGCAGCCAATCAAAATCCATAATCGCTTCATCGCAGATATCCGACGGCAGCAGTGGCACCGAAGACCCGCCTGGGATCACCGCCTTCAGATTGTCCCAGCCACCGCGCACCCCGCCGCAGTGCTTGTCCAGCAATTCACGCAGTGGGATCGACATTTCCTCTTCCACCACACAAGGCGTGTTCACATGCCCTGAAATCGCAAACAGCTTGGTGCCGGAATTGTTCGGGCGGCCCATCGAGGCAAACCACCCGGCCCCGCGCCGCAAGATTGTCGGCACCACAGCGATGCTTTCCACATTGTTCACTGTGGTCGGACAGCCGTACAGCCCCGCGCCTGCCGGAAACGGGGGTTTCATCCGCGGCATGCCTTTCTTGCCCTCAAGGCTTTCCAACAGCGCGGTTTCTTCACCACATATATAGGCACCGGCCCCATGCGATAGGAAAAGATCGAAATCCCAGCCGGATTTGGCTGCATTTTTGCCCAGCAATCCGGCGTCATAACACGCATCAATTGCCGCCTGCAGGGCTTCTCGCTCGCGGATAAACTCGCCGCGCAGATAGATGTAACAGGTGTTGGCGTTCATGGCGAAAGAAGCAATCAGGCAACCTTCGATCAGCGTGTGGGGATCATTGCGCATGATCTCGCGGTCTTTGCAGGTGCCGGGTTCGGACTCATCCGCATTTACCACAAGATAGGCCGGACGCCCGTCGCTTTCCTTAGGCATAAACGACCATTTCAGCCCGGTCGGAAACCCCGCCCCGCCACGTCCGCGCAGGCCGGAATTCTTCATTTCCGCAATGATCCAGTCGCGGCCTTTTTGGATAATCCTTGCGGTGTCGTCCCAATGCCCACGCACCCGCGCACCGGCCAACGTCCGGTCATGCATCCCGTAAATATTGGTAAAAATTCGGTCTTCATCCGCGAGCATTGACTAATCCTTTGACTTTTGGCCGTCACGCCAGACCTGATACAAAACCACTAGGGCCCATGCGAAAGCCGCCAAAGCGGCAAAATCGAACAGGAACGCATACCGCACCGGCAATCCGATCTGCCCGCCGATCCAACTGGCCCCCATCCACAGCACAATCGTGGCACAGATCACGATCGATGCGATCCGTGCCTGTTTGCGGGCTGTCAGCGGTGTAAGCGGGGCCAATCAGTGTTCCTTTTCCATCGGCGTCAATAAACGTCGCCGTCTTCCACACGTTTCGAAAACTCGGTGTCACCGCCACCGGCCAGCGTTTTCGCTTGCTCCACCCAACCATCGCGTTCGATCCGGCCTTTGAAGGTCAGGCGTTCATCAACCCACGCGATGTCAGAAGTCCCCCAACCAGCGATCTGGGCGAAAGTGTAAACGCCCAGGTCGTTCAACGTGGTTTCCAGCTTTGGTCCGACACCCTTGATTTCTTTGAGGTTGTCGCCGCCGCCTTCGGGAGCCGAGGTGAACATTTGCGGTGTTGCTGCGTCAGAGCCGCCTCCACCGGACGCATCGGCTCCGGTTATTCCCGCGCCCGCCGCAGTCACGCCGCCCGCAGAGGCAGGCGTATCCGGATCAACCTGGGTCACCCCATCATCAGCGGTACCGGTTCCAACGTCGTGTGAACCGTCGGCACCGGCTTCTCCAGCACCCGCTGCAGTGATGCCACCCGCATGGTCCGGTGTACCGGGATCAACCCCGGCAACATGTGCGGCATCCGCAGTCGCAGCATCATCATGCGACCCGTCCGCTGCCGCATCCCCCGCTCCGGCAGCGGTAATTCCGCCGGCGTGCATGGGAGTAGCCGAAGCCCCTGCGCTGTCACGCTGTTCGTCGCAGAAATAGCTGGTCAACAACCACCCGGCGCCCAACATGCCGATAATCCCGACAACGATCGACACCAGCCAGCCCCAGTCCGCCCAGTTGTGAAGAATCACAGCAACCAGAATGCCGAAGATTACCGCAACGATCCAACAGATAGCGTTGCAAGAGCCGCCTGCGTTTGAATTCCCGTTTGCCATCTAACTTCTCCCCTATTTTAATCTTTGTTTTCGCTGTCGCAGAAACGCTTGCCCAACTGCATTCCCGCCGCCAAAGCTCCGCCGATCCCGGCGACCAGTGAAATCACCCAGCCCCAACCGGTCAAATTGTTCAACACCGCAGCGACCACAAGGCCGGATATTATAGCAACCGCCCAACAGATATTTCTGCAGGAATTTCCAATATTTGACTCCGGATTGGCCACCATCATCTCCTTTTCAACCTTACAGCCGACCGCCATGTGCAGTCATTTCAAATTCTCAATTGTCCGACTCGGCGAGCCTTCTGGCCTGATCTGTCCATTTGTCCCGCTCGATCCGGCCCTTGAATTGCAGCCGGTCGTCAACCCAGGCGATCTGTTCCGGCGTCCATTTGGCGATCTGGGCAAAATGGTAAAAGCCGAGGTCGTTCAACACGCCTTCCAGTTTCGGCCCGACACCCTTGATGCGTTTCAGGTCATCCGCCACACCGCCAACAGCCGAGCTTAGGGTGTCCGGCGCGCTGACTTCCGGCTTTTTCGCCGGGGCGGGTTTTGGCTCAGCGGGCGCAGTATCCGCCGGCGCCTCGGCAATCGCCGTATCCCCTGTCACCCAGGGCGTCAGCAACGGCACCTCGTCGCCCTGAATCCGCTTGATGGTATCACCCTGAGCCGAGGCCAGAGCGGCAGAGGCGTTAAGAAGCAACCTGCCCGCCTCATATTCTTTTAGCGAAGTTGCCCCGCCCAGCGGCTCCGCCGCATAACGCCCGTTCTGCGGCCCCGGCGTTGGCACATTGCCAGACACAAGTTCGTCCAGTATCCGGGTGAAGCTCTCCGCGCTCAGATCCTCGTAGAAATCTTTGCCAATCTGAACCATCGGCGCGTTGGTGCAGGCACCGAGGCATTCCACTTCTTCCCAACTGAATTTGCCATCCGCTGAAATTTCGTGGGCATGTGCTGCGATCCGCTCCTTGCAGATACCGATCAGGTCTTCCGCGCCGCAGATCATGCAGCTCAGCGTGCCGCAAACCTGAATATGGGCAACAGAACCAACCGGTTGCAGCTGGAACATGAAGTAGAACGTCGCGACCTCCAGAACCCGGATGTAGGCCATGCCAAGCATATCAGCGATGGTTTCCAAAGCGGGTTGGCTCAGCCACCCCTCCTGCTCCTGCGCTCTCCATAGCAAGGGAATCACGCCGGACGCCTGTCGTCCTTCGGGGAATTTTGTCAACTGTGCTTCGGCCCACGCCTGATTGGCCGGAGTGAATGCAAATGAGTCGGGTTGGGTGTGGTGCAGTCGGCGGAGCATTTACGGCCTCTCCGAAGGAATAACATTTGAGATTATAACCCCGACGACAGGGCATCGCCTCGGGCGATGGATTGTTGCAATGTCAGCCAATATCCTCACCTGTCAATCTCCCCAAACACCACATCCAGCGTGCCGATAATCGCCGCCACATCCGCCAGCTGATGGCCTTTTGAAACATGATCCATCGCCTGCAAATGCAGGAATCCCGGCGCCCGGATCTTCGCCTTATACGGCTTGTTCGACCCGTCGCTCACCAGATACACCCCGAACTCGCCCTTGGGCGCCTCGACACAGGCGTAAATCTCGCCCTCGGGCACATGAAAGCCTTCGGTGTAAAGCTTGAAGTGATGGATTAGCGCCTCCATCGAAGTTTTCATCTCGCCGCGCTTGGGCGGCGCGATCTTGCCCTGCGCCAGTACTTCGCCCGGCCCCTCGGCGTTCAGCTTGTCGATGCACTGATGCATGATCTTCAGGCTTTCGCGCATTTCCTGCATCCGACACAGATAACGGTCGAAACAATCGCCGTTCTTGCCGACGGGGATGCCAAATTCGAACTCATCGTAACACTCATAGGGCTGCGAACGGCGCAAATCCCAGGCCATGCCCGAGCCACGCACCATCACCCCGCTAAACCCCCAATCGAGCGCTTCCTGCTCTGAAACCACACATATATCGGCATTACGCTGCTTGAAAATCCGGTTTTCGGTCAACAGCCCGTCGATATCCGCGAGCACCGCCGGAAATTCATCGGCCCAAGTCTTGATGTCGTCGAGCAAATCCTGCGGCAGGTCCTGATGCACCCCACCGGGGCGGAAATAGGCCGCGTGCAGCCGTGCCCCGCAGGCCCGCTCATAAAACACCATCAGCTTTTCGCGTTCCTCAAATCCCCACAACGGCGGGGTCAGCGCGCCCACGTCCATGGCTTGGGTTGTAACGTTGAGGATATGGCTCAGAATCCGGCCGATCTCGCTGTACAGTACCCGGATCAGCGAGGCACGGCGCGGTACTTCGGTCCCGGTCAGCTTTTCAATCGCCAGACACCAGGCGTGTTCCTGATTCATCGGTGCGACGTAATCCAGCCGGTCGAAATACGGCAGGTTCTGCAGGTAGGTCCGGCTTTCCATCAGTTTTTCGGTGCCGCGATGCAGCAGGCCAATGTGCGGATCACACCGCTCGACAATCTCGCCGTCAAGCTCCAATATCAGCCGCAGCACGCCATGCGCCGCCGGATGCTGCGGCCCGAAATTGATGTTGAAATTGCGAATGCGCTGTTCGCCGGTTTGGGCGTCTTTGAAGGTGCCGTCCATTAATCCATGCCCTCTTTGCGCGAACCCCTATCGCAGATTCGAACCGGGCAAACGTTTTCATGGCGACGTAAGCAAGCTTTCTTTATTCCAAACAACAAGGCAGCAAGAGCTGCCAACGCGCAAAACGGTTCAAGTAAAAATAGCAACAAGAGTTCCAAAACTTGCCCCCTCACCCTTCCAGCGCCGGGCCATTCAAGGTCCGGAACACTTTGGTTATCAGTTTCCACTCGCCGCAGACGCGAACAAAGCCAAGGTGATCCTCAAACCGTCTTGGCGGCACATCGACCCACAGATGGACCCGTGCAATCTCGTCTCCCGCTACATCAACGCTTTGAATTTCATAAGATGGCTCCCCCGGGAAAGGATCGCGGCTGGCCACACGGTCCAGATAGGCCGCCTTGTCCCAGAACTGTGCGTTGCCCGCACCGGTTAGGGCTGTCATCAAAAACCTATCGTGGCACATGTCCACAAACACGTCCCGCCTGGAAAAGTGGATGCCCTCACAATACGCTGCCGCAAGCGCGCGCACGATGTCTACAGAAGGTGTGGAGCCGTCCATCACTTCGCTTCCTCTGCATTCTCATCACCCGGCAGGATATAGTCCGCACCCTCCCAGGGGGACATGAAATCAAACTGCCGATATTCCTGAATCAAGCTCACTGGCTCATAGACAACCCGCTTTTCGACTTCGTCGTACCGCACCTCAGTATACCCCGTGGTTGGGAAATCCTTGCGCAGTGGGTAACCGCGAAAACCATAATCGGTCAAAATCCTGCGCAAATCCGGGTGGCCGGAGAACATGATGCCGTACATGTCAAACACTTCGCGCTCAAACCAGTTGGCGGAGGGGTGGATATCGGTGATCGACGGCACCACTTCATCCTCGCGCACACAGGCTTTCACCCGCAACCGCAAATTCGTATACATTGACAGGAAATGGTAGACCGTTTCAAAACGTTTCTCGCGCTCCGGGTAATCCACAGCGGTGATATCGACCAACGTGTTGAACTTACATTCCGGAGCGCCTTTGATATGTTCGATAAACCCCGGCAGCGCGGCAGTAGACACCGTCACCGTCAGCTCACCAACACCGGAGTAGTTGATCCCCAGGATCGCCTCGGACTTGCTGGCCTCCAGCGTTGCGCCCAGTTCCTGCAATGCTTCGCTCATATTTCGCTTACCTTACAATTGTTCCGGTTCGGCGGATTTTGCGCTGCAACTGCAACAGCCCATAGAGCAGTGCCTCCGCCGTTGGCGGGCAGCCCGGCACGTAAACGTCGACCGGCACAATCCGGTCACAGCCGCGCACAACGGAATAGGAATAATGGTAATAGCCACCGCCATTGGCACACGACCCCATCGACAGCACATAACGGGGTTCAGGCATCTGGTCGTAAACCTTGCGCAGCGCCGGGGCCATTTTGTTGGTCAGGGTTCCGGCCACAATCATCAGGTCTGATTGTCGTGGCGAGGCGCGCGGCGCAGTCCCGAACCGCTCCATGTCATAGCGTGGCATGGCGGTGTGCATCATCTCAACCGCGCAACAGGCCAACCCGAAGGTCATCCAGTGCAGCGAGCCGGTGCGCGCCCAATTGACCACGTCTTCAACCGAAGTGACCAAAAACCCCTTGTCTGCCAACTGGTTCTGCAAGGCGCGGGTGGTGACGTCTTTGTCTTCGCCCGCCGTATTCAGTGCGGTGGTCATTGCCATTCCAGCGCCCCCTTCTTCCACTCATAGGCAAAGCCGATGGTCAGGACCGCCAGGAACACCATCATCGACCAGAACCCCAGCCCGCCCAGATCTTTGAAACTTACCGCCCAGGGGAATAGGAACGCCACTTCTAGATCGAAAATGATGAACAGGATCGACACCAGATAAAACCGGATATCAAACTTCATCCTTGCATCGTCAAAAGCGTTGAAGCCACATTCGTAAGCCGAGGTTTTTTCAGCGTCGGGATTGCGCACCGCAACGATGATTGCGGCAAGGATCAAAACCAGTCCCAAAGCGATGGCGATCCCCAGGAAAACCAGTATTGGCAAATACTCTCGCAACAATGCGTCCAACGGTCTCTCCTTTGCCCGGTTCAGCCCATATGGCCGTGCCGACAGACGTTAGCCTCGTGGCAAGGGGGGGTCAACCACTCCGCCCCTATCTACGACGCGTTGCCACATGCAGAATTGAGTATTTATCGCAATATTCGGCCGCAGCCGGGGCTTGTAATATTTTTGGCTCGGAAAAATGTTCCGCAACAGCGGACTCGAGAAATGAATCTGGTTGTCAAAAAGTTAAACAACCAACTATTTGAAATCTCATATTTTTTCATTTAACCATTTGTTAACAAATAACAAATGTTCCGCACGCGGAACATTTTTATGCCGTCACTTAACCCATTCAGCTTTGCGTTTGTCAAAAAATGCCGCAATGCCCTCACCGGCTTCCTCGCCTTCCCAAACCTCGATCAGCGCCGCAATCGTCATGTCGATCTGTGCCTGCGGGATGTCACCGCCCTGTTCACGGATCAATTGTTTGGTGCGGGCGACGGCTCCCGGAGCCGCCGTCAGATAGGGTTTGATTTCTGCCTCAACTGCCGCGTCCAGATCTTCCGCAGCAACCACGCGCGCCAACAATCCCAGGCGCTCCGCTTCGGCACTGTCAAAGATCCGCGCCGACATCACTACCCGCCGCGCCCTGGCTTCTCCCATCCGGGCGATCACGTAGGGCGAGATCGTGGCCGGTATCAGCCCCAGCCGGGTTTCGGTCAGGCCGAATTTCACACCCGCAATTCCGACGGCCACATCACACACCGACATCATGCCGATGCCGCCGCCAAACGCCTGCCCCTGAACCCGCCCGATCAGCGGTTTGGGCAAAGTGTTTAACGCGTTCAGCATCAGGGCCAGTTTGCGGGCTTCCGTCGCGCGTTGTTCCGCATTGGCGGCAACCTGTAGCTTCATCCAGCCAAGATCACCACCGGCACAGAAACTGGCCCCCTCCCCGGTCAATACGACAACCCGAATGGACTCATCATCGGCAATTTGCGTGGTCACCCGTGTCAGGTCGGCGATCATCTGCGCATTCAGTGAATTGTGCTTTTCAGGCCGGTTCAACAGCAGCGTCGCGACGCCCCGGTCGTCCTGTGTCAGGCGGATGGTTTCAAACATTTTGCGTCCTCAAAGTCGCAGCAAATTCCGCTGCCTTGCTCAACTCGTCCCGGTCAATTCCGGTTTCATATCCAGCCTCCACCAGCAGGTCCGCCACCACGCCGCTGGCCACATTCCCGGCTGCACCCGGAGCATAAGGGCAGCCGCCCAGTCCGCCGACCGAAGCATCAAACACCCTCAGACCAAATTCAAGCGAAGTGCGGATATTGTCGAGCGCCCTACCGGCGGTGTCGTGGTAGTGTCCCGCCAGATGTCCCGCATCGGACACCTGCAAAACCGCCTGCAACATCGCCGAAATACTGTCGGGCGTGGCCCGCCCGATGGTGTCGCCGAGGCTCAGTTCGTAACACCCGAGCGCCTTTAATTCTCGTGCAACAAAAGCAACGCTGGCCGGATCTGTCGGCCCGTCAAACGGGCAGTCAGTGACACAGGAAATATACCCCCTCACCGGAATTCCATCCGCCATGGCCGCTTCAGCCACCGGCACAAACCGTTCAATGCTTTCCGCGACGGAACAATTGATATTGGCTTTGCTGAACCCTTCGGATGCGGAGGCAAATATCGCGATCTCATCCGCGTTGGCGGCACTCGCTCTGTCGTAGCCGCGCAGGTTGGGGGTCAGCGCCGCATAGCTGCACCCGCCGCGCCGCAATATTTCTGCCAGCACATCCGCGCCGTCGGCCATTTGCGGCACCCATTTGGGCGAGACAAAGCTGGCCACTTCAATCCTGCGAAATCCGCAATCCGACAGCATATCCACCAGCGCCACTTTGTCGGCGGTGGCAATCATGTTCTTTTCGTTCTGCAACCCGTCGCGTGGTCCGACCTCGAATATTTCAACAGTTTCAACCATCGGCGGGCTCATAGAATTCGCGGTCGTAAAATTTCTGTTCCCCGTCCAAAGCCAGCGCCGCCCGATAGCCAGCCCGGGATTTCAAACTGTTGTAATAGGCATTCAATCGCGGGAACGGATCGAGCCTGACATAGCGGTTCACCGCCTCCATGTTGAATCCTTGGATGGTGTCGGCGGCACTGAACCCGGATTGCAGCAAATATTCCTGATCCGGGCCGGCGTCCGCAAGCACATCTTCCATCGCCTGCATGGTCACCGCTAGTCGACGGGTGTTAATCTTGAGGACCGTGGAAGAACGCATCGCCGGGTCGCGCAGGAACACATACTGAAGATTCAGTTCTGCCAGCAGGTGCGCCTGGGTTTCGGCAAAATGCAGCCATTGGAGAAATGTGGCCCGTTCGGGGCTTCCCGGCACTGGTGCCAGCCCGTGTTCGGGTCGAGTTTCGCACAGGTATTGGGTGATCGCCCCGCTTTCGAACAGCACCAGCCCGTCGATTTCAAGCGCCGGTGCGCGGCCTGCCGGGGACAGTCGTTTGAACGCGTCTTTATGCATGTCCCCGCCGATGACGTGGGGAATCACTTCGGGAGTGATTCCCATCTCGCTCAACAGCCAGAGAATGCGGAACGAACGGGAACCGGGAACGTGGTGCAGACGGATCATGACTCTTCCACCTCGTCCAGCCGGATCAGCAGCGCCCCGTCCTGCACTTGATCTCCTGCCCCGGCCATCACTTCGGCAACAGTGGTGTCAAACGGCGCGATCAGTTTGTGCTCCATCTTCATGGCTTCAAGAACCGCCAATGTGTCACCTTTGGCCACACCCTGTCCGACCGCAACTTCCATCACCTTAACCAGTCCCGGCATCGGCGCCCGGATCAGGCTGTCGCCGCCTTCTTCCGCCGCTGTCCGGTCCAGCAGATCGACTGCAGAAAAATGATGTGCATGGGGTGCAAATATACTGACCCCACCCGCATGACAGGCGATCCGGATGTCCAGTTTCTGACCGTCGACAAACCAGCCGCTGTTGTAACTGGCCAGGGTCGTGTTGTCGTCGACCGCCACCTCAAACTGCCCGCCTTCCTGACAGCGGATCACAGCGGCAATTCGGTCAGCGCCGTGAGTCATCCAGATGGTCCGGCGCAACGGTGTCCACAGCGAAAACCCTTCGTTCGGGCTGTTGCCGGTACCAAGTCCGGCTATCGACAACGCGGCGATCGCGGCAACATTTGGCGGCATGTCCACTTCTGAACTCAGCGCTTCAATATCGCGATCGATCAGCCCGGTATCGACGTCACCAGCGGAAAACCCGGCGTGGTTGGCGAGTTTCGACAGAAACTGCAAGTTGGTGACGCAGCCCGCAACTTCGGTGTGATCCAGCGCATGACGCAGCCGTTGCAGCGCTTGTGTGCGATCCGGGCCGTGCACGATGAGTTTGGCGATCATCGGGTCATAATATGGGGTGATGGTATCGCCTGCCATCACACCGGTATCAGAGCGGGCCGTGACCGGGAACTTCAGATGTGTCAGAGTTCCGGTGGCGGGCAGAAACCCTTTGGGCACGTCTTCGGCATAAAGGCGGGCTTCGAAAGCCCAGCCGGTGATTGACAGCTCATTCTGTTGTTTTGGCAAAGTTTCTCCGCTCGCGACGCGCAGCTGCCACTCCACCAAATCCTGCCCGGTGATCGCTTCGGTGACGGGATGTTCCACCTGCAGCCGGGTGTTCATTTCCATGAACCAGAAGCCGTCGGTGCGCAGCGGGCCAGAGCCGTCAACGATAAATTCCACCGTTCCCGCGCCGGAATAACCGATGGTTTTCGCGGCGGCCACAGCAGCGTCCCCCATAGCGCTGCGCACATCTTCGGTCATACCGGGCGCCGGAGCTTCTTCGATGACCTTCTGATGGCGGCGTTGCAGCGAGCAGTCGCGTTCAAACAGGTAGACCGCATCGCCGTGGTTGTCGCCAAACACCTGAATTTCGATGTGGCGCGGGTTGGTGACGAATTTCTCCACCAGCACGTCGGAATTGCCAAAGGCGGTTTTCGCTTCTGATCGGGCGGAGGTCAGCGCGGCTTGGAAATCTGAGGGCGTATCCACCAGTCGCATACCTTTGCCGCCGCCGCCCGCCACCGCTTTGATCATTACAGGGTAGCCGATTTTATCTGCCTCGGACGCCAACAGCCTGTCGTCCTGATCCGCCCCGTGGTATCCGGGTACCACAGGAACATTCGCCTTTTGCATCAATGTTTTGGCAGCATCTTTCAGACCCATCGCGCGGATTGCATCGGCGCTGGGGCCAATGAACGTGAGGTCGGCTGCGGCGAGCGCATCGGCGAATTCCGGGTTTTCAGAGAGGAAGCCGTAACCTGGGTGAACGGCCTGCGCGCCGGTGTTGAGGGCTGCCTGAATGATGCGGTCGACCTGCAGGTAGCTTTCGGCGACCGGAGCAGGGCCGATGTGGATGGCCTCATCGGCCAGCTCGACGTGACGGGCGTTGGCGTCAGCGTCGGAGTAGACGGCAACGGCGGCCACGCCCAAGCGATGGCAAGTGTCGATGACCCGGCAGGCGATTTCGCCGCGGTTGGCGATTAGGATTTTAGTGAACACTGGCGTTAATCTCCATCACATCCGGAACACACCAAAGCGTGTCTCCTCGATCGGGGCGTTCAGGCAGGCATCCAGCGACAACGCCAAAACCTCCCGGGTTTTGCGTGGGTCGATGATGCCATCATCCCAGAGCCGGGCAGAGGCGTAGAGCGGATGGGATTGGTGTTCGAACATATCGAGAGTGGGTTGTTTGAATGCGGTCTCTTCCTCGGCGGACCACTCCCCGCCCCGCCGTTCGATGCCGTCGCGTTTGACGGTGGCCAGCACCCCGGCCGCCTGTTCACCGCCCATCACCGAGATGCGGGAATTCGGCCAGGACCACATGAAACGCGGACCGTAGGCGCGCCCAGCCATGCCGTAGTTGCCTGCTCCGAAAGAGCCGCCGACAACAACGGTGATTTTCGGGACTTTGGTGGTGGCGACGGTGGTCACAAGTTTGGCACCGTGGCGTGCGATACCTTCGGCTTCGTATTTCTGCCCAACCATGAATCCGGTGATATTTTGCAGGAAAATCAACGGTATCTTGCGTTGTGAGCACAATTCAACAAAATGCGCGCCTTTCTGGGCGCTTTCGGAAAACAGGATGCCGTTGTTGGCGATGATACCGCAGGGCATGCCTTCGATACGGGCGAAACCGCAGACTAGTGTGGTGCCGAACCGGGCTTTGAATTCGTCGAAATCTGAGCCGTCGACAATGCGGGCGATGACTTCGCGGATGTCGTAGGGGGTTTTGAGGTCTGCAGGGACGACGCCGAGCATTTCTGCCGGGTCATGGGCTGGGATCTGCGGCTCACTGCGGTCCACCCGCGCGATTTCCGCCACACCGAGATTGGCCACTGCCTGTCTCGCCAGTGCCAGCGCATGTGCGTCGTCTTCGGCGAGGTAATCGGCGACGCCGGACAGGCGGGTGTGCACGTCGCCGCCGCCGAGGTCTTCGGCAGTGACTTCTTCACCCGTGGCGGCTTTGACTAGAGGTGGGCCGGCAAGGAAGATGGTGCCCTGTTCTTTGACGATGATCGACACGTCGGACATCGCCGGAACATAGGCCCCGCCTGCCGTACACGAGCCCATCACCACCGCGATCTGAGCGATGCCCTTGGCCGACATGTTGGCTTGGTTGTAGAAAATGCGCCCGAAGTGCTCGCGATCCGGGAACACTTCATTCTGATTGGGCAGATTGGCGCCGCCGGAGTCCACCAGATAGACGCAAGGCAGGTGGTTTTCCTCGGCAATCTCCTGCGCGCGCAGGTGTTTCTTGACAGTCATCGGATAGTAGGTGCCGCCTTTGACCGTGGCATCGTTGCAGACCACCATGATCTGACGCCCGTGCACCCGCCCAATGCCTGCAATGACACCGGCGCAGGGGGCGACGTTGTCGTACATGTTGTGGGCAGCCGTTTGGCCGACTTCGAGAAAGGGAGAGCCGGGGTCGAGCAGATTGGCGACGCGCTGGCGCGGCAGCATTTTTCCGCGCGAGATGTGGCGCTCGCGGGAGCGGTCTCCGCCGCCGATGTGGGCAAGCTCGGCGGCTTCGGCGATAGTTTCGAGCGCTGCATTGTTGGCAGCGTCATTATCTGCGAATGCTCCCGAGCCTGGGGCCGCCGTGGACGTGAGGACGGTCATGTTACGCCCCCTGCAGTTTCATCAATTCCCGCCCGCAGAGCATCCGGCGTATCTCACTGGTCCCTGCCCCGATTTCCATCAGTTTGGCATCCCGCATGATCCGCGACAGCGGCGAGTCGTTCAGGAAACCGGCCCCGCCCATGGCCTGCACGCCCTGTGTTGCCACGTGCATCCCTTGCTCAGAGGCATAGAGCACACAGGCTGCAGCGTCCTGGCGGGTGACTTCGCCACGGTCGCAGGCACCAGCGACGGCGTAGACATAGGCGCGGGAGGAGTTCATGGCGGCGTAGATGTCGGCAATCTTGCCTTGCATCAGCTGGAAATTCCCGATGCTTTCGCCGAATTGCTTGCGCTCGACCATATAAGGCATGATGTGATCGAGCACGCTGTGCATGAGACCGACGCCAATGCCCGAGAGAACCACGCGTTCGTAGTCGAGACCGGACATCAGAACGTTGACGCCCTTACCCTCCTCACCCAGCACGTTTTCGAACGGCACCTCGACGTCCTCGAAAATCAGCTCGGCGGTGTTGGAGCCGCGCATCCCCATTTTGTCGAAATGTGGCGAGGAGGAAAAGCCAACCATTTCTTTTTCAACGATAAAGGCAGTTATACCCTTCGATCCGGCATCAGGATCGGTTTTGGCGTAGACCACCAGCGTGTCCGCATCCGGGCCGTTGGTGATCCAGTATTTAGTACCATTCAGCACATAACGGTCGTTGCGTTTTTCGGCGCGCAGCTTCATCGACACCACGTCGGATCCCGTGCCGGCTTCGGACATTGCCAGCGCGCCGACGTGCTCGCCGGAGACAAGCCGCGGCAGGTATTTGGCTTTCTGTTCCGCGTTGCCATTCAGCTTGATCTGGTTGACGCAGATGTTGGAATGCGCCCCGTAGCTGAGCGAAACGCTGGCTGAGGCCCGCGCGATTTCTTCGACCGCGATGCAATGCGCCAGATATCCCATGCCCGCGCCGCCGAATTCTTCGGGCACGGTGATGCCCAGGAGGCCAAGATCACCCATTTCGCGCCACAGTTCCGCAGGAAACTGGTTGTTTTTATCGATCTCGGCGGCCATCGGGGCTACACGGTCCTGCGCCCAGCGATGCACCATGTCGCGCAGGGCTTCGACTTCCTCGCCGCAGGCGAAATTCATGGATGAGGTGAACATATGGCAGGCTCCGGGGTTAATTGAACATCTGTTCAGTTATAGAGTTTCAAAATGGCTTTGTCCACTGTTGAATACGTGTCGAGACCCCTTCTGAGCGGTCTATTTCAGCTTTTTCGCGATCACCGTGATCGCCAGCGCTATCATCACCAAAAGCGCATCGGCGCGGGCCACATAGCTCATTTTGGGTGTTGGTGGTTTGGCCCCGTCAACCTTAACCGTGGTTTTGGTGGCCATTTCCTTATGCGCTGCCTCGTATTTGCGCAGAATTCGGATGCCCAGTTTCCATTCTTCCTCTTGCTGGCGTTTGATTTCTGTCAGCGCCTTTTCCAGCTTAAACTGTTGTTCTTGCAGCTTTTGCTGCCGCGCTTTATGGGCGGCGGCCCCAGCCTTGATGGCTGTCATGTCTTTTCCAGCCGTTTTCAGATGTTTGGCGGTGGCTGCCGCAAAACTCGCCTGTTCCTTGGCCTTGGCTTTGGCAACTTTCTGTTTATCCGCCTTTGGGTCAATCCTGGTCTGGGACGGCGGTTTGGTGGAGCGCATGGCAAACCCTTTCAATTGGATAGTCAAAAATCAGGGTCTCAAAATACAACGGTCGAAGTTTTGGCGCAAGAATTCCAGTTAAATGACCTGGCCAACCGGATTACTCAGCAATGCCCAGTCGTTCCAACTCTTCAAACATCGGGGTCAGAAAATCAGCGTAGGGTTGCCATCGACCGATTGAAGACGTGTATATCCCCTGATGCACCTGACCCTGGCTGAGCGTACGCACAGTTCGGTCGAGTTTGTGAAACTGCATCACGTCGGGTTGCCAATCCAGATTCAACCACTCAAGCAGCATTTTTGCCCCCTGCTCGGGGGATTCAATCAAAGATTCGTAGCGGACCGTCTTGATCGACGTACCAAAAGCGGAATTCCAAAACGCCATCACTTCGCGGTGGTGGGCGTAGTTGCGGGCCAGACTGATCATGTCATAACAGTAGGCATGCCCGGTGCTGCCAAACGAGGCTTTGAAGTTGGAAAAGCAGACGTCGCGCGGCAAGCGATCGAGGTAAATTATCTGCGCATTTGGAAACAGGTGCAGGATAAGGCCGATCCAACGATAGTTGATCGGCATCTTATCTGTCACTACCGGGCGGTCCGAACGGTTGGCGAGGGCGGTCAAGTAGCGGTTACGGAATTCCGTCAGTTCATGCGCGCTGGCGCTGTCAAGACGGCCCGCAAACGGGGCAGCGAACTGATCGACCAGATCGAGCTCGCCGGCCCCGAATATTTCGCTGTGACCGGCGAGGATTTGCTCCACCAACGAGGTGCCGGACCGGTTCATTCCGACGATGAAAACCGGACGGGGGACGTCGGCCGCCCCGGTTTTGATCCGGGCCATTTTCCCTTTGGAGAAGGTGCGTTTTACCGCTTCAAACTGCCGGACCTCCTGCCCGTGATCGTAGGGATTCTCCTGCTGGCGAAACTGATTTCCCTGCGCATAGTGATCAAACGCAGTGGCAACGTTGCTCTGCCCGTCATACATATCAGCCAATGCAAAATGAATCGCGGCCTTGTCCATTGTATTCAAGGCTTTGCCGGTCAATATTTTTTTGAGATTCTGCGCCCGTAGTGCCGGTGTTTTGCGGCCCAGTTGCCGGACCAATTCGACTTGGGCTGCAATAAAATCCGGGTCGCATTCGATGGCTTTTTCAAAGCAGGCAACCGCCTGATCTTTTTGACCGCGGCTGGTCAGAACATGGCCCCGGCTCACCCAGGCCTGAGCGAAATCCGGTGCCAGTTCTATGGCCTTTTGTGCTGCGGAATCAGCATCTTCACCTCGCCCTATTTGCAATAGGTTTTCGGCGTAGGACAACCAAACTAAAACATTTTTTGGATCGGACTTCAGGCTTATTTCGCACAGCTCTACCGCTTCGTGAAAACGACCGAGCGCGCCCAATGCAATCGCCAGATTATTGCGGGCATCGGAATATTTCGGGTCGAGTTCAAGCGCCCGTTTGAACGCGGCGACGGCGTTGGCCAACTGGCCTGCTCCGGCATGGATCAATCCGTTTTGTAAATGTAAGAAAGGCGCGTTCGGGGCGCGGCGCAGCAGGTCAGTTAATTGCGGTTTGGCGCGTTTGATATCTCCCTGCGCAATTAAGTTTTGCAGGGTCTGCAATTCGGCCATTGTGACAGGTTGCCGGGGCGCCGCCGCCTGTTTCCTGAGCTTGCGCAGTGCTTTTCCGGCCTCGGAGTGTTTCGGGGCGCGTGCCAGAACCTGTTCGTACAACACAATGGCGCGGGGCAAATCGCCGGCTTTGGTCGCCGCCTTGGCCTGGGCAAGGGCTTCTTTGGGAGTCATCCTGCGCTCGCTGCCTTGTCGTTCTGACTCTGAAATATCCGCTCGACTTCCTGACGGATTATCCGGGCGATCAAATCGCAATCCCCAAGGCTGAATGTCAATGGTAGGCGCAGGTCCAGCAAACCGGCCAAAATCCGATCAGTTTGCGGCAATTTCTGTTGCGGAGCGTAGCGCCAACTGTCGTGGCGCGAGGTGAACCCTGACGGTTGATCGGCTCCAAACCATTTCAACTCAACGCCGCGCCCGGCGCAGCTTTCCACCACCTTTTCCATCGACACTGGGCTGAATTCGGGCAAAAGAAACTGAAAAGAAGACATCACATATACCTCTTTTTCCGGTCGTTCGATCAACTTCAGGCCAGAAACATTGCACAAACCCGACTCAAGGCACCGATAACGTGCGTTCCAGCCTTCACATTGGCTGCGCAGTTGTTTCAATTGCGGGCGTAAGATCGCGGCCCGCAGATTATCCATCCGACCAGAGCAATTCGGCGTATTCAAGCGGATATCTTTGAAGATTGAGGCCGGAGCGCCTGCCGTATGGTGTTCGAAGAGCATGTAAGAGCCCGACAGCATGGTTGCGCGGGCCATCAAGTCTGCGTCGTCGGTGATTAGCAGACCGCCTTCACCGGAATTCAGATGCTTGAAGGTTTGAGTCGAATAACAGGCGGCGAGTCCGTGCCGCCCACTGGCAACACCGTTCCATTTTGCACCCATAGTGTGGGCGCAATCTTCGATCACCGCCAGACCAGCCGCATCGCAGATTGCCATTAGTGCATCCATATCAACGATATGGCCGCGCATATGGCTGAGCATCAGGAATTCTGCACCGCTGGCCGCAATCTTAACCTGCAAATCATCGAGGTCCATCACCAGTTGATCGGTCACCTCGACAAACACCGGCTCGCAACCAGCATTGGCAATCGCACCCGGCACCGGGGCTAGAGTAAAGGCGTTGGTCAGGACTTTGGTTCCCGGTTTGGTTCCGGCTGCACGCAGAGCTGCGGCAAGCGCGTAACCGCCGGAAGCCACGGCCAGACAGTATTTCGCGCCAGTAAAGGCAGCGAACTCCTGTTCCAACGCGGCAGCCTCGGCTATTTCGCCATCGACAACGTTGTAACGGTGCAGCCGCCCGTGGCGCATAACGCGGATTGCGGCCTCGATCGACTCGTCGGGCAGCGGCATTTGCTGTGTAAAGTTGCCGTAGAATATTTCGGTCAATATTCGGGCCTTTCTTAGGTTGAACCCGAAACTATCAAAGGCAGGTGAGATCCAAAATTGCAAGTATCGGCTTTGTTCGTTCCGCTTATCTGATCAGCCGATCCATCAAATCCGGCAGATCGTCGTAGTGATCCAACAAGGCTTCGGGCTGTAGGGCCTCGACCCCGCGACCTGTTGGACCGAAGGTCACCAGAACACTCGGCACTCCGGCGCCGCGCGAAGCTTGCCGGTCGTTGTCGGTATCTCCAATCAGCGCCGAACGTGCAGGATTACCGCTCAAGGCACGGATGGTTTCCAGCAAATGTTGCGGGTCAGGTTTTCGAACCGGCAGAGTATCTGCGCCGAACAGAGCTGCGAACATCGGCCGGATCCCCAGGCGGCGGGTCAACCTGTCGGCAAGTGCTTCGGGTTTGTTCGTGCATATTCCGAGCGCGTAGCCACGTTTTGCGAGCTTTTCCAGCGCGGATTCGACGCCGGGGTACAGGAAGGAATGCACGTCGATGTTTTTACCATAATATTCAAGTAAAACAGGGAATTGTGCGTCAATATTCGATTCACTCCACGCCGATTCCAAGCGCGAAAATCCCAAACGCAACATCGCTCGGCCACCGTGGAAAGCGGTCTCGGCGTCAGCAACCGGATCGAGCAATGGACCCACCCCCAGCCGGTCAAAACAGGCATTCGCCGCCGCGATCAGATCTTTGCTAGTATCTGCCAGTGTTCCATCAAGATCAAATATTACCGATTTCACTTTGCCCGCCTCGAATGTCTCGTTCCCCTCTGCCACACCCTGTAACCAAGTGAAAGCTTTCTTGAAGTTGCACCCCTTTTGAAAACCACAATTCCCATGTAGAAAGCGTTGAACAACCAGAATAAAACAGGACAGTATATGCCAGTCGCAGTGGTCATTTTGGCAGCCGGTCAGGGCAGCCGTATGAAATCGGAGATGCCGAAGGTTTTGCACTCGGTTGCCGGCGCGCCGTTGTTGGTGCATGCGATGCTGTCTGGACAGAGTCTGGCAGCAGAGCGGGCTGTAGTTGTTGCCGGGTTTGGCGCGGAACAGGTTGAAAAAGCGGCGAAATCATTTGATCTTGACGTGCAGGTCGTACAGCAAACCGAACAGCTGGGCACTGCGCATGCGGTTGGCCAGGCTGCGGTTGCTTTAGCGGACTTTGACGGCGATGTAGTGGTTCTTTATGGCGACACACCGTTTGTGCGCCATCAAACTCTGCAAGCGATGTTGGATAAACGGGCGGAAGGCAACGGGGTTGTGGTTTTGGGGTTTGAAGCGGCTGACCCGGGGCGCTACGGACGGCTTGTGGTCACAAGCAAAGGCGGGCTGGAGGCGATAGTTGAAGCCAAAGATGCCACCCCAGAGCAGCTTTCGATTACGCTGTGCAATTCGGGAGTGATCTGTGCGGATCGGGCAACCTTGTTCGATTTGATTGGCAAAGTTGGAAATGATAATGCCAGTGGCGAGTATTACTTGACCGACATCGTTGCTTTAGCCCGCTCTGAAGGCATGGTCTGTGCCGCGATATCCTGTGACGAGGTGGAAACGCAGGGGGTGAATTCGCGCGGTGATCTGGCGGCGGCGGAGGCGTCTTTTCAAAACCGCGCGCGGGCGGATGCGATGGACAACGGCGCGACGCTGACAGCGCCGCAAACCGTGTTTTTTGCCTACGACACAATTGTTGGCCGAGATGTTGTGATCGAACCCTATGTATTTTTCGGCCCCGGAGTAACCCTCGAAAGCGGCGCTACCATCCGCGCATTTTCACATCTGGAAGGTTGTCACGTAAGCCAGCACGCCGTCATCGGCCCCTATGCCCGCCTCCGCCCTGGTGCAGAAATCGGCGATGCAGCACGGGTCGGCAATTTTGTCGAAGTAAAAGCAGCGCTGGTTGGCGAACGCGCAAAAATTAGCCACCTGTCTTATGTCGGAGATGCCGAGATTGGTGCGGATGCCAATATCGGCGCTGGCACGATCACCTGCAACTACGACGGTGTATTCAAACACAAGACGGTAATCGGCGCGCGCGCCTTTATCGGGTCAAACACCGCATTGGTTGCACCGGTACGGGTTGGTGATGACGCGATGACAGGATCCGGGTCGGTGATCACTACAGACGTGCCGGATCAGGCAATGGCAATTTCGAGGGCGAAACAGGCCAACAAACCGGGGCTGGCGTTGCGGGTAATGAACAAGTTAAGAGCTGCCAAAGCAGCCATATCAAAGGAATAATTTCATGTGCGGTATCGTCGGCATCCTTGGAGATCACGAAGCGGCACCGATTCTGGTGGACGCGCTGAAACGACTGGAATACCGCGGCTACGACAGCGCTGGGATCGCCACGGTTCATGACGGCAAATTGGAGCGCCGCCGTGCTGTTGGCAAGCTGGTGAACCTGTCGGACAAACTGGTTCACGAACCGCTGCGCGGCCGCGCCGGGATCGGCCATACCCGCTGGGCTACGCACGGCGCTCCCTCGGTGGAAAACGCGCATCCGCACCGCGCCGGTGACGTCGCTGTGGTGCACAATGGCATTATCGAAAATTACCGCGCTTTGCGCGAGGAGTTGAGCGCTGAGGGGATCAGTTTTGAGACCGAGACAGATACAGAAACGGTCGTCAAACTGTGCATGAATTATCTGGCGACGGGCGATACGCCCCAAGACGCGGCGCTCAAAACCGTGGCGCGTCTGGAAGGCGCATACGCCCTGTGCTTTCTGTTTGACCACGAACAAGACCTGCTGATCGCCACCCGCCGGGGTTCACCCCTGGCCATCGGCCATGGCGACAGCGAGATGTTTGTCGGCTCTGATGCACTGGCGCTGGCTCCCATGACCAGCCAGATCACCTATCTGGAAGAAGGTGACTTTGCCGTCATTACCCGCGCGGGCGTCGTGATCCATGACGAAGCCGGCCAGCTTGCCAACCGTGAACAACGGGGTATCGCGGTTGACGCCTTGAACGCCGACAAAGGTGTTTACAAACACTATATGGCCAAAGAAATCGCCGAGCAGCCCACGGTTTTGGCCAATGCGGTGAAATATTATTCGAACATTGACCGCGACCAAATAGTCCTGCCTGAGCCGGGGCTGGATTTCAGCGCTGTGGACAAAATCACCATGGTTGCCTGCGGTACCGCCTTTCTGGCCTGTAACGTGGCAAAATACTGGTTTGAACAGATCGCACGGCTGCCGGTTGAATTGGATATCGCATCAGAATTCCGCTATCGCGAGCCGCCCTTATCGGACAAATCCGTGGCCTTGTTTGTCAGCCAGTCCGGGGAAACTGCGGACACGCTTGCCGCTCTACGCTATTGCGCGGAAAAAGTGGCAAAAACTGTCGCCGTTGTGAATGTTGCGGAAAGTTCGATTTCGCGCGAAGCAGATGTATCGCTGCCGATACTTGCCGGTGTCGAGATCGGTGTTGCCTCAACCAAAGCCTTCACCTGCCAGTTGGCGGTTCTGGCCGGTCTTGCGATTGCCGCAGCACGTCAGCGCGGGCATATGACACTGGCAGGAGAGGCCGAAATCGTTTCCGCGCTGTTTGGTTTGCCCGGTCTGCTCAACCAAGCTTTGGCGCAGGAGTCCGCGATCAGGGCGAGCGCGGCGCAATTGGCCAAATCGCCTGACGCGCTGTTTTTGGGCCGCGGACAGATGTTCCCGCTAGCCCTGGAAGGCGCTTTAAAACTGAAAGAAATCAGCTATATACACGCCGAAGGATATGCCAGTGGTGAATTGAAACACGGCCCTATCGCGTTGGTCGATGAAAACATGCCGGTTATTGTTATGGCACCAAAAGACGCGCTGTTCGACAAGTCGATATCCAACATGCAAGAAGTCATGGCACGCGGTGGCCGGGTTTTGCTGATCACCAATGCGGAAGGTGCGAAAGCCGCCAGCGAAGGCGTCTGGCGCACCATCATCATGCCAACGGTACACCAGATGCTGGCGCCAATAATCTATGCAATCCCGGCTCAATTGCTGGCTTATCACACCGCGGTTCACAAAGGAACGGATGTGGATCAGCCGCGTAATCTGGCCAAGTCGGTGACCGTCGAGTAACGCCGGCGGCGGTTATTCATCCCGCCGTTCGCAGGTAAAGAACTGGTTGTACGCCGTTAACTCATCTGCAGACCTGTCGGGATAATGCCCGGTGTTCACATAAATTGCGCGGTCCAGATTAAACGTCCGATAATTGTAAATCCGGTATCGGCCCGTGTCGAATGTCGACACGATCTCGTCTTCCCAATAAACAATGGTTTCGGCCTCATAGACCTCAAAAATATCACCTGATTCAAGGTCTTTTGATGTCAAGTGAACGATCCTGTGTGCGCTTGTGTCCACCGAAAAATTGGTCGCAAAATTGGTGTTGCTGACGCAAGACAGAACGTAGGTTTCTGCTGTTGCCGGATCAGGTAATCCTGCAATTAATATCGGGCTTATGGCGATTACCGCCAACTTCCTGATCATGATTTTGGCCCTTTCATCTGCAAAAAATTCGCTCTGGTGACTACACTGTGCGGCGTGGCTCTTCTATAGTCCCAGTATGACACCTCAGCTTGCATATGACACCCTTGCGGCACAAGGGAATCTCAAAAAGGCGGCGGAAATGGCGGCTTATCACAAAGCCGACCGTCGATACTTGGGGGTCGGCAATCCACAGATTGATGTTTTGTGCAAATCATGGCGGCAGCAGTGCGATCTTAACGGGCGGCTGGCAATCGCCACCTATCTTTGGGATAGCGACGCTCACGAAGCGCGGGTAGCCGCAGCCAAGTTGCTGACACAGGCACGCATTCGCCCGGACGAAGCAGTTTGGATCGAAATTTGCCGTTGGGTGCCACAGTTTGATGCTTGGGCCATCGCGGATCACGCCTGTTCCGCCGGGTCGCGGCGGTTGGTGGCAGATCCGTCGCGGTTGGATGAGGTTGAAAGCTGGACCCGGCACGAGGCAATGTGGGTTCGGCGCGCAGCCTTGGTGATTACCCTGCCCTGGAGCAAGCAGAACCACCCGAAGCCGGATGAATCGGCGGCTCGCGAGCGCATTCTCGGCTGGGCTGCCGGCTACGTGCCCAACCGGGATTGGTTCATCCAGAAATCCATCAGTTGGTGGCTGCGCAGCCTGTCAAAACATGATCCTGACCGGGTGAGAGCGTTTTTGGTGGAACACGGCGACGCGATGAAACCGTTTGCGCGAAAAGACGCTGGAAAATACCTGCCTAACCAATGACCGAAAAACTGGAGTTTTCGTTGATTTCGCGATTGCGTGAAAACGCGCCCAGCGAGATGTCTTTGTCGATATAATCCAGATGAAACTGAACCGGATCGGCATCGTGATCACGACCCGACTCGCAGGCTTCGATGATCGCGGTCATTATTTTTCCGGCCACTGGCGCGTTTTTGAACTGGTTGCCGCTGGTGCCTACAGCCATATAAAAACCGGGCAAATCGCTTTTGTCGTATATCGGCATCCAGTCATCCGACACATCGTAGAGCGCAACCACACCGCGGGCCTGTTCGGGTATTCCCAAACCGGGCAGCCGCTGCGCCATACGCATCACCATGATTTTCCACTGATCGGAAAAATCCGCGTTAAAGTTGTCCGGGTCGGCCACCCATTCTTTGGGATCACAAGCCGGGTCTTCGGAACCAATCAGGATATTATTGCCGATTTCAGGTCGTGCGTAGGTGTGAATATCGCTGTCGGAAAACACCAAACCGTCACGTTCGAAATTCGTGCCCTTTGGGGCTGCCACATGCGCCACCTCATGCCGTAGCGCCCGGGTTTTGATATTCATGCTAGCGTTTACACCCGCCATATCATTGACAACAAACGAATGTGGTCCGGCGACATTGACCACCACACTGGCATCGATTTCGGTGCCATCAACAAGAGTAACGCCTTGAACTCTGCCATCTGATTTACGGATTTCGGAGACTTCCGTGTTGAACATAAATGTTGCGCCTGCCGCTTCTGCAGCCTGTTGGGCATTGCGTGCGCTGAGTTTGGGATCGTTGACATAGCCACCGCGGGGAAAGAACACAGCCCCGTTAACCGCATCGCCGGTGGCTTCGCCAAAACCGTCATCCTCGGGCCGTTTGGCGGGTTCAAAGCTGCGTGTATCTGCCCCGTGCAGATGAGTTGGAATGTCATTGACCGCGACGTGCTGATAGGGGCAGCCAATAGCATCCATGGTTTCACAGACCACGGACAGATCGTGATTGTGTGGTGTTTTAATCACCAGACAGCCGGTATCGTGATATTTGATCAGGTCGCCGGCGACGCCAGTTCCGATGTAGCCTTCCCAATCTTTCCAATAATGCCAGCCTTCATAGGCCAACGCGCATGTTTCAAAGGCCGAGTAATAGGTCCGGATGATCGCGCACGACCCCGAAGTGGAGCCGTAGCCCGCCTCTGGCAACTTATCAATCGACAGTGTTTTCCAGCCCTTTTTGGCCATTTCATAGGCGGTGCATGCCCCGATGACTCCTGCACCGATGATGATTGCGTCGTAAGATTTTGGCATAACCGATGATCTCTGATGTTGGAGGAGACGCGAATAGCGCGTTTGGACACCGCTACATTTCAACAAGTATAGCGGTAATGCAGGATATTTTCGCGACAATTATTGTCGCTACTTCAAGTTCGGTCTGGCACGATGCAACTGCAAATGACGTATACTGCGGGACTGTATCGTGCCTTAAAATTCCGAACCACTCTCGCCTTGCCACGGCTTCGCAAGATCAGAGAACTTGGTAAAGCGCCCCTCAAACGCCAGATCGATTGAAACAATCGGCCCGTGGCGCTGCTTGCCGACAATCAACTCGGCCTTGCCGTGCAGTTCTTCTTGAAGGACACGAAAATCCTGTTTTTTGGCAGGCTGCCTGACAAAGCCCGCCAAATGGTTTAAGAATGCGCACGACTCATGACGGAGGAATGTCGATGAACGCTATCAGGATCACAATACCGAGCTAAGGCACCGGTCCTGAATGCCTGGCCGTTTGCCAGCTACGTTATCGCATCATTTCTCTATTTATTGCCCTCGGGAGGGCGTCATGTTTCGCAAATTCGAAAACCTCATAGATCCTTTTGCCGCTCGCCCAGCGACGACTCCACCCGGCGAGCTCTGGGCCTATCTGACAACCCAACTGGCCCCGTTCAGGCGTTGGTTGCCTTGGTTGGCTCTCACCGGTCTGCTCGCCGCTGTTGCGGAAAGTGGTCTGATTTTTTACGCTGGCCGCATTATCGACCTGATGTCAGCAACCGGAACTGACTTGTTCTGGACCCGACACCACACTGAACTGACACTGGCGGTCGTATTCATCCTTTTGCTGCGCCCCGTGTTTTTTGCACTCAACCATTTGTTCTTGGAGCAAATGCTTGCATCAAACTTGCAGGAACAAGCCAGATGGCAGGCCCATAAACATCTGTTGGGGCAATCAACCAGTTTTTTTCAGAACGATTTCGCAGGGCGTTTGTCGAACCGCGTCATGCAAATGGGCCCTGCAGTCGAAGACAGCATTTATATGGCGTTTGAGGCGATTTGGTTTGCAGGTGCCTATGCCGTCGGAGCAATTGTTATCCTCACGCAGATTGATGTACGATTGGCATTACCGCTCGCAATCTGGCTTGTCGGATACGTCATTTATGTCCGCCGGATAGCGATACGCGTGGCATCTGCCTCGGAAAAATGGTCAGACGCACGGTCACTGGTGACAGGTCGCGTCGTCGATGCCTATTCTAATATCGAGACTGTGAAACTGTTCGCGCATGGCGAAAGCGAAGAGAAGTATGCGCTTTCAGCGATGCGTCGATTGCGGTTGAGGTTTCAGCGGTTTGAACGACTGATGACTGAAATGTCGCTTGGGCTGAATGTGATCAACGGTTTTTTGATTGTTGGTGTCGTGGCGCCCGCAGTCTGGTTGTGGGCGCACGGTGTGGTCTCGATAGGCGAAGTTGCTGCGGCCTCCGCGCTGACGATCCGTCTGAATGGCATGAGCGGCTGGATTATGTGGGTTACCATCCAGTTGTTCGAAAACGCCGGTGTCATCCGGGAAAGCCTGCGATCAATAGCCAAACCGCAGCAGGTTGTGGATAAGGCCGGTGCTACGCGCCTGAACCTGCACAGCGCCGAAATCAAATTTGAATCCGTCAGCCACCACTACGGCAAAGAAATTGGAGGGCTGGATGGTGTCAACCTGGTCATCTCGAATGGCCAGCGCGTTGGATTGATCGGGCGGTCTGGTGCTGGAAAATCTAGCCTGGTCAACTTGTTACTGCGGTTTCAGGACGTGGAAAGCGGGCGCATTCTGATTGACGGGCAACCCGTGGCAGACGTGACACAAGACAGTCTACGCAGTCAGATCGGAATGGTAACCCAAGACAGTTCATTGTTGCACCGGTCGGTAAGAGCCAACATCATTTACGGCAAATCGGATGCATCAGAAGCGGAAATGATTGCTGCGGCCAGACGCGCCGAGGCACATGATTTCATCATGGACCTGGAGGACCCACAGGGCCGCTGCGGGTACAATGCCCAGGTCGGCGAAAGGGGCGTGAAACTGTCAGGCGGGCAACGCCAGAGAATTGCAATCGCCAGGGTTATTCTGAAAGATGCGCCACTCCTGATTCTGGATGAGGCAACTTCTGCACTGGACAGCGAAGTCGAGGCAGCGATTCAAGAGACGCTGTATGGCCTGATGCAAGGCAAGACGGTGATCGCAATTGCGCACCGGTTGTCGACGATCGCGCATATGGAGAGAATCGTCGTCCTTGATTTGGGAAGAGTTGTGGAGGACGGGACACATGATGCACTGCTTGCCAAAAAGGGCCTCTATGCCAGCCTCTGGTCACGGCAATCCGGAGGATTCCTCGGGGCGGAAGGCTGACTCATGGGCGTCTTGCCGACAGTAGTTCTGTCGCTCCACGCCAATGCCCTTCGCCTCAAAATTTCCGATCATTGCTTTGCCAGGGCTTGGCCAGGTCGCTGAACCGGGTAAACCGCCCCTCAAACGCCAGATCGATTGAACCGATCGGCCCATGACGCTGTTTGCCGACAATCACCTCGGCCTTGCCGTGCAGTTCTTCCATTTCTGCCTGCCAGGCCATCATCTTTTCGGCCTCGTGATCGGCGGGTTTTTCGCGTTCTTTGTAATATTCACCGCGATAGACAAACATCACCACATCGGCGTCCTGCTCTATCGAGCCGGATTCACGAAGGTCGCTCAACTGGGGACGTTTGTCTTCGCGGTTCTCGACCTGCCGGGACAGCTGGGAGAGCGCTATCACGGGGATGTCGAGTTCTTTGGCTATGGCCTTAAGGCCTTGAGTAATTTCGGAGACTTCATTGACGCGGTTGTCCTTGGCAGAGGCCGGGCGCACTAGTTGCAGGTAATCCACGATCAGCACGTCAAGGCCGTGTGTCCGTTTAAGCCGTCGCGCACGAGCGGCGAGTTGACTGATCGGCAGCGCGGCGGTGTCGTCGATATAAAGCGGGCAGTTTTCCAACTGTTTGGCGGCTTCCACAAAGCGGCGAAATTCGTCTTCAGTCAGGTCACCACGGCGGATTTGATCGGACGGTACCTGCGCCGCTTCGGATAAAATACGCGCGGCAAGCTGTTCAGACGACATTTCCAGCGAATAAAACCCGACGACACCGCCCTGCACTGTGCCTTCTGTGCCATCTGGCAAAGTGCCTTTTTTGTAGGCTTTGGCGATGTTGTAGGCGATGTTGGTGGCCAGGGAGGTTTTCCCCATCGAAGGGCGGCCGGCAAGGATCAGAAGATCGGAACGGTGCAATCCGCCGAGCTTTTTATCCATATCTTTCAAGCCGGTGGCGGTACCCGCCAGCCCGCCATCGCGTTGATAAGCAGCGTTGGCGACATTCACCGCATCGGTCACGGCCTTCAAAAAGCTGTGAAACCCGCTGTCGACATTGCCCTGTTCGCCAAGCTGGTACAGCCGCTGTTCGGCGGCAACGATTTGTTCCGCTGGTTCGTCATCGACATCCATAGCGGTGGCTTTCATGCCGATCTCTTCGCCAATCGCGATCAGGTCGCGGCGGATGGCAAAATCATAGATCATTTGCGCATAATCACGAGCTGCAAAAACCGACGTCGACGCGCCCGCGAGACGCACTAAATAAGCCGGACCACCAATTTCCGCCATGCCTGGGTCATCTTCGAGAAAAGCTTTGATGGTGACGGGAGAGGCCAGGGCGTTTTTTTGAATGCGCCGGGCGATGACTTCAAATATCCGGCCGTGCAGCGGGTCAAAAAAATGGGTCTCGTTCACGAGACTGGCAACCCGGTCATAGACATCGTTGTTGACCAGCAGCGCCCCGAGCAAGGCCTGCTCGGCCTCAATAGAATGCGGCGGCCCCGATTCCCCGGATGTGTCCGCCGCATTTTGCCCGCTCGAAAGCGCTGTGATCCCACTCATTACCCGTCCCTGCCCGATTTATTTGTTGAATACTTTTGCGTCATTTGGAAGCCAATTTCAATCTTGATATCTTTGTGGGTAAAATGTGTGCAACCATGTTTCCTGCTGCATTTGGGCAGGTTTAGCGGGCGATACGCAAGGAGACGGCAATTACATAATTTTGCCGGTTCCACACTAAATAGGGTATGTTTCTGTTAAAAAACCACAATTCGTGCTAAATTACCCTCGTGAGAAAACGAATCGGGTGCGTTGTCCTGCGGTGCTGAATCCTCGTCTCGGGGTTTGAACATTCCCCGTTTTTCGGCACCAGCGGCGGCGCGATGTCAGGTATCTGACCGATGCGTTACCTTACAACTGCCTCATGGCTGTTCTTCCCTCCAAGGTGAATAGCTGTACATCAGGTAAGACTGGCCCGGTTGCGCAAGTGACCGGGCTTTTTTTACGCGACAACGCTAAGCTCCGCACAGATTCGGCCTGACGGCGTCTATTCAACAGCCCAACTCAGAGGAAACCCCGGTTCAAACACCGTCACATCCCCGTCACTGGTCTCAATCCTCGCGGGAATTACGACTGGATGCGTGTGTTTCTTTAACGTCAGTGTCGCCTCGTTCACCGGCAAGCCGTAATACGCCGGGCCGTGCAGTGAGGTGAAGCCTTCCAGGCGGTCCAGTGCGCCTTCATCCTCGAACACATGCGTCAGACAAGCTATAGTATTGGTGGCGGAAAATACTCCAGCGCAGCCGCAGGCGCTTTCCTTGTTGGGGTCGGTGTGGGGTGCGCTGTCGGTGCCCAGAAAGAACCTGCTGTCACCTGATGTAGCGGCGGCCCGCAACGCCAATCGGTGCTCTTCCCGCTTGGCCACTGGCAAGCAATAGTAATGCGGCTTGATGCCGCCAACCAGAATGTGGTTACGGTTGATAATCAAGTGGTGGGTGGTGATTGTGGCGGCGAGATTTCTATCCGCAGACTTCACATACTCCACGCCATTCTTGGTAGTGATATGTTCCGATATCACCCGCAGTTCCGGCAGGCGGCAGCGCAGGGGGTCGAGCACGGTTTCGATGAACACAGCTTCACGGTCGAAAATGTCGACCGTATCAGTGGTCACTTCGCCGTGGATACACAGCGGACAGCCAATCTCTGCCATTTTCTCCAAAACCGGCATCACAGCATCCAGATTGCGCACACCTGACGCCGAGTTGGTTGTGGCCCCTGCCGGATAATATTTTACTGCCGTTATCAGTTTGTTGGAGTGGGCAGCGGCGACATCTTCTTGGTCGGTGCCTTCGGTCAAGTACAAGGTCATCAAGGGCTGAAATTCCATACCATTTGGCAGGGCCGCCATGATCCTGTCCCGGTAACCCGCAGCATCCTGCGCCGTGACCACCGGCGGCACCAGATTTGGCATGACAATCGCCCGTCCAAAATGCCGCGCGGTCTCTGGCAGCACAGCTTGCAGCATCGCACCGTCGCGCAGGTGCAAGTGCCAATCGTCGGGGCGACGTATGGTCAGCGTGTCGGTCATGGGTGGGCTCCGTTAGCGTGCCCCTTTGCATTACGTTTTGGAAGTATCGGAGGCAAGCGGGCAATTGCATTCCCAGTGCCGCTGACCTATTCCTATTTTAGAATAATTCTAATGGGTGATGTGCGATGTTTTCCCGATTCTTTGGTGCTGGACGGCGCCAGTTCGATGATCTGAGCGAGCAGGAAATCCTTGGGCTGGCAATCTCTTCCGAAGAAGAAGACGGGCGCATTTACGCAGCTTATGCGGAAGGCTTGCGCGAGGTTTATCCGGCCTCTGCGTCGGTGTTCGATGACATGGCTGTAGAGGAAAATACCCACCGTCAGCGTCTGATAGACATGCACAAATCCCGTTTTGGCGACCGCATCCCTTTGATCCGGCGCGAACATGTTCGTGGCTTTTTTGAGCGCAAACCGGATTGGCTTGTGCGCCCGCTGGGCATCGAAAAAACCCGCAAACGGGCGGCAGAAATGGAGTCGCAAGCCCATAGATTTTATCTGCAGGCAGCAAAACGTACGGAAGACGCTGATCTGCGCCGCTTGCTGGGCGATTTGGCGGTTGAGGAAGCGCAGCATGAGGCCACAGCGCGGCAGTTGAACCAGACGATGGAAGACAGCGATTCAGGTGCCTCTGAAATCACACAAGAACACAGACAATTCATCCTGACCTACGTGCAGCCGGGGCTGGCAGGGCTAATGGACGGGTCGGTATCGACACTGGCGCCGATTTTTGCCGCGGCATTTGCCACTGGCGACACCTGGTCAACCTTTCTGATCGGACTGTCAGCCTCGGTAGGGGCCGGGATTTCGATGGGATTCACCGAAGTGGCCAGTGACGACGGGGTGATCTCGGGGCGTGGTTCGCCAATCAAACGCGGGTTTGCCTCCGGGATCATGACCACGCTAGGCGGTCTAGGCCACGCCCTGCCTTATCTGATAAGTGATTTCTGGACGGCCACCACAATCGCCATTCTGGTGGTATTTGTCGAACTTTGGGCAATCACCTGGATACAGCACCGGTTCATGGAAACGCCGTGGATGCGGGCGGCGTTTCAAGTTTTGCTGGGCGGCGCACTGGTGTTTGCAGCTGGGGTGCTTATCGGCAATGCATAGGGCGAGGATTTAATGACAGATTTCACCTGTATCACGTTTTTTCAAGTTACGCCGCTGCGCTGCAAACGGCAAGATCGGTGCGATAAATACCGAGAAAACAAAGAGTAACACGATGATGACTCGCCGTAAATTATTGGGAGCCGCAGCCACATCGTTGTTTCCGCAAGGCTCTGCAGCTGCTGCTACATATTATGTCCCGGCAGAAGAACTGCCTCACGAACGCACGTTCATGCAATGGCCGGTCAGTCGAAAAGTCTATCGGGACAAAGGGTTTTTACACATAACCCAGCAAACCATCGCAAATATCGCAAATACCATTGTAGAATTTGAGCCGGTTGTAATGATGGCGGATAATTCCGATCACATGAACGCGCGCCGGTTGCTGTCGGACTCAGTGGAACTGTGGGATATCCCAACCGAAGACCTTTGGTGCCGCGATGCCGGGCCGCTGTTTGCAACCAACGGCAGTGAACTTGCTGTCCACAACCTGAATTTTAACGGCTGGGGCGGCAAGCAGGTGCATCGCGCCGACGGACAAATTGCACGTCGGGTGGCGCAACTTCTGGGGTTGGCATTAATTGACAGTGGCATTGTCGGTGAATCCGGCGGCGTAGAAAATGATGGGCAGGGCACTCTTATGGCGCACGAAAGTTCCTGGGTGAACAAGAACCGCAACACTGCCAACCGCGCTGAAATCGAAACCCGGCTTTTGGCTGCGTTTGGGGCAAAAAAAATGATCTGGGCACCGGGGATTTGGGGTGAGGACATTACTGATTATCACATCGACAGTCTGGCTCGGTTCGTCGCTCCCGGACATGTTTTGATTCAATTACAAGACAACCCGGATCCGTCCGATCCTTGGGCTACTGTGCCCCATGAAACCCACGATATTCTGACGTCGGCCACAGGTGCAAACGGGCGCAAGTTTAAACTGACCGTAATCCCCGACCCCCGCAAACGCCGGGTGATGTCATCGGAATTTGTTACCTCTTATGCCAATTACTATGTCTGCAACGGTGCGGTGATTGCGGCTCAATTCGGCGACCCCCGCGCTGACAGGATTGCCTTTGAAACCCTAGCGCAACTGCATCCGGGGCGTAGGGTCGTTACGCTGAACGTCGATCCCCTGGGCGAATTGGGCGGCGGCATTCACTGCGCCACCCAGCAACAGCCGAAATTGGCGTGACAACGGCGCGGTTCGCAGACATAACGACCTGAGCCTACACCACCGGAGCCGCTGTTATGACCGCCGCTACACTGTCCATTGACCTCGGCGCATGCGTTGCCAACTGGCAGGCTTTGCACGCTAAATCTGTGCCATCAGTGGCGACAGCCGCCGTGATCAAGGCGGATGCTTATGGGCTGGGCGTGGGTCCTGTGGCCCGTGCGCTGGTGCAGGCCGGGGTACGCAGTTTTTTTGTGGCGGTCACTGAAGAGGCTGTTGCGCTGCGCAGAGCCACTGGCGGGGATGTTGAAATTTTTGTTTTTTCGGGTTGCAGCGGTGCAAATTTGGCAACGATCCGCGACCACAATCTGATCCCGGTGCTCAATTCCCCGCAACAGGTTCAGCAGTTCTTTGCCGCCTCCGTTGACGCCCCGTTTGCTGTTCAGCTCGACACCGGAATGAACCGTCTGGGGATGGAACCGGCTGATTACGCGGCGCTGAGCGCGGTGATCAAAGAACGAGGCCCAAAGCTGACCATTTCGCATTTGGCTTGTGCTGAAGAACCGGATCATCCGCAGAACGCAGAGCAACTGGCGTGTTTTCGGCAGATGACCGACGGGGTGAAAACGCGCCGGTCGCTGGCGGCAACTGGCGGGGTATTGCTTGGGCCAGGGTACCATTTCGATCTCTGTCGCCCCGGTGTCGGGCTTTACGGCGGCCTGCCGTTTGCCGATGCCCAACCCGTTGTTAGGCTTTCCATCCCTGTAATCCAGTCCCGCGAGGTGTCCCCCGGCGAAACTGTGGGCTATGCCGCCAGCTGGACTGCCAAACGCCCGACCCGGTTGGCGACGCTCGCTGCTGGCTATGCGGATGGGTTGATCCGTGCTTTAGGCGGTGGTGCTGTCCAACTCTGGTCCGGTGATACGCCCTGCGCTCTTGTGGGGCGGGTGTCGATGGACTTGTTGACGGTGGATATCACTGACCTAGACCATAGGCCCGACAGGCTCGAAATCCTCAACCAACACCAAACCGTGGATGATCTAGCCATTGCTGCGGGCACCATCGGTTATGAAATCCTGACCTCCCTTGGCGGGCGTTACAATCGCAGCTACATTGGCGGCGAATAAAGCGTTTTGCACGAATTCTGACCCGCAGAGTTCGTGCAAAATCGCAACAACGTTACAGATTGCACCCGGCACGATGCGTTCGATCTGGTTCAGATAGAACGCATTGTGCTTTAACAGGCAAGCCATGACAGTACTCCTCTGGATCGACCATTTTCTGGCCTCAATTGGCCGCTCGGTGCTGGCGCTTTTAGCGTCTATTGGACGGATTGCGATCTTTGCGGCGCTTGCGGCGTCACATCTTGCACGACCACCGTTCTACGCCCGCGAATTCGGCCAACAACTGCTGCAAATCGGCTATTTCAGCCTGCCAGTGGTCGGTTTGACGGCGCTGTTCACGGGTGCCGCGCTGGCGTTGCAAATATATTCGGGCGGGGCGCGATTTAATGCCGAGGCTGTGGTGCCGTCAGTGGTTGCCATCGCGATGGTGCGTGAACTTGGGCCGGTACTGGGAGGGCTGATGGTGGCGGGGCGCGTCTCTTCGTCCATCGCTGCCGAACTTGGTACCATGCGGGTTACCGAACAGATCGACGCCCTGACTACGCTGTCAACCAATCCGATGAAATATCTGGTGGTGCCGAGGGTTTTGGCGGCAACACTGGCGATGCCTGTACTGGTATTCATCGGTGATTCGATCGGCATTATGGGAGGGTTTCTGGTGGGCACCCAGCGGCTGCAATTCAACGCCGCAACTTATATTAACAACACCTGGGATTTTCTGGAGTTTGGGGATGTATTTTCGGGGCTAGTCAAGGCCGCAGTGTTCGGCTTTATCGTGTCCCTGATGGGCTGTTATCACGGCTATCACTCGGGGCGCGGGGCGCAGGGCGTTGGACGAGCCACGACCAATGCCGTGGTATCCGCCTCTGTGTTAATTTTAGCCTCCAACTATCTGTTAACAGAGATTTTCTTTTCGTCATGAGCAGTCCGGCAATCCAACTCTCAGACTTGCATAAAGCCTTTGGTATCAATTCGGTATTGCGTGGTGTCAATTTGGAGATCGCCAAAGGCGAGAGTATGGTGATCATCGGAGGTTCGGGCACCGGCAAGTCGGTGGCGTTGAAGTGTATTCTTGGACTTATGCGACCGGATTCCGGGCAAATTCTGGTGAATGGGAAAGATGCTACTACAGGGGACCGCGAGGCGTTTCTGTCCCAGTTCGGCATGTTGTTTCAAGGCGGTGCGCTGTTTGATTCACTGCCGGTCTGGCAGAACGTCGCTTTCCGCTTGTTGCGCGGCAAAGCCAAGTTAAACAAAGCCGACGCCCGCGATGTGGCGGTGGAAAAGCTGCGCCGGGTTGGGATGAAAGCCGAGGTTGCCGATCTGTTCCCCGCCGAATTGTCCGGCGGCATGCAGAAGCGCGTCGGCCTGGCGCGGGCCATTGCCGCGGAACCGCAGATTATCTTTTTCGACGAACCAACAACTGGTCTTGATCCGATCATGTCCGGCGTCATCAATGAATTGGTGCGCGAGATCGTGGTGGAAATGGGAGTGACGGCGCTGACCATCACTCACGATATGTCTTCTGTGAGGGCAATTGCCGACAAGGTGGCGATGATCCACGAGGGCGTGGTGCAATGGACCGGACCGGTGGCGCAGATGGATGCGAGTGGAGATGCATATCTGGACCAGTTCATCAACGCGAGAGCAGAGGGGCCGATTGAGGCAGTGCGTTAGCTATTCACCGCTTACTGCACAAACACCTGCACCTCCGCCAAATCGGTCAGCGAGATGCCCAAGACTTGCATCGCTGCCAGTGACAATTGCGAACCGGCCCCTGGTTCTGCATCCAACGGCAGCAGCGTCACAGTCGCGGACTTGCCAAGTTTCAGATACACTACCCGGCCCTGTACTTCGGATTTCACTAGCGGCGTGCGCATCCAGATTCCATCCCGGTCAAGCGATCCAAGCGTAGCGATCGTTTTGCCGAGGTTTCGACCCGCCGTGCCTGAAGTATTTGCACCGGCAGCAGCTGCTTCTGCTTGGGTGACATTGGTAGCTTCCGCAGCCGTGATCGTACCGTCCAACAATCCTCCGTCACTGGTTTCCGGGCGCGGTTTGGGTTTGGTGGTCGTCTCACTCGGATTGGCAACGCCTGAGAGGGAAGAGCCATCAGGCGGGTTTTCTGTGTTGGAAATCAATCGGCCGCCACCTGTACAACCGGACAAGGCCGCTCCAATGATCAAAACTACAGCTATCCTCCAAAGGGGCTTCATCTGCGACCGTTCCTTTCGGAAATTACTTATCCAATTTCCCAAGCATATGGCCGCCGAGTCGGGTTTTCAACTCAACCGCTCACATGGAATTCACTTGCGGGCCCGCGGTCAGACTACTAAATATGCTCCATGACAGATGCGCCAAAACTGATCGATCCATTCCAGCGCGCCATCACTTATTTGCGGGTGTCGGTTACCGACAGATGTGATTTCCGCTGTGTGTATTGCATGTCGGAAAACATGACGTTTTTGCCGAAGAAAGAACTGCTGACTCTGGAAGAATTGGACCGAATGTGTTCGGCCTTTATCAGCCAAGGTGTTGAAAAATTACGAATAACTGGTGGTGAGCCTTTGGTGCGGCGCGGGATCATGGAGTTTTTCCGGGCGACAGGGCGGCATCTGATCAGCGGTGCGCTGAAGGAACTGACTTTGACTACAAACGGCTCGCAATTACGCCGTTTTGCCGGGGAATTGGTAGACTGCGGAGTGCGGCGGGTGAATATATCGCTCGATACGCTGGAGGAGAAAAAATTCGCTGAAATCACACGTTGGGGACGGTTAGCGCAAGTGATTGACGGGATAGACGCGGCACAGGCGGCCGGGCTTCGGGTCAAGATCAATGCAGTTGCCCTGAAAGGCACCAACGAAGACGAGTTGGAAACGCTGGTTCAGTGGTGTGCAGAACGCAATATGGACTTGACCTTTATCGAAGTCATGCCCATGGGCGATCTGGGCAACGAAGACCGGCTGGATCAATATTGGTCGCTGAAAGACTTGCGGGCACGGCTGGAACAAAGCTGGAGCCTGAGTGATTTATCCGAAAGCACCGGTGGCCCAGCCCGCTATGTGAGGGTGAAGGAAACAGGGCAGAAAATCGGTTTTATCACACCGCTGACCCATAATTTCTGTGAAAGCTGCAACCGAGTGCGATTGACCTGCACGGGACAGTTGTTTCAGTGTCTCGGACAAGAGGAAGAAGCGGATTTGCGCAAGGTTCTCCGCGACAATCCGGATAATGACGCGCCGCTTGTCACCGCGATCCATACCGCGATAGCCCGCAAACCAAAAGGTCACGATTTTGACTATTCACGTCAGAATATTGCCGGTGAGATGTCGCGCCACATGAGCCACACCGGCGGTTAAGCTGCGTCTGCCCGCAACAAACGTTTGCGCATTGGCGGGATCGCGGCAATTTCCACCCCGGTAAACACGTGCAACGTGTTCAGTTGCCGGTCGATCACCGCATGGTCCGATACCCAGCCCCCCATCGTCAGATAGGTGCGCAACAACGGAGGCATGGTTTTGTTGGCCCGTACAACATCCGGTTTTAACTTGGCCAATTGTTCGGCATAACGGATCAAGTTGGCTGACTTTACCTGTGGTGCCCACTGAGCGGGGGCCAGATGGCTTTGCCGAAGCAACGCGAAAGCATCAATGTAGTCTCTCATCGCCGTTCCATGAAAGCTCGAGCAGCCGAACATCAGACCGATCTGATACGCATCGACGAATCGCGTCAGGACAGCCCAGGCAATACGCAGGATATCGGGGTCAGTGCTGGCCGGATCGATGCAAAATCGCCCCACTTCCAGAACCGGCTCTTTGTAGGTTTTCATATTGCTCAGATCATAAAACTGCGCGGCGTAAGATTTTTCGATTTCCGCCCCGCTTGCCAGGTGCAAAAACCGGAAACAGGCGACCAACGCACCGGTTGTAATCTCTTCAACCAAAACATGCCGGCACGCATCATCAAACTGGTCGCAATCCAGGCCTTTCGGACCCACCGCGCCGCCAAATTGCGACGCCCGGAAGTGCTGTACGGTGGAAATATCTGCGGCCGCCCTTGAGATACGGGCGCTGAAGCCACCTTTGACAATTTTGGTCATTTGCTGATTCACGCCGGAAATCCTCGCTTGCAACAGGATCACTATGCCATAGATAATCCGCGAACGTGAGTTAGATATGTCCAACCGGAAAGAATAAAAAGGGGAGTGTTGAAGATGGCTGGCAAGATCATAAAAACGGACGCAGAATGGAAAGCGCAGTTATCTAATCTGGCCTATAAAGTGACCCGCAAATCCGGAACGGAGCGCGCTTTTTCCAACGATAATTTCCCAAAAGAGCCCGGCATGTTTCATTGTAAATGCTGTAATGCGCCACTGTTCGATGCGAAATCCAAGTTCGAATCCGGCACCGGCTGGCCATCATTTTTTCAACCGGCATCAGCGCAAGCGGTGAAGGAAAGCGCCGACAACGGCTTTTTCATGCGCAGGACGGAAATCGTCTGTCAGCGATGCGATGCACATCTGGGTCACGTTTTTAACGATGGGCCTGCGCCAACCGGCCAGCGATATTGCATGAATGGCGTGGCCCTGAATTTCCAGTCCGACAAAGAAAGCTGACCAGCTAAAACGAGCCTAACGGTTATTCTCCGGTAAAGTCGCTCAGGTTGAAATTGCCAAAGTTGCCAATTATCTGAGCGATGAACCCCTGGCCTTTGACTCCGCTGCTGGTAACCCGGCGGCTCAGCGTAATAACACGGCCGTCTTCAAGTCCGAACCGCTCGATATTGGACACAACGTCTTGGCCGTCAAAAGAAATTGCCAGCAATTCGCGCTCGACTACTTGCGGCGGATGATAGGTGCGATGTTTTACCCGGCTGGCGATATAATACCAACCGCCCTCCTGCAAAACGCCGGTGCTGGACGGTCGACCAATAATGTCTTCGACCGAACCGCGGGTGTCGACTCCAACGATGACATTTTCCAACTGTTCGTCACTGGGCACATAGCCATGGTTCCGGTAAGTCGCTGAACACGCCATCAACAGCGCACAGCATCCCATCACAAAAACAACCCGTACTCTGCTCGCCAGCAAAAAATGCATGTCCCACGCCTCGGTCTTCGTAAATCTTCTTGCCCACATATCTTGCCCGTGCTCTACAATCAAATATCTTCTCTCATTGTGCAATGAAAATGCGGCGAAAACCGAATATGAACCAAAATTACACTCGGACGGAACTGCTGGAATCGCAAATCAAGGTGTCCGATCTGCCGCCAGGTGCCAAACGCCGGTTTGAACTGGTATTTACCGCCGAAATGCTGGACGCCGCAAAACAGACGTTGGGGCTGTTGGATTTGGGCAAAGTCCGCATCACCGGTGAAATCAAGCCTGAAGGGCGCAAAAACTGGATTCTGCAGGCAGATGTCGGAGCCACCGTAACACAGGCCTGCGTGGTTACGCTGGACCCGATGAAAATCCGCGTCGATGCACCGGTCCGGCGGAAATATCTGGTCGATTGGCAAGAACCAGTCGGCGACACAGTCGTTGAAATGGACACTGACGATGAAAGCGAACCGCTCGGTGACGTGATTGATCTCGAACAGATTGCGCTGGAAGTCGTCGCTCTGGGGATGCCCGATTATCCCCGATCCGACAATGCTACTCTGGTAAAAACTGATTTTGCAGCACCCGGAATAATTCCGATGACTGACGAAGATGCAAAACCATTTGCTTCGCTTGCCGCGTTGAAAGAAAAACTGGACCCGTGAAACCCGTCGGGGTTAAAAAGGACTTGCAGAACTGCGAAAACTTTGTATTTTCGCGGCTCTTCTATTCAGGCGGAAATTACCTGTGTTCGAGATGAACTTAAGCAGTTGATGATCCGTGCAGCTGGGGTATGCCGAGCCCCAATATCTTTGAGGTTGTGACATGGCTGTCCCACAGAATAAAATCACCCGTTCCCGCCGGAACAATCGCCGTTCGCATGATGCACTGGTTGCTGACAATCCGAACGAATGCCCAAGCTGTGGCGAATTGAAACGCCCGCACCACGTTTGTGGTGCTTGCGGTCACTATGCGGATCGCGAAGTTGTGGCGCTGGTCGAGGACATTGATCTCGACGAAGACGCAGCTTAATCCGGGCGCGCGGGCTGAGCTGGAATGCCAAGTGAAAATCATCGGATCAGCGCGCTCAATTCTAAAGACACAGTTATTTCAGTTGACGCCATGGGCGGTGAACGTGGATCTGCCGCTATTGTCGGCGGCATGGCTCTTGCCGCCGAAAAAAGCCCTAAAATCAAATACATCATCCATGGCAATGAAAAACTGCTCACGGCGCTGATGGCCAAGCGAAAGGGGTTGGCGGAGCGCTGTGAAATCCGCCACGCTGAGCAAGCCGTCGGCATGACCGACAAACCAAGCCATGTGATGCGGCACGGAAAAGGCACCAGCATGTGGAGCGCTCTGGAAGCCGTTCGCGCTGGCGAGGCAACCGTGGCGGTTTCCTGCGGCAACACTGGTGCATTGATGGCTCTGTCGATGATTCGACTGCGCAAAGCGCTTGGAGTGAACCGCCCAGCCATTGCTATTCTCTGGCCATCGCTGAATTCTCAGGGGTTCAATGTGATGCTGGACGTGGGCGCGGACATCCGGGCCGACGAGCACGATTTGTTCAAATACGCGCTGATGGGGGCGTCTTATGCCCGCAACGGATTGAACATCGAAAACCCACGAATCGGATTGCTGAACGTTGGCACCGAAGAACACAAAGGCCGCGCAGAGTTGCGCGACGCCCATGATCTGATCAGCGCGGGCGCGACAGCAAACGGATACGAATTCGTCGGATTTGTCGAAGGTGGAGATATCCCGTCAGACCGGGTCGACGTCGTTGTCACCGACGGGTTCACCGGAAACGTCGCGCTGAAAACCGCAGAGGGCACGGTTGGGTTGATCGGTATACGGATGCGTGAGGCATTCAAGTATTCAATGCTGTCGCGCCTTGGTGCACTTTTCGCCTATTTCCCCCTGCGCCGCCTGCGTCACCGCATTGATCCCCGTCGGGTTAACGGCGGCGTTTTTCTGGGTTTGAACGGCACTGTGATCAAATCGCACGGCGCATCAGATGCCACGGGCGTTGCTGCAGCAATTCAGCTGGCAGTGAAACTGGCGGAAATCGGTTTCGCAGAAAAACTGGCGGCCCGTGTTGCATCCGGTACGTTAAACAGCCAAGATGATCTGCACGACACCAGCGAGAACAATCGATCCACATGACTATCATCCGAGCAGTTCCTGTCGGCGTCGGGCACTATTTACCCGAGCGCGTCGTTCCAAACTCTGAGTTTTTGGAATGGCTGGACACATCGGATGAATGGATCAGATCGCGGTCCGGAATTGAACGTCGGCATTTCGCTGCAGACGGCGAACTAACTTCTGATCTGGCAACAAAGGCGGCGCAAAATGCGCTGGAGGACGCCGCATTGGACGCGTCAGACATCGACGCGATCGTTCTGGCAACATCCACCCCTGACCACACGTTCCCGTCGACTGCGACAAAAGTTCAGCATGCGATCGGAATGACCGGCGGTTTTGCCTTTGACTTACAGGCGGTCTGTGCAGGTTTTGCCTATGCGTTGGCGAATGCAAACGCGATTATCATGTCAGGACAGGCTACACGAGTTTTGGTCATCGGCGCGGAGACCTTTTCGCGAATTATGAATTGGAAAGACCGCGCCACTTGCGTTCTGTTTGGCGATGGTGCCGGGGCTGTGGTGCTGGAAGCACAGCAAGGCACCGGCGATTCTACAGACCGGGGTATTCTTGCTTGCGATCTGAATTCCGATGGCCAATACCGGGATTTGCTTTATGTTGACGGCGGCGTTTCAACGACCCAAACCGCAGGTGTTCTAGTGATGGAAGGTCCGGAAGTCTTCAAACACGCGGTTTCCAAACTTGCCAAGACCGGTAGCGCGGCGCTGGAAAAAGCCGGGCTGAGCCATGAGGACCTAGATTGGGTTGTGCCGCATCAGGCCAACCTGCGGATCATCAAAAGCACCGCTGCCAAGTTGAAAGTGCCAATGGAAAAAGTGATTGTGACCGTGCAAGACCACGGCAACACCTCTGCGGCCTCGATCCCGTTGGCCTTGTCGGTTGCCAAGAAAGCGGGGCAAATAAAGATAAACCAACTGCTATTGACCGAGGCAATCGGCGGCGGATTGGCATGGGGCGCGGTGCTTCTGCGCTGGTAATCCACGGGCAAATACCGCTCTTTTCTTTATAGTCAGTCCGTTACGGTTGACTCCTAAATCAGAATCCAAATACTCTTGCGACAAAGAACAGGGAGACATTTGATGGGTGCTAATACTTTGACGCGTATGGACCTTAGCGAGGCGGTGTTCCACCAGGTGGGGCTGTCCCGTAATGAATCAGCGGATCTGGTTGAAAGCGTTCTGGGCCATATTTCCGACGCGCTGGTTGGTGGTGAGAACGTAAAAATCTCATCTTTTGGCACCTTTAGCATACGAGATAAATCCGAACGTATTGGTCGTAATCCAAAGACCGGGGAAGAGGTTCCAATCCATCCGCGTCGCGTTTTGACCTTCCGCCCATCACATTTGATGAAGGATCGCGTGGCCTCCGGCAACAAGTCCTGAAGGGCCCCATAACCCATGGATAAAGCACCCGACGCTTTCCGGACAATTTCCGAAGTTTCGGAATGGCTCGATACCCCGACCTATGTTTTACGATTCTGGGAGAGCCGCTTTCCCCAGATCAAACCGGTAAAACGCGCCGGTGGACGCCGCTATTACCGACCCGACGATATGATGCTGCTGGGCGGCATCAAAAAGCTGCTGCACTTTGAAAACAACACAATCAAAGGCGTGCAACGCATTATTAAAAACCAGGGCATCAAACGCGTCGCGGATATGTCACCCGACCTAAACGAAAAAGTTGTATCACCGGTCAACGCGGGGCAAGGCGGTCATGGGGCCGGCGTTGACAGTATGGTTGTCTTGAAAGAGGACGCGCCGGTGGCCCAAAGTGCGGCGGCAGAAAGTGAAAAACCGGATCCTCTGAAGCTCACCCCAGATGACAAAACCGCGAAAGCCGAACCGGTTTCCGTGAAAGTGGTGAAGAAGACCCGAATAATCCGGCCCAAAGAAGAACCACTTGTAGCCGCAGAAACTGAGCAAACAGAAATAGAGACCCCGGTCGAAGCTGGGCCGCTCAAAGAAGCACAACAACTTGAAGAAGCTGCGGCGTACATCCCTGACAGCACTATGTTGCCCGGACCTTTCGCCATCAGCCCACCCCGGACCTATAAAGCCGAGGATTTGCAGGAAATAGAAACGCTCTACTACAGCCTGAAAATGGTCCGCAACAACATGCGGCGCGTTGCCAAACGTGGCTGAGGCCAAATTGGCTCAATACGCCGGCGGTTTCGCGCTTGCACCCCGATCACTCGCGGCTATAACGGGCCGAAGTCGGGCTATAGCGCAGTTTGGTAGCGCGTTCGTCTGGGGGACGAGAGGTCGCAGGTTCGAATCCTGCTAGCCCGACCAAATTGATCACACGCCGCTGTTCTTCAGATCAGTGGCGTTTTTTATAGGCGGCAAGAAAATATGTCAGGTCACGGCGTTCTGCCATCACAGTCCATAGCGCAGATGCTGGAAGCGCGGCAAATCAAAGTTGTTGAGCCTCCCGTCGAAGGCCAGATCCAGCCTGCCAGCCTCGATTTACGTCTTGGTCACACGGCCTGGCGGGTCCGTGCATCCTTCTTGACCGGTACAGGCGCGACGGTCGACAAGCGACTTGAAGATTTCAAAATGCATGAGGTTGATCTCCGCAACGGCGCGGTGCTGGAGAAAGGCTGCGTTTACGTGGTGCCTTTGATGGAATCGCTCGATCTGCCGGATGACGTGAATGCGGTCGCCAATGCCAAAAGCTCCACCGGCAGGCTTGATCTGTTCACCCGTTGCATCACCGATCAGGGTGTTGAATTTGACCGTATCGAAAAGGGCTACACCGGGCCGCTTTATGCCGAAATCAGCCCGCGCTCGTTTTCGGTTCTGGTGCGTCCCGGCATGAGATTGAACCAAATACGCTTTCGCCGCGGTCAGGCGGTTTTAACGGACGCAGAACTTCAAAACCTGCATGACAAAAGCAGATTGGTAGATGGCCCAGCGCAAATTGACGACGGCCTTGGGTTTTCAGTTGATCTGACACCGCGCAAAGTCGGCATCGTCGGCTATCGCGCCAAACCCCACACTGGGCTGATCGACCTTGATCTGATCGGCCACTATCACCCGGCGGAATTTTGGGAGCCCGTTACCGCCGATCAAAACCGTATTATCCTCGACCCCGGAGCGTTTTACATTCTGGTCAGCCGTGAGGCCGTACACATCCCGCCGCATTGCGCCGCCGAAATGGCCCCGTATCTCGCCATGGTCGGTGAGTTCCGCGTCCATTACGCCGGATTCTTCGACCCCGGCTTCGGCCATGCCGCGGCAGGTGGCAAAGGCGCGCGCGGCGTGCTGGAAGTCCGCTGTCACGAGGCCCCGTTTGCGCTGGAACACGGCCAGAGCGTAGGCCGGTTGGTCTATGAGCATATGGCCGAAGTGCCGGATAAACTTTATGGCGCGGATCTGAAGTCGAACTATCAGGGGCAAGGGCTGAAGCTGTCGAAGCATTTTCGCGGGGATTGAGTGGAGGAACGGCTGCTGCGTGGGACAAAGCTGCCGTTGGTGGGCCGAGCGATGTCTGTGGCTCAGCCCTTTGTCTCCCGTTCTCACACTGAGGCAGTTTCCGCTATGCGACCGCTTTGGGGCGGCCAGGCTGCACTTTTTTCGGTACCTCCACACCACCCTCAACATAGGTTTTGAATTCGCGCTGGGCGCTTTTGATGGTCTTGGAGAATTGCGGACCAAGCGCAAATCTTTCCATGAGTGCACCGATCGGCCACAAGCCGGTCCTCAAGTCGACGAATGCGGTCCCACGAGTGCGGTTTGGACCGAGTTCTTCCAGCCGCCATCCTGCGCTTGCTTCCTTGATGAAGAAGGGAAGCCCCTCGATTGATAGACGGAAGCTCTCTCCCTCGTCCCATTCCAGGACGTTCTCAACGATCGTTCCGAACCCCGGGACATCGCAAGTTCGGCCTGCGCCGATGCCCCGCTCTATTTCTGTGTGATGGTACGACTTGTCCACCGCCTCGGTCCAGTTCTGCACGTCGGCAAGGTTGCTGATCTTGCTCCAGACTAGGTCCATCGGCGCGTCAATCTCAATTGTTTGTTCTATGTGCATGGTCTTCTCCTTTTGACCCTTGTAGTGCGGGCTGCGCCCGCGGTTTCATTCCGTTTAGGACCAATCCAAGCGATGCCCGCACCCAGTAGGCGCGGTATTCCGGGTCCAACGACGTTACGTTAAAGAACCGTACATGGGTGTGCGCGAACTGCGCCTGGTTGAGCAGCCTGTCCAGCAATGTGCCCGCCACGATGCCCGTATCTACGTCTTCGCGCACGAACCCCTGGTCTTTGGCCTTCTCAATAAAACTCGACAGCGTATGGTTGATTCCGACCAGTTCGCGAATGGCGCTCTCGTCATTCTCTGGCAGAAGTTGCTCGAACTCGCGAAGCGCGATCAGCAAAGTCTTGCGGTTCTTGAGATAGGTTTCCAGAATTTGCAGCAGGAACATTTCCAACCGGATCTCGAACTCCTCTTGCGACCTCAACTCGCCCGCGAAGGCCGTTTTCGCTTGTTCGAGCAACAGCGCTGCAAAGCGATCCAGGATTTCTTGATAGAGCTTTTTCTTCGAGCCGAAGTGATAAGTAATCGCATTCGAGCTGGTACCGGCGCGCGCGCAGATTTCGCGGACGGAAGCGCCTCGGTACCCGTGTTCCCAGAACTCGGTAACGGCGGCATCCAGGATCGATTGGCGAGTTGTTATGGATCGTGACTGTGACATTAGTAATAATATATATTACAACCGTACCAAATGGCAAGGCGCCAGTCGGAATTACCCATATCCGCGTGGCGATAGTTGATTATGAAGTCCTCTTTGAGCTCGAACCAGCCTTTGGCCCGTTCTTGTTCCAACCGTTAACCGTTCAGCAGCGCCGCACAACATTCTCAATTGCGTACCAATTGCACACCCTTTGCGTACCTGTTTTCAGACCGGTTTTTTGAGCCATTGGAAGGTTAACATCCCCCTCACACCACCTGCCCCGCGGCCCAGCCGGAACTCCAGGCCCACTGGAAATTATACCCCCCCCAGCCAGCCGGTCACATCCACCACTTCGCCGATGAAGTACAAGCCCGGCACAGATTTTGCCTGCATGGTTCGTGCGTCCAATGCGTCGGTATCCACTCCGCCCAAAGTTACTTCGGCGGTACGATACCCTTCGGAGCCAACGGGCCTGACCTGCCAGTTGTGGACTCGTTCCGCAAGCATCCGCAATTTCCGGTCTGACTGATCCGCGAGATTGCCTTGCAGGCCACAATCCTCAATGATCAGCTCGGCCAGTTTTCGCGGCAACGCTTCAGCAAGTACCGTCACCAGCGCTTGTCGGCCCTTAAGCTTGCGCCGGTTCACAAGCAACTCCCGAATATCGCTGTTCCTCAGCAGGTTAACCGAGAGTGCTTCACCCGGACGCCAATAGGATGAAATCTGCAAAATCGACGGCCCGGACAGCCCCCGGTGGGTGAACAATAACCCTTCGTCAAAGCTGGTTTTTCCGGCGCCAACGGACGCCTGAACCGACACGCCGGCCAGTGGTTTGATGCGTTCCAACTCCTGCTGCGCAAAGGTCAGCGGCACCAACGCAGGGTGTGTCTCGACCAGCGGCAAGCCAAATTGTTCCGCCAGATGATAGCCAAACGAAGTCGCACCTATCTTTGGTATCGACTTGCCACCCGTGGCAACCACCACAGCGTCCGCCTGGACTGAACCAACGGCCCACGAAATATCAAAGAAGTTGTTTTTCAATATGTTAGTGACAGAGGTGTTGGTTCTTAATGTCACACCGGCATCCCGCATTTCCCGCAATAACATTTGAATAATGTCCCTGGCGCTGCTGTCGCAGAACAATTGCCCAAGGGTTTTTTCGTGAGAAGAAATGCCGTGACGGGCTACCAGATCAATGAAATCCCATTGCGTGTAACGCGACAGGGCTGATAGGGCAAAGTGTTGGTTTTGAGACAGAAACCGCTCCGGTCGGATATCCAGATTGGTGAAATTACAGCGCCCGCCTCCGGAAATTCGAATCTTTTCACCGGGGCTTTTTGTATGCTCGAGCAACAGCACCCGGCGGCCACGACGTCCCGCCTCGATCGCGCACATCATACCCGCCGCACCGGCACCTAAGATCACGACATCAAATTTCTCCATGCGCCTGAAATAGGCCGCCGAACGGTTTGAAACAACCCGATTAACCATTGATTTTAAGCTTGCGGCAAAGCGACACTCTCGGTAAACACCGCCACACAGTTGGGGTGTGGCCTAGTGGTAGGGCAACGCTTTTTGGTAGCGCAGATCGTAGGTTCGAATCCTACCACCCCAGCCAGCAAACATAACATATTGATAACACTACGTATTAGCGGATTTTCTTCGGTGTATTCGGGGGCATTTCGGGGAGTCTCGATACCCCAGACCCGAAACAGGCAGCGATTTGGTCAGATTCTTCAAGAAGTCTGGAAACGGGTTTTGCGCGGTCGCAGTTTGCGTGGGACGTGTTGCTATGTCGATCGCCCAGCATGGCTCTTCAGCTGGCGCAACGGCAGGGTTCTAAAGCGAGCTAAACACCTCACGCTGATCCTGCCAGACCGCGGGGAAGGAATGACGTAGCAGCCATTCTGTTGTCAGCCCTGTCGGCTGGTTGCCTTCATAAACGTCACGCACGATATCCGGAGCCAGAAAAGCCAGTTTGATCAGTTTCTGGACCCGGTGCCTTGAAACGCCTTCTGCTTTGGAGATTTCTGCATACGTCTGTCCGGCCAGGATCATCGCAAAATAGCGGTGCGCACGGGCGATGTTTCTGAACAGAACCTCATCACGAGGTGATGTGGAGTTGGCGAGGATCAGTTTGGTTTCGACACCGCGCTTACGGTGGCGGAACTCCGAACTGACAGCCATCACGTCGCCATTGATGCGCTCGGGGGACACGCCGAGAAACCCAGCAACGGCTGTATCACAAAGGGCGATCGTGATCCTGCCTGGCGAAATCCCAACGCGATTGACGAAGGCGAGGCTGTCGGAACCTGACGTATCGGTACTCCGGCCAAGTTGCGACAAGCGCTCACTGAACTTGGCAAGCTCTTCCGTTGTGACGTCCAACAATATGTTAGCAACAGTGTCTGGACCGTTCAGTTGTCCTGCAACAAGTTCAGCAACAGCATTTTCAAGTTCTGGTCCGGGCAACCGCCAGCCGCCCGGATCCTTCTTGCCAGTACTCCTGATCAAACGGTGAGAAACATAGTAACGGAGCCTGCGACCCTTTGCTGTTTTGGTGTGGCTGGGCGTCAGCCGGTCGCCGGTTTCGTCAATTACCTTTCCGGCCAGCAGGGAGACCTGCTTTTTACCACCCTCCGTGTTTCGTCCCTTCCCCGAGCGCGACAGGACGGCTGCGTCCTTCAGTTGGTCCTGTAGCTGATCCCAAGTATCAGGTTCAATGATCGCCGGATGCTGTCCGGGATAGACCTCTTTCTTGTGACGGATTCTGCCAGCATAGATCGGGTTGGTCAGGATATGATAGATGTGGCCAAAGCTGAACAGCGTGCCACCCTTCAGCCGACCTGACGACAGTGTCCGAATTGCGGTTTTCAGGCCCAGTTTGTCAGCATGATCCTTGGCCTTTCGGATGTTCCTGTGGCGGCTATAGAGATCATAGATGGATCGGATGACCCGCGCATCCGTCTCACTGATATTCAGCGTTCTGCCATCCGGTTCATAACCCAGAGGCACATTGCCACCCATCCAAAGACCTTTCTTTTTAGAAGCTGCTATCTTGTCTCGGATGCGCTCGGCTGTGACTTCGCGTTCGAACTGGGCAAAGCTCAGCAGCATGTTCAGCGTCAGGCGCCCCATGCTGGTTGCGGTGTTGAAGGATTGCGTGACAGACACAAATGACGCGCCCGCTTCATCCAGAATATCAACGATCTTCGCAAAATCCGCCAGCGACCGAGTCAGGCGGTCAATCTTATAGACGATGACCTGATCGACCTTGCCCGACCGGATGTCAGCCAGTAGGCGCTGCAAGCCAGAGCGTTCGAGGGTTCCGCCGGACAGGCCGCCATCATCATAGGCTCCCGGCACCTGCACCCAGCCTTCTATTTTCTGGCTGGCGATGTAAGCCGCGCAGGCCTCCCTTTGAGCATCGAGCGAATTGAATTCCTGCTCTAGACCGTCCTCAGATGACTTGCGGGTATAAATCGCGCAACGTGTCCTGTTCATTGGCTTGCCCAAGCCCGGCCTGTCAGGTCGAAAAATCGCGGGCCCGACCAGCTGGTACCGGTAATATGAAGTGCGATCGCGGACAGTGATTTGAAATGCTCGCCCGCGAGAAGAAAGCCGTTCTCTTTCACCTCGACTTTGAACTGTCGCCCGTTCCATTCGCGGATCAATTGCGTTCCGAGCTTTACCGTGACTGTCGCCGAAAGGCCTGGTGATTTACCGTCTTCAGCTGCCTTCAGTGCCCTTTTCAGCGCAGGGGAAAGCCCGCCGAAACGGCGGCATTGTTCACCCCGAATCAACGCCTTGCGCATGAACATCATCGATATGTGATGCGGAGGAGCCAATCCAAAGGCATCTTTCCAGGCGACACGGAGGCCGGAACGTTCCAGTTTGCTCAACTCCGACATCAGCGCCTGAATATCACCGTCACCCGCCATCAGATATTTTGCTTCGCCGGTACGCTGTCAATGTGATAGCGTGTAGGCTTGCCGTTTCTGGGTTTGACCATCCGGATTTCGTAGCCTGACTTCCTGAGGCCTGTCAGAGCCGCACGGGTTGAGTGGGGCAGCCAGCCCAGTTTCTTACTGAGGCCGGGGACATCGGCCCCGCTGCCTGCACTCAGCAGGCTGATCAGCTTTGCCTTCTTAGTCATCCTGGGGCGACGCGATGCCCGCGATTCTTTGGTAGGTTTTACTGGTACCGCCACCGTTCCGTTGGTTTTCTTGTTAGCTTTGTTCGTCATGGTTTTCTCCTTCTTCATCAGGCAGGGCCAGACCGGCCCTGCTACTGAGCAGAGCCCGGCTTCCGGGGCGAAGGAGGCGACACTCTACCAGTTGTGTCGATATCGACAGTACCGCTCTCTACGGCGCAGAAGTCCAGTTGAATGTGGGGTCATCAAACTCCAGTCTTTTTCCGAACTTTCCAGCCGTTGCTCTGCGATCTGCAAAATCGTGAGACCTTCCCGCAGAAGTGATCTGATGAGACAGACCTTTTGCCTGTCCGGCAGATAAGGGTCAGTGTCGACGATGCGTCTCGAGTTTCCGTTCGATTGCCGCAAGCACGCCAACACTCGCTATCACCTTCGGCCAAGCCTGTTCAATTTGGCTGGCAACAGAACTTAATGACAGACGTTTTGATTGCCCTTCCACTGCAATTGTGGCGGCATCCTCCAACAATACCGTCAAATCTGCAAACCGCTCCGAAATCTCATCGCGTGCTTTCTCATCCATGGCTCGACACAGGCTTCCTTTCCCAGGGAAGTTCAGACAAAGGTCGGGAACCGGCTAATTGTGAGGCATTTACGGACCTGATCTCTGCCTGAACTAACTGATCTAAACTGGTTCCCCGGTCAAATCGCCGTTTCAACCTTGCCACTCAACACCCAGCCAACCCCACGATGGGCCACCTTGTCTGACAACAGACAGCTGAAAAACCCCACTTGCCGTTTCGACGACGCGAACGGGCCATGTTGCGTTTTCGGCGGATGCGATGTTTGCAGAAATTTGCCGCTGTTCATTCCTTCGTCCACAACCTTTTCAATCAAGAACTCCACCTCTACAGCCGACACAATATCAGACTGAACCGTGCCACTACTCTTGCCGAGTGGCGTGGTCTCTGCGCAGATCGAGTGAACCAAATATCCATTTACTTTCAGGTGTTTGGATATATTCTGACGGCGCCGTAAGATCACTAAAGTCGGATGGAGTAATAATTCCATGCTTGATATGATCGGAGCCGCGATACAGGTTTAAACGCGAATGCTCTGGTATCAGGGGCCGGATTGGTTGACACTCGTAGTTGACAGTGGCCAACTGATGCAAACCTAAACCCGCGTCCCGTACGGCGTATTCGACGACAGATAATTTGATGACTCGTTTGGAAAAAATCCGATCCGTTGACCAAAAGGTGCATGTGCCGACCGTGGTCGATCTGTTTTGTGGAGCCGGAGGGTTTTCTCTCGGGGCGGAACTTGCGGGCATGTCTGTACTCGCGGGCATGTCTGTACTCGCCGCTGTGGACAATGACAGGCATGCCTGTGCGACTTACAGGCGCAATTTTTCTGACGTGCAGCGGGGTCACCGAAAGCTGATTGAGGCGGACATCCTGAACTTTGACATTGATGAACTGAAGACGGTGGCAACCGGTTGCGATATTGTTGTCGGAGGGCCACCGTGTCAGGGGTTTTCAACCCATCGGATAAAGGATTCCGGTGTCGGGGACGAGCGCAATGCACTGATCCTGCGTTACTTCGAAATTGTGCGCCTCCTGCGCCCGAAATTGTTTCTGGTCGAGAATGTTCCCGGCCTTTTATGGCCCAGGCACGCAGCATATCTGTCAGCTTTCCAAGAGGCGGCCGTTTCGGCTGGTTACAATCTGAAATCGCCGTTCATCTGTGACGCGCAGAACTACGGTGTCCCTCAGCGTCGGAAGCGGGTATTCCTTCTGGGTATTGATACACTTTCGGGCGTGGGTGAACCAGCATTCCCACCGTTTGAGGATACTGAAGTTGCCCCCGCAAAACCGGCATTTGAAGCCCCGCCTGAAGATGACCCCAACCACATCCACATGCGCCACGGTAAGGCGCTTGCTGAGGTATTCAAACGCACGCCGATCAACGGCGGATCGCGGCGGGAGTCTGGCCGAGTTCTTCCCTGTCACCAAAACCACAACGGTCACAAGGATGTTTACGGGCGGATTGACCCGGCAAAACCAGCCCCGACGATCACCACCGCCTGCATCAACCCCTCCAAAGGTAGGTTCGTACACCCAACCGAGCCACACGGAATCACTGTTCGTCAGGCCGCCAGACTTCAGAGTTTTCCCGACTGGTTCGTCTTTGAAGGCGGCTTAACGGCCGCCGGAAAACAAATCGGAAACGCGGTTCCACCGCTGATGGCAAGACGACTCCTAGTACCCTTGCGAGATGCAATCGTTAAAGCTTGTATCAATGGCTGAAGCTGTCAAGATTTCTGACCCGGAACCTTCGCCTCGTAAGCGAGAAGAAATGCGTCGCGTGCGGAACAAGAATACAACCCCGGAAAAAATTGTGCGGTCGATTGCATTCGGCATGGGTTTACGATTTCGGTTGCACCGCCGTGACCTTCCGGGATCGCCCGACATTGTGTTTCCGAAATACCGCATTGCTTTGTTCGTTCATGGCTGTTTCTGGCATCGCCATGAGGGGTGTAGCCGCGCCACAATCCCAAAAACGAGGCGCGCATTTTGGACGAAGAAGCTCTTGGCGAATGTCGAGAGGGATGCCCGGGCGCAAGAGGAGCTATGCGACCAAGGCTGGAAGCCGTTAGTGATCTGGTCCTGTGAACTCCGCGACCCGACCACCGTTCGTCGTCGCCTATTTCGGGCCGTTCAACGGACGAAATAACCGACCTCCGGGTCATCGGGCAATCCTGTCACCAGCCCGCGGTCGAGAAGCATGTTGCTCATCTCGCAACTGGTTTCGGGCAGCAGCGAACAGGCGTGACAGGCAGCCAGATTGAGCGAACTGAGCCCTTGCCCCTCGCTTTCAATACACAGAGGATCAGATGAGCAGATATCCGCATTGACAAGCGCAGCACGAATGGTTGCTTCGAGGAAGTCTGGTTTTCCGCGACGGACCAGCCCACCCAATGTGCCCTCCGAATCTCCGCTGGCGGTATAAAGAAGCACGCCGGCCATTCCGTCCGGTTCGGTCGATACATAAAGCCGTTCCTGAATGCTTGATGCGTCATAACCGCATTCAAAAGCCAGCTGACGGATCAGAAGGTGAGACATTGTGTGAATCATGATCAGCTTCGGCGTGGGCGAGTCGTGAAAACGCCGGGATCGCTCAGGGACGCCCGCAAGGTTTTGGCGGATTCGTTCAATACGCGCGCAGACCTGCGCATTTTGTGCCCAATCATTCAGCCGCTCGCGACGGAACCGCAAAAAAATACCCTCTCCCCGGACAGAAACACCGGGAAGCCAGTTTGTTTTCCCCAACGCAAGCTGAGCAGCCGGGTGGCGGTTCGCGCCCGGCGGAATCAACCGGCTGAAACCTGTCAGAACGCGAGTTTCACGCAACCTTGGAACCAATGCCACGGCCTCAAAATGCTTGGCAAACCAGGTTCCGTATTCAGAAACGTCGATCGAACGAAGATCAAAATCCCGGCGTTCTTCCTGTGGTGGTCTTGGGCCTGCAAACGCATCGAATTCCTGCCGCCGATACGACGTTTCGTCAGCCGCCGCACCGCTTTGCCCACCTGCGTCTTTGACATAACGATCCTCAACTGCGGCTATGAAATCTTCGGGATCAATCCGGTTATACTCGGCCAGCACCTTAAGAGAAGGTCGGTGGAGATCAGGCAGCCAGCTTTCTATCAGGTCACGGATTTTCTGGTTTTCCAGAACCTGATGGATCTTGGTCGAATGCGGCGGTATCAGGATCGATCTGGCAATATCGGCGAAGTAGGCGTTTGACGCCCCACGCTGGATTGTTTGAAGGTCTTCTGTGCAAACCTCATCACCGCTCGGGCCGAACCAGGGGCGCTGACCGTTGCAACCGTCGGGTTTGATCTTTGAAAGCTCCTCTCGTTTGAACGCGCCGGCAAGGGACCGGCGCGCACAGCATTTGCGGCATTCAATCTGAATACCTGCAACGCCCGGCAACGTGGTCGATGTGAAATAGAGTTCCGGATGTCCTTCCGCGCAGTCTACCCCCCGGTGCGCCCATGCATCCCAGGGAAAATCGGCGATATGTCCCGCTTCGCAAGCCACCACAAAACGTACCGGAATAAGTTTAGGGCGGCGCTTCTTGTAGAGCTTGTCGCAGGGCTGCGCCCCACCCGCCCTGAGCCTGTTCGGGTTGTCGCAACGTAACTGTTCCGCACCCGATCGCGTATTCCAGGCAATATGTTTCATGCACCGGCAGCGCGGGCAATAGTACCAGTTGGGAAATCGCACAAACGGCATTAGGTCGCGATCCATTCGGGGCGATCCAGTGAAACGTCCGATTTCCGGTGCCAAAGCAGGCGACAGGAAATGCGTAATCCTGCGACCCATTGTTATACTGAGACGTCCGGCAAGGCGCCCATCAATTACGCGACAGGCCTCTTGCAACGCTTGATTGCTCGAATTCACCTCGGTTGGCCAGGCGTCAAGCCCCGCCATCATCAGTGTATCGTCAACAAAATCGACGATAGCGCCGACACCGAAGGGTACAATGCCCTGAGAGGTTCTGAACTCATTGCGCATTATCTGTCTCCGTGGGGTCGGGATAGGTGTTGAGAACCATAGCCGTCGAAGTGCCGTCAACATTGCGCATCGAGGTCGGAACCGGCCAGGCGTCATCCTGAAACTCCGGGTCCGGGATTGCACCGAAAGGGTACATCAGGGTGCTCTCGCTAACCGTACCGCCCATTCTTCCCCAGGTTGCTGGCATGTATTTTTTCCAGAACTTCAGCCAATCGTCGATTTCGTGTTCTGCATCCGCGTATTCACCGCCGTCAACTGACCGGATACGATCAAGAAGGGCATCGATCTCAACCTCCAACCCGTTCAGCCTGCTGCGGCCGACGTCTGACGGATTTTCAAACCCCGCAAGCTGGCGTGCGAGCGCGACCAGCAAGCCGCGCATTCCCCGTTCCCGGGCTTGGGGTGAGAACGGCGTCACACTAGTCGGTTCAACAAAACGGTAAAGGCTTTGATGGTAAGCAATAAAACGTTCGTAGTGGGACCGGTCGCGGTTTTTAGTTTGCGTATAAACGACGACGACAAGTCCCGGATGTTCGCGCCCGACGCGGGATGTGGCCTGAATATACTCAGACGTCCCCTTGGGCTGACCGCTGACAAGCATTAGCCCTAGACGCGGCACATCTACTCCAACCGCAATCATGTTAGTAGCCAAAAGGATGTCAATCGGAGCGGGTTTTTTCGCTCCCCGTCGCCAGGGCACCTCGAGCTGTTTCAGGATTCGCGGAATCTCATGCGCTGTTCGTCGGCTGGTCAGTTCTGAAGGGTCGTAAAGCATCCTGCGGTCCACTGGAGCAATCCCATCCTGCCGACAGAGTTGTTTCAGGTACTCCGGGATATCACCGACGCACAGCGTTGCTGCGTGTCCAAGTTCGCGCAAAGTGTTGAAGTACCAGACCAGTGTGCCATAGGGATCAATAAGAGGTGCGAGGCTATCATCGGAGGCGTCGAAACGGTTCGGGTATTGCAGCAACGGTGCCGTAGACCGAACCAGCGCAGTCTGGTGCGACGACAAGGCGTTCCCCAGAAACCCGACATAGAGGCGTCCCGGCGCGTCTGAGTCTTCAAATGCGAAATAGCTGTCGCCCGCCCGGTTTCCTTGCGGCGGAAACTCAAAACATTTCCGGTCGTAGAGCGCGCGGCACTGTTCGCCCGCCCGCCGGATTGTAGCTGTGGAGGCGACAATCTTCGGTCGTACGCCACCCTGCGAACACAGCCGGTCGATAGCCGCCTCATAAAGCCCGACCATGGTGCCGAGCGGGCCGGATATCAAGTGAAGCTCGTCCTGAATGATGAGCGCAGGCGGCGCGTTATCGGTTCCGATGCCAAACAACCGCCGGGTGCGATCTTCCCAGGCGATCTGGGCAAATTTATCGACCGTGCCGATGACGAGTGTGGGCGGCGTTTCAAAAATATCCTCATCAATCACGACAACCGGAAGGTTGGCATCGTCGCCCCCGAAACGACATCTGGGTTCGGGACAGCGAAAGACGACGGTGCGATCTCCCGCTGCATTCCTCGCTTCACGATAGCCCTTTGCAAGATCGGTCAAATCGGTGCGACACCAGGGGCACTGAAGCAACTGAAATGGGTTGCTCGCCCGATTGTCTTTCTGAAGTTCGCGCAGCTTTGTGCGGGCCTGTTCTCGTTTGTTCGGGGTCAGACTCTGCCCGACCCACAATCCGATTGAGATCGGTTCCTTGCCGAGATTAGCACCCAACGTCTGGTCCTGCCGCAGCATTTCCAGCGCGAGAATCATCGCCGATGCACGGTCAAATTGCTGCGACGTAAGCAATCTCAGCGTATACCGCATCAGAACCGTTGTACCGGCCCCTTCACCGCGGAGCCTGCGCAACAGGATTGCATAAGCCGCCAGACCCAGATACGCCTCTGTTTTACCACCTCCTGTCGGAAACCAGATCAAGTCGACCTTATCGCGTTCGGGATTGTTCTCGTCCCCGGTGGAACAAAGGTTCATCAGGATGAATCCCAGTTGAAAAGGTCGCCATTTGTTACCGTACCCGTCCCCTGCTTCACCGGGAAAGTCGTCGTCCGTTTGTCTCGGTTGAAGCCGCGAATGGAACTGCTGTGTGAACATCGTCTTGTTCATCAACCGAAATGCCAGCATCGCCTCGGGATCCTTTCGTAACAGATCCACGCCACGGCGGATCCGGTCAAGGCATTCCCGGCATTTTCCCAAATTTCGCGCCGATGCATCGCTAACTTCCTTCGGAATCTCCTCCTGCGCTCTTTCCTCGATCCAAATCGCGTAGTCATTTGCAAGCTGATCCAGTTTTTCTGTGATCGACGTGACCGGGTCGGCGGCGCCACCGCCGTCGAAAAGAAATCCCATAGAAAAATCAAACGCTGCATTTTTTGCATAACTATGTTCGCGGGGCCGCACCGGTTTCACTTCGTATTGCGGCAAGGCCCGGGTCCGCAGCATGTCTGTGCGGCCTTGCATTGAAAGTCGTTCGTCCCGGTTCCAATCCGTCGCCGTACCGTGACCAAGTGCAAAAGCGCGGCGATGGCGGAACAAAAGGTCCAGTTCTTCAAGTTCGCTATCCCCGACATTTCCGAAGGTTCGGTCGATCTGGTGAAAGATCCGGCTCCCCGAACGCGCCCGCACCTCGATTGAGGCTTGAAAAAAACATTCCTCCGATTTCGGCTTTCCCTCGGTAAGCGGCGAGTCGTTTACGAGCATCGCCGAGACAATGTTTTTGTCTTCCGTGTCTTCTCGTGTCACGACCCGCAACGACAACCGTCCGCGAATGGTCGAAATCGAAATCGGATCATGGCGACCGATCGTGGCGATCCGGAGTTTAACTTCCTGTTCTGCGGGTTCTCGTTGCCAGCCCTTTCGTCCCGGGGTCTCCGGGTCATCGGCTCGACCGTAGGTAGCGCATCTAACGGTAAAAATCAGTTCCGCACCGCGATCCAGTCGGAACGAGAGGCCGAGCGCAGACGGGCTGAATTCGTTGGCGAGATTCAGGGGCTCGGCCACATCCGAAACACCTTCAGCAGGCGCGCTAGTTTTTGAATTGTCGCCCATGTTTGATTCATTATCGTCTTCGAAGGCATCTTCGCTATCTTCGTGCAGCGTCTCGCCGAGATCTTCCAGCGCTGCCTGCGGAACGCGCTGCGGAAATAAGACGCCAGTTGCATATTGTTGGAGCGGGTCGATCCTCAGGTAACCAGTATCGGCTGAATTTGCAGGGCCAAACAGTTTGGATACCAAATCATCAACCATGCCTTTTCGAAACGCCACGTGATCGTTGGGGTTCTCTGTCATGCCATCGTCAATCTTTTGGTACGTTCAAGAAGGAATCTATCGCTAGCAAGTACAAAAGCTTTGGTGCGCGTCCGGGTCAGCGCCACCAGAAGGAGACTTATGGTCCAGGCATCCTCAAAGTTGTCAGGAAGGTCGGTCAAAATGACAATTTCCGATTCCAAGCCTTTATATCCTGAAACCGTAGCTGCAACAAAGGCATCCTGCGCCTGGCCGGCCTCAACTGCCGGCACCAATGGCTTGCCGACGTCCGGGGGATAACGATCGAACAGCCGGTCGCCCTTCTTGCGAAAAGACAGCAGTGCGATGTCGACCGGCTGTATTCCATCTCGGATCAATTCGACCAACAACGCGCGCAACTTGCGGCCCGCATCGCGCTCACCCGTAACCGGTTTAAATTCCACTCTGGAGTCGATCTTTCTGCGGCAATGAGGAGGCGTTTTTCTGACCAGAGCGTAGGCTTCTCGCACGACACGTTCGGGATTGCGAAAATTCTCAAACAATGTGGTGGAAATGGAATTGTATCCCTGCATTGTTTCAACCAACTCCGCGTCGAAACGGTTGTAAACATTCGACTGCATGTCCGGATCGAGGAACAACGTCCAGCGTCCGTTTTCGATTCCGCCGCCAAGGACAAGCCCGAGGCACGTCAGGAAATCCTTAGTCAGTACATCCTGGGCTTCATCGATTACCAAGACATCGTATTGCGGCAGCACCCCTTCTTCTAACAACTCCGTGCAGGCATCCTCAAAAACCCTCGGATAGCCGGTTTCGTACAAAGTATTTGGGGAATCCGCTTCTGAAATACCCGACAATTCACCCCGCATGCCGGCCTGGGTAATTATCCGGCCTAGGAATCCATGCGGGGTTTCAACCCTGAATTTTGCCCCTTCGGCCTGCATCTGCCGATCGAGAACATCGGCCAAAGCACGATTGTAACAAAGATGCAGCACCTGGAGACCACGTTTTGACAACCGGCGCGAGGCTTCGAGCGCGACGATAGTCTTTCCTGTCCCGGGTCCGCCCGCACACAGAAGTCGAGGGTTATGTTCATCCAGCGTATAGTCGAGTACCCGGTACTGATCCGTGCTCAGGGATTCGATCTCGCGACGGCTTTCGATCATAAGACCGCGAAGGGTGAGGCCAACGTCGAAATCCGGTCGTAAGGCGGCGGAATACTCCTTTACTCGATTGGATGACATGGGTAGGGGAACCCTTTTGCCGGTTAACCGCTTCCGGTCAGTAAAGTAGTTTTCCAGCCGATTGAGATATGCAAGAAACGGCACTTCTGTATCGCGCAAGTCATAGATCACATCGACATCCCATGAGGGGTCGCGTTCGTCAAAGATGATGTTCGGGAATGCCACGCCCCACCCAACCAGCATGTCCTTCCACACTGGCAGGCCACATGTCGCCTCAAGCCAGGTTTTCAGTGCCCAGCGGGCGCTTTGAGATTGCGCAAACGGGCCCTCTGTCGAAGTATAGCTACGTACGCCCGAGCCGATCTTCCATATCCCGTTCTCGCGTTTCACCACTCCACCTTTAACTTCGATACAGAACATTCCCCTTGGCCCGAGCAGAACAAAATCGCTTTCGGCATATTCCTTGCGCTCATGTCGCGCGATTCCGAGAGAATGGAAACAGGAGTAGGATTCGGTATTAGGGGCGTCCCGGATAATGTCGAAGATCTGTCGCTCGCTGCCGGTCGCCATTGGGCTACACACAGGCGGGATCATGATTGTCAATTTTCGGCCCCTTGCATCGGTTCCCTAATTGAAAAAATTGAATGCACCCTTCCGAGATATTGCCGTGAACAGGGAATTGGCACACCGACAGACATCACACGATGCAGTTCAACTATGACTTCAGAGTCACCCACTCTGGTTCTGATCCGCATTGCAACCCAATCAATCTTGCCGGAGAAAATCTCCTCAATCAGCAAGTCAGCCGCCTCTCCCCTGGCGCGATAAATCGCCTTAATAGACCTGACAACGTCATCGCAGTTTTTCTCCAGAACCGGGTCGCCGACAACCTTTGCCAGCAAAGGAATGACTTCTGGGTAATTCCTGGGGGCGATTGTGATGCCGTTTGCCCAGTTTCGATAGGTCATTTCGCTTCGCTTCAGCCCATGGGCCAGCAAGCGGTTCTGAACCGCACGCCATTCGACAGGCCCAGCCTCTAAGGCGATCTGAAGTGGAAGTCTCCAGCTATTCGACAATGCGCGCTGTTCTTCGGGCCGATCAATGAAGATATCGACAAACTCGTCCAGAAGATCGCGATGCGTGCCCTCGATCATAGCAAATACAGACCCTGGGCGGAGTTCGGCCACTGGCCTCAGGAGCTCTGCTTCGGCGGACCGACCTGAACGTTGACCCTCAGGGATCACGGCAATCTGTCCGTGCGGCGGCAACAAGGCGATCTTACCAGGTTCTTCAAGAACCACCGGAATTCCTTCACATTCGTCTGCAGGGTTGTCCACTTTGTGAACCCAATCCGTGAATCCGATCACATCAGGGGTGGGGATGTCGTCGATTTCCAACTTAGGTTCAGGTTGATGCGGGGGCATTGCATCAACGGGACTTTGTCGGGTCGGCCACGCCGGACCGTGATTTTTACGGCGACCGGGGACATCCTGCTCCTGCTCAAACTTGCGCGATAAATGCTCTATTCGTGTTTCGCGTTTGCGCGACGCATCCATTGTTCGTTCAAGCCAGTTTTGCTGGAAGGGAAGCAAATGTATGTCCGTCACTGTTGCCGGTGCTGATATCATCAGTCGACGCATTGTCTGCGCGATACCATCCAGGAACAATCAACCGTTCAAATGGCGCGTAGAGAAAGGCATCTTGCGCTGTGATCGAAACTGCTTCACTTCCGTGTTCACGCAGAATACTCAGATTTGACTCAGCCTCAGCTTGTGACCCGGCCAGAACCGCGATATTCCCCATCACCGGGTCAGACCGCCCTCGATCGAGTATCGCAGGCAACAAATCCGGATACGAAAGTCCGTCTGATGCGACCTTTTCCATAAGCGCTGAGATGACGGCCGCACAATCGTCGTATTGAGCCAGCATCCCGGCGTGGTGAGCAAGTGCACCCGCACGGATGTAGAGCTGCGCGTTTGAATGTGAGGCAGCTATAGGAAGCCGTCCGGCATCCATCAAGAAGTGACGAAGCATCGCGTTCAAAGATACCAACAACGGGTCGCTATCGGTTTCAATCTGCATCGATGCAACCGCCTTCTCGAGAGCTTCCAGTTCAGGAACCGAAACCAAATGTACGCGGGTGTTGGCAACCCAATGATTTGTCTGTCGGGCCAGTGCCCGTGTTAAAAGATCAGGGGCACTGAAGCCGCGCATCCGATCAGAGCATGGTAGGACGTCGAGATCCTCAGCCAGGCATACATCAAGGGTATCGGCTTCGGATCTTTCCGACAGGTCTGCCAGCGCAACCAAGGGAATATCCAGAACCCCGGCCGAACGTAAGGCCGCCCGCAATCGAGCAGCAGCTCCGCCGCCGTGAACAATGACCTTCCACGAGATTACATTGTCTGGAGGTTCCAAAATCAAGTCAAACGCAGTTTCAGGCGCAGCGCAGGCATAAATTGCCGGGCGATCACTGACACTTGATGCAAGCAGCTCTTCTTCACCGGACGATTTGACCCAGGTCGCTCCCAAAAGGGCTGAAAACGGTTGACCCCGGCAATAGAGTTCAGGCAGGTACAAATCGACAAGCGAACGGGGTGCGACCAAGAGGACGGCGGTACGGCTACCTGCTCGCTGAATTCCTCCGCATAGAAAACTAAGGGGATCCACACGGAGGTCTCGCACCCAAACCGAGACATCATTGCCGCTCGATAGCCTTAAATATTCCCGCGGGGCGATGTGCAGATAACATTCCAGGTCTTCGTCAATGTGGACATAGCCTGATCTTGCCACTTCAAGCCTGACCTTGCGTCGAGCGCCAATGCGCACACGTCCGGCAAACCGCACCCGAAGTGTAGGCCTGACACCATCGCTGAGAGTAAGCATTGTGCCCGTCGGCCACTCTTGGCTTTCGCGCAAGCCCACTTCATCACACGCGATTTGCAGCGCGGTTGAGGCCGCAACCGGAATGCTGAAGGTCGCAGCATCACGCAAGACCAACGTACCGCCGCCGTTGTTCTCCATCATCAAATTCGCACTACCAAGCGCATACTGGGTGAATCGATCCATCAAACGACCGCCCGACATCACGTAGGAGCTGGACAAATATGGCCAGCGCTTCAGCATCTCTGCTAGACGCGGCAGGCCAAGCGTATGTTCTTCAACGACGGCATAGGCCCATTCAATTGCATAAAGATCGTCAAGCAGACCGAGCAGTCCGCTGCTGTCCGGCACAACGTCTTCGACAAGGGCGACGTAGCGCAGAGCCGAGCGTGCAACCAGCGCGGCTTCACCATCGCGCTCCGCAGCCGTAAATAAATCCTCGATCTTTCGGTCCAAATTGGAGATTTTCGCCAGCACTGAAAATGCCTGCAAGCTCTCGAGCTGATTGCGAACTCCCGCACGGGTTGCTAAGGCGTTGAATTCAGCACACGCAGTATCGCTAGTTAGATGGCGGTTTAACGCGGCCAGCTCCGATTCTGAAAGGCAGTCCCGAACCCATCCGCCTTCGTGCGACAGGCCCAGCTCGTGCAAGGTATGGTCAAGGACCCAATTAAGGTCAGAGCGAAGCTCCTGTTTCAATTCAGCGGTTTCGATATTTTCGTTCAGGAACTCCAGCGCCGCGCCTGCCGTTGCGGCGCGGGTTTGGTCATTCGGAGCACTCAGACGGAATACGGAAGCTATGCGCAACCATCCGAAAAGTTGATGATCCGGTAGAACCGACATCAATGCGACATCGGAAAGCCTCCCAGAAATAGCCTGGACTGCCTGGTCGAAATCCGTGCCAACGTGAGCCAAACCGGCGGCGGTCCGTTTCAAATTGTCCTTCAGTTTATCTGCTCGGGATAAAACGGGATAAGAAAAGGGGGATTGGTAATCCTGGTGCGGTGCTGAACCGTTCATATTATTCTCTGATTGCAGGAGTTTATGAATTGTTTCACATCTTTTTTCTATTTCGGCCGTAAACCCAAAGGTTGTAAGGACGTTCGGTGAATTCCACCGTCACAATACCCATGAACCAGTCTACCTGTCAATTGCTCCAGATATCCGAAATTGTTGTATTACTCCCGTAAAATCCATTGTTCACGACATCGCCCGTCGTAGTACAAGAGTTCGGCGGGCCATGCCCGGAAATAATAGTTGCGTAAGGATGAGTTGAGACGACCCTTGCCAGAGCTACGTCACTACAATTTTTTTGAAATTCAGCTCTACTTCCGCCCGGCGGGAAGCACTTCTTGGACCATCAGATGCGATTTAAATAATATCAGTCGCTTGTTTGCAGAGGTGACTGCGCTTTTGAAAAAGCACTCGTTAACGTGCTCGAAAGTCAAGCAAATTAGATACGTGAACTTGCTCCGACACCCTGAGAGAACCTGGATGTCGCGCGACGCGGCTTGATGTGGCAGAAGTCATGGCTGTAAGTTATTCGATTAACGGGAAACATCCCGCCGCCTGATACTAAGAACCCCGAGAATTTCACGTACTAACCTGCGTTCAAAAGTAAATCCGCGACTTGGCCCAGATCGGTGCAGCGCCATTTGCTGTAGCGGTCGGAAGATGAAAGGGACGGGTTGGGTGCGATCACTAGTTTTCCCTTCTTATTCATAGCAATGCTTTCTAATTCGGTTGCGCGAACAATCCACGCTCGCCAGATAAAGCCGTCCTCCGGATCAAGCACAACATAAAGCATATAATTGTCCGGCATGTTGCGGAAAGTCTGGGTCCGGACGTCAAACTGTAACGTTCCCGGTGGTTTGTGCCGGTGGGCCTGGCGGCATTTCACCTGTATTCGCGACAACCGTCCCGTGAGCTTGTCGGCCACAACCAAATCGGTGCCGTCATCGTCGGCGAAAGAGCCGAAAGGAGAAAGTCGCCCACCGGTCACCATCATCAGCTGTGCAGCGACAAGGTTCTCGGCAATTTTACCAATTTGTGTGCTCGTCAATTTAAAGGCTGGTGTTTCGCAAGACGTGTCCATACGCCCAGTCACGCTTCACAGCGCGACGAAGTCAAGCTAAATGAGACTTATAGTCTGTAGATTGATAGGCAGCATAAGTGCCCATCTCACGCCATGGACATTCGCACGGTCATGGCAACAAATTTGCGCCGCATTCGCAAATCAAAAGGTTTTTCGCAGGAAGACCTGGCTTTTGAGTGCGGTGTGCACCGAACCTATGTCAGCGGCGTCGAGCGCGGAATCCGCAATCCAACGATCACCATTGTTGCCAGAATTGCAGATGCCCTTGATGTGCCCGCTTCTGCATTACTGCAAGTGCCGACCTCGGATTAAATAAGGCCGGCATCATCCAGCAAGATGAGTCGAGGCGCAATCATACCGATCCTCGATTTTCGCGGCCCGGACCACGCCAGCAATTGTGTCAGTGCATCAACTTGATCATCGTGCTTAAGATTCGGAAATCCAAGAAGTTCGCGCTCAAAAGCAGCAAGCCACGGTGCATCTTTCGGCAGCAGCAGTTCACCCGCTTCAATACGGGGTGTCTGCGCAGAAAACCTGGTGACTTTGTCCGCGTCCGGTTTAGCCGGGATTGGTGCCGGAACACAATCCGGCTTATCCTCGCGCAATTGCTGAATGAGTTGTGCCCCACTGGCAGCATCCTCGATGAGCACAGCGTCGATACTGAATCGCCGTGCGAGGCTTTCCACCTTTCGCCGCAGATCCGGAAACTTCAGCTTTTCGCGAAACACATCCAGCACAAAAACCTCGCGTTTGTGCTTCAGTGCCGTGACGCAAACCGACCAGTCATTGAAAACACCGTCTTTAGAAGCGGTATCCCAGCTCTGAACGATCAGATCACCAGACTGCTTATCAGGAATAATAGCATAGCGTTTCAGCCAGACACGTTTCACATAAAGACCTTCGGCGGGCACCGGTGCCTGCTGGTATTGGGCCGAGAACACCGCAGACCCCATCACCCGTTTCAGCTCTTCCAGATGTGTAATGGATTCACGGGAAGGATGAAGAGCTTCACCCGCGCCTCTGACATGCTTGCGATTGTTTCCTGTTGCAATACTTTCCTCAACTTCGGCAATCGCAGGCAGGCTTAGATGTCCCCAGCCGCCAGCATCCAGCAAATGCCCGGCCAAATCCTCCTCATGCAGGCGCTGCATCACCAGAATGATGGCACCTTTTGATTTGTCGTTCAGGCGCGAGGACAATGTGTTCGAATACCAGTTCAGCACTTTTCTGCGGGTGCTTTCAGACATTGCCTCATCCGGCTTGATCGGGTCATCAATGACAATGATATCGCCACCCCGCCCGGTCAGGGTCCCGCCGACAGATGTAGACAGTCGTCCACCGCCTTTTGTGGTCCGGAAATCCATCTCGCCACTGCTACCGCGCGGCAATACTGTCATTGGAAAGATCCGGCGATACCAATTGGTCTGCATGATCGCCCGGCAATCGCCGGCATGTTTCTGCGACAGATCCGACGAATAACTGACACAGACAAATCTTTTGGTCGGATCACGCCCCAGCATCCAGGCCACCCAGGCAACCGAGATGGTGATCGATTTCAAATAGCGTGGCGGCATCGTTACGATCAGCCGCGTGTTGTCCGCCGCTCTGATCCGATCAAGCTGCCACGCAATAGCCTCGTGGTGCCAGTTGGGGGCGAAACTATCGCCCCCGGAGGCCGATTCAAACGCCTTTTGCAGAAACGACAAGAAATCGCTTCGCAAAAGAGCATCGACGATTTTTTGCCGCTCATTCATCATCAGTCTCTGTTTCACGTGTTAATTTCTGATTGTAAGCACTCAAAATTGCTTCATCGCTCAAAGAAAGCGCAGCCGCACCTTTTACAGGCTCGTCTTCAACACCAAGCATGGACTCCACCAAGTCAATCAATTTCGAGATTGCCCGGATGTCGCCCTTCGCAGCGCTTGTCGCCAGCTGCTTCATGACGATCCGCTGTTTGGTTCGCATAATGGTTTTGCCGTTCTCAGTGATCGCAACACGTTCATTGAGCTCTGCCTTTAGATCGGTTTTCAGTCCACGTGCACCCTTTAGCCGTCCTTTCCTATTTCCAGACTGACCTTTTTTAAACTGACCTGACTTTGGCGGTTTTCCGTAGCCGACTTCGTATTCCTTTCTATCATCAACCATCACAGTTCCTCCTTCAAACGTTCAGCCTTCAGCACTTCAAAACTTTCAAAGCTATCACAATGCACAGCTGTTTCGCAGGTTTCCTTTTCTAAGCGTTTCACGATCAGATCGACATAGGCCGGGTCAATTTCGAGACCCGCCCCGACCCGACCACAGCGCGCAGCGGCGATCAGTATCGTCCCCGACCCGGCAAAGGCGTCGACAACCAGACCACCGCGCTTCGAGCAGTCCAGGATTGCATCCGATACCATCTGCAGCGGCTTTACCGTCGGATGCGCCGCCAGATCCTCTATCCGGCCAGCCCGAAACGTATTCGCCCCTGCATAAGTCCAGAGGTTTGAGCGATGACGGCCGTTCTCTCCAAGACCGAAGTTGTTGATATGCGCGGCCTTGCCTGATTTGAACACAAATACCAGTTCGTGCTGTGATCGGTAGAAACTGCCCATGCCCGCGTTTGTTTTGGCCCAGACGCAAAGGTTTTTCAGCTCGCTGTAAACACCTTCCGCGGCCTCCAGAATTTCTCCCAAATGCCGCCAGTCCATACAGACAAAATGAATCGCCCCATCCGCGCTGTGTTCAGCCAGGTGCCGGAATGTCGAACGCAGAAAGGCGGTGAAGCCATCTTTGCTCATCTCACCCGATGCCATTGCGAACTCACGGTGCTTTGCCTGGCCGAGCCCTGAAACATGGCCCGAGATCGGAACATTGTAGGGCGGATCGGTGAACACGAGTTGCGCTTTTTCACCGCCCATCAGAGCCCTCCAGTCACCTGCCTCCAGTGCGTTACCACAAAGGATGCGATGGCGCCCGATCAGCCAAAGATCACCAGACCTGCTGACAACCGGAACATCAGCATCCGGCAGTTCCACCGATTCTTCTTCAGCAGAAGCAACCGGTGTCAGAAGCACATCGATTTCGCCCATGTCAAAACCGGTCAGCTCCAGATCAAAGCTCAGATCACTGTCGACCAGAAACTGTAACTCAATCGAAAGCAGCTCCTCGTCCCAGCCGGCTTTCTCTGCCAGCCGATTATCTGCGATGATATAGGCCCGCTTTTCAGCTTCGGACATAATATCAATGCAAATGACAGGGACCTTAGTAAGGCCAAGCAGCTTCGCCGCCTCCACCCGGCCGTGGCCAGCTAGGATCATGCCCTCGCCATCGATCAGAACCGGATTTGTCCAGCCAAACTGTTTCAGGCTGTCCGCAATCTGGCGGATCTGCTTTTTCGAATGAGTCCTGGGGTTGTTCTTGAATGGAGTGAGAGCATTAATCGCTTTCTCAACAACATTCAGGCGACATATCTCCGTCGCCCTTGAAATTGGGTTCATATATTGCCTTTCGGTTCGAGTTAAAGATGACCGAAAGATGCAAATATATGTGAGTGGGTTCACTCACGATAATACCGGCGCTATTTTCGTGAACTGATTTTATTCAGTATTCCCCGCCACTTGCCTTCATGCATCCCGCAAAAAAGCGCGGTCAGCTGCGCTGCTTTCTCTGAGTTGGAATAGCTCGCATCAATATCTGGCAAATGCTCGGCTGCGAATTCCGCAACAACTTCGAGATCATCCCCGCGCCCGTCCACGACCGCCTTGAAACCGGAGTAAAGCAACGTCAGGTAGATCTTTTCGCCAATACGGTACGAATATGGTTCAGGAACCGGTCCCGGTTTCTGTTCCCGCCAGCCCGAAAGCGCCTTTTCGAGGTAGTCGAGAAATATCTCCGGCAGCGTACCATCCTCGTGTTCGCGAAGCGCCACCAAAAGCTCGTTTCCGGGAATGCGGTCGCCTTTTCCGATCCGATGTACTAGTTCTGGCATTTTCCCCGGCATCAGGTGTGCAAATTTACCGCCGATACCTTCCGGATTTTCTGAATTGTCGGTCATGCCGCTCTCCCTAATCTGTGTTTCCGTAATTCATGATTGAACGGTAGTATTGGGCGCTGTATCGAGAATTGTAATTTATTTGTTGAGAAGAGCGGCGCTGGACGCCGGTGAATGAAAATGAAGATATTAACATTGGATCCATTTGGAGTTTATCATGGCTGATCTTATTTTGCTGTATTTTCAGAATGAAGAAGCCATTAGGTGTAGTGATCTTGTCAACGCGACAAGCAGAGTCAAAGCACGCGGTGGTTTTTTAGGAAAGGCCGTTGTGAAAATCATGCCAGAGAACGGCAGTGATGGTACTCATGTTACGTCCCTTGAGTTTGATGCCCAATCGAATGAGTGGGTTCCCACCACTGCTTAACGCGGACTAAAAAAATTTCCAAGAAAGGTAGAAAATGATAATAACCCCAAAATATTTTACGTTCATGATTGCTTTGTTTTGCTCAACACTGTCGCCGGCCAATGCCCAAGAAGGAGTCAGCACAAATGTTATTCTTGATGCCTGTTCAAGCGAGGACGAAGGTGCAAATGCAATGTGCTTTGGGTATATCACCGGAGCCATTCATGGCATGAACTGGGCTTCCGATGCTGCCGCAATTCAGTCAGGAGTGACCGGAGGGAAAGCGATGCGAGAACAAGCTAACACATTTTTGGGCGCGTGCAGTCCACAGGCCGCGTTAGGCAATCAGCTCTATGAAGTTGCCTTGCAATATATGCGAAACAACCCGCAAAGATGGCACGAACCCGCTGTTACGGTCATCCATAAAGCTCTTATGGAAGCATTTCCCTGTGAATAGACAAGGTTTATGAATCTACTGCAACTCGACGATTACGATCTTGTTGGGGTTGTCGAAGAAGATCACGACTTCCACATATATGCCACTCTTGCCGATGAGACTACGCATTGCTTGCATTGCGGCAATTACGGCGTCGTGGGCTTTGGAAGGCGCGGGCAGGTTATCAAAGACCTCCCACGCCTCGGAACGCGGTCCTCGATCTATGTCGAGACGCGCCGCTGGCGCTGCAATCACTGTGATGTAAGGTGCGGTTACTTGTGAGACTTCCTATTTGTTGATTATAGCTTGTCTCTGTGTGCTTCGTAAGGCGTCTTTCCGCTGTGCGCACCGTGGGGCCTGTGGAAGTTGTAGAAGCGCTCCCATTCGTCTAGTACCCGCGCCTAGTAACATGTTTGATCGCATCAAACTGAATGACTACCGACTGACGTCGGTATACATTCAAATCGACGAAGAAAGTAATCGAAGCTTGCATTGTCGAAAGGCGAGAGATTTATGAAAATTGAGAAGATTCTACTCAGATGGTATAAGTCATTTAACATTCGCTACCTTTTCGAAGATCCAGACCGAAATTCGAAGTTGAGCCGTCCTTGGAACTCACTTGAAGTCACTGAGAAGTTTGCCGAGGACTTTCCGTTCATTGAAATTCCTGTTGAATCAGACATCACTACTATCGTAGGGGGGAACGAGTCCGGGAAATCTCATCTACTAGACGCATTGTGCAAAGTCCTCAGCGGCAACGGACCAAATGGTGAGCCATTTTCCATAACGGATATATGCCGTTATCGTTCTATACCCGACATAGAAAAGACTACATTGCCCAACATTGGTGTTCAATTTACGCTCGAAACAACTGATGAGGTCAAACGATTTACTGACTCCATTGACATGGGTGAAGTTGAGCCAGGCACGCCGGTAGCTTTTGTTTTAGGAGGGAAAAATGCCGATATTGAGGCTCGTATCTTTATAGAAGACCAATCTAAGTTGCTGACCGCGCCAGAATTGATCGCAATACGAGAGCTAATGCCCAGGGTGCAATTTATTAACGCGAATGCAGGATTGCCTGACAATATTGAACTCGCAGAGTTGATGGCGGTTATTAAGAACCCTGAAACCTCCGGCAAGTATGTTCCGAAAGATCCCCAACAATTATCGCTGATCGCGGCGGCCGTTGACAACTGGAAAATTGCAGCCGCCAATCAGCCGATCCCTCCCGATCTATTTAACGCCCTGAGCAAGTTAAAACAGCGTCGAACGCAAAGTGAAAGCAATTCCTCTGACGATGCTCGACTAGCAGCAACATTGCTGGTTGAAATATTGGGGTCCGATCCTGAAGTTTTGAATTTGATTTTGGATCAGCCTGCAAATCAGCGTGGCTTTATTCAGTCTTTTGTCGATGATTGGAATGTCCGAATAAATGAGGAGCTCCATTTATCGGCTCTTTGGACCCAAGACGACATAATAAAATTGGAGTTAGCCTTTCAAGAAGGGACGCTCTATTTCAACATATCAGACAAAACCAACGGAACGTACACGTTCAGTGAGAGAAGCTCAGGACTTCGGTATTTTTTAAGTTACCTAATTCAGGCAAAAGCACTCGAAAAGACAGATCGAATTCGGGGTTCTTTTCTCATAATGGACGAGCCGGATTCTTTTCTGTCCATCAATGGCCAGAAAAGCCTTCTAAACTTGTTTGAAGCCTTGGTGGGGCATAGCTCAGTTTCACGAAGCTCTCAACTTATCTACACAACACATTCGCCTTTCCTAATTAACAAGAACTTTCCACAGCGTATTAGGGTGGTTCGAAAGGAAGCCGCAGAGGAGGGAACCCAGTTTACAGGGCGCGCGAGCGCGCGCCGGTATGAGCCTGTTCGCTCAGCACTTGGAATTGACTGCGCGCAGACGTTATTCATGGGCAGCACGAACTTGGTTCTTGAGGGTTTGACGGATCAGTACTTTGTAAGTGAGATGGTTCGTCTACTTTCTGAACCAGATTCAATGGAAAAAGTACTGGATTTGAATGCAATATCTGTGATTTCGGCTGAGTCCGTGAATAAAATTTCAAAGATTCTGGCGTCTTCGCAGTGGAGAGATGAGCCGATTCCGGCGACAGTGGTAATGGTAGACGGAGACTTGGCTGGTCAGGATGTAGCAAAGGAAATTGTAGGAGAAAAAAGTGGGTGTAAAAAGTTGGTGGACAAGGATGCTGTCCTCGTTCTTGATAGTGAAATTGACAAATGTTTTTCTGGCCAGATCATTGAAACTATAGAGGATATCGTTCCACGACGTTTGTACCTAAAGGCATTTAAAAGCCATGTTGAGGAATGGTATGAAGAGGTGTCGAAAACTACCGAATTTAAGTCCCGAGTAAAGCTATCAAAGTCCTCTTTGGGAAACGTTGCCTACATTCGAGAGATTTGTAACGCGACAGACGGGCTGCAAGAAGAGTACGACAAGATTGCTGTTTTGCATCATGTTGTCCAAGATTTGGAACTCAAATTCAAATGTGAAAAGCAGACGATTGATCAGGGAATCTTGATCAAACGCATGTATTCAGTTTTTTCTAAATTGAACGGGATGGTCGAAATCAGCCAAGAGAGGGCGCGCAAGCAAAGTTTCGACGCCACAGTAAAGAGAATCCTACGAGAGTTTTTGCTGTCTAGGGAGGAGAATGGCTCGAACTTACTTGATTTTCGCCGAGTTGTTGACCGTCTTTCCGGGGAAATTGATGTTTCCAACGGTCTCGGCAATATTTTGCAAGAGCATGTCAATTTGCTCGAAGTTGAAGTTAAGCGATTAAGCGAGGCACGTCATAACCGGATTAGCGGGATAGATTGGGAGTCAATAGTAAGATTGCTCAAATCCATTGTGAAGAACCCGTCGAAACCTCCGATAGCTAAAGCAATGACTGAAATTGATGTGAATCGGGTATGAGAATTAAAGTAACCGCGGTTTAGACCCCACCTTCCGCGCGGCGGTTGTTTCTGCGAGTCCCTCGGCATTGTAGACTTGCAGAGGAGATCGCCGTGGGAGTACATCGGGAGTTACGGATGCGCCCGCCCATTGAAGAGTCGCCGATGCCGCCACAAAGGATATTACAAAGGGGTCGTGACGATCTGGCTGGATGCGGGCACCTTTGCTGACCGCATTGCCGAGATCGCGGCGGCTTTATGATCCGCCCCGCGCATAGAGTGCAAATATTTTTGGCAACTAAGCCGGTGGACTTCCGCAAGGGTCATGACTCTTTCAAGTTTTTTCCTGGTCGCATCTAATGTTCTTTTGCGCAAAGACTCGCCAAGACTTCTTCGAGATCGCGATGACGCTTCCGGTGGTTAAGAAGTCCAGGGGAGGCGTTTGCCGACAGCGGCTTTCAGCCGCGCAGGGGAGACGCCCAGAGACACGGCCGCGCAGAAGCAAATCAAGTCGACATCAAACTCATCTCGCCCAATGGGTTTTCCGCCAGGCAGTTGTCGGCGATCACATAAGCGCGGATGTCGGCCTCAGACATATCCGCCAGGCATATTGGCGGCACAGATTTCCACCCGAGACGCTTCGCGGCCTCGAACCGGCCATGCCCGGCAATAATGCCACCCGCGCCATCAATCAGCACAGGGTTGGTAAAGCCGAAATGCTCGATTGAACGCATCAGCTGTTTGATCTGCGCTTCATTGTGAGTACGCGGGTTGCGCGCACGGGGTGTCAGCGCACCAATTGGTTTGTAGTCAATGTTAAGTTGGGCCATCTCGAGGCTCCTTTGTTTGAGGAGCAGACACACCAAAAGAACGGCTGTAGCTCCAGTTAAACTGAAACCACGCGTTCCACATGGAATGCGATGGACCCTTCCGGATGACGCCTGCGGACCATGCCCGGCATTTCACCCTGCAACTGACATCCGAACCCAGGGCCATACATCGGCACAAGATGTCGATTAAGGCGCAACCAAGTTAGAGCAACCGGGCCCAAACAGCAACAGTGACGCGAAGAAAACGTAACAACTTCATGAGCTTAACGAGATTTTATTGCGTTTGAGGCACACTAAATTCGACGATGGCTGGGAAAAGGTGATAATTAACTTAATGGCGCTCAAACGAAGCGCCAATAGCTGGTGTCGAGCACGCGGTCGATCGCTATCATCACAATGACTATCGGTTCATGTGTCGCTCACAGATGACCGAGTTTCTTGTCGCGATCTCGAAGCAACACTGGATGGTTGGGCCAAACTTTCTGACCCAACGCGGGATCGTTTCACATGACAAGTCGACCCCACGTTCCATCAGCATCGTTTTAACTTCGCGAAAGTTCAGATTGTACCGGCAATAGAACTAGACGGCGTGGGTGATGCTTGAAGCTGATCTAAGGCATGCTCAATAACGCTGCTTTTCTACAAGTCTCATATCCTTCAAATGACGGCAGAATGACGTGACAATACCGTCAGACGGAATATGCAACAATTGACGTTGGAATCATTTACTACTCGGGATGATTTAGGTTAGTTTTACTGCACATTCACCTTGCACAAACGACCAATCCAGCAACGGCCGGCGAGCTTTGAAAAGACACTCGAATTGCTTCCAAAAAGGAAAATGATGCCCACAATTAGTCGTATCGCCGATTTTTCAAATGACTTGATTGCCATTCGCCGGGACTTTCACGAGAACCCTGAATTGGGCATGGAAGAGGTGCGGACATCCGGCATTGTAGCGGATCTATTGCAAAAGTGGGGTATCGAGACGCACACTGGCATTGGGAAAACTGGCGTTGTAGGTGTTCTAAAGGGAAATTCATCGGGCCGTACGATCGGATTGCGGGCTGATATGGACGCATTGCCAATTGAGGAAAAATCGAACCTGCCTTTTGCGTCCAAGAACCCGGGCGTGATGCACGCCTGCGGCCACGACGCACACACAACCATGCTGCTGGGAGCAGCCCGCTATCTGGCAGAAACGCGCGATTTTTCCGGAACTGCTGTTTTCATCTTCCAACCGGCCGAAGAAGGGCTCGGTGGAGCGCGAGCCATGCTGGCAGACAGACTGTTTGAGCGGTTCCCCTGCGATGAAATTTACGGCATGCATAACAATCCAATTGGTAAACCGAATAAAGTTGGCGTCAAACCCGGTGAGGCTATGGCTGGTGCAGATTTCTTTGACATTCATATCCGGGCCTACGGATCACACGCCGCGATGCCCCACATGTCAAAAGACCCCATCGTTATAGCATCGGCGCTTGTTGGCCAGCTACAGACGATTGTCAGCCGGAATGTATCTCCAACCGACCCAATCGTATTTTCGGTAACACAAATCCATTCTGGCGCAGCGTATAATGTGATCCCTTCGGAATGCACGATTTCGGGAACGATGCGGTATTTTAACCTGAAAACCGCCGATATGGTTCGTCAGAGAGTCCAGGATTTGATTGCAGGGATGGCTTCGGCCTATGGCGTGGAGATTGAACTGGAAAACAGGGAAATATTCGACGTCTTGGTGAATGACGAAACGCTCAGTCAGGTCATGCTTGACGTAGCATCGGAAATAGTCGGTGACGAAAACGTATCCGAGACTAGAAACGTGCGTACTGGCTCTGAAGATTTTGCTGATATGTTGCGTGTCATTCCCGGGGCCTATTGTACGGTTGGGCACGGCGGCAACATACCTTTGCATAACGATGGTTTTGTGCTGGACGAAGATATCCTGCCCGTCGGTGCGTCGATTTATGCAAGGTTGATCGAGCGGCGCACGGCGGCGTAATTCTGCCTTTGGCCGCCCGGTTTGTCGTTTATAGGCAGTAAAAAAAGGTCTGCTCTACCAGGGTGCAACAAAGCAATTTGGCGGGAAAGGCTTAAGGTGCACTTTCGCCGTTTTGAAGAACGGACCGCGGTTTTCCCGCGCTATCTAGCGCTACAAATACAAACTCGGCGCAGGTCACTTTCTGACTGTCTTCCGAGTGCCGTTCTCGCCGCCATGCCTCCACATGAATGTGCATGGATGAATTGCCGATCGAACGAACATCGGCGAAAAGAGAAACTTCGTCGCCAACTTTTACCGGTCGATGGAATCTCATGCCATTCACCATAACCGTTGCGCATCTGCCTTTTGAGGTGTAGACGGCGCGACTGCCTGCGGCCTGATCCATCTGCGCCATAAGCCAACCGCCAAAAATATCGCCAGCAGAATTTGTATCCGCGGGCATCGCAATAGTTCTAATAACCGGGCTGGAAGTCGGCGGTTGGTCGGTCATATTCATCCCTTTGGATACTGCCCAGCTATAGACGTTAACCGATAGTCGTGAGCAGCTTGTCGATGCTGTCTTTGGCATCGCCGTAATACATGCGGGTGTTTTCCTTGTAAAACAGTGGGTTTTCGATGCCGGAATACCCAGTGCCCTGGCCCCGTTTGGACACAAACACCTGTTTGGCTTTCCACACCTCCAGCACCGGCATACCGGCGATGGGCGAGTTGGGATCATCCTGTGCTGCCGGATTTACGATGTCATTGGAGCCGATGATCATCACCACATCAGTGCTGGAAAAATCGTCGTTGATCTCGTCCATTGCCAGAACGATGTCATAGGGTACACGGGCTTCGGCCAACAGCACATTCATATGTCCCGGCAAGCGACCGGCAACCGGGTGGATACCAAAGCGCACGGTTTTGCCCTTGTCGCGCAGACGCCGCGTTAGCTCAGACACGGATTGCTGCGCCTGGGCCACAGCCATGCCGTAACCGGGCACGATGATAACGCTGTCCGCGTCGTCGAGTGCCGCACCAACTCCTTCGGCCTCGATCGCAATTTGTTCGCCTTCGACTTCCATTGCCGGTCCGGTTGTTCCGCCAAAGCCGCCCAGGATCACGCTGACAAAATTGCGGTTCATCGCGCGACACATGATGTAGCTCAGGATCGCACCCGAGGAGCCAACCAGAGCACCAGTCACGATCAACAGGTCGTTGCCCAGCGTAAAGCCGATGGCCGCCGCCGCCCAGCCGGAATAGCTGTTGAGCATCGAGACAACGACCGGCATATCAGCCCCGCCGATGCCCATGATCAGATGCCAGCCGATAAAGCCGGCGATGATCGTCACAAAGATCATGGTCCAGACGCCAGAACCGCCGAAATACATCAACCCAAGAATCAGACACAGTGCCAACGCGCCCGCGTTCAGCGCATGGCCGCCGGGCAGTTTTTCTGGCAAGCCGCTAATTTTGCCCGCCAGTTTGCCAAAGGCAACAACCGAACCGGTGAAAGTGATGGCACCGATGAAGATGCCCAGAAACACCTCGACCTTTAGGATGGCTATTTCGACGCTGTTCTTATGGGCCAGCTTCTCGGAAAACCCGGCCAGATCAGCAAGGCTTTCGCCAGCCTCTTTCATCGCTGTCACCGAACTCAGCTCAAACTGCGCGTTCAGCCCGATAAACACCGCTGCCAGACCGACAAAACTGTGCAGCGCTGCCACCAGTTGCGGCATCTCGGTCATCTCGACCCGGCGCGCAACTTCATACCCCAGATACGCGCCCGCACCCATCGCGGGAATCAACAGCCAGTAATTACTGATGCCGGGTCCGAACACGGTGGCAAATATCGCCACGCCCATGCCGATGATGCCATACCAAACAGCACGTTTGGCTTTTTCCTGATTGCTCAGCCCGCCAAGCGACAGGATGAAGAGGACAGATGCAGCGATATACGCTGCGGAAACGATACCTGATGACATGCCCCTGCTCCCCTAAGATTTCTGGAACATGGCGAGCATCCGCCGTGTCACCAAAAAGCCGCCCACCACGTTGATGGTGGCAATCAGCACCGAAATCGTGGCCAGAAACACCACCAGCCAACTGCTTGATCCGATTTGCAACAACGCACCAACGATTACGATGCCGGAAATGGCGTTGGTGACCGCCATCAACGGCGTGTGCAGCGCGTGGGCAACGCCCCAAATCACTTGAAAGCCAACAAAAACCGCCAGCGCAAACACGATGAAATGCTGCATGAAGCTGGCAGGCGCATAGGCCCCGATCAGAATCATCAGCAGCGCCCCGACGCCGAGCAGGATTCCCTGCTGCTTGGTGGCATTCTGGAACGCAGCAATCTCGGTGGCGCGCTTTTCTTCGGCTGTGGGTTGCGGCTCTTTTGGTTTCTGCACCGCAATCGCCTGGATTTTCGGCGGCGGCGGCGGGAAGGTGATTTTGCCCTTGAACGTCACCGTGGCGCCGCGGATCACATCGTCTTCCATGTCGTGATTAACCTGACCGTCTTTTTCCGGCGTCAGATCTGTCATCATATGGCGGATGTTATTGGCATAAAGCGTCGAGGATTGCGCCGCCATCCGGCTCGGGAAATCGGTATAGCCGATGATGGTCACGCCATTGTCGGTAACGATCTTTTCGTCCGGCACCGTCAGATCACAGTTGCCACCGCGCTCCGCGGCCAGATCGACAATCACCGATCCGGGTTTCATCGCCTGCACCATATCTTCGGTCCAGAGTTTCGGCGCATCGCGCCCCGGGATCAGCGCAGTCGTAATCACGATATCCATATCCGGAGCCAGTTCGCGGAATTTCTCCAGCTGTTTCTCGCGGAATTCGGGGCTGGACGGCGCGGCATAGCCACCAGTTGCGGCCCCATCAGTCTGCGCCTCTTCAAAGTCGAGGTAAACGAACTCCGCCCCCATCGATTCAATCTGCTCCGCCACTTCCGGACGCACATCAAAAGCGAAGGTCATCGCGCCCAGCGACGTGGCAGTCCCAATCGACGCGAGACCAGCCACACCGGCCCCAACAACCAACACTTTTGCCGGGGGAACTTTACCTGCAGCTGTTACTTGTCCAGTGAAGAACCGGCCAAAATTGTTGCCCGCTTCGATCGCCGCGCGATAGCCAGCGATATTGGCCATCGATGACAGCGCATCCATTTTCTGCGCCCGGCTGATGCGCGGCACCATATCCATCGCAATGACATGCGCGCCCTTTTTGTTGGCCGCCTTCATCATCTTTTCGTTCTGCGCCGGATAGAAAAAGCTGACCAGCGTCTGCCCTTTGCGCAAACGTTCCAGCTCAACGTCTTCGGGCGGGCGCACTTTAGCCACCACATCCGCCGCTTTCCAAAGCGCAGCAGCGGTTTTGACCACCTCAACACCCGCGTCTTTGTAATCCTTGTCAGAAAACCGCGCACCAGCGCCAGCTCCCGTTTCGATAACACAATCATAACCAAGCTTTTGCAGCAAAACCGCAGACTCAGGCGTCATCCCAACCCGGTCCTCGCCCGCAAATAACTCTCTCGGTGTACCGATGCGCATGACAAGCCTCCCTTTTTCGATTCAAACCAACTCGACAGCGGCATCACCGTAGCCAGTACATTCAACACTTAAGACACCAGCCGTGGTAATTGGCGCAGGAACAATCAAAGAGCCCGTTGATATCAATTGGCCTTTTTTGAGTGAATCCCCAATGAAGTGCGACGAATTCGCCAAAAAGGTAACGGCCGTGGCAATAGAGAACGGCATCTTGTCATGTTGAGCAGAAGCGATTTCTTCGCCATTCAGCTTGACTGAGATCGACCCCGGTTCTTTTTGTGCAAAGTGATGGACTTCCGGCCCGACAACAAATGCGCCTGTCATTGAATTGTCGGAAATAACCGAAGGCCATCCCATCGCGGTCGGGTCGGCAAAACGGCAATCCGCCAACTCGATAGTCAGGAACGCTGTTTCGATCCCATCGATAATCTCGTCTTCGTTCCACGCTTCGCCAACCGCGGATACTTCACCAAAATCACGTTTAAGAAGCACAGCCAACTCAATTTCCACCATAGGCTTCATGAACCAATCAAACTGAAAATTTTGGCCCTCAAGCCGAGTTGTTTCCTTCCAAATGCTTCCCATGATCGGTGCCGACAACTGGCAACGCTCCATCGCTTCTTTGCTGGTCACACCGAGCTTCCACCCGGCAATTGGCTCCTTCAGAATCTCCAGCAAACGGTTTTGAATTCGGTAGCCGTCTTCGATATCTTTAGGTGCGCAGTCTGACGGGAACCCATTTAAAGGCTCTCTTGTGCGCCATGCGCTGGCCAGCGCATTAGCGGCAATATCAATTTGTTCAGAATTTAGTCCCATAAACAACGCTCTCTTCCAGAGACCCGAGCTGAACGCGAATTCCAAATTCGTTGGGTGGTGACTGCACAGGGACCGCAGTTGATTTGAAAGGCTTGTTCAATCATTGCTTTAAGTGGCCAATTCCGGGAGGTTTTCAAACTGTGACAGCGAGGCTGGGTTTGCGAGGGAATCCTTGTTTTTGACGGTAATGCCATGCACCACATCGCGAACCGCAATCTCTACAATCTTGCCGGTTGCCGTCCGTGGAATATCCGTGACCTGAATGATCTTCGCTGGAACATGGCGAGGAGTTGCATTTGTCCGGATAGATGTTTTTATTTTCTTTGTTAGGTCGCCATCCAAAGTCAGCCCGTCCTGTAAAGTGACAAACAAGACGATGCGCACATCGTCATCCCAAGTTTGGGCGATCACGCAAGCGTCCGTTATCTCAGACACTCGATCTGTTTCCCGGTAAATCTCGGCTGTGCCGATGCGCACACCGCCAGGGTTCAGGATGGTGTCGGAACGGCCATGGATAACCATACCGTCTGCCTGGTCGTGCGTTTTGATTTCTGCAAAATCCCCATGACACCAAATATTCGGAAACCGATCAAAATAGGCGCTTTGATACTTTGTGCCATCATCGCCCCAAAACCCGACAGGCATAGAAGGAAAAGAATTCGTGCAAACCAATTCGCCACGTTCACCAACAACTGGATTTCCCAGATCGTCGAACACATCGGCATTCATTCCAAGAGCCTTGCATGGGATTTCGCCGCGGTAGATCGGCAGTGTAGGACTGCCCATCACGAAACACCCACAGATATCGGTGCCGCCGGAAACCGACGACAGGCGGACCGTTGGTTTGATGCTTTCATAGATGTAATCGAAGCACTCGGAAACAAGAACGGATCCGGTAGCATTAATTGCCTGTAAGCTTGCGAGGTTATGGGTTTCGCGTGGATTGAGGCCTTCTTTCCGGCAGGCATCGAGGTATTTCGCACCCACTTGCCAGACGTTCATTTTAGTCTCGTCGACCATGTCGAACATCACGTCTTTTTTGGGATAAAAGGGAGAACCATCGTAGAGAATTATGGTAATTTCGCTGGCCAACGCGGACACCAGCCAATTCCACATCATCCAACCGCAAGTGGTGAACCCAAAGACGCGATCCAGTGGTTTGCCGTCACCGTGAAGAACGTGTTCGCGAATGTGGGTAAGCAGTGATCCGCCCGCCCCGTGGATAATACACTTGGGTTTTCCCGTTGTGCCGGAGGAAAACAGAATGAAGATTGGGTGCGCGAATGGAAAGCGCTCGAACGTAATTTCTTGTGGGTTATAATCGGACAAGTAGCTGTCCCAGTCTTCGCAATTTCCAGCAACACCTTCTGTCGGCGTGTCACCAGATAAATATCTGATCATGATGGTTTTTTCGACAGTTGGAAGCTTTTCAAGAATACCTGGGATTTTGTCCATGACCGAATAAGGCTTGCCGTTATATTGATACCCGTCTGCAAAAAACAAAACTTTGGGCTCAACCTGAGAGAAACGATCGATCACGCCCTGAACGCCAAAATCAGATGAAGTTGACGACCAGATTGCACCAAGACTTGTAGTTGCAATCATCGCGATCACGGTCTCTGCAATATTTGGCAAATAACCACAGACTCGATCACCCTGTTCCACCCCGCTGGCTTTGAGGGCCTGGGCCACACACGACACTTGCTGGTAGAGCTCACGAAAGCTCAACTGACCATTCTTGCCATTTTCTCCGCAGTAAATAATTGCCGGCGCGTCATCGCGTCGCTTGAGCAGACATTCTGCATAATTCAGTTTGGCACCCGGAAAAAACTGAGCGCCCGGCAATTTGTCACCGTCAATCAACCAAGGCTTTGGGCCGAGATCACCGATAACGCCGTCAAAAGTCCACAGGCTCGCCCAAAACTGCGCGCTGTGATCCACGCTCCACTGGTGCAAATCACGATAGGCTTCCATTGAAAGGCCCCATTCACGATTGGCATGGGCCGTAAACTTTGTGATTGTCGCGTTTTTAATCTGTTCGGGTGTTGGCGTCCAAAGCGGCTTGTTCATGGCGTATCCAATTTATCGGCGAAGACTGACATAATTCGGGGTTAGCGATAGGCGCTGAAATCGGGTTTGCGTTTTTCGAGGAAGGCGCTAGAGCCCTCTTTTTGCTCGCCTGTTTTGAAATATCCCGGTGCAAGTTTTTCGACGACGGGGATCATTTCCTGATCCAGAATGTCAGCCATTTGCTGGCGCATGGATCCTTTGATGACCTTCAGGCAGGTCGGGCTGAGTGATAACATTTCGTCGGCCCATTTACGGACTTCGGTGTCAAGATCAGTCATTGGAACAACGGCATTTACCAAGCCCCAGTCCATCATCTGTGCGGCTGTGTATTTGCGGCAAAGCAACCACAATTCGCGTGCCCGTTTGTGGCCCAGGATATTTGCAGAATGTGAAACCATGTATCCGGCAGCTGGAGACCCGACGCGAGGGCCGTTTTGGCCAAAGATGGCGTGGTCAGCCGCGATTGTGATGTCGCAGAAATAGGCCAGGTGATTGCCACCGCCGATGGCATAGCCGTTTACACGCGCAATAACAGGTTTCGGGCAATCTATAATGGCGTGGGCCATTTCAAAACGGTAAGAACCCGGTTCCAGCCCGCCTTTGGCTTCCCAGTTGACGTCGCCGCCAACGCAAAACCCACGCTCGCCGACCCCTGTCAGAACAATTACGCCGACAAGGGGATCATTTTCAGCCAGTTTTACCGCAGCAACGATCTCGTCCATTGTCACTTGGGTCCATGCGTTCAGAACCTTGGGACGGTTGATCATGATGGTCGCAACGTAGTCATCGATGGAATAGAGGATATCCTGAAAGTCTTGCATCCTGTTCTCCTGAACGCGTGGAAGGGAGTATCGAAAAGCCGGTTACAACAGCGCCAATGAAAGCTGCGGGAAGATAATGATTGCCGCCAGGACAATCAGCATCACGGCCATGAACGGAATGGCACCAGCAAAGATGTCTTTCAATTGGATGCGATCGTCATCGAGGTTTGTCTTGATCACAAAACACGCAAGGCCCAGCGGCGGGGTCAAAAGCCCGACTTCACAGGCCAAAACCGTGACGATACCAAACCAGACGAGGTCTGCGCCGAAAGCATCGATCAGGGGGACAACAAACGGCAGTACGATCAGCATGATGGATACAGATTCGAGAAAAGTGCCGAGGATCAAAACCAAAATCACGTAACCAAGTATGATCACAAAATAACTGTAATTTGCCTCGGATATCATTGCGGCTGTCTGGCTGGGTACGCCTGACATCGCCAGCATCGTCGCATAGAGCTGGGCCGCAATCAGCAAAAAGCAAATGGCGGCCGTGACATAGCCCGTTTCAATGGCGACGCCCCAAAGTTTCCTGAGATTGAGTTTACCCCGTACTAAACCGATTATCAGCGCGCCCAGAGTACCAACACCGCCAGCTTCGGTCGGCGTAAACAATCCACCGTAAATGCCACCGACAACCAGCCCCATCAGCAACCCAATCGGAATCAGTTTCATCCAGACTGAGAACATACTTTCGTCTTCAGGAACAACATCGTCAACGATGGTGTCATTCTGTTTTTCCAGACTTTGTGAGGGCTACGCACCGCCATAACAAGAATGAGCAAAATGAAGGCAAGCGCCAGCAGGACACCGGGAATGATGCCGGCGATAAAGAGATCCCCGATCGAGGTCTCTGTGACGATCCCATAAATGATCATCAACATACTGGGCGGAATAAGCATACCCAACACAGATGATCCGGCCACCACGCCAACGGCAAAACGCGGGTTATAGTTGTGCCGCACCATTTCGGGCACTGCGACCTTGGTGAAAACAGAAGCGGAGGCTATTGAAGACCCCGTGACGGCCGCAAATACCGCGTTGGCCCCAACCGTGGAAATCGCCAACCCGCCTTTAAGCCGGTGAAGCAAACGACTGGCGGCGTAAAATGTATCTTTGCCAATATCGCCTGCTGCCACCAGCAAGCCCATCATCACAAAAAGCGGGATCACGCCGAACCCGTAGGAAGCAATCTTTTCGGCGGCAGCCAAAGCTAACAATTTGCCGGCGACGACGCTGCCTTTCATCCCCCAGACGGCGACAAAGGAGACCACCATCATCGCCATCGCAATGTGAAGGCCGGTTTGGATGATGATCAGAACCGCAACGATGGAATAAAGTCCAATCTCGAAATTGGTCATGAGATTGTCTCGCTGTCTACTGATTTGAAGACCAATTTGAAATCTTGGTAGGCATGCAAAAGAAACTGGATGGCCAAGGTCGCGCAACCGATGAATATGATGACTTTCACGGGCCAAACCGGAATGGTGAAAACACCAAAAGTCCCTTTGTAGTACCCTCGTTCGTAGGCGTTGATAGTGGGTGTAACGCTGAACCGCAAAATGGCAGCGCAAACAGAAAACCCAATCAGGTTAAACAAAACCCGTAGGGCGCTCCCAAAGCGCGGAAATTTTCGGTCGATCACCGAACTCAATACATCCGACCGAATAAACCGGTGATTTCTCAACGTACTTGCGGCCTGAAGCCAAACGACGGCAACGATCGCAAGGCCGATGAATTCAGTCACGCCGGGCAAAGGAGCATTGAAAACTGTCCGTCCAAAAACGTCCAGATTGATAAACAGGACCATCAGCAAAATGCCGATTGCACCAAGTGCGTTCAGAATAAGCGTCAGCTTAGCAAACAGTGATTTGTCCATGGCTCTTTTCCGAAGTATGAGAAGTCCCGCCCGGAAAATTGTCTTCGGGGCGAGACCGCTGCGTTTCGTTATTCGCTATCCCAGTTCCGAACCGGTGAAATGCCTTTGGCTCTAATACCGTCCATAAAGGCAGACAGTACCTTGTTACCGGGATACCCACTGGCCTCAGCTTGAGCGGCCCATTCCTGAGCAATGTTTGGCATTGCTTTGGCCCAGCGCTGCTTTTCCTCATCGGAAATCGTGACCAGCGTTACCTCGGGCATGCCGTCAAGAATGGCTAGGCTTTTGGCAGACCACCCCTGCGTAGCGGCGTTCGATTTTCTGGCGTATTCACCAGCAACGTCGCGCAGAATCGTTTGCAACTCAGGTGACAAACTTTCAAATACATCCTTGTTCATCGTCAGCGCAGAAGAGCTTTGCGCGCCAAAGTCAAACTGGTTCACGTAGGGTGCTACCTCGGTGTATTTGAACGGAATATATGCGCTTGGGAATACAATAAAACCGTCATAAACTCCTGATTTCGTGTTGTTATAATATTCCATCATGTTGCTTTGAACAGGCACGGCACCCGTACCGCGCATCCAGCTTAACGCTGCACCGGCTGTACCAAACTTGCGGCCCTTTGCGTCTTCAATCGACTCTATCGGCGAGGTCGTCAGCAGTTGATAGGTATCAATGCCAAGGCCCGACAAACGTACCTGGTTGTAAGTGTCCCATTGGGCAGTCATTTCCGGAATTTGCGTGTACATCTCGTCGACAACATCCACAACGGTTTGAATGTCGTTGGTCAGGAACGGCGTCATAAAGCTAACCTGATCCAACGGCAATTTGTCCGGGTGGAACAATGTCGGAATATACGCAATATCCACGATGCCGTCTTGGGCGGCAAAAATGCACTTAGTAGGCTGACACAAAGCTCCCGCGTAGGCATGGGTCCATTCAATTTTGATGTCCAGCCCCGCTGCAGCAATCCGTACATCAACTTCGGGTGCAAAGAACTCTTGCATCAATTTTACGGGCAACAGTCGGTTAGACTGTCCGGCAGCCAAAGACAGATTGATTGTCTCTCCAGAGGCCGCTGTTGCTCCAAGCGCTATTGACGCACTCAAAAGCGCCGAAAAGATTGATCCACGCAGGTTATTGGGCTTTGCGCATGTCGAACGTTTGTTGCTGACTTCCACTTTCTCACTCCCTGATCATATCGCATTTCGCGAATTTCGAATCTTGGTTTTATAGTCTTATATCTGTATAACCGATTTTCTTAGTAAAATCGATTATATTTATTGAACATATTTCCCCAAGGTGCTGCAAATTACTGGACTTATGGAATTAGGACCGTCGATCCGGTCGTTTTCCGGTCTTCCAGGTCCTGATGAGCCTGTGCCGCATCTTTTAATGCGTAGGTTTGATTTACGTTCACGCTTAGCCCGCCAGCCTTGATCACATCCCACAAAGCGGTTGAACTTTCGACCACTTCATCCCGTGTAATTGTGTAGTCAATCACGCTGGCGCGCGTCACATAGATTGAACCGGCGCGATAGGCCAAACCCATGTCGAGATCCGGAACCGGCCCGGATGACGTTCCGAAATTTACCAGCGTTCCACGACGCTTTACACAGGAAACCGACGGCAAGAAGGTTGTCGCACCCACAGAATCATAAACAACGTCGCACAAGGCACCGTTTGTAATATCCTTTACGCACTCTACAAAATCTTCACTGGAATAAAGGATCGTGTGATCACAGCCAGCATTTCTTGCCAGTTCCGCCTTTGCTGGTGTGCTCATCGTTCCAATAACAGTTGCGCCCAGATGTTTGCACCACGCGGACATGATCAGTCCCATACCGCCGGCGGCTGCATGGATTAGAACTGTGTCACCCTCCTTTACACTGTAACAACGGCGCATCATGGATTCTGCCGTCATCCCTTTCGAGATAATGCCAGCTGCATCAACGTCGGAAATCCCATCCGGGATGCGAACCAGCCGGTCCGATTTAACAACGCGCTTTTCCGCGTAAGAGCCGATGCCAGCCGTGTAAGCAACCCGATCGCCCGGCTTCACTTCCGTTACGTTTTTGCCAATTTCCTCAACAATACCGGCACCTTCGATACCAACCACCGCAGGAAGGCTCGGCAGCGGAAATTCGCCTTTGCGGTGATACGTGTCGATAAAATTTAGGCCGACAGCGGTGTGGCGAACCACGGATTCGTCATCACCCGGCGTCGCCAGAGGAAAGTCTTCCCATTTCAAGACTTCCGGGCCACCAAGTTCGTGAAGAACAATTGCTTTAGTCATATGTGAATTCCTTTTATGGAGTGTAGTTTCAGCTCAGGGCAGCAGAACGGTTGATCCCGATAGTTTTCTCGCTGCCAGATCCATATGGGCTTGAGCTGCATCTTTCAGCGCGTATGTGGCACCAATGTTTATCTTGACTGCACCTTTTGCCATGACATCAAACAACGCATTTGCGCTGGCAGTCAGATCAGCCCGGCTGGCATTATAATGCAGCAGGCTGGCGCGGGTTACATAGAGCGAGCCCTTCATCATAAGTTGCGTCGGATCAACCATCGGTGGTGGACCCGAAGCCGTGCCAAAACTAATCATGAAGCCGCGTGGGCTCAGACAATCCAGCGAGCCTTCAAAAGTGTCTTTGCCAACTGCGTCAAACACCACGGGAACCCCAGCCCCCTCGGTGATTTCCTTGACCCTTTCAACAAAGTTCTCGGAAGAGTAATCAATGACTTGGGTGCAACCATTTTGCTTGGCTGTCTCGACTTTTGCGGCAGAACCCGCCGTTCCAATAACTTCTGCTCCCAGGTGCGTTGCCCATTGGCACAATATCGATCCGACACCACCGGCGGCGGCTTGTACAAGTATCCTGTCGCCTTTTTCCAGTTGCTTTGGCCAGGCACGCAGCAGCAAAAACTCAGCCGTCGTGCCTTTTGAAAAACTGCCAGCGGCTGTTACGTCGTCTATCGCATCGGGAATGGGGACCAAACGGTCAGCCGCAATCACCCGCTCTTCAGAGTAGGATCCAAAGCCTGCGGAATAAACAACACGGTCACCAACAGAGAGATAGTCCACTCCCTCGCCGACGGAAACAACAACGGCGGCAGCTTCGGCGCCGATAACACCCGGCATTTTGGGCAGCGGGAATATCCCTTGCCGAAAATAGGTGTCGATGAAATTCAACCCGATCGCCGTGTTACGAACCCGCGCTTCACCGGGACCTGGTTCAGCGACATCAACATCTGTCCAGGTCAGCACGTCCGGCCCGCCTGTTTCACTGATTACCATTGCTTTGGTCATTTGATTGATTTCCTTTGTTGGATCAAATGCTTGAAAGGTCAGACAAAGCTGTTTTCAAGCACACCGATGCCTTCGATTTCAATTTTCAGCCTGTCCCCTGCTTTCAAGAAACGTTGCTCTTGCCCGTCAAGTTTTCCGCCTACGCCAGAGCCAGTACCCGTGGCCACGACATCACCCGGCTCGAGGGTCACTTGCTTGGATAGTGCTTCGATTTGTTCAGCTATGCTAAAGATCATGAAACGTGTGCCGGTGTCCTGGCGCAGTTCGTCGTTTAACCACAGGCGGATACGCAAATCACTCAAATCCTGAAGATCGCTCGACGGTACAATCCACGGTCCCATCGGTACGGATTTGTCAAAACACTTTTGCCCGAACCAATCGGTCTTGAACTGCTTCCAGTCGTCACGAAACAGATGATCCCGTGCTGACAAGTCGTTGATGATCGTGAAGCCGGCCACATAATCCATGGCGTTTTCAACAGAAACGTCTTTGGCCCGCTTGCCGATGACAAACGCCAGCTCCGCTTCCCAGTCCAACTTTTTCGTATGGCTCAGAATGGCGATTTTTTCGTTCGGATGCGCGATTGCGCGGCTTGGTGGTGCCTTGAGAAAAAAGTATGGACGGAACCCTTCCCGGTTAAACTTGTAACCGTGGTTCATCTCTTCAACATGGTCGCTGTAATTCGCAGCGGTACAGAAAATCGCGCCCGGATAATTGAGCGGCGATTTTAAAATGATATCTGCTAAGTCCATTCCATCGTTGCCAGATACCGAATTCGCCAAGCGCGTCAGAACCGCTTGAGATTTTTCCCAATTTTGAAACAGCGAAAACGTACTGCTGGCATCTATGCCATCTCTTTCGTTCACGAGACTTGCAAGGTCGTGAACCCTGCCATCAACCAATAGGCCGGGTTTGACTTCGTCGCTTGACGACACACAGTAATTCAATATCCGAAACGACATTTTTCGTCCTCTGGAGTTTGGTGTTTGTTTACGTTTGGCGCTGCGGTGTTTTGCTGCCGGTCTTAGGCCAACGGGCCAAGAAAAACTTCGCCGTGGTACTCATCGGGTAGTGGGTCTATTGCCTCTGGCCACGGAACTTGTACCTGTCGGGTCTTGCCGGCGCTCAAAGTGCCATCGGCTGCGACCTGTGCCATATAGCTGTACAGCTGAACCAAATGCCCGTCGGGATCACGAAAATAGACAGTGTAATCCATCCCAGGCATCAGCTCTGGTGGCAAATCAATGGGCTCGTATCCATTGTCACTCATAAACGCGACGGCGTCCTTCAACTGTCGATAGCTGCAGAGTTGAAAACCGAATGACAGACATTTCTTGTCGGTTACGCCCAAAACTTTGCGGAGCTCGACCGGATACAATGCCAAAGCGTGGTGCTCCGTATTGGCCCGGAAGAAATAGCAGTCGTACCCCTGATATTTGACCACTTCTGTCAGATGCAGACCCAAAGTGTCGCGATAGAATGGGACTGCCGCGTCCATGTCGTCGGTAAACAATCTTGCCGGGCCGGCTTTAATGATCTTGAATGGTTGTGGAAGCATCAAACCTTCAACATCATGATTGAACGGCGTTTTCTCTATATGGCGCCAACCATTTACCGGCGAATTACCCTTGGCTTCATCCTCGTGAAGTTCAGTATATTCGGATTTGTAGGGCAAATGCGGCGGCTCTTCGAAGGCGTGAGACATGCCTGCCGGTTTGGAATAACCATCCCAACCTACCTGCTCCATTCCCGCATAAAGTTCATTGAGGAAGCCTTCCGGACCTGCAGGGTATGTGTGCCAATTTGAACCCGGAGAATCCCGGCCAATCCTTGGGATTGCCAGGCCTTTTTCTGCCAGCCAATCGTTGCCAACAAACACTTCATTCATTGTACCGACGTGCCAGGAAACCTGATTTACTGTCATATCATCGGGAACGGTATCGCCCATCATACGGTTCAGAGCACCTTTGGGAAATATCGCAAATGAATGGTGGTCGCTTCCGTGGCGCATGAAATAACCAACAGTCTGATCAATCCCCGTGAAATCAATGTGAGAATTTCGCGGCGCAAAATCAATCGGATCCGATACCTTCAGACCAAGCAAATCTGCGTAGAACTGCCGCGCGATTTCCAAGTCTTCGACATTAAAACCGAAATGCCCCAAACGTCGGATTTTGAACGGGCGATCTAATAAAACACCTCCAACGTCAAATGCCATTTGCTTTCTCCATTTGTAACTCGTTAACGACTCACTAGCACTTAAAAATCTATTTTTCAAGTAAAATAGATTTTTATTGAATTGCGAACTTTTGGTCCGAAAAAGATACAGCCAACTTGAACCCACCTTCGTTAATCAACCAAGGTTCAATTGAAAATCGGCGCGCGCCGCACTTGTGCATAGGGTCCGCATTTGCGATCTCTTCAGCTTCCATTTGGTTTTTGGCGCGCACGACAACCAAACCTTCGCCTCTCCATTCCCCTGATTCCTCCTGCCAAACTGGCCCCGCTGCGAATAGTATTCCTCGTTTCTCAATTTCGATTTGATACGCCAGGTGCTCTGGTACATTTTTGATAACATCATCCAAATCGCCAGTCGGCGTCGTTCGAATTACATATAGTCGCAAGCCCAGCATGGTCCTGGACTTGTCGATAATACCCTGCATTGGAACGGACGTTGTCATTGGTTCTTTTCTCCTCAGGCGCCAAAATCGTACATTCTACAAAAAATCGATTATTGTATATTAATATATTTTTGTCTACCATTCAGAAGACTCCTACCTCCGGTGGGCCACAGTGGATCGAGAATGAAAAATGAAATTTCCGGATTTCAAATATGCAAAAGCAACCTCCCTGGCACACGCTCTTGCACTGCTTGAAGAACATGAGGACCAAGCGCGTTTGCTTGCGGGCGGGCAAAGCTTGCTGGCCTCTCTCAGCCTTCGGCTTTCGAACCCTGAACTCCTTATCGATATTAACGATATTGAAGGGCTGTCTGGCATTACAAAGGTCGGAAAAACTTTAGAATTTGGCGCGCTTACCAGACATGTAGATGTACTTGAATCGGATTTAGTTAAAGAATTTGCCCCCCTTCTCTCTAAAGCAATGCCATATGTAGCTCATGTAGCAGTGCGCAATCGGGGTACGATTGGTGGCAGCCTGTCGTTGGCAGATCCAGCCGCTGAGTTGCCTGCAATTACAACTGCCTTAGACGCAAGTTTCGAACTGGCAAGTACGACCGGAGCGCGCACGGTTAAGGCGCGCGAATTCTTTCTGGGGCTATTCGAAACTGCTAAACTCGAAACCGAGATGTTGACGAAAGTCGTAATTCCGATCCCGGCGAAAAACAGGCTCGTGAGTTTTTCCGAAGTATCACGACGCAAAGGCGATTTTGCGATCGCTGGCGCGGCAGTTACTGCATCCGTTAAGAAATCTCTGATAAGCAGAAAACCACGCCTCGAAGACTTTGAAATCACCTTTTTTGGAGTAGAGGACAGGCCTGTAATGGCCCCTGTTGCAGCTAGCCATCTCAGCGCCGAGTCTTCAGACATTAGTAGCGCCTGTGACGCACTGGACAACGAAGTCAAACCTTCTGGAGACCTGGAAAGCCGCGCAGACACAAAATCCCATCTGATCAAGGTTTTGCTGCGCCGCGCTGTGGTTGAATTGCATGACGAAATGAACGGCGTTGGCAGCAAAGCAAGAGCCACGATTGCAGGTATAGATATATGAGCACAATTTCTTTCACATTGAACGGCAAATCTGTCGAAAAACCCGTCTGCGATCGCAAGCATTTAGCCGATTTTCTGCGCGAAGATTGCGAGCTGACCGGAACCCATGTCGGGTGCGAACACGGCGTTTGCGGTGCGTGCAGCGTGCGCCTTAACGGCGCAGTCGTACGCGGATGCCTGACGTTGGCAGCACAGATCGCGGGACAAGACGTTGAGACCATAGAAGGCCTTTCGGTCGGTGGTGAAATTAAAGACCTGCAGCAGGAGTTCATCAACAGAAACGCCGCTCAATGCGCATTTTGCTCGTCCGGCATGTTGGTAACTGCAGCAGAGTTATTGAACAAGAAACGCACCGCAACGCGAGCGGAAATACGCGATCACATGTCGGGCAACTACTGTAGATGCACAGGGTACAATGCGATTATTGATGCCATTGAAACCGTGAACAACAGACGGTTGAACGGAGCGGAATCATGAATGTGCCCAGCTCCAGAATTGTCGGGTCGCGCGCAACGCGAAGTGACCTAAACCGGCTGCTCAGCGGCCGCGGGAATTACACCGATGACATTCACCTCCCCAGAATGTTGCATGTGGCTTTTCTGCGGTCACCCTACGCATTGTCAAATATTGTCTCCATCGACACGGTCCAGGCATCCCGATTAAAAGGCGTCGAGGGTGTATTTACCGGTGCTGACATCGCCAAAATTTGCACGCCCTGGGTTGGTGGAGCCGCCCATAGGCCAACGCTGAAATCGGCGCCGCAATATCCAATGGCAGTTGATCGGGCCACTTGGCAGGGCGAACCAGTTGCCGCCGTTGTTGCCGAGACCCGGGCATTGGCCGAAGACGCAGTGGAGTTGATTGAGGTCGATTGGGCGCCGGCCGATGCTGTCACCGATCCAGAAGCGGCCTTGGCGGAGGGAAGCGATCTTATCCATCCAGACCTCGGGTCCAATCTGGCGGATGAGCAAACCATCAAGGCAGGCGACCCCGACGCAGCATTCTCAGCCGCAGACAAGGTTGTCGAAAACGAATTCATTTTTAATCGCCAAACTGGTGTTACTTTGGAACCTCGCACGGTTATTGCGAGCTTTGAACCTGGCACAGAACAACTCGATGTTTTTCAGTCGCACCAATCGCCCTTTCAAATGCAGGATGTCTATGCAATTCACCTGCCTGTCGCAGAACAAAATATCAGAGTCGTATGCCCAGATGTAGGCGGCGCTTTCGGGGTCAAATTGCACGTCTATGGTGACGAAGTTGCGACCGTTGCAATCAGTATTTTGCTGGGGCGGGCCGTAAAATTCTGCGCTGACCGGCTCGAATCCTTCGTGTCGGACACACACGCACGCGACCACAAAGTCAAAGCGCGTATGGCTCTGAAGAACGACGGCACAATTCTAGCGCTTGAAATTGACGATTTGTCGGCAATTGGACCCTACAGCCATTACCGGCGCTTTTCGAATGTCGAAGGATTGCAAACCATTGTCAGCGCTGGCGCTTGCTACCAGATTGAAAACTACCACGGTCGCACGCGAGTGGTCTTTCAGAACAAAACCATGATCGGCATGTATCGGGGAGTTGGTCTGCCGCTGGCCTGTGCTGTCGGCGAACAGATGATTGACCTTGCCGCAGCGGCATTGAAACGGGATCCGGTCGATTTTCGGCGACAAAACTACATCGCCGACGATATGTACCCCCATACCTCGGCGAGTGGAGTAAATTTCGAGCGTCTGTCCCTGCACGCGTGTCTGGATAAGCTTACTGAAATGATGGACTATGACTCGTTGCGCGAACAGCAGGCCGAGTTGCGCAAAAAAGGCTTCCACATTGGTATCGGCATTTCGACGTTCATCGAACAAACCGCCTATGGCGCGATGTATTACGGTCCAACCGACGCACGTGTATCTGTCCAGGAAAGTTGTACGGTTAAACTGGAGCCAACTGGCAAAATCCGATGCCTGACAAGTGCCACCGAACAGGGTCAGGGTACTACCTTTGGCATTGCTCAGATCGTGGCAGACACTTTGGGCGTTGATTTGAAAGACGTTCGAGTTCTTCACGGCGACAGTGCCACATGCCCATATGGCGGGGGGTCCTGGGCGTCCAGAGGTTTGGCTATGGCTGGCGAAGCTGCGCTAAAAGCGGCTCGTGAATTACGTGGGAACATTCTGGAACTGGCTGGGGTAATGGCTGAAATCCCAGTTGAGAATCTGGAGATTGTCGATGGCGAAGTCAAAGCCAAAGGCGATTCCAACATTGCTTTGACGCTGGCCGAAATCGCAAACGAAGGCCATTTCCGACAGGACCGCTTGCCACCCGAATTTCAGCCACAGCTGAACGTCAGTAAAAGCCACGTTCCACCACGTAATCAAACGCCCTACAGCGTTGCAAACGGCGTGATGGGAACATTATTGCAGGTTGATATCGAAACCGGAATGATCCGTCTCTTAAAACACTGGGTCGTTGATGATTGTGGTAAAGCAATCAACCCGCTGCTAGTCGACGAGCAACTGCGTGGCGGTGTTGTCCAGGGATTTGGCGCGGCTTTGTTTGAACAGTGCCACTATGATGAACAAGGCCAGATGCTGAACGCAACAATGGCGGATTACCTTGTCCCGATGGCAAGCGAAATGCCCGACATCCTCGTCAGTCATGTCGAAACGCCGACCGCGCTCGGAGAATTAGGTGCAAAAGGTGTCGGCGAAGCCGGTACCATTGGTGCCGTTGGCGCAGTTTGGTGTGCTGTCAATGACGCGCTGCGCCCTTTGGGTGCTCAGGCCAATCAACAACCATTTTCGCCGCTCGTTATCCTGGATGCCATCTTGGCCGCCAACAGCAGCGACACTGCAAAGGAAACGCCATGAAATCTTCCGATACACGCCTTATTCCCCACTCTCGTGAACAAGTCTTCGACGCACTAACCCGGACAGATATTCTGCAACTCTGCATTCCGGGGTGCGAACGAATTGATCAAACAGACGATGGAAAACTCAACGCGGTAATCGCTGCCAAAGTTGGGCCGGTGCGCGCAAAATTCGAAGCCATGATTGACATTACCGAAGCCGTCCGACCCGAAAGTTACAAGGCAGTGGGAGAAGGAAAAGGTGCAGCAGGAATGGCAAGCGGTACAGCCAGCGCAACCCTGTCAGACGAAAACGGCAGCACCCGGCTGAACTACGAATTCGAAGCCAAAATAGGCGGTAAGATTGCTCAGCTCGGAAGCAGGGTCATCGATAGTTTCTCAAAGAAGTTTGCAAATGATTTCTTTGAGAAATTTGAAGCTGTTATGACAGCCGATTTAGGGGGCGAGCCTGTGAACGCACCACAGTCGAACCCTGCTGCCACAAAATCGTCGTCTCAAACGAACAAGTTTCTATTGATTGGAATTGCTGTTCTTGCTGTCGTTGGAGTGGTGTATTTCCTCGCGAATTAGTCTATTGAACCGTTTGTTCTATTTTTTCTCTATAATCGATTAAGGAGAATGTGTAGATTAGCATTCGGACAGCCCATATTGAGAGCATATAGCCGTGAACCAGCAGTCAAGTGACACCGCCAAAGAGTCAGATGCGAAAAAATCTGATGTTCATGACCGGATCAAGCAGGACATAATCGAGGGCCGGTGGAAACCAGACACAAAGCTGAGCATTTCTGATATGCGCTCAGATTACGATGTGTCCCTCAGTCCGCTGCGCGAAGCTCTCTCTCGGCTGGCGGCCACGGGATTCATTGCCGCGGAAAAACAGCGCGGCTTTCGGGTCGCAAAAGTTTCGCAAAACGATTTGGCTGATCTGAACAAGGTACGGACCCAGTTGGAATGCTGGGCACTTCGGGATGCAATTAAAAAAGGCGACAAGGTTTGGGAAGGCGAAATCGTCGCGGCCTATCACCGATTAGCAAGAACACCTTATGAAAATGAAGACGATCCCGACCGGGTTTCTGCAGAATGGAACCGGTGCCACAAGGAGTTTCACTATGCGTTGGTTGGAGCCTGTGATTCAATTTGGTTAATGCGGTTCCGCGACATCCTCTTTGACGAAATGGAGCGCTACCGCAACCTGTCTATCGAATACACCAGCATACGCCGGGAAATCGGCAACAATGGTGCCAAGGGCGATGCAGCAAACTTTGAAGACGAGCATAAAATGCTGGTCGATGCTGTTTTGGAAGGCAATCAGAAAAAGGCTTGCGCATTGATCGTTGCACATTTTGGGAAAACTTTTGAAATCGTTAGCCACATCCTGGGAAACGAACAACATTGAGGCCTGGTCGCTGGTGCTGCCTTTGCTGTACTTGGGGTCGATCTCCAAATCGGGCTAAATCCATAGAAATACTCTGTTAGCCTGTTGCGTTGTTTCTCGCTCAGGCGTGTTTCAGGAAAATCGGGATGATTATCTCCTCTTCATCCCAGATATGGCGCTTCATGATTTTCTCCAAAGCCATACTTCCCTTATAAAGGCCGGCAATGTCATCCCGAACCGGACGTATCCCGTTCAGGGCCCTCATTGCAATATCTGTCTCGTGCAACGCTTCGTCCAAAACCTTATGGTCGCCGTCCAGTAAAGCGAGCGCACGGTCCAATTTGGGATAGAGCAATGCAAACTGCGGAAAATACCCGTGATCTTCAATTTCGTGGTGATGGTGCGCAAAGCTGATCAGTTGCCGACTATAGGGCAGCAACCGGGATTGCGCCAACGCCGCGGACAAATTGCTGGCGGCCTCATCAAGCAGCTTTTCCAAGCCATCCCGCAAATGACTGGATCCGTTAATCAAATCCCGATGGATGGTCATGAAGAAATTCGCTTTACCATTAAACCTTGGATGCTTGCTCCAATCCGATCGGGTACTTTCCAGCAAAGTTTCCTTTACGTCAGCGGGCAGTTTCTTGCGCCGCGAAACATGATTTTCATCGGCGTTGTAATCCACTTTCCCTCTTCTTTTTGTCTTTGGCATTACGCTTTTCCCTGCAGCCAGGGACCAAGATATTTTCCAAGGGTTGGCATAATCGGCCATGTCAAAAGGCAGGCCAAAACAACGACGATACAGAAGGTCTGCAGAGGCCGGGGCAGCCCTTGTACTTGCGGGCCAAGCACCGCTAACAGAACAAGCAACATGGGATAAACACCAAGAACGCTCAGGACGACACGTTTCCAAAACGGAGGTAATACAGGCGCGACACCGGGTTTGTGATCCACCCACATTCCGAGGCCAGTTGCTTCAACAATGGTCGCTTCGCCACCGGTCAAATTTTTCACTTCCTTAAGTTTGCTCATGATCTCGGGGCGTGCTTCCCAATTATGGGCCGCACCGTGGTCCGCAAAACGCAACAAAATCGTGTATTCTACGATATGTTCCCGGATATGTCGCACGGTATCCGCAGATAAAAAACCAGGGCATAGCTCCAATAGTCCGTGAAGCTCTTTCACGCGGGATTCATAGGCTTCTTGAACGCCTCGCTCTACGTGATCCGTGACAGCAATTGTCACTGAATCTTTCGAGGTGTTCATAATACAAACTCCGGGCCTGCCGGTACGATACCGCTTGGATTAACGCCGCGCAGGCTGGCGTAGTAATGGGTCTTTATCTGGTCAAGTTTCACGGTGTCTGACACGCCGGCGACTGAAAATAATTTTTTACGCAGTGCTGACAAATTGGGATAATCCGCGATCCGACGTATGTTGCATTTGAACAAGGCAACATAAACTTGATCGAACCGGATAAGGGTCGTGAAAAGCCGCCAGTCTGCTTCGGTTTCCTGCTCGCCAACCAGATACCCGCCATTGTCGAGCCGGGCTTCGACAACATCCAGAGCCCCAAACAGATCGTTTACGGCTTCGCCATACGCCTGCTGTGTCCCCGCAAAACCGCAGCGATAAACCCCGTTGTTGATCTTTTGGTAGACCAATTCGTTTACCTCATCGATCTCAGGCAACAATTCGTCGGGTGCGGAGTCTGTGTCGTTGCCCGCCACGCCAACAAAGGCACTGTTCAGCATTCGGACTATTTCAGCGGACTCATTGCTGACAATCGTACCGAGATTTTTGTCCCAAAGAACCGGAACGCTGACACGGCCGGTATAGTTGGGGTCAGCGAATGTATAAATCTCATGCAAAAACCTTTTGCCGCTCAGGTGATCGGGATAGTCACCGACCGCATCGCTAAATTCCCAGCCGTCTTCACTTACAATCGGATTAACAACCGACACGGAAATCGCATCTTCAAGGCCTTTGAGGGTCCGAAAGATCAGGGTCCGATGCGCCCAGGGACAGGCGTAAGAAACAAACAGGTGATACCGACCGACCTCCGGGGCAAACTTTGCTCCGGGTTCTGGCGAAATCCAGTCACGAAAATCGGTTTCTTGCCGATGATAATGCCCGTCTTTTGAAGCAAGCATATCACCTTCACGTGTCCAAACGCCGTCGATTAGTCTACCAGCCATTTTCCGATCTCCTGTTTACAAATGGATATCCCCGGCAATCAATGCTGCCGGGGAAATACTTTCTTATTCAGCAGCTTGTTGCTGAATTTGTTGCTGAGCCAGATAGCCCTCGTAGACCATGCCGTAGGCTGTGTGACCGCCCAGGACGCCACCCAGCGGGTAACCAACTTCAGAGCGCCAGTCGTTCATGATTTCTGCCAGCACGGAAGCCCAAGTTGTAACTTTCACACCGGCTTGGCTCATGCGCAACATGGCTGCATCGCGTGTGACCTCGTCCCAGGTGCCGGACGCATCAACAACTGCGTATACGTCGTAACCTTCAGCAACTGCGGACAGCGCCGGGAACAGCAGACACACGTCGGTAACGATACCGGCCATGATGATTTTCTTACGGCCAGTAGCTTCGATCGCAGATTTGAATTCTGGCGAATCCCATGCGTTGATTTCGCCAGCGCGGTTGATAACTTCGCCGCCCAGAGTATTGGTGATGTCAGACAGAACGGGGCCGTTTGGGCCTTCAGGCATGCTCGCAGTAACAACAGAGGGAATACCGGCCGTTTTTGCCATTGTGCATAAACCGTTGATGTTTTTACGCAGCGTTTCAGGCAGCAGATCACGCACGTTAACCAGCAGACCGGTCTGGTGATCGATCATCGCCAGAACAGCGTTTTCGGTGGACAGAAATTCAGAGAATTTATCAGACATAGAGTTTCCTTTCAGGGGGTTGGTGCTGGTCACGACAGTGTGCCAACAAGAACGAGTTGTACGTTTGTGCTCGCAGTAAATTGGCCGTCAGAACCGCGGATCAAATCTCCTGCAGTTAGACTGGCCTGCCCGATCGTGCCGTTGCCTTTGGCAATGTAGGCAAGATAGGGGTCTTTCAATTTCACGCTCTGACCCGGTGTCAACATCGCCAGATCGATTGTGGTATTTGCGGCATAAGATTGGGTATCACCTTCTTTGCCACCGTAAATCCGGACCGTTTCACCCCATTGAGGGCTGAATTTCTTGTAGCCGGCCGGCTCACCCTTTTGTTCGGGCATGACCCAAAGCTGAAGCATCTGATTTGGCGTCGCATCAGGATTTACTTCATTATGTGAAAATCCTTCGCCACCCGCGCGCTGAACCTGGGCCTCATGGGTGTCCAAAGACCCTCCGTTTTCAAGCGAACCCTGGTGCGAGATACGTCCTTCAACCATGACGGAGATGACATCGATTTCACGATGCGGGTGCATCGTTGTTTCGCCCTTGGGGCTAAAGCGTGCATCCGCCAAGTAAACAAAGTTACCTATTCCGTCCCAGGTTCCGGCTTTCGCACGATCGCCCCACAACTTTTTTCCCATGACAATGCGATGCTCTTTCAGCCCAGCAAAGCCACCTTGAGTTAGGTCATCGCGGTGCAGAATATCACGTGTGGATGGTGCCATTGGATTACCTTGCTAATTGTGTTGCTTTCCTTGGAACAAATATGCAATTGTTCCGATAACTCCTCAAGATAGATAATTTCCAAAACTGAGTTCTAAAAATGGAACAATACAATCGTGATCTAAATGACATGGCAGTGTTCGCAGAAATCGCCGCTGCGGGCGGTTTTTCAGCAGCTGCCAAGAAGATGCGTTTGCCAAAGTCAAACATCAGTCGACGGCTTGCTCGGTTGGAAGCACGGCTAGGAGTTCAGTTGATTGAACGCAGCACGCGCTCAAACCGGCTGACTTCTATAGGCGAGTGCTACGTAGATTATTGCAGGCGGATGTTGGAGGAGGCTATTGCAGCAGACGAAACAGTGTTGAGAAACCTTCAAGCCCCATCGGGAGTCTTACGTATTTCTGCATCCGTCCTTGTCGGACAACAGGTCATGGCGCCGGTGATTGCCGGTTTCTCGCAAAGGTTTCCTGCAGTAAATGTAACCCTCAAACTCAGCAATACCCGTGTCAACCTGATCGAAGAAGGGTTCGATTTGGCGTTTCGAATTGGCGAGCAGGGAGATTCAGCGACAATTTCTCAATCATTGGGCCGATTTCCTATGCATCTTTTTGCGACCAGAGATTACCTCGCACAGGCACCGGAAATTAGCGACCCAGCGGATCTCGACAATCATCGGTGTCTGTCCATGTCAAACAACGAACGTCGTACCAGATGGTTGCTTGAAGACGGTGACAATACACAAGTTAAAGGGCCAATCCCCACAACGGTTGCCAATGATTTTGTAACGCTGAAACATCTGGCTTTGGAGAACGCCGGAATTACGATGTTGCCGACTTATGCGATACATCAGGACTTACAGGACAGCCGATTGGTTCGTGTTTTGCCGGAATGGCAGGGAAAGGGAGCTGAGCTCTCAGCAATCTACCCCAGCCGACGCGGCGCTACGGCCAAAGTGCGCGAATTCATTAAATGTGCGCGACTCCATTTGCGGGAATGCGCAGAGCCGAAAAACCCACCCCTGTAAGTGCTGGGCGCACAGATCGCGCATCGTTAGATTTCACCTTTTCCAGCCAGTACCCGAAGGTGATCCAGCGTCGCCTGAACCGATGCGATGTAAGATACCTCCAATTCGTTCGACAAGGCCTTCGCCGCGTCTGAACCCTCTTCCACACCCGGAATATCAAGGGCAAACGTGAAAGTCAGAATGAGGTCACCTTGTCCATCCAAATGCAGTTCATTAAATATGTCACCAGGGGTTTTGTCACTGATCCGCCTAAAATGGGCGACCCGTTCAGGTATCACCGTGATCGCCTCTTGCAACCTCTCACCAGCGTGAACAATTTCTCGCATAAACCCGCCATCCCATTCCTCGACAACTTTGCATTCGGTGATAGATGGCACGAACGGCACTGCGTTACGCGCCTTCATTTCCAGCCCTTTCCAGGCCTGACTTCTGGTCAAGACAGTCTTTTCGTCTGGCTGATTTATCTGGATATCGCGACTTAACCTGATCATTTTTCATCTCCCTTTATAGCGTGAATAAGTCAGAATTAAACTATTTTCAATAATAAAATCAATTTTATTGATTTATTCGATTTATTACCCCATACTGACGACGACAACCACATAAGGGAGAATGGAATGTCAGAATGGGTTACAGATTTTTTCAAGCGCGCAGATGCGCTCGACGCCGCTGGTGTTTCTGAGCTATTAGCTGATGATGTCACGCTGAATTTCGGAAACTGGGACCAACAAGCGGGGCGTGAAACTGTGCGCGAGACGTTTGCCGGTTTTTATGGAACAATACAGGGAATGCGCCATTCAGTTCGTAACCTTTGGGACGTTCCCAACGGCGCAGTTGTGGAATCGATGGTGACGTACAAAGTATCGGAAGACAATTCAGTCGATATACCTGCCACCACAATTTTCGAAAAATCCGGCGACCATATCAGCGCCATCCGTATCTACATAGACGTGGCGCCGCTTTCGGCGTGACGACGCAGTTACTCGTACGCAAAACGGGACTAATCATCAATATCCCACCGGACTGGGGGGGCGTTTGCAAAGCACATTCACAACACCTCGCCAAAATATTGACAGAATAGAAACTCAAAATCTCCATGTCTCTGTCTGACGATGCAGGTATTGGGAATCGGAGGGTATTGGATATGTTAGTGTTTTTCAAAAGCCTGGGTGTGATCTTAGGTCTTTGGTTCATTGGGCTCGTGCTGGCGACAGTGACACCACAGGTCGGTCTCTGGGTCGGCCTAATATTCATTGTCGTACCGGTTGTGGCCATTTTCAAGCCACTTCCCGCCCTTTGGCTGGGCCATCGCGGCTTTAGCACTTGCGTAGCGCTCTTTGTGGGGGTCATGACGACGCTGACATCGGTTGGTGCAACACTACAGGCCAAAGAGATGGCAGAGCTGCGTGTGAACGATCCCACAGCCTATCTGGCCCAGATCAAGAAAAACGACGAAACGAAGTGGTTGTCGGAGCTACGGGAACTGGACACGTCGCGTTATGAAATCGAGTTGACGCGTATCAAAGAAGTCGACGCCAAACGCGAGGCTGAAGAGCGCGTTGCCGAAGAGATTCAGTTGGCGGAAGCCAAGGCGGCGAAGGAAATCAGCGATGCTGCAACGGCTGAGGCCGCTGAGACGCGTCGGATTGAGGCGGATGAACTTCGCAAGGCCGAACGGCAAAATGAGGCAACGGCGCATATTGAGATGCTCGACCGCGAGGTTGCATCAATCCCGGCTATAAACCCCAAGAAATATTCTGGGTCGATGCAAGACATCAAACTAGGGCTGATCCTGATAGGGACGTGGGGCCTGCTCTATGAAGAGGGTGGCAAACTTGATCTTGGCACAGAGGGCGTGAAGAAACGCGAGAGGTTCCGGCAGTTACTTGTGCAGAAACAATCCCAGATGTTATCCGCAATGCGCGACGGATACGGCCCTGCGATGCGTAAGCAGCTTTGGGAAGCGGATGGCCATGCCAGCACCGTTGGGAATGGGTTTCGGACTGTAAAGTTCGCTGCACCAGCTTTCGTACGTAATGCCAATATCAAACAGATCCACACGGAGGTTCGCGAGCAACTTCTAATGCTGCGGTTCACTCGCGCCGAATATCGCTGGTACAAAGAGGCGTCAGAATACAGCTACTATACGCTTGAAGGACCGAAGGACTCTGACATTGTCAACTGGACACGTGCTGGTGCGTATCAGGTTGTCCAGTAGGCCCCGAAAATTGCATCTGTTTAACAAATCTCATGCGGAGCGGACTATATCCACTTCCGGATCGCTGACTCGCTGCGCGACACGTTTTCCGCTGCAGCGAACGCGGCTTTCCGCCACCTCGTCGGTTGATCCACCGATCTTGTGATGATCTTGCAGTCGCGGCGAATTGCTGCTTCGTCCGCACAACCGCCATTAAACATCGAAGATTTTGCTGTGTCGCAGCAAAAGGCCACTTCGAACCCAAAGTTGACCAGTTTAGGCATAACAGCCATGGGCACCCAAAGTCCGTTAGCCCTGTTGCAGTTGAGAAAAATCGTTTGCTGTTACAGCCGCGCGAACCTGCGTTGGCGTGCAATTTCCTCCCCCTGCGTAGTCTCGGTGAGTTTCACGCGCCTGCGCGTTGTTTAGTAAGTAAAACGTCGGGGTCAAACTACGAAGGTCCAATTCTACAAACAGAAAGAAATCTGCATCACCTTTGGTTTCCATATCCACTGGCCAGCGGGTAATTTCTGTTGGGCGTTCCAAATATTGGCGCGTTTTGACTTCGATTGATCGGGCGGCTCCATCCACAATCACTATAAGATCATGTCCTGGTGCACCGTCGGGGCTGGAGTAAGCAGCCAAGTCAAGGGAGTTGATTTTTGCAAGGGCTAAAGCCTCGCCCAAATTTCCGGACTGTTGGTGAGCAAGTTTTCTCATTCTTGACCTTAAATTATGACACTGAAACTCGGGCACAACATTTGCCCCAACGCGGTTCTTTTTGCAAATTTAGCGAACGGCAGCTAGGTCCCGCGTAGCCGCCGTTCGCATCAGGAAACTCGGCTTGGAAGCGCACAGCGGCAGCCTTGAGCCCATTATGGTCATTAATATCGGCGGCGACCTTGTCGGTTTTACCCTAATTACGGGTCATGACCCTGTCACTTTAATAAAATCACTGAGGATAGGTCGTCATTGTCCTCTTGCCTATAATACATATGCGTTCCACTGACGACCCTCTCTACCATATAGAGATGCCGTCTAAACACACACATCCAAAAAACAAAATCACTCATAGATACATCTGCCTCGTCAGCAATCTCGAGAGCAGATTTTCGAGGATGGGATGCGCGCCAAATCCGTGTCGCAGCCTCAGGAATATTCCCATTCGTCAGGTCATTCCAAGCAGCATCAATCTCACTCTCGTCAAATCGAAATGACATGACTTCGTTGGCGAGTCGCTCGATCATTTCCTGGTTTTTCTTGTATGCAATGCGATATTTCTCGAGATATTTTTTCCAGCGGTCGCTCAAGTAGCTCTCGCGCTCTCGGTAATTTCCATCTTCATCGAGATAGGGCGCTGCGTGTTCTAATGCTTTGCCTATTTCGGTGAAATCACACTCCGCATCTGAGCGCCCATGATGTTCTCGATAATATTCATTGCTGAATTCCTCATAGGCCTTAAATGCGGCTAGTCGAGGGCTAAAGTACTTCCCTTTTTCTTCCCGCCACAGATATTTCTTTTCTTTGATCTTTTGATCAGCAGTATAGTGGAACTTTATGAAATTGAAAAAGGTGCCGGCCGTGCGCCATTCTGAGTCAAATTGTATTTTCCAAAACACCTTATCTTTTAGCTTCTGAAACATCGAAAAAATCCTACAGTAAGCGAAGTGCCGGTTACAAGACTGCTTTCGAATTGTGTTCCTGATTTTGCTTATTTTTTACCAGGAACAATCATTTGGATCGGCGCAATTAGTGTCCGCTATGTCCCGCTGAGCGGTCGCTGGGTTCCACTTGAGGCAAACCGCTAGAAAACATCTGCAAAGCAGGTGGTCGAAAAGGATATTGATTTTCGCCGAGCGACAAACTTCGTTTTTGTCGGTTTTTCTTCCATAATAGACTGGTCGTTAAACGGACGTTTCTTTTAAGAGTGACCAAATTCAGAAAAGGGTGCTTGAAACCATGAACAAGGTTGTATTGGGTATGGGTGCCCTCCTTGTGATCATTGGAATCAGCTATTTTTCGGCCAGTGGTAACAATTCGGCAGTGGTTACTAGGGACGCAATTGTCGGTTCATGGCGCTCTGTCGTAACAAATCCCGCGTATAAAAATAGTGTTGCAAGGAAATATATGAAGCACTCATTTTCGCCTGATGGGACGCTGACAGTTCAGAATGAAGATAGCTCAAATCAGACTTGGGAATGGGTTTTTGAAAACGGTGTTTTCGTATCCACACGAACTTATAATACGAGCGTTTTTACGACGACTTACGAGTTTATCAGCACCGACGAACTTAAAATGATTAGATTTCAGAGCCTAGTCGATGGAAAGCCAGTTGCCGATTACGTTCCAGAGGACTGGTTTATTCGAGAAGGTAGCCGCATAGAAAAGCAAATGGAAATAGTAGACATCTTTTAGGATTGGCTTTGGTGTTGGCGCGAACGATCGTTGTTGGCATCGCTCAACTGCCGAGATCTTTAAGAAGATCAAAGAAGAATTCCCCGATGACCATTGGAAGCGCGGTCATGACAATCAGACCCTCTTCTCCTTTCGGCGTCCTCCCGAATGCGTTTTGAAAAAGTTGCGAAGCAGTTTCCCGAGCAAAAAAGGAGAAGCCTTCGCTCCCTTCCTTTACCGACGCGCCAAGTGCGCCGACGAAAAGTCGAGCATAGCCTTCCCCGCAAACCTTCACCTCCTCCCAAATCTTCGCTTCCTCGACCGAGGCCATATGGTGCGCTGCGGCCGAGAGTACATTTATCCCCCTCAATCGTTCCTCATTCGGCCATTCCCGAACCTGACTAATGTAGTCCAGAATTGATATCACAAACGCCGGAACGGCCAATTCGTTTTCGGGACGCATATTGTAGTATTGCCAAAAACCATTGAGTGCATGAAGGTTTTCGACGAATGTGGATACACGATCCTTATTCCGCCTGGACACAAAGTCGAAGAACTCGCTTTCCAAGTATTCAATCGCACGGGCCTCGGATTTGTCGATCCGATTTCCCCTCCCGAACAGTCCTCCACCTGACGCATTCGCCACGATAAGAGCGAGACAAATGATGTCTTTCACAAACAAATCATACTCATCTCTGTTGACATGAGGCTGGATTTCTTCAGCAATATTTCGAAACGAAGTTGTGCCAGTGCAACCGGCAGCCCATTGTATGTAGTTTGTCGATCTGGCCGCGTTCAGCAGAAGGTGCGTAAATAGCGAACTCTTGAAACTGAGCCTGACACCAGGATCGTTCATGGTCCTTTGGAAAGCTTGAACTTCCTTTTTGTCGACAACCCCATCTGCCGCGGCGATTAGACGAAATATCCGATACGGTAGCAGAACTAGATGCGTTCTTATTTCTTCGGACAAATCAGACAGAAGCCCTTCAGCCGCTGCGCCTTCGGCAATGAGTTCCGTCAAGCCTGCGAATTCATCTTTGTAATTCTTTGCAGCCTGAATGAACCGTTTTTCTTGCTCGGGAGGCAGTCTCGGCAACCTGCCCGTTTCTTTGACATGCTGACCGATTTCGCCAAGCGTATCAAGGTCGAAGTAGTGGTCGGTAAGGGCGATTGAGTATGCAATTTCATACTCTGTGTTCGGGGCGAACAAGCAGTCGGGACATGGGACTAGAGCGCCGAATTTCCTCCCCCCGCAACCTACGCAAACGGCTTGTGTCATTGGCAGCCACCTTCCATGCAACCTCTAGAGGTTTGTAGTATGAAATCCTGAAAAAAGCAGGAGCGGAATTTGAACGACCGGTTTGAGCGGTGGATTCAACTGATCGCTGCAACACGCTCAGCAAACTTCTTTGCTGGCGTTTGATGGCTTTCAAGACTTGAGGCAGAACGAGTTTTGTTGTTTGTTCGAAATCTGACAGAAATTGAGGTCCATTGATGGAAAGTAGTCGCATTTCATTGCTCATGGCTATTGCATTGATTGCCCAATGTACGTTCGTAGCCTCCGTTGAGGCATTGGAAACAAGTGTTATTGGACACGGAGATTTTCAATTCGGAATGACTAAGGAAGCAGTAAGTAAAATCACCAATCTGCAGCCTCAAAGAGATGCAAACAATAACGGCTGGTACAACTCTAACGAAACCGTTTCAATAATCGGAAGGCAATATGAATATTCAATGAGGTTTGATGGCGATAGTCTTGTTCAAGTTAACCTCGCAACAGATTTTGCGGATTCAAAAGGCTTATGTGACGCAGAATTTGATAAGGCGCTGGGGGCGATAATTTCAAGATACGGTGCACCTGATCAACCGGCTGAAAAGAGCGAAATTCAAGGCATTAGTTTTGGCAACTTCGCTAGATTCACTGCTTCAGATGGATCGAGCATTAGGCTCAGTTCAAATTATATTTCGAGCTGCTTGATAAACGTGGCGTACACGGTAGGTGGTGAAGGGCATTTTTAGGCCTTAGTATCACCTGCTAGAAACTCCAATGCGTCTTTGACTTCCCTGTCATTCGCAGATGCGCAATGCAGGCTGAGGTGGCTATGCCGATGCGTTACCCGGGATGGCATTATTACTGCCAAGCCGACGGCAGTTTTGTCCGCGCAGAGCTGTCATTCCATATCGCTGTTCAGGTTTTTACTTCCCTGTTTGGGCAATTTAATTTCCCTGTTATGGAATCGCCTAATTCTTGCAAGACTCCAATAAAGGCAGGCCTTTAGGACAAGAATAGGTCCGAGAAACTCAAAAAAACGCGCGTTTTTCCCTGCATTTTCCCTGTTAACAGGGAATTTCTGGCTGAGACTGGCTCGCTCGAGACTGCGCCCACAGCCACGTACTTCCTTTCATTTTGAACAGACGGATTATCCGCCCTTTTGTGGCCTGTTTTCAGAGACTTGTCTGTACAGAACTCAATAAGAGACGCCATTCAGAGAGCAAACAGGGCCAACACATCGCCGATATCTCTCTTCGACATTTTCACGGTGCAAGTTCGGAGGGGGTAAGCTCAGGAGCTGGCTTGCTTTCCACACACTCGGAAAACAAGTCGCGTTGCAGGATCCAGTCTGAAGGAAAGCCCTTCTTCAGCAGAATGTCAGTTGTATTGTGATGTGGCAGAGTTCCGTTGACATGTCCGAAGTCAGACACTTCACACCACAGAGTCCAAGACTCGCAACGCTGACTCTTTCAGGATTCCCGATAGGATTCAAAATGAAAGTAGATCAAGATTTTCAAGGGTAATTCCGCCCAGGCGGGGGGAAGAACGACCTAAGTTTGGTTTGTGCAACAAAGCCCTAACCAAGTGTCAACCAAACGTCATTCGGACAATGCCCGTCGGCCAAAGGGTCGCCTGGGTCAATGATGATTTGATGGAAGCCAGTGATCCACGATCGCCCGGATATTTCCGGCAACACAGCCTGGAAATTTTCAACTTTACAACTACCCATAGTGCGGCCGTGGAACGATGTGTTGAAAACTGATCTGTAAATGAGGAGTTCATTATGTACGATGTCGCCTTCCTCGTGAAGTAGAGCCATGCGCGCGGAAATACCCGTTCCGCAAGGAGAGCGGTCAAGCCGTCCACTTCCAATCACGGTTGCGCTGAGTGTCTCCTTTATGCCTTTGACTCCCAATTTGATGTTATCGGTAAGAGTTACATTCATTACCCCCCGTATTTTTGGATTTTCCGGATGTACGACATCAAGTGTTCTGTTGACCGCCGCGCGTATCGCAATCCCAGCGGCGACTAGTTCCTTAGCTGAATCGGCATCCAGTTTGATACTCACGGATGAAGCGGGAACAATCGCGAAAAAAATACCGCCATAAGCAAGCGCCATGTTTACTTCCCCGTATCCAGGCACTTCGATGCTAATGCTGCGCTTAAATACGAAGGAAGGAAGCATCCGTAAAATGACGCGCTCAACTTTACCGTTTCGACATTGGCATATTGCTTCGACCAAGCCGCCTGGCGACTCAAGCACAAGCCGCGTTTCCGGCTCCTCCATCCGACGGATCCCAGTCTCTAGAACCACGGTCGCGACACATATTGTGTTCGAACCGGACATCACCGGGTATTTCGTGGTCTCCATGATCACGAAAGCGAGGTCTGCATCGGGATTAGACGTAGGAAGAAGGACGTTAACGGCCTGACACACGGACCCCCGTGGTTCAAACAATATTGCACCCCGAAGCGAGTCCTCACGGTCTCTCAGAAACTCCATCTTCTCAAATGCGGTCGTCCCAGGTACATCGATAACACCTCCCACAAGCACGTTTCCGACTTCTCCCTCAGCATGAGCACTGACGGTTGACACGATCTTCTTTATCTTCATGTGGTATTCCTTGATTTGACCTGAGTTTATCGGTGATCGTTTGATTTTGGTTCATTCCGAAATAGCCACTTCTGCTCTGGAGCAATGAGAGTTTACGCCGTGTAGTTGGATTTCGCTGCGAACGAGAAGTCGCCACTAAGTAGAGGAGGCGTTGCCTTGCTATGATCAAAGCCAAGCACACCACTTCGGCGCCATCCCCAAAGGTCTGCGTTTGGATCAATCCAGCCTTTGTCAGGCGTGTGGCCGCCAATACGATGATTGCCTTCGCGCATTTCATCAAATCCTATCTTTCATATCGCATGAGGAGAAAATCTAATTTATTATTGTATCTTGACAATATAGTATACGATTTTCAAGCATCGGGTACGAAAGAGCGAAAAATGAAAGATATGGTCACTACATCATACAAATTTATTGCTGGTCTGATCGTCATGGCTTCAAACGGCCAGGAATTAAGTATGTACCTACCGGCCCCAATGCCACGCGTGTTATTCGACATGCACCATGCTCGGTTATGGTTGCCCGAGATTAGAATTCGAACCTCTCCCGATGGCAGCGCTGCGTGGCCTAATAAATATGTCTCTTGGCGCTGCCAGTCTGGTGGTCAATGACGCTGGGAGATCAATCAATGAACATTTCACTGGATGAAGTACGTGCCTTAGCTAACAATATTCTGAAAGAGGCTGGAGCCGGATCTGACACTTGCCGGATTATTGCCGATGTTGTCACAACAGCTGAGCGTGATGGACCGGCAAGCCATGGATTGAACATGCTATTGAACTATGCTGACAGCATTAAAAAGGGCTGGGCCAATGGTTATCCACGTCCAGTGATTACCAAACAATCTAGTAGTGTGCTGCGCATCGATGCGGACAATGGCTATGCACAAGTCGCCACGTCTAAGGCGCAAAACCAGCTAATTAAAATTGCGCAATCCAATGGAATTGCAATGATGCTTGTACACAATTCGCATCACATTGGCGCATTGCGTTACGATGTAGAACCATTGGCTGTAGCTGGGCTAATTGCGCTTGCTATGACAACCAGCCGACCGTTGGTTGTGCCACACGGTGGAACAGATAATGTTTTTGGAACAAATCCAATGGCTTTTTCCTGTCCACGCGCAGGAAAAAACCCGATCGTTTGGGATCAAGCATCTTCTCTAATTGCTATCACCGATCTTAAAATGGCGGCAGCATCTGGTGAAATGCTACCTTTTAAAGCTGGAATTGATATGGGCGGCAGTCCCAGCAGGAATGCTGCTGAAATCGTTAAATCCGGTAAAATGATGTCGTTTGGAGAACATAAAGGGACCGCCATCGCGTTAATGATAGAAATTCTTGGCGGGGTATTGGCAGGAGGCGTTCTTTCACTTGATGATGAAGATCGTCAGGCAGCGGATGCTTTTTCCGGCAAAGCCGGATTAACAGTAATCGCGATTGATTCCGGGCCTGGATTTGATCAACCTTTGGCAAAAACTGTTGCCAGATTGTCGATGGCATTCGAAAACAACGGATCTGCCCGTGTGCCTGGAGATGGGCGTCTGAAACGACGCGTTACAGCAAATGAGCATGGCGTGGTTATAAGTGACAAATTGTTTGAAAAATTCCAAAATTTTTAGCTAAAAAAGGCCTGCCAACTGTCACTACTTGTTAATCTAAATCTAAAATGGGCCAATGTATTACTCAATATTTAGCCCTTCTTATATTGGGCTGTTATTGCTTGGGGCCAGTGTTTCCACCGACTCCGCAGCTTAAGACCACATTCCGCTCATGATCATTCACTTCTCTCCTTGTTGAAACGCTTTTGGTTAATCGAAGAGTGGGTTCCTGGCTGGATGTTTGAACCGTCTTCAAAATCTCTCGACAGATATAGAATGTTGAAATTGTTGCGTCTTTAATATCGGGTAGATCGCCACCGACGAAGGTTAAACGATATGCGCAGAACTATACACGATATTAGACGGGGCGGTAAAAAGTCGATTCCTCATGAGAGTCGGCTGGGTTATAATTGTGCATGTTTACTTTACGCGACCGACGGACCGGAGAATTGTTTGATCGCTGGTCCGATTTCGGGGACAAACGTCGGCGCCTGATGGAGCAATCCTGGGCCGGGGTTTTTCGGAACCATCTGCTTGTCGAACTTCCGGTTGACGATCTTTGCCGTCACCTTGATGAACGCATGGGCCGACCATCGAAGGATCTACACGTTGTCATCGGGGTCTTGCTTTTGCAGCAGCTGCACGATCTGAGCGATGCAGAGACCGTCGAGGCCCTGGCCTTCAATATGGCGTGGCACTATGCCTTGGACGTGCGCAGCGAAGCGGACAGCTATTTCTGTGAGAAAACCCTGCGCAACTATCGCCGTCTGTTTATCGAACAAGGTCTCGATGAATTGCTGTTCCGGTGTTTGACGGATCGGCTGGTGCAGGGGTTCTCTGTCGATACCAGCCACCAACGCATGGATTCGACGGCCCTTCGTTCGGCGATGCGGGCGCTGACACGACTTGGTATCGTTGTTGAGAGCATCTCGAAGTTTGCCCGTGAGCTTGAGCGATATCATCCCGGTCTGCACGAGCAGATCAGCAAGGAGGTGATCCGCCGCTATGTCGATCGCGAGGGTAATGGCGCGTTCGCGAATACGGCGCCGAGTGTTTCAAAACGCCGCCTCGGCGAAGCGGGTCAGGATCTCCTAGCCCTGGTGCTGCAATTCCGTGACACGGCGGCGGCAAAGCTTTCCAGTTTTGCGATCCTGGAGAGGGTTCTGCGCGATCAGTTCGAGATCGTTGATGATGAGTGTGGCGATCGTGACGCAACGCGCGCCGCGATTCGAGATCCAAAGGATGTGCCGTGCGATACCGTCGGCAATCCGGCCGACCCGGACGCGAGCTACAACGCGCACAAGGGTCAGGGATACATGGCGCAGATCGTCGAAACCTATTGTGAAGATGACAGTAACGAGGCGGTTGCCGCGACACCGGACCTCATCACCCACGTGGAGGTCCACAAGATGACGGTGCATGACGGCCATCGCTTGGCCGATGCGCTGGATGATCTGAGCGAGCGCGCGCTGACGCCGGCGGTGATGCTGGGTGATTCACATTACGGTTCCAGTGACAACATGGCTCTGACGCGCGAACAGAACATCAATCTCGCGGCGCCCGCGCGACCGCCGAAAGGCGCCGTCTCGGGACGGTTGACGTTGGAGGATTTCACTCTCAACGAAGAAGGCTTGGTCTTGCGCTGTCCCAATAACGTCGAACCGGTTTCAGCCTCGCTCGCCAAAGCCAAGCTGCAGGCCCGTTTCGACCTTTCCATCTGCCAAAAATGTCCCGATATACTGCGATGTCCCGTGCAGGCGGCCAAGCGTGACGGCCAATTTTCCCGCTTTCAATATACCCCGGACAGGGCTGCCAACCAAAAGCGCCGGCTTTATGAACAAAGCGATGCCTTCCGCGACGTCTACAGATGGCGGGCCGGCATAGAAGCGACCATGTCGCGATTAAAGTACCAGATGAACCTGGCTCACCTACGCATTCGCGGCATGCCGGCCATGCGCTACGTGGTCAATCTGCGTGCCCTCGGCCTCAATATCCAACGCTGCGCGGCAATCGCACCATAAAAAACGAAGCCAAGGAGAAGCCAAGGAGAAGCCAAGGATAGGTAATATCAGGTTTTATCCACCAGCAACGCGGAGACAGGCAAATATTCTTCACCGAACCGCAAAGACCTGTACAAGCACGCCATCGGCCAACAACTTTTTACCGCCCCGTCGACACTTGATATAACACCACAATAATTTGGAAGCAGACAAAGCCGCGCTTCCGCTGTAATAATTTGATATTAAACAATAATACGTCCAATTGAAGCCTACAGACAGACATGCACGCCTTGCATAGCGGTTATGCTCAATGTGTGGCCTTTTTACACTTGTTGTTAAGACCAGCGCCTTATATCTTGTACTTGAAGGCGGGCGGTTGAGCTAACGCTCTCGTCTTTCTTCACCTCCCTGTTGGACTTAGGCCGAGCTTTTGCTCGGCCTCTTTTTTTGTGCGAGCGGAAAATTCACGGTGTGTTCTGATAGCGCCTTCCCCTTTCCGTTCTGTGCAGATAAAACGCCCTCGACCCTTCATCTCAGCCTCTGGGGCTATTGGCCATGCACGAACCGGAAATTACCGAAAAACTCATCGCCGATCACGGGCTGAAGCCGGACGAATACCAGCGTATTCTGGATTTGATCGGGCGTGAACCAAGCTTTACCGAACTTGGTATTTTTTCGGCGATGTGGAACGAGCATTGTTCGTATAAATCCTCAAAAAAATGGCTGCGCACTCTCCCGACCGAAGGGCCGCAGGTGATTTGTGGACCCGGTGAGAATGCTGGCATTGTCGATATTGGCGAAGGTCAAGCGGTGGTCTTCAAGATGGAAAGCCACAATCATCCGTCTTATATCGAGCCCTATCAAGGGGCCGCAACCGGCATGGGCGGTATTCTGCGCGACGTTTTCACCATGGGGGCCAGACCGATTGCGGCAATGAATTCGCTGTCTTTCGGCGAGATTGACCACCCGAAGACCAAATCGCTGGTTAACGGCGTGGTTGAAGGCATTGGTGGTTACGGCAACTGTTTTGGTGTGCCAACCATTGGCGGTGAACTGCGGTTCCACCGCGCCTACAACGGAAATTGCCTGGTCAATGCTTTCGCAGCCGGTTTGGCGGAGACTGACAGCATTTTCTATTCCGCTGCCAGCGGAGTTGGGATGCCTGTGGTTTACCTTGGCGCAAAGACCGGCCGCGACGGTGTTGGGGGTGCCACGATGGCATCGGCGGAGTTTGATGAAAGCATCGACGAAAAGCGCCCTACGGTGCAAGTCGGTGACCCATTCACCGAAAAGCGCCTGATGGAAGCAACGCTAGAACTGATGCAGACAGGCGCCGTGATCTCGATACAGGATATGGGTGCTGCGGGATTGACCTGTTCTGCCGTTGAAATGGGCGACAAAGGTAATCTGGGTGTACGGCTGAATCTGGAACATGTGCCGATCCGTGAAGAAAACATGACAGCCTATGAGATGATGCTGTCAGAATCCCAGGAACGTATGCTGATGGTCCTCAATCCGGCTTTGGAAAAAGAAGCCAAAGCTGTATTTGACAAATGGGATCTCGATTTTGCGATGGTCGGCGAAACCATTGCCGAAGACCGATTTTTGGTTGTGCATCATGGTGAAGTGAAAGCTGATCTGCCGCTAAAAGCCTTGTCTGGCACAGCACCGGAATATGACCGACCCTGGATCAAAACACCCCCGGCACCGGCTTTGTCAGACGTGCCGCTGATAGACGCCGCGGATGCGCTGTTAAAACTGCTGAGCGCGCCAAATTACGCCTCGCGCGCTTGGGTCTACGAACAATACGACCAGTCGGTCATGGCCGACACCGTGGTTGGACCCGGTTCTGACGCTGGCGTGGTGCGTATTCACATGGGCCACAAAGCACTGGCTTTTACGTCGGATGTAACCCCCCGGTATTGCAAGGCAAATCCCTATGAAGGCGGCAAACAAGCCGTGGCAGAGGCCTATCGAAATCTCTGCGCGACCGGTGCGCACCCGTTGGCCGCCACCGACAATCTGAATTTCGGCAACCCCGAAAAACCGGAAATCATGGGGCAGTTTGTCGGATGCGTCAATGGCATCGGCGAGGCGTGCGCCGCTCTCGACATGCCAATCGTCTCAGGCAATGTCAGCCTTTACAACGAAACTGACGGCGAAGCGATCCTGCCAACCCCGACCATCGGAGCCGTGGGCATTTTGCGGCATCTCGGCGAGTTGATCCGCATCGCGCCGCAAGCCAATAATGTTTTGATTCTGCTTGGGAAAAGTGACGGCCACCTCGGCCAGTCGGCCCTCCTCAAAGAACTGTTCGACCGCGAAGACGGCGATGCGCCACATGTGGATCTGGACGCCGAGCGGGATGCCGGCGAATTTGTCTGTTACTTGCAGGCCCAAAAGCTGATCACGGCAGCGCATGATTTGTCGGATGGCGGTCTTGCTTTGGCAATGGCTGACATGGCGCTGGCATCTGGATTGGGCATTTCGGTCAAAGACGGTGACACCGGGTGGTTTTTTGGCGAAGATCAGGCGCGGTATATTCTGGCCTGCGAAGACGCAGAACCGATCCTGGTGCTGGCACTGAAAATGGGTGTTCCGGCCCATGTTGTCGGCTGGGTAGAAGGCCAGCACCTGAAGCTGGGTAAATCCGCAGTTTCGCTAGATGATTTGCGCCATGCATTCAACACCGGCTTATCTGCCAAAGTTGCCTAAAGCGTTTGCACATTAACTTGAGACAAGTTGATGTGAAAATCGCCGATCTATGAGACTGATAACGCGACAGTTTCGAGTTTCACTTGTGAGTCAAGTAAAACTCGAAACTCTCTGATCACCCGCTGGACAGAGCCGATATCTACGCCTACGCTTATCCCGTTGCGGGAATGCGGACATAATCATGACAGCTTTGAACCAGACACAAATCGACGCCTTTTGGCGGGATGGATTCGTCACGTTGCCAGATGCGATAACCGGTCAGGAATTGTCTGATCTGCGGCAAACCTTTTTTAAATGGGTGGAAGAAAGCCGGTCCCATAGCGAAGCCTATGGCGAAATCATGGATGGCCGTCCCCGCTTTGATGTTGAGCCGGGCCATTCCTCCGAAACCCCTGCCCTGCGGCGCGTAGCCTCGCCGACCGAGGTTTCCGATGTCTGCAAACACATCACTTTTCATAGCCGGATTGGCGATTACCTCGCCGATCTTATTGGCCCCGCCGTGCGATTTCACCACGCCAAAATGAACTCCAAACTGCCGGGCAGCAAAACGGTGGTGAAATGGCACCAGGATTTTCCATTTGATCCCCACAGCAACGACGATCAAATCACCGCTTTGTTGTTCCTGGATGATGTGACGGCGAAAAACGGCCCCCTTATGGTCGTGCCGGGCAGTCACACCGGCCCTCTTTACTCGCTTTGGCAGGATGGCGTTTTTACCGGTGCCGTCGACGCGGTTCAGTCGGCGGAGTTTGAACGCGACGCAATTTCGTGCTGTGGGCCTGCAGGAAGCCTATGTTTGATGCATGTGCGGCTGGCACATGCATCTGGTGAAAACCGATCAGACAACCCGCGAACGCTTTACATCAACACCTATGCCAGCGCTGATGCGGTCCCTTTGTCGCCTATTGCTGTTCCCAGTCGTCACGCAGGACGCATGGTGCGCGGTACGGAAACGGGCCGGATCAGGGCCACACCTTTTGATGTGGAAATCCCCGAGGTGCCAAAATCTGCTTCATTCTTTGTTCAACAGTCGCAGACAGAATGACACCCCAGCCGCTTGCGCCACACCATCAATCGCACTAAATTCTGATCCTGCATAGAGGAGTCGCCAAACCATGGCCATGCAAGCCGCAGATATCGAACACCTCATTCAAGACGCGTTCCCAACAGCCAAGATTGCAATTACCGATCTTGCTGGCGATGGAAATCACTATGCGGCCGAGGTGATCGCCGAGGAATTCCGAGGCAAAAACCGAGTCCAACAGCAGCGTATGGTTTATGCGGCTCTCAAAGGTAAGATGGACGGCTCCAGCGGAGAATTGCATGCGCTGGCGCTAACCACCAAGGCACCGGAATAATGCTCGCTGTCAATTTCAGCGCTCTGATGTTGTATCTGGTGATCTTTGTCACCGGCGTGTTTATGTTGCTGTGGGTTTTGTACAACTTGTACAGCGCGATCAAACATCGCAAACCTCAACCATGGGAAAGTTACAAACCTGACAATCCACCATTGCAGCAAAGTAATACAGACCCTACTAATTGAAGGTGCGCCCAGCAATGGAATTGCCTGCCGACCATTGTCATATTTCTTATCATTCTATATCTAAGCCCAGAGCTTTTCCGGCAGGCATTCCCTGCTTTCTGCGATTAAGGAAATAACTATGACCGACGCAAATGCGCAAATACAGGAAACCGTGGACGGCAACGATGTTGTTCTGTTCATGAAAGGTACATCTTCGATGCCGCAGTGCGGGTTCTCGTCCCGTGTGGCCGGCGTGCTGAACTATATGGGCATCGACTACAAAGACGTGGATGTACTGGCCGATGCGGGAATTCGCCAGGGCATCAAGGATTTTTCGGATTGGCCTACAATTCCGCAGCTTTATGTCAAAGGCGAATTTGTTGGCGGCTGCGATATCATTACCGAAATGACTCTGTCCGGCGAACTGGACAAACTGCTGGAAACAAGCGGCGTTGCTTATGACAAAAAAGCTGCCGAAAAAATCCGCGAAGCGAACGGCTGAACTTCAAAGTATCTGGAATACTGAAAGTCCGGATTATCCGGCCTTTTTCATAGCCACTGCCGCGTCTTCGACCTTTGTGACCATCCGGTTTATTGTCTCTTCAGCCGCTTTCCGGGCATCTTCTTTTTTAGACAATTCGCCTTGAGCTTCGGCAAGCGCTGCTTTGGCTTCTGCCAATGCGGTCTGCGCTTTGCCCAGTTGTTTTTCAGCTTTCGTCGCGCGTTTTGCGGCTTCGGGATCAGCTTCAGCCGCTGGTCCCTTTTGTTTTAGCTGATCTTCGAGGCTTGCGGTTTTATCGGCCAGCATCAGGCCAGCCATCAACAGCATTCGTGATTCCGGCATCCGTCCCAGCGCTTCGTTCAATGCCCCGGCTTCATTGTCGAGCATTGCGGCAGCCGATTTCAGAAAATGCTCTTCACCGCTGCGACAGGCCACTTCAAACTCCCGCCCGCCGATTGCAATTTTTACTTCTGCCATCTCAATTTCCCTCCACCAAAGGTGTTAATCGTGACAGAATAGCGTTCACCTCTTCCATATCGACTGTGCGCTGTTCTTTCAGTTGAGACAATTCCTGCACCACTCCCGTGTTGATCAGCTCTGGATCACCGATCATTTCTTCATTTCGTCTGCGCAGGTCGGAAATATTCTTTTTCAAACTCTGGTTGAATTCGCGGGCTTTGTCGCGCTGTGCTACTGCGTCCAACTGCGATGCCTTGAGCGCTGCGATGTGTTTTTCCTGCGCAGCGGCGTTCTCAGCACCTTCTTCTTTAAGGCGATCTGCCATTTCTTTATGCGAATTGGATCGGTTACGGGCTCTCTCAAGCTGCCGGTTTGCTGTTTCTAACTCAGCATTGGTGGCCGTCAGTTTCCCTTGCAAATCCGTGACTTGCAACTGCAGCTTGCCAAATTTTTCTTGCTGATTGGCGGCGCCTGCTCCAGCTTCACCCAAAGTCGCCAGTGCTGTATCCAGCCGGGCTTCCAATTTGGAAATTTCGTTCATCCGCTCACCTACTGCTCCCCGACATGTTTGGTCGAATCAATTTTCTTTTTCATTGTGCATTTTATTCATGCAAAAACAAATTGCTGCAAAAGAAAGCTCGTGTAAACACCTCTGATGCGCTTGACCCGCTACTGTGAATTGTTATCAGGGGCGCAGGATAACCGCCTGTTATTAAGAAAAGGGGCACGTTCGTGGACATCTCTCGGCTCAAAGAAAATCATGCCGCTCATTGGAAAAAAGCCGCTGCCCTACGCATTCTCGCGGCCGACGCGGTGCATGCCGCAGCATCCGGCCACCAAGGCATGCCAATTGGCATGGCGGACGTGGCGACGGTGCTGTTTGAAAAGCACCTGAAATTTGACGCGGGCCGCCCTGACTGGCCTGACCGCGACAGATTTGTTCTTTCCGCCGGACATGGGTCCATGTTGCTCTACGGATTGCTGCATCTGACCGGCTATCGGGACATGACCATGGATCAGATCCGCAACTTTCGCCAATGGGGCGCAAAGACCGCCGGCCACCCGGAATACGGGCACGCCAAAGGCATTGAAACCACCACCGGACCGTTGGGTCAGGGTCTTGCCAATGCTGTGGGCATGGCAATGGCAGAGCAGTCCCTGGCGGCGCGGTTTAGCACAAAACTTGTGGACCACCATACTTATGTGATCGCTGGCGACGGCTGCCTGATGGAAGGTGTCAGCCACGAAGCCATTGGATTGGCCGGCAAGCAAAAGCTTGGCAAGTTGATCGTGTTTTGGGACGACAACAACATCTCGATCGACGGCACCATCGATATTTCAGATGTGACCAACCAGAAAAAACGTTTTAAAGCAGCCGGTTGGTCGGTATTTGAATGCGACGGACACGACCCGGATGCAATAGATGCCGCCATCACCGACGCAAAAAACAACCGCTTGCCCTCAATGATCGCCTGCAAAACCACAATCGCATTGGGCGTGGATGGGGTGCAAAATACCAAATCCGGCCACGGCTATGCCATCAAAGACGCGCAACTGACACAGATGCGGGCGTTTTACGACTGGCCGTATCCGCCGTTTGAAGTGCCGTCAGATGTGAAAACAACATGGGAGACGATTGGCAGCCGCGGAGCAGCAGCACGCGCAGAATGGGAGGCGGTTCTGGTGGATCAATCCGAAGGGCGGCAAGCCGAATTTGGCCGTGTCATGTCCGGATCACCGCACAAACGTTTGCCCGGTGTGATTAAGAAACTGAAGCGTCAGGTTTCTGAAGACCAACCCAAAGCTGCCACCCGTAAATCCAGCCAGATGGCGCTCGAAGTGATCAACCCGATTATGAAAGAAACCATTGGCGGTTCCGCCGATCTTACCGGATCAAACAACACCCTGACGACGGACCTAGGCACCTTTGAAAAGGGCAATCGCAAAGGGCGCCATGTAAGCTATGGCATACGCGAGCACGGTATGGCTGGCGCGATGAACGGAATGGCGTTGCATGGCGGTATTCGCCCTTATGGTGGCACTTTCATGTGTTTCACTGACTACGCCCGCCCGTCGATGCGGTTGGCGGCATTGATGGGCATCCCGACCGTATTTGTGATGACCCACGACAGCATCGGCCTTGGCGAAGACGGCCCAACTCACCAGCCGGTTGAACATCTGGCGATCTCGCGGGCAACGCCGAATATGAACGTATTCCGTCCAGCCGATACAGTGGAAACAGCCGAAGCCTGGGAAATGGCGATGAGTTCTACATCTACGCCGTCTGTCCTGTCGCTGACTCGTCAGGGCCTTCGCACAGTGCGGGTCAAACACACCAACAAAAACCTGACTGCGCAGGGTGCATATGTTCTTGCCGAAGCCGAGGGAAAACGGCAAGCCATCCTGCTGGCCACCGGCTCGGAAGTGGAAATCGCGCTGGACGCCAAAGCCAAACTTGAAGCCGTCGGCATCGGTACGCGGGTGGTTTCAATGCCGTGCTGGGAACTATTTGAGGCACAGGACGAAAGTTATCGCCGCAAGGTTTTGCCCGGCGGTCCGGTGCGTGTCGGGATCGAAGCGGCAACCCGGTTTGGTTGGGACAAATGGCTGACTGGCGAGCGCGGTAAATCCAACAAAGCGGATTTTGTCGGCATGGAATCGTTTGGAGCCTCCGCCCCGGCAGAGGAGCTTTATGCCAACTTCGGCATAACTGCAGATGCAGTTGCCGAAAAAGTAAAAAACCTGCTCTGATACTCAATTACCACAGGCTAGCGGTAACGTTAGAAACATTTATCGTTAACGTAAGCAGCTAATTCGCCGCCCGGTCTTTCCAACCGGGCGGCTGTCTTTTATGGGAACTGCAACGCGCGATCAACTCGCACTCCAAGGAGACGCCATATGGCCGTAAAAGTCGCTATCAATGGATTTGGCCGCATTGGTCGATCGACTCTGTCGCACATCATCGAAAGCGGCCGGACCGACATTCAGGTGGTGGCGATGAACGCAACCGGCCCCTTGAAAACGGCAGCGCATCTGTTGAAATACGACTCCGTGCACGGCCGCTTTTCCGGAGATGTCAAAATTGATGGCAACACGATGGACGTGGGTCAGGGCCCGATGCGGATATTTTCGACTTACGATGCATCGGAACTGGACTGGGACGGCGTCGATATTGTTCTGGAATGCTCTGGCAAGTACATCTCCCGTGATTCCGCGTCGGTACATCTCGCGCATGGCGCAAAAAGGGTGCTGGTGTCAGCACCGGCCAAGAACGCTGACAAGACGGTTGTTTATGGCGTGAACCATGATGTGCTGACAGAAGATGATCTGGTTGTATCCAACGCATCCTGTACGACCAACTGTCTGGCGCCGGTCGCCAAAATCCTGAACGACGCCATTGGCATCGACAAAGGTTTCATGACCACAATCCACGCTTACACCGGCGACCAGCCAACGCTTGATCGACGCCACAAAGACCTGTACCGGGCCCGGGCTGCCGCGATGTCGATGATTCCGACGACAACCGGCGCTGCCAAAGCTGTTGGATTGGTATTGCCGGAACTGGCGGGCAAACTGGACGGCTCGGCGATACGGGTGCCAACACCAAATGTTTCAGCCATTGACCTGAACTTCATTCCGATTCGGGACACCAGCGTGCGGGAAATCAACGAAGCAGTACGGGCGGCATCGAAAGGCTCTATGGCGGGGATCGTCGAATTCGTCGACGAGCCCACGGTTTCCATCGATTACAATCATAACAGCCATTCTTCGAACTTTGCCTCCTTGCAAACCACGGTGATGGGGGGCAATCTGGTCCGCGTGCTCAGCTGGTACGACAATGAATGGGGCTTCTCTTGCCGAATGGCCGATACAGCGGTGGCGATGGGCAAGCTCCTGTGAAGGGACAGGCGGTCTGCCAATTTGGTGGGCCGCGTTTTATATGAACAACCGATTTGCAGTTTATTTGGGTGTCATACTGATCGCTTCTGTCCTTTTGGACTCGATAGCGAACGATGGTGAATATCTGATTTTCTGGGCAAAACAGTTGCTTCGCCTGCTCGATTGGCTGGCTTTTTGGCGGTAAGGAGCATCTGAATGACGCTGATCACACTCGACGACATGGATCTGGCGGGCAAGAATGTGCTGATCCGGGTGGATGTGAATGTGCCGGTGGAAAACGGCCAAATCACCGACATCACCCGTCTGAACCGTATTGTGCCTACTGTGTTGGAAGTGTTGGAAAAAGGCGGCAAACCAGTCCTTCTGTCGCATTTTGGACGCCCGACGAGCGGATTTGATTCGGCCTTGTCTACACAGCAAGTGATCCCCGCCCTGGCCGATGTTTTGGGTCGCCGCGTGCATTTTGCCAGCTCATGTATCGGCAAGGTTGCGCAAGACGCTGTAAACACCCTGCCCGAAGGCGATGTTCTGTTGCTGGAAAACACCCGCTTTCACGCCGGAGAAAAAGCCAATGATCCGGAATTCGCAGCAGAACTGGCACTTTTAGGGGAAGCATTTGTCTCCGACACGTTTTCCACCGCGCACCGGGCACATGCCTCAGTTGAAGCATTGGCACATTTGTTACCAAGCTGCGCCGGACGTTTAATGCAAGAAGAACTCTCGGTGCTAGACTCCGCCCTGGGCGATCCAGAGCGCCCCGTCCTGGCGGTGGTCGGCGGGGCCAAAGTCTCGTCTAAACTGGAATTGCTGACCCATCTGATCAAACCGATGGATGCGATCGTAATTGGCGGCGGCATGGCCAATACCTTTTTGGCGGCGCAGGGGTTTCAGGTTGGTCAATCACTGTGCGAACACAGCATGAAGAGCACTGCATTGGAAATCCTCGCCGATGCCAAAGCCGCAAATTGCGAAATAGTCCTCCCTGTCGACATCGTTATTGCCCGCGAATTCAAAGCCTTCGCAGAACACAAGCTCCGCGATGCAAACGATTGCCCGCTGGATTGCATGATCCTGGACGCAGGCCCCAAGACCGTCGATTACATCAGTGAATATCTGGAAACTGTGAAGACAGTGATCTGGAATGGTCCGCTTGGCGCATTTGAAATCCCCCCATTTAACGTCGCCACTGATGCTGTGGCCCTGCGCGTTGCGGAACTGACGGAACAAGGCGCATTGTTGAGCGTAGCAGGAGGCGGTGATACTGTCGCGGCCTTGAAAAAAACGGGCGCGGCGGAGCGGTTCTCCTATATCTCCACCGCTGGCGGCGCATTTCTGCAGTGGATGGAAGGCAAGACGTTGCCCGGTGTTGCAGTGCTGCAAAAAGACTAACAAAAGCTGGCCCTTTGGGGTAACCACATACGCAAAGATCAAGGATGGGAAAATGAAAGCAACAGGCACGGTCAAGAAAATCCTCGCCAACTACGGCACCGACAACCCGGGTGTCAAAGGCAATCTTTGCAGGATGCTGATGAACGGCAAGCTCGGCGGAACCGGCAAAATGATTATCCTGCCCGTTGATCAGGGGTTTGAACACGGCCCGGCCCGGTCTTTTGCTCCCAACCCAGACGCCTATGACCCGCTGTATCATTTCAAACTGGCGATCGACGCGGGCCTGAGCGCCTACGCGGCACCGTTGGGGATGCTGGAAGCAGGCGCAGACCAATACGCCGGGCAAATCCCGACGATTCTGAAAGCCAATTCGTCGAATTCGCTTGTCCCGGGTGCGTCTCCTTACGATCAGGCGATCACAGCATCCGTAGATGACGCGCTTCGCATCGGAGCGTCCTGCATCGGGTTCACAATTTACCCTGGTTCCAGCGCGGGTCTTGAGATGTTCGAAGAAATCTCTGCCATGCGGGAAGAAGCGGCTGCCAAAGGGATCGCCACGGTGATCTGGTCGTATCCACGCGGCGAAGACCTGACCAAAGCCGGTGAAACCGCGATTGACATCGCCGCCTATGCCGCACAAATAGCCGCCTTGCTTGGCGCACATATCATCAAGATAAAACTCTCGACCGATCATTTGGAATTGCCCGCGGCAAAAACCGTCTATCAAAACGAGGGTATTGAAATTGCAAAACAAGCCGCCCGCGTCGCCCATTGTATGCAATCCGCGTTTAACGGCCGGCGCATAGTCGTTTTCTCCGGCGGCTCAAAAAAGGGAGCGGACAGCGTCTTCGACGATGCGCGTGCGATCCGGGACGGCGGCGGCAATGGCTCGATCATCGGCCGAAACACCTTCCAGCGCGACCGAACCGAAGCGCAGGCGATGCTGGGCAAGCTGATTAACATCTACAAAGGCAAGGCTTAGCACCACATTTGGTAGAGCAATCACTGCTGTTTACTAAAAATCTGGTTTTTTTACCTCCTGATTCGTTTTGGGGATTCACAAAACGAATCACCTGTGCAATGATTCGGTTAACCGCCGGAAGAGCGGGTCATGAGGTAGGTAATCTTGAGACAGCCAGGTAAAACACGCGCAACAATAGGCACGTTGATGTTCTTTATCACAGCCTTCGGGCTGACGGCCTATTTTACGTTTGCGGCTATCCAAGGAGACTTTGGCCACTTCCGCCGGGTGCAGATCGAAGCAGATGAGGCAGCTTTGAACCTGCAGCTGGCGCAACTTCATGCGGACCGTGCGATACTCGAAAACAAGACCCGACGTCTGTCAGATGACTTTCTTGATCTTGATCTGCTGGACGAACGGGCACGCAAGGTTCTTGGCATGGCGAGAGGTGATGAAATCATCATCCGGTAAAAGCGTTTTCCAAGGTGCAAAAATACCTGACCGCTGTTCCCAAGACAGCGGTCTTTTTCCTTTTAAAAGATTGATACAAAATAATTTGGTACGTTTTTAAAACTAGTTTCCACAAGGACTACCACCCAATGAGCCAGATTGAGCGAAGTCCAGTTTTGTTCCGGATCGCCAAACCGGCCGGAAAAGCTAGACCGCTGGATAGGGAATTACACTATTGAAGATGGGGAAAGCCTGAGCAAGACGATGATACGTGAGGCGTATTGTGGAAAGTGGCCGTAGAAGCTTGGTCCTAAATACGTCTATGACTGCACTGCGGACGAAGCGGCCTTTTAGATTTTGGCTTCAGGTTGACTGTCCGGCCAAGCGAAATCAGGGCCCGTCCTAAAGAACGATACATTATTTGTAAAAAAGCTTTCGGGCACCATCTTGATCAAGCGCCCATCGGGGTCTTCGATAATCGCAATGTTATCGATGAACCAAGAATTCCAGTTTTCTTCGTCCCCCAAGTATTTTCTGAGCAGTCGCTTAAATATTTCGGATGACATCGACTCGATAGTAGCGATACCGCGCAGCCCAAGATGCAGCAAGATACCGGATGCATTGTCGAAATTGACAATTTCGATAGCGCATCTCGGATCATTTTCTATGCGTGCAACTGAACTGGCATCCGTTGATCCAAGCAGCCAAATCGCCTCGTCCTCCCAAATGAACCACATTGGCGCATTTCGAGGTGCGCCGTCCATTGCAACCGTCGCTAGATTTGCCATTAGCGGTAAACATAATATCTCGATTGGATCAAAGTGTTTGCGCATGACTAAGCCTAGACAGCCGTGAAGAAGCAAACAAGTAGATGAATACTGGCAACGGGATTTCTTGTCCGCAAAGGGCTCAAACCAGACTTTGAATACCGTTGGAGCGTGGGCCAGGCGTGAATGTCGGTTCTGCGGGACGAAGCTACCGTTGGCGTGCAATGCAGTTGAGTTACTGGTCTGCTTGTTATTAAGTATCCCTGCAATAGAATCCTACCAGGCTCAGCTAATATGGTGAAACGAACGGCGACATGCAGATGCAGTCAGCTTTCCGCAACCTGTGAGGGTGAGCCGGTACGCGTCTCAGTTTGCCATTGCCTTGAATGCCAAAAACGTTCCGGGAGCGCGTTTGCAACTCAGGCGCGGTGGCCAGAGGCCAGCGTAACGGTTTCTGGAAAATCCGCAGTGTGGGAACGAGTTGCAGACAGCGGTCACAGAGCGACATATCGATTTTGTCCTGAATGCGGATCGACGCTCGCTTACGTTATTGAGGGTTGGCCGGGTGTCATCGCAATTCCCGTAGGCGCGTTTGCAGACCCGCATTTCCCCGCCCCGCGTTTCTCTGTGTACGAACATCGAAAACATTCATGGGTCGAGATTCGGGGAGATGGCGTTGAACATTCGGCAACCCCCAGCATCGCCCGCACGCAAGGTAAATTGCCGGATAATGAGTAATAACTGGCAGGTCCTTGGACTTGTCAATTTGGGCTCTATTCGGTCATCTTACTCATTCTGTCAGGAACGCGCGCTGCCAAGGCCATTCGAGCGTCCGCTCTGCGGACAATGCTGCCGTTCGCCGCAGACGTGAATTTGGTTTACATCCGGCAAATTTCACGGTTCGTCTTAATCGGCCTTCCGAACGGCAATGTCGCTTTAGGTCGCTTGTGCGGTTGCAATCTGGCCCGACCGAACCTTGTCGGCGAGCCCCTTCAGATTACCGTCGAGGATTTTGCCCATCATCATTTTCATCATGGTCTGACCCAATAACCATCCGAATGGACCGTACTTTACACGGTATTCCATGCCCCACTTCACTCTCGACCACCCGTCAACTAGCGGCTCTACGGCCAACTCCGCATGCGCTTCATGGAGAGGCATCGCTGACATCTCCGACAATCGAACGCGATAACTGCAATTGGCCTCCCACTCGGTCACCTCCTCCACCACCGAGGTGCCGTTGTCGAAATGGCAGCGCCGTTTTGACCCTTTCCCGTCTTCGCCGTCCGTGAGCGCATCCACGGATATTACAAGCGGGGCGAACTCGTCAATGTGCATGAAGCGCCCGAGAACAGCCCATACGGCATCAGGAGTGGCGTCGATATCAAGTGTTCGTTCGTGGTGTATCATTTTGTATGTCCTAGTCCGAATTCGGTGTCTCTCTATCAGATACCTGCTGACAGATTGTGTCAGTAGAGATGTCCATTAGATCACGTTCGAGAGGTCTTCGCTGCAAAAAAACATCTGACCTTGAGCAGCCAACTGCTCCCGTTATGCCCACTTTCGATAACGGCACCAAACTAGTCTGCTTAGGGCTCAAACCCGACCTTTGATACATCGCATAAATGAGGGTTTGAATAACGGAGGATTTCTGGTTCGTCGAAGCAGTTAAGGAGTGAAGATGATTAGACATCCGGACAATCGAAAGCCGCCGCTGACAAGGTGATGACAGGCACACGCCGCATAACCCGCAAGCATTGCCCGGCCGAGGAGAATATCCGTGTCGTTCAGGCCGGGCCGAGAGGTGCGGAAAGCATCGCTTCTCTATGTCGCCAAGTGCCTTTGGCCAGATCACTATTCAGATTGTTCCAAATCTTGGAAAACGCCCCCAAAAGCACCGCTTGAACTTGGGGCTTCTGTCTCAGGTTCTTCTTTCGGTCCAAAGATATCCGGACCCTCGTGGATTTTTCCCAACTCTCTAAGTCGGCGTTTCTCTTCCAGCGCTTGAATACGAATGTCAATTTCCACCTGCTTAGCGGCGCGCACATCCAATTTGCATTGTTCTGGACTGTAGCTTTGGGCTGTTCCAACCGCAGCGATCATCGTAAAGGAAAGCAGAACCAACACGACTGCGGCAGGGTTGCCACGCAGGAAGCGCGGAAGAATGCTACCAGATTTTGGTACAGCTTTTCCGGCCTTGGCACTTTCCTTGTTACCGGAATTCCGGCGATACGCCTCAAATGCAAGAGCACCGAAAACCGTGATCACAACAATAATAAACGCGAGCGATGATATCGACGGGTTAATCCCGTAGCGCACTTTTTGCGCCAGTTCGATCGTCAGCGTCGGGTAATTTCCGAAAGTGAATGTGGTCGTGTTGTAGTTCTCAAACGAAGCCAGAAACGCCAATACGGCCGCCGATGCAATCGCGGGACGCATGAATGGCAGCAGGATTTTGCGAAATGCTTGCGTATGGGTTGCTCCAAGATCAAGCGCCGCCTCGGTCAGGCCGGGGTCAAATCGCGCCAGACGTGCAACAAAGATAAGCATCGCGTAAGAGGCAATAAAGGTGGATTGGCCCAAAATGGTCAGGAAAATTCCGTTATGAAACAGGGCATCTGTCGAAGGCCCAAACACCCGGCTGACCCGATCCCAAAATACAATCGTTGATATCCCCAGCACCACGCCGGGGATAAGGATCGGCGCAATGATAATGGTGTAATAGGTCGCCCGCAATCTCGGCCAGATTTGTGTCAGCACAAGCGCTGCCGATAGACCGATTGCTATCGAAACGATCACCGTGCCAATACCAATGATAATGCTGTTTTTGATCCCATTCAGGATGCGTTGATCTTTGAATAAAACGTCAAACCATTCAAAGGTGAAACAGGCCCAGGGAGAAACCGATGGAAAGCTAGAAGAGTTAAAAGCCGTCAGGCTCATCACTACCAAAGGGCCAAGGAGGTACCCAAAGAAGATCAGCAGATAGGCTCCAAGCGCGATACGGGAAATAAGTTTCGAACTCATTTGCCAATATCCCCCATATTCACCTTGAAGATACGCATCAGGGTCAGGACTATCGCGATACTGGAGAACAACAGAACAATTGCATAAGCCGAGCCCTGTTGCCAGTTGAGAGAGTCGTTAAACCATTGATAAACCAACTGCGTGAACCACAGGCTGGACGGTCCGCCCAACACTTGTGGCACGGCCAGTGCCCCGGCTGACAGCATGAACACCATTGTCGCGCCGGAAGCGATCCCTGGTTTTGCATGCGGAATAACAATGCGCCGGTGAATTCGTATCCAACTGGCCCCCATGTCCCGCGCAGCCTCGATCTGATTGCGGTCAAGGCTTTCGATGACATTATACATCGGAAACAGCATCAGCAGAATATAGGCATAACCCAAACCTGCATAAAGTGCGTAGTTCTGACGGATAAAGTCGATTGGCTCGGACGTGAGGTGCAGAAATATCAACACTTCATTAATCAGCCCGGTTTCACCGAAAATAATACGCAGCGCAAAAGCTCGCAGAATTTCGTTGATCCAATAAGGGATTATCAGCATCACGATCAGAAGGCGCGCGAAACTGATCCCTTTGGACTGCCCAAGATAATAGGCCAGCGGATAACACATGATAATATTTGCAATTGTCACAAATAATGCTGTGACGATCGTGCGTACGAAGACCATAAGGTCAACTGTGTTATAAGTCCCTTCGGAACCCGCAGCGCCATACAACAGTTGTTTGTAGTTTTTGAGCGTGTAGTTATCTTTTGGGCCGCCAAGTTCGGCAGGAGGCAGGTTAAACCTGAACGAGAAGTCCAGCATCGAAAGCTGCGGCAGAACGATCAGGACGATGATCCAAAATCCCACCAGTGCCATCAGGATGCTGCCCATTATTGGGCCGTTGTTTTTAAAAAACTCCGAAAAAATCATGGATTTTTTCATGATCTCCCCCTATTCCGACGCCAACTCGCCTACTGGCATAACCACCGCGGTAGACGCATCGTAGTGCAACGCCAAACTTCTGCCCTTCGAAGATGCGCGATCCTGTCCCAGGTTTGGCAGCGACATCTTAATCTGCTTGCCGCCATCTCCTTCCAGAAACACGCTGTAGGTATTGCCTTCGAATTCCTCGTTCAAGACATTCGCCGAAATGGTGGTTTTGGAGCTCGGCTCCGCCTCGCCCAAAGCAAGGGCTTCCGGTCGCACGAACATCATCGCATCATCGCCGACGTTCATTTTGCCCACGGCAGTTGGTGTTATCTGCGCCAGAAGATCACCTGATCTATTGGTTCTGATAAGGGCTTCATTACCGTTGATCGACTGGATCTTGCCACGGAAAACATTGTTTTCACCGACAAAAGACGCAACGAACGGAGTGGCTGGATGATCATAAATCTCATGGCCGCCGGCGATTTGGTCAATGATACCAGCGCGCATCACTGCCACACTGTCGGACATGGTCAGAGCCTCGCCCTGATCGTGGGTGATATATATAAACGAAATTCCTACCCGCTGTTGTATCTCACGCAGTTCGGTCCGCATATGCTGGCGCAGTTTCAGATCAAGCGCTGAAAGTGGTTCGTCCAGCAACAGCACGTCGGGTTCGGCGCATAAGGCGCGTGCGATAGCTACGCGTTGTTTTTGTCCGCCAGAAAGTTCCGAAGGAAACTTGTCCCCCTGCTCGCTTAGAGCAATCATATCCAGCAGTTCGTCAGCGCGTTTGCGACGCTCACCAGCAGAGGCACCTGCGACTTCCATCGAAAACGTGATGTTCTCCCAGACTTTCATCAACGGGAACAGTGCAAGATTCTGGAATATCAGTGCCGTTGGCCGCTTATTCGGGCCAATCCCTGCCATATCTTTTCCGCCAATCAAAACCCGTCCTTCCGAAGGATCAAGAAAGCCTGACACAGCGCGTAAAATTGTGGTTTTCCCACACCCTGATGGCCCAAGGAACGAGAAAAAGTCCCCGCCCTTAATGTCAACATTTGCTTCTCTGACGGCGACAAAATCCCCGAATTTGATCCAGACATTCTCCAGGTTAACAGCTACCCCGGCACCCATATGATTTCCCCAAAAAAGTTATTTTACGTCGCATTGGCTCGTTGCCGGAAACTTCCGGCAAATCCCTGACCATGATCTTTATCACAGTCAGGGACCTTTTGGTTTAATTACGCACTTTTGAATTTGTTCACATACTCAGTGCGCACATCGGCATACCAAGGTGCCTCTGCCGGCCAGGCATTCAAATTGCCAAGAGCGTCACCCGGGTAAGCTTCGGAGAAGTTCTTAGCATATTGCTCACTGGCATGGGCATCCGCCCCCAGAACAGGTGAATTATATCCATGGCCATCAATTGCAACACCAGCTGGTTTTGCGCGATACGCAAACTCGATGAAAGCATATATCTCATCGATGTTTTTGGCACCTTTTGGAATTGCCATGCCGTCGACCCATGCCATCGAACCCTCTTTCGGTGCTTGGTAAGTTACAGGCTCACCCGCAGATTTTAACGCCAGTGGAGGACCATCCCAAGTTTGACCAACAATAACACCGTCGTTCAACAGGCCGTTTTTCTGGGTGTCAGCATCGTTCCAGATCAGCTTGAGATTACTCTTACGTGCGATACACCAATCAGCGATCATGCCCCAGGTTTTGCGCATGTTATCTTCTGACTCATACGCAGCCCAGACTGAACCGGGATCCATTTGGCCCGAACCTTCCATGTAAAGGCCTGCACCCAACATACCAGAGTGCGCACGCATCATTGTTTTGCCTGCGTTTTCTTCTGCCCATACCGCACCGTAAGAAGGCACGCCTGAGGCATCGGCGGGAGACCAAAGATCAATGCGCCAAGCCATACCCTCGGTGCCCCAAATATGTGGAAGCCATGTGCTGCCATCACCAAAATTCCATGCATCCGGGCCGATTTTTGCCATCGCAGGGTTCACTTTGTCGATGTCGACACGGCTCATGTCAACGGATTGCAACAGCTCAAGTGGGCCCCATTGCAAAGAGCGGTTGTTGGTCGGTGAAATGATATCTGCACCAGAACCATTAGACGCCTTCATCTTGTTAATCAGCTCTTCATTGGAACCAATCCCTGTGAAGTTCACAGTGATGCCGGTTTCAGCTTTGAATTCAGCCAGAAAACTATCTGGCAGATAGTCCGACCACATTAGGATGTCCAACTCACCGGACGCAGCCAAAGCCTTGGAAACCAGTGCCGGTGAAGCCAGCGCAACGGCACCAACGGCTGTCCCTGCTTTCAGAAATGAGCGGCGATTAACGCCATTTTTCGATATAGTCATGTTTCTTCCTCCCGAAGTTTTACGAACACGTTCTGATCTTGTGCTCATGGTACTATATTGGCAACATTGCCGATACTATTAGGTGTACTGCGCCCTGCTTTTGCCAAAGCTGAACCTGAATCATCTCCTAGACAACACCGGATCAAGGAATACTTCAACATAACTCTAGTCTTTGATGGTGTTGTTGACTCTGCAATATTCTCGATGCAGCGGCGCATTTATCTACCTTGACCTTTGTGCATGCTCGCAGAACCGCGATACGTACCAAAAGATAAAATGGAAAATTTTCACCCTTACGAGGTTTGGGCCTAAGTCGAACGAAATGATCCTGGATTAAGCTTGGAAGCATGGAATTTTCAGTAGCAATGTGATTACCAAGAAAACCCGTAGCTGAATCTCGGTCACCCTTTTCTTTTTCCATATGGTCATTCACAGGCTACGCCCTCGGTTAACAAGCAGCCTTCGGTTGCTAACTATATGCAATTCCATGTTATTTTCTAGCACCAGGGCCACCTAGCTTTGACTGAGTGTAATATGTTGGTATTACATAATGGATATATTCCCATATCCATTCTAGGAAAAATGTATATGGCCACTTTCGTGAAATCATCATGCCAACCGCTTTATCAACCGGTTGTTCGCAAACGGATTTCACCGTAATGCAGGATTCTCCTCGTTCGCAGACCAGTTCCCATGTCGATGGTCGCTTCTGAGCTGGGACAAGTGTGCCGTCCAGAATCGACCGCCGCGATGATGCATCGAGCTTGCGATAGATGGGGACAGATGCCGCTCTCTCAATATCTAATCCGAACCGTAGGGCTCCTCTTAGGGATTTCGGCACGATGACCTTCAATTGGAATAGCACTTTTCTATAGTGGATATATTGTAAGCGCTCAAATGGGTATATTTTATGTAGCCATTTTTTCATAACGTAAATCCAGATATCGATTCTGAACGCTCAAATTTATCAGTTCTTGGGTTGTGCTGGAATCGTACTGGCTACGTCATCTGGGCAGGCGATCTGGAATTTTGCTTGAGACAACAATATGGGTGAACCATGATTAAGATCCAAGATTATGCTTATCCTGCCGGACTTCAGCTCTTGAAGCGCTGGCAATCCGGAGATGAAGGCGCAAAGCGGGAAATTGGCGACTTCATCGATGCGGCCATTGCCGGGGAATTCGACGAACATTTTGCACAACCAACGCCGCGTGACGAAATTCACGCAACGGCTTCGGTGCACATGCTTGGACTGGCCCTTCTGCATGATTTGTATGGCGTTGAATCGGCCGAATACTACAAGACTGATCCCTATCGCTATGTTCGGACAAATCTGGCCGCCTGCCACCTTGTGGGCGTCAAGAAAATGTATGTGACATGGGCGCTTTATGCCATGACCTGCGAACCGCTTGGTCAGCCAATGATGTATCCCGACAAATTCCCTCCCGGCGCTGATCCTGATGTCACCCTGATCAACAAGGAAAACTGGCACGAACTTGGCACCCCTGAATTCAGCTCAGAAGTCCCTAAGGCACTGGATGAAATTCTGCGCGTCACCGAAGAATTGTGTGGTCTGCCACCTCTGCTGCAAATTTCCGCGCCTTATAGTCTCGCTGCGGATATTTATGGCCAGGAACCGCTTCTGGCCGACGTGGTTCATGACCCGGACACCGTTAATGCGGTTCTGGATCACCTTGCAGACAACGTGCTGGGCCCGTGGATGGACCATCATATCGAAACTTTCCCCAATGGTTGGATCGAACTGTCGGATGCTTCCGGGTCGCCTTTCTTCATCGGGCCAATAAACTGCAAGAACATGTCGATCCGCGCGATTCAGCGTATGATCAAAGACAAGCCTTATGCTGATCGTGTGTTTGACAACAACTACCGCGGGGATTTTGTTTCACAGGTCAAAAAGAAGGTCCGCAGCTCCCGGCGCAAATCTCCTGCAGCGCCGGCCACGAGCGGCGTCGACCTGATGGCCCTGACAGAAGCAAAAGTCAGCGTTTGTCCGAAATTCATAATGCGGCTTGAGGCAGACAAAGTGGACGTCTCTTTCTACGAAGGTCAGGCCATTGAGCGTAATATGCCGCTCACCATTGGGATCGGTTCCTGTGCCGTCGATCGCAACAGTATCGGCGATCTTGATCTCGTGAAGCAGCAGACCGTCGAAGAAGCAAAATCCTATGTTGCTGCGATCAAGTCTGTATGCGAGACCATCAATTTGCCCGAAGACAATTTCGTGCATGATCCCTGGCCGAGCCATGTTTATTTCGAAGATATCAACGGGCAAACTCAGTTCGATCTGATCGAACTTATCCTGGATGAGGTCGTGAAAGGTGGAACATTCGAGCGGCGGGAAGCGGTGACAGGTCCAGGAGAATCTCCGCCAAGTTTAACACCAGGTACGTGACTAATTTCCCACCCGAATTCCTCATGACTCAGCACAACGTGTGGCTGCTCGACCGAAATTGCCGCAATTTGTACCATGAATCCGAATTATCCTCAGTCGTCGTCCCCTTTTTTCGGAGGCTGATATAGACAATATAGACCGTCGAATTTTTCTAACCAACACATTTACTGCCTGTGCATTGCAGGCTGCCGCGCAGCCCGGCTCGGTTCTGGCCGGGACGGCAATCCCGTCGAAGGTACCGACATCATTATCGATATCGGTATCTCCGTAAAAGAGCTCCAGAAAACCTGCTTAAAGTTGAAGGATTGCATAAGGGAGCAGAAAGCCCTGGCCGAAAAAAATATCGCAATGAGTAAGAGGGTCAAAAAAGCGGAGGCAAATCAGGCCCGTTGGGCGTCAGATATAAAGGAAAACAAGGCCCGGCTGGACTCGGCAAAACAATGTAAACATTACCAATCGCCAGTTGAAAAAGGACGTTGACCGCACCGGAAAACCGCTGACCGAAAACGGTCGAAAACAGGTTGAAAAGCAACTTGGGAAACATGAATACAGCGTAAAGGACCTAACCGAGGGGCTGGAAGTCAACAAAGATCTGCAGAAATAAGACAAAGCCGACCTGAAGAAGCTTAAAAGAGAAGCAAAAACATTGCGCAAGGGACATCAGGCATAAATCCGTGAATGCGAAAAACTGCGAGCCAAGCTGGACAAGCTTGAAAATAATTAACATTATCAATTATTTGGCCTCCCAATCAGATGCGTTAAAAAATCGCGTGCACTCCCTTTACGGGTTCTGTATAAATAGTTTAATATTAAACTATATTTGGGTGACGTATAAATGGCCGCAGCAAAAAAGCCCGCCAAATCAAAGAAGTCAAACACATCCAGCGAAGAACTGTTTCACTATTATCGCGAAATGCTGATGATCCGGCGCTTTGAAGAAAAAGCTGGCCAATTGTATGGCATGGGTCTGATCGGCGGCTTTTGCCACCTTTACATCGGTCAGGAGGCTGTTGTTGTCGGTTTGGAAGCCGCCGCCGACGAAGGCGACCAGCGGGTCACTTCATACCGCGATCATGGCCATATGCTGGCCTGCGGTATGGACCCGAAAGGTGTCATGGCCGAACTGACGGGGCGCGAAGGTGGTTATTCGCGTGGCAAAGGCGGCTCGATGCACATGTTTTCGTCGGAAAAGAACTTTTACGGCGGCCACGGCATTGTCGGCGCGCAAGTACCGATTGGCGCAGGGCTGGCCTTCGCAAACTGGTACCGCGGAAACGACCGTGTTTCCTTTGCCTATTTCGGCGACGGCGCTGCCAATCAGGGGCAGATCTACGAGACCATGAACATGGCCAGTCTGTGGAAACTGCCTTGTGTTTTTGTCATAGAAAACAATCACTACGCGATGGGTACATCGCTGCAACGGGCATCCTCCACCCCTGAACTCTATACCCGGGGTGCGGCGTTTGGGATTTCAGGCGAGGCGGTGGACGGCATGGATGTTCTGGCGGTCAAGGCGGCAGGTGACAAGGCGGTGGCACACTGCCGGTCCGGCGCTGGCCCCTACATTCTGGAAATGAAAACCTATCGTTATCGCGGTCATTCGATGTCGGACCCGGCAAAATATCGGACCCGCGAAGAGGTGCAGAAGGTGAAGGATGAAAAGGACCCAATCGATCATGTCCGCGACCTGCTGACCCAAGGCAAGCACGCCAGTGACGAGGAGCTGAAAGCCATCGATAAAGAGATTAAGAAAATTGTCAGCGCTGCGGCTGATTTCGCTGCCGAGAGCCCCGAGCCAGCGCTCGACGAGCTCTATACAGATATTTACGCGTAAGGAACGAAAAACATGGCAATTCAAATCCTTATGCCCGCCCTGTCGCCAACCATGGAAGAAGGCACATTGGCAAAATGGCTGGTGAAACAAGGCGATACCGTTGCAAGCGGCGACATTATGGCCGAGATCGAAACCGACAAAGCAACGATGGAATTCGAAGCGGTGGATGAAGGTGTCATTGGCCAGATATTGGTTGTCGAAGGCACAGAAGGCGTGGCGGTGAACACCCCGATAGCGGTGCTGCTGGAAGAGGGTGAAGATGCCTCGGCTGCAATAGTGAATACGCCAGCCCCGGCTGCCGTAGAACTGGACACCCCCGCTGCTGCCCCGGCCAGCGTCGCAAAGCCAGTTTCAATCGTTGAAATGCCCCTCGAAGACATTCCCGAAGGCACAACATTCAAATCCCAAACCACCCGCGAGGCCCTGCGCGACGCGATGACCGAAGAGATGCGGCTGGATGACGATGTGTTTCTGATGGGCGAAGAGGTTGCTCAATACCAGGGCGCCTATAAAGTCAGCCAGGGAATGCTGGATGAATTCGGCCCACGCCGCGTCATCGATACCCCAATTACCGAACACGGTTTCACCGGCATCGCCTGTGGCGCTGCTTTCGCAGGTCTGCGCCCGATTGTTGAATTCATGACATTCAACTTCGCCATGCAAGCCATTGATCACATTCTGAATTCGGCTGCCAAAACCCGCTACATGTCCGGCGGCCAGATGGGTTGCCCGATCGTGTTCAGAGGCGCAAATGGCGCCGCAGCGCGGGTCGGTGCACAGCACAGTCACGACTACGCCACCTGGTATGCGCAAATTCCGGGGCTGAAAGTCTGTATGCCCTACTCTGCAGCGGACGCCAAAGGACTTTTAAAATCCGCCATCCGCGACCCCAATCCGGTGATCTTTCTGGAAAATGAAATCCTCTATGGCCGCAGCTTTGACGTGCCGGACCTTGACGATTTCACGGTCCCTTTCGGCAAGGCCAAAATCTGGCGATCCGGAGATGATGTAACCATCGTCAGTTTTGGCATCGGTATGCAATACGCCTTGGAGGCCGCTGACAGGCTGGCTGAGGAAGGTATCTCCGCTGAAGTCATCGACCTGCGCAGCTTGCGCCCGCTCGACAGCCAGACCGTAATCAATTCGGTGATGAAAACCAACCGCTGCGTGACGGTTGAAGAGGGCTTTCCGGTCTGTGCCATAGGCAACCACATATCTTCCATTCTGATGCAAGAAGCGTTTGATTACCTCGATGCGCCGGTGATCAATCTGACCGGCAGGGACGTGCCGATGCCCTACGCTGCCAACCTCGAAAAACTCGCACTGGTGACTACAGACGAAGTGGTTGCAGCAGTGAAATCAGTAACTTACCGGTAGGGAGAGAACAATGGCAATCAACATTTTAATGCCGGCCCTCTCGCCGACAATGGAAGAAGGCACACTGGCAAAATGGCTGGTCAAAGAAGGTGACAGCGTCGAGAGCGGCGATCTGTTGGCTGAGATTGAAACCGACAAGGCTACAATGGAATTTGAAGCGGTGGACGAAGGCGTCATCGGCAAAATTCTGGTGGCGGAGGGATCTGAAGGCATCAAGGTGAACGCACCGATTGCGGTTCTGCTGGAAGACGGCGAAGACGCCTCTGCGGTTCCGGCAGCGTCGGCAGCCGCTCCTGCCGCAGAGCCGGCAGCAACAGCCCCTGCAACCGCGGCGGCTACCGTCGCAGAACCGGCTCCTGCCGCGCCAAAATCCGCATCCGGAAATCGCATCTTTGCCTCCCCCCTCGCGCGGCGCATCGCTGCCCAAAAAGGTCTTGATCTGAACCAGATCAATGGCAGCGGTCCACAGGGCCGCATCGTCAAAGCTGACCTCGAAGGCACGCCAGCCCAAGCAGTTGCAACGCCGGTCCAGACCGCCGCAATGCCAACGTCGCCCGGCGCCGATACTATTAAGAAAATGTATGAAGGCCGCGAATTTGAAGAAATCGCGCTCGACGGCATGCGCAAAATTATCGCCGCACGTCTGACCGAAGCCAAACAAACCATCCCACATTTCTATCTGCGCCGCAGCGTCAAACTTGACAAGCTGTTGAAAACTCGCGCTGAAATCAACACCGGTCTCGCAGACTCCGGCATCAAGCTCTCAGTCAACGATTTTATTATCAAGGCCAGCGCCAAGGCTTTGCAAGCCGTTCCCGCCTGCAATTCCGTTTGGGCGGGTGACCGCATCTTGCAATTGAAATCCAGCGATGTCGCTGTCGCCGTAGCCATCGAAGGCGGTCTGTTTACACCGGTCATTCAAGATGCGGACACCCTGCCCCTGTCGCAAATCTCGACATCAATGAAAGATCTCGCCGGCCGCGCCAGAGACCGCAAACTTGCCCCGCACGAATACCAGGGCGGCAGCTTCGCCATTTCAAACCTTGGCATGTTTGGTATTGAAAATTTCGACGCTGTCATCAACCCGCCGCATGGCTCCATTCTCGCGGTAGGTGCGGGTGTCAAACAACCCGTTGTTGGCAATGACGGTCAGGTCACAACAGCTACAGTGATGTCCGTCACACTCTCGGTCGACCATCGGGTTATCGACGGCGCACTAGGGGCGGAATTCCTCGCCTCATTTGCCGGTTATATGGAAAACCCGCTTTCGATGCTGGTATGAATCAAAAAGGGCCCCCGCATCGAAGTGCAGAGGCCCTAAAATTTCAAATCTCTTTCTCTCAGTTCTGCGCCAGAATCTGATCCATGGTCTGTGATGGCTGCGAACAGCCCGCTTCGCCGACAATCTTGGCCGGTACTCCTGCAACTGTTTTGCACGGCGGAACATCCATCAACACCACCGACCCTGCGGCAATGCGCGTGCAGTACCCGATACGGATATTTCCGAGAACCTTGGCCCCCGCCCCAATCAGCACACCATTTTCGATCTTCGGATGCCGGTCGCCGTCTGCTTTGCCGGTACCTCCCAGCGTGACTGAATGCAGCATCGACACATTGTCACCAACCACAGCCGTCTCGCCAATCACAATCGAATGGGCGTGGTCAATCATGATGCCTTTGCCAATTATCGCGCCTGGATGAATGTCCACTCCGAACACTTCAGACGCCCGCATCTGTACAAAATACGCCATCGCCGGGCGGTTGTTGCGCCACAACCAATTCGCTACCCGGTTTGCTTGAACCGCTTGATATCCTTTAAAAAACAAAACGGGCTGAATCATTCGATGGCAGGCTGGATCACGTTCATACACCGCCACGATATCCGCACGCGCAGCCACACCAAGGGCAGGATCGTTGGCATAGGCCTCGTCTACGAGCTCCCGCAGAATTTGTGTCGGCATCTCTTCAGACGCCAGTTTCAGCGACATCCGATAGCTCAGGGTTTTCTCCAGCGAAGCATGATGCAGAACGCCGGAATGGATCAACCCACCCATAATCGGCTCTTCTTCCACCAGTTCGTGTGCTTCTTTACGGATCTGTGACCAGACCGGATCCAGCTCCGCCAGCCTTTGTAATTGTTTTGCCATTTGTTCGTTCCGTAATTTGTCTCGGGGCTTATACTCCACTTAGTACGGAATTGACACGGGCAAAACAAATTCTGAATATTGCGAACCATGATCACAGAAAATGAACTGAAAACTTACCGCGACCAGCTCGAACAGATCATTGCCGAATTGGAACAGGAAAGTGCGAACACAACTGACAGCCGGTCAACTGTGGTACTGGACCAACAGTCTGTCGGCCGTCTCAGCCGGATGGACGCGATTCAGCAACAGGCCATGGCCAATGCAACCCATCAAAGGCGTCAGGCAGGAATAGCACGCGCACGCGCGGCGATAGTCAGAGTAGATGAAGGGGAATTTGGCTGGTGCCTGGACTGCGGCGAAGAGATTTCTACTAAAAGGCTCGATTACGACCCGTCGCTGCCCACTTGCATTACTTGTGCGCGGGGCCACTAGCCCGGGCTTTACAAACTACCCGCAGTGCGGTCACCAAGCAATCGACATAGTCGGGATCGTCTAAAAACCCCTCATCGGCACGTGGTTCCAAATTGCAGGCCGACTGCAGCGTACCGTCACCAAATAACACATGTGCCTTGCCTGTTTCTTGCCGAGCTAGGTCTGCCTGACAAGCGCGATGCACAACCCGTTCCGAATACCGCCTGCGAACGTTTTTCGGCAGCGGCAATAAACATCTGGCCAGCGCCACAATATCCTGATGCAACACCCGCCGCATCAAACCGACACCGGTGGCGTCAACTCCAGCAAATGCAAACAAAATCGAATTTTTCCGGAAATGAAGTCGCCACCAACGCAGGCAACCCTCAGCGACGTATCGGCGTAATATGTTGTCGGGGCAGAAGAAACCGAATGAACAAATGAATTCAGCGGCAATCCATAACCCGTGCCATATCTTGAATTATCGGCGTTAATCCCGACTTCCCAGCCAGTGGCCGAGGCATCCGCAACTACCGCCTCGATAACCCGCCCGGTCACACCGTACACCATAGAGTTGCTTGGGATATCGGTAGATGAAAAGTGAATCGCCCCGGCAATAATATTATGGTCAAATTCAATGATGCGGTTTCGGATCAACGCCCCGTTCGGACTGCTGGCCTCGATGTCATCGATCCAGGATATACCGTCAAAATACAATTGAGTTTGCGTTTCCTCGACCCAGGCCCGCCAACCCACCTTTGGCGTAACGAACATCCAACCACCATTTGCGGAGACAGCGACCGAGCCTTCTTGCCCAAACCAGCTTCCGGTTGCGACCGGAGCCACAAAATAAGCCGCGCCATCTGCCGGCGATACCGGCGGTGTTGTTGTCACAATCGACACAAACCGCAATTGCGCAACAGCGTCCAACAGCGCAGCAACCTCGTTAAAAGTCACATGTTTCTGCGCCTGCGAAGGCTGCATTAGCGGCAATTTGAATTGATAGGTTTCAGACATTTAAATCTTTCCTCGCCTTTGAACCGGGTCCAAATCTCTCTGATATCTGGGCAACCTCCAACACTGCATTTGGCCCTGGATTATCCGCCGCAAATTCAGCTGCACTGTATGTCCACGCCGGCCCGGAAACTTGCGTCTCTCGCAGCGCAACACCACCATCCATCACCTGAACCAGATAAGCTTCGAAAGCTTCACCCAAAGGCACATCAAAGCCTTGCCAACTGTCGCCGCCTTCCCGTGTCCGTCGCACCCAGGCGAAATATCGATCTCCGCTCGCCAGCAGACTTTGGCGCAGATGCACAGGTGCAAAAGGCCGCAATCCTGCACCGTCAAATCTCGCCACATCATGACCGAAACTCGCATCGGATGCAGCACGATTTACCGGCCCGACCCGATAGTGTCGATCCAACCCGCGATCTGCATCCGCCAACGATATCTGCGTCAGTGTATCGTCCAGAATGACCACCTGCGAGCCGATTGCCCATTGGTCTTGGATCACTGCATCGGTTCCCAATTGCCCCCGCAAAAATCCACTCAGCAAATACGACCCGTCCGGCTGCAGATCTACGTCCCGAAACTGTAATACCTCCCAGCCCGCAGCAGCATCACCGATCGCCAATACATTTTGACCGTTCAAAACTTCGAGCTCTGTGCGGCTTTGCAATTCGCCGCCCGAAAACCGAACACCCAACGCCTCGCCATTTGACCAACGGCCCGGCTCGGCGCTCGGTAGCACGGAGGTGGTTGTCCCGAACAGCGACGCTCTTTGCACGACGGTGTTCAACACATATCCGTCGTCACTCGATGAACTGTAAACCGCCACAGCCCCGGGCCAAGGTGTTGCAGTTGCCGCCAAAAATGGCGCAACAGGATTCTGTCCGTCACTCAACAATGGAAGATCGAGAAACGCCGAATTAACCGGCAAAGCCACCAGCGGCGGCTGAGAAACATCAGATAGCGCAGTTACATTTTTCTGCCGAAAAACCTTTTTCTCCATCCGCACGGCTTCCACAGCACGTGAGCCGTGTTCTTCAATCCGTTCCACCCTAAAGGTCGCGCCCTGGCTACCCTCTTCGATTTTTATAATATCGCCCGCTGTGAGCGTCTGCACCGACGGAGGCAATGTCAGTTTCACTTCATCTCGCGCCGCACGGGCATCATCCAACCACCGCGCCGCCAAATTCGCAGCCACGCCAGACGTTAGCACCACTGGCAACTCCACTTGTGATGTTGCCAGCGAAGGATCATCGGCCATGATATATTCTGCTGTACCGGTCTGATAATCCCGTGCTTCGTCCCAGAACGTCACCCGCACCCGCCCGGATGTCTCAACATCGGGCAGTCGCGTCCTCTCCAGCACCGGATTGTCGCCGAGAACCACCAGATCGGCTGGGTCGGCGGTATGCAAAAAACGCTCACGCCGGTTGTGAAAAACGAGTTTACCGTCGACTTCGTGACAGGAAAAATCATAAGCCATCATCAACGGCTGCAGGCTCTGCCGTCCGGTTTCCAAAGACCGCATCGCAAAGCCACTGGTCGCTCCGTAGAGGCTGCCCACATCAATATCGCGCGCATCTGCATGGTCGCAGATTTCGGAAACAACCGCTGCCAGCGACTGCGCTCCTGTCCGTCCATTTAACCAATGCCCGCGCGCGTGGTTTTCGCCGTCGCTCCACACGTCCATGGCTTGTGGAAACGTCGGCCAGGGCCGCGCGTCCCAAGCCCAGACATGGGCCTGCGCCAAATCCACCATCGGCCCGCCATATACGGATGAGATCGGATTGTTCGACGCATCTTTCCAGTGGCCATAAACCGCCTGCAAATATTGAGTTTGAACAAACCCGTCTTCACCGCCATCGGAAAAATATGGCACCGCGGACTCGGATGATTTCGGATCCAGAAAAACATTGGGCTGGTTGGTGCCCTTGTCTATTGCCGGGCAACCCAACTCAGTAAAATAGATCGGCTTGCTCTCCGGCAGCCAACCTGTTGCTGCAGCATCCCGCACACCGCCAACCCGGTTGTGATGCGCATTCGACCACCAATTCAGAATGTCTTTATAGCGGAAAACCCAAGGCTCCCCATAGGCTCCATCAGTTATCGGAACTCGGTTTTGCGCCTCACGGTCTGCCGCGCTGGGGTAACACCAATCAAACCCCTCGCCTCCGGCAACGTTCTTTCCCAAATACGCAGGCGAATAGATCGAGTCCTCAACTTCATCCAAATGACCATCAGCATCGCGCCAGTCGGACAACGGCATATAATTGTCGATACCCACATAGTCGATCGCGCCATGGGCCCACAAAGAATCGAGATGAAAATAGACATCCCCGGACCCGTCTTGCGGATGATAACCAAAATATTCAGACCAATCGGCGGCATAACCGATCTTTGACGGGGCGGTAAAAAGTCGATTCCTCATGAGAGTCGGCTGGGTTATAATTGTGCATGTTTACTTTACGCGACCGACGGACCGGAGAATTGTTTGATCGCTGGTCCGATTTCGGGGACAAACGTCGGCGCCTGATGGAGCAATCCTGGGCCGGGGTTTTTCGGAACCATCTGCTTGTCGAACTTCCGGTTGACGATCTTTGCCGTCACCTTGATGAACGCATGGGCCGACCATCGAAGGATCTACACGTTGTCATCGGGGTCTTGCTTTTGCAGCAGCTGCACGATCTGAGCGATGCAGAGACCGTCGAGGCCCTGGCCTTCAATATGGCGTGGCACTATGCCTTGGACGTGCGCAGCGAAGCGGACAGCTATTTCTGTGAGAAAACCCTGCGCAACTATCGCCGTCTGTTTATCGAACAAGGTCTCGATGAATTGCTGTTCCGGTGTTTGACGGATCGGCTGGTGCAGGGGTTCTCTGTCGATACCAGCCACCAACGCATGGATTCGACGGCCCTTCGTTCGGCGATGCGGGCGCTGACACGACTTGGTATCGTTGTTGAGAGCATCTCGAAGTTTGCCCGTGAGCTTGAGCGATATCATCCCGGTCTGCACGAGCAGATCAGCAAGGAGGTGATCCGCCGCTATGTCGATCGCGAGGGTAATGGCGCGTTCGCGAATACGGCGCCGAGTGTTTCAAAACGCCGCCTCGGCGAAGCGGGTCAGGATCTCCTAGCCCTGGTGCTGCAATTCCGTGACACGGCGGCGGCAAAGCTTTCCAGTTTTGCGATCCTGGAGAGGGTTCTGCGCGATCAGTTCGAGATCGTTGATGATGAGTGTGGCGATCGTGACGCAACGCGCGCCGCGATTCGAGATCCAAAGGATGTGCCGTGCGATACCGTCGGCAATCCGGCCGACCCGGACGCGAGCTACAACGCGCACAAGGGTCAGGGATACATGGCGCAGATCGTCGAAACCTATTGTGAAGATGACAGTAACGAGGCGGTTGCCGCGACACCGGACCTCATCACCCACGTGGAGGTCCACAAGATGACGGTGCATGACGGCCATCGCTTGGCCGATGCGCTGGATGATCTGAGCGAGCGCGCGCTGACGCCGGCGGTGATGCTGGGTGATTCACATTACGGTTCCAGTGACAACATGGCTCTGACGCGCGAACAGAACATCAATCTCGCGGCGCCCGCGCGACCGCCGAAAGGCGCCGTCTCGGGACGGTTGACGTTGGAGGATTTCACTCTCAACGAAGAAGGCTTGGTCTTGCGCTGTCCCAATAACGTCGAACCGGTTTCAGCCTCGCTCGCCAAAGCCAAGCTGCAGGCCCGTTTCGACCTTTCCATCTGCCAAAAATGTCCCGATATACTGCGATGTCCCGTGCAGGCGGCCAAGCGTGACGGCCAATTTTCCCGCTTTCAATATACCCCGGACAGGGCTGCCAACCAAAAGCGCCGGCTTTATGAACAAAGCGATGCCTTCCGCGACGTCTACAGATGGCGGGCCGGCATAGAAGCGACCATGTCGCGATTAAAGTACCAGATGAACCTGGCTCACCTACGCATTCGCGGCATGCCGGCCATGCGCTACGTGGTCAATCTGCGTGCCCTCGGCCTCAATATCCAACGCTGCGCGGCAATCGCACCATAAAAAACGAAGCCAAGGAGAAGCCAAGGATAGGTAATATCAGGTTTTATCCACCAGCAACGCGGAGACAGGCAAATATTCTTCACCGAACCGCAAAGACCTGTACAAGCACGCCATCGGCCAACAACTTTTTACCGCCCCGTCGATCTTTGTATTCGGCCCCAACACGGTCCGCACATCCGTTGTCAATTGCTGCAACGCTGACACCGCTGGGAAACTTCCAACACCATCCCGAATTTGCGTTAAAGCTCGCATTTCCGAACCGATGTTGAAAGCTTCGACACCTCCGGCGGCAACGCACAGATGTGCGTAATGCAAAATGAACCTACGATAAGACCACTCCGCAGGTCCGCTATAGATCACCGCACCATTCTCAATAGCAAAATCGGCGATCTGAGCCGCACCGAAAAACGCCACGACTTCTGTTCCAGCAGCAGCGGTTCCGTCCGGAGAACCCGCCAGCCCCGGTGCTGCCGACGTGGTAATCCGGCCACGCCAGGGCATCACTGCTTGATCCGGACTTGCCGACCAAGGATCGCCCAACCCATTTGCCGCCTGTATATCTAGCAAGATAAATGGATAAAAAACAACATCTTGCCCGTTATCATGGATTTCCTGAATACCTTCAGCGACGGCCTCATCATTAGGCGTCCCACCAAACACCGGGCGCCCATCCAGATAGCTCACTTGTTCAGCAGCCAATCTGCTTTCTCCGGCCACTTCCCAAACCAAAGGTGCACCTTCAACCTGTTGTTGTTCTACTTTTGGGCGCAGCGAGCAATCGCCACACCGCAGATTGTCGCCAAACCAGCTCACCACTAGCGAAACCGATGCCACATTCGGCAAATCGCTGCGCAAGTCCTCCAACGCATGGACGACATCCGTCGCGCCGCGTCCGGTATGCACGTTCGCGGCTGACCCATCCCCAAATTCGCCCGGATAATGCACCGGCGTGGTCGCTAATGAATATTCGCCAGTGCCGGGAATCAAGCAGACACCCTGAATATCCTGCACCGGACTATTCAGCGTCACATTTGATGGTTGCGCTTTGCGATATACTTCAAAATTGAATTGCGGGATGCGGTTACCAAAAGGTTCCAGATCCAGGTCTTCAAAAACCAAATATGCCGTGCCGCGGTAACTCGGCACGTTTTCGATTCCTTCAACAGCAGAAATCGTCGGGTCAGGAATTTGCAACTCATCACCCGGATAAAACGCTATGTTTAGAGTGTCCCGCGCAATTTCCTGGCCATCTGCCCAAATCCGCCCAACCCGATCCACTATACCGTCGCCCAGCGCAATCGCCATACTTATTGAATAGCTAAATTGGTTGGTGGTCACTTTCGGCTGGGCAGTGGCTTTGCCACCAGTTGTCGTTGTGGTCACATTCTCCCGAAACTGGCTCGACCAGATCAACTGCCCGGCGATCCGCATCCGCCCCATCACTCGCGGAACCGCGACACCCTCGGCTGCGCCTTGCACCCGAAATGTCTCAAGCCGCCCGGTATCCACCACCCTCGAACCAGACCCCATGACCGCCTGATCGATTATCCCGCCCAGAGACGCCCCAATCGCTTTGCCAACGACGGCTCCGGTCAATCCAAGCACTGTTCCGCCAAAGGTACTGCCAACGGCGGCCCCGACAGCTGAAAGAAGGATTGTCGCCATCAGCCTCTCCCTTTTGGAAATCTGAATTGTGCCACGACCCGGCGCTGCCAGGCATCCGTAAGCGGAGTCTCCACCACTCCAACACCGCTATAGGCATGAATAATCATTGGGTAACCCGTTGATACTCCGCCCAAAATGGCTAAATGTTTGGCCACTGTCCGGCGGCGCATTCGAAACAACACGACTTCGCCACATCGCGTGGCATCACTCGAAACTTCTTCCAAATGCCGCATCGCAGCCGCCCACAGACGCTCCTGCCCGGATGTCTCGGACCAATCCGCAGAGTAAGTCGGTATCTGCTCAGGCTCCGCTCCGATAACCTCTCGCCAAACACCACGCAGCAGCCCCAGGCAATCCGCCCCGCGCTGACGCATACTGCATTGATGCTGGTAGGGCGTGCCAATCCAGCCCCGCGCAGCGCGGGTTATCTCTTGTTCAAATGTCATGAAAACTTACGTCCTGCTACCGCCATCCATGTCGGCTCCCGAGACCGGATACGCCACGCTCCAGTCCTCGCCCGGCATATGCGGAAAGCCGCGGAAATTTACAAAATTCAGGAATTTCGCTTTGCAGGTCTCAACTTGCTTGTCGCATCCGGCGTGCAACCGCAATGTATCGCCTGTCGTAATCGGCAACCGGGTCTCCTGCCAAAATTCAATAACCCGTGTCGCCCCGCGCATTTCATCGGCCCTGATCAACCCGTCAGTTCCGGCATTTTGTCCGGTCAGCCAAGTCACTTTGCCATCCAGAAACCATCCTGGATCAAAACCAGTTAGATTCACAAACTCCACCAACCGCCGCCCGGCAAAAGCGTCCACCACGTCTTCAGCAAAATATCCCGCTGCAAATAAATCAAAGCCGCATTTCGCATCACCAAACACCCGGTCGCACTGCCGCAAATAAGCCCGTCCAATCGGTTTGTTCAACGCCTCAGACAACCCCCGCAGCTCAGCCTCAAATGCTCCTGAACCGCGCTTTATCTCTCCAATCGACCCACGAAACTGCAAGATTTGCTGCGCTGGCTGCTGCCAGTTTACCAGATAGTGCCAGATTTCAGCGCCATCGAACTTGCCGCTTTCTATATCGGATTCGGTAACCCCAACAGAGCTCAACGCCCCAACTGCCAGCGAATTGTCGACCGACATGCCTGTTGAACTTTCCAGCGCTGCAGCATCCATCCCTGTCGCCGCTTCGCAGATTACCCCGTCAACGATTACCGCGCTGTCGTGGTCCGTGAACCCAAACTCAACCGCATCCTTGCGCCGCACCACCCAGGCCCGGCACAATGTCGTTGCGCCGCTGTCCAAATGTGCTTGCAAACCAGCATCCACAACCCGCATCAGATCCGCACCTCAACCACAGGAACACTTGGGATGTCTCCGGCTGCAAAACCCGCCACGCTCACCTCCAATCGATCAGTTTCAAACCGAACAGGCACATCAAATGTGAACCCCGCAGTTATCTGCTCACCTGCCGCCGGTGCCAGGTAAAACGTCAGCACACCTGTGGTATATTCACAGTCGAAATCTTGCCCCTCGATCACTTCGTTGGCGTCAACGCTTGCCAGAACCGAACTTAAAACCGGCTTGGATATCGAGCGCGTATAACTCTCTGCCCCGGACTGATAGGTCTTCACCAATTGAAAAGCTATCGACTGCCCGTCCCCAATTCCGATAACCTGATCACCAAACGCCGGATCGCTCGACGGTGCGCAGCTCTTGAAATCAGCCCAATCTTTCCAGCGAAAACCAAATAATGGCCCCCGCCGTGCTTCGAAAAACGCAATTGCCGACCCCAAATCATCCAGCGAACGCATCGCCAGCCCGGCATCGTAACGCCGTCGCGAATGCTCCCACGGCGTATTGCGCTCTTCAAATCCACTGTTCAGCGTCACAATCTCGGTGCGCCGTTCAGGCCCGCCGACCGATCCCAGAGACAGGTTTGACGGAAATCTCTCTTCGTGAAAATTCATCTGTCTCTCTTATTGGTTGCGATTACCGCGTTGAATAGCCCGTGAAATCCCGGCCGCAATTTGTGTTTTCGAGCGCCGGAAGCTCTCGGCATCCTGCGTGGAAATATTCATGTTAACAGTCACTTGTCCACCGGCTATCGCCCGAACGCCAAGGGCCCCGTCCGCCCTGCGCGACAGCGGTAAAATGGCCTCAGGCCCGGTCTCACCCATCAGCCCCGTGCCGCCGCGTATCGGAAACGTCATCGGCCCTGAAACAACACCGCCTTTGGCAAATGGTGCAACCCGCCCGCCAACAAAAGCGTTGCCCTGTGCGTTTGGAATCAATCCGCCAAAAATACTGCCTATCACTCCCGATATGGCATCTGTCACCGGAGAAATCGCCTGATTGAACGTGCTTTGGATCATCGACTGCGCCACATTCTTCAGCACATCCGACAGCCGCGAGCCTTCGAAAATCACATCTCCAAATGCACTTCGCAAACCTCGGCTCAACGACCGTGAAAACCCCCTGGCTTCTTTTTCTGCCAACGAGATGCTGCTCTGCATCCCACGCAGTTCGTTCTGAAAACTTGCCGTTATCGCAGTTGTGGCCGCAATATTGTCTTCTAACGCCTCGAGCTGCGTGTCGAGTTGCTCAAGGTCAGATGAAAATTCCGCCATTGTCATTCCTTATTCATGTCGGGAAACGCAGAACAAAGGGCATCCAGCCCAACTCGCGTCAAAACCGGCGCCTCTTCTGGCATCCCGCCCGCCATCATTGTTAATTCAACCGGAGTCAGGTCCCAGAAATCACTTGGTTTCAGTTGCAACCGATGCATTCCCAGCCGCATCAATTCAACCCAGTCAAATGCATTTTTCATTCGGGTAGTGAAAACGCAAATCTCAGCAATTTTCCGGCTGCCTTTGCCGCCCCAATTGGTCCATCACCAATTTCTGCCCGCGCTAGATCGGCCTCGCTGCCTTCCCAACCCATCCATATCAATCTTAAGCAGCAAGTCTTTGCCGTTCTGAGCAACCATATTAATCTCTCCAAATCAGTTGTTTATTGGGCTTCGCATGAATGGGCGTCGTTTTTCACGCCGGTTTTATAATTCAAAACCGGCTGGATGGAGCTTAAGCGTCTTCGACAATTGCGCGGAATGTCAGAACGATCTGCCGCTTGTCGGGCGATTTACCTCGTCGAGCTCGCGCCCTGCGAAAGCTAAGACCCACCAGAGTCCCCCGCACCAAAGTCAAATCTGCGTCAATCAAAGCGTCACAAACCGCGGCTGCCACCTGTTTTGCAGAAGCATAGCCAGAAGTATCGCTCACGATCCGCACACCAAAATCATGCCATGCACCGGTACTGGTCTTGCTGGAACGATCCCTCACATCTTCCTCGCCCACCTGAATATACAGAGCCGGAACAGCACCACTTGGCGGCGCATCAAAAATATCGGTGCCCACCAGAGCGTCCAAAACCACGTCGCCGCTCAGTTCACCAAACACCGCCTGCTGCAACGCATTTGATACTGCATAGCTCATTCCAGCACCTCCTCATGCGCCCAACATTCCAGATACAACCCAGCGCTGTCCCGCTCGCTCACTGCATCGATTAAAAACACCCGCGCCCCGTCCCGAAACCTCTGCCCCGCCAGCGGCCGCGCGGTCGATCCTTGCGGTGCAGCACGAACGATAATCCGATGACGCACAGTCGATAGATCGCCACCAGACGCGCCTTTTGCAGTCCCGCTTCGCGCATCAACTGCCCCCCAGAGTGTGCCGACACCGCTCCAGGTCTCGACATACCCCCCGCCAGGTCAGGATTGCGCACCACGGCTTCCAACTCCAAACGCCGGTTCAGCGAAAATCCCCCGTGCATTACAAGCCCCCAAACAGGCGCAGAGGCCGAAACCGTTCCAACAACGCCAGTATTCCAGACGGCAACCGTGTTGCATCCTGACTCGCACGGTTTTCGTAAAAATCCGCCGCCAATAACAGCGCGGCACGACCCAAATCCGCAGGGACATCATCCCAGTCCGGCCCATAACCGGCATCAAACATGATCTCCACTGAGCCGTTTGTCGGGATCAAAGGCAAGGCGAGCCCGCTCGCAACAATCGCTGGCGCCTGATCATCCGGACACAGGTGGTATTGGTCCGCCACAACCACTGTTTCACCCCCCGCCAAGTCCACAAGCTTTACCTCGGAAATCAAACTAACTGGGCGGACTGGCAAGACCTGACGATCATAGTGCCGCCATGCGGTCAGCCCCCAGCTGAAAGTCTTTTGCAAAAGAACGCAGCCCGTGCGCCCCTCAACCGCCGAAACCGCCGCCCGCAAATAGGCTTCCAACAATTCGTCCTGCACGCCATCCTCGGCAAAGCCGGTTCCCAACCGCAAGTGTTGCGTTAAAAGCTCCACTGGCAGGTTGGCCGACGGTACCGTCGTCAGTTCAGTCAGAATCATCTTTATGTCTCCCGCTTGGCCCAAAAAATGGCACCTCCTGCACTGTTCAGACGGAGGGGAGCAGCATGACAGTGCAGGAGATCGCCAAAGAGGCCCCGAAAGGCCTCTTCAACCGGGCGCGACCAAGCCGCGCCCAGCACCCACCCCGAAGGGGGATTTCATTTAAATTATTGAAATGCTTCAGAAAACAGAAACCAAATTCCGCTCTATACCGTGCCAAACTTCAGCAGTTTGATCGCTGCAAAATCGCTCACGTCCCCACCAACCCGCTTGGTCGCATAGAACAGCACATGTGGCTTCGCGCTGAACGGATCCCGTAAAATGCGAAGGTCCGGCCGCTCCGCAACAGTGTAACCGGCGTGGAAATCACCAAAGGCAATTGCCATCGCATCACTGGCAACATCCGGCATATCTTCTGCTACCAGAACCGGATAACCCATCAACCGCGCAGGTTCGCCCGCAGCCAAACCATCCGACCACAGGAACCGCCCATCCGCGTCTTTCATCTTCCGCACTGTACCCGCTGTCTTGGAATTCATCACAAAACTTGCGTTCGCTCGGTATTGCGCACCCAACGCATAGACAAGATCAACAACCGCGTCCGCTGGGTTGGTCGTCGCAAAATCACCATCCGCACCGGTCACTTCATAACCGATATTGCCCCAGCTCCAGCCACCATTCGCCACGGTGGGATGATCCAAAAACCCAGTCGGCTTGTCGACGCCGTCACCGTTGACAAACGCACCACCCTCCGCACGGGAAAATTTGTCCGCAATCCGTGCCGCCAGCCAACCTTCAACGTCAAAGGCGCTGTCATCCAGCAACCGCTGCGAGGCTTTCGGCAAGGCCGACAATTCATGCAGAGGGATCGATATCCGGTCGACCTGCGGTGTGCTTGTTTCAGACACTGAACTCGTTTCGGTGGCCCAGCCGGAACCAATTTCGGTATGATCCACCAACACGTCATAAGCAGTCGATTCAACTGTGACCACATTGGCAATCGCACGGAGGGATGCACTGGAATACAACACTCCTGATATCTGCTCAGAAGTTTGCGGGTCGACCAAATAACCACCTTCTGCGGCAACAGCTGTACTCAGCGCTTTTTCTTCCAGATCCAGCGCCCGCAAAGCATCATCGTCGCCCGACCGAAGATAGGCGGAAAACGCCTTCTTGTGAGGGACTTCAACCTCTGCAACTGCGGACAGCGCCGGGCGGTTCGTATTGGTGTGTTTGCATTCTAACATGTTCAATCTGGTTTCCTGTTCTTGAATGGTTGTCTTCAATTCCCGATTCACTTTCGAAAAATCATCTAAAAAACCCTGCACAGCGGCTTTCACCTCCACAGCAGAGTTCCCGCCGGTCACGCGCTGGCCTGTCCGGTCTTTGGTCTTCAGAGTGCTCATCAATCAATCCTGTCAAATTATGAACGTTAGCTGCCGACACTCAGGCCAGCATCGTTTGTCTGGCTGCATCAAATGCCGCGATCAGTTCGTTTGCCAGCCGACCATCGGCATCCGCCTCCGCCTCAACCCGCGCCTCGGGCAGCATTGGGAACGTGACCAGCGATACCTCCCAGAGATCTAATTCGTGCAATAATCTCCGGCCTTTTTGCGATTTTTCAGATCGAATTGTTCGATACCCAATGGAAAGCCCATCAATTGCACCGGCTTCAATCAACGCCAGAGCCTCTGCGCCAGCCTGTACACCCGGCAAGATCCTCCCCTTAACGAACAAGCCCTTCTTGTCTTCACGCACCTCATCCCAAACGCCAATCGGTCGCGCCGGATCATGCTGCCACAGCATCTTGACGGACCGGCCAGCCTCGGCCAACGCCTTCAGGCACGGCGCATAAGCTCCGTTCTGAACCACATCACCGCTTTGATCGGGCGCACCAAAAACCGATGCATAGCCCGATATTTCACCGGCTTCCTTCACGGCAATGCCTTGGTCAAAACTGCAAAACTTGGTCTCCAGCGGCGCACCGCCTATGCGATAAATCATGTGCTTTCCAATTTCCGAAAATTGCCTTGCTTGGGTGTCTAATACGTGTGAACATAACGAGAACGAAAGGCTCCGATTATGAACGAATTCCTGTTTTACTTGCCCGGCCTCATACTGGCGTTTTCCGCCCTGATGCTCGGCTTTGCCAGCCCCGGCCCCAATATCCTGACCGTCATCGGCACCTCGATGGCGGTGGACCGCAGTTCAGGTCTTGCACTTGCCGGCGGCGTTGCCACCGGCACATTTTGCTGGGCGCTGCTGACCGTTCTTGGCCTATCCGCTCTGTTGGCTACCTACGCTTCCGCGCTCCTCATCATCAAGATCTGCGGCGGTTTTTATCTGCTATGGCTTGCCTATAAAGCCTTCAAATCGGCTGCATCCAAATACGATATCGAAGCCACCCAACTGGCGGGAGGCCAGCGCAGCCGCTTGGGCTATTACCTGCGCGGATTCACCGTTCAAATGACCAACCCCAAGGCCGCTTTGTCGTGGATCGCCATAGTATCCCTCGGCCTGCAACCCTCCGCACCAATCTGGGTCGGTGCCACGATCATCCTGGTTTCATTTCTGCTGTCCCTGACCATTCACTGCCTCTACGCCATCGCCTTTTCTACTCCGGCAATGGTACGGATCTACGGCAAGGCACGACGCACCATACAGGCTGTTCTCGGCACATTCTTCGCTTTCGCGGGCCTGAAACTCCTGTCCAGCCGTTAGAGCGTTTCGCGCTTAATTTGGGTCAAATTGAATGGAAAACGCCGTTTCCAGTTTCATATGACGCTGCTTTTCACGCCAGATTTGTGACTCAAATCCGGCCTGAAAAGCTCTAAGCAAAGTCCATCAATGCAAGCACCCCGCGGGTCAAAACAAACGCCACCACTCCGTAAACCGCCAGCCACACCCGTTTTTCCAACCTAACCAGCGCGGCCTCGATGGTCATCAACCGCCGCTCCAGCGAACGCCATCGCTCGTCTGTCACCCGCTCGTGGGTTTCCAGCCGCGCCGCCGCCTCAAATGGCTCGTAAAGATAGCGCGAACCGCTGCCGTCGCGCTTACTCATCCGCAACCGCGGGCAAACCCAGTATTCGCCGCTTTTCCGTTTTACTCAGAAATCCCGCCGCCGAGACCCGGTTCCACTGCGCCTCGCGCTCCAACGCCAGAGCCGGCACCCCGTCGAGGTCTGAGGATAGCTTCACCGCTTCGCCATAAGCCTCTGGCAACCATCCAGAAATGGCGACCGCTACTTTCCCAACCAACGGCAAAACCGTCAGCCGGTAAAACGCCCGATTGGCCTCCGCATAATTTGCATAAGTGTTGTCGCCTGGCAGCCCCAACAGCATCGGCGGCACTCCGAACGCCAGGGCAATTTCACGCGCCGCACCTTCTTTGGTCTTCAGGAATTCCATGTCGGACGGAGAAAATCCCATCGGCTTCCAGTCCAGCCCGCCCTCCAGCAACATCGGCCGCCCGGCATTGCGCGCACCCTGATGGTTCATCTCAATCTCTTCTACCAGCCGGGTATATTGATCGTTTTGCAGCGTTCCTTGCCCATCCACACCGCTGTAGACAATCGCCCCCGAAGGACGCGCCGCATTGTCCAGCAACGCTTTCGACCACTTGCTAGCCGCATTATGCACATCCACTGCACTCGCCGCCGCTTGCATCGGTGACAGGCCGTAATGATCATCCTGTGGGTGAAATGCCCGTACATGACAAATCGGTGCAAAATCCGTTGTCATATCAAAGCGATGCTTCTTGGCACCGACGCTGTACTCATAAGCCACGGGCCAACCATCACGCCCGGGCACCACTCGCATCCGGTCCGACCGCAGGACATACAGCTCTTTCGGTGCACCCTTCAGATCCTGTCCTGCGGCCTCCAGATAGCCGTCACCTGACAACAGCAACTGGCCGTAAAAACTTTCCAGCAAATCCGCGCCGCCCTGCATCGGATTGGGACGCCCCAGCAGGTCCAACAGCGGATGCACCTCATACCGCCTGCCGGTATTTTGCAACTGCAACGGCACCGCCGCCGCCGCCTCTGCAATCATCTTGACGCAGCGAAATCCGACCGGATTTCCGGCGAACCCGCTGCGTGTCAGCGAAACCACATCCCGCGCCGACCAAACCGCGCGGCCGCTGCCATGAAACGCAATCACCGGCCCGGTCGCCGAGGCTTTCTGTTCCGGCACATCCGTTTTGGATGCGCCTCGCAAAAACTGCAGAACCATCTGATTTCGCTCCTAATATTTGTAGTTATTTTAATGTTATTCTCGCGAAATCGGGAGCCTCGCACAGAATGGCCAGGGCCCTACAGCCCGCGCACCCGCGGCCGCTGATACGCCGCACATGGATCAATCATCAAATCCGTCAGCGCCCAGACCAGCGCATCCACCCGATCCGGGCTGCCTGATCCCTTGAACCCGCCGAGAGACATCTCACACATCTGATCTTCCAGATCGCGCAGCGCCCCTACATGTGCCACCCGTCCCTGCTCATACAGTGCCGCCACCGGTTCCGCACGCGTGACCTTACCCCGCTTCGCCCGTACTGCCCGATAGGGCAGCAATGCCGACTGCTGCCGCAACACGCTCTCCACCATATCCCCACCTTGATTAACTTCGGCAACCACCCGATCCGCCTCAAACCGTTCCGCCGCTCGCACCACTGCCTCCGCCCAAACATTCGGCGTTGCCCCTTGCACAGACATGTCGGCCAGCACATAGGCCCGCCAGTGCTGCGGCGGCCCCCGCATCTTCACCCCGGCCACAACGATACCGCAGGCGTCTGAAGTCGCTTTGCTGCTCGCCGGAGGATCAACCGCCACCACAACCCGATCCAGCATCGGGCGTTCCTCCACACGTCCGGCATCAATCGATTCCAACTGCCAAAGCGCCCCATCCACATCAAGCATCAATTCGCCGTCCAGTTCCTGGCGCCCAATCCGACTACCGGCATAATCGCTGTACACTTTCTCCAGAAAGCTCCGTGCCAGATTGACCTTATTGGCGTTAGTCGGCGCGGTCGTCACCACCGTACCCTGCGCCTCCAGTATTTCGCGCAAAACGGCCACATTGCGCGGCGTGGTCGTCACCATTTGCTGGGGGTTTTCTCCCAGCCGCAACGAAAACTGAAGCATGTCCCAACATTCACGCGCTTTCTTCCACTTAGCCAGCTCATCCACCCAGGCGCAGTCAAATTGCGGCCCGCGTAGCGCCTCATAATTACTCGCCGACATCACCCAGGCTTCAGCCCCGTTCGGCCAGATCAAAACCTTGCGCGTCGCGTGCCATTCCGGTCGACGGTCTGGTGGACAACAAGCCAATATCCCGCTGTCACCAAAGATCATCACTTCGCGGACCTGCTCAATGGTTTCCCCAACCAGGGCAACCCGCTTGCATTTACCTGCGTCGGATGGCCCCGAGCCCTCCACCTGAGATCGAACCCACTCCGCTCCGGCGCGGGTTTTGCCAGCTCCACGCCCGCCCATGACCACCCAGGTTGTCCAGCCCCCAACTGGCGGCGACTGATGCTCCAGCGCCCAGAAGTCGAACATCCATGGCAGCGCGGCCAATGCATTCTCACTCAGTGCGGACAGAAATTCTTCAACTTCAACTTCGCTCGCGGAACCGAGCAATTCGCTCAAGGACTTCGGTTCGGGCGGCGTCGAGATTAAGCGCTCCACCTTGCAAGACGCCTCTGATTGCACTGCTGTGTTTTCCAAGTTTCGCCTCTTGCAATGTCCATGTGTTGAACGCCTTTTCCAATTCCCCCGTTATCGAGGTCAACTCTCTGGCGTCTTTTCCGGAATTGGGTAGTTTGTCCAATTCCACAAGTCTTCTCAATGCCTTACTCTTGAATCTAATATATATCTCGCGCGTCTGCTCCAGCTCATCCAGCGGATCAAACTCCCGTTTGGTTTCTTCAGTTGTCATTAATTCCAGCGCTCCGACGGAAATTGACCCGCCCGATAAGAAACAAAAAAGCGGCCCGCAGTCTTTCGACCCGTGCCGCTTACCCACTTCTTCCAGCTTGCCACGATGTATACTCTAGGGCGTACGCATTGTCAAGAACTATCTTTAAAGTTGAGCTATAAAATTTATAATACTGGGCTGGGGACCCCGATGTACCAGGACCAATGTCCACAAATACAAGGGGAATCAGAACGTCGGCGCCAAGGCGGAATCAGTTGTTTCCCTCTTGCCGCTTGCGCTCCGCCTCCAGTTTACGCCATTTGGCAACATTCCGGTTATGCTGCACCAAAGTCTCGGCAAACACATGGCCACCTGACCCATCGGCCACAAAAAACAAGTTGTTCGACACATTCGGATGCAACGCCGCCCGAATTGCTGCGCGACCGGGATTCGCTATCGGTCCCGGTGGCAGCGCCTCAATAATATAGGTGTTATAAGCCGTCTTTTTCGACAGTTCAGAGCGGCGTAATCCCCGCCCCAACGGTTCCTTCCCTTCCGTGATTCCATAAATCACCGTCGGGTCAGTCTGCAGTTTCATACCTTTGTTCAGCCGGTTCACAAACACAGAAGACACCTCTTCGCGCTCCGATGACACCCCGGTTTCCTTTTCAATAATTGATGCCAATACCAGCGCTTCTTCTGGCGATTGCAATGGCGTTGTCTGGTCACGTGCGTCCCATTCCTCCGCCAAAACGTGTTTCTGCGCTGTCAGCATCTGATCCAGAACTTCGGTCACAAACGCGCCGCGCCGCACTTCATAAGTATCTGGTGCCAGCAGCCCCTCACCTGGCACGGTTACATCTTCGCTGCCCAGAAAATCCGCCAGCTTCAGGCTTTCCACGATCTGCCAGCTGGTCACACCTTCCGCTACCGCAACCCGATAGTTGATCGGTGTTTTCGCATCCACCAGCGTCTGATATTCCACCGGCAAAGGAGTTCCGGCAACAAAAGTTACAACCTCTTCCGTTTCACCGGTATTAGCGTCCCGCTCCAGCAAAACCAGCTCAGCACCGGAGACATTAACCCGATAGTTGGCCACAAACCGAAACGTCCCTCGCCCGCTCTTTGTCACGATTTCAAGAATGTCCACCATCGACGCGCCCGCCGGGATTTCATAATTTCCAAACTTCAGCCGTTGATCTTTTTCTGTGTATTTTGCGCCCAGCCGCATCACCATCGCGTTGGCGATTGCTCCCTGTGATGCCAGGTCTTCGGACACACCGCGAATATTACCACCACGCGGCACTTCGATATAAATCGCCGCACTCAGAGGGCCTTTTTTGGTAAATTCACCCTGCCCCCAATAAATCACACCTCCAGCGATAATCAAAAGCAGAATCAACAGGTTGACGAAATTCGCCGCAATATGCCGTGCCATGAATCAGCCTTCTACTTTGCCCATAATCAGGCTGGCATTTGTACCACCAAAACCAAACGAGTTCGACAGCATCACATTGATGTCCCGTTGAACGGCAACATTCGGCGCAAGGTCAAGATCGCTCTCCAAATCCGGCGTGTCCAGATTGATCGTGGGTGGCGCAATCTGATCACGCATCGCTAGAATACAAAATATTGCCTCGACTGAACCGGCAGCCCCCAGCAGATGGCCAATCGAAGATTTGGTCGATGACATCGTTGCCGACTTGACTTTGTCACCTAACAACCGCGTCACGGCACCGAGTTCAATCGTATCGGCCATTGTCGATGTTCCATGCGCATTGATATAGTCAATGGCCCCCGGCTCCAGCCTGGCATTTTTCAGCGCCGCTTGCATCGCCCGGAATCCGCCGTCGCCATCAGAGGACGGTGCGGTAATGTGATACGCATCGCCCGACATGCCATATCCCAGCACCTCGGCATAAATCTTCGCGCCCCGGGCCTTGGCATGTTCGTATTCTTCCAGCACAACAATACCGGCCCCCTCACCCATGACAAATCCGTCCCGGTCCGCATCATAGGGCCGAGAGGCAGACTTCGGATCATCCCGCCGTTTGGTGGACAGAGCTTTGCAGGCATTAAATCCGGCTATCCCGATCTCACAAATTGCACCTTCTGCGCCACCGGCGATCATCACATCCGCATCGCCAAGACCAATCAACCGCGACGCATCACCAATAGCATGGGCTCCCGTCGAACACGCCGTCACCACCGAATGGTTCGGACCTTTGAAACCGTATTTGATTGAGACCTGCCCTGAAACCAGATTGATCAACGCGCCGGGAATAAAGAACGGCGACACCCGCCGCGGCCCCTTTTCCTTTAACGTAATCGAGGTCTTCGCAATAGAATCCAGCCCACCAATTCCAGACCCGATCAGCACACCTGTACGATACAGATCCTCATCATCTTCGGGCTTCCAGCCGCTGTCCTCGACAGCCATCGTCGCCGCAGCAATACCATACAGAATAAAGTCATCAACCTTGCGCTGTTCCTTCGGTGCCATCCAATCGTCGGGATTAAATGTCCCGTCCGCCCCATCACCACGCGGGATTTCACAGGCATAATTTGTCGCCAGGTGATCTGCATCAAACCGCGTGATCGTGCCGGCGGCACTCTTACCGTCCAGCAGCCGTTTCCAGGTTTCCTCAACCCCGCAAGCCAGCGGGGAAACCATCCCCAGTCCTGTAACAACCACCCGACGCATGCCAGTCCCTCATTCTTGTCTTCAAACGTTTCAGGACTGTCTACAGGGTGACACGAGGTGGGGCAAGTAAGCGCTAAGCTGTAATTACGCTTTTGGCAGTAAGACTATCGCATGCCTCAACAACTGCTCAGTTTCTGCACCAACGGAGCCTATGTAACTTTCTAGTTGCCCCTTGGCTGCGTCAGTCCCCGATCTGTCAACTTGCGGAGCTGCGCCTTTCAAAACAAGCGCAAAATTGAACCTTCCGTCCGCGCTCGACGTATCGCTCCACAAGTCGTCCACCACGCCAAACAAGCGTGGATCCCCCAAGTCAAACAAGAACTCGGTCGCATGTATCCTCATGGTCCGGTCCTTATGGGCAGAAAGAGAGAGCAACCGGTTTAAATCAGAATCTTCTAACAACTCCGAAATTTGCGCCCGTATATCCTTATTTTTTCTCAACATCTCGGTAATGGCGACGACTAATCCGAGTTGAGTCCGGTAACTTGCCCCTTTTTTTGCCAACTCGAGCATTGCCGGTTGCATCAACTCATCCCCATACGCTAGCTAGCGCACTTCGGGCTTTTCGACGCACCGATGCGTTGGCATCGTCAAGTTGCCGGAAAAAACTCGATAGCGAAACAACAGGCTCCGTGGTGGAATTTATCGCTGTCTCAGAGCTTCTTCGCAGTTGATCAGCGACAGTTTCTGCGATCGCAATAACTTCCGCGCTGTTTTTGTTCGGGGCGGCTTTAAGTGTCGCCGCTGTTACCTCTGCGTTTCGCTGTGCTGTTCGTTGATCCGTGAGGTACTGCAGGAAGGTTTCCCAACGGTTGCGGTTCTCCGCCTCGTTCATTAGGTGGGCATAATACTCGGCCAGAACGATACGGTCGTCCAAATTAGGGCTTCTGCCTTCGCCCGACACTGATTCCAGGAAACTTATATCAAATTCCCGTTGCGACCTCTGGGCACTTTTTTCGGCACTAACATATCTGACCACCTCGATTGCGGTTTGCTGCGCAAACGGAAAGAATGCTGCCGCAACACCAACAATCATCGTTCCGTAAACCACCTTTTTGACGCTGGCTTTTATTTCTAACAACCTGATTTCTTTTTCTGTTTCAATTTTGAACAGTTCAAGGTTCAGTTCAGGTTCAGCTGTTTCTGGCATGACATTTCTCCAATGATTTAAGCAAATAAACAAAAAAAACGCGGTCGAATATTACCACGAACGCACCTGAAATGGAATGAATAAGTGGGCATTGGTAGCAGTCAGATAAACTCCGCCACCTTCTCCACCTGCGCCGCCGCCAAGGCTAGCGCATCTTTTGAATCAACTGTCTGATTAAACAGCGCCCGCCCAATAACAACACCGGACACCTGCCCGGCGTATTTCAGAATCGAAACATCATCGATACCTTTGATCAAGCTACTTGCGGTCAGCGAAATTTCCAATGATCCAGACAATTACTAACGCCACGAACAATTATGAGCTTTCAATTTGTCGATCAGCATTTTTCGTTTTTGCGGTGCTTCTCTCAACGTACTTTCGTCTTCATCGATAATGCGCTGACCTACATTAAGCACATTTTGCTCAATGCGCAGCTTTCGATTTGTTTTGCGCAATTGCTGCTTAACGCCTCTCTTCCGAGCAGGAGTCTCCGCATTTTCCAGCGCCGCTTCCCAGTCGCCCTGCTCCCTTATCAGCGATAACACCTTGTTTTTCTGTTTCTTGAGGCCAGCTTTGTTCAACTTATGAGTCTTTTTGAGTCCGGCGATAAACTTGTCATGCTTTTCGAGTTCTTTATTCAGTTTGTCGCAGTCGGACGTAGCGGTGTTATCGTCCGTTGGCACATTGCCACCTTCACTCGCATGCGCCCGCTGAAACATTAACAAAGTGCTAAACATCAAAACGAGAGAGCCAAATTTACGGCGGTTGTATCTGGTGGACATTCGAAAACCTCGTTTCAACGAAAACTTGGGAAAATACCCCTCAACAATAGAGAAAAAATCTACTTTTTCAAGTTTTTGAAAATTAAGACGCGAACGATTGGCCGAGCCAAAGCCTCAGATAAACTCCGCCACTTTCTCCACCTGCGGCGCCGCCAGTGCCAGTGCTTCCTCCAAATCGACACTCCGATTGAACAAGGCCCGCCCGACAACCACACCCGATACCTGGCCCGCATATTTCAGCACCGAGACATCGTCAATCTTACGGATCAACCCACTGGCGATCATCGGCAGACGGGTGGACTGCGCCAGCGCCGACACCTCAGAGGTCGCAACCTCCAGACCGTCGATATCCGCATTGATGTCTGTAAAGATGACACCCGCGAGCGGAACGCCTTCGAACGATTTCAAAAAATCAGCCGGACTAAAGGCTGTCTCTTCACGCCAGCCGTCAGTCAGGATTTTGCCGTTATACACATCAAGTGCCAGCACGATCTGGTCAGGATGCAGTTTGGCCGCCTGTTTCACCATATCCGGCTGCTTGACCGCAGCGGTGCCGATCACAATTCGCCCGGCACCCAGATTGATCCAGTGATCAATCCGTTCCAACGTGCGAAACCCACCCGCCAGTTGCACAGAAATGCCGCAGGAACGAATGATGTCCAGCACAAGATCCGCATTGCTGTCATCGCCATCGATGGCGTTGAAATCAGTAACCTGCATCCATTCGGCGCCGGCTTCAGAAAATTCACGTGCTTTGGAAACCGGGTCCACATGCCAGATTTCAGCCTGATCCAGGTTGCCCCGCTTCAGGCTCACGCATTTCCCATTCAGAATTTCAATCGTTGGGTAGACAATCATTTCGGCCTCCCAGATGTGCATTTCACGGCGCCTTCGGCCGAAATACCGGGCGAATCAACGCATGGGTGTGTTGTGCAGATGTGATGTCCAGTTTACGCCCAGATCAACGACTGATCAAATCCACCAGCGACATTTTGAAGGCGTCCAAAATAAAAAACGCGACCCATAGGCCGCGTCTTTTGAAAACTTGATATCTGCTGTGCAGATTAAGAAGCGTCGCTAATGAACTTTACCGCATCGCCAAAAGACTGGATCGACTCAGCTGCATCGTCTGGAATTTCGATGCCAAACTCTTCTTCGAACGCCATTACCAGCTCAACGGTATCGAGGCTGTCTGCGCCCAGATCGTCAATGAAGGATGCGCCTTCGATAACTTTGTCCTCGTCAACGCTCAGGTGCTCGACAACGATTTTTCTAACGCGATCTGCGACGTCGCTCATGTTTCAGTCCTCATAGTTTCGGGGCAATTTGCCCGTTCTTTTGGCCATATGCCCAAAGTGGGCTTTGCAGGCGCCTTGTCAGAAAGGCAAACGAGCTCAACGGCAGCGCCCTTCGGTGAATCTGTGCCGCGCTATAGCATATCGCCAGCCATTGGCAAATGGTTTTGACTACGCCGTTAGGGCTGGGCGTTACCCAATTGGAACCAAGGTGAGGCCGATCAGGTCAGCCCAAGCGCCTTCTTGGTGTCCGGGCCGACGATACCGTCTGGCTTCAGGCCGTTTTCAGCTTGAAAGTCCATCACGATGCCATGTGTGGTCGATCCAAAGTCGCCGTCCGCGATAATGTCAAATTTTTCCGCTGCCAGTGCACGTTGCAGAGCCACAACTTCGATCCCTTTGTCGCCGATAGACAGATTGGTATCGGTAACAGTCCGTTTTTGCACCGCTTTCCCAAATTTACCCTCTTTGTGCCACTCACGGATGGTCTCGTCAGCCAATTCAAAGTGCATTCCATCCTCGAAGTTCGAAAATCCGACACCCCAATACCAGCCTTCGTCATTAAAAAACGGGGCCATGGCGACCAGACCGGCCAGCGTTTTTCCGTCTTTGCGCTCCGATTTATCTAACCCGTCCAATCGACCGTTGATACTGATATCCACAGCGCAACCCCAGGAATGATTGGAGAGTTTCGTGGTTCCGCCAATGAAGCGCACACACAACATCCCAGCGGTGTCGAGCGAGTCGTAGACCTGGAGATCGTGTTTCTTCAACTGCTTCATGACACGTTTTAGCGACTGCACCGCCTGCCGGACGCCGGTAACCGAAAAGGGTCCAACATCATCAGTAATGATTAGGTTTTTGAGAGGGGCCCTCGTAACGGGACGGCATTTTTTACCCACCGAGTCTCGGGGCATACCGAACACCGAAAGCATGGTAGAGACCTTTGCCGAACTCAAACCTTTGTTGATGTCGCCCGGAATGGAAGTCGCCGCGCCAGGAAGCAGTTTCGCCGAGTCTGAAACCGTGACGTTGTTTATCGGCATCTGCACAGGCTTTTTACGTCCGATCGGCAGAATCGCATTTGCAGTCGCGAAGGTTGTGCGGGGTACGGGAATTTCGCGCTCCTCGCGTTCGTCTCGAACATCACGAACCTCGCGCTCCTCTCGTTCTTCTCTGTCGGCACGAACTTCGCGCTCCTCGCGTTCGTCTCTAACATCACGAACGTCGCGCACTTCGGGTTCTTCTCGGTCGTCGTTTGGCATAATTTAATTCCTTGAATGGTCGAGCGGTCCGACAAACGAAACTGATCAGTCACAAAAAACCACTGGACGCGGTAAACGTATTAAAAAATATTTATTCCTCTTTGCAGCCCTCGAGTTGGTTACCGGAAGTGCCGCATCTGAACCCCTCAGACAAATTTTGAGCGGCGACACCGGTAGCAAAGAAAACCCCAATCTGGGTTTTGTTGACTTCGGCATTGCCAGAAAAGCTGCCGAAAACCGACAGGGCATCTTGGCGAGATTCAGATCCTTGTCCGAAACTGACTATTTTTCTCTTTTTAGGATCAACCTCCACATCTTTTGGAACAATCGTCGGGACAATCGCCACATCCGCCTGTTTAAATCCAACTACAAAATCGAAAGCACCTGCGGCTGTCGGCGACGGCGCCGCTGACACGCCAAAAGTTACCGCCTGCGCAAATATCAGCGGGTTTCCTTCATGCTCTTCACACCCCGACAAAGCCAAAATCGCAGCCCCAGCACTCAAATAGACACGTTTCATTTCAATCTCCTTTTTTCAATAATGCAGACGTTTTCCAGTTTCCCCGCCAATTCCTGCACTTCTTCAGCGGTGCTGCCGCGCGGCAGCCAAATCACAACCTGACACGCAGGCGGACCACAAGCAAATCGAAACGATTTCAATCCGGCTCCGCCGCCATCCGTCCCGGCCCAGACGCCAAGATTTTGCACTTCGCCAGACATGACTTGCTGTACAGAGCAATCAGGAAATTCCGTTGGCCCGACGTACAGCTGACGCGTTATTGTTCCGTCTAAGTAGGACGTTTCACGCACGCCGCAGGCGGCCAAAAAAACCAGTGGAAGAAGTAAAACATAACGCATTTTAAAAATCGATTCGAAATACTAATCGCTGCAGAGTACACCACTAACGCGAAACCACCAAATTGCTCTATCAACTTTGGCGGTTTGACTGCGCGACAGTTACCCAGCCTTTTTTCGCCGCCTTTCCTGATGCACCTTCAATCGCGGCTGCCAATCGTATCTGATATCGTCGCGAACTGGTGACCAATGCAATTCCCCCCGTTCCGCCAGGGATCAACCACCACTCCCTGGAACATCGTATCGCCCCGGCGGCTCAGAATTGCCGTGCTGTGGTCGATGCGAAACACTTTGTCCGGATTGCCGATAGCTCTGTGCACATCCAGTGTCTGGAAATTCTCCTGCAGCAACCGCGCTTCCATATCTTCGGCCCATTGATAGCACAGTCCCCGCGGCCGCAGACCCCGGTTGACTTTATAATTGTGGATCAAAGGCGGATCGGTGACCCCGTATTCAATCGCTAGCTGATGTGCATATTCGAATGATATTCGTGCAGCCCGTGCTGCCTCGGCCGGATCAACCTCAGCTCCAAGCGCCAGAAGGCCCATCTCAAGCGCCTCGATCTGGTGCTTTTCAGGCGGCGGCCCGTTGGGCGACGTTGACGCGCAGCCGCTGACAAGCAGAATTAACGGCAGCCAAACCAGATGAGTAAGTTTTCGAAACAACCGGTAACCTCCAAAAATTTGTTGCGCAACTATCAGAGGGCTAGCCTGGGACCGAATTGTTGTCCAGCGTCTCAGGCGGCGATACTCACTAACCCACAACCGGCCCCGCCCGCCGCTCTTCGCTCAGCAACACATTGGCCTCGACATTCCCCACCCCCGGCAATGTCATTAACCGTCTGCGCAACACCCGCTCGAAATCGGCAATGTCCCGCGCCACAACCTTCAACCTGTAATCGTAGAGCCCCAGCACGTGCTGAACCACCTGAACTTCGGGGATTGCGGTCACTGCCCGTTCAAAATCTTCCAGCGACACCCGGCCACGAGTCGCCAGTTTCACCCCCAGAAACACCGTCACGCCAAACCCCAAAGCTTCTTTGTTCAGCACAACCGACCGCCCGGTGATCACGCCCCCCTCGTGCAACCTCTTGATCCGCCGCCAGGACGCAGGTTGCGACAGCCCTACGAGTTTACCCACGGCTGTTGCGCTCAATCCACCGTCTTTGATCAAAGCACGCAGGATAGCACGGTCGGTGTTATCAAGGTCGATCACAACGGCAGGCTTTCCGAGTTTTTCACATTCGCCACCAGCATCAACGCTTCGATATCAGCAATATGTGGCAGCCCCAGAATGCGGGACCGGTAAATTTCCTGATAATGTGCCATATCGCGCACCAGCAGGTTTAAACGCACATCAACCCGACCCAAAAAAGTCTGTATCTCATTCACTTCAACAATCTTGCGGGCCTCAGCGATGAACTTGTCAAAGGCATTGGATTGAGTCTTATCGAGCGTAATGCGCAGGCTTACCTCAACCTCGTACCCAAGTGCCTTGGGATCAATTTCCACCTTCCGACCCTGAATAATCCCATCGCGCTCCAACCGCTCGATCCGACGCCAGCACGCCGCCGCCGGCAAACCGGTTCGCTCGGCCAACTGAGTCGCATTCAAAGTCGCGTCATGCTGCATTAACCGCAATAGGCGTCTGTCGGTGTCGTCAACGTCTTGCATGATTCTTTCATCTTTTCGCAGTTCCTTGCATAATATATACAAAATTCTATCAAAAAATTCAATTTCAGAAACCATTTTCTCTGAAAATATTCTATCCTTGCCGCAGACCTCAAACCAAACGGAGATACCCATGCGCGTTTATTACGACCGCGATTGCGACGTAAACCTGATCAAAGACAAAAAAGTTGCCATCCTCGGCTATGGCTCCCAGGGCCACGCCCACGCGCTGAACCTGCGCGATTCTGGTGCCAAAAACCTCGTCGTCGCCCTGCGCGAAGGCTCCGCCTCCGCCAAAAAAGCCGAAGCCGAAGGTCTTGCTGTGATGGGCATCGCCGAAGCTGCGGCCTGGTGCGACTTGATCATGTTTACCATGCCTGACGAATTGCAGGCCGAAACCTACAAGAAATACGTGCACGACAATATCAAGGAAGGCGCTGCAATCGCCTTCGCTCATGGATTGAACGTGCATTTCGGGCTTATCGAGCCCAAAGCCGGCATCGACGTGATCATGATGGCCCCGAAAGGCCCAGGCCACACAGTTCGCAGCGAATTCACCAAAGGCGGCGGCGTGCCTTGCCTTGTGGCCGTTGACACCGACGCCACCAGCAAAGCGATGGAAATCGGCCTGTCCTATTGCTCTGCCATCGGCGGCGGGCGCTCCGGCATCATCGAAACAAACTTCCGTCAAGAATGCGAAACCGACCTGTTTGGCGAACAAGCCGTTCTGTGCGGTGGCGTTGTCGAACTGATCCGCATGGGCTTCGAAACCCTGGTCGAAGCGGGCTACGAGCCAGAAATGGCCTATTTCGAATGCCTGCACGAGGTCAAGTTGATCGTGGATCTGATCTATGAAGGTGGCATCGCCAACATGAACTACTCGATTTCCAACACCGCCGAATACGGTGAATATGTCTCCGGACCGCGGGTTCTGCCCTACGCAGAAACCAAAGCCCGGATGAAAGACATATTGACCGACATCCAGACTGGCAAGTTTGTGCGCGATTTCATGCAGGAAAACGCCGTTGGCCAACCGTTCTTCAAAGCCACCCGGCGATTGAACGACGAGCACCAGATTGAACAGGTCGGCGGCAAACTCCGTGCCATGATGCCGTGGATTTCCGCTGGCAAACTGGTGGATCAGGAAAAGAACTGATTTCACACAAGCGCAAATCCACAAACAATTCGATCCTGATCGAAGTATGGCAAAAGGGCGTCGCACAGGGCGCCCTTTTCCGTTAGCAAGGCCCAATGGCAACCCCCACTCCGCAAAACCCCGGCCTGTTGAATTGGCTGCTGATCATCTTTCTCGGCATCCTCTGGGGTGGCGCATTTCTCAGCACACGCCTGGCCCTGGAAGGCTTCGGCCCCTGGACTGTCGCCGCTGGAAGGATTTCAATCGCTGCACTGGCCCTGGCCCTAGTTGGCGCAGCAGCTGGACAGGGAATAAACCAGATCCGCAGCCGCCGCGCCTGGCTCTCTGTCGTCGCTTTCGGCTTAATTTCGGTTGCCGTGGCACTGTCCCTTTTGAGCTGGGGTCAGCAATACGTGCTCTCCGCCTTCGCCGGCGTTTCCATGGGCGCTGTTCCGCTCCTGATATTGCCATTGGCCGCCGTCTTTTCCCGCGAAGAAGGCATCGGCCCCAGACGGATCATCGGATTGGGCCTTGGGTTTACCGGGTTGCTGGTGTTGATCGGTCCACAAGCTTTCGGGCAAAGCGGTGCGCCGCTCGAATTCTGGGGGCAATTGGCCTGTTTCGGAACCGCCTGCTGCTATGCCATCGGCTCCATCATCACCCGCAAAAGTCCAAAAATGCCGCCACTGGCATTTGCTGCTGCCGGGTTGATCGTCGCCTCACTGGTGGTGGTGCCCATTGCGATCATCAAAGAAGGTCTGCCACACGATCTGTTTGGCAGGCCCTCTGCGGCACTGTTGTTTGCCGCCCTGGGCCCCACCGCGTTGGCAGCGGTCATCAGGGTGCGGGTGATCACCACAGCAGGCACGATTTTCATGAGCCTGACGAGTTACATGGTGCCAGTCTGGTCAGTGGTTTTCGGGATTACGCTGATGCGAGAAACCTTGCCGCCGCAACTGATCTGGGGCTTGATCCTCATTCTCAGCGGCATTGGATTGAGCCAGTCCCGCGGCCTGCGTGCTTGGCTCAAAGATCAGTAGCCAGCCGCATTACTGCTCTCCCCGACTGCGCCATTGCCACCACTTCAGCTTGCCCAGAATACCAAGGTCTAGAAACGGTCTAAGCGGCAGGCGGTTCGGCACTCCCAGCGCCTGCATATCGGCGATCAACGGGTTGTCTCGTCGGCAGGCCAAATCCGCCACCAACAGCCCCGAAATCGTGCCTTTGGTGACCCCGACACCATTTTGGCAAACCGCGGAATAGGCACCCTCGGCCTGCCGTCCAAACCCCGGAGCAAAATTCTTCGACAGTGTAATTTGGCCCTTCCAGCTGTGCTCGATAACGTCGTCCGGCAGGGATGGAAAGCGGTCTTTGATTTGCTGCTCCTGCAAGCTGCGCGCCTTGCGGTATTGCCCACCAGATATCCGCCCCGCATGGTGATAGCCAAACCCGGACCGCATTATCAGACGCTGGTCTTGGGTCATCCGCATCGTAGGGCCGCCAAAAGGCGCTGCGGGAACCAGCCCCCAATCAGGCGCACAGCCGATTGCGGTCAGTTCATCAGTTGTCAGCTGGCGTGTCATACTGGCAAAAAGCTGTAGCGAAAAAATTTTCCCCTTCAATATGTTGAACTGCGGAGCAAATCCATTTACCGCCAAAACCACCTGTCCTGCCCGCACCATCCCGCCCGCGGTTTCAACTTCATGAGGGGTTCGGAAATCCAACCGAACCACAGGCGAATTTTCGTATAACTCCACCTGCTCCGGCAGAGTATCCGCCAGCCCGCGCACCAATGCAGCGGGCTGCATCAAAACCGTTCCCGGCGTATGCACTGCGCGGCTGTAATAAGTGGTGCCGATCTGAGTCGCCAAATCCGCCGCGCTGACCTCACTGAATTGTTCACCCAAGACGGACAGGCCCGACTTAAACCCGTCAAGCACAGCTTCACCTTCCGCGCCAACAGCCGCCATATATTGGCCGCGATGCGACCACTGGCAGTCTATTGCCTTGGCGCTGACCAATCCGTCCAACTCAACCGCTGCCGCCTTCGCCAGCCGCAATGCGCGGCGCAACGCTTCCAGATCATCAAGGTCGCCGCCAACATTATGTGGCAGGTCAATCACGAAACCGGAATTGCGGGCTGAAGCCCCGTCTCCAACTTTGCACGCATCAACCAGTACAATTTTGTCGTTGGGGCGGTTCTCGACCAACCGTCGTGCCGCCGCCAGTCCAGCGTAACCGGCACCAATAACCAGCCAATCGCAGGTGATATCTTTTTGCAATGCTGGCCGCGGCACCCGTTCAGGCAGGATATTTGCCCAGCCGTTTCCGCTGTCATTGTTCGGCAGCTGGTGAACCAATGTCATCCCTGTTCAGCCCAATTCGCAGGGTGAATAGCATAGAGGATCAGGGCGCTTTCCGCCTCATATTCCAGCGCGGTTCCGGCCGGCAAAAAGATGCTATCATGTTGTTTTGCCTCCAAAACCTGGCCCCCGATGTGGATACGCAAAGCGCCCTCCAATACAACAATCAACTCGTCATATTTGATCGTCCACGGAAACCGGGCGTTGGTCAACCACCCCATACCCGCCCCCAGCTCAGTGCCATCGTCAACGCCGCACAATCCCGCCGCCTGTGCCTGATCGCCATACTCAAACCGCGGTTCAAATTGCATGTCTGCGAATTTCTGCACCCGTGCCGCACTTTTGGTCATATTCGATCCTCCCGGTCCGGCAGCAATGCTCTGCGCAGAGTATTGCCATAGCAAGCCAAATAATCGCGTTGCAGCCAAATATAATCGGCGTAAAACTGGCGACAAACCTCCAGGAATCCCACGCCCGTGACAGACACCCGATCCCCCGGCCTGAAAAATTGGTTGCTGTTGATAAGCCTTGCGGTGATTTGGGGCGCTTCCTTCATGGGGGCGAAATTAGCGCTGACGGGTTTTGGACCAATCACCGTTTCGGCTGCACGCATCTGCATTGGTGCAATTGTGTTGACCGCTGGGACCTATGCAACCGGGCGCAGTCTGCCGGGGTTTGCCACCCCAACAGACAAACGCATTTGGCTGCATTGTCTAGGGCTGGCGCTGTTTACCAACGCGCTGCCTTTTACCCTGCTCAATTGGGGTCAACTGCGTGTGACATCCGGGTTTGCCGGAATTTGTATGGCAATTGTGCCGTTGCTGATCCTGCCGCTGGCGCATTTCCTGCTTGCGGGCGAACGAATGAGCCCGCGTAAATTTGCCGGATTCGTTGTCGGCTTTGCCGGGGTCGCGGTTTTGATCGGTCCGGCCGCGTTCGGGGGCAGCGGCGACGTTCTGGAAAACCTGGCAAGACTGGCCTGTGTCGGAGCGGCCTGCTGCTACGCAATTGGCTCGATCATCACCCGCCTCAGCCCACCGACCTCGGTGCGGGGTTTCAGCGCCGGCGCATTGATTTTGGCCAGCCTCATCATGCTACCGCTTGCCTATATGATCGAGGGCTGGCCACAAACGCCCAACAGCACAGCTATCTTGGGGGTGATCTATCTCGGATTGATGCCAACGGCGCTGGCGACCCTGATACTCGTACAGGTGATCAATACAGCCGGTCCGACATTCCTCAGTCTGGTAAACTATCAAGTTCCGGTCTGGGCGGTTGTATTTGGGGTGCTGTTGCTCGGTGAAGCATTGCCCGGCCAGTTCCTGGGCGCGCTTGCCCTGATCCTTGCCGGCTTGGCGGTATCGCAAACCCGCCTCAGTCGCCGCAAGCGGGTGTAGGTGAGCCGAAACTTCTGCGACCCGTTAATCCGCAGATGAATTCAGGAAAATTATATCCGTGCCATCGGCGTCGGTGACAGCCCCAACAGCGTTCCAGCCGCAGATTTTGCAAATGCTTTTTTCAGTCTCTTGATCATGATCGCTCCCTGTCTGTTTGAAACTGGTCACTCGGAACAAATAGCAATGGAACGTACCGGTAGGGCGTTTTGGATTACCCAGAAGTGAATAATTTCACCATTTTGAAAATCAAAAGCGTTATCCTGCGTTCAGGCCGCCGCCCGCACTGCGGCGCTGATGTCGCCGACAACTTTTTTCAACAGTCCGGCGTCTTCACATTCACCCATGACCCGCACCAGAGGTTCTGTGCCGGATTTGCGGATCAACAGGCGGCCGAGGTTGCCAAATGCCGCTTCTCCGTCTTCGATGGCCTGCTTCACCTGACCGTCCTGCATCGGATCAGTCCCTGTGCCGTAACGGATGTTCTCCAACAACTGAGGATAGGGTTCAAACACGCGCGCCAGCTCGCTGGCGGGTTTGCCGCTGCGCACCAATGCGCCCAGAAATTGCAGGCCAGCCATCAATCCGTCGCCAGTGGTGACGTAATCGCTCATCACGATATGCCCGGATTGCTCGCCGCCCAAGTTAAACCCGCCTTTGCGCATCGCCTCGACCACATAGCGGTCGCCGACATTGGTGCGCAGCATGTGCAAGCCTTCTCCGGTCAGGTGTTTCTCCAGCCCCATATTCGACATCACGGTTGCCACCAGCGTATCGTGGTTCAGCCGCCCTGATTTGGCCCAGCGTTTGGCAATCAGCCCCATGATCTGATCGCCATCCGCCACCCTGCCCTGTTCGTCGATCAACATCACCCGGTCGGCATCGCCGTCAAGGCAGATACCCACATCGGCGCCGTTGGCTACAACCGCCGCGGAGGCTGCCTCTGGCGAGGTCGATCCGCAACCGTCATTGATATTGAACCCGTCCGGTGTAACCCCCATCGGAATTACTTCGGCTCCCAGTTCCCAGAGCACAATCGGCGCCGCTTTGTACGCGGCACCATTGGCGCAATCGACCACAACTTTCAGCCCTTCCAGGATGCGTTGGCGCGGGAATGCGGTTTTGGCGAATTCCATATAACGGCCCAGCGCATCGTCGATTCGGGTGACCTTGCCAATGTTTTCCGGTTTCGCCAGTACAACGTCACCCGCGACCATATCCTCAATCTCGCGCTCCGCGTCATCCGACAGTTTGAAGCCTTCAGGGCCAAAAAACTTGATACCGTTGTCGTGGTACGGATTATGCGATGCTGAAATCATCACCCCCACATCTGCGCGCATTGAACGGGTCAGCAACCCTACAGCAGGCGTTGGAACCGGTCCCAGCAGAAACACATTCATGCCGGTCGAAGCAAATCCTCCGGTCATTGCATATTCCACCATATAACTGGACCGGCGGGTGTCCTTGCCGATGACCACTCTGTGTTCTTTCTGGTCTTTACGAAAATACCGCCCCGCCGCCGCCGCCAGTTTTAGCGCCATTTCAGCGGTCATCGGATGGGTGTTCGCCCGACCGCGCACACCGTCTGTGCCAAAGAGTTTCGCAGCCATGTAAATCCCCTAAGCTACAGGGTCGCTTGCCATAGTGCGATTGCCTGTTTTGTCTCTGCTATATCATGCACACGTAAAATCTGCACGCCCTGGCGCAGCCCTTCAAGCCCCAGGGCGATGGACCCCGGAGCTCTTTCGGCGGCATTCTGCGCATTTCCGATCACGCCAATGAAACGTTTGCGCGAAACCCCCAGCAACAGCGGACAACCAAGCCCGTGAAACAAAGACAATCCCCTAATCAGGGCCAGGTTATGTTCCGACGTCTTGCCAAAACCAATGCCAGGGTCAAAAACAATACGCCCGCGCGGAATGCCCATCCGGTCACAAAATGCCAGCCGTTCCGCCATATAGTCATAGATATCTAGCAGGACATCGTCGTACTGCGGATCTTCCTGCATGGTTTTGGGATCACCCTGCGCATGCATCAGGCACAGCGCAACATCCGAGCCCGCCGCAACCGTCACCGCGTGGGCGTCATATGTCAGCGCGGTGACGTCGTTGAACATCGCCGCCCCCGCCGCAATCGCGGCCTCCGCGACTGTGCCTTTGCGAGTGTCGATGGACACGGGCAGATCAAATCCCCCGGCCTTCAGAGATTTGATCACCGGCACTGTTCGTTCGATCTCGGCTTCGGCCTCCACAAAAACCGCTCCGGGCCGGGTGGATTCACCACCGATGTCAAAAATTTCTGCGCCCTCTGCTGCCATCTCAAATCCACGCGCCACTGCTGCGTTAAATGTGTTGTGGAGCCCCCCATCGGAAAAGCTGTCCGGGGTGGCATTCAGAACGCCCATGATACGCGGGCGGTCCATGATAAACCCGCAAACCGGGTCGCGGCGTTTGACAAACAGGCGCAGTTCGGCCTCGGGCACTTCGACCGCCGGCACAACCTCGCCTGGCCGTCCGCGTTCCAGGCGTTCCACATGGGTGAACCACGACAAGCCTCCGGCGAGCGGCAACGCACCTGCAGGGCGGCACCGGTCGGTCTGCGCAATCGGGCGGTAGTAAAGGCTTGCCATCAATCAAGAACCTTCCGGTAATAAACCACCTTTTCCGTCTGTTCGAACCCCAATCGTTCGTGCATTAGTTGCGAAGAATAGTTGCTCAGTTCCACGTCCGAGCCAAACTCGCAAAACCCCGCCATCCGCGCCTTTTGTTCCAGATACGAGACCAGCGCCCTGGCGATGCCCTGCGAGCGGTAATCTTCTTCCACCCATACTCCCTCCAGAAAAGGCACCGGTTGGGAATTGCAGCCATTGGCATAGTCACGCAGGGCGTATTCCGCAAACCCCGCGGCCTTGCTGTTGTGCTCTGCCACATAGGCGGACCGTTTTGAGGATTTGTTGATCCGGGTTATTTCAGCCAGCAGGGCCGCATCGGAAAACTTCGGCCACAGTTTGCGGTACATGCTCAGCCACAGATCCTGATCTGCGGCTCTCAATTCTCTGATCGTTACATCCATGAGCGTTTACGCAGCCCTGTCCCACATTTTGCGGCAACCTACTGAGGCTCGAACCATGGCGCAAGTTCAGAGTTCGGACGGGTGCGCAACCAACTGCAACCGCTGCGAGTTCTCGGCCTCGGGATATCCGCCGCAAACCGAGATGTGATCAGCAGAAAACTCCCGGGCAAACCACTGGGCCAAACCAAGCGGGTCATCAGCATCAGCTTGCGGTTTGTTCACCGCATCAAGCACAACTTTGGACGGAGCCCAGACCGACAGTTGTCCGTTTTTCATTGTCCAGTCGAGCTCGGTGCGGCTGTCGACAACAACACAGCGGCTGTCACAGCTGGCCAGCACCCAGGCGTTCTGTTCGATCGCCAATAGGCCCAGACGACGATTGACGGGAGTGAGATCAGTGGCTGGGATTGGCAAATCGGTTTTTTCCAAACAGATAATTGCCGGCAATTCATGGGCATCAATGGCATTCAGCCAATTGCTCAAATCACTGGAATGCAAGATTTTGTTTGGCAGGAACACCACCAGCGGGTGTATTTCGTCGACGTCAACCAGCGGCGCGCCCTGCAATGCGGTGACATTGCGCCCCCCCACGCGGCTGCGCACAATCTCGATGCCCAGCGTGCCGGGGATCCTGTCCAGTTTTTCGATCCGCACAAAAATACGCACTGCTTTGGGGTTTTTCAGAACCTCTTCGGCCACCCGCTCTGCCAGTGTTTCCAACAGGTTGATGCGTTCAGTCGACAGTTGATGTTCAATCGCCTCAACAATGGAATCATAAGACAACACCTGATCCACATCGTCGGTCTGCGCGGCCGCATGGCGCGAGACTTCCAGCACCACGTTGAACCGGATGCGCTGGGTCACGCCGCGCTCTGCCTGAAACGCGCCGATCTCAACATCGCGGGTGTAATCGCGCACCGAAATTCGATCCAAGGGATTGCCTTTGGCGGTGGCAGCAGCGCGAACTTCGGGCAGCTCAAAAGCAAGTGCAGTTTCGTCTGTCATCGATAGTCCTCGATTGTCCTTGCAACAGTCGCCTTGGGCACATACCCACTTACTCGCCACAAAACAAGACACTTCGCGCCACGGTATCGCCACAGTAACCGGTGAGAATATGCCGAATTATCGTGAAATGCAGGCAAGTCCTTCCTCGATCTGGAACGCTCAACTAGAGTCGCCTGCACTGAGCAGAAAAAAACAAAAAAGAGTTGCCGATGTTTACAGGTAATACGCCTTTCCGCGCGTTTCTGTGTGCCGCTTTCCTGATGATCGCGGTGGCGCAACCCGCAATATCCTCTTGTCGCGCACCAGCATTCACTGCAGCGCAGCGCAGTGTCATTCCAGCCAACAAACCAAACCAAGCCCTGTTTAACGATGCGCTAATACGGGCATTGTCCCGGCACCGATGCAGGGCCGGGCGCAGAGACTATGGAACGACTTCGAAATTGGTCAAAGCGGCGAAGATGCAAAGCAAGAATATGGCAAAGCTGCGGAAAATGTCTCACAGCCTGCCAATTTCGGGGCAGAGAAAACTCAGGGACAGGGTCAACAGGGTCGGCATAAAATGGAGATACATCGCTGAAAACATAGCTCTTTTGCCGCGCTACCAATTTATAATCGACACGCCGTTCCGGATTGTTGACAGATCAAGTTGTAAATTCGCCTTTTCGTCGAACGGACAACAAATCAGTCAGCATACTTATGCCTCTCTGGCGCAATTGGCAGCCGTGCAGTGGATGGCTTCGCCCGGGCATCGCAAAAATATTTTGAACCGGAAATCGAAGCGCATGGGCGCCGCCATCGCTTTTGACGCGAAAGCCCCGGATTGTGGGCGATTCTACGTCGCCCAGGTGTTTAGCGATTAGAGAATCTCCAAAACCAATCAATTCTTGAAGATCCTCAAAAAAAAATAAAACCCGCGTCGCAAAGACCAGCTATACTCCACCCAGCTCAAACAATTTTTGGATGGGATCATGCTCAACTCATATCTCCGCGGCGCCGCTCTTGTGCTGGTTTGTCTTTCACCATTTGCGGCAACAATATCCAGTGCCGCCTGCGCGCCTCTGGCTTTCACCGCAGCACAACGAACCACAATTTCGGCCAAAGCCCCCAATCAGAAGCTTTTTACCGATGCCCTTATCCGCGCTCTAGCGTTGAAGCGTTGCAAAGCAAACCGTGAAGATCAGGTGCAGGGCCCTGAACTTGTTTCCGCCGCAACGATGCACAGCCGCAATATGGCAAAACTGCACGTCCTCAGCCACAAAACCAATGTCGCTGGTATGAGGAGTCTCCGGAGCCGCGCCAAAAGGGCTGGCGTCAACTCAAATTATCTTGCCGAGAATATCGGCCGGGTTTCTCGCTATCAGTTCAAAGTCGGCAAAAAATTCAACATACAGAGCAGCTCTGCCTGCCGTTTTTCCGACCCCGCGACCGGCAAGGCCATTGGGGCCCACACCTATGCCAGTCTGGCAACCCAGATGGCAGGCCTTTGGATAGCGTCATCCGGCCATCGCAAAAATATCCTCAACCGCAAGTCAAATCAGGTCGGTGCCGCCCTTGCCTATGACTCGGCGGGACCAAATTGCGGGCATTATTATGTCACCGCAGTCTTTGCCAGATAGGATTTAAACGCGGGTTCGCAACGCTTCAACTTGGACGGTAGAAATAATGCGCGCCGACATTTGCTGTGCGATGAAATTTGCGCGACCAGCTGGGACGCACCGCTTTTGTGTGATAATAGAGTGCGCCGCCGGTAACTTGCGGCATTGCTCCGTCCAGCACCAAGCGGGCAATCTTTGCAACCCGGGTATAGGCACCGCGCTCGCGGAACACCTCTTTGTGGCCATCGCATTTATAGCTGAACTGGCAACCGCGTTTGCCGCCGACACCTTGATTGATCACGCGACAAACAGATCCGGGAAACAGGCCCGAATTGCGACGATTCACAATGACTTCAGCAACAGCAGAGATACCTTTGAAAGATTCTCCACGGGCCTCGAAATACAATGCTTCGGACAAACACGCCCATTCCGCATTACCAGTCGCCTTGGGCAGGGCGCTCAATTGTTTGAACGACATGATTGACCCAACTTCGGGTCTATTTTCAGCAGGCCGGGATAAGCTCGCAACCCGGGTACGGTCATTAGCGCCGATTCCGGCTATTTTCTTGGCGCGGTTGGTCCCAAGCGCGATAAGTTGCTGGCGCTCAAGCGCAAGCAGTTCCTGAACAGCAGAGGTTCCGGATGCGGATTCTTCGGCCATGACGGCCTGGGGCAATAGGACAGCAGCACATAGGACAGCAGTCAACTTGCGCAGTGCGGGGGCAGCAGCGTGCAACATAGCAGTCTTCTCTCTTCCAATTCTAACGCCTGGGCAGAATCAGGCGGGGGGCACAATTGCGAAGTTTTCGCAAAAGTCCAGTGCCCTATAGAGCAATATATTCAAAAAATCACCGTTTTTTTTTCGCATTTTTGACAAAGTGTTGATTTTTAGGGGGTTTGACTGGCGGCTATTCCGCCAATGCATGGCTTCCAGAGGCCTTTCGGCGCTCCATTATCGCTGCCTGTGCAGCCGCCAGACGCGCAATCGGGGTACGATAAGACGAGCATGACACGTAATCCAGCCCGGCTTGTTGGCAAAAGAATACCGACTGGGGATCGCCGCCATGCTCTCCGCACAGGCCCAATCCGATGTCTGGCCGGGCTTTGCGGGCGCGTTTGACCGCCATCAGCACCAACTCACCCACCGCATCCAGATCAATCGAATGAAACGGGTCTTCGCTGAACACGCCAAGATTCACATAGTCGCGCATGAACCGGCCAGCGTCGTCACGGCTCAGACCATAGGTCATTTGCGTTAGGTCATTGGTGCCAAAACTCATGAACTCGGCGAAATTGGCGATGCTGCCCGCCTTGATCGCCGCGCGCGGAGTCTCGACCATCACGCCAACCGAATACTCCACTTTTTGGGCGGTGGACATCTGGACTTCGGTGGCGACGGCGTCAACCCGGGCTTTCACAACTTCAACTTCGCGGTTGGCAGACACCAGCGGCACCATGATTTCGGGGCGTATTTTCACCGCCAGTTTCTTTTGCACCTGCGCCGCGGCCTCGAATATCGCCCGCGCTTGCATGTCGTAAATCCCCGGCACAGTAATTCCCAGCCGCACACCTCGCATCCCCAGCATGGGATTTACCTCGCTCAGTTCCTCGGTGCGTTGCAGAACTTTGGGCAGAGGCAGGTCCATCGCCTCGGCCAGCGTGCGCATTTCTTCCGGCGTTTGCGGCAGGAATTCATGCAACGGCGGGTCGAGCAGACGAATGCAGACCGGCAAACCGGCCATCACCTCAAACAATTCGGCAAAGTCGTTGCGCTGCATTGGCAGCAACCGGTCGAGTGCGGTCTGCCGGTCGGCGTCCTGATCGGCAAAGATCATTTCGCGCATCGCTGTCAAGCGCCCCGGTTCAAAGAACATATGTTCGGTGCGACACAGGCCAACACCGTCCACCCTAAACGTCCGCGCCAGTCGCGCGTCACTGGGCGTGTCCACATTGGCCCGGATTCCCAGACGGCGAAATTCATCAGCCCAATCCATGAAGGTGTTGAACGCCCCACCCAGATCCGGCTCCACCAGTTTGGTCGCGCCGAGCAGCACATCGCCAGTGGTCCCATCGAGCGTGATAACGTCGCCCTCCCGCAGCTTATTTCCATCCGGCAGCTTCATAGTTTTCTTGCGCATGTTCAGGTGAATGTCTGTGGCCCCGACGATACACGGCAGTCCCAGCCCGCGGGCGATCACCGCAGCATGGCTGGTGATGCCGCCGCGTTCCGTCAGGACACCCTGCGCCGAGTGCATGCCGCGAATGTCTTCCGGCGTGGTTTCCGGACGCACCAGGATACAGGGTTCTTCTTTGGCGGCACTGGCCTGCGCAGCGGCGGCAGAAAACACGATGCGGCCAAAGGCTGCGCCCGGGCTAGCGGCGATGCCATTGAAAAGTAGCTCGCGGGTCGCCTTCGGATCCATCTGACGGTGCAACATTTCGGTCAAGCTGCGCGGGGCAACACCCAGCAGCGCATCCTCTTTGGACACCAGCCCATCTTCCACCAGACTGACCGCAATCGCCACCTCAGCCCGGCCCGAACGCTCCGCGGGTTTGGCGTCCAGAATCCAGACCTCGCCATCCTGCACGGTGAATTGCAGTTCAACTTCGTCGCACCGGATTTTACGGGCTTCCTGCGACAGCTCTTGCAAACGTGCAAAGACGGCGGGCGCGGTTTCTTCCAAAGCAAGGCCGCGCGGGTCTTTGCCAAGGTATTGCTCGCCACCGCGGCCTGACACTGCGTCGTGGCCTTGACTCTGGCTTTGATACCGCCCGTGCGGAGCCGGTTCGCCGGTGGCCAGCGCCACAAACTGCCCCGACCCGGCACCGCTTTCGCCGCGCCCCAGTCCCAGCGCCATGTCTTGTACAATAAATCCGATTCCGGCATCAGCGGGCGCCCCCCGCACCTGCCGTAATATCCGTGCCGTGGTCCCCTCCCACATCAACGCCATGGCACGCAGAACATGGTGCATCTGCAACTGCGGGTCCTGTGGGAAGTCTTCGTCCAGCTCCTCGTGATAAAATTCCAACAGCTTGCCGAGCAGATGCGCATTATCCTTGCCCGCATTGGTGTATTCCTGCTCGACCAGCTCTTCCAGATCATCTTCGTCCAGCCGTGCGACGATGATCGCGTAAGAGCGGACAAACCGGCAATAGAGGTCGTTGGCCGCGTTCAGCCCTAGAGATTTCGCCAAAATATCACGGGTTTCATCGTTCATACCGATGTTCAGCACCGCCCGCGGCCCGCCCCATTCTCGGTGTTCCGGGCTGCGGCGCACGGAAAACAGTTTGCCCGGAAGCAGCGCCTTGGCAAACGGCGGGTTTTTCGGAAAATCACCGACCGCGATTTTGTGGACCGCTTTGATCGAAACGGCAAAGGCGGTGGGCACCGGCAAACCGGCGGTGACCAGTTCCGCCAAGACCGAGGCCCGCACCCCAAACGCCTGCACCGGAATATCCGCGCCGGGTTTGATTTCGACAATGTCCTTTTTCGCCGCCACTTTGCTATCCCGTCAATTTTCGGCGCAGCATAGAGCGGCGATGGGCAGGCTGGCAACTGGCGTCGCTGCGGTTTTATCAGGGAATTGTAGAAGGTTACGTTTATGCCGCGGTGCGGCATAGCGATCAAAGAACGGCACTTGACTTTGGGGAGGAGAGAAGCGCCTTCCCAAGAAGGAATGTCAGGCACTTTTCGGCCTAATTGGGCCCGAACGGGATTGGCGACAACGCGGTCGAGTTACTCTTCAACCTTCGCAAAATCCGCCACCTGCCCCATCACTTTCCGTATTTGCCCCAACAGATTCAGCCGGTTGCGGCGGATAATGTCGCTGTCGGCGTTAATTTTGACCGCCTCGAAAAACGCATCGATCGGTGCTCGCAGGGCTGCCATGGCGGTCATCGCAGCGGCGAAGTCTTCGGCTTTCATGGCTGGGGTGATCGCAGCCTCGGCAGTTTCAAGCGCCGCAAACAACGCTTTTTCTTCTTTGGCTTCGGCAAATTTCAGATCGGCGCCGTAGGAATACTCAACCCCATCCTTCTCTTCCGCCTGCGTCAGAATATTGTTGGCGCGTTTAAACCCCTGCAACAGATTGGTGCCGTCGTCGGTTTTGACGAATGCCTGCAAGGCCATGGCGCGGTTCACCAGCAAGGTGAAATCATCGTTGCTGGGCATGGCCAGACAGGCGTCGATGACGTCGTGGGTGATGCCCTGATCGCGCAGGTAAACTTTCAGGCGATCGTGGAAAAAGGCAAGGAGTTCGTCCTTTGGATTCGCAATTGCAGAGATTGGTTTTCCCAGAATCTCTGCAAATTTTGAAGAAGTTGCTTTTGACGACAAGTTCTCTTTTATCAATGCTCTTACAGTTGGGAGGTCTTTGACATTAATCCGTAGGCTTTTTGCCAAATCAATTTCAGCCGTTTCTTTAATCGCAGAAACCCTGCCAGCCCAAGTCCAATAGTTTTCATTCACACCCATGTCGAGGAATTCGTCAAGTGCGAGACGAACCTCATTCTCCAAAACCAACCGCAAAACCCCAAGCGCCGCCCGCCGAAGCGCAAACGGGTCTTTACTCCCCGTCGGCTTCTCATCAATCGCCCAGAACCCCGTCAGCGTATCAATCTTATCCGCCAGCGCCACGGCCACGCTCACCGGCTCGCTTGGCACATCGTCCGACGGTCCCAGCGGCGAGTAATGCGCTTCGCAGGCGTTGGCCACGGCCGCATCCATCCTCGCCCGCTCCGCATAATACCGCCCCATAACCCCCTGCAACTCAGGAAACTCGCCAACCATCTGCGACGACAAATCCGCCTTGGCCACCTTCGCCGCAGCTTCCGCCAAATCCGCATCCGCCCCAACAACCAGCGCAATCTCCCGCGCCAGCGCCGCGATCCGGGCAATCCGCTCCGCCTGCGAGCCCAGCTTGTTGTGAAACGTCACCTTCTCCAGCTTCGCCGCCATATCTGTGAGCGGTGTGCGCAGATCATTCTCCCAGAAGAATTTCGCATCCGACAGCCGCGCAATCAGCACCTTCTGGTTGCCCGCCAGAATGGTCGCCCCATTGTCCGCCGTCTCGCGGTTGGCAACTGTTATGAATTTCTCGATCCGCCCGGTCTTAGGATTGCGCACCGAGAAAAACTTCTGATGCTCGCGCATCGAGGTCTGCAGAACCTCCGCCGGTAGGTCAAAGAAATCCTCGGCAATATCGCCCATCAGAACCACCGGCCATTCGACCAGCCCGGCAACTTCGGCCAGTAATCCTTTGTCTTCAACCACTTCCAATCCCTGGGCAAAGGCAAGATTGGTGGCATCCGCCCAGATATGCTCGGCCCGCTCCACCGGATCGATCTGCACATAGGCCTTGGCCAGCATATCGCGGTAATCGTCAAAGGAATGCACCAGAAACCAGTCCGGCGCCATGAACCGGTGACCGCTGGTCTGGTTGCAGCTGCTCAAGCCCTCGACCTCGAAATCCACGGTATCAACGCCGCTTTCGTCGTGCAGAATACACAGGATCGACTGCAGCGGCCGCACCCAGCGCAATTGGCCGGTCCCCCACCGCATCGACTTGGGCCAGGGGAAATTGCGGATCACTTGGGGGATCAGTTCGGCAATGATTTCAATCGCCCGCCGCCCCGGTTTTTCGATGCTGGCGAAATAAACCTGCCCCTTCTTCTCATCCCGAACCTCCAGCTGATCCCTAGTCAAACCGGTGGCCCGTAAAAACCCTTCGACCGCCTTTTCCGGCGCATCCACGCGCGGCCCTTTGCGCTCCTCGCGCAATGTCGGCGATTCACTAATCAAACCGGTCACCGTCAAACACAACCGCCGTGGTGTCACAAACGCTGCCGCGCTTTCATAGGTCAGCCCGGCTTCCACCAGCCCGTCTGTCACTAAACGCTGCAAATCCGCCGCGGCGCGTTTTTGCATCCGTGCCGGGATTTCTTCAGACAACAGTTCTAACAGCAGGTCGGCCATCACTTATTCCACGTAATTTTCGTTCTTTTGGTGCCAGACATAGGCCCGACCGTCGTCATAGACAGCGACCACGCGGTCGACACCCGGTATCAGGTTCTTTTCGCCCCAAAAAGCCAATGCGTGGCCGATTTCAAGGTCCGTTGTCAATCGTTCTGCATCAAAACAAGGCAGGCCTCCCGATATGTCCTGAGGGGTTGCCGGCTCCGCCAATTCAAAGGTCTCGGTCAGCAAGCCAAAACTCATCGACAACGAGAAGCATCCGTGTTGCGAAAAAACATCCCGGCTGTTTCCCTGAAAATCAAAATCGAACAGCCAAACGCGCTCTGGTTTAGACCCAATGATCGGGACCAATCGAACCGAACTCTCCGGTTCAAGGAGGAAATCCAGATCCGCGGGGAACGCCCGTTGCATTCCCTTTGCCGTTACTTTTGCTTCGATGCACCCATCCGGAAGATCATCCCCGGCAAACATCGCCCGTCCGCAGGAATTCATTTGCCGCCACATGAACGCCTGCCCATCCGGGTACAGCGCCACAAAGCGCGAAAACCCGAAGGGGTTGTTGTCATCCGCCATAATGGCCGTGGCTTCACCGGCTCGGATATCTTTGTACAGCCGTTCTGCGTTAAAACAGTCAAACCAACCCGGCGCGACCAGCGGCTCCGCCACTTCCTGATATTCGAACGTCGGAACGATATCCCAACGAGTCGAAAAACACGCCCGCATCTTCAAAGGCGAAGATTCCGCATCGATCCCGTGATAGTCGCTGACGTCCAGAAGCTCACCCGAAACCTCAACGCCGGTCAGCCCGTTTACCTCAACGTAATACGCGTTGTTCTGCGAATACCAGAGCCCGATGCCGATCGCGATGGCTATGCCCAGGAGTATGCCCACGATCAGTTTGCCATTCACGCCACTGCCCCGCCCGCCTCAGTCTGAACAAACGCATCCGCGCAAAGTTTCGCCAACGCCCGCACCCGCCCAATATAGGACTGGCGCTCGGTCACCGAAATCACACCGCGTGCATCCAGCAGATTGAACAGGTGGCTGGCTTTGATGCATTGGTCATAGGCCGGATGCGCCATGATGATTTTGCGCCCGGTCTTGGGATCGTCGGCGGGGGTATCGATGATCCGCTTACACTCCGCCTCGGCGTCTTCAAAATGTTTCAGCACAGTGTCGGTGTCCGCCACGTCGAAATTCCAGCGCGAATATTCCTGCTCGGCCTGCCGGAACATATCGCCATAGGTCAGCGGGGTTGGCGATCCTGGATCATTAAACGGCATGTCCATCACGTGATCAACGCCCAGAATATACATCGCCAGCCGCTCCAACCCATAGGTCAGTTCACCGGAAACAGGTTTGCAATCTTGCCCGCCAACCTGCTGAAAGTAGGTGAATTGGCTGACTTCCATCCCGTCGCACCAAACCTCCCAGCCCAGCCCCCAGGCCCCCAGCGTCGGGCTCTCCCAGTCGTCTTCGACAAAGCGGATGTCGTGCATCTCCATATCAACGCCAATGGCGGCCAGCGACCCGAGATACAGCTGCTGCAAATCCGGCGGCGACGGTTTGATCAGCACCTGATACTGATAATAATGCTGCAACCGGTTGGGATTTTCACCATAGCGTCCGTCTGTGGGCCGCCGCGAGGGCTGCACATAGGCTGCTGCCCAGGGGTTCGGCCCCAACGAGCGCAGAGTTGTCGCCGGATGAAACGTCCCGGCCCCGACCTCCATGTCATAAGGCTGCATGATCGCACAGCCATGCCCGGCCCAATAGGCTTGCAGGCGCAGGATGATGTCTTGAAAAGAGCGTGGTTTGTCGATTGCCATTGGTCTGCCCGGGTGAGCTTTGAATTTGCGTTCTCAATAGGCAATGGGGAGGACGGGGTCAATTGAGGTTGATTCTTCATCCAGATGGGCGGCTTTACTCAATCAAAAACTCCGGTATAATTGCCCGGAGTTAACACATTTTTTTTCAATGCTATTTGGAGTAATTACTATGCCCGATAAAATCGATGTTCATGAAAACTCTGCAGAAAAAATCAAAAAGCAATTACGTTTTACTAAATCGATAATGTCAGCAACCGGCTATATTTTGATTTTGGCATCAGTAGCGATATTTGGATTGATGGCTTACCAAAATTTCAAAGGTATATTTGTCATTCTTCGTTATGAGGAGGATCAACCCATATTGGTTTGGTTTCTGAATTCTTACGGCAATCCGCTTATGATTTTCGTTTCAGGAATTTTTTTGGCCGTCATCGGAATAAGGATGCTGGGTAGCGCGGGTAGAGGTGAACCCTCGATTATTATCTCTGAAGATAGAGAACTTCTGGAACCTTTAATATCCAGCGCAAAAAAGGACGCAATTCAGCAGTACGTGGTACTAGCAAGCTTGAGCGGATTTACTGGTGCATTTCAAAAAATTGGATTTACTGGCTTGCCTTTGGCTACAGTTGTGCTCACGCTGATTTTTTCTGCTTTGTCCTTTTTTGATGAACCGCAATTTCTTGAACTTGCAAAGTTGACAACTGGAGCATTTATTGGATCGTTTGTACAAAAAGGCGTTGATGCAGTAAAACTACCTTAAATCAACTTGGACAAATAGTACTCACCCTGTTTCGCCCAGTTATCAGAACAATCACTCGTTGCGTGTTGCAAGTAACCCACCGATCCGCAGCACCTCCCGCATGAACATATCCAAATCCGCCAACTCCGTCCGGTGATTGGTGATATTCACCCGGATTGCCAGCACACCGTTCAGCCGCGTTGTCGATGGCACCGCGATCCCCTGTTCCTGCAATTCAACCACGATTGCCTCGTTTATTGCGTCATTGTTTCCAAATCGGAAACAAACGATCTGCAAGGCCACCGGCGCCAGCAGCTCCAACTCCGGCGCGTCCCGCACCAACCCGGCCAAATATTTCGCCTGTTCGCAGTTGCGGGTAATCTCGGCACCCAGTTTTGCCAATCCATGCTCTTTCAAATGCGCCCAGATTTTCAGCGCCCGAAACCCGCGCGACAGTTCCGGGCCGTAATCCACTGGCCAGAAATCTCCTGCCGCCAGCCCGCGCGCCGAAGGCGCCAAATATTCAGGACGCTCTGAAAACGCGCGTTTGTGCAACTCACCGTCGCGGATCAGCACACATCCGGCGTCGTAATTCACATGCAGCCATTTATGAAAATCAAACGCCAACGAATCCGCCCGGTCCAACCCGGCAAGCCGGGGTTTCACCGCATCACTCAGAACCGCCGTCGCCCCAAACGCCCCGTCAACATGAAACCACAGGTTTTCCGCAGCGCTAATGTCCGCCAATGCAACCAGATCATCAATTGCACCTACATTTACAGACCCTGCGGTTCCGGCCACAAAAAACGGCTCAAACCCCGCCGCGCGATCCTCGACAATCTTCTGCGCCAGCGCCCCTGCATCCATTTCAAAGGCCGCGTTGCAAGCGATTTTGCGCAAGGCATCGCTGCCCAGACCAAGAATATCAAACGCCCGGGCGACACAGCTGTGCGCCTGTGAAGAAGTATAGCCAACCAAACGCCGCTGCCCCGGTCCGGCGGTGCGGTTTTCAAACCCAAGCTGCCGGTCGCGGGCGCATTTTAGCGCTATGATCGTGGCGATCGAAGTGCCCGATACAATCAATCCGCTTGATCCTGTCGGAAACCCCATAACTTCGCGGCACCAGTCAAGAACTTGTTTTTCAACATAAATCCCACCGTGATCGCGCCCGCCGAGATTGGCATTCATCGCCGAGGCCGCCGTTTCAGCCAACACGCCGCCCGGCGATCCCGCGCCATGCACCCAGCCAAAAAACCGCGGATGTGTGTTGCCAACACCATAGGGCAGCAACGCCGCCAAATCCGCCGCCACCGCTTCCGCGCCCTGCCCCACGATCGGCAAATCGGATTGCAATTCAGCCTTTACCGGGCCAGGAACCGGGGTCCAAACCCGCCCGTCCCTAGCGGTTTGCATTTTATCCAGCGCTGCATCAAGCAGGTCATGCGCGGCGGAGCGGAATGCCGGCCAATCTTTTGGATCTAACGTCACAAATACCTCTCAGCAAGCTGATCTGCGGAGCCTCATGGCTCAGCTCCAAAGGAACGCCTTTCAGGGACACAGTTTGTCCACCAGCTTAACCATTAACCGCTGGCGTCAGATGGATCAACGTCGGCCCATCCGCTTCAAGAGCGGCAAGCAGCGCCTGTTGAAACTCCGGTATCGAAGACGGCTTGACCGCCCGCGCCCCGAACGCTTCGGCCAGCTTGCAGAAATCCGGATTCCGAGCCACCACGGCATTGGGAGCGATTTGCGCATTCACCATACAATCCTCGATCTCTTTCAGTTTACCATTGTCCCACAAGATGATCGGCAGGCTCAGACCCAATTCCACTGCAACGCCAAGCTCTTGCATGGTGTAGTGAAAGCCGTAGTCTCCGGCGATGGCAACCGTTGGCAACCCTCTGCGCGCCACCGCGCCGCCAATGGCCGCTGGCAGGGCGTAACCAAGCGTGCCAAAGCCGAAGGGATGGTGCCAATGTCCCGGTCGCGGCATGTCGATCACCTCTTTGGCGACATAGGCGAATTGGGTCATGTCGGAATAGATCATTGAGTCGTCTGGCATCACCTTCATCATTGCATCGCAAAGTGGCACGATACCGGGACGGTTGGCGTCCACTTCGGCCCGCCAGCGCAAGCGTGTATCTGCGACCTCTTTGGCCACCCATTTCGCGCGTGATTTCTGTTCTTTCAGCATATCCGCCAGAGGTTCCAAAAAGGCGGTGGCATCCGCCAAAACTCCAATCCAAGCATTGTGCTGATCCGACAATTCTTCAGGATCAATATCGACACGTACAAGCTGGCATGTTTGACCTAGTTTATCGCGCCACAAATCAACTTCAGACAACGAAGTGCCAACAGCAACGACAAGGTCTGCCTTTTCGAATATCTTTTCTGATTCCGGCCGGCCAAGATAACTTCCGAAATGAAGAGGGCTATCCGCTTGAATAATCCCCCGGCCTGCATAGGTCGTAAAACTCGCCGCTCCACTTCGCCGGACAACTTCGCGCGCAGCGGTGCTAGGATCGGAGAAATACTCGGCCCCCTCAGGCACAGCACCACCACCAAAGACAAACACCGGATATTGAGCTTTCTCTAACCCAATTGCCACTGCTTTTACTTCGCCCAGCAGGGCCCTTGCGTGAAGGTTCCGACTCAGAGGAACACGAACCGATGGATTGGCCTTGGCCGCCAAAACATCAATGGGAACCTGAATGTGCTTGGGACGGTGCCTTGCAAACTTAAACTCCGCAAACGCCCGGTCAATCAACTGATACGCCGCATCCGGTGTCCGCGCCTCCTCCGACCTAGTCACACACGCATTCCGCCGCCGCCCGCTGATCTTTCATCTGGTGCAATTGCCCGCGTTTCGCCGCCGTCTCGTCCAGACAGCTCGAAATCACCAGCATCGGCACGCTGTCCGAATACGCCTGCCCCATCGGCGTCATGATGTTGCACAGGCCCGGCCCGGTGATCACATAGGCCACCCCCGGCCTGCCCGTCGCCCGCGCATAGCCATCCGCCATAAACCCAGCCCCCTGTTCATGCCGCGCCAGCACATGGGTGATCCCGGCCTCCTCGATACCGCGATACATTTCGACGTTGTGCACACCGGGGATGCCGAATATCGTATCGACCCCGCGGTCTTTCAGCATGTGGGAGATCTGCGCCCCCAGCGGACGTTTTACCATCTCTTATCCTCTCCAGAAATTCGCAGTAAACAGCACAAAAACCGCCATCAACTCCAGCCGCCCGACCAGCATTCCCGCCGCCAGCAGCCATTTCGCTGTATCGTTCAGCCCGCCGAAATTGCCCGACGGCCCGATTTCAGCACCCAAACCGGGTCCGACATTGGCCAGTGCCGTTGCCGCACCGGAAATCGACGTGATCATATCCAGCCCGGTCATGCCCAGCGCCACCGCCAGCACCGCCAGCGACAACATGAACATCATGAAAAACGCCATCACCGACGAAATCACATCCTGGGAAACTTTGCGCCGGTTGTATTTCGGTTCAAACACGCCGTTCGGGCTGTGAATGCGCTGGATTTGAGCCCAGATCGATGCAAACAACAATTGAAACCGGAACACTTTGATTGAGCATGTGGTTGATCCGGCGCAGCCGCCAACCAGCCCGATCAGGAAAAACAACGTCACCGGAAAACTGCCCCAAAGCCCGTAGTCCTCCGAGGCATATCCAGTGCCGGTAAGGATCGAAACACCGTTGAACGCCGCCTTGCGCAAGGCATACTCGGCGCCGTCGTTTAACACCAGAAACTGCCATGCCGTCAGGATCAGAACGACTCCCAGGGCGGTCAGCATAAATGCACGAACCTGACTGTCTGACACCAAGGGAACTGCTGATCCTGACATTAGTTGTACGTATCGAACAAAGGGCAAAGATGCCAACAGCATGAACAAGACCCCGACATACTCAACACCCGCCCCCATTTCCCTGAACGAGGAATCATAATTGGCAAAGCCGCCGGTGGCGATGGTGGTCATGGCATGGACACCTGCATCAAACAGGTCCAGGCCCGCCACGCTGTAGCCGATCATGCAGGCCAGTGTCAGGCCGAGATAGATTGAAGAGATCGATCGCGCGATGGCCGCAGCGCGAGGCAGGATTTTCCCGAAAGTGTCAAAGCCTTCGGTGCGGAAAATCTGCATCCCGCCGACCCTGAGCAACGGCAGAAACACCATCGCCACAACAATAATTCCGATACCACCAAACCACTGCATCAAGCCGCGCCACAACAACATTCCGCGCGGAAGCTCCGACAGCCCTTCCAGCACCGTCGATCCGGTGGTTGTCAGCGCTGACATCGCTTCAAAAAACCCGTCAACAATGCGGCTGTCTGTCGGCCCCAGCCAGAATGGCAGCGCACCAAACACCGGCAGCACCACCCAAACCCCGGTGGTCAGTAAAAACGTCTGCTGAATGCTCAGTCCGCCACCCGAGGTATTGGCACAGGCCAGCGAAATCAAGCCGCCGGTGATACAAGTCAGCAGCGCCGACAGCCCAAACACCCACCACAACCCGTTCTGGTCATAGATATCCATCGCCATCGGCAGGATCATGGTGGCGCCAAGGGCAACCACCAACAGGCCAATCACATAGGCTGCGGGTCGAAAATCAAACATGGGGCAAGGCTTGGCTGGGCTTGCAGCCACTGTCAAGCAGGACCGAACGGGCGGGATACGGCGCATAAACCAGCCTTTGGTCCAGAGAAATTGCGCTGGAAGCCCGGATTTTGTATTAGGAATTTGAAAACAGAGGGTTATCTATGGGATTATCCAGTTTTTTGCGGTTTTCTCGCGGCATTGTTATCACACTGCTTGTTTATACAATTACTGCCGGTTCAGGGTTCGGTGATGCAGCGCAATCAGAATTCGCAGTTCGCACCGTCGCTGCCGCCCGCGACCAGATCGGCACTACTGTTATCTACGACCCCAGCTATCAGTCACTGGCCTATCCCGGCGGAGATATCGACCGCAGCCGCGGGGTCTGTTCCGACGTGGTCATCCGCGCCCTCCGTGACGCCCATGATATTGACCTGCAAAAACTGGTTCACCTTGACATGGAGAAGAATTTCCCCGCCTATCCAGGGGCTTGGGGCCTAACGCGCCCGGACAAAAACATCGATCACCGCCGGGTTCTGAACCTGCGCCGCTATTTCGAACGCAAAGGCGTTTCCCTCCCGCTCAGCACCGATCCGATTGCCTATCGGCCCGGCGATATCGTTTCGTGGAATTTGGGTGGCGGCCTGACTCATATCGGTGTGATTGCCGAAGCATTTTCCGTCACCGGCGCCCCACTGGTCATCCACAACATCGGTTACGGCACGAAACGCGAAGATATCCTGTTTGCCTTTGAAATCACGGGGCATTTCCGCCCAGCGATCAAAAGTTGGTAAGATTTGAACCACACTCTTTAAACTCGCAGACCAATGCCCTATATTACTACCGTTCCCTTGTGGAACTATGATGATAAACGCGCATGTAATAAGCGGATCGGACCCGGGGGCGGTACCCGGCGACTCCACCAAACCTTCATTTGGGGTTCACGGGGTCGAAATAGGATCGACGGACGTCTAAAGATGTTAGCTTTCATTCGGCACGATGCCACCGTTATCGGCTCACTAAAGCTAGTTGCAAATGACAACAAAGCTCCGATGGCTCTGGCCGCGTAAGCGGTTCGATCTATCTAAATCTAAGTCCTGATCCCTAGCAGGGTCAGGCGGGGTTCGCAGGCACCTGGCAACAGAAGCCTGCACTTTCAAGAATTTACCACCACATTCAACCGCAGGCTGTTTTGACCTTGACGCTGCAATCAGGCCTATTAGTTTGCGCCGGAATATCACTTAACCCCAGGTCTGCAATGAAATCCCTACTTAGAGTTCTTACTGTCAGCTTCGTGGCGTATTCTCTGGCTGTTTTTGCCACCCAAGCTCAAGATCTGGGCATCCAATTTAGCAAGATGCCGGTCGGCACCAAAGCCTATTACAACACATCATACGGCGAAAAATGGCTCGATATTTACATCGGCAAGAAACGCGGGCTTTATGCCGTGCGCCGCTACAAGGGCCACACCAAAAATGGAAAACTACTTCAGGTCAATTATTTCGACGAAAAAGGCCGCCGGGTTCATTACACCGGCCAGCGCGGACTAAAGGTTCTGTTTAAGCCGATCGATTGTGATTATCACTTTGGCGATTGTGTATTCACAATCAGAATACGCGGCGAAGCCTATGTGCAGAACGGCCAGAATAAGACGTACAATCAATCAATCGTCAAGAAGGACGGTAAATACGTTTCGACCTGGTATCGTGGCACGCAAACCGACAAAAAAGGCGGGTCCCTGTTTACCTTGGGCAAATACAACCTGCGCAAAAAAGTGCAGTTTTTCAACGACGGCCTGCAAACGATTGATCTGGTGAAAGTCGAATAATTGTTAATCAGGAGTTCTGGTGCAAATGAAGGAACAAACCTAGATCCGGGCGGCATTTCGTTTCACAAAAGACCCCTTGGTGCAGGTGAAAGGACAAACCTAGAATTGTCTGGCCTTTCGTTTCACAAAAGACCCCTTGGTGCGGCCGAGAATCAGTTGATGGATGTTTCAAATCTCGCCAAGCGGAATTGAAGGGCGATGGCAAGGCTGGACGGTGGCTGTCTCCACTGGCGTTGTATGTTTTGCCAAAACTGGGAAAGCGGCCAATTGAAGATATAGACCAGAACATATTAAAACAGTCCTTGAGCCAATTTGGCATAAAAAGGCAGAGACGGCGACCAAAGCACTTAATCGGATCAACCTAACGCTCCAACACGCAGCTGCGTTAGGACTAGACGTCGATATACGGGCAACCCTGAAAACAAGGGCGTAGCTAGGCAAACAACGACGCGAACGAACCCATATTCCTTCGCTGCCCTACTATAAAGCTCCGGTATTTTGTAAGTGGCTGGCCCAGAAGGACGCTCATTCTTGCTATGCCCTTTGTTTCCTCATTTTGACGGCCGTTCGAACCAGCGAAGTGCGGTTCGCAACCTTCGACGAAATTGAAAGTGATGTTTAGATCATTCCTTCGAAGCGGACGAAAACCGGCCAGGAGCATCGTGTACCGTTGGTCAGTGAAGCATTGCAAATCATCGTGGTGGCCCGTCTGTCAGAGGATCAGCCGTTGCTGTTTCCTTCAGCGCGCGGCATGCCAATGTCTGATGCCACTATGGCTCGCTTTATGGAACGGGAAGGCTATGTCGCCCGTCCCCATGGATTTCACGCAACGTGTAGAACCTGGGTCGAAGAATGTACTGATACGCCCTTTGAGGTTAAAGAGAGTGCGCTGGAATACAAAGTCGATGCGGGAGTTATCGGGGCGTATCAACGCTCTGACCGCCTGGATAAGCGCCGGCTTTTAATGGAAAAATGGGCGGAGTTTCTGAATTCGGGTGACAGGTTATAGTAACGCGTGGCGGTAAGCGGTCATTCGCTGCCATCTGCTCGAACGGCAGGATTGCGGACAAAGCCGACTTTCGCCGCACGCCCGGGAATGGCCGCATTCGAAGTGAGCGATAGAGCTTGTCGCTTTGATGAAACCCTGAACCCATCGCACCGCCTTCCGAAAGGAGGCGAGGTGGAAAATGCTTGAAAACCTAGCTTCAAGGGCAGTAGCGTTCACAAAGGCAGATTAAATTGAAAATGCCGGATAATTCAAATTTTAGGACGGTGAACATGACTAGCATCAGTTGGATCGAGGAAATATACAATAACACCAACCACGATTTTGTAATGTGGTCCAAAGATGCCCACCACAATGGCGAGGCCCACGATTTTGATACCAACAAGTATGTTGGCAAAAACGACGAGGACGAAGTCATCCATATCCGACCGGGTGCTCGGCTAAAAGGAAGCTGGATGGGCATCCCTTGGTACGACAAAAACAGGTACCGGGTTATTGCTTGGACTAAAAGTCCGGGCAGCGTCACGAAAACGAAAAAGCTAAAATACGGTCTGCGGCTGTTTCAGTCGACGAACGATTCGGGTGATTTCATTCATTTCGTCGATCACAGATCTGGCAGGGAACTTGAAAATGGCAAGATCCCATTGCCCTTTGGGGCCGACCGAAAATTCGCTCTGAGTATCAATTGCGACGATGGCGGAACCAAGTGTGGAAAAGAAGATTTTCATATCGATCTTGAACTGCGTGAATCCAAAGGTAACTGGCAAACCAGCCTTGAAGAATTCGGTCAGCAATATTATGAATTTTATCAGGAGATCCAATCTTATGCGGCGAAAGCGATGATTGACGCCGTTGCCCGCAAAGCGAAGTAAGCGAGCAAACCCGGCCAGCGAGTGCATTTGGGAGGCTCCTGTTCAGGCAAAGACATATCCTGCAACAGCAAGATAAGTCGCTACGCCCACTGGGATGCAGAGTTTGCGAATTTCCGCGATTGCAGTGGAGAGCTGATCGAAGCCGCGCGTGTCGCAGCGCACGAATTGCGCTTTCAGTTCGGAAGATGCCTGTTCAGCATCGTTCGGTCAGCTGTATAACATGGCGGCTGAGCGGACTTTCCTGCCGTTCGCTACGTTCGAATGGATGTCCGTGATCGGCAAAACCTAGAATTGGAAATGGACCAGGTTGCAAGGTTGCTCGCTGTACCTCCTGTTCATTCCCAAAAACGTGTCTGTGGCTTCATGAGCCGATGGTTCCAAATAAGATAGTGTTCGATTGAGTTCGTTGTGTCTGCGAGACGCCCTGCAATTTTGCAGCCCCGTTAGCTATCAGAACAAATATTGCGAGATGATCTTTCGGTGCAGCATAAAGTCAGGTCGCCGATACCCGGCTGCCAATAACCGACAGGAGAAATACCATGACAACAAGATTATGCGCGGTGGCAGCCGCATTGCTCTTTATTTTGCCAAGCATGACCTTTGCGCAGGAGGGGAGCATTCTTGTTATAGCACGCCACCCCGTGAATAATTATGCGCAATGGCGCACAATTTATGACGGCTTTACCGACGAACAAAAAGCCGGCGGCGTTATCGAAGAAGAGGTGTTCCGTGACCCGGAAGACCCAAACATGATCGTTGTTTTGCACCGTTTCGAGACTCTGGCTGCGGCTAACGCTTACTTTGGGTCGCCTGTACTGCAAGAGGGGATGAAAAGTGCGGGCGTTGCTGGTCCACCGACCATCACGATGGTTCAAAGCGCGGATTAGCAGCGGAACAATACGCCTTGAAGATCACGCAATCGGCACTGCAAAATTGGTTCGAGCAATATTGCTCGGGCCAAGTCGGACGGTGCGCCTTCTCAGGAAACGATGCCTGGCCTGATCGGAGTTCTGGGCGAAGTTTACCTATCCGGAACCGGTGCTGCGATGAACCGAATACGCCTTAAGTTTAAAACTTCGCTGCCCTTCCATCCCTTGGGAAATTCTTACCAATGAACTTCATGAACTTCCGCACTCGCGGCACTTGATAGGCCTCCTTTGAAGTGACAAGCCAAAGCCCGCTGGTCAGGTCTTCATTAGTGAAACACATGACAAGATCGGATAATTGGTCACCTTCCACGCAGGGGAGCACACCGACAGCCTCCTCCGTCCGTAAAGAGGCCGACATGGAGACCACGGAATCCACAGTGCTTACGATTTTTGAGCGATCCACATGTTGATCCAGCCGCTTCAAGAATACGACTCCCTCAACCATCGCCTTTGGATAACTCAAGATCGAGTGATCTCTTAGGTCATCTTCCGAACGCGGCATCCCGTTTGCCGCTAGGTAGGCTTTGCTGCAATATATCCCCCATCTGACCAAAGGCAGTTTTCTAACGATCAATGTATCGCCCGAAATCTTGTCGGCGGCACGAATGGCAATATCGGCCTCGCCGTTTTCCAATGAGATATACCGCTCAGACGAATTTGCTTCAAAATGGATGTCAGGGTTGTGCTTGCGAAATTCCGAGATCAATGGAAGAACCCAGTGGGCCATGCTGGCATGTGCAGCGGTGACACGTATTTTCCCATCTGACGCGCGACCCAAATAGCTGGCCCGCGTTAGGATGTTTTCGGCAGCTTCCTCCATGCTGGCAGCCACATCGAGCATAGCATTGCCTTGAGACGTCAGCGCGTATCCCCTCGTGTCGCGCTCAAAGAGGGTCAGTCCCAACGCCGTTTCCAGTGCCTGCACGCGTCTTCCAACTGTTGTTTGGTTGATATTCAATTTTTTTGAAGCCGCCAGCGTGGATCCTTCACGCGCGACCGCTAGGAAAATGCTTATGTCATTCCAATCAAGCAAAAGTCCTTCTCCCCGCGCGCATTCTGCACTGATGCCTAACCAAACTGCAAGTGCGTGGATACCGGGCGTTCCTGGCCAGCGTCATATTTACTGAGCAAACCATCTTACTCAGGAGACAATAAATGACCGCCCTACCAGTCAAGACCCGCGAGATGCACAATCATCATATGGACAGCACGGTTTGGAACGATATCGATTTTCGCGATGACGACATCGTTATCGCGACATATGCCAAGTCGGGCACGTCCTGGATGCAGCAGATTGTCAGCCAGTTGATTTTTCAGGGGCAAAAAGGTCTGCCTGTCGCCGAGATGTCGCCCTGGGTTGATCTTCGGGTGCCGCCAAAAGAGGTTAAACTGCCCGAAATCGCTGCGCAAACACACCGCCGGTTTCTGAAAACTCATTTGCCGGTGGATGCATTAGTTTTTTCGGAAAAGGCCAAGTACCTTTACGTCGGACGAGACGCCCGTGATGTAATGTGGTCATTGCACAACCACCACACGACTGCGAATGGCATGTGGAATGACGCGCTGAACAACACGCCAGGGCGCGTTGGCCCTGAGATCGGCAAACCGCCCGCAAGCGCAGCTGAGTATTTTACCCACTGGTTGGACAATGACGGTTCGCCATTTTGGCCCTATTGGGAAAACGTCCGTACTTGGTGGTCATCGCGTGACCTCGCCAACGTTAAATTGGTCCATTTTTCTGATCTCAAGCGAGATCTGCCAGGACAAATTGGTGACATCGCTGCTTTTCTGGACATCGACGTGTCATCCCAGACGATGGAAACGATCCTGCATCACTGTTCATTCGAATACATGAAAAACCATGCGTCCGAATCCGTTCCGCTTGGCGGCGCATTCTGGGAAGGTGGAGCGAAAACCTTCATTCACAAGGGCACCAACGGCCGCTGGCGCAACGAATTGGACGCGTCATTAAGTGAGCGGTATTTGGCGCGGGCTCAGCAAGAACTGGGCAGCGATTGTGCTTACTGGTTGACACAGGGATCGCTTGGCTAAACGATGTTCAGTTGAGGGGCACGATATATGGCGTCCCTCAACAGCGAGCTGCTCGGAAACTCCAATCGCGTTTTGAGCTTGATTGACCGCATGTCAATAATATCCAAGAGAACGAATCCAAAGTTTGCCGTCATTGCGGACATTCGCCGCGCCGCCGAAAATTGACTGTTTGGGCTCACTCCGGACCTTCGCTGCTCATCGCGCCAAAGTCGGCAATGCGGACAAAGCCGACTTTCACCGAAACTGCGAAAGCGCATGTGCCTAGACACCTGCTCCGCCGGACCGACGGATAACCGATTGCCATAGACGTTCACAGTTTCAGCAGTAGTATACTTGGCACGCCCGATCGAAAGCACAGATATCAACCGCCATGAAAGCCATTGTCCTTTCAAAATACGGTTCATTCGACGATCTTGTGGTTGACGAGGTAACACGCCCCAGCCCCAAAGCCGGGGAAGTTCTGATCAAAGTTTATGCAGCCTCGCTCAACGATTGGGACTGGGGGATGGTGCGCGGCTCGCCGTTTTATATCCGGTTACTGTGCGGGCTGATCCGGCCGAAAATCAGAATCCCCGGCGTGGATGTTGCCGGGCAGGTAGAGGTCGTGGGCGCAGAAGTCACGACGTTTATGACCGGCGATGATGTTTATGGCGATTTGTCAGAATGCGGCTTTGGGGCCTTTGCGGAATACGTCTGCGTTCCGGAAACTGCGCTGGCCAAGAAACCGCAAGCCATGAGCTATGTCGAGGCCGCTGCGCTGCCGCACGCCGCCATGCTGGCAGTGCAGGCGCTGCGCGATTATGGACAGGTGAAGCCCGGCCAAAAGCTGCTGTTTAACGGTGCCGGTGGTGGCATGGGTTCCATTGGGGTGCAAATCGCCAAGAGTGAGGGCGTTACAGATATCACTGGCGTGGATTTAGCCGAAAAAGCGGAAATGATGCGCGCAGCAGGCTACGGCAAGACCATCGATTACAAATCGGAAGATTTCACCAGGAACGGCCAGCGTTATGACCTGATCTTAGACGCCAAAACCACCAGATCGGTATTTGCTTACGTGCGTGCGCTGAAACCGGGCGGCACTTATGTGACGGTTGGTGGCGACACCGGTAAGCTGCTGCAGGTTTTTCTGTTTGGGCCGATCATCCGCAGACTTACCAAGAAAAACATAATGGTGGTCGCGCTTAAACCGAACAAAGACCTGGCGTTAATCAATGACCTTTACCGCGTCGGAAAATTAGGCCCCGTCATCGACGGTCCGTACCCTTTGAATGAAACCCCGCAAGCCCTGCAGCGGTTCGGCGACGGTCGCCATAAGGGTAAAATTGTTGTCACTATGGGTGGTGACAGTGAAAAATATGCCTGAATAAAACGGCCCCGTCTCTTGATTTGGCATTGGCAAAGCGTCCTTTCAACGGGTGGATTGCGGACCTTCGCCGCGATGATCACGAGCGACCAAGCTGCGGACGAAACCGACGTTCGTTCCAAAAGATTGAATGTCCGGTTTTACCATGGTAAGGCCGACTTTAACGGCAACATTACGTCGACATTCCTGGCCATTAATTGACGTTCAGCACGGACCCACGCCACCACTGTCAGTTTCAGGTAAGCTGACATTTGCCAGGAGATCGCAATGCGTAAATTGTAATCCCTTTTCAACAATTGGCCACATAGAAACTGTACTTTGATATATAAATGGTGGCCGGGCTAGGGTGGTGCTGATCTGTTGGCAAAGGAAAATAGCCCCGGATCACACGCCCGCGCGGGCCGGTCGCGCCATACTAACTATGATCGTCAGCATCGGGTAAATAACTTGCAGGGTCCAGGCGTGTCGGCCTGCCTGGCAAATCAAGATCAGCGACAGTTGCGGCGGTTTGCGAAATCACTCTGCCCGCGCGGACCACTGCCAATCGTGTGGCGCGCAAACGGATCGCTTCGATCGGGTTACTGGCTTGCAACAGAACAAAATTGGCTTTGCAGCCTTTGGCCAGTCCATAGCCCTCTAAACCCATGATCTTAGCCGAATTGGCTGTAACGGCGTCAATGCACCAGGCCATGTCGGCGCGGCTGGACAATTGCCCCACATGCAGCCCCATATGTGCCACGTCCAGCATGTCAGCGCGCCCCAGCGAATACCACGGGTCCATCACACAATCAGACCCAAAGCCAATATTTATCCCCGCCGCCTTCAATTCCGGTACACGGGTTTGGCCGCGCCGTTTTGGGTAGGTGTCGTGGCGACCCTGTAGCATGATGTTGATCAGCGGGTTCGGGATAGCGTGCAATTCAGCCTCGGCCATCAACGGGATCAGTTTGGAAACGTAGTAATTGTCCATCGAATGCATCGAGGTCAGATGTGACCCCGCAACCCGCCCTTGCAGGCCGAGCCGTGTAGTTTCATAGGCCAGGGATTCCACATGGCGGCTAAGGGGGTCATCGCTTTCGTCGCAATGCATATCGACGCGCAGGCCACGATTTGCGGCCAGTTCGCACAGGTAAGTGACCGAGGCTGCCCCGTCCGCCATCGTGCGTTCAAAATGCGGAATACCGCCCACCACATCGACACCCAGATCGAGCGCACGGACCAGGTTGGCTTTGGCCGTCGGGTCGCGAAACACGCCGTCCTGTGGAAACGCCACCAATTGCAGATCGAGGTAATCCTTGACCTGATTGCGCACCTCAAGCAGCGCCTCAACGCCTTTCAGTTCGTCGTCACAAATATCCACATGGCTGCGGATTGCGCCGATCCCCATGGCCACCGCAAGATCGCAATAGCGCAGGGCACGTTCCATGATCTGATCGACGCTTTGCACGGGTTTCAGTTCGCTCCAAAGCGCGATTCCTTCCAGCAAGGTACCCGACACATTCATACGGGGCGTCCCCAGCGACAGGGTGGCGTCCATATGGAAATGCGGATCTACAAAGGGCGGCGTCACCAAGTGACCGGAGGCATCGATAACCGTCCTAACCTCGGCGTCGATGTTGGGTTCTACGGCAGCGATCAGTCCGTCGGCGCAGGCAATATCAACGCCGGTCTGCCCATCCGGCAGTGTCGTGTTTCGCACGATCAGATCGAAATTCATCCGCGTTGCCCCTTGAACCACGGTTTCAGCAATGCCCGCGGGTATTCGGCGCGCCGCGCCACCACCACCAGGGCAAATATCGATAGCACGTAGGGTGCCATCAGGAACACCTGGGACGGCACAAACGCCCCGACCTCGGTTTGCAGGCGCACCTGAAACGCATCAAAGGCGCCAAACAAGATAGCCCCCAGCAGTGCTTTTCCGGGCCGCCAGCTGGCAAAAATCACCAGTGCAATGCAGATCCAACCGCGACCGTTGACCATACCGAAAAAGAACGCGTCAAAGGCCGACATGGTCAGAAAGGCACCGCCCAAAGCCATGAGCGCGGAACCGGCAACTATCGCGCCTATCCGCAAACCGTAAACCGACAGGCCCTGCGCATCCACTGCATCCGGGTTGTCGCCCACAGCGCGTATCGCCATGCCCACGGGCGTGCGTTCCAGCACCCACCAGACCAGCGCCACCATGAACAAAGCCAGCCAGGTCATTGCAGTTTGCTGGAACAATACCGGCCCCAGAAATGGCAGATCGGACAGGATCGGAATATCCAGTGGCTGGAACGGCACAATGCGCGGCGGCGAAGACACATCAGGCAACGCCGTGCGGTAACTAAACGACGCCAGCGAGGTCGCCAGCAGCGTGATGCCCAGCCCAGAGACATGTTGCGACAGCCCCAGCGGCACCGTCAAAATGGCGTGCAGTAGGCCAAACATGCCACCCACAATTGCGGCCACGACCAGCCCGCCCCACAGCCCCAAACCAAGCCATACTGCCATCCAGCCAGCCATTGCCCCAGCGACGAATATCCCCTCAATGCCAAGGTTCAGCACGCCGGATCTTTCGCAGATCAGCGCGCCAAGAACGCCAAAGATCAGCGGTGTCGCGATGCGCAGGGTGGCGGCCCAGAAACTGTCGGTCAGCAGGATTTGCAGTATATCCATTACGGGGCACCCGTTTTGGAAAAAGATATTTTGTAGTTTGCAATGAATCCGCCGATCAGCACCGAGATCAGCGACAGCGCCACCACCAGATCGGCCAGAAAACTGGACACCCCCATCGCCCGGCTCATGGTGTCGGCGCCGACAAAGACCGAGGCGATGAACACGGCTGATATCACCACGCCAATCGGCGACAGCCCGGCCAGCATTGCCACCACGATGCCAGTAAAGCCGAAACCCGGTGACAAATCAGCGGTCAGATAGCCCTTTAGGCCGGCGACTTCGCTAACCCCCGCCAGTCCGGCCAGCGCACCCGACACCAATGCCGCCCCCATCAATGTGCGTTTCACACCGATCCCGGCATGCAAGGCGGCGGCGGCGTTTTCGCCGACTGCGCGCAGCTTGAAGCCCCACACAGTTTTGGACAGCATAATATGGGCAGCCACGGCCGCAAGCAGCGCGATAATCAGCCCGGAATGGATGCGCATACGCGGTATCAATTTCGGCAATAGCCCCTCGTCAACAATCGGCGCTGATTGCGGCCAGCCCAGCCCCAGAGGGTCCTGCAACGGACCCTCAAGCATCATTTGCAAAAAGATCAGGATGACAAAATTTAGCAGTAAAGTGGTGACCACCTCATCGGCACCAAAGCGGGTTTTCAGGTACGCCGGTCCGGCCATGCCAGCTGCCCCAGCGGCAGCGCCCGTTACCAGAATGATCGGGATCATGATGAAACCCGGTGCATCGATCAGCCCAGTGCCCACGGCTACTGCCGCCATGGCACCCAGGTAAAGCTGCCCCTCGGCCCCGATGTTCCACAGCTTGGCCCGAAATGCCATCGTCGCCGCCAGACCGGTGAAAATCAGTGGCGTTGCCCGAGTCAGCATTTCAGTAAAGGCAAACATCGACCCGAATATACCGCTGAACATCTGCACATAAGCCTGAAAAATATTGGCCCCCGCAAAGGCCAGCGGAATGGCCGCCATTAATAGGGCAATCAACGCCGATATCACTGGCACGCCGAACTTTAGTGCGCGGCTTGGTGCGTCGCGGGGTTCAATGCGGATCATGCCGCCTCTCCTGCCATCATCAGGCCAATGGCGGCGCGATCCAGATCATGCGCCTCTACCAGTTTACCATCATGGATCACCACGATCCGGTCTGACAACGCCAGGATTTCGTCCAGATCTTCGGATATCAGCAAGATACCGGCGCCACGAGTGCGCGCCTCCAGCAAACGCCGCCCGACTTCATTGGCTGCGCCCAGATCTAAGCCGCGGGTCGGCTGATTGGCCAGGATCAGCCGGGGCGAGGTTTCAAACACCCGCGCCAGAATCATTTTTTGAATGTTGCCGCCTGACAGCAGCCGTGCGTCAGCCTCGATTCCGGGTCCGCGCACGTCATAATCGCGGCTCAGCTTTTGTGCATTGGCGCGGATCGCGTCCTGACGCAAGAATCCGTTCTTTTGCACATCATTGTGGCCAAGGCGTTCGATGATCAAGTTTTCAGCAACACTCATCGCGCCGATCATGCCGTCATGGTGGCGGTCCTCCGGTACTCGCCCGACCCCCGCGGCCAACATATAGCGCGGATCATATCGCGCAATTTTGCTACCATCCATTAGCATCGCGCCAGCGTCTGGCACAGCCAGCCCCGACACCACATGCGCTAGCGCCGATTGGCCGTTGCCCGACACACCTGCGATGCCGACGACTTCATGCGCGCGCACCGTGAGATCGATCGAATGCAGGCTGTTGCGTGCACTTTCACCTTTGACACTCAAGGCCTGAATCTGAAGCACCGGTGCGCCGGGCTGCATCGCTGCGCGCGGTGTCGCTGGTGTATCGACCCCTACCATCATCCTGGCAATGGTGCGTTCATCGGCGTCAGCCGTGGCGATCTCACCCACCAGTTTGCCGTGGCGCAGCACAGCGATGCGGTTTGAAAACGCCAATACTTCTCGCAGCTTGTGGGAAATGAATATCACCGCCAGACCATCGCGGGTCATCGCGCTGATATTTTCAAATAATGTGTCTGCTTCTTGTGGCGTCAGAACGGCTGTGGGTTCATCCAGCACCAGTATGCGTGCATCGTGGTACAGCGCCTTCAGAATTTCCACACGCTGGCGTTCCCCCACTGACAGCTTGCCCACCAGTTCATCCAACGGGGCAGCCAGCCCGGTACGTTCAATGATACCGTTAATTTTCCGCCGCGCCGCGCCGCGGTTTTGCCGCCAGGAAGACAAGCTTTCAGAACCCAGTAAAATATTGTCCAGTGCCGACAGGTTTTCCGCTAGTGTGAAATGCTGGTGCACCATGCCGATACCTGCCTCCAGCGCCGCCTGCGGATGGCCCAATGTCAGGGGCTGCATATCGCCAGCATTGTTGGCCACATCGACGCTGCCACTGTCGGGCAAATAGTGCCCGAACAGCATGTTCATCAATGTGGTCTTACCGGCGCCATTTTCACCAAGCAACGCAAGTACTTCGCCGCGATGCAGTTCAATACTGACCGCATCATTGGCAACGACTGACCCAAATCTCTTGGACAGGCTGTTCAGGCTGAGAACCAGATATTCCATCAGCTGCGTCGGGACCAGGAAAACTTGGCCCCGTCAATCATCAGTTGTCGGATTTCGGTTCTTCGTCGTTGATGGTCACAACGAAGCTGCCGTCCATAATCGCCGCTCTTTTGGCATCAACCGCCGCAACCACGTCAGCCGAGACCAGTGCTGCATCCATTGCCAATGATCCGCCGCCATGGGCCATGAAGCTGTACTGCCCATAGTCGGCAGCTGCGTAAGAACCATCGGCCACCGCTGCAATCGCGGTATCCACCGTGGTTTCCATGTGCCAGAGAGCCGAAGCCAGTATGGTACCAGGATAGGCGTCCGCAGTATCGATGACATTGCCGATCGCCATTTTGCCGCGCTCAACGGCTGCGTCGGACACGCCGAAACGTTCAGCATACATCACGTCCGCGCCGGCATCCATCATTGCGAAGGCGCTTTCCTTGGCCTTGGGTGGGTCATACCAGCTGTCGATGAAGTTCACGAGGAACTTCACATCCGGGTTGGTTTCCCGCGCCCCTTCCATGAAGGCATGCATCAGGCGATTGACTTCGGGGATCGCGTAACCACCGACCATGCCGATGACATTGCTGTCACTTGCAGCACCGGCCACCATGCCGGACAGGTAGGCTGGCTCATGAATAAAGTTGTCGAACACCGAAAAGTTTGGCTCTTGCGGGGTAAATGACGAACCCATCAGAAATGCAGTTTCAGGGTAATCTTCGGCGACTTTACGCGCGGCGCTTTCCAGTCCGAACACCTCACCCACGATCAGATCAACGCCGCTTTCAGCAAACTCTCGCATCACGCGTTCATAGTCAGTATTGGCGACGTTTTCCGAGAATGTGTATTCAATATCACCACGATCCTGCGCTGCGTTCAACGCGATGTGGATGCGGCTGATCCACTGTTGTTCGACCGGCAACGTGAAAATGCCCGCGACCTTGATGGCATCCGCCATGGCGCTGGCGCTGGTCAGAGCCATCCCCAAGGCGGCAACCCCGGCAATTACGTTCCTTCTTGAAAATATCCTTGTATGGTTCATGTATCTGCCCCCTCCCTGGGGTTAACTGAAGAAATTGTAGGGTTTCAGTCACACATTTCTTGATCAAATGGTCAAGAAACATTTTTGGAGTAACAATACCGTAAGGCGTTAGCTTTTTATCAGATAGGTTATTTTAATTGGAGGAGTACCAAATTCCTAGATTGCACATGTAACAGAGAAATTTGGAACCGACATAAGCGACAGGGCGCGCTGTGAATTTCATCTGGATCGGCATAGTTGCGTGTAATATTCTGAGTGACCCTTAATGTAAATCCGGACCACATCGTCACAATAGCTTCCAAAGTATATTGGTGCGGCCGAGAAGACTCGAACTTCCACGGGAGTTACCCCACAGCGACCTCAACGCTGCGCGTCTACCAATTCCGCCACGGCCGCACAGCCATCAGCTTGGTGGCGCTTCTATACGGGTATGTTCTGGGGTTGTGAAGCAGAATTTACGTGCCGCTGAAGTCAAACAGCCCCCGCTGATTTTACGCGATCAGCGAGGGCTTGAAACGTGGTCTTAGCCCGCCCGGATTACTGGTCGGTTGTGTTTCCGGAGCCAAAGGTCGGCAACACAAATGTAGCTGACTGGCTCTGTGTCGCCGCCGGTGCGCCCAGTTGCAGCGCCGCCGCCTGAATCAACGCCGGACGCCCGGTCTGGCCGGGAACAAACACCGCCGGTTGACCCGCAGCGATAGCTTCGGTTGCAGATGTGTACCACGGCAGCGCCAGATCGTTGCGCTGCGAGGTGCCAAAGCCGTTTATCAGATGGTGCCCAAGCAATTCGCCATACACCTGCTCGCCCAGAGTCACGAGGATCAATGTCGACGCAAGCGCGACGTCCGCGTTATCCGTGCGATAGCCGATGCCCAGACATATTTTAGCCGTGTGGCTCAGCTGCGCTGGTGCCATCCCGGTCGACAGGATCATATCGCTGGTGCTGGAAATCACCTGATTGCGGTTGCTGAGCGACAGTGCCGCAACCTGTTCCTTGAACGCCGGCCCAAGGGTTTCACATTGCTGCTGCATTTGCGCGGCGCTGATGCCCTGAACCTGCCCGATCATCTCCTCGCTTTCAGAAATCGCATAGATGCGGGCCAGACAGAATTGCTCGTTCAGGGTGAACACCGGATCCTGCATGGTGGACACATTGGTGTACCCGCCGTTCGTATTGGTGATCAGGCTGATCTTGTTACAATGGTTCGCCATCGAACTTGCACCCGGCGCATCGCCAAATGTGGGCAATGTAAAGCCCCCATCGGACGAGGCTGTTTCGGTTGTCGAGGCAAAGGTTGTCACTTGCTGTTGCGGTACTATGGCCACCACAGTCCCGCCACCGCCGGCCATCTGCGACTGCGTATGTTTCAGCAATCCGCGATGCCCGTCAGGCGAGGCTGCGATGATCTGGTTGGTGTTGTAACCACCGGCAATGGCCTGATGGTAGCTGTTCAACAGGACGGTTTTTTGAAACTCGGTCAGATGCCCGGTAACCGGATATCCCATATATATCTGATACGAAGATACAGCATTGCGCGAGCGCCGCCCTAAAACCCCATCCGGAGTTCCGGCCGGATAACCGAAATAATTCAGCGAGGTTTGTATTTCGCGGTTTTCCTGCCGCTGCGCGGAATAGTTGCCCGAGGAATAGACCCGCCGTTTGGTGCGCTTTTTCTTGTTGGCTTCGTTGACGATGACACCGCCGATAAGACCGCCGATAATGCCACCTGCGATGGCGTCGCCTGCATCAGCTTCGACCCTTTGGCCGGACGTCGCCGCGATCGCGATTGCAGTAATTGCCGAAACTGCCAGTGTCCTGAACATCTCTAAACTCCCAATTTACAAAAATTGACTCACCCCATTCTACAACGATTCTTGCAGCCAATGAAGCGCCTCCTGAAAACCGGTTACCCGAATACGCCGAATTCCGCTGTGACAATTGACACGCTCCGGCATTTCCGCCACTCACTCGGCGCATGGTGGAATGGATAAACAGCACAAAACTGATTGATTATCCAAGCGCTGTCGCCGCGATGGAGGATCACGTTGACGCGATGATCCGTGGGCAAGCCGAAGAGCGCATCTGGCTGCTGGAACACCCGCCACTCTACACTGCAGGCACCAGTGCTGACCCGGCGGATCTGACCGATCCGGACCTGTTACCGGTCTATCAGAGCAAACGCGGCGGCCAATACACCTATCACGGCCCCGGCCAGCGTGTCGCCTATGCGATGCTCGACCTGAACAAGCGCGAAAAAGACGTGCGCAAATTTGTCCGGCAGCTTGAAGATTGGGTGATCCGCACATTGGCGGAGTTCAATGTTACCGGCGAGCGGCGAAACGGGAGGGTCGGGGTTTGGGTCGTGCGCACAGACAAACCGTTAACGGCTCTTGGCACCCACCCGGAAGATAAAATCGCCGCCATCGGCGTTCGCCTGCGCAAATGGGTCAGCTTTCACGGGATTTCGATAAATGTCGAACCCGACCTCAGCCACTATGACGGCATCGTGCCCTGCGGTATCGCCGAACACAGGGTGACATCGCTGGTGGACCTGGGATTGCCGGTGACGCTGGACGATGTGGATGTGGCGTTGAAGACGGCCTTTGTTCAGGTGTTTGGCGACCTCTGATCTGCATCAACCTCGATGCGCTCCAACCAGTCACGCACCAGTGCGTGAAACAGGTCTGGCCGCTCAAAGGCCAAACTGTGACCCGCGGAGTCCAATACCGCCAGAGTTGCACGTGGGTATCCATCCATACAGTCCATCGCATCTAGATAGCCCGACATCGCATCCTGCCGGCCGGCAACAATAAGACAGGGTTTGTCAAACGTCCGTTCCGCGGAATGAAGTTTAAACGGAAAATCAAAAGACGCCCAGACACGCTTTGCTAGTGCTGCGTCGTGCAGTGGAATTGCCGCAAATTTTGTACGTAACATTTTGTCAAATATTTCAGGCGTTTGGACCACCAAACGGTCAAACCTACTCTGCAATTCCGGATCGAGCTTTGCTCTGAATTCGGGATTGGACACGATCTGACTTGGCACAGGCAGCCGCGAAGGGTCGGCGGTCGGGCTTCCACCGGGAACAACCAGAAGCATTCCGTCGACCAAGTCTGGCCGCAACGTGGCAAATCCCTGGCTCAGATAGCTGCCTCTGGATTCTCCAGTCAGAATAAATCTCTGCCCGGGAAATTTCTCTACAGCCCAAGAGATAATGCGCTGCAGAACATCTTCTTGAGTGTTGATTTCGGGGTCGGCTGGACTGGATCCATGGCCCGGCAAATCAATATAAACGCGGCGCCAGCCATTGAGTGTTGAGAACACTGGCTCCAGTGCTTCCATCATGTGACGATGGTCCAAAGTCGCGCCATGCAGGATCAGCACTATTTTTCCCTGCCCGAGTTCGACCGAATGCAGCATCCGCAACCTCTCATGAAATCTCGCCCGACAAGCTAAACCACGTTGTGGCGTTCATCAACCATGCGGCAGGCTTCGACTAAGGCCCCAGAATACTCAGATTATACGGCGTGAACAGGGTCTGTGACACGCCCCAGAAGGCGGAAAACATGATCGCTACAGCCCCAACCATCTGCTTGATCCGCCGGTGCATCACATAAGCACGATACAGATCAGGGCCGTGTAAAGGCGATTGCTCCAGATGATGCGCCAGCCGGATTGAAAATATCCCCACCAGCGCCAGCGGGAAGATCAGCAGAAATCCGGCCTGCATGAACTGAATGCCAAAATAGAACCCCAACACAAATATAGTTGCCAGAAAAAACGCCGCGAAAGCCGTGTAAATAACATTGTGGTTGTCAAACACCGCCAGAGTTTTGCGCACGTTGATTTCGATCAGGGTTTCGAAATCGGTCTGATGCTGGCCGCCGAGCCTGCGTCCCAAACGGGCATCTTCGTAGGGCACCCCAAGGGTCCAGTGGGTGGTTCGGGTCCAGACCAGAGCAAAAACGATCCAATACCAGACGCTGGCAAAACTGCGCGACCCGATAACCTCTTCGTAAAACCCTTCCATTGGGGTCCTTTCCCTCATTCGGGTTTTGGTTTAGGCGAAAGGAACGCTGATTCCAATCGCCGGATTTGCTTTTTCCTTGAATTGACTGCACATTTTCGGCAAGCGCAGAACAAATCCGCCGGAAAGATTGCCCACCGATGACCAGAACCCCTGCCCCGTTCCCTGCCGCCCGCGCCCGCAGGCCGCGCCGCACCGACTGGATGCGCGATCTGACGCGCGAAAACAGCCTGCAGGTCAGCGATCTGATCTGGCCGATGTTTGTGCGCGAGGGTGAGGGCGTTGAAGAACCGGTTGGGTCGATGCCGGGCGTCTTGCGCCGATCGGTTGACAAGGCAGTCGAAGCCGCCAATGAAGCGGCCAATCTGGGGATTCCAGTGATTGCGCTGTTTCCCCGTACCGATGCCTCAAAAAAGACCTCTGACTGTGAAGAAGCCTGCAATCCGGACAATCTTGTAAACCGGGCCACGCGCGCGATCAAAACGGCCGTGCCGGACATTGGTATTCTGCTCGACGTGGCGCTTGACCCTTATAATGCGGATGGTCACGACGGGCTGGTGCGCGACGGCGAGGTGCTGAACGACGAGACCCTGATGATGCTGGAACGTCAGGCGCTGGTGCAGGCCGAGGCCGGGGCCGATATCCTGGGCCCGTCCGACATGATGGACGGGCGCATCGGTGTGATCCGCCGGGCCTTGGAAGAAAATGAATTCGCGAACACTGCGATCATGGCATATTCAGCGAAATTCGCCTCGAGCTTCTACGGCCCGTTCCGCGATGCGGTTGGGGCAGCGGGCGCTCTGAAAGGCGACAAGAAAACCTATCAGATCGATCCGGGCAACGCGGACGAGGCGCTGCGCATGGTGGCGCGTGATCTCGATGAAGGCGCGGATATGGTGATGGTCAAACCGGGGATGCCTTACCTCGACGTCTGCACACGGGTGAAAACCGAATTCGCGGTGCCGACCTTTGCGTATCAAGTGTCAGGCGAATACGCGATGATCGAGGCGGCCGGGGCGAACGGTTGGATCGATCGCGACGAGGTGATGATGGAAAGTCTGTTGGCGTTCAAACGTGCCGGATGTGACGGTGTGCTGACCTATCACGCATTTGAAGTGGCCCAGCGTTTGCAACGTGATCTGGAATTCGGTTGAGGCGCGTACCGCGCCATTCCATTTGAGCGCTGGCGCGCGGGTGCCTCCAGCGGAGATATTTTGGAACAAAGAATAGGAATGGGTTGGGCAAATCAATTCAGGTTGGATCGGTACCGCCGTTTTCAATCCAAAAATCCCGCACGAATTTGACCGGCCCGCGACCCCAGCGGGACCACTTCCCCCAGGGTTCATTGTTATCCGGTACCACGTCAATCGGGCGTGGAACGCCGTGGAACGCGACCACGGATGTTTCTGGGCCCGGCGTTTTGGGTGGGATAATGCGGTTCAGCAGCGGCGGTGCCAGCAGATCGCGTTTAAAGCTGACCACCTGTTTTGGCCCCCAGAACCGCATGTCTTCGGCATAATCCGTCACCCAGCGCTGTTCAGAGCGGTAATTGTCAAAAGCGTAATCCGGGTTTTCCATAAACGCATCGTAAATCCGCGTCTGTGCCCCCAGCGTAAACGCAAATATCGCGGTCGCGCCGTTGACCTTGCGCGGCCGGAAATGATCGACAAAGCGTTTCCATTCGCGGATCAACACAACGCCACCCTCGGCCTCGAACATCGGTTTCATGTCGCCGGTGATGACTGTGTCAAGATCAACAAACAGCGCCCGGCCTTCAAGACCAAACAAATCCTCTTTGAACACCGATATTTTCGGCCAGCCGCCAAAGACAAATCGGTTCTCACCAAGGTCCATTTCCGGGATTGGAAAAATCTCCACCCCGTCAATGATCCCGTTGGCGTCATCGGTCATGCAGACAAAGCGAAATGGATGGTCGAGCAACTTGGAAAATGCGTTGTACAACACGTTGACATAATCGGCTGCGTAGAGCGTGCCCCATTTCATCGTCAATATCACATAAGGCTTGTCGGTCATGCCTGTTCCCATGCTGGACTGGACTTCGGTTTATCGGGTTTTCTACGGTCCAGCCAGAGCAAAACCGGAAATCCGCCGATCCACCTGCGCGTGGCAATACAATGGATGACAAAGCCCCGCAAACCCCCTAATGTCTCGGCAAAGTTCGACACCAGATCGAAGCAGCAGTTACACAGGAGCAATCCCATGAGCAATTGGACCCGTCGGAGTTTTATTCTGAGCGCAGGTGCCGGCATGACCGCAGCCTGTGCTGGCGGAACCGAAAGCACCCAGCGCAACAAAATCGACCGCAACGTGGAGTTCGCGGTGCAGCAAATGCATGCGGAGCTGCCGTTCACGCAACAGCTGTCGGATGACGCCGCGGGCATGTTGGTGATGCCGACAATCACCAAGGCCGGTTTGATCATTGGCGGCACTTACGGCGAAGGTTCGCTGCTGATCGGCAATGCGCCGGTGGATTACTACAATGTTGCAGGCGCAAGCTATGGATTGCAGGCCGGTGCGCAGCAATATTCATCGGTCCTGTTCTTCATGGATTCAGAACACCTGCAAAGTTTCCGCGCCCGCAACGGCTGGACCCTTGGCGCTGATGTGGAATACACGATTGTCGACAATTCCGGAGCCGCCGGGATCGACAACAACACCATCAAAGACGCGGTTTATTCAGTGGTTTTCAATCAGGCCGGCCTGTTGGCGGGCATCTCGGTTGAAGGTTCGAAATATTCCCGCGTGGTGCGATAGCGTTTGCGGTTCGCTGATCTCGGGCCAAGCCGCAGTTTGAGTCCGTTTATTGATCCACAACCAATGCGTGAGCACCGCCTACCGTAAGTTATGACGCAGCAAATGGTCCAAACGTCGGCTGATCGGGCAAAGCTGCTGTTCGGTTTCTGTGGCGAAGCGGGATAGGCGGTCCAAAGCAGTCTTCCTGCGACCACATCCAATGCTGCGGTGCGACTCGTCAAACCAGACGTTGATCGATCTTGCAGCAGACCGCGGGGCTTGCGCGAATCCCGCCGTAGCATGCATGATAGGGAATGGCACAAATCAGACTCCTGACCACGACCATACTCCTCCTGGCATTGATTGCAGCAGGCCTGCCCGCAAACGCGGAAAGCTGGATCGTTGCTACACGCGCAAACAATATCCACTGCAGCGTGGGCGACGAACCCGGAAAGAGCGAGTTGTGGTGCGAAATCTTTCGCAGGACCGGCCCGCTCGCCCAACCGAAACCCGCAGATTGCACCGCCGACTGGGGCCATGCCTATTTTATTGGGGATCGGGGGCCCGTTCAAATGCTGTGCGGCGAGCGGTGGTCAGGCAATTGGCCGGCAGATAGTAAATTCGAAACCGGCGAAACCTCGGATTCCTTCGGCCTTACTTGCGAGGCCACGCGCAACACGTTGGAATGCCGCAACCTTGACGGCCATGGGTTTTTTCTGTCCCGCAAGACGCAGAAGGTATTCTGATCTAGTTTGGTTTGTTCAGTCTCCGACCTTTCTGCAGAATGCTGCACTTGGTCTGAAGGTCGTAGAAGGGCTCCAAGAAGACATTCGGCAATTCCCGTTGTGCACGTTTGAAGCGATTGATCCTGAAAAACAATGTTGCAATAACTGTAGTTTCTGCAACAAATCGGTACTCGCGCTTTGACGGCGCGAATCTGCGTATTCCAAAGCTAAAGTCAAAACTCGATTGCCCTTCCGACAAAGGTTTTTTCTACCTCTTCCACCCTGCGGCCTTTAATTCTGTTGAGACCCGCCCCCCTGTCGGTTACCAAGGGCGCGGGACAATGCGAAGCCTTAATGGGGATTCGTAGCGACAAACGACGTGTCAGGAGAGCAAGTATGGCAGACGCAGCCACCCACGGTCACGATGGCCACGCGCCGAAGGGCTTTTTTACGCGTTGGTTCATGTCAACCAACCACAAGGATATTGGCATCCTTTACCTGTTTGTAGCGGGCCTGGCCGGGTTTATATCGGTTTCCTTCACCGTTTACATGCGCATGGAACTGATGAACCCAGGGGTTCAATACATGTGTCTGGAAGGTGCAAGCCTGGTGGCGCAAACGCTGGAAAACTGCACACCGAACGGACATTTATGGAATGTTTTGATTACCGGCCACGGTATCCTGATGATGTTCTTCGTGTTTATTCCGGCGCTGTTCGGCGGATTTGGCAATTATTTCATGCCCTTGATGATTGGTGCGCCGGATATGGCGTTTCCGCGCCTCAACAACCTGTCGTTCTGGATGTATTTCACCGGCGTGACGCTGGCTTCGCTGTCGCTGATCCTGCCGGGAGGTAATGATCAGGCCGGTTCCGGCGTGGGCTGGGTGCTCTATGCGCCGCTGTCCACCAAAGAAGCCGGTATGTCGATGGATTTCGCCATCTTTGCGGTGCACGTTTCCGGCGCCTCCTCTATCCTTGGTGCGATCAACATGATCACCACGTTTCTGAACATGCGCGCGCCAGGCATGACCCTGCACAAGACCCCGTTGTTTGCCTGGTCGATTTTTGTCACCGCCTTCCTGATCCTGCTGTCTTTGCCGGTTCTGGCCGGTGCGATCACCATGCTGCTGACCGACCGCAATTTTGGCACTACATTCTTTGACGCCGCTGGCGGCGGTGATCCGATCCTGTACCAACACTTGCTCTGGTTCTTTGGCCATCCCGAAGTGTACATGATCATTGTGCCGGGTTTTGGCATCGTATCGCATGTGATTTCGACCTTCTCCAGGAAACCGATCTTCGGTTACCTGCCGATGGTCTATGCGATGGTTGGCATCGGCGGTCTGGGCTTTGTTGTCTGGGCGCACCATATGTACACCGTCGGCATGTCGCTGACCCAGCAATCCTATTTCATGCTGGCGACCATGGTGATCGCTGTGCCGACCGGCATTAAGATCTTCAGTTGGATTGCCACCATGTGGGGCGGCTCGATCACGTTCAAGGCACCAATGATGTTTGCCATCGGTTTCCTGTTCATGTTCACTGTGGGCGGTGTCACCGGCATCGTGCTGTCGCAGGCGGCAATCGACCGGGTTTATCACGACACCTACTACGTTGTGGCCCACTTCCACTATGTGATGTCAATCGGCGCCGGCTTCTGCCTGTTTTCCGGTGTTTACTACTGGATCGGCAAAATGTCGGGGCGCCAATACCCGGAATGGGCCGCGCAACTGCATTTCTGGATGTTTTTTATCGGCACCAACATTACCTTCTTCCCGCAGCACTTTTTGGGACGCCAGGGCATGCCGCGCCGCTATATCGACTATCCGGAGCAATTCGCCTATTGGAATGAAATCTCCTCTTACGGTGCGTTCCTGTCGTTTGCATCTTTTGTGCTGTTCTTTGGCATCGTGTTTTACACGTTGTTGAAAGGCAAAAAGATCGAAGAAAACGCCTACTGGGGCGAACATGCCGATACTCTGGAATGGACCCTGCCGAACCCGCCGCCAGAGCACACCTTTGAAACCCTGCCAACACGGGATATGTGGGATAAAAACCCGGATCACTGAGATGGCAAAATCCAAAAATAAATCAGAGGCCGGGGCGCAATTCCCGGCCTCTTTTTTTGGGGCAGTACGGGACGACCCGCCGGTGTATCATTTCACATTGCGCCCGCACCGCTCGTTGCCGGTCAAAGGCTTTGTGCTGACCATTGCCTTTACCTCAGTCATGCTGAGCCTGCCGCTGCTTCCGTTGCTGGGTACGTTGGCGCTCTGGGGCTGCTGCCACACCTGCTGCTGGCACTGGGGCTTTTGTGGTATCTGCTGCGTCGCAATGAACAGGACAGTGCACTCTGCAAAGAGCTTAAGATCTGGCCTGACCTGATCACCGTCCACCGGTACAACCCTCGCAAAGACGATCAGTATTGGCAGGCCAATCCCTATTGGACCGAAGTGAACATCAGAAAAAACCTCTATTTGGAGAACTACCTGACGTTGAAAGGCGGCGGCCGGGTTATTGAGCTGGGTGCGTTCTTGTCACCGGAGGAGCGAAAAGAGTTGTTCAACGATCTGAGCCGTACCCTGCGCAAGCTTTCGGTACGGCGTGACGAATGAGCAAGTGTAGGGTGTGAATTTCTGGGATGGCTTGAATTAGCGCGAGGGTTTTGCCAAAGTTGCCTTGCCCCTCGCATATTTGGAAAACCTAATGAAAAGCCCTCGCATTATCACCCCATTTCTTGCCGCTGTAGCGAGCGTTATCGGCGTCACGACGGCCACGGCTGAAACGCAAATGGTCTGTTCACTGGACCATTGCGAGCCGCTGGACATCAAGGTGAACCCATTTGCCACGGTCAACGATTTCTCGGTAGCGGAGATTTGGATAATCATTGATGACATTCTCGATGTCAGCGGGTTGGTGGCAAATTTCGAACTGGTCTCGACCACGGATGTGGGCAATGCGGCGGCCTTGATCCTCGACGAAACCCGATATCTGGCGTTCAATCCAGATTGGTTGTCAGTTTACAAAGACAAACCGAAAGAGAAATGGAACCTCTATGGGGTAATGGCACATGAAGTTGGACATCATCTGCAGGGGCACACGATCACCAAGGGCGGCAGCAAGCCACCAACCGAGCTGGAGGCGGATGAATATGCAGGCTTTGTGCTGGCCGGGTTGGGGGCCAACCTGGACGATGCGAAAACCCTGTGGAAGTCGCTTTCAGAAAACGGATCGTCAACCCACCCTGCCCGAGTCGACCGGTTGCAAGCCGTTGCCCGTGGCTGGCAGCGTTGGCAGGATAACGGGCGTCCCGCAGGCACAGTATCTGCGGGGAAAATTCGCCGCATGAGCGCCAACAGTGAACGCTGTTCCAGCGCCTACTACGGATTGGCGCGGGGCGATATTTGCGCCTCGTCAGTGCTGGCAGGGCAATCAGGAAACAGCTATTTGCAGTCGAATTTGCTAGACGGAAATCCGGCGACGGCCTGGGTCGAGGGGCAATCGGGCGACGGAATTGATGCGTTCCTGACGCTAGAATTCGCCGGGTCCAAAACCGTTTCTGAATTGCAGCTGACCAATGGGTACGCCAAAAGCGAAAGCATTTTTGCCAAGAACAATCGGGTTCGCGATATCGAAGTGACCAGTTCGACCGGACAACGCCTTTCAGCAGAGCTGGCCGATCACGGGCGCTGGCAAACTGTGCCCCTGCCCGGGTTTTCAAATGTGGACTGGATACAGATCCGAATTCTGTCGGTCTATCGCGGCACCAAATATCGTGACACAGCCTTGTCGGAATTGCGGGTGCAGTGACGCAGAACTTGAACTGATCGGATTTTAGGAGACTTTGATGACAAAAACTCAATGCGTCAGCCTTGCAACCGCTCTGTTGCTCACATTGCCGCAATCAGCCGCTGCCTTCTCTTTCACCTTTGAGTGGGGCAATCTCAAGCTCTGCACATCCGGCCGTCCCAACAAGGTGGCAAACCCCGTATTCAACCTCAGCGATGTCCCGGCCGACACCAAATACATCCGCTTCAAACTGAAAGACAAAGATGCGCCGGGTTACAATCACGGTGGTGGCGTAGTGGCCTATTCCGGACAAAATACGGTGGCATCAGGTGCCTTCAAATACAAAAGCCCCTGCCCGCCCAACGGCATGCACACCTATGTCTGGACGGCGACCGCGCAGAAAAAGAAATCTGGTGGTAAGATTGAGAGTGCACAGGCCAGCCGGAAGTATCCGGAGTAACACGGCAATCACCCCAGCAGTTCTTTAACGGCGCCACCGGCCTTGCCAAAATCCATTTGGCCAGCGTAGGACGATTTTAACGCGCCCATGACTTTGCCCATGTCGCGGATTGAGGCAGCACCGGTGTCGGTGATAGCCTTTTGTACCGCCGAGCGCACTTCATCTTCGGAAAGCTGTTTGGGCAGAAAATCTTCGATCACGCCGATCTCTGCGCGTTCTTTTTCCGCCAGTTCCAGCCGTCCGGCCTCGTCATAAATCTTGGCACTGTCGACTCGCTGTTTGATCATCTTGGCAAGCACGCTCAGGATTTCGCCGTCGCTGACCCCGTCGTAATTGCCGTCAGAACGGGCCGCGATATCGCGATCCTTGATCGCAGCATTGATCAGCCGAAGGGTCGCCAAACGGTCTGCAGCCTTGTCACGCATGGCCTGTTTCGTCTCGGAGTTGATCCGTTCACGCATGGCTTTTGTTCTCCCGGTTCAAAAAAACCAGTCCCCTATGTACAAGTAAACCGCACCATTTACAATGATGATTTACTCCGGTAACTGACTGATATTTATGAGTTATTCATTTTTCTTCCTGACTTGACCAATCGCGTGCATAAGCGTAGTTTCGCGCAAATTTGCCCAAAGGACTCTGCAATGTCTGCCGCCTCCGCATCCCCACAAAATCCCGATAAACCAACCGCTTGTATCGTATTGGCGGACGGCACAACATTCTACGGCCGGGGATTTGGAGCGACCGGGGTGATTCAGGCGGAGCTGTGTTTCAACACCGCCATGACCGGCTATCAGGAAATCATGACCGACCCGTCTTATGCCGGTCAGGCGATCACCTTTACCTTTCCGCATATCGGCAACACCGGAGTCACGTCTGAGGACGACGAAACCGCCGATCCTGTGGCCCGGGCGATGATCGTGAAATGGGACCCAACCGAACCATCGAACTGGCGCTCGAAACAGACGCTTTCTGCCTGGCTGTCCAGGCGCAGCCGGATTGGTGTTGGCGGCGTCGACACCCGCCGGCTGACCCGCGCGATCCGGCGGCAGGGCGCACCACATGTGGCCATCGAACATTCCGAGGGCGGTGTTTTTGACATGCCAGCTCTGCTGGCGCAGGCGCGGGCCTTTCCAGGACTGGAAGGCCTGGATCTGGCCAAGGAAGTGACCTGTGCGCAATCCTATAACTGGAACGAGCAACGCTGGGCTTGGCCGGACGGCTATCCGAAACGCAGCGGCAAGGGCAAAAAGGTTGTGGCGGTGGATTACGGCGCCAAACGCAATATCCTGCGCTGTCTTGCGTCGGCCGGTTGCGATGTGACGGTGCTGCCGGCGACGGCAACTGCCGAGGATGTATTGGCACACAAACCCGAAGGCATTTTCCTGTCCAACGGCCCAGGTGATCCAGCGGCTACAGGCGAATACGCCGTGCCGATGATCCGCGAGATTCTGGACACCACCGAACTGCCTGTATTCGGGATTTGCCTTGGACATCAGATGCTTGCCCTCGCATTAGGCGGTAAAACCTTGAAGATGAACCACGGCCACCATGGCGCCAACCATCCAGTGAAAGAGCATGAAACCGGCAAAGTCGAAATCACCTCGATGAACCACGGTTTTGCTGTCGATGCAGACAGCTTGCCAGACGGTGTGATCGAAACCCATACCTCACTGTTTGATGGCTCCAACTGCGGAATTCGCATGGCGGACCGGCCGGTGTTTTCGGTTCAGCACCATCCGGAAGCAAGCCCCGGCCCGCAGGACAGCTATTATTTATTCGATCGATTTGCGGCGTTAATGGATTAAATTTGTTGATTTATTTGGTGACTTAACCGCGCATTAACCAATTCGGCCACAGGGTTGACCCGTCCCTATACGGCCCACCCGATGTCCTTGACTGCTCGCAGACTGACGACCGATTTCCCCGATGTCGCGCCGATACGCCCTAAGCGAAGGCGGCTGGGAGATATCCTTGTTGAGAACGGACAGGTGAATCCCGGAGATATGTTCAAGGCGCTGGCGCTGCAACAAACCGAAGACCTGCGCTTAGGTGAATTGCTGATGGGGCTTGGATTTGTGCGCGAACATTCGGTGCTGAGCGCGCTTGCCGAGCAAACCGCCATGCCGGTGATAGATTTGGATTTTGATCCGCCTTCCAAACTGTTGGGTAAATTGATTTCACCCACGATCGGAATTCATCACGGGTTTCTGATCTGGAAACAGGTTGATGAAGCGCTGGTAGTAGCCATTTCCGACCCGGCACAAGCAGATACGACGCGCCAGCAACTCCACCACCTATCTGACAGCATCCAATTTGTTCTGGCCTCACGAGAGGCGATATTGCGTTATTATCAGGCAAAGTTTGCCGAACAATTATCCGCCGCGGCGAACCTGCGCTGTCCGGAAAACCTGAGCTGCCGCAGATGGGCCGGACGGATACCGCTGCTCACCGGGATCGCTCTGGCAACAGCATTTGGGGTTGCTGCCGTCCTGACCCCGGCGAATCTTATGGTGGGATTGTTGATCTGGATATTGTTGGCGCTGATTGCCAACAGCTCGTTCAAACTGGTGGCATTGATCGCGTTTCTGACCCGACCGCCCATACGGGGCAGTCATACGCGCCCGAAAAAACTTCCAAAAATCTCGATCCTGATTCCGCTGCTGCGGGAGCGTGATATTTTTGACCGGCTTGTGAACCGGATGGCAACTTTGGTTTATCCAAAAGAATTGTTGGAGATTTGTCTGGTCTATGAGGCGAATGACACCGAAACCCGGGATCATCTTGCCTCCCGGTCCCTACCCTATTGGATGCGCACCATCGAAGTGCCAGTAAGCTGCATCCAGACCAAACCACGGGCATTGAACTACGCGTTGGATTTTTGCCGCGGCGACGTGATCGGGGTTTATGACGCCGAAGACGCGCCGGAACCGGATCAGCTCTACCGTGTGATCAGGAGCTTTGAACACCACGGCGAAGATGTGGCCTGCGTTCAATGTCGTCTGGACTATTACAACAGCGAGACCAACTGGATTTCCCGTTGTTTTACAATCGAATACGCTATTTTGTTTCGGGTGATACTGCCGGCGCTGGAACGCCTGAGCTTGCCGATTCCATTGGGCGGTACATCGGTATTTTTCCGACGTGACAAACTCGAAGAAATGGGCCGTTGGGACGCCCATAATGTTACCGAGGACGCGGATTTGGGTATCCGGTTGCGCCGGTTTGGATATCGGTGTGCCTGTGTTGATGCCATCACCTACGAAGAGGCGAATTTCAGGGTTCTGCCTTGGGTCCGCCAGCGGTCACGCTGGCTCAAAGGATTCCTGCAGACCTGGATCACGCACATGCGGCATCCGGTTGCCTTGTATCAGTGTCTCGGGCTGGCGGGGTTTCTGACCTTTCACGTCCTGTTTCTGGGCACCTTCAGCTCTTTCGCCGCAGCACCCATCGTGCTTCCGCTTTGGGTGCTGTCGTTTGGCGTCGATCTGCCGATCTATCAGGTGATGTCGCCGCTGTTCCTGAACGTACTGGTGATCTTTTTCGTCGCCACCGAATTCCTGTTGCTGACGCTTGGGTTTGTTGCCGTAAGGTCTCGCGGCAAAACCGGACTCCTGCGCTTTTTGCCTGCGATGCTGTTGTATTGGCCCATCGGATCCTTCGCCGCATACAAGGCGCTGATTGAACTGTTTTTACTTCCGATGTATTGGGACAAAACCGAGCACGGTATCAACGACCGGCAATATCAATCCGAAATCGACAAGCTGACGGCGCCGATACCGGCAACCAAAAATCTGTAATCGCCGGGCGACGTGACCACCAGCAGCGCAAAATGTGCACCACAAAAGATCACCTCACCAGCTTTGATATGATTACCCCGGTCCAGAATATCATACGCCAACTCCAAGAATTCAACAGTGCCATGCAGCAACCGCAAGTCCTGCTTTTCTAATGCGTTTCACATTTAATCTGAACCAGATTGAAGGTGAAACGCCGGTCTAAGTATTCAGTGTCGCTGCTTTTCACGCTCCTTTGGCGAGACCAATAAATCGTGAAACGCTTTGGGATTTCCTGCGCATTTTAAGCGGCCAGACTATTTGCCAACGGGCTGCATCTCTCCGGCATCGATTTTCAGGCGAGTTTCAAATGCAAAAGACAGGTGTTTTTTCAGCGCTGCGTCCGCCGCCTCGGGCTCATGCCTCGAAATCGCTTCAACGATTGCCTGATGTTCGTCGAGCGCCGCCGCGCCCCGGCCCGCGGCTGCCAGCGACGTAACAGTCAAAAGCGCCATCGATCTGTGCACCATTTCCAGCTGCCGGACTAAATATCGGTTGCGACTGGCCAGGTGTATCTGGTTGTGAAACCGCCGGTTCGCCTGTGCCAGCGCCTTGGGATCGCTGGAGATTTTGCGATCGGCGTCGATCATACCAAACAGGACGCGGATTTCCTCCTCTGACGCGTGTTTTGCCGCCAGCGCCGCCGCCAGCCCCTCCAGTTCGGAGCGCACTTCGTAAAGCTCGGCCATTTGGTTGTGATCGAGAGAGGCGACAATCAGCGAACGTCCGTCGCGGCTCAGCATTGACTGGGTTTCCAACCGCTGCAACGCTTCGCGCACCGGGGTTCTTGAAACGCCAAACCGCTCGGCCAGTTCAGATTCCACCAAGCGGTCGCCCGGTTTATAATGTCCCACGTCGATCGCGTTCAGGATCAGATCATAAGCATCTTTTGGTTCGCTTTTGCCGGACATATTATGGTTCCTTCCGCGCCCGCATCAGCGCCTTTTACGATATATATCATCGACACCCGCAAACTCTATCAGATCATAGCCATTCGCCTGCATCAACTCCGGGATTTCGGCTTTTTTGGTGTTATTTTCGATGCTCCAGATATCAATATCGAACTCCAAAAACGCAAAATCGTTCAGGATATCCATTTCACCACCCTCGACGTCCAGCGACAGAAAATCGATTTTGCTGAGGTTCTGTTCTCTCAGGATGTCACCCAATGGCCTTTTATCAAGCAGGTGAAGGGTTTCCTGATGCCGGGGGTCGCCACGCACCTGCGCGAGCAATGCGCGGTCATAACTATCCAGAAATCCACTCATTTGGGTTAGCCCCTGGGTGATTTCCATAAACTCGGCCTGACCCGCTCGCCCCGCCGCCGCATAACCCAGACACAGACAGCGGCGCACCGCCTGTGCCTGCTTCAGCTGGGTCGGTGCTGGTTCCACCAAAATGCCGGACCAGCCGCGGAATATCTCAAAAAACAGGGTGTTAGAGCCGGTGACCCCATCATAGCCGCCGATATCAACAAAAACCCCGCCGGTTTTGTTGCCCAGCAGCTGGTCAACAAACCGGTCCTGCCCGGCCTGGGAAAAATAGGTGCCGCCCTGTCCCAACATTCCGGCCAGCGTGTGCAGCTGGCGCAGTATCGCACCGCGGCGGCGAGATTTGTCGCTTTCCAGCATCGCAATCAATTCACCCCGGGCGTCCAGCAACAGCTTGCGCGCGTCTTCGATTTTTTGCAGTGGAGTCATACCTGTCCCGTCAGTGATCTTTTATTGCACGCTTGATACAGCGATTGTGACCGGTTCTGCAATTGACCGCGGCGTTTTAGCTGGAACTCACTGCGCGCAATGCCTAATTTACGACCATGAAAAACGCCTTTTCCCATGTCAACCATTGGATATTTGACCTCGACAACACGCTGTACCCGCCCGAAGCGGCGCTGTTTGACCAGATCGAAGTCAAAATGACTGAATATGTGATGCGGGAGTTGAAGGTGGATCAGGACCGCGCCGCTTACCTGCGCGAACATTACTGGCAAACCTATGGCACCACTTTGTCTGGTATGATGCGCGAACATGACGTTGATCCGATGCCCTATCTGACCGAGGTGCATGAGATCGATCTCGATCATTTGACTCAGGACTTGCAACTGCGCAGTCACATTCAAAACCTGCCTGGGCGCAAAATTGTCTATACCAACGGTTCCCGTTTTCATGCGGACCGGGTGCTTGAGGCGCGGGGGTTAGCGGGAATTTTTAACGCGGTTTATGGCATTGAACACAGCGGGTTTTACCCCAAACCCAGCCGGGCAGCCTATCAGGTGATTGTCGATACCAATCAGATTGACACAAGCTGTGCTGCAATGTTCGAAGACGACCCGCGCAATCTGGAAATCCCGTATGATATGGGTATGAAAACCGTTCTGGTGGGGGCACCGGCCCCGCATGACTATATTCACCACCAGACCGAAGATTTGACAGCGTTTCTGGCGCAGATCGTTGGATAGGCCATGAACCGTATCGAAACCGATATTCTGATCAGCGGCGGTGGTATCGCCGGGCTGACTGCGGCCTGTGCCTTTGGTTCCGCTGGATTTGAGGTGATTTGTGTGGACCCGGCTCCGCCGGTGACTGAGCCGGACAACCCGGATGCCGACCTGCGCAGCACCGCGTTTTTGCAACCGGCGCGGCAGACCCTGGAAGACGCGGGAATCTGGCAGCATATTGAACCTTTCGCAGCACCTTTGCAGATCATGCGGCTGGCGGATGCCGGGGGTGAGATCGGGGTTTTGCGGCATGTGGCGGAATTTGATGCGGCGGAAATCTCCTATCTGCCGTTTGGCTGGAACCTGCCAAACTGGCTGTTGCGGCGCGAAATTCTTGAACGTGTTAACGAATTGTCCAATGTCAAGTTTCGACCGGGTATTTCCACCAACCGATTAACTCCAAGGCTGCGGCAAAATCTGGTGCGGCTGTCAGATGGGACGCAGGTGGCGGCACGTCTGCTTGTTGCCGCCGACGGTCGCAATTCTTTTGTACGGGACTTTCTTGATATACCCGTAACAACAACACGCTACGGGCAAAAAGCGCTGGTGTTCAGCGTGTCCCACCCGCGCCCGCATTTGAACATCTCGACCGAGATTCATCGCTCCGGAGGGCCGTTTACTTTAGTGCCGCTGCCGGATCAAGGCGGCAATCATCATTCGGCAATTGTCTGGATGGAGACCGGGCCAAAAGCGGTGGAGCTAGCCGGATTGGACGATGAGACGTTTGAAAGGCGTTTGAACGAACGATCGTGTGATGTCCTTGGACCGCTGACGGTTGTCAGCCCAAAAATCCTCTGGCCAATCATCGCGCAGACAGCTGCAAAATTATATGGGCCGCGTACAGCGTTGGTTGCCGAGACCGCCCATGTGGTGCCACCCATAGGGGCGCAAGGGCTGAACATGTCGCTGGCGGATATTCAGACACTGCTGGAATTGGCCGTTGAACTGCCCCAAGAGCTCGGTGATCCGGCGATGCTGGAGCGATATCACCGGCGGCGCTGGCCGGACATCACAGCGCGACTCAAAGGCGTCGATCTGCTGAACCGCGCGTCGATGGCGCAGAGCGACAACCTGAAAGCGCTGCGGCTGAAAGGCTTGCAGATGCTTTCTGGTTTGAAACCGCTGCGGAAGACGGCGATGCGAGCAGGACTTGGGTCGCGGTAGGGTTTCCAGTGGGCGGTGAGACGTAATAATTGACCCATCATCCCCTTGAAAACGGGGACTGCAACCGAGCTCGCGTGAATTTGCCGGAGGTCTCCACTTTCGTGGGGATCACAGGGATATTTTTGAGAAAACCATCGCACAGCCGAACCGCCCGGCGACCGCTTCTTTCCAGTGCCAGGTTACGGTTTATTTATGCTAGGGTATTAAAAGGCGGGCCCGCCATTGCGGTTATACTTGCCAAACAGGGGTTGTTTATCCCTGCACCTTAATTCCACCGGTAATTTTCAGGTGATCTTTCACAGCGTGTCCGTGCCAGCAAAAGATCGGAAACCACAAATTTGAGCTCGGGAAGTGTTTTACGCCAGATTCGTTTCAGATAGGTTAGACCACCGTTCGCTCCGAATATCTAAAGCGAATCTAGCGCCGCTTCCAGCCGCGCAACGGTTGCGTCGATATCCGCCAGTTTATCAAGCCCGAACAGCCCGAGGCGGAAGCTGGAATAATCCGCTGGTTCGTCACATTGCAGTGGCACACCGGCGGCGATCTGCATGCCTTGCGCCGCGAATTTCTTGCCGGATTTGATCTCCGGGTCATGGGTATAAGAAACCACGACACCTGGTGCCTCAAATCCTTCTGCGGCCACGGATGCAAATTCACGTTCTTTGAGCATGGCCCTCACACGGCGGCCAAGCTCTATTTGCTTAGCTTTCAAAATATCAAACCCAATTTCGCGCGTTTCCAGCATCACATCGCGGAACACCCGCAACGCGTCGGTCGGCATGGTGGCGTGATAGGCATGGCCGCCGTCCAAATAGGCCTGCATGATCGTGGCCCATTTTTTCAGATCAGCAGAAAAGCTGGTGGAATTGGTAGCTTCAAGCCTCTCTATGGCCCGTTCGTTCATCATCACCAGACCGGCGCAGGGCGAAGCCGACCAGCCTTTTTGCGGTGCCGAAATCAGCACATCAACACCGGTATCGGCCATATCCACCCAGACGCAGCCCGACGCGATACAATCGAGCACAAACAATCCGCCGTGTTCGTGCTGGGCGTCGGAAATCGCCCGCAGGTAATCATCCGGCAGCATTATTCCGGACGCGGTCTCTACATGCGGGGCAAACACCACTTCGGGTTTTTCCGCTTTGATCCGGGCGACCACCTCTTCGATCGGGGCAGGTTCAAACGGTGCCTGAAACTCATTGCCGTGGCGATAAGCTTTCAGCACAATTTCTTCAGACGGAATGAATCCGGCCTCAAATATCTGTGTCCAGCGGTAGGAAAACCATCCGTTCCGGATCACCATTGTCTTGCGGTTGGTGGCAAATTGGCGGGCAACAGCTTCCATCGCATAGGTGCCGCCACCTGGGATCAGAGCGATGAATTGCGCGTTGTAAACCTGTTTCAGGATTTCATCGATATCCAGCATCACCTGCTGGAAAGCCGCACTCATGTGATTGAGCGAGCGGTCGGTGAACACGACTGAGAATTCCAGCAACCCATCCGGGTCGATATCTTTGCGCAGGCCTGGCATGGGTTCTGTCCCTGTTGAAAACCGTTTTGCGCTTCCAGAACAGAGAACGGCGGCAAAGGTCAAGGGGAAGTTTGACTCGATGTCGCGGAAAAAAGGGGCTTTCAGCCCCTCTTGGGCTGATGCCCAATTCACCCCGAAGATATTTTAACGAAAAAGAAACCATAAGTGCGCAAAACTGCAAAGGCGGAACAGGCGGAGACGCCGATGACCGCCGAAGAAGAAGCCGCCCCGGTATTTCTTTCGGTGCCGGGGCGCATTCTTTAGTTTCTTTTTCGCGTAAAATATCTCTGCCGGAGGCGCATATCGCAGCAAAGCGCCGCGATTCAGATCATCACCATGCCGCCGTTCACGTGCAACGTCTGGCCGGTGATATAACTGGCATCATCTGTTGCCAGATAGGCCACGGCTGAGGCGATTTCGTCTGACGCCCCCATACGGCCCATCGGAATGCCATCGATCATCTTGTCTTTGACCGTATCGGGCAGTTCCGCCGTCATCGCGGTTTCGATGAACCCGGGAGCAACGCAATTGGCGGTGATGCCGCGGGTGGCAATTTCCTGAGCGTAGGATTTGGTCATACCGATCATCCCGGCCTTGGAAGCGGCATAGTTCACCTGCCCGGCATTGCCGGTCACACCGACAATCGAGGTGATATTAATAATGCGGCCCCATCTTTGTTTCATCATCGGCCGCATGACGGATTTCATCAACCGCATGGTTGAGGTCAGATTGATATCAATGACGGTCTGCCATTCCTCGTCTTTCATCCGCATGAAGATGTTGTCGCGGGTCACGCCGGCGTTATTCACCAGGATATGCAGACCCCCCATGGCCTCGCCAGCCTGACCGGCAAGTACGGTGACGGCTTCGGTATCACCCAGATTGCAGGGGATGACATGGACGCGGTCGGCAAGCTCGGAAGCCAAGGCTTGCAACGGGTCCACCCGGGTGCCGGAGAGGGCGACGGTTGCACCCTGCGCATGCAACGCTTTGGCGATGGCACCACCGATACCGCCTGAAGCGCCGGTGACCAGCGCGCATTTTCCTGTCAGATCAAACATATATGTCCCTCAATTGATTTTCTCTGCGGCGGCTTTTGCGCCGTCCGGGTCATTTACGACTGTGCAGGCCAGGTCGCGGTCGATCCGGCGGATCATTCCCGAGAGCGCCTTGCCTGCGCCGATTTCGTAGATTTCTGTGACGCCCTGCGCGGCTGCCCAGCCGATGCTTTCGCGCCAGAGCACCGAGCCTGTGACTTGTGCGACCAGCAGGTCCCGGATGATACCCGGGTCGCTGACCGCTTTGGCGCGGACATTGGCGATGACCGGGACTTTTGGGGCAGAAATCTCGACCGCAGCCAATGCCCTGGCCATAACATCTGCAGCGGGCTGCATCAAAGCACAGTGGAAGGGTGCGGAAACCGGCAGCAAAACGGCACGTTTGGCGCCTTTTTCCTTGGCGATATCCAGCGCCCGTTCGACAGCGGCTTTGTGGCCGGACACAACAACCTGACCCGGATCATTGTCATTTGCCGCCTGGCAGACCTCGCCTTGCGCGGCCTCTTCGGCGACAATGGTCGCAGCGGCGAAGTCAAGGCCGAGGAGCGCGGCCATGGCCCCGACGCCAACCGGCACGGCGGCTTGCATGGCCTGACCGCGGGTTCTGAGCAACCGGGCGGTGTCTGACAAGTTGAGAGAACCGGCGGCGCAAAGGGCGGAATATTCACCAAGCGAGTGGCCCGCGACGTATGCGGCGGCGGTGATATCCACCCCTTCCGCATTCAGCGCAGCCATCGCAGCCAAAGAAGTTGCCATTAGTGCTGGCTGGGCGTTTTGCGTCAGAGTGAGGGTTTCGATATCGCCCTCCCAAATCAGCGCCGAGAGGTTTTCGCCGAGCGCCTCATCCACCTCATCAAATACCGCCTTTGCAGCCGGATAGGTGTCAGCAAATGCTTTGCCCATGCCGATGGTTTGCGCCCCTTGTCCGGGGAAAACGAATGCCCGTGTCATGTTTGCCTCTTGTTTACCGCTAAAATCGATGTATCTGCGCTTGTGATGGGATGCAAGTTTTCCACCGCTTTGTCGCCCTGCTACGACGTTCGACTGGAAATTTTCAGCGATCTGTGTTACCGTCCCACCAAGTTATTTTTATATTTATAAAACTGAGGTGATTTATGTACAAACTAATCTTCCCTTTTTTATTGCTCCCTGTCGCAGTTTTCGCAGAGTCGATTCAACCCGATATTTATCAGATACCTAACACCAGCGAGTTGCGATCATCGCCGCCAACCGGCGGATTTTTTGGGTTTCCTGGACAAGTGACTGGGAAAACCACACCCGAACGCCCTTATGTCGTGCTGCGCGACCACGAAGTTCAGCAGGGATTTTCTAAAAGCAAATGGGTGGAGGTGGCTCCAGTCCAAGCTGAGGGATTAATCGACCGGGACAATTCCGGCTGGATTCTTCTTAAGGCCAGCGACCCGGTTCAACATCAGCTGCCGCGTTATCCCCATGCGCTCCCCGCAGAGGTGGAAACAATTTTTTTCAAAGACTTAAATCAAGAAATCAAAATGTGAAGTGGAGATTGTACAATGGATCCCGCAATCTTACTGGCGATCTGGAATACCTTTGCCGCATTCGTTTTACCGTTTATAGCTTTCGGCATGGGCGTGTATATTTCTGATGTGATTGGGCTCAATAGCGAGGAGAGCCGCAAACACGTCTATCTCATGGCTTTGCCTGTGGGACTGTTAACTGTCGGGGTATTGCTGTCCGGAACAACGGTCAAAGTCATGGCCGAAAACGGACTTCCGCAAGTTCACCACGGGCATATGCAATCGTTCGGCATCTATTTGGTTTTTTGTGGTACAATCATGTTTTACGGAACTCTTGTTCCGCAATTGTTTAAATCCTATAGGGATCGTATTCAGCGCAGAGCGGCAGAACTTAGTGCTGAGGAGACCAGCGAACAGAGCTGACTTTATATGGAATGCGAGGTCACCCTTGCATTCCCCGCCCCCATCCCTATAACCCCTCAATCTTCCGCAACTCTCTCAATCGCGGTTGCCTCTCGTACCGGGGCGCGGAAGTTTAACACCCGGTTTTGAAGCACGCTTGAAAATGGTGATGAAATGGCGCTCTACGAGCACACATTTATTGCGCGACAGGATATTTCCAACGCGCAGGCCGAAAGCTTGATCGAGCATTTCGGCGCTGTTCTGGCTGACAACGGTGGTAAAGTTGTCGATCAGGAATACTGGGGCCTGAAAACGATGGCCTACAAGATCAACAAAAACCGCAAAGGCCACTACGCTTTCCTGAAATCCGATGCCGACGCCCCGGCGGTTCAGGAAATGGAGCGCCTGATGCGCCTGAACGAAGACGTAATGCGTATTCTGACCATCAAAGTTGATGCCCACGAAGAAGGCCCGTCGGTTGTAATCCAGGCCAAAAGCGCGCGCGACGAACGTCGCCGTGACCGTTAAGGAAGGACTATAAACCATGGCTAACAAACCATTTTTCCGTCGCCGCAAGTCCTGCCCGTTCACCGGTGATAACGCGCCGAAGATCGACTATAAGGATACAAAACTGCTGCAGCGCTATATTTCTGAGCGGGGCAAAATTGTTCCCTCACGGATCACCGCAGTATCCTCCAAAAAACAGCGCGAGCTGGCCCGTGCGATCAAACGCGCACGTTTTCTGGCCCTCTTGCCTTATGCAGTGAAGTAAGGAGAGCATCATGGACGTTATCCTTCTCGAACGCGTGGCGAAACTGGGTCAGATGGGCGATGTTGTGTCTGTCAAACACGGCTATGCCCGCAACTTCCTGCTGCCACAAGGCAAGGCGCTGCGCGCGTCCAAAGCCAACCTGGAGAGCTTTGAAGACCGCAAAGCACAACTGGAAACCCAGAACCTGGAAAGCAAAGGCGAAGCCGAAGCTGTCGCCGCGAAACTCGACGGAAAGCAGTTCATCGTGATTCGTTCCGCATCCGACGCGGGCTCGCTTTATGGCTCCGTCACCAACCGTGACGCATCCGAAGCGGCGACCGAAGCCGGCTTTACCGTCGACCGCAAACAATGTGTGCTGGAAAAACCGATCAAAGAGCTCGGGCTGCACGCAATGCAAGTGGTTCTGCACCCAGAAGTCTCCTGCACAATCGAGCTGAACGTTGCTCGTTCTGCTGAAGAAGCTGCACTGCAGGCGTCTGGTAAATCCGTTCGCGAACTGGAAGCCGAAGCAGAAGCCGAAGCGGACTTCGAAATTGCCGAGTTGTTTGACGATATCGGAACGGCGCAACTGGATGAGTTGGAAGAAGCCGCTGCGGGCGAAGACGAAGAAGCGCCTGTTGAAGAAGTTTCTGAAGAAGACGAAGCCGCGAAACCTGAGTAGTGGCTTGATCAGTGAAATTGAAAGGCCCGCCTTGTTGCGGGCTTTTTTCTTGCCGTTTTGCTGGTCTCAGGAGGAAAGCTCGATAGAACGCCAGGGGTTGGCGGCTCTCCGCCCCATCACGCGTTCTTCAAAAAAGTTTCGAATAATTTACCCGCTGGCATGTTATCTTCGTACAAACGACTTGATCTGACGTGCAACTGGAGTAGCAAAAATGAAATTTATTCCTCTCATTTCCGCCGGTTTCCTGGGGGCTGCGCTGGCAACCTCGGCTTTTGCAGCTGGCGGTGGTGGTGGCAACGCCCCGAAACCGACCAAGACCACCGAAGAATGTGAAGACGGCATGGTCTGGGACGAAGACGAAAAAGAATGTGTTGAAGCCGAGCAAAGCATGTTCGACGATGATTTCCTGTATAAAAACGCCCGCGAGTTTGCTTATGCAGGCCAATATGAAAATGCCATCAAGCTGTTACATCTGGCGGAAAATCAACAGGATCCACGCATTTTGAATTACCTCGGTTTCGCAAACCGCAAGGCCGGGCGCACCGAACTGGGCCTGAAATATTACCGTCAGGCGCTGGCGATTGATCCGGACTACAACCTTGCCCGCAGCTATATGGGTCAGGCACTGGTGTTGGAAGGCGATCTGGAAGGTGCCTGGGTGCAGCTGGCAGAAATAGCCAATCGCGGCGGTAAGGACAGCTGGCCCTATATCGCGCTCAAACGGTCGATTGCCGGGACGGTGACCTACTGAACCGTAAAAAATAAGTGACTTTCTCTATCGACGCGTCCAGACTTTGGGCGCGTCGTTTGGTTTTGGGGGAATGCGCAATGGGCGATGAAAAAATCGAATTCGACGAAGCTATGAATGTACTCGGCGAGCCGCTCAAACCTTGCTCGACAGAACCGGTGACCGGCTTTTTCCGTGACGGTTGTTGTAACACCGGCCCGCAGGATCACGGGCGCCATACTGTTTGCGTGCTGCTGACCGAGGAGTTTCTGACATTTTCCAAAATGCGCGGCAATGATCTGAGCACTCCACGCCCTGAATTTGGTTTTCCAGGACTGAAAGAAGGCGACCGCTGGTGCCTGTGCGCCGACCGTTGGGCTGAAGCCTTCGCTTTTGACTTCGCACCCTATATTGTGCTGCAGTCAACCCACCTCAACACTTTGAACACGATTCCGTTTAAAGTGTTGCGGGGCAAAGCGGTGGATATGAATTAGGCACAACTGGACCTAATTATCTGGGCGACTGGACCTATGCGACTCCGATCCTTTGCCGTTGAACTTTTTTCCAAACGGTCCGATAAACCACCAAAGACCGCACTCCCGACATTTGGCTGAGGTAAACCCAATGGATGCAATCACCACCAATGATATCGAAGAAATCATCGAGAATGACCGGGCGCATGTCTGGCACCATCTGATCCAGCACAAGCCGTTTGAAACGGTTGATCCCCGTATCATTGTCGAAGGCAAAGGCATGCGGGTATGGGATGCGCGCGGCAAGGAATATATTGATGCGGTGTCCGGCGGGGTCTGGACTGTCAACGTTGGTTACGGCCGCGAACGGATTGCCAATGCGGTGCGCGACCAATTGGTGAAAATGAATTTTTTCTCGCAATCCGCCGGTTCGATCCCCGGATCGATCTTCGCTCAAATGCTGATCGACAAGATGCCGGGGCTGGCGCGGGTCTATTATTCCAACTCGGGATCGGAGGCGAACGAGAAAGCTTTCAAGATGGTGCGCCAGATTTCCCACAACAGGCACGGTGGCAAGAAACACAAGATTCTATACCGCGCGCGCGATTACCACGGCACCACCATCACCTGCGTTTCCGCCGGTGGCCAGCCCGAGCGCAACCTGCAATACGGCCCCTTTACGCCGGGGTTCGTCGAGGTGCCTCATTGCCTAGAATACCGCAACCAGTTTGGCGGCGGCGAGTCTTATGGTGCGGCCTGTGTGCGGGCCACGGAAGAAGTTATCCTGCGCGAAGGCCCGGACAGCATCGGCGCGCTGTGTCTGGAACCGGTCACGGCGGGGGGCGGCGTCATCGTACCACCCGAGGGCTATTGGGACGGCATTCAGGCGCTGTGCAAGAAGTACGACATCCTGCTGCACATCGACGAGGTTGTCTGCGGTCTGGGGCGCACCGGTGCCTGGTTTGGCTATCAGCAGTTCGGCGTCCAGCCCGACATCGTGACCATGGCCAAAGGCGTGGCCTCCGGCTATGCGGCGATTTCCTGCACCGTGACCACCGAGGCGGTGTTCGAGATGTTCAAGGACAACGCGGATGACCCGCTGAACTATTTCCGTGACATCTCGACATTTGGCGGCTGCACTGCCGGGCCGGCGGCGGCGATCGAGAATATGAAGATCATCGAGGAAGAAGGCCTGCTGCAGAATACAATCGACATGGGCGAATATTGCCTTGGGAAATTGGGCGAGTTGATGGGCAAACATCAGGTCATCGGCGATGTGCGCGGCAAAGGCCTGTTCATTGGGGCTGAACTGGTCACAGACCGCGATAGCAAAGAACCAATGAACGAGAAACAGGTGGCTGCGGTCTGTGCGAACTGCAACGAGCAGGGCGTCATCATCGGCATGACCAACCGCTCGCTGCCCGGGTTCAACAACACGCTCTGCCTGAGCCCGGCGCTGATTGCATCCAAAGATGATATCGACGAGATCACCGGGGCGATAGACAAGGCTCTGGGGGATGTATTTGGCTGAGTCCAAGACACGTTATATGATTAAAACTCATGGGCAGATGGAGTGCTCTTAATCTGCCTGTTTTCCCACTAAAACCATTCCTCTTTAGCCTTCCCCAAACCTCAGCGCGTAGGCCCCCAGGAACTTTTCAAACCGCTGATGCGCGTAAGGGATAAAACGGATGTTTTGGATCGGCTCGACAGATAGTGTCACCGCTGCCATGGCGTATTTGTAGTCGGACAGCAGCAGCAGATTTTTTGTTTCCTCCAGTAATTTCTCAGATTCGCGTTCCCGTGCTTCTGCGGTCTCGAATTCAGCGTTGTCCAGGTAGAAATTGATCAACATGCCAAGTTCGTGATCACTAAATTCCGGTTCGGCAATCCGAAAATAAGGGTAATCCGGTTGCTGGTGGCGCATCACCGTTTCTGCGAACAGGTTGGAAAAATCGTAAGTTTTGTGATTGAGGCAGGAAAACTCGAAATCAAGCAATTTAATTTCGCCGCCGTCCAACTTCATGATGTTACCGTGATAAGTGTCATTGTGGCAAAATGTCAGCTCCCCTTCCGGCAAGCAGCGTTTCACCTTTGCCAAGGTTTCAGGGCCGTAAATCCCACGTAATTCTTTGCACAGATGTTGTTCGTTGGGTGGGAAAACGCCGATCTTTTCTTCAAGGACATGCTTTGCGATTTGTCCCCATTGGTTGTGCAGCATTTCAAAGAACATTTTGCCGGGCAGACTTGGGGGCCTGAGCTGGTGAAAGCGGTAGAGTTCATTGGCAATTTTGCGCAGGTTTTCGGGCTCAAACAGATCCTCTGCCAGTAATGTGCGCCCCTGATAGAACGCTTCGATGCGACAGGTTTCATCGTAGTAGTGACAATGGGCAGCGATGTTGTGCGCTCCGAGTGTCAGAAACACCTCTTTTTCGGTTTCGAAATCAAGGATTGCATTTTCTTTCCCTTCCAGGCGGCGATACAGAACCGCCACAGGTTCAACGGGTTGCACGGTTTCTTTGGATCGTATTCCCATCGTGAAAGAGGAAAACCCTTTGGGGTCATCGATGTCAAAATCCGCAAGTGAAAGGTCCGCCCATTCAGGAAACAGCTTCTGGCATTGCGCAAATATCGCGTTTTTCACGGGCTCTTTGCTTCCAACTATTTAGGGCACCTTGTGGCGTGAAACCGGCTTACCCTGTTGCTCCATTTAGCACCAAAAAGATCACCGCTGACAGGATCGCCGCCGCGGGTACTGTGATCACCCAGGCTGCGATTATGGTCAGAAAATGTGAGCGGCGTACCAGTTTGCGGTGCTTACGCTTACGCTTTTTCGCTTTTGCCGCTTCTTTCGCAACAACCTTTTGAACGACCTCGGTATTGGCCGTTACCCGCCAATAAAATTCGCGGAAAAACCCGACACCAAAAACCGCGCCGACCGCGATATGAGTCGAGCTGACCGGCAGGCCGAGCCAGGAAGCGATGATCACCGTGATCGCCGCTGACAATGCGACGCAATAAGCCCGGAGCGGGTTCAGCTTGGTGATCTGGCTGCCCACCATACGAATCAGTTTTGGGCCAAACAGCAGTAGACCGAACGACAGACCAAATGCGCCAACAGCCATCACCCAGATCGGGATGCTGACCTTAGAAGCGACTTCACCCGCTTCTACCGTGTGCACAATTGCCGCCAGCGGACCGACCGCATTTGCGACATCATTGGCGCCGTGGGCGAAGGACAGCAGCGCCGCTGCGCAGACCAGCGGCAGCGCAAACAGTCCACGCACGGTTTCTTTGCTGTTCGGTTTGCCTTCAGACTGGCGCCGGATCAGCGGTTTAGTGACAAAATAGGTCACTGCCAATGCCAAAGCACCGATCAACAACGCTGTCTGCAAGTCGATGTTGATGATTTTCTTGACACCTTTGACCGCCAGATAGGTGGAAAATGCCCCGGCCATCACCGCAATCAGCAGTGGCACCCAGCGGCGGGCGGCGGCTATTTTATCCTGCTGGTTTGACACTCGCGACTTGACAAACCACAGGAACAGCGCTGCGACGATGCCGCCGAGCACCGGCGATATCACCCAACTGGCAGCAATCTGCGTCATTTTTGGCCAATTTACAGCGGCCACGCCAGCTGCAGCGATCCCAGCCCCCATCACACCGCCAACCACAGAATGAGTGGTCGAGACCGGCGCACCAACCCAGGTTGCCAAATTGACCCAGACAGCCGCGGCAATCAACGCCGACATCATCGCCCAGATGAACACTTTCGGGTCGCTGACATAAGACGGATCGATGATGCCTTTGGAAATTGTGCCAACCACATCACCCCCCGCCAGCAGCGCCCCAGCACTTTCAAAGACCGCGGCCATCAAAAGCGCGCCGCCCATCGACAGCGCATTGGCACCTACAGCCGGGCCGACATTATTGGCAACATCATTGGCCCCGATGTTGAGTGCCATGTAGGCACCAATCGTCGCAGCCGCAACGATGATCAAGCCATTGGAACCAAGGCCGAAAGCGAAGCTTGCAATCAAACCTGCCAGGAAAATAAACGTCGCCGCCAAAGCCGGAGCAACCAGCGGCTGGCGGATCGCCAGATTAGCCTGCTCCAGCGAGACCCGGCTTTTCAGGTCGCGGTCGAGCGTGCGATTGGGACGTGGGTTCTTGATCTTGGCCATCGCGGCTTGAGCCCCTCATTCAGCGTGGGCGTTCGCCCGTGATCATCTTTTTCTGCGCTTTAACATCCCATGTGTGATTCTCAAACGCTGTTTATGAAGCCGCACATCCGGTATCCGAAGGTCGGCTGGCATCCGGGCGACATTTGCGTCGGCTAAGCGCGATTGATGGGCACATAATGCGAGGCATAGGAGAACATATTGCCGCAGCTTCTGATTTTGATGTTGCTCCGGCCCAACCGATGGCCGTTTTGCTCCATAATCTGGCGCACCATATGGCCTATCATCTGTTTTGGCCGCCGCTCCGCAATGCCAACGCCAAACTGTGCCAGAAGCGCAGGAGACAGAGCTTCGGCCGCAGGACGCAACAGGTAGCTCGCCGTTTCCATCCGCAGGATATTTTCAGGCAGGTTGAGGAAATCCCAGATCGCGGCGCCACCAATGTGGTCGTAGGTGGATTGGAATTTGTCGGGTCTGTAGACGGGCATTGTTGTTCCTTAGAACGGAAGCTGGATGGCGCAGACCAAACAAAACACCATTGCCTAGGTCCAGTGGTGCGTTTCGCTTTTATCGGTCCTCCCGCAAGGGTAACAGCAATGTATGACCCCATTATTAAGACGCGTCTTCAGAGAAGGGTTTTGATCCAGAGCTTGTTTTGGATGCGCATCAAAGGCATTCCTCGGGGCCAGGCAGATGTTTGGCGCTATCCCACAAACTAAGTAAAATCATGATGAATGCAGAGATTGAGGATTCGTTTGATAAACCGCGATTAGCCAATTAATTTTTGACGCATGATGGCCCAAGCCAAACGACCCTATGACACATCTGCGAAGACGCGTCTTCAAAGAGGGGTTTAAACCTTGAAAATTTTGATCGGCTGCAAGGCTTCATGACGGACCAAACACGCCCCTGCACTATCGCAATCGAAGTTTGACCAGAGCAGATCGAACGCGAAACGCATGAAAACACAAGATATCGCTTCGGGCTGCCTGTTCCCCGATTAGTTCGAGCGTTTCGCTTAAGGCTCACTATTCTTCCGCATCCGGGTCTGCCTTGCCGACGCCGCGAAAGACAAACCTGAACGGCAGTATCCACAGGAACCCAAGCACCAGATAAACCAGCATTTCGACAAGAAAATGCGGCCGATCAAGCCAGTTCATTACCGATACAGCCGCCATGATATAAAGCGGCAGTCCGACCAGCAGGATCACCAGCGACCAGCGGCGGCGGGATTTGTAAGACAGCGCCATCAGTCGACAAACGGGTCGGTGACAAGAATGGTGTCTTCGCGTTCCGGCGAAGTCGATAGCATCGCCACCGGACAATTGATCAGCTCTTCGACCCGGCGCACGTATTTGATCGCGTTGGCCGGCAAGTCGGCCCAACTCCGCGCACCTTCGGTTGATTCAGACCAGCCCGGGATGGTTTCGTAAATCGGCGTGCAGCGGGATTGCAGATCGGCAGCAGTGGGCAGGTGATCCAGCCGTTCGCCATCCAATTCATAGGCAACACAGATTTTCAGTTCCTCAAACCCGTCCAGCACGTCCAGTTTGGTAAACGCGATGCCGTTGACACCGGATGTGGCGCAGGTCTGGCGCACCAAAACGGAATCAAACCAGCCACAGCGGCGTTGACGGCCGGTTACGGTGCCAAATTCATGCCCGCGTTCACCCAGTCTCCGGCCATTTTCGTCGTCCAGTTCGGCGGCAAACGGGCCTTCGCCGACGCGGGTGGTATAGGCTTTGACGATGCCGAGGACAAAATCGATGCCGCCGGGGCCGATACCGGTGCCGGTGGCCGCCTGTCCGGCAATCACATTCGATGAGGTGACAAAGGGATAGGTTCCAAAATCGATGTCCAGCAGCGCGCCCTGCGCACCTTCGAACAGGATTCGTTTGCCGGATTTGCGTTTTTCGTTCAGCACCTTCCACACCGGACCTGCATAAGGCAGAATCCGTGGTGCAATCTCCCGCAGCTTGGCCATCAGCGCCGCCCGGTCCACTTCCGGCAGGCCAAGCCCGCGCCGCAGCGCATCATGATGCAACAACAGACGGCTCACGCGCAGCTCAAGCGTGGCCTGGTCCGCCAGATCAGCGACACGAATGGCGCGACGGCCCACTTTATCCTCATAGGCCGGGCCAATACCCCGTCCTGTAGTGCCAATTTTGGCTACAGAATTTTGATTTTCGCGGGCCCGGTCCAACTCGCCGTGTACCGGCAGGATCAGCGGCGCGTTTTCTGCGATCAGCAGGTTCTCCGGGCTGATATCGATACCCTGCGCGGACAATTTGGCGATTTCTTCAACCAGATGCCAGGGATCAAGCACCACACCGTTGCCAATCACGCTGAGTTTGCCGCCGCGCACAATGCCCGAGGGCAGCAGCGATAGTTTATAGACCTCGCCATCAATCACCAGCGTATGGCCGGCGTTATGACCACCCTGAAACCGTGCGATCACATCGGCGCGTTCGGAAAGCCAGTCGACAATCTTGCCTTTACCTTCGTCGCCCCATTGCGCCCCGACAACCACCACGTTGGCCATATTTCCCGCCTCTTGCGTTCTACGAAAACCCGACCCCGTATAGCTGCCCCTGCTCCGGTCTGAAACCACTAAATGATCGCGCCTTGCAGAGAATTGAAAAAGCTGGTTGGATCGCTGCCAGAGCGTTTCAGGTTCAGGCTGAATCAGACTGAAACTGAAACGCCAGCTTTAGTATCCGGCGACGTTGCGTTTCTGATTTCGTTTGTGATTCAAACAAAACCAGAAACGCTCCAGGAGCAATTAAGAAATGACCCAATCACCCTCGAACCCGGATTTTGAAAGCGATGTTCGCAGACTATTCGAAACCTCGGGCATGTTACACACGCTTGGAGCGGAGCTGGTTTCGGTTGCGCCCGGACGCGTTACCCTCGCTGCACCGATCCGACCGGAAACTTCACAACAGGACGGATTTGCCCACGCCGGTCTAGGGTGGACACTGGGGGACAGCGCAGCCGGGTCAGCGGCTTTTTCGCTGATGGCGGCAGATGAGCGGGTGCTGACGGTCGAAATGAAAACCAACCTGCTGGCTCCGGCTGTCGGAGACCGTCTGGTGGCAGAGGGTCGCGTGATCAGATTTGGCGGACGAATCTGCACGGTGGCGAGCGAAGTTTTTGCCGAAGGGCCGGAGGGGCGGGTTCACGTCGCGACGATGTTGGGGACGATGGCGCGGTTGCGGAGTTAGATGCGTGACGGTTTGGCGTGGCGGGGTTGGTAAAACCCGACGGTGCTGCCGCCCGGCAAGGTAAACGCTGACAGCAAACCCCAGCCTTCATCACTGACTTCGGTTGATGCCACGCCATGGTTTGCCAATTCCTGGCGCATCGCTGCAATATCGTCACACATCAGATACAGGGCGTGTTCAACTGAACTGTCGTGGGGATGAACCGCCGCTTCGGCTTCGGGCAGAGCAAAGATCAACCAACCACCGCCAACATCGACATTGGGAAACCGTAAAATATCGCGGAAAAACCTGCGGTCCGCCTCGGCGTCCTGCGAATTGATTACAACATGTGCGCCATTGAACATCGGGTCACCTCGCTTAGCTTGAGTCAGATGAATCGTACCCCACCCATTGGCCTGGTCAACGGGTATTCAAGCGTCGTGAAGCACGCTTCGTCCCGCTGTAATGCGAACCCTGCTTTCCCATTAGACAACCCCAACTCAATAGGCTAGAAGCGCCCAGAAATGCGGCCCTTCGGGCCCCCGGCAACGAACGAGACCGAAACTCCCAATGCAGAATATTGTCCTTGTTGTTCATCTGATCCTTGCGCTTTGTCTGATTGGCATTGTGCTGATGCAGCGCTCGGAGGGTGGCGGTCTGGGCATCGGCGGTGGCGGTGGCAATATGTCGGGACGCTCACCTGCCAATGCGATGACCAAACTGACCTGGATGGTGGCCGTGGCTTTTGTAACCACGAGCATCACATTGTTTGTCATCAGTGCCCGGGACTCAAGCTCTGATAGTGTGCTGGAACGCGGCGGTGCAGTATCTGAAACTGTTACAGAACCCACCAGTGACGCGGCTGCGGTACCAACGCTGGGTGATGACCTGTTGCCGCCGTCCCCAACAGACGCACCAGCCACCCCGCCAAAAGCCGAAGAATAGGCCAAGGGACACAGGATTCTCTACAAATAGTAATTCGAATTGCATTATCCACCGGATATTGCGTTTCCAGCCTTGCTAAAAATACCCGAATCCCATTATCCTTAAGTCCCGTGGCAATGGGTCGTTGGTCGGGTATCCGACGGCCATAAAAACAACAGCACGGGAGTTGGCCTAACCGAATGGCGCGTTATATTTTTGTTACTGGTGGTGTGGTTTCTTCGCTCGGCAAAGGCCTGGCGTCAGCGGCGTTGGGCGCTTTGTTGCAGGCGCGGGGTTATTCGGTGCGGTTGCGCAAGCTGGACCCTTATCTGAACGTTGATCCGGGCACCATGTCACCGTTCGAACATGGCGAGGTGTTTGTAACCGACGATGGGGCTGAAACCGACCTTGATCTTGGCCACTACGAACGCTTCACCGGTGTGGCAGCGCGGCAGACAGACAGCGTTTCGTCCGGACGGATATATTCGACGGTTCTGGAAAAAGAGCGGCGCGGCGACTATTTGGGGAAAACCATCCAGGTTGTGCCGCATGTGACCAATGAAATCAAAGACTTCATTGCCATCGGGGATGACGAGGTTGATTTCATGCTGTGCGAAATCGGCGGCACCGTGGGTGACATTGAGGGTCTGCCGTTTTTCGAGGCCATCCGCCAATTCAACCACGACCGTCCGCGCGGCAATTGCCTGTTTATGCACCTCACGCTGCTGCCCTATCTGAAAGCCAGTGGCGAGCTGAAAACAAAGCCGACGCAGCATTCGGTGAAAGAGCTGCAAAGTATTGGTATCGCTCCGGATATTCTGGTCTGCCGGTCGGAACACTATATCCCGAAAAAGGAACGCGACAAGCTGGCTTTGTTCTGCAACGTGCGCCCGGATGCGGTGATCGCGGCCTATGATCTGGAGTCGATCTACGACGCGCCATTGGCCTATCACAAAGAGGGGCTGGATCAGGCGGTTCTGGATGCTTTTGACATCGCACCGGCACCGAAGCCTAACTTGGATATCTGGGAAGATGTCAGCGACCGGGTGCACAATCCGGAAGGCACGGTAAAAGTCGCGATTGTGGGAAAATATGTGCAACTGGAGGACGCCTACAAGTCGATCGCTGAAGCGCTGACGCATGGCGGGATGTTCAACCGGGTAAAAGTGAAGTTTGAATGGATCGACGCCGAGAGATTCGAAAATGAGGATGATATTGCCCAGCATTTAGAAGGGTTTAACGCAATTCTGGTGCCCGGTGGTTTTGGCGAACGCGGGACCGAGGGCAAGATCAGGGCAGCGCAGTTTGCCCGCGAGCGCAAGGTGCCGTATCTGGGCATTTGTCTCGGCATGCAGATGGCGGTGATTGAGGCGGCGCGGAATCTGGCGGGGCTGAAGGACGCTGGATCGGAAGAATTTGACCATGAAGCCGGCGGCAAACGCTTTACGCCGGTGGTGTATCACCTGAAAGAATGGGTCGAAGGCAACCGCACCGTGAAACGGGCAGTGGCCGACGACAAGGGCGGCACCATGCGGCTGGGTGCCTATAATGCGTCCTTGAAGGACGGGTCGCAGGTATCTGAAATCTATGGCGTAACCGCGATATCGGAGCGACACCGCCACCGCTATGAAGTGGACATCAAATACCGCGAGCAACTGGAAGATTGCGGGCTGGTGTTTTCCGGCATGAGCCCGGACGGGCGCCTGCCGGAAATCGTCGAAATCCCGGATCACCCGTGGTTTATCGGGGTGCAATATCACCCTGAGTTGAAGAGCAAACCGTTTGAACCGCATCCCCTGTTTAGGGATTTTGTGCGGGCGGCGGTGGAACAATCGCGGCTGGTTTGAGGCGGTTGTGCGGGCGTTAACCTTTCAGGAATTTGGTGAGTCTGATTTTAGGGACGCAATTGGTGTGCAAATGGTGTGCATTGCGGGTGTGCGGGAAAAGTTAATGGGGTTTGTGTTACATCAGGGCATCGCCTGATCCGAGGTGGGCTCTCGTGCATTGCTTGCAATACACTGCCGCCAGGGGCGATTGCGAGCAATCGCCAAGAGGCGTGAGCGCCCGCCCATGGGGCGGATCGGGCGCCGCCCGTGCGGTGCACGGGCGGATTCAGTTTTCGCTATCCCGGATCTGAACCGGGACCTCTTGGCGGTTGGGTGAGGTGATTGCGGCGAGAGGCCCCGCATCAGATGCGGGGCTGCGATATTTTTCTCTTTGCGGTTGCGGGATGAAATTGGCTGCGGCATTACTTATGTGGATTGGCGAAAGGGGAAGAATTGTTCGAAGCTGTACTTTTATTTCTTGAAACTTATTCTGCGGAGCTTGGGGCGGCGGCGGTTATTGGCACCGGCACGGCAGTTTTTTGGAGTCGTGTCAAATCTGCCTTCGGTTTTAAAGCCGAACCTCAACAAGTTGAAGTAACCAACCCTGCTCTGGCCACACCACAACCTGCTGCCGCTGTTGAGGTGAAGATCGAACCGGCTGTGCCAGGCCCCTGGCACCCTCACCCTTACCTTGGATGACTACGAAGCCCGGCTGGCGGCAAAAATCGCTGATGTCGAGACCAAACTCCAATCCGCACATGACGACGAAAAGGCGGAGTTGCAAGCACAGATCGACGAGTTCAAACGCCGGGCGGCGGACCCGGAGGCGGCGCTGGCGGAGGCGCAGGCGACGATTGCGCGGCTGGAGGCGGCGCTGGAGCGAGAGGGGAATGAACTTGGCGATGAGCGAATGGCAGAGGCGCGGGAGGCGCTTGAAGGTGGGGATTTCAGCCTTGCCGATGAGATTTTTGCTGAGATTGAGGCGCGGGAGGAATTGGCGGTGCAGCGGGCCGCACGGGCGGCCTTTGCGCGCGGCGAGATTGCGGAGCAGGAGGTGCGTTGGCGGGATGCAGCGGCACATTTTGCAAGGGCGGCTGAGCGGGAGCCAAGCTATGACCATCTGTTCGCGGCTAGGGAACATAGCTGGCGCTGTGGTGACTACGCAGCCGCTCTGTCATTTGGCGAGCGGCTGATAACGCAAGCGCGGGCCGATTTCGGCGAAGGTGACGCGAATTTCGCAACTGCGCTCAACGAACACGCGTTGACGATAGAAGCTGCGGGCCGCTATGAGGAGGCGGAGCCGCTTTACAAACAGGCCATCGAGATCAACAAAGCCACCATCGGCGAGGCGCATCCCAGCTATGCCACTGGCCTCAACAACCTCGCGGGGCTTTACGAAAGCATGGGCCGCTATGAGGAGGCGGAGCCGCTTTACAAACAGGCCATCGAGATCGACAAAGCCACCATCGGTGAGGCGCACCCCGACTATGCCACCGGCCTCAACAACCTCGCGGAGCTATTTAGAAGCATGATGCGGTTTGAGGAGGCGGAGCCGCTTTACAAACAGGCCATCGAGATCAACAAAGCCACCATCGGCGAGGCGCACCCCGACTATGCCTCCGGCCTCAACAACCTCGCGGGTCTTTACGAAAGCATGGGCCGCTATGAGGAGGCGGAGCCGTTGTATCTACAGGCGATTACGGTCGCGGAGACGGCGCTGGGGACGGAGCATCCGGATACTCAGTTGTTCAAGGCGAATTTTGACGGGTTTTTGAAGACGCGGGATGGGGCGTAGGGCGTGTGCTTTGTACACACCGTTGCTACACCAGCGGCGATTTTTGCGCGCGGACCCCGCACCTTGCACGGAGCGTAGGGCGGGCCGCAGTAGAGCAATCACGGCTGGTTTGACTCGATAATCCTTTCGAATTCTGCCGTATTGCTGCTATCCGGAACCTGAACCAGTCCTTTTGCGGCAAGAGGCCCCACCGCAAAGGCCGGGGAAGATTAAATCAGTCCTGAGTTGACCTGTAAATCGGTGGGCGCAATACTTGCAACCATTGGTGGAGGACGTCCTCTGAATGTTCAAATGGCTCAAAGATAAGGATAACCGGGGCGCCTTTCTGGCCGGGCTGACAGTTCTGACCACATTGGCAGGTGGCGGCTGGTTTTTGTACGAAACATTTGGTGCGCCGGAACCGACTGCGAGCACCAGCGTGCCTGCGACACAGCAGGTGACCATCGGCGATGGCTCCAGCGGCACGGTTTTGCAGGTCGGTGATGCAAAAACCGTGGTTCAGGCCACCGGCGGCGCAACAGTGGTTATCGGGATCACTTTGGAACAGCATGAAGCCGCGCTGGAAAATCGCGAAGTGGAATTGCGGGCCGAGTTGGCAGCAGCACCGTCGCAGGGCAAAGACGCTCTGTTGCGGCAGATCACCGAGATCGGGCAACAGAAATCGGAACTTGAGGCGTCATATACACAGGCGAAAGAGGATCTGCGGTTGCTGCGGTTGAAGCTGGTTGAGATTGGCGCGGAGATTCCACAGGCCAAGCTTGAGGCGGCGCAAAAGGCGTTGATTGAAGGTGACAGAAGCCTTGCCGACAGTCTGCTGGCAGAGGTTCGGGCCGCGGAGGACGCTTCGGTGCAGCGCGCGGCTGATGCAGCTTATACACGGGGTGAAATCGCCGAACAGGAAGTGCGCTGGCGCGATGCAGCGGTGCTTTATGCTGACGCGGCGCGACTGGATCCCACTTTTGACCACCTGCGTGCGGCCCGCGAATTCGCCTGGCGCAGCGCGGATTATCACGCCGCCTTGCGGTTCGGCGAAGACTTGGTAGCTGTGGCGGCGCGGGAGTTTGGCCCGGAGAGCAAGAAATACGCTACAGCGCTGAACGAACACGCGCTGACTTTGCAGGAGCTGGGCCGCTACGCCGAGGCAGAGCCGCTGTTTCGCCAGGTTATCGAAACCGAGAAGGATGCGCTGGATCAAGATTATGCCATCATCCTCAACAATCTGGCGATGCTGCTGCAGGACGCCGGCCGATACGCGCAGGCGGAGCCGCTGATGCGCCAGGCCATTGAAATCGACAAACAGGTGCTGAGTGAAACCCACCCGGATTATGTCACGCATATCAACAATCTCGGCCGGTTGTTGCAGGCGACCGGGCGATTAGGCGAAGCTGAAATGCTGTATCGCGAAGCCATGGAGATCAACAAAAAGACCGACCGCGAAAGGCATCCTGAACACGCTGCGATCCTGAACAATCTGGCTTTGGTGCTGAAAACCACGGGGCGGTTTGAAGAAGCAGAGCCGCTGTATTTACAGGCCATCCAGATGCCCAAACAGACGTTGGGCGAGGCACATCCGACCTATGCGCTGCGCATCAGCAATTATTCTGGACTGCTGATCGCCACAGACCGGTTTGACGAGGCAGAGCCGCTGATCCGCAAGGCGATCGGGATTTTCGAGGCGGAACTCGGCACCAATCACCCCAATACGCATCGGGCCAGGGGTCAATATCTGATGTATCTGAGTGAACGGGAAAAAGTCACAAACCCGTAAATTCCGTTGAGCCAGAATCCACAACATGTGGCCTTCGAGAACCGGGCAGCGGGTCTCAGTCCCAATTTGACTCGAGAAGTGCAGACGCCGATACTGGCCGGTATTGGTGAAGGAATTTTGAATGTTTCTTTGGTTGAAAGACGAAAACAATCGGGGCGCATTGTTGGCCATCGTGACAGTTCTGACCACGGTCGGCGGTGGCGGATGGTTTGTTTATGAAACTTTTCTGAGGCCGGAGGTACCTGAGGAAACAAGCTCTGCAGCTTCCCAGCAGGTGACCATTGGCGATGGCTCGTCGGGAAACGTTCAGCAGGTTGGCGAGGCTGAAACCGTCATTCAGGCGACTGGCAACGCGACTGTCATTGTCGGCATTACGCTTGAACAACACGAAGCCTCGCTCGACAAACGTGAGGCCGAACTTCGCGTCGAATTTGCGACGGCTTCGGCTGAGGAAAGAGCCAGCCTCGCCGCTCAGATCGCCGAGATCGAGCAGCAAAAATCTGATATCGATGCGTCGTATCTGAAAGCCAAAGAAGACCTGCGATTGTTGCGCGTGGAGTTGGACAGCTTCAAGGGCGACGTGCCGCGCGAAAAACTCGAAGCAGCGCAGACGGCGCTCTATCAGGGCGACCGGTCGATGGCGGACGCTTTGCTGGCCGAAGTGGAGCAGATGGAATCCGGAGCGGTTGAGCGCGCGGCAAAGGCGGCTTATACCCGCGGCGAGATTGCGGAACAGGAAATCAGGTGGCACGATGCGGCAGCACATTACAAACGCGCGGCGCGGCTTGATCCGAGTTTCAAGACTCTGCGACAGTCATGGGATTTTTATTGGAAGTTGGGAGAGTATTCCAAGGCGGCGGCCGAGGCCAAATTGCTCGAAACTGCCGCGTTACTGGAGTTCGGTGAGAACACGGAACAGCATGCCATTGCAATTTCAACTCGTGCAGTCTCGGAAAGGAACTTAGGTCATTACGAAGAGGCCGAGCCGCTGTACCTGCAGGCCATCGAGATCGACAAAGCCAGCATCGGCGAGGCGCATCCCAATTATGCCACCGACCTCAACAACCTTGCGGGGCTCTATAAAAGCATGGGGCGGCTTGAGGAAGCGGAGCCGCTCTACAAACAAGCCATCGAGATCGACAAAGCCAGCATCGGCGAGACGCATCCTGGCTATGCCACCGACCTCAACAACCTTGCGGGGCTCTACGTAAGCATGGGGCGCTATGACGAGGCCGAGCCGCTCTTTCTACAAGCACGCGACATTCGTAAGGAAGCATTAGGTAGGCGGCACATTGACTACGGCAACAGTCTTTGGTGGATCGCCGAGTTGTACTCAAAGATCGACGGGGCGGTAAAAAGTCGATTCCTCATGAGAGTCGGCTGGGTTATAATTGTGCATGTTTACTTTACGCGACCGACGGACCGGAGAATTGTTTGATCGCTGGTCCGATTTCGGGGACAAACGTCGGCGCCTGATGGAGCAATCCTGGGCCGGGGTTTTTCGGAACCATCTGCTTGTCGAACTTCCGGTTGACGATCTTTGCCGTCACCTTGATGAACGCATGGGCCGACCATCGAAGGATCTACACGTTGTCATCGGGGTCTTGCTTTTGCAGCAGCTGCACGATCTGAGCGATGCAGAGACCGTCGAGGCCCTGGCCTTCAATATGGCGTGGCACTATGCCTTGGACGTGCGCAGCGAAGCGGACAGCTATTTCTGTGAGAAAACCCTGCGCAACTATCGCCGTCTGTTTATCGAACAAGGTCTCGATGAATTGCTGTTCCGGTGTTTGACGGATCGGCTGGTGCAGGGGTTCTCTGTCGATACCAGCCACCAACGCATGGATTCGACGGCCCTTCGTTCGGCGATGCGGGCGCTGACACGACTTGGTATCGTTGTTGAGAGCATCTCGAAGTTTGCCCGTGAGCTTGAGCGATATCATCCCGGTCTGCACGAGCAGATCAGCAAGGAGGTGATCCGCCGCTATGTCGATCGCGAGGGTAATGGCGCGTTCGCGAATACGGCGCCGAGTGTTTCAAAACGCCGCCTCGGCGAAGCGGGTCAGGATCTCCTAGCCCTGGTGCTGCAATTCCGTGACACGGCGGCGGCAAAGCTTTCCAGTTTTGCGATCCTGGAGAGGGTTCTGCGCGATCAGTTCGAGATCGTTGATGATGAGTGTGGCGATCGTGACGCAACGCGCGCCGCGATTCGAGATCCAAAGGATGTGCCGTGCGATACCGTCGGCAATCCGGCCGACCCGGACGCGAGCTACAACGCGCACAAGGGTCAGGGATACATGGCGCAGATCGTCGAAACCTATTGTGAAGATGACAGTAACGAGGCGGTTGCCGCGACACCGGACCTCATCACCCACGTGGAGGTCCACAAGATGACGGTGCATGACGGCCATCGCTTGGCCGATGCGCTGGATGATCTGAGCGAGCGCGCGCTGACGCCGGCGGTGATGCTGGGTGATTCACATTACGGTTCCAGTGACAACATGGCTCTGACGCGCGAACAGAACATCAATCTCGCGGCGCCCGCGCGACCGCCGAAAGGCGCCGTCTCGGGACGGTTGACGTTGGAGGATTTCACTCTCAACGAAGAAGGCTTGGTCTTGCGCTGTCCCAATAACGTCGAACCGGTTTCAGCCTCGCTCGCCAAAGCCAAGCTGCAGGCCCGTTTCGACCTTTCCATCTGCCAAAAATGTCCCGATATACTGCGATGTCCCGTGCAGGCGGCCAAGCGTGACGGCCAATTTTCCCGCTTTCAATATACCCCGGACAGGGCTGCCAACCAAAAGCGCCGGCTTTATGAACAAAGCGATGCCTTCCGCGACGTCTACAGATGGCGGGCCGGCATAGAAGCGACCATGTCGCGATTAAAGTACCAGATGAACCTGGCTCACCTACGCATTCGCGGCATGCCGGCCATGCGCTACGTGGTCAATCTGCGTGCCCTCGGCCTCAATATCCAACGCTGCGCGGCAATCGCACCATAAAAAACGAAGCCAAGGAGAAGCCAAGGATAGGTAATATCAGGTTTTATCCACCAGCAACGCGGAGACAGGCAAATATTCTTCACCGAACCGCAAAGACCTGTACAAGCACGCCATCGGCCAACAACTTTTTACCGCCCCGTCAAAGATCGAGCGTGAAGGCGAGGCTGAACTGCTTTACCAGCAGGCGATTGAGATTTTTGAGGCAACGCTTGGAGTGGAGCATTCGCGAACGCAGACGGTTAAGGCGAATTACGAGCGGTTTCTGGCGGCGCGGGAGTAGGGTGTGTGCTTTGCATGCACCATTGGGGGCTGCGGCAAACGGGGATGGTGCGTGGGGACCACGCACACTACGAAGCGATAATATAACGATTTTCATCCCCGTGAAAACGGGGACCCGCTGCGATGTCATGCGAGCCCGCTGGAGGTCCCCGGACAAGCCGGGGGATGACAGTTGAAAGACGGCGAGCGTGGCGGAAACCGCCCTACCCCTCCTCCTTCACCGCATATTTCGAAAACAGCGGCCCCTGCGCCAGAAAAAACACAAACACCGCTGCCGTCAGCCCGAAAGTCTTGAAATTCACCCAGGCGTCGGTGGACATCAGGCGCCAGACCAGTTCATTGGTCAGGGCCAGTGCCAGGAAAAACAGGGTCATGCGCCGTGTTAATTTCATCCAACCTTCGTCCGCCAGCGGCATCATTTCTTCCATCACCGCCCGCAAATAAGATTTACCGCGCAGCAGGCCGATGCCAAGGGTGCCGCCGAACAGCAGGTAGATGATCGTCGGTTTCATCTTGAAAAACCGGTCGTCGTTGAACCAGATCGACATGCCGCCGAAGACCACCACCAGCACCGCCGTCATCAACTGCATCTTGCTGAGTTTGCCGGTCAGAAACCACAGAATGCCGGTGGCAATCAGCAACACGGGGATGAAGGCCGCTGTTGCAACGATGAAACCTTCGTAGCTCTGGCCGAACAGGTCGAACTGGCGGTCTTTGATCCGTGTATAGGTCACGAAAAACAGCACGATGGGGCCAATTTCCAGCGCCAGTTTCGCCATTGGATTGATCTTTTTCTCTGTCATGCGCCTCACCTACCGTTATTGCAGCGAAAAGTGAACAGTCGAACGGCTGTGGCCATTGAATTGTTCCGTTTCATTGGAAGCGTCGCGCAGGATGTGTTTCTGGCAATACCCATCCTGCCCTATTGCCCTCCGAATTCCACCAAAACCGCACCTCCGCCGATCACAACCATGAGGGCGGCGCGTAAGAACCCAACTTTCTCACGCAGGAACAGCCAGCCGATCAGGGCGGCGAAGATGACGGAGGTTTCGCGCAAAACTGCCGCCTCGCCAACTTTACCGAGCCGTGTGGCCATCATGATCGAACCGAAACTGCCGATGGCGATCAGCCCGCCGATGATGCCGCGCAGGAACAGGCCGGGCAGCGCCGGTTTGTGTGCGAGCCGCAGGTAATGGCGCAGGGTGACAAAGGGGAACACCAGCCCGTCGAGGAAGAAAAACCATGCGATGAAAGTGAACGGATCGGCGGTGGCACGGATGCCGTAGGCGTCGTAGGTCGTATAAATGGCTACGAAGATGCCGGTTGCCAGTGCCAATAGAAGCGCATGGCCGAGGCGGCGGCGTTGCAAGCTTTCTGCTTGCAAGTTAACAGCGGCCAGCGCGAATATTCCCGCAGAAAGCAGGAGCACGCCCAGCCACTGGGTCAGCACAAAGGTTTCCGAAAATACCACACCTGCGGCCAGAACGGTGACCAGCGGCCCGGTACCGCGCATCACCGGGTAAACAACCGTATAGGGAGCACGGTCATAGGACATGACCTGCACGAATTTGTAACCCACATGAATGACAATCATCCCGGCGAAAATCACCCACATATGCGGTTCGGGCCAGGGCACGACGAACAGGGCAAAGGGGGCCGCCATTGCCCCGTAGCTGACGTCGCTCACGCCGCGGCTGAGCCAGGGGTCGTGGCGACCCTTTTGCAGCGCTCCGAAGACAGCGTGCAGCAGTGCTGCCAGAAGTGCCAGCCAAAGCGCCAGCGTCCGCCCGGCGTCGGTGCCTTCAATTGAAATGAGCCAGTCGGTCAACCGGTGTGGCCCGTCAGCGCCTGTGCGAAGTCATCGGGATCAAACGGGGCCAGATCGTCGATCTGTTCTCCGACCCCGATGGCGTGGATCGGCAAGCCGTATTTGTCGGCCAGCGCCACCAGCACCCCGCCTTTGGCGGTGCCGTCGAGCTTGGTCATTATCAGGCCGGAGACGTCGGCGATTTTGCTGAAAATTTCGACCTGATTGAGCGCATTCTGGCCGGTGGTGGCGTCGAGCACCAGCAGAGTGTTGTGTGGCGCGTCGGGGTCTTTCTTGCGGATGACGCGGACGATTTTCGACAATTCCTCCATCAGATCCTGGCGGTTTTGCAAACGCCCCGCGGTGTCGATCATCAACAGGTCGGCACCGTCGGCTTGGGCTTTGGACATCGCGTCATAGGCGAGCGACGCCGGATCGGAGCCTTCGGGTGCGGTTAATACCGGCACCCCTGCCCGGTCGCCCCAGATCTGCAATTGTTCGACAGCGGCAGCCCGGAACGTGTCGCCAGCGGCGATGACAACCGATTTTCCAGCAGCTTTGAACTGGCTGGCAAGTTTGCCGATGGTGGTGGTTTTGCCGGAGCCGTTGACGCCGACCACCAGCACCACTTGCGGCTTCTGCGCGTAAAGCGGCATCGGTTTGGCCACAGGGTCCAGAATTCGCGCGACTTCTGATGACAGCAGGCCTTTGATTTCATCGGTCGAGAGTTTTTTGCCGAAACGGCCCTCGGCCATATTGGCGGACACGCGCAAGGCTGTTTCAACACCCATGTCGGCGGTGATCAACAGCTCTTCGAGCGACTCCAGCATGGCATCATCAAGTACCCGTTTGGTGACGGATTTAGCACTGCTGCGACCCAGCAGGCGGCCGATAAGTCCGGGATTGGTGGGTTCGGGTTCGGGTTCGGGTTCGGGTTCGGGTTCGGGTTCGGGTTCGGGTTCGGGTTCGGGTTCGGGTTCGGAGACGATGATCTCAGGTTCCGCGTCTGTGGCAAGAGGTTCCGGCTCGGTCGTCGGGGCGCTGTCATCCCCGGGCTCTGGAAGGGAGTCAGCCGATACCGCGACCTCTGCAACTGCTTCCTCGATTTCCTCGGTTACGCCGCCGTCTTCAACAATCGCATCCAGCCCCTCTTCCAGCTTGGAAGAAGACTTGAACATACGGTCTTTGAGTTTTTTGAAAAACGACATTATGCGCGGCTCCGACTTGCTCCTATTCACTTAATGGGCGGCCATCAAAGATGAAAGGCAGGAATCGCGCCTTTGGGTGCCGTGGATTACCTACTGGACAATTGACCCTGACTTAAAGCATGAACACTGCGGGGGCAGAAGACGATATGATAGGGCGCGAAACTCGGGAAATGACCGATGCCGAGCAATCGGTTGCGGACGATCTGTTGTCCGAACCCTTTGGCAAGAAGCAGCCAAACCTGATGCAATCCGGCTTAATCGGATTGGCGCGCCGCTCTGTTCTGCACCGCGGCAAACTGCGCCATTTGATGACGCGGCTGGTAACGGCTTTGGGCGGGCCGGTCGACGTGACCCGCTTTGGTTGCAACTACCGTATCGAAGGGGTGAACAACCTGATTGAATACGGGTTGCTACTGCATCCTGACTATAACCGCGAAGAGATCGACTTTCTGATCGAAGGCATTTCGGATGATGGCGTGGCGGTGGATATCGGATCGAACATCGGGCTTTACAGCCTGCCGATGGCCAAGTCCGCCGCACGGGTGATCTCCATCGACGCCAACCCGGCGATGGCGGAACGCCTGAGTTTCAATGCCCGCGCGTCGGAGTTAAACAATGTCGACATCATCCATGCGGCTGTGGGTGACAGCGACGGCATGGCGACCTTGCATATACACCGAGATGACCTGGCCATCGTCAATATTCTTGAGGACTCTGCCGGAACCGTGCCGATGCAGACGTTGGAGCGGATTTTGGCGGATTTGGACGTTACCTCGGTCGATGTTCTCAAGATTGATGTCGAGGGACATGAGGACAAGGCGCTAGCGCCCTACCTCAACTCGGTGACAGAGGCGCTTATTCCGGACCGCATTGTGATTGAGCGTGTCGGCCCGGATGACTACCCGGCCTGCTTTGCGGCGTTTGAAGCGCTCGGCTATCGCGCCACTGGGCGCACGCGGTCGAATTCGCTCTATCAACGCGGGGTTTGAGGCTAGTTCAGCGCCGCCCATCCCAGTGCGAAGAAGATCAGGAATTGCGCCAACCAATAGCTGGCCCAGACGTAAAACGGGGTGAATTTACGTGCCGATGACGAATCGCGCAAGACGAACATCTCCAGTGACAGCACGAAGTCGGACGAGACGAACAGCAGCGCTCCGAGGATTGCGAAGGTGAGCGGTCCGAGCGCGGGCAACGCCAGTGACGCGACCCCCATGCCGACGATGATCGGGACGTAAGCGAGTACTGCGAAGCGCAGATCACCTGCGCGCGAGAACAAAACCTTTGCCATGATCAGGGCAAGGGCAACCAACGGGGCGATGATCCACGGGCAGGCATCCATCATCAGACGGTCAATTTGGGCCGCCGGATGGGTGAGAAACAGGGTGATATAAGCAATGTGGCCGACAGCGAAGGCCCCGATCCCGGCCATGAATGTGGCTTCGCTGTCGCGGGAAAGCAGGTAATCGCCAAGCGCGCAAAGGGCGAGTGCAACAGTCAGCCAGATCGGGCCGTCGGCAATATAAGACGCCCCAGCCAGCAGCAAAACACTGGCGGTTTTGGTTGCTGATTTCGGCCAGCTGGCAGGTTTCCAGCAAAAGCGCAGCAGGTAGATAACAGAACACAGCGCCGCCAAACCAATCAGCGGGGTCAGTCCGGCAACCTCTTTCAGCATCAGACTTCGTCTGGGAAATGTTTCATCACCAGCCGGATCGGGTTTGGCGCCGCCTGCCCCAACCCGCAGATCGAAGCATCAATCATGGCCACTGAGAGTTCTTCTAGCAGCCCCTGATCCCATTTCTCGGCCTGCATCAGTTTCACGGCCTTTTCGCAACCAACCCGGCAGGGGGTGCACTGGCCGCAGCTTTCATCCTCGAAGAACCGCAACATGTTCAGCGCGGCATCGCGGGCGCTGTCCTGATCGGACAGAACCACAACAGCAGCAGAACCGATAAAGGAGTCATGCGGTTGCAGAGTGTCAAAATCGAGCGGAACGTTGTTTAGCGATGCGGGCAGCAGGCCAGAGGACGGGCCACCGGGCTGATAGGCTTTGAACGCATGGTCGTCGAGCATACCACCGCAGGCTTTGATGACATCAGTAATGGTGGAGCCCGCCGCCAGCAGATGCACACCGGGATTCTTGACCCGTCCGGAGACGGAAAACGAACGCAGGCCTTTGCGGCCATTCATTTCGACACCGGACAGGATTTCAGGCCCGTCGCGCAGCACGCGGGTGACCCAATACAGCGTCTCGACGTTGTTTACCAAGGTCGGCTGACCAAATATGCCGTTTTGCGCCACGAACGGCGGCCGGTGGCGCGGCAGGCCGCGTTTGCCTTCAATGCTCTCAATCATGGCGCTTTCTTCGCCACAGATATAAGCACCCGCGCCGCGGCGCAGGTCGATATATCCCGGCGCGACGATGCCGGCGTTTTCCAGTGCCTTGATCTCGCGGCGCAGGATTTCCAACACGGCTGGGTATTCGTCGCGCATGTAGATAAAGCAGGTTTCCGCCTCGACTGCCCAGGCGGCAATCAGCATCCCCTCAAGAAATGGATGCGGGGTGCGTTCGAGGTAGTAGCGATCTTTGAAGGTGCCCGGCTCGCCCTCGTCGCCGTTCACCGCGAGATAACGCGGGCCGGCTTCGGCACGTACAAATGACCATTTGCGACCGGTGGGGAAGCCCGCGCCGCCAAGACCGCGCAGACCGGAACCTAGCAGGATGTCTTGCACCGCGTCGGCATCCATCGAGCCGCCGCGCAGCTCGGCCAGTTTGGCATAGCCGCCTGTGGCGGCGTATGCGGCGTAATTTTCGTAATCCGGCACATGGGCGTGGGTGTCATTTCCGGCGATTGCAGCTTCAACCTTGGCCACTGTAGCGTGGTCGATATGATTGTGGCCGATTTCCAGCACCGGCGCAGTATCGCAGCGCCCCATGCAGGGTGCACGCAGCACCCTGACTTCTGAGGCGTCCATCCCGTCTTCCAGCGCTTTTTGCAAGGCTTGCGCCCCGGCCAGCTCGCAGGACAACGAATCGCATACCCGAATGGTCAGGGCTGGCGGCGGTGTCTCATCCTCTTTCACCACGTCGAAATGGGCGTAGAAGGTGGCGACCTCGTAAATCTCGGATTGCGACAGTTTCATCTCTTCACCCAGCGCGGCGAGATGCGAGGATGGCAAATGCCCATAGGTATCTTGGATCAAATGCAGATGTTCGATCAGCAAATCATGGCGGCGTTGCCGGTCGCCCAGCAACGCCTGAACTTCGGCCAGAACATCGTCGTTGACCTGTCGGCCCTTGGGCGTGTGCCGCCCTTTGCCTTTGCCCGATTTCCACACGCCTTTGCGTTCGTCCAGTGCCATATTCGGTGCCTTCCCCATTGGTCTTGGCCTGTAATATACAGCGCAGCCAGACGAGCGCAGCAAAAAGCGACGTAAAGAAAGAAACGCGGCGATAACCCTTCGGAATAAGCCCGATGACTGGCATTCTTTGAATTATGGGCGCCAACCGAATATGGTCGCTCCAGTGTAAACTAAAACAGGCGACAATGACCCGATTTATCAGCCAGTTCACGGCCGTTACCGTGATCCCTGCGATTTTGTTGGTTTACGGAGCCATTTTGGGTGGTTGGTGGCCCTTGCTGGCAGTATTGTATCTGACGGTCCTCCGGCAATTGGCGGATAGATTTCTGGACAAAGTGCAACCGGGCCCATCAGAAGCTTGGTTGCGATCGGTCCTGCCGATCACTTTGGCAATGTTGCATTTTCTGTTGCTGGCAATGACAGTCTGGTCGCTCGCAATATTACCGCAGGACCTGTTTGAAAAGCTGCTCATATTCATTGGTTTCGGCTTTTATTTCGCCACGGTCAGCAATGCCAACGGGCATGAGTTGATCCACCGGCGCAGTCGATTTGAACATCTGCTGGGAAAATGGCTGTTTGTCTCGCATCTGTTCGGTCATCACACGTCGGCGCATTTACTGGTGCATCACCCGTATGTTGCAACACCATTTGACCCAAATTCAGCGCGGCTGAACGAAAGTTTCTACCGGTTTTATCGGCGGGCCTGGCTGCAATCTTTTGCAATGGGATGGAATGCAGAGAACGCGCGACGCGGGTTGCCGATCACCAGTCGCAGGATCACCCCCAAGCACCCATATTTTATGTATATTTCTGGCGCTGCCGGGTTTGTCGCATTGGCCTATCTGACTGCAGGAACATCCGGCGTGTTGTGGTATCTGGGACTGTCGGTATTTGCGCAAACCGGATTGTTGCTGACTGACTACTTGCAGCACTACGGATTGGTGCGCAGACAGTATGACGACGGGCGGTTCGAGGCCGTCCACCCCCGTCACAGCTGGAACGCGCCGCAGTGGTTCACCCGCCATTTGACTCTGAATGCAACCCGCCATTCTGACCATCACGCCAGGCCAGCGAAACCCTACACAGAGTTGCTGGACTTGCCTACCGATGAAGCCCCGAAGCTGCCGTATCCGGCAGGAACAATGTCTGTGATTGCGCTGATGCCATGGATGTGGCGCCGGGTGATGAATCCCCGGATCGACGCTTTGCATCTGCCAAGTGATGCGAATTCTGGATTATCCAATTCTGCATAAGAAACTATGACCTTACTTCATACTAACCGCCACGTTTGAAATTCAAATCAGCCTGTGAAAGGTTTCGCTCGACACTATCAACAGGTCGTTCTGCGCCGTCCTTGTGCGTTGCATTTCGACTAAGAACAAAAAAACGCTGAGACCAACAGGTATCGTGGAGAAGAGGAACACCCCATGACCAAAATATTCCCAAAACTGGAAATCCCGGAAACACTGGCCGCCGGTCCTGGGCCGGGCAAAACCGACCCACGGGTTCTGGCCGCTTTTGCCGAGGCCGGCGTTGCGGATCACATGCAGGCAGACGTTGTTCGCGGCATGATCGAAAGCAAATTCATGCTCCGTGATTTCTTCGGCACCAGCAATGCCTACACCTATGGGGTTGCGGGTACCGGATTTTCCGGGCTTGACTGCATGTTCAACGCCATTCAGGCGGGCGACACGGTAGTGGCTTTCACCAACGGAACGTTCTCGGGCATCGATGGGCTGACGATCCGCATGAAGGCAGCAACGGCAGCGGAACTGGCGGCGAATTCGCTGAACCCGGAGGCGGCAAGCGTGACCGTTGTGACCATTCCGCATGGCGCCAGCATCACCGGCGCGGATGTTGAGAAGGTTCTGGCCGAGAAAAAACCAAAATGGGCCTTTATGGCGCATTGGGAAACCGGTTCTGGCCGCATCAACGACATTCGTGGTTTCTCGGATGCCTGTGAGAAACACGGCGTGATGGGGCTGGTTGATGCGGTATCTTCGTTGGGTATCGAAGATTTCTCGATCGACGACTATACCGGCGTGGTCGCCTGGGCCTCTTGTCCGCAAAAAGGTGTGTTGTGCCTGCCGCTAACCTATGCGCCGGTCAGTTTCACCGATCGTTACATCGACCATGTCCGCGCCAACGGCAGCCGGAGCTATGTGAACCATCCGATCCTCGCGGCCCGCCATTGGGGGGTTATCGACGGTGAAGACGTGGCAGCACCCGGCTATCACCAGACCCACTCTGGCTATGCAGTTGCTGCGTTTCACGAAGCGCTGCGCATCTCGCTGGAATGTGGCGTCGAGCAGAAGGCTAAGGACTATGCCTTCCACGAAAGGGCGCTGGCCAATGCGGTTGCGGCGATGGGCTGTGAGGTGACCTCGAACATGACGTCGCTGGTGGTGCTGAACTTGCCGGGCGCGCTGGCTGGTCGCGAGAAGGAACTGGTGCAGGGCTGTCGCGCCGAAGGATTTGGCATCTGGCCAACGCTCAGCGAGCCGGTGCAGGTGCGGATCGGCATCCTGAACCAGTTGTCCAAAGCCGCCATCATGGACATTGTCACCCGCTTTGCCGAGGCGATGAATTTGATGCAGGCAGGTGTTGATATTGACGCCCTCCAGGCACAGTTGGAAGAATATTACGCATAAGCCACGGCCTGTACCTGTAAACTAACGTCATTGCCCGGCTTGTTCGGTCAATCTCGTTTCTGAGGGCGTTCACCCGCACAAAACGGGTGACGACGTCTCATGTTTTCGGGCGCGCCACCATCAATTACAGCGGCCCCTCTTGCCTTTTTAAAAAACACTGGCAAATTGTCGGCATGAAACACCTTATCATTTTTGTTATTCTTGCCCTTGCAGCCCCTGCCGTTGCAGAATCCATCGTTTCACCGCAAGAATTTGAAGCCATGTCCACCGGCAAAACCCTGTATTTTACCCGTGACGGGCGAAATTTCGGGGCCGAGCAATTTTACACCCGCCGCCGTTCATTGTGGCAGTTTAACGACGGCGAGTGCTCAGACGGGGTCTGGTTTGCCGATGGCGATTTGATCTGTTTTGATTATCTGGGCAACCCGGATACCCAATGCTGGCATTTCCTGAAAACCAATGACGGATTTGTAGCAAGGGCCGAGGGCGCAGCACCTGATCTGGACATTACGATGAGTGGCATAGACAAGAAGCCGTTGGACTGTAAAGGGCCGGCGGTGGGGGCGTAATTCAGAGCAAAACTCGACTCGCACTGACGCGGCCTTGCCGTCCTAAAACAAACTCCCCTGATCCTCCGGTTTCGCAGTTTTGCGTTTTTTGGCAGGCTTTGTCGGTCCCGCTGTCGCCCCAACTCGAACATGACCATCCTGAAACTGAATATCCAACCCCGCCGCCTTACCAGCTGCAATCGCGTCGCTGACCAAAGCACCTTGAGCGCCCCGCACCACTGCATAGCCCCGTCGCAGGGTTTCAGTATATCCCAGCGTCTGGCGCAGGCGTTCCAACCCGTCAAGTCGGCTGCGCAGGCGCTCGACCTGTGAGCGGGCGGCCTGCCAAAATGCATCGGAAACACGCCCGACCCGCTCTTGTCGGGCGTCAATGCCCTGGATCAGCAGGCGCGGGCGCAGGGCGGCGGCTTTTTCTACCAGTTTTGCCCGTCTGGTCTGCGTCAGCGCCGACAACGCCCTTGGCAGACGTCCGCTGAGCATATCGAGGCGCTGGCTCTGCATCGTCACAAGATCCGCCGGATTTGGCAGGGCACGCGACAAGTCGCGCAGCCGTTGCTGCCGTTGCTGGATGCCAGTTGACAACGCCCGGACACGGTGTTCTTCCATCGATGCCAGCCAGCCGAGCAATTCGCTGCGCACCGGCACTGCCAGTTCGGCAGCCGCAGTCGGGGTCGGAGCGCGGACATCGGAAGCAAAGTCGATCAATGTGGTGTCGGTTTCATGGCCAACCGCCGAAATCAGCGGGATATCGGAAGCGGCTGCGGCACGAGCAACGGATTCTTCATTGAAACCCCAGAGGTCTTCGATTGAACCACCGCCGCGTGCCACGATCAGCAGGTCCGGTCTGGGTATTGCGCCGCCCAGTGTCATGGCATTGAAGCCTTCGATGGCGGCCGTGACTTCGGGCGCGCATTTTTCGCCCTGCACCACAACTGGCCAGATCAGCACCTTGCGGGGAAACCGGTCCCTTAACCTGTGAAGGATGTCGCGGATGACCGCGCCGGAGGGCGACGTGATAACGCCGATCACTTCGGGCAGAAAGGGAACCGGGCGCTTGCGGTCCGCATCGAACAACCCCTCATCTGCCAGTGTTTTCTTGCGTTTTTCCAGCATCGCCATCAGCGCCCCGACGCCTGCGGGTGCGATATCTTCGATCACCATCTGATAGCGGGATTGGCCCGGGAATGTGGTCAGTTTGCCGGTGGCGACCACTTCCATGCCTTCTTCCGGGCGGGTGCGGAGGCGGTTGGCAACGCCTTTCCAGATCACCCCGGCAAGCACTGCGCGGTCGTCCTTGAGGTCGAGATACAGATGCCCCGAGGCAGGCCGCGACACCCTTCCGACTTCGCCACGGACACGTACGTGGGTAAACTCACCCTCGATCATCCGTTTCACCGCGCCGGAGATTTCCGAAACGCTGAATTCCGGTGCATTTTGTCCCGGTTCGGGGCCGTCGATCAGGTCGGACATGGGTGCGCTCTGCCTCACTTGCGGTTTGTTGGTCACAACTCTAGAACGGCGGCTTAGGAAGGCCAAGAGCAGGAGCGGCGAATTCCCATGAACATCCTTATTCTGGGCAGCGGTGGGCGCGAACACGCGCTGGCCTGGGCGATCAAACAGAACCCGAAATGTGACTTGCTGATCTGCGCACCGGGAAACGCAGGCATGGCTGCGATTGCAGATTGCTGCGAACTGAACATCAACGATGGCGGCACGGTGGCAGGATTTTGCGCCGAAAACGCTGTGGACTTTGTGGTTGTGGGACCTGAAGCGCCGCTGGCGGCGGGCGTCGCAGATGTGCTGCGTGATATGGGAATTCTGACCTTTGGCCCGTCCGCTGCCGCAGCGCAGCTTGAAGCGTCCAAAGCCTTTACCAAAGAGATTTGCGATGCCTGCGGCGCGCCGACAGCGGCCTATGCGCGATTCACAACAACCGAACCCGCGAAAGACCACATCCGTCAACAGGGGGCTCCGATTGTGGTCAAGGCCGACGGTTTGGCAGCGGGCAAAGGAGTGATCGTTGCGATGCGTGAGGCCGACGCCCTGGCAGCCATTGACGAGATGTTTGGCGGCACTTTTGGCGATGCCGGTGCCGAGGTTGTGATCGAAGAATTTATGGAGGGCGAAGAGGCCAGTTTCTTTGTCCTTACCGATGGCAAGTCGGTGCTGCCGATGGGCACGGCTCAGGATCACAAACGCGCCTATGACGGTGACATCGGGCCGAATACCGGTGGCATGGGTGCTTATTCTCCTGCGCCGGTACTGGATGCTGCGGTGATGCAAAAGGCGCTTGATGACATCGTGCAGCCAACAGTGGACGAGCTGGCGCGGCGCGGGACACCGTATCAGGGGGTGCTTTACGCCGGTCTGATGATCCAGGACGGCCAACCGCGACTGGTGGAATACAACGTGCGCTTTGGCGACCCGGAGTGCCAGGTTCTGATGATGCGGCTGGGCGCGCAGGCGCTTGATGTCATGCTGGCTTGTGCCAAAGGGGCGCTGGATCAAACCCAGCTGAACTGGGCTGAAGATCATGCGCTGACGGTGGTTCTGGCGGCTAAAGGGTATCCAGGCGCCTATGAAAAAGGCAGCGAGATCAAGAGATTGGAGGCAGTAGCATCCAATACCAACCTGCAAGTTTTCCATGCGGGAACCAAATCTGATGGCAACAAAACTCTGGCCACTGGCGGACGGGTTTTGAACGTGACCGCGCGGGGCGCATCGCTGCAGGAAGCCCGTGACCGCGCATATGCGGCGGTTGATCAGATTGACTGGGCGGACGGGTTTCACAGAAGTGACATCGGCTGGCGGGCGCTATGAGAGCCTAAACAAAGCCCGCAATTAAGTGAATTGCTCCAAACGCCCCGGCCATCACAATCAGTGTCCACGACCCCAATGTGTTAAATTCATAAGCCGGGCGGTTGCGAAAATACCAGTGCAGGCCGATATGCACGATTGCAAACCCTGACAGCGACTTTGCAATGGTGCCATTCGATTGACCCGCTGTTAGCCAGAAAATCGCGGCAAGCATTGGAAGGTGTGACCAGATGAACAACTTCCTGGCCAAATCATCATTCAGTCCTCGCAAAACCGGAAATAAGCGCCATTCATGCTTACTGACCGCATCAACTTCGTGCGCGATGAAAAATCCAAGCATCAGATAGAAGGCGAACGCAATCATTTATCATCGACCTTTATCCGATGGTTCTGATTAGCCAATCCCAACCTCTGCTTCATGAATTGCAACGCCATCCCCAGACCATCCGGCGCAATGCCATGGCCGGTTCCTTTGGATGTATGGGTGTAGACCTCAAATCCTGCTTGCGTAAGCGCATCCGCCGCTTCCGGCATTGAGGATGGAGGCACAACGTCGTCCATGTCACCATGAATGAGCAGGATCGGCAGTTTGCTGACTGTCTCCGCGCCCAGCCGTTCCGGCTGCATCAACCGCCCCGAAATGCCGACGATGCCAGCCAATGGTTCCGTCCGGCGCGGCGCGATGTGCAGGCTCATCATTGTGCCTTGAGAAAATCCGAACAATACGGTTTGCGACGGTGTCACCCCCTCGGCTTTTATGGTGTCGGTCAACCAGCTATCGAGAGTTTCCGAAGATTCTGCCATCCCGGCCAGCGCCGCCTGTTCGCTGGAGCCGTCAATCCAGGGAATTGGAAACCATTCATAACCCATCGGATTCATTTTGCAGGCGTTTGGCGCGTCGGGTGCATAAAACACGGTGTCCGGCATATGGTCAGCCAACACATCTGCAATCGACAGCAGATCGCGGCCATCAGCGCCATAGCCATGGACAAAAATGACCAATGACTTGGCATTGCCCGACTTTGCACTGCGGCGCTGGCTTTCCAGCAAACTCATTCCTTGATCCCCTCACGGTTTTTGGCAACGCGGTAATAGGCCCACAACAGCCGCGCTGCGACGCCGCGCCAGGGTGACCAGTGCTCGGCCATGTCCGCCATGGCCTTTTCACTAGGACGTTCTGGTAAGTCAAACAGGATTTTTGCCGCCTCCTGTAGGGCCAGATCACCGCTGGCAAAGACGTCGGCACGGCCGAGGGAAATCATCGCGTAGATTTCCGCAGTCCAGTGGCCAATACCTTTGATGTCGATCAGCGTAGTGATGACATCGGCGTCAGATGCTGATCTGAGTGCAATGTAATCGAGGGGATGGCTGGCCAAGGCGCGGGCGTAGCGGGTTTTCGGGCGCGACATGCCGCAATTTTGGATATCCTCGTCGGAAGCTGCTTGTATTGCCTCCGCTGTAATCAGACCAGCTGCTTCAAGGCGGCTCCATATGGCGCTGGCTGAAGCGACGGAGAGTTGTTGGCTGCAGATCGCGCTGAGCAAAGGTTCGAAGCCGTCTTTGCTGCGGCGCAAAGGGGGGGTGCCGGTCAATTCCAAGGCGGCTTTGAAACGTGGATCAAGATCGGCCAGAAAAGCAGCACCTTCGGCAACACAATCCATAGTTTCGATGATGCGCCCGACCATTATGACAATTCTTTCAACCAGTTGAGAGTTTCTTCTACGGAAGAAAATACCGTTGTCTCCGGCAGCGCCGGGCGTCGTTGCAGGATCACCGGTAGGCCCAGCTGCCGCGCCGCGTCCAGTTTGGAGCGGCTCTTGTCGCCACCAGAATTCTTCACCACCAGCCAATCGATCCGTTCGCGGGTGAAGAACGCTATTTCATCGGCGATGGAAAACGGCGGGCGGCCGACCTCGAACCGGCCGTTGGGAAAGGGGAACGGCCCATCCGGGGGGTCGATCTGACGGCAGATCAGCTTGTGGCCGGTCAGGTTTTCGAAGGCCATCAAGGTTTGCCGGCCCGTGCCGAGAAAAACTGTGGCATCGGGGGGTATCAGGTCGGCGGCCTGTTCCAGTTGATCGACAAAATGCCAGGTGTCGCCGGGTTGCGGGTTCCAACCGGGGCGTTGCACGACGGCGTGCGGCATGTTGAGGCTCTGCGCAACTTTCGCAGCGGTGGCGGTCATCCGGCTGGCAAAAGGGTGGGTTGCGTCGAGCAGGATGTCGAAATGTTCGGCGCACAGATAGTTTTGCAACCCCTTTGCACCGCCAAAGCCTCCCGACCGCATATCGACGCCCAGATCAAGAGGATCGCGGGTGGCACCGGCGAGCGAGGCGACAACTTCAAAAGCGTCGTTTCCACCCAGCGCTGAAACCAGTTCGCGGGCCTCATATGTGCCTGCCAGCAACAGAATTTTCTGCGTCATCCGGCCCGCCCCAATATGGTTCCGGCGCGATCTATGACGACAATTCCGACCTGTTCCACAGTGTTCCCAAGCTGATTCAAAACTCGGATTTGCGCCTCTTCTGCCACCGCCGCTGCAAGAGAATATCCCGCTATTTCAATCGCTTCCAGCGCGGTGTTCGCGTTACTGACCTCCTTCAATCCCAACGACGTTGATAATCTGTTCAATGCCGCAAAATCTACCTGGCTTCGGCTGGAATGCAGATCAACTGCCCCCTGCGCCAGCTTGGTGATTTTTCCGATCCCGCCACCGATTGTGACCCGCGGTACCGGGTGTTTTTTCAGGTATTTCAGCAGGCCGCCGGAAAAATCGCCCATGTCCAGCATGGCGAAATCCGGCAGATCATAGAGCGCTTGCACAACGCTTTCCGAGGTCGAGCCGGTGCAGCCTGCGACATGGGTTTGCCCCGCTGCCCGGGCTACATCCACACCGCTATGGATCGATGCAATCCAGGCGGAACAGGAAAACGGACGCACGATGCCCGTGGTGCCGAGAATTGACAGGCCGCCGACGATACCAAGGCGCGGGTTCCATGTTTTCTTGGTAATCTCGGCACCTCCTGGGACAGAGACGGTGATTTCGATGTTTAAAGGTTGGCCGAATTGCGCTGCCATTTCTTCTACCACGCCGGTCATCATCTGGCGTGGTACCGGATTTATCGCAGGTTCACCGACACCAATGGGAAGACCGGCTTTGGTCACGGTGCCTACGCCATCACCGGCCTTGAACACCACACCGCCGCTGGACGCCGCAACCCGGGCAACAATCAGGGCTCCGTGGGTAACGTCAGGGTCATCGCCGGCGTCCTTGGTGATGCCGACTTCGGCCCAGCCTTCGCCTCGGGCTTGCTGCGCCAGTGGAAACACCGGCGTTTCACCTTTGGGCAAGATGATCTGCACCTCGCGCGGAAACGCCCCACCCCAGAACGCCATCAGCGCCGCTTTGGTGGCGGCTGTCGCGCAGGCACCGGTGGTCCAGCCACGGCGCAAATCGGATGCAGGTTTGCGTGTCATCGGCGCGACTATAGGGATGAAAAATGCCAAGGCCAATTGAGGAATTTGCCTGAATACTTGCGCCCACCGTGATGTGGCACCACATAGTTCGAAGGAGAATTTTTTAGGCGGAGGCTCCAGATGGCAGACGACAGGCAATTTTCAAGACGCGAGGCCATCTCGCTTGGAGCGGCCGCAAGTGTTTCTGCTTTGGCTACGCCCCATGTCGTGCGGGCCGCTGGCGACATTCCGAGCCCTGTCGGCCACATCATTACCCGCTGGCGCCAGGATCCGTTTGCGCTCGGTTCTTATTCATATCTGGCCAAAGGTTCCAAACCCGCACATCGCGCAGACCTTGCTGCGCCGATCCACGGTCGCCTGTTTTTTGCGGGCGAGGCAACACATCCCGGATACCCAGCCACTGTTCATGGTGCGTTGCTATCGGGTCAGCGGGCCGCCAAAGAAATCAAACGCACCTCAGCAATGCGCGTTGCAATTATCGGAGCGGGGTTTTCCGGGCTGGCAGCGGCCAAAATGCTGGCGGATGACGGATATCAGGTGACGGTTTATGAGGCGAGAGGCAGACTCGGCGGGCGGGTCTGGACTGACCGTTCGCTCGGAACCGCCGTTGATCTGGGTGCATCGTGGATTCATGGGACACTGCGTAATCCATTAACCCGGATTTCAAACAAACTTGGGGTTACGCGGGTTTCCAGCAACTATTCAAACGTCGATATTCGCAACTCCGAGGGGCAGAATGTTCCTCTTGGGCAGGTCCCAAAGTCGTTCTACGAAATATCCGAAATTGAAGCCAACTACGCTGCAGATGTCGCTGACTTGTCGCCCCAGGCTGAGCAGGAAGGTTCTTTTTCATTTGGCGGCGATGTCCTGTTTCCAGACGGGTACGATCAGTTGCTCGCGTATTTTCAAGGCGATTATCAGGTGCAACTGAATTCAACAGTGGATAGAATTGACCACAGAACAGACCTTGTCACGGTTATGTCGCGCGGCAAATCGACCGAATTTGATGCTGTGATTGTCACCGTTCCGCTTGGCGTGCTCAAGCAAGGCAAGATCCGGTTCTCGCCCGCTCTTCCTGTCCGAAAGCTGGATGCGATAGGCAGGCTTGGAATGGGTCTGTTGGATAAGGTGTATTTGAAATTCGACCGTGTTTTCTGGGATCGAGACGCGGATTTTCTGGGATATATCGGCCCGGATCGCGGGCGGTTTTCGCTGTGGGTGAATATCGCCAAATACAGCGGCACGCCGGTGGTCATGGCGTTTAATGCTGCGAGCGTGGCAGAAGATATTGAAAAAATGCCGGACCGGGCGATCCTGAGCGAAGCGATGACCGCACTGGGCAATATGTATCAGCTCTAGAGCGCAATCGGGCAGAGATCTGTCGCTTGGACGCTTGGAAACTTGCCGCGTTCCCGTCATAAGTCAGCCATGACCAACCCGAATCCCCTCCCCCCTTCCGACTGGCCAGAACTGTTGCCCGGTTGGGTCTGGCTGTGTGGTGCCGGTCCGGGTGATCCGGGGTTGTTGACCCTACATGCGCTGAACGCGCTCAGGCAGGCCGATGTTATTGTGTATGACGCTTTGGTCGCGGACCGGATTCTGGATTGGGCCAGTCCCGAAGCAGAACGGATTTATGCCGGCAAACGCGGTGGCAAACCGTCGGCAAAACAGCGGGATATTTCCTTGCGGCTGGTTGATCTGGCCAAGGCTGGCAAGCGGGTGTTGCGGCTGAAAGGTGGTGATCCGTTTGTGTTCGGGCGGGGCGGCGAAGAAGGCCAGACGCTGGTGCAGCACGGCATTCCGATCCGGATTATTCCAGGCATTTCGGCAGGCATCGGCGGGCTGGCCTATGCGGGTATTCCGGTGACGCACCGCGACGTGAACCAGTCGGTGACCTTTGTCACCGGGCACGATCAGAGCGGTGAAACGCCTTCGTCGCTCAACTGGCAGGCGATTTCGGACGGGTCGCAAGTGCTGGTGATGTATATGGCGATGAAACATATCGGGCGGATTTCCGTTGAACTGCTGAAAGCGGGACGTCCGGCGGATGAGCCGGTGGCGGTTGTCACCCAAGCCACGACGCCGGAGCAAATAGTGCTGGAGACAACACTGGGCGCGATTGTATCGGATATCATAACCGCAGGTTTGGAGCCGCCCGCGATCATCTGTGTCGGGCGCTCGGTACTGATGCGCCAGGCGCTTGACTGGATGTCGATGATCGAAGGCCTGCCGCCGCGCAACACAGACCCGCTGGGTCGCGGGCGACCGGCAGAGGCGTCGTGACCGGGCTGATCCTGTCCGCACCCGGATCGGGCAGCGGCAAAACCATGATCACTTTGGGATTGTTGCGCTCGTTGCGGAACCGAGGTGTCGCCGTGCGTTCCGCGAAAAGCGGGCCGGATTACATTGATCCGAGGTTTCACGCGGCGGCTTCGGGCGCAGAATGCGTCAACCTTGATGCCTGGGCCATGCAGCCTGAGCGTATCCGAGAGTTGGCTGCCGGAGATACGCCCCTGATTATCGAGGGGGCGATGGGGCTGTTTGACGGGGCACCACCTTATGGCAAAGGTGCAACTGCCGATCTGGCGCGAATCCTGGATATTCCAGTTGTCATGATACTGGACGTCTCCCATCAGGCGCAGTCGGTGGCTGCGGTAGCCACAGGTTTTGCCAATATGGCGGATTTCAATGTGGCCGGTTTGATTCTGAATAAAGTCGGAAGCGAGCGGCACGAGCGCATGTTACGCACGGCGCTGGAACGGACGGAACTGGCCGTTCTGGGCGCGGTTTATCGTGATCAGGACCTGCATAATCCTTCACGCCATTTAGGGCTGGTCCAAGCTCACGAGCGGGAAGACCTTGAAGCGTTTCTTGATCTTGCCGCTGGCGTTGTGGAGCGTTCGGTTGACGTTGACACGGTTATGGCGCTTGCCGAGACGATGGTTGAGGCAACGGAAAATGTGCCTATTCTGCCGCCTCCGGCACAGCAGATCGCGATTGCAAGTGATCCGGCTTTTGCCTTTGCCTATCCGCATTTACTGGAGGCCTGGCGCAGCGCCGGTGCCGAAATCAGCTTGTTCTCACCTCTGGCCGATGAAGCGCCTGCCAAGGCGGACCTTGTCATTCTGCCCGGCGGCTATCCCGAGCTGCATGCCGGGCGGCTTGCGGAAAATAGCCGGTTTCTGAACGGCTTACGCACCGCGACATCGATTTACGGCGAGTGCGGCGGGTATATGGTTTTGGGCGACGGTTTAATTGATGCCGATGGCAACCGGCACGCGATGACCGGACTGCTGCGACTGGAGACGAGCTTTGCAGCACGCAAACTGCATTTGGGATATCGCACTCTGTCACCGTTAGGCGGACCTTGGCGGATGCCCCTCGCTGCGCATGAGTTTCACTATGCGACGACCCTAAAAGCGGACGGTGCGACGCTGTTTCAGGCCGAGGACGCGGAAGGCGTTGCCTTGCCGGATCTTGGTCTGCAATCTGGCCGGGTCAGCGGCAGCTTCGCACATGTGATCGACCGGGCGGATTAAACCGCTTGGCAAGCCCGGGTTTCCCGGATACCGCTGGCGATATGACGACGACTTCTGACAGCATTGCAAAACGCAACGTTGTGATCCTGGTGATTGCACAGGCGTTTCTGGGCGCTCAGATGCCAATGATCTTCATCATTGGCGGGTTGGCCGGGCAATCGCTGGCCACCAATGTTTGCTGGGCGACTTTGCCGATTTCGCTGATTGTATTTGGGTCGATGACCACCGCGCCCTGGCTCAGCCCGTTTATGCAACGGTTTGGCCGCAAAGCCGGATTTTTTGTCGGAGCCGCAGGCGGGGCGACTGGCGCCGTGATTTGTGCATATGGTCTTTATTTGGGATCGTTTGCGGTCTTTCTGATCGGGTCATATTTTACTGGCATCTATATGTCGGCGCAAGGATTTTACCGTTTCGCCGCAACCGACTTGGCCAGCGACGAATTCCGGCCCAAGGCCATTTCATATGTTATGGCGGGCGGGTTGCTGTCTGCGGTCATCGGCCCGCAACTTGTCAAAGCCACTTCTGATGCGTTGGTGGTGCCGTTTCTGGGTGCGTATCTGACGGTGATTGCGATAAATGTGATAGGTTCAATTCTGTTTGTGTTTCTGAAAATTCCGCTGGTGAAACCGGAGTCCAGCGTTGCAATCACTGGGCGCAGCCGCTGGGAATTGTTGAAAACCCCGCGCATTACGGTGGCGATCATCTGCGCCATGGTGTCTTACGCCCTGATGAATCTGGTGATGACCTCCACCCCTTTGGCGGTGGTTGGTTGCGGTTTTGGCCAGAACGCGGCGGCAGATGTCGTGACCGCGCATGTGCTCGCGATGTTTGCGCCCAGCTTCTTTACCGGACATCTGATTGCCCGGTTTGGGGTCGAAAAAATTCTTGGCATCGGCCTGATAATTCTGACCGCAGCGGGACTTGTCGGCCTGTCGGGTATCGGCCTTGGTAACTTCTTTGTCGCTCTGATCCTGCTGGGCATCGGTTGGAATTTCGGTTTTATCGGCGCAACGTCGATGCTGGCGGGCGCACATGCGCCTGAAGAACGCGGCCGGGTTCAGGGCATGAACGACTTTATGGTGTTTGGGCTGGTGACTGTCGCTTCGATCAGCTCTGGCGGGTTGATGAACTGTTCCGGCGGATCGCCAGTCGAGGGCTGGATATCGGTCAATCTGGCGATGGTGCCATTCCTGGTGCTGGCCATTGGATCGCTGATCTGGTTGGCGGTGCGGCGGGAGAAAGTTGTTTAAAGTTTACCGCTAGAAACCACCAATTGCTGATTTCCACAACAAATTCAACTTTTTGACCACCGGCGACGGTTCCAGTTGGCCCAGTTCCACACGATGGGGCTTGGCTTTGGCTCTTCGCAGCACCCCATCTGCCAGCCAACCTGCGCGCAAGGCAGGTGAGATTGCGGCGGGCAGAGATTTCAGTGTCGGACGGGCTTGGCGGCGGATTTTCAGCGCCCTTTCGGCCAAAGCAGCGATCCCGGTGGGGGATTCATCAAACAGGGCAACCCGGCCTCTGGCGTTCAAGGTCGGAACCGCCTGCAGCATCGCAGCGACGCCAACGCCAAATCCAAAATCCCTGACGGCTTCGAGCTGTTGCGGGTTCAGTTCGGCGTCCAGCGCCAGACAGCCCAGAAGCATCAGATTGCCGCCGGTGTTGCGGACGTAGGTATCGAACGCATTCTGATCCCGATGTGGTTCGGGATAGATGTCCCATCGCCGCGCGTCGATCATCACATCCAGCAGCTTTCGTGGCAAATTTTGCTCCACGATGACCTCTGCGAGGGGGGTGACAACCTCGTGGCGGCGTACGGAATTGCCGTCGTATATTTCTGCGATGGCATCGCGCCACCATTGCAGGTGCATTTCGGCGATGATGGACTCTTTGGTGACCCAGGGTGCGCGGGCGACTTCGAGGTTGAAGGCGTAGAGTACCATCAGCGCACCGCGTTGATCAGAGGGCGCAGTCATGGCAGACAGAAACCGGTCGGGATCGCCGCGTTGGACCAGTTCAGCGCAGGCCTCAATGCTCACATCGGTTTCGCTCCGTCGCGGATCAGTTTCCAGTTGATCGCGTCGAGCAGAGCCTCAAACGAAGCGTCGACAATGTTAGGCGACACGCCAACTGTGGACCAGCGTCGCCCCTGGCCGTCTTCGCTGTCGATGATGACGCGGGTCACGGCCTCGGTCCCGCCCTGGGTTATGCGGACCTTGAAATCCACCAGATGCAGGTCGTCGATCACGTCCTGATACGGGCCGAGGTCTTTGGCCAACGCTCGGGACAAAGCGTTGACCGGGCCGCGGTCGTGGCCTCCAGTATCCATGCTTTCGCTGACTGACAACACTTTGTTTTTGCCGATTTTCACCACAACCACCGCTTCTGAAATCGAAACCATTTCATTATGCCGGTTCTTACGGCGTTCAACTGTGACCCGGTAGCGTTTGATTTCAAAAAATTTTGGCAGTTGGCCGAGGATGCGTCGGGCGACAAGTTCAAAGCTGGCTTGGGCCCCATCATAGGCGTAGCCTTCGTCTTCACGGCGTTTCACTTCGTCAAGGATTTCACTGAGGCGCGGATCGCCTTTTTTAACTTCCAGCCCGGCATCAGACAGGCGTTTTAAGAGGTTCGACTGGCCGGCCTGATTGGACATCGGGATGATGCGCTGATTGCCGACACTCGCCGGGTCGATGTGTTCATAAGTGGCCGGATCCTTGAGAATGGCGCTGGCGTGCAGGCCCGCCTTGTGGGCGAAAGCCGAGGCGCCGACAAAAGCGGCGAATTTGTTGGGCACCCGGTTGAGGATGTCGTCGAGCATCCGGCTGACCTGGGTCAACTGTTGCAGTTTGTCTTCGCTGACACCGGTTTCGTAGGTGCTGGCGTAAGGTTCTTTCAACGCCAGCGCGGCGATGATGGTGATCAGATTGGCGTTGCCGCAGCGCTCACCGAGGCCGTTCAGCGTGCCCTGGATTTGCCGCGCACCGGCGTCGACGGCGGCCAGCGTATTGGCGACCGCGTTTTCGGTGTCGTTATGGGTGTGGATGCCGACGTGGCTGCCGGGGATGCCGGAGGCGATCACCGCTTGGGTGGCCTCGGCGACCTGATTGGGGAGCGCGCCACCATTGGTGTCGCACAAGACGATCCAGCGGGCTCCGGCGTCATAGGCGGCTTTGGCGCAGGACAGGGCGTAATCGGGGTTTGAAGCATACCCGTCAAAGAAATGTTCGCAGTCAAACAGGCCCTCGCGGCCCCGGGCTTTGATATGGGCGAAGCTGCCGACGATGTTTTGGCGGTTTTCTTCGAGAGTGATGCCCAGCGCGGTGGTGACGTGGAAGTCGTGGGTCTTGCCTACGAGGCAGACAGCGGGTGTGTTGGCGTTGAGGACGGCAGCGAGGACATCGTCGTTGGCAGCGGAGCGTCCGGCGCGTTTGGTCATGCCAAAAGCTGTGAAAGTGGCGGTGTTCAGCTTTGGCGGCACGTCGAAGAACTCGCTGTCGGTTGGGTTGGCACCGGGCCAGCCGCCTTCGATATAATCGATGCCAAGACTGTCGAGAGCCGCTGCGATGCGGTGCTTGTCTTCGCTCGAGAAGTCAACACCGTGGGTCTGCTGGCCATCGCGCAGGGTGGTATCGAACAGGGAGAGTCGGGTCTTAGGCATGGGCTGCACTCCCGAAACAAAACGTCATTGCGCGGTTTATCCGGGCAATCTCGTGTGGCTGGGAGATCACCCGAACAAGTCGGGTGATGATGCTGAGGATGTTACCGGCTGGGTCGCTTGCGGCACGGGCAGCGGCCGGACCTCCCCCACGGGGAGGGCGCTTCTCGCCCACCCCGAGGTCCGAGCGCTGCCCTGTCGGTGTGACAACATTGGCAATCGTATGTGTCATTTGAGGGCCTCCAGCTTGGCCGCATCAAATTCCGGGGCCAGTTCCCAGACCGCCCCTTCAGCCGTGTCTTTCACCTGTACGCCGGCGGCAGCGAACCCGTCGCGCAGCGCATCAGCGCGGGCGAAATCTTTTGCGGCGCGAGCCGCATTACGGTCCGCAAGCAGCGCCTCGATCAGTTCTACCACCTTTTCTTCTACTTCCGGTTCTTTTGCCCAATCACCCATCTCATCTGATAACAATCCAAGAATATTTGCCGCTTCTTTTAACCACCTACGATGTGGTTCTCCGCGTTCAGCGATATCGGCGAGCGCATGCAGCCGGGACAACGCTCGGGGTGTGTTCACGTCACTTGCTAATGCATCGATAATTCCCCACCTTTCAGTGTTTTCATTATTCGCAAAACGATTAACAGTGACTCCTTTTGTAATCTCCCGCCACTTCCTCAGCGTCGCCTCTGCCTCCTTCGCCTTCGTCTCCGTCCAATCCATCGGCTTGCGGTAATGCGTGCTCAAAAACACAAACCGGATCACTTCGCCCGGATAGCCCTGATCCAGCAACTCCCTGACACTAAAGAAATTCCCCAGGCTCTTGGATATTTTCTTGCCCTCAACCTGCAGCATCTCATTGTGCATCCAGACCTGCGCAAACGACTCCTCGCCAGCCTCGCAGCAGCTTTGCGCCTTCTCGTTTTCGTGGTGCGGAAACGCCAGATCCAACCCACCACCGTGAATGTCGAATTTTTCGCCGAACAGCGCTTTTGACATTGCCGAACATTCAATGTGCCAGCCCGGACGTCCCCGACCCCAGGGTGACTCCCATCCCGGCAGGTCCGCAACAGACGGTTTCCACATCACAAAATCCATCGGGTTGCGTTTGTAGGGCGCGACTTCAACCCGCGCCCCGGCGATCATGTCGTCGATCGAGCGCCCCGACAGCGAGCCGTATTTTTCATATGACGTCACATCAAACAGCACGTGACCTTCGGCTTCATAAGCGTGGCCCGAGGCGATCAGCTCTTCGATCATCACCACCATTTGAGCGATATATTCGGTGGCCCGTGGTGCAACAGAGGGCTCCAGATTGCCCAACTCACCCATATCGTCGAGAAACCACTGGATAGTCTCATCAGTAATGTCGCGGATCGAGCGCCCGGTTTCTATCGCCCGCGCGTTAATCTTGTCGTCGACATCGGTGAAATTCCGCGCATATGTGACGTGATCCTCGCCATACACATGCCGCAGCAACCGGTACAAAACATCAAAAACAATCACCGGTCGCGCGTTGCCGATATGAGCGCGGTCATAGACCGTCGGACCGCAGACATACATGCGCACGTCATCGGCATCCAACGGCGACAAGACCTCTTTTTTGCGGGTCTTGGTGTTATACAGCTTGATCTCGGTCATAGGTCTCTCAATCGCGCGCGCTTGTGCCTCGCGGACCTATCACTTTGTTTCTGTATCGAAAATAAGAGAACGGCCCGCGTGACGTGTGTCAGCAGATAATGCAGCCGATAATGATGCAGTTTTCTGTTCTCATGGGCTCAACGCATAGCGGATTGAGCGTGTATTGCAAGGAGAGAATGCCCCGCGTACCCTGCCCTACATGACTCGTGACGAAATCAACGCACTCTGCAGTAATCTACCCGGCTCCGAAGTGTCCGACCCCTGGGGCGGCGGCCATGATGTGTGGAAAGTGGGTGGCAAATCCTATGTCATCATGGGCACCGCAAACAAAGGTGTGACGCTGAAATGTGCCGACGCCGGGACGGCGGAAATGCTGATCGATCTGGGCGTTGCTGAAAAAGCACCTTACCTGCCGCGCGGTGGCTGGGTGTTCATTCCATTTGGCACCATGGACCCGGACGAATTGCGCGAACGGTTTCGGACCTCCTATCTGACGGTGCGTGGCAGTTTGACGAAAAAACTTCAGGCTTCGCTCGCACCGGTCAACTGACCCTTGCCAAATCCCTTAAAAACTGGTGCCGTCCGCGGACCGGAATCAGCGAGGCTTGTTATGAAACTCTCAAACCGCATCATGAATATAACCCAGGGCGGCTCTGACGGTTGGGAGGTGTTTTACCGTGCCCGCGCAATGAAAAAATCCGGCGTCGATGTGCTGGAACTGACCATTGGCGAGCATGACAAGAAAACCGACCCGTCGATTATTGACGCGATGGCGGCGAGTGCGCATTCCGGCAACACCGGTTACGCCGTTGTTCCGGGCTGGGATGGATTGCGACAGGCCATTGCCGCGCGGGTCGAGCGGCAAACCGGCGTGCCGACGACTTTTGAAAACGTGCTGGTGACCTCTGGCGGTCAGGCGGCGCTGTTTGCCTGCAACGTGGCACTGCACGACGAAGGTGATACGGCGCTCTACTGCGATCCCTACTACGCGACCTATCCCGGCGGCATCCGCTCCATTGGCGCAAAGGCGGTTGCGGTGCCAACACGATCCTCGCTGAATTTCCAGCCTGAATCAGAGGAGATCGAAAAGCGTGTCGCCGGGGCCAAGTCGCTGTTGATCAACACACCCAACAACCCAAGCGGCGTGGTCTACAGCCGCAAGACGCTGGAAAGCATCGCTGAAGTTTGCAAAAAACACGACATCACGTTGGTGTCCGATGAGGTCTACGACACGCAGGTGTGGGACGGCGAGCACCTGTCACCGCGTTCTTTGCCGGGGATGGCAGACCGGACGCTGGTTGTCGGCTCCATGTCGAAAAGCCACGCCATGACCGGGTTTCGCATTGGCTGGGTCATCGGGCCGAAACACGTGATCGAAAACCTGATCAACCTGTCGACGGTCACCACATACGGCGTGCCGGGCTTCATTCAGGAGGCCGCTTATTTCGCTTTGACGCAAGGGCCTGAAGTGGAGGAAACTGTAGCAGCAGTGTTTCGGCGCCGACGGGATCTGGCCGGCGAAGTGCTGAAAGGCTGCAATGCAATACGGGTGATCCCGTCGCAAGGGGCGATGTATGTCATGCTGGATATCCGCGCCACCGGTCTGTCTGGCCAGGACTTTGCCAATCTCTTGCTCAAGGAAAAAATAGCGGTGATGCCGGGTGAGAGTTTCGGCCAATCCAGCGCCGGTCACATTCGCGTTGCGCTGACCATTGACGACGAAAAGCTGTCTGATGCCCTGCATCGACTGGCAGTTTTTGCCCAAAGCCAACAGGATTGAAGGAGAAAACCATGCCCCGCCACGACCCCGGACCCGAATTTCGCGCCCTGCACCAACGGGGTAACCCGTTTGTTCTGGCCAACGCCTGGGATATCGGCAGCGCCAAAGTTCTGGCTGGTTTGGGGGCGCAGGCACTGGCGTCCACTTCTGCGGGCCACGCCTTTACGCTTGGCCAGCCCGATATGGGGAATGTGACCCGCGATCAGGCGCTGGCTCATGCCTCTGATCTGGTGGCTGCCACGCCGTTGCCTGTGTCCGGTGATCTGGAAAACGGTTATGGCGATGCGCCGGAGACTGTCGCGGAAACCATCCTGTTGGCCTGTGAGGCTGGATTGGCTGGCTGTTCGATTGAAGACACCAGTTTTCCGACCACCGAGCCGTATGTATTTGATTTGGCAGTCGAGCGCATCAAAGCCGCTGTTGCAGCTACCAGCGCCCTGCCACGTGATTTTGTGCTGGTAGCTCGCGCAGACGGAATTATGAACGGTCAATATGGTATCGACGAAGCCCTGCGCCGTCTGAAAGCCTTTGAGGCTGCGGGCGCGGATTGCCTTTACGCGCCCTTGCCGGAAACCGTTGATGATCTGCGCCGAATTTGCAACGAGATTGAAATGCCGGTGAATGTGCTGACCGCCGGTCCGGTTTACACCGCACTGACGCGGCAGGACTATGCCGACATGGGCATCGCGCGAATTTCGCTTGGGTCTGCGTTGGCGCGGGTGACACATGCCGCAATGCTGAGCGGTGCACGCGCGATACTGAGCAAAGGCGATTTTTCGGAACTGGGGAATGCTGCGTCAGGTGCAGAAATCGACAGGTTGTTGGGAAACTCCTGACCCATTGCCAGGGCATCTTGCCAGCATGTGGCTTTTCTGCGAAAAGTCATTAACATGTTATCAAAGGTGCCGCGATGAAATACCAGGACTATTCAAAATGGACTGAACGCGCCAGCCAATGGGTCCAGTCCTATTTCAGAACCCTGCCGGATCAGCCGGTCCGGGCGCAGACAAAACCGGGCGAAATCGCGGCGCGGTTGGCCGCAACCCCACCTGAACACGCCATTGATATGGAAACCATCTTTGCGGATTTCGAGCGGATTGTGCCCGATGGCATGACCCATTGGCAGCATCCCCGGTTTTTTGCCTATTTCCCGGCCAATGCGGCCCCGGCCTCGATGATTGCAGATCAACTGGTCAATGCGATGGCAGCGCAATGTATGCTCTGGCAAACATCGCCTGCCGCCACTGAAATTGAACAGGTGATGGTGGATTGGTTGCGACAGGCACTGGGGCTGCCAGAGGATTTTAGCGGCGTCATTCAGGACAGCGCTTCCTCGGCGACGCTGTCGGCGGTTTTAACCATGCGCGAGCGGGCTTTACACAACACCGGAAACCAGACCGGATTGACCGGGCGCGATCGGTTGCGGATCTACACATCAGCGCAAGTGCATTCTTCTGTCGATAAGGCCTGCTGGGTGGCCGGTATTGGTCAGGACAACCTGGTTAAGATTGAAACGTACGAAGATTTTTCCATGAACCCGGCGGCGCTACAAGCAGCAATAGATGCAGACCGGGCGGCGGGGTACCTTCCTGCGGGATTGGTTCTCTGCATTGGGGGAACGTCAATCGGTGCCTGTGATCAACTGCCACCGCTGCTCGATATTGCCAAAGCTGAGGACCTTTACGCGCATCTCGATGCGGCCTGGGCCGGATCAGCCATGATCTGCCCGGAGCTGCGCCATATCTGGGCCGGTGCAGAGCGCTGCGACAGCATCGTTTTCAACCCGCATAAATGGCTGGGGGCGCAGTTTGACTGTTCGGTTCAGTTTCTGGCGGACCCGGTGCCGCAACTGAGTGCGATGGCCTTGCGACCAAGCTATCTGGAAACCCAGGGCCATGACGAGGTGACAAATTTCAACGAATGGACAGTGCCATTGGGCCGCCGATTCCGGGCGCTGAAAATCTGGTTTCTGATCCGGGCATATGGGTTGGAGGGGCTGCGGACGCGTATTCGCAACCACATCAAATGGGCTGGGGAACTGCATGACAAGCTGGCGGCGCATCCGGATATTACCATCACCACCGACCTGCGTTTTTCGTTGTTTACCTTTCAATACACCCCGCAAGGCGCTGATCCAGATGATAAAACTGCAGAATTGTTGCAGCGAATCAATGATGACGGCCGTATTTATCTCACTCAAACAATGCACGACGGAAAATATCTGATCCGGTTTCAGGCCGGGCAGTTTGACTGTACGCGCGATGATGTGATGATGGCGTATGATGTGATTTCGGAATTTGCTTAAGGCGGCTGGGTGTTTAGATGTTTCAGGTTAATCTCAAAACACTCTAGTAAGTTACAATTAGCCATTCACCCAAGACCTTGCGCCCGTCCGAGCAAACCAGAGCCCGGTCGTTATCAGACATCGCCTCGATTTCGGGAATACCGCGCCAATCCGGTGGCGCTGACATCAGTATTTCGTGGTGAGCCTCTTTTGGCAGCCGCGCAATCAGCGCCGCGCGCAGTGCTTTGCCTTCGGGCATCAGCCGGTCGTGCAATTCTACCACCATCACCGCACCTTTGATATCGTCGAGAACAGTTTCAGATAGCACCGAAAACTCCGCGCCTTCAATTTCGCACAGCACCAGCCCGCTGGCGGCTTGAAACCCAAGCTCGCGCAGTTGCGGCCCGGCAGAATCGTCGGCAATACCACGGATTTCTACCGCTTGGGTATGGCCATTCTCGGCCGCGTTGCGGGCGATGGCATCACGCCCCTGCTCAGTCATTTCAAAACAGATCGAGCGTTTTGCCAGCCCGGCCTGTAGCAATCCAATGGAAAAATATCCGTCTGCCGCGCCAAAATTCACAACATCCTCAAACGGCCCCAGTTCCTGTAACCGCTGCAAAAGCACCTGTTCGTAAATTCCGCAAACTTTGGCACCAAGGTTGCCGGACGAAGTATTGGCATCGCCGCCCAATTTAAGGCCTGCGAAAGGTCCGTGACGAACCTCCCCTCCAAATGCCTCGAACACCTGCCGCGAAATCCGCTTGCGCCGCAACTTGGTTGCGGCTTTTTCAAGTGATGCCAGCAGCGAGCCCATGGCGAACCTCCGAAATTTCACGTCCCGCTGGTATAACGCGGAGCACAATATTGTCGAGCCGTGACCGAAACCTTGATCAAATGCAAATGCCGTTGGATAAAGGACGGAATTCAAACAGGAAGCTGCTTATGCACCGTCTTTTCAGTATATTTGCCATTTTGGTCTTTTTTGGCGCGCAGGCGATGGCGCAATCCTATCCCGATTACACCTCGGTATATGTCAACGATTTTGCCGACTTGCTTGATCCCGAGACCGAAGCGCGGATCGAACAGGCGCTACAACAGGTCAAGGCTGACCGCGGTGTTGAAATGACAATGGTGACCATCCACAGCCGGACTGACTATGGCAACAGCCCCTCAATAGAAGACTTTGCCACCAATCTGTTCAATTATTGGGGCGTCGGCGATGCAACGCGCAACGATGGGATTATGGTATTGGTGGCAAAATCTGATCGGGATATGAGGATTGAACTGGGCGCAGGGTATCCGGCGATATTCGACGATCGGGTCAAACGAGTGATCGACCACCATTTCATCCCCTTCTTTCGGCAGGACAGATATGCCGAAGGCATCGAATCCGGAGTTGTGGAAACCATTAAACGTACCAAATTGGAGTTCACTGACGCAGGAAAACCGACTTTTTCGTCACGTGCCCGACTTGAAGGTGAAAACGCGCTGGATATAGCGACGTCGGGCGGCTGGGTCAGTTGGATACTCGGCCTGCTGGGATTAGGCGGCAGCGCGTTTGGGGTGCTTCGTCACATTCGCCGCCGCCCGCGAAAATGTGACCTTTGTAACCGTAAAATGCGCCGGCTGAACGAAACCAAGGACGACTTTTACCTGACTCAGGGCCAGCAGGTTGAAGAGGCTTTGGAATCCAAGGACTATGACGTCTGGTATTGCGTCGAAGACGACCACACGATGATTTTGGGTTATCGAAACTGGTTTACGTTCTATTCTGCATGCAAGAATTGCAACTTCCGCACCCTGCATTCAGAACGCACAGTGATCACATCGGCCACCACCAGTTCAACAGGCATTGCGCGGGTCGATTACAATTGCCGGAACTGCCAGCACAGTTATTCAGAAAAAGTCATCATCCCAAAGAAAAGCAAATCCAGCAGCTCGTCGTCCAGCAGTTCTTTTAGCGGTGGGTCGTCCAGTGGAGGCGGCGCAAGCGGCAGCTGGTAATCCGGCCCTGGCATCAGAGGATTCCGAGCCGCGTTGCCAGTGGCAAATGCACGGCGACACAACCCAGGAATAGCGACGCATGAATTGGACCGAAACTGTACCATATCGACGCCGCACCAGTGACAAATACCAGTGACTTGAAGAACAGCAGCCACGGCATCTGAAGACGCGTTGTCGACGTTGGGGCGGCAAATCGTGCCCAAAGCAGAACAACGACGATGAGGAAAAGAAAGGCAAGCGCCCAGCCGATCGACGCTGGTGCTGCCAGGCGCAATCCAGCCCTAAAAACGCCTATGAGAACCGCAATTTCAACACCAAGGGCCAGTGCATGATTTACAAAGATGAAGACAGGCATGGAATTCACCATTTCTTGACTGATCTGTCGTAGCAGGTCCAAAACCGTATGGATATTCCAGAAATTTACATAAAACTTATTCATTAATAACTGACATTTGCGTGCATCCTGTTGGTGAAAAATGACTGCAAAATTTCATTTTCTTGCCCATCCTGGTCTGAAAACGACTGACAGGCCGCAATTTGACAAGCGATTGCGCCATGGCTAGCGTTTCTAGAGCGTACCATAGCAAGTGGCCAAAAATGATTACTCTGGACTGGATGACAGCGCTGATTTCCCGCACCATTGGTGCGGATCGCGGGCGTGCGGCGCGGGGGTCGCCGCATTTGGGCTGACCCGATCCTTCATCCCAATCCAGACAGAAAGCCCACCCCATGTCCTCAACCCAAACCCGTCGATCCGGTGGCCGCGCTGCCCGCCAAGCCTTGCGCGCCGCGCCGCTCGCCGAAGATATCCGCCCCATCCGCCCCGGAATGGAGGGCGGCACTTATAAGCCGCTGACAGACGCGCAGGTACAACGTATTCACAGCGCAGCGCTTGATGCACTGGAAACCATTGGCCTCGCCGATGCGCCACAAAGCGGAATTGATTACCTGACTGGGGCAGGCTGCATTTTGGGCGACGATGGCCGCATCCGTTTCCCTCGCACGCTCGTCGAAGACGCGCTGGCCAAAGCCAACCGTTCGGTCACACTCTACAGCCGCGACGGCAAGACCGACTTGGAGTTATCAGGCCACCGCGTCCACTACGGCACCGCCGGTGCCGCCGTGCATATGGTCGACGTGCATGGCCGCGACTATCGCGAGTCGACGGTGCTGGACCTGCATGATGCGGCACGTATCTGCAACACGCTCGACAACATCCATTTTATCCAGCGCCCGATGGTTTGCCGCGACATTCCAGACAATTGCGAGATGGACCTGAACACCATCTACGCCTGCTGTTCAGGCTCCACCAAACACGTGGGCACCTCCTTTACCGAGCCGAATTTCGTGACCCCAGCGTTCGAAATGCTGCACCTGATCGCCGGCGGTGAGGAAAAATGGCGCGAGCGGCCTTTTGTGTCGAACACCAACTGTTTTGTCGTACCACCGATGAAATTTGCCACTGAGGCCTGTCAGGTGATGGAACTCTGCATCGAAGGCGGCATGCCGGTGCTGCTACTGTCTGCCGGAATGGTCGGTGCGACGGCGCCCTCTTCCATAGCCGGCGCAATCATGCAGGCTGTGGCGGAATGCCTGGCCGGTCTGGTCTATGTCAATGCCGTCAAACCGGGCCATCCAGCGATTTTCGGCACCTGGCCCTTTGGTCTTGATCTGCGCACCGGGGCGATGTCCGTGGGATCCGGCGAACAGGCGCTGCTGAGTGCGGGTTGTGCCCAGATGCACAAATTCTACGGCGTACCGGGGGGAGCCGCCGGCGGAGCCTCCGACAGCAAGCTGCCGGATATGCAGGCCGGATGGGAGCAGATGTGTTCAAACGTGATGGCGGGGCTTTCCGGGCTCAACATGGTTTACGAGTCTGCAGGTATGCACGCCTCGCTCCTGGGATTTTGCCATGAATCCCTGATCCTGAGCGACGATCTGATCGGCCAGGCCCTGCGTTGTGTCCGTGGCATCGAAGTGACGGACGAAACGCTGGCGCTGGACCAGATGGCCGAGGTCTGCATGAGTGGTCCCGGGCATTACCTGGGTACCAGCCAGACGCTCAGCCGGATGGAAACGGATTACGTATACCCCGCTTTGGGGGACCGGACTTCGCCTAAGGAATGGGCTGAACTGGAAAAACCCGATCTGCTCGAGAAAGCAACGGCGCGGAAGGAGGAGATTCTGGCGGAACGTTCGTCTGCCCGATTTGATCCCGTCACCGATGCTGCGATCCGCGAGAAGTTTAATATTCACCTACCGCGATAAAGCGCACGAGCACTCGCCAAGGCGAAAATTCTGCATTACAGTCCTGAACAAGTTAGCAACCTTGGGGCCAAATGAACAAATTTTTCGCTAAAACCGACGAATCCCTCCCGATCATGCTGCTGCGGGCCCGCGAGGCGATCCTGCAGCGCATTCGCCCCATCTTGCTGGAACACGACATTACGGAACAGCAATGGCGCGTCTTGCGGGTGCTGCAGGAAAGCGGTCCGCTAGAACCGACAGAATTGGGTGAACGCTGTGTTGTGTTGACTCCGAGCCTGACCCGAATTCTGGCGGCGCTGGAAAAACGGGGCCTGATCCGGCGCGAAAAACACGCCACCGACAAACGCAAACAGATCGTGCATCTGGCACCGGCCGGACAAGTTCTGATCAGTGAAATCGCGCCTGCTGCTAAAAAAATCTATGACGCTTTGGAAGAGAGTTTTGGCAAGCCGCAACTGATCAATTTACTGAACAAGTTGGGCAAGATTTCTGAATTTTGATCCAACGGTTGCTAAAAGACAGGTCATGGTTTAGTGAACGAGCGTTCATTTCTTTGGGAGCAATTGAATGCAGTTATCAGGATCAGTAGCCATCGTGACCGGCGGTGCTTCAGGTTTGGGCGAAGCAACTGTTCGGGACTTTGCTTTGCAGGGTGCCAAAGTTGCCATCTTTGACATGAACACAGAACGCGGCGAGGCACTGGCAACGGAATTGCAGGGTGCTGCAATGTTTGTCCCTGTTGATGTGACGCAGGAAGACAGCGTCGCCAAAGGCATTGCGAGGGTGGTTGAAAAATTCGGCAACCTGTCGATCTGTGTTAATTGTGCCGGAATAGCTATTGCCGCTAAAACTCTGGGCCGCGATGGGGCACATCCTCTGGATGGATTTACCAAAGTGGTCAATGTCAACTTGATCGGAACATTTAATGTTTTGCGCCTTGCTGCGCAGGAAATGGCCAAGAACACACCAAACCAAAGCGGCGAGCGCGGTGTTGTGGTTAACACCGCTTCTGTCGCGGCGTTTGATGGCCAAAAAGGTCAGGCGGCATATGCGGCATCCAAAGGCGGCATCGCTGCCTTGTCTTTGCCGGTCGCCCGAGATCTGGCGCGTGAAAGCATCCGGTGTTGCGCCATCGCGCCGGGATTGTTTCTGACGCCGATGCTGGCCGGAATGCCGCAGGAAGTGCGGGATGCGCTGGCTGCAGATGTAACTTTTCCCAAACGACTGGGAGACCCGGCGGAATTCGCGGCTCTGGCGCGATCCATCGTGGAAAACGCTTATCTTAATGGCGAAACCATCCGGCTGGACGGGGCGATCCGCCTGCCCTAACCTAAATCTTCCACATTTGGGAGGATCAGGTGATGCCCTGGATCAAAAGCGTGTCTTACGAGGCATCCGCCGGTAAGCTTCGCAAGCTTTATGACCGCGTCAAAGGTCCGGATAACAACGTCGACAACATCATGATGGTGCACTCCCTACGCCCCCATTCGATGGAGGGGCATATGGTGCTGTACAAAAACGTGCTGCATCACTCGGCCAATACCGTACCAAAATGGTTTCTGGAGGTTCTGGGCGTCTGGGTCAGCTCGCTCAATCAATGTGACTATTGCGTCGAACATCATTTTGCCGGGCTGAAACGCCTGTTGCGGAATGATGCAAAGGCGGATGCCATTCGCACGGCTATCGAAACGCGGAATCCAAACGCCGCACCACTGGATAAGCGTCAGAAACTGGCGATGAACTATGCTAAGAAACTGACAAGCGCACCCGCCGATTTGCAGGAATCCGATATCATCGCAATGCGAGATGCCGGGTTTGACGACGGGCATATTCTGGAAATCAACCAGGTGACCGCCTATTTCAGCTATGCCAACCGCACGGTTCTGGGGCTCGGCTGTTCGGCCAAGGGTGACATCATCGGCCTGTCGCCGGGCAATTCCGATGATCCGGACGATTGGAGCCACGGATAACGGGCGGTTCAAGATTCAAGCCGCCCGCTTCACTAACTTCAGATTTGTCGGCGAATAGGGCTAGACCACCGCCCGCTTCACCATGCCAAACAGATCTCGCGGATCATCCGGGTCGGCCAGCATATCCAGCAGGACATGCGGAGCCGCGTCTTTGACCTGACTCAAGATGTACCGCAACGCCGAGAAATCCTCGATGGCAAAGCCAACCGAGTCAAACAAGGTGATCTGGCGGGCATCGCGGCGGCCTTCGGCTTCGCCACGCATGACCTGCCACAACTCGGTCAGCGGATGACCCGCTTCAAGCTGCTGAATCTCGCCTTCAACCCAGGTCTGCGGCGGGTATTCGACAAAAATGTCAGAGCGCAGCAGTATATCGCGGTGCAACTCAGTTTTGCCCGGACAGTCGCCGCCGATCGCGTTGATATGTACGCCGGAGCCGACCATATTGTCGGTAAGGATGGTGGCGTATTGTTTGTCTGCCGTGCAGGTGGTGATAATTTCGGCACCTTCAACCACTTCTTCGCCCGAGCGGCATTTGATTACGGTTAAGCCGCTGTTTTCAAGGTTCTTTGCTGCCTTATCCGTTGCCGCCGGGTCAATGTCATACAAACGCACGGTGTCGATCCCAACCAGCGTTTTGAACGCCATGGCCTGGAATTCGCATTGGGCACCATTGCCGAACATCGCCATCGTTTTGGAGCCTTTGGGTGCTAGGTATTTGCCAACCAATGCGGACATCGCTGCGGTGCGCAGCGCAGTCAGTACAGTCATTTCGGTCAGCAGAATCGGATAGCCATTGGCCACGCTCGACAGAACGCCGAAGGCTGTCACGGTCTGATAACCCTCTTTCATGTTTTTGGGATGGCCGTTGACATATTTGAAGCCGTAGTTGTCCGCATCCGCAGTCGGCATCAGTTCAATGACACCTTCATCGGAATGCGATGCAACACGGGCGGTTTTGTCAAATTCCGGCCAGCGACGAAAATCGGCTTCGATCACATCAGCCAGTTCGCGCAGCACGGTTTCAATGCCACGTTTGTTCACCAGCTCCATCATATGGGCGACAGAGACAAATGGCACCATTGCCAGACGAGATGGTTGCGGGGCAGTTTGCGTGGTCATATCAATAGGTTCCGGTTTCGCGGTCAAGGACGCGGCGGCCAAACAGGCTGGCGCAAAGGTCGGTCATCAGCATCGCGGTGCGGCCGCGATCATCCAGAAACGGGTTCAACTCAACCAGATCGATCGAAGTCACCCGTTCGCTGTCATGCAGCATTTCCATGATCAGATGGGCTTCGCGGAAGGTTGCGCCGCCCGGAACCGTGGTGCCGACTGCCGGAGCAATGCCCGGTTCCAGGAAATCCACATCCAGAGAAACGTGCAGCATACCGTTCGCAGCAACAACCCGCTCCAGAAATGCCCTAAGCGGAGCCACAACGCCGTTTTCATCCAGCGAGCGCATGTCGTGGGCATCAACACCCAATTCCGCCAGTTTGCGGCGTTCGGCATTATCAACCGACCGCAACCCCAACATACAGATGTTCTTGGTATCGACCGGCGCAGTTACGTTCGGCCAGCCGTCGAATTCGGGCTGCCCGGTGAAATATGCCAACGGCGTTCCGTGCAGATTGCCGCTGCCAGTGGTCAGCGGCGAGTGGATATCTGGATGTGCATCAAGCCACAACACAAACAGAGGCCTGTTCTGTGTGGCCGCATAACGGGCAACACCGGTGACTGTGCCACAGGACAGGCTGTGATCGCCACCCATGAACACTGGCAAGTCGCTAGCTTTCACCGCATCATAGGCGGCTTTTCCCAAAGCTTGCGTCCAGCCAATGGTTTCCGCCAGATGATGAACGGCAGGGTTGGTGCAATCCGGGGCTACCACTTCTTCCATCACCACATCGCCAAGATCGACGACGTCCCAGCCCAAGTCAGCAAGAGTTGCAGGCAAGCCGGCGGTGCGAATTGCGTCCGGTCCCATTACGCATCCGTTGCGGCCAGCGCCGCTTTGTACTGGGGCACCAAAGATGTGACAGGTTTGGGTCATGATGTACTCCGAGAGATTGATTCGATTGAGTATCTTTGATTAAAGTGACGCTCTAAAGCCAAAACATTGACCAAATTGATGGAAAGTATTACCATTTAGAAACATGTTCTGATCATTATGAGAAGTAGATGCCATACCGAGACGAAACCGACCGTGCATTGCTGGCTGCTTTGAAAGAAGACGCCCGGTGTTCGGTTACCGAATTGGCGCATCGTTTGAGCCTGTCGCGGACCACAGTAAAGCAACGGCTCGACAAACTTGTGACTGGCGGCGTAATCCGCAAATTCACCATCGTCACCGATTCCGAGGATGAAGCCGAAGTCCGCGCCATTATGACAGTGGAATTGCAGGGCAGCCTGTCGCGTTCAGTGACCCGGGCATTGCGAGGCATCCCAGAGATCACTGCGCTGTACAGCACCAATGGTGCCTGGGATCTGGTTGCTGAAATCCGCACTGGTACGTTGGTCGAGTTTGACCGTGTGCTGCGCGAAGTGCGCGAGATTTCAGGGGTGCTGAACAGCGCGACAAGCTTGTTGCTGGATCGGATGCGGTGAGGGTTTTACGGTGCCGGATCGCTGGCAAGAATGCGGGCGATTGACTGCAGAATTATGCCGTTTGTGTTCAAATCAGAGTAATTTTGGGTCGGCCGGCCGGTCGTGCTGTAGATACTGGACGCAAATCCGTTTTTGGTTTTTGCAGTCGAGCGCACAAAGTCCACCAAGCGATTTGAATAACTGTGTGGATTGTACGCAGCCCATAAATACGAAGCTTTGACGCTGATCACTTGGTTTGCGGTTTGGAACTCAGGGGTCTTGTATTTCGCCTCGCGCCCAACAGTATCGATAATCCACCTGTTTTCAACCGCGTCAAATTTCAGACCCTGATAGGTGAACCAGGGTTCGTGGTCGATTGGACCTTCGGAGGCACAGACCAGAACTCCGGTTTTTTCATATTCCTCAAGCTGCGCGGCAAACAATACGTCCGCAAGATAGGCGGTATCGGGCGTCAGCCCAAATTCTAGAGCATCCAACAACAGAGGTTCCGCCCCGATCGGGCTGATCGAGGAAACTGATTCAAGCACTTTCATTTTTCTGTCGCAGTCTGACATCGGAGTAGTTACCTCGTAAGGTGACGCCACATCCAATCCCCACAGTCGAAAGCCAACAGCAGAATAATGCGCACATTGCGAACTGTAGGTCGATTTGAACTCGCCTTTGAGAACCGATTGGATTTCTTTCTCTACAATGACTTTGTCCAAATCCCAGGAAGCCACCAGATCAGTTGTTATTTCTGTAAACGCTTTATGCTTTTTGAGGTTGTAAAGCGCGGCCAACAGCCGTCCGGCGTCGCAACCATCGAAATTTGCGTTCCCCCAACGGTGTTTGTCTGTTCTGATCCAGCCTTGCGGCAACAGGCGGCCCTGGGTGCGTCTGCCGGCAATATTAGGCATGATCTTTGAAATGCTCCGATGAAAATCCTTTTTTGACATCAGCCCGATATCCATCGCGGCAATCAGTGCCAGAATCTGGCTGCCGACATCCCACATGGTAACCGTTTCATGCAGCCGCTTACCGCCTGGCGAAAAATTGACCGTTGCCGGGCACAGGCCGGTAGTTGGGTTGGTGAAACGCGAAAAATACCGCCACGCCACCTTGGCATCCTCCTGATAGATCTGCCGCAAACCACTGTCCAATGCGCGCGTGTCAGGGGCAATTTTATTGGCAGCTGCTTCGGTGTTTCGATATAGGGAAATGAGTGGGCTTTTCGGTAAGATCGTTTGCGCAAAGGTCTGAACCGGCACAAATTTCGAAATCCAGTCCTTGGTGAAACCGTCGAGCATGCGCAGGATTGCACGTCTTTGAGCGCCGGTCGTTGTCAAGTCGGGCGAGACAGCAACGATCATATCGAGCGTCGAATTTAACAACCTTTGACGAGTCGGTCCAGACTGCAGCAACTCGCTGGCCGACACAATCGGCAGCCTTAAGTGGCCGCAAGCATCCACGCCCTGCAGGCCTTTATCCGCTTCATTGGCGGTCAGACCAATACCGGCGACAAGATCACGGGATGAAGTTCGGGACACTTTGGTTGCCTGATATTTGCATTCAAATTCAAACGACTGTTCAGCACCGGACTGGTTGTCTCCGGTATCAACAGAAAGCTCGTTTTCGGTTGCAAGCCAGTATCCGCTGCCGGATTTAGCCCCCGGATTTGTGTGTATACTCACGCCCGAACTGAAAGGGATATTAATGCGTCGAAGATCCGACTTGAAGGCCTCAAACCCTTGCAATTCATCGGCATTTCCGGGGAGCGGTTCAAACAAATGCAGGCTAACGACACGCTGAAAGCCATAATTGTCCCGCAACTGGAGATCAGCCAATCGTTGATTGCTGACACGCTCAATTCCTTCAAAGCGTGCCGCTGCGTCGGCAAATTCAATGGCTGCGGCGGTCAATTTTGAATCCGGCACGGTCACAAAATCAACAGCATTCAGGATACTGATCTTGTGGTATTGACCGTCCGAGCGGATCCCCAGTGCCTCCGGCGAAAAAACATCCGTATATGTTCCGCCAAAGACCCGCAGCGTGCCATTGTCCCAAATTTTGGGCACCACCGGCTGATTTTCACCGGATATTGCCAAAACATTGCGAAACCCGGCTGTGCGCACGCCCGTTGGTGCAGACATCTGGGGTATCGCTGTACAGGCCAGGCTTTGGAAGAAGCCGCTTGGTGCGTTGCTGGCGCGGTTTAGTGCCAATGCTTCCACAAGCTGGCTTTTGACTTTGAACGCTGTCCGCGCCTGGAAATGCGCAGCCTGAGCACCAAGGCCGTCAGCAAATCCAACGATTTCTATAAGACCCGGCGTCTCCTGCAAGAACTTGCGAAGCATTCGCGCCAGATCGCTGTCGTAGCGCAGATCTTCACCGTCCTGCGTCTGTGTGTGGACAACACAGGTAACAGGTAGCCCACTGAAAATCAGCCCCTGCAAGACGGCCCGCAAGCCACCTACGGACGTTGCCGGGGTTATTCCGGACACAATGGTCAGCGCAAGTATCTGCTTTTCCAAAGCGAACGCCGGCAGGCTGATCGCACCACCCACAGCGGCTGAATACTGGAAAAACTGTCTGCGGTTCACCGGGCTATGCTCCCTTGGACGAGACAAATCCCGTGCGTTCGAGTTTGCCCCACCGCGAAGGCCGGCCGGTCAGAGCAACCAGAAGTGCACGCAGAACCGAGAAATACAGCAGTTGCCGATAGAAAAACCTCTGGAACGGAATCAGCAACAGCATCCAATAACTCTCGGACCGGTCCATTCTTAGTGCCGCGACCAAAGTTACAACATCCAGCAACGGCAACACCATATATGCAAACAACAAGGTTTGATTCGGCGCGCTAACCACAAACTCGCCGCTCGAATACGCCGACGCGAGCGTGTTGAAGATCAGAGTGAAGAAATACAAATCCGCAATCGGTGCCAATATCGGCAAAAGATATCCATAGATAACCAAGTCAGGCAGGGCCACCCAACCCAACCCACTGCCTTTACAAATGGCTCCGCGATGTTTCCAACTGCCCTGCAACATCCCTAGCGACCACCGTAAGCGCTGTTTGAGCAATGAGTTTATTGACGAAGGAACCTCGGTTGCTGCGACAGCGGATTCTTCATAAATGACTTTATAACCTTGACGAATAACCGCCATGGTCAGATCCGCATCCTCGGTTTGCGTCGCTCCTGAATAGAGTCCTGCCGCGCGTACGGCAGAGACGCGCCAGGCTCCGATCGCTCCGGGAACCACAAGAATTCCGTTGATCAGATCAGCCGCCAGCCGGTCGATATTTTGCGATGTTGTATATTCAAGCGATTGCAAACGCGTCAGCAGACTGACGCGGTTGTCGACAGTCACTTTCCCGGCCACTGCGCCGATCTTTGGGTCGTTAAAATGGCGCGCCAGTTTGGATACGGTGTCAGGCCCGATCCGGGTGTCAGCATCGATGGATACAACAATTTCAGTATCAACGACGCCGTACGCTGCGTTCAGAGCACGCCATTTCCCTTGATTCTGCTGACAGATGAACTGAACGTTCGGGTGTTCGCCATATTTGCGCAAAACCGCTTCCAAAGTTTCGTCTCCGGAGCCGTCATCGATGACAATAGCCTTGAGATTGTGATAATCGCTTGCCAGCACACTTTCGATGCAGTCATTGACCACCACCTCTTCGTTGAACGCGGGAATGATGACAGTCACCGATGGTTCCAGCTTGTATCCGAATGTTCGGTGCGGCCTGCGTATAAATGCCATGGTCAGGACGGCAAGCGAACGGACGGCTCCGACCACTATCACCACCCAGAAGACATACGTCAGAAAATCCCAGGTATTTGCGACAACGGTGAAAGAAACACTGCTGATGATATCGTCTGAGGGCGAAACTTTTGGCATCAGGGCCAGCTTTTCCATCCCCAGCATTTCCGACAGCGAGACGATCTCGTACCCCTCTTGCCGAAGCGATTCTATGATCACCGGAACCGCGGCAACGGTTTCGCTGCGGTCGTTACCCGCATCGTGCAGGACGATAACCCCGCCTGCCCCGCTCCTGACTTTGTCCATCACATACGCAACGATTTCATCTGATGATGAACCGGCCCAATCCGGCGGCACAATATCGCTTCCGGCCACAATATAATCGAGCGATTGTAACAGCCGCATCGGTTTGGCGCGTTGGTTGGTGATCGGCCCGTCGCCGCGCAAGAACGGCTCGCGGTACAGGACCACGCCATGCCCCGTGGTTTCGTTGATCAGTTTCTGCACTGAATTAAGTTCTATGATCGAACGCGAATGTGAAATCTTGTCCATCCGCGGATGCCAGAACGTATGCGACCCGATTTCATGTCCTTCTGCGACCATCCTTTGAACCAGTTCGGGCGACTTCAGCACATTTTTCCCAACCAAGAAGAACGTCGCCGGAGTATTGGTTCGTTTGAGCGTATCCAATATGGCCTTGGTATAACTGGGATGCGGTCCGTCATCAAAAGTCAGCGCAATCTGGTTCGGACTTGCCCGGCCATACCGCTCGATTGACGTGGCTTTGGGAATCTCAAGATAGTTTTGGTTTTTGATCAGGTGCTTTTCACTGTCCAGCGTTACATGCCGTACTCCGGGTCTGGCCTCTGATATGTATCGCATAAACGCGCCTTCACCACGATAGCTGACGTAGTTTTCGATTTGGATGTCACTCAGGCTTTGCACCAGTTCCGCCGTGCCGCCAGCGTATGAATTGAGCACCCGCCACAGCGTTGGGTCCTCAAACCCAAGCGGCCAGATCGCAACGTTGGAAACGCCGAGCTCCCGGAGTGCCTCGGCCTGATTGTAAGCGGACACTGCGTCGAGCAGCCATATTTGGTGGCGCAGGCCATTCTTATCGACAAAAGCGCTGAAACTATTCAGCGCGGTCGCGGAAAAATTGATTTGCGCGTTTGCGCGGGTAATCCGTGTTACGGCTTCCGAATAGCTGATCATCTCGGGCACCGGCCGATTAGAGGTCCAATCGGCCGCAAGATTCCCGATTGCGACGATCAGTTTTTCCGGGCCGATCAATTGAACAGCCTTCTCGGCTTGTTTCTGGAACCAATCCTGTGCGGCCAATGGCGCCGGTTGCGACCCGACCCAAGGTTCGTCAAACAACTTGACCACTGCGTAGTCTATGCTCGCCAAAAAATCGGGAGCGTTTTTGAATATGTCGGCCGTTTCGGAAACCACGCAGACGGACAAAGGGGAGTCTGAAAAGTTCTGGCGCAATTCGGCAACGAACAGCTTTACGTTGTTCAGGTCCTGCGGCTTGAATCCGACAAGACTGATACACATGCCGCCCGCCCTGGCTGACAATGCGGTTTTCCGGATGTTCCCTATTAACGCATCCCGATATTCAGCTTTCGCCAGTTGCCCAATAAACCCCCTCTTGTCAGTTTTGGAACTGAGTTCAATTACCGGCAGGATTTCCAACTGTGTGGTTTCGGAATCGAGCAGCGTGTTCACCGATTCGCGCACATCCGGATCGTCAAATTTGACTTCAAGCAGCGGCGCGGCGTTGTTCACCCGATACCAATCGGGCATCAGAACATTAATGACGCCACAATCATTTTTCAAAGACAGGTGCGCCCAATCAGGAGATGATGGCAAAAATGCAAAAACACGGCGCCCGTTATGGCTGTTGGCCATGACCGAGAGCACAGGCACCCGGTCACGGTCACATGGTGACAAAATGGATTCTGGGCCAAGACTACTGCCACTGGATGCGGTTGCAGGCTGAGGAAACGGGGAACCTTTATTGCCAAAAGTCACCTGATTGATCTGATCGACCGTTCCGGTTTCAGCATCAAGTTGGGCTGTTTTGAGAATGGGCTGTACAGTTGCCATTTTTTGGATGAATTACGCACTCCAACCCATTGTTACTAAAAGAAATAGTAGGAAAATCATTCCAATCCAAAACCGACGATGGTTCTTCGGGTCGGCGAAAACAGCTGCGCCGGAAGCATGCGGTTCCTGTGGGAAAATAAATTCATAGCTGTCAGCTGTCGAGCGCTTTGCGGCGGCATTGCGTGCAGTTTCTTCGGCCGGGGTGCGCACCAAAAGAATGCTCGCAGTTTCATCAAGATCGTCGGTTTGAGGCGCCGGTGCCGGCGGCTGCTTGCCCTGAAAGTCACTCGCGGACTTCGGCACGTCTGAAGGATTCAACAGTTCAGAACCCTGCGCCGCAACAGCCTCTTCCGGATTGTCCTTAGGAGGCTCTTCGTCCAGTTTCCGTTGGTCGACGAAATCCAGAAAGCGAAGGGTTTTGGTATCAAAACCTCTGTCAGAAAACAGTCGTCGCATTACCCACACTACTTCACTAGTTAACCCGCTACGCAGACTTTTTATCAAATGATTATGTTCAAAGTGTGCAATTCTCTGTGAGTTGACCGGGAGGTAAAGTGTGTTTCCACCCCGAATTTCGGCGAATTTTCGGGCAATCGCACGGCTGCTTGGAATTGGCCTTCGCACCGCACCCATAGCCTGCCGTTGGACCAGTAAGCTATTCTTGTAGAATCTATCCGGCCACTCGGACCAGCCGCCAAACCAACAACCATAGGGTTGAAACGCCGTCAATTCTTCGCAAATTCGACTTCGATTTAACCCACAATTTAGACGACATTCTACGGCATGGCGCGGACTGCGTTTTCCAAATTCATGCCCTTCTTTCTTAACTCACGGCTAACCATCGTGAGTAATCAAATTCTTCCTAAGTGCATATAAACCTTAAATTTAATTGTATTAACTAATTCTTCAGAAACAGCGCAGCAGCCGGATTTATTAACCCGTTCACAATCCATAATACCGATCAATCTCTTGAGCGGCAGAAGGCCGCATCGCGTTCACGGGTCCAGCGATCCTGAGGCGAGCATACGGCCACCAAAAAGCTGGCCCATTTTCAGGAGAGCAGTGATGCCAATCAACAAAACCGGACTTTATTTAGCAGCATCGGTACTTCTACTAACAGTTTCGTGCAGCAGCACTTCGAATCTGGCCAGCCAGGATGATGTCGAACAAAACACACCGTTTGCTGCCCCGGTTATTCCAGCTATTGCTGTAAATCCCTCCACGAAATCTGCCAGCACCAGTTTCACCGCCTATTTGACTGGATACAGCTATTGGGACAACACGCCGCGCCGATCGACCGCAATTGCCAAGCCGGTGGTGCACAGCCGTGCGGGTGGAACGGGGACCTACGCAGACCCGGTCACCTTGGCTGTTGGCCATGTTATACAAGGCGGTCGACAGACAATGGATTTCCCGGCAGGGACACGGTTCTACATCGAACGCCTGAAAAGATACGCCGTTGTTGAAGATGTCTGTGGCGACGGCAACCGGCCGCAGAATGGCCCTTGCCACTCCGGTTATGCCGGGCATGCCTGGATTGATATCTATGTCGGTGGCAAAGGCCAAAGTGCCAATGCGGCGCGAAACTGCACTTATCGCATCACCGGCCTGCAATCTGTTGTGATAAACCCACATCCGAATTACCCGGTCGCTGCAGGTGAAATATCCGCCAGCGGATGCCAAACCTATTGAAACGCCGATGCGCTGACCTGGCGCACTGAGCAGCCTGATCTGGCAGCACTTACCGAGGGAGAACAGACGTCGGTATTGGGTGGAAATATCGACGCAACAAGCCCAACCCTCGATGATACACCCTCCCTATTTCCGCCAGAATGAAGGACACAATAGTCAAAATACCGCCGTTTTGTTTACACAATTACCGCATACAACTGTGCTGACTTGTGGTGAAACGGGCGCGCCATGCATTGCAGCTTATCCGGCTTCTTTCGTGAAAGCGCATCTGTTCAGAGAACGACAAGGCGCATATCGGCTTAACGGGAGTGAAGTCAATGAAGATACTGGCAGTGGATGATCAGGAGTCCATTTTAGAATTGCTGAAAGTTGCACTTGCAGTTTCTGGCGTCCATGAAGTTGTTACGGCAATTTCCGGAAAAGAGGCCTTGGCAATATTGCAGGCTGAAGAAACACAGTTTGATTGCCTGCTGGTGGACATCCAAATGCCCGTCATGGACGGGATCGGTCTGTGCAATCATATCCGCGCACTGCCCGGTTACTATCAAACTCCGATTGTCATGGTCACCGCGATGTCGGAAAAACACTATATTGAAAAAGCTTTTTCCGCAGGCGCTACGGACTACATCACTAAACCGTTTGACTTTTTTGAAATCGGCACGCGCCTGAATATGGTGAGTAAGCTGGTTCAGGAAAACAGGGTTGCGTCAGATTCCTTCGAGCAGGTCGCAAGATTGAAAGTTGAATTGAACGGGAAAATGCGGCTTAGCCTGCACGATCCGGTGGAAATTCAGGGAATCGAACGCGCTGTAGGATTTGTCGCCTTTGAAAACTATGTACTGCAGCTGACCAGAGGCGCGCTGTTTATGTCGTCGGTATTCGCGATTAAAATTGCGGATGTTGAAGCCATTTATGGCGATTCAACTGCTTCTGCGTTTCGCAGTATTTTGACGGCCGCTGCCCTTGATATAGCTGAAAGCACAAAACTTCATGGCAGTCTGTTTTCCTATCGTGGGAACGGTGTTTTTCTGTGCATCGACCACAACCGCGTCAAGAATGCGCACCGTGAAATGATCAAGAAATTGAGGCAGTCCAAGGCGCGCTTTGGGCCAGATAACGCTGATTCCGGGCGCAAGAAGAATATACAATATATCGTTGGCGAGCAAATATCTCTTGGATTACTTTCACGCTCCAGCGCTTTGATTTCACTAAGAAACGCTACCGAAAAGGTCGAAACCAAAACTGTGAACCGCAATGAAATTCTTACCGGTTCGGATAATGTATCGGCGCTTGCAGTAGAACGGAAAAAGCAGATGGAAAAGCGGAAATCTGAATACAAAGAATTGTTCCGTGACAGCCTGGATGAGCATATTCAGACCGCCACAGTACGTACTGCCACCTCATTAAACTAGGGTGATTTGCGCCTAAACCGAAACAGTCCTGGCACAAAGTGCCAAGTTAAGCCATTGATGTGGTTCTGTTTTAAGATTTTCTGATGAGCCAATCAAAACCAAAACGCTCAAGAATCATCATCCAACAATCTGGCTGCAAGTTGCCCTGCCAAAATCAGTGCATGCTGTTCGAAAGCCGCATCAGTGCCACCTGAGTTTTCACACCATCCATATCCATTTTTGGGCCAGCCGGTTCTGCGTCCAGATCCAATCGGCTGATCCAGCGCGACCAGACCGCTGGCACCAGACCGAGAATCTTGGTGGCCCCATGGGTTCGGGCTGTGGCGACCATTTCTTGCATCAGGTCGGAATGCACTTTCATCCTGAGTTTCGCTGGTACATTCTTGGATACAAACACTCTCGAAGATTCCCATACATTCGGGTGCACCGGCGCTTCGAAGTCCAAAAGATTCGAGGGAATTGAATCCAACATCCCCTTTTGCGCATCGCGGATCATATATGAATACATCCCGCATCTGGCTGTGGTCGGGGTAAGGCGGATTCCGGCGAGAACTTCGCCCAACTCATGTACCGCGATCCAGCGACTGGCCGGCGTATCGTACTGGTCATACTCCATGCCGTCCGCTTCGGGCAGGTTCCAGTTGTTCTGGCCGATAAAGCACTGGCGGCGCGCTTTGAGCAATTTTACGAAAAGCTCGCCATGGTTGTGCAAATTCAGAAATGACAGCGATGTTGTCAGCATATTTTCACTCGGCCAGCATTCTTGTGTTCCTCAATAGCATCACAAAGAACCTTGAGTCCGACGAAATCCAATTAGTTATCGTTTGCGGCACAGAATTCCGCGCCTTGGAGTCGCTGTCCGGCGCAGAACTCCAATTTGGCCAATCAGGAATCCATTGATTCAATACGCGAGGCCGGGATCGCCCGTCGGAATTTCCGAAGAAGCCACCGTTATCGGAGGTTTTGATGCGCGCCAAGTCTGCAGGCAAAGGCCTTTTGAACTCCAGCATCTGCAGGTTGTTCATCGTGTTCTGTCTACCTCAAACGGTTTCTTTTTTTCCATCGAACTCATATTTTGGGCCCATTTGCTACAAAAAAACTGTGGATAAAACCAATTAAGGCGGAAATGTGTCCCAAATTGGGCACAATCATAACGCGAAATATCTCATGATATCGAATCAAACACAATACTTTGTGGATCGTTACAATTTGTTAACTAATTGAAAAAATACTCCCAGAACGAACGAAATTTGGATCGGATTCTGTTTTGCAGTACTCTTTTTCGAATCAATAGTTCCGATTCGGACCAGTCATTCATTTAGGAAATCCATTTTACTCACGGCTTCAGAAGGAGGCCTCCCACAAAAAACCAAGAAAAGAACAATCATTAACCATTTACTGACCAATTTGACCGGTCAGTTTACCGGCTAGTCGCTGTGGTGCGTAGGCTCGGTTTACCAGCAAAGGACGAAAGAAGATTACATGTACAATAAATTACAGTGTGTATCTGGAGGAGCAGTAATGAGTAAATATTTCTCAGGATTTCAGATTGTCGGAGAGATTGCCGACATGCTTTTGTTAAGAGAACCGGACCGACGACTTCTGGTTGATATTTCCCTGGACGCGCCAGGCCACGAGAAGACTTCGTTCAAAAGACATCCCACGCGAACAACTTTCACCATTTTTGATTTGCATTTGATCGACCGCTTCATGTCCACGGCGGCAACCGGGGACGTCGTCGAAGCCACCGGTTCATTCTCTCAATCGGATTATATACCGCATCGCACATCGTACATCGACACCACGTTCACTTTGAAAGATTTCAAAATTCTTGAAAAGACTGCGGTGCCGCATGATCCGACCACCCGAAACGACGAAGGCGACCGGGTCTGAATCTGCCAACAGTCGCCGCGACGGGCTCTCGTCAGATTGGCCGGCTGAAAGTGGCAAATTGGGACCGTTGCCGCCACGCTATATGAATCCACATAATCCTGCGTCGGCCATGTTTTGACCATATTGGTTTGACAAACAATATCCGAGTTGATGGCAGGTTGGTCCCTGCCGTCCGATTAATGGCGTCGGGGTATCCGATTACTTGATGAACAGGCTCGCGTTGCGTGCCCCGGACAACAGGAGGCTAACGGGTGGCTGAAAGAGGCTTAGACTCAACCCCCAAAACACTTTGGTTATTTGCCTGGTTCCCGAGCCTGTTGTCGTTTTTGCTGAACAAACGCATCCGGTCACGATCCGTACCTTCCGGTATCGAATTGGTGCGCTTTGAAAAGCAGTTGAAAGATTTTGTGGGCGGCGTGTTTGAACTTTTCTGGCAGCGTCAGAGCATGTTTTTTGGCGCGGTATTGCTTGCAGCGTATTTTTATAGCTGGCGGATCGCTGTTATCTGTTTTGTACTTTGCCAATTCTCTGAGCTGCTCGATTACATCATTTCGAAACGCGTGCTGAAATGGAATGGCAAAGATGGCCACAAGGCCTTGAGATTCCACTATCTGCTGCTGCTCAGTTCAACGCTCAGCGCAACATTCGTTGCTCTCTTCGCCTTTCTGACTGCACGCTTTGAGGGGCCGACAACCCACCTCACTCCATTGTTCTTTCTATTTGGTGCTGGTCTTTTTGCAGCAGTTAACAACCATCAGCTGCCTAAAGTGCTGCTTGTTCGCCTGGTAATTTATGGCGGCGTCTTTCTGTATATCCCGCTCATAGACCTCTGGACGGTAAAACCTCCAATGGATTCTGTGCTTTGGCTGCAATTGGCGACCTCGGTATTTGTTCTGTACTTTGTCGTCGACTGCTCGATTATTTTCCTGAGGCTTTATCGCAAGGGTCTGGACCAAATCGACGAATTGCGCCTTGAACGCGACCGGGCGCAGGCGGCCTATGAAGTAAAGTCTCAATTTGTCGCAGTGGTTAGCCACGAGTTGCGCACGCCGCTGACATCGATCATGGGGGGGCTTGAGCTTTTAAAAAGCGGCGCCCTTGACGATACCCCGGAACGCGCCGCACATGTTCTTGACATAGCGCACAAGAACAGTGAACGGCTTTCTTTGCTGATCAACGATCTACTCGATCTTCAAAAACTGGAATCGGGCCAGATGTCTTATAAATTCAGCGCTGTAAATATTGCGGAACTGATCCGGGATGCCGTGGATTCGATATCCAGCTTTGCCGAAACCGTAAATGTGTCGATCAGCTCTGAACCGATTGACGGGAACGTTTTTGTGCGGGGTGATCACGACCGATTGCTACAGGTCCTCACGAATCTTCTGTCAAATGCGGTTAAATTTTCGAATGTTGGCGGTGACGTGGAAATTAAAGTCGAACCACTCGGGTCGATGGCGCGTATTGCTGTCACGGATCATGGCGTTGGCATTCCGGAAAACTCAAGAGAAAAGGTTTTCGGAAAGTTCAGCCAGGTGGATTCTTCTGATCACCGATCCTTTAACGGAACCGGTCTGGGATTGAATATCACCGAGCAAATCATGGACGCGCACAACGGGATTGTTGACTACAACAGCACGCTCGGTCAGGGCGCGACCTTTTTCGTTGAATTGCCGCTGAATCCAGCTGATACAACTGGCGAACAAATTGTAGGCGTTTAAATCGTTTCAGGCTGCGAGTAGTACCAAGCGCAAACGAACAATGTTAACCGTTGTATTTACGCTATTTTTGACGAATTTTTTCCAGTTTCATTGACTCTATTGGCTTTTTTCCTGTTTCCCGGATGTTTCCAAATTTTGTCAACATACGGTCTCCCATCTGACCAACCATCAACATGCTTTGAACATTTTCATGTGTGACGCTGCAATGATACGAGGAGATTTCGGCCTTGCTCAGTATGTCAAGTTACCAGGTGAATGAAACAACTATGAATACGCAATACGCCAACGATAACGTATATTCGCAAGAGCTGAAGCCGGGCACAACTCTGCTTCGCGGCCAATACACAATTGAAAGATATCTCAACAGCGGCGGCTTTGGGATCACCTATCTTGCCAAAGACAGCCTGAACCGCACAGTTGTTATCAAAGAATGTTTTCCAAACATGATTTGCTGCCGGGTCGGCGACGTCGTGTGTTCGCGCTCGCAAGATCTCAGCGACCAATTCCGGTCGATTGTCCGTCACTTCATTGGCGAGGCACAGCGGCTGGCGAAAATGGACCACCCCAACATTGTCGGCGTGCATCTGGTGTTTGAAGACAATGAAACAGCCTACATGGCGCTTGACTATGTAGACGGTGAAGATCTGTTGGACATTGTCGAGGACCCCAAACAAAAACTCGGGGCGAAAGAGATCAAAGCGCTGATGCTGAAAATGCTCGACGCCGTCTATTTCATCCATGCGCAAGGTCTTTTGCATCGTGATATTTCGCCCGACAATATTCTGCTGGATCGCGCACACAAGCCGGTTCTGATTGATTTCGGAGCGGCAAGAGAGAATGAAACCGAAACCGGGAGAGTTCTGTCAGCGCTGCTTGCAGTCAAGGAAGGCTATTCACCGCAAGAGTTCTATCTGGCTGGAAGCGTCCAGGGACCATTCAGCGACCTTTATGCTTTGGGGGCGACGTTCTATCACGTGATTTCGGGTAGCATCCCACCAAACTGTCAGGACCGACTGGCGGCGGTTGCCGCGAATTCTGATGATCCCTATCAGCCGTTAACAACAATCACCAAGGACTTTGATAAAGAATTTCTCGAGTCGATAGACAAAGCGCTTCAACTTTTTCCCAAAGATCGTTTTCAATCCGCTCAGGAATGGATCGTCAGCATTGACGCCGAACGACGCAAAGAAGCGGCGCTCGACCGGGCTCAAAGTGACGAAAGCATTCGGAAGATGATCAGAAAACTCGTCGCTGAAACCAACAGCGAAATGTCCTCTGAAATTATCTCGGACGACCAAAACACGCCGGGCGATCAAACAGACCACCTGCAGTCCCGGCCACGCCTGGGGGCCATCGGCCGCATCGCATCGCTACTATTTGGATCGTCCAAGCGAGCGAACCTTAATAATCCGAACGAGGTGCAAACATGAATTTCATAAAGAAAATCATCGCAGGACGGGCCAATCCGGAGGATATTGACGGCGAGTATGACTACGCCGTCGAGGCCACTGATCAGCAGGCTTCGGAAGAATTGCGGGCCGAAGTCTTGGCTGATCTTCAGGAAGCGGATCTGGATGATGCGGGCGCCGCTGATTTGAAAAACCCAACTTCCGACCCGCAGGCTGGATCTGAAAGGTCTGAAGACCAGGACGCCGCCACCGATGCTCCGCATAGCGATGCTGATGGCGAAGAGGGTCAGGAACCCACGACCGAGTTTGAGTCTAATTCCGAGGATGCTGATGCGACCCCCACCTCGTCCGATGAAGACCAACCAAAGGCCGAAGAAAGCCAGGCAAACTCCGAAGAACAATTGCACGATCCAGACCCCCTTGCCGCCCCAGCCGAAGCCAGTTCTGACGATGAATTGGTCCAGGAAGACGACGACGCAGAACTCTCGCAAATAGCGCTGGAAGCCAAAATCGCCATCGAAAAGGCGGATATTGCCCAGACAGAAGCTGAAAAATCGGCAGACGAAGCTGCGATGGCGTTGGAAATGGCGGCACGGCAGCAGTCCGAAAAAACAGCCCCGCGCATCATCCGGCAAAATTCGGAAGAGACGCCAACAGAACCGCACCAGGCTTCACTGATAGATCAAAGCGAACCAGAGCAGGCATCGCCTGCGGACGACACCAATGGCACCCCTGCCCTGCACTCAACGCCTGAAATAACGCAAAATGTCGTGGAGGTCCCGATTCCATCAATCGGCCGCGCTGGTCGCCGTGCGGGTCGGGTGAAGACGCGTTTACTGGGATTTGAACATGCATCGGATGGTAATTCGAACCCATTTGAAGCCGCCGCGCCGCCGCCTGAGAGTGGTCAGGAAGCTTTCCCGACCGGTTGGATCGTCGTCACAGATGGTCCGGGACGGGGATACTCATTTACGCTGCGCAACGGCGTATCGCAAATCGGACGCGGCGAAGATCAGGCCATAAGGTTGAACATGGGTGACAACAGCATTTCACGCAGCAATCACGCCGCGGTTGCTTTTGACCACGAGCAAAACAAGTTTTTCTTGGGCCACGGTGGCAAAGCCAATCTGGTCCGCCTGAACAATGAACCGCTGCTGTGCACTGAAGAATTGTCCAGTGGTGATCTGATTAAGATCGGAGAAACGAGTTTGCGCTTTATTGCCTTGTGTGACGAGGCGTTCGATTGGGAAATGAAAAGCGATGAAAACGATGCAGCCGTTGCTTGATTTCCAGTACGATGTCGCCTCGGCCATCAGCCAGGGACAACGCGATTTTCAGGAAGACGCAATAATCGTCGACTTCCCGCAAGGAATCGACTTGGGCTTTGTGGTGCTTGCTGATGGAATGGGCGGGCACGCCGCGGGCGACATCGCCAGCAAAATCGTTGTGACCGAAGTATTCAGCGAACTAAAACTTCAAAGTGGCGACGCGCAGAATTTTGAGCGAAATGTGACCGAAATTCTTCTGGAAGCGGCGCTGTCAGCCAACGAATGTGTCAAGAGCCACGCTTTGTCCAGCCCCGGCACATCAGGCATGGGAACCACTTTGGTGGCGCCGGTTGTGCTCGGAGACCGCCTCTATTGGATTTCGATCGGAGATTCACCGCTGTTCTTGTTCAGGAACAGGCGAATGCGACGTCTGAACGAAAATCATTCGCTGGCATCTCAGATTGACTATATGGCGAAATCCGGGTTGATGACCGAAGAAACCCGACGCGATCACCCGGATCGGAATTGCCTGTCATCCGGTTTGATTGGCCGGAAAATCAACCTAATAGATTGCCCACGTGAACCGTTGTGCCTGCAGAATGGCGATATACTGATTGTTGCCAGCGACGGATTGCAATTTCTGTGCGATGATGAAATCGAAGCTGTCCTGAACAACAACGCTGGGAAAAGCAGCAGCGAGATCGCCGACCTTCTGATGCACAAATTGGAACAGTTGGATGATCCGCATCAGGACAATGTGACGTTCTCGGTTATCAAGTTCAATACGGCCGCCAACGAAATCGCTGAAACAGTGCCTCGGGAAATCGCCGGACGCGAATTGGAAGACGCTGCCAATGTCGTAGAATCCCTGTCTGTGGCTGCAAATGGCACGGACACCAATTTTTTCTTTTTCTGCGGAACGATAACGTCACCGAATGAATCTTGATGGCCAGTAATTTCTCAACAGCAAATGTTTCTGCACGGTTGGAGCGGGCGCTTTGCTCTGACTCATTGCCCCTTCAGGCGCAACAAATTGGTCAACGTCTTCTGGCCCGGTTGAAATCACCGGTAAGAGTTGCTCTTCTAGGCCTTCCGGGAAGCGGCAAATCCGTCCTCCTAAACGCACTTGTCGGACAACACATTATTCCGGAAGGTGTTAAACTGCCGTCCCTTGAAATTGGTTACGGTGACAAAGCAACCACAGCTGTTGTGTCAGCGGATAAAGTAATTGATAGGTTTGATGGTGTCCGTCTAGATCAACCTGTACCTGCTGGCGCCGACCTCGTTCAAATTGAAATTCCCAATAAGGCCCTGATTAATCTTCGCTTTTTGGAGGTTTCGCTCGAAGGATCTCCGCAGCACCAGCAAAAAATCATCGATTGGGCTCAGCAACGCGCCGATATCGCAATGTGGTGCACTCAAGACTTCAGCCCATTGGAGAACGCGCTCTGGACAACAGTGCGGGACGCGCTGAAAGACAATAGTTTTCTAGTTCTGACCAAAGCCGATTTATTGGCAGTAAAGCAGAACCTGGCTGTCCGGATTTCAGAATTGGACGATGTCGTTGCCGAAGAATTCTACTGCCTGTTCGCAATTGCGTCCGCGCAGGCCTTGTCGGCGATACAACCCGATGGCACGAAAAACGAAGACTTGTGGCTGACGAGCGGAGCGCGCTCGCTTCTTTCCACCATCATGCAACGCGTTAAGTCCGGTCGCAGTGCAGACCGCGACAGCGCCTTGCTGTTTCTGAAAAAGAACAATGTTCCATTTTCTTCGGAACGGCCTGACACCGCCGAGTCAAACGCCCCGGTGACCATCCAAGATACTGCAAAACGCAATGAAATAATGACAAACGCGCTGGGTATTCTGCAGACACGCGCAGCAGATCTGGAAACATCGGTCAATTATCTTGGAACTGACACATCTGCGGAAATTCTGGACCATTGCCTGGCAATAACAAACGAGACCGCCGACTTGTTTTTCAACGAAACTGACGATCAACCGGCTGCGCCGGACCTGCATGAAGATTTTATGGAAGTGTCGGATATGCTGGTGTTGATGCAACTCGAAAAAGATTCTGGTGCGGCTGCGGACGCGGTGACCCTATTGCTTCAATTGAAAAAAGAAATGTCAATAAAATTAGCAGCTTAACGGCATTGTACGTTTCAAGGTTTCGCCGGACAAGCGCCCAACTATCACCATATTAACAGCCGACACTGCACCCAACTGTCTTTCAAATGCGATACGCAAATGACGCATCTACATTCAGTGGGTCCGGTTATATTTGACCAGCCCGTCCCAGTCGAAAGAAAGCAAGAAGGTGCAAGATGAATTCAGAGACCACTTTCGAAGATGCAGATAAGATCGAGTTTTCCGGGCGTGCGCTGCCGCGCAATTCCGGCCTCGAAGACCTGCACACCTTTTCGCAAAAGCTCGAAAATCTGAACTATGCGCTGGATCAGCTGATCGAGATTGGGGACGAAAACACCAAGAAGAGAGCTGCTGGCCTGAAAGCCAAACTTGCCGCGTTCGAGCCAAGTGTGACCATGATTGGTCAGGTGAAAGCCGGCAAAACCTCCCTGTTAAACGCCATGGTCGGCTGGCCCGACCTGTTGCCGGCGGATGTGAACCCCTGGACCTCTGTTGTGACTTCGCTGCATCTGAGTCCGGAAAAGAAAACCAGTGATGCCACCGCAAAGTTCCGTTTCTTTGAATCAGATGAATGGACCAAGTTCCTCGACAAAGGCGGCCGCCTCGGCGAGCTGGCAAGCCGTGCCGGAGCCGATGAAGAACTGGAAAAAGTACGCCAGCAAATCGAAATCATGCGTGAAAAATCCCGCACCCGTCTGGGCAAGAAGTTCGAATTGCTGCTGGGACAGGAACACGAATACGGCTATTTCGACAAAGACCTGATCGAGAAATACGTCTGCCTTGGAGATTTCTTTGACGGCGACGAGGAAGGCGACGTTCCGGACACACAGGGGCGCTTTGCCGATATCACAAAATCAGCCGACCTGTTTTTGCACCGCGATGAAGTGCCGATCAACCTTTGCATTCGTGACACTCCCGGTGTGAACGACACGTTTATGATGCGCGAGCAGATCACCATTCGTGCCATTCGGGACAGCCGCATCTGCGTCGTTGTTTTATCTGCCCATCAGGCTTTGTCTTCGGTGGACATGGCAATTATTCGAATGATTTCAAACATCAAATCGCGCGAGGTGGTCATTTTTGTCAATCGCATTGACGAATTGCCAAATCCGGAACAACAAGTTCCCGAAATCCGCGAGAGCATTTTAAGAACACTGAAGGCACACTCCGGCCCTGAAGACACCCAAATAATTTTCGGCAGCGCACTCTGGGCAAATAAGTCTCTCACCGGCGATCTGGAAAGCCTTGATGCTGACAGTGCTGCGTCGGCCGCCAACTGGGCAGACGTTGCGCTGGCTGATTCAGCAGCCCCGGCCTCCGGAACCGAAATGATGTGGGAACTGTCTGGAATTCCCGCACTTTATCGCGCGTTGTCCGAGCGGATCGTTGAGGGTGCCGGGCGCGATGAGATCGAAAAAATCAGCCACAGCGCCATCAATCTGGCCAACGGTGTTCGTCTGGCCGATGCTGCAACCGTCAAAGGCACAGGCTCATCGACAGCATTTCAACTGGACAAAAGCGATGTCACCGAAGACCTGGACAAAATCGAAGAAGAAAGCCTTCAACTGCTTGATTCCGAGCTCGAAAAGCTGGTCACCAACTTCCATTCCCGGTTGGATAAGTCACACAAAAGCTTCCTTGACAGGGCGACCTCGTCGTTGGTCACCCACCTTGAAACTAAGGGCGAGCGCGAAGTTTGGGAATACAGTCCGATGGGGCTGCGCATGATGTTGCATTCCGCCTATCTGGTATTTGGAACACGAATTCAAAAGTCGGCAACGAAAGTTTTCAAGGCATCGGCAACAAACATCAGTGACCTTTACACGCGCGCTTTCGACGGGTCGGTGGAAAGCATTGATATTCAACTTCCATCAGGCCCGCATATTCCGCCGCCGGTATTTTTGGGCCAGACAATCGCTCTGGATTTGAAAGGCCCCTGGTGGAAAAGCTGGTGGACCAAGCGCAAAGGCCGTCAAGCATTTGCAGAGAGCTTTCACCGCATGATCAAAGAAGAGACGGACCCAATTGTAGACGAATTGAAATCCGCACAGTCGGATTCCATTCACAGAGAACTGGTTGGAATCGTAAAGGAATTTTTCGCAGACCAGCGCGCCATTCTGGAAAACGTCGCCGGGCAATCCAGCGTTAGTTGCTCTGACATAGAAGATATTTTCAACGGAAAAAATGCCATAGATCGCCGGAAAATTCTGGAAACTACACTGGCAACACTAACCGCGACGCGGCCTGAGCAGGAAATGAGTAGTGTGAAAATGGCCCCTGACGTACCGGATATCAAACCCATCCAACCGCCCGCAATCAAGCCGCGCATCGCGTTGATGGGCGAGTTCAGTTCGGGCAAAAGCACCCTGTCGAATTTGTTGCTGGGCGCAGATCCGTTGCCTACGAAGGTCACGGCAACCCAACTGCCCCCGGTCTGGATATCCCATGGCGACGACCCCAGCAGCTATGAAGACATGGAGGGCAATGTTATTCCTGTTGACCTTGATGCCCTGGCAGAGGTCCCGCTTGAAAATGCCCGGCTAATCCGGCTGTTTTTCAAGTCTGAAATCCTCGAACTGTGCGACCTGATCGACATGCCGGGGATTTCCGATCCCAACATGTCTTCTGATGTGTGGATGCGTGTCATTCACGAGGCCGATAGCGTTATCTGGTGCACGCCGGCGACCCAGTCGTGGCGCCAAAGCGAAGCCGCTGTTTGGGAGATGCTGCCGTCTGAATTGCACAGCAAAAGCCTGCTGCTGGTAACCCGCTTTGACAAGCTGACAGATGAAGATGATCGCAAAAAAGTTCTGAAAAGAATCCGGCGCGAAACCAAAGGTCTGTTCTCGGATGTTTTTCCGGTGTCCCTGACCCAGGCAATCTCGGCCCATGATGATGAAGAAATATGGGACAACAGCGGTGCCGATGCCTTTGTGCGGCGCTTTGTTGACCTGCTGGGAGAACTAGAGCATCTGGAACAAACCCCACCGCAACAGCCTGTGATCGAAATCGACGCAGAAACCGCGGAAACGCTGGAAATCCACTGCTCCAACATCGAAAAAACCGTCGCGGAAGACAGCCCCACCCCGGAAATGGTGATGCCCGAACGAATTATTGCCAAACCGAAACGGGGTGGAAAAACCCAACGGCCACCGAGGCGGCCCCGCGAACAGACGTTCAAAGAGAACTCGATGGAAGAGATGCGTGAAGTGTAAGGCTGAGCTCGTTTTTGCCAACTCCTTCGCTCTCACTCTACTCTTACAACTTCCGCGCTCAGCGAACTCGTTGACACGGGTTAGTTGCATGGCCGGACAGCGCCCATTGAACATACACTGCATTCTATTTAGATTACCGCTAGCCTTTAAATCCGGAATTCAATGAACGCTCTGGCATGAACATTATTGACCAGCTTACACACCTGAGAACCAGCACGCCGGGTTGTGCGCTCGTCGCGCTGTCAGACTTGTCGTCCGGTGTGGTTCTGTGCGCCAGTTCCGCAATTAAACAACCCCAGGAACGTCTGGATTCGCTCTGTGCCATTGCGGCCGATTTTCTCGGCGGTTCGGCGGCGCAGTTCGCGTCCGAGACCCTGGGTTTAGACCAATCAACACCCATAGACCGGGCCATCGCCCTCAACGCTACAAATTCCCGCATTTTCATCAGGTCAAGGCAGGAGAAAAATGATGCGTTGTGTTGCATCTGCTCGGTTAATATGGACATTGATGCATTTATGAACCGGGCACACGCGACGTTGAAAGAAATCGCGGCAAAGCAATAGTGATGCAAGGGCGCTTTGTCGGAACCGAGGTGGAAACATGAGCGACGACCTAAGGCTCAGGGAAAACCTTGCCAAACTCAGCACTTTGGAAACAAGCCTCGGCCAGAACAGGATTTTCGGTCCTGACGTCCCGAGTTTGCTGGCGTCAATGCTGCGTGAAATAGACGAAACCATACTGCCGCGAAAAATCTCGTTTCTAAACGACACTGGCAGAGTTTTGCAGTTTGAAGTGGCCGGTCGTCGCCTGTTGCGCGTGAGCGGGGAAATCCCTGAAGGCGGCGGCGTTTCCGGCGCGGGGCTGCTTGGACAGGTGTTATCCGATGCCGAAGGCCCGCTGATGTCCGCCTTGTTCGATCAACTCGGCGACTTCCTTTCAGAAACCGGATCTTTGCTCGCAACCGCGCAAAAAACCACGGAAGCGAGCGATCCTTCTGAAGTTGGATGTTCCGCTGAGAGTATTGCCCAGGCCTGGGGCCTCGATCTCTACGACGTTCGTGATCGTGATTTCAGCGAGGTTGTCGAAAAGCTCATAACTGCCTGCTCAGACGAGGCAATCGCCTGGATACAACTTCATTCGAAAGATGTCACCGGCAGCGGCGGAGACCCGGTGCATCTGGCACCGCTCAAGAATATTTCTGAAGAACAAATCTCCGATTTTGACGCGCATCTCATGCGGAACCCGGTCCCGCAAAATACCTTCGGGTGTATTGTTCTTGGGTCGGGGTTGAGTGACAGCCGATCACTGTTTTTTGCCCGGTTCGAAGACACCAGAGCTTTTATTAGCACACCAAACACCGCGTTACCGCGCATTCTGACATTGTGGAAAGATCTTTGTCGCGGCTAAATTTCGGGATGCAATTGATATGACAACGAAATAAAGCGCAACGCCAGGTGCAATGATAGGGATGGGGATGGTGGCGGTACTGCCATGCAGCAATCTCACCCGATCGCAAACAAACTCCCGGTGCAAAGGCCGGGGTTTCTATCTGCCATAAATGCGTTTCACGACCCAGCCTGCACCCTCAGGAGCGCTTTTTCAACACCTCGAGAAGGTCTTTCAGGAGGTCGTTGAGCTGTAATTGTTGCTCGCCCGGCAATTCATGAAATAACTGGTAGATCCAGTCCTGGTGGTCTTTGGCCATGGCAGCAAACAGATCTCGGCCTATTTGCGTTATTCCGACATAAACTCCGCGCCGGTCACTGGCTGAGTTACGGCGAATGATCTGGCCATCTTTTTCCATTCGGTCGAGCAAGCGCGAGATATTGCCCGATGAGGCAATAAGTTCGCGAGACAAGGTGCCAACATTCATTTCATCGCGGTCCACCCGGATGAACTGCGAAAGGACATCAAAACGCGCCAGTGACTGGTTGTAATTTTCCCTGAGCTTGCCGTTGATTTCTTGTTCAAGCTGCGCCGAAACTTTGGCGATTTGCAACCAGATACTGAGAGAAGTTTGATTACGTTTTGTCATTTAGCCTAAGCGTGCCAACGGGTTAATTGTGAGTCCATTCGGTCTGTTTCAAGCGAGATTAACTCACCAGACTGTTGATAATATGCTGGGTTTTTGCCTTAAATCAAGCACCGCGCTTCAGAGCGTTTCCTTGCATCCCTACTGTTTAGTTATAGGGCATGTCGGCACTTACCACATCGTACAATTCCATATCAAATGCGGCCAACGCATGCCCCACGGCCTGGTGTTGGTGAAAATGATTTAGTTTACTTGTAATATTTTTAAGGTTAAGACATATGCTGTACCTGAGGGGGGTGGAATGAAAATCACCTTTATCGGCGCTGGCCCTGGCGGCCTCTATGCGGCGCTTCTGATTAAGAAATCTCGCCCGGATTGGCAGATCGAAATATTTGAGCAAAACCAGCCCGACGACACATTCGGATTTGGTGTTGTGTTTTCCGATGACACACTGGATGAATTCCTGAACCGTGATCTGGAAACCTACGAGATGATCCGCGACAGTTTCGCCTATTGGCAGGACGTTGCAATCCACTTCAAAGGTACTGAAATCCGATGTGGCGGCAATGGATTTTGCGGCACCTCTCGTCAGGTCCTGCTGAACGTTCTGCAAAAACGCTGTCATGATCTAGAGATCGAAATGACATTTGGCGCAAGGATTTCCGCTGCCGAAATTACCACTCGGTTTTCCGATTCCGATGTCATTGTCGCTGCGGATGGGATCGCCTCGCAGGTACGCGAACACTACAAAGAGCAATTCCAGCCAAGTCAGACCATGCGCAGCAATCGGTTTTGCTGGATGGGGTCAACCCGGCCCATGGATGAATTCAATTATTTTTTCAAAGAAACTGAGCATGGCATTATCGTTGCCCATTGCTATCAGTACGAGGCTGGTCGCTCCACTTGGGTGTTTGAGATGGGCGAAGACTGCTGGCAGGGTCATGGATTCGAGGAATTCGATGAAACCGGATCGCGGACCAAATTGGAAGCAATCTTTGCCGAGGAATTGCAGGGACATGGGTTGCTGCTGAACCGCTCAAACTGGCGCACTTTCCCACGCATTTTCTGCGAAAACTGGTGGACAGAGAACATTGTTATTCTGGGCGACGCCAAGGCTTCAGCGCATTTTTCTATCGGGTCAGGCACAAAACTGGCTATGGAATGCGCAATCGGCCTGTCAGATGCCCTGCTTGAACACGGTGAAACTGACGTAAATCGGGCGTTTCAGGCCTATGATGACGCGCGTCGCACCCCTTGCCAAATTATCCAGCACAATGCTGATGTTTCCCTGGCCTGGTTTGAACATATTGAGCGATCCTGGGATATGGAGCCAATGCAATTTGCGATGGTTGTCATGTGCCGCGCTAAATCAGTGACCTATGAGAACCTGATGTTGCGTGATCCTGAATTTGTGCGCAAAGCCGACGACGAATGGTATGAAGGCTATTTCCGCGACACAGGCGTGGATGTCCGACACAGCCGTCCAACACCCGTGTTTACCAAATTCAAACTGCGGGAAATGGAACTGGCGAACCGCATTGTGATGTCGCCAATGGCGCAGTACAGCGCGGATGAAAACGGCAACCCAACCGACTGGCATAAAGTCCATTATGGATCACATGCGCTCGGCGGAATGGGTTTGATTTTCACCGAAATGACCTGTCCTTCAGCAGATGCCAGAATAACACCGGGATGCGCGGGGATATGGACCCAAGTGCAGGAAGACCTTTGGTGTGACATCGTTGGATTCATACATAAAAATTCGACGGCCAAAGTCTGCATGCAACTGGGACATGCCGGGCGAAAGGGATCAACGCAAATCGGCTGGGAGAAAATGGATTACCCGCTGACTGATAGAGCGCAAAACTGGCCAATAACTTCGGCCTCTGCACTGCCCTGGATCGAAGGTGTAAGTCCATTCCGATCGAGATCGACCGAGAGACAATGGATCGCATCCGCGACGATTTTGTGAAGGCGGCGGAACGCGCAGCTCGCGCCAGGTTTGACATGATCGAATTGCATTGTGCCCACGGCTACCTGCTCGCGTCATTCCTGTCTCCGCTAACCAACCGCCGAGCGGATGAATATGGCGGTTCGATTTAAAACCGCGTCCGCTATCCCTTGGAAGTTTTCAAGGCGATGCGAGCCGTCTGGCCAGAAGAGCGCCCAATGTCGGTTCGAATTTCCGCGTCGGACTGGAAAGACGGCGGAATATCCGAAGCTGACACGTTATATTTTTCGCAGGCCTTCAGTGATGCCGGGTGTGACCTGATCGATGTTTCCGCGGGGCAAACAATTGTCGATCAGGAACCCAGATACGGTCGCATGTTTCAGGCGCAATTCGCCGAAGCAATCCGCAATGTTCCACAGATTGCCACCATGGCGGTTGGATCAATTACGGAAGCTTCCCAGGCAAATACTATCCTGCACACAAGACGCGCCGATCTCATCGCTTTTGGGCGGCCCCACCTGTGGAACCCCTATTTTGCCCATCAGGCCGCCGCCTGGTATGGGGTGCAAAATGAAAATAACTGGGCGAAACCCTATCTTGCAGGTGCCGCGCAGGCCAGCCGGGAGCAGGAAAAGACCCGCGAGAAACTGGTGGATCTGCAACTGCGAGGATCACCGAGCCAGCACGACCGGAACATGAAATGACCACGGGAGAAGTTTTCGCCTGTAAACGAATAATTCGCTTTGCCGATTGCGATCCCGCTGGGATTGGCTTTTACCCACGCTTGCTTGAGCATGTGAACAATACGGTCGAGGATTGGTTCTCAGACGCTATCGGCATGTCGTTTCAAGAGATGCATCTGTCGAACAAAATAAGAGTCCCTACCTGCGCGCTGACGGTTGAATTTATTTCTCCCGCAAGGCTTGGAGAGGTGTTGGATTGGCAGCTAAAAGTGAAAGAATTGGGCCGTTCTTCAATATTACTGACTGTCGAAACCTATGGGCCGGAGGGAAATCTCCGCCTGCGGGCCAATCCACGGCTGGTGTGGTGTGAACACACCAGGGGGTCGCCAAAGTCCTGCAGTATCCCTGAACGAATACGCGCTGAAATGAAACGATTCTTGGTGCAACATTAGGAGTTGAACATGCAAACCCGCGCGGATCAGACACTGTTTGAATGGATGGAAGTGCATGCGCGAAACCACCCTGATGCGGTTGCTCTGATCCATGCCGACGGAGTGGTGACATTCGGCGAACTGGCGGCTCGAGTGAAAAGACTGGCGACCGGATTGGCAGAAATTGGCGTTGAAAAAGGCGACATCGTTGCCGCGCAATTGCCCAATTGCCCGGAGTTTGTGACCGCATTTTTGGCAACAGCCGCCCGCGGCGCAATTTTTCAAACTTTACACATGCCCTATCACAGCAGCGAGCTTGCACAGCTTTTAGGACACAGCAAAGCCAAGATTGCCATTGCACTGAGCAATTTCAAAGACATCAATCCGGCATCCGAAATAGTTAATCTTTCAATAAATCTTCCAAATCTGGAGAGCATAATTTCTGTGGGTTCGCCAGTTGCCGGCACGCTTTCATATGACACGCTGATCGCAACATCTGCCGACACGTCTTCGATTGTGCCGACGAGTCCGGACGACCACTATCTGCTGCTCTACACATCGGGCACCACCTCCAGCCCAAAAGGCGTGCCGCATACATATCGTGGTTTTTTGGGCAACTCCTGGACAATCTCGAATGAATTGAGTTTTGGTTCAGATGAACGTCTGATGTCACTGGCGCCTTTTACCCATCTTTATGGTCTAATGACGGTCCATATGGCGTTGGCCACGGGCTCTGCCAGCGTGTTGTTATCGGCATTCAATCCACCGACTCTGATCGACGAAATCAACGAAAGCAAGCCGACCGCAATTTTTGCCGCACCAGCCCATTTTGCACCCTTCATGGAACAAGGCAGCATGACGTCCGAGGTTTTTTCGGCCACAAAACTGATTTGCCTTTCTGGTTCCACAGTGCCACCCAGACTGGCGCTGCAGGTTGATACGCTGTTGGAAAACGGGTCGGTCATTCAGCTTTGGGGCATGAGCGAGTTGCAGGCCGGGGCCTATGGCCGACCCGGAGATACGCTTGGCTCCCGCACAGGTACAACCGGACAACCTTCACCGGGCACAGAGTTTCGGATTGTTGGCGAAGACGGCTCAACTTTGGCGTTAGGTTCTGAAGGGCCGCTTGAAGTTCGCGGGCCATCCGTGTTTTCAGGATATTTGGATAATGCCGAAGAAACCGAAGACGCTTTTTCCAAGGATGGCTGGTTCAAAACAGGTGATCTTGCGATTGTCGACCCAAACGGAGACTTGCGGCTGACAGGAAGAACCAAAGAGCTCATCAATCGTGGTGGCGTAAAGTACAACCCAGTTGAAGTTGAATTATTACTGGCTGACATGCCGCAAATTGAGGCCTGCGCGGTGGTTGCAATACCCGATGCGATCCTTGGGGAAAAAGCGTGTCTTTGTGTACAACTCATGCCGGGTCACACGCTAAACCTCGACGAAGTCCTGGCATTTCTAAAGCCAAAAGAGATCGCCAAGTACAAATTGCCGGAGTGGCTGGCAATAGTCGACGCGCTGCCGTTAACTCCAACCCGAAAAGTAATGCGTAAGCGATTGACCGCTACGATTTTGGAAAAGGAAGCAAAATGAAATTTGAGCTTTATACAGCAGAGAACGCGCCCGGTGATGCGGCAGAGCGGCTGGCAAATGTTCAAAAGAAAATGGGTGGATTACTGCCGAACCTCTACAGCCAGATGGCCGAAGCGCCTGTCGCGCTTGAAGCGTATCTGACCCTGACTGACCTGCTGGCCAAAACCGATTTTACCGCTGCTGAACAACAGTTCATTTTGTTGACCACAAGTACGCGAAATGGTTGTCGCTATTGCGTAGCAGCGCATTCTTCCGGCGGCCGGATGGCAAAGTTGGACAAAGAAGTCATTGCAGCAGTACGTAATGGTACGCAGGTGCCAGATGCCAAATTCGCGGCGCTACGTACGTTTACCGAGGCCGTCATAGAAACTCGCGGCAAGGTGAGCGACGAAGCAATCAACGCGTTTCTCGATGCGGGTTACACAAAAAAACAAATTCCGGAACTATTGGTTTGTGTGGCGATGAAGACGCTGTCCAATTACTTCTCCCGAATGGCCGAAACACCGCTTGATGACTTTCTCAGTCGAATGAAGTGGGAGGGCAACGAACGGGTATGAAACGTAGCGTAGTTTTGCCTGACGGGGTATCTAAAAAGGGAGCAAACGATGCAACCAATTCAAGATCAATGACGAAGTGATGTTTCAAATATATATTATATGTAATGTATATTTTGGAATTTGAAGGCTGCCATGCTAACACAGCTCAAAAGCCTGCGGCGAGCAGAAAAATGCGACACAAACATTAATGCCAACACAAGGAGAAATCTCATGAAGAAATTGGTATGTGCTCTTGGAGCAATGTTGTTATCAACATCTGCCCAAGCTGCCGAAGTTAAAATCGGGCTCATGGTCACCCTGTCCGGGCCGGCAGCGGTAATCGGTCGACAGGTTGAGGATGGCTTTAAGCTGGGCCTGGAAGCGCTTGGAGGTAAAATTGGGGATGTCGATGCAACCTTGTACGTCGTTGATTCTGAACGAAAACCGGACGTCGCCTTAACACGTGTCAAAGGGTTGCTGGAGCGTGACAAAGTTGATTTTGTCGTCGGAACAATTTTTTCACACATCCTTATGGCAATATTCAAGCCGGTTGTGAAATCGGAAACCTTTCTGATCAGTCCAAATGCCGGGCCTTCAACAATTGCCGGAAAAAACTGCAGCCCGTTCTTCTTTTCAACGTCGTACCAGAACAACCAAAACTTCGAAACTCTGGGCCAGTATGCCGAAGAACGTGGTTTTAAGAACGTGTTTATGATGGTGCCTAACTACCAGGCTGGTCGAGACGCAGTTCAAGGATTCAAATCCAACTTTACCGGAAATATTGTTGGTGAAATCTATACACCGCTTGGCCACAAAGATTTCTCCGCGGAAATTGCTCAGATGGCGGTTGCAGATGCGGACGCATTGTTCACTTTCATGCCCGGTGGCATGGGTGTAAACTTTGTCAAACAATACCGGGCAGCCGGATTGGCGGATAAAATGGCGTTCCTGTCTGCTTTCACGGTGGACGAGGCAACTTTGCCGGCGCAAAAAGAAGCCGCTCTTGGATTTTTTGGCGCCACAACCTGGGCACCAAATCTGGATTTGCAGCGGAGCCTGGATTTCGTAGCGGCGTTTGAAGACAAATACGGATATATCCCAGGTGGATTTGCGATGCAGGCCTATGATGCAGCCATGTTGATTGACAGTGCGGTGCGTGCGGTCGGTGGTGATTTATCGGACAAAGCAGCAGTACGGACAGCGCTTGAAGCGGCGGACTTCCAATCGTTGCGCGGTGACTTTAAATACAACAACAATCACTTCCCGATTCAGGACTTTTACCTGTTGCGGGTAGCACAGCGTGCAGACGGCAAATACCAGACGGAAATTGAGAAAAAGGTGTTTAGCGAACACGGCGATAGCTTTGCATCTGAATGCGAGATGTAACTCAGTTGCGGGCGCCTCCGGGCGCCCGCATTTCTGCTCAAGGACGCCATTGAATGTCAGTTGCTCTTATCCTGATACAGCTCCTGAACGGTTTACAGTACGGCGTGCTGCTTTTCTTGATCGCCGCAGGACTGACGCTGATTTTTGGCGTTATGGGATTCATCAACCTCGCTCATGGTGTTCAATACATGATCGGGGCGTATTTGATTTTTATGTTCTACGGGGTGACGGGCAGTTTTTTGTCTCACTGGGGCTGGCGGCAATAAGTTCAATGATCATCGGGTTAACGCTCGAATTCCTGATTTTTCGACATTTGTACGACCGGGATCATCTTGACCAGGTGTTGGCAACCTTTGGCGTTATTCTGTTCATGAACGAAGCGGTAAAGGTCATTTTCGGCCCGGCAACGCTGACTGTTCCAGCCCCCGAAATCCTGTCCGGTTCCTTTGAGTTGACCAATGGTCTGCTGTACCCCACCTATCGGCTGGCACTGATTGCAGCTGGGGTTGCAGTGGCGATCGGACTTTATTTGATTGTATCAAAGACCCGCGTCGGCATGATTGTTCGTGCCGGGGCAACCCATCCTGATACGGTGAGCGCTTTGGGTGTCAATATCCGCGGCCTGTTTACAATAGTATTTGGATTTGGGGCGATGTTGGCCGGGTTTTCCGGTGCCTTGGCTGCGCCTATTTTTCGGTTGAGCCGGGCATGGGGGATGATCTGCTGATCATCACTTTTGTGGTGATTATCATAGGCGGTATCGGCTCTATTCGCGGCGCATTTATCGCAGCCCTATTAGTCGGATTGATCGATACGCTCGGCAGGTCTTTTGCAACAAGTATCCTAAAGTTGTTCTTTGAACCTTCCGCCGCCAATCAAATCGGGCCAGCACTTGCATCAATGCTGATCTACATATTTATGGCTGCCGTCCTGTATTTCCGACCCGAAGGGTTGTTTCCTGCCGCGAGGTCCACATGAGCAGGGTTTTGTCGTACGAAAGCGGCGGTGTCCGCAATGGCTTTTGGTTTGGGATATTCCTGTTTACGATACTGGCGCTGTTCCCAACTCTGGCCGAGATGGCCGGCCAAACCTACCTGCTGACACTGATCATGAAGGCAATGATCCTGTCGATTGCGGCCCTGTCACTAGATCTGTTGATCGGGCGCGGAGGCATGGTCAGTTTTGGACATGCGGCATTTCTCGGCCTGGGATCATATGTAACCGGCATAGCACTGGCGGAAGGCATTAATGACGTCGTCGCCATCCTCGCTATGGTTGTCGTTTTTTCCGCCTTGTTCGCCCTGATCACCGGTGCAATTTCCCTGCGCACATCAGGCGTCCACTTTATCATGATCACACTGGCTTTTGGCCAGATGTTGTTTTTCACATTCTCGTCCCTGTCAAAATATGGCGGCGACGACGGGTTGTCTCTCTGGGATTTACCAGAATTTTTTGGCACGCAGGTTTTTCAAAGCGGGTATGGCCTGCACTATGCCATTCTTCTCATCCTAGTCCTGGCCTGGGTTTTCTTGGGGAGACTGTCCGACTCACGTTTTGGCCGGGTTCTTCGCGCGGCTAAAGACAATCAGACTCGTGTAAGCACGATGGGATTTCAGGTATTTCAGTATCGGTTGATCGCCTATGTAATCGCCGGTGTAATAACGGGAATTGCGGGTTTTTTGTTCGCCTGTCAGGCTGAGTTCATTAGTCCGGCAACGGCTGCATGGCCGCGCTCTGGCGATCTTATTATCATGGTTGTGATCGGCGGCATGGGGACCAGGAATGGCGCCGTACTGGGTGCGCTGTTCCTGGTTGCAACCGAGGAAGTTCTGTCCACGATCACTCATGATTGGCGCCTGGTATTTGGGCCCTTGCTGGTGTTGATCGTATTGTTCACCAAGAACGGACTGGCTGGATTTCTCGATTTGGTTCTGGGGCGCAAATGACGTCTGTTCTGAAACTGCGTAATCTCTGCAAATCCTTTGGAGCTCTCAAGGTTACCGACAATGTTTCGATTGAACTTGCTGCCGGAGAATGTCACGCTCTTATTGGCCCGAATGGTGCTGGAAAATCTACTCTGATCCACCAGATTTCTGGACTGATGAAGGCAGACTCCGGTGTTATCGAATTTGAGGGAAGAGACGTTTCTGCCTTATCGCTTGCTCAGCGTGCGCAGGCTGGTTTGGCGCGTACCTATCAAATTACGGCAGTCATATCCGAATTTTCAGTGCTCGAGAATGTTGCCCTCGCTGCACAGGCAACCGATGGCTCGAGCATGCGGTTTTTTGGCATCGCCAGAAACGAGAAAATCCTGAACGACCGCGCTTTTGAAACTTTGACAATGCTTAACATGACCGACCGGGCATTGGTAAAGGCAGCGGAACTTTCCCATGGCGAAAGACGATTGCTGGAAATCGCCATGGCGATTGCAGCGAAACCGCATGCGGTGTTGCTGGATGAACCAACGGCCGGGCTTGGCAAGGGTGAGAGCCAAGACTTGACGGAGGTTTTACGCGCGCTGAAAGCGCGTACGCCCATGCTGTTGGTGGAACATGACATGGAGGCTGTGTTTGCCTTGGCAGACCGGGTTTCTGTGCTTGTGTACGGCAAGATAATTACCACCGGTACACCAGAACAGGTGCGTAACGATCCAGCCGCGCGTGCGGCCTATTTGGGGGAGGACTGATGAGCCTGCTCGAAGTAACCGGACTTGAGGCCGGATATGGATCCGCGCAAGTATTATTTGGTGTCAATCTGTCGGTCGGTGCGGGTCAGGTTTCCACACTTCTTGGCCGCAATGGTATGGGAAAAACCACGACGATCCGGGCAATTATGGGACTTTTGAAACCCAAAGCCGGCACCATTAAATTCAATAACATCGATATGACCGGGGCAGCTCCATATGAGATGGGTCGCTCGGGCATTGGTCTGGTGCCGGAAGGGCGGCAGATATTCCCCACTTTGAATGTCGAGGAAAATCTGCTGGCCATGGCACGCAAAGGCGGCCGGTGGGGCCTGGCGGAAGTGTACAGGTTTTTTCCAGGCCTCAAAGAGCGCAAAACCAACATGGGTAACCAGTTGTCCGGTGGAGAGCAACAGATGCTTGCCATCGGGCGGGCGCTGATGACCAATCCAAACCTGCTGATACTTGATGAGGCAACGGAGGGGCTGGCGCCTCTCATTCGAGATGAAATCTGGAACAAACTCACCTGGCTCAAGCAAGAGGGCGAAGCCATTCTTGTTATTGACAAAAACGTTGACGCCTTGACCAAACTTGCCGCCCATCACACTGTTTTGGAAAAGGGACAGGTGGTCTGGTCTGGCACAGCCAATGACCTTGCAGGCGATCCGAAAGGAATTCGTCACTATCTTCATTTGTAGAGAAAGGGAGAAAACCAATGATTGAAATGCCAGCAGGAATTATGCGCGCCGGTAACGGAATGGACGGCATAACATGGAATATTCTGGGCCAGATTTATGTGCCCAAACAATTAAGCGAAGATTCGTTTTCTTGGCATGCAACTTTTCCGGTCGATACATTTGTACCGCCGCATATCCATCCAAATCAGGACGAGTTTTTGTATATTCTGGAAGGCCGTTTTGACTTTTTGCTGAATGGAAAAGAAGAATTCGCGGAACCCGGCGACCTGGTTCACATGCCAAGAGGAATCCCCCATGGTATCTTCAATAAAACCGACAGCGACATAAAAACCCTGTTCTGGGTTTCGCCAGCCCGGCGCACCTATGATCTGTTCTGGGCCATCCATAACATGGGTGAAAATCCGGACATTGCCGAACTCGTGGCACTTGCCGCACAGCATGAGATTGATTTTCTGCCACCGCCTGAAGACGAATGAGCCAACATAGGAAAGCATCTTGAAAGTTCTGATTGCAGGCGCGGGCATCGGTGGGTTGACAACTGCTTTGATGCTGCACAAACGTGGCATCAAGGCCGAGATTTTTGAACGAGCATCCGAAGTTCGCGAGCTTGGCGTTGGCATAAATACTTTGCCGCATGCCATTAAGGAATTGGCTGAACTCGGATTGCTGGAGTCGCTCGATAAGGTTGCGGTGCGCACCCGCGAATTGCGCTATCTGACCAGCCGGGGTCAGGAAGTGTGGCGTGATCTGCGCGGCCTGCATGATGGGCACGAAGCACCGCAATTCTCAATTCATCGCGGCAAGTTCCAGAAAGTTCTGTACGACTCGGTTATAGAACGGCTGGGTCGGGATGCTGTTAATACCGGCACAAAACTGGCTGGTTTTGTTCAGGATGAAGGCGGCGTTGCGGTGCATTTTGTTGACAGCATTGACGGTGCCTCATCGCGCACCCAGCGCGGAGATGTGCTTATTTGCGCCGATGGCATTCATAGCGCCGGACGCAGGATATTCTACCCCGATGAAGGCAGGCCCAAATGGAATGGTGTTGTCATATGGCGCGGGGCAGTGGACTGGCCGGTCTGGGAAGATGGTGAAACAATGGCCATTGGCGGGGGGCTTGGCGGCAAGTTTGTGCTTTATCCAATAACACCTGTTGAAAACGACAAACAGTTGATGAACTGGGCCGTTGCCGCGCGCGTTGCCGATGGCGCGGTATCGCCACCACCAGCCGATGGTTGGTCAAAGGTTGCCCCCCTGTCCAAGGTATTGCCTTTCGCCAAGCGGTTTACTGTGCCTGGAATGGACATCGAGGCTTTGGTTCGTGCCACGGGCACAATATTCGAATACCCGATGGCAGATCGTGACGGGCTTGCGCGCTGGACCCATGGGCGGGTCACACTGTTGGGTGATGCGGCACATCCAATGTATCCAGTGGGCTCAAACGGTGCCTCTCAGGCGATTTTGGATGCGCGTTGTCTGGCCGACGCCCTGGCCAAAGCCGAGCATCCGCGCCAGGCACTTTATAGCTACGATAATGACCGTCGCCCCAAGACTTCGGAAATAGTAAGGCTAAATCGTATCGGTGGGCCGGAGAGGGTGATTGATGTCGTCGAAAAAAGGAGCCCTTCCTTGTTTGACGATGTGGACAAAGTTCTGAGCAAGAAAGATCGCGAAGCCATCGTCAAAGGCTATGCTGGTGTGGCTGGATTTTCAAAACCAAAATGAACTCAATTACGCATGAGGTGCATTTTGTAGAACTGTTTACTATGTCTTTTCCAAAAGAATTTCGATGAGGTCTTTCAAATATGCGTCTTTTTCCGAGTTTGAAGGATACTCGGAGAGATAGGATTCAGCGATGATCGCTCGATACAGTAAATGCGCTTGCTGCTCAGATAAAGCCGGGTCCATGCCGCACCGCGAAAACAGATCGCTCAAAAATGCCAGTCGGTCGTGATCGACCCCTTTTACAACAACATTTACTTCCGGATCTTTCAAAGCCCAGGCTCTAATTGCAGCATCGTGACGACCTAACTTGCTTTCGAATACCATGTCTATCAACGCAAACATGCGCTGTTTAACTGAACCGTCCATTGACCGGATGTGATCAAAAACGGCGTTGTTCAGTTCGACTTTCCAATAATTGAGCGAACACATAAGGAGATCCCTCATGTCATCAAAAAACCAGTAAAAGCTTCCCTTCGATACCCCGGTCTCCTGAACAAGCTTTCCAACTTTCAAGGTATCAACACCGTCGCGGGATATGATTTCCAGAGCCACTTTTATCCAAACCTTGGCGCCGTCCCTATCGTTGCGTGAATAATCATTTTGCGTCCTTTTTTTGAGAGTCATGTTCTATTACCCAGGCAGTTTGATGTTTATACCACAGAGAAGATCAGTCACTTCAATCTGGCAAGACAGACGGCCTTCGGCCCTTACTTCGTGGTCCGCCATTTCAAGCATATCTGCCTCGAATTCACTGCGTTTTGATAGTTTGTTCATGCAATTTCCATCCGCGTATACGTGGCAAGCTGCACATGCCATAGCACCGCCGCAATCCGCCTCAGTTTGAGGTATATCGTTTTCCACTGCAGCTTCCACAATGCTGTTTCCGGATGTGGCCTCCACTTCCCGTCGCTTACCAACCGGATCGACAAAATAATATTTTGCATTTCATACCACTGTGTCGCCCACGACAATGAAGCAGGTTGGTGCTTTATGTTTGTCGTTCATTGTATTGCTCTTCTATACACCTATGCATAGTAAACTTCAAACTTGAAGTAATAATCGGAATCCATATATTGATGGTTAAAGATCGAGCTATTTGGGTGGTGTGGCATTTTGAGTTTAGCAAACGAATTGGTGATTCCAGAATCGGCTGATCAACTCCTGTCTCTGCAAAACGAACGGCGAAAATCTGCTTTCCAACATGCAAAGAAATCGCACTTCTTTCAGGGGAAACTTGATCACGTTGATGTTAAGAATGTCACACAACCAGAAGAGTGGGCTAAAATCCCAATCCTCGATAAAGAGCAGCTTCGTGCCATGGACGCTGACACCTTTTACAATGATTTTTGCATCGGGGACCGCGCAGATGTCAGTGAATTCTGGCGTTCTGGCGGCTCCACTGGAAAGCCTCTGTTCTACCCCCGCACAAGGCAGGACATTCACTTCGGTCTGATCGGTTTTAAGAGAGCACTTGATCTTGCTGGCTTTTCCAAACATGACATCGTCCATATGTCTTTACCTCTGGGCATTCACCCTGCCGGCCAGCTCATGTGCCGAGCTGGCTCGGACATGGATGTCGGAATGGTTTGGGCAGGCGGCGGCAATACCCTTCCCTCAGGTGCGCAATTAGACCTCATTAGAATGCTTCAGCCAAGCGGGTGGATAGGAATGGCAAGCTATGGCATTCAACTGGCCAATCTCGCGAACTCCGAAGGTTATGATCTGACGCAATCCAGCATCGGTAAAATCCTTTGCTCAGCCGAGCCCCTCTCGCCATCGAAACGGAAGAAGCTTTCATCCTTATGGGGTGCAGATGTCCGCGATTGCTATGGCATGACCGAAGTAATGATGCTCGGGTGCGAAGAAGAAGAATGCGATGGGTTCAGATTCTGGAGCGACTTTTGCTATCCAGAAGTCTTGGATGAAAACACGTTAGAACCGGTTCCCGATGGTGAGCCGGGACTACTCATCGTGACGTCGTTGGTTACGAACAACGCAACACCCTTTATCCGGTGGAACTCTGGCGATATTGTGACAATGCGAAATGGGGTGATCCGAAACAATGGCCATGATCTTTTCCCATTGATCAAACACACACATCGCACCGCGGGCTTTGTTAAGGTCCGGGGCAACAATATAGGGTTCACCGAACTGGAAGACTTGATGTTCAAAGCAGAGCATGTGGCTGTCTTCAGAGTTGAGATAGTTTGGGAGGACAACAAAGATCAGCTTGATGTGCATGTGGAGTTATCGCCACAAGCAAACCCCGATGAACGAACACAATTCCTGGCGGCAAGTATCAGCCGGGCATTCGGTCTTTCACCTCGCATCTTCGTCGGCACAGCAGGGGCAATCGCCAAATCGTTCGAAGGCAATTTCAAACCTGCCCGCGTTCGTGATCTCAGGCAATAAGCCGGCCCTATTTGTCGACAAACGGACTTTTCAATTTGATCTTCGGAGATTCTTGTGAATAGGCATTTTGAAATTGCCGGCGCTGTTCGTGGTCAAGATATTTTAGACAGATTGTTTTTCCGACTCTTTGCGCGCATCGCGAATCGTCTTTAAACGGTCCTGCTGCGCTTTCAATTCGGGCTCAAGAGCATGATCTTTTGCCGTCGCCAGAATTTCATATTTTTCGTGGGACTCTTTCCACCAACTGGACGGCTTTATTTGGTCGTGCAAACGCATCCAGTCGTCAATCTTTAAGGCAAAACGTCTCAGATTGGTGCCCAGCATGAAGCGCATAATACGGGACAAGGTGCGGCCGTAATCCTTGTTGTAAGGACATGTGCGCACGCAATTTGCACAATCCGTCCCGCGGGATACCCAAAACTTGAAACATTTCTCACCGTCGGTAGTCCATTTTTTGATCCCCTTTATGTTTGAACGGTTGAATGTGTAGGTGCTGGGCGGCCCATGATCAATCGCTTGTGGCGGGCAATTATTCGCGCAACGCCTGCAGATCTCACATGTTTCTTCAACACCGAAGGAAACAGGCTGGTCATGAGCCAACGGCATGTCAGTAAGAATGCGGCCAAAGCGAATGCGCGGACCATAGTCACGTGTAATGCAAAGTCCATTTCGCCCGTATTCCCCAAGACCTGCCTGAATAGCATAAGGAATCGCGAGATTCGTATCATTTTGAGTGGCTATCGCCTGATAACCAAGACTGCGAATATATTGTGCCAATGCAAGAAGTGTTATGGCGTCTTCGGCATACCCAGAAGCAGGGCCAGTACTCGCAGTGGCAGATGGAGACATCCGGATGATGTCATAGTCCATTGATTTGCCGAGAACAATTACGTTCTCAATCCCATCCGGAATTTCGACTGGCTTTGATGAACAGGCACGCGCACTAAACTTCGATTTATAAGTCCATTTGGGATCGTATTTGGTAATACCCACCAGATCAGCGCCGTAAACCCTGCCGACCTTTTTGACATGTGCTGCAGCCACACTTGGTGACTCCATCTCCACCGGATCAACTTTGGGGGGAATGTGGGGCGTGAAATCATCCGTAAATCCGTCACGACGATCATTCTCCTTTTGCATTTCTGCAAACATTTCTGTCACAACCCATGGACCATTTCGCAGAGCAAAATCTTCTTGGCTAAACCCTTCTTCTTCTCGAACCCGTTCCGTTGGTTTCACAAAGGAACGGAAAAATTTCATCGTCAATTTATTTGAAAATCTGGCGTCCCAGAAACCTCTGCTGAACATATCATCCGGCTGACAAAAAGGTTGATAGCCGGGCGTAATTCGGATGTTCTTCGAGTTTGCAAAGACTTCTTCCAGTTCAGGTGCATCCGCATCGTGACTGAAAAGATCGCCCCGTTTATCGCGTTTTAAAGCCTGCTTTGTCATAGGATACTCCGTCAAAAACCAATATATTTTTAACAGCAATATTCATTGCACATACCCACCTCTATACAAAGTTGTATAGAGAAATTCAAGTTTGAAATAAAGTGGCGCTGATCATCCCCCACTGAATTGGACCTGTCACAGTATCGTTCCGCTCCAGGTGCGCATTTATGCTGCCTTTCGTTCGAAAGCCAGTGGACTTTTCCAGCCCAGTGGTAAGTGTTTTCGGCGGGGTTTATAGAAGCCGTTGATGTATTCAAAGATGGCGATCTCAGCGGCCCTGCCGACGCGGGCGGCTCTAAGCGGATTGCGCTAGGCTGGACAGGCTAAGGGTCATCATTATGCACGGATTCTGTACGGATTTCTCGTGCAACTTACGAGAATTCACACGAAAAATCAGCAATACGCACTACTCTTGGTACCAAGAGCAGTGCCTGAGCTTGTGCAGCCGACGATCCAGTGCATAGAGAGCCTGGGACATACTGTCGACCTGGTCATCGTATTTTCTGTTCGGGAATGCGGCAACATCGGCGAGGAAGCCTTCTTTCCACGATGCGTTTAGCGGCAGGTGGACCTGACCGTCTTCAATCTTGGGGGACTGGATAGCCATACGTTCCTCTTTGCCGAGCTTGGGTCTGTGAGCGTGAACACCAGACGGGCTCTGCTGCCTGATGTGATCATACACCTCACGCCCGGAACCAACCGCTTCTACGATCCACAGTTTGGGCTTCCATTGCTGGCGAGACTTTGCCGCGGCTCGAAAGAGATCGGGCTGGAGATGCTGTTGCCGGTGCACTTCCAGCAGCTCGAAGTGGTTGCCGATGCTCATGTGGTCCACCATGTACTACACGTAGGCACGTACCACACCCAATTCTACCCTTATATAACAACAGATTAGGTATGGTGGCGGTGCCATCAGACAATTTCGAACTGGTTTCAGTTAGGCCAGTATCACTGTCCATACGTGGAATATTGGCTTTATTGGTAAAAGACCTGAATTCATACCTCAAGAAGCCTCAGAACGGTGTCCTTCTTCCACAGGCTGCTTTGGCGCGCGCTCGTCGATGCGCGCTCTGATCGCGGCATGCAGCGTGATCATCAGTGCCATAAACCACACCAACGTCCAAAGTGTCGGATATGTCAGCCACAGCGCCACAACGCAGGCAACATACAACGTCATCGTCAGCCCCAGCGCGGACCTTGTTTGCGGCCAAAGATCAGGCCCAGCGACACCAGCGTCGCCCAAGTCGCCAGAACGATCTTGAGTGCGAATTGCCAGCCTTCATCGCCCAGTTCCAAAGCACCGATCACCGCTGGCCATTGTAGCAACGCTACAGCAAAGCTGTCTCCCAGTTGTCTTGTGTCTGTCATGTCGTCTCCTATTTTCTGTAGCTCACCCGATACGTCGCCTCCAGGCTTTTCAACTGTGCTTCGGTAAAGACTGTCTTGTCGTTTAGGCTAAGTCCCTTGAGGATAACACTATTTGTGATATCGGGGCCGCGTGCTTCGCGTGCAGTGATAAAGTTATCGGCTGTAATTTTCCCTATGCCGCTCACCTTCATCAGATCATCCTTGGTCACATTGTTGATCTCGATCTCTGGCAGCGGTGGGGACGCGTCTTTGATATCGTAGTCCGTCTCGGCATCATCGATGTCGTTTGGTACACGGTATTCCACCAATTTCTTCTTCTGCTTGCCGTCATCGTCAATTTCGTGGGCAGAACAATCCATCGAAAGCGGCACGTTCACTTCGGCCCGGATGATACGCCCTATGGCTTCGGCCGTGTCCTTGTTCAGTGATTGTGCATGAGCCGTCCGCTGCTTTTCAAAATCAAGCGCAGGCCCGGCGCGCGCGGCACGTCCATAATTCACGGTACAAACAAAGTTAACGGCACGCGGTGGCGTGTCTTTCAATACCGCTTGCTTCACCTTGGATTCAAAGTTCTTTTCATGCGACGCATCCCCCAAGTTGTTGGCGGTCTGTGTCAGCGTCGTCAGATTTTCCCATTTCTGCCCTGGCCCGCCCAGCTTCTGGTTCAGCAAATGTCCGCGCACGTAATAGGATGCGCTACTGCCTTTTGCATAAGCACGCGCCACCAAAGTCGACCATTCCGTGGACTTAGCCGATGCATCGCTGCCGGTCGTGGGAATATTATTCGTCAGACGTGCGATGGTGGCCGAGGTGCCGTATTTGCTGTCGTACTTCGCCCCGTAAACCGGCGCAGAACTCGCCTCGTCTTTCTTTGCTGAGCCAGGCATAAAGATCGCGGTATAGTTGCCAAGTTTGTTGATGAGATCCTGAATCTTCGGCCCATTATCAGCAGCCGAGGCCTGATCTGATGCCGGATCGGCCGCCGCTGGATTGGAGGCCGCGTCAGTAATGGCCTTATCCAGATCGCCCGATGTTTTTACCGCGTTGGTATAAGCGGTCTTTTTCGCATCCGTATCCAGCGTAAATTTTGACTTTGGCTTGAGAAAGTCAGCGTATTTCACAGGATCCGATTTCAAGATGACTTTGGCGTCTCTCCCCTGCCCTTCAATGTAAATGTCGTGATCTTCGCCCGTGTCGGTTTTGAACGATGTGCGCGCGCTCCACCATTCCTTGATCTTGGCCACGCCGGTCTTGGCCAAATCAACACCGCTTTCGACCAGCTGCAGGAACCCTTTGCCAAGCTTGAGCGCCTGGTCGATCAGCCAGTCGATGGCGGCATTGACCACCTCACGTACGTCTTCAACAAACTCCTTGATGCGATCTGCAAGATCACCCAGCCCAACCTGATCCGCAAGAAACGCAATCGCAATAGGCAGGCTGTCAGCCATGGCGCGTTCAAGGAACCCGGCCGCCGCCTCGATCGCGCCCTGTGCGATGCCAATGACACCATCCAAAACTTTGGACACAATCTCCAGCATCGCCTTGAGCTGTTCGACAAAGGTCTCGATGGCCCGGTAAATAGCAATGCAGGAGTTGATAACCGCCATGATGCCGGAGGGATCGAGGAAGGACAGGAGCTTGATCGTCGCTTCTGTGATGATCTTTTCGACGATCCAGCCAATTGTGCTTTGCAGAACCATGCTCCACAGGCTCGAGAGCTTTTCCTGAATAAAGCGCCAAAGGCCAGTAACGCCCTCATCGATCACAACGCGGATGAACTCCCAAACGCCTTCAGCAAATTCGAGCGCCTTGCGGATCTTGGCGACCTTCTCCTTGCCGATTTTCTTTTCCAGCCGCTCCAACACCCGTTCGACCGTGATGTCGAGCAGTTGCAGGACAAAATCCAGAATGGCCTTGAACGTCAGCTCGGTTGGGAATGTCAGACCGGCGGCTGAAACAGCGCCCGTCAGCCACCCCACGACACCGTTGAGCAGGTGCGTGAGGATGTTGTCGAAAAAGAGCGTGAAGCCCTCTTTCATTGATTTGAGAAGATTGATGATAAAGCCGATCGGGTTTTTCAGGATCAGACCATAGGCCCGCGCCGATTTGGCAAGGATCGACACCACCAACTTGGCCGGCAGTCCAATCAGGGCCAGCATTTCCTTGAAAAAGGTCCACGCCGCCTTGGCAATATCTCCATCCACAAAGATCGAGCGCAGGATTTGCAACGCGGTTTCTTGCACCTTGTTCCAGAGGTTCCCCAACTTCAGCAACTGATTAAAGATGGGAATTTGCGCCAGCACGGTGTTGACCACGAAATCCATGATAGGGTCACGGATACAATCTGGTATCGCATTCCACGCCGCTGTCAGCAGTAACTTGGGCAACAACAGCACATCGATGGCGATCTCGATCACCTTTTGCACTGTCTCGATCAACCGCTTGACGAATGGTGACAGGAAATCGAACGCCTTGAGGTACCATTCAAAGAGCTTGTCGACCTTTTCGCTGGCCCAGCCCGAGACGTTTTCGATGGCGGTTTCCAGCCAGGTCAGGGAGCTCGCCAGCCACGACACAACATCATTCGAGCGCAATTTTGTCATGAAGCTGGAGACCTTGGACGATAAAGTCGTGATGGCTTTGGTCAGGAACTTGCCGGCGCCTTCGATGATCCCACGGACAGTGTCGATTATTTCGTCCAACGAAGGCAGAATGCTGTTCAGCGCTTCGCGGTTTTCGGACACCGAATTGCCCTGATCCAGCTCGTCCGCCGTGCTTTCCACATCGTCGGCAAAGGTGGGCATTTTCTCACCAAGCTCGGCGACGAAGTCCGGCGGGATCAGTTCCTGTACCGTCTCGATGGCTTCATTGATCGGCTCCCAGACGGGGCGCGTCTTGGTCTTGACCCAGTCCCATGCATCCATCGCTTTGTCCGAGAACCAGCCGATTATGCCCTGTTCGTTCGCGCCCGCCGACGTGTCACTAGGACCGAACAGTTTTTCCGTTAGCCAATCCCACGCGCCCAGCCCGTAGTCTCGAATGGTTTCTGTTTTATCCCAGATATATGCGCCGATATCTTCAATCGTTTCCCAGATATCGCCAGCAAACTCTTTGATCCACTCAATGGCAGCACCGCCCGCCGCCGAGATCGACCCCCAGAGATCGGAAAAGAAGTCGCCCACGGGCTCAAAAAATTCCGTGACCTTGTCCCAGGCCTTGCCCGCCACTTCGAGCACCGCGACTTTCATCCGGCCGAGCGCCTCCATCATCGGACCGCAGTCGCCAGTAATGAGCGCGCCGATGATCTCAGTTGCGGTTTCGACCATGCCGCCAAAGGTCTCGACCAACGTATCCACGTACTGTCCAGGGTTCAGGGCCGCGACTTTGTCGACTACGCCGCCAAAAACACCACCGAGCTTCTCGGTCAGCCAGTCGAATGGCCCTTTTTCGATGATCGGGGCGACTTGTGGTGCGTAGTCTCGGATCAACCCCATCACGATGCTGCTAATGCTCGGGACATCCGGAATGTAATCAGACAAGTCTTTTTGAACACCAGAGGGTGCAGACTCGGCCACGGCGCCTTCGGGAAGCGGCCCACGTTGCTGGACTACGTGGGTCAGCTCGTGCGCAATCAGGTGTCGGCCCGAATGGCTTTCGGGCTGAAACGCGCCGTTCGAGAACACGACATCGCGCCCGACTGTAAACGCGCGCGCGCCGATCTCTTGCGACAGGCTGTCGGCCTCGGGCCCGGTATGAATGCTCACGTCGTCAAACGGCTCACCGATCTGCGTCTCCATTTCGGTGCGGACCGGATCAGGCAAAACCCGCCCGCCAAGGCGCAGGCCCAAAAGCCGACGTAAAAACCCCGGACCTGGTGGGGGGTCATCCGCCACCCCTCCCTCGCGCAAGGGCTGGATCAGGTATTCACCGGGCCGCTCGCCATCGCTGTCGGTTTCAGAGAAGCGCTGCACGACACCTTCGGGCGCAGTTGCCCCCACAGCCTCAGGCGGGACGTTGCGGTTGGCCACGCGGTTGGCCACGTTTTCAGCTTCACGTTCAAAAACATCGTCGCGTTTTCCCAGCGCAGCGGCACGCTGGATCAAGCCGGATTGCAGTTGCGGACGGACGGGTGGCCCGCGGTTCGGTTTCGCCAAAGTCCGGGTGGACCCTGTGGCCTTTGCTTCCCGGGTCTTGGCGTGTGTCTGCATGGTCTCAGGTCACGGTATACTTGGCCGGTCTGGACTTCACATTGTTGTTGATGACACGCAGGCTTCCGGTCTTGGCGCCCTTGGGAATAGTCACCACGATCGTTACTTTCGAGGCTAACCGATCAAAGGTCCAGGATTGGATTGGGCAACTTACGCCGTTCAATTCGACACGGTCGGATTTGCCCCGGGTCGGACCAAAATTCCAACCCTCAAGCGTCACGTCACTGCCCACAGCGCCGTTGGCAGGGCTAATGCGATCCAGAAACGGGGTGTAAAGGCGGCAGGTCTCGGCAGCGTTTTCCGCGTTCCACTCGCGGTCCGCGACCGGAGACGTCGGCGCACAGACATGATACATTTCGTGCAAAATTGTGGAGGCAAGGAACCATTTGCTTTGATTAAATGTCGTGCGGTTATAGGCGACATTGCCGGTGCCGAGGATGTTCCATCCAAATAATGTGTCGCCGACATCCATGAAATAAAGCCGCGTCTTGCCAAATGCGTCCTTGAGAGATGACGCCGAAGCGTTTTCGCATTTATCGGTGAAATACTTCGCACAGCGTTTGTTTTTCATCACACCTTCAACGATGGCGCGAGCATCGTTCAGCTTTTTGCGGTGATCTTTCGTGCCTTTTGGGGTGCCCTGCGGTACCAGCGTCCAATTCGGCCCTGCGGGCACGGGTGCCGTACCAATCTGCCAGCGTTGCACCGAAGGGGCCCCGCGCTTCCCGTCAGGCTTGTTCTTGTAACCGCGTTGTTGGATCACATGGGTCAACTCATGCGCCAGCAATTCGCCACCCTGACGGCTGTGTGGCGCGTATTCACCTTTGCCAAAGACAACATCGCGCCCGGTCGTAAAGGCGCGTGCGTTCAGCGCGCGCGCTGCGGTTGCGGCTGGTTTGCCGGTGTGAACTCGCACGTCCGAGAAATCTGCGCCAAAGCGTGGCTCGAAATAGGCACGCGCACTGGAAGACAGCGGATTCCCGCCACCCTTCAGGTTAGAGACCTGTGCACTGACGGATGTGCTTGCGGTAAAGCTGCCATCGGATTTGGCCTTTGTCTGCACCTCCTCCTCTTCTTCCTCGGCCTGACGCTGCAGACCATCAGGTGCCGCCTTTGCTTGCAGCGCTTCCTCCTCTTCTTCGGCCTCCTGCCGTTGGACATCGCTTTGCAAGCGTTTGGCCTGCAACATTTCTTCTTCTTCCTCGGCGGCCTGGCGCTGGATATCCGTGCGCCGCTTCATCTGAACCTCTTCTTCCTCTTGCTCGGCCTCCTGGCGCTGAACCAGCGGCGTACGCTGCGCGTCCTCGGCTTCGCATTCGTCGCATTTTCGTTGGCTTTGGCCCGCGGCGAGGCTAGAGACGGTTTCGACGGCATGGCCCGCCATCACGTGCGAGGCCACGCTATCGGCCTCGCGCTCAAAGGTGTCATTCTGGGCTCCGACCTTCAGCTTGGCCTGAATATTGCCAGCTTGCACCGCGCGGCGCACGGCACCTGAAATACCCCGCCCACCCGATGGGCCTGCACGCCGCACCCGCCTTCTGATGCGTCCGATCACGTGAGTCATGCTCTTCCCTCCTGGTTCCAGCTCGGACCAATTGATATCCAGCCTACCACAACACACACGCTAAACGGGAATTGTGAAGCCATACACATCACTCCAAGCGCCTCTTCGCCAAATCGATCAATCTCCGGCGGGCAGCGGCATCGCGCCCGATCTCGGCCCTCTTCAACTTGTTGGTGGTCGTCCCGGCCAGATCGCCGATCGTGCGGATTCCGGCGGATTCTAATTGCGGAAGTACCCTTGCATCCAAGCCGTCCAACTCCTTGATCGGGCGCATGCTGTCGACTTCGATGCGCAGGGTACGCCGCATCTCGGCTGCAGACGAAAGCCCGTCATTCAGCGCGTCGATCTCGGTCTTGAGCGTATCGCGTTCGACCTTCAGGTCCTTCACGCGTTTTTCAATATCGGCGACGCGCGCCTCTTCCTCGGCGCTGATCACGACTTCGCCAATTGTCGGCGACCGATCCTCGGCGATAAACACCGCCTTGCCGTCGCGTTCGTAAACGATGATCCGCGATGTCTTGTCCAGATGGCTGGGTGTGCTTGCGAATTCCAACGCATATCGGTCCGCAAGATCGGCGTTGTACGGCCGCACTTCGACCTCGCGCATCCCAGCCTTTTGCAACTCACTCACTGCGTCCTCCGTCCTGGCATTGCGCAAGGTTTCCTTACGCAGGCCCCTGGCCACAGGGAACGGTTGGGCTTTGGACGAAACAGCCAGATCGGTGGCCAGGTTGCCGTAAATCTGCAGCTTGCTCATCTGCTGGCGTTGAATAGTCTGGATGTCGGTGCGTTTATAAGTGGACACAGCACCCACCGCTGTCTTGGTTCTGATCGGCGTCGCCACGCCCGAGACGGCGCCAAACTCCGGTGCCGGCGGCGGCGGCGCAATATCGTCGACAAAATTGTCAAGGAAATTGGGCAGAACAGTACAGCACACCTTGCCGATGGCCTGTTTCATCAACGGGATGATCGGCACCAGAGACAGCCAGTAATTCCACGCCATAAAGGTCTGAACATATTTACGTTTCCCAAAATTGCAGATGTTGTAGACTTGGCTGTTTCCGTCTTCGCTGGCTCTGATCTCAACGCAGGCGAGGTAGATCTTTTCGCTCCCGTCGCATTCGGGGCATTTGATCAGCAAGTGATGGCAGAAACAGTCCTTGAGATACTGAAACAGGTTCCCGACCAGGGCATAAAACGCCAACAGGATACGCCAGCGCGTCTCTGCCAGTTGGGTCAGCCGGCCTGCGGATAGCGCCACCTCGTTGCGCGGGATGGCCGTTACAGTGCTGGACAGGAAGTTGACCGTGTAAATGTCACCCCCCGGCCCCACAGTCACATCCGTCGGTGAGACCTGCACAGGAATGCGCATTTGTTCCACCTTAATGCCATCGGACCCAATGGACTGTAGCCGGAAACTGTCCGCGAAAGAGGCATAAAGAATGTCGTTCTGCCGATCAAAGGCCAACGCGATTTGCGTATTCTGCACAGGCAGTTGCGCCCGCAGCAGACCGGTCACGCTGCCTGCAGGAACATCAAAGGTGAGGATGCTCTTATCGCCGTCCGTCTCGTTCCCATCCACAACCAGGTAAACGGTACTGTTGTCACCGGGCCGCACCACAATGTCGTCCCGTCCCGTGGCAAACCGGTCGTCCAACTGGCTAATCAGAAACTCCGGCGCAGCAGCCACACCGCTTTCCGCCATGTCGCAGATTGCCACCCGGTCATAAACCTCGCTAGGTTCATTGGGCACCTGATCGTCTTTGCGTTCCGCCGCCGTGCAGAATATGCGCTTTGCTACCGGGTCGATCGCCATCTGGCCCACCGCATTGAACGCATACGTCGGCTCTGGCACCGGCTTTTCTTCGTCAGCCAGAATGTCAGGGCGCAGGAAGAACAGCCCTCGCGCCAGACCCACGGCAAAAATCAGGCTCTCGTCCTCCCGGCCCACTTCCATGTCGGTGATCGTGATGTCGCACAGGATCTGCATGGGCCGCTCGAACTTGTGCGGTTTGCCCACCTGCGCAACGCCAAGAACCGTATCCGCACCATTCACGGATGCGGCGACGTACAAAAGCCGTCCGTCCGGGCTACAGGTCAGCGCTGTGACCTCACCACCTTCGGGCACCGGCATCCGCAGGATTTCAACCAGTTCGCCCGTCTCGGTGTCATAAACATGGATTGTCTCGTCGGTGCCGCCATAGGTGTAAACGCGCGCACCCGTAGGATCAGCCTTGATCCGCGTGTGGCGATCGGCCCCGAACCAGGTATCGATCCGCGTGTCCGGGAACGGATATGGCGGGAAGCGATCCTCGTTGAAAAGCGCACAAAACGTCTTGGACCCCAAAAGATCGCGCAAACGCTCATACAGCTCTCTGAGGATGTCGTATTCGCGCCGCGACAGCCAGACATAGGGGCCGTTCGCCTTCCAAAAGATTTGCTGCACGAGATTGGCGAACGAGATGAATTTGCGCCGTTCCTGGCTAACAAGTTCGCCGCCGTCGCCGGTCGGAAGCTGGCCATCTTCGATAAAGGACAGCTCTTCAGTCAGCGCATTAATCAAATCAATGATGCAATGCTGGATGAAATCCCCCAGCAAAGTGCCATCGAGCAATTGATCAAGGAAATTGGCGTCATTGGCGTCATGCGGCTCAATACGCACCACTGGCTCACCGCCGTCTGTGGCAATATGCAGACACGCCGTCCCTGCCCCATCGCTTAGAATGGAATTGTCGGGATTCTCTTCATCCCAACGCCGCACGTCATCCAGCAAATCCACATGCAACTGCCCATCCAAAACGATGTCTTCGCCTTCGCAGTCGATAGCATAACCTTTGGTGATCGTGACGCATTGGCTTGGATCGTCGTCATCATTGTCGGGGTTGTCATCGGCCTCGGGATCGCAGCACTCCACGATCAAGCCACAGACGATGCCCCAACCGTGCAGGTGTTTGTTGTGCCACTTGAGGTCTTTCTGCTTGCACAGATGATCCAGAGCCTCTTGCACATTGTCGACGCCGGGCATTTCACAAGCTGAATTGTCATAACAGACATCATCGGCATGCAGATTTGTCAGCGCTGGAAACTGGAACCGCTTACAGGCATCCTTGCCCAAAATGGTGAGCACACCATCGTCGGCCACATCTACAAGACACATGTAATGGTGCAGGATGCCGTCCGGCGTCGCGTCGTCGCGCAGCACATCGCCCGCGTTGTGGCGTGCCTCGCGCACAATCCCAATCCAGTAGTCACCCGCCAAATGCTGATGATCGGCCATCTCGACGCTCAGAGTCATAGTGTCGAGGGACATCAGCACGGTGGCACCTTCGTTCAAATGACCGTGCTGGGCCTCACCCAGTTCTGTCGACAGACGCTGGTTGCGATCCCGGCCAAAGGGCAAACTTTCGCCATCCACCATCTGGCTGGCCAACTCCCAGGTTGCCCCGTTCTTTTCCAGCACCACATAGCCGTCCCAGCGCCGCACAAGCGCAAACCCACCAGGCGCGTTGTCCGGGTAGCCTTCGACCAGTTCACCCCGCGCCTCGACAAAGCCATTGGTGATCACCGTTGGATGGTGAAAACCAGCATGGCTTTCGCTGGCACTGTCCTCATCCGCAGAGTTGTAGAATTCGTAAATCCAGTCCGCCGAAATGAATCCCGGCGGTTCCTGGGAAACCGCGGCACTCTCAGCGCCATTTTCACGCGACCATTTAAGGGTCAGCCTTGTCGGAGCACCGCTTGCATCGCGCTCGACATCATGGATCTCCATGCGGAAGGCATAGTTGCCCATGCGCCCACTGACATCGATCTCATCCAGACAAGGTTCGCATTCATCCGGTGTCGCGCTGCCAGAGCGCAGCGTCAGCGTCAGACGGCCCTCACCGATAGGCGGATTTTGTGCAGAGTCTTCTGGGTCGAAATCCTGTGGGCATAGTTTGACCTGCGCCATAGTGCGTGTGCGGGTGGAGGTATCGGCTCCATGCAGCGCGTCATCTAGCAGCGTGGTTTCTTCAAGTGCCGTCAGGCTGCGTTCCCACACATCCAGATAGAGCCGATGCGCGCCGTTAGGCGCTGCGATAGCGTCCGGAAAATCCATCTGATCCGTGAGGCCAAATGCAACAGAACCAGAGCGCGAGGTCAGCTCCGCCCGGACGCCGTCCACATAGACATCGCCCCAGACGATCTCGAACCCGGCATCTTCATCACCCGTGATAATCCCACCTTGTTCAGGCGTTCCCTTGCCGATCACATCGGCCAACGCGCGATCCAGTCGATCCTTTGACACTTGCGTGGTGGCATTCCAATCCGCATCGGTGATCATGCGCCCCTGTTGCTGGTAGACACCCGAATAGGGTCGATGCAGCGTCTCGGGGAATTGGCTGAGTTGCGTTTTCATGGCACGTCCTCCACGCGGTTCAATTTTCTAACCAAGGGTCTGTGGTCAAGCGGGTATCGGGGATCAGCACGGCCTCCTGGCCGACTGGCAGAAAGTCACTGAGCTTTGTAAGAATGGCCGCGCGTATGGCGGCATGGCGGGCCTCGTGAAACGCGCCCATTTCGCCTTGGTCCTCGGCCCCGATCAGGATCGACGAGTGTGTCGCGGGGCTGAGCACACCAACATGGCGTCGTGGGAATTGCGATTCAAAAAAGGCGGCTACCTCGGTCGTAGTTTGCCAAGTGGCGATAAGGCCGACCGGTTGTGCCGGGTCGATGCGCGAAAACCGGATGCAGCCGCCATCTGGCGGGGCTTGCGTCGCGTCGCCCGGCGCATGGATCAGTCCGTCGAAAACGCAATCACTGGCTTCAATCCCCCGCGCTTCGACATCGCCCAACACCGTGACCCCTTCGAGGCGAACCCGACCATTGATCGCGGTCAGACCCGTCGTCAGGCAGGCCTGCATCGTGATCACCGGCTCCAACAGATCGGTAAGCTCGGTCACAACCTCCTCGACTGCGCAGTGATAGAACGAAAGCCGCGCTTCGGTGGAAACCACAGCGCGGCGGAAGGAAATTCCTTCGAACCGGAATGCGGCCCTTTGCGTCTCCGCGTCATTCAAGTTGACTTGCCCGTTCACGCGGACCGGGCGGAATGGCCCCTCGTGCAGTGTTTTGTTGCGATGAACAACAACGCCGGGCGCGCTTGTGTCGATCTCGATATGATCGAGATACCCGGCACTTGGGCTGTCCTGCCACACCACCGTGTCCATGCCGGGATAGAAGAAACCTGATGGCGGCGGCAGATAAGCCAGCACCCGGCGCGGGTGAAAGTGGCCGACTCGCCAATCGGGCGTGCGCATGTCGGGCGTACGCGGTGATACATCTTCGTATGAGCCCGAAAAGCAGGGTGCGCCGTGATAGGACCCCTGACGCCAGACCGTGTCCTGCCCGTCGATGGTGATCTTTTGCGCGCCCGGATTGTTTTCGTCCACGCTGAGCGCGCGGCTCGGGCAGCGCATATCGACAGTTGCAGCAGGCAAATCCGGATGCCGCGCCATGTTGCCCGGACAGCCCGCTTCGGGTTCCTGGGCATAGCCAGACGACATTGCGGGTCGCAGAGGCTGTTCGATGCGCGGTGTCATCGCCACGCGCTGCCAGCCTTCCTGTATCACGGCCGCGGTCTGGCCGATGGCTTCAACGATGCTATCGATGGTGTTCAGCGTCCCCTTGCCCTGTCTCCAGCGGATGGCATGGGCCAGCTCGTCGCGACGCCCATCGGCCAGGGGCGAAACCAGCGTCGCATCCACCAAGTCCGCGAAATACGGCAACAGCCAGTCCTGCGCGGGCGACTGGCTTGATCCGTCAGGCGGATTGTCAGGGAAATTGTCGGCATAGCGCTGACGCAGCGTGGCATAGACGGCATCCAGCAAGTCGCCGCACCCGGACAGATACGCCTTGAGGTCGCCGGTCTCGTCCCGCTCCCGATAGTAGGTGGGCAGGATGCGATAGAGTGTTTGTGCGAAATCTTCTTGCATGGTTCTACAGACTGAATTCTTCGGTTGTGATGGTCAGGGATGACGCATCGGGATCGTGGTGGATCATCTGGTTGCGACGGGGTTTCACGCTGCGTACCACCGTGCCGTCAGCGTCGTTGATTAGAGGGGCCGGAGTGATCCCGGCCCAGCCTGATGTTAGGATGTTAGCGGTCGCGTTCTCGACGCCTTCGACGTTTTCGATCAGGTGCAGGATCTGGCTGCGGAACAGCGGCGCACCCAGCTGAGTGCGCTCAAGCGCATAAGCGTCCGTGATTGTACTTTCCACCGCCTCATTCACCTTGTCGGGGTCATATTCTGCGGATTTGACCCGCAGCGCGACCTTCAGGCTCAACGGCAGCGGCACATATGCTTGTACATCCAGCGACACGCCGGGCAGTCCATGATTAGAAAGGAAAGTCAACAGATCGTCACTCAGAGTGCCCATCCGCCCGCCTGCTGGGACGACGATCACGGTTACCGCCTCGCCCCGCGCACTGCCGGGTCCTGCGCTGAAAGACACCGATTGCAGCACCTGTGCATTCTGTGTTGCAAGCTTGCCGAAATCGGTCACAGAGACGGCGCGCCCCAGCGTCAGAAGCCCTGCCGCTGCGTTTTCGCGCAACGACGACACACCCTCGGTCCCGGACCCGCCTGCGGACGACACGGGCTGGCGTACCGCGTCGATCAGCGGATTGGGCTGGACGATCTTTTTCAGAGACCCTGGTTTGACGTTGCCCGACGGACCTACGCCTTTGCGCCAAATGTGACGAATGTTGTCTGTGTCTGTTGGCAAACGTCGCCCGTTGCGCCCATCGCCAAAGTGCGCCGTTGTCTTGCCATCCTCGGCAACACGCACTTCGAAATGGGCATCCGTTTGGGCACTGTCGCGCAGGTTGCCCACTTGTTGCCAGCGCCGCTCACCCACAAAGATGTCGATGCCGGCGCGGACGCCTGCGGGCATCAGCGGATCGGCGACAAACGACAGCTCCTGCGCCTTGACCTCGAACATCTGATTGGACTGAGTGGCGTCTCCACTGCCCAGTATTTTGAGCGACTGGCTTTCGCCGTGGTCTGCCGTCACGACATTGGCCGAGATGGTGGTCGACCACCGCTCAGGCAGCGGCGCATCCGGAGGATCGGTGAGTTCGGTGCCGGAAATGGCCGGCTTGACCTCGATAAAGCCAGCCGCTGCGTCCACTGCCGTGACCTCGCCAGAATGGGTAATGTCCGTGGCCTCGACAATTACCTGTCGCCCGCGTTCCAGCGCTTCAGGCCAGGGATCGGGCGAATACAGCAGCCGCGTCACTGTGTCGGACCTCGCGCTTGTGTCAAAGGCCAGCGTGCGGTTCAGGTCGTGCTCGAAAGGCCGGTAAGTGTCTGCAAATTTCAGGTGAACAGGCGCTTGCAAGTCTGCGATCAGCGGCGTCGTGTCGATGGCCGTATCGCGATCGCGCTCGGTCACAGCATCCACGCGCACGACTTGCAAATTGCCACCGGCTGAGACGATCCAGTCTCCCTCTTTGACATCCTCAACCGTCCCTCCCAGGACAAGCCCATCAGGTGCCGCCACTTCGACCCGTGCCACCGGGTCGCTACCGTCCGGCACATAAAGAGCCACGGCGAGATCCGCCACGAAGTCGTACTCTGCGAATTCAGACATTGTGCCTTCAAAAGCCAGCTTGGTGTCCACATCTGTCGTCTTGTCGATGAGATTCAATGACCAAACTGTTCCGGATGCGCCGCGCTCGGTGGGGATGACAAGCGTGTCGATGCCTTCGAGCACCTGGCTTCTTGCCTGCACCATCAGAAACAGGTCGTCGCCAACCTCCGGATAGGTGCTGGCATCCAACCGGACCCGGTCCCCGTCCACTTCCATCACTTTGGCCGTGCGCCAAGTGCCGCTGTCGCTCCACGTCACAGTATTCCGGCCGGCAGAGAGGTTATGCTCCGGCGTCAAGATTACAATGTCCGGCCCGGCCAAACGCGGAGTCTGGACCAACTCTGCGCTGCCAAGCAAAGAAACGCGCCAGCGCTTGACCGTCAGGTCACTTGCGTCCGCCGTACTCTGGCCCTGCACCAGAGCACCGCCCGGCGTGCCCGGCTGCACTTGAACCCCAAAGGCCATCGGCGCGGACACACCATCCGCCGCTGCAATAACAAGTGTGGCAATCTCGCCAACGGTCGGGGAAACAGCGGGGTCGCTTAGTGGAACATTTGCGATGTGGCCGCCAACAGCAAAGGCGTAGGTGAAATCTTCCTGACTGCGGTTCCAGTCCGTTGGGCGCAGCAGGTTCAAAGCAGGGTCAACTTCCAGCGGTGCTACGGTTTCGAAGATTGCCGGTGGGCTGCCATCGTCCGGCGCATTCTTGGCCTGAAAACCCTGCGCCAGTTCGCCAACTCCTTTCGCGTCTAGCGCCAGGTCGGCCCGGGCCGAGGCGGGCGGCACAGGCCGGGCGTCGAGCAACTGGATGAGCTTGCGCACGCTGTCCCATTGGCTGGCGGTGCCGATGAAGGTCTCATTGGCATAGGCGTCGATGTGTTCGGTCAGGACATGGGTTGAACGGGCAAAACTGCGCAGCACTTCCCATCCGTGATCCCGGCGTACATCTTCGTATTGCGCAATCAGCCGCTCTTCGCGCTCGGTCAGGCTTTCACCCTCCTTGATTGGGTGGCGGGTGACAAGATCGGACCATTTGGGCAGACTCTCTCCCTGTGGCGTGTAGGCTGTTGCCAGCTCGGCACGCAGCCGCTCCAGATAGGTGATCGCATTGCCGTCGACATAGCGAAAACGCTTCAGCCCAGCGCGGTTCCAGCGTGTGAGATCCGTTGTGCTCATCCGGCCATGCCTCCGCTGACCCGCACCCGGAGGATACCGCGCTCAGGCGCGTTGGGGTCGTTATCACAAATTGCAATCTCGGTGCCATCCAGCACGATAAGCCCACCCTCGGACCGGCCCGAAAATCGATCGCCCAGCCGCTTGAAGCGGTTGAGGCACACGGCCTCTACGCCATCGAGGTCCATGACCGCTGCAATAAGGTCGGACGCATGCAAATCCTCGCCGAACTGCAAGCGTGCAGACGAGAAATAGCCCCCCAGATCAGTGCCAAGCGCACGCTCGACCGCATCACGGATTTCCGAGCGGTAGAATGCGTCTTCGGCCAGCACTGTCAGGTCCACAAGCAACGGCACCTCTACCGGGTCTTCTAGCCAGATCTCTTGTCCGGCCATACGGTAGGCATCAATGAATTCGCGAAGACCGCTGCGCAGTGTTGGCAGAGCGACCCAGTTCAACAGGTCGATCCCGGCCTTGCGATGGAAGTCATCCACGCTGCCCTGCAGCGCGAGCGTTTCTTCTGTGCCATTGCCAAATATCAGATCGATGGCCGTATCCAGCAGCGTGTTCTCAAGGGCGAGGCACGCTACCATCATCGTGTTCCAAGATCCGGTCCATTCCATCCGCGCATGAGCGCGTTCGACAAGCGGGTGCTCTTCCAACCGGTCGATCACATCCTGTTCGGTGACCATGCGCCGCTGCTGCTGGATCGAGCGTGGGCCGTCGATCTTGGCATCCGCCATCTTCTGCGGATATTTCAGCCACTGGTCCAGCAACACTGCCTTGGCCGCAGTGACCTGTACGTCATCATCCGGGTCATAGATCAGCCCCGAGGTTGGCAAGGGGTCGTAACTGATGAAGCTGAGCAACCGCCAAACGGAATCCGGTCGCCGGGCGGTGTCAAGATACGCCTCGGCATGCACCCGGTCGAGCATGTCCGAAAACTGGTCCAGCACCACTGCCAGCGCCTCAGTCAGCACCACCTCCATATCCGCAGGCGACCAGCGCCGACGTTCAGGGAACCGGGCCGCCATCTCTTCCATCATGGCAAGGCGGAAGCTGTCATAGTCGCGTTGCAACCAGTCAAAATCGTCACCGACCGGTGGCAACGGATCGGGCAGCACGACTGTGCGCCGGCCACAATCAGGACAGCCCCCGTCGAATGTCAGAACCGATTGCGGTGTTTCGGCCATATCAGAGCGTCCTCCCGATGGCATAGGAGTTGCGTTCGGTGTGGTTTATCGCGGCCAGCGTAAAGCCCACGGTCACAATCAGTTCAGCCCCGGTCGAGGCGTCGGTGTCGACGCTGATTTCGATCGTCTTGGGGTCAACTTCTCCCGCCAACGCATCGGCCAGCGACGCGGTCATGCGCTTGCGCGTGACCTCCCAAAGCGGCGGGCTGTTGGGTTCGAACACCAGCGCCACCGCGCCCACTCCGAACTCGGGCCGGAACCAGCGTTCGGCGGGGTTGGTGAACAGCACTTGTTCGATGATCTCGCGTACATGCTCTAGGCGCGTCGACACCTCGGCGCCTTCAGGTCCCACCGTCAGCGGGAAGCGCATATAGTCAGGTGCATTGAGCCGTGTCATCTGTGCGTCCTCCTCAATTTGCTGTGGTCTTGGTGGTTAAACTGGAAAATTCGCCCTGCGGAATCGGGGGCGAAGTCGGTGAGCCGGGAAAGGTCGTGGTGTGCATATGCGTGGCAAAGAGCGACAGAAAGCTCACGCCCTTGATCAGCGGTTCGCCCCCGGCCCCGGCCACGGCGACCTGCTGACCCTCAATGGTGACGGTGGTGCCTTTGACGGTGATACCAGCGGGCCCCATCTCGACCTTGTTGCCGTTGGAATCTTCAACGGTTGTCCCTGTCGAAGTCATGGTCATCGAGTTGCCGCTCGTGTCCTCCAGCACGACCTTGTTCGACGCATTGTCGAGCGTTAGCTTGGACCCGCCCTCGTTGGTCAGAACGAGGTTGCCATCTGGTTCCATCACCAATTCAGAGCCGCCGGTATGGGCCAGCGTGATCCGCTCGTCTCCATCCTCATCATCAAATTGCAGGCGGTGGCCTGCGGGCGTTTGCAGCATCCGCGTAGTGGGTTCAGGCTTTTGTGCATTCTCCGGCGGCATGTCGCTCGCTCGCCAAAAGGTACCCGTCCAGATTGGGGTGTTTGGGTTGCCCTCTTCGAACTCAATCCACAGCTGCGCCCCAACTTCCGGGATCAGGAACAGCCCTTGTCCGTCCAGCCCGCCAAAAGGCGCACAAGGCAGCGCCCAACCCGACACCTCGTTGCCCAGCACCGAAGGCACCCGCACCGTCACCCGGCCAAGGCTTTCGGGATCGGCATTGTCGACGACAAAGCCGCGATACTTGCCGTAATAGGTGCTCTGCTGCTGTTTCGCGACCTGGATATCAAGGGTGTCTACCATGGCTCGCCTTACCGCAACCCGTCGAGCGGGCCGCCTCCTGTTACGAGATTGTCGCCATAAGCATTGCGCAAAAGCTCGAACTCCTGGCGGTATCCGTTGATGTCAAAGACGTGCTTGACTTTGTCGACGTACCAGGTGCCCGCGTGGCGGCTGCCCACCCCATCCACACCGACCGGCAACCCGGTCAGCAGAACATGGCCATAACGCGCACCATCCAGCGCACCAGTGGCGCTCACTTTCATCGAATTCTGATTGGCCTTTTCCTGCGCCAGTACTTCGGCGTTGCCCGCATCGCTTTCGCCCTCTTTGCTGATCCGCCAGACAAAGCCGTCATCCAGCGTTTTCACCGACGGCGCAGGCTCCGTGCCCATTTCGTCGAGGTTGGGCGTGAGCACACGGGTTTCGACGGTATCGCCCTCGCTTGCGGCCACATCGAAGGTCGCGGCATCCGGTTTGTGCCCGTCATCGGTGATATTGAAGCTGATGCAATTGGTGGCTGGACCGGCATAGACCATGATATTCGGCTGTGGTGCGGCAGTCAGTCGGCGCGGCCCGAAATAGATCATGCCACGGCGATAGATCACTTCATAGCCGTTGGCCTCGGCCCGTTTCTTGAGAAACGCCGCATCGGTTTCGTCCTGATTGGCTTCAAGGTTTTGTTGCCCCTGCGCAGGCGCTTCTTCGGGGATCAGGTTCGCATCACCGATGATTTGCGTGGCAATGAACCCGTCGGTTGTTTTGTTCGGCACACCCCATGGGCGTCGCTTGTGGGTGCGGTCCAGAAACAGGGAATCGTCCTGCACCTTCATCGTCACCACCGATCCGCCACTGTCCTCGGGAAACTCAACAGCGATCTCGCGGATATAGCCGCGCATGACTTCTTCAGTTTCCTCGCCAAATGCTGCATCGATGCGCAGCGGTTTCCAGGGCCGGATGCGATCATCGTCCTGCACGATCCAGGTGCCGTCGATGTCCCGGCGTGTTTCGAACTTCAACACAGCTTCGGACGCAGCCTCGCGCGCTGTGTCGACCATGACCTCCATCAGAAACGGATAGAGATCGGCGATCTCGGTGTCGCCAATGCTGATCAGGCATTCGCCGGGCGCCCGTTTTTCGGTTTCAAAGAGGTCGAACATCGTCCCCTATCCTTTCTTGGCCGGGATCAGCACAGCATCGCCCTGCATTTGGTCGGAAATCATCACGTCGCCGACCTCGCGCTCAGGCTGCAACCCGTCGCCGCTGGCCACGTGGTTATTGTCAGTGTCCAGAATCGGTCCGGCGATCAGGAATTCGGAGTTGGCATCCACGATGCGCCACCAGTTCCGGTCGGACTGATAGTAGTTTTGTGCCAGCAGGTCCGGACGGTCGCCCTCGGTCTGGGTGTGCTCCAGTACGCCGGGGGTTTGAGGGATGTCACGAGGTCTGATGCCGCGGAAATCAGCGCGATTGTCCGGGTCGGCGTCAAATATCCGTGCGGGCGCATATCGGGAGTTTTTTAGAAACATGTCAGAGCCCTCCGCCAAAACTGAAGGTTACGGCACTGGCGACCGTGTCGGCCGCGTTCAATCCCGCGCCGATGGCCTGGCGCACTTTTTCAACCGTATAGAAGGGGTTGTTGCCTTCGATGACGGTAAAGCTGAGCTGCACATTTGCGCGATACGGGATCAGTGTGGGCAAATGAGCGGTTTCCTCAACCTGGACCTGTGTCAGGAACACCGGCAGCACATGGGTGCCCCACACCAGCAGCAGGACGGACGCTGTTTCGTTGCGTTGAAAAGCCCGTTCACCGCCGAACCCAAGCGCAGCCAACGTGTTGAGGCCGCCCGGTCCCTGCACTTTGGGTTCAACCATCGACCTCAGTGTGTCGAGCTGTGGTTCGATCCCAAACGCCCCGGCAACAGGATTGCCCTCGGCCATCTTGTCGCTCGCATCCAGAAGGATCGACATCGTGAATGTCTCTGGTTCGAGTTGCACACCTTGCGCGACGCGGGGAGTTTCGGTCGGGCTGGTAAAGTCGTACCCGCGATTGGTGCCGGGTGCTGATCCATTGCTCAGGGTGATGGTACGGGTCCGCGACAAGGTAGTCGGATTGAAAGTAAACTGAAACACCAGTGGCGGCAGGCTGATGCCATATTCGATCAGAAAGCCGCGGATCAGGTTGATGCTCATGACCCGTCTCCTGAATTCAACCGGGCCGCTGTGGCACGCCCGATACGATGCGCCAGCGCCTCCGTCCCTTCACCGCGCGGCGACGGTGAAGTTGTGACGCGCAAATGATCCGACGACTGCGTCGCGCCGTCGGCCAACGCCCGGCTGACTTCCCGCAACACGGCCTGCGGGTCGGCGCCCCGGGGCACGCGCACAGTCAGCTTGTCGAGGGACACGATGCGTTTGGGTGTCATGCCGCGCCCTCCGCCATTGCGATGTCCGGCAAATGGTCTGCCAGCGGACCCAGTTCCTTGCGACCCAGCGGCTTGCCCGACTTACCCAGTTCGCGCCAGATCGCCGTGGCGATCTGCGGCAAACCGATGGGTTGATCCTCGGCCGAGGCAAGATAGGCCGCATGCAATGCCGCGTTCTGGATCCCGCCCCCGGTCAGCGGCAAGATCGACGTCTTTGACCACTGGCGCGTCCTTGGGCAGAAGCCGGGCCCAAAGCGCCTCGCGCGCCGCCACATCCGGGCGCGGGAATTCGATCACTGCCTGAAACCGGCGCATGAAGGCAGAGTCGAGATGGGCGCGCAGGTTCGTGGTCAGGATGCACGGGCCGCGATGCTGCTCGATCCGGCTGAGCAGGTGCGATACCTCCATATTGGCGTATCGATCCCGCGCCTCCTTCACTTCAGCCCTTTTGCCCAACAGGCTGTCGGCCTCGTCGAATTGCAGCACAATCTCGTTGCCATGGGCCGCATCAAACAGCGCATTGAGGTTCTTTTCGGTCTCCCCGATATATTTTGAGATGATCATGCCCAGATCGACACGGTAGAGCGGCCAGCCCAAATCCTCAGCCAGAACCGAAGCAGTAAAGGTCTTGCCGGTGCCAGATGGCCCCGAGAACAGAGCCAGCGGGCCACCCACGTCGCGGCCACCCCATTCACCCACAACACGCGCCCGCTCACGGACCCAATACAGGAACTCATGCAGCATCTGCCTTTGTGTGTCGGGCAGCACCAGATCATCCCATGTGGCTACGTCGCGGATCAGGGTCGTCCCCGGAGGCGGAGACCCGAGCGTGCGCCACCCCATGAGCCGCGAGAGCATCCGAGGTTCGACCCGAATTGTGCCGTAAAGGCCGGGGTTTTCGACAGTTACCAGCTTGCGCGTCATCAGCTCGCCCTCGGGCGACAGGGCGTGGTGCATTGCCACCATGTCACGCCCGCGCAACCCCAGGATTTCCTGCAACAGCGCTGGCGAGGCTTGCGGGCCGGAATTCTGCAACGTCTGGAACAACCAGCCAACGCGGGGCTGCACTTCAACAGCAACGAGCGCTGCGAGGATGTCCATTTCCAACATGCCCAGCCCGTCCAGCGGTAACGCATACCAGTGCGATGGACCGCTGCGCAATTCCATCGTGGCGGTCTGGAGGTTCTTTAGCGCGTCCAGCAATCCTTCGGGCGGTTCTCGCCCTTGCCGGGTTTCAACGAGACACAAGGCGAGCGCTTCGATCCGGTCCCATTCGGGATCAAGACCTTCAAAGTCGACCATGTCGTCCATTGCGTTCATGGCAGCACCCGCCAAAGCGTAATCAGCAAGGGCGCACTGCGCGTAGTCTCGACTGGGCCGCCATCATAGCGCGTGAATTGCCGTTCAGCGGTCAGCATCAGTTGCAGCGACGGGGCATCGGCCGCCAGCGCCTCTGGCAATGGCACAGCGACGGGAATTCCCGGCAGACCGGAGGGGATATTCTTGGGGTCAATGTCCAGCGTAACTGGCGGTTCTGTTTGTGGCGCACCCACCGTTTCCCAGCCGGAATCGCGCCACACATTCCAAACAAGATCAACCGTGTCGACCGTATCTCCAGCAATCCACACCTCAGGCACAAAGGTGCCAAAGGCGGCACTGTCCACATCGAAAGACAGGCTTTGGTGCAACGTGTCATCCAAAATAAGCGCCGTGGCGGGCACCCATGCCGGATCGCGGATATCGACAATCCTTGCCTGCACCGGCGGGCCGCTGACAACCCCAGCGAAGGGTGAAAACCGATCGTTATTGCTCCGAACTTCGGCCCCGATGGCCCCGACAATCGCAGGTTCCGGCATCAGCTCTTCCGGCACGATAGGCGTCAGCGACATTTCGTACACGGCAGAAGGGCGGTAATGGGTCTCTCCTTGCGTCGACCAGATCTGGTTGATCTGCTCGTCCGTCGTGGACATGAACACGACCCGCGTCCTCACATCAATCCCACCCGCGCTTACCTGGTCGAGGATCGGCGCTTCATGCAGGACGCGCATGGCATCGCCTAAAAGGCGCATGTCATTCTCGCCCGCCGACACGTTGCCACCTGCATCTGCTTCCATGATGGCAAAGGGCGTGATCATACAGAACATGCGGACACGCCACGGTAAATCTGGCTGCGCGGCCGCCTCGAACCCGGACGGCTCAAACCTGTAGAAGAACAAATTGAGGTGATGCTCGGTCGCACTATCCAGTGCGCCAATGACAGCCGGGGCTCCAATGGTCACCTCGATATTGCGCGCGACCGCGTCGACGCCGGTGCGAATGACCTCGCGCACATTGTCGCACATCTCGGACAGGGATGAAGGAGGGATCGGCATAGCTCAGAGCCTCCGTATGTGGAAACGCGCAGGCGACGGAGCCGCAGGCGCTGAGCGTTGCGAAATAGGGGGGCGCGGTGCGGGCGATTCCTGCACCACGATCTCGACCTCGCCGATGCGCACTTCAATCGGTCCGGAGGACGCACCGGACTGTGCTATTGAGGTCCGTTCGGTGGGCAAGAACACTGGGGAAGCAGCCGATACATGCGGCCACTGCTCCGCCTCGAGTGGCGGCACAAAATCGCGTCCGAATGGATCATTTCTGTCGATGCGCTGTACAGAAATGCGCGGCGCTATCGCCTGTTTGTCAGTTGCAAGCGCGGGGTTCGGCCTCGTTTGAAGTGCGGAATCTGGCACCGACCCAGCGCGTTCTTCGGACCCGGTGTTCGGCCCAGTTTGAGGCGCGGAACCTGGTGCAATCCCAATGCGTTCTTTGGAGGCAATGTCCGCCGGTGGCGCCGTATCGCCCGAGTTGCGAACGGGCACGTCGTACAACGCGGGGCGAGGTGTTGTTGCTGACGCCTCCACGTTTGCCTGGTCAAGACCTGGTTGAGCACGAAGTACCGGGCGGGCATTGGTGGCCGACAACGCGTGGCGTGTCGCCTCTGTTGCTGGCGGACGAACATCTGGCACGATGGTTTGCGCGGGGTTCGACACGGCGACATCTCCGGTGGGTCGTGCGGTCCGAGGCGCGCGGGAACCATGCTGCGCGCCTGGCGTCACCTCGTCCTGATCCGCTGGCGCGAGAGTATTTCGCACCGGTTGGTCTGGCGCTTTGCTCTGCGCAGAAGGCTGTTGCGCAGCACTGCCGTCCATCAACCGCGCATAAGTCGGTGCTTCGCCGGCAACGGAGGGGACCGCAGGCGCGCTGACATAGAGCGACGGCGCGGCCCTGGGGCGGGCATCTTGGACGATCTGAGACAGATACCCCATGCAAGCCCCCCTTAGTACGCTATGTCGGGATCGGGGTGCTGTGACATTCCCCTGTCCCGATCGATCAGCGCTAAGTAGGCCCGCCGCCGCGCACGTGGCAGCGCGAGAATGTCATCCTCTGCCCAGTGATACCTGCTGGCCAGAACGTGGATTTCATCGAGAATACTCTGACCGGCTTCGGTGAGGGTCAGATAGGGGTCGACATAGACCTTCAAATCTTCCTCGCATTCCGGACAAGATGTAGAAACCTCCAAGGCCACTTCCGGTGACAGGTCTTCTATCGTTTGCTCAAGTTGCGCCCGCTGATCTTCGGACAAGTCCACATCTGATGGCACCGTGACCAGCAGATCAAGAAGCGCGGAGCCCGCAGCCTGGTCATCGAGCCCGGCAATCGCTGCCTGATCCGCCCCGGTCGGCGTGCGTACTTGAACGGCGGTGCCCTCAATCTTGCAATCAAATGCGGGAAAGCCGTCTCCGGCCTGTTTTGTCGGCATCACGGCTTGTCGCACTGGGATTTCGAAAGTCTCGCCACAAGCCGTGCATTCGCCGGACAACCATACCAGATCGACACCCAAACACACGCCGATTTGGCGCACAAGGTGCTGTCGGTCCCCTACGCTGAGCGTGGTCGCATCCACGGGTTGCCCGCCAACCGAGGCCACTGTTTCTGAAAGAAAACGCGTCACTTTTTCGGGTTGCGACAGCTCTGCCGGGCCAAGTTCAGCCAACATCAGCTCCGCAGCACCCGTCAGCGACCTCAGCGCCACATCCCGGCGCAAAGCGCCATCCACCTCGATGCCGCCAATCAGTTCTATCATGATCAGCTCTCGGTGGGTTCGCCGATGGATACGTCGCGCTCCCATCCTTCATTTTCGAGCTTAATCATCTGGATGCCCACGGCGTTGCGTGTGCCCGCATCCAGTTCCGGCACAAGCTGCGCCTCACTGACCCAGCAGCGATAAATCTTGTAGCTGAGCGCCACTGCACCCTGCAGATTCATAATATTGAGCGTGATATCCTTGCGGAACTGCACCAGCGACATCGCTGCATTGCCTTGAATGCTGTTGACCAGATTGGCCCACTCCTCGAACACCGGATCATGGGTCAGCCCCTGTTCCAGCGTGATCGGCTCATAGGTCGCGCCGCCGGGCATGACCCGTTCGACATTGGGCTCACCCGCCGAACGCCACTTGACCGCTTCGACCGTGCGCTTCAGGCCGGAAAATTTCTTGAGCCCGGCAACTGGAGCGCCATTGATCAACACTTGGAAGTTGAACGTCCGGTATGGATCGAACCGGTGCGCGTTGATCGGATAAAGAGGGGCCGCCATTATCGTTTCTCCTTATTTCTCGATTACTCTTCGCCGACCTTTTGCTGGATTCGTACGATTACGAATTCAGCCGGTTTGAGCGGTGCAAAGCCCACGACGACGATCACCTGTCCGCGGTCGATATCGGCCTGGGTCATCGTGTCGCCCAAATTGCAGCGCACAAAATAAGCATCGTTCGCCTTTTCGCCCTGAAAGGCGCCAGCACGGAACAACCCGTCCATGAAGCCACCGATATTGGCGCGCAACGAGGCCCAGAGCGGATGTGCATTGGGCTGGAACACGGCCCATTGGATGCCGTCCCTTACTGATTGCTCGATAAAGAGCGCTGTGCGCCGTACTGGCACGTAACGCCATTCCGGTACGGCCTTCGTGGCCAGTGTGCGTGCGCCCCAGACCACGGGGCCATAGGACGGCATTTTGCGATAGCAGTTGATGCCGCGCGGGTTCAGCACTGACTGCTCTAGGTCCTCGACCTCGTGTTCCAGTGACGAGACGCCGATCAACCGGGTTTCAACACCGGCTGGCGCTTTCCACACGCCCCGACGTCCATCTGTTTTGGTCCAGATACCTGCGGCAAAAGCCGAGGGTTGAATCAGCACCGTCTTGTCCGCCGTCGGGTTGAGATCAACATTGTAGAGTGGATTCGGGCTGAGGACCCACGGGTAGTACATCGTCGTATAGGTCGACGTGGCAGGCGTGAAGGCATTGATGTCCTGATCGGTGTCCAGCTCCTCTCCCGGGGGTGGGTCAAGCAGGACCATCATGCGCCTTTCGCTTTCCGCAAAAGCAATCGTATTCGAGATCGCAAGTGGGGCTCCGTCGGTGTTATAGGGGGCACCCGGCAGCAGAATCATTGTGACGTCCCGTACCTTGCGCAAAACGGTGCCGTAGAAGTCAGCGTAGTCCGCAGCCGACGGTGCGATGGTTAAACCGCCAGTAAGCTGCTCGCCTTCTTCACCCATGCCCAGAGTCTGGACCGGGATGACAGGACCGACGCCCTGATTGATCTCGCGCCCCGTCACGAACGCACCGGAGTCTAGGGACAGAAAGTCACCGAATGGGCCTGCAGCCACTGCCATTCCGCTGTCCTGCGGTGCGCCATTGCCTGAGGTGATGACGAACTGGCGTGCGGCGTTGTACTCCACATCCGCGCCAGAAAAGGCAGGCAAATCGGGTGCTGCGGCGCGAATGGCTGTCTCCAATGCCGCTGCAACCAATTGGCCGTCAGGAGCGTTTGCCCCGACAAATGGCGCATCGGTGAAGTCCATGACCGCTGTGAAAGGGCCCTGGTTGTCAATGGTGAAGTCGATCTCGGTCGGGCTGTTTGCGACCGCAAGAACCCCAGTAGAAAAGATCGTGCCACCATTGCCCATCGCACCACCGGTAAATACGGTGACGTCATCCTCGGTCATCCGCATCAGTTCTCCCAGCGTTCCGCCAGTAACGGCAAGCGAAGCGGTTGAGTTGTCCTCGGGCGAAGTGATGGTAAAGCGCCGAGCAGCATAAGCCACAGTCACATTCTGATAAACCTGAAGCGGATTATGCCCAAGGATGCCGGCCTGAACTGCTGTCGCCAGCTCACCGCCATCGGCATCGTGGTCAGCGCCCGCGATGGTGGCGGCGCTGAGATCGATGGTAATCGTCTCCGGGTCCCGGCCATTGAGGTTCAGGTTCAGTGTTCCGGTGGTTGCACCACCCAGACCGGCAGAGAAGTAATCCGCAACCGTTCCAGTATCGCCGCCCTGCAACGTCGCGTCCTGATAATCGGCGGTAGCCTCGTCGATCTCAGCATCAGGGCCAAGTTCCACATTCACCAGCAACGACTCGTCGTTCAGAACGCTGATAATATATGCGCTTGATCCCTCGCTCATATCGAGGCCGGTAAAAGTCTCGGCCGGCTCGAATTCGCCATCGACCCGGTACCCGACAATCACGTCGAACGTCAGCGATTCCGGATCAGGTTTTTCGATCTTAAGATAGAGGTCATCTCCCCAGGCCCCGACGCTTGATGCGGTGAACGTCAGAACAGGGTTGGTCGTCGGTACGCCGCCTGATCCCTGCCCTGCGACCGATGTACTGGCGGCGTTCGAACCTGCTCCGGCCAGGCGGCAAATATAGGCTGTCTTGCCGCCATTGAGATAAAACGCCTGAACGGCGAGGCCCATAGCATCATCTTCGGACGTAATATCGCCGTAAAGCGCCTTGTAATTGTCCAGCGTTCCGATCCGCGAGGCTTCACCTGCGGGGCCACGTACAGCCGGTCCGACAAATGCAGCAACGGATGTGGCGGCGCCTTCAATCGGGCGGGCGCCACTTGGGATTTCTTCGATATAGACACCGGGGGTCAGATAGACCGGCATGGCAGGGCTCCTGAGATTGACAGCCGCAAGGCCGTGCATGTGCCCGCCTGCGGTCCAGACTGTCTTTCAGCGTTCCAGAAGTTTTGCTCTGTGGAAATGAAGCTGAGGGTTCAAAAGCGTTCTGGCCCCAATGGTCCGGTGACCGGGTTCAAAGGATCTAGATCCTTTAGAACCTATCAGGCTTACAAGGGCCAGACATAAAAATGCGCCAAAGCGCGCTCGATTTTCAGATTGATTCAGATTTATTGAGGGCGTCGCCGATGCAAAGCCGCCGCCTCGCCGCGCCGACGCACCCCCATCTTGGCCAACAGGCTGTGAACGTGGTTTTTCACGGTGGAGACTTCGATGCCAAGGTCTCGCGCGATCACCTTGTTCGGTTGCCCGCGTTCAATGAGATCAAGGATCTCGCGTTCGCGCCGGGTCAGCACCTTGCAATCACCGTTCCCGTTGAGGCGTGTCCTCGTATTCATCTGACCCACATGACAACATAGCAGATGCGCGATCTTGGGGGGACAGCGCAATATGCCTCCTTGAGCGTCGTGAATGGCACAGTTCAGATCTTTAAGAGACGCCTGACGTGGGACAAATCCAGATGCCCCTACCTCTGCGCAGTGCAGAATGTCTTGCGGATCGTCGCCTACGCCCATCGCAATCAGCGACACCTCCGGCGCTTCGGCGGCTATACCGGACATGACAGTCAGGTGGTCCGGCATCATCAGGTCGATCAGCGCCACGCTCGGCTGCTTGCGCCGAATAACACGCAAGGCTTCGCGAGGCCGGGACGCAGCCTGCGACACCTCAAAGGCCACGTCGCGCGACAGTGCAATGGCCAGACCTTCACGGAAAATCTGCACATCAGATACAATTAGCAAACCAATCATGCTGCTCCCCCCGAAAATGCTCACAATAAAATAGATATGATTACTCTACCTATGAGAGTATCATAGCCTCTTGGTTTCGATCAACCGTCCCATGCGATACGCCCCAAAGTAGCAAAGCTTCGCCGTGCCACTGTAAAGAGATAGGCAAATCCACTTCGCTGCCTGACTAATTCGAACCAGTTTCGGTTTGGACAGTGTTGCTGCCCCTTATGCCGCGCCAAGATGACGCCACTCGTCCAGAGCAGCGGCGTGATTGGCCTTGAAATTTCTCCGGCGAGAAAGCGCTATGCGTCTCTGTTGACCGTCTCTGGAGGAGGATGGCGGCGCAAACTGCCGGAAAATAGGCGATTATTTCACCTAAAATCTAAATAATATCTATGACTTGGGTGGATGGCGGTGGTGTCAGACGAATGCGAACTCGTCTCAGTTTTCCGGTAATAGCAATCGGTTAGGCGGCGCAGAGGTCGCGCCTCTCGGCCAGAGCGGCGGCACGGTTCAGCTTGAAACTTGATCGGCTGTAGAGGTGGCGCTCTTGGTTAAAATGGTTGTGGACGGAGGCGTGGACGGTGACAAATTTCTGCAAACTTCGCATGAGCCTAAATCGAAGCATCGCTCTTTCTCGCCTTCTAAACGGCAGGTGCGAATTCTCGGCCCTGTTGTTAAGCCAGCGGCCTGTTTCTTGCCGGTCGACGCTTCCAACGACTTTCATCGCGGCACCATAGGATCGAAGTTTGTCCGTCACGATCACTACTGGTTGGCCGTACCGTTTCATTGATTTCTTGAGGAATATCAATGCTGCTTTGCGATCTCGGCGCTTAGGGTCAGGACCCATTAATTTTGAGGATTCCAATTTTGCCTGACTTTTGATTCATTCAGAGCGGGAGGATTGCGAATGTCGGACCAGTTTTGGCTCAGTGAAGGCCAGATCAATCGGATCAAACCTTACTTCTCGTTGTCCCATGGCGTGCCGCGTGTGGATGATAGGAAAGTCGTCAGTGGTGTCATTCATGTGATCCGAATTGACTGCGCTGGCGGGATGCACCATCCGTCTATGGTCCCCATAAAACCCTATATAACAGGTTCATACGCTGGTTGCGTATGGGGGTGTTTGACAAAATATTCACTGCACTGGTTTCCGAGAGTGAGCCGCCAGACAGGCTTATGATCGACGCGACCCACCTGAAAGCACACCGCACGGCGTCAAGCCTGTTAAAAGGGGGGATGTTCCCCTGCCCGACTCAAGTCAGTTTCCTCTGACAGCGCCCGCGTGAATTCTACGGCTGAACCTCATCAAAAATGGGGGGATTACCATTGAACCGAATCACGCAGGTGAAGTACAATTTCACTCGCATTCCGCACGTCTGGAGAATGCCGTGTTTCTTTTGGCCCAAATCAATCGCCGCCGCAGCGCCCCAGTCCGTGCGCCGCGCTACAAGCCGATCCCGATCCGCGCGGCTGCGACTTCGGTAAAATCTGACAGTTGTGCATGTGGTGGTGGCTGCCCTAAATACCTGAGAAACTCAGACATCCAAGCCAAGCTCAAGATTGGTGCGCCGAATGATAAATATGAACAAGAGGCTGATCGGGTGGCTGAGCAGGTTATGCGTATGCCAGAGCCCAAACAGAAAGATACCTCTCAAGGAAATACTAATACTGACCGAACAAAATCCAGCCTCCTAGTCGGCAATTCAGAAATTTCAATTCAACGGCAAGAAGATGAGAGAGGCGTGCAAATTAAACTCAGGGCCATCAATCTACCCCAAAGACAGCAAAAAACAGATTTCGATGACGGCGAAGATTTCCTCCAAGCCAAAGCCACCCCGGGACATACTCCTCAGGTGACCCCAAATGTTGCCGCCAGTATCCAGAATTTAAAAGGCGGTGGCCAACCCTTACCACCAAACCAACGGCACTATTTTGAATCGCGCATGGGACAGGACTTCAGTGGTGTCCGAATCCACACTGACTCTAAAGCCGCCGATACCGCCCAGACGATTCAGGCCAAAGCCTTTACTTTGGGAAATGACGTTGTCTTTAATACTGGTCAGTATTCACCCTATGACGAGGAAGGAAAAAAGCTACTCGCCCATGAGTTGACGCATGTGGTGCAGCAGGGCGGCGGGGTCGGTTTGGGGAGTAAAAGGGCTCCGACCCCTTTTATGGTGGGGGGATTCACGGTGCAGCGAGATGCCTCCGACCCCGGTCCGAGGAACCGCCGACCCAAATCGTTCGGAGACGTCGGCCCGAAGATGTCCTTCCGGCCGCCCCCGGGTGAGACGGCCGAGCAGGACCTCGCCCGCCGCGGAGAGGCGATCGCCGAGATTCTGACGCTGGGCGGCGAGGCGCTGGAGATCGCGAATCTGTTTGCCGGGATCGAGGCGGCGGCATCCCGTCACACCGGAACGATGCGGGTCGGTCACTTCGCCGCTCGGGAGCGTGTGACCAACGATGCCGACAGGTACCTCCCAGGCCCCCCCGATTTGCGGTTCTTGCTCGGCGTGCTGCGCTTCGCTGGCTTTCTGTGGGTGCCGACCGGCGCCGGTTTGCTAGGGACGGCGCTCCAAGTCCCCGGTCTTGTCGACAATTTGCACGGTTTGGCCACGATGCCGCCGCCGCGGCGCCGTCTCGACCTGGCCACCTTTGAGCGGTTGATCGAGTCCCTGCCGCTGCTCGACGCGCTGGATCGCATCGACGACGTGGCAGGGTTATTCCGGGGCAGCGCCCGCGACTTTGCGGACGATCTGTCGGCTGCGATCGGGCGTCTCATCAAGGCGTATCCTGGGGATCCCCACCGCGGTTTCAACGTACTCCGTACAGTCCAGGACTTCGCACCCCGGTTCCGGCGTGAGGCTCGTGGCATCCGCTCCAGCGGCAACGTGCTCCTCGGTCACGTCGAAGCGGCGGCGAGTGGCTTCGATCAGGCGGAGGAGTACCGGCGCGTCCTGACGTTCGGAGCAGATGGGTTCCTGCGAGACCTCCGCAAGCACCAGGACGATCGAGTCGTCTTCAGGTACGCACGCCGCTATATCGAGAACATCCTCGAACCCGAGTTCGGATCGTCCCAGTGGAGTGACGTCATGACACCGCAGCTGCGCTCCACACCGAACTCGCTCGAACGCCTCAGCCACTACCAATACTGGGCGAATTCCGTCAATCGCTCCGATGGCACGCCCCAGTACCACGTCGGGGGTAGCCTGATCCCGCTGACGGAGAGCGGCCAGGAATCGCAGGGTGAGCACCAGAAGTTCCTCGAGGCAGCGCGTAGAGAGGTCGCCGAGTCCGAACCCGACGCTGGCTCCGAGGTGCGGACCCGTCCGCTCGAGGAGCTCCGAACTCCGACCGGCGAGGACCTTGTGCGCGAGGTGACCGAACTCTTGCGTCGTGAGCAGCCAGCAGTGCTAGCGGAGTACCGGCGGCTCGCACTCGAAGGTCAGCCGAGAGGCGCCAAGGGACCGGGAGGATCGTGAAGCGTCCAAAGAAATATCAAACCGCTCCGTTCCCTTGCCGAGAGTCTCCAGGTCGCCCGTTTTCCTCAAGGGTGCTGTCAGACGAATGCGAACCAGTCTCTGCAGGGACAGTGAAGCTGCCCTTTTTGCCGTACCGAGTTGACGCCACTCGTCGAGAGCAGCGGCACGGTTGAACTTGAAATTGCAGCGTGCGTAAAGGTGACGTTCTTGGTTGAAATGGTTGTGAACTGACGAATGAACGGCGACGAATTTCTGCAAGGTTCGCGTTCGCCTGAAGCGCAGCATTGCCCACTCCCGTTGTCGAAACGGAAGGTGAGAATTCTCAGCGCGGTTATTCAGCCAACGCCCAGTTTCTTGTCGTTCAGCATTGCCGATGACCTTCATCGCGGCGCCATAAGACTGCAGTAGATCGGTGACGATGACATGTGGTGGACCAAAGCGCATCATTGTTTTTCTGGGGTCAGTATCGATTGATATTTAATCTAGGGGGATGAGGAACCCCAGGGTCAGGTCTATTTTATGGCTATTTCATATGATAACCTATCAACATGTCTCGTCCAATCCGCCTTGAGTTCCCCGATGGGTGTTGGCACGTTATCGAACCGCAATTGAGTGTAATTGGCCGCGGAGGTATGCTCACGCTGCGATCGTCACGGATTGCCATACTTTCATAGCTTGGTTGCGAAAGTGGCGTAATGTCTTTCGGGTAGTCAAATGACGCTGGACATTAAAGGTGCTGTAGACGGCGGCGTGGATAGAGAGAAACCTCTGCGCTGATCCAGCCGATTTAAAACGTTGCATTCGTCGTTCGTGTTGTCGGACAGGCAGGTGAGAATTCTCTGCTCGGTTGTTCTTTCTGCCGCCAAAATCATGATGTTTTGAAAGTCCTAAATTCTTCAATGCAGCGCCATATGATGGTAATTTGTCCCGATGCGGTTCGTTCAGCTTGTATGGCATAGTCGGATCAATCAGTGAGCGAGCGGGCGCGCCTTGTACCACCTCAAGGACATTCGTGCACCAACGCCGGCATCCACTCCATCAACACCCATTGCGGTGCCATCTGCGCGCAGCATCGTCACGCTGATCGTTTCGCCTATGGCGGGCGGACCTTGCGGCGCTTTCAGGATGCCCTCGATGTGAGAGCAAGTGCCTCGAGTGTACCGAAGCCAAGAACGACAACCAGCGGTAAGATCACCAAGCCCGGGAAACTGCCCAAAGGGGCGCCTGCGGCTCCGTCATTAGCAGCGAAGGGTCGTGCTGGAGCAGCACTGATCGCCATGATCGGCTTCGAGGTTGCGCTCTCTCACTACTCAGAAAAGTTGAGTGAAATTGAAAATGAAAACATCCAGCGGGCATGGGAATTCGAAGTTGCTCCGCGCGTAGCAGCGCACATAGACATCTTACGCCAGAAGTGGTCCACTGATCCAGCCAGTTACCCGAAGAGCAAGACATATTTAGTCATTACCTACAAAGTTGATTTCGAGATAGAGACCAACCTCGTCATGGGCAAAACTCCTCTATTCCGGAAGATGAGGTATGTCGGCTCTTTCCCTAGCGCGACAAAGATTCAGCGTCAATATATCGAATTTAACTATAGAAATGAAAGAACAGATCGTACTGAAACTTACCTTGTCTCTATGGTCATCGCGGATCCGAAGGCTGAGGCTGCAGAACAAAGCCGGAGGGCGCAATCTGAGTACGATATGCTTTCATATGGCGCGAAAACGGCTCTAGACGGCATACCCGCTCACTTAGTGGCTGAGCACTCTCACTTCAAGTCTCAGAAGGCAAGGCTTGACTTCATCTACGATTATATTTTGTACACCAAACAGAATAACATGACCGTTTTATATAATGATGCGTATCGTGCGTATGCAGCGGAGTTGTTCGAAGCTAATGACGCCGATCACTCCGCAGTTGAATTGTTCGGATTCTAATACCGCAATCACGCTCGTGCACCCGGTTCAAGATAGAGCCTGTTGTGGGCCTGTCAGACGAATGCGAACTGGTCTCTGCAAGGACAGTGACGCTGCCCCTTATACCGCAACTAGGCCGCGCCACTCGGCAAGAGCGGCGTCGCGATTAAGCTTGAAATTGTTGCGGGTGTAGAGATGGCGTTCCTTGTTAAAGTGGTTATAGACAGATGAATGAACGGCGGCGAATTTCTGCAAACTTCGCATCTGCCGAAAGCGTTGCATCGCATGTTCTCGTTGTCGAAACGGTTGGTGCGAATTCGCGGACCGGTTGCTCCGCCAGCGACCGGTTTCTTGCTTTTGTGAGTTGCCGATGACCTACATCGCAGCGCCGTAAGATCGAAGTTTGTCCGTTACGATGACTTCGGCTTTCCCAAAGCGTTTCATTGTTTTCCTGAGGAATTTCAATGCTGCTTTGCGATCTCGACGTCTCGTAACATAATATTCCAACACCTCGCCTTCATGATCAACCGCCCGCCAAAGGTAATGCGTCTCGCCATCGATCTTCACGAAATCATCATCCAAGTGCCATTGCCAATTCGAGTAAGCGCGCATTTGTTGAATGCGCTTCCTGCGGATTTCAGCAGCGAACATCCGGCCAAACCGATTCCTCCAGAACCGAATGGTTTCGTGGCTGACATCAATGCCGCGTTCGTTCAGAAGATCCTCAACATTCCGAAGCGACGGCGGGAAACGGACATAGAGCTTCACCGCCAGCCGGATGATCTCGGAGCTAGTTTTGAAGTAGCGAAATGGCGAACGTTTGGTCATGAACAGAAGCTAGATCGACGCCCTGCCCGTCTCAAGCCAGTTTCCCCTGACGGCACCCGTGGCTGATATCGATACCGCGCTCGTGCAGGAAGACTACTTCTCGCGCTTGCGTGGTGCAGGCAAAAGCCGCTTAGCCGCCAGGTGCGTGCACCGCGACCTGTGTCTGAGTTGCTTCGAGCCACTCCAGCGTCGCCACTTAGCGCATTTCTTCCGTCCGGATTCGAAACTGAAAGCTCCGACAACGGCTCAGAGAAATTATCAGACACAATCGGTCAGGTTAAGGATGTTGTTGCCGAGCCCGAACTGCAGCACTGCGGACTTTGCTGCCATTCGCTTTTTTGCCTTCACTAGGTGAAAGCGGACCGAATAAGGCCCACACCCGCAATGGCAAGGCCATGGCCATCGCCTTTACCCTGATCGAAACGGCCAAGCTCAACAACGTCGACTCCCAAGCCAGGCTAACATGTGTCCTCGCTCGCATCGCTGATCACAAGATCACTCGACTGGACGCGCTTCTGCCCTGGCGCTACACTGAAAAAGCAGCGTGACAGCAGGGATTGTTCAACCGGGAAAGGGCGCGCTCACTGGACGATTTTTTTGAATGCGTAATTAAAAATTAGATAAGGATTGATTGGATGACCCGCTTCAATACCAAACTCACATTTGCATTTAGCATCGCACTGAGCGTGGGATGCACCACCGCTTATGCTGATACTTCTCTAATCGTCGATACAACATCAGCATTTTTCCGCATTCAGGAACACACGAAGTCCGAATATGTTGCTGTCGGCAGCGACGGCAACATTCGTAGATGGAGCGCGACGGGTGGCGACGAGCAGCTTTGGCTGTTCATCCCGCAAGGCGGTCGCAGCTATCGCATTATCACCAAACAAAACGAGGAATACATGTCGGTCGGGCACGACGGCAACATAAGACGCTGGGCCTATGTCGATGGGAATTCCCAGATTTTCAAGTTGGTGAACGCCTCCGGGAATAGGTTGAACATTCAGGAAAGCACGAAAGATGAATTTGTGGCAGTCGGCAGCAATGGCAATATTTTGCGGTGGAGCAAAACCAACAATAACGATCAACTCTTCACACTGATACCCGCCTCGGCAGCCGCCAAGCCTGACCTGCCTGAGGTGAAAGCGGCACCAGGTGAAATTCCCCCGCCTCCTGAACTAACCAGCTACGACACCTCGTCGTTGCCGACTGAAACTGCGAAAGTGCTAGTGGGAGCCTCGCGGGTTCTGGCGACCATGGTGGATGACATCGCTTATTCAGACAAAGTTGAGCAAATGAAGAATGTTCCCTACTACATCGCCACACGTGAACAGCATTGGTCGCGCGTGGGCGAACACGGTTATTCTTACGAACACTCACAAGGCGAGACCAAAACCATCTCGAGAACCGTGATCTATGAGGTTTCGCAGCGCTCGACCGCGTCAACCGAGGAAACTTGGGGCACGAAATTCTCGATCAACGCTGAAGTCTCTGTGTCTGGAAAAAGGGGCCCCGCCAGTGGTACTGCATCTGCTGGCATGGCCGCTGAATTTACACGCCAACTGAAAATATCACAGGTCAATGAAAGCAAGGTGCTTTCGCGGAGTGAGGTTAAGATTGAGCGTGTTTATGACAAATCAACGCCGCGTTTTTCGATCGTCGGCTGGAGTTTGATCGACACCTACACCCTCAGAACACCTGACGGTGATGTCGTGTCAGAGGCCGAGGCTGGCTACAATAATTCGTTGATCAGTAAAGCGTACCCGCGCGATCTAGACGTCACCCTGCGCTAAGTAAGCGTGCCAGTCCAGTGAAACCGCACTTGGCTCGCGTACTAGGTCAGGTTCACCGGACGGACACGAAAAATCCCCATTGTGGGGTTTTCAGGAGCAAATCTCTGAGGTGATGATGATTTTTGTAAAAGCCCCCCTTTTGCAATAACCAACTCCCTTGGAAATGGCCCGATATCAAACCACTTGAAATAGGTGCCATCGCCAGCGGCCTTGTCTCCACAGATTATCGGGCTGTTATGCCTGTGGATCAGCGCTGATCTAAACGCATCCAGGTCCAGCAACCACCACAGCGTGAAGCCGTTACAGGCCTCGTTGGAGTGGTCGTAGAACATCCAGTCGCCTTTTTGCCCTCAATTATCTTGGCAAGCTCTGTCTTGGCTCCTGAGGCCACTCTGGCGCCTATGGTGAACTGGTAGGGGAAACCCCGGTGGGCAATGCCGTATCTGCGCACTCAGGAGGCCACACGCTTGTCTCTGGCGTTCAGCATCATCAGGTTGGTGGCTTCGTGCTGGTCTACATGGGCAGGAGCATCACTGAGAAGATACGCGCCGACAATCCGCCGTATCTCCGGCAGGAACTGATCCGACCAATTGCGTTGTTCGGCGTAGTCGCGCAATCAAATGTCTCGTTTCGAAATGCCCTTCCCGTAGCGGTTGAGGTTGCCCGGTTCTAATTGTCTGACAGACCTATACCTGCTGGCGTAGCACCATCTCAGACAGGCCCGGGGCTATCAAGTGGTCGGTGTGGGCGTCCTGAGCCTTCTTGCTTTGACCTAAGCTCGCATCACTTGCCAGCACTACAACATCACCCTTGCGAGCCGCCACTAGCAGTAATTTCATATCGGGCCGTGTCAGCACATTGGCTTTTGTCAGCATGTCCCAGAATACAATCTCAGCGCCGTAGAAATAGAGATTTCGGACCGCTGCTCTCTGGGCTACCGAAGAACTACACGAATACCCAAATACTCGGCCTTTTACAACGTGAGTTCCGATAGACTCTTCGAATGCTTCTGGGTCACATATACCGCATGTCATTGTTCAGTCCCCGTTGGTTTCAAGAACCGGCATGCCAAAGTTATTGTCACGACTTTCCGCAGATAAAAATCTGTCTGCATCCGACTTCAATCCGGCAACTATGTCATCGGTGGGTTCGTTACTCAGGTCAAAACCAACACGAAGTTTCATTGCCAAATCGGTAACGTTCGATGCTGGAGTTCTCGCAATCTCGGTCTCCGGGTCAAACTTGGTTTCCATGGCCGGAAATACGTATTTATCGTTGAACGCGCTTTCTGCCAGATGTCCCGACAATCCTGCTGCCTTAGCGTTATTAAAGGCGTGTTCTTGTTCTATGAGAAGCGCTTCATATTCAACATCTTGGCGTTGCCACTTGCGGTAAAGCCGCTAAATGACTGTCTCTCCTGTTGGAATTTCTGCGCTTGCAATTACTGCCGTTGCTGCGCCCGCAACTGGTGCCGCTATTGCGGCGGTCGTTGGGAAGCGTCTGCGGTTGATGTAGTGATTGCTCATTTGGTTTCTCAGAAAACTGAATTCGATTGCGGGGTTGTTGTTACGCGCTTTGCAGCAATACGGCGGTAGCCATCGCGTTTGCCCGATCCTGTCCTTGAGAGTTGAAGGGCGGCCCATGTATTCAGCTTCATTCCAGCCGCACAGCGCTTGCGCTTTAATGACAACTCCGGTCATAGTTTTGGAGGGTTCCAGCATGATTGCATTTATGTGCGAATGCAGCGCCTTTTCCGATTTGGCTGCGGCATCGGTGGCGGCTTCGTATCCGCAAGTAGCTTTGAATCGTGCGCATTCTTTCTCATAAATAACGGCTAGCGGGAGGTCTTTTCTGTGTTCGCGGATTTTGTCTTTGAAGAATTTGGTTCTAACCGGGTTCTTCATGATAACTTTCCGCTTCAAATCCCGTTTCCATGTTTCAATAGATGAACGGATAGACGCGGCGCCTATTACGACTTGGGATTTTCAGGGCAATTTCGGGCACCGCATTCAACATTGCGATCATGGTCATAGCGGCCTTGAAAACCCTTTGGAGGTATGGATACCAACGGCTCAGGGACATCGGGCCAATCTTTCATCGCCGCACGGTAGATTGCCCGCTTGTTGTCACGAGCCTTTACCAGTGCCGCGACCAGCGATGGCAACCCATCAGCCAATTCAAGCAAGCGCGGGGATTCCGTTTCGATTTCAGTGGCGGCGCTGGCTGTTGCTGCGGCGGATGCGGCTGCGATACCGGCTAAAATGCTGCTGCGGTTAAGTGAATCGAGACTCAATGCTTTATTCTCGATCAGTCGCTAGAGCATCTACACACCAAACCATTGTCATGAATTGTTTAGCTGGTGCCAATTGGAGATAATTTCGAAGCCGCCGCCTATGAAATGCAATATTCTCAATACTTATAAATCCATAATACTGCTAAACTGGCACGACAGTAACCTCCCCATTATCCCAGACAATTCCATTTTCTTCTTCATACTCTTTTACTTTGCCCAACAATGCATACGGGAGCGTCCAAGCTGCCTCTGAGCCGCTCTCAAGTGCCGCTGAGTAGTTAATGAGGCGCAAAATATCGGATCCTTAGTCGCTGTCTGCCTGTGCAACAGTTGTAGCAATATACAATGAAACCATCAGCCAAGGAGTGCCTGACTTAGCGGCTTCAAGCCATATCGCATTGGCGATACCTGCAGCACCGAAAAATCCAAATTAGGTGGTCGGGCAAATTTCTCCGTGAATCTAATTTGCGACTTATAAAACGCATCAGTTGTTTTGATTTCAACAAATGATACAGGCGCTTACAATAATGTTGGCGGGTCGGTTCAGCCGTCGCGCCCGATCAGCAGGCCGAGGTCGCGGCGAAAGACCATGTGCAGCAGACGCGACCGGGGTGTGCGCATGAACGTGGTGAACTTGAGCGGGCTCGTGATTTCCTCGGTCTGAGTGAATGCCAGGACCAGTACTGCGCGGTTGCTGGTCTCAATGATCTCGAAACGGCGGTCGGGGGGCAGCAATTCGTCGAACGATTTGTCGATCCCCGGCACTTTCATATTGGCCAGCAATGCAGTGAAATTGTCACGTGCGACTTCCGCGGTGTCGCGGCGGATATAGGAGATCACGATCGCGCCCGTGGTGGTGGCACCGTCCTGCCACAAAAGCAGCCCATAGCGTGGAAATACCGGCAGCCCGGGCAATTCGATCCTCGGCGGCGGGGCGCGTTTTGCCGGGTCTTTCTGGCCGGGTTCAGCGATGGATAGTTGCGGCAAAACCGCCGAGTCGGGCTGGCGGAAAGGTGGGCTGTCGAACAATACGGCGCCAATAAATTTCCCTGCTCCGGCGAAAGTATAGCCGGACTGAATAATCGCAGCCGCGTCTCCGTCATCCGCCAGGCTGGGGCCCCCGTCGAGCAACTGTCGCATTTCCGGCCAGCCGCGCGCAAAGAGCAGATCATCGCCGACCAGCGAAAACCGCGCCGATGCGCCGTTGCGGCCGGTGAACGGCTCTTCATTGCGGCGAATGTCGATGGCGTAGTCGTCCAGCCGATGCCAGACGGTCTGGCTATGATATTCGGTGGTGCTGAAATCCCGTGCTGATAGCGCTGCGTCTATTGCGGCGGCGGCACCGTCCAGGCCAGTGACGATGACCGATGCCGCGGGCAGGTCGCCCCATCCGGCCATCTGGTCAATGTCGAATATACTGAAACCCAGCGTGTCCACGGCACCATCGGGAAAAGTTAATATGCTATCCAATTCAAAGCCGCGTGGCGCATGGCCGAGCAAGTTGAAAGGCAGTATATCCCGTTCAAGATTTGGCGTGCCAATAGCCAGCGAGGCGATCTGCCAGCGGGCGGCATCAAAGTCGTGAAGTGTCACCATATCGCCAGATTCCGCCGGAATTTGGGCCAACAAACGGATGAGAGGGCCGCTAGATTGCGCCGATACGGGTGAAACGGCCAGGGATAGCAAGGCACCGGTAAACAGGCGGGCGGTTGTGTTTACGAATGTCATGGATTGTTATTCCTACGGCAAATCATCTGCGCAGAGATTACATGAGTAGTTCAAATTTCCAAATGGCAGGATCAACGCCAGACGTTTTCCTTTGTTCGACGCGCCACCCAAAACCCCGTAGTGTCCGTTATCTTGAATTGCAGACCTCTGTTTAGTGCCGGATTCCAAACTGAATCTCATGCCGTTACCTGAGTTAGAGGGACATTAAGTATGTCAGCAACTTTTTCCGCCAGTTCTCGATCCGGACCGGAATCCTCGCGCACCCCCTTGTTAAAAATAAAGGCAACCATCCGCGCTCGGTGAAAATTGGATGGGCATTCTGGTATTCTTTCATCAGATTGCCTCTGGGACTTTTCAATCTTTTCCATTCTTGATTTAAGATTCATTTCTGTTCTCCAAATTTGCTATGCGCCGTTCAAAGTCTGTGGTTTCAAGAGTTTGCCGAAAAGCCTCCACTAACCCCATTGCAGCAGCACCTTCGAGTGGCGTAATTTCTCCACTAGCAACCGCACTAAGAACCGACTTAGCGGCCTCTGCCGCATCTTGGGCCGAGGTGATTTCCGGGAGATCAAATTGTATCGGCGAGTCCTTTCGTGCAGGACAGACGCGCTCCAAACAAAGACGTAGCGCTCCGATATCGCCCTCTAAGGCGAGTTCAACCACATTTTGGCCTAATGCCTCTGTCTGTTCATCCAGCAAACCCCGCATAACAAATGTAGCCTTGTTTCGGCTTCCTGGATTACGCCCTCCGAAACCTTTCTTGAAAGTGCCGTCAGAATTGCGGCCTTCCATATTCTGTCCATTTTTAGGGTCAGTTTTAGTCATTTCTGCTTTCTTGGTGTGCCGTTACGCGGCTAATCCAACCGTGTAGGCCGGGGGTCGTAGGCCAGCGTGAACGAGCCGCTGTGCAACTGCCTCGGCCCCGCCTGAAATTGCACTTTCCACCATCTGTGCAAATCGCCGTTTAGCCAGCCATTGGTCATCTGCTGCGAAATCAACCTTTCCGGCTTTAACGTCTGCAACAAATGCGTCCGCCGTTTCCGCATCTGGGAAAGGGTCGGTCGCATGAGCTTCGCCACCGGGTTCATGGGCGACAGCGCAGTGTTCTCCAGTGACCAATTCAGCGGATAGATAATTTGTTTGCCCTGTCATTGTGAAAAGCCTCCTAAAACACTTATAGCGTGCAAAAACGGTTACCTGCCTAAGTGGTCTGCCAGGCATAGAAGCCCAACGCGAAGTCATCTGAAAGCGTACTGGCTGTTCCTACCACCGGACACGCCGGGGACGCTGGTTATACTGTTGTCTGCTACTGCTACGGCCCAAACGTGAAGCCGAAATGGATCTGGGATAAATGCCCAAAGCTTGTGGAATTCAGCCGTGCGGTCCACCCGGCCTTCGATCCCGGCGCTTAGACCACCGTCCACCTTGTCAAACTGGACAGTCGGAGTGGAAGTTGGGGATTCATATGCACTGGCTAGTCGCTTTCCCGCCTAAAACTCTACAAGGCTGATTTTCCCATTGAACAGGTAGCGAAATAGCCAGGTTGTTTCGCGTGGATAATGACGGCTTGTGTCTCTTCGCTTATCGGGTTTCTGGCCGGTTTGTACGGACCAGGGGTCCAGGGGCAAGGACACGCCGGTTGTGTGGTAGTGGTGGTCAACCTTTCCCTTCAAGCGCCCCGTTCATAGATAAAGCTGTTCAGAGTGTCCCGTTCCAGCGCTTCAGTTTGAATCAGTTCCTCTAACTCATGCGCCGGCAAGTGCTGCTCTACCGCGTCCCTGAATATCCCTGCTTACCAATTCACCGATTAAACTATCGAGCCGGTTCACTAGCACCATTTCAATAGTGCTTTTGCATTGGTCTCCTGTTCTTAAATTCGACAGGTGAAGTTCGTTGTAGACATTAATGACCGCCTGGACAGTTGACTGCCCTGCCCTGGCCGCTTCCGCTTCCAACAACTCTTCTTCCGCGATTGCGACCCGGTCTATCCTTTGAGCGGCTTCAGCTTCCAACTCCAAAGCCCTTGCTCTCGCATCCGCTAACGAAACTGTTGGCCATTTTTCAAACGTGTGTTTGCGCTTTAGGCCACCTCTAATTCTCTTCTCATACATCCACACAGCATTGCCCTTGGAAGAAAGGCGAAACCGCAGCCCTTTGCGCTTGCTGTCCGAAACCTCCAAGCGCCCTTCATCCGGCACTGTGAGGCTCTTTAGGTATCTATCGGTTAACTCAACAATCACGAATTGGCACTTTCTGGGGGACTCCTGGGGGACAAGTCTGAAAGCCAGTAACTACTTTAAATAAATAAGGAATAATCAACAACAATGGACGCTCATGGGCAAAAGTAGATACCCGATTAATTCAGCATACCCATTGATTGTGGATCAAGAGGCCCCACGTTCGAGCCGGGGCGCTGGTACCACCCCTCCACCACCAAATCACCCGCAGAACTCTTTTGGGTTTTGAAAAAATTCGGGCGCCCCGTTTCCGGAACGCCCGTCGGACAGGTAATGCCCAAAAGGCATCAGTGTCCAGATTCAATTGTGGTCTAGTGATCCCATTTTGTCAGCGCTGACAGAACAGAACTCCGAATCTCTTTGCGATCCGAATTCCCGGCAGATTCTGTCACATCCCGGATAATCCGCATTGGCGCGTCATACACAGATTCGCGCGGCTGCTTTTTATAAATTGGGGAAAGACGGTAATTTTCTGCCAAAACCAATTGGCGACCCGCGTTTTTTTGGTTTTGGCTTACATATTCTTTGAACATGGCCGGCTACTCTCTACTAAGGTCCCGTTTTGGTGTCCTGGCAGCAGGCTCACGGTCACGGGACCGGTACGAAAAATTTCTCGCAGCGTGGGCTGCATGGGCTCCGGCATAGCTCAAAAGTGGCAAAAACATAAATAAAAAATGTCAGAAAAGCGGCGCGAATTGTGGCACGAGTTTGGGATTCCGGCGAATTTCTTACAAATACAGCGAATTGTGGCAGCTGTATTTGCAAAATTATTGGAGCCGGTTTTGAAACAGTTCTAACCTTCAGAAATTGTTGTACTAAAATGGGAAACAGTTGCGCATGGCCCAACCTGACCCATCTGCGATTTTACGATGCGTAGGACATTGTTTTTAAACAATAACTGGCGAAACGCCGAAAATCTGCCCGCAAGCGCTTGGTTTTTTTACCGATCTACAGCAACTTTTGAAAGACCGATCAACCGCCGCCACAAACCAGAGTTCTGACATTATCGAGCCAAAAATTAGAAACAATCGGTTTCCATTGCCTCATGAGGCGTTCAGCCGATCCGGCGAAGCGATAATAGCGGCAATCATCGGTATCGATTCTGTTGTCAAACATAAGATGGGCCGTATTTGGCTGGTCGGAAATACCCGACTCACTCCGGCACCTGGCTGTGTTCCGCCAGACAAAATGTACCGCGGCCGGCATCCTTGGCTGCATACAGCGCACGGTCTGACTCCGCCAACAGATCGTCGACTGTTTGCTGCGTATCTTCCTGACTTACGGTCGCACCAATACTGGCCCCAATATTACAATGTTGCGGGCCAAAACGGATCGGTTTTCGCAATTTGCTGATGATGCGATAGGCAACCTCTTGCAAGTTCAGCAGCGTGCCGTAATCGCTCAGCACTGCGACAAACTCATCACCGCCGACGCGGGCAACCAAGTCCGTACTGCGGGTTTCCGACATCAACACCCGCGACACCTCCTGCAGGACATGATCCCCGGCGGCGTGGCCATAGGTGTCGTTGACCGTCTTGAAATGATCAAGATCGACCTGAAGAACCGCAAATCCCGCACTGGCGCCGCGATCCAGCAGCCGCACAATAAAACTACGCAGGGCGCGGCGGTTGTTTAATCCGGTCAACGAGTCTGTAAAAGCCTGCTCTTCAGCCAGTGTTTTGGCTCCGTTCAGCCGGTTGTTCAAATCCCGGCTTTCACGCAGTAAAACCGATTGAACCTCTGTCATATAGAGCATTTCACCAGTTGGATCTGCAGGTGAAAAATCTCCGATTTTCAATCCGATTTTCGCAACTATTTCATGCACCCCTGCCCCCAGCCCGACGTTAATCAATAACCCGCTGGCATCGGTTAAAACCACGGCGATCGCTTTCAGATTGTGACCGGGCAGCGTATTCATTTCCATGACCAGCGGTTTTCCGGCAACGGCCACCAATTCGCCCCAGGTTTGCAGGCCAAGTGGTCTGCGAAATTCAACAAAATCAAAAAGGTTTGTGCCGACGTGGTCGTCCCCGCCGCACAGTTTGGCAAATGTCGGACCCGCATGGGTTATCCTACCCGGCGGGGCCACTATTGTGTGCAACGGCATCAACTTGTCCAGCGATCCGGTGTCGAACCGGCAACCGTCGTCCGGTTCGCGCTGACTGCCCTTCAGGCGCAGAACTTCCATCAGCCGGCCGCCGCGTGGAGGTTAACCGCGTCCGACCAATCCAGATGCATCAGTGAAATTTCGAACCGGTCAGCATCAACCGGACCCTTCCGCTCGCAAATATGATCGATGACCACCAGCGCCCCATAATCATCCGCCATGCCGCGCAGCAAACCCAGAAACACGCTGCCATAGCCGAGTTTCGCGAACCGGTAGTGCAGCGTAAACCGGGTATCGGAAAGCGGCTGCAACCGCAGGTGCGGCACATCAAGATCGGGCATCGCCATCTTCGCCCGGTCGTGCACATCTTCCAATGAATGCAAAAACTCCTCAAACGTGTCGCCGCCGAAACGCAGCAAGTTGCGCACAGAATGCAGGTGCTTTTCGGACACCACATAGGTGCCAAAATCCTCCAACAACTCATCACGGGGACGCTCCAACACGGCGGACAGAGTGTCGAGAACTGTCTCTGTTACATCATCGCCGTAATGCAGCATGGTCTCAAAATTGAAAAACGGCAGCTCTGCCCGGCTGCAGGTTTCCTCCCACACTTCGGAGCCAAATATGTCGCGAACATAGCACTGCAGTCCGCGGTTGATCATACCATGCATAAGGATCTGTTCCCGCGCGATAACCTGTGCGAAAGATACAGCCACAGGGATTAACAATCCGCTACGTGATCGCTAAATGTCTAGAAGTATTTTTTAGAAAAATTGCAGCGGCCAACCAGTTACCGTTTGGTTTTCAAAACAGTGCCGCCAACCGCCAGATCATTGGTCACCGTTGGGCGCAATTCATAATCTCCTGCCCGTAATGCCGCAAAGAATGACTCTGTTGATTGCCCGTCGATCACCACGAGGTCTTGGGTTACCGAAACATACCGACCCTCGTCAACCGGTCTGTGAAAAATGCTTCGCCTGACAGTCTTCTCGCCGTCGGTGTAAATGAACACCAACTCTTCATCACTCGTCTCGGTCCGCAAATCCGCAGAGACCAACACGCATCCGGCGGTGCCATCCGGCAACTTGTTTTCGCAGGCCTCAGCGGCATTTTTCAGAAAATAATCGCCGCTGCTGTTAAACAGATCCTCCGGAACCATCTGGGGCTCAAGTGCCATGGCGATGGTTGCAACATAAGCCTTGTGCTGTTTCCCTTCTGCCAAATTGCGATTTGCCTCTCGAAACGTCCATCGGGAATTGCTGTTTGCAAGCCGTACCAGCGCCGTTTTCAGTGCTGCATGCTCTTCGTTTTCTGACAGCGTTCTCAGTTGGGCAACAACTTTACGGCCCGCCACACCCCATTCATGCTCCAGGGCCCAAAGCCCCAGGTCTCCGGGCTTGGTCTTACCGGCCAAATACCGCTTCAACTGGTTGTTTGACGATATCCTCTCGGCATTCAGCACCGGTGATAACCACAGGGCGCACAGCGCAATCGTCCCCAGTGCCACACCTATATTGGCCTTACGGATCACCGGCCGCCATTCCTGAAACCTCAGCAAAACGCCAAAGCAATAAGCCAGCGCATAAGTCAAGACGATCAGCGCGCCGATGCTCGCCAGCATCCGCTGCGGCGTCCAGCCGTATTCATCAATACGCAACCAGATGGCATAGACCGCAATTCCGGACATCAGCGGCAACACCACCGACATCAGACGCGCTGACCAAACCATCATCGCCACTCGGGCCGCATGCTCATCCCGTCCGTCAACCGACGCTGTAATCAGCGTAATCGCCACCACGGCCATCGACAGGATGGTGGCAGCAGCCGACCAACTGCCAAAGACCTCGTCCAGCCCGCGAAACGGCACCAGCACGATGAACAAAGTAGTCACGACAGCCACAAACGGCAGTAGCAACCGCAGTAACGTCAGAATGATCCGCCTGATGGTGACTACAATGCCGCTCAATTCCTGCAGGATTGCCATCGACACTCCAAATACAGCGCCCAGAATTGTGAACGCGAACCATTCCTCTTCCAACAGGTCTTTCAGAACGTCCAGTTCAACCAGCGTCAGCAGATAGGCGCTGGCCCAAAGCAGGCCAAAAACCAGCCACATGAACAGGTTAGAGACAAAAATCCGAACAAAGGTAGTCCAGGCATGGTCAAATACCGACGGATAATGCAACCAGTCCCTGCCGCGTTCAGATCGGGTCATCGCAAACGGGATGATCAGAAAAATCATCGTCACAAACGCAGCTATTGGCGAAACACTGTCCAGATACGGGTCCATTTCCTCAAACCGTAGTCCGGACAAAAACAGCAAGGCCGCACCTGCCACGCCGATCCCGGCCGCCCATCCGATGGCACGTTGAATCGATACCGGGCCGACCAGCACCAGCAGACTGGCGAACAAGCCATACAGAAATCCGCATATTGTCAGAAACAACAGATCGTTGCTAACCAGTTTTTCCAGATGCTCGACGATGACATAAAGTGTCAGACCCGCCAGACCGCCAATCCCGGCGAGCTCCAGCCGCAGCCTGGGCTGATGATCGGTTTCCATAAAATTCCTCCGCTACAATGCAAGAAGTCTAGGCGCGGTCATGGGTAAAGGAAAGTATCAGTTGCAAGGGCTGCGCCATCTCGGCACGTCATTGCCCAGAATATCCTGGCAAATTCGATGCATCTGATCACCCGAGCGGGTCGGGTGACGACTTTGTATCCCAAGCACCCAGTTGCTGCTTGGGAAAGCACCGTTCGCTGGTAATACCGATTGCTAACAAAAACGCTATATAACCCATCCGTCGACAATATATGTGGTTCCGGGTTCTTTTGGGCAGTGGCATGTCTATGAAGAACAACCTGAAAATTACCGGTAGAAATAGGGTGCGGGGTAAAAGTCCCGTTTGGTAAATGAACCGCAATGGCGGGCCCGCCTTTTTATACTTCTAACAGCCAGCAAATACGAAGACCCTGACTCTCGAAACGGGCGGTGGGGCATTTCGGCTGTCCAGACGCCAGTGCGGCCTTCCGGGCGCAATACCCATTAGAAATCGGTCGGCACACCGCCTTCTTCTTTGCGTTTGACCACAAATGCATGCAATTCCTCGCGGATGCTTTCCTCAATCGGCGGCGCCTCGAATTCGTTCAGGATATCTTTCCAAATCTTATTTGCCCGTTGTGCTGTCCATTGGCCTCCAGCCCCTTCCCAGGCCTCGTAATTCCGCCAGTCAGACAAAAACGGCGCATAGAACGCGGTCTCGTAGCGGTCCTGCGTGTGTTGGACGCCAAAAAAGTGACCGCCAGATCCAACCTCTTTGATCGCATCCACCGCAACATCTGCTTCGGACGTAGAGGTCAGCATTGGATCCATATAACGCTGGAATTGCTGCAATATTTCGCAATCCATTACAAATTTCTCGTAAGAAGCAATCAGCCCGCCCTCCAGCCAGCCAGCCGAGTGGTAGACCATATTCACCCCGCCCTGCACCGCGGCCCACATCGAATTCATGCTCTCCCAGACAGCCTGCCCGTCCGGTGCATTCGAGGCACAGGCGTTGGAAGCGCGCAGCGGAATTCCATAGAATCGCGCCATCTGGCCCGACATTTGCGTCGCCCGCACATATTCCGGCGTGCCAAAGGCTGGCGCGCCCGACTTCATATCCACATTTGATGTGAAAGATCCTAATACACATGGCACGCCCCGATTGATGTATTGCAACAGGGCAATCGCCGCCAAACCCTCGGCCACAAACTGCGTCACCGCTCCTGGCATGGTCACCGGTGCCATCGCGCCTGCCAGCGTAAACGGCGTCACGGTGACCATTTGGCCACGCCGAGCTAGTCGCATCGCGCCGTCCAGCATCGGGTAGTCATGTTTCAAAGGCGAGGTAGAGTTGATGTTGGTGTACATCCGTGGCGTGGCGTCAAATTCGGCGTGGCTCAACCCGCCGGCAATCCGCACCATTTCCATGACATCCTCGACCCGTTCTTTGCCCAGGCTATAGGCGTGGCAAACTTTGTCAGTCAGGGTCAGTTTTTCAAACAAACAATCGAGATGGCGGACCGACGGGTGGATATCCACCGGCTCAACAGGATAGCCTCCCGCCACATGAATACAGTTAAAGTATTGCGTCAGTTTGATAAAATTCTGAAAATCTTCGAAATTACCAACTCGGCGGCCTTTGTCCAGACACATGGCGTTGGGCGGTGACGACACGTTCACAAAGGCCATATATTTGCCACCAATCACAACCTGCCGGTCCGGATTGCGCGGTGTCAGTTTAAATTGTGACGGGCAATGGCCGATCATTTCCATCACCCAGTCACGGTCCATAAAAACCGTCTGGCCCTGAATTTTGCATCCGGCCTGTTTCAGGATCGCCAATGCTTCCGGGTTGAGGAATTCGATGCCGATTTCTTCCAGTATCCGCATGCCCCCATTGTGGATGGCCTGCACGCCTTCCGGGCGCAGCGGCTCGGTCGGGTTATCGATGTTGACCAGTTGCTGCCAAGGCATCTGTTCAATGGCATGCACCGAATCCCGTCGTATATTTCCCGCCCGTCCGCCGCCTCTGCCCCGTCTTTTTGCCATCTGTGTTCCCCGGCTTGGGTTGTTTTCAATTTAACCCTGCGCCGCAATTGTCGTATTTAACAGTGGATTTGCGACATAAGATGACGGTAATTGCCAACAGCGCTACGATATTTCCCGATACAGGGGAAATCAGGAAACAGCATTGGACGCTCATATGAAGGTGGAAATTCCGATCCCGGCTCACGCGGCGCAGCAAAAGACCACACGGGTTGGTTTTCTGCTGATCGAAGGGTTTTCGATGCTGTGTATCGCTGCGATGATCAACCCGATGCGCAGTGCCAATCGTGAACTGGGATACAAAGCGTATACTTGGGATTTTGTAACCTGTACCAACGAACCTGTCAGCGCTTCGGACGGGATTGAGGCACGCCCGTCTCTACCCCATACCACCAATGAAAAATTCGACTATTTCTTTGTATGCGCCGGGATGGAATGTAATCCGAACTATCGCGCAGTTTTAAACGCTGCGCTGAAACGCCTAGCTTGGAACAGTACGGTTTTCGGTTCTCTGTGTACCGATGCCTATATGCTGGCACGTGCCGGGTTTCTGGAGGGATATCGCTTTACATTGCATTGGGAGAACTTGCCCGCGTTTGAAGAGGAGTTTCCGGATCTGGAAGTCTCATCCAATCTGTATGTGATGGACCGCGACCGCTGGTCGGGATCCGGTGGATTGTCGAGCATGGACATAGCGCTCAACATCATTGCGTCCAATCATGGCCACGCTGTCGCCCATGCAGTGGGAAATCAGTATCAGATCGACAGGATGCGCAGTCCGGACATAGGGCAGCGGCCGTATTCGCTGGATGAATTCGAAACTCTGCCTGCATCTCTGCAACGAGCGATTTCGGTAATGATGGTGAATATGGAGAACCCCCTGTCGATTCCGGACGTGGCATCGGCTGCTGGGAAAACAGTGCGCTCGCTGGAGCGGCTGAGTCAAAAACATCTGGCCCGATCCCCAGCACGGTTTTACCGTAAGCTGCGGTTGGAACGAGCGCGGCAATTGCTGTGGCACACCAACCTGTCGGTCTTAGAAATTGCGCTGATGACCGGATTTCCGTCCCCTTCACATCTGTCGAGATTGTACCAGCAGGAATTCGGGATGAAGCCATCGGCGGAGCGGAGTGCCCACGCTTAGCTGGCATTCCAGGTTTTCTGTTTGTTAATAGATTGTTAGGAAATCACCCAGCCTGATTGCCAGCCAGAACCGGCGGCAAAAACGAAATATCTTGCAGCACAACATCCGCCAGCTCTTGCAAATCATTTGCGTCCGCCGGACCCGTCAGAACCGCCACGTTCAAGCCAACGCCTGCCGCGCGACCGGCTTCCAGATCATGAGTACTGTCGCCGACCATCGCAACTTGATGGGGCTGCAAGCCGGTTGCTTTACAAAAGCCCTGAACCATACCGGGGCCGGGTTTGGCACCGTGACCGCTGTCAAATCCACAAACAAAATCAAACAGATCGCTGATGCCTGCGTCTTCGAGCTGGAACACTGCACCGGCTTCGTAGTCATTGGTGGCCAGCCCCAACACACATCCGGATCGACGCAGTTCGGTCAGAGTCTTTGGCAAATCACACACCGGGAAGCAGGGCAGGTTCTGCAAATGTCGCACCGCCACTTCGTCGATGGCGTCATTATTCACACCAGGTAGATATTCTGCCCAAACAGCATTTATCTCTTTAGCTGAAGCATTCACAATCAACGACCCGGACACAAATCTGCGACCCGCCAGATCAAAGCCGCAAGCCGTCGCCAGTTTTTGCATCAATTCGGTGTCACCTGCCGCCAAATCCCGCAGAACATGTTCGCACCAGACCACCCAAGTTTCCTGATAGTCAAACAGAGTTCCGTCTTTGTCGAATAACACGCCTTTGATTTCAGAGGTCATTGCCCGTCCTTCGGGATCAGAATATTTTGACCCTTCCTATCGTTGAGTGGCGCTGTCAGCCAGTCGATTTTTAGTTGACAATGTTAATTATATAATTACAAGGTTAACTATGCGAAACTCGGAACATTATTCCCTCCACGACGGGCTTGGTTACAAGCTGACACTCGCCGCGCGGGTCAACAATCAACGGTTCGAAGCCAAACTGGCCGGTTTGGAAATTTCCCGGCAAATGTGGTGTGTGCTGGTGGCTGTGGGCGAGCAGAGCCTGACGCTTCCATCAGAAATCGCAGCCTATGTCGGGATCAACAGAACCGCTGCGTCGCGCAGCCTTCGACAAATGGAGCAGACCGGGTTGCTGCAACGCACATCCGGGACAGAAGACAAACGCACAACGCAGGTGGAGCTGACAGCCGCGGGCAAGCAAACGTTGCAGGCCAGCCTGCCTTTGGCATTTGAAACACAAGCCGAACAGCGTGAAAAGCTGAGCCCAAGAGAACACCAGAAGCTTTTGGAATTGCTGGATAAGTTTCTGGGCGGCGTTGTGCCCAGCGTGCCGGGAATCTGACGTGCTACGGCAATATATTCAATGACAAAATTGTTCTCCTATCGCAAAAGGCCGGTGCATCTCGGCCCCTATCCGTTGGAAAAATTTAGGCGCAGCGACCAGATGCCAGACCTGGATCCGTTGGCTCCCATGCAGCAAATCCAGTTTCGCCGCACGGACGATCCTGCGTCGATTGTTAACGCGATGGGTGAATATCAGGCGATGCTGGACGCAATCCGCGAAGGGCTGGTGAAGAAGGAAGTGGCAACCATTCCTGCCGATTTCCAGGAGCGCAGCGATCACTTGAAATCCTTCGGGTATTTTTGTGACACCTCGATGGTGGGTGTCTGCGATATCCCTCTCAACGCCTGGCTCGACACCAGCCTTGAAAACCCGGATGTGGCGCGGCTGGCCAAAACCTTGGAAACCAGGCAGGTCAAATCGCTGGCGTCTGGCATTGACGTGGTGCTGGCGATGTTGAAAGAATCGATACGGTTGCCGCCAACAGATTGCCAGCATCATGGCCACGCAGTCGTCTTTCTGTATGAATACCCCCGTGATCCAAAGCCTGACGAAGTTGGAACAGACTGGATCTCCGACGCGCAAAAACACCGCGCAAGCCTGCGGGGGGCAGAAACCGCCAGTGTTCTGGCCGCTTACATCAGGTCATTGGGGTATGACGCGCGGGCGCATTCAGGCTCTGCCACCGATGTGCACTTGCAAAAATTGGCTGTGGCGGCGGGGCTTTGCGCCGTTGATGGCGACGCGGCCATCAACCCGCTACTTGGCGATCGCTTTGGTCTGGCGGTGGTTACAACCACACTGAAACTGGCACCCGACCAACCGTTGACGTCGGTTCAGCCACCCCTGTATTCCTACCGGCTTGGCACCGGACATCAGGCGAAATCGGCCCGTAACCGAGACCCCTACCGAACGCGGGATTTCAAAGACGGGCCACATCCGTTTGAAACCCTCAAGCGGGTGGAGCAAACAACAACTTACATCGACGAACCCAATGTTGCCCGGGTTCCCAAGCGTGCCGATATGTTTGCCCGGGCGCTTTTCGGCGATATGGGGAGACCAGCGCAGGAAGCCGCAAAAAATGGTGATTATGTCAGAAAATCGGCCTCCTCCTTTGCATTTCGCCCGTCGCTTGCAGCATTTGTGCTGCTTCAGGAAGGCGAGGCGGCGTCGGATATTCACCCCTCAACAAATGACGCGGACCAAAACGCCGCCAATCTGAAGGCCACCGCCTATTTCCTCGGCTGTGACGCCGTCGGATTGTCGACCTGCCCGGACTGGACCTACTACAGCCACGATGCAACCGGCGTGGAAATCATCCCCTACCACAAAAACGCAATCTCGATCGTGATCGATCAGGGCCATGAAACCATGGAAGGCGCCAGCGGCGACGATTGGATTGCCTGCGCCCAGTCGATGCGGGCCTATTTGCGGTTTTCCCTTCTTGGCGGCGTATTGGCGCAACACATCCGCAACCTGGGCTACACCGCAAAGGCTCATACCGTGATGGGCAGTGACGTGGTGCAACCGCCGCTGATGCTGCTGGCGGGGTTGGGAGAGGTCAGCCGCATCGGTGAAGTGATCTTGAACCCGTTCCTCGGGCCACGCCTGAAATCTGGCACCGTCACCACCAACATGCCGATGACCCACGACAAGCCGATCGATTTTGGCCTGCAAAAATTCTGCGAAGCCTGCAACAAATGCGCCCGAGAATGCCCGTCCGGCGCGATCACCGCCGGGCCAAAGGCGATGTTCAACGGCTATGAAATCTGGAAATCCGACAGCCAGAAATGCACATCATACCGGGTGACCACCGAAGGCGGTGCGATGTGCGGACGATGCATGAAAACCTGTCCTTGGAATCTGGAAGGGCTGTTTTCTGAGGTTCCATTTCGATGGGCTGCGTCGCGTTTCCCGAGCGCTGCCAGGGTGTTAGCGAAAGTAGATGATGTATTTGGCAACGGCGAAATCAACCCGACCAAGAAATGGTGGTGGGATCTGGAAATGCGCGACGACGGGGCCTACACCACACCGCGGAAAGATGTGAATACCCGCAGCTTGCAAAAATCGCTGGACCTGAAGTTCGAAGATCAGACCTTGGCAGTTTACCCCGCCAATCTGTTACCACCACCTTATCCCTACCCTTACCTGATGGATCGAGAAGCGGCGATCAAGGCTTACGAGGATTTGATCCCGGCAGAGGAATACAAACGTCGCAGGGCGCGGGGCCTACCGCCTGAACATATCTATGTGAACGAAAATCCGGACGATGCGCCGGTCATGCAGGTGTTGTTGTCCGGGGTCGAGCATCTGAGCAACAGTGTTTCCAAATACACGTTTGAAACCAACGATGGCACCCTCCTGCCGCGCATGACCGCCGGTGCGCATATCGACGTTGTGGTAGCACCCGAGTTTTTCCGCCAATATTCCATGTGCTCCGACCCCGCCGACCGGTCAAATTACCAGATTGCCGTGTTACGCGAAGAAACAGGCCGCGGTGGTTCCGCCCTGATGCACCGGATATTTGAGGCCGGGCGTCGGGTTTTCATCTCCAAACCGATCAACCATTTTCCATTGCACGAAACCGCCAGTAAATCCTTACTGATGGGTGGCGGTATCGGCATCACTCCGATGATCGCAATGGCCCATCGATTGCACGCGATTGGCGCGGATTTCGAGTTGCATTACTCCTGTTCAAAACAGGCAGAAGCTGCATTCATCGCCAACCTTTCAAATATGCCGTGGGCGGATCAGGTTACCTATCATTATTCCGACCAGGGCAGCCGCGCCGACCTTGCCGAAACTTTGCGATATCAACCGGATGCCCATGTGTACACCTGCGGTCCAGATGGATATATGCAAGCTGTTCTGGACACGGCAAAGGCCAATGGTTTTCCCGAAGAGCAGCGGCATATGGAATATTTCAGCGTGCCGGAAGCGCCAGAATACGAAAACCACGACTTCACGCTCAAACTCGCCAAATCCGGGCGTGAATTCAACATTCCGGCGGAAAAGCCCATCACCGATGTGCTGGCCGAAAATGGTGTTCATATTGATGTCAAATGTTCAGACGGAATTTGCGGAGTTTGTAAGTGCGGCCTCGTTTCGGGAGACGTCGAGCACCGGGACTTTGTGCTGTCCAATAAACAACGGGAAACATCTGTAATTCTGTGCCAGTCCCGCGCGATGGACCCCGGTGGAATATTGGAGATTGATCTTTAAAGCGCTTCGCGCCCCGTTGGTGTTTCCATAAAACGCGACGCATTTTAAGTCCAGTTCGGTACGCCCTGCCCCGGCAGACCATACAACGCCTGCATCGGAGTTTCATACCCAAGCCCGTGAGTGTCGCAAAAGCTGATAACATTGCCATCGTCCAGCATCAGAAATTCCAACACCGACGCAAGGAATTCTGGCTCGTCGACCCGGGATTTCATATCCTCGGCTGACGCACCGCTGGACCCCAGGAAACTCTGGCAAAGCTCCTCATTGCCAACCAGCCAAGCTATCGCCTGCAGCGCTACGATTTCCGCCTGATCCTGTTTCATTTTTGCCCGCATTTTGTCGAAAATTATCCGTATTTCGGAAAGGATTCATTAACAAGTTTCCGCTTCACTGTCAGGCGTCAGTTAACAGTTGTGCCGGAGTAACCCATGCCAGGCCGTATTCTTATTGTCGATCCAATTGTCACAAACCGGGTTGTGCTTAAGGCTCAATTGACTGCGGATTATTACACCGTTGATCTGGCCAGCGATATCACTTCTATTCACGGATATCTGGCCAAATCACCGCCTGATGCAATTGTTCTTCGATACGAGGTTGAGGAAAACATCGGTTTTTCAACCTGTAAGGAACTAAAGTGCGATCCGCGGTTTTCCCATATCCCGGTCATTCTGATCTGCCGGAATATGGAGGATACATTGTGGAACACGGCTTATCAGCTTGGAATCGAAGAGGTTTTGCCTAACTTAGCAGACGGTGCATTGTTGCGTTGCCGGTTAGCGCAACTGATCCGCAAAAAAGAGGTTGTGGAAGAGTATCGTGTGCGCCAGCGGACTTATGCGGATATGGGGTTCGCCGAAGAGTCGCTGGTTTTCCCACCGCAGTTTCCGGGCGCATTGAATATCTGTTTTGCCGATGCCGTGCGGTTTATGCCCAGCTTCCAAGACAGCGCAGTTGGCGCTTTGTTGAAAACCAGCTTTCCGGTGCTGGAAACAAATGACTGTTCTGAAAACGTTGGCAGTATTGCGCTGATAGACGAGGCGCAGCTCGGACGCGAAGAAGCGCTGCGCCGGCTGTGCGCGCTCCATGATGCCCAAACACTGAATGCACCCAAACTGCTGTATTTAGCCAATCAGAACGATACTTCAGCAAACTGCAAGGCGCTGGAACTCGGCGCCGATGATTTTATCGTTAGGCCTTTTTCAGCGGCAGAACTGGCGGTGCGTCTCAGACGGCTTGGCTGGCAACGCCATCTGGCACTCCAGGCTGAACGGCAAGTCAGCAATCGACTAAAAGAAGCGCTACGCGATCCGATGACGGGATTGTATAACCGCCGCTATGCACTTCAGTACCTCGACCGGTTGCTAAGAAATGGCGGACCGGCCGATCGAACGGTTGCCGTAATGATGCTCGATCTCGACAATTTCAAAGCCATCAATGACACATATGGCCACCAGACAGGCGATGCGGTGATCTGTGAAACCGCACAGCGCCTGAACCGCAAATTACGGTCCGCCGATCTGATTTCCCGGGTTGGAGGCGAGGAGTTTCTGGTTGTACTGACCGATACGCCGGTACATCAGGCCTGCTCTATCGCCGAACGGATGCGCCTTGAAATAAACGAACAGCCATTTCTGAATTGTGGGATCAAGCGTCAGATAAATATTTCGATCAGCATCGGCGTGGCCTTTGCAACGGCGGGTCAGTTCAAACCGTGTGAACTGATCCATCACGCCGACCGCGCACTTTATCAATCCAAAGGACGTGGCAGAAATCAAGTGACGTTCCTACCTCAGGCCGCTTAAATTTCTAATTTCTGGGCTGCAGCTCAGCGCTTTTTATGCCACCGCTTTTTCCGCATTTCTTTCATTCGTTCGATATATTGCGCCCGCTCTTCATCGGTCATCGCGGACAGGGTGGCAATCAATTCTTCCTGAAATTCACCCATGATTGCAGACACATCGCTGCGCTGTTTGTCCAGGGAGCTGCGCAACGTGTCTTCGGAAAAGGGTGTCGCTGTAATAGCCGCCATCACATCTTTGTGCCCACCTCGCAGCTTTTTCAGGGTTTTCAGCGACCCTGCCAACGAGCCGTGGGTTTTGTCCAGAAACGCCTCGCGCTGTTCGTTGGTCATCGCGGAAATATAGGTGCGCACCCCGTGCGGCGCTTTGGTGCCACGTTGCGGTCGCTGGTGATCACCGAATACTGCGCCGATCACCAGGCCCAGAACAATCAGGTTAACCGCAAGCGAAACAAACAGCAGAGGTTTGAGCCATCTGCGCCGGGGTTTTTTCTCTGTCTGTGCCATAATCAGCTCTCCGTCAGCATGTCTTCAAACCCGTAGAGGTCGGCGAAATCCAAAGTGTCGACCGGTTCGGCGGTCAACAACCCGCCGCTGTAGCTGTCAACAAATTCGGGGGTGGAAAACCCGATCCACAAGCCGGTGCAGGCACAGGCTGTCAATGCGGACATGCCACGCCAGCCACCCAGATTTTCAGCAATCGCCAGCCACAGCCTCGACGACCTGGCGACTGGCGTCGCATTTTGCGCCGTCAAGTCGGCCTGAACCTTGGCAGCGTCTGCCAGCACACGTTCCATCAACGGCGCATCTGGTTGGGGAGCAGCCTTTCGTGCTGCTTCAAAAAATGCGCCCAGCCCGTGGTTTTCGTTCGCTTTGCTCATCGGTCCAATCCTAACTCTTGTTGTTGGCCCAGCAACAGGGCCGACAGGGTTCTTTTGCCACGCGACAGCAGGCTTTCGACAGCTTCCACGCTGGTTTCCATGATGTCGGCAATCTCGGGATTCGACAGCTCCTGCAAGTGCCGAAGCGTCACCGCGATGCGCTGCCGTTCAGGCAATTCGATCAATGCCCGATGTAGTGCCCTGGCGCGATCTGACTGGATCATCTGAGCGTCTACTGCCGGAGTTTCATCGCGCGGCTCGGGCACATTCTCCAAATCGGTGCCGCGTCTACGCCGCAGCCTGTCTGTACAGAGATTGCGGGCAACGCGGTAGAGCCAGGTAGAAACCTTTGCCTCGCCCTGTCGCCAGTCCGGTGCTATTTTCCACAATCGCATCATGGCGTCCTGCACAACATCCTCGGCTTCACTCCGGTCATTCAGCATCCGCCAGGCCAGCGCCAGAACGCGGGACGTATGACGGGCGGCCAGTACCGAGGCCGCCTGCCCGTCGCCATTGGCAAACATCACCATTAGGGCATCATCGCCAATTTCATATTCACCATCAAATGCCATCATAATACGCTCAGCACTATCCCGCCCTCGGCATTCAAGCAACCGCCGGCGCGTGCATCACGCCCCGGCGACCGGTTCAGTCCTGCAGCCAGCGGTGACGGAAATTTTTCCGCGCTTCTTCGGCTTCGGCCTTGGAAATACGGCTGTCTTTGTTGGTGTCCAGCCGTTCAAAAATCCGGGTTGTATAGGCTCCAGTCAACTCGGCTTTGGTGATTTTACCGTCGGCATTGCTGTCGATGTGTTTCATAAAGCCCTGATGAATCCTGCCACCAGATTTGCCATGGCGCCGCTTGCGGTTCTCATCACGCTTTTCCATTGCCGCGTTCAATTCTGCGGGCGAAATCGCGCCGTTTTTGTCCGTGTCCATCCGTTCAAATGCAGCTTTTGACCGTTCGCCGCGACTTTCTAGCCAGGCAGCGTGACGCGCATCGCGGTGCACTTTCATCTCATCTTCTGAAAGCGAGCCGTCTTGGTTGGTGTCGATTTCGTCAAACTTCTGGTCGCGGGCAACGCCGACTTCTTCGAGCGTCAGAAAGCCATCGGCATTTTTGTCGATCGCTTCGAAATCAAGTTGATGACGGCCCTTGGCAACCGTTGGCGCGGCAGCCGCACCGATGATCGCAACAAGAGCTGCGGATAAGATGGATATTTTTGTAAACCTGTTCATGTTCTGCTCCTACAGTTTCAGATCGGCAACTGTGCCGGTGTCTTCTCTGTTACGGGGCAGCGATTGGCTTCCGTCGCAGCCCGTCGGAATTTCTGCGCGCGCGCTTTGCGACATCCGGACGCAAGACAGCATGTCCCAGTTTAAATCCTGTCCCGCTGTATTAGATATGTTCCATGATCGAAGACCAAATCCAAAAGCCGGTTGAAAGTATCGAAGACCGACCCGTGAAACCCGCCCTGTTGCGCGGCTGGCAAAGACGGTGTCCCCAGTGCGGGACAGGTCCGATTCTGGACGGCTATCTAAAAGTCCGCGACAGCTGTGATGTTTGCGGTGAAGAACTAATTCACCAACGCGCAGACGACGGCCCGGCCTATGTGACGATACTGATCTGTGGTCACCTTTTGGCACCGATTATGCTGGTTGTTTTCGAAGTGTTTCGCCCGGAGCCGCTGATCATGGCCGTCGGTTTCTCTATTTTATTTGTTGCTATGGCGCTGTTTCTTTTGCCGCGTATCAAAGGTGCATTCATTGGCTTGCAATGGGCCAAAAGAATGCACGGTTTTGGCAAACCGGCAGCGAACTCCGACGCGGGCTCGTCGGCGGATTAGCTGGACAAAATCGCCATATCAGGCTTTGTAGGCCACCAAATTGACTGACCGAAGGCCGGATGTAATGGACAAGACCGCTATCAGAAATGCCGCCACAGTTGTCCTGGTGCGTAGAACCGACGCCGGACCCAAGATTCTGATGGGACAACGCGGCCATAGTGCTGCCTTTATGCCGAATAAATTTGTTTTCCCTGGCGGGGCGGTTGACCTGGATGACGCAAAGGTTGAATTGGCCCAACAGACCGACACAGCAAGCATGGAACGGTTGGCTAAAATGTCAGATCCGGCGCTTGTTAAACCGCTGCTGCTGTCTGCGGTGCGCGAAATGTGGGAAGAGACAGGTCATGCAATGGCGCTGGCCGATGACACTGCGCAGTCAATGGCTTCTAGCCAGCCCGAAGCATGGCGAGGGTTTTTCCAACGTGGTTGGCTGCCGTCCGTCCGCGGCCTGACCTTTATCTTTCGCGCCATCACCCCTCCAGGCCGACCGCGCCGATTTGATGCCCGGTTTTTCCTTGGCGATGCCGATTTGATTATGGGTGATCCCGATGATTTTTCGAGCGCATCAGACGAACTGTCACATCTGCAATGGATTCCGCTGCCCGACACCCGGTCCTATGACCTGCCTTTTATCACCGAAGTTGTGCTGGCAGAGGTTCAATCGCGCCTGAACAACCCGGAACGCGAACACAGTGTGCCGTTTTTTTCCCATGATGGCGGGCGATCACAATTTCTGCGGCTTTGACCAATCCCTCGTAAAGCATTGTTTGGCCAAGATAAGCGCTTGTATAAGTCCAATGTCGCTACCATAGTAAGTCCAGATTTAAACCGGGCGCACTTCTGAATGGCACTGAGCGAAGACACATTTTTTCTGGACCCGGAGTTTTCGGGTTCTTTGCAAAGCCAGATCAGGCAAATTGTCACCTCCGCCATTCTGTCGCGGCGCCTGTATCCCGGTGAACGGTTGCCCTCGTCCCGCAAGCTGGCCGAGCACCTTAAAATATCCCGAATTACGGTGACCCTGTCTTATCAGGAGCTGGTGGCCGACGGATATCTGAGCACCCGTTCACGCTCCGGCTATTTTGTGTCCGAAACAGCTCCTGTGTCGGCCCTGGATATCGAAGGCAAACAGCCCTCTGGCGATACCGTGGATTGGAAATCCAGACTACAAAAAGATTATACCGCCGCCAAAAAGGTGAAAAAATCCTTCAACTGGCGGGAGTTCCCCTATCCTTTTATTTACGGCCAGGCGGACCCAACTTTGTTCAGCCATTCCAACTGGCGGCTGTGTGCCCATCAGGCATTGGGTAAAAAAGAATTTGACACTCTCACGTCGGATTACGCCGAACACGACGATCCAAAACTGATCGACTTTATTGTCCGCCACACATTGCCACGGCGCGGAATATTGGCGCGGCCTGAACAAATCTTGCTGACGGTTGGCGCCCAGAACGCGCTTTGGATGGTGTCAGAACTGCTGCTCAGCAAAAACAGATACGCCGCCTATGAAAACCCCGGTTATCCGGGTGTGCGACAGATTCTACGGCAATCCGGTTGCGCCAAAGTGCCTGTAAACGTTGATGAAAATGGGCTCAACCCCGCCGATCTGCCCCATGATATAGACATCGTCTACACCACACCCAGTCACCATGCGCCAACCACTGTGACCATGCCCATGAAGCGTCGGCAAGAACTGCTGGCCCGTGCCGCTCGGGACAACTTTTTAGTCGTCGAAGACGACTATGAATTCGAAATGAGCTTTTTGAAGCCTCCGCTGCCAGCATTGAAATCGCTCGATACCGAGGGCAGGGTGATCTATGTTGGCAGTTTTTCAAAATCACTGTTTCCGGGTTTGCGTCTTGGATATCTCGTTGGTTCCGAACCCTTTATCCGTCAGGCTCGAGCCCTGCGCAGCACGGTTTTACGCCATCCACCTGGCCATATGCAACGAACCACTGCCAATTTTCTGGCTCTTGGTCATTACAGTGCTCTGATGCAGAAAATGAAATCTGCGTTTCAGGAACGGCACGAAATAATGAAGGCCGCGATGGAAACCGAAGGGCTGGAAATCGTCGGAAACGCATCGTTTGGCGGATCCTGTTTCTGGATGAAAGCGCCGGATCACGTCGACACCGAGTTGCTGTACGAGCAACTGCGGGATGACGGTGTTCTGATTGAGCCGGGAAGCGCCTTTTTTGTCCGAAAAAACCGGCCAAAAAACTATTACCGGCTGGCCTATTCGTCCATTCAGCCCAGTGCAATCGAACCCGGAATTCGCCTGATTTCCGAGCGGATTGAGAAATATTAGAACGGGGGATGCATGTCTGATTTTGTCATTGACGATGTCTCGATGGCCTTTCAACTGCCCGGTGGCGGCACTGTGGAAGCGTTGAAAAACATCAACCTGGAAATCAAACAGGGCGAGTTGATGTCCATCCTTGGCCCATCTGGTTGTGGCAAGACCACTTTGCTGAACACCCTTGCCGGGTTCTTGTGTCCGACTGACGGGCATACGCGGCTGGGTGACCATGTCGTTACCGGTCCACATCCGGAGCGTGGAATGGTGTTTCAACGTGGCGCTTTGTTTGAATGGATGAATGTCCATGACAACATCGGTTTTGGCCAGAAAATGAAAAACACGCCCAAGGTGGTGATCGACAAAACAGTCACTGAACTTCTGGACATCGTCGGCCTTAAGGAATTTGGCCAGAAAATGGTCTACGAACTGTCCGGCGGCATGCAACAGCGGGTTGCATTGGCCCGTTGTCTGGCAAACGATCCGGACGTGGTTCTGATGGACGAACCATTTGGCACGCTGGACACACTGACTCGCGAAAAGATGCAAAGTCTGGTTCTGAAACTGTGGAAAGAGACAGGAAAAACCATCGTTCTGATTACCCATTCGGTCGAGGAAGCCTTGTTGCTGGGCCAACGTCTGTTGGTGATGGCACCCCGCCCCGGCAGGATTCACAAAGAATACCGCCTGCCTTTTGCCGAAATCGGCGTCGGCGCGGATATACGGGACGTCAAGAAACACGCAGACTTCGGCCCCAAACGTGATGAGATCCGCAAAATGATTTGGAACATGGAAGAAGAAATCATGGGCCGGAAAGAGGAGTGATATGCAATGTTAGCTGAAATCGGAGCATTGATCTCCACAACCATCTGGATGAGCATCGGCATCACCGCCATCTTTGCGCTTTACGTCGGCATTGCTGGCGTATGTGCCTTTGTGAACAGCTTTGTCGGCAACCGGCGCGAAGCCCGTGGCGGTTACAACGCCCTGAAAACCGTAACCTTCGGCGACGAAAGTTCTGTCACAGCAAACCGGATGGCTTCTGTGCTTGGAGTGATTGCAATCTTCTTAATCTGGGGCATTGCAACCGGTTCCAAACTGGCACCACCGATTTTGCCAGGCGCATTCGACGGTGAGACATCGTTTGAATACACCGCCGTAAACGCAGCTGGCGAAACAGACACTGCAACTGTCTATCTCGATGTGCATTTCGAGAAAGAAAAGCCGGTGCTCAAAGAAGTGGCCAGCGATGGCGGTTTTGCCAAAGACGATTCTATCTCGGTCAAGGTACGCCAATCTAAACTGCTGTCGGCGATCAAAAACGACGACGGCTGGAAAGAAGAAGGCTATCGCATCACCCATATTGACGGCCAGTCAATTGAACCAAATCAGACGGTCGAATTCTCCAACGGTTCGATCAAAATGATGGCCAAAGGCAGCCTGTCGATCACGCCGTACCAAGGACTGACAATGGAGGCGCTGTATCTGCCGCCACCCGAGCAAGTTTGGTCGAAATTCCTCGATCTGAACGCCAACGGCTATCAGAACGTCGGCCTGTGGGAAAACGTCTTCTGGTCGCTGGTCCGGGTTGTGATTGGCTTCGCTCTTGGCGGGTTGTTTGGTATTCCTCTGGGCTTTGCCATGGGGCTGAATGGCTGGCTGCGCGGTTGGTTTGATCCAATCGTGGAAATCATGCGACCGGTCCCACCGCTTGCACTGATCCCGCTGATCATCATCTGGTTCGGCATTTGGGAGCAGGGCAAAATTTCGCTGCTGTTCCTGGCCTCGCTCTGGATCATGACGATTGCCGCCCGCGCTGGTGTGTCGGGTGTGAATATCTCCAAGGTTCATGCCGCCTACTCACTTGGGGCTTCCAAGCGCCAACTACTGCAGAAGGTAATCTTGCCCAACAGCCTGCCGGAAATATTCACCGGCGCACGGGTGGCAATTGGGGTTTGCTGGGCCACAGTTATTGCCGCCGAACTGGTCTCTGCCGAAAAAGGCGCTGGTAGGATGATCATCGACGCAGCCGAATTCCAGCACACAGACATCGTCATCGTCGGGATCATCATCATTGGTGTTATCGGTTATTGCATCGATATTCTGATGCGTCGGGCTGAGAACTATCTGATCCCCTGGAACGGCAAAGGCTGATCAGGGGCCCTGGAAATCAGACGAGCCGCGGAGATTATCGCGTCCCGTTTTTTAGCAGGGCCAGCCTGGTTTTCCTGGCCTTAAGACCGCGACAATCTGGCCCTAACCTCGGCCCATCTGATCTTTGATAACGCCGGACAAAAGAGTTATGCTTTCAGAGCACTGCCTGCGCTAGTCTTACACTGGAGCCAACCGTACATCATGTCGCCGCCGTCGCCTTTTCTGACTGATCAAAAGGTTGTTTGCCCAGTAAATTTGCTGCGTCTGGCAAAGTCAAACCCAGCTCCCCGCGTAGCGATCGCCCGCGCCGGGGCTGCGCTGCCAATGACGGCGGCCAGGCAAGCCACAGATGCGGGTATCATGATCCCACTTTTCACCGGTGAGGCAGATATGATCCGGGCCGAAGCGGCGAAACTAGATTGGGATATATCGGGATACCGAATTGTCGAGGCAGACGGTGAGGCAGCCGCAAGTGCCGCCGCCGCGCAACTGTGTGGCGCTGGCGAGGCTGATGTACTGATGAAAGGGCATTTGCACACCGATGTGTTCATGAAGTCGGTACTGGCACGCGCCAACGGCCTGCGCACCCAAAACCGGCTGGTGCATCTGTTCCATATGACCCATCCTAACAGTGATGTGCCGCTGATTCTGACCGACTGCGCTGTGAACGTGACACCGGATATTGCCACCCGGCAAGCCGCCCTGCGTTACTGCGTTGGGTTGCTACAAGTCGTGGGTGTAACGCATCCAAAAGTAGCCATACTATCCGCAACAGAGTCCGCGATACCTTCGGTTCCCTCCTCGATGGAGGCCGCCGAATTGCGGGACTGGGCACGGGCTGAGGTGACGGACGCCGACGTCTCCGGCCCCTTGGCGCTCGATCTGATTCTGAGTCAAAAAGCCGCGAAAATCAAAGGCATGGGCGGCGATCCGGTGGCCGGCCGCGCTGATGGCATTGTTGTGCCGGATATCGTTTCCGGCAATGCGTTGTTTAAAGCCCTGGTCTATATGACCGGCGCCTGCGCAGCGGGAATCGTGATGGGGGCAAAAGTGCCGGTATTGCTGACCAGCCGCGCCGATCCGCCAGCGGCGCGGTTGGCCTCGGCAGCACTGGCGGCCATTCTGAGCGGCAACAATTAAGTAAACAGGCACAAGGACAGTTATGAACCAGCACACCCAACCGGACCTGAACACTTCGCCCAAAGTCTCGGACGAAATCCGCAAGACCACCTGTTACATGTGCGCCTGCCGCTGTGGTATCGACGTGCATCTGCAAGACGGCAAGGTGAAATATATCGAGGGCAACCGCGACCACCCGATCAACCGCGGCGTTCTCTGCGCCAAAGGCTCCGCCGGGATCATGCAGCACTACTCGCCCGCCCGTCTGAACGCTCCGATGAAGCGCGTTGGTGAACGCGGGTCGGGCGAATTTGAGGAAATCAGCTGGGACGAAGCGTTTGACATTGCCGTCGGCTGGCTGAAACCGGTGCGGGAAAAAGATCCCTCCAAACTGGCGTTTTTCACAGGCCGGGACCAATCACAATCACTGACCAGCTGGTGGGCGCAGAATTACGGCACGCCGAATTACGCAGCGCACGGCGGCTTTTGTTCGGTGAATATGGCGGCGGCAGGCATCTACACTATGGGTGGCGCGTTTTGGGAATTTGGAACGCCGGACTGGGAGCGCACAAAACTGTTCATGATTTTTGGTGTGGCCGAAGACCACGACAGCAACCCGATTAAAATCGGCCTGTCACGGCTGAAGGCACGGGGAACCAAGATCATCGGCGTCAATCCAATCCGCTCGGGCTATAATGCCATTGCCGATGAATGGGTTGGCATAACGCCGGGAACCGATGGGCTGTTCATCCTGTCGATGATCCGCGAACTGCTGAAAGCCGGCAAAGTCGATCTGGATTACCTCCAACGCTACACCAACCTGCCGTTCCTGGTGAATACAGATGAATCCTCACCCGAGCATGGGCTGTTTCTGCGCGATGAAACCGGCAAGGAAATGGTGATGGACCGCGCCACCGGCAAACCTGTAGCCTTTGACACACCGGGCATCAAAGCGGATATGGCCAAGGACTGGCGACAGGCTGGTATTTCCTACCGCCCTGCGTTTCTGCTGTTAGCCGAGAAATATTTGACCGATGAATACGCGCCAGAAGCTGTGGCTGACCGCTGCGGCGTCTCCTCCGAACGCATTCGTAAAATTGCTGCAGAGCTGGCGCATGTGGCTTTTGAAGAAGAAATTACCGTTGATCAGCCCTGGACCGATTGGAAGGGTGAAAAACACGACAAGATGATTGGACGACCGGTGTCTTTCCACGCCATGCGCGGGATTTCGGCGCATTCGAACGGCTTTCAGACCTGTCGCGCCCTGCATGTGCTGCAAATTCTGCTCGGTTCGGTCGAATGCCCCGGCGGTTTCCGCTTCAAGCCACCCTACCCCAAGCCGGTCTCAGCGCATCCCAGACCACATTGCGAGGACCGCCCGGGCGAACCGTTAAACGGCCCGCATCTCGGGTTTGTGCGCGGTCCTGAGGATTTATTGCTGGAGAGCGACGGCACACCCGCGCGCATCGACAAGGCGTTTACTTGGGAAAATCCGATGTCCTCGCACGGGTTGATGCACATGGTGATTTCCAACGCCCATGCCGGAGATCCCTACAAGATCGACGTGTTGTTCATGTATATGGCGAACATGTCTTGGAATTCGTCGATGAACACCGGTGGCGTGATGAAAATGCTGACCGACAAAGATGAAAACGGCGACTATGTAATCCCCAAAATCATCTATTCGGACAGCTATTCCTCGGAAATGGTGGCCTTTGCCGATCTGATCCTGCCCGACACCACTTATCTGGAACGCCACGACTGTATTTCGCTGCTGGACCGCCCGATCTGTGAGGCGGAAGCGGCGGCCGACAGCATCCGCTGGCCGGTGGTTGAGCCGGATCGGGACGTGCGCGGCTTCCAGACAGCGCTGATTCAGCTTGGCGCGAAACTCGGGCTGCCGGGAATGGTGAACGAAGACGGCAGCGCTAAATACGCGGATTACGCCGACTACATTCAGAATCACGAACGCCGTCCGGGGGTTGGCCCGCTGGCCGGTTTTCGCGGCAAAGACGGCAAAGATAAAGGCCGCGGTGAACCCAATCCGAACCAGATGCAGGCTTATATCGACAACGGCGGCTTCTGGATCGACCATATTCCCGACGACGGGTTGTTTTTCAAACCCTGGAATGCCTCTTACCAAAACTGGGCAGTCGACCTTGGCATCTATGACGCCGTTCAACCCTATGTCTTTGATGTTTATTGCGAAACCCTGCAGAAATTCCGGCTGGCGGCACAGGGGCATGGCGAACACCAGCCCCCAGATCACCTGCGCGACCGGCTGGCAAATGTCATGGACCCGCTACCGATTTGGTACGAACCTTTCGCGGAACATGCAGCGGAAAAGGACGAATACCCGATCCACGCTCTGACCCAGCGCCCAATGGCGATGTACCACAGCTGGGGCACACAGAATGCTTGGCTGCGGCAAATCCACGGCACAAACCCGCTATACGTTCCCGGTAAAATCTGGATACAAGGCGGGTTCGAGGAAGGCGACTGGGCCTGGGTCACCTCGCCCCACGGCGAGATCAAAGTGCCGGTAGTGCGCATGGACGCGCTGAATGAAAACACCGTCTGGACCTGGAATGCGATCGGCAAGCGCAAAGGCGCCTGGGCGTTGGACGAAAACGCACCGGAAGCCAAGAAAGGCTTTTTGCTGAACCACCTGATCCACGAATTGCTACCGCCCAAGGGCGACGGGTTGCGCTGGTCCAATTCCGACCCGATCACCGGCCAGGCCGCTTGGTTTGACCTGCGCGTGAAGATTGAAAAAGCCGATGCCGGCGACGAAACCTCGCAGCCAAAAATGCCCGCGCAAAAATCCCCTGTGGGCCGCGGCCCGCAAAACGTTGCATATGGGGAAGAGTTCTGATGACTTCCCTGCCCGCCTCTACCGAAAAAAAACTCGGCCTCGCCATCGATCTGGACATCTGCGTCGGCTGCCACGCCTGCGTGATCGCCTGCAAGGAATGGAACACCTCGAATTACGGCGCGCCACTGTCGGATATAGACGCTTACGGGGCCAACCCGGTGGGCACTTTCCTGAACCGCATCCACACCTACGAAGTCAAGACCGAGGGTTGCAACGCACAAACGGTCCACTTCCCCAAGTCTTGCCTGCATTGCGAGGACGCGCCTTGCGTCACCGTCTGCCCCACCGGCGCCAGCTACAAGCGCGTCGAGGACGGCATCGTGCTGGTCAACGAAGACGACTGCATCGGTTGCGGGTTGTGCGCCTGGGCCTGCCCCTATGGTGCGCGCGAAATGGACGCCGCCGCAGGCGTGATGAAAAAATGCACCCTTTGCGTCGACCGAATCTACAACGAAAACCTGCCCGAGATTGACCGCGAACCGGCCTGCGTACGCACCTGCCCGGCCAATGCGCGACATTTTGGCGATTTTGCCGACCCGGATAGCAATGTTTCGGTCATGACCCGCGAACGCGGCGGCGTGGAACTGATGCCGGAACAAGGCACCAAACCCGTCAACCGCTACTTGCCACCCCGTCTCAAGGCCGACATCACCACCGACGGAGATATCGACGTTCTGGCGCCATTCCTGGAACCGGTGACCGAAAAACAGGGTGGCTTCCTGGGCTGGCTCGACAAAGCCCTGGAGGCAATCTAATGCATCCCGCACCATCGGTCATTCTGTTCACGTCGCTTTCCGGCCTTGGCTTCGGTCTGTTGTTTTTTCTTGGTCTGGGCCTGCCCGACGTTTCTGGTTGGGTCGCATTTGTTTTCTTTTTTTTGGCCTACGCTTTGTCGGTGGGCGGCTTGCTGGCCTCCACATTTCATCTCGGCAATCCGCAACGGGCGATGAAGGCTTTCAAACAGTGGCGGTCCAGCTGGCTCAGCCGCGAGGGTGTTTTTGCGGTTGCGGCGCTACTGGTCATGGGCCTTTACGCCGCTGCGCTGATATTCCTCAATGTGAAGCTGCCATTTCTCGGCATGATCGGCGCGGCGCTCAGTCTTGGCACCGTGTTCTGCACAGCGATGATTTACGCGCAACTCAAAACCATTCCGCGCTGGAACCAACCGCTGACCCCGCTGCTGTTTCTGGCCTATATGTTTGGCGGCGGGGCATTGTTGTCAGCGCAGCTGAAACCTGCAGCAATGTTGCTCGCGGCACTGACGCTGGTGCAGATGCTGTATTGGATGCTGGGTGACAGACGCTTCGCCCAAGCCGGTTCGAACATAGGCACCGCAACTGGCCTGGCGCCACTCGGCAAAGTTCGGCTGCTGGAATCTCCGCATTCCGGCACCAACTACCTGCTGACCGAATTCGCCCATCAGGTGGGCCGAAAACACGCGCGGAAACTTCGGATCATTGCGCTGCTGTGTATCGGCCTGGTGCCGGTTCTCCTGCTGACATTTATCACCTCTGGCCATGGCGTGGCGGCAATTGCCGTCCTGCTGCACTTGATCGGCCTGTTTGCCGCGCGTTGGCTGTTTTTCGCAGAGGCAGAGCACGTGGTTGGCCTTTATTATGACCGGCACCGCCAAACTTCGCAACTTTAAGGATTTCCGTCTAGAGAGTTTCGAGTTTTACTTGACTCACAAGTGAAACGCGAAACTTCCACGTTATCAGCATCATAGACCGGCGATTTCTACATCAACTTGTCTCAAGTTAATGTAGAAACGCTTTAGGCAAAAAAAACCGCGCTTGGGGCAGACCCGAAGCGCGGTTTCTTGCGTGTGGCGCTCCGGAGGCGAGGGGACGAGACCTGGCCTGGGGGCGTCTGAATTTAGATTAGCTTCTCCTGAAACCTTTCTACTTGTTACTCACACTGTTTTGATGCATCTGCACCCGCTTGACTTGGAGGAGGGCCGAAACCCTTTGGAGTCGAGAATTGTTATCCGATATAAAACCCTTGTATTCCAGCGTGTATTCGTGAAGCGACACCTATTCTTCGTGAGATGACACAACGAAATAAATTGATTTGTTCGCGTTTCGTGAACTGCAACACGAAAAAATTTGGGTGCAATTCGCGCTTCGTCAGATGATCACCCAGCTTTGGCCACAGCGACGGCCTACCAAAGTCACATTTTCACCGCAATCGACGCCTAAACCCGGCGTGTTAGTGGTTTTGGGGGTTAGGCACGGTTTCCTGACCGGAGTGGGTAAAAATGGGCAATTGGATCAATCTGGAATTTTCACGACGGGATCAGAATGTCCTGCACGCCTTACCAGCGGTGCTTTGGCTGTCCGGCTGTCTTTACGCCATATTGACCCAACTGCAGGCGTTGCCCCCCGGCTTTTCTTCTGCCAGCCCTGTTTCGCTCAAGAACGTTGCTGTGCTTGGCCTGTGCATCCTGTTGACCTACCCCGTATACCGACTCGCTTATCTGGCTCTGCGACGCTGGTTTCCTGACTGGCAGATCATCAAACGACTCGCAGTTTTGTCGCTTATATGCGTCGCCCTGGGCGCCAGTGCTCTGGTCAGCGCTTTCTTGATCAGCGATGCAACTGGCAGCCCGTTGCAACAAGTCAGCAGCCGCTGGTATCTGCTGAACCTATTTGTCGGCATGGGTTTAATGCCGGTGTTTTTCTTTTTTATCCGCGGCAGCGATATGGTCCGCGAACAAATCTCCAACGGAGGGCGATTGGGTGCGATCCGAAGCCTGCTGCGCAAGGTTGGGCCTGACACGGGCCGGCGTCTGGTGCGCCTGCAAAGCGCCGATCACTATGTTGAGGTGCACACCGAAACCGGAACCAAACTGCTGCTGATGCGTCTTGCCGATGCCATGGAATTGCTTTCGGGCAGCAACGGTGGTCAGGTGCACCGCTCCCATTGGGTGAATTTCGACGAGGTCAACGGTATTATCAAAAGCAACCGCAAAATCTGGCTGCGGATGTCTGACGGAGTGGATATTCCGGTGTCCCGCAGCTTTCGGCCTGAATTGCGCGAAGCGGGGATGATTTGAGGACTATTTCTGCAAAAACAGCACCAAAATCAGAATGCTGACAATCACCAGCCCGATCCCGATCAATTCACGCTTGGTGCTGCGTTCCTTGAAGATGAAATAGGACGCCAGAAAGGTGAACACCAGTTCGACCTGCCCTAGCGCCTTCACATAAGCCGCGTTTTGCAAGGTAAAAGCGGTAAACCAGCCCAGCGACCCCAGCATACCGGTGAGCCCAACCAGAAACGTAATCCGCCAGTGTCGTGCCACCCGTCGGATTTCCCCTGGTTCGCGCAAGCCCAGATAAATCGCCATTGCAATGGTCTGAAAGGTTGTGACGCACATCAGCGTGAACACCGCGCGAACGAAAAACCCCGCATCCCCTAACGCCAGAGAAGCGCCGCGATAGGCAATACCGGAAAACCCGAACAATGCGCCGGCCCCGAGCCCAAAAGCGGCAGCACGGTTGAAAACACGGGTATAAAAAGCACCGCCCTTTGATTTGGGCGGATCCGCCAGCAGGACGACTCCCGCCAAACCGACGATAATCGCAAACAGCCCGTTACCGGAAATTCCCTCGCCCAGCAGGATCAGCCCAAACAGCGCCGTTTGAATGGTTTCGGTTTTCTTGAAGGTGATCCCCACAGCGAAGTTACGTTGCGCGAACAAGGCCACAACCAGCATGGTTGCCAAAATTTGAGCGGCCCCACCCATGCCGGCGAAAATCCAAAACCGGGCAGAGGTCGCGGGCGTATTTGCCCCGGTGACGAATACCAGTGCTGCAAGCAAGATCATCGCCAAAGGCGCCGCATATAAAAACCGCGAAAACGTGGCCCCCGCGGTGGACAGGCCGGTCTCTTTCAGATGCTTTTGCAGCATGAACCGCAGGTTTTGGCTGAACGCAGCGGCGATCGTTATGGGGATCCAAAGTTCCATGGCTGTTTTTGGCAATCAAATCGTCAGAGGTCGAGGCTAAAACACATAACTCTCAGACTTTTGGGTCCGGGTTTACCGTATGTCCGTCCACCGCAATCACCTGGCCGGACACCAGACGCGCTGCTTCGCTGCACAAAAACACCGCCATATTGGCGATATCCGCGCCCGTTACAAAACTCTTCATAGAAGTGCCTGAAGTATAACCCTGATAAATCACATCCCGTGTCGTGCCTTTGGCAGCAGCTTCGCGCTCCAGCACGCCTTCCATACGCGGACCTTCGACTGAACCGGGGCAAATCGCGTTGGCTCGGATACCGGACGGCCCCAATTCCATCGCCAATGTTTTCATCAACCCGATCACCGCCCATTTCGCCGCCGCATAAGGAGCCCGGTTCGGATAGCCGAAAACCCCAGCGGTCGAGGACGTAAACACCATCGCCCCTGATCTTTGTGCTTTCATCAGAGGTGCTGCGAATTTTGCCGCCAGAAACGCCCCTTCCAAGTTGACTGACACACATTTGCGCCAATCGTCCAGCGTCACATCCTCGATCTGTGCCGTGGGTCCGGAGACGCCAGCATTGGCACAGAGCGCGTCGAGCCCGCCCCATTCGGCGGCAACCTGTTCAAACAGCGCCGCCATGCCCGGCTGATCCGCGGCACTGACCTCGGTTCGCCGCCAATCTGTAGGCAGGTCAGCCAAAATAGCTGCGTCAATGTCCGTCACCCATACATCTGCACCGTCAGCGGCAAAAGCCTCACCCATCGCCCTGCCAATGCCAGACGCGCCGGCAGTGATTAAAACCCGCCGACCCATCCCTAGCGCGCCTGCCCGATGGCACGGCCTGCGCCTTCAGGGGTTTGCAAACGCGCATGGTCAGCAGCAATCGCGCCCAGCTTGGTTTCGATTTGCGGAGCCGGAGGGCTGGCGCGGCGGGTTTCCAGACTGACATGGATCAGCATGTGTTCACCGGTCGCCAGCAAACGCCCGTCTTGGTGCAGCATCCGGTGAAACAGGTGCATCTTTTTGCCGGCACCAAGCAGACATTGGGTGTCGATATGAATTTCCGCCCCGGCGTGCACCTCGTCGATATGGCGGATGTGGGTTTCAGCGGTGAAATAACTGCCGCCCGAGGCAATGTATTCAGCATCACAGCCGACGATCTCCATAAACCCGTCGGTGGCATCTCCAAAGGCCGTCAGATAGCGGGCTTCATTCATATGACCGTTATAATCGGTCCAATCGAGCGGCACCGTACGGCTGATGGTGCGGATCAGTCCGGTCAAATCCGGCTCCCCGGCCGCGATTTTTTTGACGCTGTCCTGATTATTCAGGATCGCCCCGGTGCCCCAGTTCTGCGCCTTCAGCGCCCGCATGATTCCGACCAGATTGCTGTCCCGAATACGCTCCAACTCGCGGATTGAATACATACCGGACTGCGCGTCCGATTGATCGGCGATCTTTTTCACCAGATCATCGGTCAGTTCCGGCACATCCATCAATTTGGTCCAGGGCCATTGCAGACAGGGGCCGAATTGCTCGATAAAATGCGCCATCCCGGCCTCGCCTCCGGCAATCCTGAAGGTTTCAAACAATCCCATCTGCGCCCAACGCAGGCCAAAACCAAAGCGGATGGCGTCATCGATTTCTTCGGTGGTGGCGATGTCATCCTTGACCAACCACAACGCCTCACGCCACACCGCTTCCAAAAACCGGTCGGCAACATGCGCGTCGATTTCTTTGCGGATATACAGTGGCGACATGCCGATCCCGCGCAGAATATCTCCGGCTGCTGTGACGAAATTCGGATGCGTCCCGGCCCCTGGCACCAATTCAACCAACGGCAGAAGGTAAACCGGATTGAACGGATGCGCGACCATGATCGCCTCCGGATGCGCCGCGCCTTCCTGCAATTCAGACGGCTTGAACCCAGACGTCGAGGAAGCAATGATCACCCGTCCGGCTTCATGCGCCTGTATCTGCGCGTAGACCTTGTGTTTCAGGTCCAGCCGTTCGGGCACGCTTTCCTGCACCCAGTCAACGCCGTAGACCGCGTCTTCCAGCGTTTCGCAATACCGCAGCCTGCCTTCCGCGGGCATTGCCATATCCGATAGGCTCGGCAACGCCCGCCGCGCATTATCCAGAACTTCACCGATTTTGCGCTCAACCTCGGGGTCCGGGTCAAACACCCGCACATCCCATCCGTTCAACAAAAACCGCGCCGCCCAACCGCCGCCGATCACACCACCGCCAATGATGGCCGCTGTATTGCTCATGATATTAACCCAATTCTATCGGATAACCGTCCGGCATAAAGCCAGGGCACAGGTTGTTGCTGATGTCTCCGGCACGCCTGACTTCCGCCGCGATCTGTTCGCAATATTCAAAGTTCAACTGTGACGGTTCGCCGGGACGCAGCCCGTAACTGCCCTGTTGAGCTGTGCAGGCGGCGCAAAGTAAAATACCCGATATCAACAATTTATCCATGATTACACCGGCTCCCGCTTCGTCAGGCCCAGATTTGCCCGCACTTCGTCCGGCCCGATTACACGTGCCCCCAATCGCTCAACGATCTCGACCGCGCGGCCAACCAACGCTTCGTTGGTGGCCAGCACGCCTCGATCCAGCATCAGGTTGTCTTCCAGCCCGATCCGCACGTTGCCCCCCGCCAGCACCGACGCCGCGACATAGGGCATTTCGTTGCGCCCCAAAGAAAATGCTGACCATGTCCAGTCTTCCGGCACGTTGTTGACCATGACCATGAATGTGTTGAGGTCATCGGGTGCGCCCCATGGCACACCCATACACAGTTGCACCAAGGCGTTTGCTTCCAGCACGCCTTCTGCCACCAATTGCTTGGCGAACCACAAGTGTCCGGTGTCAAAGGCTTCGATTTCCGGCTTCACACCGGCGTCGGTCATCATCTGCCCCATGGCCCGCAACATGCCCGGCGTGTTGGTCATTACATAATCGGCTTCAGCAAAGTTCATTGTGCCGCAGTCGAGCGTGCAAATCTCCGGGCGGCATTCCAGCACGTGCTGCATCCGGCTCTGCGCGCTGCCCATATCGGTGCCATTCGGATTCAGCGGCAACGGGGCTTCCGGCGGGCCGGTGACGATATCGCCGCCCATGCCTGCCGTCAGGTTCAGCACTACGTCGATATTGGCATCCCGCACCCGATCCGTCACTTCGCGGAACAGTTTCGGGTCGCGCGACGGCATTCCGGTTTCCGGATTGCGCACATGGCAATGCACCACGGCTGCACCGGCTTTGGCCGCAGCAATCGCGCTGTCGGCGATCTGCTTTGGCGACCGCGGCACATGCGGGCTGCGGTCCTGGGTGCTGCCCGAGCCGGTCACGGCACAGGTGATGAAAACGTTGCGGTTCATGGTCAGGGGCATTCGCGCTCTCCGTGGTTCGGATGTTAATCGTATCTTGAACCGGCTTGCGATTCCCTGTTTTACGATTTACGAAATATATTTGATGAAACCCGCAAATACTGCCTTTCAAGCCAATCCAGCACCAATGCAAATCGCAGTGTTGCTGTTACCAGACAGCAACGTGCTCTCGCTGGCCGCAACAATCGATCCGCTCAGGGCGGCAAACCGTCTGGCAGGCCGGGAATTGTTCACCTGGCAGGTGTTTGGAATCAGCGGGACAAAATCCACCCTGACCTCCGGCCTGTCCCTCGAAACCGCACCTCTGCACCCCAACATAACCGCTGATATGCTGGCGGTTATCGCCGGTTTTCGCATCAGGACCCATTCCACACCCGCAGTGCACCGTTTGCTGCGCCGACTTGCCGGTGGCATCCCGTCCGTCGCAGGCATTGACGGTGGCGGCGAAATTCTGGCCCGCGCGGGGTTGTTGTCGGGTCACCGGGCCACCACGCATTGGGAAGATCAGGAGGATCTCGCCCTCGCCTTTCCAGACATCAGTGTCGTTCGTGACCGTTTCGTGCTCAGCGGTAAATACGCCACCACCGGCGGCGCATCGCCCTGTATCGACATGATGCTACACCTGATTTCAACTCGCCACGGGCGGGCATTGGCGGAAAGCGTGGCGCGGGCTTTCATCTATGATCCGGTTCACACCGGCTCTGACCCGCAATCGCTGGTCTCAGTGTCACGCGTGGAACGACGGGCCCCAAAAGTCGCAGAAGCCATCCGTGCCATGGAATCCGGTATCGAAGACCCGCCCTCAGTGGCCATGATCGCCCGCCTCACCGGCCTGTCTGTCCGCCGTCTGGAAATGCTGTTTGCCCGGGAATTCGGCATCGGCCCGGGCCGCTATTTCCGGCAGCTGCGCTTGCAAGAAGCCCGGCGCATGGTGCTGGATACCCGCCGCCCGCTGCAAGACGTTGCAATTCGGTGCGGCTTTAACTCGCAAGCGGCGTTCTCCCGAGCGTTTTCCGGGCATTTTGGGCGGTCGCCCAGCTGTCTGCGCCAGGGCAAACCTGGCTAGAGCGCCATGCATTATGAGCTTCACGTGTAGCTGCGGTTCAGAGCACTTTTACCGCTTAACTCTTTGTTAACAAGCGTAAATATTATGATCGGGGAACATTTCAATACGGCACGGGATGGTGCCGGTACACAGCCTGCAATTCGGCCATCACATCATCACCCAATGTCAGTTCCACTGACTTCAGCGCATTCTCCAACTGCCCAATCCGCGTCGCTCCGAATATCGCCGAAGCCATAAACGGCCGCGTCCGGCACCAGGCCAGCGCCATCTGGCAGGGATCAAGCGCGTATTTACGGGCGACACCGACATAGGCCTCCATCGCGGGCCACATGGTATTAACAACCCGCCCGCCGAGGTTTGCGCCAGATTAGTCACCGCCCTTTTATCAAACTGATTTCAGCATCGACTTCAACCAACTCACTTGGCAATTTGCTCCGCAGCGCGCTGCTTCGCTTCCGCAAGTTCCGAATCCGACATCAATGCCGCTACTTGCGCGCGAGAGGCCTTCAGCCTGGCGATAAACTCTTCTTGCCTGTTTGGTTGGGTCTCTTCCGTGGTCAGAGCAGCACTCCACCACGTATAAGCCAAGACGTAGTCTTGTTTTACACCAGTGCCCTCGAAATAAATTGACCCCAGTGTTTCAAGCGCACGGTTGTATTTCTTTTCGGCAGCTCGCTCGAAGTACTGAATCGCCGTCTCAACATTTTGCGGCATGCCTTGACCATGAAAATACAACGACCCAATTTCGTATAACGCATATTCACTTTCCTGTTCGGCCGCCAAAAAGTACCATTTGATGGCCTCATCCAAATCTTTTTGAACACCTCCCCATCCATGATGATACATGTATCCCAAGTTATATTGTGCACGATCCACGCCTTGCTCCGCGGCCAGCTGGAGCCAAACGAGTGCTTGGTCGTAATCTACCGATGTTCCCAAGCCGTATTGATACATCCAGCCAAGAGCATACTGAGAATCAGCATCTCCTTTTTCCGCAATCTGGCGGTATTTTTCTAAGGCTAATTCATAGTCACCGCGGTCATAAGCGTCGGTCGCCGCGGAATAGGCTTCGCTGACGGAGTTGCTGTCCGCTGAGGCAGCCCCGGGCAAGATTGTCAAAAACAAAAGGCCAATTGCCAGACAGGCGCTCACGAAACGCATTCGTGGAGACGTATTTTCCATTTGTTTTACTTCCCTTAGGTGCCGATACCACCCCAATTTAGTCATTTTTGGATTGATTGAATAGGCAGGCCTTCCTTCGATCGCCATTGCTACCCGTTTTCAATGCTAGGAAATACTCGTTTCAGGACAAAATGTGTTCCCATTAAAAATGACAAACAAGTTCGACAAATAAACATTTCATCCTTCTGAAGATCAACCCTAATACGGCATCGGATGCGCCCGATACACCGCCTGAATATCCGCCATCACCTCATTGCTCAGCACCAGCTCAACCGATCCCAGCGCCACCTCCAACTGTCCAATCCGCGTCGCCCCGAAAATCGCCGAAGCCATAAACGGCCGCGTCCGGCACCAGGCCAGCGCCATCTGGCAGGGATCGAGCGCGTGTTTCTGCGCCACATCCATATAGACATCAACAGCAGGCCACATTGTGTCCACCACCCGGCCGCCAAGATCATTGCCAAAACTGCGCCGCGATCCGGCTGGGGTGACGTCGCCTTGATATTTGCCCGACAACAATCCGCAGGCCAGCGGCGAAAACGCCAACAGGCCAACATCTTCATGTACCGACAATTCCCCCAGATCGAGGTCGTAATGACGGCACATCAGCGAATATTCGTTCTGCACCGAAGCCATGCGCGGCAAGCCACGATCCTCGGCAATCCGCAGCCATTGGCTGGTGCCCCAGGCGCTCTCGTTTGACAGGCCGATGGCCCTGAGCTTGCCCGCCTTGACCAGCTCGTCGAGTGTTTCCAGCACTTCGCCGATATGATCATGCAGCGCAGCCTTGCCGCCGCTTTGATTGCGGGCGTCAAAGGTCCAGTTCTGCCGGAACATGTAGCTGCCGCGATTGGGCCAATGCAGTTGGTAAAGATCGATGTAATCAGTCTGCATCGACGTCAGCGAAGCGTTGAACGCCGCGGTGATGGTCGCCCGCGAAATCGGCGCGCCGTCGCGGACCCCCATAAAACCGCTGCCCGAAACCTTGGTGGCCAGCAATACATCGCCGCGCCGCGCCTTGTTATTAGCAACCCAGGTCCCGATCACCCGTTCGGAATTGCCCTGATTTTCCTTGCTCAGCGGGTTCACCGGATACATCTCGGCGGTATCAATGATATTCACCCCATGCTCCAGCGCCATGTCGATCTGGGCGTGGGCTTCTGCTTGGGGTGTTTGGGTGCTCCAGGTCATCGAACCGAGAGCGAGTTCACTGACACTCAGGCCACTGCGGCCGAGAGGGTTCATTTTCATATAATCATTCCAATAATTGAGTTGCCTACAGCAATAGCGCAATCGCCGAAATCGCCAAGAGGATTTTCAATCCGGACTGAAATTGCGCCGCGTTCATGTTCAACAGCAAAGTCCGCCCCAGAAAAACGGCCAGCACGGCGGCGATTATCAGTGCGATTCCGGGCAGGATATGCGCCGAATGCAGCAGACCCTGAGAGGTGTAAACTTGGAGTTTGACCAGTGTCGCCAGCACCGAGCTCGCCGCCATCGCCCCGACAAATGCCTGACGATCCAGCCCCATTTCCCGAAACATGATTGCTTTGATCAGATTGCCGGTGCCCAGCAGTCCTGAGGTAAAGCCGTAACCGGCAGACCCGATTGCAATCCACGCAAATGTCTGCTGACCCCGGAGTTTGAAGCCTAAAGACGATACGATGAGATATGCCAGCACCATGAGTCCGAGCAGCTTTTCAATCCAGACATCGGGAAACCCGATCAACAGGCTGGCCCCGAGCCAGGCAAACGGCAGGCTGACAACGGTCATTTTTGCAACCAGAACCCAGTTGGTCTGCCGCCAGAACAACACGGTTTTCAATGTGGTCGAGGCGGCGAAAAGCACCGCAACCAATGCGATAACCTCTTTCACCGGCAGAAGGAATGTCCCAACCGCCAACACCACAAAGCCGGTGCCAAAGCCAAATACAGCTGAAATTGTTGCGCCCAGAAACCCGGCGAGAACGAAGAGTGCGTATTCCATCAGGTGAGTTTTCTGAAGCCGATACAGCTATTTCTCGGCAACCGTCTTGGCCCCCAGAAGCACCGCCGCCGCGATCATGAAGCCACCGCCAATCCGTTCAATCCAAGCCTTGGCCGGACCCTTGAACCGCGCTGAAATCCAGCTGGCGCCCATGCCATAGGCACTCAGAAACACCCCGTCGATAACGACATAGGTGATCGATAGGATCAGGAATTGTGTGGCAAATGATCCGCCCGGCTGGATGAATTGCGGAAACAGCGCCGCAAAGAACACAACCGCCTTGGGATTGGCCGCCGAGGTCAAGAATCCCTGCCGCCAAAGGGTTATGAGCGAGGTTTTCCGGCTTTGGGATTGGCCTTGCGGATCATCCGGACGCCCAACCAGATCAGATAGATCACACCAGCCCATTTGATCACGGTCAGCGCATTGGCCGAAGCAGTCAGGATTGCCGCAAGCCCGAACCCGGCTGCCAGCATTTGCAGTGCATTTGCGGTCAGATCTCCGGCGGCGGTGGACAGCGACCGGGTAAATCCGTGCGCAGCACTGTTTGACAACATCAACAACTGGCTTGGCCCTGGTGTGCTCATCAGAGCCAGAACTGTGCCGACGTAAATGGTCCAGATTTCCAGTGTCATCATACAGTCTCCGTTCGATTTTCGTTGGTGATGCTATCGCTCCGGCATCGCAAGGGCAATGATCGGGCCAATGTAAGTCGATTATTTCCCCTTGCGCCTCCCGGTTCTGCAGCGAATATATCCCATATGTCAAAAGCCACCTTCACTATCCGCGCTGCCAACCACAGCGATGCATCAGCCATCGCCGCGATCTGGAACCCGATAATCCGCGACACGCTGATCACCTTTAATGCGGTCGAAAAAACTGCCGCCGATATCTGCGCCATGATCGATTTGAAAGCGACAAGTGGTCATGGTTTTCTGAAAGCTGAAGACGCCACGGGAATTCTTGGCTTCGCAACCTATGGCCAGTTTCGGGGTGGCGTTGGTTATGCCCGCACCATGGAGCATACTGTAATCTTGCCCTCGTCTGCATGGGGCAAAGGCATCGGGCGCGCGCTGATGCTGGCCATCGAAGATCACGCGCGAAAGGCGGGTGCCCATACCATTTTTGCCGGGGTCAGCACGGTCAACAAGGACGGTGTCGCGTTTCACAAAGCGTGTGGGTATACTGAAGCCGCTATCTTGAGCGAAGTCGGCTATAAATCCGGCCAATGGCTTGATCTGGTTTTACTGCAGAAAATTCTATAACACTTGAACCGGGTAGCAACTTTTAGCGGACAGGCCATGGCAAATTCGATCTGGACCCGAATTGCGGACGCGATTGCGGCGATGGCCAGCGGTGAGAGCCTTGCCAATGTTTTTGACCGGTTGAAAACCCCGCCTGAACGCTCAGTCGCGTTTACCATTGCGGTGATCGGGCTCGGTGCAAAAATGGCCAAGGCTGACGGTCGGGTCACCCGCGACGAGGTTGCCGCCTTTCGGCAGGTGTTTTTCATCTCCAAGAAAGACGAGGCGCAGGCGGCGCGGGTCTTCAACCTCGCTCGGCAGGACGTGGCGGGTTACGAGGTTTATGCCAACACCATTTCAAAAATGTTTGCCAGTGATGACAGCGCTCTGGAAGACCTGATCGAAGGGCTGTTTTACATCGCCATGGCCGACGGCCAATACCACCCGAATGAAAACGACTTCGTGCACACCGTGGCGCAGTTGTTTCACATTGATGAACGCATTTTTCGCGGCTTGCGCACCCGCTTTGTGCCCGACGCACCACCAGATGCCTATGACGTTCTGGGAGTGACACCCGAAACACCGCTGGCTGATATCCGTAAAATCTGGCGCAAGAAAATCCGTGAAACGCGCCCAGACAGATTGATCGCGCGGGGATTGCCGGAAGAGGCGATTACCATGGCGACAAAACATATGATTGCCATCAATCAGGCCTGGGAAGAAATCAACGACCGCGTGGACGCGGATTAATGCAATGTCCGTCTAAACTTAATCACTGTGGTCATGGAAAGGTTCCAATTAATCGATGGTTGGGCGCACCATCCATTCAATCCGGGATTCAGATTAAATGGATGATGCTCTAATGCGGGTTGCCACTTATAATGTGGAATGGTTTGCGCAGTTGTTTGACCATAAGAACCGGTTGATCAATGACAACAGCTGGTCTGGCCGCTACGACGTGACCAAATCTCAACAGATTGCGGCGCTTGGCGCCGTGTTTCAGGCGCTGGATGCAGACGCAATAATGGTGATCGAAGCGCCGAATTCCGGTGATCGGCAATCTTCCGTGGCTGCGCTGGAAAACTTTGCCCGCCATTTTGACCTGCGCCAGAACAAAGCGCTGGTTGGGTTTGAAAACGGAACCCAGCAGGAGATCGCCCTGCTCTACGATCCTAAACTGATGCAAGTCTATCACGACCCGCAGGGATTGGCCGCCGACGAGGCTGGCGCAGACGCATCACCCCGGTTTGACGGCGAATTCCGGCTCGATGTGGATGTGGACACCGATCCGGACAGGATCACCTTTTCCAAACCACCGCTTGAGGTGGCGCTGTTTCCGAGTGAAAGTGATCCGATCCGCCTGATCGGGGTGCACGCAAAATCCAAGGCGCCGCACGGGGCGCGTAACAAACAACAGGAAGTGCGGATTTCGATCGCCAACCGGCGCAAGCAGTTGGCGCAAAGCATCTGGGTGCGACAGCGTGTGGACGACCATCTGGCCGAGGGCGACAACCTGATCGTTCTAGGGGATTTCAACGACGGGCCGGGACTGGATGAATACGAGAAGCTGTTTGGCCATTCCGGCATCGAAATCGTGCTGGGGTTGAGCAAACCAGAAGCCGAGATACTGCACGACCCACATGCCAAGGCCGCGATGCTGCCAAGACCGTCAGGAGTGCCGACCACGGCGCGATTTTACAACCATAAAACCAAAACCTATCTGAATGCACTGCTGGATTATGTGATGCTGTCGGATGACCTGTTTCGGAACGCAAATCCGGTTTGGAAAATCTGGCATCCGTTCAATGACCCGGAATGCTTTACTTCCAAAGGGTTGTGTGACGCGCTGTTGACCGCATCTGACCACTTTCCGGTGACGGTTGATCTGGATTTATCAGGCAAGGGCTGAAAAACCAGACTGGGTGCCCTATATAATGGGCATGAAACGGATCATTGCCCTGACAACCGCCGGAATTCTGCTCGCATCTCCCGCTATGGCTGCGGAGGATGAATTTGAAGACTTTCTGAAGAAATTCGACGAGTTTTCCGAGAGCACACAAGATTTTCTGCAGGGCTGGATGCAGGAGTTGGGGCCAACGCTGGAAGAGCTTGGTCCGGCGCTGGAGGAACTGGCGGATAAGATTGGCGACTGGAGCCTGTACGAACCGCCGGAGGTTCTGGAAAACGGCGATATTATTATTCGGCGGAAAAAGCTGAAGGAAGCGCCGGAGGCGGAGGAAGAGCCGACGGATGACTCGATTGAGCTTTGACAATTGCGGCAATCGCCCCGGACCTGATCCGGGGCCGACAGTTCGCAAGCGGTGCCGGCGCGAAGGCCGGGATGGTGCTCCCACTTTCCCTCACAATAAAATGTTCCCTGCGCGGAACATTAGTTATTTGTTAACAAATGTTTAAGCAGTTTATCGATGAATCAGCTCCGCTGAAAATACCGGACTCTCCAACAACTGCGTAATCGCCCCTTTCCCTCCCTTCCCGAACCGCCTAAGTCTTTGCCGAAATTGTCTGTCCAGGAGTTGCCATGTCCACCGTTTCGTTCCCGCCTGCCCCCGATCTGCCTCGCGACGCCCGTGATCCCGTCTCGGGTGATGATCTGGGAAATCTGCCGGAATGGAACCTGGACGATCTCTATCCGTCACCTGACGGTCCGGAAATCACTAAAGACCTGGACTGGCTGGCCAAGGCATGCCCTGCCTTTGCAGCAGACTTTGAAGGCAAACTTGCAGATTTGACCGCCGCAGACATGCTGGCCTGTATCGAGCGTTACGAGCAAATCCAGTCGATTTCCGGGCGGATCATGTCCTTTGCCGGTTTGCGATATTATCAGAACACCTCCGATCCTGAACGCGCCAAGTTCATTTCGGATATGCAGGGCACGATCACCGATTTCTCGACCCCGCTGGTGTTCTTTTCACTGGAGATGAACCGGATTGACGACGCGCATCTGGACGGCCTGTTGGCGGAAAATCAAAACCTGGGCCGTTATGGGCCGGTGCTGGAACGGATGCGGGCGATGAAGCCGTATCAACTGTCCGACGAGTTGGAAAAATTCCTGCACGATCAGTCTGTGGTCGGGGCCACGGCCTGGAACCGGCTGTTTGATGAAACCGTCGCGGCGTTGAAATTTGATGTGGATGGCGAGGACTTGAATCTGGAGGCCACGGCAAATCTGCTGTCAGACCCGGATCGCAGCGTTCGCCAAAAGGGCGCGGAGGCGTTTGTCAAAACCCTGGGCAAAAACATCTCGCTGTTTGCCCGGGTCACCAACACGCTGGCCAAGGAAAAAGAGGTCGAGGACCGCTGGCGAAAGTTGCCGACGCCGCAAACCGGCCGGCATCTGGCCAACCATGTGGAACCGGAAGTTGTGCAGGCGCTGCGCGACGCGGTTGTTGCGGCCTATCCAAAACTGTCGCACCGGTATTATGCGTTGAAAGCCAAATGGCTGGGACTGGAGACCATGGAAGTCTGGGACCGCAACGCGCCGCTGCCGGATGAAGACCGCAAGCCGATCAATTGGGACGATGCGCGAAAGACCGTTCTGGAAGCCTACTCGGCGTTTTCGCCGAAAATGGCCGAGATCGCGGCGCCGTTTTTCACCGAAGGCTGGATTGATGCAGGGGTGAAACCAGGTAAAGCCCCCGGTGCCTTTGCCCATCCGACGGTGGTTGATGTGCACCCCTATGTGATGCTGAATTACCTTGGCAAACAGCGTGATGTAATGACGCTGGCGCATGAACTGGGGCATGGGGTGCATCAGGTTCTGGCAGCGGATCAGGGCGAGTTGCTGTCGTCCACACCGCTGACGCTGGCAGAAACAGCGAGCGTATTTGGCGAAATGCTGACCTTTCGCAAGCTGCTGGATGCGGCACCGGATCAGGCTGCGCGCAAACGCCTGTTGGCGGGCAAGGTTGAAGATATGATCAACACGGTGGTGCGCCAGATCGCGTTTTACGATTTTGAGTGCAAACTGCACGCGGCGCGGGCTGAGGGCGAGCTGACGCCAGACCAGATCAACGCCATTTGGATGTCGGTGCAGGCGGAATCGCTGGGGCCGGTGTTCAATTTCATGGACGGATATGAGACCTTCTGGGCCTATATCCCGCATTTCATCCACTCGCCGTTCTACGTCTATGCCTATGCCTTTGGCGACGGTCTGGTAAACGCGCTGTATGCGGTTTACGAGGAGGGCGATCCGGCGTTTGAGGCGAAGTATTTCGAGATGCTGAAGGCGGGCGGGTCGAAACACCACAAGGAATTGCTGGCCCCGTTTGGGCTGGATGCGAGTGACCCGACGTTCTGGGACAAGGGGCTGGGCTTGATCAGCAGCATGATTGATGAGTTGGAGGCGATGGAGGGGTGAGGCAGTGACGGGTGTCTGTCCGTAGTGTGGGACAAAACTACTGTTGGAATTTGTCACATCTGTCCGAGTTACAGCATCAGTTCTCATGATTGAAAAATTGGCGCATTTTTTGTCTGTCAATCTCGGCGCAAAATTGGCCAGTTTGTTCACTCTTCGACACGCGTATTCCCTGTTTAGAATGAAGGGCAAAATGAAATGTGATATAGATAAACTATGTAAGAAGCATTCTGAAAAACACATAATCCAAGAATAATGATCACCTCTACCTTGAGGAATACGGGAACATGAAGATTCTACTGACAGCACTTGCAGCGCTTATGTTCAGCCTATCATTTGCGATAGCAGAAGATTCACCTCGAATTACCATTATCGACAGTGCGACACCTGTCGAAGCGTTAATGGCCAAACCTGGTACTTTTCTTGGCGAAACAATTACCTTTGAAGAAAAGCACTCTGGAGACGTACAAGTGCAGGTTGGTTTATGGGAGGCGGGCAGGGGCAAGCTTATCGTTGAAAATTTCCCGTTTACAGAATACGTATTGATGATCAATGGAAGCGTCATCGTCACTGAAGAAAATGGGGCGTCGATGACTTTTAAAGTCGGTGATACCTTCGTTATCCCGAAAGGCTGGAGTGGGGTTTGGGATGTGCAGGAACGCATGAAGAAGCAGATAGTGCGAATTGGTAGTGCAGGGCAGTAGGCTAAGGGCCTCATATTTCTATTAAGTTCTGAACGTTGTTTAGTGGACTATTATTGAGAATCACCGCTCCAATTCGGAGTGGGGTTATTTTTTTCAAGATTGCCCGCAGTGCTGACGTTTGCCCTGCCTTCAATCCCACAAGATTTGAAACTGTGAAACAGAATAGGTAATTCGGTTACATTTCAATCCAGATGTAGCTGTTCTAGTCAATAAAAACTGCCGCCCTGAAAAATTGAGCTGCGCGCCGGTTACTATTCCATTCACGAAACGCCAACTTTGGTCACAATGGGCCCTAAGCAGCCAATCTAATCACTTCAACTGGCTGTCTTTGCTTCCCCGCCGGTTGATCCCGGCGCGCGGTTTCCAGGTGGTGTCGCGGTCCTGCTGACAATCAATACAAAGTTTCACACCGGGAATGGCCTCCCGCCGCGCTTGAGGGATTTCTTCTTCGCATTCCGCGCAATAAATCAGGCTTTCGCCCACCGGCGATTTGCGGTTTTTCATCCGTTCCAGCTCTTCGCTGATCGAGGCTTCGATCTGTTCATTTACCGCGCCATCACGCGCCCAGCCGCCAGCCATCACAGGTCTCCTGCGCCGGATCTCCGGCCTCTCAAGGTCATGGTGATGAAAATGATACCTGATACGGGCAGTTTCGTGCAAGTTGTAGAACGGCGCTTAGCTGGCCTTCAGCAACCCCCGCTCGGCTGCTAGCTCCCGCATCTTCTCCTGCAGCTTCTCAAACGCCCGCACTTCGATCTGGCGGATGCGTTCGCGGCTGACGTCATAGACCACAGACAGGCCTTCGAGCGTCGTCGGCTTGTCCTGCAACTTGCGCTGCGTGAGGATGTCTTTCTCGCGGTCGTTCAGCACTGCCATCGCCTCGACCATCAGCTCGCGGCGCGCCTGCAACTCGTCTTTTTCGGCATAATCCGTGGCCTGATCGGCGTGTTCGTCCTCCAGCCAGTCCTGCCATTCGGCAGCCCCGTCGGTATCCGGCCCGCCAACCCGCGCGTTCAGCGAGGCGTCGCCGCCCGACATGCGGCGGTTCATCGAGATGACTTCGTCCTCGGTCACGTTCAGATCATGCGCGATGCGTTCAACGTTTTCCGGGCGCAGATCGCCTTCTTCCAGCGCGCCGATGCGGTTTTTGACCTTGCGCAGGTTGAAAAACAGTTTTTTCTGGGCCGCGGTGGTACCCATTTTCACCAGGCTCCACGAGCGCAGGATGTATTCCTGAATGCTGGCGCGGATCCACCACATGGCATAGGTCGACAGGCGGAAACCCTTTTCCGGCTCAAACCGTTTGACGGCCTGCATCAGGCCGACATTGGCTTCGGAAATCACCTCTGCCGTCGGCAGGCCATAGCCGCGATACCCCATGGCGATTTTGGCGGCCAAGCGCAGGTGTGATGTCACCAGCTTGTGCGCGGCATCGGAATCCTCATGGTCACGCCAGGCTTTGCCCAGCATATATTCCTCTTCCGGTTCCAGCATCGGAAACTTGCGGATTTCCTGCATATAGCGGGACAAACCCTGTTCCGGCGATGGTGCTGGCAGATTTGAAAAGCTCATGAAACGTCAGCCCCTATGGTTTCTGTCGGCAGGGATTAGGTAGGTATTTGCACCCGGTTTTTCAAGATTATCGCAAGTAAACCGGCGGGAATCCGCATGGATACCGCAATACTCTAAATAATTTCGAAACAAACCCCTGTGACGCCTTTCTGTCAAAAGCGTTCAAGTACGCCCTGTAACATCAATAAATCATTCGGTAAATTAGATTCGAAGAGTAAACGCTCTTTCGTCACAGGATGGATAAATCCAAGCCGTTCCGCATGCAGTGCCTGGCGTTTGAAGGCCACAAGTGACGTGACGTCAGCCTCTGACATACCGGCTTGCGACAAGCGGCGTTTGCCACCGTACACCGGATCGCCGATCAGCCCGTGGCCGCAATGGGCCAAGTGTACGCGAATCTGGTGTGTGCGTCCGGTTTCCAACCAGCATTCCAGCCGCGCAGCAACCCGTCTGTCCGGTGGCCCGTAAGCGCTGACAACATTCGCACGGGTGATGGCGTGCCGGCCACTGTTGGTCACCACCGCCATTTTCTTGCGGTCGGTCTTATGTCGGGCGATGTTGGTGGCAATGCGCAATACGCCACCGTCCTCAAACTTTACCCCCATCAACCCCCGCAGGCGCGGATCGGCGGCAGACGGGCAGCCGAAGGTAAAAGCAACATATCGCCGCTCGATCGAATGGTCGGCGAATTGTGCTGCCAGCCCCTGGTGCGCGGCGTCGGATTTCGCCACCACCAGCAGGCCGGAGGTATCTTTGTCGATTCGGTGCACAATGCCGGGGCGTTTTTCGCCGCCGATGCCAGCCAGCGTGTCACCGCAATGGTGCAACAGGGCGTTGACCAAAGTGCCGTCTTCGGAACCGGGGGCCGGATGTACAACCATGCCAGCGGCTTTGTTGACCACAATCAGGTGTTCATCCTCGAATACCACATCCAACGGTATATCCTGCGCCACCGCTTCCAACGCCTGCGGCTCGGGCAGCAGGACCTGCCAGATTTCGCCCGGCAATCCCCGAGTCTTTAACACGGTAACGACTTCCTCTGTTGCCGCTCGTGAAACCGCACCTTCTTCGACAAGCTTGGTGAGGCGCGAGCGCGACAGGCTCAGACCCTCTGGCACAACCTGCGCCAAAGCTTTATCAAGACGCGGCGGTGGCGCGTCTGACAGCGTCAGCACCAGCAAGCGATTGAGTGGGTCCGACATGAACCAAAATCCCGGAGAATATACAGAGCCCGCCAACCTGCGTTTTTTGCGCCGTCTGGTGACCGCCCTGACGTTGACGATGATTTTCGGACTTTTAGCGATCATCGGCCTGATTGTCATGCGTTTCTCGTCCGAGGCAGTCACGCCGCTGCCGGATGAAATTACTCTGCCGGACGGTAAATCCGCCGCCGCATTCACCCAAGGCCCAGATTGGTACGCGGTTGTGACAACTGACAATGAAATCCTGATCTTCAACCGCTCCGATAACAGCTTGCGCCAATCCATTCAGATTAATCCCTGACCCCCATGTTTCTTTTTCGCCTTAAATACTTCCGCCGGAGGCACCAACGCTTGCCCCGAACCGCTGCCGCCCGCATATTGGCCCCATGAGCCTGCCCCCCGGATTCCTCGACGAACTCAAAACCCGCCTGTCGATTGCGCAGGTGGCCGGGCGCAAGGTCAGCTGGGATCAGCGTAAATCCAACCCTGGCAAAGGCGACTACTGGGCTCCCTGTCCATTCCATCAGGAAAAAACTGCCAGTTTTCACGTCGATGACCGCAAGGGGTTTTATTATTGCTTTGGCTGTCATTCCAAAGGCGACGCGCTTGGGTTTGTCAAAGAAACCGAAAACGTCGGCTTTATGGAAGCAGTGGAAATTCTGGCGCGAGAAGCCGGGATGCCGGTGCCAAAACGCGACCCGCAGGCGCAGGCCAAGGCTGATCATCGCACGGTGCTGTTTGATGTTATGGAACAGGCGGCACAGTTTTTCCGGATGCAGCTACAGACAACGCGAGCTGCGGAGGCGCGGGATTATCTGGCGCGGCGTGGCCTGCCGCAAGACACACTCGACCGGTTTGAAATAGGTTTTGCCCCGGATGAGCGCACTGCAATGTGGCAGCATCTGACCGGCAAAGGGGTGAATCCGGAGAACATCATTGACTCTGGAATGGCAATCAAGCCTGACGATGGCAAACCCTATGATCGGTTCCGGGGCCGGATCATTTTCCCGATCCGCGACGCACGGGGCCGCTGCATCGCATTCGGCGGCCGGGCAATGGACCCGAATGCCCGCGCCAAATACTTGAATTCGCCGGAAACCCCACTGTTTGACAAGGGGCGCAGCCTTTACAACCACGGTCCGGCACGGGAGGCGGCGGGCAAGGCCGAGAGCCTGATCGTGGCTGAAGGCTATATGGATGTGATCGCGCTGGCGCAGGCGGGGTTTACCCATTCGGTTGCACCGCTTGGCACCGCCATCACCGAAGATCAATTGACGCTGATGTGGCGTATGTCCCCGGAACCGATCATTGCGCTGGATGGGGATGTCGCGGGCCTGCGCGCAGCCATGCGTCTGATTGATCTGGCTTTGCCATTGCTCGAGGCCGGGAAATCCCTGCGGTTCTGCATTCTGCCCGAAGGTCAGGATCCCGATGACCTGATCAAAGGTGCCGGTGCCTTGGCGATGCAAAAGCTGCTGGATACAGCCCAGCCGATGGTCAACCTGCTGTGGCAGCGCGAGACCGAAGGTAAAAACTTTGACAGCCCGGAACGCCGCGCAGCCTTTGACGCCAGCCTGCGAACCGTACTGAATACAATCCGCGACCCGTCGATCAAAAGCCACTATACCGCCGCGATCAAAGAGTTTCGCACCATGTTATTCGCGCCGCAACGCAGCCAGACTTGGCGACCCGGCAAAGGCCGCAAAGCGCAGAAACTACCGCCCACATCCGGCACCAAATCTTCGCTTTTGGGCTCCCAGGCGACAAACCAAATGACAGCCCGTCTGCGTGAAGCCATGATTCTGGCCGCCGCAATCCGCAATCCACAAGCCGCCGCCGCGCATGAGACGATGTTGGAAAAATGCCCGATCACGGCGTCGGATTTGCCGGAAATTCACACCCAGCTCTTGGCGGGATTGCATTCAGCCCTATCTGAGACCAATGCAAGCGAGGCTCTGGTCAAAATCATGACGAAAGCACTTGGATTTGACCCGATGGAATATCTGTTGGTTTTGCCGCCAGTCCGCATCCATCCGCATCTGCGCAAAGGTGACGAACCGGACAAAGTGGCGATGGTTCTGGACGAGGAACTGGCCAAACAATTTGCCAACTTCGGCGCCGAGACCGAGCTGCGGGAAGCGGAACAGGATCTGGAGGGGCTGGCAGATGAAGGGCTGACCTGGCGCATCCAGCAGGCCACGGATGCAAGGACTAAAGCCACCAAGGCTGAGATTTCTGGCAATACGGATGTTGGCGAAGACAGGGAAGATTTGTCACAACAGTTACAAAAACTGATTGATGATCAGATTTGGGTAAAGAAAAAGCGTTAAGGCAGGGCGTCGGGAAACCGAATCGTCCCGAACGACGCAGGGGAACACAGTTGCAACAGGAATACATATACACGCAATCGGCAATTCAGGTTGGCTGCGCGATGCAGTAAAAGCATTGCGAATCAGTGATTCGATTTACTGATTCGCAGCAGCGAAGACTGATTCGATTTACTGATTCGCAGCAGCGAAGACTGATTCGATTTGGTCGGGTCCTTAGGAGTTTACAATGGCAGCAAAAGACAACGAGCAGGTCAAACCAGAGGATCAGGATGCCACAGGTTCGATGGGCGACATGAGCCAGGCAGCGGTCAAAAAGATGATGGCAGGGGCCCGGACCCGCGGCTACATCACCTATGACGAGCTTAATCAGGTACTGCCGCCGGATCAGGTGTCTTCTGAACAAATCGAAGACGTGATGTCGATGCTGTCCGAAATGGGCATCAACATTATCGAAGGCGAAGAAGTCGAAGACGACAGCTCCAAAGACCTGACCGTTGTCGACACCGACGCCAAACAACTGGCGCTGGCAGAGACTGGCAAAGAAACGCTGGATCGCACCGATGATCCGGTGCGGATGTATCTGCGTGAGATGGGTTCGGTTGAACTGTTGTCGCGCGAGGGTGAAATCGCCATCGCCAAACGCATCGAGGCCGGCCGCAACACCATGATAGCCGGGCTGTGCGAAAGCCCACTGACCTTTCAGGCGATTACTATCTGGCGCGACGAATTACTGGCCGAAGACATTCTGCTGCGCGACGTGATTGATTTGGAAACCACGTTCGGCAACACCATGGAAGAGGACGAAGAAGAAAACGTCGTCGAAGGGATCAAGCCGGTTGCCGGGGCCGCCCCGGCTGCTGCGCCTTCTGCTGTCGAAAAACCTGCAGAAGTTGATGCAGACGGCAAACCGATTGAGACAACAGACGACGATGATGACGAAGAAGACGAACAGGCCAATCTGTCCCTGGCCGCGATGGAAGCGGCTCTGAAACCGCAAGTCCTTGAGACCCTTGAAAAAATTGCCCATGATTACGAAGATCTCGCTGCGATGCAGGATCTGCGGATATCCGCAACCCTGAACGAGGATCACAGCTTTTCAGACAAAGAAGAAATATCGTATCAGAAACTGCGTCAGTCGCTGGTGGATCAGGTCAATGAATTACACCTGCATAACAACCGGATCGAAGCGCTGATTGATCAGCTGTATGGTATCAACCGCAAGATCATGTCGCTGGATTCAGGCATGGTGAAACTGGCCGACCAGTCGCGCATCAACCGCCGCGAATTTATCGATGCCTATCGCGGCTATGAGCTTGACCCGATGTGGCTGGACAACATCGCAGAAAAAACCGGCCGCGGCTGGAGCGTTTTCAACGATCGCTTCCGCCCCAAAGCCGAGGATATCCGGGCCGAAATGGCGCAGGTCGGGCAATATGTCGGGGTTGATATTTCCGAATACCGCCGCATCGTCAATCAGGTGCAGAAAGGCGAAAAAGAAGCCCGCAGTGCCAAGAAAGAAATGGTCGAGGCCAACCTGCGTCTGGTGATCTCGATCGCCAAGAAATACACCAACCGCGGCCTGCAATTCCTTGATCTTATTCAGGAAGGCAATATCGGGCTGATGAAGGCGGTGGACAAATTCGAATACCGCCGGGGCTATAAGTTTTCGACCTACGCGACCTGGTGGATCCGGCAGGCGATCACCCGCTCGATTGCTGATCAGGCGCGCACCATCCGGATTCCGGTGCATATGATCGAGACGATCAACAAGCTGGTGCGCACCGGTCGGCAAATGCTGCACGAAATCGGCCGCGAACCGACACCAGAAGAGCTGGCGGAAAAGCTGCAGATGCCGCTGGAGAAGGTGCGCAAGGTGATGAAAATCGCCAAAGAGCCGATTTCACTGGAAACCCCGATTGGCGATGAAGAGGACTCGCAGCTCGGCGATTTCATCGAAGACAAAAATGCGATCCTGCCGCTGGAAAGTGCGATTCAGGGCAATTTGAAAGAGACCACGACGCGGGTATTGGCCTCGCTAACGCCGCGCGAAGAACGGGTGCTGCGGATGCGGTTTGGGATTGGGATGAACACCGACCATACGCTGGAAGAAGTTGGGCAGCAATTCAGCGTGACGCGGGAACGGATTCGGCAGATCGAGGCGAAGGCGCTCAGGAAGTTGAAGCATCCGAGCAGGTCGCGGAAGTTGCGGAGTTTCTTGGATCAGTAGCTGGTTAGGGAAATAAGTTCCCGCCAAGCGCAAATGCTCCAGCAATAATCGCGGCAAAAACCGCGACGGTCGACCATAGTTGGCCGGGCGTCAAAGCCCCAATTATCTGACTCAAATTTAGTTTGCTAGCATCGATTTTCGTAGAACTAGCGGACTTCTCACTATCACTTGAACGCTCAGACATCTTTGCTTTCCAACTAGCTAGTACACCATTGAATTCATTTGATTTAAGTGAGTTTTCGTCCAGAGTAACTTTCTGAACATACCAATCATAACCTGGCTCCAATAATCCTTCACATTTCAATCCGTCTTCCACAAGTACAAGTATGGGAACTCGACGAGTATAAGACATCGCAGCCTCTATTTGGTTCCAGGGTGTCGCTAGTCTTATATTTTCAATTACTTTCTCGGAATCGCCTCCACGCTTTTCTATCCCAGTTGAGAAATATGTACGTTCAAGGGCAAGTATTACAGTTCCCCCACAACTATCCATTAACTTTTCGACCGCCTTTAGTGGAGCTTCAACTGAGAACGTATTCCTACCAATAGCTTTGGGAACGAGTCCTTCAATACGAAGCCGTTCCTCCAGTGCGCTTACAAAAGTCTCCTGCCTGGAATTGGATGTTCCGCCAACGCTTAGAAAAATGTTGTTGTTCAATGCGACCTCCAGAATTGGTCGAGGATATTGTACCATTTTGGAGATACCAAAACAACTTTTCAACCTTCGCCCGCGCCAGCGGGCCGCGCCTGACCTTCCCCCTGGGAAGGCGCGTTTGCGCCTCCCCAAGGTCGGGCGCTCTGTTGCGCCCTTTACGCAACCCCGATTGCGCGGCTAGGCTTTTGCAGAACATCCAGAGGAAAGTTTCATGCTCCGCCACATCTCCACCCCTGACGCCCCGCCGCCGTTCTCCAAATACAGCCAGGCCGTCGGTGTCAGCGCCTCCGAACACATTTTCGTCTCCGGTCAGGTCGGCGTTACTCCCGATGGCACCCTACTGGACGGCGACACGGCCCAGAACGAGCAGATCTGGCGCAACATCCTGGCCATTCTCGCGGACAGTGGCCTTGGTGCCGAACATATTGTCGAGGTCACCGTCTATCTGACCGGTGGCGCAACCGTGGCAACCTGCCGAGAAGTGCGCGAGCGGATGTTGGGGGACGCTCGACCGGCGTCTTCCATGGTGATCGTCGCCGGGCTGGCCGATCCGTGCTGGCTGGTGGAAATCTCGGTTGTGGCTGCAAAACCGTAATCTGACAGCGATTTTGGATGGAGCTAAGTCTATATGTCCCACCATCAAACCACCTTCACCATCCAAACCAATGGACAAGGCCTTTATGAGTTCTCCGTCCTAGCCGCTGCTTTCGTCTCTGAAATTGCACCGCCCTCTGGACTGCTCACTCTGTTTGTCCAGCACACATCCTGTTCGCTGCTGATTCAGGAAAACGCCGATCCCGAGGTGCAGACCGATCTGAAAAACTTCTTTGCCCGTCTGGTTCCGCCGACCACTGACCCGGCCATGTCTTACTTGACCCATACCTACGAGGGACCGGATGATATGCCGGGCCATATCAAGGCTGCGCTCACATCGGTTTCTGTCACGATTCCGATATCTGATGGCCATATGTTGCTGGGAACCTGGCAGGGACTGTATCTTTTCGAACATCGGGACCGCCCGCACCAGCGTCGCGTGGTGGCGCATATTTCCGCGTAAACAATCGTGCATTATCAGCTGAAAGGCGGGAGCTCTTTCCCTGCCCGCAAATCCCGCCTATCTTTTGCTCATGCAGGTACCCCAGACCGTCACAAATGCCCTTAAAGGCAAAAACATCATCGTCTTTGACGGTGTCTGCGTGCTGTGCAACGGTTGGGTTAAATTTACGCTGCGGTATGACCGGCAAGAGCGTTTTCATTTCGTCATTGCTCAATCAGATTTTGGCGAAAAAATCTATGCTGACCTCGGCCTGAAATCCACCGACTATGAAACCTTCATCGTATTCACCGATGGGCAACTTCATACAAAACTCGATGGGGTTTTCGCGCTGTTTTCCACGCTTGGTTACCCGTGGAAAATTTTCAGCGTTTTTCGCGTCTTGCCACGCCCAATGAAAAACCTGATGTATGATCTCGTGGCCAAAAACCGCTATCGGCTATTCGGCAAACGTGACACCTGCATGATACCAACACCGGACGTCCGAGCCCGGTTCCTTGACTAACCAATAATCCCCGGCCGCAAGCCCATCAGTTCCATTGTCAGCAGGTACACCACCCCGATCACGTACCAGATCCGCGCCGATTTGGTTTGCGCGTCGGTCAACGCAAAGCCCAGGATCAGGTTCATGGACAGGAACACGTTTTCGTTGCGCGTCGCGTAAATGATCAGCACAAACAGCATCACCGCGTAATGGGTCCAGAGACCAAAGCGGCGGCGCAGCAAGATGAACACTTCGAGCAGCAGCTGGCTGGCCAATGCAGTGAAAGTCAGGAGCACCGCCAAACCTTGAACAAACGGCGGGATAGTGATGCTGACAGCGGTGGTCGCAGCATCCGCCAGCAGCGTTTTTTCAGCATCCAGATTGTCTTTCACTATTTGAAACCAGTCTGGAATGACGAAAGAAATCAATACCTTGAACATTTGTCCTGTGGCCAAATAAGAGCCGATCAAATGACTGGACATATAGTATTCCGATACCAGCTTTTGCAGTACCGCCAGCCCCATCAGAATACTCAGCAACAGCACGGCGGCGCGTTGCATCAACACTTCGCCATCCTTTTGGGCAGCACATGAAATCAACAGCGCCAGCCCGATATAGGTGATCATGAACCCGTGGTTAGCGGTCACATAGAAGTTCAGACCGACGGTCAACACCAGCCCCAGAACCACCCAGAACAGCAGGATGGCGCGGGTGCGCATTTGCGGCACCGTCACCAGCATCAACAACAGCCAAGGCATCGCGAACCGGGCCGCCATTGGGATATAATCTTTGGTGGTGAAGAAGGTGAAAACAATCGCGGCGAACAGCAGCAGCAGGGTCTGGACATAATTATCGGTGACGAAGTCGGTCGCTGATTTGGTGAAGCGGGAGGTTTGCAAAACACGCATGTCAGCCCTCCCCATCAAATGCGTAAACCGGGACACGGGTTATCGATGATGCACGAATGTCATGTTCGTTTTCAAAGATTTGCAGCGACAGTGCGCCCTGTGAAAACGTCTTGCCCTGGTCGGGTGTCATTCCGCCTGACAGATCATGCCGCCAACGTACGCGCGAAGCGTTGTCCAAGAGCGCCTTTGCCGCGGCATCGCCGGGATAGTATCGCAACCGTTCCGCAGCCGCTGTAATCCGCCCCAAGGCCGCGCTGCCCCCGAGGCTGACCTGTGACCGCCAGTCAGCCATTGCGTCTGACTGCGGCCAAAGGCGCAAATGCGCGGTTTCACCGCCCTGCTCAAAGGTCAACCAAACACTGCGAGCGTCAACATGAGGCTCGGTATACATGCCAAACCCGCCGCCTTTCCAGGCGGTCAAAGACGTGGTTTTGTGGGTGTACATCTGAAACAGAACATTTCCCGCCGCGACAATTGCCAGCAGATAAATCAGTGCAGCCGCCCGGTTTCCAATTGCGTCAATAACTTTGCCAAGCAGCGGTCGTCTCCTTCAGAAAATCACGCCTCGACATTGCTAGCACGCTTGGAAAAGGTCAACAGCGACAGGCCAAAAACTGTCCCCAGATGGGCGCCTGAACACCGTATCTAGCGGAGCTACTTTCCCACTACCCAAAGTCTGGAAGTCTGGCTATAGTTCTCCACAACTTAACATCCAAGGCTCTGAGGGATAAGCAGATGAGATGTCCGTTTTGCGGCAACACCGATACGCAAGTGAAAGACAGCCGTCCGGCTGAAGATCATGTCGCCATCCGACGACGCCGGTTTTGCCCGTCCTGCGGCGGCCGGTTCACCACTTACGAGCGGGTGCAATTGCGTGATCTTGTGGTGGTGAAGAAAAACGGCAAACGCGAGGAGTTCGACCGCGACAAGCTGGAACGGTCGATCCGCATTGCGCTGCAAAAACGCCCGATTGATCCGGAACGGATTGATCAGATGATATCCGGCATTGTCCGGCGCCTGGAAAGCATGGGTGAATCGGATGTGCATTCTGACAAAATCGGTGAGATCGTGATGGATGCGCTGGCCCGGATCGACACCGTGGCCTATGTGCGTTTTGCCTCGGTTTACAAGAATTTTCAGGCTGCTGACGATTTCGAGGATTTTGTGCAGGAACTGCGGCCACCCGAAGGCAAAGAAGAATAGCCATGAAACCCCACCCGGCAGACGAGCGCTGGATGCGTCTGGCCTTGTCGCTGGGGCGTCGCGGATTGGGGCAGGTTTGGCCCAATCCGGCGGTTGGGTGTGTGCTGGTTCGGGATGATCGCGTTGTTGGGCGCGGCTGGACCCGATCCGGCGGGCGACCCCATGCAGAGACTGAAGCACTGGCGCAGGCCGGTGACACAGCCAAAGGCGCTACAGCTTATGTGACATTGGAGCCCTGCGTGCATCATGGCAAAACGCCGCCCTGTGCACAGGCGCTGATAGATGCAGGTGTTTCGCGCGTGGTCAGTGCTCTGCAGGACCCGGATCCGCGCGTCAGTGGGGGAGGCCATGCGCTGCTGGCGGCGGCGGGGATTGAAGTGGCAACCGGGGTGCTGGCTGAGCAAGCCACCGAAGCCAATCTGGGATTTCTGACCCGTGTTACCAAATCCCGCCCCATGTTGACGCTGAAGCTGGCCTGCAGCCTTGATGGCCGGATTGCGACTAAATCCGGCGACAGCCGCTGGATCACGGGTCCGCTGGCCCGTCGCGCGGTGCACATGATGCGGGCGCGGCATGATGCTGTGATGATCGGCAGCGGCACAGCGATAGCCGATGATCCTGATCTGACAGTCCGGGGACTAGGGCTGTCTGAACGCTCACCTGTTCGGATTATTGTGGATAGTGGATTGAAAACGCCAGTGAATTCACGCCTGGGACAAAGTACAGGCGAGCCACCTGTTTGGCTTTGTCACGGAGAAGACGCATCTGATGTTGCGAGATCCGCGTGGATGGAAGCCGGTGCCCAACTTATTTCCTGTACCACGAACAAAGCGCGTACAATCGACCTGCACCATGCGATGGAAAAGCTCGGTGAAGCGGGATTGACACGCATCTTTTGCGAAGGCGGTGGTCAAATTGCCGCCTCGCTGATCGGTGCCGGGCTGGTGGACCGTCTGGTTAGTTTTGGCGCCGGTGTGGTCATTGGCGACGACGGTCTGCCTTCGATTGGGTCGCTTGGTTACGAAAATTTAGGCGATGCCAAGCGGTTTTCGCACTGTGACTCCCGGCAGTTGGGCGGCGACGTCATGTCGGTCTGGAAACCCGTCGATGCGCTCTAGCGCCACCAATGGGCTTGGCTGGCAAACACACCTTGCAGTTTCGCCAATGCCCGGATAGGGCGTCCGGCGCCGCGCCCAAGATCTCCTGTCGCCAGTCGCTCCAAAACCACTTCCACCGGGCAGGGTTTGCCCGTAACCGGGTCCCAATAGCGCGGGTAATCGATCAAAGTGGCGTGGACCAGACCTGCCAGAGTGGCATTGGTTTTGCGGCGTTCGGGAACATCGCCAATATCGCGGGTCAACCCCCACCCGGCATAAAATGGAATCCCGAAACAAGTCACCTCTTTGCCGCGCATTAGGGCCTCGAAACCGGTCAGCGAAGTCATGGTGCTGACGATGTCAATACGATCCAGAAGGCGCGCGATGTCCGCGTTATCCACAACCACATCGACCAAACCGGACAAACTGTCAGGGTCGACGGCGCCAATGCGAAGCTTTTTTTGCACGTCCGGATGCGGTTTGTAGACCAGAAATTCATCGGGGTAGAACGCCCTGGTCTGTTGTATCAACGCCAGATTTGTTGCCACTTTGGTCGCCCCGAGGCGGATCGAAGCGTCGTCTTCGACCTGCCCCGGGATCAGCACCATTTTCTGGCCTGGCTTTGGGTGCAATGCGGGCAATTCGCCGGTGAGATTGTACTTGGAAAGTCCTGCCGCAACATAGGCGCTGCGCACTTCATCCGCCCGACGCAGCGCGTGGTCAGGGAGGTTGGCGGAGGCCGTGATCAGTTGCTCCAGACGACTTTCGCGCGTTGGATCGTAGTATATTCCCAGATCGTCAAAGGCGAGTGACAGCGGTGGCACCAATTCCGCACCAAGTCCACGAGACCGTAGAAATCCGTCCTCGACGCGGATCAACGGGACACCTGTCGCTGTGCATTTTTCCCTTAGCGTTGTGGTTTCCTTGCTGGCCCAAACTGCAATGCTGCTTCCACTGATTTTCGCGGCGGGTGTTGCTGCATTTTCAGCTTCGATAAAGCGCGGGGCCCCCGCGGTGCCTGTCAAATATCGTTTCAGAAAACCACGCTTCCACAAGCGCATTCCGTGGCAAACCAATGGGGTTTGGCCCGAGCGCCAGGCCCGCGTCTGCGCGGCCAGAATTTGTGTCAGAAATTCAAACCGGCAGGCCCGGTTGAAATACGGGTCATACCATTGACAATATTGCATATATGCGGCGTGAAACAACTGTGCGGCCGTGCGTTCCGCGATGGGTTCAGAATCCTGGTGGCGGTCGTCAGTCAAGCCCCAACCGCTGTAAAACGCGCGGCCAAAAACCACCGGTTTATGGCCCGCGAAAATCGCTTCCATACCGAGTTGTGATGACACGCAGTAAACCGCCTGAGCCTTGTCAAATAGTTGCCACGGCGAAATCGGCGAAAGCAGCAATTGAACGCGCCCGCCATGGTCTTCGCCGTCAAGATATCCACTGCGTTTTCCCGCCAATGTTTCGGGGTGGGTTTTGATCAGGATTGGCAGGTCCGGATGGTCGCTGATCGCCGCTTCCAGCATTTTCTGAAAGTTGCCTGCATCTGCTCCGCTGCCCAAAACCGACGCGTCATCGCGGGTCTGATCAATTACCAGAACAAATTTGTCCGGAAAATCAGGTTCCTTCAGTGGAAATGCGTTGTATTTCGACAATTGCAAGTGGCGCAGGCGTAAGATGCCCTCTTCGGCTCGTAGCAATTCGTTCTCGGTTGCGTCCTGTGCCCGCAGAATTAAGTCGTGCAATTGGTTTGGAAGCCCGGTCTCAAAATAGATGCCTTTGTCGTCATGGATCAGCGAGAGGCCCGCCGCACCCTGCCGTCCGGTTTCGACCGAACGCAGAAACCCGTCTTCAAAGCTGATCACCGGCACCCCGCGCCACCGCGCGATTGCAAAACCCCGATTTGAAACCGGCTTTCGTCCCCAGACCGCCACTGCGTCGCCTTTGCCCGGCAAACCCAGCGAAACCCGCCAGCTGTTTGCTTTCATCATCCTGCGCAAATGCCGGTTGAACAATAGGCCGAGGCTGAATGCGAAAATCCGCGGACGACGCATTTGATCGCCCGCGGATTTGATGTTCGTCATACGATCAGCCGCCGGTGCTAGCTACCGGTCAATCCCGATGTTGCGGTGCTTACCGAACTGGCTGCGCCAACGCTGGAAGTCAGTACCGACAGGGTTTTGGTCCATTGCACGTAGGGTGCTTCGGTCACGTAGATCGTGTCGCCGTCGCGGATTTGGAAGTCGCGCCCCAAAAACACGCCGGTAGGCTCCGTGAGGTCCAGCACATAGGCAAACCGTTTTGGCGTCTGAAAATCGCTACGCCCCAGCACCCGGTTGGCGTATTCTGCAGTTTCATCCCGAAAAATGAAAATACCGGTTGGATCGGCCAGCGAACTGTTCAGACCACCCAGATGGGCGATTGCTTCGATTGCTGACATCGTTGGAGCCGGAAACTCTACCAGCGCCTGTACACCTGTGGCACCCAAGGCGGTAAACCGGCGTTTGTCCTCTTGAATGAGAATACGGTCTGACGGGCGCAGAGCGATGTCCTGTTGGTGGTTTTCGTACAGATCTTCCAGCCAGACAGTCCCTTTGTGATGGTTCCGAATGACCGTAACCCGGGTGTTTTCCGGGTCAGTTGTTACGCCGCCTGCAAAAGCGATCATTGTGGACAGCGTGTTGGTCGATGCCTGAATCGGGAACACACCCTGTCCGCCAGCGCCGACAATCGACACGGTCGAGCCGTCACCAGCGGCCCGCGCCACGATCACCTGCGGGTCAGGCGTTTGAGCGTCAAGCTTGCGGGTAATAATCAGGCGCAGGGCTTCCGGAGTGTTGCCCGCAGCGCGGACGCGGCCCGCGTAGGGCACAAAGATATGACCGGTCTGATCCACCTGCAATTCGGTCAGCGCCGAAGGAGTGCCGGCGGTCCCGAGCAAGCCTTCTTCGACGTTTTCGTAAATTGTGACCAACAAGACATCACCCGCGCGAATGGTATCCGCAGCGATTTGGCCGGCTTTCAGAAAGTCGTTGCCAAAGCCAACTTTTGGTGCGGATTTGGTCGCCTGCACAACCCGGTCATTCACCGAGACGATGTAGGCATTGCCCTGCTTTTGAACACTGCCAGCAAATATTTCCCGCTTGCTGGGGCCGGGACGCGGCAAGCCGCAGGACGACACGGCGAACGCCAACACGAAAAGGGCCATTAACCCGGCCCGGGGTCTGAATCCATTTGACAAGGTAACTGCCCCTTTTGCCAAAACTGCCTCTTATTTTTTTTGACCCTACACAAAAAAAGTGAGTTTTCAATGCTCTTAGAGGAGTTTCTTCACTTGACCACGCGCAACTGTTGCACAGGAGCCGCGCATGATTTTTCGAACAACTCATAGGGGTCGTGGTCGGACAAGACCATGTCTACAACCTGCCGGATCAGCGCCGCGCGCCCATTCCGGGAATAGAAACCTCCGGTTATTTGTGAAGTCATGAGCAGATATTGACGGGGCGGTAAAAAGTTGTTGGCCGATGGCGTGCTTGTACAGGTCTTTGCGGTTCGGTGAAGAATATTTGCCTGTCTCCGCGTTGCTGGTGGATAAAACCTGATATTACCTATCCTTGGCTTCTCCTTGGCTTCGTTTTTTATGGTGCGATTGCCGCGCAGCGTTGGATATTGAGGCCGAGGGCACGCAGATTGACCACGTAGCGCATGGCCGGCATGCCGCGAATGCGTAGGTGAGCCAGGTTCATCTGGTACTTTAATCGCGACATGGTCGCTTCTATGCCGGCCCGCCATCTGTAGACGTCGCGGAAGGCATCGCTTTGTTCATAAAGCCGGCGCTTTTGGTTGGCAGCCCTGTCCGGGGTATATTGAAAGCGGGAAAATTGGCCGTCACGCTTGGCCGCCTGCACGGGACATCGCAGTATATCGGGACATTTTTGGCAGATGGAAAGGTCGAAACGGGCCTGCAGCTTGGCTTTGGCGAGCGAGGCTGAAACCGGTTCGACGTTATTGGGACAGCGCAAGACCAAGCCTTCTTCGTTGAGAGTGAAATCCTCCAACGTCAACCGTCCCGAGACGGCGCCTTTCGGCGGTCGCGCGGGCGCCGCGAGATTGATGTTCTGTTCGCGCGTCAGAGCCATGTTGTCACTGGAACCGTAATGTGAATCACCCAGCATCACCGCCGGCGTCAGCGCGCGCTCGCTCAGATCATCCAGCGCATCGGCCAAGCGATGGCCGTCATGCACCGTCATCTTGTGGACCTCCACGTGGGTGATGAGGTCCGGTGTCGCGGCAACCGCCTCGTTACTGTCATCTTCACAATAGGTTTCGACGATCTGCGCCATGTATCCCTGACCCTTGTGCGCGTTGTAGCTCGCGTCCGGGTCGGCCGGATTGCCGACGGTATCGCACGGCACATCCTTTGGATCTCGAATCGCGGCGCGCGTTGCGTCACGATCGCCACACTCATCATCAACGATCTCGAACTGATCGCGCAGAACCCTCTCCAGGATCGCAAAACTGGAAAGCTTTGCCGCCGCCGTGTCACGGAATTGCAGCACCAGGGCTAGGAGATCCTGACCCGCTTCGCCGAGGCGGCGTTTTGAAACACTCGGCGCCGTATTCGCGAACGCGCCATTACCCTCGCGATCGACATAGCGGCGGATCACCTCCTTGCTGATCTGCTCGTGCAGACCGGGATGATATCGCTCAAGCTCACGGGCAAACTTCGAGATGCTCTCAACAACGATACCAAGTCGTGTCAGCGCCCGCATCGCCGAACGAAGGGCCGTCGAATCCATGCGTTGGTGGCTGGTATCGACAGAGAACCCCTGCACCAGCCGATCCGTCAAACACCGGAACAGCAATTCATCGAGACCTTGTTCGATAAACAGACGGCGATAGTTGCGCAGGGTTTTCTCACAGAAATAGCTGTCCGCTTCGCTGCGCACGTCCAAGGCATAGTGCCACGCCATATTGAAGGCCAGGGCCTCGACGGTCTCTGCATCGCTCAGATCGTGCAGCTGCTGCAAAAGCAAGACCCCGATGACAACGTGTAGATCCTTCGATGGTCGGCCCATGCGTTCATCAAGGTGACGGCAAAGATCGTCAACCGGAAGTTCGACAAGCAGATGGTTCCGAAAAACCCCGGCCCAGGATTGCTCCATCAGGCGCCGACGTTTGTCCCCGAAATCGGACCAGCGATCAAACAATTCTCCGGTCCGTCGGTCGCGTAAAGTAAACATGCACAATTATAACCCAGCCGACTCTCATGAGGAATCGACTTTTTACCGCCCCGTCGAGTGTTCTTTACGGCATTAACACGCTGCGAGCAGTTGAGAACTTTCCAATCTCAGGTGTCGGTCTCGATCACTTTCCGGATCTCATCTCTGCCTTAGCGATGGTGAAACTTGCTGCTGCGACGGCCAATGCTGAGTTGGGGGCCTTGGATGAAAATCAAGCGAACAACATTAAATCAGCGTGTCAACTCATCATAGACGGAAAATACCACGATCATTTTGTGGTTGATATGATCCAAGGGGGCGCAGGCACTTCCACAAACATGAATGCAAATGAAGTCATTGCAAACATTTGTGCCGAGACTGCTGGATTGAAAGTTGGGGGTAACAAGCCTGTTCACCCAAACGACCACGTAAACAAATCTCAATCGACAAATGATGTGTACCCAACCGCTATTCGCCTTGCTGTGTTAGCGCAGAGCGAAAGGCTGGTATCGGAACTTGAGCGCGTCGCCGATGCATTCCGCAAGAAAGCCGAAGAATTCAAGTTCGTCCAAAAAGTGGGCCGAACGCAACTTCAAGACGCTGTTCCTATGACGCTGGGTCGTGAGTTCATGTCGTTCTCATTTGCGATGCAGGAAGAAATTTCCCGAGTGGTCGACCTGTCCAAGGTTCTAAAGGCAGTGAACCTTGGCGGCACTGCTATTGGAACAGGAATAAACACTCCCGTGGGTTATGCCGAACTGGCCGTAGAGCACTTGAGCACAGTTTCAGGCTATAAATTGCGATGTGCAGATGATCTTGTTGATGCCTCGTCTGATATGGGCGCTTTGGTTTCATTCTCGGGCCTACTCAGACGCATCGCGATCAAGATGTCCAAAATTTGCAACGATTTACGTTTACTTAGCAGTGGCCCACGGGCTGGCTTTGGTGAAATCGAGTTGCCAGCCGTCCAAGCCGGTTCGTCCATCATGCCAGGAAAGGTAAATCCGGTTATTCCTGAGGTTGTTAGCCAAGTGGCCTATCAAGTCGTCGGTAACGATATGACGATCACAATGGCCGCAGAAGCAGGGCAATTGCAACTCAATGCCATGGAGCCAGTGATTGCATATAATCTTTTGGAATCCATGCGGATCTTAGAAAACGCAATGGCTACTCTACGCACAAAATGCGTTGATGGAATTCTTGCAAACCAAGCAAGATGCGCTGAATTGCTCTCAAATAGTCTGGTATTGGCAACCGTTTTGGTGCCGGGCCTTGGGTATGACCTTGCCGCCGATGTCGCCAAGGAAGCCCAGCAGAACAACACGTCAATTGAAACTGTAGTTGTCGCCAGAGGGCTCATGACACCCAAACAATATAGAGCGTTGTTGGCACAAGAATTGGGTAACCTTAGCAACTCGGCTGACGAGAATTGAATAGCCCCTAGAATTGTAGACACTTTCTGCCCTAACTTTGTAAGCGGTACGCACAGCGCGTCCAGATTTCAGCTTGACGCTTGATTGAAGGCCCATGGCATGAGTTGGGTCTATCGGAACAAAGGTACACGAAGTCCCACTGGACTTGTCCCGCTTACGTTCCGGTCTCCCAACTCATTTATGCAGCCTTTCGTTCAAAGGCCAAGGGGCTTTTGCCACCCAGTGACGAGTGCCGCCGTCTTGGATTATAGAACCCATTGATATATTGGAATATCGCCCCTTCGGCTTGGCGTCTTGTTTCCCAACGATTGCGCCAGATCATCTCCGCCTTGATGGATTTGAAGAATGTTTCGACCATGGAATTGTCATAACAATTCCCTTTGCCGCTCATGGATACTTCGAAGCCATGCTTTGTTAGGAGCTTTTGGTAGTCATTTGAACAGTATTGCGAGCCACGATCCGTGTGATGAATGCAGCCTTTGGGTGGCTGGCGTAAGGCCACGGCATTATTCAACGCGCGGATTGCCAGATCCCGTTTCATGCGGTTGCTGACGGCCCATCCGATGACCCGCCGTGAGTAAAGATCGAGGATGACCGCGAGGTACAGCCAGCCCTCACTGGTCCAGATGTAGCTTATGTCACCTGCCCATTTCTGGTTTGGCCCAGTGGCAGAAAAATTCTGATCAAGCAGATTGGGCGCGATGTTGAACGTATGATTGCTATCCGTAGTGGCCTTATACTTCTGGGTCCTGATGGTTTTGATGCCGTTATCACGCATCAGACGGCCCACGCGCCGGTGCCCAACGTTCACTCCCAGCTCCTGCAGCTCTTCGGTCATCCGTGGCCGTCCGTAACTCTCTAGGCTTAAACGGTGCTGCTCACGGATATGAGCTAGAATTACCATATCACCGCGTTGACGCTGGCTCATAGGGCGAACCCGCCACGCGCGGAAGCCACGCGATGTGACCCGCATAACGCGGCACAGAAACTCAACTGGCCATTCTTCTTTCCAGGTGTTGATAAAGGCGAACCTCACCGGCTTTGGCCTGCAAAGAAGATTGCCGCCTTTTTTAACACTTCCCTCTTGTCTTATCCAGGACGTGGCTCTTGTGCGATACGGGGGCCGTTGCCCGTCAGGTTATTTATGACGTGCAGTGGCGGGGGTCGGATCGGTTCCCTCTTGGTCGTGATGGACCGTTGAGGAGTATGGTCGCCCCCGTCTTTTTCTCTAACCTGAACGGATACATGGGCTTTGGGCTCGCATGACAAGACGAGGTAGATAGAAGACAATGCAACATACAATAGGCATCGACATCTCCAAAGGCACTTTAGATTGCTTTGAGTTGTCCAGCTCTAAACATTACCAATATCCCAATGATGATCTGGGGCAAAAAAACTTAATCAAATGGATCAAGAAACGGGATACAGTTCTTGTGGTTTTTGAAGCAACGGGTGCTTACCACCGCAGCCTTGAAGCCACATTGGCAAGACACAAACACCCCTTTGCAAAGGTAAATCCACGGCAGGCCAGGCGATTTGCGGAAGCGACTGGGAGGCTTGCTAAAACAGATCGTGTCGATGCTGCAATGCTTGCAAAAATGGGTTCTATTCTGGATTTGCCCGCACAAGAGCCCAAATCTGAAAACATCAATATTCTCAGAGAGTTACTAACGGCACGACGCGCACTCATAAAAGACAATGCCGCAGCAAAAACACGTGCGCAAACAACGGTACATGCAGTGCTCAAAATACAAATTAGGGCTCGCCAGAAACAGATAACCTTGCAGGTAAAGAAAATCGACAAAATCATTGCCGAAATGATTGATGTAAACGAAGGCCTGTCACGAAAGTTTGAAATTCTAATAAGCATTCCTGGTATTGGCCAAGCAACGGCATTCTCTATGCTCATTGAAATGCCTGAACTGGGAACAATGACAGGAAAGCAAGCTGCTAGCTTAGCAGGTCTCGCGCCAATTTCTCGCCAATCAGGCAAGTGGCAGGGCAAAGAACGTATTCAAGGTGGAAGGGCGTTCTTTCGGCGCGCAATGTATATGCCCGCGCTTTGCATCATTCGTCACAACCTGAGCAGCAAGCAGAAATACGATCAAATGATTAAAAGCGGTAAACCGGCTAAAGTGGCAATAACTGCTATCATGAGAAAGCTTGTTGTACTCGCCAATGTCCTTTTACGAGATGACCGGATCTGGGCTGAAAAACCCACTTGACCAACACGGATACTTCTCCCGGACCGAATGCAGCAAGGCGATTTTTTTGTCTGCGATATCTTTGATGCTGCGCCCAAGGGTGACATGGCATCAATGGAGCATCCTGTATTCTCGATTTCCACAAAGCCGGACAAAAATATCCGTCGATATGAGAATGGTGACGTTTTTGTGGAGGTTGTGCCGTCTGTCAAAGGGCTGGCAACAGTATATGACCGTGACATTCTGATTTTCTGTATTTCCCAAGTCATTGCCGCTTTAAATGATGGTCGCGAGGTCAATCAGACGGTGCGTTTTAAAGCATTTGATCTGCTTACTTCAACAAATAGAGGTACTGATGGACGTGGTTATGAACAGCTCAGGGCTGCGTTTGAACGGTTGTCCGGAACTCGCATTGCCACAAACATCACCACGGCGGACACGGAAGTGCTGGACGGTTTTGGCTTGATTGACCGCTATCGTATCGTTCGGGAAACCCGCGATGGTCGGATGCAGGAAATTGAAGTCAAGCTGTCGGACTGGGTATTCAATGCGATCAACGCTCGTGAAGTCCTCACGCTTAGCCGCAACTATTTCCGGCTTCGAAAGCCGTTGGAACGTCGCTTATATGAGATTGCGCGGAAGCATTGTGGATACAAGCAGCGTTGGGCAATTGGTCTGACTAAGCTCAAGGATAAATGCGGCTCCTATTCTACTGACAAGGAGTTCAAACGCCTTATTTCTAAGATCGTTGCTGAGGATACCGCTCATGACCATATCCCAGATTATAGTCTTCGCCTTGAGGGTTCTCAGGCTGTATTTTACTCACGTGGTTCGGTCCTGTCCCACAAGAAGAGGTGTTCGAAGGACGGCTAGAGTCAGATGCATACGATGCAGCGCGGGAAGCGGCTCCCGGCTGGGACACCCGACATCTAGAACATGAATGGCGTCGCTGGTGCGGCAAGGAAGAGATTGAGCCAAAACACCCGACTAAGCACTACATCAAGTTTTGTGAGAGCTGGTTTGAAAAAAGAGGCCGCCCATAATCAGGTTTAATACTGGTTATGAAAATAAATCCGGTAATGTATTTAAGCTGGATAATGGAAATATATCCGGTGTCGGAAATATAATGGGTATTGAATTTAAAACCGGTTATTGATACGTTATCGGTAAGAGAAATAAAACAGGTTAGTTAAATGCCAGTCATCGTAATGGCGAGCCCTAAGGGCGGAGTTGGAAAATCTACTTGCGCAGTATTGCTAGCGTCAGAGTTCGCTCGAATGGGTGCTGACGTGACTGCTTTGGATTGTGACCCAAACAAATCCCTCACGCGGTGGGCATCCCATGGTTTGCCCAAGGGCGTGACACTTCACAGTGACGTGGGCCGTTCCGAGATTGTGACTACAATCAAAAACTCTGACGGGGACGGTAAGATCGTGATCGTCGATCTTGAAGGCGTAGCATCGCAATTGGTAAGCCGCGCAATTTCACAGGCTGACTTGGTAATCGTGCCGATGCAGCCAACTGCATTGGACGCCGAGATTGGATCGGAGGCACTGGCGCTTGTCAAAGAAGAGGAAGAAGCTCTTAGCCGAACGATCAAACACGCGGTCGTTCTGACAAAGACAAGCGCTGCGGTGAAAAGCCGGGTGCAGAAAGAGCTGGAAAACCAATTGCGTGGGGCAGGGATCGACATGATCGAACCGTCTCTTGTAGCCCGTGCCGCATTCTCAGAGCTTTTTGCCTATGGCGGTGATCTTACTGCAATGCTGAACAATCCAGACATTGTGACCGGCGGTAAGGTGGACAAAGCATTACTGAACGCAACCGCATTTACGGAGGCAGTGTATGAGCGGCTCAAATAGACTAGCAGGCCTCACAGCGCGGCCCAAGGATACAGGTCCAGCGGACGTGCGGAAGGTTGATGAGGTCGGTGAGGCAAGGGGCTTCGTAGATCGCACTCCACGAAAGAAGCCAGGGCGGAAGCCAAGCCCAAGGACATATCAATTACATCCAAAAGTCTTTCCAAAAGTTGGGGAAGCCGTTGCAAGTGAAGCCGAACGTCTGGGCATCACACAGGGTCAACTCATTGAATTAATGTGGGAAACTTATCAGGATTCATTGTAAGTAATGGAAACCCGTCTTGAAAAACATGACTCAGACAGGAACTTAGCGCGATACTATCGGATGTCGGTTCTCCCAAACTTGTTTGGTGAATGGACATTGCAACGCGAGTGGGGACGGATAGGGAGTATGAAAAGGTACGACCTAATTGAAGAATACTCTTTTAAACCACCCAAATGGGGGAACGATCTTTGGTCATGTCGTCGGTGTTAGCAACCCTCACTACACCATTGAAGAGGCCCCAGTTGTCCTGAAGTTTGGGATTGAAAAAGGGCAAGGTAGCTTTGGTGCCGAGCACATCTGGCATCGACATGGGTCACAGATAACCCCTATGGGCTATCGTTCGCTTGTA